>OY969109.1:0-1792500 GCA_963698015.1 uncultured Actinomycetes bacterium
TCCTGTTCGGAGGCGTCGCCTGCGCCAGCGTGCCGGAATGACGCCTGACGTTCTATGGGCTAGGACATGTGGTCCATCGGCGAGATGGGCGGTGCGGCACGCGGGTCGGAGCCTCTGCCGTTCGTTAGCGGTTGACGCTGGCCATCCCCGCCTCGTCGTAGCGTTCGCCGGCTGTCTGCGGAAGTTCAGCGTCGATGCGCGTTAGGTCGTCTGCGGTGAGTCGGACATCGACTGCGGCGGCGTTCTGCTCGAGGTAGGTGCGACGCTTCGTGCCGGGAATCGGCACGATGTCGTCACCCTGGGCGAGCAGCCACGCGATCGCTAGTTGCGCCGGCGTGACGCCCTTTTCGGCAGCGATTTCCTTGACCTTGTCGGCGAGGCGCAGGTTGGCCTGCAGATTATCGCCGGTGAAGCGCGGGCCGGTACGGCGGAAGTCGCCCTCGTCGAGCTCGTCCGGCGAAGTGAACCGCCCCGCGAGGAAGCCGCGACCGAGCGGCGAGTAAGGCACGAACCCGATGCCGAGCTCCCGACACGTCGGCAACACCTGATCCTCGGGGTCTCGCGACCACAGCGAGTACTCGGTCTGCACCGCTGCAATCGGATGAACGGCGTTGGCGCGCCGAATCGTGTCGGCGGCGGCTTCGCTCAATCCGATATGGCGGATCTTGCCCTCCGTGACCAGCTCGGCCATGGCGCCGACGGTCTCCTCGATCGGAACGTTCGGATCGACTCGGTGTTGGTAGTAGAGGTCGACGTAATCGGTGCGGAGCCGGCGAAGCGAGCCTTCGATCGAGCTACGCACGTGATCGGCGGAGCCGTCCTGCGGTCCCACACTCGACATGTCACCGGGGACGGCGCCGTCCATCCGCCGGTTGAACTTCGTCGCGATCACGTACTCGTCGCGGCGCCCCGCGACGGCACGTCCCACAAGCGACTCGTTCGTCAAAGGCCCGTATAGCTGCGCCGTATCGATGAAGTCGACGCCAAGCGCGAGCGCCCGCCGGATCGTCTCAACTCCCTCCGCCTCGTCGGTCGACCCGTAAAAAGCGGACATCCCCATACAACCCAGACCGATCGCAGACACCTCGAGCTCACGAAGCTTCCGCTGAATCATGCTTCCCCCCTGTTGAGCAGGATCGCCCACCACACCGACCACGAGACTAGCTGCACACCCCGTCCAGACAGGAGCGGGCAGGTGACGTGATCGCCGGCTGTTCCAGTGTTCGGGAATGTTCACCCCAGCGCGAGCCGACTGGTATACGTCGTCAGCCGCGTGCGGTCTAAGAGACTTCCATCAGCCGCGCTCGTTAGCCGAAAAGTTGGATGAACGCGCGCTCGTTCCGGAGGGGATCGAGATCACTGTCTTCCATAGCGATCTCGCGAAGGCTGGGCCGCCGCTCGAACGCAACGCGTAGGTGTTCGATCGCCTCCTCGGTCTGACCAGTGAATGCCTCGCAACAAGCAAGATTGTAAAACGGTGTCGCGTAGCCGCTCGCTTCGAGGGTGCTCCGCCCCCGTTCAACCACGCCGACGTAGTCGCCGGCTTCGTAGGCTGTCTCGAACTCGGCCCAGGCCTCCCAGCCACCGGCCTCATACGGCTTCCCGACGGTGCTGCCGACCGCGAGCACGACTGTTTGCGGCTCCTCCGCGTAGGCGGTGCGGTTCACCAACGGCGGGACGAACACCAGCGTTCCCTGCGGTGCGTCAACGGTGTTTCCGTCGATCTCGAATCGAGCGTGGCCGCGAAGCACGATGTAGAGCTCTTCACTGCCCTCGTCCTCCTCGTGTTCGGGCATCAGCCGATCACCCACGTTTGCAGCTGTCCAAGCGTTCGTCCCGAAAGCGGTGATCCCGAAGTGGTGACGCACCGGACGCATATGCGTGTCCTGCCGGTAGTCGATGTCCCGCAACTCGTCGACACTCGCCACTTGATAAGTCACAGCAGCCTCCCCAGTCGATTTGATCCAGCTGTCGGGCACCAGAAACGATACGGACATCGACGGAATTGCAGCGAACCCCAAGAAATGGTGCGCAACACGAACATTCGCATGGGCGTGTCTCCTCTCACTTGAGTTGTGCTGTGCTCAGCCAAGTTCCGGGGTCGCACCAAGCTCGCACGCGCTTGCAAAGATGGGCACAGCGCCGGTGATCCACAAGAGAAAGGCCCTGTTTCCAGGGCCTTTCTGAGTAGCGGGGGCAGGATTTGAACCTGCGACCTCCGGGTTATGAGCCGCCTCGATTGTGTACGCGTGTGCCGTTGTATTCCGCCTAAATGCAGGCTCCGACCCGGTTTTCAGCCGCGGCCGTGCATTTAGGCGGAACACAGTGACATCGCCGCGGAAGCGCGATGCTTGCAAAACGCTTGCAGCCTAGGGTTGCCCTGGTGCCGCGAGCGTGCTCCCGGGACCTCAGGTTTCTTCACCGGCGGATGCTCCCCTATGTGGCCGCGAGTCTTGCGAGAGCGGCTCGTGTCTGCTCCACGCCCAGCGTGACGCCCTTCTGTTCGTAGAGCGTCAGCGCCTGTCGAAGCGCTTCCGCTGCGTCTGTCATGTTCTCCGTCCTGCGCAGCACCTCTGCGATCCTCACCAACACCATCGCGTCCCCCCACCTAGCTTGCGACAGGTCGACGGAATCGAGTGCCGCACGAGCCAGCCGCTCGGCCTCTTCATGGTCCTCGCCCGCCGCGATCGCCTGGAGTGTCAGCACGTCGGTCGTCCCCTGGCCATCCGGGTCGAGCGCGAGGCTCTCAGCCAGCGCGTGTTTGGCCTGCGCGTCGTTCTGCTGCCTATAGAGCGCGAATGCAAGGAGAATGAGAACCCACGAGCGGTACCCCTTGGCACCGATCTGCGCGAGCTCATCGGCGCCGGCCTGCAGGACTGCGACGGCGCCCGCTCCGTCGTCGGCGAGCAGCCTGAGCACCCCGACTGCGATCGAAGTGCCGCCGTGCCGTGTCCGCATTCCGAGTTCGGCGTAGATGACGCGAGCTTCCTCCATGCTGCCATCGATCTCGTCGAGTGCGCCGCCGAGAGCTCGACATGCTCCAAGCCAAAACCGGCCATCGGACCGCTGTAGTGGCGTCGAGGCCGACTCGGCGAGTTCGGTGCATACGAGTACCGCCGCCGGTAGCGGTCGCGGTCCGTAACACGCGGTCAAGCCGAGCCAAAACATCGCCTCGGTCTCGAGCCGCGTGTCACTGAGCCGGTGGGCGTGGGCGCGCATCTGGCGCATCGCGTTTTCGAGCGCGACCATGTCGCCCGAGGAATTCGCAGCCGCCGAGGCCAGCCTCCAGGCCCCGGCGAGCCCCCTGTCGTCGCCGAGCCTCGTCAGTGCAGGCACAGCCTCGTCGACGATCCCCGTGGCCAGCGCAGTGTCGATCTCGAAAGTAGCCAGCTGCACCCAGGCGCGACCGACGCGCGCACGCCACTCCGCCCGCTCGTCGGCGGCGGCGGCTGCCCGAGTTTCGCTCTCCTCGAATTCACGCCTGGCTTCCGCGAACTCGCCCGATTCGACCAGTGCCTCACCAAGCTCTACGCCCAGCTCGCTACGACCTGAATCCTCAAGCGGCAGGACGTCCATGGCGCGTTCGAGCAGATTCGTCGCGGCCGGCAGATCAATGCGGGCTAGAGCGCGTGCGCCGGCACCTCCAAGAAGAAGACTGGCGCGGCGGCCGAGCTCCCGCGCTCGGTCGTCAAGGGAGCCGAGCTCCGAGCGGTAACGGTAGGCCTGTTCGAGGTGGTAGCCGATGATCTCCTCGTACTCTCGTGCGTGCTCGCCGACCTTCCGTTGGAGCCAGTCGGCAAACCGCTCGTGCAACTCCGCCCGCAGCTCCTTCGGCATCCCGCTGTACGCGGCGTCCCGGATCAGGAGGTGCCCGAACCGAAAAGCGTCGTCACCGCGGAACTCCGCCTGATCAGGTCGGATGAACTCCTTGCGGACGAGCGCGAGCAGGTGCGCGCTCACCGCACCGCGGACGTGCGGCGGCGCCAGCTCGGCGACCGCCGAACGGTGAAAAAGCCGGCCCTCGACCGAGGCGCGCTCGATCACAGCGCGCTCGTCCGGCTCGAGGCTGTCGATCCGTGCGGCGAGGAGCGCCTGGATCGTCGGAGGCAACGTTTCCCCGTCCCCGTCCTCCGATCGCAGGGCGAGCAGCTGCTCGACGAAGAGCGGATTGCCCTCGGCAGCCGCGAGAATCCGCGCACGCGGCTCTTCTCGCAGGTCGGCGCCGACGAGCAACTGCTCGATGAGCGACTCCGACTCGTCCGCCGAGAGCGGCTCGAGCAGGAGCGACGTCGAGTTCGGCCTCGGTGCGCTCCAGGAGGGCCGGTGGTCGAGCAGGTCCGGCCGCGCCATTGCAAGCAGGAGAATCGGCGCGTCGGTCGCGAACCCGAGCACGTACTCGACCAGGTCGAGGAAGGTCGGCTCGGCGCGTTCAAGATCATCGAGCCCAACGACCAGGGGACGCTCGCGCGCGAGCGCCTCGAGCAGCTTCCGGACCGCCCAGAAGGTCTCCTCGGGCGCCGCTGCGGCTTCACTCTGGCCGACGGCGGCGGCAATGCATTCGGCCACAAGCTCGCCATCCTCGTCCAGGAGAGACGCAACGGAGCGGGCGTCCTCGCCTGCGATCTGTTTCACGATCTCGACGAGCGGCCAGTACGTGATGCCCTCGCCATAGGTCAGACAACGGCCCACGACGAACCGCGCATCGTCTTTCACCGCGACGAGTTCCCGCACGAGCCGCGACTTGCCGATGCCGGGTGGCCCAAGAACCGTTACGAGCCGACAGGCGCGCTCGGCTATGCAGCGGTGAAGCTCGTCCCGCAGCGTCTCCAGCGACCGTTCGCGGCCCACGAAGGACGCGTCCAGCCGGCGCGTGAAGGCCGGAGCGTCGCGAAGCACTTGCAGAAGGCGGTAGGCGGAAACGCGCTCTGCCTTCCCCTTCAGCTCAAGCGGTTCGACCGACTCGACTCGAACGGAGTCGCGGATGAGTAGCTGCGTCTCGGTACCGAGCAGGATCTCGCCGACCGCCGCCGCCTGCTCCAACCGGGCCGCGACGTTGACTGCATCGCCGGTCACGAGACGCTGGCCGCCGGTAGGGTCGCCTGCGACGACCTCACCGGTGTTGATGCCCGTGCGGTTCGCGATCACAACGCCATAGTCACGCTCGAGCTCGTCGTTCAGGCGGGCTAGCTCCTCCTTCATGTCGGCAGCTGCCCGCACAGCACGCAGCGCGTCGTCCTCTTTCACTTGCGGGAGGCCGAACACGGCCATGATCGCATCGCCGATGAACTTCTCGACCATGCCGCCGTACCGCTCGACAACGGCGCTCATCGCGTCGAAGTAGCGCGACATCACCCGCCGAAGCGACTCCGGGTCGAGCCCTTCGCCGAGTGCGGTCGAGCCTACGACGTCGGAGAACAGAACCGTGACGATCTTGCGCACCTCCGCTGGGCCCTCTACGGTTGCCAGCTCAGCGCCGCAAGCCGAGCAAAAGCGGGCGCCGGCGGCGTTCTCTCCTCCGCAGCTCGAGCACCTCAACATGCAGTGAGTCTAGGCGCGACTTGCAGATCCGCTCAACGCTCGTACAAAGAACTGAAAGGCCCTGCTTCCGGGGCCTTTCTCAGTAGCGGGGGCAGGATTTGAACCTGCGACCTCCGGGTTATGAGCCCGGCGAGCTACCTGACTGCTCCACCCCGCGGCGTGGGGTCAGTATAGCGCCAAGGTTCGTCGTCCTGGCCGCAGCACGGAGCGTGGCCAAGACGTCTTTCGACCGCTACCGTCGGAACGAATCACTATGCGCGTGGCGGCAATCGATCTCGGTACGAACACGACGCGGCTCCTGGTCGGAGACGTTGTCGACGGGCGGGTCGATCCCCTCGTTCGACTAAGTACGATCACCCGCCTCGGCGAGGGCGTGGACGCGCGCCGTCGCCTCTTGCCCCTCCCCATCGCACGTGTCCGAAACTGTCTGTCCGACTACCGGCGCGAGCTCGAGTCTCTGGGCGCGGAGCGAGCGCTGCTCGTGGCGACCAGCGCGGTTCGGGACGCTGAGAACGGCGAGGCGTTTCTCGGCGAGATCGAGTGGAGCTACGGTTTCACGACCCGTCTGCTGAGCGGCGAGGACGAGGCTGACCTGACACGACGCGGCGTCGGGGAGCTCAGTCCCGGGACGGTCGTCGTCGACGTCGGCGGTGGTTCGACGGAGCTCGTCTCGTCGAGCCAGCGCGTCAGCACGAACCTCGGCTCGGTGCGCCTGACCGAGCGCCTCCTCGGCTCCGACCCGCCGACCGCCGCGGAGCTCGCGGAGGTGGGCGACGCGATCCGCGCCGTGCTAGCCGAGCACGAGCTGTCTGCGACCGACGGCGTGGGCGTGGCGGGCACGGTGACGTCGATCGCCGCGCTCGATCTCGGCCTCGTCGAGTACGACTCTGACCGAGTGCACGGGCACCGGCTGGGCGAGGCTGCCGTCCAGGCGCAGCTCGAGCGTCTCGCCGCGCTGCCGCTCGCCGAGCGCCGCGAGGTGCCCGGCCTCGAGCCCGAGCGCGCGCCGGTGATCGTCGCGGGGGCGGCGATCCTGCTCGAAGCGATGCGCTTCCTCGGGCTGCGCGAGATCGAGGTCAGCGAGCGGGACCTCCTCGACGGCGCCGCGATCGAGGCGGCGAAGCTGCCCGAGCCGGTCGAGGGCGACGCGCCCCCGGGCGCCTACACCTGCTGCTAGCGCCCGGGCAAAAGTCGGCGCTGAGCCGGCACAGACACTTGCGCTTTTCCCCGATACGATCGCAGTGGGGAGGAGGTTGGGGGTACCGGACCAGCGGAGCTGCCGGAAGCTAGGCGGGCGCCTCTTCGACCGGTTCCAGCGGCTCGTCCTCGGCCAGGCGGCGCTGCACGAGCTCGCGCGCGAGCACGCCGACCAGCCGGCCGTCCTCGACCACCGGCACGCGCTCCGCGTCCTGCTCCTCCAGGAAGCGAAACGCCTCCTCCAGATCCATGTCCGAGTCGATCGTGTAATGCGGCGGCTCCGCGATCTCGCCGACCGTGGTCGTCTTCGGATCGAGCCCAGGCGCCACGACCTCGCGCACGAGCGTCTTGCGCGTCAAGACCCCGAGGAACTGGCCGTCCCGCGAGACGAAGACCGCACGGACCTCCGCCCGAGCGAGCAGCTCGCCAGCCTCGGTCGCCGGCGCCTCCGCATCGAGCGTCCGCGGCTCCGAAACCATCGCCTCCCGCACCTTGCTCACGGGTAGATCCCCCGAGAATCGAGCGCCGAAGCGACCTCGCGAATCGCGCCCACGAGAGCCGCGCTCCGCATCGACTGGTGCTGCTCCTCGGCCAGGTTCCAGACGCGGTCGAACGCGTCGCTCAGCTTGTCCGCGAGCCTGGCCCTGATCTCCTCGCGGTCCCAGAACAGCCGTCCGAGGTCCTGCACCCACTCGAAGTACGAGACCGTGACCCCGCCCGCGTTCGTCAGCACGTCCGGGAGCACGGGAATCCCACGCTCGGCCAGGATCTCGTCCGCCTCGATCGTCGTCGGCCCGTTGGCGCCTTCGGCCACGAGCCGGCACTGGATCCGCGGCGCGTTCTCCGCCGTCAGCTGCTCCTCGAGCGCCGCGAGCACGAGGATGTCGCACGGGAGCTCGAGCAGCTCCGAGTTCGACACGTGGTCGACGTCGGGGTACTCGGCCAGCGTGCCGTGCTCGTCGACCCACGTCCGCAGGTCGTAGTAGTCGAGGCCGCCGGGTGAGTAGACGCCACCGGAGATGTCCGAGACCGCGAGCAGCTTCGCCCCACGCCCTGCCAGCTCACGCGCCGCGACCCCGCCGACGTTGCCGAACCCCTGGACGACGAAGCCCTGCTCGGCCAGGTTCCACCCAAGTCGGTGGCACGCCCGGTCGATGACCATCACGACGCCCGCGCCGGTCGCCTCGCTCCGAAAGACCGAGCCCCCGATCGAGATCGGCTTTCCGGTCACGACCTCGGGAACCGCGTACCCGATCTGCATCGAGTACGTGTCCATCATCCAGGCCATCGTCTGCTCGTTCGTGGCCATGTCCGGCGCGGGGATGTCCTTCTCCGGGCCGATCACCGGCAGGAGCTCGATCGTGTACCGGCGCGTCAGCCGCTGGAGCTCGTCCGTCGACATCTCGCGCGGGTTGCAGCGCACGCCTCCCTTCGCGCCACCGTACGGCAGCCGCAGGAGCGCGCACTTCCACGTCATCCACATCGCGAGCGCGGCGCATTCGCCGAGCGACACGTGCGGGTCGTACCGGATCCCGCCCTTCGTCGGCCCGAGCACGCTCGAGTGCAGGACGCGGTAGCCCGGGAAGACGGCCCAGTCACCGTCGTCCATCCGCACCGGGACGCTGACCATGACGGCGGTCTCCGGATAGCGCATGCGCTCCGCCGCGCCCGGGTCGACGTCGGCGTGCGTGAGCGCCTCCTCGTACTGCGCCACCGCGGTTCGGAAGAGCGGCGTATCCCATTCGAGGGGCTGGCTCTCGAGCGAAATCTCGTCGATCGGGGCCACGAAGTGAGTCTATTTGGGGCGCACTTCGAGCGTTAGCCCGGAGACCGCGAGCACGACGATCTCGTCGCCGGCGTCGACGCCCTCGCGGCAGAGCGCGCGCCACGCCTCACCCTGCACGCGCACGCGACCCGAGGGCCGGCAATCGCTCAGCGCGACGCCCTCCGCGTCGACGAGCGCCTCCGCCCCGACCCGCGGCCGCATCCGGCGTGAGATCCGGATCCAGAACGCCGCCTCGCCGAGCTCGATCGTGATCCCGACGAGGATCGCGAGGATCCCCAGGCCTCGCGGCAGGACGAAGACCGCCAGGAATAAGGCGACGACGAGAGCGATCGCTAGTTGACGATCAGGACCGGCGTCCCGAGTTGCACGTGGTCGAACAGCCAGGTCGCGTCGGGTATGTACATGCGGATGCAGCCGTGCGAGGCGGAGTAGCCGATCGAGGCCGCGTCAGGCGTCCCGTGGATGCCGACGCCCGGGGCCGAGAGCCCCATCCAGCGCGTGCCGAGCGGGTTCCCGGGGCCCGGCGGAATCGGCTTCAGCCCTTTCGCCCAGGCCGAGTCGGGTGGGCGCCACCACGGGTTCATCTGCATGTCGACGATCCGGAACGTGCCCGTCGGAGTCGGGTACTGCGCGCGTCCGGTCGCCACCCGGAAGCTCCGCACGGGCTGCTCGCCGCTGAACAGCTGCAGGCTGTTTGCGCCCCGGTTGATGACCACGACCGGCCCGAACCCGCTCTTCGACACGGACGGCTTCAGCGTCTTCAGCACGACCGGCAGCTCCGGCCTGATTCGCGTGCGCAGCGTCCGCACGATCGCGCGCACCATCGTCTGGCGGCGGACGGTGCGGCCCCACTGCGAGTCGGCGATCTTCGGATGGCCGTCGACGAGACCGACCACGACCGCGTTCTCGGCGGGAATCCCGAAGCGCTGGTCGAGCGACGCGACGTACTCCTTCACGGCGTCTCTGTTCACGTCGACGCTGACGCCAATGTCGTCGCCGCTCCGCGCCTCCTTCGCCCGCGACACCGCGTCCCCGACCTCGGCGCTCATACCGAGCGTCTCCGGCGAGACCGCCCAGTGCTCGCGTGCGAACGTGAAGCGAAGCGGTGTAGCGAAGCGTGCGCCGATCTGCTGCTTCGCCTGCCCTGCGTCGAGCCCGGCGACGTTGACGCCCGCGATCCGGACTCCGTTCGGTATCCGCTTCGACGGGCCGGCCGAAGGCGCGAGCGCGATCGCCGCGCACAGGACGAGCAGCGTGGACAGCACCACGCGCTTCCAGAGCGACATGCGGACGAAGGAGGCGGCGACCCGCTTCACGAGCCAGATGTTACGACCAACAGCCGGACTCTGCGAGAAAAGGCCGGCGCGCGCCTACCTCGCCGCCGGGGCCGGCGCGGCGTAGACCCGACCCGAGCGACGGTTGAACCACTTGCCGACCTCCGTCATCGCGAGGTAGACGAGCGGCCCGATCAGGCAGATGCCCCACTGCGCGGCCGTCAGCGCGACGGTGTCGAAGATGCGCTGCAGCGGCGACAGGGTCGTGACGAGGAGCGACAGCACGATCGCCGCGCCGACCAGCTGCACGAAGCGCCGGTTCTCGATCGTGTAGCGCTTGAAGATCGTCTCCCCAGGCTCGCGCGCCTCGAGTGCGGCGACGATGTGCATCAGGCCGAGCGTCGTCATCCCCATCGTCGTCGCGACCGTGAGCTCGTAGCGATGCTCGCCCCAGGCGACGACCACGAGCGCGAGAGCGGCCATCAGCAGGCTGGCCACTCCGAGCCGGATCGCGAGCTCCCGGTCGACGATCGGCGCGTTCGCGTCCCTCGGCCTGCGCCGCATCAGGCCGGGCGCCGCCGCGTCGAAGCCGAGCCCGACCGCCAGCAGCACGTCAATCGCAAAGTTGATCCAGAGGATCTGGAGCGGCGTCAGCGGGATCCCGCTCGCCACGTCGAAGATGCCGGCGCCGAGGAAGAGGAGGATGAATCCGCCCAGCGTGATCAGCTGGAAGCGCACGTACTTCATCAGGTTGTCGTAGATCGCCCGGCCGCCCTCGACCGCGGCGACGATGGTCGCGAAGTTGTCGTCGGTGAGGATCATGTCGCCGGCTTCCTTCGTCACCTCGGTGCCGGTGATCCCCATCGCGACGCCGATGTCCGCGCGCTTGAGCGCCGGCGCGTCGTTGACGCCGTCCCCGGTCATCGCGACGACGTGGCCCTTCTGCTTGAGCATCTCGACGAGGCGCACCTTGTCCTCGGGCGCGACGCGCGCGACGACGCCGATCTCCTCGACCTGCCCCTCGAGCGCGGCGTCGCTCAACGCGGCGAACTCGGTGCCCGACAAGGCGCGGCCCTCGATCCCGAGCTGGCCGGCGATCGCCCCGGCAGTTGTCACGTGGTCGCCCGTGATCATGCGCGCGCGGATCCCGGCGTCCTTGCACTCCGCGATCGCGTCCCTCGCCTCCTTGCGCGGCGGGTCGACGATCGCGACCAACGCGAGGAGCGTCAGGTCCTCGACCTCGTCGACGAGCGCGGCGCCCGGGTCGAACGTCGCCGGGTCGAAGTCGCGCGAGGCCACCGCGAGGACGCGTAGCCCCTCGCTCGCGAGCCGGTCGTTCTCGGCCACCACGCGCTCGCGGTAGTCGTCGATCGGCAGCTCCGAGCCGTCCACGTCGCGCCCCCGCGAGGAGCGCGCGAGCAAGACGTCCGGCGCGCCCTTGACGAAGCAGCGGACGACTTTGCGCCCGTCGTCCTCGAGCTCGTGGAAGGTGGCCATGAACTTGTAGTCGGAGTCGAACGGCACCTCGGCCACTCGCGGGTAGATGCGCCGCATCTCCTCGACGTCGAGCCCGCCCTTGGCCGCGAGCACGACGAGCGCGGCCTCGGTCGGGTCGCCGACGATCTCGCCGTCGTGGACCGCCGCGTCGTTCGCGAGCGCCATCGGCATCAGGAACGGGTCGAGCTGGGTGTCCGTCTCCCCGGCGACGCGCAGGATCTTGCCCTCGGTGGAATAGCCCTGACCGTCGACCGAGTAGCGCCTCCCGGCCACGATCAGCTGACGCGCGGTCATCTGGTTCAGCGTCAGCGTCCCCGTCTTGTCGGAACAGATCGCGGACGTGGAGCCGAGCGTCTCCACCGAGCGCAGCCGCTTCACGATCGCGCCCTTGGCCGCGAGCGCCTGCGTCCCCAGCGAGAGCATCGTCGTCACGACCGCGGGCAGTCCCGTCGGGATGGCCGCGATTGCGAGGCTGATCCCGACCAGGAACAGGTCGTCGAACGACTCCCCGCGGATCAGTCCGAGCACGACGACGAGCCCCAGCGCGGCCGCGGCCATGATCGTGATCAGGACGGTCAGCTGGTCGAGCTGCCTCGTGAGCGGCGTCTTCTCCTCCTGGACCTGGCTCAACATCCCGGAGATCTGGCCGACCTCGGTGTCCATCCCGGTCGCCGTGACGACCATCTCTCCGCGGCCGCGCGTGACGGTCGAGTTCATGTACGCCATGTCGAGCCGGTCGCCGAGCGGCACGTCGTCGCCCGTCACCGGCTCCACGGACTTCAGGACCGGCGTGCTCTCGCCGGTCAGCGCCGCCTCTTCGATCTCCAGGGTCGCGGCCACGAGCAGCCGCCCGTCCGCGGGGATCTTGTCGCCGGCCTCGAAGGAGACGACGTCCCCCGGCACGAGCTCCTCGGCCGGAATGTCCGCGACTGTCCCGTCACGGCGAACGTGCGCCCTGATCAGGAGCATCTTCTGGAGCGCGGCGACGCTCTCGGCGGCCTTGCCCTCCTGGTTCAGGCCGAGGACGGCGTTGAGCACCGTCAGCCCGAGGATCGCGAGCCCGGTCGAGAACTCCTGCAGCGCGACCATGCTCACGATCGCGGCGCCGAGGAGGACGTACTGCATCAGGTCGCGGTACTGACGCAGGAACGCGTGCCAGCCCGGCTCCTTCTCCGCCTCCGCGAGCTTGTTCGGGCCATAGTGCGCGAGCCGCTTCTCCACTTCGGCGGCCCCGAGTCCCGATGAGGAGTCGACGCCGAGCTGCGCGCTGACCTCGTCAGCCGTCAGGCCGTGCCAGACCGTGCTCCGCCCCGGGGCGGGCTCCTGCGGGGATTCGGCTGATGTGTCCGGCGTGACCGTCATCTGCTTCGAGCGACCGATTCCATGCCGGGGGCGGGACTCGAACCCGCACGCCCCCGTTTGGAACACCCGATTTTACGCTCGCTGGGCCTCCGAGACGGCCCGAGACCCGGCGAGCCTCGACGACGTCAGCGGAGCTTACGCCGTCGATGGCGGAGGTTCTTTGCGGAAGTGCTTCCAGACGGCGTCGAGAAGCACTGCCAGCGCCGCGATTCCGACGATGGCCGCGAATGTCTCGGGGGCGTTACGGAGCGTGTCGACCGCGAAAAACCCAAGGACGACGACGGTCGCCGCCATACCCAGCAGGACGATCGCGCCGCGGGCACCGGTCGTCGAGCGCAGCCGATAACCGGCCATGCCGACGAGCATGAAGATCACGAGCGAGCAAGCGCTGCCCACCGAGGCGATCGCGGAGAGATCGACGAGATTGGAGACGACGAGCACGAGCGCGGCGGTGATCAGCAACCCGGCCCTCGTCCCGAGCCGTGAGCCGCGTCCGAAGAACGGTGGGAACTGGCCGACGTCGGCCAGCATCGCTGTCAGGCCCGAGGACGCGTAGAGCGTCGCGTTCACCGACGATGCCGTGGCTAGCAGCGCCGCTACGGCCATGATCGTGAAGCCGGCGTCACCAAGGGTCGGTCGCGCGGCCTCGGCGATCGCGGTCTCGCCGAAGCCGACGACCTCGGTGACGGTGAGCGTGCCGAAGACGCCGATCGCAATCAGGACGTACGTGACCGACGTGACACCGAGTGCCAGGTACATCGCCTTCGGTAACTCGCGGCCCGGCTCACGGAGGTCTCCGACCGCGAACGTGATCACGCTGAAGCCCAGGTAGGCGAAGAACGTGAGAGCGACGCTGGCGATGATGTCCGAGACGGGCGGATACCCGCTGAACGCGAGCAGGTGCGGGTCGATCTCGACGAGGGTCGCGACGATGAAGACGGCAAACACGGCCAGGAGGACGACGACGATCAGCGACTGGGCGCGATCGACGAAATGGGCGCCGATCAGGTTGATCCCGACCATCCCGACGATGACCAGCGAGGTGAAGACGTTGTCCCAGCCGGCCGCCGCGTCGTTCCCGATGAAGAGCGAGGTCGCGTAGCTACCGAAGGCGACTGCCACCATCGAGCAGACGATCACGATCGCCGCGAAGTACCCGAGCCAGGACGAGATCCCGACCAGCCGCCCGTTTCCGAAGCCCTGGAGGAGGTACGCGATCAAGCCACCCGAGGACGGATAGCGGACGCCCAGCTTGACGACGTTGTAGCCGAGGAGCGCGGCGACGATGCCGGCGAGCAGGAACGACAGCCAGACGGCAGACCCGGCGACAGTTCCGGCCTCGCCGAGCAGCGCGAAGATGCCGGCCCCGACCATCGCGCCGATGCCGAGAAAGGCGGCCCCGCGGACGCTCATTGCGGCGGTTCTAACACGCGCCGCAGCGCTGCTGGACTTCCACCACGGAAACGGCCGTGTTTATCTGCGGCCGAGGACCAGGTTCACCCTGCCGCCGCGTGCGAGCCTCCTCCCCGGCTTCGGGCTCTGAGCAATCACGCGACCCACCCGCCTCAAGCGAGCATGGCGGATGCGGCCGACAGAGCAGTGCTTCGCATGGATCCGAGTCCGGGCCCTGCGAAGCGTCAAGCCGATCACCGGCGGCACCACGCACCGGATGAGAGGTGGTGGTGGCAGCGGTGGTGGTGGTGGCAGCGGCGGCGGGGGAGGAGGAGGCGGCGGAGGGGGAGGCGGAGGCGGAGGCGGAGGCGGAGGCGGAGGCGGAGGCGGAGGCGGAGGCGGAGGCGGAGGCGGAGGCGGAGGCGGAGGCGGAGGCGGAGGCGGAGGCGGAGGCGGAGGCGGAGGCGGAGGCGGAGGCGGAGGCGGAGGCGGAGGCGGAGGCGGAGGCGGAGGCGGAGGCGGAGGCGGCGGTGGCGGCGGGATTCCGGATCCCTCGCGGACGCGAAGCCTCTCCGAGTCGTCCGTCGAGGTCGTGTCGCTCGTGCGGCCGCCGGCGGACTGGATGTCGTATTCGAAGTCGGTCGGTGCATCACCTTCGCGAGGCACCGGTAACGCCAACTCGAAGCCCGCGCTGAACGACTTCGCGACGTTCAAGTCGGGCCGGCTAATCCACGAGTTGGTCGCTGGATCGTAGGCGAACGTGCTCGCACCGGCCGTTGGGCCTGAGTCGAGCGCATTCGTCGGATCTCGGTCGAGCACCCCGTACCCGAGAAACGGACTGCCGTAGCCGAACAGGTACAGCTCGCATTCGATGCATGTCGCGGTGGCGCTTACGACGCTGCCCGGAACGTTCTCGGGCTGCGGCATGCTCGCGCCTTGCGACCACGTGTCCGTTGCGGGGTCGTAGATGTAGAGCGTGTCGAGGATCGTGTTCGCAGCATCACGCCCGCCCGCAACGTACAGCTTGCCGTCGATGAAACCGGAGCCGGCACCGCCGAGATCGTGCGGCATGTCCGCCTTCTGGGTGTACGTGCCCGCCATGGGGTCGAACTCCCAGGTCGTCGTCTGGGCGCTGTCGATCGAGGCGGTGTTGTAGCCGCCGGCGAGGTAGATCTTGCCGTTGCTCGGGTCGTACCCCGACGCCATGAAGCCGCGCACGTCGGGCAGGCTCGGGCACGTGCCCCAGGTATCGGTGAACCTGTCGTAGGTCCGGCAGTAGTCGACAGGCGGCGGCAACGTGTCCGGATCGCGGATCGCGCCGCCGAAGACGTAGATCGAGTTCGTCGGCGGGTAGAAGACGGCCGACGACATCAGGTGTGCGTCGGACATCGACGCGAGTTGCGTCCAGTGGTCCCCGAACCAGTCGTATTTGTAGGCGGTGTCGAGGTTCTGGCCGGCGCTGAACGAGTAACCGCCGAAGACGTAGCCGTACTGGAAGTCCTCGGTCGACGAGCCGCCGAACTCGTCGATCGGGATCGGCGCAGTCGTGACCCAGCCGCCACCCGCCGGGCTGCCCGGCGACGCGGACCTGTTCATACTTCCGTAGACCGCCGGCCCAGTGGCCGCGGCAAGAGCCGCGATTGCAAGCGCGGCGCCCACCCTCGTCCATCGTCGCACCGGTCCCTCCCCTCACGAAGCGGCCCCGCTCGCGGTTGTACCAGGTGTCACGCGCTCGGGTCAACACACACGGCGTCGGCTCGCGGCACACTCGCGGCCGTACCTCTCGTCGGGCAGCCTCTTCTCGCCCGACGTTCAACCTGGTCGCAGCGAGTCGATCTGCTCACGGAGACGGCCCGCGTAGGGCAGGCAGCGTTTCTGCTCCGAGAGCTCGAGCGCGCGCTCGAGCGCCTCGCGCGCCTCGTCGATCCGGCCTGCGCCCTGGAGCACGGTGGCGAGGTCCTCGTAACCCCACCACTGGAGCCATAGATTGTCCGTCTCGGTCTCCGCGGCGGCAACGCCGACGCGCGCGAGAGACTCCGCCTCCTTCAGCTCGCCTTGTCCGGCGAGGAGGAGCGCCTCGACGCAGGGGGCGAGCGCCCGCTCGACCGGGCTCGCCGGGACGGCTTGAGCCTGCCGTAGCTGAGGCTCCGCCTCCTCGAGGCGACCGAGGTAGCAGAGGTCGCGCGCGAGTATCAACCTGTACGACGCGGCCACCCCGTCGCTGCCGGGCGAGGCCCCATCGATGAGCTCCGTATGGTGCCGACACGCGCGCTGCCTGTCGCCCTCGATCATCGCGATCACCGCGAGGTATTCCTCGCCGGCGTACCAGCCGCCGCCGACCTCGCGCAGGTGATCCGACCGTGTCTCGGCGAGCGGCCACGCCTCGTCGGTGCGGCCGAGCATCGCGAGCAGAACCGCTCGCCCGAGGTCCGCGGCTCCGGGGGGCCGGCCGACGGCGAGCTCGTCGAGCATTTGAAGCCCCTCGTCCGCCGGGCGCGGGCCGAGGATCAGCGACCAGTCGAATCCCATGCCCGAAGGGGAATCGCCCGCGAGGCGGCTGTAATGAAGAGCCCGCTCGGAGGCGTCGACGGCGTCGTCGAGCTGCATCCGGTTGTGCGCAGCTTGGGCGAGCAGATCCCAGAGCAGAGCGAGCCGCCGAGGGTCGTCGCGCTCCTCCTCGAAGGATAGTGCGGCGCGGCAGAGCTCCTCCTGCTCGTCCGTCGCGGAGACGTCGCCGCTTTGCGTGCGCCAGAAGAGGGCCATGGCGCGCGCGAGCATCACGCCGGAGCGGTCGCCCGCAGCCTCGCCGCGTGTGGCAACCGCGTCCGCTGCCCGGGCGGCCGCGCGAGGGTCGGCCCATCCTTTCGCCCATGCGGCCTCGAGCTCGAGCGCAAGGTCGAACCGGAGCGGGCGCAGGAGCTCGACTGCCCGGGTGAGCAAGGGGAACGCGGCCCGGCCGTCCAGGCGGTCATTCGCGCGTCTGCCGGCAGTGGCGAGTCGCGCTGCGGCGCGTTCGGCGAGGGTGGGGTCGGGTTGTCCGAGCTCTGCCTGGTAGCGGGCGGCCTGCTCGAGGTGGTAGCCGACGATCTCGTCGCGCTCGACGAGGGCGTGTCCGTGCTCGTCGAGCCAGGCGGCGAAGCGCGCGTGCAGGTCGGCCCGAACCCCCTTAGGAAGGGCGTCGTAGGCGGCGTCACGGATCAGCAGGTGGCGGAAGCGGTAGCCGTCGTCGCCCGCTAGCTGGGCGCGATCGGGGCGGATCAACTCGCGGCGCACAAGCCCGGCCAACCGGGTAGTCACCTGCGTCTCCTCGGGGGCGAGCGCCTGCACCGCGCCGCGATGGAAGACCTCGCCCTCGATGGAGCCTCGCTCGAGCACCTTGCGCTCGGCCTCGTCGAGCTGGTCGAGGCGGGTCGCCAACAGCGCCTTCAGCGTGGGCGGCACATCGGCTTCCTCGTTCCCGGCTGCCATCGCGAGCATCTCCGAGATGAACAACGGGTTCCCACCCGCAGCGTGGGCGATCCGCTCGCGCAGCTCCGCCGAGACGGCGTCCCCGATCAGCGCGTCCGCCTGCTCCGGAGGCAGCGGCTCAAGCCGCAATGTTCCCGGCCAGCCGGGACGCCGCTCCACCAAGTCCGGCCTGGCCATGCACAGGAGCAAAAGCGGCGCCCCGGCCGAGAGCAGCGCCGTCGACTCGATCAGATCGAGGAACGTCTCATCGCCCCACTGGATGTCGTCGAAGACGACCACCAGCGGCGCCTGCTCCTCCAGCAGCTTCCGGAACGCCCAGGCGATCTCGTCGCCGCTCGTCGCGACATCCGACTCGCCCAAGAGCGAGCGCATCGCCGCCTCGGCGACCGGATCCGACGGCCGCGCCTCGAGCTGTTTGACCACCTCCACTACCGGCCAGTAGGTGATCCCCTCCCCGTAGGGCAGGCACCGGCCCCGCAGGACGCGAGCCTCGACCGCACCGAGCGCCTCCGCCACCAGCCGAGACTTGCCCACGCCTGCGTCGCCCACGACCGTCATCAGCTCGCAGCGCGCCTCCGCCTGCGCGCGCTCCCACGCGCCAACGATCTGAGCGACCTCCGGCTCGCGTCCGACGAACCGCGAGCCATGGCTGCGCTCCGGCGCATCGAGCACCGAGAGGAGCCGGTACGCCGGCACCGGCTCGGACTTCCCCTTCAGCGTCAGCGGCTCAACCGGCTCTGCGACCGCAGCCTCGTGGACGAGAGCATGGGTCGCCTCCCCGATCAACACCTCGCCCGGCGCCGCCGCCTGCTCGAGCCGTGCGGCGACGTTGACTGCGTCGCCGGTCGCCAGCCGCTCTGACGTCCCTGTGACCACCTCGCCGGTGTGGACGCCGATCCGGCCGCCGATGCCGAGCTCCGGCAGCGCATCCCGCATCTCGACCGCCGCCCGACACGCCCGCAGCGCGTCGTCCTCGTGCACCGCGGGGATCCCGAACACCGCCATCACGGCGTCGCCGATGAACTTCTCCACCGTGCCGCCGTGGCGCTCGACGATCGCCTTCATCCGCTCGAAGTAGCGGGCAAGCAGCGTCCTGACCGCCTCCGGGTCGGTCGACTCCCCGAGCGCCGTCGAGCCGACGACGTCGCAGAAGAGGACGGTCACGACCTTGCGCTGCTCCGACGTCCTTCTGACCGCAGTCGCCCCGCACTCGGGGCAAAACTTGAACGCCTCGGCGGCCTGGTAGCCGCAAACGGCGCAAGCGGGCACAAACCGAGTCTAGGAAGGCGGCGGCGCTAGAACAACCTAAGCGAGACGTGTCACGGCTGTGTAGAGAGACCGAGCGGGGCGGTAAGCACAACATCTCGTTGTGCTGCGACTTCATGTGCCGGGGGCGGGACTCGAACCCGCACGCCCCCGAGGGGGGCACCTGATTTTATGTCGTCCCTGCCACTCTCGGTCTATCTGGGTCGGTCTGACTTTCCCTGCTCACCCTGCCAAATCGGTCCTTCAGTCTCTCTACCGCCTCTCGGCCTGTCTCGGCGGGTCTCGCTGCCACCAGGCTGCCGCCTCTTGAGACCCGCGACTACGCGCTACCTGCGACCGACCACTAGGTTCACGCGGGCTCCTCGCGCGAGCCGCCTGCCCGGCCTCGGGCTCTGAGCGATCACCCGGCCGACTCGCCTTGAACGAACGCGGCGGACACGACCAACCGAGCAGTTAGCCCGACGGATCCGCGTGCGGGCCGCGCGGAGCGTCAAGCCGACCACCTTGGGTACCCGGCAGCGCACCGGTGGTGGTGGTGGCGGCGGCGGAACCGGTGGAGGTGGAGGTGGAGGTGGAGGTGGAGGTGGAGGTGGAGGTGGAGGTGGAGGTGGAGGCGGAGGCGGCGGAGGCGGCGGAGGCGGCGGAGGCGGCGGAGGCGGCGGAGGCGGCGGAGGCGGCGGAGGCGGCGGAGGCGGCGGAGGCGGCGGAGGCGGCGGAGGCGGCGGAGGCGGACGGAGGCGGCGGAGGCGGAGGAGGCGGAGGCGGAGGCGGAGGCGGAGGAGGCGGAGGAGGCGGAGGCGGCGGACCCTCGTCGAAGAAACGCAGGAAAGTGCGAGTCGCACCGAAGACACCGCGAACGTACGTCATCGCCACTCGGCCCGGAGCTCCGTGGCTCAGGGTTGCGGGCGACACGCTGCCGCTTGTGATTGCAATCCCGTTCGGATCGAGCACTGCTCCCGAGGTGCTCACGCGCGCGCCGTCGATCGTGAACGTGCCGCCCCGGAAGTCCTGCCAGGCAACAAGGTAGTTCGCGCCGTCGAACGCAGCGCCGGGCGCGACCCTGAACATACCGCCGGTCGAGATCGGGATCCCAGCGGGGTCGATCACGACACCGGCCTGGCTCACGCGCGCGCCGTAGATCTCCCAGCCTCCGGAGCGGCCGTCCTGCCAGGCAACTAAGGACGCCGTTCCGTCTGAGGCGACGCTCGGGACATCTCCGCCCGTCGAGATCGGAATCCCGGCTGGGTCGAGCAGCTCACCGGCCTGGCTCACGCGCGCGCCGTAGACGTCCGTTCCGCCGAACGTGGGCTGGTCCTTCCAGACGATCAGGTAGTTCGCGCCGTCGAAGGTGACGCTCGGAGCGGACTGGTTGCCCGCCGCCGCCGAGATCACGATCCCGTTCGGGTCGAGCAGCGTCCCGTCCTCGCTCATGCGTGCGCCGTAGATGTCACGGGATGCGCCACGACCGTCGTCCCACGCGATCAGGAAGTTCGTCCCGTCGAAGGCGACGCTCGGGGCGGACTGGTCGTTGGCCGCGGTCGACATCGCGATCCCGTTGGGGTCGAGCAGCGTCCCCTCCTGGCTCACGCGTGCGCCGCAGATGTCCGAGGAGGTGCCGTCACGGCCGTCATTCCACGCGATTAGGTAGTTCGTGCCGCCGAAGGCGATGCTCGGACCTGACTGGCTGTTCGCGGCCGTGGAGATCGCGATCCCACTGGGATCGAGCAGCGTCCCCTCCTGGCTCACCCGCGCGCCGTAAATGTCGTGATTGACCGTTCCGGAGCGGTCGTCCTCCCAGGCCACCAGATAGTTGGTGCCGTCGAAGCCGACCGAGGGTGCGACCTCGACGTTCGGGGTCGTCGAAATGAGGAATCCCGCCGGATCGAGAACGGCTCCAGCTTGGCTTACTCGTGCTCCGTAAATGTCGAAGCTGCTCTCGGCAGACCGACCGTCCTGCCAGCCGACGAGGTAATTCGTGCCGTCGAAGGTGACGCTCGGAGCAACCTGTTCGCCGGCCGCGGTCGCAACGGGGATGCCGTTCGGATCGAGCACCGTCCCGCCCGGGCTCACCCGTGCGCCGTAGACATCGCTGCCGGACCGCGTGTCCTGCCACGCGACGAGGTAGTTCGTGCCGCCAAAAGCGACGCTCGGCGCCGACTCGTCGTTCGCTGCAGCAGAAATCGGGATCCCAGTTGGATCGAGCACAGCCCCGGCCTGGCTCACGCGCGCGCCGTATACGTCCTGGGAGGTGCCGGAACGCCCGTCCTGCCAGGCGACGAGGTAGTTCGACCCGTCGAAGGCGACGCTGGTAGCGGATTGATCGTTTGCCTCCGACGAGATCGGGATCCCCGTTGGATCGAGCACGGCGCCGGCCTGGCTCACGCGTGCGCCGTAAACGTCCTGGGAGGTGCCGGAACGCCCGTCCTGCCAGGCCACGAGGTAGTTGCTGCCGTCCGAGGCGACACTTGGGGCGGCTTGGCTGCCCACTCCGGTCGAGATCGGTATTCCGGCCGGGTCCAGCACGGTCCCGCTCGGGCTCACTCGCGCGCCGTAGACGTCATTTTCGGCTCCCGAGCTGTCCTGCCACGCGACAAAGAAGTTCGTCCCACCGAATGTGATTCGCGGCGCGTGCTGCTCGTTTCCCGTGGTCGAGATCGGGATACCGTTCGGATCGAGGACGACGCCGGCCTGACTCACGCGCGAGCCGTAGATGTCGTACGAAGTGGAGCGAAGATCCTCCCAGGCGACGAGAAAGTTCGAGCCGTCGAAGGCAACGGTCGGCCTGGATTCCGGATACCAGTGGGCCGAAATCGGGATTCCGTTCGGATCGAGGACGACTCCGGCCTGGCTTACACGCGCGCCGTAGATGTCGTAGTTGCTGGTCGTGGGACGGCCGTCCTGCCAGACGACGAAGTAGGTCGAACCTCCGAACGCGACACTCGGAACGATTTGCGGATAGGTAGGTGGCGGCCCGGGAGCGGGATTGGAGACCGGATACTCGGGACTGATCACCGGGTCGATCACGACCGGGTAGACCGCTCCCTCGAGAACGGATGCTGGAACCGTCAGGGACACGTCGTTCGAGGATGCACCCGGCAGCGCACGGTAGAGCTTGCGACCTGCTGCGTCTCTGACGACGAGCGCGCCGATGTCAACGAAGCGGCCACGCCCGACGGGCCAACGCCAGGCTCGGCGACTCCGATCCGGCGCAGCACGCGCCTCGACACGTGCGTCGATTCGGAGGTCGCCCGTCCCACGTGGAGGCCGCGCGAGCAGGACGTCCCACTCCAACCTCCCGTCGACCGCGGTTACCCGCTCCTTCAGACCCGGGAGCAAGCTTCGCTCGGAGTAATTGAGCCGCTCCGTCCAGTCGCTCGGTGCAACTCCAAGAGATCGACCGCCACGTCGGACGGTCGTCGTATCGAGGCCGAATCTGGACCCTCGAAGCGAAAGCGTGAGACCGCGACGACTGAACTCCGCGCGGTAGAGGCGGTCGCTCGCAACGAGCACCGAGCGGTCGCGCACCGACGGCACGACATGGTGCTGGACGGTCTCGACGACTGAAGCGACGTCGATGCCTGCCGCCCGTGCGTGCTCCAGAGCCGCAGAACCGGCAAGCGACGTTGGTTCGTTGGCCCCGGCGTGCCCCGTAGACCCCGCCAGCACGAACGTGGACGTAACGAGAACGAAGACCCGAAGACACTGGGCCGCCGCGAGCCGGCGATTCGACTCCAGCACTAGCCCCGACCGACCGCCAGCTTGACGGGGAAGTTCCGGCGCTTGATCGTGCCGCGCCGCGGTGACTGGTTCACCACGCGGCCGCGCAGTGAGCGCCTGGAGCGAACGCGGCGCATCCTGCCGACCGAGCAGTGGGCGGCTCGGATCCTGCGCTTCGCCGCGTTCAGTCGCAGCCCGAGGACTCTCGGGACACGGCACCGGACCGGAGGCGGTGCGGGCGGCGGTGCCGGCGGCGGAGGCGGAGGCGGAGGCGGGGCGGAGGCGGAGGCGGAGGCGGAGGCGGAGGCGGAGGCGGAGGCGGAGGCGGAGGCGGAGGCGGAGGCGGAGGTGGAGGTGGAGGTGGAGGTGGAGGAGGTGGAGGTGGTCCGCCGGGGAGATCGAGCTTCGTCACGAAGGCATCTCCGCCCCCGTTGTAGGTCGTGTCGAAGGCGCCCGCAGTTGTCGGAAAGCCCGCAGCCTCCGTGTGTCCGGTGACGTAGGCGTCTCCGTCGCCGTCGAGACCGACGCCGTATCCCAGGTCGAGCCCGTTTCCGCCGAGGTACGTGGAGTAACCAAGGGCGGCTCCGGTCGGGTCGAGCTTCGTCAAGAAGACGTCCTCGCCACCGTTGTATGTCGTGTCGTAGGCGCCCGCCGTCGTCGGGAAGTCGGCCGAGTCGGTGTTTCCCGTCACGCTGGCGCTTCCAGAGCCGTCGACCGCGATCGCGAGGCCGTACTCGTACGCACTCCCGCCCAGATAACTCGAGAAGCCGAGCGCGGCGCCGCTTGCGTCGAGCTTCGTCACGAAGACGTCGCGGCCGCCGTTGTACGTCGTGTCGAAGGCTCCCGTCGTCGTCGGGAAGTCCGGCGACGACGTGTATCCGCTGATGTAAGCGGCGGTGGCGCCGTCGAGTGCAATCCGCGTGCCGACGTCGTCGTTGTTCCCACCGAGGAAGGTCGAGTAGACCAGGGCTGCGCCGCTCGAGTCGAACTTCGTCACGAAGGCGTCGGCGACGTTGTACGTCGTGTCGAACGCACCGGGCGTTGTCGGGAAGTCCGCCGAGTTCGTATTCCCCGTCACGTAGGCGCTGCCGGCGCCGTCGACCGCGATGCCATAGCCGGAGTCACCGTCGCCGCTGCCACCTAAATACGTCGAGTAGATGAGGGCCGCACCGCTTGTGTCTACCTTCGTGACGAAGACGTCGGCCCAGCCGTTCCAGGATGTGTCGTACGCGCCCGGGGTCGTTGGAAAGTCCGCCGAGTTGGTGGCGCCGACGAGGTCGGCGCTCCCTGCTTGATCAAGCGCGATCCCTGAACCCTCGTCGTCGTCGCTGCCGCCGACGTAGCTCGAGAAGACGAGAGCTGCGCCGCTTGCGTCGAGCATGGTGACGAAGACGTCCTCCCCACCGTTGTACGTCGTGTCGAAGGCGCCCGCGGTCGTGGGGAAGTCGGTCGACGAGGTCGTGCCAGTCACGGATGCTCCGCCGGGACCGTCGAGTGCGATCCCAGAGCCGAAGTCGTCGGTCGTTCCACCGAGGAAGGTGGAGTAGACGAGCGCGGCGCCGCTCGAGTCGAACTTCGTCACGACGACATCGGCGCCTCCATTGAAGTTCGTATCGAAAGCGCCTGCGGTCGTCGGGAAGTCGCTCGAGCCGGTCGTGCCCACGACGTAAGCACTTCCGGAGTCGTCGATTGCGACGTCGTTTCCCGTGTCACCGTTTCCTCCGCCCAAGAAGGTGGAATAGATGAGCCCTGGGTCGATTACGAGCGACCGGCGAGAGTCGTACGCGCGTCCGAGAGTGAAGCTGTAGCTCTCACCGTTTCGTCCGAGCGCGAACCTGCTTTGAACCGGAACCCGTTTACCGGCGACGAGCTGGTAGCTCACCGGCCGCGTGTCTGTGAGTACGCCGGCCGGCGTCCGAACGAGCAGGTTCCCCGCGCCGTCGAGCGAGAGCCGCCTAGCACCGCGGTAGGCGAGCCTGATCTGGCTGACCCGCGATCCCGGATGGACGAGGAACTCGTACTTCAGCTTGTCGTTCTGCCCCGCGAACACCATGTCCACGCCCGGCCAAAGCTTGCGGTAGACAACGCGCTCGTAGGTGCGCAGGCCGGTATGCCACTTGGCGGAGTCGTTCCCGAGGAGGTAGTTGACCCTGCCCTGCTCCGGGCGCTCGCCGCGGATGGCGACGTTCCGGTTCGCTCCGAGGAAGCGGAGCGCGAGCGCGGCCCCCTCCCGCTTGCCCTTCGTCCCCGATTGCTCGAGGGCGAGCACCGCCTCGCTGCGGGTGGCAAAGACCGAGTAGCCGGCGCCCTGGGCGGCGTAGCGGACGCGGGCGTCGGTCTGGCCGGCGTTCGCGACGAACGCGAGCGGCAGCTTCGCGTAGGTGGCCAGCGCCTGCCGCTTCGCCGGCGCCGACGGTTGCTGCTTCGCGTGTGGGACTGCGGCCTCGGCGAGTCGATCCCCTCCGGTCGCCAGAGCGGCGACCAGAATGGCAAGCGGCGCAGCGCGGTACAGGAGACGGCGGCGCACAGTTCCTTCCTCGGAGGACTAATCGAATGATCGCACCGGCGGTCCAAAACTCCAAGGTCCGCGTCAGGCGACGGGACGCTCTGAGACTCAACGTCCCAGTCGCCGGGCCGCTCGACCACCTAGTTTTCTAAGTGGCTCGTGAAGCTATCTCGGCCGAGCCAACTCCGTTCATTCCCCCGGCAGCTCGACGCGTCGGGTGTTCGCTGCCACCCAGCCGTTCGAGCCGGATCTTGCTCATAGCCGCATCGGCGGAAAACCTCGTTTTGCGGGCTTTTCCTAGTGCCGGGGGCGGGACTCGAACCCGCACGCCCCCGAGGGGGGCACCTGATTTTAAGTCAGGCGCGTATGACCAGTTTCGCCACCCCGGCCGGAGAAGCGTAACCGCCGGGTTACTGGCCGGGAGCCATGTCCTTGACGCTCTGGTACCGCTCGCCGGCCTTGTTGCGGTGCTTGTCGCGGAACTTGGACAGGGCGCCCTTGTCGAACGACTTGCACGTGAGGACGAAGCCGTGGCCCGGATCGACCTTGTTGAAGTTCGCATCCTGGTTCTGGGAGTAGGCCGGCTCGTTCCAGGCGCTGGCGGCGATCTTGTTCCCGAGCTTGGCGTACGGGGCGACGACCAGGCCGTAGGGGTCGTCCTGGTAGAACGAGTCGATCTTCGTCACGTCGTCCTCGCCGACGCCGGTGCCGTACTGGATGACGATCCCGCCGTGCTCGAGGTTGTGGACGAGGATCGTCTGCTTGACCGGGTCCGAGTAGAGGTTCCAAGGCGCCGGCTGCGCGTAATGCGGGCCGCTCGAGGGCGGGAACGAGTTGTAGTCCACCTTCGCGTTCGGGTTGTTGATGTGCTGAGGCTTGAGGCCCGAGAACTCCTGCTCGGTGCACGAGCTCGTGTTGATCAGCCCCCCGGATGCGCTGCTGCCGCCGCCTCCTCCGAACGCGACCACGGCGAGCACGCCGCCGAGCAGCAGGATGCCGAGGGCGGCGAACGCGAGCACGTAGAGGAACGTGCGCTTCTCGCCGGGCGTCCTCGGAGTGGTTCGCTGCTTCGGCGCCTGGACCGGTCTGCGCGGCGGAGGCGGGGTACGGGCTTTCTTGGCCAAGAACGCCGATGGTAGCAACGTCCGACGGCCGCTCTACCGTTTGCAAGTCCCATGTGGATCGCTGCTTTCATGCTGCTCTCGTTCTCCGCCCTCGCGGTCGGCGCCGCCTGGTTCCTGCGCAGGCTCCGCGCCGAGCTCGCCGTTCTCCGCTCCGAGTCCGGCGCCCAGCTGGCCGAGCGCAACGCAGACGTCGACCGGCGCCTCGAGGCGATGACCTCGACGCTCGATCGCCGCCTCGAGAGCACGTCGCAGACCGCGGGCGAGATCCACCGCCGCCTGGGTGAGCTCGGCCGCGCGAACGAGGAGATCCTCGCGCGCGCGAACGACCTGAAGCGCCTCGAGCAGGCGTTGCGCCCGCCGAAGGCGCGCGGCGGCTTCGGCGAGCTGCTGCTCGAGAACCTGCTGCGCGACCGGCTCCCGCCGACGGCGTTCGCGCTCCAGTACGGGTTCGCCGGCGGCGAGCGCGTGGACGCGGTGATCAAGGTCGACCGGCTCGTCCCGATCGACTCCAAGTTCCCGCTCGACAACTTCGAGCGCACGCTCGGGGCGGAGAACGACATCGAGCGCCAGCAGTTCGAGAAGCTCTTCGCGCGCGACGTGAAGTCGCACGTGGACGCGATCGCCGGCAAGTACATCCGCCCCGACGAGGGGACGTACGACTTCGCGTTCATGTACCTCCCGTCGGAGGCGATCTACTACGAGCTCGTCTGCGGGAAGACCGGCGCGCTCCTGGCCTACGCGCACGACAAGCGCGTCCTTCCCGTCTCGCCGACGACGCTGACCGCGTACCTGCAGGTGATCGTGCTCGGGCTCAAGGGCCTGCAGATCGAGCAGCACGCGCAGGAGGTCATGGCGTACTGCTCGCGTCTGCAGAGCGACTTTGGGAAGTTCAAGGAGGACTTCGAGCTCGTCGGGACGCACGTCGGACGCGCACAGAACAAGTTCGTCGACGCGCAGAAGCGGCTGGGCCGTTTCGAGTCGAAGCTCGAGCAGGCAGGCGAGGCTCCCGCCGAGCTCCCCGCCGAGGTGCACGAACTTCCCGGCGCCGACGCGGCTTAGCGGTTCAGCACTTCGTAGTCGTAGTTGATGACCTGCCAGCTGCTTTCCGCTGGTTCGACCCAGAGTCGGAGGCGCGCCTTCAACTTCTGCACGCCGCCGAGCGGGACGACCTGGCGACCCGACACGACGTAGACGAAGCAGTCCTTGCCCGCCTCGACCGCCGGGGTCGACGGGCAATCGTGGCGCAGCACGCCCGCCTTGCTCACGCGCCTGATCCCGTCCCGCTCGATGTGCGTCTGGAAGCTGCGGAGCTGAGGGGTCAGCTGCGGGCTGACGTCGGCTTCGACCGCATTCCACGTCCCGGCCTCGACGAGCCGGTGCACGAACGAGTCGGCGAAAGGCTTCGCGCCCTCGATCGACGGCTCCGGCTTCGAGCTGCCGCCGCAGCCCGCGACGAGCAGGCCGAGGACGAGCGCAGGCCCCGCGAACCGGATCAGGCTGCGAACTCGGTTTCCTGACGCGCTGCTGAGCGCCCGTATGCGCGCGGGACAGTGTTTGGCACACGGCCCGGGCGCAGGAGGGTGCTCAGCAGCGTGAGGCGACTCGCGGAGCGCGGCTTCGCCGCGTGGGAGCGAGGCGCCGGTCAGGGAAGCGAGGCTGTTTGCTCTTGGTTCAGGTAGCGAATGAGCCCGCCGGCGACGACGATCTCGCGCTCCCGAGGGAGCAGGTCGTGGGTGAGCGTGATCTCCTGGTTCCCGTCGATCTGGCACGGCAGGTCGTCCAGGCCCTCGGCGATCTCCTGCAGGCTCGAGATGCGCCAGGTCTGGCCGAGCTCGGCCTTGTCGTAGTCCGACGCGCCCTTGAAGAGGAGCGGGACGATCCCCTGGGCGATCAGGTTGCGCCGGTGGATGCGCGCGAAGCTCTTCGCGATCACGGCCCTCACGCCGAGCTGGGCCGGAGCGAGCGCGGCATGCTCGCGGCTTGAGCCCTGGCCGTAGTTGTCGCCGGCGACGATGAAGCCTCCGCCCCACTCCTTCGCGCGGCGCGGGAACTCCGGGTCGCGGTGCTGGAACGTGAACTCGGCGATCGCCGGGACGTTCGAGCGGTAGGCCATCACGGTCGCGCCGTCCGGCGAGAGGTCGCCTGTCGAGATGTCGTCCGGTGCGACGATCAGGACGCGCAGCTCGAGCGTGTCGGGCAGCTCCTTCTGCTCCGGCGGCGGCTTGATGTTCGGGCCGCGCGGGATCTCGATCGACGACGCCTCGTCGGCGGGCACCGGCTCCAGGATGTGGCCCTGGACGACGGCCGGCCGCGCGGGCGGGCGCGCCGGGAGCTCGGGCGCGGTCAGCTCGCGCGGGTCGGAGATCTCGCCCGTCAGCATCGAGGCCGCTGCAACGGCGGGCGAGCAGAGGTACACGTTGTCGTCGGCCGTCCCGCTGCGGCCCGGGAAGTTCCTGTTGAAGGTGCGCAGGGAGTTCGCTCCCGACGGAGGCGCCTGGCCCATGCCGACGCACGGCCCGCAGGCCGGCTCGAGCATCCGCACGCCCGCAGTGAGCAGGTCGACGTAGGTCCCGGACTGCGTGATCTGGTCGAGGATCTGACGCGAGCCCGGGGTCGCGGTCGCGGAGATCAGCTTCTCGGAGATGCGGCTCCCGCGCAGCGTCGACCCCACCACCGCCATGTCCTCGTAGGACGAGTTGACGGAGGAGCCGACGCAGACCTGTGCGAGCGGGGTTCCGACGAGCTCGTCGACCGGGACGACGTTGCCGGGGCTCGACGGCTTCGCGACGAGCGGGACGAGCGCCGCCAGGTCGATGTGCTCGACCTCGTCGAAGTCGCCTTCGGAATCTCCCGTCTCGAGCGGGGCGAAGTCGCCGGAGCGCTCCTGCTCGTCGAACCAGGCCTTCGTCTCGTCGTCGGCCGGGAAGACCGCGCCGGTCGCGCCCAGCTCGGCGATCATGTTCGCGATCGTCCCGCGCTCGGTGTAGGAGAGTGTCGAGACACCGGGTCCCGTGAATTCGAAGATCGCGCCGCGCCCGCCGCGGACGCCGCGGCGCCGGAGCAGCTCGAGGATCACGTCCTTGGCCTGGATCCACGGCCGTTGCAGCTCGTTCTCGAGGAAGACGCCGACGATCTTCGGGCACGGCAGCTCGAACGGATGGCCGGCCATGCAGACCGCCACGTCGAGCCCGCCCGCCCCGATCGCGATCATCCCCGCCGAACCGGACTGGGTCGTGTGGCTGTCGGCGCCGACGAGCGTCTTGCCGGGCGTGGCGAAGCGCTCGCAGTGGATGTAGTGGCAGATGCCGTTTCCGGGCCGTGAGAACCAGGCGCCGTACTTGGCGGCCATCGCCTGCAGGAACCGGTGGTCGTCGGGGTTCTTGAAGTCGATCTGGAGGATGTTGTGGTCGACGTAGATGACCGCCGTCTCGACCTCGACGCGCTCGTGGCCGAACAGCTCGAACTGCATCATCGCCATCGTCCCGGTGGCGTCCTGAACCAGCGTCTGGTCGACGGCGATCGCGATCTCGGTGCCCGGAACGAGCTCGCCCCTGGCGAGGTGCTCTTCGAGGATCGCGCGTGCGAGCGAGGCCATCGAGGTCAGTATCGCAGGAGCGCTCCGACCCCTTCCGCGGGAGCAAGATCTTCGTGCGCGGTGACGGCCCACACGGTCCCGCCGTGGGCCACCGTCTGGTGCACGGTGAGATCGAGCGCGTCGTCGCGCCGATCGGTCTCGGTCCCGTCGAGCGGGCATTGCCCACCCGTGGCGGAGAGCCGTCCGCAGGCGGCGCACTGCCAGGCCTCGTGGTCCGCGCCCTCCTCGTAGAGCAGGACCTCGACGCGCGCGTCGGAGGCCGCCTCCAGCGTCTCGGCCCAACCCGCAGCGGCGCGGCCTCCCCGCCCGGCACCCTCACGCCAACGCTCGAGCAGCGAGGCCTCGTGGCGTGCGCGCGCGGCCTCGAGGATCGGGATCGTCAGGTCGAGCAGCTCCGTCGGCGAGGCATGCGCATCGGCGCTCGTCCACCCAACGATCGCGCTCTTCGTCTCGCTGGAGACGAGCTCCTCGAACTCGGCGCGGGTCTCCTCCGACGAGACGATGATCACCTTCGGCGAGCGCATCGTGCGCACGCGACGATCGAGCTCCTCGGCCACCTCTTTCAGGTGCTCCGCGACGAGCTTCTCGATGTGGCGCTGGAATCGCGCCTGCGACCAGCCGCCCTGGTCGTGGCGGCCGGGAACATCGTCGGTGCGGTCCACGATCTCTTCCAACCGTCCCGAGTGGAGCCGAAACAGCTCCCCGCGCTCGCGACCAACGAAGGCGACGATCGCCCCCTCGCCGCGGCCGACGAGCGGAACGAGCGGCGCGAGATGGAACTCCCGGCCGACCCGGACGCGGTCGGGCACGGACTCGATCAGCGCACGCGGCCGCCAGACGTTGTCCATTCCGGCCGAGAAGACCGCGACGCCGCGCGCACCGTCGCGCTGGAACTCGTTGGCGAAGTAGTCCCGGATCCGGCTGAAATCCTTCTTCAGCGCGACCCGCTGGTCATGCGTGAGCCCCCGGTTGTTCGCCTCCGCATGGCGCTCGCCGTCCGTGAGCAGCGCGCTGATCCGGGTCGCGGCGTCGCCCGCGGTCGGCGCGGTCTTCGGGTCGAGGTCGAGGTAGAAGCTGATCGCGCACCCCTTCTCCGCCCGGAACTTCGCGAGCTCGCGGAGCCCGTCCCAGCTCACCGTCTCGGCCATGTCGATTCCTTTCCCGTCAGAGCGGCGATTCTACGCGTGTGACTCCTGTAATCCACACGATCGGACACGGCCGCCGCCCGGCCGCGGAGCTGGTCGAATGCCTTCGCGAAGCGGGCGTCGCGACCCTCGTCGACGTCCGGCGCTTCGCGTCGTCGCGCCGCAATCCGCAGTTCAACCAGACGACCCTGACGGCGACGCTCGGGGACGCGGGCATCTCGTACGTGCACGCCGTCGAGCTCGGCGGGCTGCGCACCGAAGAGCCGGGCCAGGAGCTGTTCGCGTGTCTCGGTCAGTTCGCGGGCTACGCAGCGCGCATGCACACGCCCACCTGGCAGACGGCCCTGGACGAGGCGCTCGCGCAGCCGACGCCGTGCCTGATGTGCGCGGAGACCCCCTGGCAGCGCTGCCACCGGCGGCTGATCGCGGAGCTGCTCGTCGCCCGCGGCCGCGAGGTCGTGCATCTCATCCGCCCGGGCGTGCGGGAACGGCACAATGCCCATCCTGCAGCCGAGATTCGCGACGGAATCCTGCACCTGTGCGGCGAGCCGGTCGGGGAAGGTTCTGGTGATCCGATTCGTTGAATAACCTGGAGGACCCCAAGGGTCCCGATCTTTGGAGAAGATGCCTGTGAACGACGTGCGTGACCTGATCATCGTCGGCGGTGGGCCGGCCGGATACACGGCCGCCCTCTATGCCGCGCGCGCGAATCTCAACCCGCTCGTGATCGAAGGGATCACCTTCGGCGGCCAGCTGATGATCACGAGCGACGTCGAGAACTACCCCGGCTATCCGGAAGGCGTTCTCGGCCCGTCGATGATGCAGGACTTCCGGCGCCAGGCCGAGCGCTTCGGCGCCGAGTTCATCACCGACGACGTGACCGCGGTCGACTTCTCGGAGCGGCCGTTCCGGATCGAGGTCGGAGACGAGGAGTACCTCGCGCGTGCGGTGATCGTCGCCACGGGCGCAAGCGCGCGCCAGCTCGGGCTCGAGTCCGAGCGCATGCTCCAGGGCCGCGGCGTCTCGTACTGCGCCGTGTGCGACGCGGCCTTCTTCCGCAGCAAGAACGTGGTCGTCGTCGGCGGAGGCGACTCGGCGATGGAGGAGGCGATCTTCCTTACGAAGTTCGCCGACAAGGTGACGGTCGTGCACCGGCGCGACGAGTTCCGCGCCTCGCCGATCATGCTCGACCGCGCCCACGCGAACCCGAGGATCGACTGGATCACGAACGCCGAGATCGACGAGGTGCTCGGCGCCGACGGCAAGGTCAACGCGGTCCGTGTCCGGAACGTGAACACCGGCGAGAAGACGGAGCTCCCCACCGACGGGCTCTTCGTCGCGATCGGCCACGACCCGAACACGCGGCTCTTCCTCGACCAGCTCGACCACGACGAGGCCGGCTACCTCGAGGTGCAGCCGGGCTCGACCGAGACGAACATCAAGGGCGTGTTCGCCGCAGGTGACGTCGCCGACCACACGTACCGGCAGGCGGTGACCGCCGCAGGCACCGGGGCGATGGCCGCGCTCGATGCCGAGCGTCTCCTCTCATCCGAGGAGCATCAGGCGGAGCCCTTTCTGACCGCCCCGCACGCGGAAGCGGTCTAGCCGAGCCGAGCACTACGCTCGCATGATGGCGAGTGAGCGCTGGACCGACCTCCTCGACCCGGACGAGGAGCAGCTCCGCGAGCACGTTCCGCGCGATCTGCGTCGCGACGCGTGGCAGGAGCTGCTCCGAGCAGCCGATGAGCACGGCGTCGTCCCTCGTCCGACGATCAAGAGCCACGGGAGCTACGTGCTCGGCCTCCTGCTGGCGCCCGTGGCAGTGCCCGAGGAGGACCTCGTCTACTACCAGGAAGTCGACTTCGTCCTCACGACGGACCGCCTGGTGACCATCCGCAAGACGCCGGGCTTACGACCGGCGTACGAGTCGACGAACATCGCGGATCTCTGCGAGGCGCAGCACAACGGAGTGTCGCCGGGAATGATCGCGTACTACCTCACCGATGACATAGCCGAGCGTTACCTCGACCTCCTCGACGACATCCACAGTGAGGTCGATGAGATCGAGGAGGAGGTCGACAAATGGCCTCTCGAGGAAGTCCGGCGCCGGCTCTCGGGCCTGCGGCACGATCTCCTCCACGTTCGCAAGACACTCGCGCCGACGAGAGACGCCGTCCGGGAGATCGTGGACGGCCGGGTCGAAATCGAAGGCCGGATGCTGTTCTCTCGGGAGGTCTTTCCTCCCGAGATCGAGCGTCAGTTCTCGATGACGTACGACAAGCTCTTGCGGGCCGGCGAGGCGATCGAGTTCGCGCGCGACCTCCTCGCGGCGGTTCGCGATTACCAGCAGGCCCGCGTTGCAATCGACCAGAACGAGGTGACGAAGAAGCTGACGGCGATCGCGTCGATGGTGCTCCTCCCCACCTTCATCGTGGGCGTCTACGGTCAGAACTTCGACCACATGCCGGAGCTCGACTGGCGCTTCGGATACGCGTTCTCCTGGGCAGTGATCCTCGGCACGACGCTCTTGCAGTTCGTCTACTTCCGCCGTCGGCGCTGGCTCTAGCCTCTCCGGAACACGTACCAGACCGCGAGACCGACAAGGCCCAGGGCGATGAGCCCGAGGACCACGTAGCCCGCGTCGTGGAGGATCCGCACGGCGAGCTGGCCGGCGAGGTAGGCGAAGACGCCGACCGAGATCGCCCACGAGATGCCGCCGAGGGCGTTCCAGGCGAAGAAGCGCGGCCAGGGCATGTGGTTCGCGCCCGCGAGCCAGGCTGCGGTCACCCGAAGGAACGGCAACCAGCGGGCGAACAGCACCGTCTTGCCGCCGTGGCGCGCGAAGAACGCCTCGCCGCGCTGGAGGAACGCCTGCCGCCGATCCTCGAACCGGCCCGGTCGCGATAGGAGGCGGCGCGCCCCGTGGCGTCCGAGCTCGTACCCGATGTTGTCCCCGACGATCGCCGCGGCAGCCGCAACGGCGATCACGAGCGGGAGCCAGAGCTTGCCCTGTGAAGCGAAGACCGACGCCGTGATCAGGGCCGTCTCCCCGGGCAGCGGGATGCCTGCCGACTCGCCGCCGATGAGCAGCGCGAGCAGGACGTAGGCGACCCGCGTGGCCGGCAGCGTGATCAGGAGGAGCGCGCTCATCGTTGGTCGGCCGCGAGCCTAGAGGGCGGGGCTACGATCCGGCGAAGTGCCCTGGTTCATCTGCCCCAACTGCAAGCAGCGCTCGGTCGACATCGACGGCGTCGAAGGCTTCTCCGAGCAGGCCCCGCAATGCCGCCATTGCGGCTTCGGCTTCCTGTTCGAGCTGATGGACGACTACTACCCCGCGCCGAGCGCCGGCTTCGTGGTCTGCGACGCGGAGGGGCGGATCCTCGCCCTCGGCCGCGGCGTCTTCGAGCTGACCGGGTACCAGGAGAAGGACGTGCTCGGGAAGGACGTCATGGAGGCCTTCTCTCTGTCCGGCTGGGACGACGGCAAGAACCCGTCGCAGCTTTCCCGCGAATGGGGCGTGCGCCGGCTCGGGGAGAAGCTCGAGCTGCGGACGCGGAACGGGCTCACTCAGCCGGTGACCGCGGACTTCTTCCCGGCGTACGACGAGGACGGCGGCTTGATGGTGGCTCTCGCTCGACGCGCCTAGAGGGACAGAGGTCGCTCAGAACGCACTCTTCGCAGTGCGGGTTGCGCGCGATGCAGACGCGCCGGCCGTGCCAGATCAGCAGGTGTGGGAAGACGCCCCAGTACTCGCGCGGCACGAGGCGCTGCAGGTCGCGCTCGATCTTGACCGGGTCGTCCTGCTTCGTGAGGCCGAGCCGCTGCGAGAGCCGGCGCACGTGGGTGTCGACGACGATGCCTTGCGTGTCGCCGAGCTCTGAGGCGACGACGTTCGCAGTCTTCCGTGCGACACCGGGCAAGCGCGTGAGCTCGTCGAGGGTGCGCGGCACCTCACCGTCGAACTCCTCGATCAGCATCATCATCGTCCCGCGGATCGCTTTCGTCTTCTGACGGAAGAACCCGGTGGGCCGGATGTCGTTCTCGAGCTCCTCGACCGGAACGGCGAGGTAGTCCTCGGGCCGGTGGTACTTCCGGAACAGCGTCTCGGTGACGCGGTTCACGTTCACGTCGGTCGTCTGTGCCGAGAGCATCACGGAGACGAGGAGCTCGACGTCCGAGCGGAAGCGCAGCGCGATCGTCGCGTCCGGGTGGGCGGCCGCGAGCCGCTGGATGATCGGCAGGATTCGCTCGCGCTTCGGCCCCACGCGCCGGCGCGCTTCCGAGACGAAGCTACGGGCCACGCAGGTTCGGGCCGGCGCAGACGAGGTTGAGCGCCGGACAGGTCGAGCACGCGTACTCGCTCGGCGTCGGCTTGAACTCGCCCGACTGGATCGCCGCGATCGCCGCGGACAACTCCCTCCCGAGCTCCACCGCCTCTTCCTCCTTGTAACACTGTGTTACAAGGTCGTTCGGGCGCTCGAGGAACTGGTAGACGACCTCGACCTCGTTCGCTCCCGCGCGCAGGATCGCGAGCGCGTACACGAGGCGCTGGAGCCGGTACTCGCGCTCGACGACCTCCTCCGGCGACGCGTCCTCGAGCACGTTCGTCTTGTAGTCGACGACGAGCGCCTTGCCATTCGCCTCGTGGAACACGTCCAGCCGGCCGTGGATGAGGACGCCGTCGTGCTCGAACGCGAACGAGCGCTCGACGGTAGCGCCCGGGAGGATCGCGAGGCGCTGCGCGATCTCCGAGTCGCAATACGCGGCGACGAGCCCGCCGATGCGCGCGACCTCCTCGTCGGAGGCCGTCGGGTAGCGGGCACGCACGGCGGCGGACATGTCCTCCGGGGGCCGCGGGTCCGCGAGGTCGAGCCCCTCGAGGATCACGTGCGCCGAATCGCCGATCTCGGTCGCGGCCAGCCCGGGCTCGCGGTCGCCGTCGCCGAGCATCGGCCTCGTCTCGCGCAGTCCGGCGAAGCGCTCGACGTAGAACCGGTACGAGCAGAGCTCGAAGAGGGCGAGCGCGCTGTACGAGAGCCTGCGGACGCGATTCTCCGGCGGCTCCGGCACCGGGACGAGCTCCGGCAGCCGGGGCGCCTCGGCGATCGCGACCTGACCGTCCTCGACGGCGAAGAGCGCGAGCTGCGACTCCTCGCCGTCGACCGTGCCGTTCTGTGCCGCGCCGGGCGTGAAGCGGTCGACCCGGAGCATCAGCCGCGCACCGTCCCGCTCGATCTCGACCGGGGCTCCCTCCGCGCCGGCGAGCTCAGGCGCCTCGAGCCGGCCGAGCACCCACCCGATCGGAGTCGACTCGTCGCCGCTCCGCTCGGGGTCGATCGAGCCGGAGACGATCAGCCGGTCGATCGCGCGCGTCATCGCCACGTAGTAGAGGCGGCGCCGCTCCGCCTCCGACGCCTCGTCCTCGGCCTCCTTGACCTCCTGGTAGTCGGAGGTCGGCCGGCGCTTGCCCGTCGATGGATCGGCGACGCGGAAGCCGAGCCGCCCGTCCGGCAGACAGAGGATCTCGTCGGCGTCGCGGGCCGCCCCATGCCTCCCTGCGTCCGCGACCACGACCACCTTGAACTCGAGCCCCTTGGCGCCGTGGATCGTGAGCAGCCGGATGACGTCGGTGCCCTCCTCCTCGGCCACGGCCTCGAGCTCGGACGCGCCGACCGTGTCCAGCTCGCGGACGAAGCGGACGAAGCCCTCGACGTCCGGGCCGCGCAGCTCCTCGTACGAGCGCGCGAGCCGCGCGAGCTTGCGCAGGTTCGCGTAGCGGCGTCGGCCGTCCCACTGCGCCAGGACGGCCAGGTCGTAGTCGTGCTCGGTGAGGATCCGCTCGCACAGCCGTTCGAGCGAAAGTCGCGGCGCAAGGCCTGCCAGGCGGTCGTAGCGCTGGCGAAACGCGCGGACGAGCTGCGCGTCGCGCTCCGAGAGCGCCTCGGGAACGGAGCGCTCGAGCCCGCAGAAGAGCGGCCGCTTCTCGGCCGCGCGGCGCAGGTGCAGGAGACCGTTGTTCGAGAGCCCCACGAACGGCGACGCGAGCACCGTGACGAGCGCCTCGTCGTCGTAGCGGTTGTGCAGCAGCCGCAGGTACCCGAGCAGGTCGACGACCTGCTGCTGGTGGTAGTAGTCGCGGCCGGTCGCACGGAACGTGGGCAGGCCGAGCGCTCGGAGCTCCTGCTCGTAGATCCGCGCATCCGTGCCCGCGGCGAAGAGGAGGACGATCTCGCCCGGCGTCGCCTCGCCCGAGTCGACGAGCTCGTGCACGCGCTCGGCGACGTGCTTCGCCTCCGCCGCGCGCCAGTGCACGCCTGTGTCCTTGTAGCTCGCCTTGTCCGTGACGAGCAGCTCGACCGCGGGGCCGAACGCCGGATCCTCGAAGCGGCCTGCGGCCGAGAGCGGCCGGAACGCGTCGCCGAAGTCCGAGGAGAAGAGGTGGTTGATGACGTCGAGGACCTCGGGACGCGAGCGGTAGTTCTCCGTCAGGGCCAGGACGCCCCCCGAGGCCTCACGCCGCTCGCGGAAGACCCCGACGTCCGCGTGCCGGAACCGGTAGATCGACTGGAACTCGTCGCCGACGAAGAACAGGTCTTCGGTGGCGAGTAGGTCGATGAGCTCGCACTGGAGGCGATTTGTGTCCTGGAACTCGTCGACGAGGACCGAGCGGAAGCGCCAGCTCTCGCGCTCGCGGATCGCCGGCTCGTCGCGCAGGAGGTTGCGGGCCGTGAGCTGGAGATCCTCGAAGTCGAGCGCCGACTCGGATGCCTTCGCGGCGGCGTACGCATCGGCGAAGCGCCTGAGCAGCTCCTCGAGGAGCGCCCGATCACGCGCCGCGAGCTCGTCCAGCGCTGCCTGCTCGACTGCTGCGCGCGCCTCCTCGTAGCCAGCGAACAGCTCGCGGGGGCCGCCTCGCGCCGAGACGTCGGACAGGTCGAGCAGGCGCTCGGAGGCGGGTGGACGCTCGAGCAGCTCGAGGGCACGCGCGACGCTCGCGCGGGCCTTGTCAGCCTTGTCCACGCCGGCCGTCTCCTCGAGCGTCGAGCGAGCCGCCGCACGCAGCTCCTCGATCCGAGCCTCGAGCCCCGGCCGCTCGGTCACCTCGAGCACGAGCTCCCGCCCCGCCGAGCGAAGGGTCTCGTAGACACGGGTCAGCATCCGGCGCAGCCCCCGCGCCCCGTAGGTGGCCAGCAGCCGGATCCGCTCGGGATCCTGCGACGAGCAGAACTCCTCCAGCGCGAGGTCGAACGCCTCGCCGGCGAGCACGCGGGCCTGGTTCTCGTCGAGCACGCGGAAACTGGGGTCGACCGCGGCCTCGAACGGGTGCGCCTTCAGCAGCCGGTGGCAGAAGCCGTGGATCGTGGAGATCCAGGCGCCGTCGAGCTCACGGGCCAGATCGTGCCGGTCGAGCTCGGCAAGGCGGCTGCGGATCCGTCCGCGCAGCTCGCCCGCGGCCCGTTCCGTGTACGTGATCGCGAGCACCGAGTCGATCGAGAGACCGCGGTCGCAGACGGCGCGCACGAAGCGCTCGACGAGCACGGTCGTCTTGCCGGTGCCTGCCCCGGCGGAGACGAACACGAGGCCGGGCGCGTCGATCGCCGCGAGCTGCTCGGCGTTCGGCGTGCGGGTCTCCTCGACCACGGTCAAGTTCGAGCCACCCGGCACATCGCCCAGAGGTCGCACCAGGTCGGGCACGGGAAGCCGCCCTTCGGGTCGTGCTGGACGTCGCCGGAGCGGATCCGCTCGACGAAGCGGGTCGCATGCTCCTTCGCCCGCTCGGTCTGCGCCCAGAACTCGTCCTCATCGAGGTAGTCGCGCTTCGAGAAGCCGGGGACGTCCTCCTCCGCCTCGGCACGGAGCAAGCCGCGGGCGCGACGCTCGCCGGCCAGTGCGCGGTAGAGCCCGCCGAGCGGCTCCATGCCGACGAGGTCGCGCAGCACGAGCATGTAGAGCGGGATCTGGAGCCGCAGCTCGGACTCGATCTTCGCCGCCGAGAACGCGGTCTTGCCCGACTTGTAGTCCTGCACGATCCCGCGCGCACTGAACGGGTCGACGTCGATCCGGTCGATCTTCCCGGTCAGCGAGAAGCCGTCGATCTGGAGCCCGCTCTGGAGCTCGGGCGCCGACCGGTCGGAGCCGAACGCGACCTCGAACTTGCGCGGGACGAGACCGAGCGGCGACTCGGCTTCTTCGCGGACGAAGTTCTCCAGGTCGCGCCACATGCTCTCCTCGAGCTCGCGCCTCTGGAGGTCGCCGAGCTCGATCCAGACGCCGCCCTCGATCGCCTCGGCCAGGCATTCGCGCAGGAACTCGAGCGTCTCGTCGAGCCGCTCCGGGTCGACGCGCTCGGCGCCGATGCGTTTGGGGAGGCCCGAGTAGAACTTGAACAGGGCCTGGTGCGCGACCGACCCGCGCAGTCGCGCGTCGACCTCGCCGTCGATCGTGCGCGGGCGGATCAGGCGCTCGATGAACCAGATCGAGGAGCAGTCCGCGAACGCCTCCAGCTCGGTCACGGAGAACGTCTCCCTCGCGCGGAGCTCTTCGAGCAGCACGGGGTCGGTCAGATGTGTCGGCCGCGAGAACGCGCCGAGCGCCCGCACGAGCCGGCGGTCCCAGCCGTTCGCGTACGCGAGCGCGTGGGCCTCGTCCTCGTTGCGGGAGGCGAGCGCGGTCAGCGCCCGGAGGCGCTCGCGTTCGGTGGGCGCCGCCTCGATCCGCCAGGTGAGCTCGGCCAGCGGCCGGCGCTTCGTCCAGCGCGCGACATCGTTCGCCTCGAAGAGTGCACGGGCCTCGTCCCAGAACGGGCTCGGCTCACGCGGAGAGCCGTCGTCGGTCGCCGCCTCACGGACGAGATACAGGCGCCGCGAGGGCCGGGTGCACGCGGTGTAGAAGAAGTAGCGCTCGCGAGAGACCGCGTCCGGCCTGGTCAGCCGCGCACTGCGTGAGGCTTCGTCGATCGAGCGGCGCTCCTCGTCCGCGAGGAAGGGCGAGCCCTGCTGTCGCCGCGGGAAGCTCCCCTCCTCGAGGCCGAGCAGGAAGACGACCTCGGTTCGCCGCGTTCGCGCTCGGAGCAGGTCGGTGACTGCGACGCGACCCGGCTCGTCGCCGCGCGCAAGCCGAAGCGTGGCCCGGTCGAGCGCGCCGTACAGTTCCTCGCGGGAGAGCGCCCCGCCGAGGTCGACCCAGCCGCGGAGCTCGTCGAGCAGGTCGTTCACGGCCCGGTGCGCACGGAGGTCGAGCACGGCGTCCTGGCCGACGGGCGGCGTGTCGACCCCGTACGCGGCCCGGACCATCGAGCGCACGAGAGTGCGCACCGCGTCCAGCGGCTCGGGCTCGGCCCGGAAGGCGTCGAGCATCCGCAGCGGCTGTCCGCGCAGCTTCAGCGTCTCCTCGACCACTCGCCCCGGCTCGCTGACCGCCCGTCCGCGCAGCCGTCCTTCGAGGTAATCCACGTGCGCGCGCGTCAGACCCGAGAACGGCGAGCGCAGGAAACCGTAGAGGTCGTGCCGCCCGCCGGCGAGCCACTCGAAGCGCAGGAACGAGAGGAGTGCCTGGCCGAACGCCGTCTTGCCGATTCTGATCCGGCCCTCGACCGCGTACGGCACCTCGAGCGCGCCGAGGGCTGTCTCCAGCTGGGCCCGCTGCCGCTCCACGCTCGGGCAGACGAGGAGGATCTCCTCGGGCTTCGTCCCCGCTCTGATCAACTGCAGCACCTCGTCGGCGACGAGCTCCAGCGTGCCGCGCGCGCCCGCCCCTTCGAGGAAGCGGATCGCTCCCTGAAGCTCCGGCGCCGCCGGGGGCCGGTCGACGAAGAGGTACCGCTCGAGGTGGGCGAGCTCAGGAGGTGCGATCTCCGCGTAGCCCGGCGGAAGCTCTTCGATCCGCCCCGCAGCCAGCGAGCTCAGGTCTTCGGACGTGCGCGCCAGCGATTCGAACGGAGCGCGGTTCGGCTCGTACGGGAGCGAGACCATGACCTCGGTGCGGCCTGCGAGCGCTTCGAGCAGCGCCCACTGCGCACCGGTCAGGTCCTCGAAGCCGTAGGCGAACACGGGTCGGTCCGACCAGGCCTCGAGCTCACCCGCCACGAGGTCGGCCGCGTGGCGCCTCCGCAGGTCGCGGTCCCAGAGCCCATGTCTCTCGAGCTCGGCGCGGTAGGACGAGTAGAGGAGCGCGAGGTCGCCGCTCAGCTGGTCGGGCTCAACGAGCCCCGACTCGAGCTCCGCGAGAGCGGATCCGAGCGCGTCCGAGAAGCCGGAGAAGCGCGACGAGGCGCCGAGCCCGTTCAGCGACGTGCGCGCGACCGCGGTCCGGATGATCAGCTGGCGCTGCGCATCGGTTGCGACCGGGCGGCTCGAACCGCCGGCACGGGCGATCTGCTCGAAGACGTCGTCGAAAGTCCCGATCTGCCCCGAGAGCAGCGCGCCGCACTTCGCCAGCAACTCTCGCTCGATGCGCTCGACGTCCGACCCGTGCGGCACGATCAGGATCGGATCCCGGTCGAGCGCGCCTAGATAGCGCTCGAGGAGCAGCGCAACCTTGCCCGCGTTCGCGGGCCCGGCAAGCAGCGTCAGCCCGCGGCCCGAGGCCATCGACCCATCGTAGACCTACGGTCCGACGGCTTTGAGTGGCTCGTCCCGACTAGGCCGGAACGTGGGTGAAATGCGTGCTCAGCTCGCGGCGGCGGCCTTCGGCCTGCGCCCCCGCCTCGCGGCCGCGCGACCGGGCATCTGGCCGGCGCAGTTGTCGCAGAGATCGGCCTGCTTCGAGCCGCGGCGGGCGTCGGTGTAGTTCAGCCGCAGTGTTGCGCCTTTTCCTTCGCCGACTTCGGCGCCGCAGTTGTCGCAGACGAGAACCGTTTTTCGTGCCATCGCATTTGCCTCCTTGAAACAGGATTGGTCGCGTCAAGCGTATCGGAAAGAGATGCGCAATCCATGCGGCAACCGGCGGCAGACGTATTCGCCACGAAAGCAACGAGCGCGGCAGGTGAATGACGGGGCAGGAAATCTCCGCGCGTTCGACGGTCGCGATGTGCAAAGCCGAGCGAGCCGCGACCCGCGTCCGTAGGATCCGCCACATGTCGACGATCGCCGTGCTCGAGGGAGACGAGACCGGGCAGGAGCTCCTGGAGGAAGCGCTGCGGGTGCTCGACCCGGAGGTGACCGGGCTCGGCCTCTCGTTCGATCGCTACGACCTTTCGCTCGAGAACCGCCGCAAGACGGAGAACGAGGTCGTGCTCGAATCGGCCGCGGCGATTCGCGAGCACGGGCTCGGGCTGAAGGCGGCCACCATTACGCCCGAGGGCGTGGACGACGTCGGTTCGCCGAACCGCATCCTGCGCGAGGAGATCGGCGGCCGCGTGATCGTCCGCACCGGACGGCGGATCCCGGGCGTGATCCCGCACGGCGGCGTGCACGCGCCGATCTCGGTCGTGCGCATGGCCGTCGGCGACGCGTACGGGGCGAAGGAGTGGCGCGAGGGCGAGGGCGCTAACGAGGTGGCGTTCCGCACCGAGCGCATCGAGCGTCGCATCTGCGGCGGCGTCGCGGAGTTCGCGTTCCAGCTCGCCGAGCGCACAGGCGCCAAGGTCTTCGGCGGGCCGAAGTACACGGTCAGCCCGGTGTACGAGGGCATGCTCAAGGAGGAGATGGACTCCGCGGCCGAGCGCCATTCGGGCGTTCCGTACGAGCCGCAGCTGATCGACGCCACGTTCGCGCTGCTCATCGCAACGGCCGGCGATCCACTCGTGATTCCATCGCTGAACCGGGACGGCGACATCCTGTCCGACCTCGTCCTGCCGCTGTTCGGGTCGATCGCCGGAGCCGAGTCGCTGCTCGTCGCGTTCGCGGACGACGATCCGACCCAGGTCACGGCAGTCATGGCCGAGGCCGCGCACGGGACGGCGCCCGCGCTCCAGGGCAAGAACGTCGCGAACCCGCTGGCGATGATCCTCGCCGGAGCCGCTGTGCTGGGCTATGCGGACGGAGCCGAGCAGGCATCGCGCGCAATCCGCGAAGCGTCGCTGGAGGCGATCGCGGAAGGCGTCCGCACCGCAGACCTCGCGGGTCACGCGGGGACGTCGGAGTTCACCGACGAGGTGATCCGGCGGACGAAGTCGAAGCTCGAGGTCTGGTCGACGCTCTAGCCGGCGGCGGCTTCCTGCCAGACCAGCACTCCCAGGCCCGCGTCGGCCCACGCTGCAGCGAAAGCCGTGACGAGCTCGGGGTCGAACTGTGTGCCCGCGCAGCGCTCCAGCTCCTCGAGCGCTTCATCCGGCCCCCAAGGCGTGCGGTACGGACGTGTCGACGTCATCGCGTCGAACGAGTCCGCAATGCAGAGGACGCGCGCCTCGAGCGGGATGTCGTCGCCTCGTCGCCCGGTCGGGTATCCGTCCCCGTCCCAGCGCTCGTGGTGGTGCAGGACGAGCGGCAGGATCGTCTCGGGAGCGCCGAGCGAGCGGAGCATGCGGGCGCCGGCGGCGGGATGACGGCGCATCAAGCCAAGCTCCTCCTCGGTCAACGGCCCGCGCTTGAGCAGGACCGCCGACGGGACGACGAGCTTGCCGACGTCGTGCAGGAGCGCGCCGAGACGCAGCACCGAGATCCGCTCCTTGTCGAGGCGCAGGCTGCGCGCCATCGCCTGCGCGAACACCGTGACGCGCGACGAATGGCCCCGCGCATACGGGTCGCGGGCTTCGATCGCAGACGAGAGTGCCGCCAAGCTTCCCACCGAACTCGACTCTTCAAGCTTGGCGCGCGGTTCCCTCCCTCCGTCGGAAATGACCGGTCGACCCGAATGAGGAAAAAGCGAACGCTTAGAGTTCGCCGTCCATGAAGGTTGGCGTGCCGAAGGAGACCGCGCAGGGCGAGCGGAGGGTTGCCCTCGTGCCTGAGCTCGTGTCGAAGCTCGACGGGATCGACGTCGTCGTCGAGCAGGGCGCGGGCGCGGCCGCCTCGTTCACGGACGACGCGTTCACGGAAGCCGGCGCCGCGATCGGCGACCCGTGGGCGGCGGATCTCGTCGCCAAGGTGCGCAAGCCGAGCGACGACGAGGTGGGGAAGCTGCGCGACGGGCAGGTCCTCATCGGATTCCTGCAGCCGCTCACCGACCAGGAGGGAATCGAGCGCCTCGCTGCGCGCGGCGTCACCGCCTTCGCGATGGAGTCGATCCCGCGGATCACGCGCGCCCAGTCGATGGACGCGCTCTCGTCCCAGGCGACCGTCTCCGGCTACAAGGCCGTCGTCCTCGCTGCGGACCGGCTGCCGAAGTTCCTGCCGATGCTGGTGACCGCGGCGGGAACCGTCGTGCCGGCCAAGGTGCTCGTGATCGGAGCGGGTGTGGCCGGACTGCAGGCGATCGCAACCGCGCGGCGCCTCGGCGCGGTCGTCTCCGGCTTCGACGTCCGGCCCGCGGTCAAGGAACAGGTCGAGAGCCTCGGTGCGAAGTTCCTCGAGCTGGGCGTCGTCGGCGAGGAGACCGAGGGGGGCTACGCGCGCGAGCTGTCGGAGGAGGAGCAGCGCCACCAGCAGGAGGAGCTCGAGGCGCGCATCGGCGACTTCGACGTCGTCATCACGACCGCGCTCATCCCCGGCCGGCCGGCGCCGAAGCTGATCCCGCAGTCGGCGATCGAGTCGATGCGCCCCGGATCCGTGATCATCGACCTCGCAGCCGAGGCGGGCGGGAACGCAGACCTGACGCGGCCCGACGAGGAGATCACGCACAACGGCGTCACGATCATCGGCCCGACGAACCTTCCGAGCTCGATGCCCTACCACGCGAGCCAGCTCTACGCGCGCAACGTCACGGCTCTCGTCAACCACCTCGCACCGGAGGGCGAGCTCGCGCTCGACTTCGAAGACGAGATCACCGCCGGCGCGTGCGTCACACGCAAGGAGGAGGTGACTGCATGAGCGCTCAGCTCGTCACCGAGCTGACCATCCTGGTTCTCGCCGCGTTCGTCGGCTTCGAGGTGATCTCGAAGGTGCCGACGCTGCTGCACACGCCGCTTATGTCCGGCACGAACGCGATCCATGGGATCGTCATCGTCGGCGCGATCATCGTCATGGGCACGCCGCACCCCGGGCTCTTCATGCGGATCCTGTCGTTCATCGCCGTTGTGCTCGCGTCGGCGAACGTCGTCGGCGGCTTCGTCGTCACCGACCGGATGCTCGAGATGTTCAAGAAGCGGCCCGACGAGCCCAAGTGAGCACCACTACAGCGAACCTGCTCTACCTGTTCACGATCGCGGCGTTCATCCTCGCGCTGCGCTTCCTCTCCTCGCCGCGCCACGCGCGGCTCGGCGTGCAGATCGCCGCCGCCGGGATGCTTTGGGCGGTGATCGTCACGCTCTCGCTCGAGGAGGTCGTGACCGGCTACTGGTTGATGGCCCTGGGGATGGCGATCGGCTCAGCCATCGGGCTCGTCGGCGCCCGGAAGGTGAAGATGACCGCGATGCCGCAGATGGTGGCGCTGTTCAACGGCGTGGGCGGCGGAGCGGCGTCGCTGGTCTCGCTCGTCGAGTTCCACACGGTCTGGGCGCTCAACGGGGACGTCGGGGTCGAGCGCGGCGTCTCAACGGTGTTCTCGGCGCTCGTCGGCTCGATCTCGTTCGCCGGCTCGATGATCGCGTTCGGGAAGCTCCAGGACTTGATCAGCGGGCGGCCGATCACGTACCCGGGCCAGCAGGTCGGGAATGCGCTCCTCTTCGTCGGCTCGATTGCCCTCGGAGCCGCGGCGATGGCGACCGTCAGCTTCTGGTTGCTCGCCGCGGCGATCCTCGTCGCTGCGCTCTTCGGAGTCGTCTTCGTGCTCCCGATCGGCGGCGCGGACATGCCGGTCGTGATCTCGCTCCTGAACGCGTTCACCGGGTTGGCGGCCGCGGCGACCGGATTCGTGCTGCACTCGAACGTCCTGATCGTGAGCGGGATGCTCGTCGGCGCCTCGGGAACGCTGCTCACGACGATGATGGCGCAGGCGATGAACCGGTCGATCGCGAACGTCCTCTTCGGGGCGTTCGGCAAGGTCGACGCGACCGCGGCCGCAGCGGCTGCAAGCACCGACGGCGCGACGGTCCGCTCGGCGACCGCGGACGACGTCGCGGTCATGCTCGCGTACGCGCGTCGGGTCGTCTTCGTCCCCGGCTACGGGCTCGCGGTCGCGCAGGCGCAGCACGACGTGCGCAACCTCGCGGAGCTGCTCGAGGAGAAGGGCGTCGACGTCAAGTACGCGATCCACCCGGTTGCGGGCCGCATGCCCGGGCACATGAACGTGCTGCTCGCCGAGGCGAACGTCCCGTACGACGAGCTGGTCGAGATGGATCAGATCAACCCGGAGTTTCCGCAGACGGACGTGGCCGTGGTCGTCGGTGCGAACGACGTCGTCAACCCGGCCGCGCGCAACCAGCCGGGGAGCCCGATCTACGGGATGCCGATCCTCGACGTCGACAAGTCGCAGAACGTCGTCGTGATCAAGCGCTCGATGTCCCCCGGGTTCGCCGGCATCGACAACCCGCTCTTCTACGACCCGAAGACCGTGATGCTCTTCGACGACGCGAAGGCGGCGATGGAGAAGCTGATCGCGGCCGTGAAGTCCGTTTGAACCGCGTTCCGGTCTTTTCGGCGGAGCACGTTCAGGCCGCGGTCTCGCCGGAGCGCGCCCTCGAGGCGGTTCGCGAGGCGTTCGTCGCGTATGCGCGCGGCGAGTGGACGATGCCGCCGAAGGTTTACGTGCCCGCCTATCCGGCCGGGGACTTCCGAGCCATGCCTGCGCTCGGAGGCGGGCATGCGCTGCTCAAATGGGTGACGTCTTTCCCAGGCAATCCGGCCCAGGGCCTGCCGACGGTGATGGGGCTCGTGCTTCTCTCGGACGCGTCCAACGGCTCGCTGCGCGCCGCTCTCGACGCGGGCGCGGTGACGGCGCTGCGCACCGGCGCGGCCGCGGTGCTGGCTGCGGAGACGCTCGGACGCCCCGATGCGGAGACGGCCGCGGTCGTCGGCGCGGGGGTTAACGGGATAGCGGCGGCGCGCACGTTCAAGGCCCGCGGACGTGAGGTGGCGCTCTACGACGTCGAATCCAAGCGTGCGCAGAGTGCGGCCGACGAGCTCGGCGCGCGAACCGCGACGCGTGAGGAAGCACTCGCAGCCGACCTGCTCGTGACGATGACACCCGGCCACGACGTTCTACTGCCCCACGGCACTCTCCAACCCGGCCAGCACGTGAGCCTGATGGGCGCGGACGGCCCGGGCAAGGCGGAGATCGCCGTCGACGAGCTGCTGCGCACCCGCATCTTTGCCGACGACTGGGAGCAGGCGAGCCACAACGGCGAGCTCGTGCACGCCGTCGAGGCCGGCGGGCTCGAACGAGAAGAAATCACTGAGCTCGGCACGGTGCTGACCGGTGACGCACCGGGGCGCGAGAACGACGATGAGATCACGACCTTCGACTCGACCGGCCTCGCGATCCAGGATCTCGCGATCGCCCTGGCCGCGATCGAGCGCGAGGACGAGCTCGACCTGCCGACGCATGAGCTCTAGCGCCCGCGCAGCGATTCTCGTCGAGGGGACGAGCGACATGGTCGCGATCGAGGCGCTGGCCGAGCGCAGGGGCGTCGACACGGATGCCGTGGGCATCTCGCTCGCGCCGATCGGGGGCGCGCAAGCGATCGGGCGGTATCTCGATCTGTTCATTCCTCAGGGACTGAAGCTCGCAGGGCTCTGCGACGCCGCCGAAGAGGGCGACTTCGCGCGCGAGCTCGAGCGCGCCGGTCTGGGCTCGAAACTCAATCGCGCCGATATGGAGCAGCTCGGCTTCTACGTCTGCGTCGAGGACCTCGAGGACGAGCTGATCCGCGCGCATGGAGCGGCCGCAGTGGAGGAGGTGATCGAGGCTGAGGGCGACCTCGGATCCTTCCGCACGCTCCAGAAGCAGCCGGCCTGGGAAGGCCGACCCGTCGAGGAGCAGCTCCGGCGGTTCATGGGCAGCGGCGGGAGCCGGAAGATCCGCTACGCGCGGCTGCTCGTCGATGCGCTCGACCTCGAAAAGATCCCGCGCCCGCTCGACCGGGTGCTCGCGCATGTGATCTAGTCAGAGATGTGCGCGTTGGTGTTCTTCTCACGATTGCCCTGCTGCTGACGGCCTGCAGTTCGGGGGAAAAGCGAGAAGGCGACCGCTGACGCGACGCCCTCTAATCGCTCGAAGCAATGCACCGATCGAATGCTCGCCGGCATCAAAGGCGATCGCGGCCCGATGGTGCGGAGCTACGTCCAGCACACCTACTGCGACCGCTTCGCGAAGCACGGCTGGGTGTACGAGGACGGGACGCTCAGCATCAAGGCTCATGTCTGGCTCATGCACGCGCGGACGTGCGCCGCCGAGGAGTCCACCTCCGGAGGACCGGCGGTCACGGTCCCCTGCGAGCCGTCGTTTGACCCGCTCGAGTGCGCGCTCCTCCATTACGTCCGCAGGGCACAGGTGCAGGCGTACATCCGCGAGCTGAAGAAGACGCATCGCGTCACGTGCGACGATGGGACACCGCTCGGCAAGCTCGGAGCGACCTAGCTGCCGCGGAAGACGAGCGCTTGGTACGTCGGGCGGGTCCGCGGTACCTTCCCTATGTGGACAGGCCGTCTCCTGACGGACCTGCGGCAGACAACGCTGAGAGGGGCGATCCGATCGCGTCGACTGAGACGAGGGCGGATCGGATCCGTAGGCGGATCGCGAACAACAAGGTCGGTGCGCTCCTCATCCTCGCCATCGGTCTGATCAGTACCGTGGGCGGAACCGTCGGCGGCGTCCGGCAGATCGTCGGGTTGTTCGACAATTCGTCGAAGCCGCGCGTCACCGAGAGTGCCGTGCACCTGAACCCGGCTGAGCTGAAGACGGCCAAGAACTCGCGGTACGGCTTCTCGTTCCAGTATCCGGTGACCTGGCAACGCCAGGATCCCGTGAACGGAGACGGGCTCACCGCGGTTGGGCCCGAGCCCGGCCTCCAGTTGGTCGCTTATGGAAGCCTGCCCGTGCACGGCCCGAGCCCGGACGACGTCTTCTCGCGACTCGACTACCAGGTTCGTCAGCTCGCCGAAGGCAAAGGCACGCGGATCATCGAAGCGCCGATCCAGCAGAACGTCACCCGCTTCCTCCCCGGAGGCGACACGACCGAAGTCGCGGGTTCGCGGTTCGTGATGGCGACAGAAGCCGTCCAGGGATCTCCCGCGACCACGACGGTGGCCCTCGCGACGACGACGAGGGAAAGAGACGTCGAGATGCTCTGCACGGTGCCCACCCGGCTCTTTGCGAGGTGGCGAGGCGCCTGCAACCAGTTGATCGGAGCCCTGACGTTGACGCGCTGACCGGAGTGGGCTCGAGTTCGGTAGCTTCTAGAGTGAACGAGAGGGCCACGAAAGGAGAGGGAGTGAAGGGCAAGATTGTGCACATCGAGATCCCTTCCGGGGACACAGGCCGAGCCACTGAGTTCTGGGGCAAGCTCACCGGCTGGTCGTTCAAGAACTACGCCGAGGGTCAGGAAGGCGCGCCCGAGTACCACATGTTCGAGGGCGAGCCCGGCGGCGCGATCTATCCGAGCGAGGACAAGGGCATCAGGGTCTACTTCGAGGCCGACGACATCGACGCGGAGCTCGAGAAGATCCGCGAGCTCGGCGGCGACACCGAGGAGAAGATGCCTGTCCCGAGCATGGGCTGGTTCGCGCACGCGAAGGACCCGAACGGAAACGAGTTCTCCGTCTGGCAGTCCGACGAGACGGCTCCGATGCCCGAGGGCATGGGCGCTCAGACCGCTTCCGGCTAGAGCAGCCGAGCAGGATCGAAGTACTCGAGCTCTGGCGCAGGCGAACCGAGGATCGCCTGCGCCACCAGCTCGCCGCAGGCCAGACCCATGACGTTGCCGTGGCCCGAGTAGCCGGCTGAGACCCAGACTCCGTCGCGGCCCGGCACGCGGCCCACGAGCGGGAGCGAGTCCTCCGTCGAACCGAAGATCCCGGGCCAGCGGTGCTCAACGAGCTGCGCTCCGCCGGCGAGCTCGGCTGCGAAGCGTTCGAGCTCGGCTTGAATCGGCTCCGTGATCGCCTCCTCGTTCGTGAACTCGGCGTCGAGGTTCTTGTCGCGGCGGCCGCCGAGGACGAGCCTGCGGTCCGGCGTCTGCTGCCAGTAATCGAAGCCGTGGCGCGCGTAGTGCGGGCGCGGATAGAGGGTCTCCGCGAGCGGTTCGGTGACGATCACCTGGCCGCGGACGGGCCTGACCGCACGGTCGAGCTCCGGCAGCAGTCCGCTCGTGTAGCCGTCTGTCGCGATCACGACCTGCTCTGCGTCGACGTCGTCGAGCGACTCGACCCGCGTCTTCTCGACGATGTCGGCTCCGGCCTCGACGGCTCGGGCAGCGAGCCGCCGCACCCAGCGGGCAGGCTGGAGCGACCCGTCGCGCGGGTTCAGGATCGCGCCCCGGAAGGTCGCGGCCAGGGGCGCCGGAAGCTCGTCGACCCAGTCCGCCGCGATCCCGTCCTCCCTGAGCGCCTCGTACTCGGCGCGGATCGAGTCCAGCTCCTCGTCGTCGGCGAGGCGGAGGCTTCCGGCGCGGCGCAGCGAATCGCCGGCCAGCTCCTCCATCCGGTCGACGGTGCGCTCGGTGAGGCGCCAGAGCGCCTCCGCGGCCGTGTTGCCGAACCGCGCCCGCGCCTTCGGGTAGGGGATCGCGAGCCCGCGCAGCGCGAATCCGCCGTTTCGCCCGCTCGCGCCCCAGGCGACTCGCCGCGCCTCGAACAGGCGCACGCGCAGCCCGCCTTCGGCGAGCGTGAGCGCACACGAGCAGCCGGTGACGCCGCCGCCGATCACGACGACGTCGGGGCGCCCGTCTCGCGACGCGCGCGCGAACGGTTCCGCCGGCTCGGCCAGCCAGTACGACTCGGTCATATGTCGCGATGTTAGGCGCCACAGCCGGCAATACATGCCGGCCCCTGGCCCGCGATCACGCGGCGCCAGAGTCCACCCTCGCTCTCACCAAGGCTTCATTCAGCCTTGGCTTCGAGCGAGTGCGGCCTCTGGCTTGGTGCTCGCGACCCAGAGGCTCGGCGGCATTACCGGCTATGGCGCTAATTCGCCCGGTACACACCTCCCCCCGCGACCGCACAGCCGGCGAGCTCCAGCTCGGTGAGCGCGGATGCGAGCGCGCCCGCATCGAGCCCGGTCGCATACGCGAGCTCATCGGCGCTCGCAGGGCCGTCGCGCAGCCGAGCGAGCACCACCTCCGCCGAAGAGCCGAGGTCGACCGGCTCTGCTTCGACGCCGGTGAGCCCGAAGACGTCCAGCACGTCCGTGGACGCCGTCAGCGGGGACGCTCCGAGCTTGAGCAGGTCGTTCGTTCCGGACGAGAGCGCAGACGTGATCTCCCCGGGCACCGCGAACACCTCGCGGCCCTCCTCGAGCGCGAGGTCGGCCGTGATCAGCGCCCCGCTGCGGTCTCGCGCCTCGACGACGACCGTGGCCGCCGAGAGACCGGCGATGATCCTGTTCCTGGCCGGAAACCTCCAGGGTGCGGGCTCCACGCCGGGCGCGTACTCGGAGACGGCCAGACCGGTGGCGCGAATCCGGGCGGCGAGCTCGCGGTGCGCGGCCGGATAGTCGCGGTCGATCCCGCAACCGAGCACGGCGACGGTGGCCTCGCCGGCCTCGAGGGCGCCCCGGTGCGCCTCGCCGTCGACGCCGCGTGCCAGGCCGCTCACGACGACCAGCCCCGCACGCCCGAGCTCCCGTCCGAGCATGCGCGCGACCTGGGCGCCGTACGGCGAGCACGACCGTGCGCCGACGACGGCTACCGTCGCGCGCCTGAGCAGGTCCGCGTCGGCGCTGCCGCGAACGAACAGCCCCGGCGGCGGATCGTGGATCGCGTGCAGCAGCGGCGGAAACTCGGGCGCCGAGCGCGCGATCCAGCGCACGCCCGCCTCGCGCAGGCGAGCCAGGAACGCAGTCTCGTCGAACCGGCGCGCGAACACCCGAAACGCCCGCTCGCGCGTCGCGTGCACGACGTGCGAGCCCGTCTCGGCCGCGAAGGCGGCGAGCGTCAGCTCGCTCACGGCGCCCCGAGCTCGGTCGGCGATCGGTACGCGAGCGCCTCGGACAGGTGCTCTGCCCCGACAGCAGGCTCCGCTGCGAGCGCGGCGATCGTCTCGGCCACGCGCCTCGCACGCGCCCGCCCGCGCCCCGAGAGCGGCAACCGTTCGACCGCGCGGTCGAGCAGGCCGGTCGCCTCCTTCGTCCAGGCGGCACGCGACACGTCGAGCCGCTCTCGCGCCGCCGCCACGCGATGCCGAACCGGATCGGAGGACTCGCCCGGTGGGGCGGCCAGCTCGGCCGCCCGCGGCCGCGGCATCGCGACGACGAGGTCGAAGCGATCGAGGAGCGCGCGCGACAGCTTGTCCCGGAACGCGGACAGCCGCTGCGGCGAGCACTTGCAGTCGGCCGCGGGATCACCGCGCGCGCCGCACGGACACAGGTTCATCGCCGCGACGAGCTGGAAGCGCGCCGGGAACACGGCTCGCCCGCCGACGCGCGCGATGCTGACGACGCCGTCCTCGAGCGGCTGCCGCAGCGCCTCGAGCGCGGGCCGCTGGAACTCGGCGAACTCGTCGAGCACGAGCACACCGCGGTGCGCCAGGCTGACCTCGCCAGGCTTCGGGCCCGGACCGCCTCCGACGAGCGCTGCAACGGAGGCGCTGTAGTGAGGAGAACGCAGCGGGCGCGTCGTGACGAGCGGCCGGTCCACCGCAAGCATCCCCGCGACCGAGTGGATGCGCGTGACCTCGATCGCCTCCGCGGGCGAGAGGGGCGGCAGGATCCCCGGCAGCCTTCGCGCGAGCATCGTCTTGCCTGTCCCCGGTGGGCCGGCCAGCAAGAGGTTGTGACCGCCCGTGGCCGCGATCTCGAGCGCGCGCCGTGCCCGCTCCTGACCTCTCAGATCGGCGAGATCGAGAACGGGTGCCTGCGGCTCGTGGCCGTTCCGCGGCACCCAGGGCTCCGGGTCGAGCTCGCCGCGCAGATAGGCGACCGCGTCCGCGAGATGCCGCACGGGCACCGGCTCGATCCCCGCGAGCGCCGCCTCGGGCGAGGACCGCGCAGCGCAGAGCATACGCGGCAGGCCCGCCTCGAGCGCGGCCTCCGCGAGGGCGAGCACACCGCCGACGGGTCGCAGACGGCCGTCGAGCGCGAGCTCCCCGACGGCCGCATGCTCGGCCAGGGAGTCACGCGGGATCTGACCGGACGCGGCCAGGATCGAGAGCGCAATCGGCAGGTCGAATGCCGACCCCTCCTTCCGCAGGGCCGCTGGAGCGAGGTTGACCGTGATCCGCCGCAGCGGCCACTCGAGCTCGGCCGAGGCGATCCCGCTCCGGACGCGGTGCTTCGCCTCCTGGCATGCGCGGTCAGCGAGGCCGACGATGGCGAATCCGGGCACGCCGTTCTCCAGATGCGCCTCGACCTCGACGCGGCGGGTCTCGAGGCCGACGAGCGCGTGCGTGAGGGTGCGCGCGAGCACCCAGTCCACGCTACGGCGCCGGGTCTCGCATGTCTGTGCCGAAATTGCGCCGAAAGACCGCCGCCCTAGCTGGCGACGATCACGTCTTCGAAGAACTCGCCTGCGCGGCGGCCCGTGCGTCGATTGACGTGGCGGCGATAGCGCGTCTCGATCCTCAACCCGGAGCGCTCGAGGATCTCCGGATAGAGCTCGCGGCGGTCGTTGATCACGATCACAACGGGCGCGCGGGTGCGAAGCGCTGAGCGCGCATTCGCGAGGACGGCCGCGATCCCGTCGACGTACTCGCCGATCGCCTTCGCGCTCACGCCCCGCTCGGCTGCACCCAGCTCGAACTCGCGGCGGTCGTCGAGGCCGAGCAGCTCGTACGCGTAGCGGTGCTGCTCGTGGTAGTCGATCAGCCCGGGATACGGAGGCGACGTGACGATGCCGTCGAAGGGGCCGCCCAGCTCCAGCTCACGGGCGTCGCCGTGCAGGACGACCGCTTCAGGTCCACGCGCGCGCACGCGCGTGAAGGCTCGGATCCGCTCGAGGGTGTCGAGCGCGTAGCGGCGGATGAAGTGCTCGGCGCGCTCGACGGGGCGGCACGTCTTCCGATGCTTGTGGCACCAGTACTCCCCGATCTGCGGCTCGCGCGGGAAGTCGAGGTCGAAGTGCGTCGTGCGTCTCGCCGAGCGGGCGGCGCGCGCAAGGACGACGCGCATCACGTCACCGTGCTCGTAGTCGGCGATCAGCGAGCGATAGAAGACGAGCTCGGCCGCCGCCTTCGGCGCGTACCACGCGTCCACGAATGCATGCGGCCGTGGCGGCCGCGCTCCGTCGAAGGCCTCGAGCCGCCGAAGCGAGTCGCGCAGCTCGCTCTCGAGGGCGAACAGGTTGTAGTCGGCGGTCTTCACGCGCATGAGCAGGCAGTTGAAGGCGGCCACGTCGACACCCGTCGCGCCCCGCCCGCTCTCGAGCGACTGGACGAGCGTCGTCCCGGAGCCCGCGAACGGGTCGAGCACGTTCCGCGCGCGCGGCAGGTGCCGCTCGAGCAGCGCCTCGACGAGCTGCGGGACGAACTTCCCCAGGTACGGGTGCAGCCGGTGGACGTGCTTCGTCCGTTCGCGCTCGGGCAGGTCGCGCTCCGACCAGGAAAGGTCGAGATCGAGCTCGCGGTAGAGCGCGTCCTGCGTCTGAGCCATCGCTCCGTCCGAGTTCTACGGTTCGCTCGGGTCTCCTATGTGTCAGAAGGCGTTGGCGACGACTTCGAGCCTGCCGACTCTCTCCGCCGCAACGTCGAAGCGGGCTTCACAGCCGAGGGCGTCGGGGTTCGCCACGAGCCACGCCTCGGCCGCCTGTCTGATGCGACGCACCTTCTCGGGCGTGACCATCTCGAGCGGGTCGCCCAGTTCGGCGCCTCGCTTCGCCTTCACCTCGCAGAAGACGATCATGCGTCCGCGCTGGAGCACGAGGTCGAGCTCGTAACCGCCCATCCAGGCGTTCGTCGCAAGCACGCGGTACCCGCGGAGCCTGTAGTGCCACAGCGCCCGGCGCTCGGCGCGCGTGCCGGTCGCGCGGGTACTAGACGGCCGCGAGCCGCGCTGCGGCTTCTTCTTCACTGAGGTAGCAGAGCGCCTGGAACGACCGGCGATGGATGTCGCACGGGCCGTGCTCGCGGACGAGCCGTGAGTGGCGCGGAGTGATGTAGCCGACGTGCGACGAGAAGCCGTAGCGCGGAAAGAGCGCGTCCATGCGACGCATCGACCGATCGCGGACGACCTTGGCCACGATCGACGCCGCTGCGATCGCCGCGCTCCGCTCGTCCCCGTCGACGACCGCGACGTGCTCGGGAGCGGACGGCCCGAGACGGAAGCCGTCGACGAGACACGTCTCGGCCGGGGGCGAGAGCGCGTGCAGCGCACGGCGCAGCCCGTTCAGATTCGACCGGTGCAGCCCCACGCGGTCGATCTCACCTGGCGAGACGACCTGCACCGAGACCCCCGCAGCGCTTGCGAGCACCGCGCGGAACAGCTCCTCGCGGTCCTCGGGCGAGACCTGCTTCGAGTCGTTCAGCTGCGCGAGCGGCCGAACGCGATGGTCGCGCAGCGATTCGTAGTCGAGCAGGACGCCGGCGACGACGAGCGGGCCGGCGAGCGAGCCTCGGCCGGCTTCGTCAGCCCCGGCGACGAAGCGAGCGCCGAGCCTTCGGTCGAACCTCAGCAGCCTCTGCCCCGTCTTCGTCGGCAGCAGCCGGCTCTTCTGCTTCGGGCTCAGCGCCGTCAGCTTCTTCGGCAACCGGTCCTTCGGCGACGGGCTGCTCGTCGGCGACGGACTCGTCACCGTCGACCGTGGGCTCGATCTCGACTGCGTCCTCGGCACGCGCCGAGGATACCGCGGCCCCCTGCTGTACCTCGCGGACGCGCGCCTTCTTCCCCACTTTGGCGCGCAAGTAGTAGAGCTTGGCGCGGTTGACGTCGCCGATCGCCTGCACCTCGATCTTCTCGATCTTCGGCGAGTGGAGCGGGAACGTCCGCTCGACTCCGACCCCGAACGACTGCTTGCGGACGGTGAACGTCTCCCGAACGCCGGCGCCCTGGCGCTTGATGACGATGCCCTCGAAGACCTGGACGCGGCGGCGTTGTCCCTCGATGACCTGGAAGTGCACGCGCACGGTGTCGCCGGCCTTGAAGACCGGCAGGTCGGATCGCAGCTGGCGCTGCTCGAGTAGCTCGATCGGATTGGTCATGGCCAGGAGGCCCTGGGGGCCTTGGCCAGATGCTAGCCGATCACCGACGGTGGTTGGCGCGGCATGGACTGAGCCGCCCCAACCCCCGCCTCCTACTTGAAGCCGATGCGCCCCGGCGGCCAGTAGATCGCGAACACCGGACCGATCAGGTTCTTTCGCGGAACCGTGCCCCAGCGGCGCGAGTCGCAGGACGACGCGCGGTTGTCGCCGAGCATCAAGTACTGGCCCTTGGCGACGGTCTTCTCCGGAATCGTCTCGGTGTCCCGGCGATCGGCCTTCACGTACGGCTCGTTCAGCTTCTTGCCGTTCAGGTAGATGAAGCCGTCCTGCTCGCGCCAGCGGTCTCCGGGGAGCGCGATCAGGCGCTTGACGAAGGTCTCCCCGCCGCTGCCCGTATCGCCGCTGTTGCACGCGACCTCCGCAGCGGGAGGCGTCTTGAAGACTACGATCTCGCCTCGCTTGGGATCGCGAAAGTGGTAGATGAACCGGTTCGCGAGCACGCGGTCCGACCACCGGGACTCGCAGCCGCTCCCGGGCCGCGCGCAGTGCAGCGTCGGCTCCATCGAGGAGGACGGGATCCGGTACGGGTTGACGACGTAGGCCTTGATCGCGAGCACGATCGCGATCGCGCCGAGGATCGTGATCGCCCAGTCGATGGCGATCCGCCATTGCCGCGGCAAGCCGTGCGTCAAGAGGTCGATCGGGTTTCTCAGGACGCGGTCCTTGCGCGGCTTTGCTCTCGTCGCCACTCCTCAATCCTTCCGTGATCGCCGGAGAGCAGGATCTCCGGCACGTGCCAGCCGCGAAACTCGGCCGGCCGCGTGTAGTGGGGGTATTCCAGGCCGCCGTCGAGCTCCGCGGAGAAGCTCTCCTCGACGGCCGACTCCTCGCTGCCGAGCGCACCCGGCAGCCTGCGCGCGATCGCGTCGATCACGACCATGGCCGGCAGCTCGCCTCCGGACAGCACGTACGGCCCGATCGAGACCGAGTCCGTGGCCAGGTGCTCGACGACCCGCTCGTCGAAGCCCTCGAACCGGGCCGAGAGGAGCGTCAGGTGCTCTTCTCCGGCGAGGTCTTCGACCAGCTCCTGGTCGAGCCGGCGTCCCTGCGGGGTCAGGGCGATCACCCTGTGGCCGGGGTCCTCGCCGTAGGCCGCTTCCAGCGCGGCCGCGACCACGTCGACGCGCAGCACCATGCCCGCGCCGCCGCCGTACGGGTCGTCGTCGACCTGGCCGTTCCGGAGCGGCGTCGTGTCGCGGTAGTTGAGCAACCGGAGCTCGAGCTCGGTGCCGAGCACGGCAGCGAGCGGCCGCTGCTCGGTGAGCCAGGCGAACGCGTGAGGGACGAGCGTGAAGACATCGATTTGCAGAGCGAAGGAGACTAGCTATCCGTCATTGAAGCCGGTTTGAACAACGATTCGACCCGCGTCGAGATCGACCTCCCGGACGCACGCGTCGACGAGCGGCAGGGCGAGACCCGTGTCGAGCTCGAGCACGTCGTTCGCGGGGCCGGACGAGACCTCGGTCACGCGGCCGAGCCTCGCGCCGCCGGCCTCCTCGACCTCGAGGCCGACGAGCTGGAACGCGTAGTACTCGCCCTCCCCCGGTTCGGGCAGCTCGCTCCGGTCGAGCTCGATCGCGTCGCCCCGCGCGGCCTCGCGGTCGAGCCGGATCACGGGACGGCCCCCGGCGCGCTTCGACTCGACGATCCGCGCCGGCTCGCCGCCCACGAGCAGCGTCGCGCCTTCCGCGAAGCGCTCCGGGTCCTCGCTCGCCTGCTCGACGACGAACGCGCCCTCGAGCCCGTGCGGCTTGCCGACCTTCCCGATCTGGACTCTCACGCCCGGGACTCGAACAAGGCGGTCGCGTCGGCTCGCGACGGAGCCGTGCGGACGTTCTCGGCGACGAACGACTCAGCCTCAGGCCAGCCGGAGGCGAGGATCTCGGCCGCCGCGCGCTCAACATCGATCGCCGTGCGGCGGAACTCGACGTCGTCGGAGACGACTGCCCAGAAGGCTGCGACGTCGCCCTCGTACGGCCACCCGACCGCCCCGGCGTTCACCCAGCGGTCGCGCTTGAACTGCATGTGCGTGTGGCCAGCGACGACGAGGCGCGCGTCCACGCCGTCGAGCGCGTCGTCGAAGCGCTCGGGCGGCGAGGCGTCGGTGAGGATCGGGCGCATGTCGTCCTTCGGGGAGGCGTGGCAGTAGAGGACGCCGTCGTGCTCGACGGTCAACGGCCAGCCCTGCGACCAGGCGAGCGTCTCGTCGTCTAGCTTCGAGGCGGTCCAGTCGTCGGGCTCGCGGTCGCAGTTTCCGCGGACGAAGGAGGCATCCACCGTGCGGACGAGCGCCGCGATCTCGGCGGGCTGCGGCCCGAGGAACAGGTCACCGCCGAAGACGATCGCGTCGACCTGCTCTCGTTCGACCTCGGCGAGCACCGCTTCGAGCGCCGCAGGAACGCCATGGACGTCGTAGAGCGCCGCGACGCGCATGCGGGCGCTACTCCAGGATCTCGAGCACGACGCGGCGGTGCGACCGGGCCCCGCTCGCGCGGACGATCGCCCGGAGCGCCCGCGCGATCCGGCCCTGGCGGCCGATCACCTTGCCGACGTCGGCCTTCGCGACGCGGAGCTGGAGGACGGTCGCGCCTTCGCGCTGCACCTCCTCGACCTCCACGGCGTCCGGTTCGTCGACGAGCTGCCGCGCGAGATGCGCGAGCAGCTCAGCCACCGACGTTCGCCTTCTGGAGCAGCCGCGCGACCGTGTTCGACGGCGTCGCGCCCTTGGACAGCCACTCCTTGACCTTCTCCTCGTCGAAGTCGATCGTCGACGGGTCGGTCTGCGGGTTGTAGCGGCCCACGATCTCGATGAACTTGCCGTCGCGCGGCGAGCGCGAGTCGGCCACGACCACCCGGTAGACCGGGTTCTTCTTCGACCCGACGCGGGTCAGCCTCATTCGAACTGCCATCTATCTCCTTTGTTGTTGCTGCGCTTGCTGGAGAAGCTCCGGTGGGAGCCCCGGCATTTTGCCTTTCTTCATCTGCTTCATCATCTTCTGCATCTGCTTGCGGGCCGAGAGCAGCTGGTTGACCTGCTGGACCGTGGTTCCGCTGCCGGCCGCGATCCGCTTGCGGCGTGAGCCGTCGATCAGGTGCGGCATGCGCCGTTCCTGCGGGGTCATTGACAGCACGATCGCCTCGACGCGGCCCATGTCCTTCTCGTTGACGTCGAGGCCCTCGAGTTGCTTGCCGACGCCCGGGAGCATCGAGAGCACGCCCTTGAGCGGGCCCATGCGACGCAGCATCTTGTAGCTCGCCAGAAAGTCGTCGAACGTGAACTCGCCGGCCATGAACTGCTGCTCGAGCCGCGCCTGATCGTCCTGGTCGGCGGCCGCCTCGGCCTTCTCGATCAGGGTCAGGACATCGCCCATGCCGAGAATGCGCGAGGCCATGCGGTCGGGATGGAAGTACTCGATCTGGTCGAGCTTCTCACCGATCGAGGCGAGCTTGATCGGCTTGCCCGTGACCGCCTTGACCGAGAGCGCCGCGCCACCGCGCGCGTCTCCGTCGAGCTTCGTGAGGACGACCCCGTCGAAGGCGACTCGCTCCTGGAACGCCTCCGCGACCGAGACCGCCTCCTGGCCGGTCATCGCGTCGAGCACGAGCAGGACGTTCGTCGGCTTCGCCGCGTCGCGCACCGCGGCGAGCTCCTCCATCAGCGGCTCGTCGACATGGAGCCGGCCTGCGGTGTCGAGGATGACGACGTCCTTGCCCTGGCTCCGCGCCTGGTCGATTCCCGTGGTCACCGCCTGGACCGGGTCGGGCGCCGTGAAGACCGGGATCTGCAGCTCGCGACCCAGCTGGTCGAGCTGTTCGACCGCGGCCGGGCGGGCGAGGTCGGCGGCGACGAGCGCGGGCGAGTGCCCCTCTTTGCGCAGGAGGAGCGCGAGCTTCGCGGCGGTCGTCGTCTTGCCCGAGCCCTGAAGCCCCGCGAGCAGGATCACCGTCGGCGGACGGCTGGCGAACGCGAGCTTGGAGTCGCCGCTCCCCATGAGCGAGGTCAGCTCCTCGTGGACGATCCGTACGACTTCCTGCCCAGGCGTGAGGCTCTTCGTCACGTCGGCCCCGTGCGCCCGCTCGCGCACCCGCGCGACGAAGTCCTTCACGACCTTGAAGTTGACGTCTGCTTCGAGCAGCGCGAGGCGGATCTCGCGCATCGCGCGGGAGATCGCGTCCTCGTCGAGCTTGCCCCGACCGCGGACGTCGTGGAGCGCCTCCTGGAGACGGTCTGAAAGCGCGTCGAACACCGACGGCCAGTGTACTCAGAGCCTCTCCGCTTCCCTGACCGGCGGCGGCTCCCGCCCGGCGAAGCCGGGCTCCGCCACCGCCTCGCGCCGCTGAGCACCCTCCAGCCGGCGGGCCGTGCGGTCTAGCACTGTCCCACCGGCCTACGGGTACTCAGCGCCGCGTCAGGAAACCGGACTCCTCGCGGTGTACTCAACCGAGCCTTCGCTCCATACTTGGTGGGGACATGGCCGCCTGCCCCAGGTGCGGCGAGGCCAACCCGGAACGTGCGCGGTTCTGCCTCGCATGCGGCGCTCCTCTCGAGGAGCCGGCCGCGGCGCGCGAGATGCGCAAGACGGTGACCGTCGTCTTCTCGGACGTGATCGACTCGACCCCACTCGGGGAGCGTCTCGACGCAGAGAGCTACCGGCGCATGCTCTCGCGCTACTTCATCGAGGTCAGCCGCGTCCTCGAGCACCACGGGGGCACCGTCGAGAAGTTCATCGGCGACGCCGTGATGGCCGTCTTCGGGATTCCCGTCGTCCACGAGGACGACGCGCTGCGCGCCGTCCGGGCGGTGACGGAGCTGCGGGAAGCGCTCCACGCACTGAACGAGGAGCTGCGGGCCGAGTTCGGCATGGAGCTCCGAGTGCGCACCGGAATCAACACGGGCGAAGTCGTGGCGGGCGATCCGAGCGAGGGGCAGGCGTTTGCGACTGGCTCCGCCGTCGCGACGGCACAGCGGCTCGAGGCGGCCGCGAGCCCCGGCGAGATCCTGATCGGTGACAGCACCTTTCGCCTCGTGCGCGAGGCGGTGCTCGTCGAGCCGCTCGAGCCGCTCGACCTGAAGGGAAAGTCGCAGCCGGTGCGTGCATGGCGTCTGCTCGGCGTCCTCTCCGGCGCGCCGGCCTTCGCCAGGCGGCTCGACTCGCCGATGGTCGGGCGGGAGCAGGAGCTCGATCGTCTGCGCGCCGCGTTCGAGGAAGCGGTTCTGGAGCGCGAATGCCGCATGATCAGCGTCATCGGGACGGCTGGGATCGGCAAGTCGCGACTCGTGAAAGAGCTGTTGTCGAGCGTGGACGACGAGGCCTCGGTGCTTCTCGGACGATGTCTCCCCTACGGGAAAGGCATTACGTACTGGCCTCTGCGGGACCTCGTCCGGAGGGCGGCAGGCGAGGTCTCCCGCGAAGGGCTCGAGCGGCTTCTCGAGGGCGAGCCCGACGCGAACAAGGTTGCAGCCCGGGTCGCGGGCGCAATCGGAATCCCCGGCAGCAAGAGCGCGCCGGAGGAAACGATGTGGGCAGTCCGCCGGCTGCTCGAGCACCTCGGGCGCGAACAGCCGCTCGTGATCGCGTTCGACGACTTGCAGTGGGCGGAGCCGACCTTCCTCGACCTGATCGAGTACCTGCTCGGCTGGATTCGCGACGCGCCGATCCTGATCGTCTGCATGGCTCGGCCCGACCTCCTCGAGCGGCACCCCGGCTGGCTCGGGGCCACCCCGGGCGCGTCGTCGATCGTGCTCGATCCGCTGTCCGAGCCGGAAGCCGAGGCGCTGCTCGAGCTCCTGAGCGGGGAGACAGAGCTGGCCGCCGACCTCTTCGCGCGGATCACAGAAGCCGCGGAGGGGAACCCTCTCTACGTCGAGCAGATGCTCGCGATGCTGACCGAGAACGGGTCGGCCTCGCAGGATCTCGCGATTCCGCCGACGATCCACGCTCTTCTGGCCGCTCGCCTCGACCGCCTCGAGCCCGAGGAGCGGGCCGTGATCGAACGCGCCGCAGTGATCGGCAAGGAGTTCTGGCGCAGTGCGATCGCCGAGCTCACGCCCGAGGGGGAGCGGGAATCGTCCGCACCGCGCTTGATGACGCTGGCTCGGAAGGAGTTCATCGAGCCCAGCGTCTCGATCTTTCCCGAGGAGGACGGCTTCCGCTTCCGCCACATCCTGATTCGCGACGCCGCCTATCTGGGGATCCCCAAGGAGACGAGGGCGCAGCTCCACGAACGCTTCGCGGCGTGGCTCGAGCGAACCGCCGGCGAGCGCGCGAGCGAGCTTGACGAGATCATCGGCTACCACCTCGAGCAGGCACATGGCTACCGCGCCGAGCTCGGCCCCGGCGGTGATTCCCCCGAGCTCGCGACAAGAGCGGGGGAGCGACTGGCGGCAGCTGGCCGTCGCGCGATCGTGTCCCGCGGCGACGTCGCTGCAGGTGCTGTGCTCATCTCGCGGGCTGTCGATCTGCTCCCGAGCGATCACCCGGAGCAGCCAGCGTTGCTCATCGACCTCGGGCGGGCGCGAATGCGCACCGGCGACTTCGCGCATGCAGACGAAGCGCTGACGGAGGCGCTCGAGGCCGCGATCGCGGCCGGTGACCGCCGGCTCGAGCTGCGCACGACGATCGAGCGGGAGTTCTTCCGCACATTCACGCAGCCCGAGGGCTCCGCGCTCGATGACTCGTCCGTCGCAGACCAGACGATTCCCCTGCTCGAGGAGCTCGGGGATGACGAAGGGCTCGCCAAGGCGTGGTTGCTCAAGAGCGAGCCGGCCGTCAACGCCGGCCGGTGGGGAGCTCGCGGGGAGGCGCTCGAGCGAGCGCTCGAGCACGCACGGCGCGCCGGCGACACGACCGAGATTGCAGCAATGACGTTCTTCCACGCGCAGGCGCTGTACTACGGTCGAACACCCGTCCCCGAGGCGCTCGCGCGGTGCGAGCAGTATCTCGCGGAACAGGCGGATAACCGGCTCCTGGAGGCCTCCGTCAGCACCGTTCTCGCGGGCCTGCGCGCGATGCAGGGCGACTTCGACGAGGCCCGGAGCATGTACGCGCAGGCCCGCTCGACCCACGAAGAGCTCGGCCGGCACTTCCGGGTCGCGACGGTCGCATCGCTGATCGCCGCCGAGATCGAGCAGTTGGCCGATCAGCCGGAGGAAGCAGTCTCGATCCTGCGCTGGTCCTACGACACCGTGCGCGAGATGGGTGCGATGAGCGCTACCGCGACGATCGCCGGGTTCTTCGCCGATGCGCTCAGCGTCGCCGGGAGGCGCGCGGAAGCGGTCGAGATTTCGAGTTTCGCCGAGAAGCACGCTCCGGAAAGCGACGTTGTCGTGCAGGTGCTCTGGCGGATGGCACGGGCTCGCGCACTCGCCGACCAGGATCCGACCGCGGCCGACGATCTCGCGCGAGACGCGCTCGCACGTGCCCGCGACACCGACTGGCCCGACCTCCAAGCGCGAGCGCTCGCGTGTGTCGCCCACGTGATCGGGCCCGGAGACGAGCAGTCGACGCTTTTCGCTGGAGCCCGCGAGGCGTGGGAGCGGAAGGGAAACGTGGCGGCGGTGGCTCGGCTGCCCATTGGCTCCGTGCATCCGGCTTAGGATTCGCCGACCCAGTCAACCGAAGGGAGAGAGCGGCATGGCGAAGACCTACGAAGGACGGCACGAGAACGGCTTCAAGGATGCGACCGCGGCGGCGGTGGAGGACTACCACCAGAAGGAAGGCACGTCGGGAGAGCCTGTGACCCTCCGTGTCGTCGAGATGAGAGTCACGGTGACGAACCCGGTTCGCGACTACCACGTGGTGCTCGCCCCGGGCGGCTGAGCCGACGTATCTCTCGCACATCCAAGCCATGAAGGCGCGCCCTCTGGTCCCGGCGTAGGATCTTGGTGAACCCCGGGGGGACCAGGAAGGGAGCGGCAATGCCTCCGTACAAGACCTACACAGGGATCAGCAAGAAAGGCTTCGAGGAAGCATCGAAATCGGCCGTGGCCAAGTACGAGGCGGACTGGGGCATCCCCAAGAAGCCGGTTAGGCTCAACGTCGTGGAGATGTACGTCACGGTGCACAACCCGGTTCGCGACTACCGGGTCGTGCTCGGCCCGGGAGGCTAGTCCCGAAGGCGTTATCCTCGCTGCCCTGAGAGCGACGAAAGGAGCGGAGATGTCGACCCCGCAACCCGTCGAAGGAAGGTCCCGGCTGGGATTCAGCTTCGCAACGAGGGACGCCGTCAAGAGGTACAAGAAGCAGAACGGCCACAAGAACGGCCAGAGGGTGAGAGTGCGCATCGTGGACCAGTTCGTGGAGTTCGAGAACCCGGTCCGCGACTACATCGTCGTCCTCGGCCCCGGGGACTGATCGCCGGCAGCGGTTTAGACTCGCCGCCGGGACAAGCGACGAAGGGAGAGCGGAGAGATGGCAGCTGTCGCGAAGGTGGTCAGGATCATCGGCTCGTCGCCGGAGAGCTGGGCGAAGGCCGGCGATGCGGCTGTTCAAGAGGCGGCGAAGACGCTGCGTGGGATCAGCGGCGCGCACGTCGTCTCGATGAGCGCGCAGGTCGAGGACGGGCGGATCAGCGAGTACCGGACGACCGTCGACATCGCGTTCGGCGTCGAGAGCTAGTCGGTCAGAAGGGCCTGGGCGAAGTCGCGGGGGTTGAAGGGCCTCAGGTCCTCGATCCCCTCGCCCACGCCGACCAGTTTCACCGGCAGGCCGAGCTCGTGCGCGATCGCGAGCGCCACGCCGCCTTTCGCCGAGCCGTCCAGCTTCGTCAGCGCGACCGCGCTGACCTCGACCGCCTCGCCGAAGAGCTGCGCCTGGCGGACCCCGTTCTGGCCCGTGGTCGCGTCCACGACGAGCAGCGTCTCGTGCGGCGCGCCCTCGAGCCGGTTCTCGATCACGCGGCGGATCTTGCCGAGCTCCTCCATCAGGTTCGTCTGCGTGTGCAGGCGCCCGGCCGTGTCAACGAGGACGACGTCCCGTCCGCGGGACGAGGCGGCGTCAATCGCGTCGTAGGCGACCGCGGCCGGGTCTCCCCCGCGCTCCGAGCCGACGAAGTCCGCGTCGGCGCGCTTCGCCCAGATCTCGAGCTGCTCCTCGGCGGCGGCCCGGAACGTGTCCGCCGCGGCCACGATCACCGAGCGCCCGTGCTCGTTCAGGTGGTACGCCAGCTTCCCGATCGTCGTCGTCTTCCCCGTGCCGTTGACGCCGACGACGAGGAGGACGCTCGGCTGTTCGCGCACCGAGAGCGTCCCCGGCTCTCCGAGCATCGACGACGCCTCCTCGACGAGAGGCTCGATGAGATCGCCCGCCACGCCGCGCGCCTCGAGCCGCTGCACGAGCTCGGCGGTGGCCGGCACGCCGACGTCGGCCGCGATCAGCGCTTCCTCGAGCCGCTCCCACGCCTCGTCGTCGGCCGGGTCGAAGGCGGCGGCTGCGAGCTGGCCGGTCAGCGCGCGCCGGCTCTTGCCGAGCGAGTCGCGCAGGCGGCCGAAGAAGCCGGGCTCGGCGGCCTCCTCCTCGTCGCGCTCTTCGTCCCCGAGCAGGGCGCTCCACGTCGTCACTGCGACGAGAGGCTACGCGGCGACGGCTTCGCGCGGGAGGCGCCGCGACACGATCTGCGAGACGCCGTCGGCACCCATGGTCACCCCGTAGAGGATGTCCGCGGCCTCCATCGTCTTCTTCTGGTGCGTGATGACGATGAACTGCGCCTCCTCGGAGTAGCGGCGCAGGAGGGCGACGAAGCGGCCGATGTTGGCGTCGTCGAGCGCGGCCTCGACCTCGTCCAGGAGATAGAACGGGTGCGGCCGGGCGAGGAACAGCGCGAACAGGAACGAGATCGCACCGAGGGCCTTCTCGCCGCCCGACAGGAGTGAGAGCCGCGTCACCTTCTTGCCGGCCGGCCGGAGCTCGATCTCGATCCCCGGCTCGGTGTCCTCGTCCTCACCCTCGAGCTCGGGCTCGGTCAGCCGCAGTCGGCCCTCGCCGCCGGGGAACAGCGTCGCGGCCACCTCCTGGAAGTGGTCGCGGACCGCGGTGAACGTCTCCTCGAAGCGGCGCTCGACGGTGTCCGCGAGCTCGTCGCGCAACGATTCGAGCTCCTTCAGGCTCGCCTCGAGGTCGGCCCGCTGGACGCGGAGCTCGGTGAGGCGCTCCTTCTCGCGCTCGTACTCCTCTTTCGCCAGCGGGTTGACGCTGCCGAGCGCCTCGCGGCGGCGCTCCAGCCGGGCCAGTTTCTCTTCGAGCTCGGCCGCGTGGTCGCCGTCGGCGGGCTCCGCGCCGGCTTCCCGCATGCGGCGCTCGAGCTCCTTCGCCTCGGCGGCGAGGGTCGCGAGCTCGACGTCGATCGCGGACGAGCGCTCGCCCGCCTCAGCGGCGGCGCGCCTCAGCTCCGCCTCCTGCGCGCCGAGCTCGCGCAGCTCCTCGCCGAGCTCCTTGGCGCGCTGGCCCCGAGCGTCCGCGCGTGCGTCGAGGCTCGGCTCGAAGCGGGCGGCCAGCCGGACGCAGTCGACGAGGACGGCGGTCAGCCGCTCGGCGAGCTCGGCCGGCCGCGAGTCGCTCGCCGGCGCCTGCGCCGTCGCGCGCTCGGCCGCTGCTTCGAGCTCCGCGATCTCCGCCTCGAGCGAGCGGCGACGGGCCTCGAGCTCGAGGAGGACCGCCTCGGCAGCCTCGCCCGCGTACCAGAGCTCGCCGCGGGCCGGATCGAACGCAAACCCTTCGCGGGTCACCGAGAGCTCGGTCGCCCGGAGGAGCTGCTCCTTCTCGACGATCGGCGCCTCCGGCCTAGCCCCCCCGATCACGACGCCGAGGTTCCCGAGCCCCGCCGCGCGTGCCTGCTCGAGGTAGTCGAGCGCCGTCTGCGCGTCATCGGCGACGACCGCCGCCGCACGCCAGCCGAGCGCTGCGGCGACGGCCCGCTCGTCTCCCTGGTCGACATCGAGCGACGAGAGGACGAGCGTCTGGCCACGCTCCGCGAGCGCCCGTGCGGCGGGAGGCAGGCCCTCGAGCTCCGCGAGCGCGCGTTCGAGCGCTCCGAGACGCTCCCGCCTGAGACGCGCCTCCTCGAGCAGGCGCTCCCGCTCGACGGAGCGCACAGGCGGAGGATCGGCGCGCAGCCTTTCGGCGAGCGCCTGCGCGCTCTCCCGCCGGTGCTCCAGCCGTTCGGCGGCGCTCTTCAGCCGGTAGCGCGCGGCCGTCGCCTCCTCGCGCCCGCCGGCGGCGCCGACGAGCTCGCCCTCGACCCGATCGCGCTCGCCGAGCAGCGCCTCGAGCTCCTTCGCGGTGCGGTTGCGCGCGAGCGTCGCAGCCTCGCGGCGCTCCTCTGCCGACGACCGACGCTCCTCGACGGCGGCCAGCTCGAGCTGCGCGATCCGCGCCCGGACTGCGCCGATCTCGCCGCGCAGCTTCTCGGCCCGCTCCGCAGCGGTCGCCTGGAGCGCCAGCGGCCGCAGCCGCTTCTTGACCTCGGCCTCGAGGTCACGCGCCCGCTCGACGTCGACCGCGACGCGCGCGAGCTTCAGCTCCGCCCGGTGGCGCCGCCGCTTGAAGCGTCCCAGCCCGGCCGCCTCCTCGACGAGCTGCCGCCGGTCCTCCGGCCTCGAGCCGAGGATCTCCTCGACGCGGCCCTGACTGATGATCGAGCCCATCTGCCCGCCGAGCCCGACGTCCGCGAGCAGCTCGACCAGATCCGTGCGCCGCACCGGCGAGCGGTTGACGAGGTACTGCCCCTCCCCGCCGCGGTGCAGCCGCCGCATGAACGAGACCTCCGCGAACGGCAGCTCTGCGAGCGCACCGTCCTCGTTGTCGAAGAGCAACTCGACCTCGCAGTAGTCGGCAGGTGCCCGGTCCTTGCCGCCGGCGAAGAGCACGTCGTCCGGCTTCTCGGCCCGAAGCTCGCTCGGCGCCAGGCTGCCCGCAGCCCAGAGCAGGGCGTCGGAGATGTTCGACTTCCCGGACCCGTTCGGCCCGACGACGACGGCGACCCCGCGCTCGAGGCGAACCTCGACCGGCTCGGGGAACGACTTGAACCCGCGCAGCTTGATCGCTCGTAGGTGCACGCGGCAGGAAGTCTGAACAGGCCCTAGGACGTCAGCGGCGCCGGAAATACGGGACGCAGAACACGTTCGAGCAATGGACGGCCTTTACTCCGCCCGTCTGGTTGTGGTACGCGAGCAGCGGAAGCCCGTCGACGCCGGGCGTGATCGCCGTGCCGAAGAGATTGCCCGTCTGGTCGAGCGTCATGACCGTGGCCGAGGAGCACGCCACGTTCGAGCAGTGCGCGACCCTGAGCGGGCCTTGGTTCGTCTGCGGGGCCTCGTAGCTGATCAGCCCCAGTCCGTCGGAGCCGATCGTCAGCGAGGTGAACCCGCCGATGTCGCCGGTGTCGAGCGTCGCCGTCGTCGCCGACGAGCAGAGGACGTTCGAGCAGTGCGCCGACTTGAGGCTGTCGGTCTCGCGGTCGAAGTAGCTGACCAGCCCGAGGCCGTCGGAGCCGATCGCGATCGAGCTCCAGTCTCCCAGGTCACCGCTGTCGAGCGTGGACGTGGTCGCCGTCGTGCACGCGACATCGGAGCAATGGGCAACCTTGAGGCCGAAGGTCTCGTAGCTGATCAGCGGAAGCCCGTCCGAGCCGATCGCAACCGAGATGCCGTCCCGGAACGTGTCGCCCTGGGGGTCGATCGACGAGACCGTCGCGCCCGTGCAGGCGAGGTTCTCGCAGTGGGCGACCTTTGGCACGAGGCCTTTCGGCTCGAGGAAGGCGATCACCCCCAGCCCGTCCGAGCCGATCGCGACCGAGGTCGTCTGGAACGCGGCGTCGTTCGGCCCTCCGAGGGCCGAAAGCGTCGCCTGGGTGCAGGCCGTGTTCGAGCAGTGCGCGACCTTGAGGGGCTCGACCGAGAAGCTCGCGTACGAGATCAGGCCCAGGCCGTCCGCCCCGATCGCCACCGAGGTGTACAGCTGGCAGGGCGAGCACGTGTCGATCGTCGAGGTCGTCGAGGTCGTGCAGGCGAGGTCCGAGCAGTGGGCGACGTCGAGCGCGTTGCCGCCGTCGTAGGTGATCAGGCCGACCCCGTCCGCGCCGATCGCGACCGCGCCGAGACGGCCTCCCGCCGCATCGACAGTCGAGGACGTGTGCCCCGGCCGTCCGAGCCCGACCCCGGGCGCTCCCTGCGGTCCCGGCGCGCCCTGCTCGCCGGGCGGGCCCGGGAACCCCATCGGCCCGTCGGCCCCTTCGAGGCCTTCCTCGCCTTGTGGCCCCTGCGGGCCGGCAGCGCCCTGCGGCCCGCGGAGCCCGCGGAAGCCTCTCGGCCCACGGCGCCCCCGGAAGCCGCGCGGCCCCCGCGGGCCACGGACAGTGGGCTGCGCCCCGGCTTCCCTGACCGTCTGCCGCGAGGAGCTTGCCCCGGACCCGAGCGGCGTGAAGGCGAGCAAGGCCGTCATGGCGACGAGCACGAAGAGGGAGGGAAAGCGCTTGTCCATGCGTCAGCGACTCCTGGCGTAGGGGATGCAGAGGAGGTTCGAGCAGTGCGCGACCTCGAGGCTGTCCGTCGATCCGTCCCAGAAGGCGATCAGCCCGAGGCCGTCCGAGCCCACGGTCGCGGAGGTCGCGAAGCCGGTGTCGCCGACGGGATCGACGGTGGCGGCAACCGACGCGGAGCAGGCGACGTTCGAGCAGTGCGCGACCTTCAGGTCACCGCCGGCCAGGCTTCGATACGCGATCAGCGCGAGGCCGTCGGAGCCGATCGTCGTCGAGACGTCCGCGGCGCCTGCGTCGACGGTCGACGTCGTGACGCTCGAGCACGAGACGTCCTGGCAGTGAGCGACCTTCACTCCGCCGTCCTCGTACGCGATCAGGCCGAGCCCGTCGCTGCCGGTCGCGATCGCCGTCGACGCTCCGACGCCCGTGCCGCCGACGGCCGAGATTGCCGCCGACGAGCAGACGACGTTCGAGCAGTGAGCAACCTCGAGCGCCTGGTTCTGGTCGTCCCGGTAGCTGATCAGGCCGAGCCCGTCCGCTCCGATCGTGAGCGAGTCGGAGCCTCCGACGTTCGGCCCGTCGAGAGTTGTCGTCGTCGCGGCCGAGCAAGCGAGATCCGAGCAGTGCGCGACCTCGAGGCCGGCCGGCGAGCGGCGGCTGATCAGGCCGAGCCCGTCCGCTCCGATCACGAGGGATGTGTCGGAGCTTGCGGAGCCGATCGTGGAGGTGGTCGCCGCGCTGCAGACGAGGTTCTCACAGTGGGCGACCCTCAGCCGAAGGTTCGAGAAGTCGACGTAGCTGATCAGACCCAATCCGTCGGCTCCGATGCCCACCGAGGAGTCGCGGCCGACGTCGCCCACGCTGTCGATCCCCGTCTTCGTCGCGCTCGTGCAGCGCGGATTCGAGCAATGGGCGACCCACAGGCTCTGGAAGTTGGGCTCGAAGTAGCTGACGAGGGGCATCCCGTCGGCACCGATCGTGATCGACGCAGTGGCTGCCGCCACTCCCGGGTTGTCGATCGTCGCCAGGCTGAAACCGGAGCGGTCGGATGCGGAGGCGCCGGAAGGCCCGGTCGGCCCGAGGGCGCCCTGTTCACCCGTCGTTCCCTCAACGCCCTGCGGGCCGGTCGCACCCTCGAAGCCCGTCGCTCCACGAGGGCCGACCGCTCCGACGACGCCCGTAGGCCCGCGAGGCCCTTTGCGCCCGCGCTTGCCCGGGAAGCCGCGCGGCCCCCGGGCTCCTGGCTTGGCCGAGGTTGTCTTCGCCGTTTGCCGAGTCGAACTCGCGCCCGCGCCGAGCGGGGTCGCAATCAGGGCGGTGGCGAGAACGGAGAGTCCTGCGCACGCGAGGACCACCCCGGGCCTTCTCTCCATGCGCCTACGCTAGCGCGGCTGGATGTCGGAGCCCAGGCTCGCCAGCGCTTCGCGGGCCGCCTCCTGCTCGGCGGCCTTCTTCGATGCTCCTATCCCGACTCCGGCCTGCTCGCCGTCGATCACCGCGGCGCACGTGAACGTACGGTCGTGCGGCGGGCCCGCTACGTCGAGCACCGTGTACGTCACGGAGCGCCCCAGCCGGGCGAGCGCCTCCTGCAGCTCGGTCTTGTGATCGACGTAGGTCGTGAGCGCGTACTCGATCCGCCCGGCGAACGCGCCGACGACCGAGTCCTCGATCTGCTCGAACCCGTACTCGAGGAACACGGCTCCGAGGGCGGCCTCGAGCAGCGCCGCGAGCACGTTGCGGTTGCGCGAGAGCCGGTCGAGCTCCTCCTGTGGCACCGACGCGGCGCGCTGCGACATGCGCTCGCCGAGGTCGAGCTCCCGCGCGACTACCGCGCAGCTCGCACGCGACACCACGTGCGAGCGGATCTTCGCCAGCTGCCCCTCGGAGAAGTCCGGGTAGCGCTCGTAGAGCTCGCGCGCGACGGCCAGCTCGAGCACGCTGTCGCCCAGGAACTCGAGCCGCTCGTACGACGAGGCGCGGTCGGGTGCCCACGACGTGTGGGTGAAGACGGTCTCCAGCCGCTCGGCGGGCAGATCGTCGATCAGGCTCTGGAGGCTTTCCTTGTTCGCCGTGGTCGAAGTCCGGTTGGGTCGACCGGTCATTTCCGACGGACGCTCGGGAGACCCGAGCGTCCTGCAGTCGGCACCGCGAGCGGTGCCTTGTTCGCCGCTGTGCTCGAAGTCCGGTTGGGTCGACCGGTCATTTCCGACGGACGCTCGGGAGACCCGAGCGTCCTGAAGTCGGCACCGCGAGCGGTGCCTTACTGGTGCGACGTGACGTAGTCGACGGCCTGACCGACGGTCTGGATCTTCTGTGCGTCCTCGTCCGAGATCTTGATCCCGAACTGGTCCTCGAGCTCCATGATCAGCTCGACGAGGTCGAGGGAGTCCGCTTCGAGGTCCTCCTGGAACGACGCTTCCTCGGTGATCTCGTTCTCGTCGACGCCGAGCTGCTCGCTCAGGACTTCCTTCACACGCTCGTACACTTCCTCGCGCGTAGCGGCCATTTCACCTCGCTTTTGTCGGGTCGCAGTCTCGGGCGGCGCCGATGCTAACACGCGGCTCAGTGTCAATCGCCCTGGGCAACCAACTCAGCGACCGATCTCCTCCTCGCGGGGACCTCCCGGTTCCCCCGAACCCCCTCCCCCCGTCCCCGGTGCCGCGAGCGGCATCGGGGACACACGCTCAGGGTGGCTGCCGCGCAGCCTCTCGGCGAGGCGTTCGACGACCCGGTGCTCGACCCCTCTCGCGGCTAGGCGGATCGCGTTCGCGATCGCGGTCGGCGAGGAGCTGCCGTGGGCGATCACGGCCAGTCCGCGCAGGCCGAGGAGGTAGGCGCCGCCGTAGGTGTCGGGGTCGAGCCGCTCTCGCAGGTGGCGCGCAGCCGGCCTGATCAGGAGGCCGCCGACCTTGCCGCGGGTCGACGAGCGGATCTCGTCGCGGATGCCTTCGAGGAGCGTCGCGATCGTGCCTTCCAGGAGCTTGAGGCACACGTTGCCGGTGAACCCGTCGCACACGACGACGTCGCCGGCCTTGCGGAGAATGTGCCGGCTCTCGACGTTGCCGCCGAAGTTGAGGTCGCTCTCGGCGAGTAGCGCGTGCGCCTCGATCGTGAGCTGGTTGCCCTTCTCGGGCTCCTCGCCGATCGAGAGCAGCCGCACCTCCGGGTCGGCGATCTCGAGCATCTCGTGGGCGAAGATCGAGCCCATCTGGGCGAACTGGAGGAGGTGCTCGGCGCGGGCGTCGGCGTTCGCGCCGGAGTCGAGGAGCACAGAGGGGCCGTCGCGAGCCGGTATCACGACCGCGATCGCCGGCCGGTCGACCTCGGGCAGCCGCCGGATGTGGAACAGGCCCGCTGCGAGGGTCGCGCCCGTGTTCCCGGCGGACACGACGGCGTCCGCCTCACCGTGGCCGACCGAGCGACAGGCGAGGACGAGCGAGCTCTGGGGCTTGGCGCGCACGGCCTCGACGGGCTTCTCGTGCATCGCGATCGTCTCGGTCGCCTCGACGAGCTCGAGCCCCTGCGTGTCGAGGCCCTTCGGTCCGTAGAGCACCGGCACAACGGTGCCCGAGGCGGCCTCGAGCGCGCCCGCGACGATCTCCTCTGGCCCGTTGTCGCCGCCCATGGCATCGACAGCGACGCGGACGGCGGTCAAGGGACTACGGAGCTGGAGTTCGGAGCGGCTCGACCTCGCGCCCCCGATACGTCTTGCAGGTCGGGCACACGCGATGCGGGAGCTTCGGCTGGTGGCAGACAGGGCACTCGTTGACCCGCGGGGCCTTCAGGCGATGCGTCGCCCTCCGCTTGTCGCGGCGTGTCGACGTCTGTCTGCGCTTCGGAACTGCCATGGCGGCCGCGCAGTATAGCCGCAGCCCCGCTTTCCTCCACCGTTCCAGGCTTTACCGAGGCTTTGCCTTCGCGTAGCCCGGCCTTGGGGCGTCGTCGGGAACACTCGGATCAGACAACGACGACCCACTCGGAAGGAGTGACGACCATGACGAAGGCAGCCATCATCATCAGCGCGATTCTCGTTTTCGCCGGGATCGCAGCCGCCGGAACGCTCTCGAGCAGCGGGGGCAGCAACTCACCGACGATCTCGACGCCGACGCTCCCGACCACGACGAGCGACGACGTCCGGCAGGAGGATCGCCGCGCCGACGACGCCCAGGGCGTCGAAGACGTGAGCGGCCCCTGTGACGAGGCCGAGCACGCGAACGATCCGCGGTGCACCGGCGCGACCGCGGGCGTGGACGCCCGAGGCGCCGACGATGGCGTCGACGACAACGGCCACCACGGTCAGAACCGCGGCCACGGCGGCGAGCCGGGCGACGACAACGGCGGCTCCGGCCACAGCGAAGGCAACTCCGGCCACGGCGGAGGCGATGACGACTAGGGACCTCCCTCTCCCTGGCTCGACGGCGGCTCCGGGCAACCGGAGCCGCTTCGCATTCCCGTGGAGCGGGCAGAATCCCGACATGCAGCGGAAGCGCACGGTCCTCCTCGTCGAGGACGAGCCCTCGATCGCCGAGCCGCTCGCGGAGGCGATCGCCCGCGAAGGCTTCGAGACGAAGGTCGCCGGAACGGTGGCGGAGTCGCTCGAGCTCGCGGCGCAGCTGGAGCCCGACCTCGTGCTCCTCGACGTGATGCTTCCCGACGGGTCCGGCTTCGACGTCTGCCGGGAGCTCCGTAAGCGCTCCCAGGTGCCGATCATCATGCTGACCGCCCGCGGCGAGGAGGCGGACCGCGTCGTCGGCCTCGAGCTCGGCGCCGACGACTACGTGGTCAAGCCGTTCAGCGCGCGCGAGGTCGTCGCGCGCATCCGAGCAGTTCTCCGGCGCACCGATTCGCCGACCCCGCCCGAGGTCAGGCCGATCGAGATCGGTGAGCTCCGGCTCGACCCGGCCAAGCGCGAGGTGACGAAGGGAGGCGATGTGCTCGAGCTGAGCCGGAAGGAGTTCGAGCTCCTCCAGCTGCTGATGCAGAACGCGGGCTCGGTGGTGACGCGCGAGCAGGCGTTCGAGGACGTCTGGGACACGAACTGGTTCGGGTCGACGAAGACGCTCGACGTGCACGTCAGCGGGCTGCGGCGCAAGCTGGGCGACGACTCGAGCGAGCCGCGGTTCCTGCACACCGTCCGCGGCGTCGGCTTCCGGTTCGCCTCGCCCGACGAGCTGTGAGCCTCCGGCTCAGGCTACTCCTGGCTTTCGCGTACGGCTTCCTGCTGATCGTGATCGCGCTCGAGGTCCCGCTCGCGCTGAACCTCAGGCGCCGCGTCGACGCCGAGGTGCGGAACGACGCAGCGGGCCAGGCGCACATCGTCGCCGCGCAGGCGTCGGGCTCGATGGGGCGCCCGCTGCATCTCCGGAGAATCGCGAATCAGGCGGCGTCCCAGCTCGGCGCGCGCGTGATCGTCGTCGACTCGGCAGGAATGCTGCGCGCGGATTCCGCCGGGAGCCCGCGTCGGTCGTTCGCGAGCAGGCCGGAGATCCAGATCGCGCTCACGGGCAGGACCGCGCAAGGCACTCGGCACAGCGACACGCTCGGCGAGGACCTGCTCTACAGCGCCGTCCCGGTCACGAACGGCGGGCGGATCGCGGGCGCGGTCCGTGTGACGCAGAGCGTGAGCGCGGTGCACGACCGTGTCCGTCGGAGCGTGCTGGCCCTCGCCGCGATCGGCGCCGCGGCACTCGGCCTCGGGCTCGTGCTCGCGTGGTTCCTCGCCGACTCGCTCTCACGGCCGCTGCGCAAGCTCGCCGCGACAGCGAGACGGGTCGAGAAGGGCGACCTCGACGCGCGGGCCGAGGTCGCCGGCGCAACGGAGCAGCGCGAGGTGACGATCGCGTTCAACGACATGACCGAGCGGATCGGAACCGTCCTCGCGGCCCAGCGCGAGTTCGTGTCGAACGCGTCGCACCAGCTCAGGACGCCGCTGACCGGGCTCCGGCTGCGACTCGAGTCGGCGGCCGCAAAGGCCGACAGCCCCGAGCTCGAGCGCGAGCTCACCGCCGCGGAGCAGGAGGTCGACCGGCTGGCCCGCCTGCTGAACACCCTGCTCATGCTCGCGCGCGAAGGGCAGACCCGCGTCACGGGCAGGCTCGTCTCGCTCGGCCTCGCGTCCAAGCACGCGCACGAGCGCTGGGAAGCCCGCTCCACGCAGCTCGGCCAGCGGCTCGTGCTGGAGCCGGGCGTGGACGTCGTCGTCCTCGCGGTCGAGGAGGACCTCGCGATCATCCTCGACAACCTGATCGAGAACGCGCTCCACTACTCGCCCGAGGGGAGCACGGTCACGATCGACTTCGGCCGCGACGGCACCGACGCGTACCTCGCGGTGCTGGACGACGGCCCGGGGATCGCACCCGGAGAGGAGGAGGCCGTGTTCGAGCGCTTCAGGCGAGGCAGCGCAAGCAAGAGCTCCTCGGGCACAGGCCTCGGGCTTGCGATCGTCCAGACGCTCGCACAGCGCTGGGGCGGGCAGGCGAGCCTGCGCGCGAGGCCCGACGGCGGGACGCGGGCCGAGATCAGGCTTCCGACCGGCGATGCTTTACCTACACCTAACCCGGACTTGGGCGAACCGATAGGCGCCCCCTCCTAGACTGGGTGACGCAGATGCGCGCGACGCTGACAGTTCTCGCAGTCGCCCTGGTCGGCTTGTTCGGGGCCGCGTCGCTCGGCTATGCCGCGTACGTGGTCTCGCGCGATCAGGTCGGCCTGCCGGTGACGAAGCTGAAGACGCCGCCCGGCTCGCTCGCCCCCACTCCGGCGCGGACGACGAAGACTCCGGCGCCGAAGCGCGTCGTGCCTCCTCCGCCGCCTCCTCCCCCGCCTCCGAGCACGACGACCCGCGAGCCGGGTGACGACCACGGCGGCTCGCGCGGCGGCTCCGGCCGAGGCCGAGGCCGCGGCGGCGACGACGACTAATCGCTAGAGCTTGTCTTTCAGCTCGCTGAGGGCGGCCCAGCGCGAGTCGAGCTCCTCGTCGTCGTGGCCGTGCGGATCGATGTTCAGATCGCGTCCGCACACCGGGCAGAGCCCCGCGCAGTCGATGCGGCACAGGATCTTGTCCGGCAGCTCCAGCACGAGCGCGTCGCGGGCCCAGGCCGAGAGGTCGAGCTGGTCGTCGACGACATACGGCGTGCGCAGCTCATCGGACTCGGGGTCGCTCGCCTGGTACTCGCGGGCCGAGACGTCGATGTCGACGACGGCGTCCGCGAGACACCGGTAGCACGGCCCGTGCAGACGGGTCTTGTAGCGGAGCTCGAAGACAGTCCCCGACTGGGCGCGGCTGACGGCGAGCTCGGCCTGCACCTTGCCCGGGACCGGCAGGTAGCGCTGGCCGCCGAGCGAGATCGGCTCGAGCTCGATCTCCTGCGGCTCGCGGTGCTCCTCGCCCGGCCTCAGCCGCAAGGAGCGCAAGCTGAAACTGGTCATGGCAAGGAGGTTAGCGCCGGACCTCGCCCTAGAAGCGGAGGCGAAGCCGACCGCGCCCGCTCCTATGGCCACTCACTTAATAGGGCGGCTCTTCGTTGTCGGAGCCGGGAGCGCCGACGCCGGCGACCACCGTCTCCTGCGAGCGCTCGTGCAGCCGCTCGCGGCCCCGCTTCACCGCACCGAGGAACTTGTCGAGATTGACCTCGAGCGTCGACAGGATCGAGTCGGCCCAGTCCTCCATCTCGAGCCGGGTCTCGCGCGCCTGGCGCCGCGCGTCCTCGAGGATGTCCTGGGCCTGCCGCTCCGCGAGCTTGACGATCTCGGTCTGCGACGCCTCTCGCGTCGCCTGCTCGCGAGCCTCCCCTAGCAACCGGTCGCACTCGCGCTTCGCCTCGGCGAGCATCTCCTGACGCTCCTTGACGATCCAGCGCGCCTGCTTGATCTCCTCGGGGATCGTGGCCCGCATCTGGTCGAGGATCTCGTAGATCTCCTCGCGGTCGATCCGGACCTGATCGGTCAACGGAACGGCCTTCGCGTTGTGGACGAGGTCGTCGAGCTTGTCGATCAGAACGAGGACGTCCATGGCTCCAGTCTAATGGCTCCGTTCGGAAGAGCCGCTACTCGAAGGGGTCCGGGAGCCAGACGACCTGGCGCTCGCCCAGGTACGCGGGGCCGACGGGGTGCGGGTCGGTTCCGTTCGCGAACGCGAGGTAGGCACGCTCGGGACAGAGGTTCCGCGAGCACTTCTCGGCGCGCATGAAGGCGATCATCTGGCCGTCCCGCGACCACGCCGGCGCGTGGCCGTTCGGGATCAGCCGGCGCGCACCCGTTCCGTCCGCGTTGACGGTCCAGATCGAGCCCTTGTGGACGTAGACGAGCTGCTTGGCGTCAGGAGACCAGTCCGGCGAGTCGCCCGGGACGAGAATGTGCGCATCGTCTCCGTTCGGGCGGACGAGCGAGATCTGGCCCTCGAGCGTGTCCTCCGACCAGTTCTGGACGTACGCGAGCCAGTCGCCCGTCGGCGACCACGCGACGTCGGAGACGTTGCGCGTGTTCGTTTCCTGCTCCGCGTCCGAAGCCGCGACGGACGTGACCCAGATGTCGTACTTGCCGTCGTTCTTCGGCGAATGCAGGAATGCAATCTTCGTTCCTTCGGGCGAGAGGGTCGGCGCGCTGTTCGACCCGAGCGGGACCGGAGCGTTGACCGGGTTCGACGCGTCGGCGCCGGCGACCACGATCGCCGTGCCGCTCTTCGTGTCCCAGGCGAGCTTGTCGCCGTTCCGGGACACGCTGACCGTGTCGAAGACGTCCGGCAGGCATAGCACCCGCTGATCGCTGGCGTCGAAGAACATGTGCTTGAGCCCGCAGCCGTCCCGGACCGCGATCCGACCCGGGTAGCGCGGCTTGTGGGGCCCGTCGCCGCGCGTGAAGGCATAGCCAAGAGCGGCGGCGACGGCCGCCAGGACGACGAGCCCCGCGACGATGACGAGGATGCGGGCCCGACGGCTCATTCCTGAGGCGACACGGGCGCGCCGGGCTTGCCCGCGGGGAACATCTCCTTGAAGCGGCGCGCGACCGGCTCGGGCACGAGCTCGTCGACGTTGCCGCCGAATGACGCGACCTCCTTGACGCCGCTCGAGGAGACGAAGCTGTACTGCGGATTCGACATCAGGTACACGGTTTCCACGTCCGGAGCGAGCGTGCGGTTCAGATGGTTCATCTGGAACTCCCACTCGAAGTCCGAGATCACGCGCAGGCCCTTCACCATCGTGTGAGCGCCCCAGCGCTTCGCGAACTCGACAACGAGCTCGGAGAAGACGTCGACCTCGACGTTGTCCTGATCGCGCAGGGCCTCCTCGAGGAAGGCGACGCGCTCCTCGACCGAGAACATCGTCTCCTTGTGGCTCGGCTCGCGGACGACGCCGACGACGACCCGGTCGAAGATCGCCGCCGCGCGGCGGATGATGTCCAGGTGGCCGAGCGTAACCGGGTCGTAGCTGCCGGGGCAGATCGCAGTGCGCAGGTCGTTGCTCATTCGAACAGTGTGAGCCGCGCCGAGCCGTACGTGCGGCTCGTCCGCTGCGTGAGCGGCAACTCGGGCTCCGTGCGCTTGTCGGTCTCGACCACGACGAGGCCGTCCTCGGCGAGGAGCGCAGGCAGGTACGCGGCGAGTGTCGGCTGGAGGGAGTCGAACATCCGGTAGGGCGGGTCGACGAGGACGAGATCGTAGCGACTGCCCGCAGCCGCTTCGGCCGCTAGTGCGCGCCGCGCATCGGACTTGACGATCCGCGCCCCGGTCAGGTCGAGCTTGTCCAGGTTGCGCTCGATCGCGCGCTGCGCCTCGCGGTCGGACTCGACGAAGACGGCGGTCGCCGCTCCGCGGGAGAGCGCCTCGAGACCCATCGCCCCTGAGCCCGCGAAGAGGTCGAGGACGGACATGTCCCCCACGGGCCCGATCAGGTTGAAGGCCGCCTCGCGCACGCGGTCGCCCGTCGGCCGCGTGTCGCTCTTGGGCGCGAAGATCCGCGCTCCCTTCCGGCTACCGGCGATGATCCGCATGGACGAGGCGGCCCGCAATCGACCAGGCCGACCACGCGAACGCGCACATCGTGAAGGTCAGCGCGAGATGGAAGCCGACGTGCTCCCGCTTGACGACGAAGTCGGTCAGGACCGCGCCGATCCCGGCCACCGCGGAGACGGTGACAGGCCAGAGCCAGCCCATCCGTCTGACGCCCGCGAGCCCGCCCCAGGCGAGCGGACCGGCCAGACCGATCGGGAAGTAGATCCGGATGAAAACGCTGACCACCAGGCCGAGCCCGATCGCGGTCAGCCACTCCCGCCAGGTCATCAGGCCTGCACGTCCTGGCCCGCGAAGACCCGGTCGACCTCGTCGTTCAGCGGCCCCTCGTAGTCGACGAGCGTGTCGGCGACCTCCCGAGCGCGCTCGAGGAGCTTGCGGTCCGAGCGCAGGCGCGTGAACCGGAGATCCGAGAAGCCGGCCTGCCGCGTGCCGAGGAGCTGGCCCTCGCCGCGGATCTCGAGGTCCTTCTCGGCGAGCTCGAAGCCGTCGGTCGAGGAGACGAGCGCCTCGAGCCGTGCCAGCGCTGAGTCGGTCAGCTCTTCCTTCGGCGCGTGATACGAGCAGGCAGTACGACTGCTCGGCCCCGCGACCGACCCGCCCGCGGAGCTGGTGCAGCTGCGCGAGCCCGAAGCGGTCGGCCTCCTGGATGATCATGATCGTCGCGTTCGGGACGTCGACGCCGACCTCGATCACGGTCGTCGTCACGAGCACGTCGAGCTCACATGCGTTGAACTGGGCCATCAGCTCGCGGCGCTCCGCCGGCCGCAGCCGCCCGTGCATGAGCCCGACGCGGTAGCCCTTCAGCTCGCCCTTGCGCAGCCGCTCGGCCTCCCGCTCGGCAGCTCGTGCGACGCTCGTCTCGGACTCTTCGATCAAGGGGCAGACGACGTAGGCCTGGCGGCCGGCGTCGAGGTGCTTGCGAAGGCGTCTGTAGGCCTCGCTCGAGCGGTCCTCGGTGACCCAGGCCGTCTTGACGGGCTTGCGGTTCGCGGGCGGCTTCGCGATCTCGCTCACCTGGAGGTCGCCGTAGACGGTGAGGGCAAGCGTGCGCGGGATCGGCGTCGCTGTCATGTGCAGGACGTGCGGCGTGCGGCCCCCCGTGATTGCGCGGCGCTGCTCGACGCCGAAGCGATGCTGCTCGTCGACGACTGCGACGGCGACCTCGCTCAGGTCGACGCCCTCCTGGATCAGCGCGTGCGTGCCGACGAGGATCTGCGCCGAGCCCGGGTCGTCCTTCACCGAGCGCGTGAGGAGCGCGACCTCGACGCCGAGCTCGCGGCACGGCTCCTCGAGCGTGAGGAAGTGCTGCTCGGCAAGCGTCTCGGTCGGAGCCATGAGCGCGCCTTTGCGGCCCGACTCGACGGCTCGTAAGAGCGCGTAGAGCGCGACGACGGTCTTGCCGGAGCCGACCTCTCCCTGGAGCAGGCGCTCCATCGGCGTCGCGCGCGCGAGATCGGCGTCGATCTCGTCGATCGCGCGTTCCTGGTGCAGCGTCAGCTCGAATGGGAGCAGCTCGCGGTAGCGCGCGGTCAGCTCGCCATGCTCGCCCAGCGCGGGAGCCTCGTCGCGCTCGCGCCCCCGGCGCCTGCGTGCGAGCCCGACCTGGAGCACGAGCAGCTCGTCGAACGCGAGCCTCCTGCGCCCGAGCTCGGCGTCCTCCGGGGTGCGCGGGACGTGCAGCGCCGTGAGCGCGTCGGCGCGGAGCGGCAGCTCGTCGGCAACGCCGGCCGGGACGGGATCCGGGAAGTCGCGCGCCTGGGGCAGCGCGCGCCCGATCACGTCGCGCAGCTTCTTGACGGTCAGGTCCTCGGTCGCGGGATAGACGGGCGCGAAGTCGGCGGTCGCCGAAGCGCCGTTCAGGTCGTACGAGCGGACGTTGAACTCGTTCCGCCGCAGGTGGCCGCGCAGCCGGACGTGCGTGCCGGGCTTGAGCTTGTCCGCGAGCCAGGCCTGGTTGAACCAGACCGCCGTGATCTGGCCGCTGTCGTCGGCGATGCGCGCCTGGACGATCGCCAGCCGCCGCCGCGGCCGCCGGACGGTCGTCCGGACGACCTCGCCCGAGATGGCGACCTCCTGCTCGCCGGAGAGCAGGTCGGCGATCCGCACTTCCTCGGCTGCGGCCTCATAGCGGTGCGGGCGGTGCACGAGCAGGTCGGCGATCGTCAGCAGCCCGAGCTTGCCCAGCCGCTTCGTGACGCGCCGGTCCCACGCCCGCGAGGACATCGACGCTCCGCGACAGCCGCTCGGGCCGTGGAAAGCCGCGCGGCCGGGGCCACGTTTGCGGCTCGGAGATCTCGGAGAACGCCGTCGGTGCGATGCGGCCGAGTATAGGACCGCCCTTGGCTAGCCTTCGGCCGCGACTTCCTTCGGCGAATCCCGGCGCTCGACGAACGTGACCGCGAGCCGATGGATGCGCTGGCCCTCGACCTCGAGCACGTCGAAGCGCAGGCCGTCGTAGTCGAGGGTGTCCCCCGGCTCCGCTGCGCGCCCGAGGAGACCGAAGACGAAGCCGCCCATCGAGTGGTAGTCCTCGATCGGGATCCGCGTTGCGAACTTCTCGTTGAAGTCGTCGATCGGGAACGTGCCGTCGATCCGGATCGTGTCGTCGTCGATGCGCTCGATCGACTCGTCCGGGAGATCGAACTCGTCCTCGATCTCGCCGACGATCTCCTCGAGCAGGTCCTCGAGGGTGACGATCCCCTCCATCGAGCCGTACTCGTCGACGACGATCGCCATGTGCTGGTTCGTGCGCCGGAACTCGGTCAGCATCGCGGCGAGGTCCTTCGTCTCCGGGACGAAGTGCGCCGGTCGGACGAGATCCGCGACCTCGACGTTTGCAATCCCGCGGGCGACGAGCGCGGAGAAGAGGTCGCGCACGTGGAGGATGCCGAGGACGGTGTCGGGCGACTCGCGGTAGACCGGGTAGCGCGTGTACGGCGAGTCGATCACGGCCGCCAGGCACTCCTCGGGAGGCAGGTCGACGGACAGCGCGACGACCTCGGGCCGCGGGACCATCACGGCCGAGACCTCCTTGTCCGCGAAGTCGAAGACCTTGTAGAGCATCTCCTGCTCCTGCTGCTCGATCTCGCCCTCCTGGGTCGAGCGCGAGAGGAGCATCTTCAGCTCGGCCTCCGAGTGGACGCCGCGTTCGTCGCCCGGCGGCTCGAGCCCTAGCAGGCGGAGCGCGCCGTCGGAGGACGTCTGGAGCACCCAGATCAGCGGCTTGAAGACGAAGAAGAAGGCGCGGACGGGGCTCGAGACCGTGAGCGCGGTCGTCTCCGGATGGCCGAGGGCGATGCCCTTCGGGATCAGCTCGCCGACGACCACGTGGAGGTAGGTGATCAGCAGGAACGCGAGGAGGACGGAGACGATCGTCGCCGGGATCGGGTCGAGGATGTGGGCGAAGAGGGGCTCGCCCAGGGCACCGATGGCCAGGCTCGTGAGCGTGACGCCGAGCTGCATGGCGGCGATGAAGTGGTTCGGATTGGACGTGATGCGCAGGACCGCGCGAGCGCGCCGGTTGCCCTGGTCGCGCAGCTCGGTGATGCGCGTGCGGCGTGCGGTGACGAGGCCGTATTCGGCCGCCACGAAGAACGCGTTCAGCAGCAGCAGCGCTACGACGGCGAGTAGCTCGAGAGGAACCGTCACGCCCCGCTCACCGGGGCGGCGGTACTAGGCGGATGGTCGTCGTCGTCCAACGGCGATCGATCTGAGTGTAGCCGAGGAATCGGCGCCCACACCCCCACCCTGGGTGGGGATGAGGTTCCACCCGCCACCCGCTGTGAGCGTATCGGGGAAGTGGTGGCGCGTCCGGGCCAAAGGCGTGACGATTCACACAGCGAACATATGTTCGTATAATAGCGGCATGGCTCCCGAGTACCGCGAAGAGCCGTGCCGCAGCGCACTGAACCGCGTCAAGGGGATGATGTTCGACTGGTCGCTCAACCCGTACATGGGCTGCGTCCACCGCTGCACCTTCTGCTACGTCCGCGCCTTCGAGCGCCGCGCCGACCGGCCCTCGGACGACCGCTACGGCACGTCGATCCGCGTCAAGATCAACGTCGCCGAAGTCCTCCGTCGCGAGCTCGCCCGTGCCTCCTGGGCGCGCGAGTGCGTCGCGATCGGCGCCGCCACCGACCCGTACCAGCCGGCGGAGGGCCGTTACCGCCTGACCCGCGCCTGCATCGAGGCCCTCGCCGAGGCGCGCACTCCGTTCAGCATCATCACGCGCGGACCGATGATCGTCCGCGACGTCGACGTGCTCGTGGAAGCGGCGCGCCGTGCGAGCGTCTCGGTCACCTTCTCGATCCCGACCCTCGACGAAGACGTCTGGCGCAGGACCGAGCCGTCGACCGCGCATCCGCGCCAGCGCCTCCGCGCAGTCGCACGTCTCGTCGAGGCGGGAATCAAGACCGGGGTCGGCATGGCCCCCGTCCTACCCGGGATCTCGGACCGCCCCGAGCAACTGCGCGAAGTAGTGAAGGCAGCGCGCGAGGCCGGCGCAACCGGCGTCTGGGCGAACCTCCTGTTCCTGCGCCCGGGCACGCGCGAGCACTTCCTTCAGCATCTGGCAGAGGACTGGCCCGAGCTCGTGCCTCGCTACGGCTCGCTGTACCGAAACCGAGCCTATCTCCCGGCCGAGAAGACGAAGCCCGTTCGCCGACAAATCTCCGCTCTGGCGCGCGAGCTCGGCGTCGCCGACCGCCGGATCCACCCGGCTGAGCCGGCCAAAGAGCCGGAGCAGCTTGCGCTTGGAGTCTGACGGCCCGAATACAATCCTCGGGCCGTGCCCGAAACCGCCAACGCCGACGGAAAGACCGAGATCACCTGCCTGATCGTCGACGACCACGAGGTCGTCCGCGAAGGCCTGCGTCTATCGCTCTCGCGCGCGCCGCACATCCGCGTGATCGGCGAGGCGTCTGACGGCGCGAGCGCGGTCGCCCTGGCGGAGAGGCGCAAGCCAGACGTCGTGATCATGGACGTCCGCATGCCCGGCATGGACGGGCTCGAGGCGACGAAGCTGCTCAGCGAGAAGGTCCCGGACACGGCGGTGCTCATCTTCACCGCGTTCAGCGAGCGCAGCCTCCTCGGCCGCGGCCTCGAGTCGGGCGCGAAGGGCTACATCCTCAAGGAGGCGCCGCACCAGACGCTGCTGCGCGCGATCGAGAAGGTCGTCGCCGGCGAGGGGTACGTCGACCCGGCGTTGATGCCCGCGTTCCTGCCCGGCAAGGGCGAGGACATGCTGACGACGCGGGAGCGCGAGATCCTTCAACTGCTCGCGGACGGCATGTCGAACGCCGACGTCGCGGCAAAGCTGTTCATCAGCCAGGAGACCGTCAAGAGCCACGTGCGGCACATCCTCACGAAGCTCGAGGCCGATACACGCACGCACGCGGTGGCTATTGCGCTTCGCGAAGCGATCATCGATTAAGGCGCCGCTTGCGGCGCCGACACCAGGAACTCACGGGCTTCGCCCGAGAGTCCGTCTGAAATGAGCGGTCGACACGTCGGAAGGATCAAGCCGAGCGCAACACGGGCCGGGTCGCTCGTCGCGCTGGTCGTCGCCGGCGCGCTCGTCGGGGTGATCGGCATCGCGGTCGAGCAGAACTGGCTGATGCTGCTCGGGCTCGCTTTCGCGGTCACGGCTTCCGGCGCCACGCTGCTGCTCACCGAGCGTCATCAGGACGAGTGGATGGCCGAAGAGGTCGAGCGACTCGAGACCGAGCACGCGCGGCTCTCCGATCAGCTGATCACGGCCGAGCAGGAGGAGCGGCGCCGCCTGGCGCTCTTCCTCCACGACGGGCCCGTCCAGTCGATGTCGGGCATCGCGCTCATGCTCGACGGCGTCATCGACGCGGTCGAGGAGGACCGGACCGACGAGGCGAAGCAGGTCCTCGGGTCGGCGCTCGAGAAGCAGCGGCAGACCATCCGGTCCCTGCGCGACCTCTCCTTCGAGCTGGAGCCGGTCGTGCTGCGCGATCAGGGCTTCGGGCCGGCCGTCAGCGCGCTCGCCGAGCAGCTCGGCATGTCGAACAGCATCCAGATCGACCTCGACGTCGAGGCTGCGGAGACCCTGACCGAGCACGCCCAGGTGGCGATCTTCCAGATCATCCGCGAGGCCCTGCACCAGGCGATCAGGCGCGGGCCCCCGACGCGGATGTCGGTGCGGGTCGGAGAGGCGTCCGGGCGAATCGAGGCGGTGATCGTCGACGACGCGCCCGGCGAGCGGCGGCGCGCGAGCTACGACGCGATCGCCGAGCGGGCTCGCTCGCTCAGCGGCCGCATGAGCGTCGACCCGGGGAAGGACGGCGGGACGGTCGTCCGTGTCCTCTTTCCGCCCTACAGAGTGCGTCGCTAGACTCGCCCCGCATGGCCGCCCAGCCCGGACACTGCCTGTTCGTCTCCAAGCCGACCGGCTACGAGCTCGTGAATCGCGAGGGCGAGCCCCCGCCGGTGGGGTCGACCGTCGAGCTGGACGGCCAGGGCAGCTGGGTCGTGAACCGGATCGCCCAGTCGCCGCTCCCGCAGGACCGCAGGCCCTGCGCGTACCTCCTGCCTGACGACTAGCTGAGCGCTTCTTCGGCGGCGATTCGGCCGAAGACGAGGCCGGCCGCGAGGCCGCTCGAGTAGCCGCCGGTCGCGATCCCGCCGACGTCCGCGCCCGCTGCGTAGAGGCCCTCCGCACCGACGACGCGGGCTCGTTCGTCGATCCGGATCCCGCCCAGCGTCTGGGTCACGCTCGCCTGGACGAGCACGGACGTGAAGGGCGGCTCTTCGCGGACGTCGGCACCCGCGGCGCGCGCCTGCTCGATCATGTCCGCGACCGTCCGCTCGCGCACGCGCTTCCCGAGGCGGCTCTCGTGCACGCGGTACCAGGCCCGGCCGCCCGGCCAGCGTGCGATCGCCTGGACGAGGTTGGTCTCCGACCACGAGACCTCGCCTTCGAACCGCTGCCTGCCGTCCTCGGAGACGACCTCGGCGAACTGCCCGTAGAGCTGCGAGAGCGGGACGAACTCCGCCTCGTCGATCGGGATCCCGGCCGGCATCGCGCGACCGTAGAACTCGTCGAGGCCGTCCGTTGCGGCACCGCCTCTCGCGAGGGCGAGGTCGAGCCCGTCGCCCTCGCTCCACGGGTTCCCACGGATGGGCAGTCCGAGGTCGTGCGCCAGCCGCACGTGGAAGCCGCCGGTCGCAAGCACGAGCGGCCCTTCCGGCCATGTCCCGGGACCAGGTCCCAGGGCATGGCCCAGGGAGCCTTGTCCCGCCTTCCGGACCAGCGCAGCGGTCAGGCCACGCGTGTCGAAGCGCTTGCCGCTTGTACGCGGGTTGCCCGTCTCGTGCTCGAGCACCGGTGCGCCGAGCGATTCGAGCCACTCGATCGCCCCGTCGAGCTGCTCCACGATCACCTGCTGGAGCGCCGGATCCCCGCCCGGGCATTCGGCCCGGAACCCGTCGAGCGTCCGGTGGCGCCAGATGACGCCGCTCGACAACAGCATCGAGCCTCCGGTGCGGTCGCCCTTCTCGAGGACGACGGGCTCGGCGCCGAACTCACGCGCGCGCGCCGCCGCGGCCAGGCCGGCCATGCCCGCTCCGGCGAGGACCAGGTCGGCTATTTGAGGGCGAACGTTGGCTTCTGCTCGACGTACTCGATCTTCACGTGCTCGGGCCCCCAGACGAAGACGGCCAGCGTGTTCGCCGCGTCGACGACGTCCGCGACGTCCATTCCTGCCTGCTTCGCCTCCTCGAGCGTCTCGTCGGCGGAGTCGACCAGAACGGCGAGGTGATTGAGCAACGGCCGCTCGGGGTCACCGGGCTCACCCGGGTGGAACTCGACGAACGCGCCGCCGACCTCCACACGTGTATCCGCCTCCGGCGCGAACCCAAACTGCTGGTACTTCCCAGCCGTCTCCCGCGGGCTCGCGGAGAAGAGCGCAACGTGATCGAGGTCGTAGTCGACGTCCGTCTCCGCCTCGACGAGCCCCAGCCGGAGCCCTTCGTGGATGTCGAAGTAGACACCGCCGTTCTCGCGCGTAACGTCGACGCCTTCGAGGCCGCCGAGCGCCTCCTCGAGATCGTTCACCCGGAGAGCCACGTGCTTTAGCGCACCGCGCTCGCGTGGGCCCTCGGCGTCGAACAGCGTCAGCTTCCCCCGGCGCGCGTTCGTGCCGACGAGCGTGAACTTGTCCGTCTTCTCGATCACGTGCATCGTGAGCCGCTCGGTCACGAAGTCGGTAATCGGATCGCGGTCGGCGACCCAGAGCGCGACGTGGTCGAGAATCTTGGGTCTCATCGCGGCTTGCACCCTACCTACGCACTACGCAACGAGGCCCTGACCCGGTTTATTTCTTCGGACCTCGTTTTTCGCTCGCCCAAACGAATGCCCAAACGAGCGAGTTTCTATTCCAGCGGTGGGTTCTGGACGTTGTGCTCCGTCGCGTAGTCCGTCGTGAGCTTGTTCACGACGTCCGCCCCGTCGCCGTACGCGTAGTTGATCTTGACGAACGGCTCCCACTTCTCGGGCAGCGCATCCTCGGGGAAGATCGCCTCCACCGGGCATTCCGGTTCGCACGCACCGCAGTCGATGCACTCCTCGGGGTCGATGATCAGGATTCGCTCGAACACATGGATGCAGTCGACCGGGCAGACGTCCACGCAGGACAGGTCTTTGATGTCGATGCACGGCTCGGCGATGATGTAGGTCATCGGGGCGGGTCAGTCTACCGAGGCAAGAAGTCGGTCGATCAGTTCCCGAGCCTGCGCGTCGAGAGCCGATTTCGCGACCACTTGGTCGAAGCCCGCCTCGTTCGCGCGGCGCAGCCCGGCCGTGTCCTTGTGGTTCGTGAAGCCGAGCAACGGCACGTCCGGATACTCGTCGGCGACGTCGTACGGATCGATGCGAGCGACGTCCGCGATCACGAGATCGGGCGGATCCGCGCTGTCGGTCGTCACGAGGTGATGATCGGCGAGCGAGGCCTCGAGCTTGCCCCGAATGAAGAGATCCACCCCGGCCAACAGGATCGTCGCCACGGCGGCCCGAGGGTAGCACTCTGTTACCGTCGGAACCAGCATGGATTTCGTGACGGTTGCCCAGGTCGCCGACGTCGCGCCCGGAACCGTGTCCCCGGTGCAGGCCGGCGAGGTCGAGATCGCGCTCGTCAACCTGGACGGCGAGTTCTACGCGCTTCAGGGCCACTGCCTCCACCTGAAGGGCCCGCTCGGCGAGGGCGTGCTCGATGCGAACCACTACCTCACGTGCCCGTGGCACGGCTGGAAGTACGACCCGCTGACCGGCAAGAACGACTTCGATCTCGCGATCCAGGCGCAGACGTACGAGGTCAAGGTCGAGGACGGAGAGGTCAAGGTCGGTCTCGACTGACTTGGAACGCGGGCTCGACCTCGCGCGGCGGGGCGAGTACTTCGCCGCGCACGAGGCGCTCGAGGATGCCTGGCGCGCGTCCGGGCCCGAGGAGAAGGACTTCTTCCAGGGGCTCGTGCACGTCGTCGTCGCGTGGTACCAGGCCGGCCGCGGGAACTGGGTCGGGTTCGAGCGGCAACTCGAGAAGGCGGAGCGCCGGCTCGGGCCGTTCGCGCCGACGCATCGCGGGGTCGACGTCGACGGGTTCCTGCGCCAGGTGGCCGCGGCTCGCGCTGCGGGCTCGCTCGACCCGCCGCCGCTAGACGTTCCCTAGCCCGACGTCGTCGAGCAGGCGGTTGAGGAACACGTTCAGCCACCAGTCCTTGTGGAAAAAGAGGAGCAAGCCCAGCACGACGAGGGTCACACCGCCCGCGATCCGAATGGCGACGTAGTGGTCGCGGAGCCAGCGGAAGGCGCCCATCGCCTGCGTGAAGCCAACCGCGGCGAGCAGGAACGCCAGTCCCAACCCGGCCGAGTAGAACGCGAGCAGCACTGCCCCCTTCAGGACCGAGCTCGTGCTCGCGAGCGCGAGGATCGACGCAAGCACCGCGCCGATGCACGGCGCCGCGCAGATCGCGAACGCTCCGCCGAGCAGGATGCTCGAGTTTCGCCGGCGCGCTCCCGACAGCAGGCCCGGGGCGAGGATTCGCTCCGGCCAGGGTAGGAGCCCGATGAACGTCAGCCCGATGACCACGAGGATGAGGCCGGCGAGCTCGAGCTGGCGGTCCGAGGGAAGAACGCCGCCGATCGCGGCAGCGCCCGCGCCGAGAACGACGAAGACGACGGTGAAGCCGAGGATGAACGGCAGGCTCGCGAGCGCGACTCGGCGCGCGGCTCCGGGAGTCCCGAGCCGGTCGGCCTCGATCGCCGACACGGCCGACAGGTAGCCCGGCACGAGCGGGAGGACGCAGGGCGTGATGATCGAGATGACGCCCGCGAGGAAGGCTGCGGGAATCTGGGCGGCCAAGGCTCAGCCCTCGTCGAAGCGCGCGAGCTCTTCGTCGACGCGGCGCTCGAGCGCGGGGCTCAGCTGAGCGGCCGGCGGCCCCGGCTCACGCGGGTGGCTCCAGCGCCACGCGAGCAGGCCGAGGACGAGCCCGCCGCCGAACAGCGCAACGAACGGCAGCAGCCAGGCCAGCAGGTTGAAGCCCTTCTTGGGCGGCGCGGCCAGGATCTGCGGCCCGTATTCGGCGACGAGGCGGTCCTTGATCTGGTTCTTGGAATCGCCAGCCGCGATCCGCGCCGAGATGAACGCCTCGATCTGCCGCGCGGCGGGGGAGCTCGACTGGTCAAGCGTCGTATTGCAGACCGGACACATGACCTCGCCCTCCAGATCGGCGAGCGTGGGCCGCCCCCCGTCCGGCCTCGCAGGCAGCGCCCGCAGGTGGCCGAAGTACTTCTTGGCGACCGTCTGCTTGATCTGGCTCTTCTTGTAGCCCTGAGAGATCATCGAGTTGATCATGTGGATCGCAGCCGGCGTGAACGAGACCGAGCTGGCGTCGGCCAGCGTCGTCTGGGAGTCGACGCAGAAGAGCTCCTCCTGGACCTCGAGCGAGCCCGGGTGATCCTCGCTGGCCCGGGCGACCGGCACCGCGAGCAGCGCGAGCAGCGCGACCGCGAGCGCCGCCCGCTTCATGCGCCGAGCGCCCTCTGAATCGCGCTGTCGATCTCCCCGGAGCGCGCCTCGCCGAAGATGTACCCGGTCACCCGCCAGCTCGGCGAGATCACGAACGTGCGCGGAATGGGCAGGCCACCGTACTTCCCGAGCACGCTCCGGTCGGGGTCGCGGACGTTCGGGTACGTCACGCCGTAGCGGCTGAGGAACTTGCCCGCGTCCGCCGAGTAGTCCGCCGTGTCGACGCCGACGAACGCGACGCGGTTGCCATAGCGCTCGAACGCCTGCTGGAAGCGCGGCGCCTCGCTTTTGCACGGCTCGCACCAGGAGGCCCAGAAGTTGACGACCACGACCTTGCCCTTGAGCGAGGACAGCTGCAGCTTCCCGTTGCCGTTCAGGCGCGTGAGGTCGAAATCGGCCGGCTTCGTGACGTGCCCCTTCGTGAACGAGCTGGCGACGTTCGTCCGGTCGTTCTGCACGACCTTCCAGACGAGCAGGACGAGCAGCGCCCCCACGAGCCCGACCGACCCGATCTGACCCGCAAGCTTGAGCCGCTTCATCAGGCCGAGACGATGAACACCGTCGTCCCGATGTCGACGGCGTTGAACAGCCATTCGGCGTCCGGGATGTACATGCGGATGCAGCCGTGGGAGACCGAGTAGCCGATCGAGGCCGGGTTCGGCGTCCCGTGGATTCCGACGCCCGGCGCGGAGAGGCCCATCCAGCGCGTCCCGAGCGGGTTGCTCGGGCCCGGCGGGATCGGCTTCTGGCCCTTCGCCCAGCGCGAGTTGGGCGGATACCACCAGGGGTTTCGCCACTTGACGAGGATGTCGAAGTGGCCGAGCGGCGTCGGATAGATCGACTGGCCGGTCGCGACGCGGAACAGTCTCCGCAGGTGGTCGTACCGGTATAGGTAGAGCCGGTTCGAGCTGCGGCGGATCACGATCACGGAGCGGAACGCGCTGCGCCGGGTGGCCGCGGGCTGCGAGCTGTGGCGGATCCGGACGCGGAGGCGGCTCGTTGCGCGCAGGCGCTGCACGATCGAAGTCGTCAGCGCGAGGCGGTTCACGACGAGGCCCGGGCGGTCCGGGACGATGACCGGCTTCAGGCGACGCAGGAAGACCTGGGCGTTCACCGGCTTACGGTAGAAGCGCCTCGCCACCTGGAGCACGTAGGCGCGGACGACGTTGCCGTCGATCAGCACCGGCAGCGTGATCGCGGCGCCGGGCTGAGCCGTTCTCGCGCGCGCGAGCGCCTCGTCGATATGCGCTGTCGCGCCGAGCGCTTCGGGCGGCGGGGCCAGCCTGTGCCGGCGGTCGAGCACGAGCGGGATCGGCAGCTCGAACCGCTCGCGGACGAGCGCTCCGGCCTCGTCGACGGTCATGCCGCCGACGGGGATGCCGGAGATCGTGACCCCGGGCGCGATCAGCGTCGGCAGCGGAGTCGTCGTCGTGCCGGTCGACGTCGTTCCGGTCGTCGTGCCCGTGCTCCCGAAGCCGGCGGCGCCGACGCCGCCCGCGAGGACGACCGACGTGGCCGCACCCGCCGCAGCGCAGGCGAGCGCCAAAACGGCATAGCCGAGGCGTTTCACGCCTTGGAGTGTAGCCCGCTACCGGGCTAGAACACGCGGGTCATCGGTGATCACGCCGTCGACTCCGAGCTCGTCCAGGCGCAGTGCGCTGCCGGGGTCGTTCACCGTCCAGGCGAAGACGGCGACGCCGAGCTCGTGGCAGCGCTCGACGGTCTGGCGGGTCACGACACGGTGGTTGAGCGTCATCGCCGAGGCCCCGGTCTCCTCGACGAGACCGCGGGCGCGGTACGGCAGCGCGGCACGCATCGCCCACTGCACCGGGCCGGCGACGTGGATGAACGTGCGATGTCCGCCCAGGTAGACCCGTCCGCGCGGGTATGTGCGGCTGCGGGCGAGCTCCGGTTCGAGCCGCCGAAGGTTCTGCAGCGTGCCCACCTGGCTCGTGCAGGCGAGCGCGCGCTCGACGAAGCCGTAGGCCCGCAGCGTCTCGACGAAGGCCTGCTCCCGGCCCGCGAACTTCAGGTCCGTGAGCACGCCCGTCCCCGGCGAACGCTCGGCGAGGAAGGCGAGCATCTCGTCGAACGTCACAGGCTCGGCCGCAAGCTCTCTGCGCGAATGGCTGAGGATGAGCTTCCCGTCCCGCCCGGCGAAGACGTCGAGCTCGACGAGGTCGACGCCGTGCTCGAGCGCAGCGTCGACAGCCGCGATCGTGTTTGCCGGCGCGAGCGCCGCTGCGCCGCGGTGGCCGATCCCGAGCAAGGGCCCTTCGCCGCGGAGGAGTTTGAGCGGTTTTGGTTGTGTTCGGTCGTGTCGACCGGTCATTTCCGGCGGATGCCCGGTCATGCCCGGGCATCCTGACAGCGGCATCGCAAGCGACGCCTCAAGGCGCCGTCGGCAGCGGGTACTCCTCGAAGCGGCCGCCGCGCGCCGCGAACTCGAGGATCATCCGGTCCGTGATCCACTCGACGGGCGCGCGATCGTCCGTCCACGGGTCGGACGAGGGAGCCGCGACGCGCATGTCGCGGACGAGCAGGTTCGTCAGCGAGCGCAGCCGCCGAGGCCCGTGACGCAGTCGCCGGACGAGCACGGCTCGCGGCTCGGGCCGGTCGAGGCCGATCACGAACTGGTTGAAGCGGAGCGCCTGCCACGTGAGCACGAGCGGGAGCTCCGTCGCCAAGGTGCCTGAGACGCCCTCGGCGAGCCGGTGGTCGTCGGGCGTCGACCCGACGTTGAGGACGATCGCGCCCCCGGGGGCGAGCCGCGACCGGGCCAACCGGAAGAACTCCTGCGTCGCGAGGTAGAACGGCACGTACGGGGGCCGGTAGGCGTCGACGATGATCAGGTCGTAGCGCTTGCCGGTGCTGCGGAGGAACGGCCGCGCGTCCGCCGTGATCACGTGCAGGCGGGGGTTGTCGTCCAGCCCGAAGTAGCGGCGACCGACCGCGGTCACGTCCGGGTCGAGCTCGACTCCGTCGATCCGGGCCTGCGGGTAGAAGACGCCCATCGCCCGTGCCGTCGTGCCGCCTGCATTGCCGAGGATCGCGACCCGCCTCAAGGGACGGCCGAGAAGCGGCGGGACCGCGAGGTAGGTGTCCCACTCGCCGCCGGTGAGGACGGTGTTCGGCCGCCAGAGCGAGTGCACGGCGAGGCCCTCGTTCAGGTACAGCCGCCGGACTCCGTGCAGCTCGGTGACGTGGATGAACTGGTAGCGCGACTCGTGCTCGTAGATCAGGCCCGGCTCGGCGCGCACCGCGCCGGCAGGGATCGCGATCAGCGCTCCCACGCCCGCCGCGACCAGGAGCCAGCGCCGGCCGAGCAGCGCCGCGCCGGAGAGAGCGACGAGCAGCGCCGCGGCGAGCACCGTCCGCCGGGTTCCGATCGACGGGATGAGCACGAGCGCGGCGAGGAACGTGCCGAGCAGGCTGCCCGCTGTGGAGAGCGCGTACAGGCGCCCGGCAACCGTGCCCGCGTCGCGCACGTCCTCGATCGCGAGCCGAACCGCGAAGGGCGCCACCATCCCGAGCAGCATCAGCGACGGTGCGAAGAGCGCGAGCACGGCGAAGAACGAGCCTATCGCCGCGCCCGCCGAGACCTGGTCGAGCCCCTTCACCGAGACGTCCAGGAACGGGCCGGCCGCGAACGGGACGATCGCGATCAGGACCGCGGCGAGCACGACGATCCGCCCGAGCACCCTCGGGCTCGGGTTGCGGTCCGCGATCTTCCCGCCGACCCAGTAGCCCACCGCGAGCGACGCGAGCACGAGGCCGATCACGTTCGCCCAGACGATCGTCGAGCTCCCGTAGTATGGAGCGAGGAGGCGCGCGGCTCCGATCTCGGTTGCCAGCGCGGCCGCTCCGGTGCAGAACACGAGCGCGTACAGCGCGAACGCGAGACCTCGCCCCTCAACGGCCTCCGCCCGGTGCTCTCTTGCGCCGACGGCCTCGGCCACTAGTGCCCCTCCCAGTAATGCCGCCGAGCTTCTGGGTCGCGAGCACCAAGCGAGAGGCCGCACTCGACCGCGGCCAAGGCTTGTAGCCTTGGCAAGGGCGAGGGTGGACTCTCGCGCCGCGTGATCGCGGGCCAGAAGCCGGCATGTATTGCTGGGAGGGGCACTAGGTCCTCCGGATGACGACCACGGCGCAATCGTCGTCGGGCTCGCCGGCGAATGCTCGCGCATCTGCGACGACGCGCTCAGCGAGCGCCTGCGCCGAGAGCTCACGGCCGTCCGTGAGAGCTCGGTCGAGCCGCTCGTCGCCGTACAGGTCACCGTCGCGGCGCGCCTCGACGAGGCCGTCGGTGAAGAGGCAGAGCGCCGCGCCGTGCTCGAGGGCGGCCCGCGCCGTCTCGTAGCGCTGGTCCGCCTCGATCCCGAGGGCGAGCCCGCGCGGCGCGAGCAGGCCGATCGAGCCGTCGGCGGCCAGGACGCGGATCGGCGGATGCCCGGCGCTCGCGGCCGAGACTGCGCCGCTGGTGGGATCGACGGTCAGGCAGGCCATCGTGACGAAGTTTCCGCCGGACAGCTCGCCGAGTGCGACCTCGTTCGCCTGCGCGAGGAGCGCGGCCGGGTCGGGGTACAGGCGGACGAGCGAGCGGAACGCGAACTTGGCGAGTGCCATGTCCGCGGTGGCCGCGATCCCGTGACCGCTCACGTCGCCGAGCACGACGGCCAGCTTTCCGTCGGGCAGCGTCAGGAAGTCGTAGACGTCGCCACCGACCTCCACCCGGGCCGACGACTCGTAGACGGCGCCGACCTCGAGCCCCTCGACCTCGGGCAGCCCGCGCGGGAGCAGCGAGCGCTGCATGGTGTCGGCGAAGTCCTTCCGCTCCTGGGTCAGGCGTGCATTGTCGATCGCGAGCGCGGCCTGGCCGGCGACGAAGAGCGCAGTCTCGACCTGCTCGTCACCGAGCCGCCGCGAGGGATCGAGCGAGACGACCGTCAGCGTGGCGAGCAGCTCCGCCGAGGTCGCGATCGGTACGACGAGCGCCGTCGCGCCCTGCTCGAGGAACGGGACGAGCAGCTCGTACGGCGCGCCGAGCCGTCGCGCGGTCGGCGGATCGAGCATGAGCGGCTCGTTCGGTAGCTCCTCGACCGCCTGCTCGCGCTCGAGCAGAGGGCGCAGGGGCTCCAGGCGCGCATCGGCCACGTACGGCGTTCGCGGGACGAGCAGGTCGCCGCGGCCGTCGAGCACGCGGATCACGGCAGCGTCGACGTCGAGCAGCTCGACCGCGGCGGTGGTCACCGAGTCGAGCGTCGCGTCGAGCGAGAGGCTCTGCGCGAAGGAGCGCGAGATCTCGTACAGCGCCCGCAGCCGCTTCGCCGACTTGCGCTCGGCTGCGATCGTCTCCTGAAGCTCCCTCGCCTGCCGCTCCGTCCGCTCGTGGAGCTCCGCGTTCTGCGCGGCAACCGCCAACTGGGCGGCCAGCGCCGACAGGAGCGCGGCGTCGTTCGGCTCCACATCCCGCCCGCGCGGCATGTAGACGGCGAGGAGTCCCACCAGCTCCTCGCGTGCGACGAGCGGGACGGCCAGCGCGGCGTCGATCCGGGCTTCCGCCACAGCGGTGCGCACCGGAGCGAGCCGAGCGTCGGCCTGAGCATCCGCAACGTGCAGGACGCCCTGCGCCCGGAGCGGGCCGAACGCGAGCTCGAGCAGGCGCTCGGCGACCGCGAGCTCCGCGTCGGCGCCCGAGCCCGCCTCCGGCCGCAGCCGGCTCGCGTCCCCGAGATAGATCGCGACGCGGTCCGCGCGGAGCAGCTCCGAGACACGCGCGACCGCGGTCTCCAGCGTGTGTGCCAGGGAGAGCTCGGCGATCGCCTGGCCGAGCACCGCGAGCAACGCCTCGGACCGCTCGAGCTCGAGCGACGTCGCACGTGCACGCTCTCCGGCTCGCATGGCCTGCGCCGCCCGGACGGCGAAGGTGCCCAGCCGGTCGAGGTCGCGCTGGGACGGCGAGCTCCCCGGCCCGAAGACGAGCTGGAGGACGCCGATTGGAGGCTGGCCGAGCGTCAGCGTCGTGACCATCCTGCCTCTCACCGCCTCGACACGCACGGGCTCGTGCTCGGGTGGCCGCGCCGGCCGAACGGCTTCGAGCGCCTCGAGCCCGCCAGCGGACGCCAGCGCCTCGAGCTCCCCGTCCTCGGTCACCTGCGAGAGCCGCGCCGCCTCCGCCCCGGACGCGCGCGCCGCGATCCGCACCACCTCGTCCGGTCCGCGTGCCTCCTCGAGCCCGGCGCTGAGTGCATCGCCCGCGAGCACGAGCTCGTCGGCAAAACGCGATCCATCCGCACCGTTTCCCGCGCCGAACGCCCGCAGGACGAGGCCGAGCTGCGCGGCGGCGACGCGCGCAGCCGCGGTCTCGCTCGCGTCGAGCCCGCGACCGGATCGCAGCAGCTCGATGCTCCCCAGCGCAACGCCGTCAGCCCGCACCGGGATCAGGAGCGCATCGGCGGCGCGGGCGCGGCGCGCCGCTCTCTGCACTGCGCCCGGGAGCTCATTCGCAGACGCCGACTGCGCGGGCAGCTCCTCCAGCGCGAACGACGACCCTGCGAGCTCGGCCGCGAGCGCCTCGGAACGGCACGCCAACGTCCGCACCGGCAAGCGGCCGTAGGCGTCGACGACGCGAATCGCCACTGCGTCGGCGCCGGTCACCTCGGCGGCCGCATCGGCGACCGCCTGCAGCGCCTCGTCGAGCCCGTGCTCGCCCGCAGCTCGCAGCCCCGCGGCCGCGAGCGTGTCGAGGGCGTGGTCGGATTTCTCGTCCATTCCCCCTCGAAAAGTATTGCTCATCGCCCCGGTCGGCCCACCGTCGCGTTTATGCTCTCCCGCATGGCCCAGCCGGCTCGCCGCCCGGAACTGGTGGACGAAGCGCTGGAGCTCGATCCGGCCGCTGTCCAGCGCGCCTATGAGCTGCACCGAGCCCGCCGCCGCGTTCATCGCAACCGTCGCCGCGAGACGAAGCGCGCGAAGCTCCGGTTCTGGCTCGTGCTCTTCGCTCTCGTCGCGGCGAGCGTCTACCTGACCCTCGTCATCTGGCACCAGATCCAGCGGACCTTCGGTCTATAGATACTTCGCCCGTGGAGCCTTCCGAGCCCTACCCGCCCGACCGACCTGCTGGTACCGAGCGCGGGCGCGACCCGCTGCTGCTCCTCCCCGGAGGGATCTGGGCGATGGGCGAGCGTGTGACCGCACTCGCGGGGTTCGTGCTGATGCTGTCCACGTTCATGGGCTGGTACGCGGGCTCCGGCGAGGGGCCGACGATCGCAGTCATCGGCTGGCACACCGGCGTGATCGGCAAGCTCGTCTTCCTGCTCGGCCTCGCCGTGGTCGTGCTCGTCGTGCTGCGCGAGCTCGGGATCGAGCTGCCGGCGACGGTTCCGGAGAGCCTCGTGATCATCGTCCTCGGGTCCCTCGCCACGATCCTCGTGCTCATCCGCGTGATCTCGGTCCCCGACACCTTCTTCCCGTACGACGGGCGCGGGATCGGGATCTGGATCGCGCTCATCGCGGCCGTGGGGCTGATCGTCGGCGGGCTTCTACGAGCAGGCGAAGAGCTGTAGCGACTCCCAGGCCGAGCGCGGCGCCTCCGATCACGTCCAGCGGGTAGTGGACGCCGACGTAGACGCGGGAGAACGCGATCAGAGCGGCGAGGACGTAGAGGGCGACCGGCGACAGCGGCGTCAGCCACGCCAGCGTGGCCGCGCAGGCGAAGCTCGTCGCCGCGTGGCCGGACGGGAAGCTCGGGTTGCCCGGCACGTGGACGAGCGGGTGCGGCTCGGGGAAGCGAAGCGGCGGACGCTCGCGCCCGATCGCGTGGCGCAGCAGGCTCGAGGACACACCCGCGAGCAGATCGGCGAGCGCGACGTAGAGGAAGATCGCCGGCCGCCTCCAGTAAAGCGCCGCGATGATCGCGATCAGGAGCCAGATCGCGCCTTGCGTGCCGATGCGCGTGAGAGCGACGAACACGTCGTCGAGCGCGTGCACCCGGTGGTGGACGACCCACCGCTCGAGCTGCTGATCCAGATCTGTCAGGCCGGGACGAGCTGTTTCGTCGACTCGATCAGCTGCTGCGGGTTGAACGGCTTGCCGATGAAGCCCTGCGCCCCGCGCGACGCAGCCGTGCGCAGCGACTCCTCCTCGACCTTGCCGCTGAACATGATCACCGGGATCGAGCCGACGCCGTGCCGCTCGTGGACCCGGCGCAGCATCTCCCACCCGTCGACCTGCGGCATCATCACGTCGAGCAGGATCAGGTCGGGCGATTCGGCCTCGAGGGCCGCGAGCCCTTCCTCCGCGCTTCCGGCCTCGCGCACGGAGTAGCCCTCCATCTCCAGGTTCACGCGGACGAACTCGCGGAGGCGCTCGTCGTCGTCGACGATCAGGATCACACGCCGCCCCTCACCGCGTCTCGGAGCGGTCGAGCCGCCGCGCTCGAGGAACTGGTCGAGATCCGCGCGGCGATAGCGGCGGTGCCCGCCCGGGGTATAGAACGCGGGCAGCCGGCCGGTGTCCGACCACTTGCGAATCGTGCTCTGCGCCATCCCCAGGTACTTCGCCGCCTGCCCGAGCGTGAGCCAGTCCGGCTCGTCTGCGGGTACGGGCGTTCGGGCGGCGGTGTCACGAGGATCAGCCATGGCGGGAAACTTGGGTAAACCTACCTTTTCCTCTCTAGCCCATTCCCAAACTAGGGAGCCGTCGTCACGGTCACCGTCACGGTCTGGACGCTCTGGGTTCCCGGTTCGAGCGTGCGCACGGAGGTCTCCGTGCCGGAGGGCGCCGAGCCGTCGTCGAGCGCCTGGCCGAGCGCGATGCCGATTGCGAACGCGACCGCGAGCGCCGCGGCGCGCAGCACCCAGGGGCCGACGCGCCGGCGACGCCTCCGCGGGTGCCGGCTCATGGCGCGTAGTCGACGGCGCCGCGGGCGTAGAGGTGGAACGCCGCGTCCTCGACCAGGCCGAGCTGGACGGCGCCCGCTCCGGGCCGGAGCACCTCGAGCAGCCACCGGTCGGCCTCGTCGTACGCAGCAGCGAGCTCGGCGAGCGTGAACGTCTGGCCGACCCGGCGGTTGAGCTCGTCGATCAACACGTCCACCTCGGCGAGAAGACGCTCGTACGTCGGCCGGTCCGACGCGTGCTCGTTCAGCCGGCGGTAACCGTCCTCCCACTGGAGACGGGCGTTCTCGACTGTCACTGCGCTCATGGCGGTCCGATCATAGGGACGCGTCTGCGCCTTCTAGGCAACATCTCTCCGGCCAGAGCGGGACGATCTCGTCCGCGATCCGCTCGCCGAGCTCGTAGCCGGGACGCGCCATCGCGAACGCCACATGCGCGTGCAGGCACTTGAGCTGCTCCGGATTCCGGGAGCCGCCGATCCCGAGCTGGAGCGAGTCCCCCCGGTCGCTGCCGGTTCGGCCCCGGGCGAGCTCCATGCGCACGCGCCGCTGCTCCTCGGTGGCGCGAACGAGGCTCTCGGCGAGGTCGGGCTCCTGTTGCGCCCGCTCCGACCAGCGCTCCACGCCGCCGGCCGCCTCGAGCCGGGAGATCGCCGCGACCAGGTGGCGGCAGGTCACGTAGTACGTCGTGGGGAAGGGCTCGCCGGAGTCGTCGTAGGGCGACTGCTCGGTCACCGCCGGCCGGCCGAACGGACAGCGGACGACGACGCGTGCGAAGGCGCGCGGCGGCCGGCCGAGCTGCTTCGCGACGAGCTCGCGGTCCGGCGTCGCTTCGCTCGCCTCCACGGGGGAACCCCTGGTTCCCCCGTGGGCCCCCTCCTTTCCGGCGGATCGGCAGTCCAACGGTCTCAGGAGCCGGCCGATGTCTGTGGGAGTTCGATCGTCTTCCTCTCCGGCGTGAGCCTCCCGCCGGGCAAAGCCCGGCTCCGGCGGCGAACGTCAGTGGTCTCCGAGAGCGAACGCGAAATCTATCGGTCGACCCGATGCTCGTGAGCGTTGCGCCAGGCTCTGATGCCCTTGACGATGAACAGCCGCTCGCCGGGCTCGACGTAGCCGAGCCGCCGCGCCTCGCGGGTCACCGCCTGGGCCGTATCCGACTCCGCGAGCCGGCGCTCGAGCCGCAGCTTCTGCTCGCGCAGCGCGCGCACTTCCGCGGACTGCTGCTTGACCGCATCGCGCGTCCCCAGGTAGCTGCGCAGCGGCTGCCAGTAGAGGAACGCGATGAACACGAGCGTGCCCACGCCGAGCCAGCGGAGCAGGAACCGTCCGCGCGGGACACGTTTCTTCAAGCGACGGGCCATCCGGCCTCTCTCGTTCGCCGGGAGCGCTCGGGGTCCTGCGCCTGACCTAAGCTTGCTCGACCTTGATCACGTCGGTCGTTCCGGGCAGGTTGACTGCGGTGCCCGCGGTGATCACGACGAGATCGCCTTCGGCCACGAAGCCGCCGGCACGGGCCGCCTCGATCGACTTCGCCCACAGGTCCTCGACGTCGGAGGCCTCCTCGATCAGCGTCGGCGTCACGCCCCACTCGATTGCCGTCTGCCGAAGCGCGTAGTCGTGGTGCGAGAGCGCGAGGATCGGCCTGCGGGGGCGCAGACGCGCGACCGCGGACGCCGTCCGGCCTGTGAAGGTCGGGACGAGCAACGCGGCAACGCCCAGCGACTCCGCGATGTCGCAGGCCGCGTTCGACATCGCCTGGCCGACTGTCGGCTCCTCGCTCGCCTGCGGGAGCTCGTGCCGGTACCCGAGGCTCGGCTCGACGGCGCGCGCGATCCGGTCCATGTACGCGACGGCCTCGATCGAGAACTCTCCGAGCGCGGTCTCGGCGGAGAGCATGAGCGCCGAGCTACCGTCGAGGATCGCGTTCGCGACGTCGCTCGCCTCGGCCCGGGTCGGCTCGGCGTGGTAGATCATCGACTCGAGCATCTGGGTCGCGGTGATCACGGGCCGTGCACGCTCGAGCGCGGCCAGGATGATCCGCTTCTGCACCAGCGGGACGAGCGCGGGGCCGATCTCGACGCCGAGGTCGCCGCGGGCGACCATGACCGCGTCCGTCTCGCGGAGGATCTGGTCGAGCGCGTCGACCGCCTCCGATTTCTCGATCTTCGCGATCACGTGGGCAGGCATGCCCCTCCCCGCGATCAGGTCCTTGAGATCGCGGACGTCGGCGGCCGAGCGCACGAACGAGAGCGCGACGAAGTCGACGCCGTGGTCGAGCGCGAAGTCGAGGTCGTCCATGTCCTTGCGTGTGAGCGACGGGATCGGGACGGGCACGCCCGGGACGTTCACGCCCTTGTGCGCCGCGACGACGCCGCCGGCGACGACCGTGCACAGGGCACGGCCTCGCTCGACCGAATCGACACGCAGATGGATGAGCCCGTCGTCGATCAGGACGTCGTGACCCCGCTGGAGCACCTCGCAGACCGCGGTCGGGCTGACCGGGAGCTCGCCGTCGTTCGCCGCCTCCTCGGCGGCCACGATCACCTGGTCGCCCCGGTCGAGCGTGACCGGCTCGGCGAGGTCGCCGATCCGGACCTTGGGCCCTTGGAGGTCGGCGATGACCGCGATCGGCTTGCCGACCTCCTCCGAGACGTCGCGGACGAGCCGCATCGCCTCCGCGTGGTCCTCGTGCGTCCCGTGCGAGAAGTTGAGCCGTGCCGCATCCATCCCCGCGCGAGCGAGCTCGAGCACGATCTCGTGCGAGGACGAAGCGGGTCCGAGTGTCGCGACGATCTTCGTCCGGCGAGGCAGCTCGGCGGACATGGACGCAGACTAGCTAGCGCCTCGGGCAGACTTCGGCCGATGTTGCGGCAGGCGTGGGAGCGGAACTCGGAGGACTGGATTCGTTGGGCGCGAGAGCCCGGCCACGACAGTTATTGGCGTTTTCACCGCGACCAGTTTTTCGAGCTCGTCCCCCCGCCAGGCCAGCTCACGCTCGACATCGGCTGCGGTGAGGGACGGCTGAGCCGCGATCTTGCCGCGCGAGGCCATCGCATCCTCGGCATCGACCAGTCGCCGAAGGTGATCACCGCGGCTCGCGAGCTCAGCCCGGAGCTCGAGTTCGTCGAGGGCGACGCGGCCGACCTTCCGCTCGAGGACGAGTCCGTGGATCTCGCCGTTGCGTTCATGTCGCTCCAAGACATCGACGACATGCAGGGCGCGGTTGGGGAAACGAGCCGGGTGCTCATTGCCAATGGACGCTTCGTCGTCGCGGTCGTCCATCCGATCAACTCCGGCCACCGGCTCGACCGCGAGCATCCCGAGCGTCCACTCGAGCTCGTCGACAACTACTTCGAGCGGCGCCATTACACCGACACGCTCGTACGCGACGGTCTCGCAATGACCTTCGAGAGCGTCCACTGGACGTTGCAGGACTACTTCGACGCGCTGCAATCCGCGGGATTCGTCGTCGAAGCCCTACGAGAGATTCCCGGGACGAGCGGGCGCTGGGTGCGCTACCCGCTCTTCCTTCACCTTGTTGCCGCGAAGGCGGCCCAGCCGGGATAGACCGCGTCGTCGCCGAGCTCTTCCTCGATCCGCAGGAGCTGGTTGTACTTCGCCACGCGATCGCTGCGCGACGGCGCGCCCGTCTTGATCTGGCCCACGTTCGTCGCGACCGCGAGGTCGGCGATCGTCGTGTCTTCGGTCTCGCCGGAGCGGTGCGACATGACCACGCCGTACCCGTTCGAGCGCGCAAGCTCGATCGCGTCGAGCGTCTCCGTCAGCGTCCCGATCTGGTTCACCTTGACGAGGATCGCGTTCGCCGCACCTTCCTCGATCCCGCGGCCGAGCCGTTCGACGTTCGTGACGAAGATGTCGTCGCCGACGAGCTGCACCCGGTCGCCGAGCCGCGCCGTGAGCGCCTTCCAAGCCTCCCAGTCGTCCTCGGCCGCGCCGTCCTCGATCGAGACGATCGGGTAGCGCTCGACGAGCCCGGCCCAGAACTCGGGCAGGTCGCCGGACGATTCCTCGCGCCCTTCGAATGTGTACCGCTCGTCGCGGAAGACCTCGCTCATCGCGGGGTCGAGTGCGACCTTCACGCGGTCCGTGTGCCCGGCCCGGTCGATCGCCTCGAGGATCCGCTCGATCGCGTCTTCACTCGACGGGAAGTCGGGCGCGAAGCCGCCCTCGTCGCCGACGGCCGTCGAGATCCCTGCGTCCGCCAGCTGCTTCTTCAGCGTGTGAAAGACCTCGACCGCGATGCGCAGCCCCTCGGAGAACGTCTCCGCTCCGCCCGGGACGATCATGAATTCCTGCAGGTCGAGCGAGTTGTCCGCGTGGGCGCCTCCGTTGACGACGTTCAACATCGGCAGCGGGAGCACGCGCGCCTCGTCGCCACCGACCCAGCGGTAGAGCGGCAGGCCCGCCTGCGCGGCGCCCGCCTTGGACGTCGCCAGCGAGGCGCCGAGGATCGCGTTCGCGCCGAGACGGCCCTTGTTCGGCGTCCCGTCGAGCTCGACCAGCGCGGCGTCGACCGCTCTCTGCTCCGCGGCGTCGAGCCCGATCAGCGTCTGTGCGATCTCGGTGCGCACGTTCTCGACCGCCCGGCCGACGCCCTTGCCCAGCCACGCGTTCGGATCGCCGTCGCGGAGCTCGACCGCCTCGAACTTCCCGGTCGAGGCGCCCGACGGCACGGCAGCACGCCCCACCTCGCCGGATTCGACCTCGACCTCGACCTCGACAGTCGGGTTGCCTCGGGAATCGAGGATCTGGCGCGCACGAACCGCTGCGATCTGCGAGCTCATCGAAGCATCTCCTTCGCGGCGTCGAAGTACCGATCCTGCTCGTCGAGCGGGAGCTCGGCGAAGACACGCCCGTCGCCGTTCGCCAGCACCTCGGCGCGCTCGACCCGGTCGGCGAAGCGCTTCGCGGTCGATCGCAGCGCAAGCTCGGGGTCGACGTTCAGCCGCCGCGCGACGTTGACCGCCGCGAACAGCACGTCGCCGATCTCCTCGAAGACGTGCGTGTCCGGCTCGGCCTCGGGGTCGGGCTCGCCTGCTTCCGCGAGGGCCGCCTTCAGCTCGCGAACCTCGTCGTCGAGGTCCGCGAGCGCGCCGTCCGTGTCCGGATACTCGAAGTCGATCGCAGCCGCGCGGCGCTGGATCTTGCGCGCATAGAGCAGCGCGGGCAGCGACTCGGGAACGTCGTGGAAGATCCCCTCGCGGCCCTCGTCGCGCGTCTTGATCTGCTCCCAGTTCTCCCGGACACGGCCGGCAGTGCGCGCCTCGACGTCACCGAACACGTGCGGGTGCCGGCGCACGAGCTTCGCGTGGACCGCGCGGGCCGCCTGCTCGAGGTCGCCCTGGCCCTGCTCCTCGAGCAGCAACGCGAGGAAGTAGACCTGGTACAGGAGGTCGCCGAGCTCGTCGAGGAGCTTGTCAGGCCGCTCGGCGTTCGCCGCGTCCGCGACCTCGTACGCCTCCTCGACCGTGTGCGGCACGATCGTCCGCGCCGTCTGCTCGCGGTCCCAGGGGCAGTCCCGGCGCAGCCGTTTCGTCAGCTCTTGCAGCTCGAGGAGCGAGTCCGCGAGCGTCAAGCGGCTACGGCGTGGTGGAGGCGGCGCCGGTCGTGGTCGCCGGCGGCTCGTAGCCGACCTGGTAGGTCGTCTTCGACTGGAAGTCCTTCGACGTGTCGTCGACCCACTTCCGCATCTCCTCCTGCTTCTTCTGCCCGAGGAGCTGCTGTCGAATCGCCGTCTTCACTTCGGACAGCTTCGTCACGCTCTGCGGCTTGACCGGCGTCAGCGCCTGGATCACGTGCCAGCCGTAGGTCGTCTTGACCGGCTTCCCGAGCTGGTGCGCCTTGAGCGCGAAGGCGACCTTGTCGAACTCGGGCACCTGGCGGCCCTTCGAGATCGAGAGCTTGCCGCCCGAGTTCTTCGAGCTCGGGTCGGTCGAGTACTTCTTCGCGAGCGCCGCGAAGCTCGCGCCGTTCAGGAGCTGCTGGTAGATCTGGTCGGCGAGCGCCTTCTTCTTGACGAGGATGTGGCGCACGTCGCGGCTCTCCGGCTGGACGTACTGCGCCTTGTTCTTCTTGTAGTAGGCCGCGACGTCCTGGTCGTTGACCTGGACGCCGGAGGTGACCTTCTCGTAGATCTTGTTCTGGACGACGCTCGCCCGGACGTCCTCGCGCACCTGGTCGATCGTCAGGTTCTGCTTCTTCAGCTCGGCCTCGAACTTCTGCTCGCAGTTCGAGTCGCACTTGCCTGGCGCGTTGGCACGAGTGCGAGGATTGCCGCTGTTGAGATTGTTGCCGCTGCCGAAGTACTGCGACTTGATCGTCGCGAGCTGCTTGTCGACATCCGAATCGCTCACCTTGATACCGAGGTCCGCGGCCTTCTGCTCGAACTCGCAGCGCTGAACGAGGAACTGCATCGCCTGTTTGCGGAGCGCGACGTACTGCTGCGTACCCGTCTCGGGCCAGGTCTGCTTGTTCGCCTCGTAGTTCTTCTTCGCCTGGTCCATCAGGTTGTCGAACTTGCCCTTCGAGATCTCGCAGTTGCCGACAACCGCGACGTCGTTGGCGCCGACGCTCTGGTTCTGGCTACCGCAGCCGGCCGCGAGCGCGGCGGCCGCGATCACGACGGCGAAGAGTGCGAGTAGGCGAATGCTTCTCATTGTAAAAAGAGCGCCATTTGCAGCGAGTTTCTTTACGCTGCTCGGCGCGTTTCGAGTATAGCATCGACCAATCGGAGCGCTTCCGGGAACTCCGCGTGCTTAACGGAAACTTCATTTCGGGCTGTGCGATAGACCGCTGTGTCGACGCGGTCGCGCAGCGCGCGTAGCTCCTCGGAGCCGAGCACGAGCGGCCCGACCGTCGACTGGCCGCCTCGGAAGACGAGGTAGTCCGCGCCGAGCTGTGCGAGCTTGAGCTTCGCGGCCTGGATCGCGAACAGGTTCTGCACGGGGTCGGGCAGCGGGCCGTACCGGTCGACGGTCGCAGCCTCGAGCTCCGTCAGCTCGTCCTCGGTCTCGGTCAGCGCGAGCCGCCGGTGAAGGTCGATCTTCTGCGCCTCGGCCGGGATGTACTCGGCCGGGACGTAGGCGTCGATTCGCGCGTCGACCCGGACCGGCCGGCCCACGGTTCGCCGCTCCCCGGCGAGCTCGGCGACCGCCTCGCCGAGCAGCTCGACGTAGAGCTCGAAGCCGAGCGCGGCGAGGTGTCCGTGCTGTTCCGCGCCGAGCAGCTCCCCCGCCCCTCGGATCTCGAGGTCGCGCATCGCGATCGCGAACCCGGCCCCGAGCTCGGTGTGGTCGGCGAGCGTCGCCAGGCGGGCTCGCGCCTCCGGGGTCAGCTCCGAGGCGTCCGGATAGAAGAGGTATGCGTGGGCGAGCAGATCGGAGCGGCCGACCCGCCCGCGGATCTGGTACAGCTGCGCGAGGCCCAGGGCGTCGGCTCGCTCGACGACGAGCGTGTTCGCCTGCGGGATGTCGAGGCCGGACTCGATGATCGTCGTCGAGACGAGGACGTCGGCGTCTCCACGCAAGAAAGCGAGCATCCGCTCCTCGAGCTCGCGCTCGCGCATCTGCCCGTGCCCGACCGTCACCCGCACGCGCGGGAGGAGCTGCCGGATCCGGTCGGCGGCCATGTCGATCGTCTCCACACGGTTGTGCAGGTAGAACGCCTGTCCGCCGCGTGCCACCTCGCGCTCGAGCGCGGTCTTGACGAGCTCCTCGTCGTACTCGCCGACGTGGGTGCGAATTGGCCGCCGGCCTTCGGGAGGCGTCTCGATGATCGAGATGTCGCGCAGTCCGGAGAGCGACATGTGCAGTGTGCGCGGAATCGGAGTCGCGGTCAGCGCGAGCACGTCGACCTCGAGCCGGAGCGAGCGGAGCAGCTCCTTCTGCGCGACGCCGAAGCGCTGCTCCTCGTCGACGATCACGAGCCCGAGCTCCTTCGGGATCACGTCGCGCGAGAGCACGCGGTGCGTTCCGATCAAGACGTCAACCTTGCCGGACTGGAAGTCGGCCAGGATCCGCTTGACGTCGGCCGGCCTGCGGAAGCGCGAGACCATCTCGACCGTGACCGGGAAGTCTTGGTAGCGCTCGCGGAAGGTGTTCCAGTGCTGCTGCGCGAGCACGGTCGTCGGGACGAGCATCAGTGTCTGCTTGCCGTTCAGCGCCGCGGCAAACGCTGCGCGGACCGCGACCTCCGTCTTCCCGAAGCCGACGTCTCCGCAGACGAGACGGTCCATCGGCCGCGGAGCCTCGAGGTCCTCCTTGACCGCCTCGATCGCAGCCGCCTGATCCGGGGTCTCGCGATACGGGAACGACGCCTCGAGCCGGTCCAGCCAGTCCTGCGAGAGGTCGTAGGAGATGCCCGGCGCATTCTGGCGGCGCGCGTACAGCTGGAGCAGCTCGCCGGCGAGCTCGCGGATCGCGGCACGGGCTCGGCTCTTGAGCTGGTTCCAGGCCTTGCCGCCGAGCTTGGAGAGAGTGGGCGCCTTCGCGTCGACGCCGACGTAGCGTGAGACCTTGCCGATCTGCTCGTGCGGGACGTAGAGGCGGTCCTCGCCCCGGAACGCGAGCTGCAAGTAGTCGCGCGTGATCCCGGCGACCTCGCGCGTCTCGAAGCCCAGCAGCTTGCCGATGCCGTGGTCCTCGTGGACGACGTGGTCTCCGGTGCGGAGCTCGGCGAAGGACTGGAGCGCGCGGCCCGCCGGTGCGGCGCGGCCACGGGTGCGGCGGCGGAAGACCTGCGTGTCGGGTAGCAGCGCGAGCCCGAGCTCGCGCCAGACGAAGCCGCGGCGCGCGTGGGTGACGGCGAACATGAGCTCGGCCTCGTCCGGCAGCTCCTCGCCTTCGTCGATGAGACGCGCGTCGACGCGGCGCAGCAGGTTCTGCGTGCGCAGTGCTTCGCCCTGGTGCGGAAACGCGACGACGGTTCGCAGGCCTCCGCGGACGAAGGCGCGCAGCTCGTTCTCGGCTTCGGCGAGGCCGCGCGCGGCGATCGCCGGCCGCTGCGCCTCGAACGAGAACGGCTGGCCGGACGGGAGTTGGTCGAGCTCGACGGCGTTCGTCAGGTCGACGGGCGTGAGCTCCTCTTGCTCCCAGACCTCGCGTACGTCGACCGGCTGCCAGACGAAGTCGGGGCCGGAGGGGACCGGCGGAACGAGGTCCGTCGGAACCGGTCTGGGAGCCTCGCCGGCCTCGTCGTCGGGGAGTCGGACGTCCTCGAGGTCGAGCCGGCGCTCGGCCGCGGGGTACACCGTGATCTCGTCCACAGGATGCAGCGTGCGCTGCGTGAACGGCGAGAAGGCACGGATGCTCTCGACCTCGTCGCCGAAGAGCTCGATCCGGAGCGGCTCGCGCCCGGTCGTCGGATAGACGTCGACGATGCCTCCGCGGAGCGCGAACTGCCCTCGCTCCTGCGCCTGGTCGACGCGCTCGTAGCCCGCTAGGGCGAGCTGCTCGGCCAGGGCGTCGATGCCCGGGTCGTCGCCGGGACGAACGCGAATCGGCTCCGGGCGAGCCGCGGGCGGGGGCATGCGCTCGGCGAGCGCGGCAGCCGAGGCGCTGACGAGGCCGCCGGCGGCGAGGACGTCGAGGGCGCGTGCCCGCTCTCCGACGAGGTGCGGCGGCGGCTCGAGGCCCGACCTCCAGCTCACGCCCCGGCTGGGAAGGAGTGCGACGCGATCGTCGCCGAGGAACCAGGCCGCTGCTTCGGCGACGTCGTGCGCGTCTGCGTCCTCGGGCGCAAGCACGACGAGAGGGCGGCCGAGCTCTTCGTGGAGCGCCGAGACGACGAGCGGCAGAGCGGGCTCGGAGACGCGCGCGCGGGTCTCCGGCAACTCCTCGAGGAACGAGCGGAAGCGCTCGCTCTCGGCGAGCTCACGGACGAACGGGTGGAGGACGGGTCGGTCCATGACGAGCGACGGAACCGGGGTTCCGCGGCCCCGAATGCTATCCGCGCGGGCGACGCAGAACCCGGGCGGGTCCCATCCCTAGCCCCCACCCACCCACGGGGCTCTCAGGGTGCCTGGAACGATGTGACTGGACCGTGCCGGGTTCGGGTCAATTGAAGCGCTGCTGCGCCGGCTCGAGGCCCTCGAGCGCGATCGTCTCCACGGCGTCGGCGGCGCGGGCGATCAGTGCGTCGACGTCCAGCTCCGGCTCGAACGCGGACAGCACGTAATCGGCGACCGGTCGCCGGTCTCCACCGCTGGGCCGGCCGACTCCGATGCGCAGCCGCAGGAAGTCTTGCGTCCCCAGAGCGCCCGCGATCGAGCGAAGGCCGTTGTGACCGGCCAGCCCGCCTCCGCTCCGCGCCTGCAGGCGCCCGGGCTCGAGATCGACGTCGTCGTGCACGACCAGGAGAGCGTCGGGCTCCGCCTTGAAGAACCGGCACGCAGCCGCGATCGACTTGCCCGAGACGTTCATGTACGTCTCCGGTTTCAGCAGCGCGAGCCGCAGGTCGCCGAGCCGGAGCTCGGACAGCTGCCCGTCGAACTTCGACCGGAACGAGCCGTCGTGCCGGCGCGCCAGCTCGTCGACGACCATCCAGCCGGCGTTGTGCCGCGTCTGCTCGTACTCGCGGCCCGGATTGCCGAGCCCCGCGACCAGCAGGTCCAGCGTCGAGGCGCGCTCGCCCCGACGAAACAACCGCATGGGCTACTCCTCGGGCTGCGCTTCGCCGCCGGACTCGGCCGAAGCCTCGCCCTCGGCCGCCGGAGCCTCGCCCTCGGGAGCCTCCTCGCCCTCCGGCACCTCGCCCTCGGGCAGCTCGCCTTCTTCCAGCTCCTCTTCCTCGACCTCGGGCTCGACGATCACCGTCGGAGCCGTCACCGTCGCCAGCACCGTCTCGTCGGGATCGTCCAGATAGGTCACGCCTTCGCGCTGCGGGAGGTCGACGAGCCGCATGGTGTCACCGATCGCCATGGTGCTCACGTCGAGCTCGAGGTGATCCGGGATCTCGAGCGGCAGCGCCTCGAGCCTGATCTCACGGGTCACCTGCGAGAGCACTCCGCCTTCCTTGACGCCGACCGACTCGCCGACCAGATCGACGGAAACCTGCGCCTGGATCGGCTCGTCGAGCCTCACTTCGTGCAAGTCGATGTGCGCGAGCCGGCCGCTCGGCACGTCCTGCTGGTAGTCCTTGAGCACGGCCGGGTGGGTGGTCTTCTGGCCGGCCAGGACGACGTCGAGGATCGCGTGGAGACCCGAGTCGCCGGACAGGGCGCGTCGCAGATCGCGCTCGGGCACGCAGAACGCGTGCGGCTTCTTGCCGCGTCCGTAGAGGACGCCTGGCACGAGACCCTGTGCGCGCAGGCGCCGCGCGTCGGCGGAGCCACGCTCGTCGCGCTCTGCAACCTCCAGCTTCATGCGCTCGCCGGCCATATCGGCGGCGAAGTGTAGCGACGAGATGCAGCTACTTCGTGATGTGCACTACGCGCTGAGCTCCATGAGTCGACGCTCGATGCGATCACGCGCCTGGGGATCGTCGACCTTTTCGGCAATGCCCGCGGCGCGCGTCCAAAGGTCAGCGGCCTGCGTATGAGCGCCGAGGGACGTCGCGCGGTGCGCCGCTCGCTCCAGGTACTCGAGCGCACGCTCGAGCTCGCCGCCGCGAGCGTGGTGGAAGGCGAGCAGCTCGAGGTAGTCGTCGAGCGAGTCCGAGAACGCCTCCTCGTAGGCCGCTGCCACGAGCTTGTAGAGCTCGCGCCGCCGTGCTCGCGCCAGCGTCGAGATCGCCGCATCCTGGAGCAGGCCGTGCGTGAACGTGTACTCGCGGTTCGGGAGCGCACGTGTCTCACGGATGATGTTCGCGCGCAAGAGCAGCGTCAGGTTGCGCTCGACGTCCCGCACGCCGGAGACGAGCGCGAGCACTGTCGGAGCGAAGGTCCGGCCAAGGACCGCCGCAGCCTGGGCGACCCCGCGCGCGTCTCTCGGAAGAGCCGCGATCCGTGCCACGAGGAGGCTCTCGAGCCCGATCGGAAGCTGCGCCGCCGGAACGGTCAAGGCCCACGTCCTGCGGGCCTCGAGCTTTCCGCTCTCGAGGAGCGAGCGCAGAAGCTGCTCCAGGTAGAGAGGATTGCCTTCGGCGACGGCGATCACCTCGTGCCTCGCCTCGGGTGAAAGCTCACCTGGGGCCAGCTCCGACAGCACCTCGCTCGCCTCTGCCTCGCTGAGCGGGTCGAGCCTCAGTTCGACGATGCGTTCCGGGTGCTCGAGCAGCGCACGTTCTCGAAGTCGCCGATCCTTCGCGTCCTGCGTAGGTCGCGTCGTCATGGCGATCATCAGCGGCAGGTCGTCGATCAGATCAATGAGGCGCTCGACCAGCGCCAGCGTGCAGTGATCGGCCCAGTGCATGTCGTGCATCGCGAAGACGACCGGACGTTCGCGCGCAAGCCCCCTCAACCAGACTGCGTACGCCTCCGCGAGGGCTGCGTCGAACTCTGCGGGCGACCCGTTTGCTCCGCCGCGGTGATCGTGGGAGTCGGACAGGAGCGAGGCGAGGTAGGGAAGCGCATCCGGATCGAGGCCGAGTCGCTCGAGCGTGGCGGCGCGCCGCGCGACATCGACGACGCCGACCCAGGCGCGCAGAGCCTCGGCGGGCGCATGGCACAGAGGCTGTCCGCCGTACGCGGCGCAATGTCCCTCCACCCAGGTGACCTCATCGCCGAGCTGTTCCCGAAGCCACTCGAGCAGCCGGGTCTTGCCGATGCCCGGCTCTCCCTCCAGGAGTACGAACCGTCCTCCTCCTTCGCGAAGCGCCTCGGACGCCGCCGCAAGCTCGGCGGTCTCGTGCGCTCGGCCGACGAGGCCCGCCGGCTTGCTGCGCCGGCTGTCGGGGCGGGCGCTGAGGAGGCGCCAGGCTTCGACGGGGCTCTCCCGCCCGCGCACCGCAAGGTGGCCGAGAGGCGACATCAAGAAGCGGCCCCCGAGCTTGCGCGCGGTCGCTCCGCCGATGACGATCGTGCCCGGCTCGGCTGCGCCCTGGAGCCTGGCGGCGACGTTCATCGTGTCGCCGAGCGCGACCGGGTGGCGTTCCGCCGCGCCGACCACACCGATCGCGACCGTGCCGCTGTTGACGCTGACGCGGACGTTGAGATCCGGCAACTGCCAGTTCGTCCGCACCTCTTCGGCGTAGCCGTCGATCGCCTTGACGACGCTCAAGGCAGCGGTCGCCGCTCGATCGGCGTCGTCCTCGGTTGCGGCCGGAAAGCCGAAGAAGGCGGCGATCCCGTCTCCCATGTAGGCGTCGATCACACCGCCGAACTGCTCGACGGCGCGGCACATCCGGTCGACGCACCCGGCGATCAGCGCGATGTAGTCCTCGGGCGCGAGTCGTTCTGCGAGCGGCGTCGAGCCCACGACGTCGGCGAAGAGCACGCTGACCGGGCGCAGCTCATCCTTGGCTTCGACGGGCGTGGGAGCCGCGCGCTCGGCCGAGTCCGGTCCGAGGCCGGTCGAGAGCACGTCGATCCTCGTCGTGCCGATCTTGATCGCGTCACCGGCTGCGAGCAGCGTCGGGCTCGTGATCCGCTCGCCGTTCACCCAGGTCCCGTTCAGCGAGCCGAGATCCTGGATCTCCAACCCCTGCGGCGTCACACCGAAGACGGCGTGTGCCCGGGAGATCTCGGGATCGTCGACGACCAAACCTGCGTCGTCGCCGCGTCCCACCGTGAGTCGCTCGGCGATTCGAATCCGGCGCCCGCCCTCCGCGCCGTCGAGAACGGCTACGAGCGCGGCGTCTTGCATTACCCCAGGACTTTGCCCAGCCGGTGGTGCCAGAACCGCCACCAGCCGTACAGCCCCGGGTGATCGCTTCCGCCCTCACGGGCGATCCCGAGGAAGTCGATGTGCGTTGGCTGGCCGAACTTGCGGTGCGTCCACACGATCACCGCGTCCCTGCGGTCGAAGTAACAGAACCGCGAGCCGCCGTGCGCCGGGGGCGCTCCGGGCGAAGCCGGATTGTGCAGCCACGTGCCTTCGCCGCCCCAGCTCACGCCGTTGCACTTGCCCTGGTTCGGTGCGACATGGTGCAGGCGCCGCTCGCTCTCGTACGCACGCTGGACGGCGGCGCTCGTCGGGTAGGTGGAGACCTCGAGGCGGTCGGGGGTGAAGACGGCGGCGTCGCTCGGCGGCAGACACACAGCTGTCTCGATGGCGCCGCCGCGCGGCGGGCGGGTCTCCTTGCACGTCTTCCAGATCGGCTCCGGAATGACGTCGGCGAGCTTGTGGATGACCGGCCCCGGGGGAGTCGAAGGCTTGGCGGACGATTCATCGCTCCGCGTGAGGAAGTAGACGACGAGGCCGGAGGCGGTCGCGGCGAAGATGACGAGGAGAACCGTGAGCAGCATCTGCTTCATCGGAGTCAGCCGAGCGCCAACGGGCTCTCGCGGTGGCGGCGTGGCCTGGGGCTCGGGCGGGGCGGCGGGAGGGGCGGCGGGAGGAGCGGGCGCGACCTCTGGAGGATCGGGCGCGACCTCTGGAGGATCGGCCGACGGGATCGGCGCCGGAACCGGCGTCGAGGCAATCGTCTCTGCCCTTCCGGGCGGACCGCCGTCGACCCGCCGCGCAGTCCCACTGGCGGCGTTTCGTGCCGCGTGGGCGAGCTCTCCGCATGAGCGGAACCGGTCCTCCGGAGCCTTCGCCATGGCGGTTGCGACCACCCCGTCGAACGCCTGAGGCAGCTCGGGGCGGAGACGGGTGACCGACGGCGGCGGATCGACGAGATGCGCGTGCAGGACCGCGTGCTCCGTTCCGTGCGAGAACGGCGGCGACCCGGTCAGGCACTCGTACAGGACACACCCGAGGGCGTAGACGTCGGTCCGGGCGTCGACCGGCCCTCCCTCGATCTGCTCGGGAGCCGCGTACTCGACGGTGCCGAGAAAGTGCCCGGTCGAGGTCAGCCCTCGCGCGGTCGTCTGCTTCGCAACGCCGAAGTCCGTGAGGTAGACGTGGTCGGTGGTCTCCTCGAGCAGGATGTTCCCAGGCTTCACGTCTCGGTGGACGAGCGCGTGCGCGTGAGCGGCGTCGAGCGCGCTTGCGAGCTGCTCGATCAGGAAGATCGTGCGACCGACGCCGAACGCGCCGCGCTTGAGGATCTCTCTGAGGTCGGGCCCCTCGACAAAACGCATGGCGATGTAGAGAAGGCCGTCGTCCTCACCTGCGTCGTAGATCGGAATGATGTTCGGGTGGTCGATCGTGGCCGCGATGTGCGATTCCCGCACGAAGCGCTCGCGGAACTGCTCATCCCAGGCCAGCTCGGTGGTGAGAACCTTGAGCGCGACCTTGCGGGCAAGCCGCATCTGCTCCGCGACGTAGACCACGCTCATGCCGCCGCGGCCCAGGACCGACTCGATCCGGAACCCGGCGACCTCAGTACCGATGCGCGTGGAAGCGCCCATTTCGCGGGAGCCGGGCATCATACGGCCTGCTCCGGAAGCCGATCGCGGGTCGGCTGGAAGTGCGGCACAAGGTCCATCAACACCAGACGCGTTGACCCCCGCTTACCTTCCTTGCTTCGACCGCGGATTTTCCAGGCTCGCGGGTGACCAGTCGATGTTGGAGAGCGCGTCGTCCGGGCGCCGACTGCGGCAAACAGCTTCCACAGCTCGGCTGCTGGATGCGCTCGCGATTACGCTCTGGCCGTGAGAGGCGGATGCCGAAGATCTTGCAGGAGGGGCAGATGGAGCGTTATGTAGTCACGACACGATTGAAGCCGGGGGCAGCGCCTGCAGCAGAAGAGTTGCTCTTGGCAGGGCCGCCATTCGACCCAGGCAAGGTCGGCCTGTCGGCTCATGCCGCGTACCTCAGCGACGACAGGGTCTTCCTCGTCTTCGAAGGTGACGCCGCCCGCGCGAAAGCGCTTGGGCTCGCGAAGCAGTACATGGTCGAAGTGGGACGCTGGCAAGAGCTCGTCTGGGAACTGCCTTCGGTGACTGACGACGTACCAGCGGACGCCCGCTGTCTCTACCGTTGGCCGGTTGAACAAGTCCGTACTTAATCCGTAAACCCAGGCAGATGCGGAGTAAAGCGCGCTGGCTCCTGGGCTCACGGCACGGCTAACAGAGCCGTTCTCGTTAGAAGAGCTGGTTCTCGCCCGCGAAGATCGCCGACACCGACTCGTCGCCGAAGACGTTCATGATCGTCTCCGCGAGGATTCCGGAGACGGTCAGCACGCTCACGTTGTCCGGCTTCTGCACGGGGTCGATCGGAACGGTGTCGGTGACGACGAGCCGGTCGATCACGCTGCCCCCGATCCGGTCTAGCGCGTTTTCGGAGAACAAACCGTGAGTCGCGCACGCGAAGACTCGGATCGCACCGTGCTCCTTGAGCGCCTCGGCCGCGGCGACGAGCGAGCCGGCCGTGTCGACCATGTCGTCGATCATGATCGCGCACTTGCCCTCCACGTCTCCGATCACGTTCGTGATCTCGGCAACGTTGTGAGCAGGCCGTTCCTTGACCAGGACCGCGAGGTCGCAGCTCAGCATCTCGCCGAACCGGCTCGCGAGCTTCGAGCGGCCAACGTCCGGCGCCACCGCGACCAGTTGCTCGGAGAGCCCCAGATCGCGGAAGTACTGCGCGAACATGGGTACCGCCGTCATGTGGTCGACGGGGATCGTGAAGAAGCCCTGCACCTGGCCTGCATGAAGGTCCATCGTCAGCACGCGATCGGCTCCTGCGGTCTGGAGCATCTCGGCGACGAGCTTGGCGGTGATCGGCTCGCGTGGCCGCGACTTCTTGTCCTGGCGCGAGTAGTGGTAGAGCGGCAGGACGGCCGTGATTCGCTTCGCCGATGCCAGCTTGGCAGCGTCGATCATGATCAGGAGCTCCATCAAGTGCTGATCGATCGGCTTGCACCCGGTCTGGACGAGGAAGACGTCGGCGCCGCGGATCGACTCGTTGTAGCGGCAGTAGGTCTCGCCGTTCGCGAAGGTCTTGAGCGTGATCTCACCGAGCTCGACTCCGAGCGTCTCGGCGATCCGCTCCGCGAGTTCAGGGTGCGACCGGCCGGCGAAGAGCATCAGCCGCTTCCACGGGCCACGCTCGATGAAGCGCTCAGGGCTTGGCACAGCGCCCGTCGTGGGCGCTTCGAGACCGGGCAGCTGGGTCAGCTCAGTCGTTGTGTTTTCGATCGGCATATCCCTCTTTCGTGACCTGCCTGCTTCGGGCGACCGCGAGCGCCCCGGGCGGGACGTTCTTCGTGACGACCGAGCCCGCAGCGACCCAAGCGTTGTCGCCAATCGTGACCGGAGCAACGAACACATTGTCGCTGCCCGTGTGGACGTTGCGGCCGATCTCCGTCCGGAACTTGCCCGGGCCCAGCTCGGGCCGGTAGTTGGCCGTGATCGCGCCCGCGCCGATATTGGTCTCCTCGCCTACATCGGCATCCCCGATGTAGGACAGGTGAGGGACCTTCGCGCCTACGCCTATGCGCGAGTTCTTGATCTCCACGAATGTGCCCGCCTTCGCTCCGGCTTCGAGGTGGGTTCCGTAGCGAAGGTAACAGAATGGGCCGACCGTCGCACCGGCGCCGATCTCCGCGTCGACGACGACCGCGTGCGGGCCGACGACGGCGCCTGCCGAGATCTTCGACTTGCCTTGGATGACGGTGAACGGATGGATCTCCGCGTCGGGCTCGATCTCGACGTCGGGCTCGATCCAGGTCGTCTGCGGATCGACGATCGTGACCCCGGCGAGCATGTGCTCCTCGTTGATGCGGTCCCGCAAGGCCGCGGCAGCGGCAGCGAGCTCGGCGCGCGTGTTCACGCCTTCGGCCTCGACCGGATCGGGTGCGACGTACGCGGCGACATGATCGCCATTCTCGACCAGCGCGCGGACCGCGTCGGTGAGGTACAGCTCGCCCTGCTCGTTCGCAGAGTCGAGCTGATCGAGCGCCGGCCAGACCCGATCAGCCGCGAAGACGTAGATCGAGGAGTTGACCTCGTCGACGGCGAGCTCGTCCGGTGACGCGTCGCCGGCCTCGACGATCGCTCGCACCGAGCCGTCGCCGCCTCTGATCACGCGTCCGTACTCGCGCGGATCCGGCGGGCGGAACGAGAGGATCGTGGCCGCGGCGCCTTCTCGGCGGTGGGTCTCGAGGAGGTCGTGCAGGAGTTTCGGGCTGATCACGGGCGCGTCGCCGCTGAGCACGAACAGGTCGCTCGCCACGCCGTCGAGCGCCTGACGGGCCGCGGCCAGCGCGTCGCCGGTACCGCGCGGCTCGGGCTGGACTGCGGTCTGGATCCCGTCGAGCTCGCCCACGCCCTGCGGCGAAGTGACGACGACGAGCGGTTCGGCATCGACCGCACGCGCAGCCTCGACGACCCAGTCGATCATCCTGCGGCCGAGGAGCCGGTGGAAGTGCTTCGGCGTATCGGACTTCATCCGCGTGCCGAGGCCGCCGGCGAGCACCACTGCTGCTGGTTTCTGACTCATGGGAGGCAAAGTTCTGGGGCGCCAGGATTCGAACCTGGGATCACGGGACCAAAACCCGTTGCCTTACCACTTGGCTACGCCCCAATTCGGCTATCGAAGTCTAGCTCCGGCTCGTGAAGAGGAGCACCAGCGCGAGGACGGCGAGGATGCCGACCGCGACGAAGGCGAGCGTGCCGACGACGATCGCGAGGATCGGGATCAGCATCACGAAAGCCTGCGAGACGGCGGCGATCCACGCGACGTCTCTGAGCGCTCCTGGGCGCAGGCGATGTCCGAGCCAGAAAAAGACGAGCACGACGATGACGGCGATCGCGAGCGTCAGCAGCCTCGGGATCGCGTGGACGATGAGGAGCAGGCCCTCGATGACCGCGATCCAGACCGCGATCGCCACCCGGCGCTCGCGGAGCCACCGGCCGAAGCGGCCCTGGCGGTGCTCGATCACGCCTGGTTCAAGCACGCAGCAAAGCTACCAAGCGGGTGCCGTGAGCCAGACGGCGCACCGATCGGCGAAGTGCTCGCTCGCAACGGCGCCTTGCTCGCGGTCGGCGAAGAGCCCGTAGACCGCGGGCCCCGCTCCGGAGACGTCCGCGCGGAAGGCGCCGGCGTCGCGAAGCTCTCGAGCGAGCGGCGATGAGGCGAGGTCGTTCGGCGGCAGCGCGGTGAGATCGCGCGCTTCCAGGGCCGAGACGAGCTCGGCCCGCCGCTCCTCGAAGCCGCGTTCGCCGGTGAACGCCGCGTAGACGTCCGCCGTCGATGCCTTCGATGCGCCTTCGGGGAGCAGGAGGAGAACGACGTAGTCGTCCGGCAGCTCGACGGGCTCGAGCTCCGAGCCGTCAGCGATGCCGAGCTGTGCGCCGCCGGCCAGGAAGAACGGAACGTCGGCGCCCAGCCTTGCGGCGATCTCGTGCAGGCGTTCCGCGCCGAGGGGCGACGTCAGCGTTTCGTTCGCGAGCCGGAGCGCTGCGGCGGCGTCGGAGCTGCCTCCGCCGAGGCCGGCCGCGACGGGGATTCGCTTTTCGATCTGAACCGACCAGCTGGGCTCGATGCCCGCCGCGCCCGCGAGTGCGAGCAGCGCATCGCGGACGAGCGTGTCCTCCGGGAAGCCTGCGATCTCGAGGGCGGCGGCCGGTTCGAGCAAGATCAGGTCTGCGAGAACGATTCGCTGGAGCACCGTTGCGACTTCATGCTTCCCGTCTGGCCGCTTCGGGCCGACTACGAGCGCGAGGTTGATCTTCGCGGGGGCGTCGAGCGACTTCATCGCAGCGCAGCCGTGAGCGCGACGAACTCGTCCGGCTCGAGCGCCTCGGCGCGTACGCCCGGGTCGCGGTCGATCGCGTTCAGCGCCTCTGCGGCCCGCGCCCGCGGCGCGAGCCCGGCGAGCTCGACTGAGTTCGGCAACGTCTTTCGCCGGTGAGCGAACGCCGCGTTGACGACCTCCTTGATCTCGGCGAAGCCCTCGGGCAGCGCGATCCGTCGAAAGGCGACGAGCGCCGAGTCGACGTTGGGCGGCGGCCGGAAGACCGTGCGGGAGACCGGGTGGAACCCGGTGCGCTCCGCAGCGAGCTGAACGAGGACGGAGACGGCTCCGTACGCCTTTGTTCCCGGCCGCGCAAACAGGCGGTCGGCGACCTCGCGCTGGACCATCACCGTCCAGTGACCGACGCTCGGGAGGCCTTCGAGGCTCTCCACGATCAGCGGCGTCGCCACGTTGTACGGCAGGTTCGCGACGAACTTCGTCGGCGCGGGCTCGAGCGCTGCGAGGTCGAGGCGGAGCGCGTCGCCGAACAGCAGCTGGACGTTCTCGCGACCGTGAAGGCGCTCGGCCAGATGCGGCTCCAGCGCGGGGTCGAGCTCGACAGCGTGTACGTGCGCCACGCGCTCGGCGAGGTAGGCGGTGAGAACGCCCAGGCCCGGCCCGACCTCGAGCACGACGTCGTCCGGCTCGAGCTCCGCGAGCCGCCCGATCACCCCGAGGATGTTGTCGTCGACGAGGAAGTGCTGCCCGAGGTCGCGGTTGGGTACAACGGGAGGCTTCACGGGAGCGCGAACGCCGCCGATGCGTTGGCGTCGATCCGGGCGCCGAGCTCGTCCGCGTCTTCGTTTCGGACCTTTGCGAGCTCCTCGACGGTGAGGACAACGTTCGCAGGCTCGTTCGGCCGGCCGCGCCGGGACTGCGGCGCGAGATAGGGGCTGTCCGTCTCGGCGAGGATCCGCTCCGCCGGGACTTGCGCCGCCGCGGTCCGCAGGTCGGCGGCCTTCGGGTACGTGACGTTGCCGGCGAACGAGACGTAGTAGCCGCGCTCGAGGACCGTTTCCAGCAGGCCCGGGGACGAGAAGCAGTGCATGACGACCGTGCCGTCGAAGCCGGCGAGCACGTCGGCCGTGTCTGCGTCCGCATCGCGCGTATGAATGACGACGGGCTTGCCGAGCTCGGCTGCGAGCTCGAGCTGCGACTCGAAGAGGCGGCGCTGCCGGTCGCGCGGCGCGCGGTCGCGGAAGTAATCGAGGCCCGTCTCCCCCACGGCGACCGCACGATCGTGCTCTGCGAGGTCGCGCAGCTCAGCGACGCGGTTCGCCGCCGGGTCGCCGGCCTGATGCGGGTCGACGCCGAGTGCGGCGAACACCTCCTCGTGGAGGTCGGCAAGCTCGAGCGCCGCGCGGCACGAGTCGATGCCGGTGCCCACGGTCACGATCCGCTCGACGCCCGCCGAGCGCGCGCGCCTGATCAGCGCCGACGGCCGGTCCGCGCACGCGTCGAGGTGTGCGTGGGTGTCGATCACTCCGACGCGGCGGCGCGCGCTTCCATCCGGGCGAGCTCGTCGGGCACCACGACGTCCGGATCGAGCTTTTTGAACAGCGGCCGCGGCTTCTGAAGCGCCTGTCCCGGTGAGAGCTCGCTCGGCGCCCAGCTCCCCGTCCACGATTCGTAGTCGCCCGTCAGTACCTCATGCGGGTCGTCGTCGCCGCCGACCTCGCGGAGCTCGAGCGGCCCCGAGATCGTTCCCTCGTTGCCGAGCAACTCGTGCACCGCCTGCGACGAGAACGGAAGGAACGGCAAGAAGATGGTCTTCAGGCTGTCGATCGCGCGCAGCGCAACGTAGAGCACCGACGCCGCGCGTTCGCGATCGCTCTCGATCAGCGCCCAGGGGGCCTGGTGGTCCGTGTAGCGGTTGACGAGGGTTGCGAGCCTCATCGCCTCCGCGAGCGCGGCCCGGTAGCGCGCGGACTCGATCAGCTCGCCGACGGTCTCGAAGCCCGCCACGATCGCATCCAGGAGCTCGGTGTCCTCGGCGGTCAGCTCGCCGGGCTCGGGAACCACGCCGAAGTTCTTGTGCGCCGAGCTCAGCGTCCGGTTGACGAGGTTCCCCCAGTTCGCGACGAGCTCGTCGTTGTTGCGGCGCACGAACTCCGACCACGTGAAGTCGGTGTCCTGCGTCTCCGGCCCCGCTGCGGTCAGGAAGTAGCGAAGCGGGTCGGGGTCGTAGCGGCTCAGGAAGTCACCGACGTCGATCGAAACGCCGCGGCTGACGCTGAACTGCTTGCCCTCCATCGTCAAGAACTCGCTGGCCACGACGTCGTACGGAAGCGTCAGCGGCCCTTTGCCTGCGCCGAGCTCGCCGCCCGCTCCGTAACCGAGCAGGATGCTCGGCCAGATCACGGTGTGGAAGACGATGTTGTCCTTGCCCATGAAGTACAGGTGGCGCGCGTCGGGGTCCTGCCACCAGTCGCGCCAGGCTTCGGGCGTCCCGCGGTTCGCGGCCCATTCGACGGCCGCCGACAGGTAGCCGATGACCGCGTCGAACCAGACGTAGATCCGCTTGTCGTCGCGCTCCGCGTACTCGGGCGGCACCGGGATCGGCACGCCCCAGTCGAGGTCGCGTGTGATCGGCCTCGGCTTCAGGTCTTTGAGCAGCCCGAGCGAGAAGTTCCGCACGTTCGGGCGCCAGTGCCCCTGCCGCTCGATCCACTCGGTCAGCTGCTCCGCGAACGCCGGCAGGTCGAGGAAGAGATGGTTCGTCTCCCTGAAGACCGGCGTCGTGCCGTCGATCTTCGAGCGTGGATCGATCAGGTCGATCGGATCGAGCTGGTTCCCGCAGTTGTCGCACTGGTCGCCCCGGGCGTACTCGAACCCGCAGATCGGGCACGTCCCCTCGATGTAGCGGTCGGGCAGCGTGTGACCGGTGGTGGCCGAGAACGCGCCCATCGCCGTCTGCTCGACGATGTAACCGTGCTCGTAGACGGTCCGGAACAGGTCCTGGACCACCCGATAGTGGTTCCGGGTCGTCGTCCGCGTGAACAGGTCGTACGCGAGACCGAGGTCGTGCAGGTTCTTGCGGATGAGGCTGCTGTAGCGGTCGGCGGTCTCACGCGGGGACAGACCCTCGCGATCGGCCGCGACCATGACCGGTGTGCCGTGCTCGTCGGTGCCGCTGACCATCAGGACGTCGTCGCCCCGCAGCCGGTGATACCGGGCGGTGATGTCCGACGGAACGCCGAAGCCGGCGACATGCCCCAGATGCCGTGGGCCACTCGCGTAGGGCCACGCGACGGCGATGAGAATGCGCTGTTGTCGACGGTTCGGGAAAGCGTTCCTCCGGGGCGGGCTCGGTCGCGGACATCTTACGGAGGGGCGCCTGCGCGAACCGGCGCGGCATCGGGGATCGCGGACGACGTCGGCCGGCGACGCCGAGCGCCACGAGTGCGAGGCCGACCACGGCGAGAGGGACCAGGAGCAGCCGCCTCGAACGAGCCGGCCGCACCCGCGTCGCGCTCGGGGCCACGGGCGTTGGGGCGGCCGGGCGACGGCGCGCATCGACTGGGCCGCGGAGCGCCTGCGGTTCGCGCGCTCGCGTCCGGTGACCGCGCGGCCGAGAGCGCGAGAGACGAGCACGCCGGCCTCGGACACCAGATCGCGCACGCGGACTGCGCTGAGGCCGCGCGCCAGAGAGACGCGGCGCCGTCCTCGTGCTCGCCGTCCGGGCCACGACCCGCGGCGTCGTCGCGGATCGATCGGCCGCACGACCATGCTCCGCCGCTCTGTGACGACGCCGTCGTGCCGAGCGTGATGGAACCGCGCGGTGCGCTGCCGCGCGAGGAGCGGCAGCCTGCACCTGCGGCGGCTGCTGCGCCGGCGGTGGCTGCTCCGGCGCGTGTCGGGGAGGCAGAAGCGTCACGGGGTCGACATAGCCGTTCGGGTCCGCGGTGAGACGAATGCCCAGGTAGACGTACGGCTCCGTTCCCTCGGGCTCGCCGCTCGGGCCGATCGTGCCGACGACGTCATCCTCGCCGACCTGGGTCCCCACCGGCACCCCGATCGAGCCGAGGTGGACGAGCGTGACCGACCAGCCGTCCGCGGTCCGAACCGTCAGGCACAGCCCCTGTCGCGGCAGCCGCCCCGCGAAGGCGACGACCCCGCTCGTGGCCGACCGGACGTCGGAGCCGCTCGGAGCGCCGATGTCGATCCCTCGATGCTGGCCGCCCGCGTACGGATCGCCGTCGGAGACGAACGGCCTCAGCACCGGCCCGTCGACGGGCCACGCCCACGCCGACGCTCCCGGCGCCAGCACGAGCGCGGAGATCAGCGCCACGAAGAGGATGTTGCCTGATCTGCAAACCATGTGGCCAGAGTACCGTGGCGCTCGGCTGTTGTCAAATATGGTTACAGCGAGGCGCGGTAGAGGCGGTTGCGCGAGTGCCCGGTCAGACGCGCGACGAGGTCGGCGGCAGCCCGCCGGCCGACGCCCGCCTCGACGAGCTCCGAGACCGCGGCGAGCGCGTCCGACTCGGCTGCGCGCTCCACTTCCCCCGCGCCGATGACGACGGTGATCTCGCCGCGAGGAGGCTCCGAGAAGCGCCCAGCGACCTCGGCCGCGCTCCCGCGAGCGACCTCCTCGAACCGCTTCGTCAGCTCACGGCACACCGCGACCGGCCGCTCCGGCAGCGCGTCGGCGAGCGAGCGAAGGCTCGCCGGCAGCCTGCGCGGAGACTCGAACGCGACGGCCGAGTGCGGCCAGCCGGCGAGCTCGCCCCAGAGCGCCGCTCGAGCGCTCTCGTTCCGCGGCAGGTACCCGAGGAACTGGTACCGCTCGCCGACGAGCCCGCTCGCGACGAGCGCCGTCTCCACCGCGGACGGCCCGGGCAGCACGGTCACCTGCACGCCAGCCTCCAGCGCCGCCTCGATCAGGCGCGCGCCCGGGTCGCTCACCCCGGGCAGCCCCGCATCCGAGGCCAGCGCGATCCGTTCGCCGGCCTCGAGCCGCGGGAGCACCTGTGCAGTCCGCTCCGCCTCGTTGTGCTCGTGGTAGCTGAGGAGCCTCGCGTCGATTCCGTGGCGCTCGAGCAAGACCTTCGTCCGCCGCGTGTCCTCGCAGAGAACGAGGTCGGCCTCCGCCAGCTCGCGAAGCACGCGCAGCGTCACGTCCTCGAGGTTCCCGATCGGCGTCGCGCAGACCGAGAGCAACCTATCGCGCCTCGAACCCGACGAACCCCGCGCCGACGAGGCCCGCGTCGGGCCCGAGCAGAGCCGGAACGACCCTGACGAGATCCCGGCCGGGTGGAAGCGCCTCCACCTTCATCGTCTCCAGCGCAGGCTCGAGGAAGAGGTCGCGCGCCTGGCTGAACCCGCCTCCGATCACGATCACCTCGGGGTTGAAGATGTTCACGAGCGAGCCGAGCGCCGCGCCGAGCAGCCGGCCGATCTCGCGGACGGCTTCGAGCGCCTCCTGATTCCCTTCGCGCGCCGCGCCGACGAGCTCTCGTCCCGTCGCGCCCGGACCGAGCAGCTCGACCGCCTTCCGGTCGGCCGCGCGGCCCGACGAAACCTGTTCGAAATGGCCATGCCCGGTGCAGTTGCCGCTGCACGGTGGGCCGCCGTAGACGAGCACCATGTGCCCGATCTCGGCGCCGGCTCCGACGAAGCCGCGGTACGGCTTGCCGTCGAGGATCAGCCCGCCGCCGACGCCCGTCCCCAGCGTGAGCATGATCATGTGGTTCGAGCCCTTCCCCGCGCCGATCTTCCACTCGGCGATCGCGGCCGCGTTGCCGTCGTTGTCCAGGGCGACCGGCACGGAGAACCGCTCGGCGGCGTGGTCGCGAAAGTCGAAGTCGGCGAGCGGCACGTGGACCGAGCCGACGACGCGGCCGGTGCGCTGGTCGATCGTCGACGGGAGCCCGAAGCCGATCGCCGCCACGCCCTCCACCCGAAGATCGTCGACGATCTCGTCCAGCAGCCCGAGGAACTCGTCGCGGGACGCGGTGGGCGTGGGCCGCTCGATCCGCCGCTGGATGTCGCCCTCGCGGTCGATCACCCCGGCCGCGATCTTCGTCCCGCCGACGTCGATACCGATGGCCAGCTCTGCCACGCGGCTACGATACGCCGCCGAATGGCGCAAGGAGAGAAGCCCTATCGCGTCTACCGAGGAGGTCGCGTCAAGGGGCGTGTGCCGACCCTGGGCACGCCGGAGCGCGCACCGGCCCGAACCGACCGCCCGCCACACCGGTTCAAGGGCCCCGGGCCGAAGCAGCCGAAGCCGAAGCGCGAGCGGAACTGGGGGCGCTGGATCGGGATCGGGATCGCGTCGTTCCTCGTCCTCGTGCTCGTGTGGGGCGTCGCGAGCTACCTCTCCCTGCGCAGCGGCGCGAATGCCGCGAACAAGCGTCTTCCCGCGTCGGCGAAGGCGGCGCTCGTGCCCCAGAGCGGGCTCATGCTCACGCATCCGAGCGTGATCCTGCTCCTCGGCACCGACCACTCCTCGAAGATCGGGTACCGGACGAGCTTCGAGCGCTCGGACTCGATGATGCTGCTGCGGACCGACCCGGGCAAGGGCCGCCTCAACTACCTCTCGATCCCGCGCGATCTCCGCGTCAACGTGCCCGGACACGGCTACGACAAGATCAACTCCGCGTTCCAGATCGGCGGGCCGGCCCTCGCGATCAAGACCGTCCGCGGCTTCACGGACGTCGAGGTCAACCACGTCGTGATCGTCGACTTCGACGCCTTCACGAAGGTGATCGACCAGGTCGGCGGCGTCGACATCAACGTGCCGGCTCCGATCCTCTCGAACAAGTTCGACTGCCCCTACTCGACCCAGGCGCGCTGCGACCGCTGGCAGGGCTGGCGCTTCGCGAAGGGCATGCAGCACATGGACGGGCATCGCGCCCGCGTCTACTCGCGGATCCGCGAGAACAAGCTGAACCCGCGCGAGAGTGACGTGACCCGCACCGAGCGCCAGCAGACGGTGATCCAGGCGCTGCTCGCGAAGCTGACGGGCCTCGGCGTGCTCGTGAAGCTCCCGTTCATCGGGGACGACGTGATGAAGCCGCTGACGACCGACCTCACGGCCGGTCAGATGATGCAGCTCGCGCTCGTCAAGAAGCGGAGCGGGAACGAGCTCCACTGCCACCTTGGCGGGACGCCCACGGGCTTCGGCGGCGGCTATCTCCAGCCGGATGAGGAGGCACGGCGCACAATTGCGGCGTTCCTCGGTCGGTCGGCCCCGCAGCCGCCCCTGCCGGGATCCACATACGGCTCGGGCTGCTAGCTCTCGGCCACCTTCTTCACATCCTTGTCCTTCTTCTCGCCCTTGTCGCCCTTGTCGCCAGGCGATTCGCTCGGCTTGTCGCCGTCGCGCGAGGGCTTGCGCGAGCCCCGGCCGTAGTCGGTCGAGTAGAACCCGGAGCCCTTGAAATGGACCGCGACCGGGTACAGGACCCGCTCGATGGGGCCCTCGCCGCAGACCTCGCAGACCTCCGGTGGGTCGTCGGCCATCTTCTGGAAGATCTCGAAGAGATGCCCATTCGGGCACTTGTACTCGTAAATCGGCACCAGACGGAGCTTAGCTTCGGCCCCAGGCGACACTCCTCGAGTCGGCTTCCGTGCTAGCTTCGCGGCCTTGGCGACGCGCACGCGTGAGGTGTCGCCGGGCCGGCCAGAGCCCTACGCCCGCGCCTTCGCGGAGCCCGCGGCCGAGCTCGGCCTAAGGACGTTCTGGCTCGGAGTCAGCGGCTGCACGACGGCGGTCGCCGTGTTCCTGCTCGCGCGGCTGACCGCCTGGCCGCCGCACGAGGACGAGACGCTCGCGCTCTTCGTCGGCCGGAAGTCGCTGGGCGGGCTCTTCAAGACGGTCCAGACCGAGCGCGGCGGCGCGCCGCTCCACTTTCTCTGCGCGTGGATCGTGGCGCACCTGGGCGGCGGCCTCGTCGGCCTGCGGCTCTTCTCGGCGCTGTTTGCGGTCGCCTCGATTCCGGTCGTGGCGCTCCTCGGCGCACGGCTCGCCGGGGGGACTGCGGCGCTCGCGGCCACGGCGCTCGTCTCGGCGAGTTGGATGCTCCTCTTCCACGGGATCTACGGGCGGATGTACAGCCTCTTCCTGCTCACGAGCGCGCTCTCGTACCTCGCCTTTCTGGCTGCGGTCGGAAAGGGCGGCCGGCGGCGCTGGGCGCTGTGGGCGGTCGCGATCCTGGCGACGGTCGCGACGCACCCCTACGGAGCCCTCGTGCTCGCCACGCAGGTGGTCTATGTACTCGCGCGCGCGCGCACGCGGGCGGCGTTCATCGCGATCGCCACGGTCGCCGTCCTCGGGTCGCCCTTCTGGTACAGCGACCACGTCCTCGCCGGCCGGTTCGACGTCGGGGTCGGGACGGGTGGGCAGAAGCTCGACGGGCCGGGCGCGGTGCTCGAGTACCTCTACCGGGTCGCGGGCGATTTCACGTCGGGCTTCACGCCGGTTGTGATCGCGGTCCTTGTCGTCGCAGTCGTCGGCGCACGGGCTCTGTGGCTGAGGAACCGCGACGCGGCTCTGCTGACGGCGTGCGTCGTGCTCGTGCCGACGGGGGCGTTCGTGCTCGCGCGGTTCGGCCAGTCGACCTCGCCCGAGTCGCGCCACCTGATCTTCGTGCTGCCCTTCTTCGCGCTGCTCGTGGCGCTCGGGCTGGTCGAGGTGACGCGCAGGCGGACGCCCGTGCTCGTGACCGCGCTCGTCGTCCTGATGAGCGCCGAGGTCGCGTGGGGCTGGGAGAAGACGGCTCCGCTCTACAAGGGCGAGCCCGCGACGCGGGTCGAGGCGCGCCAGGCCGCGTCCGCGTGGCTCGCTCGCAGTTCGCGGGCCGACGACGTCCTCTTCGGGTACGACCCGCTCTACCTCGGCGCCTGGGAGCGCGACCGCACTGGGTTCTCGGAGACCGTGATCCCGCGGGCCGACGCCAAGCTCGCGCTGAGGTCGCTCCGGGAGGCCCGGACGCTCGGCCGCGGCGTCTGGGTCTTCGACGCGAGCGACACGAACAACTTCACGCAGAAGCTGACGATTCCGCTGCGCTACCCGAATCCCAAGTCGGTCTTCGAGGCGAGCGCCTTCGGACCGTTCCTCGTCGTCCGCGGCAAGCAGCCGACGCGAACGCCGAAGGAGTTCCTGATCGAGACGCGGCAGGCCCAGATCCTCGGGAGGTCGCTCGGCAGCGGCGACGCGGACGTGAACTTGCTCACCGCCGACCAGGCTCTCTCGGCGCTCGAGCATTAGCCGCTTCGCGCTCCATCGTCTCCTGGTAGCAGGGGGCGTCCTCGAACGCGGCCAGGCCCGCGGCATGGGGCGCAGCGCGGCGCGCTCGGGCTCGGCGCCGTCGACGCGCGGTCGCGATCACGGCCGATGCGCCGATCAGGCCGCCGACGACAAACGAGCGGAAGCGCTCGGACCGTCGATCCGCGCCGTCCATGGACCGATTCTACGCGGCTCGTGAAACGATCCTGGCGATGCGCCTCTGCGCCCTAGGCGATCTCTTGCTCGACGTGGTCGTCCGCACGAGCGGCTCGAGCGGGCCCGATGCGGAGGGCTCCGCCGAGACGAGGGTGGGCGCGGGCGGCCAGGCTGCGAACGTGGCAGCGTGGGCGGCCGAGCTCGGCGCTGAGGCGCGCTTCGTCGGGAAACGCGGGTCGGACGCCGCCGGTGAGCTGGCCGCGAGCGAGCTCCGGGAGCGCGGTGTCGAGCTCCTCGGGCCTGTCGAAGACGGCCGGAACGGGATCGTCGTCTCGCTGGTGTCGCTGGACGGGAACCGGACGATGCTGACTGACCGCGGCGTCGCTCCCGGGCTGCGCGCCGAGGAGCTCGACGTGCGCTGGTTCGGCCGCTGCGACTGGCTGCACCTGTCCGGCTACTCGCTGCTGCGCCGCCCGATCGAGGAGGCCGCGGCGAAGGCCGCGGGCGCCGTGCAGGCTCAGGGCGGTCGGGTGAGCGTCGACCTCGCGTCCGCCTCAGGTATCGCCGAGTACGGGCCGCAGAAGCTGCTCGGCCGGCTCGAGCTGCTCGGGCCCGAGCTCGTGTTCGCGAACGAGGGCGAGCTGGCCGCGATCGGCGGCGAGGTCCCCGGAACGCTCGTGCTCAAGCGGGGCGCGGACGGGTTTCGCGTCGACGGCGCCGATTACGCAGCCGCGCCGGCCGAGGTCGTCGACACGACCGGCGCGGGAGACGCGCTCGCAGCCGGCTACCTCGTGGGCGGGCCGGAGCTCGCGGCACGAGCGGCAGCGCGGTGCGTTGCCAATCTGGGCGCGATGCCCGAGCCTCGCGGCTCGGCTGATTGTTAAGGCTTCGGGCTCCGTACTCCCCCGCTGATCGCTCAGTACCGGTCCCGATGCGCTTTCGCCGCCGCTTGGCGACGATCTGTCCAAGAGGTGAGCATCATGATCAAGCAGCGGCTTATCCCTGTAGCCCGTTCGTACGCGATGGTGGTGGTGCCTGTCGCTCTGCTCATCGCGGCATCGGCCGGTGCGGCACCGAGTCGGGCGACGACCAGTCTCGTGAAGCCCCGCACTCTCGTCATCGAACACGGCAGGATCCACAAGTTCGCCCAGGACGGCGACCTGATCACCTGGGTCGGGGGGCGCCACTACGTCGTCCATCTGCGCGGCGTGTCCTCCGCACGGAGGAGTTGGGTGCTCGGCAACGCAGGTCCCGGAGGGGCGGTTGGCGCTCAGAGCGCGTCCACGCTGGTCCTCGGCGGCAAGACGGCTGTCTGGGTCAAGTACGCAGGCGTGATGACCCGGGAGGCGGGGATCTACGCCTCGAAGCCCGGGCAGAAGAAACCGAAGCTCGTGGACGCACCGGGCGTCAGCGAGTCCGGCGGCACCTACCTGACCGGGCTTGCTGCCAGCGGGGGAACGATCGTGTATGGAGATGCGCAGATGAGGGCCGACCCGTCGGACGGCGAATGGTCGCTCACCGGCGGCGGAGTGCATCGCTTCGTCGAAAAGTCGTTCCCACCTCGAATCCGTGGCATCCCGCCGGCGTTTGCGATCGCGACCGGGGGCCGCCGGGTCGCCGTCGTTCCGGCAGTGGTGCCGGACCCGCAGCATGAGGATCTGGCGGCGGCGCCGAACGGGCCCGTCAACGTCTACGACCTGTCCGGCAAGCGGCTCGCCCGTGTCGTCCCGCAAGGGACGGTTCGGGAGGTCGCGCTGGACTGGCCCGATCTGGCGGTGATCGTGACTCGGCCCGGTGGAACGACCGTGATCGAGCGTTATGACGCCCCGAGCGGCAGGCTCGTCGGCGCGACGAGCATGCCAGGGGCTTCCGACCTCTCGATCGGCAGAGGCAAAGTCGTCTTCCGCGTCGGCAACACGATCTACCTGTGGTGGGTGGTGGTCAAGAGACCAGCCATCCTGTGGCGGTCGCTCGGCAAGCCGATCGGATTGTCGATCGAGGGCAAGCGGGTCGCCTGGGCCGCGAACGGACGGATCCGGGCGTTGAGCCTTCCGCAATAACGCGAGACGCACCCTCCGGGCGTTGACCGGCGCCCGGAGGGGATTCTTCCGAGAAGATTGGCGAGATGATCGAGCTCTCGCGCGAGGTCGCTGAAGCACTCCGTCGGCGCGAGCCTGTCGTTGCGCTCGAGACGACGCTCGTCGCGCACGGGTTTCCGGAGGGCGAGGGCTTGGCCGTCGGGCTCGAGTCCGCGCAGGCCGTCCGCGACGCCGGAGCCCTGCCCGCGACTGTCGGCGTCCTCGACGGCGCGCTTCGAGTCGGCCTCTCCGACTCCGAGCTCGAGCGGTTCACGGCCGCCGCGCGCAAGGTCGGCCCTCGAGACCTCGCGGCCGCGGTCGTCCAAGGTGCCGTCGGCGCGACGACGGTCGGCGGCACGCTCGCCGCCTGCCGCGCAGCCGGAATCGGCTTCCTCGGCACCGGCGGAATCGGCGGCGTGCACCGCGGTGACCGCATGGACGTCTCCGCCGACCTCGGCGAGCTCGCGCGCACGGAGGCGCTCGTCGTGTCGTCGGGCATCAAGTCGCTGCTCGACGTCCCGGCGACGATGGAGCTCCTCGAGACGCTTGGCATCCCGGTCGTGGGACTACGGACGGACGAGCTGCCGCTCTTCTACACCGCGCACGGCGGCCCGCCGCTCCCGGCGCGCGTCGAGAGCGCCGCGGAGGCAGCCGAGCTCGCGCGTACGCACTGGCGCCTCAAGCGCCATTCGGCGCTCGTGCTCGTCCAGCCGCCTCCCGAGAGCATCGACGACGTGGAGCCGCTGATCGAGGAAGCGTTGGCAGCGGCCGACGAGCAGGGAGTCATCGGGCCGGCGGTGACGCCGTTCGTGCTCGGACGCCTGCACGAGCGAAGCAGCGGCCGAACGCTCCGCGTCAACCGCGAGCTCGTGATCGCGAACGCCCGGCTCGCAGCCGAGGTCGCGGTCGCGTACCGAGTCGGCGAGTCGTAGCCGCTCGGGAGGGCGGATGACTCCGCCCTCCCGAAGAGCTCCTACCGCAACTTCGTGGACGTCCAAGCGATCCCGTGTGGCCGCCCGACACCGGGGTACGCCCAGGTATCGACGAGAGATCGACCTTCGACGTCGACCACGGCAACGCCGCCCGTTCCCGACGCGGTCCGGTCGAACGTGGCGTAGACGAAGCGTCCGTCCTTGGACATCGCGGCCAGATCGCCGAAGGTGCCTGACCCAGCGAGTGCGACGGTGTCGGTCAACATCAGGCTCGCTGTGTCGACGAAGGCGAGTTTGGCCGGCGAGCCTCGCAGGGTGACGATGAGCGTTCCGCGGTCACGGGTGAGCAGCATGCCCTCAGGCTGGGTCCCGACCGGGACCTCGCCGACAATCGCATGCGTAGCAAGGTCGATCACCTTCACCTTCCCCTCGCCTCGGGCCGTCACGTAGAGCACGTCCTGCTTGCGGTCCGGGAGCACTTCACTCGACTGCACGATGTTGCCGACGCTCCAGTCGATCGCCCCCGTCTCGACGTCGATCGCCGTGACCTCGTTGCCGGTCTCGTGTGGGACGAAGATCGTCCCTCGCGACAGATATCCCGAGTGCGCTCGCGCGGCGCCGTTCGCACTGGATACGAACTCCCGGGTCGCGTCGGTGGCGGTGTCGATGAGCCCGACCTTGTTCGTGCCCACGAGCCCGACGGCGACGTAGCGCCCGCCGCGGCTCGGCTCTGCGTGGTGAGGCTGCGGCCCGAGCGGGATCTTCCGGCTCGCGAGCGTCCGCGTGGACAAAACCGAGATCGTGTTCTCGAACTCGTTCGTCACGTAGGCCTGGCGGGTCCGGCGCGAGATCGCAACCTCGTGCGCGCCGGGCCCGGTCGGGACGGTCGCCTCCACGTCGCCGGAGGCAGCGTCGAAGATCGTCACCTCACCTGCGTCGCGGTTGACGACCCAGACGTTTCCCCTGGCGTGGTGCGATGCTCCGCTCTGGTCGGCGCCCGCCACGCCGGCCAGGGCCGCGGTTGCGAAAGCGACGGTGATTGCCGCGAGAAGCACGAGTGGGCGATTCATGGCTTTCCTCCTCGTCGATGACCCGGAGCCGACGGTACGTCCGAAGGAGGTAGAACTCAAATACATATTTGTTGTCCTGTGCATAATCTGAGGTCATGCTGGAAGCTCGGCTGCGTGCCTTCGCAGCAGTTGCCCGCCGTGGCTCGTTCTCCCGAGCGGCCGAAGAGCTCTTCATCAGCCAACCCGCAGTTTCCAAGCACGTCGCCTCGCTCGAATCCGAGCTCGGCACGCAGCTGGTCGAGCGCCACCGACGCGGCGCGAGGCTGACCCCGGCCGGCGAGCTCCTGGCAGACCACGTGCTTCGCGCCGAGTCCCTGCTCGCAAACGGACGGCGTGCCGTGGAAGCAAGTCGCGACGGGCATCTCGGGACACTCAGCCTCACGGCGTCGGGAATTCCCGGTACGTACCTGCTGCCCCCACTTCTGGCGCGATTCCACGAGGACCACGCCGCAGTCGCGATCGACTTCCAGCTCTCGACGTCCGGGGGTGCGCTCGAGCTCGTGCGCGCGCACAAAGCCGAGCTCGGCGTGATCGGCGGACTCGTCGTGCCGCCGGAGCTCGCGGACGAGCCGCTCGTCGAGGACGAGGTCGTACTGGTCGGGCCGCCGGCCCTGGGCGGGAGACGGCTCAAGCCGCGTGAGCTGGCCAAGCTGACCTGGATCTATCGCGAGGAGGGGTCGGCCACGCGGGCGGCCGTCGAGGCCGCGAGATGGGAGGCGGGCCTCCACGTGAGCCGCATGCTTCAGCTCCCCGCCTGGGAGGCCGTCAAGCTGGCAGTCGCTCGCGGAGCGGGGATCGCGGCCATCAGCCGCTTCGCCCTCGACCTCGAGCTCGACGCGGGCACCCTCGTCCTCCTCGATCTCCCACGCTGGCGGGTGCGGAGGATGATCTCGGCCGTTTACACGCGCGATATCCCGCTTGGCCCCGCGGCGGAGCGGTTCCTCGACGTGCTGCGAACGGAGCTCTCTGGCTAGCCGACTGCGCCCAGGAACTCCTCGATGTCGAGCGCCGTCAGCGTCTGGAGCTTGGCGCTCCCGCGCGCGCCGAGCGCCATCGACACGCGGGCGATCGTCGCGGCGTCCGGCGCCTCGACGACGTTCACGAAGTCGAACGGGCCGAGCGTCGCCCACTGGTGCAGCACCTTGGCGCCGAGCTCCTCGACGTCACGGTTCACCTCGCGCAGCCGGGCCGGGTTCGACTTCAGCGTCTGCACGCCCTGCGCGGTCAGGCTCGACAGCATGATGTAGACGGGCATCGCGCCTCCTTCGTCGTGGTGAGCCCGACTCTAACCGCGCGACCTGGTCGCGATAGAGAAGTGCCGAGCCGAGAAAGAGAAGCGGCGAGAGGATCAGGTTCGCGAGGAAGAAGGCCACGGCGGCCGTCTCCCTCCCTGCTCCCAACAGGAGAAAGACGAGGACTCCGATGCTGGCGACGACGACGATCACCAGCCCGCAGAGTGTTCCCAGCGCGTGGACATAGTCGGCGAGCGCGAGCCGGAAGGCACGGCGAAAGCCGTGCACGAGCCCCGTCTGTTCGAGCATCGCGACCGGGACGACGAGCCCGACGAGCGAAAGCCACACGAGAGCAGGGAGAACAGCCGCGAAGATGAGGATCGGGACTGGCAGGAACGCGACCATCCCGGCCGCGAAGGCGCCGACAGCCCTACGGTCGAGCTTCAGCTCGTATGCCACCGCGACCGCCCCGACGTACGACGCGCTCAGGAGAGCCGAGCCCACGGTCGTCATCAGCACGACCCAGGTGCCGTAGGCGAGTCCGCCCGCAGCGGTTGTCAGGATCGCGGGCCCGATCCCGAGCACGAGCGACCGCCAGAAGCGGTCCCCGTAGACCCTGATCGCGTCGGCGATTAGCTGGCCGACGGTCCGCTCGGCCGGGGCGACCTCGTTTGCTGGCTGGGACACGCGCGGACCGTATCTACGACGGCTGGAGCGCCTCGACCAGCTGTTCCTGAAGCCAGGAGAGATAGCCGTAGACCGCCAGCTCCCGGCCGCGCGGATCGTCCAGGTCGAGCTTCGCGTAGTCCAGCTGCTCGGTCACGTCCCAGCGCGTCCCGAGCACGAGGCGCATGTCGTTCAGCGCGCGCAGCCACTGCTCAGCCTGGTCGACTTCGAGCGTCTCTGCAGCGAGGGTCCGGCGGACGGTCGCGTGAGCCTTCGAACGGCCGGAGACGAGCTGGTCGCGGACGAGCGAACGGTACTGCTCGTCCTCGGTCCGATCCGAGTAGGCGGGCGGGAACAACCTGCGCAGCTCGGGGTCGTCAGGGTCGTCGAGCAGGCCTTCGAGCTCGTCGAGGAGGTCGCTCAGGAGGAGCCGCTCGTGCACGTCGAGCCGCAGCTGCACCCGGTCTCCCCTGCGCTGGAACTGTCGTCGCGGGAGCACTCAGTCCTGCTGCATCGTCGCCCAGAGCCCGTGCGCGTGCAGCCGCGCGACGTCGAGCTCGGACTTCTCGCGGTTCCCGCTGGAGACGACCGCCTTGCCCTCGTTGTGCACCTGGAGCATGAGCTGCGTCGCCTTCTGGAGGCTGAAGCCGAACAGCTTCTGGAAGACGAGCGTGACGTAGGACATGAGGTTGATCGGGTCGTTCCAGACGATCACGACCCACGGGCGGTCGTACTCGACGTCCTCCCCCGCGACGGGCTGCTGAACCTCGACCTCGGCCGGGGCGACAATCGTGCTCACTCTTCGATTGTTGCGGAACCTCGACCGGATGGGCGAGGGCGCGGGCTACGCGACTCTGCGAAAGGGAAGGAGCCGGCGGATACGGCGCCGACGACGCTCTCGACGTTCGTCTTCATCGCGCCAGCGCGCTTCAGCCGCTCGTAGTTCGCCTCGAAATCGCGCCTCGTCCGTGCCCACTCGGCCTTTTGAGCCTCGTAGCGCCGCCGGTCGTCAGGATTCATCTTCCCGGGCATGAGTGACTAGGCCGCTGCCGGCTCGACTGCGGGGGCCTTCTCGAACGAAAGTTGGCCGTTAGAGACGTCCACTCGAACGGTGTCGCCCTCCTCGAACTCGCCTTCGAGGAGCCGGAGCGCGAGCGGGTTCTCGACCAGACGCTGGATCGCGCGCTTCAGGGGCCGCGCGCCGTACGTCGGATCCCAGCCGGCCTCGGCGAGGTGCTCTTTCGCGGCGTCGGTGAGCTCGAGGGACAGGTCCCGCTCGGCGAGGCGCGCCTGCAGCCGCGCGAGCTGGAGCTCGACGATCTCGCCGATCTGGTCGCGGGTCAGCGGCTCGAACTCGACGATCTCGTCGATCCTGTTGAGAAACTCGGGCCGGAACGTCTCGCGCATCGCGGCCTCGTTCGGCACGTTCGAGGTCATGATCAGCACCGTGTTCCGGAAGTCGACCGTGCGGCCCTGGCCGTCGGTCAGGCGCCCGTCGTCGAGCACCTGCAGCAGGATGTTGAACACCTCGGGATGCGCCTTCTCGATCTCGTCGAGCAGGACGACCGAGTAGGGGCGGCGGCGTACGGCCTCGGTCAGCTGCCCGCCCTCCTCGAAGCCGATATAGCCCGGGGGCGCTCCGACGAGCCGCGAGACCGTGTGCTTCTCCTGGTACTCGGACATGTCCAGCCGGACCATGGCGCGCTCGTCGTCGAACATGAACTCGGCGAGGGCCCGCGCCAGCTCGGTCTTCCCCACTCCCGTGGGGCCGAGGAACACGAACGAGCCGATCGGACGGTTCGGGTCCTGGAGGCCCGATCGTGCGCGGCGCAACGCATTCGCCACGGCCTCGACCGCCCGGTCCTGGCCGATTACCCGCTGGTGCAGCCGCTCCTCCATGTGGATCAGCTTCTCGGTCTCGCCCTCGAGCAGCCGTGCCACCGGAATCCCGGTCCAGCGCGCCACGACCTCGGCGACGTCGTCCTCGTCGACTTCCTCCTTGACCATCGGCTCGCCCTCGGTCTCTGCGCGCTCCTCGAGCTCGCGCTCGAGCTCCGGCAGCTCGCCGTAGCGGATCTCGGCCACGCGCTGGAGCTCGCCGTGCCGTTCTGCACGCTCGGCCTCCATGCGCAGCTCGTCGATGCTGCGCTTGATCTCGCTGACCCGGTCGAGCGTCTCCTTCTCTCGTGACCAGCGCGCGGCGAGCTCGTCGCGCAGGCTCTTGGCCTCGGACAGCTCCCGCTCGAGCGGCTCGCGGCGCTCCTTCGACTCCTTGCCCATCGCGGCGAGCTCGATCTCGAGCTGGCGCACGCGGCGCTCGGCCTCGTCGAGCTCGATCGGAGACGAATCGATCTCCATCCGCAGGCGCGACGCCGCCTCGTCGACGAGGTCGATCGCCTTGTCCGGCAGCTGGCGATCCGAGATGTACCGGTCGGAGAGCACCGCGGCCGCGACCAGGGCAGCGTCGCGGATGCGCACGCCGTGGTGCGCCTCGTAGCGCTCCTTGAGCCCGCGCAGGATCGCGATCGTGTCCGAGACGGACGGCTCCCCGACGAACACCGGCTGGAAGCGGCGCTCGAGCGCTGCGTCCTTCTCGATGTGCTTGCGGTACTCGTCGAGCGTCGTCGCGCCGATCGCGCGCAGCTCGCCGCGGGCGAGCATCGGCTTGAGCAGGTTCGCCGCGTCGACGGCGCCCTCGGCCGCGCCTGCGCCGACGATCGTGTGCAGCTCGTCGATGAAGAGCACGATCTCGCCCTCGGCGTTCTTGATCTCCTGGAGGACGGCCTTGATCCGCTCCTCGAACTCCCCGCGGTACTTCGAGCCGGCGAGGAGCGCGCCGATGTCGAGCGCCCAGACGCGCTTGCCCTTGAGCCCCTCCGGCACGTCGCCGGCGACGATCCGCTGCGCGAGCCCTTCCACGATCGCGGTCTTCCCCACGCCAGGGTCGCCGATCAGCACCGGGTTGTTCTTCGTGCGCCGCGAGAGCACCTGGATCACGCGCCGGATCTCCTCGTCGCGGCCGATGACCGGGTCGAGCTTGCCCTGCTCGGCGAGCTCCGTCAGGTCGCGGCCGAACTTCTCCAGCGCCTGGTACGTGCCCTCGGGATCCTGGGACGTGACGCGCTGGCCGCCGCGCACCTCCTTCAGCTTTGCGAGCAGCTCGTCGCGCGGCACGACGTCGAGCGCGAGCAGCAGGTGCTCGGTCGAGACGAACTCGTCCTCGAGCTTGCGCATCTCCTCCTCGGCGCGGTCGAGCACGCGGGAGAACGCCGTCGAGGCGCTCGGCTGCTGCGCCGCGCCCTGGAGCGAGGGCAGCCGTGCGAGTTCGGCCTCCGCCCTGGCCCGCACCTCGGCCGCCTGCTCGCCGAGCAGTGACTGCGGCAGCTCCTGGTCGAGGAGCGCGAGCAACAAGTGCTGGGGGACGATCTCCGGGTTGCCGCGGCGGCGCGCGAGCTCGTGCGCGGCGGCGATCGCCTCCTGCGATTTGACCGTCAGCCTCTGGAAGTCCATGTCCTCGGCACGAGCTCGGAGCCCGTGGGGTCGTAGGGAACGAGGTCGCGCCGGTACTGCTTGTGCACCTGCGCGATCGTCTCGCGCATCTCGCGTTCGAGGCGCTCCATCGTCCGCTGCATGCGGCGGATCTGCTCTTCGAGCCGGATCACGTGCTCGACGCCGGCGAGGTTGAGCCCGAGCTCCGTCGTCAGCTGCTGGATGAGGCGCAGCCGCTCGAGGTCGGCGTCGGAGAAGAGGCGCGTGTTGCCTGCTGTGCGCTGTGGAGTGACTAGACCCTTGGTCTCGTAGATGCGCAGCGTCTGCGGGTGCATGCCGACGAGCTCGGCCGCGACAGAGATCATGTAGCGCGGCCGGTCGTCCATCACTCCTCCCAAATCCTGCTCTCGCGACGATTGGCGACGAACGCGGCGATCCCGCCGATCACGAGCAGGACCAGGCCGATCACGAAGATCAGCCCGGAGATCGAGCCGAGGGTCCACTTCCAGGCCGGCGAGCCGCCGGAGACCGTCAGCAGGAACCAGATCAGGTACGCCGTCGCGGCCACCCAGACGAGGCTTCCGCCGAGGATCAACCCCCTATTCATCACGACCTCCTTTGTCGCTCATGGCACCTTCTGCACCTTCCGGAGCTGTTCGAGGAGCTCCCGTTCCTTCTTCGTCGGCTTCTTCGGAACCGCGATCTTCAGGCGCGCGAGGACGTCGCCCTTGCCGCCGCCCTTGAGCTTCGGCGCGCCGCGGCCCTTGATTCGGAGCAGCTTCCCGCTCTCCGAGCCGGCCGGGACTTTCAGCGACACCAGGCCGTCGGGCGTCGGCACCTCCACCTTCGCCCCGAGCGCAGCGTCGGCGAACGTCACCGGGACCTCGACCTCGAGGTCCGAGCCGCGCCGCTTGTAGAGCGGCGAATCCGCCACACGAGTTACGACGATCAAATCGCCCGCTGGTCCGCCGCCGTAGCCGGGCTCGCCCTTGCCCTTGAGCCGGATCTGCGTCCCGTTCTTGACCCCGGCCGGGATCTTCACCTTGTAGCGCTTCGTGCGCCGCTCGCGTCCGGTCCCGTGGCAGCGCGGGCACGGCTTCTCGATCACGGTGCCGCTGCCGTGGCAGCGCGGGCACGTGTGCGAGAGGCCGAAGAGCCCCTGGCTCTCGGTGATCACGCCGCGGCCGCGACACTCCGGGCAGACGATCGGCGCGGTGCCCGGCTGCGCGCCGGAGCCGCCGCACTCGCGGCACGTCGTGTCGAGCTCGACCGGGATCTGCGTCTCGACGCCCTGGAGCGAGTCCTCGAACGAGAGGGTGATGCGCGCCTGGACGTCGGCGCCGCGGCCGGACGGCTGACGCGTGCGCCCGCCGCCGAACACGTCACCGAAGCCTCCGAACAGATCGGAGATGTCGCCGAAGTCGAAGTTGAACCCGCCTGGGCCGCCGCCGCCCCCACCGGGGAATCCGCCCGGACGTCCGTCGGCCGCCCCGAACGCGTCGTACTGCTTGCGCTTCTCGGGGTCGGAGAGGATGTCGTACGCGCCCTGGACCTCCTTGAAACGCTCCTCCGCCTGCTTGTCGCCCGGGTTCCGGTCCGGGTGGTACTCGCGGACGAGCTTTCGGTAAGCCTTCTTGAGCTCGTCCGGCGACGCGCCCCGCGACACGCCAAGCGCGTCGTAAAGATCCTTAGGCCGCGTCGCCACCAGGGCCCTCCTCTTGCGGCCCCGCGACCACCACCCTCGCCGGGCGCAGCACGCGGTCGCCGAGGCGGTAGCCTTTCTGGAGCACCTCGATCACGGACCCCTCGTCTGCGTCCGAGGGCTGCGTCAGGAGCGCCTCGTGGACGTTCGGATCGAACGGGCCGTCGGTCTCGACGGGTGCGAGGCCCTCCTTCTCGAGCAGCTGCTCGAGCTGGCGATGGACGAGCTTGACTCCGTCCTCGAGCTTCGCCTCTTCGTGCTGGTCGGCGGCCTCGAGCGCGCGCTCCAGGTCGTCGAGGATCGGCAGCAGCTCTTTCACGACCCGCTCGCCGGCCCGCGCGACCAGGCTCTCCTGATCGCGCGCGGCCCGCTTGCGGTAGTTGTCGAAGTCGGCCTGGAGGCGCTGGAGCGTGTCGATCAGCTCCTCGTTCTCGTTCCGGAGCGCCTCGAGTTCCGCCTCCTCGGCCGACACGACCTGCTCGTTGTTCTCGACGTTCTCAGCCATGGCTACTCAGCACATGCCCCGGGACCAGGTCCCGGGACGTGGCTGCGGGGGCCGTGTCCCGGGACCAGGTCCTGGGACTAGGCCTTCTTGGCCTCCTCCTCTTCGTCGATCACCTCGTAGTCGCCCTCTTCGACGACCTCGTCGTCCGAACCGTTCGAGCCGTTGTCACCCGTGGCGGGCTGCGCCTGCTGCGCGGTCGCCTGGGCGTAGACGGCCTCGGCGAGCTTCTGCGAGGCCTCCTGGAGCGCCTGCGTCTTCTCGCGGATCTCGTTCAGGTCCGAGCTCTCGAGCACGCCCTTCAGCTCCATGATCCGACCCTCGATCGTCGAGGCGTCGGTCTCGTCGAGCTTGTCGCGGTGCTCGGAGAGCGTGCGCTCGGTCTGGTAGGCGAGCTGCTCGGCCATGTTCCGTGCGTCGGCGAGCTCGCGCAGCTTGTGCGCCTCGTCGCGGTGCGATTCGGCGTCCTGCATCATCCGCTGCACCTCGTCCTCGTTCAGGCCCGAGCCGCCCTCGATCTTGATCTGCTGCTCGTTGCCGGTGCCGAGATCCTTGGCAGAGACGTCGATGATCCCGTTCGCGTCGATGTCGAACGTGACCTCGACCTGCGGCATGCCCCGCGGCGCGGGCGGAATGCCGACGAGCTGGAACTTGCCGAGCGTCTTGTTGAAGGCAACCATCTCCGACTCGCCCTGAGCGACGTGGATCTCCACCGACGGCTGGTTGTCCTCGGCCGTCGAGAAGACCTCGGACTTCTTGGTCGGGATCGTCGTGTTGCGGTCGATCAGCTTCGTGAACACGCCGCCCTTCGTCTCGATCCCGAGCGAGAGCGGGGTCACGTCGAGCAGGAGCACGTCCTTGACCTCGCCCCTGAGGACGCCGCCCTGGATGGCCGCGCCGACGGCGACGACCTCGTCCGGGTTGACGCCCTTGTGCGGCTCCTTCCCGATCAGCTCCTTGACCTCGTCGACGACGGCCGGCATGCGGGTCATGCCGCCGACGAGGACGACGTGGTCGATCGCGCTCGGCTCGAGCCCCGCGTCGGCGAGCGCCTGCTTCGTGGGCTCGACCGTCCGCTTCAGGAGGTCGGCCGTCAGCTCGTTCAGCTTCGCGCGCGTGAGCTGGAGGTCGAGGTGCTTCGGGCCCTCCTGCGTCGCGGTGATGAACGGCAGGTTGATCTGCGTCGTCATCGTCGACGACAGCTCGATCTTCGCCTTCTCCGCGGCCTCGTACAGCCGCTGGAGCGCCATCTTGTCCGCGGCCAGGTCGATGCCCTGGTCCTTCTTGAACTCGGCGACCATCCAGTCGACGATCGCCTTGTCGAAGTTGTCGCCGCCGAGATGGTTGTCGCCATTCGTGGCCTTCACCTCGAAGACGCCGTCGCCAAGCTCGAGGATCGAGACGTCGAAGGTGCCGCCGCCGAGGTCGAAGACGAGGATCGTGTGGTCGGCGGTCTCCTTGTCGAGGCCGTACGCCAGCGCGGCTGCGGTCGGCTCGTTGATGATGCGGACGACGTTGAGGCCCGCGATCTTGCCGGCGTCCTTCGTCGCCTCGCGCTGTGCGTTGTTGAAGTAGGCCGGGACGGTGACCACCGCGTCGGTGACCGTCTCGCCGAGATACGCCTCGGCGTCCGTCTTCAGCTTCTGGAGGATCATCGCCGAGATCTCCGGCGGCGCGTACTCCTTGTCCTCGGCCTTGACGCGCACGTCGCCGTTCTCGCCTTGAATGACCTCGTACGGGACGATCTTCATCTCCTCGGAGACCTCGCCGTACTTGCGGCCCATGAAGCGCTTGATCGAAAAGATCGTGTTCTGCGGGTTCGTCACCTGCTGGCGCTTGGCCGGCGGGCCGACGAGTCGCTGCCCGTCCTTCGTGAACGCGACGACGGACGGCGTCGTGCGGCCGCCCTCGGCGTTCGGAATGACGGTAGGCTCACCGCCCTCGAGCACGGCCATGCAGCTGTTGGTCGTGCCGAGGTCGATACCAATGGTCTTCGCCATCTGTGTCTACTCCTTTAGTCCCTGGTTTGGAAAAAATCTAAGTCCGAGTATAGCAAGGGAGAATCGTGGCTGATCCACGCATCGAGCAGTACGCGCGCCTTCTCGTGGAGCGCTGTGTCGACGTCCAGCCGGGCTGGGAGGTCGTCGTCGTCGGGAGCACGCAGGCACGGCCGCTGGTCGAGGAGATCATCCGGGCGATCGGCCGGCGCAAGGCGATCCCGGTCGTCCAGCTCACCTTCTCGGGCATGGACTTCTGGCCGTTCGAGTCGGTCTGGGCCGAGACCGCGCCGCCGGAGCTCGTCGCGGAGCGTTCGCCGCTCCGCGTCAAGATCGAGGACGAGTGCGACGCCTGGATCCGCGTGGGCGCGCCCGAGAACACACGCGACGGCATCGGCCTGCCGCAGGAGCAGCACGCGGCGATCGCGACCGGCGCGCACGCGCTCATCTCCCGCCGGCTCGCGCTCGAGATCCCCTGGGTCACGTGCCGCTACCCTACTGCCGCGCTCGCTCAGGAGGCCGGGATGGGCCTCCGCGACTTCGAGGACTTCCTCTTCGGCGCGGTGCTCCTCGACTGGGATGCCGAGGGCGAGAAGATGAAGCGGATCAAGGAGCGCTTCGATCCCGCCGAGGAGGTGCGGATCGTCGGCGACGAGACCGACCTGCGCTTCAGCATCGCCGGCCGTGAGGGCGAGGTCGACGACGGGCACCTGAACATGCCCGGCGGCGAGGTCTTCTACTGCCCGGTCGAGGACTCGACGGAAGGTGTCGTCAGCTTCTCCGAGTTCCCGGCCGTCAAGGAGCCCGACCTCGTCGACGGCGTCCGCATGCGCTACGAGGGCGGCCGCGTCGTCGAGGCGTCGTCCACGTCCAACGAGGACGTGTTGATGCGCGCGCTCGACATGGACGAGGGCGCCCGAGTGCTCGGCGAGTTCGGGATCGGCTGCAACCCCGGTATCCAGCAGCACATGCGGAACACGCTCTTCGACGAGAAGATCTACGGGACGATCCATCTTGCGATCGGTGCGGGCATCCCGATCGCGGGCGGGACGAACCAGTCGGCGACGCACTGGGACATGGTCAAGGACCTGCGTCAGGGAGGCCGGATCGAGCTCGACGGCGAGGTCGTCCAGGAGAACGGCGAATGGAAGTTCTAGCGCCCTGCGGGTAGCTCTCGCGACATGCGCAGAGGTCCCGCGCGGCGACGAGGATGCCCTGCCGCTGATCGAGGCGCTCGCCTCGCGCGGCGTGGAGGCTACCCCCACCGTGTGGGACGACGAACGCGTCCGCTGGGCCGACTTCGACCTCGTGGTCGTCCGGTCGACCTGGGACTACCCGGATCGGCGAAACGCGTTCCTCACGTGGGCGGGATCGGTCCCGCGGGTACTGAACGCGCCGGAAGTGCTGCGCTGGAACACGGACAAGCGGTATCTCGCCACGCTCGGGCGGGACGCCGTTCCGACGTCGTTCGTGGCGCCGGGTGAGCCGTTCGCGCCACGCAATGCTGCGTTCGTCGTCAAGCCATCCGTCGGCGCAGGCTCGATCGGAGCCGCGCGCTACGACGCCGGCGACGAGCGAGCCCGGGAACACGTCGATTGGTTGCACGCCGCCGGAAAGACGGTCATGGTGCAGCCGTACCTGGAGGCGGTCGACCACAGAGGCGAGATCGCGCTCATGTTTCTGGGCGGGGAGTTCTCGCACGCCGTCCGGAAGGCTGCGTTACTGCCCCGCGAGGGCGATCCGGGCGAAGGGCTGTATGTCGCAGAGCGGATCAGCGCGACCGAGCCTTCCGCTGATGAGCTCGCGCTCGCCGAGCGGGCGCTGAACACCGTCCCTTTCGAGCGCGGCCAGCTCTTGTATGCACGAGTCGACCTGCTCCCGGGCCCCCTGCTACTCGAGGTCGAGCTCACCGAGCCGTCGCTCTACCTCGGCTATGCGGACGGCGCTGCCGAACGCTTCGCCGACGCCGTCGCGGCCGCGAGCCAACGGCGGCGGATCAGTGCCGAGAACGGGCCGATCGCGAGCCAGTAGATGCCGAACCGGCGACGGGCGCGATCGTCGAGCGCCTGGACGCGCGTCTCGGTTGCGAGCCGCGAGCCGCCCGGGATCGGCTCGGCCTCGAACGCGATCGCGATCTTCAGCCGCCTGCCGTCGTGCGCAGCCGCCCACTCGGTCGGGGTCCGGCCCGAGGTGCTCGAAGTCGAGCGCGCGCAGATACTCCTCGACCGTCCGGCCGCGGGCGGGCATCCCGCGCAGCGCGAGCAGCGCGCCGACCATCCGGTCGGGCGCGACGGGCGCGGCCAGGACGAGGTCGAGCGCGCGCTCCGGGGCTGCGGCGACCGCAGCGTCGTACCGCTTCCCGACCTCGAACTCGGGCAGCCAGTCGTCGATCAGCGACACCGGGCGAGCCTAACGAGTCCCCCGGTAACCTCCGGAGCGTGGAGCCTCTCACCGACTCCTGGGGACGGGAGATCCGCAGCCTGCGGGTCTCGGTCACGGACAAGTGCAACTTCCGGTGCCGCTACTGCATGCCCGCCGAGGGGCTCGAGTGGCTTCCCCGCGAGGAGATCCTCAGCTTCGAGGAGATCCAGCGGCTGGTCGCCGTGCTCGCCTCGATGGGCGTGGACGAGATCCGGCTGACGGGTGGTGAGCCGCTCGTCAGGCGCGACCTGCCGGTTCTCGTCGAGCTGCTCGCGAACACCGCAGGCGTGCGCGACCTGTCGCTGACGACGAACGGCGTGCTGCTCGACCGCCTCGCCGGCCCGCTCGTCGAGGCCGGGCTCACGCGGCTCAACGTCTCCCTCGACTCGCTCTCGCACGTCCGCTTCGCGGAGATCACGCGCCGGGACGCCCTGGACAAGGTGCTCGCCGGTCTGGCCGAGGCGGAGCGCTACCCGGAGCTGCGCCCGATCAAGGTCAACTGCGTCGCGATCCGCGGCTTCACCGAGGAGGAAGTGCCCGCGCTGGCCGAGCTCGCCCGGCGCAAGCCGTACGTCGTCCGCTTCATCGAGTTCATGCCGCTCGACGCGGACGAGGCGTGGCGCGAGGACGAGGTGCTGTCCGGCGGCGAGATCCGCGCGCTGATCGAGGAGCACTGGCCGCTCGTCGAGATCCCGGCGAAGGCGTCGTCGACGGCCCGCCGCTTCCGTTTCGCCGACGGCGCGGGCGAGATCGGCTTCGTGAACCCGGTCTCCGAACCGTTCTGCTCGAGCTGCGACCGCATCCGCCTGACCGCGGACGGCCAGCTCCGCACGTGTCTCTTCTCGCGCCGGGAGTGGGACCTCAAGGAGCCGCTCCGCGACGGCGCGAGCGACGACGAGCTGCGTGAACTGCTGCGCTTCGCGGTCCGCCACAAGGAGCTGAAGCACAAGATCAACGAGCCCGGCTTCGTACGGGCGTCGAGATCGATGTCGCAGATCGGCGGCTAGCGGAGAAAGGGAGAGCAGGTCCAGTCGCGCTCAGCGCGCCAGGCCCAGTCCGGGGTCGACTCGGCACGGGTCGGTGTGTTCGTGATCCTGCGGATGTGCGACCCATCAGCCCTCATGACATAGAGGTCATGGGGCGTGTCGCGGTTGTGAGCCGTGCGCCTGCCGGCTCGCGGGCCGCAACCTGACCCGCACCGAGTGGGAGACCTATCTCGGAAACTTGGGCGACTACCGTGCGACATGTCCCGCGTTTCCGGCTGAAGGATGAGCTTCGAGCAGAGGCAGCGCGCTCGACTTCAGCGCACTCCGAGACGCACGCGATAGCCGAGATAGATGTCCACTTCGCCGTCGCCGAGCACACGATGCGCGGTCTCCCGTAGCGCCTTCAGCCCGAGCTCGTCCTCGCTCTTGCCGTCCTTCAGGAGCACGGTCAGCGGGCCGAGGCTGAGCGCCATGCCGACGATCCGGGCGGCGTCCGCCCGGTCGCGGGAGTGGAAGACGATCTCGCGCGCGTACCGGAAGTGGCCGCTGGCCTTGATCCGATCCAGGTGGCCCTCCTTCGAGTAGCGCATCCCCCGGCCGTCCGGGGCCCGGCCGGCACGGACGCGCCGCAGCAGCTCCTCGAACGCGGCCTCCACCTCCCAGCTGACGATCGGCGGCCAGTCGTAGTCGTACGCGGCGAAGACACCGCCTGGCCGGAGAATCCGCGCCGCCTCTGCCAGGGTCGGCTCTGGCTCCATCCAGTGGAGCGCCTGCGAGCAGGTGACGATGTCCGCCCCGGCCTCCGGCAGGCCCGTCGCCTGGGCGTAGGCCTGGACGAAGCGCACGTTGTCCGCCGGGGTCGCGCCCTCCGCCTGCTCACACATCTCGGGGCTCGCCTCGACCCCGACGACCTCGTCCGCGCGATCGGCCCAGACTCTGGTCGAGAGGCCGGTTCCGCTGCCGAGATCGACGACGAGCCGCGGTCTGTCAACTCGTGCTTCCAGGCACAAGATGTCGGCGAGAACCTCCGGCGGCGCGGGCCGGTTGGCGTCGAAACCCGCCGCAAAACCGCGCTGTTCATAGCCGGACGAGCGCAGGAGCCTGTCGCTCCAGTGGTCGATCAGTTCCCGCGAAAACTCCGTCACAACCGCGTCGGAGTCTAAAATGGAACGTCGTGTCCGGTGCCGCCACCGCTGCTAGAGCGCGCATCCTTCCGCACGGGCCGCTCGACCTGGTTCGCCAGCTGGCGATCTGGTTCGGCTTCCTGTTCGCGTATCGATATACGCGCGGAGTCGCGGATCGCGACGCGTTCCAGGCATTCCAGAACGGGTTGCGTGTGGCCGACTTCGAGCACCGCATAACCGGTCTGTGGGAGCTCTCGCTCCAGAGCTTCGTCGCGTCGTCGAACGTGCTGCGCGAGGCAACGTCGCTCACGTACTGGCACTCGCAGTTCACCGTGCTCGGGCTCGTCCTGCTCTGGGTCTACCTGCAGCGCAACGATCACTTCGTCCCGCTTCGCAACACGATCCTGCTCGCGAACGTGATCGGGCTGGTCGGCTTCGTGCTGATGCCGACCGCGCCGCCCCGCATGTTCCCGGAGCTCGGCTTCGTCGACACGCTCACCAACTTCGGCATCAACCACAACAGCGCGATCATCCGCGCCGACGCGAACCCGTACGCGGCGATGCCCAGCCTCCACGCGGCGGACTCGCTGATCATCGGCGTCGGGCTCTTCTTCATCGTCCGCTCGAAGTGGGCGAAGGCGCTGTGGCTGCTCTGGCCGGTGTGGGTCTGGTTCTGCGTGATGGCGACGGGCAACCACTTCTGGCTCGACATCGTGGCCGGGATCCTCGTCGCGATCGTCGCGGGCGCGGTCGTCAACCACAAGCACCTGCGGCGAATCGTCGCCCGGGCGCGGCCGGCCCCGGCCTGACCGCCGGAGGCCTGAAGGAGGCGTACACCGCGGGTGTGCGCCGTGCTGCCGCGCGGTCGATGGCGCACCTGGCGCGCACGCCGATCTCGCCCGATGCGCTGACGTTCGCCGGCGTCACCATCTGCGCGCTCGCCAGCGTCGTCGTCTACTTCGAGTACCGCAACGAGATCCTCTGCTTCTGGCTCGGGGCCGCGCTCTTCGTCGTCGGCTCGGTGCTCGACATCCTCGACGGGGCGCTCGCTCGCTCGAGCGGCAAGGGGACGACTTTCGGTGCGTTCCTCGACTCGACGACCGACCGCATTGGTGAGGCGTTCATGCTCGGGGCGATCGCGCTCGTCTTCTCGCGCGACGGAAACGACGTTGCGCTCGCATTCGCGTTCGCCGCGGTCGCCGGCTCGTTCCTGGTCAGCTACACGCGGGCGCGCGCGGAGGCGCTCGGGCTGAAGGGCGACGTCGGGATCGGAAGCCGCGCCGAGCGGGTGGTCGTGATCGTCACCGGCCTCGTGCTCGCCCCGTGGGGCGTCCTGCCCTGGGCGATCTACCTGCTGACCGCCACAGCGTGGATCACGGTCGTCCAGCGCGTGCTAGCAGTTCGGTCACAGCTCCGCCAAGGGTGATATTCTGCTAGCAGCAGCTCGCTGCTAGCAGAATGGCGAAGAGAGAGCAGACCAGCATCCTCGTCCGGATGCCCAAGTCCCTGAAGCGCCGGCTGGGCCGCGAGGTCTCGCGCCGGGACAGCACTCTCAACGACGTCGCCGTCGCGATCCTCGCCGACGAGTTCGACGTCGACTTCACGCCGAGCGGCCGGCGCGCACCGGCGCCGGGGGAAAGCGGGGACGTGCTCCTGCGCGTCCCGCCCGATCTCAAGCGCAAGCTCGATGCAGCCGCGCGCGAGCGCCGAAGCAGCACGAACACCCTCGTGGTCGAGTCGCTCACGGAGCGGCTCGGCGCACCTACTCCTGGAAAGGACGCAATGCCCCGAAAGAACGGAAGCCAGAACGGCAAGGCGCGCGGGAACGGCAAGGTCCGCGTCGCGATCATCGGCGTCGGCAACTGCGCCAACTCGCTCCTGCAGGGAGTCGAGTACTACAAGGACGCCTCGCCGGACGAGTTCGTCCCCGGGCTCATGCACGTCGACCTGGGCGGCTACCACGTCCGCGACGTGGAGTTCACGGCCGCGTTCGACGTCACGACCGCGAAGGTCGGGAAAGACCTCGCCGACGCGATGTGGGCCAAGCCGAACAACACGATCAAGTTCGCCGACGTCCCGAAGACCGGTATCACCGTCTCGCGCGGGATGACTCACGACGGGCTCGGCAAGTACCTGTCCGAGATCGTCGACAAGGCGCCCGGCGACACCGACGACGTCGTGAACATCCTTCAGGAGACCGGCACGGATGTCGTCGTCAATTACCTCCCGGTCGGCTCCGAAGAGGCGACCAAGTGGTACACGGAGCAGATCCTGAACGCGGGCTGCGCGATGGTGAACTGCATGCCCGTCTTCATCGCCAAGGGCGGCTACTTCGGGCGCCAGTTCGAGGAGCGCGGGCTTCCGATCGTCGGCGACGACATCAAGTCGCAGGTCGGCGCGACGATCACGCACCGCGTCCTGACCACGCTCTTCCGCGAGCGCGGCGTCAAGCTCGACAAGACGATGCAGCTCAACGTCGGCGGCAACTCGGACTTCCTGAACATGCTCGAGCGTGAGCGCCTCGAGTCGAAGAAGATCTCGAAGACGAACGCGGTCACGTCGATGCTCGACTACGACCTCGGTGCGGAGAACGTCCACGTCGGCCCGTCCGACTACGTGCCGTGGCTGACCGACCGCAAGTGGGCGTACATCCGCATGGAGGGCACGTCCTTCGGCGACGTGCCGCTCAACGTCGAGCTGAAGCTCGAGGTCTGGGACTCGCCGAACTCGGCCGGAATCGTGATCGACGCGGTGCGCCTGGCGAAGCTCGGGCTCGACAACGGCGTCGGCGGGGCGCTCGAAGGACCGAGCGCCTACCTGATGAAGTCGCCGCCCAAGCAGATGCCCGACGACCAGGCGCGCGATGCCGTGGAGAGCTTCATCAAGAAGTACGGCCAGAAGACGGCCAAGGCCAAAGCGGCCGCTCGAGACTAGTTCCAGAGGTACGCGGGGGCCGGTGCGAGCCGGCCCTCGCGACCGCACTACACTCGGAGGTCGTGTCCCTGCGAATCTGCCTGGTGACGCCTTTCTCGTGGTCGCAGCCGCACGACGTGAACGAACACGTCGCCGGCATCGCAGACACACTCCGGGCGCGCGGCCACTCGGTCAGCGTCCTCGCCCCGTCGAATCGCGCGGCCGACCTCGCCGCGGGCCGGCGCGCGCTGCATGACGGCCTCGAGGCGCCGCTGATCGCACTGGGCCCGGCCGTGCCGATCTCGCGGCGAAGCAGAATCGGCCTCCCGGTCGGAGTCCGCGCGAATCTGGCCACAGCGCTCTCCCGCGGAGAGTTCGACGTCGTCCACGGCTTCGAGCCCGGCCTGCCGAGCCTCTCGTACCTCGCCCTCCGGGATGCCCGCGCACTGAGCGTTGCGAGCTTCTTCTCGCCGGAACGGCTCGGGTACCCGCCCGCGAAGGCGCAGCGAGAGAAGCTGCTCGGACGGATCGACGCCCTCGTCGCCTCGTCGCCGGAGGCGGCCCATGCCGCGGCGCAGCGCTTCCCGGGCGAGTACCGGATCATCTCGGAAGGAGTGGACGCCGAGCTCTTCAAGCCCGGGAAGAAGCGTCAGCTCGTCGTGCTCGAGTGGCGCCCGATCGAGCGCCCCCTGGCCCGGGCCGTCCAGCGCGCCCTCCGCGAGCTGACGGACTGGGAGCTCGTCTACCTGCGGACGAAGAAGCTGGCCGGACGGCCGGCGGTTCCGGCGAAGCTCCGTGGCAGGGCACGCGTACGAACGGCCCGGGACGGGAAGAGCAGAGCGCCGATCCTCGCCGAGGCCGCGATCTTCGTGCCGGCGCTCGAAGGCCTGTCGCGCGTCTCGCTCGAGGCGGCCGCGGCCGGAGCGGCGATCGCGTCGCCGCCAGGCGTGCAAGAGCAGCCCGAGCTCGCCGCGGCGGCGCTGGCTCGCTTCGCCGAAAACGAGCCGCTCCGCAGGCAGCTCTCCGAGGAAGCTAGGCGCGGCGTCGCGGGCAAGACGTTCGACGACGTCGGCGCCGAGTTGGAGGAGCTGTACATGAGCCTCGGCAAGCGGCGACGCACTCCGAAGCCGCCGGAGCCCCTCGCCGACCGCGACTGGATCCTGGCCGACCTCCACCTGCACACGTCGTGGTCGGCCGACTGCTCCGTGGACGTCGAAGACCTCCTCGACCACGCGGAGAGCGCAGGCCTCGGCGCGATCGCGGTCACCGACCACAACGTCTTCGGCGGCGCGCTCGAGGCCGTGGAGCTCGCCCGCGAGCGCAACCTGATCGTGATTCCCGGCGAGGAGATCAAGACCGACGGCCAGGGCGAGGTGATCGGGCTCTTCCTGTCCGAGGAGATCCCACGGGGCATGTCCTTCGCGGACACGATCGCGGCGATCAAGGCCCAGGGCGGGCTCGTCTACCTCCCGCACCCGTTCGACCGGATGCACTCGATCCCGAATCCGGCGACGCTCCATCGCAACCTCGGCGACATCGACGTGTTCGAGGTCTACAACGCACGCCTGCTCTTCGAGGCCTACAACGACGAGGCGCTCAGGTTCGCCCGCAAGTACAACCTGCTGATGGGCGCGGGCTCCGACGCGCACGTCCCGCAAGGGCTGGCGACCGGAGGCCTGCGGATGCGCGCGTTCGACGGCCCGGACGAGTTCCTGCTCAGCGTGCGGACGGCCGAGATCCTGCGCCGCCCGAAGTCGCTCGCGTACCTGCAGTCGTTGAAGTGGATGGCCCAGGTCAAGGAAAGAGTTCGCTAGCCGAGAACTGGAAACGTGGCCGCTGTGACCTCTGTGTCGACCGACGAGATCTACGAGAAGTACCTCAAGAAGGCGATCGCCGAGATCAACGACCTCGGGCACGAGATCGCCGCCGCCGGAAACGGCGAGCGTGTGCCCGTGCTCGGATCCGGCCACCCGCGTGCGGACGTGATGCTCCTCAAGCATCGCCCGCAGGCGGCTGAGGTCCAGGAGGGCGTCGCGTTCTTCGGGCGCACGGGCCAGGCGATCCTCAAGTCGCTGCAGCGGCTGAACGTCGACCCGCTCTCGGTCTACGGGACGAATTGCCTGAAGTTCGCGGACGAGCCGGCGGACGAGGCGCGCCCGTTCCTCGTGCGGGAGATGCACATCGTCCAGCCGAAGCTCGTCGTCGTCATGGGCGAGGACGCGCTCGCGTTCGTGAACGCGCTCGAGTTCCCGCTCGCGGCCGAGCTCGAGCCCGGGCTGGGCTCGCTCCAGGACTGGACGCCGACGGTGCAGGCTCTGTACGTGCCGGACATCGACGCCTCGCTCGACGAGCAGCCGGCGAAGACGGAGTTCTGGAACGCCTTCAAGGCCCTGGGTCCATGGTGGGCCGAACTACCGCCTTACTAGGCCTCGGGCTCTACCTCGGCGTCTACTACGCCGCGGCCGAGTCGCTGCCGGGCTTCAGCCTCTGGTGGGACATCGCGATCATCTCGCTGCTCGTCATCCCGCCGGTGTTCGCGCTCGTCTACTTCGCGCTGCCGCTGCGAACTGCGCCTTGGCTGCTCCCGGCCGGGATCGGCGTCGCCGTGTTGGCCGCGGTGCTCCAGATCGTGGGGCTCGACGTGCTCGCGAACTTCGCCAAGCTGGGCGCCGTCACGCTGCTCGCCTGGTGGTTCCTCAGCTTCTTCGAGACGGCCGCGTGGGTCACGATCGTCGCGCTCGTCATCCCGTGGGTGGACGCGGTCTCGGTCTGGCGCGGGCCGACGAAGCACATCGTCACGCACCAGCGCGAGCTGTTCACGACCTTCTCCTTCGCATTTCCGGTCCCCGGTGAGGCGAACACGGCGCAGCTCGGCCTCCCCGACCTCCTGTTCTTCGCGCTTTTCCTCGGCGCGGCCGACCGCTGGGGCCTGCGAACGCGCCTCACGTGGGCCGCGATGACCCTCTCCTTCGGAACGACGCTTGCCCTCACCGCCGCGCTTCCACGCATCATCCATCGCGACATCGCGGGACTGCCGGCGCTGCCGCTCCTCGCCCTCGGCTTCCTCGCACCGAACGCGGACCTGCTCTGGCGCAAGCTGCGCTCGGAGGACGCCTGGGGGCCGCTGCGCTCCGAGCGGAGTAAGTCCGGCTAGCCGCGCTCGAGCAGGGCGACGGTCTCGATGTGCGGCGTGTGCGGGAACATGTCCACGGGCCGCGCGCGCACGAGCCGGTAACCCCACTCCGCCTCGAGCTCCTTGACGTTCCCGGCCAGCGTCGTCGGGTTGCAGGAGACGTAGACGATGCGTCTCGGCTCCAGTCGCGCGAGCCGCCGCAGCGCCTTGCCGGAGAGGCCCGCCCGCGGCGGGTCGACGACGGCCACGTCCGGCGCGCCGGCGCGTTCCCTGAGGTCGTCCAGCGCCTCCCCCACTTCGCCGGCGTAGAACGCGGCGTTCGCGATCCCGTTCAGCTCGGCGTTCTCGAGCGCGCAGGCGACCGACTCCTCGGAGACCTCGATGCCCCAGACCGTCAACGCGTCGCGCGCGAGCGTGAGCCCGATCGTCCCGATCCCGCAGTAGAGGTCGTAGACGCTCTCCTCGCCCGTCAGGCCCGCGAACTCGCGCGCCAGCTCGTAGAGCTTCTCGGCCATGGCCGTGTTCGTCTGCAGGAAGGCGTTCGGGCGCACCCGGAAGCGCAGGCCGCAGAGTTCCTCCTCGATCGCGTCGTCTCCGTGCACGAGCTGCGTCGGGAGGTTCGTCACCTCGGCGGGGCGGTCGTTGACCGACCAGTGGATCGACCGCACCTCCGGGAAGCGCTCGAGCGCGGCGACGAAGCTATCCGCGTCGAGTCTGCCGGGCGCGGTGACGAGCTGGACGAGCACCTGGGCCGTGTTTCGCGCCCTCGCGGACGACGAGGTGGCGCAGGAAGCCCGTGTGCTCGGCCTGGTCGTAGGCCCGGAGGGCGTTGGCGCGCGCCCAGTCGCGGACCGCTGCCCGGATCGCGTTGCCGAGATCGGTCGTCAGCCAGCACTTGCCGATGTCGAGCACCTCGTCCCAGCGGCCGGCGCGATGGAAGCCGAGCGCGGGGCCCTCGGGCGTGGACGTGAACGAGTACTCGAGCTTGTTTCGGTAGTGGAAGACCGACTCGGCCGGGACGATCGGCTCCAGCGGCGGGTCGTCGACCCGGCCGATGCGACGGAGCGCCTCCTCGACCTGGGCCGCCTTCGCCTCGAGCTGCGCCTCGTAGGCGAGATCCTGGAACCGGCAGCCGCCGCAGGCCGGGTAGTGCTCGCAGGGCGCGTCGACCCGAGGCGCCCCCGCCTCGACGACCTCGATGGCGGTCGCCTCTGCGTGATTGCGCTTCACCTTCGTGACGCGCGCGCGAACCACGTCTCCCGGCAGCCCGCGGCGCACGAAGACGACGAACCCGTTCAGGCGCGCGACGCCGTTGCCGCCGTAGGCGAGCGACTCGATCCTGAGGTCGAGCTCGTCGTCCGTTTTGACAGGCGCGGCCATGCGACCAGCATAGGGTTCAGGCGTGGAGCTGAGCTTCGAGAGGCCGGGCACTCCGCGGCACTACGCGCAGTGGGCCGAGATCCTGGAGCGGGTCTCGGGCGACGTTTTCGGCGTCGACGAGATCGAGCACTTCGTCCAGTCGGATCAGGAGAGCGCGTTCTTGCTCGCTGCACGCGGGGACGAGGCTCTCGGCTGCGGCGTCGGGCGACCGTCGTCGATCCAGAGCAGCCTCTACGCGATGGTGCGAGTACTGCCCGAGTTTCGCCGCCAGGGTGTCGGCAGCCGGATCCTCGAGGCGGTCTCCGATCACGGGCGGACGCTCGGCCGCGAATCCATGTGGGGCCGCGTTCGCGAGGATGACCAGGAGTCGAGGAGCTTCGTCCGGAACCGCGGCTTCCGAGAGGCCGGCCGGGAGTACGAGGTCGTGCTCGACACGGCGCTGGCGGACCTCTCGGCGGCTTCGCCTCCGGGAATCGAGCTGGTCTCCCTGGCCGAGCGGCCCGACCTCGAGCACGCCGTTCACGACGTCGACTGCGACGTGGCCGCGGACGTTCCGAGGCCCGAGGGCGACGACTTCGAAGCGCATTCGTTCGTGCGCTGGCGCGAGCAGTACCTCGAAGGCCCCGGCGCGGTGGCCGACGCGATGATCGCCGCGCTGGCGGGCGACGAGGTCGTCGGCTACACGGGCCTCCGGCGGCGCGGCGCGTCCTCGCCCATCGCCGAGAACATGCTCACCGCGGTGCGGCGCCCCTGGCGCAGGCGGGGAATTGCGACCGCGCTCAAGCGAGAGCAGATCGCGCGTGCGCGCGCCGCCGGAATCGAGCAGATCTACACGACGAACGATGAGACCAACACCGGGATGCGAGGCGTCAACGCTCGTCTCGGCTACGGCCCGGCCCCGACGCAAATCGTCGTCAGCGGCCCTCTGGCGAGCCTCTAGTCGATGTCCGCGCGGCGGTAGCGCCAGGTCCCGGCGAGCCATCCTGCGATCGCAATCGCGGGAAGCACGACGAACCCGACCGCAGCGAGACCGGCTTCGTGCCGCAGGTCGATCGCGGGCGCCAGGCCGAGAACGGACGTTGCCCAGCCGGTCACGGTGAACTTCCCGGCGCCTTCTGCCGTGTGGGCAACGGCGTTCTCCCAGATCAGCACGAAGGCCAGTCCCCACCAGACCGCGCGCCGAAACCAGAGGCCCGCCGCGACGAACAGCCCGGAGTAGGCAAGCGCGGCCAGCGACGCGGCAAGCAGCGTTGCCCAGGCGACGTCGCCGGCGCCTGCGACAAGGGCGGACACGGTGAGCGGCAGCACGGCCAGCGGCACGACGATGGTGAGCGTGGCGAGGACGGCGGCCCCGGGCAGCTGCCAGCGCGGCACGGGCTTCAGCCACAGGTAGACGAGCAGCTTGTCCTCGACGAGGTCGCCGATCGCCGACGTGCCGAACCAGAGCGTCGCCAGCGGCACGAGGATCCCGAGCCCGTACCCGGAGACGGCGTCCGCGGCGGCCTGAGTGGGGTTGTCGTCCAGGCTGGCAAACACCCCGATCACGATCGAGAGCGCGCCGAGAGCGCCGATGCAGAGCAGGCGGACAAGCGTGACCTGTGTGCGCAGCACCAGCACGTAGAGCGCGACGAGCGAGTCGAGCGCGCGCGGACGGGTGACCGGCGCTGCGCCGACGGCGCTCATCGCTGCACCACGTAGCGGAAGACGCCTTCGAGATCAGCGTCGAGCGGATGCACCTCGAAGAGGCGTGCGCCGCGCTCACGCGCGACCGGTGCGAGTGCGTGTGCCAGCGCCCTGGCGTCCCTCGTGTCGAGCTCGAGCACCTCGTCCCCGTCGAGCAGCACGCCGACCACGGTCCCGGCTTCGAGCAGCGCGCCCGCGAGCTCGCGTGGCCGGTCGGTGCGGACCCGAATGCGCATCGGCCGGTCGTCCATCAGCGCGCGCAGCTCGTGAAAGTCGCCGGCGGCCGCGAGCCGGCCCTGTGACATGACGAGCACCCGGGAGCCCAATCGCTCCACCTCGCCGAGCACGTGGCTGGACACGATCACACAACGGCCCTCGCTGCCGAGACGCCGGAACAGGGAGATCAAGGTCGATCCGTTGACGAGGGTCGAGCCCGGTGAGCGGCTCGTCGAGCACGAGCACGGCCGGGTCGTGGACGATCGCCTGCGCGACTTTCACGCGCTGTCGCATCCCCTTCGAATATGCCGGCAAGCGGCGAGGGTCGGACGGGTCGAGGTCGACCCTCTCGAGCGCCGCCCCCGCTGCGGCGACGGGATCGGAAAGACCGTGCAGCCTCGCGGAGAGCGCGACGAACTCTCGGGCAGTCAGCGGCTCGAAGACGCTCTCCTGCTGGGGCACGAGCCCGATCTGGCGGGTGACCGAGGTCTCCGCCCGCGGATCGCGTCCGAGCACGCGCACGGTGCCTTTCGACGGCCGGGCGAGCCCGCAGAGCATGCGGAACATCGTCGACTTGCCGGCGCCGTTCGGGCCGAGGAGCGCGGTCACGCCGGGCCCGACGTCGAAGCTGACGTCGGAGACGGCGACGAGCGCCCCGAACCACTTCGAGACGTTCTCCGCGACGACTCGTGGCTCGCTCACCGGAACGCTTCGAGGCGGCGATAGCGGAGCCAGCAGACCAGCGCGCCGGCCAGGATTGCCGCGCCGACCCCGGCCGCGACGAGCCAGGTGGAGAGCTTCGTGACCGGCTCCTGGCCGCTGGGCAGCTCGCCGAAGATCCGATACGCGAGGTCTGCGACGACGAACGGAAAGCTGAGCAGGTCGAGCGCGTTCGGCGCGCCGGCGCCTTCGATCGCCGACCGCACGACGCTGGCCGGGACGAACAGGAGGAGCACGACGCCGACCGCAGCCGCGGCTCGGCGGCTGGTGAAGCTCGAGACCGCCATCGAGAGCGAGGCATAGAGGAGCGCCGTCACGGTCCCGGCCGCGAAGATGCGCAGCAGGAGCTTGGGAATCTCGGCGGCGGACGGCCCGACCCCGGCGAGGATGAACGCGAGCAGCATGAAGAGCAGCGGGCCGAACGTGATCAGAAGCATCGCTACCAGGACGCCCGCTCCCTTTGCGGCCAGATAGCGCGTGCGATCGAGCGGCCCCGCGAGGTAGAGCCCGAGCATCCCCGTGCGCCTGTCCGGGCACAGCGCCTCGGGGGCGACGAGCGCGGCGAAGAGCGCAAGCGCGCTCCCGATGAAGAACATGTAGTCCCCGTAGCTGATGAGGTCGCCGGGGAGGATGTTCTTCGCCAGGACTGCGTACGCGACCGAGAAGAGGGCGGGCAGATAGGCGATCGCGAGCGTGATCGCGGGCAGCACCTTGTGGCGCGGGCCTCGCCCGAGGCCGAGCACGCGACGGGCGGTGAACTCGGTGAGCGTCAGGATCGCGCGCGCCGGACGCTCACGGGGGCCGTCGTAGCTTCGGTAGCCGAGGTCGAAGAGGCGTGCGTCCTGGCCGGTGGTCATGTGCCCACTCCGAGGTACACGTCTTCCAGCGTTCGTCCACGCGGCTCGAGCCGGCGCAGTCCGATGCCGAGCTCGGCCACTGCGTCGCGGATCGTGTCGTACACGTCGTCGGCGGCTCCGAGGAGGAGCACGGCCCCGTCGAGGGTCACGTCGAGCCCGCGGGCTGCCAGCATCGACGCCAGCTCGTCGGCGCGCTCATCCACCTCGACGACGAGCCCTTCCGGCCCCCGCCGGAGGTCCGCGAGCGTTCCGGCGCGCACGACCTCGCCGCCCTCGACGATCACGACCGCGTCGCAGATCCGCTCCGCTTCCTCGAGGTGGTGAGACGACAGGACGATGTTCACGCCGAACTCCGTGCCGATGCGACGGATGAGGGCGAGCATCTCCGTTCGCTGCATCGGGTCGAGCCCGTCGGTCGGCTCGTCGAGGAGGACGAGCTCGGGATCGTGGGCGATCGCCGAGGCCAGCTTGACCCGTTGCCGCTGGCCCGTGGACATCAGCCCGACCGGTCGGAAGCGCTCCTCGCCGAGGCCCACCAGCCACAGCGCATCGTTCGCCCGCTGCACGGCGGCGCGGCGGGGCATGAGGTGCATCTCGGCGAGGTGGCGCACGAGGTCGGTCGCGGCGAGCTCCGTGGGCAGGTCGTGGTGCTCGGGCGCATAGCCGATGCGCGAGCGGACCTCGATGCCGGCCGTCGCGGGATCCTTGCCCAGCACGGTCAACGCACCGCCGTCCCGGGAGCGAAGCCCGAGCACGAGCGAGATGAACGTCGTCTTGCCGGCGCCGTTCGAGCCGAGCAGACCGGTGATCCCCGGGCCGATGTCGGCGTCGAGGCCCGCGAGCGCGACCGTGCGGCCGTACCGCTTCACGACCTTGCGCGCGGAGATCACGGTCGGCGAAGCGCTCGGTGGGCGCTCGGCTTCGCTCAAGTCAGCGGAGTGACGTAGACCTTTCGCTTCCGGGGGCCGTCGAACTCGCAGAAGAAGATGCCCTGCCACGTGCCGAGCGCGAGCCGCCCGCCCTCGATCGGCACGAGCACCTGCGGCCCGGCCAGCGAGGCGCGGACGTGCGACGGCGCGTTCTCCTCGCCCGCCTCGATGTGCTGCCAGCCCCAGTCCTCGCCGACCACGCGCTCCATCGCGGCCTCGAGGTCGCGTGCGACTGCGGGGTCGGCGTGCTCGTTGATCGTCACCCCGGCCGTCGTGTGCGGCACGAAGACGAGCGCCGCCGTTGCGCCATCGGCCCCGTTCAGCGCGGCCTCGACCTCACGTGTGATCTCGACGAGCTGCGTCTTCCGCTCGGTGCTGATGTCGATCTCTCGCACGTCGTTATCCTACGGCTGTTGTGGTCAACTTCGAACGTATCGACCGGTCATTTCCGACGGACGCACGGGCAGAGCCCGCCCGTCCTGGAGGCGGCACCGCAAGCGGTGCCTGAGGACCCATCGCCAGCACCCTTCCTCCACTCACCTCGGCCGACCTCGATCGCTTTCGCGAGCGAGCCGACCGCTTCATCGCGGAGCTCGACGAGGAGTACTACCTCCACTATGCGGGCCACAAGGAGAAGCTCGAGCTCGCCCCGATCTTCGAGCGCTTCACCGACCTGACGCAGCTCGACCAGGCACTCGCCCTCGGCCGCACCGCGAACGGCGACCGCCGCGTGACCGAGCTCTGGCGCTTCGCCTCGGAGGGCTACCTCGGCGAGCTGACGCGCGACCAGGCCGAGAAGGTGGCCGAGCTCGAAGCGAGCCTCGAGGCCGAGGTCGACGGCGAGACGATCCCGTTTCGGATGCTCCGGCCCGCGATGGCGAACGAGCCGGACCGCGACAAGCGAGAGCGGATCGACAAGGTTCGGGTCGAGCTCACCGAGGAGCACCTGAACCCGCTCCATGCCGAGGGCGTCGGCATCGTCCGCGACGGCGTCGAGCGGCTCGAGGCGCCGAACTACACGGAGCTCTACCGCCGGTTCGGCTTCCGGCTTGGACGATCTCGCCGCGCAATGCCGCGACCTGCTCGACTCGACCGAGAAGCTGTTCGAGGAGTCGGCGGACAGGCTCTTCCGCGCCCGCGTCGGGATCGGGCTCGACGAGGCGCGCCGCTGGGACGTGATCCGCACGTTCCGGGCGCCGGAGTGGGATCCACAGTTCCCGGCCGAGAAGATGCTGCCCGCGCTCGAGGCGACGCTCACCGACATGGGCGTCGATCTCAAGTCGCAGGAGAACGTCGAGCTCGACGTCGAGCAGCGGCCCAAGAAGAGCCCGCGGGCGTTCTGCGCGCCGATCGAGATCCCGGGCCGTGTCGTGCTCGTGATCCAGCCGATGGGCGGCGCCGACGACTGGCGCGCCCTCTTCCACGAGGCCGGGCACACCGAGCACTACGCCAACACGTCGGCCGACCTCTCGATGGAGGAGAAGCGACTCGGCGACGTCGCGGTCACCGAGGGCTGGGCGATGCTGATGCAGCACCTGACGGACGACCCGGCCTGGCTGACGCGGCGCCTCGACTTCCCGCGGCCCGACGAGTTCGAGCGCGAGGGCGTGACCCAGCTCCTGTACATGGTGCGCCGCTACTCGGCGAAGCTCCTGTACGAGATCGAGTTCCACTCGGCGGACGATCCGACGAAGCTCTCCAACCGCTACGTCGAGCTGCTGGGCGACGCGCTGAAGATCGAGCCCGCGGCGGCCGACTACCTCGCCGACATCGACTCGAGCTTCTACGTCACCGGCTACCTGCGCTCGTGGGCGTTCGAGGCGCAGTTCCGGACGCACCTGCGCGAGCGCTTCGGCAACGACTGGTTCACGAAGCGCGAGGCGGGCTCGCTCGTCCGCGAGCTCTGGGAGACCGGGATGAGCATGACCGCCGACGAGATCCTGAGCGAGGTGGCCGGTCAGGAGCTCGAGATGGACGCGGTCGCCCAGCTCACGCGCGGCGTCCTCGCCTGAGGAGCTGTGAGCGAAGACCTCGTCCCACGCGACGAGCTGCAGGCGGCGATCTCCGCGCGGAAGGAGCTCGACGCCGACATGGAGCCTGCGCTCGTCGACGCGTTCGTCGAGCGGATCGAGAAGCGGCTCGCCGAGCGTCAGGGTGAGAGCGAGCAGTCGCTGCGGCGCAAGCGCGAGCACCAAAAGGAGATGGTGCTCGGCGCGATGGCGCTCTCGATCCCGCTGGTCATAGTCGCGGCGGTCTTCACGGGCCTCGTGGGCGTGATCGTCGTCTGCGGAGCGCTCGTGCTGATCGCGATCGTGACCGCGCGCTAGTCAGGCGCGAGACGCTCGGGGGCCGGCCCCGAACATCTGAGCGAGCAGGCCGGCCGCGACGAAGGCGAGGCCGACAGCAGCCCACTTGCGAGGGTCGTAGAGATCGTCGCACTGGACACCGCGGCCTCGGTCGAACGAGTGGCAGACAGTTCCCGGCCCTTCGCGGTTCAGGTACGCCACGACCAGCAGAGGAATGCCGATTCCGACGAGCACCCCGTAGACGGAGGCACGGAGTCCGGGTCGCGAGAGGAGAAAGATCGAAGCCAGGGCACTGGCCGGGATCGTGACGAGCCCGATCACGCTGATCCCGAATCCGAAGCCGACCCCGACGACCGCCCAGACCCAGAACGCCAGGTCGCCGAGCTTGCCGACCCGATCGCGGAACGTCATGCATCCAGCATGACAAACGCCCGTGCGTGCCTACCATCATCCAGTTTGGACGATGTTCGGCGCCCGCGCTTTCGCTGAGATTCGGATGATGCTCGTCGCCTCCGGCGGCGCGAAACGAGGAGAGGAGAGGCCATGTGCCGCTGGCTTGCGTACTCGGGGAATCCCGTCAGCCTGGAAGACCTGCTCTACACGCCGAAGCGCTCGCTGATCGTTCAGAGCCTTCATTCGCAGATGGGCGCGGAGGAGACGAACGGCGACGGTTTCGGCATCGGCTGGTACGGCGCCGGTGACACGCCCGGCGTCTACCACGGCATCGAGCCGGCATGGAACGACCGGAACCTCCACGACCTCGCCAAGCACATCAGGGCGCCACTCCTGTTTGCGCACATCCGCGCCTCGACCGGCGGCGCCGTCCAGGAGACAAACTGCCATCCGTTCCGCCACGGCCGTTGGCTTTTCATGCACAACGGGATGATCCGCGAGTTCCACAAGGTCAAACGGGACCTCGTACTGGAGATCAGCCCGGAGCTCTACCCCAACGTCGAGGGCTCGACGGACACGGAGGTGCTGTTCCATCTCGCTCTCACCTTCGGGCTCGAGGACGACACGCCGCTCGCCATCGAGCGCACGATAGGGCTCGTCGAACATTTGGGTCACCAGCACGGCGTGGAGTACCCGTTCCAGGGAACGATCGCCACGACAGACGGCGAACGCGTGTGGGCGTTCCGGTACTCCAGCGAGGGCAAGTCGAGGTCGCTCTTCTTCAGTACCGCGGTGCCCGTGCTGCAGGAGCTGCACCCCGACGTCGAGTTCCTCCAAGAGGTCGGCGATGAGGGACGACTCGTCGTTTCCGAGCCGCTCGGCGACCTGGCCGGGGCGTGGAACGAGGTGCCCGAGTCGTCCTACGGCGTCGTGCAGGAGGGCCAGGACCTGCTGGAGCCGTTCACTCCGCGAATGCCCTCCTAGTCCGGCGAAGCCGCGGTGCCTGCGTCGGCGGCGATTAAAGAGCGCCGCCCGCCGCCGATGGCGCGCCTGCCTCCGCCGCTCCTTGATCACCTACGGCGTTGCGGGCGAGGTACTCCTCGGCCAATAGGACGTTCGTCTTCGACGCGCGCTCCACGACCGCGAGAAGCGCAGACATGCTCGAAACCTCTTCTCGCTGTTCGGTCAAGAACCAATGCTGGAATCGTCCGCATCAGCTCGCGTGGCTCGAACAAGTCGGCCAAAAATCACCCCGTAGGTATGAGGACTGGCTCACGTGCGGGGGCCACCATCGTCCGATGGAGCAACGACCGACCCCGGCCAGGCTGCGGAGATGAGACGCTAGATGGCAGCGGCCTTCGGTTGGGGCACGCTTGCGGCTTCGTCGCTCGTGATCGGCGCCATCGTCGCGCTCCTCTTCAAGATCAGCTTGCGCACCATCGGGCTGATCATGGCCTTCGGCTCAGGCGTGCTGATCAGCGCGATCTCATTCGATCTCGTGCAGGAGGCAGTCGACAAGTCATCCGGTCATGGCTGGGTCGTCGGGGGCTTCTTCGCCGGCTGCCTGGTCTTCTTCGGCGGCGACCGACTGATCGACCGCCTCGGAGGCAGCCAGCGGAAGGATCCAGACGGCAGCCAGGAGGGTGGCTCGTCGCTCTCGATCGTGCTCGGGAGCGTGCTCGACGGGATCCCCGAGTCGATGGTGATCGGCCTGACCATCTTCGAAGGCGGGGCTGTAGGCGCCGCATATCTGACTGCGGTCTTCATCTCAAATCTTCCGGAGTCGATCTCGTCGACGTCCGGGCTCGTCACCAGCGGCTGGCAGAAGTCCCGAGTCCTGTGGATGTGGATCGCAATCGCAGTGATCTCGGGACTCGCCTCGCTCGCCGGCTACGGCCTCTTCCAGAACTCTTCGCCGGACACCGTCGCCTTCGTTCTTGCCTTCGCGGGAGGCGCGATCCTGACCATGCTCGCGGAGACGATGATGCCCGAGGCATTCGAGCACGGGGGCAAGCTGGTCGGAATCGCGACGACGCTCGGATTCGCGGTCGCATTCACGATCCACACGCTCGATTGAGGAACTAGACAGCGATGGCCGGCGAGACGAGGCTCGAGCGACGACTCGACACTGCTCTGGCCCGGGCAACCACTCCGCGCGCGGCCGCCATCGTGATCGCCACCGCTTCGACCGCAACCGCTGTCGTGGCCGGAATCCTCATGACGGTCGTCGAGAGCGAGGACTTTCCGACGATCGGGTCAGGGCTGTGGTGGGCCGCCCAGACGGTCACCACGGTCGGCTACGGCGACAACGTTCCGGTTACGTTCGCCGGGCGCATCCTCGCGGTGCTGGTCATGCTGTTGGGGATCAGCTTCCTGACGGTCATCACTGCAGCGATCACGAGCGCGTTCGTATCGCGCTCGAGCCTCGAGCGCACAGTCTCGAATGCGGAGCCTGCGACCGCCGAGCAATTCCGCCAGATCGAAGAGCGGCTGGAACGAATCGAGGCCGCGCTGACCCGGCTCTCGTAGCGTTCCAGAGCCCAAAACTTCATACCAGCGGTATGAGGAACAGCGGAGGTTGCGGGCCAACAATCCCTCCTAGCTTCGCGGCTGAAGCAACAAGCGACGAAGGGAGCAGGATCATGGCGGTGGCCGAGAAGAAGGAGTCGTTCTGGAAGCGACATGTCGTCGCTCTCCTCCTTGGCGGCTTCGCTGCCCTCCTGGTCGTGATCGTCCTCGGCCAACTCCTGGACAGCGGGGACATTGCCAGGTGGCTCGGGGAGGTGCCGGAGGGGTGGGCCTATGTCATGTGTCTGTGCTTCGTCTGGTTCGACGCGGTCATCCCGGTCTTCCCCGGCGAGACGACGCTGAGCGCCGCCTCGACGATCGCTGCGGGAGGAGGCTTGCAGCTCGAGCGCGTCATGGTGGCCGGCGCGATCGGCGCGATCCTCGGAGATTCGTCGCTGTTCTGGATCGCCCGGGCGAACAGAGCCAAGATGCAGCCCCACCTCGACAAGGCGCTGGAGAATGAGAAGGTTCGTACCGCTTGGGAAAGCCTCGACCGCTCTCCCGGCCTCCTGATCGTCGCGGGGCGCTACGTGCCCGGGATGCGCTTCGCGGTCAACGCGTCGATGGGACTCGGTCACATCCGCTACCGCCGCTTCCTTGGCTGGTCGGTCATCAGCGGCATCCTCTGGTCGGTTTACACGTGCGCGCTCGCGTACTGGGTGTCGACGACGCTCGCCGGCTTCCCACTCGCCTCGCTGGTCATCTCCTCGCTCATCACGTCTGCTGCGCTGGCGGCCGTCTACTTCATCAATCGTTCCAGGATGCGCAAGGAGAAGGGTGCCGCGCCGAGCAGTGCGAACGCGGAATCGCCGATCCCGGCGGGAACCACCGGATCCCAGAAATGAGCGATGAGCGACGTCGACGATCGACGAGCTGACGCGGCAGACGATCGCTCGAGCGCCGGCCGTCTCGATCGCGCGCGCACTACGATCACAGCCGCCAAGGCAGGCGCGAAGGGCGCGACCGAACGGCACGTGGCGCTCGCTGTCCCCGTCCGGGCAGCAGAACGAAACCGGCGCGTCGCGGCGACCGTACTCGCAGGCGGGCTCGCCTATCGGCTCTTCCTTTGGCTGCTGCCGTTCGGCTTGATCGTCGGAGGCGCGCTCGGCCTCAGCAACGCTGACAGTACGGAGAAAGCTGTTGAAGGCGGCGGCATTCCGGGAGCCGTCACCAACGCGATCGGCGACGCTTCGCGTTCCGCGCACTCCAACTCGTGGTGGCTCTTCCTGGTCGGCGGGTTGCTACTCCTCTGGGCCGGATTCTCGGGCTCGAAGGCGGTACAGCTCGTTCATGCGCTCGTCTGGGAGGAGCCCCCTCCGAAGCCCAAGCCGTTGCTGGGGTCGCTTGCCTTCACCGGGGCGGTGCTCGCGTTCATGGCCACGATTGCACTCACCTGGTGGGTCCGTGACGACTGGCCGGGCCTGCTCGCGCCGGTGGTCACCTTCGCTCCGCTCGCGCTGCTGTGGCTCTGGGTCTCCATTCATCTTCCGCACGGCGACGCTTCCTGGCGGGAACTGGTGCCCGGCGCGCTTCTCGTCTCTCTGGGATTCCAGGTGCTCCACGGGGCGATCGGCAGCCTCCTCGTGCCCAAGCTCGAGAAGTCGACCTCGCTGTACGGCGATCTCGGCGCCACCGCAACGTTCCTCTTCTTCATGTACATGCTCGCGATCCTCGTCGTCGCCGCACCGGTCCTGAACAGCTCACTCCACGATGAGCTCGTCCGGACGCGCGATGACGCCCGGGACGGGGCAACCAGTCCCGCGGGAACTTCACCCGCATGAACCTGACCTTCCTACCCACGTTCGAATAAAAGGAGCAGTGAAATGACGACCACACCTGAGCGAGAGCCGGCGCGGTCGCGCCGGCTGAGGTTCATCGCGCTCCCGTTGTTGCTCGCGACCGCCGTTGTGGCGGTCGCAGGTTGCGGTGGCAGCGACAAGCCTGCTGTGTGCAGCAGTCTCGACACGCTGACGACTGACGTTGACCAGTTGAAGAGCATCGACCCAAAGGCAGATGGAGCCATGGATGAGCTCGAGACGTCCTTCGACTCGATCCGAACCGACCTTCAAGCGGTGAAGGCAGACGCCAGTGAGGAGCTCGCGCAACCGATCGCGGGGCTCCAGAGCTCGCTCGACGGACTGTCGACGAAGGTCGACGCAGCGCGTGGGCAGGGCAGCGTCTCCGCCGAGGCGGCGCAAGGCATCGCCACCTCGCTCGCAGCCGTGAGCACATCCTGGGAGACGCTCAAGTCGTCGGCCCCGGACTGCTGATCCGTCGCATCCTCGAGCTCCAACCTATGCGAGAGGGCCGCGACAGTGGGCCCTCTCGCCGGCATCGGACACACACTTGAAGCCCAAGCCCAATGTCGACCATGATCCGGTGCTGCCGAACGAGCTCGGCGCACGTGCGCGCCCACTCGACGAGGCGGTCGTGATCGGCAGCCTGGATCGCGCCGTCGCGGTGGGCTGCAACGACAGGTCTGGTATCTGCGCGGGTCCTCCCGTACCGCCACCAGATGCACGTCAGCCGCCCCTCCGAGGAGAGGCGACTGACTGACGGTCGGCGTTAGACGCGGTTAGTTCTCGCCTTGGTCCTGCTCTTCGAGCTCCGCGACCTCGATTGCGATGTCGAGGGCGTTGACGATGTTGACTGTGGCTGACGCGATGCGCGCCGTGCCCACGATCGGCGCGATAGCGGCAAGCACACCGCGGACCTGCTCGGCGTCGATGTCTGTCTCGGTCGCGGCTCCCAGGTTCATCAGATACGAGACCGTCGGAGCATCGACCGCGACCAGGGCCGCGATGCGAACGAGCGCGAGCGTGTCCGCATCGAGGCTCGACGTGCTGATCGATTCAGCGGTCATGCTTGCGAGCAGGTCGAGGACCGGAGTGTCGGTGGTTGATCCAGCCATGTCCCTTCCTTTCGTTTGGCGTTTCGTTTCCAGAACGGTGGGCGTTGTCTAGGTGACGACCTCGAACTCGCTCGGGCGCCAGGACTTGTCGAAGAACGGACTCGAGTGGGCTGTAGAGGCGCAGGATCGCGAACCAGCCCTTGCCTTCGGTCGTCTGGATCCAGTTGCCCTCCGGAGTGTCGTCGGGCCGTCCGGGCCGAGCGTGATGGTCGTCGAGCCGTCGGCGTTGGCCGTCGCCGCCGGCGTCGGATACGACTGGCTACCGACCCGCGGGAACCGCTGCGGCGTCTCGAGCATCGAGCGCGTCTCGTTGTCATAGACGGTCAACGACCAGAAGCGTGCCGCCGGGATGTTCGGCGGCAGCGTCACTCGGTAGGTCTTCCCGCCGTCGAATGGATTGCCGTCGGCGTCCTTGACGGCCATGAGGTACTGCGACCCGAGACCGGTGAATCGCATGCACATCGCCGGCGAGACTCACGGTGGCGGCGTAGAGGAACGACGTCCGCGAGTGCAGCTTGCGGACGCCGCTCGCGGGGAACGGCTTGATCCCCTCGGCGGTGACGAGCGGCGGCGGCGTCTCGAACGTGTAGCCGCCGACCCACAGCATGTTGAACCACGCCGAGTCGTCGTAGTACGCGAAGCCCTCCGACTCTCGGTAGTTGAAGAAGAGCGCCCGCGAGGTCGCGTTTCCGACGGCGGCGGCGTCGTCGAGCGTGGCGCGTAGTCGTTCGTCCGGCGCGAACGGCTGGCCCTTGACGATCCCGATCGCGGCCAGCTGTCCCATCAGCTCGGGGTTCGTGCTGCCGGCAGGCTCGTCCTGCACCGCCTCGTTCATCAGCTCGAAGAAGCCGAAGTCACTTGGCGGCACCGTGTTGAACGCTTTCCCGCTGCCTTCGACGAACACGGTCTCGGGAGCGGCCGCCGGCGGCACGGGGTGAACGTCGCCCTCGAGCAGCGTTGCGACGCTCGTGCCGAAGTTGCCCGGCGCGTAGGGATAGACCTTCATCGTGCTCTTGATCGTGTCGACGGTCGGCGCCGGGTCGTTGTCTGCCAGGAAGGACCGGCCGAGCACGAGCGCCCTCGAGGTGCGCGAGTGCCCGACGTGGTAGCCGCTGTCGGGCAACGGGCCGTCGTATCCGGGGGGAAGAAGCAGGAACCGGCCGCCTTCGCCGCGATCCGGGCCTGGCAGGCCGAAATCGGTGATCCAGCCCCACCACATGTCGTCGATCACCCCGAGCGCCTGTGGCGGGGTCTCGACGACCATCGGCCCCGACGTGAGATCGACGAGGCCGAGGAAGTAGACGGTGTCCGCGTTCGCGGTCAGGAACACCGACTCCGACCCCATCAGCTCGGTGAAGATGAGGATCTGGTTGTCCTCGACGCCGATGTCGTGGAAGCCTTTCCGGATCGCGTAGGTCGACGCCGCCGCGAAGCCGTCGAGATAGACGTTGACGGCGTGCGTGAAGTCGAGATGGTCGTAGATCGTCGCGGCCGTCGCGTCGCTTGGTACCCCGTCGCTGAACTCGAGCGTGCCGAGCCGGGTCTCGAGCTCCTCGGGCGCCCCGACAGAGCTGAGCGTGTCACTGGGCGTCATCCTCTACCTCCCGTCTACCGCGCGGATGCGCGGTTGAGTGCAAAACACGTGCGGGCCACGCCGGCCCCGGCAATGCGTCCGGCGCTACTTGAGCTTCGAGTGCGGCATGAGCGGCGGCGACTGCTTCCCGGCGGGGCGCTGCCGGGCACGGACACGTTGTGCTCGCGCCTCTCGACGTCAGCCGGGAGGCTCATCGGTCGACTCGATCCCATGTCGCCATCTCGTCGTTTCCTTCGATCGAACGGACACGTACGTCAAACGCTTGTTGCGAGGCTACGACGCGCGCGGGCTTTCGCCGTCACACCATCTGTATGAATTTGCCGGCACCGGTCTCCGTCGAGTTTGGTCAGACGCTGATGCTGACGGGCGAGGTGGCAATCCAGATGGCCGTGAGCACGAAGACGGTGCAGCCCATCGCGAGCATGACTACGCGCAGCCTCGGTGAGGCGAGCTTGGCGCTCATGCCGCCGAAGAAGAGCGCCGACGCGAAGAGCACGACACCGAGGACGTAATTCGACGCGCGCTGGATGTCTCGACGAGCCTCTGCGGCGTAGATCTCCGCCTCTGCCTCGAGGCGCGCCTGCTCAGCACGTGCTGCGGGATGGTACTGCCGCATCGCAAAGGGTGTCAGCGGCGCATTCGGGTTCTTGAGCGGCCTCGTTGCAATCCACGCATCGACGGCGGGCCTGAACTCCTTGCGGAAGCGCTCGAAATAGAAGTCGGTGAGCACCTCGTTCTTCTCGGCATAGGCGTTGGCCCATTGAGTGAACGTCGCCACGTCGATCCCTGCCTGCGCGTTCGCGAGATCCGCGGCCTTGGCCGACTCGATCCGAAGCGCGTTTGCGCGGGCGCCCGCTTTTGCCTGCTCGCCGTTCCATCTCGTCGACTGGTAGCCGCTCCAGGCCGTCGCCACTGTCGCCATGGCCAGGAGTACCGTCGCCGCGAGCTCCACGTGAGCCCGTCCGGTCACGACGGCACTGGCTCGCCGAGCGCGTCGCACGGAAGCGGCCCGTCGACGCCGATCGCACCGAGCGCCTCGTCGACGATCCGCAGCGACCGCTCCATCGCCACGGGCTGAAGGCCGCCGACACCGTCGTGGAACGGGTCGTCGAGCGCGTTCAGCAGCAGCAACAGCACCGCCAGCACCGAGACCACAGAGCCGATCAGCAACGCCTGCACGACGGCGCGCTCACCGCGATCGGCGAAGAACAGCGTGAAGACGAAGATCACCGCAGCGATGAAGAACAGGACGATCCAAAGCGTGGCCGGCACGACCCCTACGGCGCCGTGAATTCGATCGCTACGTGCCTCCTCACGGGCGGAGGTCTGTTCGAGCCACTTGTCGTATGCCGACTGCTGCGTATCGGTCCGGGGTTGCACGCTCTTGAGCGTGCGGAACATCGCCACCGCCCACGGGTTGATCGCCTCTCCCTGGCTCCCGTCGGACATCCGTGGCCACTCGCGGTGGACGACGTACCGCCCGTAACAGACGAGCTCACCGGTGAGCACCGCGCCGGCCGGTCGTGGGAGGAACTGTGCGTTCTCGACCTGCTGCACGAGGAGCAAGGCTTCCTGCTCGGCGCCGATCCGCGACTGGTCGTAGCTCGTGAACGCGAGGAAGATGATGAAGCCGAGCAGCACCGAGAATCCGGTCGCGAGCACGCCGAAGACTCCGGCGGCGCGATCGCCGTCGGCGAAATAGCCACCCTCCGGCGCCCTTCGGCGCACGAGCAGCAGCGCCGTCACCGCCACCGCTGTCGCGGCGGCGGTGACGAGGAAGCCCCAGAGGATGTTCATCGCTGTCCAGTCAGATTCAAAGGAATAACGCGGTGAGTATGGGCCCGGACTAGCGCGTTCTCCTCATACCGACGGTGTGAAAGCGGCGATCGCGAGGTGCGAATTGACACAAGGTCTGATTCGCCCGTCTCATGCCGATGGCATGAACGGCAGCTCCCCGGGTGTGGGGAACCTCTCCGCCATGGCATCACCCGTGCCACCTACCTCTACCATTGGCCCTCCCGTGCCTTTGACGGACGTTCCCTTCGACCTCACGGAGGTCAAGCTCGACGTGCCGTTGACCCGCCCCGGCACCGTTGTGAAGGCGGACGCGATCAGGCGGCTGTGCACGGAGAACGTGCCTTTCGCGAGCATCGTGGCGCCCGCCGGGTATGGCAAGACGACGCTTCTTTCGCAGTGGTCCGATGCGGATCCGCGTCTGTTCGCGTGGGTCGCGCTCGACGGCCGAGACGACGACGCAGTTGTGTTCCTGCGGTACATCGCGGCAGCGATCCACAATGTCGAGCCGCTTCCGTCCGACGTGTTCGACGCCTTGTCCGGCCCACGCGCATCGGACTGGCCGATCCGTGTCCCGCGGATCGGGCGAGCACTGGCCACGCTCGAGCGCCCGCTGGTGCTCGTGCTGGACGATCTGCACACCGTCGCCGCTAATACCTCGTGCCTGGACGTGCTCACAGAGCTAATCCAATTCGTTCCAGCCGGCTCGCAGATCGCGGTCACGAGCAGGGAGGAGCCGGCATTGCCGCTCGCCCGTTGGCGCGCGCAGGGCTCGGTGTACGAAGTAGGTGTCGCGGACCTCCGCTTGAACGAGGTGGAGGCCGGCCTACTGCTGAAGGCCGCGGGCGTCGAGCTCGACCCTACGGAGATTTCCGAGCTGACCAAGCAGACGGAAGGCTGGCCCGCCGGCCTGTACCTCGCCGCACTGTCGATGCAGGCCGGAGGGCCGAGCCCGGCGGATGAAGGCTTCCACGGCGACGACCGCTTCGTGTCCGAGTACTTCCGTTTGGAGCTCTTGTCTCGGCTCCCGCCGGCGGAGGCGCAGTTCCTCAAGTACACGTCCGTCCTCAATCGCATGTCCGGCAGTCTTTGCGACGCCGTTCTCCAGACGACCCGGTCGGCAGACAAGCTCGAGCAGCTCGCGCGTGCGAACGGTTTCATTGTGTCCCTCGACCGGCGGAACGAGTGGTATCGCTACCACCACCTCTTCGGCCAGTTGCTGCGGAACGAGCTCGAACGAACCGAGCCTGACGTCGTGGCGGGACTCAACGCTCGTGCGATGGAGTGGTGTATCGCAAACGGCTTGGAGGAGGACGCGGCCGCCTACGGGCACGCAGCGGAAGAGACGGATACCGTGGCCGGCCTAGTCGACGCCCTTGCGCTGCCGACCTACTACGACGGCCGACTGGACACCCTGGAGGAGTGGGTCGGGTGGTTCAGCGAAGACGAGCTCAAGGAGTACCCGGCGATCGCCGTCTACGGAGCCTGGAGCCGCGCGCTGACGGGACGGGCCGCCGATGCCGAGCGGTTGCTCGCTCTTGCCGACGGGGCGACCTCGAGGATCGCGCTCTCGGACGGCAGCGCCACGATCGAGCCCTGGGTCGCCATCCTGCGGGCGCACATGATGCCGAACGGCGTGGAGCGGGCCCTCGCCGACGCCAATCTCGCACTGGAGCAGCTCTCGGCCGACAGTATCTGGATCTCTACAGGACTCCTCTGCCGAGGAGTTGCACACGCCCTGCTTGGCGCAACCGATCGCGCAGTCGAAAGTCTCGACGCGACCGTCGAGAGGGCGCTGGCCACCGGTAGCGCCGAAGAGGCTTACCTGGCGCAGGCGCAACTCGCGCTCCTGGCGTCGAAGGCTGGTGCCTGGGGCGAGGCGGGGCGACGCGCACAGGCGGCACAAGCCGTCGTCGACGAGGCGGGCCTCGGCGACTATTCCTCGAGCGCGATCGCGCACGTGGCAACAGCACGTGTCGCACTCCACGAGGGGCGACAGGACGATGCCCGCGCCGCGCTGGCACGCACGCACCGCTTGCGGCCACTGCTCGACCACAGCATTCCGTGGCTGACCATCGAGGTCGGGCTCGAGCTCACACGCGCCCATCTCGCACTTGCCGAACCGACCGTCGCCCGCACGGTTTTCACCGAGACCGAGCACGTGCTCGAGCTCCGTCCGGACATGGGCTCGCTGGTCGAGGATGCACGGGAGCTGCACGAGCAGGTGGCGGCGACCTCCGGGCCGGGCGGTGCCTGGGCGATGAGCCTGACGGGCGCCGAGCTCCGGCTGCTGCCGTACCTCGCCACCCATCTCACGTTCCCGGAGATCGCGAGCAGGCTGTTCATCTCACGCAACACCGTCAAGACCGAAGCGGTCGCGGTCTACCGCAAGCTGAGCGCTTCCTCGCGCAGCGAGGCGGTCGAACGAGCCGTCGAGGTCGGGCTCCTGGAAAGCTCGATCTACCCGCCGGCGGAAAATCTCACCCAGGATGGGTGAGGCGACTCGTGGACCGCAGCACGTTGGGTATGGCCCAGGCACAAATGGACACGTACAAAGAGCACCTGCGTCGCCTCGCCGTCCACGACGAGGCGTTCGTCGGCCTGCTTCTGGGCGAAGAGAACACGCAGGTTGCCTCGGCACTCGACGAGAAGACCGCGGAGCTCGTCCGCTTCGCGGCGACGGTCGCCGTCGACGCAGCGCCCTCCTCGTTCCAGCACGCCGTCGCGCTCGCACTAGCAGTCGGTGCGACGAGCGACGACATCGTCGCCACCCTCGAGGCGGTGACGCCCGTGACCGGCGCTGCTCGAGTCGTCCAGTGTGCCCCGAAGGTGGCTCTCGCGCTCGGCTACGACGTCGAAGCTGCGCTCGAAGTGCACGACTCCTGAGCGGCCCTCGAAATCACACCATCCGTATGAGGACGGCCGGCTTGGGCGCGGCCATAGTGCCGTCGACCCAAGCGAACCGAAGGAGGGCACGATGAGTGAAGTACCAGTTGACCTGTACATCGCGGCCTATTCCGATCCGAGCGCTGCGCAGCAGGATTGGGACGACATCAAGCAACTCGCCCGCGACGATGTGATCACGGTGGACGGCCTCGTGCTCGTCAGCCGCGACGCCGACGGGAAGATCGACGTCAAGGACAACGCCAACGATGTCGGCAAGGGAGCTGCGATCGGCGCCGTTGGTGGCGCCGTCATCGGGCTCATCTTCCCGCCGGCCTTCCTCGCGTCGGCCCTTGTCGGTGGGGGCATCGGCGCCGGCGCCGGAGCAATTCGGGACCGCCGAGAGAAGAAGGAGATCAAGGCGGACGTCGAGGATGTCCTTCCGCCGAACAGTTCGGGCATCGTCGCGCTGTTCGAGGAGCGCTGGGTCGGTGACGTCGACAAGGCGCTCTCGCATGCGGACAACGTGAGCAAGCACGAGGTCGACTCGGAAAGCGCCGAGGACGTCAAGGCAACCGCGACCAACGGATCGCAGGCGACCGACGAACTAGCGGTCCGACAGGGCCGAACCCGACGCGGACCAGACTCGGGAGGGCCCGCCCGCGAACGCGTATGGCCGCGGGCGGTCGCCCTTCCGCGCGGCTCCGAAGGAGTCGATCCTGCCGTCCTGGATGGCGTACGCGGAGGTCGAGACGTTGCACGACCTCACGGCCGAACTGAGCCGGAAGGACGTCGGCCTCGTCGTAGCGCGGATGCCGTCCTACGTGAAAGAGGATCTCTCCGGCACCGGCGTGATCAAGGTCATCGGCGATGACCGCTTCTTCCCGACGGTTCGCTCGGCAGTCGCCTACTGCCTGAAACGGCAGGACGGGGACGACAACGATCAACCTCCGGCGTGACCGAGCTGCGAATTCATACCGTCCGTATGAGGAAAGTCAGGCGGCCACACGCCATTTTGTCGGTGCAACGACGCAAGCGACACCTCGAGACGGAGGTCAATATGTGGTGGTTCGGATCGATCCTGTTCTTCATCATCTGGGTGCTGATCGCCTTCTGGCCCGCCCGAGTCGCCGGCCGCAAGGGGCATAGCTTCTTCTGGTACTTCGTCTTCAGCCTGGTCTTCTTTCCCCTGGCGCTGATCGTGGCGTACGTAGTTGACGACAGGACGGCCCCGGAGGCGAGCAGAGCCACGGCGTAAGAGGCGCGGAAGCCCGGTTACAGCGCGCCGCCGGCTGCCGGTGGCGCGTTCGTCGCCTCGCCCTGGTCGCCGACCGGGTTGCGCGACAGGTAGTCCTCCGCGAGCAGGATGTTCGACTCCGACGCCCGATCGACAACGCTCAGCAGTGCGGACATGCTCGAGACCTCCTCGCGCTGCTCCTAGAGGAACGAGTGCAGGAGCTGCTCGTTTCTCTGCGGCCACCCCCTCCGCGTTCAATCTCCGCTATCCGTTGAAGCTTGGCTCCACGGCGTGCCGGAGGAGGATGTGCCTCCTACCACCGCGTGCCCACGGCACGCGCACGATGTTCGATCCGGCGAGACCTGTGGTTTCAGCATCCCCGGTTTGGCCGATCACGTATCGGCCGTCCCGGCTGAATGCGGCCGGCGACAAACTGTGTGCGATCAGCCTCGATCCGCCGTGGATGGGGTCAACGGCGTAGGCCTCACGGTAGACCCAGGCGTCCAGGCCGGCGAGACCGGCGAGCAGCCGCGTGCCGTCCGCCGACCAGGCGCGCGGAAGCAGGCCGTAGAGCTCCGCGGTGGGGTGAAAGCGGGTGAGCTGGCGAAAGCCCTTGCCGTCGGGCTGGATCAGCGCGGCATTGAAGGTGAAACGGCGGGCGCCGCGCTTCCGCACGGTGCTGAAGGCGATCGCCGTCGGGCCCCAGGCCGGTGACGCGGCGCCGCGGGCGCGGACGGTCGTGATCGCCCGCGTGGCGAGGTCGATCACCTTCAGCTTGCCATTGCTGTTGTAGTAGTTCGAGGTGGTTTGCACGTAGGCGAGTCGCGTCGAATCGGGCGAGAAGCTGACCTGCGTGTCGAAGACGCCTGTTGCGAGCGCCGTGGTCACTCCGGTGACTGCGTCGATCACAAGAAGGCGTCCGGATTTACCCCGATAGCTGACGCAGGCGAGCTTCGTCGAGTCGGGTGACCAGTAGAGGAGCGAGCAATTGATGGAGATCACGTGCGTTGGCGCACCACCGGCGCTCGCGAAGAGCTCGAGCCTCCAGTTCTTCGCCCGGTAGTTGATCACGTCGTAATCGATCACCGCGACTCGAGCGCCATCGGGCGAGACGCTTGAGAGCCAGGCGCGGGTGAGAACGCGCCTGCCGCTGCCGTCGCTTTGAGCGATCACGATCTTGCCTGTGGCCGTGGTGGCGGTAAGAGTTCCGAGCGCCGGCACCAACGGCTCCGCTGAGCCGCCAAACGCGCCCGCGACAGCAACCGCAGCAAGGACCACTACTCCCAGCACCGCAAGTTGAAGCTTCATCCGCACGTCGCCTCCTTTGGTGAGTACCTGAGCGACGACGAGGTTGACCTGACGCCATTCGGCGCGCGCGCCCGGCCGCGGGCGCTGCGCGATCACGCGACCCGGCTGGAGTGACTCGCGCGACGGATGCGACCGACCGAGCAGTGCGCCCTCCGGATCTCGCGTGCGCCTGGCGGAGCGTCTGTCCGATCGCCTCGGCACCAGCAGGCGGTGGTGGTGTATGGTGGGGGCGGAGGCGGTGGCGGAGGCGGCGGTGGCGGAGGCGGAGGGGTGGAGGCGGAGGCGGAGGTAGGCGGAGGTCCAGCGACGAGATCGAGCTTCGACACGAAGGCGTCGAAGTCCCCTGCATTGAAGGTCGTGTCGAAAGCGCCCGGGGTCGTCGGAAAATCGGCCGACTCCGTGGACCCTGCTCACGTACGCATCGGTCAGTCGCCGTCGAGCGCGACGCCATCGCCGAAGTCGTCAGCTGCTTCCGCCCAGGAAGGTGGAATAGGCGAGGGCGGCGCCGCTCGCGCTCGAGCTTCGTCACGAAGGCGTCGTAGCCGCCGTTGTAAGGTCGTGTCGAAGGCGCCCGCGCTGGTCGGGAAGTCCGCCGAGTACGTGGTTCCGGTCATGTACGCGCTGCCGGCGCCGTCGATGCGCGATAGCGTCGCCGGAGTCACCGACGCCGCCGCTTCCGCCCAGGTAGGTCGAGTAGCCGAGGTGCGGCGCCGCTCGCGTCGAGCTTCGTCACGAATGCGTCGCAAGGCGCCGTTGAAGCTCCTGTCGAAGGCGCCCGCGGTCGTCGGGAAGTTCGTCCGAGTCGCGTGCGCCCGGTCAGATAAGCGCTGCCGGCGCCGTCGACCGCGATGCCGTACCCGTAGTCGGTAGGTGGTTCCGCCAAGGTAGGTCGAGTAGTCGAGGGCGGCGCCGCTCGCGTCGAGCTTCGTCACGAACGCGTCGCCGAGGCCATCATCGTTGGGGGTCGTGTCGAAGGCGCCCGCAGTCGTCGGGAAATCGCGCCGAGGTGGTATTCCCGGTCAGGTAGGCGCTGCCGGCGCCGTCGATCGTGATGCTCCAGCCCTGGTCGAGCGCGCTTCCTCCCAGGTAGCGTGGAGTAGACGAGGGCGGCGCCGCTCGCATCGAGCTTCGTCACGTAGGACGTCGCGAGATGCCGTTGAAGGTTGTGTCGAAGGCGCCAACAGCTCGTCGGGAAGTTTGTCGAGCTCGTGTTCGCCAGTCAGGTAGGCGCTCGCCGGCGCCGTCGATCGCGATCGCGCCGCCGCCGTCGTCTCCGTAGCTTCCGCCCACGTAGGTGGAGTAGAGCGAGGGCGGCGCCGCTCGCGTCTGAGTTTCGTGACGAAGGCGTCGGCGGAACCGTCGAGGCTCCTGTCGTAGGCGCCCGGCGCTCGTCGGGAAGTCCGCCGACTCGTGTAAACCCGGTCACGTAGGCAGCTGCCGGCGGCGTCGACCGCGATGCCGTAGGCGTAGTCGGTAGGTGGTTCCGCCGAGGTAGGTCGAGTAGGCGAGGGCGCCGCCGCTCGCGTCGAGCTTCGTCACGAAAGCGTCGATCGGCGCCGTTGGAGGTCGTGTCGAAGGCGCCGGCGGTCGTCGGGAAGTCGGCCGAGTACGTGACTCCGATTACAGTAGGCGCTGCCTGACGTCGTCGAGCTGCGACCCCGTGGCCCTCCGTCGTAGTCGCTTCCACCAAGGTAGGTGGAGTAGAGAAGCCCGGGGTCGATGACGAGAGGCGAGCGGCGGTCGTAGCTGCGGCCGACGGCGAAGCCGTAAGGCGCCGCGCCGGCCGAGCGCGAATCTGGCTCGCGACCTGCACTCGCTTGCCGTGCGACGAGCTGGTAGCTCAGCGGCCGCGTATCTGTCAGGACGCCGAGCCGGCGTCTGCGACGATTCGCAGGTTCCCCGCCGCGGTCGAGCGAGAGCCGCCTCGCACCGCGGTAGGCGAGCCCGATGTCGCCGGACGCGGGCGCTCGGGGCGGACGAGGAACTCGTACTTCAGCCTGCCGTTCTGGCCGTGGAAGACCATGTCCACGCCCGGCCAGAGGTTGCGGTAGACGACGCGCTCGTAGGTGCGCAGGCCGGTCTGCCACTCGGCTGGGTCGTTCCCGAGCAGGTAGTTGACCCTTCCCGGCGCCGGGCCGCTCACCGCGGATGGCGACGTGCCGGTTCGCGCCGAGGAAGCGAAGCGCGAGCGCGCCCAAGTCCCCTGCCTTGCCTGCCCGGACGCTGGAGAGCGAGCATCGCCTCGCTTGCGCGTGAGGAAGACCGAGAGGCCTCCGCCCTGTGCGGAGTAGCGGACTCGCCTGTCGGTCTGCCCAGCGTTCGCCGTGAACGCGAGCGGCAGCTTCCCGTAGGCGGCGATCGCCTGCTGATTCGTTGCGCCGTGTGAGCTGCTTCCGCCTGCCGGCGCCGAGGGCCGCACCGCGCTGCCGGGCGCGATCGCGAAGGCACACGCCGCGGCACCCGCGGCGGCCAGCAGCGCGAGTTGAAGCTTCATCCGCGCGCCTCCTGTGACGGGCCTGGTTTGTCCGAGGGCACGTCCGCTTACCTGCGCCCGACGACCAGGTTGACCCGGGCGCCATGCCGGCGGCGCGCGCCCGGCCGCGGGCGTCTGCGCGATCACGCGACCGACGCGCCTGGAGCGCGCGCGACGGATGCGACCGACCGAGCAATGCGCCCTCCGGATCCGCGTGCGGGCCCGGGGGAGCGTCTGTCCGATCGCCCTCGGCACCAGGCAGGGCGGCGGTGGAGGTGGAGGCGGAGGCGGAGGTGGAGGTGGAGGTGGAGGTGGAGGTGGAGGTGGAGGTGGAGGTGGAGGTGGCGGCGGAGGCGGTGGAGGCGGTGGAGGCGGCGGAGGCGGCGGTGGCGGCGGTGGCGGCGGTCCAGCGACGAGGTCGAGCTTCGTCACGAAGGCGTCGCCGCCGCCGTTGTAGGTCGTGTCGAAGGCGCCCGCGCTCGTCGGGAAGTCCGCCGAGCCCGTGCCCCCGGTCAGGTAGGCGCTGCCGGCGCCGTCGAGCGCGATGCCGTAGCCATCGTCGAAGCCGCTTCCGCCCAGGTAGGTGGAGTAGCCGAGGGCGGCGCCGCTCGCGTCGAGCTTCGTCACGAAGGCGTCGCCGCCGCCGTTGAGGGTCGTGTCGAAGGCACCCGCTGTCGTCGGGAAGTCCGCCGAGGCCGTGCCCCCGGTCACGTAGGCGCTGCCGGCGCCGTCGACCGCGATGCCGCAAGCCGCCGTCGCCGTCGCTTCCGCCCAGGTAGGTCGAGTAGCCGAGGGCGGCGCCGCTCGCGTCCAGCTTCGTCACGAAGGCGTCGCTGTCCCCGCCGTAGGTCGTGTCGAAGGCACCCGCGCTCGTCGGGAAGTTCGTCGAGCCCGTGGACCCGGTCACGTAGGCGCTGCCGGCGCCGTCGACCGCGATGCCGGCGAAGCCGTCGTCGTCGCTTCCACCCAGGTAGGTGGAGTAGCCGAGGGCGGCGCCGCTCGCATCCAGCTTCGTCACGAAGGCGTCGATGCCGCCGCCGTTGAAGCTCGTGTCGAAGGCGCCCGCCGTCGTCGGGAAGTCTGTCGAGTTCGTGCTCCCCGGTCAGGTAGGCGCTGCCGGCGCCGTCGAGCGCGATCGCCGTCGCCGCCGTCGTCCGCCGCTTCCGCCCAGGTAGGTGGAGTAGCCGAGGGCGGCGCCGCTCGCGTCGAGCTTCGTCACGAAGGCGTCGGCGTCGCCGTCGAGGGTCGTGTCGAAGGCGCCCGCGCGTCGTCGGGAAGTCGCCGAGGACGTGTCCCCGGTCAGGTAGGCGCTGCCGGCGCTGTCGACCGCGATGCTGCGGCCTTCCTCGCCGTCGCTTCCGCCCAGGTAGGTGGAGTAGCCGAGGGCGGCGCCGCTCGCGTCGAGCTTCGTCACGAAGGCGTCGGCGTGGCCGTTGGGGGTCGTGTCGAAGGCGCCCGCAGTCGTCGGGAAGTCCGTCGAGTTCGTGTACCCGGTCAGGTAGGCGCTGCCGGCGCCGTCGACCGCGATGCCGTAGCCGTCCTCGCCGCCGCTTCCGCCCAGGTAGGTGGAGTAGCCGAGGGCGGCGCCGCTCGCGTCGAGCTTCGTCACGAAGGCGTCGCCGTCGCCCCCGTTGTAGGTCGTGTCGAAGGCGCCCGCGCTCGTCGGGAAGTCCGCCGAGTCCGTGTACCCCGGTCAGGTAGGCGCTGCCGGCGCCGTCGACCGCGATGCCCAAGCCGACGTCGTCGCCGCTTCCGCCCAGATAGCTGGAGTAGACGAGGCCGGGGTCGATGACGAGCGGGTAGCGGCGGTCATACGCCGACTCCACGGCGAAGCTATAGCCACCGCCGTGGCCTCGAGCGCGAAGCTGCTTCGCACGGGCACGCGCTTGCCGGCGACGAGCTGATAGCTCGCCGGCCGCGTGTCGGTTAGGACGCCGAGGGCGGTGCGAATGCGCAGGTTCCCTTGCCGGTCGAGCGAGAGCCGCTTCGCGCCGCGGTAGGCGAGCCTGATGTCCCGGACGCGCGCTCCGGGGCGGACGAGGAACTCGTACTTCAGCTTGCCGCTCTGCCCTGCGAAGGCCATGTCCACGCCCGGCCAGAGGTTGCGATAGACGACGCGCTTGTAGGTGGGCAGGCCGGTGTGCCACTTGGAGGGGTCGTTCCCGAGCAGGTAGTTGACCCGGCCCGGCGCGGGGCGCTCACCGCGGATGGCGACGTTCCGGTTGGCGCCGAGGAAGCGGAGCGCGAGCGCCGCCCCTCGTCCCCTGCCTTGCCTGCCCCGGACGCTGGAGGGCGAACATCGCCTCGCCTCGCGTGAGGAAGACCGAGAAACCGGCGCCCTGCGCGGAGTAGCGGACGCGCACGTCCGTCTGACCGACATTGGCCGTGAACGCGAGCGGGATCTTCCCGTAGGCATCGAGCGCCTGCTGCTTGTTCGCTGCGGTGAGAGTCCCGCCCGCCGGGGCCGAGGGCCGCACGGCGCTTCCAGACGCGATCGCGACGACGACCGCCGCAAGAGCCACTGCGCCCGTCCCCACGAGCTGAATCTTCATCCGAGTGCCCCCTGCTCAGGTGGGCCTTGTTTGTTTGAGGGCATGTCGCTGCTTACCTGTGCCCGACGACCAGGTTGACTCGGGTGCCCGCGGGGCGCACCGCGCCCGGCCGGGGGCTCTGCCCGATCACGCGGCCGACGCGCCTGGAGCGCGCGCGGCGGATGCGACCGACTCGGCAGTTCGCCCTCCGGATCCGCGTGCGGGCCCGGGTGAGCGTCTGTCCGATCACCCTCGGCACGACGCACTTTGGCGGCGTCACCTGCTTGAAGGTGGCGGTGACGGTTTTGTCCCGGTCGAGAGTGATGATGCAGCCGCCCGTGCCGCTGCAGGCGCCGCTCCAGCCGGTGAAGGTGGAGCCGGAGGCGGGGGCCTCTGTGAGGGTGACCGCGGTGCCGTTACTGAACTGCGCTGAGCAAGTCGCTCCGCAGGTGATTCCCGCCGGCGAGCTGGTGACCGTCCCCGAGCCGGAGCCGCTCTTAGTGACGGTCAGGACCGGCGGAGGCGGCGGCGGCGGAGGCGGAGGTGGTGGTGGAGGTGGAGGAGGCGGTGGTGGAGGTGGTGGTGGTGGCGGTGGAGGCGGCGGAGGTGGAGGCGGCGGAGGTGGAGGCGGCGGAGGCGGAGGCGGCGGAGGCGGCGGCGGCGGCGGAGGCGGCGGCGGCGGAGGCGGCGGCGGCGGCGGAGGCGGCGGAGGCGGCGGAGGCGGCGGAGGCGGCGGAGGCGGTGGAGGCGGTGGAGGCGGCGGAGGTGGTGGAGGTGGTGGAGGCGGTGGAGGCGGCGGTGGAGGCGGCGGTGGAGGCGGCGGTGGAGGCGGCGGTGGCGGTGGCGGTGGCGGTGGCGGTGGCGGTGGCGGTGGCGGTGGCGGTGGCGGTGGCGGTGGCGGTGGCGGTGGCGGTGGCGGTGGCGGTGGCGGTGGCGGAGGCGGAGGCGGAGGCGGAGGCGGAGGAGGAGGCGGAGGCGGAGGCGGTGGTGGAGGTGGAGGTGGCGCACCTGCCCCGCCGATCGCCAGGTCGAAAGCGGTCGCGTAAATGAAGGTCGGGTCAACGTTCTGGCCGTTCAGGTCGGCGCGGTGGATCGCGCCGCTGAGTTGGTCGGTCCAGTAGATGTAGTTGGAATCGACCGCCACTCCGAAGGTAGCGGACGTGTCGGTGAGGAAGCTCAGATCGACGTTCTGCCCGTTCAGGTCGGCGCGACCAATCGCGTCGCCAAGGTTGTTGGTCCAGTAGATGTGACTGGAATCAACCGCCAGAAAGACGGGCGCGATCCCTGCGGACCCGGGGCCGAGGCCGGTGATGAAGGTGTCGTCGACGTTCTGCCCGTCAAGGTCGGCGCGGCCGATCGAGCCGGCGACCTGGTCGGTCCAGTAGATGTGACCAGAATCGACTGCTACCCCGTACGGAAGGCCGCCGATGACGGAGATGAAGGTGTGGTCGACGTTCAGTCCATCGAGGTCGGCACGGCCAATGTAGCCGCTGGCGTTGGTCCAGTAGATATGACTGGAATCGACCGCAACGTCGACCGGATAGTGGGCAACAGCGATGAAGCTGGGGTCGACGTTCTGTCCGTCGACGTCGGCTCGGCCGATGGTGTCCGCGCCGCTGTCGGCCCAGTAGACATGGCCGGAATCGACCGCCATGCCTATGGCTCCGAACAAGCCGGGTAAGTCGATGAAGCCCCCGTTGGCATTCTGCCCGTCCAGGTCCGCCCGACCGATCATGCCGCCGTTAGTCCAGTAGATGTGGCTGTCGCCGGGAGGCGGAGGAGGTGGCGGCGGTGGTGGGCCGGCGAGATCGAGCTTCGTCACAAAGGCGTCACTGTTGTTCCCCGAACCCGCCACCCCCGTCACGTACGTCCCACCGGAACCGTCGAGCGCGATTCCGAAACCCGTTTCGGTGCCGCTTCCGCCCAGGTAGGTGGAGTAGACGAGGGCAGCGCCACTCACACCCAGCTCCGTGACGAACGGGTCTTCGGCGCCGTTGTAGGTCTCGTCGAAGGCGCCCGGGGTCGTCGGGAAGTCGGTCGAGACGGTGTAACCGGTGACGTAGGCATGACCACTGCCGTCGAGCGCGATGGCGCAGCCGTCGTCGCCGGAGCTTCCGCCAAGGAAGGTCGAGTAGGCCAACTCTGCACCCGTCGCGTCGAGCTTGGTCACGAACGCGTCTTGCTCATCAAACGTCCCGTCGAAGGCGCCCGGGGTCGTCGGGAAGTCCGGCGAGCTCGTGACCCCGGTCACGTAGGCGCTGCCCGCGCCGTCGACTGCGATGAGCGGGCCGCCGGTGTATTGATACTCCTGGCCGCTGCCGCCCAGGTAGGTGGAGTAGAGGAGGGCAGCGCCGCTCGCGTCGAGCTTCGTCACGAAGGCGTCGAGGCCGCCGTTGTAGGTCTCGTCGAAAGCGCCCGCGGTCGTCGGGAAGTCGGTCGAGCCGGTGTAACCGGTGAGGTAGGCGCTACCCCCGGAGTCGACTGCGATGCCATAGCCGAAGTCGAAGCTGCTGCCGCCCAGGTAGGTGGAGTAGAGGAGGGCAGCGCCGCTCGCGTCGAGCTTCGTCACGAAGGCGTCGTAGCCGCCGTTGTAGGTCTCGTCGAAGGCGCCCGCGGTCGTCGGGAAGTCGGTCGTCGAGCCGGTCAAACCGGTGAGGTGAGCGTTGCCCGCGCCGTCCACTGCGATTACGTAGCCCTGGTCGTCGCCGTCTCCGCCCAGGTAGCTGGAGTAGAGAAGGGCCGTGCCGTCCGCAGCGAGCTTTGTCACGAAGACGTCGTTGGAGCCGCCGTTGAAGGATTCGTCGAAAGCGCCCGCGGTCGTCGGGAAGTCGGTCGAGTCGGTCATACCGGTGAGGTAGGCGTTACCGCTGCCGTCGAGCGCGATGCCGTGGCCCCAGTCCTGGCCGCTTCCGCCCAGGTACGTGGAGTACACGAGGGCAGCGCCGCTCGCATCGAGCTTCGTGACGAAGGCGTCTGCGCTGCCGCCGTTGAAGGTCTCCTCGAAGGCGCCCGCGGTCGTCGGGAAGTCGGTCGAGAGGGTCAAACCGGTGAGGTAGGCGTTACCGCTGCCGTCGACCGAGATGCTTTCGCCGCGATCGTCGCTCGAACCACCCAGTAATCTGGAATAGACGAGGCCCGGGTCGATGACAAGCGGGTAGCGGCGGTCGTATCCGCGGTCGAGGGAGAACCCATAGCCGGCGCCGCTTCGGCTGAGCGCGAAGCTGCTGGCGACGGGCACTCGCCTCCCCTGGATGAGCTGGTAACTGATCGGGCGCTCATCGCCGAGGACGCCGAGCTTTGTGCGGATGCGCAGGTTCCCTTGCCGGTCGAGCGAGAGGCGCTTCGCGCCGCGGTAGGCGAGCCTGATGTCCCGGACGCGCGCTCCGGGGCGGACGAGGAACTCGTACTTCAGCTTGCCTCCCTGCCCGGCGAAGGCCATGTCCACGCCCGGCCAGAGGTTGCGATAGACGACGCGCTTGTAGGTGGGCAGGCCGGTGTGCCACTTGGAGGGGTCGTTTCCGAGCAGGTAGTTGACCCGGCCCGGCGCAGGGCGCTCGCTGCGGATGGCGACGTGACGGTTCGCGCCGAGGAAGCGAAGCGCGAGCGCCACCCCCTTCCCCCTGCCTAGCTTGCCCGGGCGCTGGAGAGCAAACATCGCCTCCCCTCGAGTGAGGAAGACCGAGAAACCGGCGCCTTGCGCGGAGTAGCGGACGCGCACGTCCGTCTGACCGGCATTGGCCGTGAACGCGAGCGGGATCTTGCCGTAGGCATCGAGCGCCTGCTGCTTCTTCGCCGACCTAGGCGAGCGCCTCGCCTGCTCGGGCGAGGCGCTGGCCGACCCCAACTGGAGCAAGACTCCGACCGCCACACCGGCCGCCACTAACGTCAGCGCCAAGGGTCGCCGACCATGCCGCACGCCGACCAAGATCCGACGTCCTGACGCGCGCTCCCAGAGCTGGCGCATCTCCATGCCCTTCACGCCACCCGCGAGCGAGCCGTCGCCTCAGCCCGGTAGCCATCGGTAAACACCAAGATCAGGACCCTCTGACCGTGCTTGAAGGGCTTGAAGTCGGGGCCGGTGCAGCCGTTCTGCGCGCACCGCGCGTAACGAGTAGGCATCCGAACGCGGAGGACGCCCGCCGCGCTCGGGCGTAGTCCCGGCTTCGACAGCGGCGGTATCGGAATGGTGAGGCAGCAGTTCTGGCCGGGTGTGTGGAACTGCACGTGCAGACGGCTCCCCTGCTTGAAGCCCGACACGTGCAGTGTGAGCAGGTGCCCCGGAGTGACCAGCTTCGGGACTCGCACGTACGGACTCTGCGCCTGATACCCAGCCGCGGTCGCGGGCATGCTGACGACGGCCGCGGCCAGCAGTGCCAGCCCCGCAAGCTGAAGCTTCATCCGCACGCCGCCTCCTGTGACGAGTCTGGTTCGTCCGGGGGCATGTCGCCGCTTACCTGCGCCCGACCACGAGCTTGACCGGGAAGTTCGGGCGTCGGATCGTGCCTGGCCTCGGGGCCTGGGCGATTACGCGTCCGCGCAGCGATCGCCTGGAGCGAGCGCGGCGGACCCTGCCGACCGTGCATTGCCGTCGCTGGATCTTCGGCTTCGCGGCTTTGAGGCGCAGCCCGACGACCTTCGGCACGTGGCACTTGGGCACCTTGGCGAAGCCCGCGGTGACCGAGCGGTTCGCCGTCATTGTGAGCATGCAGCCTCCGAGGCCGGAGCAGGCGCCCGACCAGCCCGTGAACTTCGAGCCGGAGGCGGGGGCCGCTGTGAGGGTGACCGCGGTGCCGTTACTGAACGGCGCTGAGCAAGTCGCTCCGCAGTTGATTCCCGCCGGCGAGCTGGTGACCGTCCCCGAGCCGGAGCCGCTCTTAGTGACGGACAGGGTTCGGACCGGCGGCGGTGGAGGTGGCGGTGGAGGAGGCCCAGCGACGAGGTCGAGCTTCGTCACGAAGGCGTCGGAGGCGCCGTTGTAGGTCGTGTCGAAGGCGCCCGCGGTCGTCGGGAAGTCGGTCGAGGCCGTCAACCCGGTCAGGTAGGCGCTGCCGGCGCCGTCGAGCGCGATGGCGTAGCCGATGTCGCCGCTTTCGTCTCCGCCCAGGTAAGTCGAGTAGCCGAGGGCGGCGCCGCTCGCGCCGAGCTTCGTCACGAAGACGTCGGAGTAGTTCCCGTTCGAGGTCGTGTCGAAGGCGCCCGCGGTCGTCGGGAAGTTCGTCGAGTCCGTGTACCCGGTCAGGTATGCGCTGCCGACGCCGTCGAGCGCGATGCCGTAGCCACCGTCCGCCCTGCTTCCGCCCAGGTAAGTCGAGTAGCCGAGGGCGGCGCCGCTCGAGCCGAGCTTCGTCACGAAGGCGTCGTAGTCCCCGCCGTTGAAGGTCGTGTCGAAGGCGCCCGCGGTCGTCGGGAAGTCGTCCGAGAACGTGCTCCCGGTCAGGTACGCGCTGCTGGCGCCGTCGAGCGCGATGCCGTAGCCACGGTCCTCCCAGCCTCCGCCCAGGTAGGTCGAGTAGCCGAGGGCGGCGCCGCTCGCGTCGAGCTTCGTCACGAAGGCGTCGGTGCCGCCGTTGTCGGTCGTGTCGAAGGCGCCCGCGGTCGTCGGGAAGTCGTCCGAGGTCGTGCTTCCGGTCAGGTAGGCGCTGCCGGCGCCGCCGACCGCGATGCCGATGCCAGAGTCGCCGGAGCGTCCGCCCAGGAAGGTCGAGTAGCCGAGGGCGGCGCCGCTCGCGTTGAGCTTCGTCACGAAGGCGTCGAAGATGCCGTTGAAGGTCGTGTCGAAGGCCCCCGAGGTCGTCGGGAGGTCGGCGGAGTGCGTGAACCCGGTCAGGTAGGCGCTGCCGGCGCCGTCGAGCGCGATGGCGTTGCCGTAGTCGCTGTCGCTTCCGCCCAGGTAGCTGGAGTAGCCGAGGGCGGCGCCGCTCGGGTTGAGCTTCGTCACGAAGACGTCGAAGAAGCCGTTCAAGGTCGTGTCGAAGGCGCCCGCGGTCGTCGGGAAGTTTGTCGAGTTCGTGGTCCCGGTCAGGTAGGCGCTGCCGGCGCCGTCGAGCGCGATGCCGTAGCCACGGTCGACCCCGCTTCCGCCCAGGTAGGTCGAGTAGCCGAGGGCGGCGCCGCTCGCGTCGAGCTTCGTCACAAACGCGTCGGTGCCGCCGTTGTAGGTCGTGTCGAAGGCGCCCGCGGTCGTCGGGAAGTCAGCCGAAGTCGTCTGCCCGGTCACGTAGGCGCTGCCGGCGCCGTCAACGGCGATGGCGTAGCCGTCCTCGTCGCCTCCGCCCAGGAAGGTGGAATAGGCGAGGCCCGGGTCGATGACCAGCGCGTGGCGACGGTCGTAGCCGCGGCCGAGCGCGAAGCCGTAGCCCGCACCGCGCCGGCCGAGCGCGAAGCTGCTTCGGACCGGCACGCGCTTGCCGGCGACGAACTGGTAGCTGAGCGGGCGCTTATCAGTGAGGACGCCGACCGGCGTCCGGACGAGCAGGTTTCCCTCGCTGCCGAGCGAGAGCGGCCTCGCGCCGCGGTAGGCGAGCCTGATGTCGCTGACGCGGGCTCCGGGGCGGACGAGGAACTCGTACTTCAGCTTGCCCCCGTGCCCTGCGTAAGCCATGTCCACGCCAGGCCAGAGGTTGCGGTAGACGACGCGCTCGTAGGTACGCAGGCCGGTGTGCCACTTGGAGGGGTCGTTCCCAAGCAGGTAATTGACCCGGCGCGGCGCGAGGCGCTCGCCGCGGATGGCGACGTTCCGGTTGGCGCCGAGGAAGCGGAGCGCGAGCGCCGCGCCCTTCTGCTTGCCCGGGCGCTGCAGGGCGAGCATCGCCTCACGCCGCGTGAGGAAGACCGAGAAGCCAGCGCCCTGCGCCGAGTAGCGGACGCGCGAGTCCGTCTGACCGGCATTGGCCGTGAACGCGAGCGGCAGCTTCCCGTAGGCGTCGAGCGCCTTCTGCTTCGTCGCCGACCGAGGCGAGCGCGTCGTCTGCTCGGACGAGGCGCTGGCCGGCCCCAACTGGAGCAAGACTCCGACGGCCACACCGGCCGCCAGCAACGTCAGCGCCACCGGTCGGGCTCCAGGCCGCACGCCGATCGAGAACCGGCGCCGTCCTGACGCACGTTCCCAAAGGTGCCGCATGTCCATCCCCTCTCATCGACGCCAGTCCTGAGAGGAGAAGGAACGCCTCCTCACACTAGAACCCGTGCCGAAGCAAGAGTTCGACCGCAGACCGCGAGACCTAACGCAGAGAGACTGTTACACAACGCACTTGCAATCGGAAACGGCCGTGCCTCGCTGGGAACCGACGGACTACGAGCCGACCGGGACAGCCGAGAATCCCACCGCACCAGGTAGGACGGGCATGTAAGCGCGGTCTAAAGCGCTCCGCCCGCCGCCTGTGGCGCGCCTGCCTCCGGCGCTCCTTGATCGCCTACGGCGTTGCGGGCGAGGTACTCCTCGGCCAATAGGACGTTCGTCTTCGACGCGCGCTCCACGATGGCGAGAAGCGCCGACATGCTCGAGACCTCTTCTCGCTGTTCGGTCAAGAACCAGTGCAGGAACTGCTCGCCGACGAGGTCGTTCTCTTCGCGGGCGAGCGCGGCGAGCGCGGCGATCTGCTCCGTGACCCGCTTCTCCTGGTCGAGCGCGAGCGCCACCGGCTCCCGGGCATCCCCGAACGTCGTCTTCGGCGCCTCGACGGCCGGGATCACGACGTCGTGGTCCGAGTCGAGCAGGAACTGGACGATCATCATCGCGTGGTTCCGCTCCTCGACCGCCTGCCGGTAGAAGTGCGCGGCCAGGAGCGGCAGCGTCTCGGCGTCGAACCAGACCGCGATCGCGACGTACTGCTGCGACGCCGCGAACTCGTTTGCCACCTGTTCGTTCAGCTTCTCGGGGAAGCTCGCCATCGGGGACGACTCTATCCGGTGTGTAGATGCATACTTCGTATACATGCGGACGAAGGTTCTGATCGCCGGCGCGGCCGGACGCGACTTCCACAACTTCAACGTCGTCTACCGCGGCCGCGACGAGTACGACGTGGTCGCCTTCACGGCGACGCAGATCCCGGACATCGCCGGGCGTGTCTACCCCGCGCTGCTCGCCGGCGAGCTCTACCCGGACGGCATCCCGATCCGCCCCGAGACCGAGCTCGAGGACCTGGTCCGCGAGCACGAGGTCGACGAGGTCGTCTTCGCGTACTCGGACGTGACCCACGAGCACGTCATGCACATCGGGTCGCGCGCGCTCGCCGCCGGAGCGAGCTTCCGGCTGCTGTCGCCGCACGACACGATGATCGCGTCCTCGAAGCCGGTCGCCGCGATCTGCGCCGTGCGCACGGGCTCGGGCAAGAGCCAGACGACGCGCCGCGTCGCGCAGCTGCTGCGCGAGGACGGCAAGCGCGTCGCCGTGCTCCGCCACCCGATGCCGTACGGCGACCTGACGAAGCAGATCGTCCAGCGCTTCGAGCGCTACGAGGATCTCGAGGCCGCCGACTGCACGATCGAGGAGCGCGAGGAGTACGAGCCGCATCTCGCCGAGGGCAACCTCGTCTTCGCGGGCATCGACTACGCGGCGATCCTCGAGGCCGCCGAGCGCGAGGCGGACGTGATCGTCTGGGACGGCGGCAACAACGACACGCCGTTCATCCGGCCCGACGTCCACATCGTCGTCGTCGACCCGCACCGGCCGGGGCACGAGCTGCGCTACCACCCGGGCGAGACGAATCTGCGCATGGCGAACGTCTGCGTCGTGAACAAGGTGGACAGCGCGACGCAGGAAGGCATCGACGCGGTGCTCGACTCGATCCGGACGCACAATCCGGACGCGAAGGTCGTGCTCGCCAACTCCCCGTTCCACGTCGAGGGCGACGCCTCGCAGATCGTCGGCAAGCGCGTGCTCGCGATCGAGGACGGCCCGACACTGACACACGGCGAGATGACCTACGGGGCGGCGGTGCTCGCCGCGAAGGCGAACGGCGCCGCCGAGCTGATCGACCCGCGGGAGTGCGCCGTCGGCTCGATCGCCGCGACCTTCGAGGAGTACCCGCACGTCGGTGCGCTCCTGCCGGCGATGGGCTACGGCCAGAAGCAGCGCGAAGACCTGCGCGAGACGATCGAGCGCTGCGATCCCGACCTCGTCCTGATCGGCACGCCGATCGACCTCCGCAGCCTGATCGACTTCGGCCGGCCGGCGCTGCGGATCACGTATCGCCTGCAGGAGGTCGGTGAGCCGACGCTCGCCGACGTGCTCGCCAGCTACGGCCTGATCGGCGAGCACGCAGCACTCGTGTGACCGTCGTCGTTGCGCTCGGCGGCAACGCGCTCGGGGGCGGGACGGCGGCGGAGCAGCTCGCTGACGCTGAGTAAGACCTGCGCCGCGATCGCGCCGCTCGTCCGCGAGGGCGAGGTCGTGGTCACACATGGAAACGGGCCGCAGGTCGGCAACGAGCTGCTGCGTCAGGAGCGCGCCGCCGACGAGGTGCCTCCCCTGCCGCTCTACCTCGCGGTTGCGCAGACGCAGGCCGAGATCGGCGCCATGATCGAGACGGAGCTCTCCGGAGCGGTCGAGCGGCCGGTCGCATGCCTGCTCACGCACGTCCACGTCGCGGCCGACGACCCGGCGTTCGAGCGGCCGACGAAGCCGATCGGGCCGTTCTACTCTGAGGAGCAGGCGCAGGCGCTCGAGCGGGAGCGCGGCTGGCAGCTCGTCGAGGACGCGGGCCGCGGCTACCGGCGCGTCGTCCCCTCGCCGCGCCCGCTCGAGATCGTGGAGCTCTCTTCCATTCGAGCCCTCCTCGGGGCCGGCGCGATCGTCGTCGCGTGCGGAGGCGGCGGGATCCCGGTCGTCAGCCGCAACGGCTACCTGAAGGGCGTCGACGCGGTGATCGACAAGGATCGCGCGTCGGCCCTGCTCGCCGAGCGCCTGGGCGCGGAGCGGCTCGTGATCCTGACCGAGGTCCCGTGCGTCTACCGCCGCTACCGCAAGTCGAACCAGGAGCCCGTCCGCGAGCTCTCGGCGGCCGAGGCCGAGGAGCTGCTCCCCGAGCTCCCGGAGGGCTCGATGCGGCCGAAGCTCGAGGCTGCGGTCGCCTTTGCCCGCGCCGGCGGCGAGACGTTGATCACGTCTGCCGCGGCCCTGGCAGAAGCGCTCGAGGGCCGGGCGGGCACCACGATCCGCCGCTAACGCATCAGCGCGTAACGCAACATAGCGTAATCACTGTTACGCTTGGAGCGTGAACCCGTTCCGCTACGGCGCGCTCGCCCTCGACGAGGCATTCACGAACCGCGAGGACGAGATCCGCGAGCTGACGCGGGACATCCTCAACGGCCAGGACGTCGTCGTCCTCGCCCCGCGCCGCTACGGGAAGACGTCGCTCGTCTGGCGCGTGATCCAGGAGGTCGTCAAGAAGAAGGTCCTCGTCGCCCAGGTCAACCTGATGACCACGCCGACGAAGGAGCGGCTCGCCGAGAAGCTCGCGGACACGATCCACGACAACATCGCCTCCCCTCTGTTCCGCGCGCGCGAGCGGCTGCGGATCTTCGCCGATCTCCGCATCCGCCCGATCGTCACGATCGACCCGGACACGGGCGCACCGAGCTTCAGCTTCGACGCGGGCTACCCGCGGCAGGACGTCGATGCGACGCTCGAGCGCCTGCTCGAGCTGCCCGGGCAGCTGGCCGCGGAGCGCAAACGCAAGGTCGCGCTCGTCTTCGACGAGTTCCAGGAGGTCGTCGCGATCGACCCCGACCTGCCCAAGCTGATGCGCTCCGTCTTCCAGGAGCAGCCCGAGGTGGCGCACGTCTACCTCGGCAGCAAGCGCCACATGATGGAGCGGATCTTCAACGACGAGAACGAGCCGTTCTGGCGGAGCGCGCGGCAGATGGAGCTCGGCGTGATCGACCCGCCGCGCTTCGAGGGCTACCTCGCGGACAGCTTCACGCGGACGGGCAAGAAGATCGCCCCGGAAGCGATCGCCGCGGTGCTCGAGACGACGGGCGGCCATCCGTACGCGACCCAGGAGCTCTGCTACTTCCTCTGGGAGGAGGCTCCGAAGGGCCGCCGGGCCGGGCCGGCCGAGTACGAGCGCGCGCTCGCCGACGTGCTCCGCGCCGAGCATGCCCACTTCGAGCTGATCTGGGACCAGGCGTCGAGCGTCCAGCGGCTCACGCTGCAGGCGCTCGCCCATGAACGCGGACGTCCGCTGAGCGGCGACTACCGCCGTCGTCACAAGCTCCCCGGTGCGTCGACGGTGCAGCGTGCGCTTCAGGCGCTGACGCGGAACGAGCTCGTCACCCGGTCGGACGGCGAGTACCGGATCGCCGAGCCGTTCCTGGCCGACTGGCTCCGCGGCCACGCCTGACGCACCACTGCGTTACGCGTCTCTGCGTGATTCCCTGAACCGCCCGCGACTCGCCCGCGCTCTCGATCACGGGGATCGGGCTCGCCGCGATCCTCGCCAAGCGCACGTTTCGCCGCTGCGAGCTCCAGGGCCGCGTGATCGGCCTGCTCCCGGCGATCAGCGCTCTCGTTATCGTCATCGCCGGCGCGGCCATGACCGTGCGGGCCATCCCGAAAGTGAGCTGACATGTTCGGACTCGACGACTTCCTCACTTCGTTCTCGGACGGCACGACGCTCGTCCTCGTGATCGCGGTCGCGATCCTGCTCGGCCTCCGCCACGCGACCGACCCCGACCACCTCGCCGCCGTCACGGCCCTGATCGCCACGAAGCGCGACCAGGCCGCCCGCAGCGCGGGCAAACTCGGCTTCGCGTGGGGCCTCGGCCACGCGACGACGCTCTTCGCGTTCGGCCTTCCGATCCTGCTCTTCAAGGCCTATCTGCCCGAGCCCGTCCAGCAGGGAGCGGAGACGACTGTCGGCCTCCTGATCATGGCGCTCGCGATCTGGCTCCTCGTCCGCTGGCGCCGGGGCTTGTTCCACGTGCACCTGCACAACGACGGAGAGGGCGTCCACGCGCACGGGCACACGCATGGCGCGAACGGGCACGCGCACGCGACGAAGCGGGCGCGCTCGCCTTTCCAGGCCTACGGCATCGGCCTGATTCACGGCATGGGCGGAAGCGCGGGGGTCGGAGTGCTCCTCCTGGCGACGATCCACTCGCATCTCGTCGGCGTGCTCGCGCTCGGCCTCTTCGCCTTCTTCACCGCGGTCTCGATGGGCCTCCTGACGACCGGCTTCGGGCTCACGCTGGCCAGCCGTCCGGCACAGCGTTCCTTCGCCAGAATCGCACCGGCGCTCGGATTCCTGAGCCTCGCCTTCGGCCTCTGGTACGCACTCGGAGCGCAGAATCTCCTCCCCTACTATTTCTAGCCGAACCGGATCGGCGCCCAGGGCGAATAAGACAAAGCCCAGATGAGCAACGACCCACACGATCTCCTCGCCGCCTACGCGCTCGACGCGCTGGACCACGACGAGCGCGAGCGCTTCGAGCGGCACCTCGCCGACTGCGAGGAGTGCACCGAGCAGCTCGCGATGCTGCGGGAGCCGGTCGCGGCCCTCGCGTACGCGGCCGAGGGGCCTGTCCCTCCGAAGGAGCTGCGCGACCGCATCATCGAAGGCGCGCGAACAGAGCCGCGGGCAGCGGTGATCAGGGTGCCGGGACGGAACTGGGCGCTCAGCGCCGTCGCGGCTGTCGCGGCCGCGGCCGCCTGCCTGGCGGTCGGCCTCGGCGTCTGGGCACACTCGCTCTCGGACTCCCTCGACCGCGAGCGGAGCCACAACTCGGCCATCGAGCAGCTCCTCGGCGAAAGCGCGACCGCCAAACCGCTCATCGGCGCCAACGGGTCGCTGATCGTTGCCCGGAACGGCCGGGCCGCGCTCCTCGTCTGCGGACTGGCCGACGCCCCGAGCGCGAAGACGTACGAAGCCTGGGTGATCACCGGGAACTCACCCGAGCCGGCCGGGCTCTTCCGCGGCGGAAGCGGCTGCGGCCCCGTCTTCCTCACACAGCGTGTTCCGAAGAGCGCGACGGTCGCGGTCACGCTCGAGCGGGCCGGCGGAGCGGCCTCGCCCACGCTGCCAATCCTCTTCAGGGCGGAAGCGACCTGACGTGTCCGCCGCCGCTCAGAGCCCGATCGCCATCTCCGTGGCGGGGCTCCGCGCCCCCTGGGATGCACAGCCGATGAGCCCGGCGACCCCGCAGCGCTCGGACGAGGAACTGGTCGAAGCCGTCGCCCGCGCCGACGAGGACGCGCTCGGCGAGCTCTACGACCGCTTCGGCAAGGTCGCCTACGGCCTCGCGTACAGGATCATCCAGGACGCGGCGCTGGCGGAGGACGCCGTCCAGGAAGCGTTCCTCCAGATCTGGCGCGGCGCCGGCTCGTACCGGCCCGAGCGCGCGAAGGCCGGCACCTGGCTGCTCACGTTCGTGCACCGCCGCGCCGTCGATCTCGTGCGCCGCGAGCAGACACGGCGTACGTCGACCGTCGTCGCCGAGCCGCAGGGCTCCGACCCGGGCGCCGACGAAGTGGTCGTGACGCGCTCGCGCCGGGAGATCGTCCAGGACGCCCTGCGCCGGTTGCCGGCCGAGCAGCGCGAGCCCATCGAGCTCGCCTACTACGCAGGCCTCACCCAGTCCGAGCTCGCCGAACGCCTCGACCAGCCGCTGGGCACGATCAAGAGCCGCATGTTCGCCGGCCTGCAGCGCCTGCGCGTGCTGCTCGTCGAGGCGGGCTACGAGAGCTACGAGAGCGCGTAGCATTCGCCGCCTCGCATGGTCGAGGTCGCGCAACACCTCAAGGGACGGGACTTCATCCGGATCGGCACCTGGAACTCCGAGGAGCTGAAGACCGCGCTCGACCTCGCAGACCAGCTCAAGGAGCTCCGCAAGCAGCGCGAGCCGCACGAGCTCCTCCCCGGCCGGACGCTCGGGATGATCTTCCAGAAGCCGTCGACGCGCACCCGCGTCTCGTTCGAGGTCGGCATCGTCGAGCTCGGCGGCTACGGGCTCTATCTCTCGGCCAACGACCTCCAGCTCGGACGCGGCGAGACGATCAAGGACACGGGGCAGGTGCTCGAGCGCTACCTGGACGCGATCATGATCCGGACCTTCGCGCAGGAGGACGTCGAGCAGCTCGCCGAGCACGCCGACATCCCGGTGATCAACGGGTTGACCGACTACGCCCATCCCTGCCAGGCGCTCGCCGACCTGATGACGATCCGCGAGCGGCTCGGCAGGCTCTCCGGCGCTCGGCTCGCCTATCTCGGCGACGGGAACAACGTCTGCGTCTCGCTCATGGTCGGCGCGGCCCGGTTCGGGGTGCGGTTCGTCGCCGCGACGCCCAAGGGCTACGAGCCAGACGAGAACGCCGTCACCGCCGCCCGGCGCGCGGCCGTGCAGATGGGCGGAACGGTCGAGCTCGTCCGCGACCCGAGTGAGGCGGCCCGCGAGGCGGACGTCCTCTACACGGATGTCTGGACGAGCATGGGCCAGGAGAAGGAGTCCGACCGGCGGCGTAAGGACCTCGCCGGCTACCAGATCGACGACGAGCTCCTCTCGCACGCGAGCCCCGACGCGATCGTGCTCCATTGCCTTCCGGCGCACTACGGCGAGGAGATCACCGAGGACGTCCTGTACGGGCCGCACTCGGCCGTCTGGGACCAGGCCGAGAACCGCCTGCACGCCCAGAAGGCGCTGCTCGCGCTGATCGTCCCGTAGCAGTTGTTCCCGCTCAAGGACAACGTCCCGACGCGGTCGTTCCCGATCGTCACGGTCGCGCTGATCGCGACCAACTTCGCGGTCTGGATCTTCTACCAGCTACCGAATCTCGACCGCTCGGTCGCCGAGTACGCGTACCAGCCGTGCGAAGTCGCCTCGTCCTGCCCGCCGGGCGCAGCCGTGGGTCACGGCTGGCCGGTAACCGCGTTCACCTCATTGTTCATGCACGGGAGCTGGCTGCACATCATCGGGAACATGCTCTTCCTCTGGATCTTCGGCAACAACGTCGAGGACGCGATGGGGCGAGCTCGCTTCCTCGTCTTCTACCTGCTCTCGGGCCTGACGGCGATCGCTGCCCAAACCGTCGTCACGCTCGCCGTGGGCACGAACATCGCCGCCGCGGTTCCGACCCTCGGCGCGAGCGGCGCCGTTTCCGGCGTGCTCGGCGCCTACCTCGTGCTCCTGCCGACCGCGAGCGTGCTGACGCTCGTCTTCTTCCTGCTGCTCGAGGTGCCCGCGTTCCTGTTCCTCGGCTTCTGGTTCGGCTTCCAGCTCTGGGAGGGCGGGTTCTCGATCGTCCAGCCGCAGGCCGGCGGAGGCGTTGCGTTCTTCGCGCACATCGGCGGCTTCGCCTTCGGCGCGTTGACGGTGCGCTTGTTCATGGTCCGGCCGCCGCTGCAACCGAGGTACTGATGACCGACGAGGAATTCGAAGAGCACGTTCGCGCCGCGCTCGATTCGCTTCCCGACGACATCGCCGAGGGGCTCGAGAACGTCGCCGTCGTGGTCGAGGAGGAAAGTCCGCAGAGCCCGGCGATCCTGGGCAGCTTCGTCGGGTATCCGCATGCGTCCGGGACACCCTCGGGCGGGCTACCGGCGAAGGTCGTCGTCTATCGCAGACCGCTCCTGGAGGCGTTCCCCGATCCGAACGAGCTCCAGCGCCAGATCCGGATCACCGTCCTCCATGAGGTCGCGCACTACTTCGGGATCGACGAGGACCGGATCGCCGAGCTCGGGTACGGATAGTGGACTTCGCCCTCAACGCGATCGCGGTGATCGCGGGAATCGTCGGGGTGGTCGTGATCGTGCTCTTCTTCCTCGGCACCCGGGATTAGTGGGCACTAGCTCGTCGTTGTAATAGTCGTATGAGAACCCTGGATGACATCAGGCTCGACATCGAGCGCGCCACCGAGCGGCGCGCCGAGCTTCTGCACGTCCTCGCCGAGGGCCACGACGAGACCGTGGCCGGCGAGCACGCCGAGCTCGAAGACGAGATCGCCCGCCTCTGGGACGAGTACCGAGAGGCGAAGGTGCGGGGCCGTTTCGGCGACCGCGACGCGATCATCAAGCGCGCAAGGCTCGAAGAGCGCCTCGAACGAGCCGCTTAGAGCTGTTTCTCCCAACCCGACGCCTCGGAGCCGCATCAGACCCAAAGCGGCTCCGAGGCGTGCCCGCGGACCTGACCCGTGCCCTGAACGAGGGTTACCCGATTGGGTGATGCCTCGCGAAGCAGGCTGGACAATGGTTTGGAGATCGGGCGTCGGGACCTGGGGCTCATGACCAACACGCACTCGCAGCGGGCAGAGATACGCGCAACGAGCGCGGATGCCGCCACACACACGTTCGCTTCGTCGCTCCAGGGGCTGCTCGAGGTCACCCGCGCCGTCCGTAGCGGCGCGGACGTCGGCTCGGTGCTGAAGACGATCGCCCGTGCCGTCTCCGAGGCCCTCGGCTACCAGACCGTGGTTCTCAACGTGTACCGGCCCGAATGGGACGACTTCTACGTCGAAACCGTCCACGGGAGCGACGCCGTTCGCGAGGCGCTGCTGGGCTCCGTCTACGGCTGGGAGAGCTGGCACCGCCTGCTGCACCCGCGGTTCCTGTGGGAGGGCGCCTACTTCATACCCAACGACGCCTTCGACTGGTCGCGGGATCACGGCGCCCGCTTCGTCGGCGGCGAGGAGCCGCTCGTCGAGGGCCCGCTCGGCTGGCACCCGAACGACGAGCTCTTCGTGCCACTCCAGCGATCTGACGGACAGATCGTCGGCGTCATGTCATTCGGCGATCCGGTCAGCGGCCTGCGACCCGACGGGGAGCAACTCACCCTCGCGGTCGCGCTGGCCTCACACGCGGCGCTCGCGCTCGAAACGGCGCAGGAGCGGGAGCGGCTTCAGCGCCATCAGACCGGCCTCGAGCAGCTGCTCCGTGTCTCCTCCCAGCTGCCGCAGACGATGTCGACCGAAGCCATGCTGACGTCCGTCTGCGAAGCGGTCCGCGAGGCGCTCGACTTCGACAAGGTCCTGATCCAGCTCTCCGAGCCTGACGGTGGGTGCCTGCGACCAGCGGCTTCGGCCGGCTGGCCCGACGGCGGCACGGTGCCGGGCGGACTCGAGCTGCCCCTCATCGCAAGGCTCTTCGACCCGGGCTTCGAGATCGCGGGCTGCTATCTCATTCCGCACGACGAGGCCGAGCGCCGGGTCGGCAGAGAGCAGGTCGTCTACGAGTCCGTCCTGAACGGAAAAGGACCCCTCGCCTGGAACCATCATTGGCTCGTCGTGCCCCTCTACGGCGCCGACGACGAAGTCCGCGGCGTTCTCTGGGCCGACGAGCCGCGTAACCGCCTGCTGCCGAACCACGACGTCCTGCAGGCGCTCCGGATCTTCGCGAACCATGCAATGGAGGCGCTTGCCGTCGCCACGCAACTCGCCGAGACGAAGTTCCTCGCCGATCACGATCCCCTCACCCGTCTGCTGAACCGGCGCGCTCTCCTGCAAAGACTGGACGCAAGCGAGGCTCTCGGCCCCCACCCGCTCGCGCTCGTCTTCCTCGACCTCGACAACTTCAAGGAGGTCAACGACGATCACGGCCATGCAGTCGGTGACCGCACCCTCGCCCGCTTCAGCTCGCTGCTCGCGGAGCTCGTGCCAGGCGATGGACTTGCGTTCCGGGTCGGCGGCGACGAGTTCGCGCTGCTGCTCGCCGATGCCGGCGAAGAGCAAGCGCGCGACCTCATCGGCCGCGTCCGCGCCGCGCTGAAGGGGAACATCGACTCGCTGCTCCGGTCGTTGACCGCGAGCTTCGGCATCGCGACGAACAGCTCCGGACGGAGCGCCCACGAGCTTCTGCAGGTCGCGGACGAGGCCATGTACACGGCGAAGCGCACCGGCACCGGCATCGAGGTGGCCGCATGAGTGCCGAGTCGCGGGGGAGGGCCGATGTGGTAGGTCTCCATGTCGCGCTCGCCGGCGCATCCGAGCCTCTGTCGCGGCTCGTCGCCTTCTCGCGCGCGATCGCTGCAGAGCCGGTCTCTCAGCGGATGCTCCGCATCGCGAGCCGAGAGCTGACGCTGATGCTGAACGGCGAGGCGTGTCTCGTCTCCCAGGTCGAGGACGGCCTCCTGCGCGAGGTCGCTGACTATGCCTGCACAAACAGGCAGGTGGCGCGGGGGCTCAGCTACTACCTCACCGACTACCCGACCACCGCATCTGTCCTCGCGACGGGCGAGCTCTGCTCCATCTCTGCGGACGATCCGGGCGCCGATTCGGCCGAGCTCTTCGTGCTCCGCGAGATGGAGATGCAAGCGGTCCTGCTCGTTCCGATCGTGGTCGAAGGACGAGGTTGGGGCCTGATCGAGGTCTACGACACGAGGCCCCGCGTTTTTTCCGGTCTGGAGCGGCACGTGGCCGAGGTCGCGGCCACACAAGTGGGCGCCCTCATCGCCTGCTTTGAGCACGAGGAGCGCGCTCAACGTCTCTACGGCGAGACTCTGGCGTCGCTCTCCAACGCGCTCGAAGCCAAGGATGCAAGCACCGGCCGCCACACCGAAGAGGTCGTCCGGCTCGCGGTCGCCGTTGCGACCGAGCTCGAGCTCGAGCTCGAGGCGGTCCGCAACGTGGAGCTCGGCGCCGTCCTGCACGACATCGGCAAGGTGCGGGTGCCGGAATCGATCCTCAACAAGCCGGGACCGCTGACCGAGAGCGAGTGGGCGATCATGAAGACGCACCCGGAGGTCGGCGAGCACATCCTTCGGCCGATCCAGTCGCTGCAGGCGATCCTCCCCATCGTGCGACACCACCACGAGCGCTGGGACGGCACCGGCTATCCGGACGGGCTCGCCGGCAGGGCGATCCCGCTCGGGGCCAGGATCGTCGCCGTCTGCGACGCATACCGGGCGATGAGCGAGGACCGGCCGTACCGCAGCTCGCTTTCCGAGGACGAAGCGCGGCGCGAGCTCGAGCAAGGTGCGGGCGGTCAGTTCGACGCCGACTGCGTCGCCGCCCTCCTCCGAGCGCTCGACCGGCGAGACCACACTGCGACGGTCGTCGCACTGCGGCCGCCGGGGTCGGCGGCTTCCCCGCCGCGCCGGCGATTCTGAACCGCGGTTAGTCCCTCAGCTCTTGCGCTGCGTGCCGGGCCACCAGCCGCGCGCATCCCAGCGCCGGGAATCGACGCCGTAAAGGAGTGCGAGTGGGCCGACGGCGAGCACGAACACCATGACGAAAAAGGCTCCCATGGCCACAGAGTGCCTGACCGACCTTGATAAGCGCAACGACAGGTATCGTTCATGTTGATCATGGAACTCGATCGTTGGCTCGGAATCGAATTGCGCCATCTGGCGGCTCTCAAGGCCGTCGCCGAAGAGGGCAGCTTCCGCGGCGCGGCGACGCGTCTCGGCTACACGCAGTCGGCGATCTCGCAGCAGATCGCCACGCTCGAACGCCTCGTCGGCGCGAAACTGCTCGAGCGGCCGGGAGGCCCGCGCGCGGTGTCCCTGACGGATGCCGGCCGGCTCGTCCTGCGGCACGCCGAGGCGATCATGGCGCGGCTCAAGGCGGCCGAGGCGGATGTCGCGGCGATCGTCGACGGCGGAGCCGGCAGGCTTCGGGTCGGCACCTTCCAGAGCGCCGGCGCGCGCATCCTGCCGGCCTTGCTCCAGCGCTTCGGCGCGGCGTGGCCGGGTGTCGAGGTTCAGCTGGAGGAATCGGCCTCCGACCCCGTGTTGCTGAGCGCCGTCGAGCGCGGCGACCTCGACCTCACTTTCGCGATGCCGCCGCTGCAGGAAGGGCCGTTCGAGATGGTGGAGCTGATGCGCGACCCCTGGGTCCTCCTCGTCCCGCACGATTCGCCGCTCGCGGCCAGGCCCGACCCACCCACGCTGCGGGAAGTCGCCGGCCTGCCCCTGATCGCGCCGCGGCTGTGCGCGAGCCTCGAGCAGATTCACGCGCACTTCCGGGCACGCGGGCTCGAGCCGAACTACGTCTACCACCTGGACGAGAACAACATCGTCCACGGCATGGTCGCCGCAGGCGCCGGGTTCGCCCTCATTCCGGAGCTTGCGGTCGACGAGAACGACGAGCGGGTGGCCGTAATCCATCTCGGCCCCAAGGTGCCGCCCCGCGTGATCGCCCTGGCCTGGCACCGTGACCGGTATCGACTGCCGGCGGCCCAAGCGTTCGTCGAGCTGGCGCAGGAGCTGTGCGTCGAACTGGAGCGCAGCGTGGAACCGGTCGCCGCCGTCGGCTGAGAGCGCGGGCGACTTCCGCAGGCCCGCTCTACACTTTCCCACGACGGGGCGTTAGCTCAGCTGGGAGAGCGCCGGCTTTGCAAGCCGGAGGTCACCGGTTCGATCCCGGTACGCTCCATCATCGAAAGCCCCGCTACGGCGGGGTTTTCTCTTGCCACCGGTTTGCAGATCGTGCAGGATGCTCGGCTTTGGAAACAATCTTGGAAACGCCCGCTACTTGACCGGGGCCGAGACCTGGCAGCGCTGCCGAGCAGGCCGGCGGGCTCGGCAAGCCGAGCAGCGTCGAGAACGCCAGCGGACGACAGGATGAAGAGGTGGCGTGGCTCGTGACCACAGGTACGAGCCACGCCGCAGTTGTCACTCGACTACGCGATGTAGCCGGCGACGGCGCCGTACGGCCATCGTCTGCCCGTCCTCACGCCAGACCCAGTTGTAGAGCTTCTGCATCGATCCAGACCTCCCATGGAGTCGACGCCGGACGGAGCGCCGCAGTTGGCTTACATGTCATAGGGCCGACGAGAACGGGACACAATCCCTCGTCGGAGTGATCCGAGGCTACGCAAGCGCGGTGTGAGTGGCCTAGCCGCGAACCTTGTCACCACAGTGGTGTGCTCGCCGATGCCCCCTTGGCGCTGGGCTCCATCAGACTTGGCCACAGCCGCCGATTACACTCGTCTGATGCCGATGGAGTACCCCATACAACGGCTCGAGATGGGCGATGTCGTGCTGATCGACCTCGACGAGCAGGAAGGGCAGGTCGAGGCGAAGGTGGTGCGGGCGATCGAGCGAACCGAGACGACCGTGCGTGTCAGGCTGCAGGTGGAAGGGCGTGAGGACTTCGTCAGGGAGTGGCCTCTCGGCGAGATGGTCACCGTCGTGCGCGGCCCTTGACGCGGCGTCGTTGTCGGGCGGCGGCTATGCGGGCTCGACTACCAGTACGGAATCATCGTCCTCGAACCGCGTCTCGACGACGCGGAGCATCCTGTCCGCGCCCAGCGGGATCGTCTCGCCGGCCTGCCAGTTCGGTACGGCAGTGTGCAGGGTGGCGGTCAATCGCGGCGTAAAGAAGCAGCCGCCTAGCGGCGCCAGAACTTCCACCACGGGGGCTTCTGGACAGTCGGGCGTTCGGTCTTGCCGGCGGCAATCTCCCCGGCCGCGGTGACTTCGTTCCGAAGCTTCGCTTCACCCTTGCTCGGGATTTCCGAGCTCGGCGGCCTGCTTGTTTCGTCTTCGGGTTCTTGCGACGACATGCTTGTTGCCATCCTAGAGCGTTTCGCCAATGCCACTAGCGTGGCCGGCCTGGCGAATCCGTCGAGGCGCTGATCGACGAGGACGGAGCGCGAGGTCGCGACCGCGCCCCCCGATGCTGCCCCTTAGCCGATCATCGCGCTAATCTCGGAAGCAGAGCGTCGATAGCCATATCAGCGCTTGGCGGGCCGTCTTTCCCACGAACGCGAGAAGAGGCCGCACGTCGGCCTGGTCGATGACGAGGACTGAGATGCCGACTCTGCGCACGCTTCGGATAGTCGAGAAGGTCGATGGGAAAGTCGTGCTCGACGAGTACGTGCTGCACGAATCGCCTTTCCATCCCGGCAGCGAGACGGCCAAAATACCGGCGCTCGTTTTCCTTCGGCTAGGCGAGCGCCGGTAGCTCAGCAAGCGCGAGGCCGGACGACGACTCCGCGCTGGTGGTCGAGAGTCCGTAAGGGCGTAGGCTTGGCGGTGTGAAACATTCAGCAGCCCTCGGGACTCTGGGTGCTGCGCTATTGCTCGCGTTGGGAAGCGCGTGTGGGGGTAGCGATGGCGGGGACAAGAACGCCGAGCCAGGAATCCCTGCCACGACGACAGAGACCAAGCCTGAGACTCCTCCCACAACGACGGAGGCGACAGAGTCCACTCGCTGCGAAGACGTCCCGCCGAGGTTGGTCAAAACTATTGAGGATGGGCTGAACGTGTCAGTAGCGGGAACGCTCAAGGACGCTCGCGCGGTCAAGTCGGAAGATTTCAAGCAGGTCTACTTCATCTCCGCGGAGATCGACGTTGAGGAAGGGGCGGGCGAGATCGCGACATGGGCCAAAAGCGGGCCGCTTCGAGTCGGCGGCGGACTGATCTACGCGGTCAATGGTTTCGCCAACCAGTTCTCCAACTATGACGACGGTGGCGACACCGACGCCCAGCTCAGCATGGACGACGATGGCGCGGAGGAGTCGAAGGCCTGCGTCGCGGACGCGCGCTAGACGGGGGAGGGGATGGTCTCCCTCCCCCGGGCCTCAGAACCTCGTCTGCGCCGCAGCAAGGCCCCGATGAACCGGGACGCGCGCAGCGCCTGAAGTTCTCGCCAGCTCCCGCTTCACCTCGACCCGCTGAGCGGCGTTCGGTTCGCGACGCGACGCGGCGCGGACGATCGATCCTGCAGCCCAGCCTCCCCCTCGAGCCGATAGCGGCCCACCCACTTGCGGGCACAGCGCACGCTGACGCCGGACGCTTCGGCCGCCGCCGTCAGCGTCCAACCCTGCACGACCACACGAACGACGAGCCGGCGCCGGCCACTCCAACTGAGAGCCGCGTTACCGTGAAGTTTCATCCGGGTCCTCCTTCGGACTGAGTGCTTGGCAGCTCTCAGCCTCCAAGGAGGCCCGGATGAACCAACGTGCTCAGGATCTACAACTAGGCCACGTTCACGCGCCTGTTTCGTTCGTCCGCAGCGACCACGGCTGCGAGGCCCTGCCGAAGCTCCCGCGCCCGCTCTGCGTACTCCTCTGAGGGACGCGGCAAGTGGGGCTCGACCCGGCGGAACACGGCGCCGACCATCGGCGCTCCTCGATCGACGAGCCGGCGGCCGCGTGGCGTGAGCTTGACGAGGTAGGAGCGCCCGTCGCGGGGATTCGGCCGCCGGACGATGTCACCTCGCTCGCTCAGCCGGCGAAGATAGTCGCGGATCGTGGTCGGCGGCATGCCCGTCTCGGCTGCGAGCTTTCCTGGTGTCACGGGCTCGAGCAGGCGCACCCACGACAGAAACGAGAAGAGCTGCGGGGCGATTCCTCCTTCTCGTAACTCGGCCTCAACGAGTGAGGCCACAAGGGAGCCGGCCGAGTACAGCTCCTGCAGGAGAGCGGCGTCCTCATTCCATGAGCGTTCCTTCACCGGACCAGATTGTAGGTTCTTGACAACTGCGAGTTCGTCGCTAAATTACCGACGAACTCGCATTATTTCTCCGATGCGTCGAGCACTCCTCCTTCTCCCGCTTATTCTCGTTCCGGTTGCCTTGGGGGGCGCAGAGCCCCCGCGCCTGGCTTTGCCGTACGGTCTACTCGTCGACCGCCAGGGCCGCGTCTTCATCGCCGACGCCGGGCGTCACGAGGTGATGCGGTACGACGCGCAGCGTCAGCGCCTCGTTCGAGTCGCAGGCAACGGCAAGGCCGGAATCAGCGGCGACGGCGGACCGCCTCTGCGTGCACGGCTCGGAGAGATCACCTCGCTCGCCGAGGACAGCACCGGACAGCTGTACATCTCCGACGTCCACAACGGTGTCGTGCGGCGCTTCGTCCCGGGAGGCCGCATCGCGACCGTGGCACGCGTCCCAGGCGTCGTCGGGATCGACATCGACCCAGGCGGCAGGTACCTCGCGATCGCCTCGATCGAGCGAGGCGTACTGCGTTTGGATCTGAGCACGGGAGGGCTCGAGACTCTCGTGCCCGTTGGGCATGGCGTCGACAGCCCACATGGCCTGCGATACGACGCGAGCGGCGACCTCTGGGTGGCTGACCCGGGGAGTCGGGTGATCCGGATCGACCATTCGACCGGCGAACTGAACGAGGTCGCGCGGATCGACACGGCGACAGTGCTCCCAACCGCGCGGGGGGTCTACGTCACCGTCGGAAACCCCAGCGGTGGCCAGGTGCTCCTCATTCGCCCGGACGGAAGCCGGCGCAGGGTCGTCGGCACAGGACGGATCTCGCGTCAGCGAAACGACGTTCGGGCAACGCGCGTCGGCATCCGACCCACCGGTGTAGCCCTCGCGCGCAACGGATCGCTGCTCGTCGCCCAGGATCGGCCCGTCCCCGCACTGCGCCGTGTGAGTCGCCGCGGAGTCATCACAACGGTCACGCGCTAGTACGTCGGCTTGAGTCCCGTTCGAGGGACCTTAGACGCTACGAGGTTCTCGCGGGAAAACTCCGGACAGCGCGGGCGAAGAAGACTCCGACAGCCGCTCCGGCGCCCATCAGCAGACTCAGCATGTTCGTCGTGACGCACGTTCGGCAAGCGTTACAGCACACGGTGGCCATCGGTGCATGCTCGCCGTACTTGCCGGCGGCCTGAGCCATGCGCCCTGTCCAGATCTGCTTCACGCTCGAAGTGTAGAGCCGACTCGGCGTCGAAACGTGCAGCGGCTACAGGTCGATGCCCGAGACCGGATGCGGGACGTACGGCTCCTCGAGCCGCGCGAGCTGATCCTCGGTCAGTGACAGCTCCTCGGCGGCGAGCGCGTCCTCCAGGTGCTCGAGCTTCGTCGCGCCGACGATCGGCGCCGTCACGCCCGGCTTGCACAGGAGCCACGCCAGCGCCATCTGCGCGGGCGAGACAGCGGCGTCGGCCGCGACCTCGCCGAGGCGCTCGATGACCGGGACGTCGAGGTCGGGCCGGTAGAGCGAGTCGCGAAACGGATCTGTCCTGCCCCTCGTCGTCGCCCGCTCCTCCGATGACGTGGCGCTTCGTGCCAGCAGCCCGCGCGCGAGTGGGCTCCACGGGACGATGCCGATTCCCTGGTCGAGGCACTGCGGGATCATCTCCCGCTCCTCCTCGCGGTAGATCAGGTTGTAGTGGTTCTGCATCGAGACGAAGCGCGTCTTCGCCACTCGCTGCGCCTTCGCGAACTGCCACGCGCGCATGCTGCTGGCGCCGATGTAGCGCGCTTTCCCGGCCTTGACGACGTCGTGGAGCGCCTCCATCGTCTCCTCGATCGGCGTCGAGTCGTCCCAGCGGTGGATCTGGTACAGGTCGACGTAGTCGAGCCCGAGGCGTTCCAGTGAGCCGTCGATCGACGCGAGGATGTGCTTGCGGGAGAGGCCGCGTCCGTTCTCGCCCGGCATCGTCCGCCCGTTGACCTTCGTCGCGACGACGTACTCCTCGCGCATCCCGAAGAGCTTGCGCAGCAGGCGCCCGGTCACGACCTCGCTCTCGCCGCCGTTGTAGACATCGGCCGTGTCGAAGAAGATGATCCCGCCTTCGACGGCGCGCTTCACGATCGGCTCGGCGGCCGCTTCGTCGAGCGCCCACTCCCGGCTCTCGTGCTTGCCGAAGCTCATCATCCCGAGGCACACGCGCGAGACGCGCAGTCCCGTGTCGCCCAGGTTCACGTAGTCCATCTCCACCTCCCAGGGGTCTACGCGAGAGTAGTCACCGCTCGCCGCCCGCGCGAAGCGAGCGTGCGGCAAGATGACGCGCATGCGTCAGGCCGTCGGGGCGCTGACGCGGGCACCTTGTGGGTGTCGAAACGGTTTGCGCCCGCACTGCGGTCGGGCGCGGAGCCGTCTACACGACGCGTTCGGGCGCGGCACGAAGGAGCGCTCCGGCACCCGGAGCGACCGGCTCGAGGTCGAGCGCACGCAGGATCGCCCACGTCGTCGCCGTCGCGGCGGACACCGTCGGCAGCCCGCTGCGCCGCTCCACCTCTTCGAGCACCTCGAGCGAGCGCATCTGCACGCACGCCGAGAGGACGAGGGCGTCGCAGCCGCGCAGGTCGAGGCGCTGCCAGTGCCGTTCGAGGTCGTGCGGATCGAGCGCGGCGACGGCGCGGTTCTCGGGCACTTCGAGGCTGATCGCGTCGCCGACCTCGATGCCGGCGTTCTCGACGTACGCGACGACGAGCCGCGTGAGCTCCTCGAGGTAGGGCGCGACGATCCCGATCCTGCGCGCGCCGAGCGCATGGAGCGCGTCGACGAGCGCGCCCGCGGACGAGACGACAGGCGCCCGAGCGTGCTCCCGCTCGAGAGTCGACTCGATCTCCGCCTCCGCCGCGCGGTGAGTCCCCGGGCCCTGCGCCATGATCGCGACCAGGCACGCTGTGGCGACGACATCCGGACGCAGGTCCGCGAGCTCCGCCGTCGCGCGTTCGGTCTCCTCGTTCATCGCGCGCAGCGCTTCAGGCGTGACGTCCTCCATCCGCAGGCGTGCGCTGTGGAAGGAGAACGTGTCCTCCGGCCGCACGCGCTCGCGGGCGCGCAGGAGCGCGGGGACCTCCGTCTCCATCGTCGTGTTCGAGCTCGGCACGAGCAGCCCGATCCGTTGCATCGCGCTCATCGTGCCAGCTCGGATCCTGTCCGGAAACGGCGAGCGCGCGTGCGACCCGCTCGGCACCTTGGCCGCACCTTGTCCGAAAGGAGATCGCCATGAAGAAGCTGACGGCAAGAGCGGTGATCGTCGCGGCGCTGCTCGTCGTCGCGGCCGCAGCTGCCAGTGCGAGCGCACGGCCGGACCGTGCCGCCTTTGCCAGCTATCGCCTCGACAACCTCGACTCGCTCGGCGGGACTTCGAGCGTCGGGTTCAGCGTCAACGACCGCGGCTGGGCTGCGGGCCGTTCCAACCTGCCAGGCAACCAGAAGCGGCACGCAACGCTGTGGCGGAACGGCGCGCTCACCGACCTCGACACGCTCGGCGGCGCGAACAGCGCCGTGCTCTGGCCCGTGAAGAACGTCCGCGGAATCGTCAGCGGGATCGCGCAGACGAACGAGCCCGACCCGTACAACGAGAAGTGGAGCTGCGGGTTCTTCTTCCCGTCGGCGACCGGACGCGGCACGCGCTGCCTCGGCTTCCGGTGGCAGAACGGCGTCATGACTCCGCTGCCCACACTGGGCGGGACACACGGGTTCGCGACGGGAACGAACAACCTCGGCCAGACCGCCGGCTGGGCTGAGAACACCGTGCACGACACGACCTGCGAGTCGCCGCAGGTCTTCCAGTTCCGGGCCGTCGTCTGGGGGCCGGGCGACCGGATGCGCCAGCTCCTGCCCCTGCCCGGGGACACGGTCAGCGCCGCGGCGGCATTGAACGACTTCGGACGCGTCGTCGGGATCTCCGGCATCTGCGACCAGGCGGCCGGCCGGTTCAGCGCGATCCACATGGTCGTCTGGGATCACGGCGGGCCGCCGCGCTCGATCGGCGACTTCGGCGGCGTGGCCTGGAACACGCCGATGGCGCTGAACGAGCAGGGCGCCGTGGTCGGGTTCGCGAACGCTTCCGCCGCGAGCGGCGCCAATCTCGACCCACGTGCGTTCATCTGGACCGGAAGCGGCGGGCTTCGTCCGCTCGCTGCGCTCCCTGGCGACGTCACGAGCCAGGCGACCGGCATCAACGAGTGGGGACAGGTCGTCGGCCAGTCGTGCGATGCCGCCGGCAGCTGTCACGGCGTCCTCTGGCAGAACGGCGTGCCGGCGAACCTGAACGACCTGGTCGTCGCCGGAGACGTGACCAACGTCACCACCGCGAACGACATCGACGACTTCGGCCGGATCACCGGTCAGGGCGTCGACTCGACCGGGAAGCTCGTCGCCTTCCTGGCGACGCCCACGTTCCACTGAGCGAGTCGGCTTCGGGCCGGACGGCAGGCGCCGCTCCGGCCCGAGCCGTTACGCCGCGCCCTGCGCTGTGCTGTGCACGGGCTCTGGCAGGCCGTCGGCGATCCAGAGGTGGGTTGCCGCCAGAGCCCGCCACGGCCGCCAGCGCTCGGCGAGGTCGCCGAGCGCCGCGGCCGTGGGAGCCCTGCGGGGGAGGGCGCGCCGAAGCGCCAGATCGCTGGTCGGACATGCGTCCGGCTCGCCGAGCCGCAGGGCGAGGTAGTTCGCCGTCCACGGGCCAAGACCGTCGAGCGCGGTGATCGAGGAGACGAGCCGGTCGAGACCGACGCTGCCGTCGAGCACGACCGCGTCTTCGACGACGGCGCGGGCGAACAGCCGGATCGCCCTTGCGCGCGCAGGCGTCAGGCCGAGGCCGTCGAGGTTGCCGCGCGCGAGCACGGCCGCGGAGGGGAAGGTGCGCGTCAGCCCGAAGGACTCGAGCCCGGGTACCTCCGTTCCGAGACGCGCGACGAGCCTTCCGGCGATCGTATTCGCGCCTGCGAGACTGACCTGCTGGCCGATGATCGCGCGCACGCCGGTCTCGAACGGATCCCACGTGCCCGGCGGCCTAAGGCCCGGTCGCGCGTCGAGCAGAGGCCCGATCGTCGGATCGCCCGCAAGGTGGACGGCCGGCTCCGAGAGGTCGAAGTCGAGGCTGCCGATGCGGCGGGCGCGCTGCACGACGTGGACGAGCTCGTCCCAGTTCGGCAGGTGCGCGCGGAGGAGGAGGTGGTCGTCGCCGCCGGGGCCGAGCTCGAGCACGCCCGGCTTGCCGCGGACGACGATCGTGCGCCGATAGGTCTCGCCTTCGACGGCCTCGACGCCGGGGATCGCACGGGCGGAGAAGTATGCGGCCAGGTCCGGCCAGTCGAGCGGGCCGCGGTACGCGAGGCGCAGGAGCAGGCCGCCGTCCGCGACGAGTCGATCCGCCTTGCGGCGGCGGGCTCGCAACTCGCGGGGCGACTCGCGAAAGACGTCCTGGCAGGCACGGTTGAACTGGCGCAGGCTGCCGAACCCGGCCGCAAGCGCGATCCGGGTCACGGTCAGGTCGGTGTCGTCGAGGAGCCGCCGCGCGAAGTGGACCCTGGCCGAGCGCGCCAGTCCGTCCGGCGTCACGCCCAGCTGCTCCTTGAAGAGCCTGCGCAGGTGGCGGGCCGAGACACCGAGGCGCGCCCCGAGGTCGGCCTCGCTCGCATGATCGAGGCCGCCGTCCATGACCAGGCGCACGGCGCGGCAGACGAGCTCCGGAGCCGTCCAGGAGACGGACTGCGGCCAGCGGTACGGACGGCAGCGCATGCAGGCCCGGAAGCCGGCGGCTTCGGCGGAGGCCGCGAGCGGGAACGAGTTGACGTTCTGCGCGAGCGGCTGCGCACCGCAACCGGGGCGGCAGTAGATGCCGGTCGTGACCACCGCCGAGATGCGGTCCATGGCCCAGATATAGCGTGATCGCGTCGGTGAAACCAGCCGGATTCGGACATGCCCTCAGATGTCCGAATCCGGCCAGTTGATCGAAGTCGTGTTTGGCATGCTCTCGCCGTGGTCGAGACTGCGGATGCGGCGGTCGCCGAGGCTCGCGCTGAAGAAGCGGAAGCCGTCTGCGAGTTGCACCGTCTGAACGCGCACTACATCCAGGCGTTCGTCGAGTCCGACGTCGCGTGGTACGACGAGCACCTGAGCGCAGAGTTCACGTGCTCGCTCGCCGACGGGAGGCGCATCGGCAAGGCGGAGTTCCTGGAGCGGGTCGCGGCCGGGCCGGGCGTGACGGACGTGACCTACGACGAGGTCGACGTCCAGCCGCTCGGCGAGGTGGCGCTCGTCCACGGCGTCACGCACTACGTGCGCGGCGGCAGCCCGGCCTCGACGCGCTACACCGATGTCTGGCGCTACCAGCGAGGCCGTTGGCTGGCCGTCGCGGCCCAGCTGACGGCGGTCGTCTGAGCTAGCCCTCGGAGAGGCTCTGCGCGACCTCCCAGACATGGCCGTCGGGGTCGGTGAACGCCGCGGTGCGCATCCCCCACTCCCGGTCGATCGGGCCGTTGAGCAACTCGACGCCGCGGCTCGCCAGCTCCTGGCAGACCGCGTTCGCGTCCTCGACCCAGATCGTGAACTGGGAGCGCGCCCCCGCGTCGGACCTGCCGACCGTCGCGGGCGCGATCAGCTCGTGAGCGGCCGGTGCCGCGAGCAGGTTGACGATCGTGTTCTCGAACTGGAACGCCGCCGAGCTCTCGTCCTCGAAGATCACGGGCACCTCGAAGACCTTCTCGTAGAACGCCTTCGACCGCTGCGGATCCTCGACGAACAGGGTGATCGCACCGACGCTCTTCAGCGACTCGCCCACTTCGCACTCCTCTCGCTCGCGTGACTGGTCCCTGATCAGACCGCCGCCGCGCCGGGAACTCATCGGCGGGCTAGGCCGTCGCGTGCTCCTCGAACTGGGGCAGGTCGTCGGTGATCTCGAACCACGGCGCCTTCGAGCCGACGAAGATGTGCTTCGTCGGCCGCATGCCCGGCTCGTCGACGAGCGAGCCCATCGCCACGTGCACGAACTCTCCGTCGCGCACGACCGAATAGAGGAGCGAGCCGCAGTTCGCGCAGCGCGTGTCGTTCAGCATCTCATCGCCGTTGACGAGCAGCGCATCGCCGCCCGTCAGCACCTCGAGCTTGTCCCGCTCGATCCCGGCGAACGGCTTGAACGCCGACCCTGTCGCCGCGCGGCAGTGCGAGCAGTGGCAGTTGGACGCGTACAGGAACTCGTCGGCCACGTGGTAGTGGACCGCCCCGCAATCGCACTTTCCGTTGAGCATTTCGGACGCCACGGTACCCGTTGTCTCGTAAGCTGCGGGTGTCGTTCTCATCGACTGGAAGGAGGCGACGTGAACCGCGTATCGGAGATCCTCGGCGACAAGGGCGGCGGGGTGCTCGAGATCGAGGCGGACGCTCCCGTCCTCGAGGCCGTGAGACAGATGGTCGACGCGAACGTCGGGTCGCTGCTCGTGAAGCAGGACGGCAAGATCGCGGGCATCGTGTCCGAACGGGACTATCTGCGCCGCGTGGCGCGCGACGGACCGACGGGCGACGAGGTGACCGTTGGCGAGATCATGTCCTCGCCGCTGATCGTCGTCAGCCCCGAGACGTCGATCGACGAGTGCATGGCGCTGATGACCGACCGGCGCATCCGCCACGTACCGGTCGTCGAGGGCGGCGACGTGGTCGGGATCGTCTCCATCGGCGACGTCGTCAAGTTCAAGTCGAAGCAGCAGAGCTTCGAGATCCGGTACCTGACCGACTACATCACCGCGGGCTGACCGAGACGCTGACAGATGCGCGGCGCGCCCTCTTCGGCGGGCTGATCGACCACGCGCCGACGTTTCCGCCCGAGGAGTTGCCGCTCGACGAAGGGCTCGCCGAGCATCGCCGCGTGCGCGCGGGCGAGACCGGCTGGATCGTGAATCGCTTCGTTTGCCCGGCCTCGAAGCTCGCCCAGCTCGGTGACGAGCCGCTGCGGCTCTCGGTCGTGCTCGACACCGGCGAGCTTCCTCCGGCCGACCCGAGGATCGAGGCCGTCGAGGCGGCCGGGATCGACCCCGAGGTGCTCTTCGACGCCGCGCCGGAGGTCTACTGCGAACTGCCGCTTCGAGACGACGTCTCGTTCCGGATCCTCCAGCTGGGCGAGCTCGGCCTGCGGGCGAAGGCTCGCTGCGGCGGCTCCGTCCTGCCGAGTGTGCCCGCGCTCGCCGAGCTCGTGCAGGCGTGCCGCCGGCTCGAGGTCCCGTTCAAGGCCACGGCCGGCCTCCACCAGCCGCTTCGCCACGGCAACGAGCACGGCTTCCTGAACCTCCTCGCGGCGGCCCTCTTCGGCGACGAGGAGGAGGCGCTCGCGGACGAGGATCCAGAGTCGTTCGCGGTCTCCGCGGAGTCGTTCCGCTGGAGCGAGCGGACCGCGGGCGCCCACGAGATCGCCGAGTCGCGTGAGCTCTTCGTCAGCTTCGGAAGCTGCAGCGCGCAGGAGCCGATCGACGGCCTCCGGGCGCTCGACCTGCTGCCCTGAGACCGTGCTCGTCCTTTCCCGCGCCGAGGTCCGCCGCCTGCTCGATCTCGAGCAGCTGCTCGACGCGCTCGAGCGCGTGTTCGTCGAGCTCAGCGCCGGGCGCGCGTCCGTTCCACCCCGCATCGCGGCGCGGACGGAGCGAGGCCTGCTCGCGGCGATGCCCGGCTACGCGGACGGGATCCTCGAGACGAAGCTCGTCTCGGTGTTCGCGGGGAACCACGAGGTCGGTCTGCCCAGTCACCAGGCGACGATCGCGCTCTTCGACGACCGGACCGGAAGGCCGCTCGCGCTCATGGACGGGACCGAGATCACCGCCGTGCGGACCGGCGCCGCCTCGGCGGTCGCCACGCGCGCGCTCGCCCGGCCGGACGCGCGTGTGCTGGCCGTTCTCGGCGCCGGCGTGCAGGGGCGCTCGCACGTCGACGCCGCGACCCGCGTGCGGCAGTTCGACGAGGTGCGCATTGCGAGCCGGAACGTCGACCAAGCCCGGGCGCTCGCGGCCGAGGTTGACGGTACTGCGTATGCCTCGTTCGAGGAGGCCGTCGACGGCGCGGACGTCGTCTGTGCCTGCACCGATGCGGGTCAGCCGATCTTCCCGGCCGACTGGCTCGCGCCGGGCATGCACGTGACCTCGGTCGGGGCGTCCCGCGACGGGCCCGAGCTCGATCCGGAGATCATGAGCCGCGGGCTCCTCGCCGTCGAGTCGCGCGTCGCCTTCGAGCCGTATCCCGCCGGTGCACACGAGCTCCAGGGGCTCGATCCGAGCGCCGCCGTCGAGCTGGGCGAGATCCTCGCCGGCACGCGCGAGGGGCGCACCTCCCCCGGCCAGATCACGGTCTACAAGTCCATGGGCCACGCGGTCGAGGATGCAGCCGCCGCCGGGCTCGTCTACCGGCGCGCGCTCGAAGAAGGATCCGGCACGGAGGTCGAGCTGTGATCGCGCTGAGCGAGATCGAGGCCGCGCGCGACCGCCTCGCCGGCTCGATCGTCCGCACTCCGCTCGTACGCCTCGAGCTCGAGGATGCTTCGGCGGAGATCTACCTCAAGCTCGAGAACCTCCAGCCGATCGGCTCCTTCAAGCTGCGCGGCGCGGGGAACGCGCTCCTACTCGCCTCACCGGAAGAGCTCGAGCACGGCGTGTGGACCGCGAGCGCCGGCAACATGGCCCAGGGCGTCGCCTGGTGGGCCCGCAAGCTCCGCGTGCGCTGCACGGTCGTCCTTCCGGACACGGCCCCGGAAACCAAGGTCGAGGCGATCAGGCGGCTGGGCGGAGAGATGATCGCAGTCACGTTCGACGAGTGGCACGAAGTCTTCCGCACACGCGAGTTCGAGGGTCTCGACGGCCTTCACGTGCACGCCTTCAGTGACGAAGCGGTCATGGCCGGGAACGGCACGATCGGGCTCGAGATCGTCGAGGACCTGCCCGACGTCGACGCCGTCGTCGCGCCCTACGGCGGAGGCGGGCTCTCCTGCGGAATCGCCTCAGCGCTGAGCGCGGCCGCCCCGTCCTGCAAGGTCTTCGCCGCGGAGGTGGCGACGGCCGCTCCGCTCGCCCCCTCGATCGAAGCGGGTCAACCCGTCAAGGTCGAGTACACGCCGAGCTTCGTCGACGGGATCGGCTCGCCCGAGGTCTTCCCCGAGATGTTCGAGCTGGCGCGCGAGCTCCTGGCCGGCTCGCTCGTCGCCGAGCTCGAGGAGGTCGAGGACGCGGTCCGGTTGCTCGCCGGGCGGGCCCGCGTCGTCGCCGAGGGCGCGGGCGCGACGGCGCTCGCAGTCGCCCTCTCCGGAGCGCCGGGCACCGGCAAGGTCGTGTGCGTTGTCTCGGGTGGGAACATCGACTCGGCGACGCTGGCCGCGATCCTCGGCGGCTGACCTCTCACTCGCCGAGCGACACGTGCACGCGCTCGCCGGCGAACAGCCTCTGCACCGGATCCCAGGGAAAGAAGATGACGACCCGGAACTCGACGCGCTCGCCCGACGCCTCGTACTCGAGCCAGTCCTGCTCGTGCGTGCCGCTCACGTCAGCCGCCTCGCAGACCCCCTGCGGGCCGAGCACGATGTCCGTCAGCCGGAAGTCGATGTCCGGGAACGCGCCGAGCAGCCCGGTGTAGAAGCGCGACGCACCCTCGTGGCCGTGCCAGACGTGCTCGGTCCCGACGATCTCGTAGACGCAGTCCTCCGTCAGCGTGGACAGGAGCCCGGGCAGGTCGCGCCGCTCCTCGGCCTGCGAATGCTGCTTCCAGAGCTCGCGAACGGCTTCGTACTCGGAGGGGTCGACCCGGCGACGGAGCAGGTCGCGAACGTCGCTCATCGCGGGGTAGGCTCCCGCTCGTGGCCACGCGACTCGCCGACGACACGCTCTCCGCCTCGTGGCTCGCGTCCCGGTTCGCGATCGAGCCGTTCAAGCTCGAGGCGATGCGCCGCGACGGCGAGGTGATCGCCTTCCGGCCGGCCGGCGCCCGCGAGCACTACTACCCGCTCTGGCAGTTCGACGACGAAGGGCATCCGCTCCCCGTCGTCCGGCGCCTGGTCGTCGAGGCGCGCGGGCGCGGGCTCAGCGGCAACCGGCTGTACGAGATCCTGTCGGCGCGTGCGGGCCTCGGCGGCGACCGACGGCTCGCCGACTCGCTGCGGGATGGACGTGCCGACCACGTGCTCGACGCGATCCGCGCCGCTCGTCCCTAGCGGCGTTTGTATCTGACGAAGGGCGTCTCGACCGGTCATTTCCGACGGATGGGCGAGCCGAGCTCGCCCACCCTGAGGTCGGCGTCGCAAGCGACGCCTAAGCGTCCTCGCGCCGGTGTGCTCCGGCCAGCTCCTCGAGCGCTGACGGCTCGATGTCGTCGGCGCTGGCGCAGACGACCTTCGCGGGCGTGACCGCACGCAGCGTTGCCGTCCGGCGGCCGCCCTCGAGGAGCGCCCGCGCTCCGAGAACCGCGCCGGGCCCGACCTCCGCGATCGTTTCCCCATCGACCTCGACGGCGAGGATTCCGTCGAGCAGGAGATAGATGCCGTCGCCGGTCTCGCCCTGCTCGGTGAGCGTCTCGTCGACGGCGAGCTGCCTCGACTTCGACGTCGCATCACTCCGCATGATCGTCTTCGAGAGCTGTCGCTCGAGCGCGGACTCGACGTCGCTGACGAACGCCTCGGAATCCTCGGCGCCCCACGGCGTGTTGTCGCCGTGGGACTCGCGGTACCACTGCTCGAAGTCGATCGTCCCCGACTTCTGCACGAGCTTGCCTTCCTTGTCGTAGACCCAGTGGCGCGGGAACGGGCTTGCTCCGGCGAGCTTGTGCTCCGACGAGCCGTCGGCCTTGATCGTCAGCGCCAGTGTCGTCCAGGCGATCGCCGAGTTGATCCGGAAGAACGGCTTGCCCCGAACGCGACGCGGAGCCGGCGCACCCGTCCGTCCGCCGGCGGTCTGCTTGAAGCGCACCCAGCCGTCGCCGACCTCGGGCTCGCTCTGGATCGTGGGGAGCGCGACGGCGGCCACGCTCAGCTCCTTCGGGCCGACCTTCAGCCGCGTGACGCCGAGATGGCCCGTCCCGAGGTGGCCCGAGTCGGTGATCGAGCCGTCGTCCGCGACCTCGATGAACGCGCGCAGCTCGTTGGCCTCACGGAACGCGTCCGCTTCACGCATCGCGTCGAGGTCCTCGATCACGTCCGGCGGCGGGTCGTCGTAATGGGCGACGCCCATCGTGAACGGGATCTTCGGGAGGCCCTCCACGGCCTCGGACGGGATCCAGGAGATCGCGGTGACGGATGACTCGATGCGCACGGTGCTCCTCTCGTTGCGACGGAAAGCGAACTCGGGGCAAACCTCAGCACATGTCGGGCGATCAGAGCAAGGCCGAGCCGCTCGACCAGCGAGCTCCTCGACTCTGAACGGTCCGGCGTGCGGCCGTCGCTACTTCGTCGGGGCGGGTGTGCCCGGCACGTGGAGCAGGTTCTCGACCTCCTGGACTCCCTGCACCTTCTTCGTCCGCTTCTCGAGGTCCTTGATCAACTCGGGCTCCTCGACCTCGCCGCGGAGGACGACCTTCCCGTTCTCGGCGTCGACGTTGATCCGACCCTTCGGGATGTCCGAGTCGCGGAAGATCTCGGTCTCGACCTTGCGCGCGAGCGTGACGTCGTCCGCCTGGGGCTTGTCCTCTTGCGTCAGGTCTGCGGCCTTGTCCTTGGCCGCCTGAGCATCGGCCGAGACGGTTTGCCCCATGGACTCGGCTTTGTTCTTCGCGCTGCTGAAGATCCGGTCGCGAACGGCCGCGCGACGACGGCTCCCATTCTCGGGATCGAAGAAATATGCGAGCAGGGCCCCGAGGCCCATGTACCTGATTCGGCGAAGCATGCGACTCCTCTGACTCGTTGGTAGGTTCGGACTACCCTAAACGGCCAGGGTGAAACGGGGTGAGTGGAGTCTCAGTCGCCCCAGTCGAAGTCGCGCGAGCGGCCCCAGAGCGTGTCTTCGTCAGCGGCCGGCTCGGCCTGAGGCGCGAGGCTCGCCACGTGCTCGGACGGGATGGACTCGGTTCCGTCCATCGTCTCCTCGATCCTCGCTTGCTCTTCGGTCTTGAACAGGGGGTGGTTCTCGAACGGATCGGCGGTCGAGTAGCGCTCGAGCGGCATGTTCTGGTCGAGCTCGGAGTTGCGGCGCTTCAGCTCGAGATGTTCTTGGATGACGTGCGCAAAGACGGAAGGCGTCTCTACCGGCATTAATCCTCCCTGGTCGGTAGGTCGCATGTTTACGGGACGGCGGGGGATGATAGCGGGGTCGGCAGAAAGAAGCGAGGCTAGCCGCCCGGGCGGACGAGTAGGATCCTCTGCGTGGCGCGCGCCAACCGCTTGTTTCCCGGCAAGATGGGCCCGATCGGGGTCGCGTTGGCGGCCTACGACATCTGGCGCCGGATCCCTCCTCGACACCGCAGGATGCTCGTGGCCGAGGCGCGAAGGCACGGTACTCGGGTCGCGAAGGCCGCCGTCGAACGGCGCCGGCGCAGACGCCACTAGGCGCGCGTCTCCAGCACTTGGCGGACGATCCGGTCCTGCGCACGTAGGTGGGACGTCGGATAGCCCTCGCTCGGGCTCGCTCGCCACGGCCGGCCGACGTACCGCAGCGGGCGGCCGTTGACCGCTTCCTCGAGCCGGTGGCGGATCGCCCTCCAGGCGCCCATGTTTTGCGGCTCCTCTTGGGCCCAGACGACCTCCTCGAGCGACGGGTACGACGCGAGAAGCCGGGCGGCCGGCTCGACCGGGAACGGATACAGCTGCTCGATGCGCGCGACGGCGACGTTCTTCGCCTGCGCTCTGAGCGCGTGCCCGACGATGTCGTAGTAGAGCTTCCCGGCGGTCAGGACGAGCCTCGTCACGGCTGCGCGATCCGCGACCGCCGGATCGTCGAGCACGGGCTCGAAGCGGCCGTGGGCGAGATCGTCCAGCGAGGACGAGGCCTCCTTGAGCCGGAGCAGCCCCTTCGGGGTCATGACGATCAGCGGCCTGGCGTTCGGGTCGAGCGCCTGCCTGCGCACGAGGTGGAAGTACTGTGCCGCGGTCGTCGCGTTGACCACGCGGATGTTCTCCTGCGCGGCGAGCTGAAGGAAGCGCTCGAGCCGGGCGCTCGAGTGCTCGGGCCCGTTGCCCTCGTACCCGTGCGGGAGCAGGAGGGTCAGCCGCGAGGTCTGGCGCCACTTCGCGAGGCCTGAGACGAGGAACTGGTCGATCACGATCTGCGCCCCGTTGACGAAGTCGCCGAACTGCGCCTCCCAGAGCACGAGCGCCTCGGGCGCGGTCACCGAGTAGCCGTACTCGAAGCCGAGGGCGGCGTATTCCGAGAGCGGCGAGTTGTACGCCTCGATCGAAGCTGACGCATCGGCGAGGTGCTTGATCGGCGCGTGCTGGGCGCCCGTGTGCGCGTCGTGCAGGACGAGGTGCCGGTGCGAGAACGTGCCGCGCTCGGTGTCCTGGCCGGTGAGGCGGATCGGGATGCCCTCGACGAGCAGGCTCGCGAACGCGAGCGACTCCGCCTGGCCCCAGTCGATGCCGCCCTGGTCGAGCGCTTCGACTCGCCGCTCGAGCATCTTCACGAGCTTCGGGTTGACGGTGAATCCTTCGGGGACGCGGACGAGCTCGTCCTGGAGCTCGCGGAGCCGCTCGGCCGGGACGCTCGTCTCGACCGAGCCCTCGGCGCTGACGGGAGTGCTCTCGCCGCTCGAGGGCTGCGCTCTCGTGAGCGCCGTCTTGAGCGCGTCGTGGGCCGCTCGCATCCGTTCCTGCGTCTCCTTGTTGAGGCGCTCGGCTTCCTCGGCCGGAACCTCGCCCGCCTCGGCCAGGCGCTGCGCGTAGAGCGCGCGCACGCTTGGGTGGTTCGCGATCCGCTCGGCCATCAACGGCTGGGTGAACGACGGCTCGTCGCCCTCGTTGTGCCCATGGCGGCGGTAGCCGACGAGGTCGACCACGACATCGCTCCCGAAGCGTCGCCGGAACGCAAGCGCGAGCCTGATCGCCGAGAGCGCGGCCTCGGGATCGTCCGCGTTGACATGGATGATCGGCGTGTCGAAGCCTTTCGCGAGGTCGCTCGAGTAGCGTGTCGAGCGCCCATCCGCGGGGTCGGTCGTGAACCCGACCTGGTTGTTCGCGATCAGGTGGAGCGTGCCGCCGGTCGTGTAGCCGACGAGCCGCTGCAGGTTCAGCGTCTCGGCGACGACGCCCTGGGCGGGGAACGAGGCGTCGCCGTGGATCAGGATCGGCAGCGCCACCGCCGGGTCGTGAGCGCCCGAGCGGGAGGAGCGATCGGTCTGCTCGGCTCGCGTCACGCCCTCGACGACGGGATCGACGGCTTCGAGGTGGCTCGGGTTCGAGGCGAGGAGCACCGTCGCGTCGCCGGCCTTCGTCTTGCGGCGGCCGACGGCTCCCAGGTGGTACTTGACGTCGCCGCTCGCCCCTTCCGCACTCGCTGCGATCGCCTCGATGGTGCGCTCGCCCTCGAACTCGCGCAGGAGCTCCTCGTACGGTCGCCCGATGATGTGCGCGAGGACGTTGAGCCGGCCGCGGTGCGCCATGCCGATCACCACCTCGTGGGCGCCCCACTCGACGCCGAGCTCGACGGCTTCGTCGAGCATCGGAACCATCACGTCAAGACCCTCGATCGAGAACTGCTTCTGTCCGAGGAACGCGCGCTTCAGGTAGTGCTCGAACCCCTCGACCTCGCTCAGCCGCTCGAGGAGCCTGCGCCGCTCGTCGACACTCAACGGCTCCCGGTAGCGGCCGGATTCGATCGCGTGCCGCAGCCAAGCGCGCTCCTGGTGGTCCGAGATGTGCTCGATCTCGTACGCGATCGTCCCGCAGTAGATCTCTCGGAGCTTCGGCAGAGCGTCGGCGAGTGTCTCCCCCTCGACCCCGACGCGCAGCACCGAAGCGGGAATGCGAGCCTGGAGCTCTGGCGTGAGCGGCGGCTCGAGCAGCTCCGCTTCGAGGGCGGGGTCGCCGACTGGCTCCGAGCCGAGTGGATCGAGGTTCGCGGCGAGGTGGCCGTGGGTGCGGATCGCCTTGATCAGCGCCATCGCCGCAGCGAAGCCTCCGACGAGCACGTCGTCGGCAACCGGTTCCGGCGGTGCCGCCGGAGGCGACTCTACGCGCTCCGATTCGGGTGCGGGAGCCGGCTCCGAGGGCGCTTCCGCCTGAGGCGGAGCGCCGTTCTCCTTCAGGCTCTCGACCAGCCGGGCGAGCCCGGGCAGCGCCTCCACGATCGCCGAATCGCCGCTCTCGAACAGCGACCGCCACTCCTCGGGCACCGCCTCGGGATTCTCGAGGTACTGCTCGAGGAGCCCCTGGGCATAGCCCACGTTCAACCCGTCGACGTCACGCACGCTCATCTCACGTTCGTTCTACCACCCCCACTCCCTCCGGGAGCGGGTTTCGATCAGTAGATCGGGTTGCTCGTCAGGACCGCGATCGCCATCCCGATCAACCAGGCGGCGCTCGCCACGACAACCGCAGCCGCAGCCAGCCGCTTGTGACGGTCTTTTGCGAGCGCCGACGCGATCAGCGCGATCAGAATCGCGAACGGGGCCAGTCGCACCGGGCGGTACACGATCGCGATCGCACTCGCGGTGAGCGAAATCGCCGCCAGGAAGCCCGCGGCCGTCTCCGCGCCGCTGGAACGGCGCTCCTCGAGGGGCGCCGTGCTCACGCCTGTCGCCTCGAGCGAACCGCACGTGCCACCCGTGCGTCGCGCCGGTCCGGTCCGCCGTGCGAGCTAGGCACCCGCGGCCTTCGTCGCGGCGGCCTGCGGGGGCCCGGCTCACGCGGGACCGTGACGCGGGCTCCCTCGAGCGGCTTCGGCTCGGACTTGATCGCCCAGTAGCAGACCCCTGCGAGGTAGAGGAGCGGCAGCTTCAGGATGATCATCATGAAGAGCAGCTCGACCACGCTGAGAGTGTAAGCGAGTCACGCCGTCCGCGGTCAGCCTGCCCAGTAGAGCCGTCTGACTCCGCTGTAGTCGGGGTTGCCGCGATACGTCCTCGGCCAGGTACCCGTGCCGCAGGCTTCGCACTTGGCCTCGATGATGCGATCCTGGTTGTAGGCCGTGTTCGCCCAGTAGATCATCCCGATGTGGTTGCTGGCCGCGAACGCGTCCATGTAGATCGTGTTCGCCTTCGCAACGGTCGTATTGGCGGCACCTGCGCCGGCCTTGAAGTCGGCCGCGGTGTAGGGACCGTGGACATTCTGCATCCACGCGTGGTAGCGGAACCATGGATCGCCGGTCTCGGCGCGCTCCCACCATGACTTGAACGTGAATCCCGAGCAGTCCGGGCCCTCGCCGAGAGTGTTCGGATCCTCCGTCGGGTCGCCTGGCGAGTCGTCGACATTGTTGCCGTTCCAGCAGCCACCGGCCCACTGGTACCCCTCGGCGGCGGCGATGTAGGCGTAGTCGCGGGCATCTGCGCGCGTGACCGGATCCTTGTTGAAGAACGTGTCGTTGCATCCGTACTGGAAGTGGGTGTGGTACGCGCCCGCCGGCGTGCCGATCACGAGCAGACCGAGCACGAGACCCGCGAGCAAGCCTGTCGCAAGACCCCTTCTCATGTCGTCCCTCCGATCTCGAACTTCGCGATCTCGATCCCCGATCGATCGGACCGCAGTTGATAGAGCGTGTTTCCGCGCAGCCGGAACCGGCTGAGTGATCCCGACTCGGCCCACTCGGCCGGGGCGACGTCGAAGCTCTGCGCGAGCCCCTCGGGCGCCAGCCTGAGCACGCGAAAGGTCGCGTGCTTCTCGTTCCAGAGCCGGACGACGACGACCATGCCGTTGCCGTATGGCTCCGCGAGCTGCACCTCGCCGAAGCTCGTCTCGCTGCGAAGCACCCAGGCGCGCTCGACGCGATCTCCGCGTACGAGGGCGAGCTTCACCTCGGGCGCCGAGGCATGGACCACGACGCCGAGACCACCCCGCGCGATGCGAACGGGTTGCGCCGACGCCAGCTGTCGCACCTGCGCGAACGGAGGACGTCCAGGCCCGGTCGGGAGCCACATCTCCGACGGGTAGGAATGGACGAGCGGACCGCTCGGACCGATGCGAATCATGTCTGCGGTCGGTTCCGCCAGCCGCCCAGCGGCGATCGGTGCGCCTGCGGGCGTGAATGCCCGAATCAGGGGGCTGGCCGACGAGTCGAGCACGTAGACGGTTCCGTCACCATCGACGGCGAGGTCGCCCTCGCCGCCCGTGAACTCGATCGGAACGTGCACGGGCCGAGCTCCGCGTCGCAGCACGACGAGCCTGTGATTGACCTGGTCGAGCAGGACGACCGAGCCGTCGGGCGCCACGTCGAAAGCGGACGGGCCGATGCGCGACCGCTCACGCCCGCTGTCCAGCCCGATCGCGGAGTCGCCACGACCCCAGGAGAAGCCCCGGACGATCGAGGACGGCGCGCGTGCGTGCCCGAACCCCGCGGCGCCCACATCGACCGTCGCCCAGTCATCGAGCGCCCACACGTGCTGCGGAGCCTCGGCGCCGGCCTCGGGCAGCCTCGCCGTCCGGCCTCGTCCGTTGTCCATCACGACGTAGTAGTCGAACCCCGCTGCCGCGTCGGCCGCTGGAACGACCGCGGACAGGAGCCCGTCGTCCTCTCGCTCCAGCGGCAGCCTTGCGAACGTCGAACCGCCGGCCGGGCGCACGAAGACCGAGCCCGACGGCGAGCAATGCGGCCCCGGCTCATCCTTCAGCGCTCCGCAGACGACGTCGTACGAGAGCTCCACCGACCTGCCCGCGCGCGCGATCAACACGGGCGTGTGCAGGATCTCTCCGAAACCGGCAGCGCGAACGGCCACGGGCTCGGGACTGCTCGCCCCCACCACGTTGACGGTCAGCACGGTGGCTCCGACCAACGCTCCCAGGACGAAGCCGGCGAGCGGCCATCTCCATTTCTTCTTCATCCCCGCCTCCTCGTTGTCTGAAATGACAACGTAGCGGGCGAAGAATCACATGTCTGTCACACCTATGCGACGAGAGACGCGCGCGCCCGGCTCAGGCGCGTGCGCGCGGGGCCGGCTGAGCGACGCCGATCATCGAATCGCGCGTCACCAGCGCCGCCAGCTCGGACTCGCTCAGCTCCTCGCTCGCGGCCGGACGGCGCGGCAGCACGAGATACCGCACGTCAGCCGTCGAGTCGAGCACCCGCAGCTCCACGTCGTCGTCGAGCTCGACCCCGAACTCGGCGAGCACTCCGTGCGGGTCGGAAACCGCCCGCGAACGGTACGGCAGGCTCTTGTACCAGTCCGGCGGCGGCCCCAGGAGCGCACGCGGATAGCACGAGCAGAGCGTGCAGACGACCATGTGATGGACCGTCTCGGTGTTCTCGACGGCGACGACCACCGGCGACGGGCCCGGATCGAGGTCGAGCTCGTGAGCCGCCGCGCGGGCATCGGCGAGCAGGCGCTGCTTGAACTCGGAATCGACCCACGCGCGAGCGACGAGCCGCGCCCCGTCGGACGGCGAGCGCGAGACGAGGCGGTCGATGTTGCGGCGCACGTCCTCCCTCTGCACGACGCCCTTTTCGACCAGCAGCTCCTCGAGCGCCCGCACACGCGCGGCCGCCGGCGGCTCGCCGTCGGTCGTGATCGGGTCGTGGGGATGATCGTGATCGTGGCCGTGCTCGCTCATTCCGCCTCCAGCCAATGCTCGAAGATGTCGACGCAGGTCGTGTCGCGGGCATGTCGACGGGCGCCGGGCCAGAGCTCGCCCTGCACGAAGCACACCTGGTAGAGCACCTCCTCCGGCAGCCCGTCGGCGCCGTAGGCACGCGTCTCAGGGTTCCTGAAGCTGCCGAAGACGCGCTCGACACGGCCGCGCTTGCCCTTGACGTACGCGGGAGTCCGATGGTGCCCCTCGTGCGCCCGTGCCGCGACGCGCACCCGGTCTCCGGCCCGGAACGTCACTTGAGCCTCGAATCGAGCTCGCCGGGTGCCAGCACGCCCTTCTCGCCGAGGATCGCCTCGATCGAGAAGAGCCAGCGCTCGTAGTACGAGGCGTGCTCGTACTCGTCGGGCGGCATGCTCTCGATGCCCCGCCGTAGCTCGTCGACGTTCATGAGACTCTCGCCGCTCAGCGTGCTCACGAGCGCGTCCGTCAGCACTTCCCAGTCGGCGAGCTGATGCTCGCTGCGATCGATCGGCGCGTCGGTCGGCCAGGCGCCGCGGTCGTGCACGGCCCGCTCCATGTCTCGATTGTACGGGCGGCTACGAGACGCGCTGGGAGAGACCGCCGGCCGCGTACCCCGACTTCGTCGCGGTATAGGTCAGGCGACCCTTCTTCCGCGGCTTGATGCGGAAGGTGACCTTGCCCGTCCGCTTCGTGCGGCCCTTCTTCGCCCGGACGCCCGCACCGGAGACCTTCACCGTCGCACCGGCGACCCCGTGGTTCATCGGATCCGAGACCGTGACGGTGACCCGTGTCCACCGCTTGCGCATCGCGGAGCGGTTGACCGCGACCTTCAGCCGCTGCGCGATGTCGATCCGCTGCGCCTGCGAGTAGTCGCCGAGGTTGAAGCTCTTGTCCCGTGCGGCGACGCGCCAGTAGAACGTTCCGCCGTTCGCGTAGAACGGATGCGTGAGGAGCGGCGCGTAGCTCGTGTTGTCGGTGATCACGTCCTCGAGGGTCGTCGAGAAGTCGGGCGTCTGAGAGATCTGGACGCGGAAGTCACTCGCCCCGAGCTTCCAGTTCCAGGTGAGGAGAACGTGGTTGCCGGAGACGCTCGTGCGCGCTCCGCTCGGCTCGCTCAGCGTCCGCGTGAAAGGCACGTATGGCGACCAAGGGCCGGTGACGATGCCCGAGGGCAGCTTCGGGAACTCGGCGCGCACGCGCCAGTGCCAGATGCCGGGGCCGAAGAGATAGACGAAGGCGGCGGAGCGCAGGCGCATCCCGGCCCACTCGTTGTGCTGGCCGTCCGGCCCGTCCATCGAGAACGTGTAGCCGGAGGCGCCGGTCACGTTCGACCAGAGCCACGCCGGAGTGAAGTCGCCGATCGTCGGGTTCCCCGGATCCGTCGTCGGCGCCGGCAGCTTGCGCTGGAACGTGCGCACGCTCGACCAGGTGAGCCCGATCAGGTTCTCGTCGTCGGCGCGGACGCGCCAGTAGAGCGTCGTGTCCGCCGGATACGTCGTCAGCGGCGTGTACGACGTCGAGGGTGTGAGCACGTCCTCGATCGGGTTGGCGAACGTCGGCTCCTGTGCGACCTGGAAGCGATAGCGTCGCGCGCCCTCGACCGTGGCCCAGCGGAAGATCGGCTGGGTGGTCAACAGCGCACCGTCGTCGGGCGACACCTGCGCCGGCGGCAGCGACTGCTTCTGGAAGGTGGAGGCGGCCGCCGACAGCGGATCGCCCACGGCGCCGCTGCCGTTGAGGTTCACGGCTGGAAGGACTGCCCAGTAGTAGAGCGTGGTTTCGTCCGAGTACGTCGTCGGCGTGAGCATGGTGCGCGGCGAGTACGCGGGGACCTGCGTGAACGCATAGTCGGCGATGTTCGAGAAGTTCGCGTCCTTGGAGACGATCACGAAGTAGCTCTGATGCCCGGCGAGCGGCTTCCAAGTGATCAGCGGCGTCAGCCGCGTGAGCGTGCCCCGGGCCGGAAGGACGTAGTCGTCGGCGCCCAGGTACCCCGGATTGCAGGACGGCGTGCAGGCACCGCCGGTCGGATAGCCGACCCACTGGAACGCCGAGCCGGTGCCGTCGTCGAGGTAGGTGAAGTCGCCGTACACGTCCTGGCCCCCTGTGTCGCGCTCGCCGCGCGCGCGCACCCGCGCGCAGTAGTGCTGGTTCAGCGTCAGCGCAGTGAGGTCGTAGGAGACCTGCCTCTGGTCGGGGTATGGCTTGACGCCGTTCCAACCCGCGCCCAGCGGCGACCAGGACGGGATCCCCGTCGAGACGCGCCAGCCCGTTCCCCAAGCGCAGATTCCGGCGTCGTACGGGGCGACGTCGACAAGATAGGCAGAAGCGCCCGGGACCGAGTCCCACTTCACGACCGGCACCTGCGTCTGGTAGCCGGGCGTGCCTGGATCGACGTCGGTGCCGGGGTCGTCCAGGTTGTCGCGCATGTGCATGTTCTTGATGCTCGGCGCCGTGACGGGCGGCACCTTGTCGAACGTCTTCACGAAGTCGGGGCCGCGGTTCCAGACGCCTGCGTTGCCGGCCGCGTCCAGCGCGCGGACGCGCCAGTAGTAGGTGTTGTCGCGGAACACGACGTTCGGCGCCAGCGAGGTCGACGTCGTCAGCTGCGCGCAGCAGACCTTCGAGCCGGGCGCGAAGTCGACCGAGGAGTTGACCTCGACCTCGTACTTCGTCGCGCCGGGGACCGGATCCCAGGAGAACTGTGGATCGAACATCTCGTCCGCGGGCATCAGATCCGTTGCCTGCAGGGTCGTGGTCGACGGCCAGGACCACGTGAACGAGGAGACCGGGGACGCCGTTCCCTTGTTGCCCTCGGAGTCGACAGGGACGACGTTCCAGTAGTACGTGCCGGACGGCAGCAGGTTGAAGACCGGGACGAAGTTCGTCGCCCAGGTCTGGACCGGCTGGCCGTTGTTGACGACGATGTTGGCGAGCGCGGGATCGCTGGCCAGGGAGAACATGTAGCTGGCGGCGTAGGGGACCGGCGACCAGCCGAGGCTCATCGGCGTCGACGGGAACGTGAAGGGATAGCCCGACGCGGGCGTCTGCGAGCTCGGGACCGCCGTCCACGCCTTGATGAACGAGCGCGGCGTCGACCACGGGGATGCTTCGCCCTTCTTGGTCGTCGCGCGGACACGCCACCAATAGCGACCGTTCGGAAGTGTCTTCTTCAACGTCGCGCGCGTGTTCCTCGTGACGAAGTTGCCTTCGCCCTGGCCGAGAACCGGGGAGTTGAAGTTCTGGTCGGCGGCGACCTGGAACTGGTACTGGTCAGCGCCCGGGACCGGGCTCCACGCGAACGGGGGAATCGCTTCGAACGACGCGCCGTTGCCCGGATCGAGCGGAACCGGTGCGGTCAACGCTCCCTGCGCCGGGGCGGCGAGCATGAGCACTCCTGCTGCAAGAGCGGTGAGGACGAGAGTGAAATGGCGGCGATCGGCGCGCATCGTTTAGGAGTGAGCCCGCTTGGCGGCTCGATTACCTCATCGCGTCGCGGAAGACCTTTTCCCATCCCTCGGTTGGGGGGTTGCTGACTTTGGGCGAGGCGAGCGGGCGCCTGGGTCCGCGAAGATGGCGCCATGCCTCGCGTGGGACTCCTCTTTCCAGGCGAGATGGGTGCCCTCGTCGGATCGGCCATCGCCGGCGAGGTGCTCTGGGCGAGCGAGGGCCGCAGCGAGGCGACTCGCGGGCGCGCCGAGCCATTTCGCGACGTCGGGACCGTGCGCGAGCTCGTCGCGGACAGCGAGTTCGTGATCAGCCTCTGCCCGCCTGCGATCGCCGAGGATGTGGCCGGCGAGGTCGCTGCCGAGGGCTTCGCCGGGATCTACGTCGAAGGGAATGCGATCGCGCCGCAGCGTGTGAAGCGGATCGCCGGCTACCTGCGTTGCGTCGACGGCGCGGTCATCTCGAGCGGCGAAGTGAACCTGTACCTGTCGGGCGACCCGCGGGACGTCGCCGAGGTCGCGGCTCTTTTCCCCGAGGGCGAGGTCAAGCCGATCCCGCTCGAGGGCGGCGTCGGCGCCGCGTCGGCATTGAAGATGGCGTTCGGCGGCTGGAACAAGATCGGGAGCGCGCTCACCGCCCAGGCATACGCGATCGCACGCGCGTACGGCGTCGAGGACGCACTCGCCGCAGAAGGCGTCGACAGCAGGCGCTTCGTCCGCTCGGCGCGAAAGGCCTGGCGCTGGGCTCCGGAGATGGAGGAGGTCGCAGACACCTGCGAGGCGCTGGGCCTGCCAGACGGGATGGGGCGCGGCGCCGCCGAGCTCTTCAGCCGCTGGGACGCCTACCGCGACCGGCCCGCCGAGCTCGAGCAGCTCCTGGACGACCTCAGTCCGCGCGGCGGCTGATCGTGCGCACGTCGCGCACGAAGAGGACGGCGAGGGTCGCGGTCAGGCTGATCGCGGTCGCGGCGAGGATCGTCTCCCGGGTGCCGATCAGCTCTGCGACGGGGCCGGCGACCGCGAGACCCAGCGGGATCAGCACCCACGAGCCGAGCGCGTCGTACGAATAGACCCGCGAGAGCTTCTCCTGCGGGATCTCCTGCTGCATCGTCGTGTCCCACATGATCCCGAAGGTCTCCATGCCGATGCCGGCGAGCGCGGCCAGCGCGATCAGGACAATGACCGGCATGGGGCCGGCGAGCCCGAGCAGGAACGGCATCGACAGCAGGACGCCGAGCGTCGCCGTGAGCAGGAGCCGCTTGGGCCGGAGGCGGAGCAGGATCACGCCGCCGACGATGAGCCCGATCGACTCCGCAGTGAGGATCAGTCCCCAGGCGGCCGCTCCGCCGAGATCGTCCTTCGCGATCGCCGGCCCGAGCACGCCCTGGACACCGAGCTCGACCGCGTTGACGAACCCGAACTGGAGCACGATCACCCACAGCCAGGTTCGCGTGCTGAACTCGCGCCAGCCCTCCCGGAGCTCGGCGAAGAAGTTCGACCCCTCCATCTTCAGCGCGCTCGGTAGGTGGATCAGTGCGACGAAGAGCGCGGCGGCGAAGAACGACGCCGCATCGACTGCGATCGCGACCCCCGGGCTCGTGGCCGCAACGACGAGGCCTCCGAACGCGGCGCCTCCGATCCAGCTGGCGTTCTGGCCGAGGCGGAGGATCGCGTTCGCCGGCTGGAGCAGCCGCTGCGGGACGGTCTGCGGGACGATTCCGGTGGCTGCCGGGAAGAAGAACGCGGCGCTGAGACCGCTGATCGCACCGAGCGCGGCCAGCTGCCAGACCTCGGCCTGGCCGGTCAGGAGCAGCACTGCGATCGCGCCCTGGGAGAGCCCGCTGACGACGTTGGAGAAGACCATCACGCGATGGCGCGGGAGGCGGTCGGCCCAGATTCCACCGACGAGCAGAAAGAGCACCTGTGGGATCGACCGCGCTGCGAGGACGAGCCCGAGGTCGGCCTTGGAGCCGGTCAGGTCGAGAACGGCGAACGCGAGTGCGACGTTCGCGAACGCGTTCCCGATGAACGATGTCGTGCGACCGAGGAAGAGGAACCGGAACTCGCGCTGGCCCAGCGGGCCGGCGCGGAGGCGGTCAATCAATGGAGCCGAGGGGGATCGAACCCCTGACCTCTGCGATGCCATCGCAGCGCTCTCCCAGCTGAGCTACGGCCCCTTGATGCCGTCGAAGTGTAGCCGCGAAGTCGAAGTCGTCAGCCCAATTGACGCCTCGGCGCTGGTTGTTTCGGCATGGCTCGATCCGCAGCACGATGCTCGGACGATTAGCCACCTGGGCGATCGGGATCACGAAACATCGATCGAGCTCCAGGCAATAGGCAGCGACTACATCGACCTCGTCAGCGGAGTATGTCCGGCGGCGGAAACCTTCGGCCGTGCGTCGAGAACTTACGCAAGAGATGGTCAGCACGCCACGCTTGCATTTCGCCCACTTGCATTGGACACGCACTAGCTTCGGCCTGAGATCGAAGATCAGGTCATACCGCTCATCTCCCAATGGTCGGAACACCCCGATGCCGAGCTTGATCGCTTCGGCGGCGATGCAGGCCTCGGCGATCGCTCCCTTCTGATCTGTTGTCACGCGAGGCAACCTAGCGATCGCATCGGCTGGGCCGTGTCCGTTTGGGCCACCTGCAGTGCGGGCTACACTTTCGCGAGGAGCGACAAAGGACCAACGAACCCCTGACTTCACTCGAACAAGCACGCCGAATCGCCGGCCTCGCCGAGGAGAAGCTGGCCCAGGAGATCGTCATCCTCGACATGCGGCCGGTGTGCGCGTACACCGACTACTTCGTCGTCTGCTCCGGCCAGAACTCGCGCCAGACGCGGGCGATCGTCGACGAGGTCCGGCACGGCCTCAAGCACGGCGACGAGCGGATCCTCCCGCGCGCCGTCGACGGCGAGCGCGAGGGCGACTGGATCGTCGCCGACTACCTCGACGTCGTCCTGCACGTCTTCACGCCCGAGACCCGCGACTACTACGGGCTCGAGGAGCTCTGGGACGACGTGCCGTCAGTCGAGCACGCCACCGCAAGCTAGGTCCCGCGGTAGAGACCTTCCTGCTCGATCAAGCTCGCGACCGCCGGCGGGACGAGGTCGTCGATCTCCTCGCCGGCCGCGACGCGCCTGCGCACCTCGCTCGAAGAGACGTCCGGTGAGTCGGGCTCGAACGTGAGCACGCGGTCGCCGTAGCGGCCGAGGTCGGGCTCGCGATAGCCCGCGCGGGCTCCGACGCCCAGCTGGACGTGCTTCAGCACCTCCTCGGGGTCCTTCCACGTGCCGAAGGCCGCTGCCTGGTCGGCGCCGAGGATGAAGACGGCGTCGTCGAAGCGGCTTCCCCGGACAGCGTCGACCGTGAACGGATGCGGTTCGAGCTCGACGTCCGCACCCGGAAACGCGGCCCGCGCGAGCTCGAGGCGCGTGTCGGCGTCGGCGATCGGTGCCTCGCGATGTCCCGGCCGCTCCGCGACGAGCACGACGAGCCGGTCGATCGGCAGCTGCTCGAGCGCGGCCCGCGCCAGCGCAACGTGTCCGTTGTGTGGCGGGTCGAAGCTGCCGCCGAGGAGGCCGATCACGCGAGCTCGACGATCTCGTCGCCGATCGCGACCTCGTCGCCCTCTTTCGCGCCCGCGGCCTTGAGCGCCTCGGCCAGCTCCTCCTCGCCGGGTGGGCGACCGGCCACGCGGAATCCCGTGTCGGTCCTGAGGATGCGATACCGCCGCGCTCGCGGTGCAGGCCGGTAGACGAGGTAGTCAGCCAGGCCCTCGGGCTTCGCTTCGGGCAGCGCCTCCGGCTCGGGGACGTGCACGAAGAGCCCGCGCTGGAACGCGTCGATGCCGGCCCCTGTCGCCGCCGACAGCGGGTACACGACGAGGATTCGCTCATCCTCGAGGTCGAGCACCGGCGGCTCGGGCAGCAGGTCGGTCTTGTTCAGGACGACGACCTGTGGGAGCTCGTCCAGGCCGGCGCCGTATGCGGCCAGCTCGCGGTCGATCGCGGCCCAACGCTCCGCAGGCTCGCCGTCGGCGGCGTCGATCACGTGCACGAGCATCCGCGCGCGCTCCAGGTGTGCGAGGAACTCGTGCCCCAGGCCCGCGCCCTCGCTCGCGCCCTCGATCAGGCCCGGGACGTCGGCGACCGTGAGCTGCCGGCCGTCGGGCGCGTCGACTGTTCCGAGCACCGGAGCGATCGTCGTGAACGGATACTCCGCAACCTTCGGCTTTGCGTTCGAGATCCGGCGCAGGAGCGACGACTTGCCCGCGTTCGGCAGCCCGACGAGGGCAGCGTCGGCGAGCAACTTCAGCCGCAGCTCGAGGTCGCGCTCCTCTCCGGGCAGCCCGACCTCGGCGAAACGCGGCGCCTGCCGGGTCGGGGTTGCGAAGCGACGGTTGCCTCTACCCCCCGCCCCGCCGCGCACGAGCAGGACGCGCGCGCCCGGGCTCGCGAGGTCGGCCACGACCTGGTCACTCTCGAAGATCTGCGTCCCCGCGGGCACGCGCAGCTCGACGCTCTCGCCGGAGGCGCCGTGCTTGCCGGAACCGCCTCCGGGGCCACCGCGCTTGGCCTCGATCCAGCGCCGCCGCTGAAGGCCCGACAGGTCCCGGAGATCCGGGTCGGCGATCGCCGAAACGTCGCCACCCGGGCCCCCGTCGCCGCCGTCGGGACCGCCCTTGGGGACGTGCTTCTCCCGCCGGAAGCTGAGCGCACCGTCGCCGCCGCGCCCGGCCTTGACCCGGATGCGCGCACGGTCGTGGAACATCGCTACTCGGGCGCGGTGACCGCGACGACGCGTCGCTCGCCGCTCGCCTGGAACTCGACCGTGCCGTCGCGCTTGGCGAAGATCGTGTCGTCGCGGCCGATCCCCGCGCCGACCCCGGGGCGGAACTTCGTGCCGCGCTGGCGGACGAGGATCATCCCCGCCTTCACCGTCTGGCCGTCGTAGATCTTCACGCCGAGGCGCTTCGCCTGCGAGTCGCGGCCGTTCCTGGAGGAACCGAGTCCTTTTTTGTGTGCCATCTAGCTCTCTTCTTTCGTCGTCGTGCTGGCCGGTTTCTTAGCAGAAGCGGCCGGCTTCTTCGCAGCAGAGGCCGGCGTCTTCGCAGCCGTACTCCGCTTCGCGCCGATCGCCGTGATCTCGATCTGCGAGAGCGAGCTCCGGTAGCCCGTGTGCCGGCGGTAGCCCGTGCGCCTGCGGTACTTGCCGATCCGGATCTTCTCGCCCTTCACGTGGCCGAGCACTTTCGCCGTGACCTGGATCTTTGGCTTGAAATCGGCCTTTCCGTCGCCGCCGGCAAAGAGGATGTCCGGGTGGAACGTCTTGCCCTCGTCGGTCTTGACCCGGTCCACGAGCAGCTTTTCGCCCTCACGGACGCGATACTGCTTGCCACCCACTGAGATGATCGCGTAGTCGGACATGAGCGTGGAAAACGCGGGCTGGGGCCCGCGAGACGGTCAGTCTAGCCAAGGATCCGCCGGCCCGGGTTTGCGCGAGGCCTACGTGATCTGGGCGCTCTTCGGGCTCGTCGCCCTGTTCGACCTCGTCACGTACTCGAGAATCGCGCCCCACGAGCTCTACCACGTCAGCCACGGCGGGATCGCGGGCGGCCTGAGCCGCGCGTTCGTCTTCACGAACTTCCCGACCTCGCTGATGGCGATCGCGGTTCTCGTGCTCGTCGTCGACCGGACCGCCATCGGCTGGCCCGCCCTCGTCCCACTGGCGCTCTGCCTCGTGGTCGTCGTTCCGGGCGTCGTCGACGAGGGCGATCTCGACGCAAAGTGGATCAACGCCCTGCCGGCGCTCGGCGTGGCGATCGTCCTGGTGCTCAGCCTCCGCGCAGGACCCGGCAACCGGGGTGATCCGCGCGGAGATCCCGTTCGGATCGCCGTTGGCGGGTTGCTCGGGCTCCTCGCGCTGCCGTGGATCTTCGCGGTGCTCGGCTTCTTCATCCCAGGGCCCATCTTCCTCGCCCACCAGGACTACCAGGGCCATCCCACGGTCCATCAGGGCGAACACCACGGGCTCGAGGGCTACCTGCTCATCCTCACGGCGCTCGCGCTCTCGCGCCAGCTCCCGAACATGCACCGCACATGGCGCCGGTGGGCGCTCGCCGTGTACCTCTCGCTGATGATCGCCTACGGCGTCGGAAACATGGCCAACGACGGCTGGTATGAACAGGTCGTGAAGCGAGGCTGGATCGACTGGAGGATCCCGAGCGTCCTCCAGCCGGGCGTCACCTGGATGTGGGCCCTCGTCCTCGTTGCGGGTGCCGCGATTTTCTTCACCGCTTTCCAACCTCGCCGTGACCACGCGGCCACCCATCGGCCGAGCGCTTCGCCCTAGCGTCGCAGACGCATCTGACCCCAGGGAGAGGAGTCTCAATCGTGAGAAGGATCAGAAAGCTGCGCATGCGCTGGCTTGTGCCCGCTGTGGGCCTGGTCGTGGCCGCGTTCGTAACGGGCGTGACCGCCTCGCCACCGCACGGCCCGAACTTCGCGAACGTGGATTCTGCGAACACGAGAGCGGTCGGCTACGCGCCTGCCTCGAAGCTTTCGCAAGGGCTCGGCCAGATCGCCGTCGCTCAGGGCTCGACCCAGCTCGAGAACACGACCTCGCTGATCGGGTTCTACGGCTACGAGAACGACGTCGTCAGCGCCGGCGACCCGACGAAGCCGCAGATGGTCCCGACGAGCGGCGTCTCGAACGAGGCGCAGAAGACGGAGCCGGACGAGAACACGTACCTGAAGTTCAGGTACTCGCTCGACGGCGCAGATCCCGACTACTACTACGGCAAGAACTTCCTGTTCCAGGGCCACGAGGCCGCGGTGAGCGTGAACGGCGCGAAGCAGGGCTACATCACGCGCATCAACCTCGACGCGGACGCAGCGCATAGGGTGACGCTCCTCGCCACCCAGGACTCGTCCGGCGCGCCGATCAACACCATCGACGGCAGCGGCTGGTACCCGTGGGCCCAGAAGCTGATCTTGACGACCGAGAACGCGAGCGCTCCGACCTACTCGGCGACGCCGAACTACCCGTCCACGGTCCGCGACGTCTCGGGCGCGCTCGGCCGAGGCGGGTACGAGGGAGTCGTACCGGACTCGGACGGCAACATCATGATCGTCGAGGACATCGGCGGCGCCAACAAGGACGGGACGACCGCGAAGGTCCCGAACAGCTTCCTCTTCCGCTACGTCCCGCGGTACCCGGGCGATCTCGCGCACGGGAAGCTCCAAGTGCTGCAGGTCAAGAACAACGTCGATCATCAGCCGATCACGCAGGCGACGCAGACGCCCCTGCACTCGCCGGACCAGATCGCGCTGCATGTCTACGGCTCGACGTTCGACGCCCGCTGGGTGACCGTGCACGACACGGCCGTCGACGGCAACGCGGCGTTCAACGCGAACACGCTCGCCAAGGCGAAGGACGGAACGCCGTTCAAGCGGCCGGAGAACGGGCGCTTCCGGCCAGGCAGCGACTTCCGCCAGTTCTACTTCGACGAGACCGGCGACACGAACGCCACGAGCCCCGAGAACGAGAACGAGGGTGGCTGGTGCTCGGTCTTCAAACTCACCCAGTCTCATCCGGGAGCCTCGACGGCACACCTGTCGATCTTCTACCGATGCGACGGGACGCGGGCCGGGTTCGACAACACGACGTTCCTGTCACGCAACCTCATCACGTTCGTCGAGGACGCGGGCGACACGCTGCACGGCCAGCGGAACGCGCTCGACTCCGGCTGGGTCCTCGACGTGACAGAGGACTACTCCGACCCGTCGAGCCAGCCGGTGCGCTGGCTCGCCGAGGGCCGTGACCCGTCGGCGACGATCGACGCAGCCGCGGGCGGCTTCGGCAAGAACGACGGCGACAACGAGATCACCGGGTCGATCCTGTCCGACGGCGATACGAGCGTCCACGGCCTCCTCGGCGAGGACGAGCCGGATCTCTTCGACGGCTGGCGGTTCTTCTACACGCAGCAGCACGGCGACAACCCCACGTTCGAAGTCGTCGAGAGCTCGTCAGGCCACTAGCAAGCCGCATCCCCATCCCACCAGGCCAAAGGCCCCGCATCTTCCAGAGCGGGGCCTTTGCGCTTCGTCACGCGCCGACGCGACGGCGCGTCTCGCCTCGGGCTGAGCGTGGATGACGTGGCGGCCTGCGGATGCCTAGCCGAGCCGGGCGATCCAGGGATGTCCGGGATGCACGCGGTCGAGCGCGTCCGCGAGCCAGCGGCGGCGCTCCGGCTCGAGCCTCGGCACGACAGCGTCGAAGTCCGCCCGGTCGCGATCCCGGTGCGAGTGCTTGGCCTTGAAGAAGAGCGCGATCTCGGGTCGGCAGAAGGGGATCCCGTCCTCGCTCCGGACAATCACGTCGTCGAAGGGCAGGCGGATGCTTTCGTCGCGACGGCATACCCAGGTCTCGCCGTCCGAGGGCTCGCGGAAGACGTCGAAGCGCCAGAGCTTGGTCTCCGGCTCGCGCACCCACGTCTGGTGTGTCTCCTCGAGCCGGTCGCGGGCCCCTTCGAGCGGGATCGCTTCCCCTGGCCCGGTGATCACGCAGAACTCGAGCTCCGGGAACGCAGCGACGATCTCGTCGATGCGGCTGTTCGGGACCGCGATCTCCAGGTCCTCGTGCTCTCGGTGCGTGCCGCCGAGGAAGAGATCGATCGCCCAGCCGGCGGCGACGTACCAGGGCGCCGCCACACCTTCGAGCCCGCGCGCGACCTGGTCCGGCCGCCAGGCGTCCCAATTCGAGGCATCCGGATCGAAACTTCCGACGGGTCGACCCGAGACACCGGCCAGGCTCCGACGGTAGAGCACGAGGTCTTCGCCGTCCTCGTCGACGAACTTCCTGTCGAAATCAAACCCGAGCTTCTCGAGCACTCGTTGAGAGAGAACGTTGTCCTGCAACGTGAATCCCACGAGCTCGCTCATTCCGAGGGCCTCGGCTGCGTGACGCATGACCGCAGCGCCCATCTCGGTCGCGTAGCCCTGTCCCCAGAGATCGGACCGGACGACGTACCCGAGCTCGACTTCGTCGAGGTCCTCGCACTGCCAACGGTGGATCCCACAGCGCCCGACGAACTCTCCATCCTCGTCGCGGAACATCCAGATCCCGAACCCGTGCTCGCGCCAGTGCGCCAGCTTGCGGTCCAGGAATTCGCGCGTTTCCTCGTCGCTATTGGCTTCGGCGTGGAATGCGGTGACTACGGGCTCGTCGCGATGAAGCGCGCGCAGGTCGGCGAAGTCGGTCTCGGCGAGCGGACGCCCGAACAGGCGCCGCGTCTTGATCTCGTTTCGCCCTAGCTGCTCTGAGACGAGCTTGCTCCGGAGTCGGAGGCTGCGGTCGTCGTGGACTTCTTGCGCCGGTTGCGGCCTCCGCGCGAGCCTCGGCGCGTGCGCTTCTTCTTGGGCGGCTGCTCGCCGTCCGCTTTGGCGGCGCCGTCGGTCGCCGGCGCCTGCCCGAGCTCGGGCGAGGGGACGTGGATCGTTGCCGCGGTGTGCGCCTCCTCGGGCTTGCCGTTCTCTTGGGCGGTCGCGGCAGCCGGCTTCTTGCGCCGGTTGCGCCCGCCGCGCGAGCCGCGACGCGTCTTCTTCTTCGGCTTCGGCGGCTCCTCACCGGTGGTGATTGGCTCCTCGGCCTTCTCCTCGACGGCGGCAGCTTCCTCTTCCGTCGGTGCAACCTCCCGGTTCCCCGGAACCCGCTCCACTGGTCCTCTGTCGCGGGCAGGCCGCTCCGCGGCCGGCCTGTCTTCCTCGACCTTCTTCTTGCGCGGCGCGCGGGTCGGCTTCTCGGCCTCGGACTCGGCCGTGATCGGCCCCTCGCCCTGCTTCGCGGTCTGAGCCGCGGTCTGGACGAGTGTCGCGTAGGCGGCGCCGTTCAGGACGCGCTCGACGCGAACCTTGGCCTTCTTGCCGACGAGGTTCGCAGCGTCCGCGACGGAGATCGAAAGCCCGTTCAGCTTGCCGACCCCGGCCGCGATGTCGTGCTGGCCGACCTCGACGAGCTCGAGCCGGAGCTCGGCGCCCTCCTCGACCGGAGCCTTCGGCGCGATGTCGGCGAGCTTGCCCTCGGCCTTGACCTTGAAGTGGTCGAGCGGCACGCCCGCCTTGCCCTCGAGGAAGAAGCGGCGCTTGGCGAGCGTCTCGATCTCGGTCAGGCGCACCGCGCCCGGGCCGATGAGATGCGAAGCGACGTTCTCCTCGAGCTCGACTCGGAACGCCTCGACCCCGCGCTTGGCGTTCTTCGCCAGGTCGCGCAGCCTCCGCTCCATGTCGATCGCGGCCGAGTGCGTGGAGAGGACGATGCCGTCTCCGCCGCAGGTCGGGCACTTGTCGGTGAGGATCTCGCGCGGGCCCTCGGTCACGTTCTGGCGCGTCATCTCGACCAGCCCGAGCGGCGAGATCTCGACGACGTAGGTCTTCGTCCGGTCGCGCTCGAGCTCGGTCTTCAGCGCCTCCTCGACGGTCGCCCGGTTCTTCGGGTTCGCCATGTCGATGAAGTCGATGACGATGATTCCGCCGATGTCGCGGAGCCGGAGCTGGTGGACGACCTCCTTGACCGCCTCGAGGTTGTTCGCGGTGATCGTGTCCTCGAGCCGCCCGCCGGACGACTTCGAGCGCGAGCCGACGAAGCGGCCGGTGTTGACGTCGATCACGGTGAACGCCTCGGCGTAGTCGAAGACGAGGTAGCCGCCGGACGGTAGGTCGACCCGCCGCGAGAGCGTGGAGCGGATCGCGTCGTCGACGCCCGTCGCTTCGAAGAGCGGCGTCTTCTCGCGATGGCGGATGACGCGGTCGACCATGTGCGGCGAGGTCTTCTTCAGGTAGCCGACGATGCGCTTGTAGGTGCGCTCGTCGTCGACGAGCGCCTTCACGAAGTCGTCCGTGAAGAGGTCGCGCGTGACGCGGAGCGGCAGCTCGGCCTCCTGGTAGACGAGCGCGGGCGCCTTCGCCTTGGCCGCATTGGCCTCGATCGACTTCCAGAGACGCTGCAGGAAGACGAGGTCGCGCTCGACGTCCTCGGCCGATGCGCCCTCGGCTGCCGTGCGGACGATGACGCCGCCCTTCTTCGGCGCGATGCCCTTGACGATGTCGCGCAGCCGGATGCGCTCGTCGTCCTCGAGCCGGCGCGAGACGCCGAGTCCCTCGCCGCTCGGGACGAAGACGACGAAGCGGCCGGGGAGCGAGATCTCGGTCGTCAGCCGCGCGCCCTTCGACTTCATCGGGTCCTTGACGGCCTGGACGAGGATCTCCTGGTTGCGCTTGAGGAGGTCCTGGATCTTGCGGCCGCCGCGGCCCTCGAGCTCGGGCGTGACGATCTCGTCGACGTAGAGGAAGCCGTTCTTCTCGAGGCCGATCTCGACGAACGCGGCCTCCATGCCCGGGAGGACGTTGTCGACGGTGCCCTTGTAGACGTTGCCGGCGATCGAGCGGCGCTCCGGGCGCTCGAGATAGACCTCTGCGGGACGGTCGTCCTCGAGCACGGCGACGCGCTGCTCGCCGACGTCGACCGAGACGAGCAGCTCGCGCTTGGCCTTCGGAAGCGGCGGCCGGCGAGCCGGCTGGCGACGCCGCTGTTGCTGCTGGCGTTGCGAGCGCTGGCTGCGCTGAGCCGGCTTGCGATCCGGCTTCTTCTCGGCGGCCTTGGGCTCTTCCTTGGCGGTTTCGGTAGCCGTCGCCGATCCGGCGGGCTTGCGCCGGTTGCGGCCACCGCGAGAGCCGCGTCGCCGCCTGGGCTTGGTCGATGTGGGTTGTGCGCCCGCCTGGGCGGGCGGCTGTGTTACTTCAGGTGGAGCGGGTGGTGGTGGTGCAGTTTCACTGGGTGCCTTCTCCTGGCGCAGCTTGCGCCGAAACAGCTTCAGCAAACGAAATCTCCTTCTCTGGCGCGCGCGCAGTCGTCGCCCAAAGGGCGTGCGCGCGCAGCGGATGTAGTTGGTGCAGGTCATAGAAACCTCGGTCTTAGGCTAGCAGCAGGGGAAGCTGCCCCTCTTCAGGCGTATCGGCAATCTCTCGCGAGAGATGAGCGAGCCGGGATCCGTTCGGCAGTGAGGCTCAGTCGTTCGCGAGCGACTCGCCGCGCTGAGATCTGACGAACGGGTCGTTGTGCCTCGCCGAGAGCTCCTCGGGCCAGTCGCGCGGGTAGTCGCCCAGACTCCGCGCCTCGCCGCCGGGGATCTTCAGGTCGACCGCGATCCGGCCGTCCTCGACCCGGATCAGGTTGTACGCCGGATGCGGGAACCCGCGCGTCCTGAACGTGGAGACCGTGCCCGAGTGGACGATGTACATCCCGGCCACGGGCCACACGTACGGGACGTGGCGATGGCCCGACAGGACGAGATCGACGCGCAGCTGGCGGAGCAGCGAGATCACGTCGCCGGCGTCGAGCACCTGGTTCCGCTCGCGGCCGGTGCCCGGGACCGGCATCAGGTGGTGGTGGCACACGAAGATCCGGAGGCCTGCATCGCCGGCGAAGCCCTCCTCGATCCAGCCGTAGTGCTCGCGCCCGATCTCGCCCTCGTCCAGGTCGGGCTTCGACGAGTCCACGGCGACGAGCGCGACATCGAGGCCCGCGCATTGGAGCCGCACCCGCGTGTCCCGCGTTCCGAACGTGTCCTCGAAGAGCGTGTAGCCGACGTTCCGCGCATCGTGGTTGCCCGGGACGAGAATCAGGCGCTCGCAGGCGATCGCCTCGAGCTCCCGCTTCGCGAGCGGGTACTGGTCGGGATAGCCGTCGTCCGTGACATCGCCGGCCACCACGACGACGTCCGGCCCGGCCGCGTTGATCTCGCCGATCGCCGTCTGCAACAGCTCCTGGCTGTAGCGGGCGCCGCCGACGTGAACGTCCGAGAGCTGCGCGATCAGCACGGCCGGAAGTATTAGTTGTTCAGCACGCTGTAGGCCAGCGCCGCGCCGAAGCAGATCAATCCGATGCCTGCCACGAGGTCGACGACCCGGAGCAGGCGCTCACCCGCGGCGCGGCCCACGAGCGCCGTCCCGCCGGCGAGCGTCACGTCCCAGGTCAAGCTGCCCACCCCGACGCCGAGGACGAGCAGCACCGCACCGCCGACCGAGCCCGCCGCGCCCGCAGCGCTCGCCGCCGAGAAGATCGCCGCCCAGGACGCGATCGTCAGCGGGTTCGACGCCGTCGCCGAGAGCGCCGTCAGGAACCCGCGCCTCGGGCTCACGGGCTCCGCCTCCTCACCGAGCCGGATCCGGAACGCGCTCCAGAGCGTCCTCGCGCCGAGCAGGACGAGAACGGACGCGCCCAGGAGCCCGAGGATCGTGTCGAGCGGCCCGATCGCGAGCAGCGGCGCCGCGCCCGCCGCCCCGAGCGCCGAGTAGGCCAGGTCGATGGCCGCAATCCCAGCCGCGATCGCGAGCCCGACCGCCAAGCCGTTCCGCAGAGTCGAGCGGATCAGGTACAGCGACAGCGGCCCGAGCTGGAGCGCGACGAAGAACCCGAGGCCGAAGCCGACTGTGAAGGCATGCACGTCGGATCGAAGATCTCAGACGAGCGCGCGGCGACTCGCGTTGAAAAGATCCGTCCGAACCGGTCCCTATCCGGACGCGAAGAACGGCCTGAACCGCTGGCTTCCGCTCGTCAAGTGGATCCTCGCGACCCCGCAGGCTTCAGGATTCCTACAGCGCAGCGCGCGATGATTGGCGCGAAAGGTTCGGCCCAGCCGGCGACGGCCCGTCTCGAACCCCGTCCTACTCTCCAGAGGCGGGCCTCGCCATTAACAGACTTCTTACGATCGTTTGACGCATCTGCGTCAGGCGCCGAGACGCGCGCGCCCGCGACGCTGCTGGGCATGCTCGTCGAGTTCCCAGAACAACCGCGGATCGGCCCGCTTGCCGCAGGGCTGGCCCGTCTGGTTCGTAGAGCACCGCGGACCGCAGACCGTGGACTGGTCGTCGCCTTGATCCCGGCTCACGACGAGCAGGATCGGATAGGAAAGGCGATTCGCTCGCTCAACGAGCAGAGCTCGAAGCCGGACCTGACGATCGTCATCGCCGACAACTGCACTGACCGTACTGCCCTCGCGGCTCAGTCAGCCGGCGCGGACGTCTTCGTCACGGTCGACAACGAGCGCAAGAGTGCCGGGGCCCTGAATCAGGTCCTCGACCTCCTCCTCCCACAGCTCCGCGACGATGACGCCGTTCTGATCATGAACGCCGATTCGTTCCTCGCCCCAACATTCGTGGACGAGGCCCGCCGACGTCTCACGGAGGACGTCGGCGGGGTCGGAGGCGTCTTCATGGGGCTGGAAGGCGGCGGCTTCGTTGGGCTGATGCACAACACGCAATACGAACGGTTCGCCCGCGACCTCGCGCGGCACCACGAGGACCCGCTCGTCCTCACGGGAGCGGCGACGCTGTTCTCCGTGCAGACGCTCTGGAACGTCGTCATGGCCCGCGCGGCGGGGCTGTTACCCGGCGGCGGCTCGTACGTCTACAACCAGGATTCCGCCGATCCGGACGCCGAGCTGACGCTCGCGCTCGTGCATCTCGGCTACAAGGTGATCGCCGCGCCGTAACGGTCTTTGCAAGATGCTTACAACTCGTGGCGCGATTTCCTTACATTCTTCGCGCCTGCTGAGATAGATCTCTCTATATCCAACGGAAGCAGGCCGCAGACATGAAGACGAAGATCCTGATCGCAGCATCCCTCGCCGCCCTGGTCGTGCCGGCCGTCTCGTTCGGCAGCGGCCCGACGGGGCAGGATCGCCAGAACGGCGCCCGTGCGTGCCGTGCTCTGCGCGCATCCCTCGGTGAGGACCTCTTCCGGCAGTCGTACGGCACGGTTCAGAGCCATCGCCGGAACGCAATGGGCCGCTGTGTCTCGCTGTGGGCGCACGCCGAGCATCAGAACCGGGTCAGCGCCCGCGCAGCGTGCAGCGCCGAGCAGGCCGACCCGAACTTCGCGGCCAATCACGACAACAAGAGCTTTGCCGAGTTCTACGGCACCGGCCCGAAGCATCGGAATGCTTTCGGCAAGTGCGTGTCCTCGAAGGCCAAGACTGCTTCGGACCAGCAGAAGAGCAACACGCTGAATGCGGCCAGGTCGTGCAAGGCCGAGCGCAGCTCGATGGAAGGCCCCGCCTTCCGCGCGAAGTACGGCAAGAACGCGAACGACCGCAACGCCTTCGGCAAGTGCGTATCGCAGCTTTCGAGGTCGACTGCGTAAGAAGGTGTAGGGCCCAGCTCTGCGGCCATGGCGGATACACGGGGGGACCAAAAGAGTCCCCCCGTGTCCTTTTCGCTTCGCTTCGCTCGCTTCACGGGGGAACCCCTGGTTCCCCCGTGTGCCCCCTCCTTGCGGGCGGGGGGACGGGTGCTGGCGGTTCAGGAGCCGCCCGACGCGCTCGGGACTCAGGCGGTCTCGATGTATGTGAGCCTCCCGCCGGGCAAAGCCCGGCTCCGGCGGCGATTGGAAGCGACCCTAGGTGGCTTCTTCGGCTAGGCAGCTCTTGCTGGGCGCAGTTTTTGGCGCTTCGTCCTGATTGCGCGCAGGCGTTGGCTGAGTCTCGCCCAGGCCCACGGCTCTACTTCCTTGTAGCGAACTGCTGACTGGCCCCTCGTCGCGGCGAGGTACTCGAACCAGGCGTCGGCCTCCTCGATCAGCAGCAGCTCGTGCGCTTCACGTCGTGTCGTCGCCACCGGGAACCACCCTTTCCTCGCTCATGGGCGAAAAGGCTAGGACCCCCGCCGGACGGACCCTTCGCGTCGCTTCGCTCGCTTTCACGGGGGAACCCCTGGTTCCCCCGTGTGCCCCCTCCTTGCGGGCGTTCGTCAACTTCAGGAGCCGCCGCTCGGGCACTTGGTCCAAACGTTCTCCTCTCCGCTGTGTTCGCCGACCCGGAAGGGCACGTCGTCGGCCTCGCAACGGGGATGGAACGGACAAGCCCCCGGACCTGGTCCCGGGACATGTCTCGGGACCAGGTCCCTGGACAGGGCTGGTTGGGCCTAGCGGCGGCGGACGCAGATTGCTTGGAGGACGCCGATTGCGAGCAGGTTCGCGACCATGGAACTGCCGCCCACGCTCACGAACGGGAGCGGAATGCCCGTGATCGGCGCCATCCCGATCGTCATCCCGACGTTGATGAAGATCTGCACCAGCAAGGCGAACGCGATCCCGGCCGCCGCGATCGCCGCGAACGCGTCCCGCGCCAGTGTGATCACCTTGATCGCGCGCCAGATCACGAGCAGGTAGAGCAGGAGCAGGACGGTCACGCCGAGGAAGCCGCGCTGCTCCGCGGCCGAGGCGAACACGAAGTCGGTCGCGTGCTCGGGCAGGTAGTTGTAGTTCGTCTGCGTCGCCCCGTTCGGCCCGCGGCCGTCCACCCCACCTGCGCCGACCGCGGTGATCGACTGCGTGATGTTGTACGTCGAGCCACCCGGATCCCGCGACGGGTTCGCGAAGCCGGTGATCCGCTCGCGCTGGTACGGCTTGAGCACGTCGACGCCGACCGCAGGCCCGGCCCAGAGGACGAACGTCGCGCCGGCGAGGCCGACCGCGAGCAGGAGCGAGACCTGCGACCAGCGCGTGCCCGCGATGAACAGCGTCGCGCCGAGGATCCCCGCGTAGACGATCGCCGTCCCGAAGTCGGGCTGCAGGAAGACGAGCATCATCGGCAGCGCTGCGAGGCCGACCGCCGTCAGAGTCGTCCGGCGCTCGTAGATCCGCTTGCCGCGATCCGCGAGGAACGCGGCCAGGAACAGGACGAGCAGGAGCTTCCCGAACTCGGACGGCTGGAAGCGGAACGGCCCGAAGTCGATCCAGCGCCGCGTGTTGCGGACGCTCGAGCCGAGCACCGGCGTCAGCACGAGCATCGCGATCAGCACGCCGTAGACGATCCGCGAGTGCTTGCGCCAGAAGCCGGGATCGATCAGCGTCATCCCGGCCAGCCCCGCGCAGCCGACCATCGCGTACGCGGCCTGGCGGACGACGTAGTAGTTCGGATTCGCCCGGGATGTCGTCCTTCGTGATCCCGGAGATCACCCAGAGGCCGTAGGCGACGATTCCGCCGACCGCGGCCAGGAGCACCCAGTCGAGGTTGCGCAGGTACGTGCTCTCGCGCGCGCGGGCGCGCTGGCGGACCGCGAGACGTCTGTCGGCTGCGTAGTCGGCCATCAGTCCGTCGGCGCCGTGCTCACGTTGGTGGCCTTCTTCCCGAAGAACTGCTCGAACACGCGAAGGGCCGAGGGCGCCGCGACCGCGCCTCCGAAGCCGCCGTTCTCGATCACCGCGCAGACGACGAGCCGCGGCGCGCCGAACGGGCCGAAGCCGCACCACCAGGAGGTGTTCGTCTGCACGGCCGTTCCGCCGCTGTCGGCGTGCGTCTCGGCGGTTCCCGTCTTGCCGGCGATCGCGACCGGATAGTGGCCGAAGGTGTTCGCCGATGTGCCGAGCCCCGAGTGCGTCGCCTCGTACAGCCCGTCGCGGATCGCCGTGATCGCGCCCGGATCGAGGTTCAGCTCCTTCGTCGGCGCCTGGTAGCGGCGGAGCACCTGCGCGCCCTGCGACGGGCCGTTCCGCGGGCCCGGCTGCTCGATCGCCGAGACGAGGTGCGGCGTGACGAGCTTGCCGCCGTTCGCGAGCAGCGCGTAGAAGCGCGCCATCTGGAGCGGCGAGGCGAGCATGTCCTTCTGGCCGATCGCAAGCTGGATCGAGTCGCCCGGCTTCCAGAGGCGGTCGACCTGCCAGCAGCACGGATCCGTCTTCTTCGTGAAGGTCGCGTGCTTCCAGGCGATCGTCGGCAGGAGGCCGGAGGTCGCCGGGCCGACGTCGAGGCCCGGCTGCTGGCCGAAGCCGAACGTCTTCGCCCAGCGCTGGAGCGGCTGACCGCGGTCCGGCGGCAGGTCGTAGAACGCCTTGCCCACCTGGTAGAAGTACGTGTCGCACGACTGGGCGATCGCGGTCGGCAGCGTCATCGGCTCGTTCACGAACGGGTTCCAGTTCTTGAAGACCTGACCTGCGACCTTGTACGAGCCCGAGCACTGCAGCGCGTTGTACGGCTGGAGGATGTGCTCCTGCATCGCGGCCAGCGCCGTCACTGGCTTGAAGGTCGAGCCCGGTGGATACGCGCCGGCGATCGCCCGGTCGAGCGCCGGATAGTCGTCCGCCTGGGCCACGTCAGAATTGGTCAGGAACTCGAGAGCGCCCTTCTTGCGGCTCGTGAATGCCTTCGGGTCGAAGGTCGGATACGAGGCGAGTGCCCGGATCGCGCCGTCCCGCGGGTCGAGGGCGACGATCGCACCCGCCTTCGCGTACCACTGGCGGTCGGCCTGGGCGAGGTTGATCCCGCTGACGATCGCCTGCTGCGCGGCGCGCTGGAGCTTCGCGTCGAGCGTGAGCCGGACCGCGTAGCCGGGAGTCGTCGGCGTGCGCAGCTCGATCGGGCTGATCGGCCGCCCGAGCGAGTCGACACGCAGCTGGCTCAGGCCGGGCCGGCCGCGGAGCTCCTTGTCGAACGACGACTCGACTCCGGACTGGCCGACCGTGTCGCCGAGCACGTAGCCCTTGCTGGACTTCAGCTGATCCGGCGAGATCTCGCCCACGTAGCCGAGGATGTGCGCAGCGAGGTCGCCGAACGGGTAGTCGCGGACGAAGGTGTTCGTGATCGCCATGCCCGGGAACTCGGACTGGTGCTCGTAGAGGTAATAGACCTCGTTCCTGCTGACCGCGTCACGTACCGTGACCGGCGTCACGGGGTCGCCGCGGTGCTTCTTGATCTCGCTCGTGATGTCTGCGAGCGGGACATTCAGGATCCTCGCGAGGCGGCGTAGCTCGGCGTACGCGCCGTGCTTGGGCAGGTCGGCGGGCCAGATCTTGACCGCCGTGGCGCTCGTGTTCTCGACGAGCACGCGGCCGTAGCGGTCCTCGATCGGCCCGCGCGGCGCATCCGTCCGCATCACGCGCAGCTGGTTGTTCTGCGCGGCGACGAGGTACTGGTTTCCGGACAGGACCTGGAGCGCCCAGAGCCGGAAGAAGAGGATCGCGAAGACGGCGAGCGTGAGGAAGCCGAGGATCCCGATGCGGAAGACGAGCTGAGGCGTCAGCCGGTACGGGGCGTCGACGCGCGGGTCGCGTGGCAGGAAGCGCCCGGGCCGAAGCGGGGCTGGGCGGCTAGCCAACGAACTCGACCTCCGGCGGGCGCTCGGGCGCCGCGAACAGTCGCCGGACGAGCGCGAAGACGGGCAGCGTGAGCAGGAGGTTGAGCGCAATCGTCCCCGGCAGCTCCTCGAAGAGGACGACCTGCGCCGGAGCGGGCTCGCGGAGCAGGAAGTGCAGGACGAGCGAGCCGACGGCGTAGAGGACGGTCACGACTGCGACGGACAGGAGCGGCGCGTGTGCGCGGTCGCGTCCCGTGGTCTCCCCGTAGCGGCCGATCCAGAAGCCGGCGAGCGTGAGCAGGAGCGACGTGAAGCCGAGCGTGCCGAGCCGCGCGACATCGAGCAGCAGCCCGGCCCAGAAGCCGGTGACCGCGCCGAAGATCGAGCCCTGCGTGAGCGCGACCGCGACGAGCGTGACGAGGACGAGGTCGGGCGAGCCGCCGAGGATCCCGATCTCGGAGACGATCGTCACCTGGGCGATCGTCACGAAGAAGAAGAGGACGGCTGCTTTCGCGGCGGGGGCGATCGCGGTCACGGCATTTGCGGGCGCGGCTTGTTGCTCGCCAGGACGAGCACGTACTGGAGCGACGAGAAGTCGACGGACGGCATCACCTGGACGTCCTGGAACGGGTCGACGTCGGTCTGGCCGACGCGAGTGACGCGGCCGATCGCGATGTTCTTCGGGTAGAACGACGAGAGCCGGTGCCCGGACATCTGCCCGGCGGTGATCACGACGTCGCCGCTGTTCACCTTCTTGTTCTTGAGCACCTGGTCGAGGAAGAGCAGGTCTTCCGGGCCCTGGCTGTGGCGGACGACGCCGATCGCACCCGTCTGGTGGTCCTTCGCCGTGACTGCGCTTTCCTTGTCGGTCAGGAGCGTGACGAGGGCGGTGTCGTGCAGCACCTTCGTCACCTGACCGACGAGGCCGCGGTCGGTGACGACGGCGTCGTACACACGGACGCCGCTCGAGCGGCCGGCGGCGATCACGATCGTCTGGTCGAACTGGCTGACGGGGTTGGACAGGACCTCGGCGGTGACGGCCGTCTTCGCGTAGTCCTGATAGGCGGGTGCGTGCTTGAGCTTCAGCAGCTTCTCCAGCGCCGTGGCCTCCTGCGCGGCGGTCGCGGCCTGGATCGCCTCGTGCTGGAGCCGCTTGTTGTCGTCCCGAAGCTGCTTGTTCTCGGCCTTCGCGTGGAAGACGTCGGCCGTCCAGTTGTAGGCGTCGTGGAACGGGCGCGCGATGCGGTTGGCGCCGATCTCGAACGGGCGAAGCGCGGTCGAGCCTGCGCTCTGGAAGCCGTGCAGGCTCCCGTTCGGCGACTCGCGGAAGTAGACGGTGATCATCACCAGCGAGGCGAGCACGAGCAGGCCGACGACGAGCCGCCTGCGCAGGGGGCCTGACGACCTGGAATACCGGGGGGCAACCGCGCGTCGGACCGGAGAGCCCAGCGCCGCCACCCGCGCGCTGCGAGTCCTAGGCACGGGTTTGGAGGGTAGCGGAGTGTGCGGCGAGATCGAAGATCTAGCGCCGGTAGCCGTTGCGGCTCTTCGACCGGTTCTTCGCGGCTCGCTGCATCACCTCGAGCACCTCGAGGCTGCGGCCGGAGCCGACGGCGACGCAGGTGAGCGGGGACTCCGCGAGTTGGGTCGGCATTTGCGTCTCGTGGCGAAGGCGCTCGTCGAGGCCGGAGAGGAGCGCGCCTCCGCCGGCGAGGACGATGCCGCGGTCCATGATGTCGGCCGCGAGCTCGGGCGGCGTCTTGTCGAGGGTCGAGCGGATCGCGTCCAGGATCTGGCCGACGGGCTCCTCGAGCGCGTGGCGGACCTCGTCCGAGCTGATGACGATGGTCTTCGGGAGGCCCGTCAGCATGTCGCGGCCGCGGACCTCGGCCTGCACCTCATCTTTCAGCGGGAACGCCGAGCCGACCTCGAGCTTGATCTCCTCGGCCGTTTGCTGGCCGATCAGGAGCTTGTACTCCTTCTTGATGTGGCTCGTGATCGCCTCGTCCATCTCGTCGCCGCCGACACGGAGGGACTGGCTGACGACGATGCCGCCGAGCGAGATGACCGCGACCTCGGTGGTGCCGCCGCCGACGTCGACGATCATGTTCCCGGTTGGTTCGCTAACGGGGAGGCCGGCGCCGATCGCGGCTGCCATCGGCTCCTCGATCAGGTGGGCCTCTCGCGCGCCGGCTGAGAGCGTCGCCTCCTCGACTGCTCGCTTCTCGACTCCGGTGACGCCCGACGGGACGCAGACGACGACTCTCGGGTGGGCGAAGCGGTGCTGGTGGACCTTCTGGATGAAGTGGCGGAGCATCTGCTCCGTGACGTCGAAGTCGGCGATGACGCCGTCCTTGAGCGGGCGGATCGCGCTGATCGTGCCGGGCGTGCGGCCGAGCATGCGCTTCGCCTCGACGCCGACGGCGTGGACTTCTCCCGAGCGCTGGTCGATCGCGACGACCGACGGCTCGGAGAGCACGATGCCGCGCCCGCGCACGTAGACGAGCGTGTTCGCGGTGCCCAAGTCAACGGCCATGTCGCGGCCGCCGAAGCCGTTGAAGTACCCCAGAAAGCCCATCGTCCCGCGCCCGAGTGTAGTGATTCTGTGGAAAACCGCGAAGGACAGGCCCAACACCACCATGCCCAGTGCCAGGCACCGGACATGTCCCTGCTCTGCACCAAGATTGCGACTAGACAGTTGCCGAGCCGGGCGGTCTCAGTCGGCGGCTCGTAGGGTGGGCAGGTGCCTCGACCACCGCGCCTCCTACTCGCCGGCGGCATCTATCACGTGACGTCTCGAGGCAACCGCCGCCAATCCATCTACCACGACGATGACGACCGGTATTTCTTCCTCGCGCTGCAAGGCCGAACGTTTCGGCGCTACGGGTGGCGCCTCCGGGAGTACTGCCTGATGACGAACCACTTTCACCTGCTCTTCGACACGCCTCGGGCTGACCTGTCGAACGGAATGCATCGACTGAACAGCGTGTACGCCACGTACTTCAACGAGCGCCATGGCTTCGACGGACACCTCTTCGACCGTCGGTTCGGCTCACGGCTCGTCGAGACCGAAGAGCACCTGATCGACGCGTCTCGATACATCGCCTTCAACCCGGTGCGTGCTGGACTGTGCGGCCATCCCCGGGAGTGGCGGTGGAGCAGCTTCTACGGAGTCGAGAGCTCGTCGAGCGGCCATGGCAGGTGCCTGGCACCGGACGGGGCTGGATTAGCCAAAGCCGTACGCGCCCGGGAAGCGTTTCGACAGGAGACGGACGAGCAGCGCGGCTGGGAGACCGACGACGTTCAGATAGTCGCCCTCGATGCGCTCGACGAGCGACGCGCCCAGCCCCTGAATCGCATACCCGCCCGCACGGCTCTCCCACTCGCCGCTGCTCACGTAGTGCGCCAGGTCGCGCGCCGACAACGCCCGGAACGTGACCAGCGTCGTCTCGCTGTGCAACTCCTCCCAGGCAGACGTCCGCAGGCATAGACCGGACACGACCTCGTGCGTCCGGCCCGACAGCCGCTCGAGCTTCGCCTCGGCCGCGGCCGCATCGGCAGGCTTCCCGAGCGCCTCACCGTCGACGAGCACCTCCGTGTCGACGCCGAGCACGGGACGATCACCACCGTCGACCGAGCGCGCCTTCCCCGCCGCGAGCTCCACGGGATCGCCACCGGACTCCTCGAATCGAGGCGGAACGACCTCGAACGGAACGCCGAGCTGCTCGAGAATCGCCCGCCGCTGCGGCGAGACGGACGCCAGGATGATCGTCGGAGCAGGCGGGACGCTCACCCGCGCTTGCGGGCCTTCCAGATCTCCTCGGCCGGCCACCTGCGAGCCCACTGCGCCGGAACGAAGTCGTAGTAGCTGTGGTCCTGCGCGGTCTCACTCGCCTGGATCTCCCAGAGGCCTTCGACGTCGAAGCCGCTCTCGCGAAGCAAGCGCAGCATGTCGCCGTGCGCGAGATGGAAATCCACGCCCTCCTCACCATCCCACTCGAGCCGGTGCATACCGAACTGAGGCCTCATGAGCTGCTCACCGACCTTCCCGTCCGGAGTGTCAGGCGAGCAGAGAACCGCGAGCGGCGAGTTGCAGAGGAAGACGAGCTCGCCGCCCGGACGAAGAAGCCGCGCCGCCTCCGGAATCCACTTGTACGGGTCACACCAGATCGATGCGCCGTACTCGGATATGGCGAGATCGAATGACTCGTCCGGAAGCGGGACGTCTTCCGCGTTCGCCTCGATCAACTGCATCGCGACCCCGGTTTCCGCGCTCATCCGGCGAGCCGTATCGAGCTGCGCGGGGGTGATATCGACGCCCGTCACCCGTGCACCGCGCCATGCGAGCCACGCTCCGAAGTACGCCGTGCCGCAGCCCAGCTCGATCACATCCTTTCCGGACACGTCGCCGAGCACGCCCAGCTCCGAGTCGCTCGGGCCGAACATCCCCCAGGTGATCTCCTTCGCCGCCCACGCCTCGCTCGCTCGCGCGTCCGTGTACTCCGCGTTCGCCTTCGTCCAGGCCGCGCGGTTCCGCTCGAGGTAGTCAGTCAAACCAGAGTGCGATCTCGCGTGCCGCCGACTCGGGCGAGTCCGAGCCGTGGACGAGGTTGTCCGGCATCGAGAGCGCGAGGTCGCCGCGGATCGTTCCGGGGCCGGCGTCGGCCGGATTCGTCGCTCCCATCGTCGTGCGGACGGTCGCGATCGCCCCCTCCCCCTCCAGCACGAGCGCCAGGGTCGGCCCCGAAGTGATGAACTCGACGAGCTCGCCGAAGAACGGCTTCTCCGCGTGCTCCGCGTAGTGCTCGCCGGCAAGCTCACGGTCGACCGTAAGGAGGCGCCCCTCGCGGATCTCGAGCCCGCGGAGCTCGAAGCGGCGCAGGATCTCGCCGGCCAGGCCGCGCCGCACGGCGTCGGGCTTGATCAGGACGAGTGTGCGCTCAGCCGCCATCGGCGGCGGACTTTACTCGGACCCGGTTTCCTGCCGCGGGGCTTCGAGCGGAGGGAAATGGATCGGCGCCGTCGACTGGATCGGCGTCTCGCAGTAGGGACAGACCTGCCAGAGCGGCTCCAGCGGCGCCTTGCAGTTGACGCAGGCCTGGCGCAGGCGCGTCGTGCAGACCGGGCAGACGAGGAAGCTCTCGTCGATGTCCGCGCGGCAGACCGGGCAGCTCTGGTGCCGCCCGCGGCCGAGGCTCTCCTCCATCGCCTTGATCTCGAGCTCCCGCTCGCGCACGTCCTCGAGGTACTCGGGCGGCCGGAAGAGCATGTAGACGAACGCGCCCACGAACGGGGGCACGAGCCCGAGGATCGTCGCTGCCCCCACGAGCCACGGATCCGCGATCCGGCGCCGCGCGTCCTTGAACACCCAGTAGCCGACCGCGAGCCAGAAGACGACGACCATGAAGATCGCGACGTTCCGCAGGACCGGCCACGAGCCCGAGCCGAAGAAGTCGTGGAGCGTCCCGAAGAACCCGGAATCTCCACTCGCTGCGAGAACTGTCTTCACTTTCGTTCCACCGTTATAGGAGAAGTTGCCCGACGATGTAACCCAGAGCGAACGCGATCCCCACGATCGACAGCACGACGACGGCCGCGAACGCGAAGACGGTGATGCGTTCGCCAGCTTTCGTCAACGTGCACCGTCTTCCTCTCGCGCGTGGAGATCTGCGAGCAGGTAGAGGGAGCCGGTGACGAGAACGGGGCGCCCGAAAGAGCGTGCGCGGGCGAGTGCTTTCCGCGGATCGGCGACCGAGTAGACGTCCGAGAAGTGCGCTTCGGCCTGCGCGGCGAGCTGTTTGGCGGGGAGCGCACGCGGGTTGCTCGAGCTCGTCGCGACGAAGGTGCTGCCCGCGCGCCCGAGCCGCTCGAGCAGCTCGTCGACGCGCTTCTCGCGCGAGGATCGAGACACAGAGGACGTAGTCGCGGGCCGGAATTCGCGCCAGCAGCCAGTCGACTGCCTCGGGGGTGTGCGCGCCGTCGCGGATCTCACCGTCGCGGCGCTCGAGTCGGCCGGCCAGTGAGACCTCGGCTTCGTGCTCGATCTTCCGCCCGAGGAACGCCTCGGCGCCTTCGCGTGCGCCGCCCAGGACGATCGTGGCATCGCCCGGCACGAGCTGCTCGAACGTGTTGTCCGACATGACAACTACTCTAGCCGCATGAGCAACGGCAAGCTTTTCCTGCGCGATCTCCTCGCGCGTGTCGCCGAGCACCTCGGTGTGCTCCAGCGCGACGTTGGTCAGCAGGACGACCTCGGCGTCGACGACGTTCGTCGCATCGAGTCGTCCGCCGAGCCCCGCCTCGACGACCGCGACGTCCACCCCCTGCTCCGCGAACTCGAGCAGCGCGGCCGCGGTCAGCACCTCGAACTGCGTCGACCCGAGCTCCTGCGCGGCACCGCGAACGCGCGCGACGGCCCGGTCGAAGCCTGCCTCGTCACAATCGAACCGCTCGTGCCAGCCGGCGACGTGCGGCGAGGTGTACGCGCCCGCGCGTAGACCCTCTTTGCGGAGGAGCGCGGCGATCGTTCGGGTGGCGGTCGACTTCCCGTTCGTGCCGACTACGTGAACCGCTGGGTACGCGTCCTGCGGGTCGCCGAGCCGCGCCAGGAGCGATCGCATCCCGTCGAGCCCGAACTCCTCGGGCCAGGGGCTGAGCGAGGCGACCCAGGCTGTCGCGGCCCCCGGGCTAGTTGCTGATCGCATCGAGCTCACGGCGATAGCGCTCGAGCTTCTCGCGCTCGGCCTCGACGACCTCGGCCGGCGCCATCGAGGTGAACCGCTCGTTGGCGAGCATGCCCTCCGCGCGCGCGATCTCCTTGCGGAGCCGCTCGACCTCGGCGTCTGCGTTGCCGTCGGTTCTGACGCGGTCGGGCCTGACCACGGCCTCGAAGATGCGCAGATCGTCGCCGGCGAGCTCGGCGCGGACTCCGCTCCTGCGGAAGATGGCCGCGGCCTCCTGGGCACGGTCGAGCGCGTGCAGATCCTCGGCGAAGCGCTCGTCGGGCTGGGGCCACGGCGCGACGATCAGCCGCGTCTCCCGGTCGGGTAGCTGCGACCAGATCTCCTCGGTCACGTGGGGCATCACCGGGTGCAGGAGCTTGAGCAGCCGCTCGAGCGCGGCGAGGGCCGTCGCGCGGACCCGGGGCTCGCCGAGCCGCGGCTTGATCGCCTCGAGGTACCAGTCGCAGAAGTCGTCGAACGTCAGGTGATAGAGGCGATCGACGGCGTGAGCGAAGTCGAAGGCTCCGAGGTCGGCGTCGACCTCACGGCGTGTCTCCTCGAGCCTGGCGAAGATCCAGCGCTCCTCGATCGCGTCAGGCGCAGGCTCACCCTCCGCTGGTCCCGCACCGAGCACGAGCCGGCTCGCGTTCCAGAGCTTGTTCGCGAGCTTGCGGCCCTCCTCGATCGCACCGAGCGCGAAGCGGACGTCCTGCGACGACGACATCTTGAGCAGCCCGTAGCGGGTCGCGTCCGCGCCGTGGTCGTCGATCAGCTCGAGCGGGTCGAGGCCCGTTCCGAGGCTCTTCGACATCCGCCGCCCGTCCGGCGCGAGCACCGTGGTGTGGATGATCACGTGGCGGAACGGGATCTCGCCCATCAGCTCGAGGCCCGAGAAGATCATCCGGTTCTCCCAGAGGCGGATGATCTCGCGCGCCGGTCGTGTTCAACGTGCCCGGGTACCAGGCCCGAAGCTCGGGCGTCTCCTCCGGCCAGCCGAGGATCGCGAACGGCCACAGCGCCGACGAGAACCAGGTGTCGAGGACGTCCGCGCTCCGGGTCAGCTCGGCCGATCCGCATTCGGCGCACGCCACCGGGTCGGTCTCCGCAACCGTCTCGTGACCGTCCGGGCACTCCCACACCGGGATCTGATGACCCCACCAGATCTGGCGCGAGATGTTCCAGTCGGGCGCGTTCTCGAGCGAGTCGATGGCGAAGCGGTGCTGCGACTCCGGGTGGTATTGGACGCGGCGTGACCGGAGCGCCTCGAGCGCCGGCTGCATGAGCTCGTCCATCGAGCACCACCACTGGAGCGAGATCAGCGGCTCGATCCTGCTCTTGCAGCGCTCGCAGAGCGCGACCGTGTGGCGGTAGGCCTCCCGTTTCACGAGCAGGCCGTGCTCCTTGATCCAGTCGAGGATCCGCTCGCCGGCCTCCTCCTGGGTGAGCCACGCGAGCTCGCCGGCCGCCTCGTTCATCCGCCCGTCGAGGCCGATCACGGACGGCTCCGGCAGGCCGTGGTCACGCCCGATCTCGAAGTCGAGCGGATCGTGCGCGGGCGTCACCTTGAGCGCGCCCGTCCCGAATTCGATGTCCACCCGCTCGTCGGCGATCACCGGCACCGCGCGCTCGATGAACGGCACGAGCACCTCGCGCCCGATCGCGTCGCGCCAGCGCTCGTCCTCGGGATTCACGGCCACGGCGACGTCGGCGAGGATCGTCGCCGGGCGCGCCGTCGCGAGCGTCACGCCACCGGATGGATCGTCCGTGAACGGATAGCGCACGTATGTCAGCGCGTCGTCGACCTCTTCGTGCACGAGCTCGAGATCCGAGAGCGATGTCTCGTGGTGCGGGCACCAGTTGATGATCCGGTTGGCGCGGTAGATCCAGCCCTTCTCGTGGAGGTGCACGAAGAAGCGCATCACCGCGCGCACGTATTCGTCGTCCATCGTGAACCGCTCGCGCCGGTAGTCCATCGACGCGCCCATCCGGCGGAACTGGTTCATGATCGTGCCGCCGTACTCGCGGAGCCACTCCCAGACGAGCTCCACGAACGCCTCGCGCCCGTAGTCGTTTCGCGTCTTGCCCTGTTCGGCCAGGTGCTTCTCGACTGCGGTCTGGGTCGAGATCCCGGCGTGGTCGTACCCGGTCAGGAAAGCCGTCTCGAAGCCTCGCATCCGATGCCAGCGCACGAGCGCGTCGGCGAGCGAGATCTGGAGGGCGTGCCCAGTGTGTAGCGCACCGGTCACGTTCGGCGGCGGATGGGCGACGACGAAGGTCTCGCGGCCGCTCCCGGGCTCCGCGTTGTAGAGGCCCTCGTCCTCCCAGGTGCGCTGCCAGCGCGCTTCGATGCCCTGCGGTTGGTAGAGCGGCTCCATGCGCGCATCGTACGGCCGCGGACTCTCGGAGTCCGTAGGCAAATCGCGGATGCGGTCAGGCAGCGACTATGCGCTCAGTATTGCCGCTGTTCGGTCATCCGGCAAGTGCGGTACAAGCAGGCAATGCGAATACGCCGTGCCGTCGGCGCGCTCGCCGAACGCAACTTCCGCCTCCTTTTCGCAAGCTCGACGATCTCCGGGCTCGGCGACGGCATCTCCGTCATCGCGCTCGTGTTCGCCGTGTTGCAGGTCTCCGACTCGGCGATCGCACTCGGGCTCGTGCTCGCCGCGCGGCAGATCGCAGATGCAGCGATCGTGCTCGCCGCAGGCGTCTGGGCCGACCGGCTCCCGCGCCACCTCGTGCTGATCGCCGTCGCGATCGTCCAGGGCGTCGTGCAGGCGATCACCGGAACGCTCGTCCTGACCGACTCGGCGACGATCCCGATGCTCATCGGGCTCCAGGCGGTCTACGGGCTCGCCGAGGGCTTCTACCTACCCGCGTCGACGGGCCTGATTCCCGCGACGATCAGCCCCGGCCGGCTCCAGCAGGCGAATGCGCTGCTCGGGCTCTCCCGGAACGCGACGCGGATCGTCGGCCCGGCGATCGGCGGTGCGCTCGTCGCGCTCGGCAGCCCTGGCTCGGCGCTCCTGATCGACGCCGCATCCTTCGCGGCAGGGGCGCTGTTCCTATTGCCGCTGAGGCTGCCGAAGCGCGACGACGTCGTCGAGACCAAGTCCTTCGTCACGGACCTGCGCCAGGGCTGGGACGAGTTCCGCCGCCAGACCTGGATCTGGACGACGATCGTCTTCTTCGGAATCGGCAACTTCGCCTTCGCGTCCTACTGGGTGCTCGGCCCGATCATCGCCAAGCGCGAGCTCGGCGGTGCGCCGGCGTGGGCCGCCCTGACGGCGGCGTTCAGCGTGGGCGCGCTCGTCGGCGGCCTGCTCGCGCTGCGGATCCGGCCGAAGAAGCCGCTCGCAGCGTCCTGCATGGCGGCCTGGGTCTTCCTGCTCCAGCCGCTGGGGATGGGTCTTGGCCTGCCTCTGGGAGTACTGATCGCGTTCTCACTCGTCGCCGGCTGCGGCCTCGCTGTGCACATCACGCTCTGGTACACCGTCTTCCAGCAGAACGTGCCCGAGGAGTCGCTGTCGCGCGTCAGCTCGTACGACTCGTTCGGCTCGTTCATCCTGCTCCCGCTCGGCGCCGCGCTGGCCGGCCCGATCGCGGCGGTAATCGGCGTCCAGCAGACGCTCCTGGCCGCCGCGTTCGTGATCGCGATCACCCAGGCAATCGTCTATGCGCAGCCGAGCGTGCACGCCATCCGCGCGCGCGAGGAACCCAAGGAGCCCACCGAGGCCCCCGCCCCGGCTTAAGCGCTCTCTTCGACGAGCTCTTCCGGCTCGTCGGTGCCGGCGCCCGAGGTGACGAGCGTCGGCTTCAGATCCTGTGCGATCGTCTCCTTCGTGATCGCGCACTTGGAGACGTCCTTGCGCGACGGGAGCTCGAACATCACGTCGAGGAGCGCGTGCTCGATGATCGACCGCAAGCCGCGCGCACCGGTCTCGCGCTCCAATGCCTTGTCCGCGATCTCCCAGAGCGCGTCCTCGGTGAAGACGAGCTCGATGTCGTCGTAGGCGAAGAAGCGCTGGTACTGCTTGACGAGCGCGTTCTTCGGCTCGACCAAGATCTGGACGAGATCCTCGCGCTGCAGCTGATGCACCGCGGAGACGACCGGCAGCCGGCCGATGAACTCGGGGATCAGCCCGTACGAGAGCAGATCCTCGGGCATGACGTCCGACAGCAGCTCCGACTTGTCCGTGTCGTGCCGCGATCGGATGTCCGCGCCGAAGCCGACCGCGTTCTTGCCGATCCGCTTGCCGATGATCTTCTCGAGCCCCGCGAACGCGCCGCCGCAGATGAAGAGCACGTTCGTCGTGTCGATCGAGAGGAACTCCTGGTGCGGATGCTTGCGTCCGCCCTGCGGCGGCACCGAGGCAACGGTCCCTTCCAAAATCTTGAGCAGCGCCTGCTGGACGCCCTCGCCGGACACGTCGCGCGTGATCGACGGGTTGTCCGCCTTGCGCGCGATCTTGTCCACCTCGTCGATGTAGATGATCCCGGTCTCCGCCTTCTTGATGTCGAAGTCCGCGGCCTGGATCAGCTTGAGGAGGATGTTCTCGACGTCCTCGCCCACGTAGCCGGCCTCGGTCAGCGCCGTCGCGTCCGCGATCGCGAACGGGACGTTCAGGATCCGCGCCAGCGTCTGCGCGAGGAGCGTCTTGCCGCACCCGGTCGGGCCGAGCAGGAGGATGTTCGACTTCTGGAGCTCGACGTCGCCGTCCTCGGCTCCCATCTGCACGCGCTTGTAGTGGTTGTAGACCGCCACAGCGAGCGTGCGCTTCGCCTCTTCCTGCGAGACGACGTAGTCGTTGAGGACGGCGTAGATGTCTTTCGGGCGAGGCAGGTTCTCGAGGTCGAGCGAGGCCGGAGCCGTCAGCTCCTCGTCGATGATCTCGTTGCAGAGATCGATGCACTCGTCGCAGATGTAGACGCCCGGCCCGGCGATCAGCTTCTTGACCTGGCGCTGCGACTTCCCGCAGAAGCTGCAGAGCAGCTGCTCGTTTCCTTCGCTTGCCCTAGCCATCCCCGTTCACCTTGTACATCGAAATGGCCTCTCTGCCTAGCCCTCGACTCAGCGATGCTCGATGACAGTGTCGATGATTCCGTACTCCTTCGCTTCTTCTGCCGTCATGAAGAAGTCGCGCTCCATGTCCTTCGAGACCTTTTCCAGATCCTGTCCCGTGTGCGTTCCCATGATCTCTTCGAGCTTGCGCTTCAGGGCGATCGTCTCCCGCGCGTGGATCTCGATGTCGGTCGCCTGACCCTGGAAGCCGCCCCAGACCTGGTGAATCAGGATCTTGGCGTTCGGCAGCGCCATGCGCTTTCCTTTCGCGCCGCCGGAGAGAAGCAGCGCCCCCATCGACATCGCGATCCCGACGCAGATCGTCTGCACATCGGGCTTGATGAACTGCATCGTGTCGTAGACGGCGAGCCCGTGGTACACCGATCCGCCCGGTGAGTTGATGTAGAGGGCGATGTCCTTGTCGGGGTCCTCCGACTCGAGGTGGAGGAGCTGGGCGATGATCAGGTTCGCGATCTGATCGTCGACCGGCGTCCCCAGGAAGATGATCCGCTCGTTGAGCAGCCGGGAGTAGATGTCGAACGCGCGCTCGCCGCGCGAGGTCTGTTCGACGACCATGGGGACGAGTGGGCTCATGCGGGGGTCATTGGTCATACAGGCTCCTTGCTGCTGCCGGGGGTCCACAACTTCGCAGCGGTCTCGGGTTTCTCCTTCTCGGGCGTCCAGATGCTCTCGCGCGCCCGTGCGAGCTCGACGGGAATCGGTTTCACGTCCTCGACGATACGGTCCAGGGCCTTCTTCAGGCGGAGGTCCGAGCGCAGGCGCTCGTGTTGGCCCGACTGCCAGAGCTGCTCGATGACGGCCTCGGGATCCTCTTCGGCGGCCTCCGCCTGCTCCCGGACGAGCTCCTTGACCTCGTCGTCGGAGACCTCGATCGCCAGCTTGTCGGCGACCGCCTCGAGGACGAGCTCGCGTGAGATCGCGCGCCTCGCCTCGCCCCGGAGAGTCTCCCGGAGCTGGTCGGCGGTCTGGCCGGTCACCTGGAGGTACGTCTCGGCATCGAGGCCGCGCCGCTCGAGTGAGCGCAGCATCGCGGAGAGGAGCTCCGCGGCGCGCGCTTCGACGAGCGTGTCGGACACCTCGACGTTGGACGCCGCGACGAGCTCGTCTATCGCGGCGGCGCGGAAGTCGGCGTCGAGCTCGGCCTGGATCGCCTCGCGCAGGCGCTCCTCGATCTCGGCGCGGAGCTCCTCGAGCGTCTCGAACTCGCTCGCTGCGCGCGCCAGCTCGTCGTCGAGGGGCGGCAGCACCGGCTCCTTGAGCTCCTTCAGCGTCGCCTCGGCCTGCTTCTGGCGCCCCTCGGTGTCCGTGTATGCGATCGCCTTCGTGTCTCCCGGGCTCATCCCGCGGAGGCCGCGCTCGATGTCCTCGACGAGGCGGCCCGCGCCGAGTTGGACGACGTAGTCGCGCTGCGCCTCTCCCGTCTCGTCGACGAGGTCGACGATCAGGACGTCGCCGTCCTTCGCGGGACGGTCCTCGACCGGGACGAGCTCGGCGACCGAGGCGCGGAGGACCTCGAGCTCGCGCTCGACCAGCTCCTCGGGGACGTCCGGCTCGGGGGCCGGCACCTCGAGCCCGGCCCATTCGGCCACGTTCGGCGGGGGCTGGACGGCGAACTCGGCCGTGAAGTTGAACGGCTCGTCGTCGGAGGTCGGTAGGTCGTAGTTCAGCTCCGGCTGCGATACGGGCCGGACGCTCGCGCCGTCGGCCGCGTTCCAGAACCAGCCGCTGATGTGGGACTCCACCGCCTCGCTGAAGATGCGATCGCGGCCGAGCCGCGCCTCGAGCACCTTCTGCGGGACCTTGCCTTTGCGGAAGCCGGGGATCTTGGTGGACGCCGCGAGGTCCGAGGACGCGTGCTCGACGGCGTGCTTCACGTGGTCGCTCGGGACCTCGACCTGGAGGCGGACGCGGTTCTCCGCGAGCTCTTCGACCTGAGTCTTCACAACGCGGCCATTCTGCCAGCCCTCGCTTCCCTGACCGCGGGCGGCGCCCGCCGCGCCCCCCGAACGAGGCATGGGAGAACGTGTCGGGCGTCCGATGACGAGAGAGACGCAGCGAGCCGCCCTCGCAGCCGGGGTTCCTACGCCGCACAACTCGCGTCCGCGCCGCCCGCGGACGCGAAACCCCTCGGAACATGTCTCTCTATCCTGTTCGCACGCGGGTGTGGCGGAACTGGTAGACGCGTCGGGTTTAGGACCCGGTGAGCGAAAGCTCTTGGAGGTTCGAGTCCTCTCGCCCGCACTCCCGATTGAAGTCCGGCCCGCTGCGCGGGCCATGACGACTTCAATCGGGTCGCTCGCGGGCCGTGCGTGAGTGAGCCGCAGCCGCGCATGTCGGCTGCGGCGGCCACTGGACCTCGCATCGTGGTGGTCACCCGAAAGAGGGATGCCGGCGCCGTCGTCGGTTGAGGACAATCGTGCGGCGTGGACGTCGCGGTCGCACTTCTTGCCGACTTTTCGGAGCCGATCAGCCCGGAGCTCGTGCTCGTCTCGCCGCCCGAGGTGGCTCGTGTGGCTCGCAGCCTCCTCTCCGCTCAAGCTCCCCCGGCGCGAGTCGCCGCACCCTCGGAGCGCGAGTTCGGCGCGGTCGAGCTGACGGCCGTCTGGTTCTTCAGCGTCGCGGCGACGCTCGGGCCGCTCCTCATGTACCTGTTCGCGAGCCGGACGAGCTAGGGCACCGGCGGCACGCCGCGGCCGGCGAGGCAGTCGGCCAGGTAGAGCGCGACCCCCGGATCGCCGGTCCACAGCGTGAAGCGGCCTCGGCCGTGAGCTGCGCGGGCACGTGAGACCTGCGCGGCGGCGTGCATCGCGAACGCGCGCGCACGCTCGAGCCAGATCTCGTCGCCCGTTCGCTCGAGGAGGGCGAGGAATGCATAGCCGTTGCCTGCTGTGCCATGACAGAGACCGGGTCCGTTGGCGAGCGGTCCGGCGCGCCACGTGAGCTCGCCGCCTGCGCGGAGCAGCCGGTCATGCTCGGGATCGCCCGGTGCGAGCTTCGCAAGGGAGCTGACGATCCCGGGAGCGCCGTGGCACCACTGGACGCGGATCTTGCCGTCCGGCGCCTGGAGGCCGATGTCGGCAAGCGGGGGCCAGTTCGCCAGCCCGTCCTCCTGGACGGCGTAGCGACGCGCCACGTCGGCAGCGCGCTCGTCGAGGTCCGCCGAGGAGCCGAACGCCGCGAGCCCGAGCATGCACCCCGCGAAGCCGTGTGCGGGGCCGAGGTACTGCGCCGGCTTGCCAACGATTACCTGCGTCCAGATGCCCAACGCCGGATCGCGTTCGCCTTCGAGCCATGCCGCGCTCTCTCGCCAGAGGTCGGCCCAGCGAGCCTCCCCGGTCGAGCGGTGCAGCTCGGCTGCGACCAGCATTGTGCCCGCACTCCCCCACATCAGCTCACGGTGCTCGTCGTGCGCGTTGGCGGCGATCAGCTCTGCGAGGCGATCGGCGTTCGCGCTCGAGGGTGCAATCCGCTGGAGGACGAGGCGGATCCCGGCTTCACCGAAGTGCAGGCCCAACTGGTGGTCGTCGTCGGGATAGTCGGGCACGTACTCCCGGTCGAGATACGGGACGTAGTCGCGCTCGAGCGCGACGAGCCCCTTTCGCTGCAGTCTGTCCAGGGCGCTGATCACGCCCGAGCCGCCGAAATAGAGCGTGCGGGCGCACGGCTCGTCCTCGTCCTCCGGATGAATCGGCCAGCCGTCGTCAAAGGCGGCTTCGGCCTCGGCGACGATCTCGTGGATCGCGGCCTCGATTGCAGCAGCGTTCCAGGGCTCCTCGAGGAGCGGCTCGTGGCTCTCGGGAGAGAAGAGACCCAGCGCTAGCCGACCAGTTCCTTGAACGCCGGCTCGTCGCGGATCGGATCGAAGTCCGAGTCGCCGGCGGCCATCGCGCGGAACTGCTCGCTCCCGTCGATCGCGAGGCGGAGGTCCTCGATCGCCTGGGCGGTCCGGCCCGCGAGGCTTTCGCAGCACGCCACGTTGTAGGCCAGGTCGGCGTACTGGGGATGAGCGTCGAGGAGCTCACGCCCCTGGTCGGCGGCCTCGGCGTACTTGCCCGACTCGTAGAGCGGGTGGACCGGCCACCAGAGCTCGGGTGCGAAGCCTTCGATGCTCTCGGGCAGGTCGAGCCACCGGTGCCTTCGCGAGTTGTAGCCCGACTCGGTCGGCGGGGGAAACTCAGGGTCGGCGAACGCGCCGACGGAGATCACGATCAGGTCCGGCTCGGGCGGCTCCGTGTAGAAGACCTGCGAGCCGCAGTCGGGGCAGAAGTGGAAGACGTGCTCCTTCTCGTCCGCCTCGTCGGAGATGCGCGAGTAGCCGTTGTAGCGCCCGATGATCTGCACCTGATCCGGCTTGAACGCGGACTGCATACCGAAGGCGCTTCCTGTGCGCCGCTGGCAGTCGAGGCAGTGGCAGATGGAAACGACGAACGGATCGCCGGTTACCTCGAGGCGGAGCTGCCCGCAGTGACAGGCGGCCTCTCGTGCGCTCATGCGCGTGATCCTACGTCGCTGCGCAAAGCCACCCGATGCGGGTTCTCGCGCGCGCTCCGCTGAGTCGCGGCGCTACCCAATGCGAGTTCGAGCCACGTGCGTGGCTCTCACATTTTTCGAGCACGCCGCGGCGCGCTCGAAGAATGGCCCCGGGAGGAGTCGAACCTCCGCACACGGATTCGAAGTCCGTTGCTCTATCCGCTGAGCTACGGGGCCGCGGGCTACGAAGCGTAGACGGGATTCGGGAGCGTTCCGCCCGCCTCCGCGGCCTGCAGGTTGTCGACGAGAACGCGGGTCATCGCCTCGCGCGTTTCCTGCGTCGCGCTGCCGAGATGGGGCGTGAGGACGACGTTCGGAAGCTCGAGCAGCTCCGTCGGCACGTTCGGTTCGTCGGTGAAGACGTCGAGGCCCGCTCTGATCCGGCCCGCGGCGAGCTCCGCGACGAGCGCCGGTTCGTCGACGAGCGCGCCGCGCGCGGTGTTGACGAGGCACGCGCCGTCGTGCAGGAGCCCGAGCCGCCGCGCGTCGAGCAGCAGCTCCGTCTCGGCCGTCAGCGGGACGTGGACGGTGACGATGTCCGCTTCACTCAGCAGGTCGTCGAGGTCGCGATAGTCGACCCCGAGCTCGTGCTCCTCGGCCGCCGGCAAACGCTCGCGCTTCGTGTACAGCAGGCGCATCTCGAAGCCGCGCGCCCTGCGCGCCACGGCCTTGCCGATCCGCCCGAGGCCGACGATGCCGAGCGTCGCACCACTCACCTCCTGGGCGAGGAACGTCGTCGAGGCCCAATCCGTCCCCCACCTCCCGGCCCGGACGAAGGAGTCGGACTCGACCACGCGTCGACGCGTCGCGAGGATGAGTGCCAGCGCGAGGTCTGCGGTCGCAGCGTCGAGGACGCCCGGGGTGTTCGTGACGGCGACGCCGCGAGCGGCGCAGGCCGCGACGTCGATGTCGTCGTAACCGACGCCGTAGTTCGCGACGAGACGCAGGTGGGGGAACAGCTCGAGCGTTCGCCCGTCGATCAGCTCGCCGACGACGGCGAGCGCGTGGACGTCCGGCCGCGGCCCGGTGAGCGTGCCTTCGTAGTACTCGACGTCGCGTAACTTGTCCCAGGCGGGGCCGGGAAAGCGGCGGGAGGCGAGGATCTTCAATGCGGAGTTAGTGGCCATCCAGCGATACATGCCGGCTTCTGGCCCGCGACCCAGAAGCTCGGCGGCATCACTGGACGGGGCACTAGGGGTGGCGGACGGGACTTGAACCCGCGACCACCGGGACCACAACCCGGGGCTCTACCAACTGAGCTACCGCCACCGCGCACGGCTCAGAATAGCCGCTTCGGCCCGCCCGTCTCGGGGTCCGGCCGCGGGCCTCCCTCCGGTCAGGACCCTATCGACGAACCTTCGCACACGTGGGGAACGTGACCGTGACGAAGCGCAACATCTGCGCGGCCCGTGCGGCGTCCTGAATCACCCGACCTTGGGTGCCGCTGGAGCGCGGATCTGCCGACATTCCATACGCGGGGTCTCAATGCGGATCAGAGTTCAAGAAGCGGCCGACCTGCCCGGCCTGGTCGCGTTCCTTCGGGAGCGCGAATACGTCGCCGTCGAGATCGGCCCGAACACGATCGAGGTCTCGCGACTCTCATCGGTCCGGCACAGCCGGGTGCGCATGGAGCTTGATCTCCACCTGAGTGACTGGCACGCCGCCAATCCCGAGGCACAGGCCGAGTTCGTCGAATAGGACCGGGCCACGGACTACCGTTCGCTCGGGCGCCTGGATCCGGGTCGTTGACCTGCCCGCAGTCCCGGAATACCATCGACCCCAGGGTGCGCCTCCAGACAGTTACTGCGGCTCTGATCGGCTGTGCGGCGGCGTTGGGCGCGGCTTCCGACGAGACGGAGGGAGCAAGCAGGCCTCCGTGGCGCGTCTACAAGGTCGCGCCGCTGACGTGGTCGGTATCCAAGAACGTCGTCACGTCCCTTCCGGGTGGGATCACGTGTCACACTCCGGCGTCGCTGACCGCCAGCAGCGGCCCCTTCTATGCCGGGACGCCCGCGACCATGAAGGTCACGACTTTCCGCGTTCGGATCGCGAAGACGCGGAGCGCCTTTGCCTACGGGAGGCGCGTCAAGTGGCCCTTCGTCGTTCCCGCGCGGATGACGCTCACGGTGGGGAAAACCACCTGCGACAACGGGGTCGACGGAGGCTCGTGCGCCGGGACGTACCACTCACGGGGCGGGATCATTGGCTATGTCTACTGGGAGGAGTCGCAGCTTCGCAACTTCCCTTCCAAGATGACGTGGTCGCACAAGATCGACGTGGCGGACCACCGTCCTCCGATGTCCTGCGGGCCAGATGTCGGCGAGCCGGTGTACGAGCTCTTCTTCGCAGGTATCTACGCGCCGCAAGGCGGCGGGGCCTTCAAGCACGGGATGGACGTCCCCCTCCGACGGAGTCGACTGCTCCCCGGGCGCAGGTTCACAACGTCGAGCACGAGAACCTTCGAAGGCGACGACGAAGGCACCGTCGAGCGGAAGAAGGCGACCTTCACTCCGGTTCCCGCGCCCGGCTAGGTCGTCGAAGAAGCGTCTCAGCCGCGGCTACCCTGTAGTCGGGCGCCTGTAGCTCAGAGGAAGAGCGGCGGCCTTCTAAGCCGTTGGTCGGGGGTTCGAATCCCTCCAGGCGCATTCGCTTAGCCGTGCGGGTTTGCACGCTATCGGCGAAGGATCTCGCAGCTTCCGTCGTGCCCCACTAGTGCCCCAAACCGAATGACCGACGTTGTTCTGACCCCCGAACAGGAACGCCTAGCTCTCGCCATCAACGACATGCGTCAGGCGGCGGCCGCCGCGCGACTCCTGAATCAACAAGCCGACGGCCACGCTCGCCGCGCTCTGGAGACGGCGATCTCAGTCTGTTACGCGCGCCCATGGCTCCCGTCGAACCTTGGCGGCAAGCTCAGAGACAAGTGGCGGCCAGCCGATGCCCCCGATCGAGACCTGCACAAGCGTCTGCTGAATCTCCGCCATAAGACGTACGCGCACACGGATCCGGCAGGTGGCCGCAAAGGGCTGGCGCATATCGAACCCGCCGAGAACGTCCTCGGCATCGGGGAGCAATGGATGCCGCTGCGTCCCGGCGAACTGCCAGCGATCGCCGATCTCTGTGACCGACAGGCAGCCCGCTTCAGAGAAGCGCTCGTCAATGAGATCGACGCGGCGCAGAACGCGGTCTAGGTGCCCTCTGCTTCCACGGCCCGTTCAAGCTCGACTTCGAGTGCGTCAAGCCGTCCCGCGATCCCAGCCTGAGCGCCGTCGAGCAGCGTGCCGTAGTGACGCTCGATCATCGCGACTGAGGTTCCCATTACCCGCGCAAGTTCGAACACAGTCACACCGGCAGCGAGCGCGTTCGAAGCGAACGTCGAACGCAGGTCATACGGGCGAGTCGGTTCGGCAACGCCGGACGCTTCAATCGCCGGCGTTCACGCGATCGCGGTTCCGTTTCCGCCATGCTCGGGTCGCTTCCACCCGCAGGCACGGCACCCCGCGTAAAGGCGACCGCCCTGCGGAGGGTTTGGTCGAAACTCCGAGACTTTCTTCATCTCGCCGCACGTCGTGCATGTTTTCCGCTCAGTCAACGTGTAACTCGCGAGAACTTAGCGCGGGGTGAGCCAGGAGAGGGACCAAAAAACCACAGGACTCGACTCGAAGAACGCGGGCCGATGCCGATAGGGTGATGCAGCCGGCCGCGCCGAATCGGCGCAATAATGTGCGTCTGGTGTCTGCATGGGCGACAGTGGTGTTGGCCCTCGGTGTCGCGGTGATAACCACACTGGCGGGCTTGACAGGGGCTTACCTTCAACGTCTCACTGCGAAAGACCAGCTGGTCCACGAGGAGACCGAACCGTGGAGAAAGGTGCTTGTCGAGACGACCGGCGCTTATATCGACGCATGGCACGAATTCCGGTCATTCCTTCGCTCACGGTCAATCGAATCCGACGAGGCGCTCCCGTTCGATGCGAAGGCAAAGGAGCAGATAGAACCCCTCGGCACGAAATGTGCTCAAACGATCGACAAAGTCATGCTTGCCTTTGGGAAGACCACGGAGTGCGGCAAGGCCGCCGCGCAGCTCGACGAGGAGATTTGGGACCTTAAGCAAGTCGTGCTTAAGACCCCGACTGGATGGGACGCGACAACGAAGTGCAAGATTGCCGGTTTGCTCAACGCGGTCAACGACGCACACAAGGAGTTCGTGGAGAAGGCTCATATCGCGTGCCAACCGATACGTTGGCAAGAACCTACGGGAGAAACGACCACCAAAACGCCCGCGCGCGGCGGCATTGAGCTTGGCAGTTCGGGTCCGGGCCTCGGCGGCTCGCCTTTGCCTTTGCCTTTGCCAGGCGACGTTCTTTGAGAACGCGGCTGGAACACCAGCTCTGTAGCAATGCCGCGGAGACAAGCTGACGCTTGGATCAGTCCGTGCCGAAACGATCTTGGACCGAGAGCCGTGACCTTCGGTTGAGGCTTCGCCGGGAGCACGGCGTGCCGTTCGCGTCGAAGGATTGGCCATGTGGACGCAACACTCCGCGGCGAAGCCTCCGTGTTGCCGTCTAGCGGTCTCCCGTGTCTCCGAGACCAAGTCGTTCAAGGCTGTTGTCCGTGGCGGGCAGCGCGCCGTGAGCGCGTCTAGGCGCGCCTGCAACTGGCAGGGCCGCCGATCGCCCGGAAGCCGTGTATCGATGCGGGTTTGAGTGCCTTCGCGTCGATCGGCAAATCGCCCGAAATGGCCTTCTAAGCCGTTGGTCGGGGGTTCGAATCCCTCCAGGCGCACCTCGGCTCCCTGGCCGGCCTGGACGCTTCGCGTCCGGCCTCGCGCCGCTGCGCACCCTCCTGCCAACGGGCCGTGCGGCGCAGCACTGTCCCCCCGGCATACGGGCACGCAGCGACGCGCCAGGAAGCCGAGGAACAGTTCGTTCTAGCTATCCGCGGGCGCCGAAGTCGGCGGTCACGATCGTGACTGCATGGCCGCCGAACGTGCCGCGGGCGGAAGCGAAGTGCACGGCCCCGATTCCGATCTCCCGCCACTCGGGGGCAAGGATGTTCTGCCGGTGCGGCGGGCTCCCCATCCACGCGCGCACCGCACTGGCCGCACTCGTGTCGGGCGTCTCCCAGAGAATGTTCTCGCCCACCGACCAGGAGCCGCGGCCCATCGGATAGAAGCGCTCGATTCGCTTCCAGAACGGTGCGCCGTTCAGCGACTCGTGCTCGAAGAATCCCTGGACCCCCATCTCGCGTGAGTGGTACGCCGCCGCGGCGTCGAGTCCCCGCGAGATCCGGAGCGGCCGCAAGCCCCGGGCGCCCCGCTGCGCGTTGATGCGCGCGACGACGTCGAGCTCGAGCGCCCTCAGGCCGTTGTCGGCTTTCCTGGGACGCGCCGGAAGCGAGCGAACCGCGGCGTGCTGCAGGAAGAGGCCGAGCTTCTGCAGCCGTGGAACCTGCATCGCGTGCGGGCGCGCTTCGGCCTGCTGCGCGGAACCGAGCAGCAAGATCGAAAGGGCGCCGGCCGCAAGGAACGTGCGCATACGACCGTGATCGGTGCGCCCGCACGCCCGGCTTCAGCCCGAACGAGTGATTTCAGATGGTCGCGGCCTGGCCCTGCCGCGCGCGCCGGTGCTGGAACCACGCGATCAGGAGCACCTGGATCGTTCCCGCGACCGGGATCGCGGCCAGCGCACCGAGCACGCCGGCGAGCTCTGCCCCGATCAGCACCGAAACGAGGATCACGAGCGGCGACAGCCGAACGGTCCTGCTGTAGACGAGCGGCTGCAGGAGATGGTTCTCGAGCTGCTGGTACACGATGAAGAAGACGATCAGGACGATCCCGGCGACGATCGAGTGGATGAACCCGACCGCCGAGACGAGGATCGCCGCGAGGGTCGCGCCTGCCAGCGGGATCAGGTCGAGGATCGCCACCAGCAGGCCCAGCGCCACCGCGTACGGCACTCCGAGGATGAGCATGACGATCGTCGACGAGATCCCGGCGATCACGCTGATCAGCAGGTTCCCGGTCACGTACCCGCCGACGGTCCTGTAGATCTGCTGCCCGACGCCGCGCCAGTGCGCGCGCGACGACTCGGGCAGAAGCGTGAAGAAGCGGTCGACCCAAACCGGCCCCTCGAGCAGCATGAAGACGGTCATGAAGACGATCGTCACCGTGGCGACGATCGCCGTCACGATCCCCTTCGTGATCGCGACCGCGGTGCCGGTGAAGCCGAGCAGCTTGCTCGCGCCGCCGTTCTCGAGCTGGTCGCGGACGCGCTGGGTGATGTGGTACTTGGACTCGAGGAACCCGAGTCGCCCGCGCCGGTGCGTGATGTCGTCCACGTAGCCGGGGAGCGCCTGCGCGAAGCCGTTCACCTCGTGGACAAGCGTCGGGACGAAGAGCGCTCCGAGAGCGGCCAGACAGGCGAGCGTGAGCAGCACCGTGATCGCGGTCGCCGCCCCGCGGCGCCGCACGCCGTGACGTTGGAACCAGTCCACCGCCGGATTGAGCGCCAGCGTGAGGAAGACCGCGATCAGGATCCACGTGATGATGTGCCGCGCGATCCAGATGATCTCGAGCAGGAGCGCGACCGCGATCGCGATCCCGAGCACCGCAAGGACCGTCGTGGCCCGGAACCGGACGAGGCGCTCCTCCACGTCAAGGCAGGATCACGGCGGCGTCGGACGGCCCGTGTAACGGAGGCCAAGCGGGCGGCGGGGATCGAACCCGCGCGACTGGCTTGGAAGGCCAGGGCTCTACCACTGAGCTACGCCCGCGTGCGCATAGCGTAGCGTCCACTTCCGTGCACGATCCCTACGCCTGGCCGCTCGACTTCGAGGCGCTGATCTTCGTTCCGGCGCTCGCGCTCGGGTACGTGCTCCTCGTTCGGCGCCATCAGACGGAACGCTGGCGGGTCACCTGCTTCGTGGCCGGGCTCGGACTGATCCTGGCCGTCTTCGTCACGCCGCTCCACCCGATCGCGCTCCACTATCTGCTCTCGATCCACCTGCTCCAGAACGTCGTCCTGGCCGAGTGGGCTCCGGCGCTCTGCGTCATCGGGCTGCCGGCTGCGATCCGCGGACCGCGGCCGCTCACGCACCCGGTTGTCGCCCTGCCGCTCTGGGCCGGGACCTACTTCGTCTGGCACATCCCGGCCGTGTACGACGCAGCCCTTCGGCACCAGGGCTCGCTGCTGCACGTCGAGCACCTCTCCTACTTCCTCACTGGATGCCTCTTCTGGTGGCCCGTGCTGCGCGACGAGCCTCATCGGCTCACGGCCGGAGCCCGGGCGATGTACGTCTTCGCGGCGTTCGTCGTCGCGAGCCCGCTCGGGCTGCTGCTCGCGCTGATCCCGCGGGCCGTCTACGACTACTACGTGCAGGCCCCCCGGCTCTGGGGGCTCTCGCCGCTGACCGACCAGCAGATCGGCGGCGGCGCGATGGCGCTCGAGCAGGCGGCCGTGCTGTTCGCCGTCGGGACGTGGTACTTCCTGCGCTTCCTGTCCAGCGAGGCGCGCGCCGACACCTTCCGAACGCTGGGCACGCCTCCGTCCGTACAATCACCACGGGAGATGAGTGATGGACGCTGAGCTCGTCCGTCAGCGAGCCCGGGCCAGGACCAGGCACTCGTGGCGGAACACTGCGGTCTCTTCGCTGGGCCCGCTGACCGCGCTCGCCGGCCTCGCCTGGGCGCTCGTCCAGCCGTACCGGATCACGTTGCTCGACCCCGACAAGCACAGCTTCTGGTACCTCGCCGTCCAGCCGCCGCTGCTCGTCATGCTCGTCGGCGCGCTGTTCCACTTCTGGGTCGTCCCGGGCCTGCTCTCCGACCTGGAAGAAGCGGAGGAGCGGACAACGTAGATGGAGCCGCCGGCCGAGGTCGTCCATTGGATGTTCGGTGTCGGCTTTCTCTTCCTCGGCCTCTGCCTGCTTGCTGAGGCGATCATCGGGCGCGAGGTGTGGCGTCGACGCGCGTGGCGGGCGTACCTCTGGCCCGGCATCGCCTTCCTGATGGGCGTCCTGATGTGGCCGGTGATGGTCTTCTACACGAGCTCGGCGATCCACATGCTCGCGCACAGCGCGTGGGCGCAGGTGCTGATGCTCGTCGGCGGCGCGCAGCTCGGGCTCGTGCGGGGCAAGCTGCACAACCCGCTCTGGGAGCTGACGCTGCCGCTCGCGCTCCTCGTCTCCGGCTCCGCCTTTCTGATCCACGAGCAGAACCCGTGGCTCTTCTCCCGCTCCGCCTTTCTGCACCACGCGCTCGGGTGGACGATGCTCATCGGCACAGTGATCACGCTCGGCCGCGCCGCGCAGCCCCGGTCACCGGTGTTCAACGCGGGGTTCGCCGTCATGATCGTCGCCGTCGCCGCGCTGCTCTTCTGCGACCGGAACGTCGCGCCGATCTTCGGTCACCTGTCCCCGCTCGCCGGCGGGCGATGAGGGCGAAGGCGCTAGCGGCGGCGGTCCTCGTCGCGCTCGCGCTGCCGACCTCCGCGCTCGCCCACGCCGTCCTGCTCGAGCGCGTGCCGACCTACGGCGCCCGGCTTGCCACGGCTCCGCGCTCGATATCGCTCCAGTTCGACCAGTCCGTCGACGCCTTCGCAAACTCGATCGATGTGCGCAGCTCCAGCGGGAAGGTCGTCACGGCCGGCCCGGCGCGCACGACGGACAGCAGCCGCAGGGTGATCGTCCCGCTGCGCCAGCTGCCGAAGGGCGCCTACACGGTCCGCTGGCACGTCACCTCCAACGAGGGCCACGTTGTCTCTGGCGTCTACACGTTCGGCGTCCGTGTCAAGCCTCCGCCGCCGACCGAGGCTTACGGCGCCGGCGGGCCGACGAAGTTCGAGTACGTCGCCAAGTGGGGCTACTTCGTGGGGCTGGCGCTGCTGGTGGGTGGGCTTGCGTTCCGGCTGCTCGTGCTCCGTGGGCGCACCGTCACGCCGGCGCTCGAGCGGCGCTTCTACTGGGTCGTCGGGGCGGGGGTCGTGGGCAGCATCGAGCTCGGTGTCCTCGGGTTCATCCTGCGGGCTGCCGACGCGTTCCAGCTTCCGCTCGGCCAGCTCATCTACGGCGACCTGTCCCCGCTCGCGCGCGGCACGCGGTTCGGGACGGCGTTCATCGCGATGACACTCGGCTTCGCCCTGGTCGCGGCGCTCCTCTTCCTGGCCTGGCTCACCGAGCGGACGATCCTGCTCTGGCCCGCGTTCTTCCTCGGGCTCCTGCTCTGCTCCGGCCTGTCGCTGTCGGGGCACTCGGCCGTCGACGTCGGATCCACGTGGAAGTCGGAGCTCGCCGACTACGTGCACCTCGTGGCCGCGTGCTTCTGGGTCGGCGGCCTCGTGATGCTCGCGTTCGTCGTGTGGCCGACGGCGCCGGGACTGCGACGAGACGCTTTCCATCGCTTCTCGCAGCTCGCGGCCGTCCTTGTCGGGGCAATGGTGCTGGCCGGCGCCTATCTCGCGTACGACCGGCTGCCCAAGGTCGCGGATCTCTGGCAGGTCCGCTACGGGCAGGTGCTGCTGATCAAGAGCTCGCTGGTCGTGCTCGCCCTGTCGTGGGGCGCGCTGCACCACTTCGTCGTGGCGCCGGCGCTGGAACGCGGCCGAGGAGTCGGCTCGCGGGCCGTCGCGCGAAGCCTGCGCGGCGAGAGCGCAGTCGCGATCGCGATCCTCCTCGTCGTGGCGGTGCTCGTCGATGCGAACCCGCCGGCGAAGTCGGTGAAACAGCCGGTTCCAACGTCAGCTGTAAAGCGGTAATCAGTCGGGGTGGCCGGATTCGAACCGGCGACTTCTGCGTCCCAAACGCAGCACTCTAACCAGACTGAGCTACACCCCGTCGCTCGAAAGAGCGTACAGCGTGGCAGTTCGCGCAGACAAGTTCGCACTTCTGGATCTCCGCCAGGATCAACGCCTTGTTATGTCGGCTCACCAAAGAGCTGACGTCGTCGAGTTTTTCGAACCCGGGCATGTGGTCCCAGGACATCGCGGCGTGGTGGAAGGTTGAGCCGCAGTCCGCGCACGGCGTGCTCGACTTGAGATCGCGATACCACGCGACCATTCGCTGGTGCTGGAGGCGTTTCTGCGCAAGACGCCTCTCGCGTGTCCGACGGTGATACTTGCGGTCGTAGCGCCGCCGGCATGGTTTGCACCACGTCTGACGTCCTCGACCCCGTCGGTGGAACTCGTCGAGTGACTTCAGCACGCGGCAGCTTCCACACCGTTTCATGACTCCGATTCTAGGCTCGGATTCGGACGAATGTTGTCCTGCTTGCCAACAGTAGCCGTGTCCATTTGGACGAGCCCACACACACGCTAGGCTCGGCCGGTGTCCGAGCCGATCCTCGCCGCGGACCCGCAGCCACATGTCCGCCGGCCGGTCGTCGGCTACGCGATGGTGCTCGCCGCCACGGCGCTCTGGGGGATCAACGGGTCGTTCGCAAAGGCCGCCCTCAGCTCGGGGCTTTCGTCCCTGCGCCTGACCGAGGTGCGCTCGACCGGAGCGGCGCTGATCCTCGTCGGAGCGATCGCGATCGCGCGCCCGCGGAGCCTTCGCATCACGCGCGGAGAGCTCCCGCTCCTCCTTCTCTTCGGCATCGCCGGCCTCGCCTTCGTGCAGCTCCTCTACTTCGTCGCGATCCACCGGCTCGAGATCGGCGTCGCCCTGCTCATCCAGTACGTCGCGCCCGTGTTGATCGCGCTCTGGGCACGGCTCTTCCTCAAGGAGCCGGTCAGACGACGGGTCTGGGCAGCGCTGATCCTCGCGCTCGGCGGGCTCTCGTTCGTCGTCGACCTCTGGAGCGGCGTCGCACTTGACGGCCTCGGAGTCCTGGCCGCGCTCGGGTCGGCGGTCGCATTCGCCCTCTACATCCTGCTCGCGGAAAACGCCGTCAGCCGACGGGACCCGGTCTCGCTGCTCGCGCTGGGCTTCACCTTCGCCGCCCTCTTCTGGGCGCTGCTCCAACCGTGGTGGTCGTTCCCGACCGAGTATCTGGACGACCGAGTCACCCTGGACGGCGCCGTCTTCTCCACCACGCTGCCGGTTTGGGCGCTCCTGATCGGCGTCGTCCTCGTCGGCACGATCGTGCCGTTCCTCCTGCTCCTCGGAGCGCTTCGCCACCTGTCGGCGACCCGGGCGGGCGTGACCGCGATGTTCGAGCCCGTTGCGGGCGCGCTCGTCGCCTACGCGCTGCTCGGGGAATCGCTGACCGGGACGCAGCTCGTGGGCGGCGCGATCGTCCTGGCGGGGATCCTGCTCGCCCAGACGGCGCGCTGAGGAGAAATTTCCTCGCCGTAAATCGGTCCGTAGTTTGCGGAAACTATTGAAAATTGCAGTTGCAAACGTGGACGATGTCCTCTTCGCCCATTAATCTCCCGCGACCTCCTGATGTCTGGGAACTGCCGCCTTCTCAGCGTCATGGTGCTCTTGCTCGGGGTGTCGCTCAGTGTCGGGGCCCGGGCAGACGCCCACTCCGGTGTGCCGTCAACACCGCTCAAGTCGAGGGGCGCGGCGCTCGGCCCGGGCGAGCTCGCGGTCGTCAAGCTGATCAATTCGTTCCGTGAGCGGAACGGCGTGCCGCCACTGCTCGTCGGCCCCGCGCTCAGCCGCGCCGCACAGTCGCATTCGGCCGACATGGCCCGTCGGGGCTACTTCGACCACGGCGCATTCGTGACGAGGCTCCGGAGCTTCGGCGTGCGGGCGCCCTACGTCGGGGAGAACATCGCGGCCGGCTCGAGGCCGCTGAGGCCGGCCAGGATCGTCCGCATGTGGATCCACAGCCCGCCGCACCGCGAGAACCTGCTCGACCGAGGCTTCCGGCGCATCGGTGTCGGCGCGGCCGGGCGCTGGACCCGGCTCGTCACCGCCGACTTCTCGGGCCGCTAGGGCTCAGTCGTTGACCAGCAGCTGCCGGAGCGCGGCGAGCCGCTCGCGGCGCCGCTCCTGGAGGTCGCCGCGCTCGATCCGGTCGAGCAGGTCGTCGATCAGCGGTGCGAGCTCCAGCGGGTCGAACGGCTTCGTCACGTAGTCGACGCCGCCGAGCTCGAGGCCCCGCGCCTGGTCTCGGAGCTCGGCCCGCGCCGTGAGGAAGACGACCGGGATCTTCGCCGTCCGCTCCTCCTCGAGCAGCACGCCGAACACCTCCCAGCCGTCCATGCCGGGCATCATCACGTCGAGCAGGATCACGTCCGGTGCCTCGCGCCGCGCGACCTCGACCCCGGTCGCGCCGTCCTCGGCCTCGTGCACGACCATCCCGGCGGCCTCGAGATTGACGCGGCAGAGGAGCCGGATCGGCCCCTCGTCGTCGATCACCAGCACCCGCGCCGCCATGCCGGTTCCTATACCCCGCCCTCGCCCTGCCCACTCGCCTCGGCGAGCGGCAGCTCGAACGCGAAGCTCGACCCTCCGCCCTCGGCCGAGTCGACCCAGATGCGCCCGCCCATGGCCAGGACGAGACCGCGTGCGATGTAGAGCCCGAGCCCGGCTCCGCCGTAGCCACCGGTGCTGCCCGCCCGGTGGAACTTCGAGAAGATGTGCTCGCGCTCGGCCTCGGGGATGCCGTCGCCCTCGTCCACGACCCGGATCTCGACGCGGCCCGCCCGGCGATGCGCCTCGACCGTGACCGTTCCGCCGCCGGGCGAGAACTTGACCGCGTTGTCGAGCAGGTTCCTGAGAATCTGGCCGAGCTTCTCGCGGTCGGCGGAGGCGGCGAGCGGCTCGTCGGGGAGCTCGAGCACGAAGCGGTGTCCGTTGACGACGGCGCCCTCCTCGACGCTCGTGACCGCGTCGGAGACGACGGCGCGCAGATCCGTCGGCGCGAGCTCGACCTGCAGGTCGCCGGCCTCGAGCCGCGCGACGCTCAGCAGCGTGTCCACGATCGACGTCAGCCGCTGCGCCTCGGAGGCGATGTACTCGAGGAACGTTCGCCGCTCTTCCTCGCCGAACAGGACGTCGCGCCTGAGGAGCGTCTCGGCGAAGCCGTAGATCGAGGTCAGCGGGGCGCGCAGCTGGTGCGAGACGGTCGAGACGAAGGTCGACTTCATCTCCTCCACGATCCGCTCCGAGGAGACATCCCGGAAGGCGAAGATGCGGCCGGAGACCGATCCGACCGGGTCGTGCATGACCGCCTCGGTGAGCGAGAGCCAGACCTCGTCGCCGCCGCGCTGGATCGACAGCAGCCGCTCGCCTGCGGTGCTCTCGTCCCCCGACGCGAGCTCGCGCTGGAGCACCTCGACCGGCGTCCGGCCGAGGGCGGCCGCTCCGGGGACCCCGGTGATCTTCTCGGCCGACTCGTTCCAGAGGACGACCTTGCCCTCGCGGTCGACGGCGACGATCCCGTCGGCGATGTTGGAGAGGATCGCGTAGCTCCGCTCTCGCTCGAGCGCGACCCGCTGGTAGAGCTCGGCGTTGGACAGCACCGCGGAGGCGTTCCCGGCCAGCGCGGCGAGCGCCTCGACCTCCTCCTCACGCCAGACGCGCGGCCGTTGCGAGTAGACAGCGAGCACGCCCTGGAGCCCTTGCTCGATCCCGACGAGCGGCACCCCCAGGTAGGCGGCGTGACCCGCGGCGAGGATCGGGTCGTCGGCGACGAGTCGCGCGTCACCTTCGGCATCGGCGTAGACGACCGGCGAGCGCGTCTGGAAGACGTCGCCGGCGGGCCGGGCGGTCGAGGGCGAGCGCGAGCCGGCGACCGGCGGAGCGGTCGCGCCTCCAACCGCGCTGACGACGAGCTCGTCGCCCTCGACCAGCTGGATCGCGCACGCGTCGGCGCCGAGTAGCGCGGGAGCCTGGTCCGCGACCTCCTCGAGGATCGCGGCGGGCTCGAGCTCTGTCGCGAGAAGGCTGCCCATGCGGGCGAGCTGCTGCGAGAGAGCGCGCGCGGTTCGCTCGCCCTCGTAGAGCTCGCTACGCTCGAGGCCGGCGCGTGCAGCGCCTGCCAGGCGGCGGCCGAGCTCGAGATCGTCGTCGGTGAACGTTCGCTGCTCGGCGAAGAAGACGACGACGAGCCCTCCCTCCTCGCGCCGCGGCGGGTCGACTGGAATCGCGAGCAGCGACCTGACGCCCGCGAGCCGGCGCCATTCTGGGCCGAACCGGTCGTCGTCGTCGAGCGACGATGCGGACAGGAGGCGCCGCTCGCTCGCTGCGGTCACGAGCACCGCGGCCGACTCGGGAATCTCGTCGTGGAGCGTGGCAGCGAGCTCGTCCGGAACGCGGTGCGAGGCCGCGAGCTCGAGCCCGCGCGCCCCTGGCATCAGCACCGCGGTGAACGATCCACCGAGCGCCTCGGTCGCCGCGTCGGCGACCGCGTCCAGGGTCGCCGACTGCGAGAGGTGCTCGGACAGCGCCGAAGCGATGCCGTAGAAGCCCCGCTGCACCCGCGCCTGGCGGACGCTCTGCTCGAAGCTCGCCGCGTTGCGGACCGCGAGCGACGCGAGGCCGGCGAAGGTCTCGAGCAGGCTCTGCTCGAGCTCGCCGAAGCGCCGCTCCGGGTCTCGCGTCGCGACGCCGAGCACGCCTCGCCGCTCGCCGGACCAGGTCATCGGTGCCGAGATCGCGCTCGCGAACCCCTGATACGCAGGGTGCGGCAAGGGCTCGGTGAACCGGGCGTCGACCGAGCGCTCGGCGAGAAGCTCGAAGTCGACGAGCTCCGGGTCGAGGCCGTGGACGGCTGCGCAGCGAAGGAGCGAGTTGTCCGCGTCGTAGAGGTAGCAGTCGGCCGCGTGCGCATCGAGCAGCTTCGTCACCTCGTCGACGAGCCGCTGGAGGACGGTCTCGAGCCGGAGCTCGCTCGTCACCACCTGTGCCGCCTTGAGGAGCGCCGTCTGCTGTTCGAGGCGCTGTGCGTTCTCGTGGAGGAGCTGCGCCGCGTGGATCGCGATGCCCAGCTCCCGCGCCACTGCTTCGGCGAGCGCGATCTCCGCGTCCGACCACACGCCCGGTTCGGAGCGGTGGAGCCCGAAGATCCCGATCATGCGGTCGAAGACGAGGACGGGCGTCGCGAGCACGGCGCGGCTGTCGAGCTCCTGCAACGTCTCCGTCCCGCCCAGCGCCGGATCGTCGAGCGCAGACTTCTCGCGGATGTCGCCCACGGCCACGGTCCTCCGCTTGCGCGCGGCCAGGTTCGAGACGGCGAGGTGGTCGGCGACGGCTCCGATCGGGGTGAACCCGGGAGCCGTCCACTCGGCCGCGATCGGCATCGGGTTGCTCGGCTCACCGAGCCTGAGGAAGCAGCGGCTGACGCCGGTCGCGGACCCGGTCGCCTCCACCGCGACCCTGAGCACGTCGTCAAGGTCTAGCTCGGAGCGCACCTTCCTCCCGATCGACGCGACGAGCCGTTCGCGCCGGAGCGCGTCGGCCAGGGCGTCCGCAGAGCGGGCGCGATCGAACGCGAGCGCGGCCTCGGCGGCGAGGGCCTGGATCAGCGACAGCTCGTCTCTCGTGAAGGCACGCTGCGCCTTCGTCGTCGCCAGCACGAGCACGGCCGGCACTCGTTCCTCGGAGATGAGCGGGACGAAGACGGCGCTCTTTGCTCCGGCGCGTTCGGCGAGGCGGCGGTTGACCTGCTGGGAGCTCGCGACGTCATGGACGACGACCGGGCCGCCTTCGAAGACCGCGCTCGCGATTCCCGACGGCTCGCTGTCGAAGTCGACCGCCACGCTCGTCCACCAGTCGAGGTCTCCCTCCGGGCTGACCGCGAGCAGGCCCTGAGCGCGCTTCGCGTCTTCGCCGACGAGAGCGACGGCCGCCACGTCGACTGCGAGCAGCGAGAGGCAGGTGTCGATCAGGATGCGGGCGACGGCCTCCTTGCCCTTGGCGCGAACGAGCGCGCTCGACAGGGAGGCGATCGCGGTCAGTTGGCCGGTGCCCGAGTGGGGCTCGGACTCGTTGTCGGGGGCCGCAGCAGAGGCAGGCCCGTCGGCTCTACGGTTCCGGCGAAACACCATCAGTGAGCCAAGTTGGGGACCACTTGGGCCGTAGGGATGATAGGCCGAGCACCCCGCGCACGCCACCGAGCCGCCCCGAATCGAGGAACCGCTATACACCTTGCAAAGATGGGCCTCTCGGCCTATTCACAACCGCTCGGCAGCCCGTTACCTTCCAGCCACTGGGCGATGCGAACCGCGGCTTGTGCGTACCTGGCCACGATAGCCGCGGTGAGCAATCTGGGAGGCCCGCCGCACTGACCCCCCGAGCGGCGGGCTTTCCTATCTCTGCACGCTGACCGCGCCTCCGGCTCCCGGCCGGCGGAGCCGGCCTCCGTCGGAGCCGGCCTCCGCCGGAGCCGGCCTCCGTCGGAGCCGCTGCTGCCGCTCAGCGCACAGAGATGCACCTTCTCAGGGGAGTCGATAAGCGGGACTACACTGGCCTCGTGGTCAAGCGTGTTCTTTTGGCATCGCCGCGCGGCTACTGCGCTGGTGTCGAGCGTGCTGTCGACACCGTCGAGCGGCTCCTCGACCTGCACGGGCCGCCGGTCTACGTGCGCAAGCAGATCGTCCACAACGCGCACGTCGTGCGCGACCTCGAGGCGCGCGGGGCGATCTTCGTCGAGGACGAGGGCGAGGTGCCCGGAGGCGAGACGGTCGTGCTCTCGGCGCACGGGGTCGCCCCGTCGGTCTACGCGAACGCGCGCGCCCGGGGGCTGAACACGATCGACGCCACCTGCCCGCTCGTGACCAAGGTGCACGTCCAGGCGCGCCGGTACGCGGCGGACGGTTACACGGTGCTCCTGATCGGACACGCCGGTCACGAGGAGGTCGTGGGGACGATGGGCGAGGCGCCGGACTCGACGATCCTCGTGCAGTCGGTCGAGGACGCCGAGGCGCTCGAGCTCGCCGCGGACACCAGGGTCGCGTACATCACGCAGACGACGCTCTCCGTCGACGAGACCGGCGAGATCATCACCGCGCTTCGCCGGCGTTTCCCCGAGATCCACGCGCCGAAGAAGGAAGACATCTGCTACGCGACCTCGAACCGGCAGTGGGCCGTGAAGGACCTGCTCGGCGAGGTCGATCTCCTGCTCGTGATCGGGTCGCGCAACTCGTCGAACTCGAACCGGCTCGTCGAGGTCGCTCGGGCGAACGGCGTGGCGGCGCAGCTGATCGACGACGAGACGGACATCGACGAGGCGTGGCTCGACGCGGCGGAGACGGTCGGGCTCACGTCCGGGGCGTCTGCTCCGGAGAAGCTCGTCGAGCGTGTGTGCGACTGGTTCCGCGCGCGCGGCGTCGACGAGATCTCGGCGCACAGGGTCGTCGAGGAGGACGTCGAGTTCCGGCTCCCGGTCGAGCTCCGCCGCGAGCTCGCGCTCGCCGAGACTCAGAACTAGCTACTTGTCGTTCTTGCGCCGGTCTTCGCCGGAGCGGCGATCACGGCCCGACCGGCGGTCGTCTCCTGGACCGCCCGGCCGCTGTCCTTTGCGGCGGTCCGGTCCTGAGCGCCGATCCTTGCCGGAACGCCGTTCAGGCCCCGTGTAGCCGCTCGCCATCGCGCGATCATGTCACTTGTCGGTACCGGAAGCAGTCGACGACGTGGTCGTTCACGAGGCCGCACGCCTGCATGAACGCGTAGCAGACCGTCGGGCCCACGAAGCGGAACCCGCGCTTCTTCAGGTCCTTGCTCATCGCCTTCGACTCGGAGGTCTCGGCAGGGATCTGACCGAGCTTCTTCCACCGGTTCACGATCGGCTCGCCGCCGACGAAGCTCCAGAGGTAGTCGCTCAGGCTCTCGAGCTCGAGCACGCGTTTCGCATTGTTCACCGTCGACTCGACCTTGAGCCGGTTGCGGACGATGCCGGGATCGGCAAGGAGGCGCTCGACCTTGGTGTCCGAGAAGCGCGCAACCTTGCCGGCGTCGAAGTTCGCGAACGCCTTTCGGTAGCCGTCGCGCTTGTGCAGGATCGTCGACCACGAGAGGCCGGCCTGGGCGCCCTCGAGCGTGAGCATCTCGAACAGGTGCCGGTCGTCCCGCGAGGGCACGCCCCACTCGTCGTCGTGGTACGCGACGTATCCAGGATCCGCCTCGGGCACCCACGCGCAACGCTTCATCCGGGGTCAGACCCCTTTACAAGTGGCGGCTGCGGAGACACGTCCTCGACGAACGACTGTAACCGCTCGAGCGCGCGATCTCGGTTCCTCCCGAAGTACGTCAACAGCCACTCCTCCGCAACGCAATGAGATCGCTGCTGACCGCTGACGATGGCGGTGTAGCTGCTCCAGCGCCAGGAGGCCGGATCCCGGCACGCACCGGCGCGGACCGGATTCAGCGCGAGATAGCGGATGAGCTCGAGCGCATGGGCATCCGTCTCGATCGGAACCGAGTGGTAACGCCGCTCGAAGCGATGACCGGTCTCGCCGTGACGCCGGTTGAAATGCTGCGCGTAGCAGGCGTTCAGCCGCTGCATGCCTCGCGCGAGATCCGGATTCGGCGTTCTCACGAGCAGGTGGTAGTGCGTCGTCATCAGGACGAACGCATGGCATGACCATTCGAACCTGGCGACGACGTCGTCCAGGAGTTTCAGGAACTGACGTCGATCCTTGTCGTCCCTGAAGATCGCCTGACGAGCAACGCCTCGAGCCGTGACGTGGTACGCGGCGCCGGCAATCTGAAGACGAGGAGGGCGCGCCATTCGACGAAGGTAGTTCGGCCGCCGCGGCGCGAGGCCGCGCGCGCGACTTTCGTGACGAAGTCGCGACGCTTTCGAGGCGGGGTCTGACCCCGGGGGTTAGGCCTTGGCGATCTGTGGCTCCGCGCTGCCGCCGTCGGCGCGGATCTCGACGGCGAGCACCTCGTCCTTGATCCAGTCCTCGTGCGCGAGGAGGTCCGAGGCGGCCTGCGGGAGCGTGACCACGATCCGGTCCGTGAGCTCGAGGCCCGCTTCCCTGCGCTTCGCGTTCAGCTCGTGGATCAGATCGAGCACCCGCTTCTCGACCTCGAGCTCCGGATCGAGCGCCGTGTCGAGCGCAACCGTGATCCCGTCGGCATGCGCGACCGCCCAGCCCTCCTTGCCGACCCGCTCGACGAGAACCTCGTCCGCGGAGAGGTCGTGGCCGGCCACGTGGAAGCCCCCGTTCGCCTCCTCGAACTCGCCCGCCTCGAGCGCCGCGCGCACGGCCCCGACCTCCTTTCCCAGCTTCGGCCCGAGCACGGGCAGGTTCGGCTTCACGCGAAGCTCGGTCGCCTCGACGTCGCCGAACTCGACCTCCTTCACGCGCAACTCCTCGCGGAGCTCGTCCACGTGCCGCTCCGCCAGCGGCGCTCCCTGCACGACGAGCCGACGCAGCGGCTGCCGCAACGGAAGCTGCGAGCCCGCGCGCGCCTGACGGCCGAGATCGACGACGCGCCGCGTCTCTCCGACCTCGGCGAGCAGCTGCTCGTCTCGCTCGCGCGCCTCGGGCCAGCGGGTCAGGAAGATCGACTCGGGCTCACCCTCCGGCCGCAAGACCTGCCACAAATGCTCCGCGAGGAACGGCATCACCGGCGCGATCACGACCAGCGAGCGCAGGAGCGCCGTCCGCAGCGTCTCCAGAGCCGCGGCATCGCCGTCCCAGAACCGCCGCCGCGACCGGCGGATGTACCAGTTCGAGAGATCGTCCACGAACGCCTCGAAGGACGCGACGACGTCAGGCGTCCAGAACCGCTCGTACGCGTCGGTCACCTCGGCGACGAGTTGCTCGACACGCGAGAGGAGCCACCGGTCCAGCGGCTCCAGCTCGCCCACCTCCCCACCCGGCGACACGTTCGCGTAGTCGACGAAGAACTTGACCGAGTTCCAGAGCGTGAGCAGCCGTCGCTTGATCTCGTGTGCCGGCCCGTAGCCGAAGTTCAGGTTCTGACTCGGAACCTGCTCCGAGTACATCCAGCGCATGACGTCCGCGCCCATGCGCTCGATCGCCTCGTTGGCCTCGATCGCGTTCCCGGTCGACTTGTGCATCTCGCGCCCCGTCTCGTCACGGACGCGCTCGTAGGCGAGCACCCGCTCGTACGGCGCGCGACCCTCGAGCGTCACGGACATGAAGAGCATCGAGTAGAACCAGAGGCGGATCTGCTCGCGGCTCTCGGAGATCCAGTCGGCCGGGAACCACTGCTCCCAGTACGACTGATCGGGCAGGTCCGCTCCGGACAGTCCCTGCGAAGCCCCGGTCGCGTAGCCGTGCTCGACCCACTCCGGGTTCTCCCAGCCGAGCGTCGAGAACGGGACGATGCCGGCGTCGAGCCAGGCGTCGCCGACCTCGGGAATGCGCCGAACCTCCTTCCCGCACCCTTCGCACGTGATGGGGACCTGGTCGATCCAGGGCCGGTGGAGCTCCTGGAGCTGGTCGAGCCCCGCCGTGGCACGTTCCGCGAGCTCCGCCCGCGAGCCGACCACGTTCAGCAGGCCGCAGTCGCCGCACGGGTAGAACGGCAGCGGGAGGCCGAAGTAGCGCTTCCGCGAGATGTTCCAGTCGCCCATGTTGCGCAGCCAGTCGTCCATCCGCTTGGAGTAGAAGGCGGGGGTCCACTCGACCGTCGCGTTCGCGTCGAGCAGCTCCTGGCGGGCCGGGTCGGACGAGATGAACCAGTCGTCGACGACGCGGAAGAGGAGCGGCGTCTTGCAGCGCCAGCAGATCGGGTAGCGGTGCGTGATGCGCCCCGCCTCGACGAGCAGCTCGCGCTCGCGCAGGTCCTCGATCACCACGTCCTCGACCTCGCCCGTCGAGAGGCCCTCGAGCAGGCCGAAGCCGGGCAGCATCCGCCCCGACTCGTCGATCGGCACGATCACGGGCAGGTCGTGGATCCGACCGAGCTCGAAGTCCTCGGTGCCGGCTCCCGGCGCGATGTGGACGATCCCCGTCCCCTCGGTCAGCGAGACCTCGTCCCACGGGATCACGCGGTGCTCCTTGACCGCGGCGGGCAGGTCGTCGAACGGCCCCTCGTACTCGAGCCCGACGAGCTCCTCGCCGCGCGCGACGTGCTCGTAGTCCTCGCCCGTGACCGCGAGCCGCCAGAGGCCGTCGCGGAGCCCGTACTCAGCGTCCAGCTTCACCGCCGCTGCGACGTTCGCAGGCAGCGTCCACGGCGTCGTCGTCCAGACGACCAGCGCTTCGCCCTCGCGCGACTTCAGCGGGAAGCGGACGAACAACGAGGGATGCTCGAGCTCCTGGTAGTTCTCCTCGCCCGCCTGTTCGTGCTGGGAGAGCGACGTCCCGCAGCGCGGGCACCACTGTGTCGAGCGATGCCCCTTGTAGAGCCACCCGCGCTCGTGGACGGTCTTCAGGAACCGCCAGATGTACTCGATGTTCGTGTCCGAGAACGTGTAGTAGTCGTTGTCCCAGTCCATCCAGCGGCCGAGCCGCCGGTCCTGGTCGGTGATCACCTCCGCGAACTCGGCGACCCGCTCACGACAGCGCGCGGCGAACTCCGCGAGCCCGTACTCCTCGATCTCGCGCTTCGAGTTCAGCCCGAGCGACTTCTCGACCTCGACCTCGACCCAGAGGCCCTGGCAATCGAAGCCGTTCTGGTAGCGCTGGTCGAATCCGCGCAGCGCCTTGTAGCGCTGGAAGACGTCTTTCAGCGTGCGCCCCCAGGCGTGGTGGACGCCCATCGGGTTGTTGGCCGTGATCGGCCCGTCGATGAAGCTCCAGCGCTCGCCGCCACGGTTCAGCTCGCGGAGCCGGTCGAAGACGCCCTCGTCGTCCCACCAGGCGAGGACCTCTCGCTCGAGAGCGGCGTGATCGGGCACCGCGGGCAGGGACTTGAACGTCTGGGCCATGGTGTTCGATTCTACGGTCGGCCGGGAACAGCACACCCGGCGCGAGCGTTTGGAAACCTGGACAACGAATTACGAAAGGAAACCCTGGAATGGCAGATGCGGTGACCGAATCGACCTTCGAGCACGAAGTGCTCCAAGCGGACAAGCCCGTCCTCGTCGACTTCTGGGCGGAATGGTGCGGGCCTTGCCACGCGGTCGCCCCGATTCTCGACCGGATCGTCGAGGAGCGCCACGGTGAGCTCAAGCTCGTCAAGGTGAACATCGACGAGGAGCCCGAGATCGCCGAGCGCTACGGGATCGCCTCGATCCCGACGATGGTGCTCTTCAAGGACGGCGAGCCCGCAGCGGCCGCGATCGGCGCGCAACCGAAGACGGCCCTCGAGACGCAACTCGGGCTGACGCCGGCCCAAACGAACGGCTCGTCGGGCTAGGCCCCGGCTTCTTCTCGCTCCGTGGTCGGCTCGTCCACGAGTCGAAGCACGCGCATGCCGTGCGTGAAGACGATCGCGCCTCCGAGCCAGCCCCCGGTCGCGAGCAGGACGTAGCCGACGAGCGTCAGAACCAGCGATCCACCGCCGACCGAGCCGCCGGTGTAGTCGGCGTGCCCGGCTCCGGCGGTGATCGCGAACACGACCGTTGCCGCGAGCATCGCGCTCAGGTGGATGGTGGCGGTGCGCCAGAGCGGCGTCCCGCCCTCGATGTAGAGCCAGTCGGCGAACCCGGTGATCGCCGTCGGGATGGTGAAGACGAGGCCCGTGACGACCGCGAGCCACCAGGCGGTCGCCGTGTTGTGCTCGCTGACGCCGAGCTTCGAGAGCACGGCCATCGCCGTCGCGAACGTGTAGGCGCCGATCGTCGCCCCGGTCAGCGGGGGGTGGAACGGGTGCCCGGGAAGGCCCCGTAGGAGATGCACGCGCTACCTCCTGGCGTCGACTCCGTCCAGCAACGTCCAGTTACCCCTGAGCGCTGCTTCGGCAACCTCGACCAGGCGGTCGGCGTCCGCGTCGTGGACGAGCTCGAGCTCCCGGCGCGACTCGGCGGCGTGCTCGTGATCGCGCTCGGAGTGCAGCGCAAAGTACGCGGCGCCGGGCTCGTCGGCCGTGACGCCATAGTGCTCGCCCAGGCCGTCGAGCTTCGCCTGCGAGACCGCCGGCTGGCCGGCCTCGATCGCGTACATGACCGCCAGCGCCTCGCGCCGGTTCTCCGGAGCCGTCCAGGCGACCACGCACTCGGCCGTCTCGGCGTCGGGGTCGCGATCCGTCTCGGCGCCGAAGGCGGCGGCGAACTCGTCCCAGAGCACGACATGCTCGGCCTCCTCGCGCGCGTGCTCCTCGTGGCCGGTCTTCCCGGCCGTGTCGGCGAGCGCGACGACGGCGTGACGGTACTCGCCCGCGTAGTGCGCCAGCTCGTCGCGGGTCAGCTCACCGCAGCTCCAGCGCTTGTAGAAGGGATGCTCGAGCACGTTCCAGCGCTCGCGGGCGGCGTCGATCCTCTCGATCAGCTTCACGAAGGCTCCTTTTCCGGGGATTGAGGTCGATGCTAACGCGATGGGCGGCTCGCGGCGTCTAGCACCTCACGTGTGTGCGGGAACGCCAGGTCATCGTCCGCGATCTCGGACGGCGCGAACCAGCGGAATTCGGCGACGTCGTCGTGCGGTTCGGGCTCGCCCGCCACGATGCGAGCCGTCCAGTAGAAGTTGAGCGTCGCGGCCGCCGAGCCGTCGCCGCCGTAACGATCCATCCAGACGCCGAGCAGCTCGAGCGCCTCGATCTCGACGCCCGCCTCCTCGCGCAGCTCGCGGTGCAGGCAGTCGAGCGGATGCTCCTCTTCCTCGAGGAAGCCTCCCGGAAGGTCCCACTTGCCCGCGAACGGATCGACACCGCGACGGGAGAGCATGACGCGCCCGTCGTCGTCGAGGCAGACGGCGCTCGCGGTCGGCTTCGAGCTCGCGTAGACGCGGAAGCCGCACGCCCCGCATTCGACCAGGCCGCTGCCGGGCTCGACCTCGGCTCCGCAGCGCGGGCAGTGCTTCCACTGATCGAGCTCGCCCACGTCCGCAACAATAGGCCCGTGCCACGGTTCGCGACAGCCACGGTCACCGAGCTCGCGCGCATCGGGCTCTTCCAGGAGCTCCCCGGCGAGGTGCTGACGAAGCTCGCCCACAACATGCGCCGCGCCGACGTGGCGCCCGGCGCCCCGATCGTCCTCGAAGGGGAAGAGGGCGACCACTTCTACGTGATCCTGCGCGGGCTCGTCGCGGTCAGCAACCAGGGCGGCCTCGGGCCGCGACGGATGCTCCGGCCGGGCGACTACTTCGGCGAGGTCGCGCTGACGATGCACGTGCCCCGCACGGCGTCCGTGACCGCGCTCGTGCCGACGACGCTCGCCAGCTGCGACAAGGAGACCTTCGACGAGTACGTCCGTCCGCTCTTTGCGGACGATCCGTCCTAGGCACGGCCGAGCGACCTTGTAGAGTCCCCGCCGCGATCGGGCTACCTGTCTGGGGGTTCAGGCAAGGACGAGTAGCGCCGATGGCGAACCCGGGATCGTCCAGTGTCTTCCGCGCGCAGAATTCCGGTGTACCGAGGCCACTTCGGCCCGGCCGAGGCCGAGAGGCTGCTCTGGCGTGCCGGTTTCGGCCCGCGCCCCGGTGAGGAGAAGAGGCTCGCGAGGAAGGGCCTCCACGGGGCCGTCCATTCCCTGACGCACCCGAAGCGCGACCGCCTCATCGGGCCGAAGCCCGTCGACGACGACGGACACCCGATCGCGCCGATCGACGCCTGGGGCCACGACCACCTCTGGTGGCTCGACCGCATGGTTCGCTCCAACCGCCCGCTCGTCGAGCGCATGACGCTCGTCTGGCACGACTGGTTCGCGACCTCGAACGCCGGGGTGGGCTCGCAGCGGTTGATGCTCCAGCAGAACGGCCTGTTCCGCAGCCACGGGCTCGGCTCGTTCTCGCAGCTGCTGCTGGCGGTGACCAAAGACCCGGCGATGCTGCTCTGGCTGAACGGCACCGAGAACGAGAAGGGCGAGCCGAACGAGAACTACGGGCGCGAGATGATGGAGCTCTTCACGCTCGGCGCGAGCCGCGGCTACTCGGAGCGGGACGTCCGCGAGCAGGCCAGGGCGCTGACCGGCTGGCGGAACGACTGGGACGACGACAAGGGCCCGGTCAACTTCCGCTACGACCGAAAGCGCCACGACACGGGCACGAAGCGCATCTTCGGGAAGCACGGGCACTTCGACTGGAAGGACTCCTGCCGGCTCGCCGTCCACCACCCGAAGCACCCCTCGTTCTTCGTCATGAAGCTCTGGAGCTACTTCGTCCCGACCGCTCCGCCGGCCGCGACCCGCCGCGCGCTCGAGTCACTCTACGTCCGCCACCACTACGCGATCCGCCCGGTCGTCGAGGCGATCCTCAAGCATCCGGCGCTCTACAACGGCCCGCGCATGGTCAAGCCCCCGGTCGTCTTTCTCGCCGGGATGCTGCGTGCGCGGCGGCGCGGGATCGACACGGACGCCTGGACGTGGCTCTCGAACCAGGCCGGCCAGCAGCTCTTCTACCCGCCGAACGTCGCGGGCTGGGACGACACGCGCTGGCTCGACACGGCGTCGTTCCTCGCGCGCTGGAACCTCGCGGGCCGGATGCTCCGACCTTCGGTGCTGAAGACCGAGGACAAGGCGCCGCTGAACGCGGAGAAGCTGCTCGACCGTGCGCTCGCGTACTGGGGCCACCCGCGCCTGACGCCGCCGACGAAGCGCGCGCTGAAGTCTTTCGCCCACCACGCGATCACGGACGCCGACCGGCGCTGGAAGAAGGAGCAGTACCCGCCGCTGATCGAGAACGCGCTCCGCCATCTGATCGCCGTCTCCCCCGACCAGCAGACCAGCTGATGCCACACCACGACTGCACCGAGCACTCACGTTCCGCCCTTCTGCGCAAGGCCGTCGCACAGGCCGGCGCCGGGCTGCCCGACATCGAGACGGGGATGCCGCTGCCCGCCGGGACAGGCCTCGACCGCCGCAGCTTCATCGCGCGCTCGGTCGGGATGGCGATCGCCGTCTACGGCGCCACGGGGCTCACGCCTCGCGCGCTCGACCACGGAATCGCGCAGGCGCTCGCCGCCGGCCCGTCGAACACGGTGCTCGTCACCGTCTTCCTCGACGGAGGCATCGATTCGCTGTCCGTCCTCTTTCCGCACGGGGATCCCGACTACCACCGGCTGCGGCCGAGACTCGCCCTCCCCGACTCCGGGCTCGTCTTCCCGGAGGACACGCGCCTGCGCTGGCATCCCTCCGCCGCCGGCTTCCACACGCTGCACGCCGAGGGCAAGCTGGCCGTGCTCCCGGCCGTCGGGTACACGAACGCCGACCAGTCGCACTTCACGTCGCGCCACTACTGGGAGGTCGGCGACACCAATCCCCGGCTCCAGACGGGCTGGCTCGGCCGCTACCTCGACCACGTCGGCAAGGCGGACAACCCGCTTCAGGGAGTGAGCCTCGACGGCGAGCTCTCCCCGTCGCTCGCAACCGCCAAGAAGCCCGTCGCCGCGCTCAGCGGCGCCGGCGACTACTCGTTCTGGGCGCCGGGGGTCTACGGCCAGGTCGAGGACCGCATGCTCGCCGCCGTCGGCTCGCTCGGCGCCTCACGCGGGCACGACAAGGTACTCGCGGGAGCGCGCGAAGTCACCTTCCAGTCGCACCGGCTGCGCCAGCAGCTCGCGCCCTTCAACGGCGGATTCCAACCCCCGGTTCCATACCCGCAGTCGAACAGCGGCTTCCCGGATCAGATGGCCGGGCTAGCCGCGCTGCTCGCCGCGGGCCTGCCGCTGCACTGCGTCGCCCTGAGCGCGAACGGCGGGTACGACACGCACTCGGATCAGGCCCAGGATCTTTCCGACAACCTCGAGCTCGCGAGCAAGACGCTGCTCGCGTTCCAGCGCGACCTCGAGGCGCGCGGGCTCGCGAACCGCGTCCTGACGCTCGTCTGGTCGGAGTTCGGCCGTCGTGCGGAGGAGAACGGCTCCGACGGCACCGACCACGGGGCCGCCGGGATCGGCCTCCTCATGGGCTCGCGCGTGCGCGGGACGATGATCGGCGAGTTCCCGGGCCTGAGAGGCGGGCTCGACGAGGACGGCAACCTCAAGGCGACGGTCGACTACCGGACGATCTATAGCTCGGTGCTCGAGCAGTGGCTGTCCACCGACGCTGCGGCGGTCATCCCGCACGCGAAGTCGTTCGGGCGGGTGCCGCTCCTGCGATGAAGCGGCTCGGGCTCCTGCTCGTGCTCGTCGCGTCCGCAGGCGCCCTTCCCGCGCAGGCCGCCGCGCCGCTCGGTCGGGTGCAGGTCGTTGCGGTCGAGTTCCACTACCGGCTGTCGCGGGTGCGCGTCCCCGCCGGCGCGGTCCGGATCGAGCTTGCCAACTTCGGCCAGGACGAGCACAACCTGACGCTGCGGAAAGTCGGCACGACGAAGGTCATGACCATGTCCGGCGCGCTCCCGGGGAGTCGCGAGACCGCCACCCTTCGCCTCAAGCCGGGGCTCTACGTCCTCAAGTGCACGATGGCCGACCACGCGATGCTCGGCATGAAGGCGCAGCTCAGGGTCGTGCCTCGGCGACAACCGCGTCGCTGAACACGGGCCACGCCTCCTTCGCCCAGTCGCCGAAGTCGAGGTCGGTCAGGAGCCCGAGCGCGAGGCCGGGGTCCGGGTCGACCCAGACGAACGTCCCGCTGGCGCCCCAGTGGCCGTACGTGCCCGGCTGAGGTGCGCGTGCCCGTGAAGTGCGGCTGCTTCCCGTCCTTGAGCTCGAAGCCGAGGCCCCAGTCGTTCGGGTCGAAACGGCCGAGGCCGGGAATCACGCCGGCGAGGCCGGGGAACTGCACCCGCGTCGCCTCGGCGAGGGTCTCGGGAGCGACGAGCGTCGGCTCCATGAACTCGCGCGTCACCTTGACGAGGTCGTCGAGCGAGCCGTAGAGGCCCCCGGCGGGAGTGCCGCGGTGAACCGCTTCCATGTGCAGCGGGCTCAGCACCGACTTCTGGAGGTACTCCTCGAACGGCATCTCCGCATTCGCCGCGAGCCGCTCCGCGAGCGCCTCGAAGCCGGGGTTCGAGTAGATCCGCCGCGTGCCCGGCCTCGCGATCGGCGGGCCCGGCTCGAAGGGCAGGCCGGAGGTGTGCGCGAGCAGGTGCCTGATCGTCGAGCCGGGCGGGCCGGCGGGCTCGTCCAGGTCGATCGTCCCCTCCTCAGCGGCCACCAGAGCGGCGAACGCGACGACCGGCTTCGAGACCGACGCCCAGCGGAACACGCGCGTCGGGTCCCCGCGACGGCCCAGTTCGCCCTCCTTCGAGAGCGCTGCCACAGCGACGTTCTCGGCCGGCCACGAGTCGGTGAGTTGAAGCGCTTCCAGGGCGTCTCGATACTACGGGCGTGAAGCAGATCTTTCCGTCGAGCATCACGGCCGGCGGGTTCGCCGCGGGCGGGAGCGTTCTCGAGCACGGGTTCGGCCAGACGAAGCCGTACACACTCGGCGTCGAGGAGGAGTACATGCTCCTCGACCCGAACAGCTTCGACCTCGTTCAGCACATCGACACCTTCCTGGCCGCGGTCGTCGGCCACGAGCTCGAGGCGCAGATGAAGGCCGAGCTGATGCAGTCGGTGCTCGAGATCGCGACGCCCGTCTGCGACACGCCCGCCGAGGTCGACCGGGAGCTGCGGAAGCTGCGCGAGTACGTGGTCTCGGTCGCCTCGCAGAAGTCGCTGCGCGTCGGCTCGGCGGGCACGCATCCGTTCAGCCTCTTCGAGGCGCAGCGGATCACGGCCCGCGACCGGTACCGCGCGCTCGTCGACCAGATGCAGTACGTGGCGCGCCGGGAGCTGATCTTCGGCCTCCACATCCACGTCGCCGTCGACGACGCGGAGAAGGCGATCCAGGTCGTGAACGGGCTCCTGGTCGAGCTGCCTCTCCTGCTGGCGCTGTCCGCGAGCTCGCCGTTCTGGCGCGGAGAGGCGACGGGCCTCGCTTCGACACGGCAGCTCGTGTTCGCCGCGTTCCCGCGCTCCGGCCCACCGCCACGCTTCCGCGACTACGCCGACTACGCGGAGGTCGTCGGCCAGCTCGAGAAGACCGGCTGCATCGCGGACTACACGCACATCTGGTGGGACATCCGCCCGCACCCGCGGCTGGGGACGGTCGAGGTCCGGATCTGCGACTCGGTGTCCCGGGTCGAGCACGCGGTGGCGTTGGCCGCGTACTGCCAGGCGCTCGTGAAGCTGTACTGCGAGCGCTTCGAGCGCGGCGAGGAGATCCGCTCGTACCACCGGATCCTGACGAGCGAGAACAAGTGGCTCGCCGCGCGCTACGGGCTCGAGGCACCGCTGATGGATCTCGCCACCGAGGCGCGGAACCGCGTGCCCGTCGCGCAGCTGATCCGGCGCCGGCTGAAGGAGCTGGCGCCGCACGCGAAGGAGCTCGGCTCCGAGAGCGCGCTCGACGGGATCCGCGAGATCCTGGCCGGCGGGAACGGCGCCGACCGCCAGCTCCGCGTCTTCAACGCGAACCGGGATCTGACCGAGGTCGTCCGCGAGATCGCAGACGCAACCGAGGCAGCGGCCGTCTCCGCCTAGCGCCCGGTTGCCGCGTCGAGGAAGGCCGGTGCCCCATGGCGCTGGAGCACGAGCAACCGGCGTCCATCCGGCCGGAAGCCGAGCCCCGTGATCTCCGTGGGACGACTCTTGCCCTACGCACACGCCCGAACGCAGTGTCGTAGAGCCAGAGCGATCGCCTCCACTGAAGGCGAGCACCCGCCCGTTCGACGTCACTGCGGCGCTCGGACCCACGGTCAGGTCCTGGCCGAGCGCAATGCGCGGAAAGCGCACAACGCGTGTCGGTTCGAGCGTCGAAAGATCGACGGTCGTCACGCTGCCGAGATACGGGCTCGTCAGGTAGAGGATGCGCTCGTCGGGCGAGAGCGTGAGGGCCGTCGAGCCGAGGGTGAGGAAATCGCCGACGAGCCGCAGGTCGATGCAGTGCGCGAGGCCTGTGCGTAGGTCGAGCGCGTGGACGAAGCTGTGGCCGTCAGGCTTGCTGTACAGCGTGAGCAGCCATTGCCCGTCGCGGGAGGCGACCGAGCCGACCGGGACGCCGCTCATCTTCTCGTCCGGCTCGTCGAGTCGGGTCGGTGTCAGCTTCATCGTCGCGAGATCGAGCTGCTGGAGGTCGTATCCGTTGTTCTTCCAGTGGACGAGGAAGAGGCGCTTTCCGTTTGGCGAGAGGGCCTCGACCTCGTTCAGGCCGCGTAGAACGATCTGCGCACGGCCGACGCGAATAAAGGTCGATTTCCTTCCGATCCTCGAAACCGCGAAGCGACGCCCATCGGCCGTCACGCCCGCGGGGCTCCAGTACCGCCCGGCCAGCGACCAGCCGCGCACGAGGTGACCCGTGCGTACGTCGTAACGGACGACCGTCGTTCGCGGCGACTTGGTGGGAGCAGCGGAGACGAACGTGCGCCCGTCCGCCGAGAGGATTCCAGGAGGAAGCGTGAAGCGGCGCTTGCCGCTATGAAAGGAGAACGCCTGCAGCCCGCCCTGCCGGCCAGCGGGACGCACGAGGACGATGTCCGTCCCGGGCGCGGCCGTCGACGTGGAACCGCACGTCGAGGGCGGGCAACCGTCGGCGAGCGCAGTCGAAGGGACGAGGACGAGGGCGAGGAGTGGGAGAAGGCGTCTCATGTCATCTATACGCCCCGCAGGCGGCTGAAGGTCCGTCGGACCTCTCACAACTCCGTCCGCGTATGGACCTCGTGCCCGATGACACTCGTATAGTCAGCGCGCCATGGTGGGCCCCGGCCGGCAGGAGCGCTCCTGGATTCGGGGCGCCCGAGCGGGATCTGTCTCGGACCTCGAGGCGCTGTTTCGCGAGCACTGGCCGCGGGCGCACAGGGCCGCGTACCTCGTCGTCCAGGACGCAGCCGCGGCGGAGGACATCGCGCAGGAGGCATTCCTGTCCGCGCTGCGCAACCTCGACTCGTTCGACCGGCGCCGTCCGTTCGGGCCGTGGCTGCACCGGATCGTCGTCAACCGGGCGATCGACTGGGCGCGCGCCAGGACGCTGCGCCGCGAGCTGTCCGAGGTCCCGGGCTCCGAGGACTTCGACACCGGCGACCTCGGCACGTTCTCGGAGGGCGTCGCGGCCGGTCTCGCGGCGCTCCCGCCCGAGCAGCGCGCCGTGATCGTGCTGCGGTACCTGCTCGAGTACACGCCCGGCGAGATCGCGGACCTCCTCGAGCTGCCGCGCGGGACGGTCAACTCGCGTCTGCGCCGCGGCCTCGACCGGCTCGAGGCGATCGTCGACAGGGAGCAGCGATGAGCGACGACGTCAAGCGGGCGCTCCAGCGGATCCACGCGCCCGACGAGATCGAGGCCCAGCGCCGCGCGTGGGGGCTCCTCCGCGCGTCGTTCGAGGCCCGCGAGCCGGTCTCGTGGCAGCGTCGGAATCGACGGCCGCTCCTCGTCGTGGCGCTGGCGCTCCTCGTCCTGCTGGCCGCGTTCCTCTCGCCGCCCGGCCGGGCGCTCGTCGGGAGCGTGCGCGACGCGGTCACGCCCGACAAGTCGAAGCCGAAGGCCAAGCCCGCGCTCACGGCGCTGCCGGCTGGAGGCTCGCTCCTCGTCAATTCGAGCAAGGGGCCCTGGATCGTCCATCCCGACGGGTCGATGCGGCTGCTCGGCCCCTGGTGGGAAGGCGCCTGGTCGCCGAACGCCGAGCACGTCGCGGTCACGCGCGCGCATCGCCTCGCGGCGGTCGCACCGGACGGGACGATCAGGTGGCAGCTCGCCCGGCCCAGGCTGCTCCACGGCGCCCGCTGGTCGCTCGAGCCGCGGAGCGAGTGCTGCCGCATCGCGTACCTGAACGGCAGGCAGCTCCGTGTCGTGGCCGGCGACGGGACCGGGGACGCTCCGCTGCGGGACGCAGCCGGCCCGGTCGCTCCCGCCTGGCGGCCGGGCGTGACCCGGCAGCTCGCCTTCTCGACGATCGACGGGCGAATCGAGCTCGTCGACGTGGACACGACGAAGACGATCTGGCTGTCCGCTCCCGGCGACCCGCCGACCCAGCTCGTCTGGTCGGATGACGGCCAGCGCCTGCTCGCACTCGGCGAGCGGGCCCTGCGCGTGTTCGACTCGAACGGGAACAAGCTGTGGGCGATCGGGATGCCCGCCGGGCCATCGGGCGTCGTCTTCGTCCGCAAGAGCCACCGGTTCATCCTGATCCGCTACTCGCCCGCGACGCAGCGCAGCGACCTCGTGCTGTTCCAGGCCGAGACCACGCCCGGCGAGCCGCGCTTCCTCTACTCGGCGCCGGGCGACTTCGGAACGCTCGCGATCTCGCAGAACGGCACGTGGCTCCTCGTCGGCTGGATCAACGCGAACCAGTGGCTGTTCCTGCGGCTCACGTCGGCCAAGGTCGAGTCCGTGTCGAACATCGTCGAGCAGTTCGGCGGCTCCAGCAGTGCGCCCCTCGAGAGAGCGTTCCCCAAGAGCGTCAGCTGGTGCTGTCCGGCTTCGCCTTAGCGCGTCGTTTAGGCTCGCAGCGTGCTGGAGCCCGGAGCGAACGTCCCGGACGCAACCGTCTGGATGGCCCCGCGGGAGCCGGCGATCTGCTCCAACCTGGTCGCGGGCCGGTCGGCGCTCTTCCTCTTCTTCCTGTTCGCCTGGTCGTCGACCTGAACGAACGAGCTCGAGCTCCTGCGTGACAGGAGAGCGGAGTTCGAGGAGGCGGGCGTGACGCCGTTCGCGATCTCGAGGGACTCGCCCTGGACACAGACTGCGTGGAGCCAGGCGCTCGACCTCGGCGAGATCCAGTTCCTGTCCGACTGGAACGGGGACGCGGTGCGCGGGTTCGGCGTCGCCCACGAGTTCCGCGGCATGCAGGACGTCGCCGAGCGAACGACCTTCCTGGTCGAGCGCGGCGGTACGGTGCGCCACGCATGGCGTCACGATCCCGGCGAGGTTCCGGACTTCGACGAGCTGCTCGCGGCCGCGCGGGCCTTGTAGCGCTCGCCTGCGCGCTCTTCGTCGGGGCAGGTCTGTTTGCGACGTGGCCCGGGACCAGGTCCCTGGACACGTCCTTCATGGCCGAGGGCAAGCCCGGCTACGGCGAGGCGGCGCCCGGCGATCACCTGCAGACGAGCTACAACCTCTGGCTCGTCGGGCACCAGCTCGAGCACGGGCGGGCGCCGTGGCGCGATCCGTACAGCTTCCAACCCGAGGTCAAACCGCGCTGGAACTTCGCCGGTTGGCCGTTCGGCTACGTGTACTGGCCGCTCCAGGCTGCTCTGGGAACCGTGCTCGCGTGGAACGTGTTCCTCCTGCTCGGCTTCCTCGGCGCGGGCGGCTTCACGGCGCTCTGGCTCCGGGAGGTCGGCACGCCACGTGGAGCGTCGCTTGCCGGGGGTCTCGCGTTCGCCATGGCGCCGTACCTCCAGGCCCAGTGGAGCGCGGGCCACCTCCTGGCGTGGATCGCCATGCTCCTGCCACTGTCCCTGTACGGGCTCGAGCGGGCGAGGAAGGGATCGGACTGGTGGCTCGCCCTGGCCGGGGGCGCGCTCGTCTCGATCCCGCTCTCGGGCCAGCTGCACCTCGCGCTCGGAGCGATCCCGTTCTTCGCCGCGTACGCGCTCGTGCGACTCCCCTGGGCCGCTCTGCTGGCCGTGCCCGCACTCGGCGCCGGGCTGCTCGCCGATGCACTCGCCGTGCACGGCACGACCGGGGCGAGCGGCCGCCAGTTCCGGCAGGTCGAGCACTACTCCGCGAGCCTGCCGGACTTCCTCTCGCGCGACACGCACGCGCTCGAAGGGATCGTCTACGTCGGCTGGACGGTCGCGGTGCTCGCCGTCGCCGGGCTCGCCGCGCTCGTCCTTCGGCGCCGCTGGGGGATGGCGCTCGTGCTCGGGCTCGGCGCGCTGATCCCGATCCTGTTCGCTCTCGGCGGGAACCTGCCCGGGTACCACTTCATCTGGGAGCACGTGCCCGGGCTGCGGAACACGCGCGTGCCCGAGCGGATGATGCCGATCGCCTGCCTCGCGCTCGCGGCGCTCGTCGCGGTCGCAGTCTCGAGGCTGCGCTGGCCGGGAGCACCGCCGCGATCGTCGCCCTGCTTCTGCTCGTCGACCTGCGGCTCGGGCATGTTCCACCCGACCGCAGCCGACCCGCACAACCCCGTCTACGCAGCGCTCGCGCAACACTCGCCGGGCCGCCTGCTCGAGCTCCCCGTGTTCGAGGCGGGCAGCCAGAGCGCGAGCGTCTACCTCTACTACCTGATGCAGGCGCCGCACCAGCATCCGTCCGGCTACTCGACGACCGCTCCGCTCACAGCCGACCGCCGACTCCGCGAGCTCCAGAAGACGCCGTGCCGCTATCTCCGCGCACTCGGCGTGCAGGAGCTCGTCACCCACTACAGCGCGAAGAACCCGTGCGGCGGACGGCTCATCGCCCGCTCCGGACGGATCGCCGCCTTCCGGGTGCGCTAGAGAGCCCCTCGGAGCGCGCGGGTCGCCGACCCGGCCAGCCGACACTCACCGTGGACAGCCACACGAAGCTCGGGATGAAGGTCGTTCGCCACGTGACCTGAGCTAGGCGGCGCGGACGAGCGCGTGGAGCTCCGTGAGCGGGTCGCCTTCGAGCTCGTAGCGTTCCCAGCTCTCGCCACGGTCCTCGCTGCCCCAGAGCTGCCCGTCGGCAAGGCCCGACGACGACACCTCCTTCGAACGCGACCAACGCATACGGCATCGCAGGCAGCGGCTCCGGCAGGCCGCCTGCGAGCGCGCGCCACGCGCCGTCACGTCGCCCGTAGATCAGCGCCTGCGGATCGCGGCCGCCGTGCGCCGCGTACGGGCCCGTGCTCGCCGAGACGTACCAGAGCTCCGGGTCGTCCGGATCGACCGCGACCGACCAGGTGTAGTTCCTGTCCCTGCCTTCGTCTGCGGCGTGCCAGGAGTCGCCGGCGTCCTTGCTCCAAGCCGCACCGCCGCCGCCTGCCTCGTATGCCCGTCCGGTGACATGCGGATGCCACGCGAGCGAGTGGACGTCCCGCTGCGCACCCGGACGGTGGTCGTGCCAGGTCTCGCCTCGATCGGTCGAGCGCATGAGCCCGCCAAGCTCGATCCCGACGAGCAGAGAGCTCCGCGTCGTGCGGGCTCGGCGCGATCCAGCGGACGTGCGATGTCCAGGGTCGAGGCGGAAAGCTCCACGTCGGTCGGGAGGGCAGTATCAACAGGCTGGTGAGCTCGTCCCAGGTCTCCCCGCGGTCGTCGCTCCGGTAGAGCGCGCTCGGCTCGGTGCCTGCGTAGACCGCCCCGTCCGCCGCGCTGACGGCGAGCGAGAAGACGCCCGGCGCCGGGAGCCCGCAGTCGCGCCAGGATTCGCCGCCGTCGGTCGTTCGCCGCACGCCGCCGTCTCGCAGTCCGGCATAGACGACGTCAGGATCGGAAGGGTCGAGAGCGAGGCACTGCGCCCCGCTTCCGGTCAGCGAGATCCGCGTCTCCCAGATGCCCTCGTGCCCGTCGAGTCGTGCGATCGCATCACCCGTTGCGGCGTACAGGCGAGCCATGACCGCACGCTACCGATCGGCTACATGCCCATCGCGTGGTAGCCGGAGTCGACGTAGAGCGTCGTCCCGGTCACGTTTCGCGCGTCGTCCGAGAGCAGGTACGCGGCTGCGGCGCCGACGTCGTCGGCGTCCACGTGCCGGCGCAGCGGGGCGCGCTCCTCGACGATCGCTTCCATCGTCGGGAACCCGTGGATCGAGCGCGCGGCGAGGGTGCGCACCGGTCCTGCCGAGACGGCGTTCACGCGGATGTTCTTCTGGCCCAGGTCCCACGCCAGGTACTGAACGGACGAGTCGAGCGCGGACTTCGCGACGCCCATCACGTTGTAGTGCGGCACGGCTCGTTCACCTCCGAGGTACGTCATCGTCAGGATCGAGCCGCCGCCCCCGGCTTCCATCAGCGGCTCCGCTGCGCGCGAGGTGGCGACGAGCGAGTAGGCGCTCACGTCGAGCGCCATCCAGAACCGGTCGCGGGGCGTGTCCGTGAAGCGCCCCTCGAGGTCCTCCGCTGCGGCGAACGCCACCGAGTGCACGAGCAGGTCGAGGCCGCCGAGCGCCTCCCCCGCCTCGCGCACGACGCGCTCGACGTCGTCGTCCGAGCGGACGTCACACTCGGTGACGAGCGGGCTCGAGACGCTCTCCGCTAGCTCGCGCACGCCCTTCTCGATCCGCTCGCCCTGGTACGTGAACGCGAGCTGCGCGCCCTCCTCGGACAGGCGCCTCGCGATCGCCCAGGCGATCGAGCGCTTGTTCGCGACGCCGAGGACGAGGCCGCGCTTGCCTTCGAAGCGATTCACGGTCTGGCGATCCTAACCAGCGGTTACTGTGGGCCACCTTGCGCGTCGCGGTCGTCACCGGCGGCGGGACCGGCATCGGCGCCGCCGTCGCGAGCAAGCTGGCCGAGCGCGACTGGCTGTGCGTGCTCGTGGGCCGGCGCGAGGACCGGCTGCAGGCGACGGCCGCCGAGATCGCTGGCGAGCACGAGGTCTGCGACGTGGCCGACCGGGACGCGGTCGAACGAATGGCCGCCTCTGTTTGCGAGCGGCATCCCGAGGTCGGGCTGCTCGTCAACAACGCCGGCGTGTCCGGGCGCGGCAACTACCTCGACCTGCCGCCGGAGCGGATCGAGGAGCTGATCCGGATCAACTACCTCGGCTCCGTCTGGTGCCTGCGCGCGCTTCTGCCTGCGCTCGAAGCCGCGGCACCATCGCATCTCGTGAACGTCGTCTCGGTCGCCGGGACGGTCGCCGTCGGGCCGTACTCGGCCTCGAAGCACGCGCAGCTCGCCTTCTCCCGCTCGGTGGCGCGGGAGCTCCGGCCGCGCGGCATCCACGTGCACACGGTCAACCCCGGGTTCGTGCACACGGAGGGATTTCCGCAGGATTGGCTTCTGCGCGGCCGGTTCAAGCGAGTCGTCGTCGGGCCCGACTACGTGGCCGAGCGCATCGTCCGCGCGATCGAGCGCGACCGGGCCGAGATCTTCGTCCCGCGCTGGTACCGGGCGGCCGCGATCGCGCAGGCGCTCGTCCCCGGGACGTTCCGGCGCGTTCCCGCGCGCCGGGCCCGCTCGTAGCTACGGTGGAGGCGTGGACATCGAGTTCCTGTTCTGGGACGGCTGCCCCTCGCACCCGGAGGCCAGGCAGCTCCTCGACGACGTGCTCGCCGAGCGCGGCCTCGACGTCGAGGTGAGAGTCCGGGAGGTCTATACGCAGGCCGAAGCCGAGGAGCTTCGCTTCCCCGGCTCGCCGACGATCCGCGTCGACGGCCGGGACGTCGACCCGAAGAGCGCGTCGGCTCGGCCGGCGCTCAACTGCCGCATTTACCACAAGCCGGACGGCCGTCCGTCCCCCGTGCCCACCCGCGAACAACTGGAGGCCGCACTGTCATGACGATCGCTCTTGCAACCCAGGCGCCCACCTTCGAGCTGCCCGGAGTGGACGGGCTGCAGCACTCGCTCGACGACTACGCGGACACGCCCGCCCTGGCCGTCGTCTGGTCGTGCAACCACTGCCCGTACGTGCAGGCCTGGGAGGGGCGGATGGTCTCGCTCCAGCGTGAGTTCGGCGACCGCGGCTTCCAGCTCGTCGCGATCAGCTCGAACGACGCGGAGGCCTATCCGGAAGACTCGTACCAGGCGATGAAGGAACGTGCCGCCGAGCAGGGCTTCAACTTCGATTACCTGTACGACGAGGACCAGTCGGTCCTGAACGCGTACGGCGCCGAGCGCACGCCCGAGGTGTTCCTCTTCGACGGCGACCGCAGGCTCGCGTACCACGGCGCAATCGACGACTCCCGCGAGGAGGAAGGCGTCACGCAGGAATATCTGCGAGACGCGATCGAGGCCGTGCTCGCCGGCGATTCGCCGACGGTAAACGAGACTCCCGCTGTCGGGTGCACGGTGAAGAGGAAGCCGTAGCGACGGCGCCTCCTTCTTAGGCACAGCCCACCTCCTCCCCGCTGCGATCCTATTCAGGACGGGCGCACATGTCTGTCACAGCATCGCGCCGGAATTGCTACTTCGACCCGGCTTGCTCGCGCCTGACGAGGTCGAGGGCTTCCTCGCGGGTCGCAATCGTCCCGGCGGTGCGCTCCTCGGCGATCAGCTCCAGCAGGCGGCCGATCTCCGGGCCAGGCGGGACGCCGAGCTCGTCGCCGCGGAGCAGCGGTTCGGCCGGGTCGCGCTCCCGCGCCGCGAGCACCTCCGCCTCGAGCTCGGGCGCGCCCACGAAGACGAGCGCGTCGAGTGCCCACGGCTCGGTCGCCCGCCGGAAGCGGTGGATCGACCGTGGCGATCCGTCCTCGGGAGCCTCGGCGCGTAACAGCTTCTGCGCGTAGCGCTTCGTCTCGTTCGAGACCGGAAACCGACGCAGCGCGTCGCCGAAGACCGCGACGAGGCGGAACGCGGGCCGGTCGACGAGAGCGGGCCGGTCGAGCCCTGCGCTCGACCCTTCGAGCGGCGCCAGCAGCCCGAGCTCGTCGGCCCGCCGGAAGCCGTCGAGGGAGAGCCGCACCAGCTCGGCCAGCGTCCGCTCGCGCGCCGGCTCGGTCACGAGCGCCGCGTGCTCGCGCACCAGCCGCTCGGTCTCGGGCTCGAGCTGGAAGCCGAGCTCATCCTCGAGGCGTGCCGCGCGCATCAGCCGCAGCGGGTCGTCGGTGAAGACGGATCGAGAGACGACGCGGATGAGCCGCGCATCGAGGTCGGCCCGCCCTGAGAACGGGTCGATCGCCTCGCCGCCGGCCAGCGGCACGGCGATCGCGTTGATCGTGAAGTCCCGCGTCGCGAGGTCCTCCTCGATCGTCCCTGCCAACGGCGTGAAGTCGACCGTGCGGCCCGCTTCGAGCGCGACCCGCCAGGCCCCGTGGCGCTCCGAGAGCGGAAACGGCGCACCGCCGGAGCGCTTGGCGTAGGCGCGCGCAGCGGCTTCCGGCTCGCGGCAGGCGATGTCGAGGTCGACGAGCTCGCGCCCCAAGACCTCGTCGCGCACAGCGCCGCCGACCACCCAGGCCTCCTGGCCCGCGAGCAGCTCCCTCGCGAGCTCACGCATCGATCACCACGCGCCGCGCCCGCGTCGGGCTCGAGTTGATGCCCGTCGAGAGCTCGTAGTTCAGCGTTTCCGCCACGCGTGCGTGATCCTCGATCAGCACGCCGGGACCGATGAGCGTGACGGGCGTTCCTGCGGGCAGCTCGCGGTCGAGCTCGATCGCGAGCGCGTCCATCGAGACGGCCCCGACGACGCGACACGGTCGGCCCTCGACGTGCACACGGGCACCGGTCAGGTCGCGGCGGAAGCCGTCCGCGTAGCCGACGGGAACGAGTCCGATCCAGGTCGGCTCCGGCGCGACGAAGACCCTCCCGTACCCGGTGCTCTGCCCGGCCGCCAGTTGCCGGACCTGCGCGACGTAGCTCTCCCAGCGCAGCCCGGGCTCGAGACCGTCCACAGCCGGCGGCTCGCCGAAGGGCGACATCCCGTACAGGGCCACACCACAGCGCGCGGCGTCCAGATGGGACTCGGGGATCCGCAGGGCCGCCGCGCTGTTCGCAATGTGCCGGATCACATTCGAGTAGCCGGCCGTCGCCGCTTCGAAGCGCTCGATCTGGGCGCGCGCGAAGTCGGCGTCCGCGTCGGCCGTCGCGAGATGGCTCATCAGCCCGACGACGTTGACCGGCGGCGCAGGCAGCTCGGACAGGCCCCAGCGGCCCATGCCCGTGTCGAGCTTGAGGTGGACGCGGACACCCTCCGGGATCGACTCGTCGAAGACGGCGAGATCGAGATCAGCGTCACGCGCCTGCGCGACCTCCCGCGCCGTGCTCGGCCCGAGGACGAGGATCCGCACGCCCGGGAACTCCCGCCGCAGCGGCAGCGCCTCGGCGACGGTCGCGACGCACAGCGCGAGCGCGCCCTCACCGAGCGCGGCGCCGGCGACGTCGACCGCCCCGTGCCCGTAGCCGTCGGCCTTGACCACGGCCCAGAGCTGCGCGCGCCCGAGAGCGCTCCTCAGCCGGCGGACGTTTCGCCGCACCGCCCCGAGGTCGATCGTGATCTCGGAGCGGTGCATCAGTGCCCGGAGAGGACTTTCGGCAGCGCGTCGAGCAGGTCGCTCGCGATCATCCCGGCCCCGAGCGAGGCCTCGATTGCGGCCCAGTGGTGCGCCGTCGCTCCGGCGGCCGTCGCCAGCCGCGCATCCATGCCCTTGGCGAGGAACGCTGCGATCACCCCGGTCAGGACGTCGCCCGTCCCGGCCGTCGCGAGGCTCGGATCGCCCCCGTCGACGAGGACGCCCGCTCCCGGTGCTGCGATCAGCGTCCCGGCGCCCTTGAGCAGGACGACGCAGCCGAAGCGCTCGACCGCACGGCGCACGGCCGCGATCCGGTGCGCCTCCACCCACGACGCCTCCTCGCCGATCAGCCGGCCCAGCTCCCCGGAGTGCGGGGTCAGGACGCGCGGGGCAGGCCACTCGGCCGGCTCGAGCGCCCAGAGCGCGTCGCCGTCGACCACGGCCGGCAGCCGCGCCTCGGCGACCACGCGCCGCACGAGCGCCTTCGTCCCCTCGCTCCGCCCCAGGCCGGGGCCGATGGCGAGCGCTCCCGCCTTCGCGGCGACCTCCAGCACCGTGCCCGCAGCCTCCTCCGTGACGAGGCCGTCCTCGTCCGCGTGCAGCGGCCGCTTGACCGCCTCGAGCACCCAGCTCTCGAACACGTGCATCGCGGGCTCCGGCCCCGCGAGCGTCACGTACCCCGAGTCGGACCGGAACGCCGCAAGAGCCGACAGACAGGGCGCGCCGGTCATCCCGCGCGATCCGCCGACGACGACGACGTGGCCGGACGTGTACTTGTTGCCCTCGGGGCTGCGCCGCGGAACCCGGTCGAGGATCGACCTGGACACGCGCCCGTTCGCGGTCTCGAGCGGCTCGAGGCCGATGTCCGCCACTTCGACGTAGCCGGCGAGGAACGCGCCGGGCGTCACGTAGTGGCCGACCTTCTCGCCGTGGAAGGTGACGGTCAGGTCCGCGTCGACGGCAGGGCCGGCCACCTCGCCCGTCGAGGCATCGACGCCGGACGGGAGGTCGACGCTGAGCACAGGCGCGCCGAGGTCGTTGATCTGCTCGATCAGCCGCGCCGCTCCCGGGCGCGCCTCGCCCTCGAAGCCCGTGCCGAAGAGCGCGTCGATGAGCACGTCCGGATCGCCGAGCTCCTTCTCCTCGTCCTCCGGCTTGGCGTCGACGACGAGCACGTCGCGGCCCGCCTCTTCGAGCACCCGCGCGGCTATGCGTCCGTCCCCGCCGTTCGAACCGCCCCCGCAGACGACCGTGAACTCGCGTGCGTCGCCGAAGTCCTCGAGCGCGTGCTGGGCGACGGCCCGTCCCGCGCGCTCCATCAGCTCGTCGACGGTTCCGGGGAACGCCTCCTCCGCCGTCCGCATCTCGGCCGCGGTGTAGAGCGGCTCACGCATCCTGGTCGGCGACCAGGCAAACCGCCGTCGCGAGGCCCTTCGAGTGCGACATCGAGACGTCGATCGCCCCCGCGCGCACCTTCTCGGCCCAGGCCTTCGTACGGCCGGAGAGCTTCACGCCCGGCTTCGGCCGGCCGACGATCTCGATCTCGCGCCAGGTGAAGCGAACCCCGCAGCCGAGCGCCTTGCCGACGGCCTCCTTGCCCGCGAACCGCGCGGCGTAGTGCTGGGCGGGCCGCCCACGGCTGTCGCAGTACTCGCGCTCGGCGGCCGTGAAGCAGCGCGCCCGGAACCCTGCGTAGCGCTCGAGCGCGCGCTCGATGCGCTCGATCTCGATCAGGTCGACGCCGACCTTCATCTAGAGCTGAGCGAGGTAGTCGGGAACGTCGCCGATCGAGTCGACCACCGCGTCCGGCTTCACGAGCGCATCGTGGAGCGTCTCCTCGCGGAACTTGCCCGTGCGGACGAGGATCGCGTTCAGGCCGCACCCCTTCGCGCCCGCGATGTCCGCCTCGAGGTCGTCGCCGACCATCCACGTCCGCTCCGCATCCGCGTCGAGCGCTTCGAGGGCGGCGCCGAAGAAGGCAGGGCTCGGCTTGCCGAGGATCGTTGCCTCCACCCCGGCTGCATACTCGAGACCCGCGACGAAGGCGCCGGAGTCGAGCAGCGGACCGCGCGAGGTCTGCCACCACGCGTTCTTGTGCAGGCAGTAGAGCTCGGCGCCGGCATCGAGCTCGGCGAACGCGCGTGCGAGGTTCATGTAGCTGAAGACGCGGTTCGTCTCTTCCGTCTCGTCCGCGCCCCCGATCAGGACCGCGTCCGCTTCCTCGCCTACGAGCTCGACGCCTTCGAGCTCCGTTCGGATCGCGGCCATGGTCAACGCCAGGACACGCCTGCCGGCCAGCGTGCGCGCCGCCGCGCGAGGCGTCGTCTCGAGCTCCTCGTCCTCGAGCTCGACGCCGAACGCGCGCAGGTCGTCGGCCAGGTCGGCGCGCGAGCGCGTGGTGCTGTTCGTGACGAAACGGAGCCGGTGGCCGTCGTCGCGCAGCCGGCGGATCGCCTCCGCGGCGCCATCGATCGGAAGGCCCGAGACGTGGAAGACGCCGTCGACGTCCAGGAGAATGGCTGCCATGGAGCGCGAGTCTATTCGCGTCAGCCGGTCTGTCTCCATCCCGCTCTCGGAGATTTCGTTCCGCTACTCGCGCTCGAGCGGTCCCGGGGGGCAGCACGCGCAGAAATCGGAGACGCGGGTCGAGGCGCTCTTCGACGTCGAAGCCTCGTCGGCGCTCACGGACCGGCAGAAGCAGCGCGTCGTGCGAAAGGCCGGTCCGGTCCTGCGCGCGATCGCCCAGGACGAGCGCAGCCAGGCGCGAAACCGCGAGCTCGCGGTGGAACGGATCGCCGACGCGTTACGGGAAGCGCTCCGTGTCGAGCGCCGGCGGGTCGCCACGAAGCCGGGCAAGGCCGCGGTCGAGCGGCGCCTCGAGCAGAAGCGCCGGAGATCACAGACGAAGCGTCTGCGTCAGCGTCCGCGCGACTGAATGCGGTAGATCAGCCGCGTCGGCGGCCGCGACTGACGACGAGGTTCACCTTCGACCCCGACGGCAGTACCACTCCCGGTCGACGGCTCTGCGCGAGGACGATGCCCTTCCTGCGCTTACCTGTGTAGGCGGATCGGACCCGGCCGGTCCGGCAATGCCTTCGTGCAATCAACCGCCTGGCCGCCGCGACCCGCTTCCCCACGACCTTCGGCACCCTGCAGCGTGGGGGCGCGACGGCGAAGCTCTGGGAGACGTCGGGCGCGGGGTTGTAGTACGTGTTCCCCGGCTGAGAGGCTTTGAGCGTGCACCTGCCGGCGCGCACCAGATGCACAGTCGCGCCGGCGATCGCGCAGCTTCCGCTTGCGCGGAAGGAGACCGGCAGGCCGGAGGACGCGCTCGCGCTGACAACGAAGTCCGGGTGGCCCAAGATCCTGCTCGGGAGTGGGCCGAAGGTGATCGTCTGGTTCTGAGGCACGATCGACACGACGCTGTGCCAGACCCCGGCCGCGATCGCTGTGGCGCCCACGAGACCGCTGGGCACGGTGCACTGGCCGTCGTCAGCGTCAGCGCCGCAGCCCCAGGCGACGACCGTGCCGTCGGCCTTCAGAGCGAGGCTCTGCGCGTACCCCGCGGCGATCGCAGTCACACCTGACAGGCCCTGCGGCACCGTGCACTGGCCGAAGTCGTAACCTCCGCCGCAGCCCCAGGCGACGACGGTGCCGTTGCTCTTCAGAGCCAGGCTGTGAGCGTCGCCGGCAGCGATCGCGGTCACCCCGGAGAGACCACTCGGCACCGTGCACTGGCCAGAGTCGACTCCGCAGCCCCAGGCTACGACCGTCCCGTCGCTCTTCTGCGCGAGGCTGTGAATCTGGCCGGCGGCGACCGCCGTTACGCCGGAGAGGCCGGCTGGCACGGTGCACTGCCCGAAGTCGTGGCCCGGGCCACATCCCCAGGCCACGACCGTCCCGTCACCCTTCACGGCCAGGCTGTGGGCGCTGCCGGCGGCGACGCCGGTCACGCTCGCGAGGCCCGTCGGCACGTTGCACTGTCCGCCTGTGGAGCCGACGCAACCCCAGGCGACCACCGTGCCGTCGTTCCTCAAGGCGAGGCTGTGAGAGCCACCGGCGGCCACCGCGCTGACACCGGCGAGGCCGGCTGGCACGCTGCACTGACCATGGTCCGTGCCCGGGCCACAACCCCAGGCGACAACCGTCCCGTCGCTCTTCAGAGCCAGGCTATGAGCGAACCCCGCGGCGACCGCCGTCGCGTCGGAAAGACCCCCGGGCGGGCTGCATTGTCCCCAGTTGCTGACGTGGCAGCCCCACGCGGCGGGTCTTCCGGCCGAGGTCGTCTGCGCCGCGCCTGGACCAACGAGGAGACCGAGACTCAACGCCACCAGCGCGCACAGGAGAAACGGCCTCGAGCTCCCACGTGGCCTCGTGCTCTCGTCCGGTCCCATCATGCTCACTCCTTCCGGCTCGCTGTTCGAGCGTTGTCGCCGGGCTCGTTCATTCGTCGAGCTCCGGCGCTCATCTGCGTCCGACGACGAGATTGACGCGGCCGCTCCTCCTGAGGTGCGTGCCAGGTCGGGGCTTCTGGGCGATCACACGACCGGGGCGCGTCGAACGCGCGCGTCGGACACGGCCCACCGAGCAGTGCCTCGCGCGGATCCGCGTGCGAGCCCGAGCGAGCCTGAGCCCGACGACCCTCGGCACCACGCACTCAACTCTTGGCGGAGGGGGAGGAGGCGGTGGTGGCGGAGCCGCGATCGAGAAGGTGCGTGAGACGGCAGGCGCGGGGTTGTAGTTCACGTCACCTTCCTGCGAAGCCGTGATCGTGCACGACCCGGCGCCTGTGAGATGCACCGTTGCACCGCTGAGGGTGCAGTTTCCGCTCGCGGCGAAGGAGACCGGCAGGCCAGAAGAGGCGGTTGCGGCGACGGTGAAGTCAGGATCGCCGTACGTCCTGCCAACGAGCGGGTCGAAGCTGATCGTCTGGCTCATGCGCGCGATCAGAGCGAGGCTGTGGTACCAGCCAGCCGAGATCGCCGTCACGCGCGACAGGTCTCCGGGCACGTCGCATTGTCCGAAGTCGTAGTTGCCGCAGCCCCAGGCGACGACCGAGCCGTCGGCCTTCAAGGCCAGGCTGTGAGAGTAGCCGGCCGACACGGCGACGACTCCGGAGAGCCCACTCGGGACGTTGCACTGCCCGTAGTCGTAGGGAGCGCCACAACCCCAGGCGACCACGGTTCCGTCGCTCCTCACCGCGAGGCTCTGGGCCCAGCCGGCGGCGATCGCGGTCACTCCGGAGAGACCGCTCGGCACGCTGCACTGTCCCCAACCGATGCCGTTGTCGCAGCCCCAGGCCACAACGGTGCCGTCGTCCTTCAAGGCGAGGCTGTGAGCGAATCCGGCGGCGATCGCGCTGACACCGGACAGGCCGCTCGGCACATGGCATTGCCAGTGCCCGCAGCCGCCCCAGAACGCGACGGTTCCGTCACCTCGCAGGGCCAAGCTGTGGAAAGTTCCAGCAGCGATCGCTGTCGCGCCGGAGAGGCCTACCGGAACGCTGCACTGTCCGTAGTCCCAGCCGACGCAGCCCCATGCGACGACGGTGCCGTCGGCCTTGAGCGCCAGGCTGTGACCGTAATCGCCCGAGACCGCGGTCACGCCCGACAGTCCGCTCGGGACGTTGCACTGGCCGAAGTCGTAGCCGACCCCGCAGCCGAACGCGACTACGGTTCCGTTGCTCCTCAAGGCCAGGCTGTGGGTGAGGCCGCCGGAGATTGCAGTTGCGTCGGTCAGGTCACCGGGAACCGTGCACTGCCCGTGGCTGTAGCCACCACAACCCCATGCCACCACCCGGCCGGGCAACGTCGCCTGCGCTGAACTCGGCGCCAAGAGCACGCTGGCACTCAGCACCGCCAGCGTGTAGAGCCGCAGCAACAGCCTCGGTCTCATCGCAAACCTCGATCTTTTCTCCGCTCCGACCATGGTCGCCCTTTCCGACTCCGATGTCCAGCCTGCCGAAGTCGAGTCTGAGCGCACGGGAATCGCAGATCCATGGACGGGAGATGGGTGCTCGATGGAACATGACGCCGGGTTTCGCTAGCTCACGGTGGTGGGGGGCGGGGGTGCTCCGCGAGGGCCGCCGGTCACCGTCCAGCGACAAGAAGGACGCGAGGCTAATGCTGGTGCGCACGCTCCCGTGGGCGCTCCCTGCCGACGTAGCGCTCGGGGTCTTCCTCGAACCGCGCCTTGCAGCCGGGCCCGCAGAAGTAGTACGTCGTCCCGTTCCACTCGCTCGCGAGCCCGGTCTCGCGGTCGACGGTCATTCCACACACAGGGTCGCGGGCGCCGCGCCGGAGCGTCAGGCCGATCAAAACCGCGGCGATCCCGAGGAAGACGATGTTCAGGAACGTCGTGTAGTTCCAGCCGATCGCGCGCTCGGTGATCGAGTCGACGTCGGGCCGCTCGGACGGGATCAGGCCCGCGAGGCCGAACACACCGCTGACGACGAGCGCCGCCAGGACGATCGAGCCGAGCATGATCGACGAGAGGAGCAGGGCGATCCTCGTCCCGTAGTACTTCCGGTAGATGAGGAGGATCGGGATCACGAGCAGGTCGGCGTAGATGAACGCGATCACGCCCGAGAACGAGATCCCGCCCGCCCAGAGCACGGCCGCGAGCGGCACGTTGCCGATCGAGCACACGAACGAGAGCACGGCGACGAGCGGCCCCACGATCACGTTCTCCGGGATCCGGATCCAGGCGGGCGCGTCCGTGAGGAAGAGCGCGTTGAAGAAACTCATCGGCAGGAGCGCGACGAAACCGGCGATCAGGAACCCTGCGCCGATCTCCTTCCAGAGCATCTCCCAGTCGCCGCGGAAGTTGTGCGCGACGTCCGACCACGCGTCGACCGACGTCAGCCGCCGGCGCCAGGTCAGGCTCTGGGAGCCGGCCGAGTGGTGCTCGTGCCCGGTCTGCGACTCGATCGCGTGCCTGCGCGCCTCCTCCTCGAGGGTGCGCGTGACGAAGAGCCTGAGCCCCGCCCACATGAAGGCGATCAGGAGCAGGCCGCCGAGGAGCTCCGCGAGCGTGAACTCCCAGCCGAGGAAGATCCAGATCACGATCCCGAGCTCGAAGACGAGGTTCGTCGAGGCGAACTGGAACGCCATCGCCGACACGAGGCTCGCGCCCTTCTGGAGCATCGATTTCGCGATCGCGACGGCCGCGTAGCTGCAGGACGACGAGGCGGCTCCGAGCCCGGTTGCGAGGGACACGGTCCGCAGGTCGCGCGCGCCGAGCGCGCTCTCCATCCGCGAGCGCGGGATCCAGGCCTGCACGATCCCGGAGAGCGCGAAGCCGAGGATCAGCGCCCAGCCGACCTCCCACGCCATGCGGAAGGCGTTCCATAGACCGTCGCCGATCCACGCGAGCACATCCATGTGGCGAGCCTAGACTTCTGATCGTTGCCTGCGCCGGTAGGCCTTCGTCTTCAGCCGGTTGCCGCAAAGGGACATCGAGCACCAGTGGGCCGAGCGGTTCTTCGACTCGTCGAAGAAGGCCCAACGGCAGTTGCGGCACGCCTTCAGGCGCTCCCAGCTCCCGTCGAGCATCGCGGTCACGGCCACGCTCACGAGCTGTCCGCAAAGGCGGTCGATGCCGTCGGCCCCGGGCTCGAGCTTCGGCGCGCCGTCGACGAAGACGACGGACAGCTGCGCCGCGCGCGCGACGTTCGTGAGCACGCCCAGGGCGGCTGCATCTCGCTTTCGGTCGCGGTTCGCCGCGAGCAGAGCGCGGAAGGCTTCGCGCAGTTCGCGCGCCTGGCGGAGGTCGCGCCTCGTGAAGCGCGCGCCCGCGGGCGCGAGGTCGCGCTCACGCGCCCAGGCCGCGAGGGCGGCGGGATCGCCGAGCCACTCGCGCTCGTTCTCGAGGTCGACGGAGTTGACGAACGACTGCACGAGCCGCAGCGGCTGTGGTGCAGCCTTCGGTACGTCGTAGCGGGGAGCCTTCGACACCTGCAAAAATACTTTACCGGTGTTCAAGCACCACACCACATCGTCGCTGCGCCGCCTGGCCGTTCCCGTCCGATTCGGGTTCCGCCGCGTGACCGCGCGTCCGGCGGCGTTCATCCTCGCCGCGGCGGGCGTCGCGCTCGCCGCGTGCGCGCTCGCCACCGTCTCCGCCGCGAGTCTCGTCGTCAAGGACCGCGCTGTGGGCCGGGCGATCGCCGCTCTTCCGCCCGATCAGCGCGCCGTGCGCGTGACCTGGGTCGGCGTGAGCACGATTCCGGCGGACAGCTTCGCGTCTCTCGACCGCCAGGTACGCGCGGTCACCAGGCCGTTGGGCACGAAGCCGCCGACCGGCGTCCTGCTCTACCGGGACACCCGATTCGGCAAGCAGATCCTCCGCCTGGGCGCCGTCGACGGGCTCGGCCGGGCCGTCGCGCTCAGCTCCGGTCGTCTCGCGCAGTCGTGCGTGCCAAGCGGCTGCGAGGTGGTCGCGATCGGCAAGAGCGGCTTCGGAGCGCCGGGCTTCACCGTGACGGGCCGCGGCTCGCTGCGGAGCGATCCGGTCGCCAGCTTCTTCCAGAGCGTCGCGCCGGGTGGACGGCTGCGGCTCGCCGCCGGGGTGGACGATCTCACGCGGCTGCCGGTGCTCAAAGACTCGTTCCGCACCTACGGGTGGGTCGCGCCCCTCGGGCCGCATGACGTCAGGGGCTGGGACGTCGACGGCTTCCAGGCGCGGATCGGCCGGGCGAGCACCGCGCTCGAGGCGAGCTCTCCGAACTTCTCGCTGACTGCTCCGACGGTCGCACTCGCGGACGCCGGCGCGAAGTCACGGATCGCGGGCCGGCGGCTCCTGCTCGTCGGCGGCCAGGCGGTCGTCCTGCTGCTCGCGTTCGTCCTCCTGGCGGCGACGCGTCTCCGTCGCGGCGCCCGCGCCAGCGCGCGGCGGCTCGACTCGTTCGGCGCGACGGGCTGGCAGGCGCGGCTCGCCGCGCTGGCCGAGGCGGCGCTCGTCGTCGTGCCCGCGACCCTGATCGGCTGGCTGCTCGGGGCCGTCGCCGCGCTGGCGCTCGCCGAGGGCACGGACACACCCCCCGGCGCTGTCGTCTCCCGGTCGGTCGCATCGGTGACCGCAATCGAGCTGATGCTCGCGGTCGCCGTGCTCGCGACGCTCGTCCTCTACCTCAGCTCCCGGGCGCGGGCCGTCGCGATCGGCGGGCTGACGATCTCGATCGCCGACGTCGCCGCCGCGGGTGCGCTCGTGGCGGTGCTCGTTGCCTTCGCGGTCGGAGGGACCGACGCACACTCTCTCGCCTCGAGCGAGGGCACCGGGATCGTGCTCGCGCTGCTCCCGGGACTGATCGCGCTCGTCGCGGCGGTCGTGATCGCCCGCGTGCTGCAACCGGTGCTTCGCGCGTGCGAGCGGGCCGCCGCCGGCCGCTCCTTCTCGCTCAAGCTGGCGCTGCTCTCGCTCGCGCGGGCTCCCGGGACGGCCACGGTCGCGATCGTCTTCGTCAGCGTCAGCGTCGGGCTCGCGGTCTTCGCTGCCGCGTACCGCTCGACGCTGATCCGGAACGACTCGGATCGCGCCGCGTTCGAGGTTCCGCTCGACTACACCGTCAAGCAGGATCCGAGGTTCGTCTCCGACGCGACGCCGGTCGGCTCCGTGTACGCGGCGAGGTTCAACGCGGTCCCGGTCGTCCGGCTCCAGGGAGAGGCGCCGTCGCTCGACCGCCGCGCCGTGACGATGCTCGGCATCCCCTCGAGCGACATCACGCGGCTCCACTGGCGCAGCGACTTCGCGTCCGAGAGCCCCGGAGACCTCGCCGATCAGCTCGGAGGCCCGCCGGTCAGGCTCCAGGGCACGCGGATCCCGCCCGGTGCACGGGAGCTCCGGCTCCCCGTCACGATCCGCGGCGACTCGATCCACCTCTCCGCCAACGTCCGCACTGCGAACGGCCGATTCATCGTCCTCGACCTCGGCGAGCCGACGAACACGGGCAAGCCGGTCGTGGCCCGCGCACCGATCCCGCCCGCCGGCCGCGGCGGCCTGCTCGTCGGGCTCGTGGTCGAGTTCTCGCGCGCGGAAGCGTTCACCGCCGCGCACCGGGAGACGGGCAAGGCGCCGACCTTCGCGGTCTTCCGCGCGGGGGTGCTCCGCCTGCGGCGCCCCGAGGTTTCCGGGGTCGGGGGCACGCGGGCGCTGCCCGTCGACTACCGCGACTGGGTCGGCCCCAGGGGGACGAGGGCGCCGGCCGCAACTGCCGGATCCCTCGCGCTGCGCTACCTGCTGACCCAGGATCAGGTCTTCCGGTTGCGGCCCGCGCAGCCGACCGACGGCGTCCCGGTTCCGGTCATCGCCTCACCGTCGCTCGCGCGCGCGGTCGGGGCCGCCACGCTCCCACTCTTCGTCGGCTCCGCGACGGTCAACGTCCGCATCGCCGGCACCGCGCGCCGCTTTCCGACCACCTCGGGCGACTTCGTGGTCTTCGACCGCTCGCGGCTCGAGACGTCGCTCAACGCGTCGGTTCCCGGGTCCGCGATCGCCGACGAGGCGTGGGTCTCCGGCAGGCCCGGCCTCTCGCCGCGACTGGCCCGGGACCCGCCCACTCCCGTTCGCATCACCTCGCGCCGCGCGGTCGAGCAGGAGCTCCGATCCGATCCGCTGGCGCGCGGCTCGCTGCTCGTGCTCGGCGCGGCCGCGCTCCTCGCGCTCGTGCTCTCGCTGGTCGGCCTCGCTCTGACCGTCGCCGTCGAGCTCCGCGACGAGGCCGGCGAGCTCTTCGATCTCGAGACCCAGGGCATGGGCCCGGCCGCGCTCAGGCACCAGGTCCGGCTGCGCGCGGGAGCCGTCCTGCTCGCGGGGCTCGTCGGCGGCCTCCTGCTCGGCGCGGTGCTCGCGCTGGCCGTCCTGAAGGCGCTCGCCGTGAGCGCGAACTCGACTACGCCGGTGCCGCCGCTCGTGCTCGCGCCCGACTGGCCCGTGCTCCTCCTGGGCGTCGTGATCTTCGCCGCGCTCGCGCTCGGTCTCGTCGCGCTGCTCACGCGCGCCGCCTTCCGCGAGCAGAGCGCAGCGCCGGCCGCGGAGGCCGCATGACGCCCGCGGTCGAAGTCGAGGACGTCTTCCGCGTCTACGCGACCGACGAGGGGACGGCCGCCGCACTCCAGGGGCTCAGCCTCACTGTTCACGAAGGCGAGGTCGTCGCCGTGCTCGGCCCGAGCGGATCCGGCAAGACGACGCTGCTCCGGATCCTCGCCGGGCTCGACCGGCCCTCGGCGGGACGGGTTCGCGTCGCGGGCGTCGACCTGCGCCGGCTGCGCGGTCGGGCACTCGATCGCTACCGCAGCCGCCAGCTCGGCTACGCCGACCAGCGCTACACGCAGGCGCTCGCACCCGAGCTGACGGCCGCAGAGCTCGTCTCGCTCCGGCTGGCCCTCGCCGGCGAGTCGTCGCGCGAGCAGCGCACGCGAACTGCCGAGCTGCTCGGCCAGGTCGGGCTCGAGGACCGGGCCGACGCGTATCCCGACGAGCTTTCGGGCGGCGAGCAGCAGCGGGTCGCGCTCTGCGCGGCGCTCGCGCACCGCCCGCGGCTCCTGCTCGCCGACGAGCCGACCGGCGAGCTGGACGCGAAGAACGCCGCGGTCGTCTACGAGCTGATCGGCGAGCTCGCCCGCGCGCAAGGCACGACCGCGATCGTGGTCAGCCACGACCCCGGCTCCGCGTCGATCGCCGACCGCATCGTCCACATCCGCGACGGCCGGGTGAGCGCCGAGCAGGCGAAGGCGCAGCCGGACAGTGAGGAGATCGTCGTTGCCCGCGGAGGCTGGCTCCGCGTGCCGGAAGAGCTCTTGCGCCGCGGCGGCATCGGCACGCGCGCGCGAGCGAGGCTCGCCGAGCACTCGGTGCTGATCGAGGGCACGGAGGACGTTCCCGACGCGGAACCGGAAGCGCCGAAGCCCGCCCCGGCCGCGCCGGCCGACGGCGTCGCGATCGTGCTGCGAAACCTCGTCCGGCGCACCGGCGAGAGAACCGTTCTGTCGGGCCTGAGCGCGGCGATCCGGCCCGGCCGGCTGACCGTCGTCACGGGGCCGTCGGGCTCGGGCAAGACGACGCTGCTGCACCTGCTCGCCGGGCTCGACCTGCCGAGCGCGGGCGAGATCGTGGTGCTCGGCGAGCGGATCGACCAGCTCGACCGGGCCGGCCGCGCCGCGTTCCGCCGAGACCGGCTCGCGCTCGTCGCCCAGGAGCCGCCGCTCGTCCCCTTCCTCAGCGTCCGCGAGAACGTCGAGCTCTTCCCCGGCCTGCGCGGGCTGGACGGCAGTAACGGCCAGGCGCGGCAGACGCTGGCCCTTGTCGGGCTCGAGCAGCTCACTGAGCAGCGGGTCTCGAGGCTCTCGACGGGCGAGCAGGAGCGCGTCGCGATCGCCCGCGCGCTCGCGTCCGAGCCCGACCTCCTGCTCGCGGACGAGCCGACCGCGCGGCTCGACTACGCGAACGCGCTGGCGATCGGCGAGCTCCTCTCGCGCATCGCGCGCGAACGCGGAATCGCGGTCGTCTGCGCGACGCACGATCCGGCCGTCATCGAGCAGGCCGACGCAGAGCTTTCTCTGGCCTAGGCCTCAGCCCGACGCTTCGGCCGGTTCCGGCACGGGCCGCAGGTAGCTCCGCATCACCTTGCGCGCGTAGAGCCGTTCGCTCGCAGCCCGGTAGAGCGCGAGCGCGTTGTCGCCTTCGTGCGGGAAGGCGGCCCAGCCGAGCGTCGTCTTCGTCCGGCCGTCCGCCAGCATGCGCTCGAGGCGCGCCGCGAGCCGCGCCCCTCCGTCCGTGCCTTGCTCGGAAGCGAGGATCGCGAACTCGTCGCTTCCGACCCGTGCCACGTCGTCGTCCGGTCCGAACGACTGCGTGAGTCGGTCCGCGAGCCGTCGAAGCGCCTCACTGCCCGCGGCGAAGCCCTCGTCGCGGTTGAAGTTCTTGAGCGCGTCCATGTCGGCGAGCAGGAGCACGAACGGGCGGCCGGCGGCCAGGCGCCGCGTGATCGCCGCCTCGAAAGCCCTCGTGTTCGGCAGGCCCGTGAGTGCGTCGCGTTCGGCGAGAACGCGGAGCTCCGCGAGCATCGTGCGGTTGCGCCCCGCGAACCAGCCGATCAGGCCGCCGATCGTGACGTACGTGAAGGCCCGCGTGAGCGTCCCCTCGCGAAGCACCTCGGTGGACTGGATGTGGGGATTCAGGACGACGCCGCTGGCATAGAGCGCCGTCGCCAGCAACCCGGCGGCCATCCCGAGCCTCGGCCCGACCGCCATCGCCGCCAGGGCGATCCCCAGGTAGTAGAAGTGCCCCAGCCCGAGCCCGGGGCGCTCGTAGACGAGGAAGAGTCCGAAGGTGAGCGCGAAGCAAAGCCCCGCACACAGGAGCAGGAGGTAACGCGACGCCGCAGGCATGCCGCCTCAGCTTCGCGGGTTCCCCGCCCGGCGACGTCCCTCGAAAGGGTGGAGCGGGCTAACTACTCGACGGTGACGGTCTTCGCCAGGTTGCGCGGCTGGTCGACGTTCAGGCCCTTCAGCCGGGCGATCCGGTACGCGAGCAGCTGGAGCGGCAAGATCGCGAGCACCGCCTGCAGGAACGCGGGCGTCTTCGGGACGTAGATGACGTCGTCAGCGTGGTGCTGGATGTCCTCGTTCCCGTCCGTGGCGATCGCGATCACGTGCGCCCCCCGCGCCCTCGTCTCCTGGATGTTCGACACGACCTTGTCGTAGACGTGGGAGTTCGTGGCGATGCAGACCACGGGCGTGTCCAGGTCGAGCAGCGCGATCGGGCCGTGCTTCATCTCGCCGGCCGAGTAGGCCTCGGTCGGGATGTACGAGATCTCCTTCAGCTTGAGCGCGCCCTCGAGTGCGACCGGCAGCCCGATGTGCCGCCCGAGGTAGAGGAAGAACGGCTTGTCGAAGTAGCGCTGCGCGATCTCCTCGACCGGATGGCTCCCGTCGAGGAAGTCCTGCATCTTCTCCGGCAGCTCGTACAACTGGTCGAGGATGAACTCGATCTCCTCCTGCGGGATCGTCTTCTTCACCTCGGCGAGCTTGAGCGCGATCAGGCTGATCAGCGCGACCTGGGCGGTGAAGGTCTTCGAGGCCGCGACGCCCACCTCGAGGCCGGTCCGCGTGTAGAGCACCGAGTCGACCTGGCGTGTCAGCTGCGAGCCCATCATGTTCGTGATCGCGACGGTTCGCGCGCCCTTCTCGCGGGCCAGCTTCATCGCGGCGAGCACGTCCGCGGTCTCGCCCGACTGCGAGATGCCGATCACGAGCGTGTCCTTCGAGAGCACCGGGTTCCGGTACCGCCACTCGCTCGCGATGTCCGGCTCGACGGGGATGCGCGCCCACTCCTCGATCACGTACCGGCCGACGACGCCGGCGTGGTACGACGTGCCGCAGGCGAGGACCACGATCCGTCTCAGGTTGCGGATCTCCCTGTCGGTCAGCCCGAGGCTCTCGAGCAGCAGCTTGCCGTGGCGGACACGGTCGCCGATCGTCTCGCGGACGCCTTCCGGCTGCTCGTAGATCTCCTTGAGCATGAACGTCTCGTAGCCGGACTTCTCGGCTGCCTCGTCGTCCCAGTCGACCGTGATCACGTCGCGCTCGATCGGGTCGGAGCCGTTCTCGACGCTCGTGAACGTCGCGCCCTCGGGCGTGATCGAGACGACCTCGCCGTCCTCGATCAGCTGGAGCCTGTTCGTGTCGCGCAGGAACGCGGTCGCGGCCGAGGCGAGGAACATCTCGCCGTCGCCGACGCCGACGATCAGCGGGCACTGGACCCGCGCGCCGACGAGCTGCTCCGGATGGTCGCGGTGGACGACGACGAACGCGAAGTGGCCCTCGAGCTCCTGGTACACGGCGCGCACGGCCGCAGCGAGATCCCCGTCGTAGTGCCGCTCGAGGAGGTGAACCACGACCTCGGCATCCGTCTCGGTGCTGAACTCGTGTCCGTCCTTCTCGAGGGAGGCCTTGAGCTCACGGAAGTTCTCCACGATGCCGTTCAGGACGACCGCGACCTTCGCGTCGTCGCAGCCCGTGAGCGGGTGCGCGTTCTGTTCGGAGACCTTGCCGTGCGTTGCCCAGCGCGTATGGCCGAGCCCGGTCGACGACATCGAGCCGTTGTGCTTCGCGATCTGCTTCAGGTTGGAGAGGTTCCCGACCGCCCTGATGTAGTCGAGGCCGTCGTCCTCCAGCATCGCGAGGCCGGCCGAGTCATAGCCGCGGTATTCGAGGCGCTCCAGGCCGTGGATGAGCAGAGGCTTCGCCCGCCGTGGCCCGACATATCCGATGATCCCGCACATGCCCTCAAAGACCTCCCTTTTGAAGCGCAAAAGCCCGGCCTTCGCGACCCCCCGCGTCGGAGGCCGATCAACCGAGCTCTCGTCGAACCAGGGCGCTGATGCTAGCACACAGCCGTGTTGCCTTTTGGAAATCCCTCGCCTCGGCTAGGACCCGCACGACCGGCTCGGTCCCGGACGGGCGGACGAGAATGCGGCCTTCTCCGGCCAGTTCCCGGTTCATCTGCTCGACCTGGGCGAGCAGCTCGGGAGACAGCGACTTCGTGGCAACCGGCACGTTCTCTAGCACCTGCGGGTAGCGCGGCATGACGGCCGCCGCTTCGCGGAGCGTTCGCCCCTTCAGCGCACCGCAGAGGAGGAGCGCCGCGGCGAGGCCGTCCCCGGTCACGTGGTCCCGCAGGTAGATGATGTGGCCCGATTGCTCGCCGCCGAGCAGGCCGTCGCGCTCGCGGAGTGCTTCGAGCACGTAGCGGTCGCCGACGCTCGTGACGACGACCTCGATCCCACGCTCGCCCATCAGCTGGTGAAAGCCGAGGTTCGTCATCACCGTGACCGCGACCAGGTCGACCTCCAGGTCGAGCGCGAGCACGGCGAGGATCTGGTCGCCGTCGACCGCGTTCCCGTCCGCGTTGACCGCGAGCATCCGGTCGCCGTCGCCGTCGAACGCGATGCCGAGATCGAAGCGGCCCTCTGTCACGACGCGCTGCAGCAGCGAGAGGTCGGTCGCGCCGCAGCCGACGTTGATGTTCTCGCCGTCGGGGTCCGACGCGACTGCGGTCACCTCGGCGCCGAGCTGCTCGAAGGCCTGGGGCGCGATCCCCGAGTACGCGCCGTTCGCGCAGTCGACGGCGATCCTGAGGCCGGTCAGATCGGTCCCGAACCGCTCGACGATGTGCTCGAGGTAGCTATCGGTGGCAACGCCGACGTGGTCGATCGCGCCCGGGCTCTCGGCCGGCGGCGCGTCGAGGAGCGCCTCGATCTCCTCCTCGGAGGAGTCGCTCAGCTTGCGGCCCTCGGCGTCGAAGAACTTGACCCCGTTGTACTGCGGAGGGTTGTGCGAGGCGGAGATGACCGCGCCCAGGTCGAGCGCGAGCAGGGCGACCGCAGGAGTCGGAAGCACGCCTGCGAGGACGGCGTTTCCGCCCGCAGATGCGACGCCTTCCGCGAAGGCCTGCTCCAGCTCAGGTCCCGATCCTCGCGTGTCGCGCCCGACGAAGACGCGGCCACGTCCGGACCAGGCAGCGCTCGCGCGGCCCAGCCTCCGCACCAGGTCCGGGGACAGGTCCTCGCCGACCACGCCCCGAACGCCGTCAGTGCCGAAGAAGCGGCGCGCCAATTAGCGCTTCGAGAACTGCGGCGCCTTGCGGGCCTTGTGCAGGCCGGCCTTCTTGCGCTCGACCTTGCGTGCGTCCCGCGTGAGGAAGCCTTCGCGCTTGAGCGGGACACGCAACTCGGGATCGGCCTCGACCAGGGCGCGGGCGATTCCGTGCCGAACCGCGCCTGCCTGACCCGTGGGGCCGCCTCCCTGGACGCGGACGCGCAGGTCGTAGCGGCCCTCGGCGCTCGCAAGCTTGAGGGGAGCCATCACCGTCGTCCGGTGCGTCGCGCGCGGAAAGTACTCCTCGAGCGTGCGCCCGTTGATCCAGGTCGTCCCGTCGCCGGGCCGGAGGATCACGCGCGCCACGGAGGTCTTGCGCTTCCCGGTGCCCTGGTACTGGGCCTGCTCAGCCATTTCCGTCCTCCAGCGGGAGCGGCTTCGGCGACTGGGCCTCGTGCGGATGCTCCGGCCCCGCGTACACCTTCAGCTTGAGCAGCTGTGCGCGGCCGAGACGGGTCCGGGGAAGCATCCCCCTTACGGCCTTCCGGAGCACTTCGGTCGGCCGCCGCGCGAGCTCCTCGCGGAGCGGACGGCTGCGCAGGCCGCCCGGGTAGCCGGAGTGACGGTGGTACATCTTGTCGTCGAGCTTCTTTCCGGTGACCGCGATCTTCTCGGCATTGACGACGACGACGAAGTCACCGGTGTCGACGTGCGGCGTGTACTGCGGCTTGCCCTTGCCGCGGAGCGTGTCGGCGATGCGGGTCGCGAGCCGGCCCAGGGTCTTCCCCTCGGCGTCGACGACGTACCAGTGGCGCTCGATCTCGCCGGGCTTTGCATTCCAGGTCTTCTGCATGACAAAAAGGCGGCGGACCTGAGTCCGCCGGGGCGCGATTGTACCAGCGACTGAGGCATCGCTTGCGATGCCGGCCTCAGGACGCGCAGCTTTGCCGCGCGTCCGTCGGAAATGACCGGTCGATGCACATCGAAGTTCGGCGGAAACGGCTCTACGCGGCCGGCTCTGGCGCCGGGCGGATGCGGGCGAGGAATATTGCCGGCGCGACGGCGATCGCCGTCGCGCCGAGTGCGAGCGCCGCTACTCCGAGCACGTCGAGCGCGATGCCGCCGAGCAACGCGAGCGCTGCGCCCGTCAGTCCGGAGAGCAGATCGCTGAGGCCGAGGAGCTTTCCGCGCTCCGCAGGCAGTGTCGCGTCGGCGAGTTGCGCTGTGGCCGCGACGAACGACAGGTTCCAGCCGATCCCGAGCCCGAAAAGGAGAAGCGCGGTCGTCGGCACGCTCGTGGCCCAGGTCAGTCCGGCGCAGGAGATCGCCATCACGAAGAGGCCGCCGGCCAGCGCAGGGCCGCGCCCGATCTTGTCGATCAGCGTCCCGATCACGAGCACGAGCGCGTACATCCCGAGCACATGCGCGCCGATGATCGGGAACACCGACTGCTGCGAGTGGTGGTGATGGTCGACGACGACGAAGCCGGTCAGGTTCATCACGGAGACCATCACGCCGAAGCTCGCGATCGCGGCCAGCATCGCCGGGATCACGCCGGGACGCCGCAGGATCTCCCGGAGCGGCGCCGCTTCGGTGGTCGTGGGTGTCGGCCCGCCGGCCGCGATCCGCTCCGCGATCACCTTCGTGTCCGGCCGCACCGTCAGCGCGAGGCCGCAGGTGACCAGCGACAGGCCGGCCGCGGCGAGCCACGGCACGGTCAGCGTGTCCGCGGCGACGTCCTTGCCCGCGAACAGCGGCCCGAAGAGCGACGGTCCCAGCACGGCGCCGAAGACCGAGCCGAAGAGGACGTACGAGATGCCCCGCGCGCGACGCGCGGGTGGATACATGTCGCCGGCGGCGGTCCTGATCAGCAGCGTCACCGCACCGGCCACGCCCGCGAGGGCGAACCCCGCGATCAGCGCGACTCCCGACCCCCAGTGCGTCCCGACGGCGGCCAGGGAGTAGCCGATCGAGCCGAGCACGAAGCCGACCGCGATCACCGGGACGCGCCCGAAGCGGTCCATCGCGCGCCCCGCGGGGAAGGCGGAGAGCGCGGAAGCCGTCAGGAAGATCGCCGGGCCGGCGCCGAGCAGCGAGCGGAAGCCCGTGACGAGGACGAACGACAGGGACAACACCGCGGCGCCGAGCTGCAGGACCGCCGAGTAGAGGGCCTGGATGACCGCCAGGGTCGCGGTGTTCCGGGCGATCGGGAGGTGCTGCTCAGACAAGGGCTGCCAGCCCGGCTCGGAACTCACTCGCGCCGCCGTGCGAGGGGTGCCGGATCCCGGCCATGCCGAGCGCGGCCTCGGCGATTCGGCCCACGGGGACGACGCGGCGACCCGCGGCGAGGAGCTCGAGGAACGGGCGGGACGCCTCGATCTCGTCGGCCCGCGGTCGGCGGTTGGAAGAAGGCTCGCCGAGCCGGTGCGGGTGCGTCGGCACGACGTTCCAGAGCAGCACGTGCTCCTCGAGGCCGAGCTCGTCGAGCACGCGGTGGACGATCGTCGCCGACGCCTCCGCGGGCCCGCGTCCCGTGAGCTGGCGCTCGGAGGTGAACGGGATGCCGCTGACCCGCGCGCCGCGGTAGCCGGCCGCCTCTCCGACGAGCAGGAGCTCCGCTTCCGCGCGCCGCCCGAGGTAGTCCGCCAGCCGGCGGCGGAGCAGCCGGGACGCCGCGTACTGGTTGTACGTCGAGCCGATCTGCGCAGCCGCGAGGCGCTGGATCAAAACGCGTGCGCGCGCACAATCAGCGTCTTCGCTGGCGAGGTCGTCACGGCGACAGGATAATCCGGCTCGTTGCGGCGCCTCGCCCTCATCCTCGTGCTCGCCACGCTCTCCGTCGGCCTGCCCACGGCGCTCGCGGGCAGCGCGGGCGACCCCGGGATCACGGCCGACTCGATCCTGCTCGGCGCGACGGTCCCGCTGAGCGGCGACGAGGTCGCATACGCCGCCGTCGCGCGCGGGGCGAACGCGTACTTCCAGTACGTCAACGACCACGGCGGAGTCCGCGGCCGCACGATCCGCTACCTCTACGTCGACGACGCGTACGACCCGTCCGAGACCGTCCGCAAGACCCGGGAGCTCGTCGAGGACGACAAGGTGTTCGCGATCTTCAACAGCGTCGGGACCGAGCACGCGCTGGCGGTCCGCCCGTACCTGAACCAGCTCGGAGTCCCGCAGCTCTTCGTCGGCAGCGGCCTCTCGGCGCTGGCGCTCGAGCGTCGGCAGTACAAGTGGTCGATGGGCTACCTCCCGCGCTTCGCGGGCGAGGGCGCGCTTTACGGGCGGTACGTCAAGCGAACACGGCCGAAGGCACGCATTGCCGTGCTCCACGAGGACTCCGAGTACGGCGAGGACATGTTCGCGGGGCTGCGGGCTGGGCTCGGGACGCTGTCGTCGCGAATCACCGCCGTCCAGACCTACCAGCTCTCGGACACCGACCTGAACGGGCAGATCGCGCGGCTCAAGGCCTCGCACGCGGACACGATCATGATCTTTGCGCTCCCGACACAGACGATTCAGGCGTTCCTCGCCATCCGGAAGCTCGGTTGGCGGCCGCGGATCTTCGTCAACTCGGTTTCGATCGACCCGTTCGTTATGGACGTCATCCAGCGGAATACCGGCAAGAAGCTCGTCGAGGGGACGATCTCGAGCCAGTTCCTGAAGGATCCGACCGACCCGGCGCTGGCCAAGGATCCGGGGGTCAAGCTGTACAAGCAGATCCTGCGGCGCTATCTGCCGGGCTCGAAGGTGAGGGAGGTGGCGAACCTGTACGGGATGGCCGCCGCGTTCACGATGGTCGACGCGCTGCGCCACGCCGGTGCGCAGCCGACGCGGGCGAGCCTGCTCCGCGCCGCGACGCATCTAAAAGAGCGCAACCCGTTCATGGTCAAAGGCGTGACCGTGAAGACGGGCCCGAACGACTACTACCCGGTCGAGCGCACGCGGATGCTGCGCTTCCACGCCGGCCGGTGGCGCCAGTTCGGCGGCCTCGCCAACGTCCGCTGAGCGACTCGATCGAGATCCGGACGCTCACGGACGGCGGTCAGCGCGCCGTGGACGTGGCGAAGCAGGTCGCGTCGTTCCTGGAGGCGGCTCGGCGGTCGCTCGACCTCGCGCAGTACGACTTCCACCTGGCGCCCGAGACCGCTGAGCTCGTCGCGGGAGCGATCAAGGCCGCGGCCGCGCGTGGCGTGGAGGTGCGGATGATCTACGACGTCGGCCATCGGAACCCGATCCCGGTGCCGCCGCCCCCGGAGCCGGACGTCGATCTGATCTCGTCGCTGGGCGTGGCGCACAGGCCGATCGCGGGCATCCCCGATCTCATGCACCACAAGTACGTGGTGCGCGACGGCGAGACCGTCTGGACCGGGTCGGCCAACTGGACGGACGATTCGTGGACGCGGCAGGAGAACGTGATCCTGATCGCGGAGTCGACGAGGCTCGCCGCCGACTTCAAGGCGGACTTCGAGCAGCTCTGGTCGAAGGGGATCGTCGAGGGCAGCGGCTTCGTCGAGCCGAATCCCGTGCGGATCGCGGGGAGCAACGTGCGCGCCTGGTTCACGCCCGGGTTCGGCGAGGCGCTCTCGCGGCGGATCGCGAAGCGGATCAGGCGGGCGAAGCGGCGCGTGCGTATCTGTTCACCCGTGCTGACCGTCGCCCCGGTGCTGTCGGCGCTCTGCGAGCGGTCCTCGGACGGGCTCGACATCGCGGGCTGCCTCGACCGGCCACAGATCGAGGGCGTCATCTACCAGTGGCACGAGGAGGGCAACGCGGCCTGGAAGCTGCCGCTTCTCGAGCGTGCCCTGAAGGCCCCGTTCTCCGCGAAGCCGTCCACGCCGTACGGCGCCGGGACCGTGCACGACTTCATGCACGCGAAGGTGACGGTGATCGACGACGTCCTCTTCGCGGGCAGCTTCAACCTGTCGCGCTCGGGCGAACAGAACGCGGAGAACGTGCTCGAGATCGAAGACGCGAAGCTCGCGGACCGCCTAGCCAGCTTCATCGACGAGGTCCGCGCCCGCTACCCCCGATTCACGCCAACCTGAACGGGGTCAGACCCCTTTACAAATCCGTTGGTCGAAAAGGCCGATGCGGACCCGCGAAACCGCCTGGCTCCGAGCGCCTGTTGAGAGATCGTCACGCTTTTGGAGCGGGGTCTGACCCCGTTCGGGCTCGGCTACTCCCACTCGATCGTGCTCGGGGGCTTCGACGAGATGTCGAGCGCGACGCGGTTCACGGCCGGGATCTCGTTGATGATCCGGCTCGAGATCGTCTCCAGCAGGTCGTAGGGCAGGCGCGCCCAGTCCGCGGTCATCGCGTCCTCCGAGGTCACAGCGCGGATCACGATCGGATATGCGTACGTGCGCTCGTCGCCCTGCACGCCCACCGAACGGATCGCCGGCAGCACGGCGAAGCTCTGCCAGAGGTCGCGGTACAGCCCCGCGCGCCGCACCTCCTCCTGGAGCACCGCGTCCGCCTCACGCAGGATCTCGAGCCGCTCGCGGGTCACGTCGCCGATGATCCGGATCGCGAGCCCCGGCCCGGGGAACGGCTGGCGCCACACCATCGCCTCTGGTAGCCCGAGCTCCTCGCCGACGCGGCGCACCTCGTCCTTGAACAGCAGGCGCAGCGGCTCGACCAGCTCGAAGTCGATGTCCTCCGGCAGGCCGCCGACGTTGTGGTGCGACTTGATCGTCGCCGCTACGCTCTCGTCCCCGCCGGACTCGATCACGTCCGAGTAGAGCGTGCCCTGGACGAGGTACGCGAGCTGTCCGAGTTTCTCGGACTCCTGCTCGAAGACGCGGATGAACTCCTCGCCGATCGTGCGCCGCTTCTCCTCCGGATCGGTGATTCCGGCGAGCTTGCCGAGGAAGCGCTCCTCCGCATCGACGTGGACGAGCGGCACGTGGAAGTGGTTGCGGAACGTCTCGACGACCTGCGCCGCCTCGTCCTTGCGGAGCAGACCGTGGTCGACGAAGACGCACGTGAGCTGATCGCCGACCGCCTTGTAGACGAGCAGCGCCGCGACCGCCGAGTCGACGCCGCCCGAGAGGGCGCACAGGACGCGCTCCGACCCCACCTGCGCGCGGATCCGCTCGACCTGCTCCTCGATCACCGCCGCGGCCGTCCAGGTCGCGGGCGCGTCGGCCACCGAGTAGAGGAAGTTCTTCAGGAGGTCGTTGCCATAGGGGGTGTGCACGACCTCCGGGTGGAACTGCACGCCGTAGAGCCGCCGCTCCGGATCCTCGAACGCCGCGATCGGCGTCGACTGCGACGACGCGACGACGCGGGCACCCGCCGGCGGCGCGGTCACCGAGTCGCGGTGGCTCATCCAGCCGATCTGCTCCGGCGGCAGGTTCACGAACAGCTCGCCGCCCTCGGCCGTGAACTCGGTCTTGCCGAACTCCGAGACGCCCGTCCGCTCGACCCGACCGCCGAGGTCCTGCGCCATGAGCTGCATCCCGTAGCAGATGCCGAGCGTCGGGATCCCCAGCGCGAAGATCCCCGGATCGACCTTCGGCGCACCTTCCGCGTAGACGGACGCGGGCCCACCGGAAAGGACGAGCGCCAACGGGTCACGTCCACGGACCTGGTCCGGCGTGATGGTGTGCGGGACCAGCTCCGAGTAGACGCGGCACTCGCGGACACGGCGTGCGATCAGCTGCGAGTACTGGCCGCCGAGGTCCAGAACGAGCACCGGCCGCTCCTCGGCGGCCGGCTCAGGCGTGGGCAGCGGGACGACGTTCGTCATCCCATCCCGATCTTCTGCGCCTGCTGCAGCGACTTACCCTCGGTCTTGATCGACGGCGCGAGCATGATCTCGGCCTTCTGGAAGTCGTGGATCGACTCGTACCCGCAGGTCGCCATCGACGTCCGCAGCGCGCCCATCAGGTTGAGCGTCCCGTCGTTCTCGCGCGCGGGGCCGACCACGATCTCCTCGAGCGAGGCGCTCTGGCCGACATGAACGCGGGCGCCGCGCGGCAGAGTCGGATGGAACGTCGCCATCCCCCAGTGGAAGCCGCGCCCGGGCGCCTCTTTCGCGCGAGCGAGTGGCGAGCCGATCATCACCGCATCCGCGCCGCACGCGACCGCCTTCGAGATGTCGCCGCCGGTGCGCATGCCGCCGTCCGCGATCACGTTCACGTACTTGCCGGTCTCGAGCAGGTGCTGCACGCGCGCCGCGGCCGCATCCGAGATCGCCGTCGCCTGCGGAACGCCGACGCCGAGGACGCCGCGAGTCGTGCACGCGTGGCCGGGCCCGACGCCGACGAGCACGCCTTCCGCGCCGGTGCGCATCAGGTGCAGAGCCGTCTGGTACGAGGCGCACCCGCCGACGAGGGTCGGAATCGGCAGGCTCGCGATGAACTCCTTCAGGTTGAGCGCCTGGCCATTCGAAGACACGTGCTCCGCTGACACGACCGTGCCCTGGATGACGAGCACGTCCAGGCCCGCCTCGAGCGCGATCTCGTAGTGGTCGCGCACCTTCTGCGGCGTGAGCGCGCCGGCCGCGAGGACACCCGCGCGCTTGATCTCCTCGATGCGCTCGGCGATCAGCTTCGGCTCGACCCCGCGCTTGTAGATCTTCTGGAGCCCGCGCGTCGCCCTGTCCTTCGGCAGCTTCGCGATCCGCTCCAGCTCCGCATCGGGGTTCTCATAGCGCGTGTAGATGCCCTCGAGGTTGAGGACGCCGAGGCCGCCGAGCTTCCCGAGCGCGATCGCGGTCGCCGGCGAGACGACGCCGTCCATCGCGGACGCGAGGAGCGGGAGCTCGAGCAGGTGCGGGCCGAGCTTCCAGCCGATGTCAACGTCCTGCGGGTCGCGGGTCCTACGGCTCGGGACGATCGCGATGTCGTCGAAGCCGTATGCCTGCCTCGCCTTCTTCCCGCGTCCGATCTCTACATCCACAAGAGCCCCCCTTCATGCAAAAAGCCCAGACTCGATCGATCGCCTGGGCCGGAAAACCGCTCTCTCGTCTCGCCTCTCAAGTGGCAGTCGATCGTACCAGCCTCAGGAGACGGCCGGTTCGAGCTCGGTCACCTCGACGCCACCTGCCAGCCGACTCGCCTCGCGTGGATCGAATCGGCCCGCGCCGACCTCGAGCGTCGACGCGGCGCCGGCCGCCACGGCCGACCGGAGCGCCTCTTCGATCGGCTTGTCCGCGTCCCGCGCTGCGAGGAAGGCGGATAGCAGCACGTCGCCGGAACCGACCGTCGAGGCAGGTTCGACCTCGGGGGCCACGGCCCGCAGCCGCTTCACCTCACGCTCCTCGCGGAGCAGCGCGAAGCAGCCCGACTCCTGCGTGATCAGCACGTTGCGCGCACCGAGCTCGGCGATGTCCTCCAGCGCCTGGATGAAGTCCTGGTCCTCGTGGAACTCCTGCCCGACGAGACTCTCCGCCTCGCGCTGGTTCGGCGAGACGAGGAACGGCTCGGCCGCAGTTCCCATCCGGAGTGGTTCGCCTTCCGCATCGAGCACGGTCGCGATGCTGCGCTTGTTCAGCTCGCGGATCAGCTCGCCGTAGAAGTCGTCCTCGACCCCGCGCGGGAGTGAGCCCGCGAAGATGACCACGTCGGCCGCCCTCGCCAGGTAGCGCAGCTTCTCCCGGAACATCTCCAGCTCCTCGGGCTCGACATGCGGGCCCCACTCGTTGATCTCGGTGTACGAGCTCGAGGTCGGGTCGACGACGGCGGTCGAGGTGCGCGACTCGTCGGCGATGCGGACGAAGTCGTTGAGGATCGCCTCTCCGGTCAACTGCTCGACGAGGCGCGTCCCGGTCAGGCCGCCCGCGAGGCCCGTGGCGACGACCGGCACCTCGAGCCGCTTCAGCGCCCGCGCGACGTTGATGCCCTTGCCGCCGGCGAGCGTCAGCCCGCCGCTCGCCCGGTGCCGCTGGCCGCGCTGGAAGTTGGGCACGGTCAGCGTCCGGTCGAGGGCTGCGTTGAGCGTGACGGTGACGATCATCGGATTACGTGAGCCTCCCGGTGGCATTGCCGGATGCCTGGGTCGCTAGCACCAAGCCAGGCAAGGACGCAGGGAGCCCCGATAGGACGACCTATCGGGGCGACTAAGGACGCGGCATGGCGCAGCGTGATAGCGGGCCAGGCGCCGGAGGATGCCCCCGGGGGGCTCACCTAACCCATCCCCACATGTTGTGCGCGGCACGCTTGACGTACCAGCCCGCGCGGGCGGCGGCTCCCGGCTCGTCCATCGACCGATCGGCGACGAGCGGCGAGCGCGCCAAGAGCTTGCCCCGCTCGTATACGCGTACCTCTCCCAGCTCCTGGCCCTTCCGGACGGGCAGGTCGACACCCATCGGCGCCACGATACGCTCCACGAGCGGACGGCCCGTGACGACGGCTCGCCCGACGGAGCGCGGGGCGACCAGATCGAGGTCGCTCTTGCCGTACGAGGTGCGCGCACTCGCATAGACCCGACCCGCGGTGACCGTCTGGACGACCCGGAAGCGCGCGAGCCCCCAGGTCATCAGCTCCGCAAGATCGTCGTTGCGAACGCGCCGGGACGGGCTGCCGAGGATCGTGGCGTAGACGGTGACGCCCGGGCCGCGGACGGCGCCGACCTCGGACCAGCCCGCGGCAGCGGTATGCCCGGTCTTCACACCGACCACGCCCGGATAGACGCCGAGCAGGTCGTTCCACGTGTGCAGCCGGCGATCGCCCTCGATCGTCGCATCGCGCATGGCGACGATCTTGCGCACGACCGGCTTCTGCATCAGCAGCCGGGCCAGCGTCGTCACGTCGCGCGCGCTCGAGACATGTCCCGGAGCGTCGAGGCCGTCGGGGCGGACGAAGTGCGTCGAGTCGAGCCCGAGCTGCCGCGCCCGCCGGTTCATCAGCGCGACGAACCTGGTCTCGCTGCCGTGGCCGACGTGGTCGGCCAGCGCCCAGGCGGCGTCGTTCGCGCTCTGGATGAGCGCCGCCTCGATGAGGTCCCGCACCGAGATCCGCTCGCCGGCGCGTAGGCCGATGCTGGATTCGCCGACGGCTGCCGCATCGGGTGAGATCGCGACCATGTCGCTGAGCCGCGAGCGCTCGAGGGTGAGCAGCACGGTCATCATCTTCGTCAGGCTCGCGATCGGGACCCGCTCGCCCGGATTGTGCGCGAGCAGCACCTCTCCGTTGCGTCCGTCCTCGACGAGATAGGCGCGCGCGTGGACGCTCGGTCCAGCCGAGAGGGCGGGCGGAACGAGGGCGAGTGCGGCCGCGCAGACGAGCAGGCCCAACTTCACGGGCGGGAAGGCTAGCCGTTAGAGCGCGCCGCGGACGACGAGCACGGCGGCCGTCACGAGCAGGAGGAACGCGACCGGGAGGGCGTACCGCCTCGCTTCTGTGCGCCAGTCCATCGTCACCACCCCGAGGCCGACCAGACCTCGCTCTTCAGCCGCGCCGCCTCGGCCGCTGCCGCGGAGCGCCAGTCGTCGTCTGTCGACCGGAACGCGTAGATCACCGAGCGCGACGCCGCAACGAGCGCGCTCGCCGGCCCGCTCGTGAACGCACGCGCCACGTCGGCCGGGCCTGCGCCCTGCGCGCCGATTCCCGGCAGGAGCAGGACGGCCCGCGGGAGCAGCCTCCGCGCCTCGCTGACGGCCCGCGGGTGCGTCGCGCCCACGACGGCGCCCACGCTCGACAGGCCGCGCTCGCCGACGAGCTCCTCGCCCCACTCGGCGACGAGGCTCGCCACGTGCTGCCAGAGCGGCGTCCCGTCGGAGAGGGCGAGATCCTGGATGTCCGCGACGCCCTCGTTCGAGGTCTTGACGAGACAGAAGATGCCCGCGCCCTCACGCCGGCAGGCCGCGATGAACGGCTCGAGCGAGTCGAGGCCGAGGTACGGGTTGACGGTCATCGCATCGGCCAGCGGCGCGCGACCTTCGGCCCCTTCCAGGTAGGCAGATGCGTAGGCCCGCGCAGTCGAGCCGATGTCTCCGCGCTTCGCGTCTGCGACCACGATCAGGCCGGCCGTGCGCGCATAGGCGCAGACGTTCTCGAGCGCCTCCATCCCGGGCGACCCGAGCGCCTCGAAGAAGGCGAGCTGCGGCTTCACGCCGACCGCATATGCGGCGACCGCGTCGATCACGCCGCGGCAGAAGCGGGCGCACGCGTCGGCCGCCTCGGAGCGGCCGAGGCCCGCCTCGCCCGCGAGCTCGAGCGGCAGCAGCTCGGGCATCGGGTCGAGCCCGACGAGCAGCTGGCTCCGTTTGCGCTCGACGGCTTCGGCGAGCCGGTCTCCGAACGCCGTCACGGTCGTCACGGGCCCAGCCTCGAGATCCTGAATCATCGGGGTGAGAGTAGCGAGCGCCCCGGAAGAAAAGAGAAGGGCCGCCGGAGCAGCCCCTCTCGAAACTTCCGGTGTTGCCGCAGTGCTACATCATCCCCGCGCCGCTCTTCACGGCCTGCTTCAACTGACTGCCGGCCGAGAACTTGGGGACGGTCGTTGCCGGGATCTGGACTCGCTCCGTGGGATTCCTCGGGTTGACGCCCTGGCGCGCGGCGCGCCGCTGGGTCGTGAACTTGCCGAACCCGGTGAATGCCACCTCGCCGCCCGAGCGCAGGACATCGGTGATCGAGTCCAGGAACGCGTCCACGGCTTCCGCAGCGTCGCGCTTCGAGATTCCTGCCTTGTCCGCGACCCTGTCGACGAACTCCTGTTTTGTCACGTGCATCCTCCCTCTAACGTTGCGGTTAGCGCAGTCGGACCCTAACAGCCAAGCCGTTTCGGCTCAACCATGCGGCTTTGCGGCGGTTTTCTCCGCCGAGAGCAACTCTCCTGCCCGAAAAAGCGGCACGAGACGGGCTCCACGGCGCGCGAGAGCGTCCGCTCCGCCCTCCTCGCGGTCGAGCACACAGACCGCGATTCGGCACTCCAGGCCGGCTTCTCTGACGGCATCGAGCGCCTCCACGACGGCCCCGCCGGAGGTGACGACGTCCTCCACGAGGCACACCCGCTCGCCCGGCTCGAAGACGCCTTCGAGGCGATTCGCGGTGCCGTACTCCTTCGCCGCCTTGCGGACGATCAGGAACGGGAGCCCGGAGGACATCGACGCGGCTGCCGCGAGCGCCACCGCACCGAGCTCCGGGCCGGCCAGCCGCACGGCGTCGGGCTCGTGCTCGGAGACCGTGGCCGCGATGTGCTCGCCGAGCGCCGCCAGCAGCTCGGGCCGCGTCTCGAAGCGGTACTTGTCGAGGTAGTAGTTCGAGCGGCGCCCCGAGCGCAGGACGAAGTCGCCCTCGAGGTAGGCGTGCTCGCGGATCGCGGTTCCGAGGTCCTCGCGCTTCACGTCGCGGCGGCCCGAAGGGCGTCGCGCGCGTGGACGAGCAGCGGGGCCGCCTCGGGCGAGTCGCCGTGCAGCGAGACGAGTGAGCCGTCCGCGAAGTAGAGGTCGATTCGCTCGCGCCCCTCCCGGCCCCGGCGCGCATAGAGGCCGATGCCGAGGAGCGACCCGACGGCGAATCCGAGCGCGATGAGCTTACGGCGTCCCATTGCTCTTGGGCCGTGTCGTGCGCGGCTTCGGCTTGGGCTTCGGCTTCGGTTTGGCGGCCGGCTTCGCAGGCGGCTTGGCCACGGCCCGCAGACAGCTCTTCAGGTCGTAGAAGACGAGCCCGGCCGTGGGCTCGGCGGAGGTCGAGGCGGCGATCATCGTCCGGCCGTCCTTCACGACGAAGAGGCTTCCGTCCCCGGTCGACGCCTCGATCTGCGTGAGCTCGCCCTCGCCGATCTGCCCAGCCTGCTCGAGCAGCGCCTTCGCGCTCATGGCGATGCGCTCGGCGCGGTCCTCGGGAATCGTCGCCGCGACGACCTTCCCGTCGGCGCCGAACAGGACCGCGGACTCGACCTGCGACGAGATCGCGGTCAACTCGGCGAGCGCCGCACTGGGCTCCGTCATGGCCGAGAGACTAGCCTCCCGCACCATGCGCGAGGTATTCAGCAAGTTTTTCGCCGACCGGGGGACGCACCTCGCGGCGATGATCGCCTATTTCGCGCTCCTCTCGTTCGTTCCACTCGTCTTCCTCGCGCTCGCGTTCCTCGGGTTCGCCGGCCGCGCAGACGAGTCGAGCTACCTCGTGACCGAGCTGAACAAGGCGTTCCCGACGAGCTCCGTGGACAGCATCGTCCGCGTCGTCCGCTCGGTGCAGGACAACGCCGCGACGCTCGGCGTGATCGGCGCCCTCTTCCTCGGCTGGACCTCGCTCTCGCTCTTCAGCGTGCTCGAGTCGGCGTTCAACATCGTGTACGGCAAGCCGAACCGCTCCTTCCTGCACGGGAAGCTGCTCGCGGTCACGCTGCTCGTCGGGTCGCTCGCAACGCTGTTCATCGGCCTGCTCGTCGGCTCGATCGGCCACGACGTGCTGAAGCGCTTCGCCGGCGGGTTCTTCGGCAACTCGTTCGTCGCGTTCGTGAGCTCGATCCTGGTCTCGACGCTCGCGGTCTTCGTCTTCCTCTTCACCGTCTACTACCTGCTCACGAACGAGAAGCTCACGTGGCGGGAGGTGCTCCCGGGTGCGATCGTCGCGACGATCGCCCTCGAGACGAGCTTCCAGCTCCTGCCGCTCTATCTGCGGCTCTCGAAGAACGTGATCGCGCTCCAGGCGTTCGGCGCGCCGGCGCTCCTGCTCGTGTGGCTGTACCTGATGGCGAACGTGATCGTCTTCGGCGCCGAGATCAACTGGTGGCACTCGCGAGGCCGCCGCGAAGCGGTCGAGCTGGAAGAAGCGCCCGGGCTCGCCTAGGTCGCCTTGTTCCAGCCTTCTTCGTTATGGGCCCACGGGACTGCCTTGCCGCGCTCGAAGACCAGGTCGTTCTCGCCGCCCGCCCACACGCCGATCGTGTCGCTGTCCGGGTAGACGGAGACCGCGTACCCCAGGCCCCGCCGCGAGAACAGCAGCGTCCTCGCAGGCGCATCGCTGCGGTTCATGATCTTGTGCGCCCCTTCCGGACCGGCCGGGAAGCGGACGAGCTCGCCACGATCGAATGTGTGCTCCCCGTCCGGCGTCCGCACGACGACCGTCCCCTCGACGACGAGCAACCACTCCTCGTCGTACTCGTAGTGATAGGGAGACGAGCCCTGGCCGGGCGCAACGTCGTAGATGAACATGAGCATCTCGGTCGACCCGGTCGCCTCGCCGACGTCGATCCTGCCGTCCGTGTTCGCTGCGCTGATGAGGTTGATCGAGTTCATGACTGCATTATCGAGGCGAGCAGGGCGCGGGCCGCGCGGGCTCGGTGCGAGTTGTCACGCTTCCAGTCGTCGCCGAGCTCCGCGACGGTTCGGTCCTCGCCGTCCGGGATGAAGACCGGGTCGAAGCCGAACCCTTCGCTGCCGCCCTGCTCCTCGGCGATCCGGCCCTCGAGGACGCCAGTGCCGCGGTGCTCGGCTCCTTCCGGCGAGATCGCCACGAGCTCGCAGACATAGCGCGCGCGGCGGCCCTCGCCCTGCACGCCCTCGAGCTCCTCGAGCGCGCGTTCGGCCTCGCGGCCCGCCGCCCAGCGCGCCGAGAGCACGCCCGGGCCGCCGCCGAGCCCCTCGATCTCGACGCCCGAGTCCTCGCCGAGCACCCAGCGATCGGATGTCAGCGTGCGTCCGAACTCGGCTTTCGCCCGTGCGTTCTCGAGGTACGTGCCGCCGCTCTCGGACGGGTACTCCCGCGCGTCGAGCAGCTCGAGCGACCACCCGTCGAGCGCGTGACCGAGCTCGCGGAGCTTGTTCTCGTTCGAGGAGGCGACTACCGCCCGGATCAGTTCGCCCACCGGACGCCGAGCACCGGTTCGAGGCGCATCAGCTCGGCCGTCACCGTTTCGGGCTGAACGTCCTCAACACGGACCTCGAGTGCCACCCTTCGGCGGTCGCGAGCATCTTCGACCTCGAACGCCCGCACGGCGACTCCGCGCGACTCGAGCGACTCGAGGAGGACGGACGGGCTCTCGTTCGCTCGCAACTCGACCTCGAGGCGAAGCTCGCCGGGCCGGATGCGCTCGAAGATCCTGTGGGCCGCGATCCGTAGTGGCCAGAGGCTGACGAGGACGACGATCGTCGCGAGCACGGCGCCGGAGTAGTAGCCCGCGCCGGACGCCATCCCGATCGCGGCGACGACCCACAGGCTCGCGGCGGTCGTCAGCCCGCGCACGGACAGGCCCTGGCGGATGATCGCGCCCGCTCCGAGGAAGCCGATCCCGGTCACGATCTGGGCGGCGATCCGCGTCGGGTCGTAGGTGACGCCGTCCCGGGACGAGAAGGTGAAGTCGGTCCACGCGTAGGCGGACACGATCGTGAACAACGCAGAGCCGACGGCGACGAGCGTGTGCGTGCGTAGTCCGGCGTCGTGCTCGCGAAGCTCGCGCTCGGCGCCGATCGCCCCTCCGAGGACTCCCGCCAGCACGAGACGGACCAGGACATCGGCCCAGCTCAGGTCAGGTAGCACGGACCGCCTCGACCGCGTCCCGCTGGGCGATCTCGATCTCCTCGATCCCGCCCGTGGCCAGGTCGAGCAGCTCGTCCAGCTGGTCGCGGGAGAGCGGAGCCCGCTCGGCCGTCGCCTGCACCTCGATCAGCCGGCCGTCACCCGCCAGGACCACGTTCACGTCCACCTCGGCCGAGGAATCCTCCGCGTAGTCGAGGTCGAGCAGCGCCTCACCCTCGACCACGCCGACCGAGACAGCGGCCACCGAATCGGCCAGGACGCGGCCGAGCCCGACGTGGTCGAGCGCCCTGCGCGCCGCGACGTACGCGCCCGAGATGGCCGCGCAGCGGGTTCCGCCGTCGGCCTGGAGCACGTCGCAGTCGAGCCAGAGCGTCCGCTCGCCGAGCACCTCCATGTCCGCGACCGCGCGGAGCGCACGGCCGATCAACCGCTGGATCTCGACCGTCCGCCCCTTCTGGCGACCGGTGCTCGCCTCGCGCTGAGTCCGTTGGCCGGTCGAGGCCGGCAGCATCGAGTACTCGGCAGTCAGCCACCCGCGCCCGTTGCCGTACAGCCAGCGCGGAACTCCGTCCTCGAGCGAAGCCGTGCACAGCACGCGCGTCTTGCCGAACGAGATCAGCGCGGAGCCGCTCGCCTGCTCGAGGAAGTCGGGCTCGATCGTGAGCGTTCGCAGCTCGTCGGTGCGCCTGCCGCTCGGACGGGTCACGCCGCTGCCGCCTCCAGCTCGGCGATCGCGACCTGTTCGACCTCGCCCAGCGGAAGCTGCAGGAAGCGCTCGCCCACGGCGCGGAACCGCTCCGGGTCGCCGGTCGTCAGGAACCGGTAGTGGCCTTCGCGCCCGGGATCGTTCCCGAGCCCCTTGCGCTCGAGCGTCTCCGCGACCTCGCGCGCGGTCTCCTCGGCGGAGAAGACGAGCGTCACGCCGCGGCCGAAGACCCGCTGGAAGATCGGCCTGATCAGCGGGTAGTGCGTGCAGCCGAGGATGACCGTGTCCACGTCGGCCTGCTTGAGCGGGGTCGCGTACTCGCGGACTGCCTCGACCGTCGGTGTCCCGAAGGGCTCGTCGCTCTCGATCAGCGGTACGAGCCGCGGGCAAGCGACGGGGAAGAAGCGGGCGCCCGCGTCGAGCGTGTGCACGAGCTCGGCGTAGCGCCCGGCGGTCACCGTCGCCTGAGTCGCGAGGAGGCCGATGCGCCGGTTGCGGGTCGTCTGCACCGCGGCATGGGCTTCGGGCGTGATCACGCCGACGATCGGCACATCGAGCCGCTCCTGAAGCTCCGGCAGCGCGGCCGAGGTCGCGGCGTTGCAGGCGGCCACGACGAGCTTCACGCCCTGCGCCTCGAGGTACCCCGCGATCTCACCTGCAAAGCGGCGGATCTCGTCCAGCGGGCGAGGCCCGTAGGGAAGCCGCGCGAGGTCGCCGAGGTAGATGAAGTCCTCATGCGGCATCGTCACCAGGCACTCGTGGAGAACCGTCAGCCCGCCGGTGCCGGAGTCGAAAACGCCAACGGGCCGGGGATCCATGGCGCGATTGTAGGCTCAGGGCATGTCGCGTCTGGCCGCAGCGCTCGCCGTGCTCGCGCTCGCGGCGCCGGGAACGGCCTCGGCGTTCAGCAAGCAGGACCGGCTGATCGCGATGAGCGACGGCGTCAAGCTCGCCACCACGTACTACGTTCCGGACGGCGCACCGCCCGCGGGCGGCTGGCCGGCCGTGATGCTCTTCCACGGCCTCGGCGGGAGCAGGACCGACCCGGGAACCCCGCTCGGGATGTCCCTGAACTCGCTCGCCGAGTCGCAGCTCGTGCCACAGGGCTATGCCGCGCTCACCTTCGACGCCCGCGGCCACGGGCAGTCGGAGGGGCTCGTCTCGATCGACGGGCCGCGCGAGATCCAGGACGTGCGCGAGCTCTTCGGCTGGCTCGCCGCGCAGCCGGGCGTCAACGGGCAGCGGATCGGCGCGTTCGGCTACTCGTACGGCGGCGGCGCGATCTGGCGCGCGACGGCCGAAGGCGTCCCGTTCGCCGCGATCGAGCCGGCGATCACGTGGACCGACCTCTACTCCGCGCTCCTGCCGCAGGACCTCGCCCGCTCGGGTGTCCTCCTCGGGTTCTGGCAGTCGATTCAGGCACGCGCGGCTCCCGGCCTGGAGTCGATCGTGCACGACGCGATCGCAGGTCAGAATCTCCCGGCGCTCCACGCGTTCGCCGACCAGCGATCGGTTCGCAAGCTCCTCGGCTCGATCCGGGTGCCGACGTTTCTCATGCAGGGCCGGCGCGACTTCGCCTTCGATCTCGACCACGCGCTGACGGCGTACTCGCGGCTGACGGTGCCGAAGCGGCTCTACCTCGCCGATTTCGGGCACCCGCCGGCCGCGAACCCGCCCGGAGAGGCGGCCCACGTCCTGCCCGAGGCGCGCGCATGGTTCGACCGCTACCTGAAGGGCCTCCCGAACGGGATCGACAGGCAACCGCCGATCGAGGTCGCGCCCGATCCGTGGACCGGCCGCACGTTCCACTACCGGGCGCTGCCCGCGAGGAAGACGCTGCGCTTCGCGTTCCCGGGCCGCGCGGCGATCGGCTCGACGGGCAAGGTGGCGCGAACACGGCCGCGGCTGCGCACCCGCACCGAGACCTTCGGCGCTCCGCTGCTGCGCGTCTCGCTCGCGAGCCCGAACCGCTGGCCGCAGGTCGTCGCCGTCCTCTCGGCGCTTACGCCGCAGCGCAAGGAGCTCGTCGTGAGCGCGGGCGGCGCGCACGTCCACCTCGGCGCGAGGCCAAAGCGGGTGAAGATCCGGCTGGTCTCGCAGCTGACCGCGATTCCCAAGGGCTCGCGGCTGCGGCTGACGATCGCCGCCACCTCGACCGCCCAGAGCTCCGGCAACCTCCTCTACTTCACGGGGATTCCTCCGTCGCGGCGGCTCGTCGTCGGGCCTGCGAGCCTGTCCGTGCCGGTGCTCGCGAAGCCGATATCCCACTGAATCTGTTGACCGGGCGGTCGGACGGGCGCTTAACTCCGGGTGTGATCTGACGTCTCATGACATGAACTCCGAGGAAAGGACACGTATGAAAAGGGTCATCCGGCTTGCGCTCGCAGCGAGCGCAGCCGTCGTTACGCTCGCGTTTACGGGCTCAGCCTGGGCCTCGTACTCGCCGAGCCTCACTGTCACCGCATCGAGCAACAAGCCCGGAGCGGCGACGAGCCTGCTGCTCGGCCACATCCAGAGCGAGGCGGATGACCCGACGGCGAAGGACACCGTCTACGTCCCGCTGGGCTACGGGGTCAACCTCTCGCAGACGGCCGGAACGAAGATCGGCGATGTCAGCGGCGACCTGATCCTCCGGGGGCTGGGTAACACCCACGTCGAGATCAAGGCGTCGGAGAGCCACATCTTCGCCGACAACCCGGCGAACTACACCGCCCAGTCGATGCAGTGCACGGGCCAGGCGACTCACGAGGCCGTCTGGCGGCTCGACATCACGATCGCAGGAAGTCCGCTGCACGTCCCGCTGTACGTCGACCACGTGACGTCGGCGCCCGAGAACACCTTCGCGGCCGCGAAGATCCAGCTGTGCCTCGCGGGTCCGATCGGAACGCCCAATGGGGCGCAGCTCCTCTTCGCGTTCTTCGACATCAACGGGGTGTTCACGAACCCCGCGAGCACGAGCGACCGCATCTGGCGTGCGACGTTCACACCGTACGTCGCAGGGACGCCGACCCCGAATCCGGGCGGCACGACCGAGGGCCAGGCGGTCATTCCCGGACGAGTCAGCCTCACAATGGCGACGAAGAGCCTCAAGCACGGCGTCGTGATCGTCTCGGGCCGGCTGCTCGTCGACGGGCAGGCATTCGGCGGCCAACTGGTCGAGCTCTACAAGCCGAACAGCTCCAAGCGAATCGGCAAGGGCAAGACCAAGGGCAACGGCAAGTACACGATCCGCATCAAGATCAAGAAGAAGACGCGTGTGCTCGCACAGGTGCTCTTCCTCGGAGATCTCCCGGCATGTCCTGCGCCGCCGCTGCCCGGTGTGCCGCAGGGCTGCAAGACGGCATCGCTCTCGTTCTTCGCCGTCAAGATCGGCACCGCTCGCAGAAAGAAGTAACTCGCGATTCGAGCGCGGGAGGCTTCCACGCGAAGCCTCCCGCGTGCTCCTGACGCGAGGTGCCAAACGGGACGGGGCGAGACGCCGACACGGGCTCCCGACCGCTAGCCTGCCGGCGTGGCGGCGACGATCCGAGTCGGCACGTGCTCGTGGGCGGACGAGGCGCTGACGAAGCACTGGTACCCGAAGGGCGTCCCCGCCGCCGCGCGGCTCGCCTGGTACGCGGAGCACTTCGACACGGTCGAGGTCGACTCGACCTACTACCGGCTGCCCGCCGAGGAGATGGTGCAGCGCTGGGCCGAGCGCACACCGGACGGCTTCGTGATGCACGTCAAGGCCTTCGGCGTGATGACGCGGCACCCGGTCAAGGTCGAGCAGCTCCCTCCCGACCTCCGGAACGAGGCTCCGCAGGACGAGCGCGGGCGCGTCGATCGTCCGCCGCGTGAGTTCAGGGCCGAGATCTTCCGGCGCTTCCTCGAGGCGCTCGAGCCGTTGCGTGCCGCGGGCAAGCTCGGCGGCCTCTTGTTCCAGTTCCCACCGTACGTCGTCCCGAAGGACGCCTCGTACGACTACCTCGCGTGGGCGCGTGAGCAGATCGGAGACGACGAGATGCTCGTCGAGTTCCGGCATCGGAGCTGGTACGAAGAGGATCTGCGCGACGAGACGCTGCGCTTTCTCGAGGAGCACAAGATGTCGCACGTCGTCGTCGATGCGCCCCGGAGCGAGGGTAAGAACGTCCCGCTGACGGTGCTAGCGCTGACGTCGCCGATCCTTTACGTGCGCATGCACGGCCGGAACGCAGAGACGTGGAACGTGCGCGGCGGGAGCGCGGCCCAGCGCTTCGACTACCTCTACTCCGACGAGGAGCTCGGCGAGTGGGTGCCGCAGCTGAACGAGCTGTCGCAGCAGGCCGAGCAGGCGTACGTGGTCTTCAACAACAACAACCGGAGCCGCGTCGGCGGCCGCGAGACCGCACAGGCGCCGGCGAACGCGGAGATGCTCCGCGATGCGCTCGAGCTGGGCAAGGTCGCCGTCAGCCGGCCCGGCTCAGAAGCTCGCGCAGGATCTGGTTGAAGCGCTCCGGCGCGTCGACGTTGACGACGTGACCGGCGCCCTCGACGACCTCGAATCGTCCGTCGGGCGCTGACCCGGCGATCCCGCGGGCCTCGTCCACCGGGAGGATCGCGTCCTGGTCTCCGACGGCGACCGTCAGCGGCCCCGCGAAGCCGGCCACGACCTCGGTCGCGTCACGCCGGTCGCGGAGCGCCTGGATGCCGCGCACCAGCTCGTCCATCGTGCGGTCCTCGGGCCCGCGCGGCGCGAACTCGCGGTTCCAGCCAGTGATCCCCTCGGCCTGGACGACGCGGATCATCTCCTCGCGGGCCGCGCGTCGATCGGGCGGATCGGCCGCCGCACGCGCGCCGGCGAGCAGGAGCCTCTTGACGCGGTCGGGCGCGGCCCGGGCCATCGCGAGCGCGACGTAGCCGCCCAGCGAGGCGCCGACTGCGACGAGGTCGCCGTCGACCCGTTCGAGGACGTGCTCGGCCCAGCCGTCGACCGAGTTGCCCCCGAGGTCGTAGAAGTTCGGGACGTAGAGGTCCTCGTCGCCGAACGCTTCGAGCTGCGGTTCCCACATCCGCTCGTCAAGCGGGAACGCGTGGAGGAGGACGACCTTCACAAGTGCTCGACCGTGACCGCGCCGTCGATCGCCGACGCCTCCTCAGCGGACAGGTTCACGCCTTCGATGCCGAGCGTCTGCGCGATCTCGGCGAGAAGCTCCGCGGCGGGCGGCAGCTCGCCTGCAGAGTCGGCTGTGCGCGCAGCGGCACGAATCTCGGCCGGCTTCGCACCCGTCAAGCGTCCGAGCAGCGTCGGGTTCGCGCGCATGGCGATCGCGTCTCCGGGCGGCAGCGGCCCGTAGTACTCGGGCACGGACAGGTACTCGTCCGCGACCCGGCCCCGGTCGTACGCGACGAGCCGGACGACCTCGCCCTGCTCCGCGCCGAGGGCGACCACGACGCCGCCCGACACGTACGAGAGCTCGGACGCCAGGCGCCGGAGGTGCTCGGGCTCGGCGGCCGCAGCATCGTCGTAGACGCCGATCCAGCCGTTCCGCGGGGGCCCGACGACAGTCGACTCCGAGCGGACGACGCGCGGGACCCAGCGGGCGACGGCCTTCTCGACCGCGCCGAGATCGTCGGTCTGCAGGTGGACTGAGCCCGTGGAGGCGACCTCGCCGCCGGTGAGCCGCCGCTCGAGCGACTCGAGGTCGGTGAGGAGCGAGCGGCGATAGTCCGTGAAGCCGAGCCGGCGCCAGTATGCGAGCGCCTCGTCGTTCGGGAGCTCGACGTTCAGCGATACGTGCTCGAGGCCCTGCCCGCGAAAGTGTGCGACGAGGTCACGGACGAGGTCGTTGCCCCCGCCCCGTCCGCGCGCCTCGTGCTTCAGGTAGACGAAGCTGACGTGGCCGAGCCCGTCCCGCAGCTCTCCCTTGGCCATGCCGACGACCTCGCCGTCGGCCTCGACGACCACGATCCGGCCTTCCTCGAGGTACGGGCCGGCAGGCGGAGGCGGATAGGGACGAGCCCAGTGCTCGTCCAGATACGCGTTGACGAACTCCTCGAGCAGCGGCCGATCGGACTCGGTGGCCTCCCGGACGTTCACAGCGCGGCCAGGAGCGCCGTCTCGGCTGCGACGGAGGGCCGCTCGCCCGTTCGGGCCACCCACTCTGCAAGGGCGGGGCATCGATCGAGATCGACCCCGAGCATCGTCTCGGCGCGGAGGATCCACGGCAGGTACGCGGCATCGGCGAGCCCAAACTCGCGCCCGGTGAGGTACGGTCGGCCAGCGAGTGTGGCGTCGAGCTTCGCCAGTTCGTCTCCGAGCCGTTCCCGCGCGTCGTCGTCGCCCCGGCGCAGCGCGTAGTACGGACGGCTGAGCCCGTCGAAGCGCTCGACGATCAGCCGGCCGGCTGCGCGTTCCGCCGGGTCGGCGGGCCAGAGAGGCGGCTCCGGATAGCGTTCCTCGAGGTACTCGTTGATCACGACCGACTCGGGCAGGACGAATGCGTCCTCCTCGAGCACCGGCACCTTGCCGAGCGGGTTCTTGTCGTAGATCCAGGCGGGACGGTCGTCGAGGTCGACGACGACGGTCTCGTGCTCGAGCCCCTTCTCGGCGAGGACGATTCGCACTCGGGCGCAGTACGGGCAGCGGTCGGCGTCGTAGAGCGTCAGCACGTATTCGATCCTAGGTGGCGCGGAGCAGTCCGGCGAGGAGGTAGTGCGCCGTGAGGTTCTGGAAGGGGTCGAAGCGCTCGCCGAGCGCGCGCACCTCGTCCGTGGTCAGGCTGCGCCCGCCGGCGTAGAAGCGCGACGCGGCCTTGCGCACGCCGAGGTCTCCCGCGGGCCACGCACGCGGCCGGGCCAGGTGGCGGGCGAGGAACCAGTCGGCCGTCCACTCGCCGATCCCGGGCAGCGCGGTCAGCGCGGCCTTGACCTCGTCGTCGGGCAGGAGCGCGAGCGCGTCCAGGTCGAGGTCGCTGCGCGCCAGGCCGGTCGCGTACTCGGCCTTGCGCTGCGAGAAGCCCAGCGCGAAGAGCTCGTCCGGCTCGGCCGCGGCCAGCCGTGCGCGCGTCGGGAAGGCGTACGCGTGCTCGGCGCGGACGCCGAATCGCTCGATCAGCCGGTTGCGGATCGCGAACGCAGCGTGGAGCGAGACCTGCTGGGCGGTGATCGACGTGACCAGGCTCTCGAATGGCTCGACCGCGATCGGCGGACGCAGCCCGCGGAGCTCGTCGCTGAGGCCGGCGAGCACCGGCTCGGTGGCGGCGAAGGCGTAGAACGCGTCGAGGTCGAACTCGGCGCCGAGAAGCCTGCGCACGCCGGGCTCGATCCCGGCGTCGAGCGGCCGGACGTCGACGCCGCGCGGCGCTTCGGTGATCCGCACCTCCCGGCCTTCGACGACCCGGTGCAGCCCGCCCTCGTGCCAGAGATTCGCGAGATCCGGCCCGAACGCCCGGTAGCGCGCCGTCGACAGCTCGAACGCGTACGGCTCCGGAAGCGCGAGCCGCGCCACGCTCAGACGGCGAGCGCCTCGGACAGCGCGTGGAAGTCGGTGAACGGTTCGAACGGCTTGGCCTGCTCCGAGAGGTACCGCGCGAGGCCGGCGGTGGCGAAGACCCGGTCGGAGGCGAGCGCGGCGCAGCGGTCGGAGTAGCCGTCGCCGACGTAGACGACCTCGCCGGGCGGAAGCAGGGAGCGCTTGCACGACTCGCCGCAGACCTCGCAGTGGTCGGGATACCGCCACTCGACGATCCAGCCGTCCGGCCTGGCATCCAGCCGATTCGCGTGTAGCTCGACCTGCACCCGCTCCCGTTCGAGCACCGGCTCGATCAGCTCGTGGAAGCCGCTCGAGACGATGTCCACCCTCCAGCCGGCGGTCTGCGCTCCGTGGACGAAGTCGGCGAACCCCGGCCGGACGCTCGTGTTCTCCAGCACCCAGGCGGCGACGACGTCGATCGGCGCGGTTACCGGCGCGAACTCGCGCGTGATCACCTCGCGCAGCGGCATGCGGCCGGCGTGGAGGCCGTCCTCGACCTCCTGGTAGACGGCAGGGTCCCCGAACTCGTTCGCCGCACGATCGAGGACGTCAGCCTCGGTGATCGTGCCGTCGTAGTCGAGGACGACCGACCGGCTCTTTGGGCCGCCGCCTTCGGAACTCAGGTTCGCCATGTCATCATGTTTCCTGAACCAACTACTCCGAGGTGTCAGGTGGCTGCCCCGAAAGCCACTGCGGCAGTTGTGTCATGAGGATCGCCTGCGTCGGCGGCGGACCGGCCGGCCTGTACCTCGCGATCCTGATGAAGGCGCGCGACCCGGAACACGACCTGACGGTCTTCGAGCGGAACCCTCCGGGAGTCACATATGGATGGGGCGTGGTGTTCTGGGACGACCTCGTCGAGCAGTTCGAGGCCAGCGACCCGGCCACCGCGAGCGAAATCCGCGAGAGCTCGTTCCGGTGGAACGGCCAGCTACTGGCTGTCGAGGAGCAAGAGCCGGTGCACATAGGTGGGCACGGCTACGGCATCGGCCGCCAGCGGCTGCTCGATATCCTCGTCGAGCGTGCGAGAGACGTCGGCGTCCGAGTCGAGTTCGAGAGCGAGGTCGAGAGCGTAGGCGATCTGCGCGCCGACCTGGTCGTGGCCTCTGACGGCGTCAACAGCCCGATTCGGCAAGTCCGCCGGGAGCGGTTCCAGACCGACGTGGCCATCGGTTGGAACAAGTACATCTGGCTCGGGACGAGTCGGGTCTTCGACGCCTTCACATTCGCGTTCGTGCACACGGATGCGGGCTGGATCTGGTGTCACGCCTATGGGTTCGACGGGGACACGAGCACGTTCATCGCCGAGTGTTCGCCGGATACCTGGACCGGGCTCGGCTTCGACCGGCTCGGCGAGGCCGACACCATTCGGCGTCTGGAGCAGCTCTTCGAGCGGCACCTCCAGGGCCATGCCTTGCAGAGCAAGGCGCGCGCGCAGTGGCTCAACTTCACGACGGTCACAAACGCGAAATGGCACGCGGACAACATCGTCCTGATGGGTGACGCCGCCCACACGACGCACTTCACGATCGGGTCGGGCACGAGGCTGGCGCTCCTGGATGCGATCTCGCTCGCAGGCTGCCTGAAGGACGAGCCGAGCGTCGCAGGCGCCCTCGACCGGTACGAACAGGAGCGGCAGAGTGCTCTGCTACACGCGCAAAGCGAGGCTCGGTTCAGCGCACAGTGGTTCGAGAACGTCTCGCGCTACATGGATCTGGAGCCGCCCCAGGTCTTCGCCTTGCTGATGGAGCGACGCTCTCCACTTCTGCCCCACATTCCGCCACGTGTGTATTGCGCACTCTCTCGGGCCACACAGCACAACCCCGCGCTGCGCACGCTTCGGAAGTGGGTCGCACCCGCGGTGAAGGGCGCTTACCGCCGAGCCGCTAGAGGTGAGACGTAGCCCCTGCCGGGTCCTGGTCGTACGTGTGCGTCGCGCCCGGCTCCTCGTACCACGAGTACGCGTACTTGCCGTCGTCGAGCTCCTGGGCGAGCTTCGAGAGCTTGAGCGGGTGGAACGTGTCGCACATCACCGCCAGCTCGTGCGTCTCCGTCGCCCCGATCGACTTCTCCGCGAGCCCCGGCTGGGGCCCGTGCGGGATGCCCGACGGGTGCAGCGTCACGGAGCCGATCTCGATCCCCTTCCGCGACGAGAACTGGCCGTCGACGTAATAGATCATCTCCTCGCTCTGCAGGTTCGAATGGTGGTACGGGATCGGGATCGCCAGCGGGTCGAAGTCGAGCTTGCGCGGGCAGAACGAGCAGATCACGAAGTTCGGGCCGGCAAAGGTCTGGTGCGACGGAGGCGGCATGTGGATCCGCCCCGTGATCGGCTCGAAGTCGTTGATGTTGAACGTCCACGGGTAGAGGTAGCCGTCCCAGCCCACGACGTCGAACGGGTGGTAGTCGATGACGTAGTCCTGGTACCCGTCGCGCACGCGGATCTTGAGGTTGAACTCGCCCCGCTCGCGGTACGTCTTCAGCTCCGTGGGCGGGTGGATGTCGCGGTGGTAGAACGGCGCGTGCTCCATCAGCTGGCCGTACTCGTTCCGGTAGCGCTTCGGGATCTCGATCAGTCCGGGCGTCTCGAAGAGCAGGTAGCGCTGCGGGCCTGACGGCTCGAACCGGTACGTCGTCCCGCGCGGGATGACGACGTAGTCGCCTTCGCGGTACGGCACGTCGCCGAAGGTCGTGTGCAGCGTCCCGCTGCCCTCGTGGACGAAGTACACCTCGTCGCCCTCGCCGTTGCGGAAGAAGTAGGCCATCGACTCGCTCGGGCGGACGAGCGAGATCTCGACGTCGTTGTTCCACATCAGGAGCTTTCGCCCGGAGACCTCGTCGCCCTCGGGCTCGGTGCCGAAGGTCTTGAAGTGACGGTGCGCATGCGCGTCGGGCACCCACTCCTCGCGCTCGATCGGCTGGAACTCGCCGAGCTCCTTCACGCGGCAGGGCGAGATCAGGTGGTACAGGATCGACTCGTTGCCCGTGAAGCCCTCGAGGCCCATCACCTCCTCAGTGAGGAGAGTTCCGTTGTCCCGGAACTGGATGTGGCGCTTCCGCGGGACCTCGCCTCGGCTCTGGTAGGTCGGCATTACGGAGAAGGATAAAGAAGCCTAGGGCCCCTTCGGGCCGATCCGGTTCCGCAGCACGCCGATCCCCTCGATCTCGAGCTCGACAACGTCATCGGGCTGGAGCCAGCGCCCGTCGCCGTGCTCGAGGATGCAGCCCGTCCCGACCGTTCCGGAGCCGAGGACGTCCCCCGCCCGGAGCCGAGTGTTGCGCGCCGCATGCGCGACGATCGCGTCCCACGAGTGGTGCATGTCGCCCATGTTCCCGCGCGAGCGCTCCTCGCCGTTGACGCGCGCGAGCATCTCGAGCCGCAAGTCGCCGAGCTCGTCGGGCGTGACGACGTACGGGCCGAGGCTCGTCGCGAAGTCTTTGCCCTTCGACGGGCCGAGGCCGATCTTCATCTCGGGGCGCTGGAGGTCGCGCGCGGACCAGTCGTTCATGATCGTGAACCCCCCGATCCGGCCGTCTTTGCCGATCACGACCGCCGCCTCGAGCTCGTAGTCGAGCTCGTTCGTCCCCTCGGGGTACGGGATCTCCGCCTCGGGGCCGTAGATCGCGGCCGGGTTCGTGAAGTAGAAGGCCGGGATCTCGTACCACTCCGGCACCATCTCCAGCCCCCGCAGGCCGCGCGCTGTCTTGACGTGCTGCTCGAAGGCGTAGAAGTCGCGGACTGCCGGTGGGTGGAGCACCGGCGGGCGCAGATCGACGTCGGCGAGCGCGTACTCGGCGTGCTCGCGCGCCTGGCCGCCCCCGGCGAAGAACGACTGGAGCGTCTGCGCGGCGAGCTGGACGACGCGGTCGCCGTCGACGCGCCCGGGCCAGCCTCTCTTGAGGTTGGCGCCCTTCGGGCTGAACATGCACAACTTCATGGTTCGGTGTGCACGCTAACGTCGGCGAGCTCGGGGAGTGCGCGACGTACGTCTTCCTCGACCTCACTCGCCAGTGCGTGCGCGTCGGCGAGCGTGACCTCCGGATCGAGGCCGAGCGTGAGGAACACGACCAGCCCGTCCTCGGTCTGCAGGAAGCGGACCTCGCGGGGAGCAGCCCCGGTTCGGCTCGCGACGATCCTCCTGATGCGCTCCGCATCCGCCTCGACATTCGCTCCCGCGGGGGCACGTCCGGCGGCCGGCTCGCGTAGCGGCTCGAGGTGCGTCTGCACGGAGACGACCTCGGGAACGGAATCGGAGATCGCTCGCTCGACCTGCGAGGCCACCTCGTGAGCCGTCTCGAGGGTCAGGTCCTGCGGCAGCTTGAGATGGAGGGCCACCTGGAGGCCGTCGTCGACCGAGACGACGCGGATGTTGTGCATCTCGCGGACGCGCGGGACGGTGAGCGCGGCGGCGAGGATCCGCTCGCGGAGGGCGGCGTCTTCCGGCGCAGGCTCGACGTGGACGACGACGTCGCTCTCGGGCAAGGCGCTCTGCACGGCGGCCTCGACGGCATCTGCGGCGGCATGACCCTGACCGACGCCCGCATCCGGCGAGACGCCGATCACGACGTCCGCGAAGTGGCGCCCCGCGGCCTGGCGCATGCGCAGGCGCCGGAGCTGCACGCCCGGCTCCAACTGCTCGATCGCGGCGAGCGCGGCCCGCTCGGCGTCGGCCGGCACACGATCCATGAGGACGTCGACATTGCCGCGCATGAGCCTGTAGGCCGCGATCAGGACCAGCGCCGCGACGAAGAGCGCCGCGACCGCGTCTCCCTCCAGCCAGCCGGCGCGGGCGAGCAGGAGCCCGAGCAGAACGGCAGTCGAGCCAACGAGGTCGCTGGCGAAGTGGAGCGCGTTCGAGGCGAGCGCGGGGCTGCGGTAGCGGCGCGAGACACGAAACGAGACCGTCGCCCGACTCGCGTCCACGGCGATCACGATCAGGACGACGACGAACACGTACCAGACGGGGTTCACGTTGGGCTCGGCCGCGCCGACGAGGACCGCGAGCGACCGGTACGAGATGTACAGGCTCGCGAGGACGAGGATCCCCGCCTCCGCGAGCGCCGCGAGGTGCTCCGCCTTGCCGTGCCCGTAGGGGTGACCGCTGTCAGCCGGGCGCCCGGAGACACCGACCGCGAACAGCGTCAGGAGCGCCGCGACGAGGTCGGTCCCGGAGTGGACTGCCTCCGAGACGAGGCCGAGGCTCCCGCTCGCGAGCCCGGTGGCGAGCTTCAGCGAGATGAGCACGCAGGCGGCGACGACCGAGATAAGCGCCGTACGCCGCTGCGGGCTCATCCCGCGAAGGCTACGGAGTCAGGACGGCGTCAGTACCAACGGCCTCTTCGGAAGCCACCGAACAGGAGGCCGAGAACGGCCAGGATGACTCCCCACCAGAAGTGGCCGAAGATGATCAAGACGATTCCGACAATGACGAGGACTGCCCCTATGCCCACTCGTGTCTCCTCTCCGGCTCAGAGATTGCCCCGCAGGGCCTGCTCGCGTTCGATCGCCTCGAACAATGCCTTGAAATTGCCTTCTCCAAACCCGCGCGAGCCGTGGCGCTCGATGATCTCGAAGAAGAGCGTCGGCCGATCCTGCGCGGTCTTCGTGAAGATCTGCAGCAGGTACCCCTCCTCGTCGCGGTCGGCGAGGATGCCCAGGCGACGAAGGTCGTCGTACTCCACGTCGATCTCGCCGACGCGGTCCTCCAGGTCCTCGTAGTACGCGGTCGGGGTCTTGAGGAACCGCAGCCCGCGCTCTTCGAGCTCCTGCACCGAGCCCACGATGTCGTCCGTGGCCAGCGCCACGTGCTGCACTCCCGGCCCGCCGTAGAAATCGAGGTACTCCTCGATCTGGCTCTTCCGCTTGCCCTCGGCCGGCTCGTTGATCGGGAACTTGATCTTGCCCTCGCCGTCCATCATCACCTTCGACATCAGCGCCGAGTACTCGGTCGAGATCGCCTCGTCGGAGAAGTGGATCAGCTCGGTCATCCCGAACGCCCGCTCGTAGAACTCGACCCAGTGCTCCATCCGGCCGAGCTCGACGTTTCCGACGACGTGGTCGATGTTCTGCAGACCGATGCCGGTCGCGGGCGCGCCGTTCTCGGTCGTCGACGTGTAGCCCGGGAGATACGGGCCTGCGTAGTCGTCGCGGTTGACGAACGTGTGGATGTTCTCGCCGTACGTCGCGATCGCTGCGAGCTCGACGCGGCCGAAGTCGTCCTCCACCCAGTGCGGCTCGACGACGCTCCTGGCACCGCGCTGGACCGCCTGCCGGTACGCCTCGGTCGCGCTCGGCACCGCGAGCGCGACGTCCTTCACGCCGTCGCCGTGTGAGCACGCGAAGCGGGTGATCTCGCTGTCCGGGCGAAGGCCGCTCGTGAGCACGAGCCGGATGTCGTTCTGGTCGAGGACGTACGAAGCGCGGTCGCGCATGCCTGTCTCGGGCCCCGCGTAGGCGGTGTGCGTGAAGCCCAACGCGCGCTCGTAGAAGTACGCGGCCTGCTTCGCGTTGCCCACGTAGAGCTCGAGGTGGTCCCACCCCTTGATGGGCATGAAGTCGGTCGCGCTCATCGCTGACTGATCTTAACGCGCTCTTTGGGGCGCAACGCTCGGCGCGGCCGGCTCCGGTGTGGGCGTGTCGACCTCCTCGCGGAGCGGGACCTGCTTCAGCCACAGGGCCACGATCACGAGCGTGACGAGGCAGAGCAGCGACGCCGCGAGGAACGCAGGCTGCAGCGCGTTCGCGAGCGACTCCCGCAGGTTCGGCGGCAGCCGGTGCACGGACCCGCGGTCGAGGTGCGATCCGGCGGGCAGTCCGTGGTTGACGATCACGCCCATCGCGGTGACGCCGAGCGTCGCTCCGATCGCGCGCGCGGACTGCGTCAATGCCGTCGCCGACCCCATGGCGCGCATCGGGACCTGGTTCTGGACCGCGACCACGAAGACCTGCATCATCATCCCGAGCCCGACGCCCGCGACGACCATGTACGCGGCCGCCTGCGCGTTCGTCGTCGACGTGTCCATCCGAGAGAGCAGGAAGAGCCCGGTCGCGAGCACGACCGGCCCCACGAGCGCGTTCGGCCTGTAGTGACCGCTCCGGGAGATCCACTGGCCGGAAATCGCGCTGGCGACGACGGCCCCGAGCATGAACGGCGTGAGGACGACGCCCGACGAGGTGGCCGAGGTGCCGATCACTCCCTGGACGAACAGCGGGACGAACGCGATCGTTCCGACCATCGCCATCGCCGACAGGCCGACCGAGGCCACGCCCGCGGCGACGATCGGGTTGCGCAGGAACTCGAACGGCAGGATCGGCTCCTTCGCCCTCCGCTCGACGAACACGAATGCCGTCACCGAGACGAGCGCGATCGCGAACGCTCCGAGCACCTGTGTCGAGCCCCACGGATGCGTCTCGCCGCCCCAGACGAGCCCGAGCAGGAACGAGCTCGTCCCGATCGCGAGCAGCGTCGCCCCGAGCAGGTCGAGCGAGTGCTCGCGACGCTCCGTCCGCTTCGGGATCGCGATCGCGATCACGGTCAGGGCGGCCGCACCGACGGGCAGGTTGACGTAGAACACCCAGCGCCAGGTCGTGTGGTCGACGATCAGGCCGCCGAGCGCGGGGCCGATGATCGAGCCGGCGGCGAACGTCGCGCCGATCAGGCCCTGGTAGCGACCGCGATCGCGCGGCGGGACGATGACGCCCACGGTCGCGATCGCGAGGGCGAACAAGCCCCCGGCCCCCGTCCCCTGCACGGCGCGGGCGGCGACGAGCTGGCCCATGCTCTGCGAGAGCCCGCAGAGCACGGAGCCGAGGAGGAAGATCGAGATCGCGACGATGTACAGCAGCCGGCGTCCGTGGATGTCGCCGAGCTTCCCGTACAGCGGGACGGTGACCGCCATCGCGAGCACGTAGGCGGTGATCACCCACGAGTAGCTCTCTAGGCCTCCGATGTCGGCGACGATGTGCGGCAGTGCGGTCGCGACGATCGTCTGGTCGAGCGCAGCGAGGAGCAGCGCGACCATGATCGCGCCGTAAATCGCCAGGACACGTCCGATCGTGAAGCGATATCCGGGCGGCTTCCGGGCGAGGCGAACACGTAACGAAGCCACGAACACCCAGCCTAGCCGTCCCTCTCGAGCGTGCGGAGGAACTCCGCTGGCGTGAAGACCGGGAACATATCGGCGAGGCCTAGAAGGTGCTGATCGCCCGAGACGAGCACTGCTTGTTGGCTTTCCGCGAGGGCCACTAGGTAATCGTCAGCGGGGTCTGGCGAACGTTGCGGCGCGACTTCGGGATCCACGGCAATCGTGGCTTGCTCCTTGATCAGGGCGACGAAGGCGCCCGACTCGTCTGAGTCGATGCGGCCAATGAACTTCGTCGAGTCAAGTGTCCGGCCGAGCTCACTCAGGAGATGAAGCGACGCGACCAACTCATATTCGCCGTCGATCCAGCGAGTAAGGACTTGTCCGGGAGTTCCACTTGGGGACAGGAGCGCCGAAACGAGAACGTGCGCGTCAAGGACTGCGCGCACTCAGTCGCGCGCGGTGTTTCGCATTTCGTGTTGCGCTTCAACCGCCAGGGCGATCGCTTCGTCCTCGGGCATGTCGTTACGCGCCCAGATCCGCTCGAGGAGGTCGAAGCCGAGCTCACGGCGCAGCGCATCCTCGATCACCTCGCTGTCGCCCCTGCCCGTGCGCGCTGCGCGGACCTTGACCGCGCGGAGGACGTTCTCGTCGACGGTCAGCGTGGTGCGTACCTTCGGCATAGCTCGCATCATAGCATCATGATGCGGCGATGCTCACTCCGCGGGTCCAAGCGGCGGCTGGCGCTCGCGCGAGAGCACGATCCCGGCGGCGATCGCGAGGCCGCCCGCGACCTGCACGGCGGTCAATCGCTCGTCGAGGAGGAGCAGCGCAATGATCGCCGCGAAAAACGGCTGCAGATTGGCGAAGACCGAGGCGCGCGCCGGCCCGACCCGGTCGATCGCCGTGAACCAGAGCAGGTTCGTCAGCACGAGCGGGCCGAGCACGGCGAAGGCGAAACCGACCCAGGCGAGCGCGCCGACGTCGAAGCTCTGGTCTCCGAGCTGCGGCGAGGCGAGCAGCAGGAGCGGAACGGAGACGACGCAGAGGAAGACCGCGCTCAACCGGAACGGCGAGTAGCGGCGCATGAGCGGCGCGACGGCGACCGAGTAGCCGCCCCAGGTCGCGGCCCCGAGCACCGCGAGCAAGTCGCCGCCGAGGTTCGCCGAGACGCTCTTCCCGGAGCCTGCCGTGACGAGGATGACGCCCGCGAACGAGAGCGCGGCCGCGATCCAGAAGCGCTGCCCGAGCCGCTCGATCCCGACGAGGCGCGAGATCAGCGCCGTGAAGATCGGCAGCGTCCCGAAGAGGAGCGCCGCCGTCGTCGCGGTCGTCAGGTCGAGCGCGAACACGAAGCTGAGCTGGTTCACGAGCAGCAGGACAACCGCGAGCGCGACGATCGGAAGGTCTGCGCGAGCGATCCGGAGCGAGCGCTCGCGCGGGAACGTGAGCGCCACGAACACGAGTGCCGCGGCCGTGTAGCGGAGCGACGAGTACGGCAGCGGGCGCAGGCCGGCATCGAGGATGTACTTCGAGACCGTGAAGTTGAGCGCCCAGATGGTGACGGTCAACAGCAGCATCAGGTCGGCTGCTGACGCCCGGCGCACCGACGCAACCTAGTCCACTACGCTTCCGCCCGTGGCCGTTCCGACCAGAGACGATGTCGACGCGATCGTCGGTCCGGCGACGCCGCACTTCGCGTACCAGCTCCGCGCGCGGGTCCTGGAACTGGTCGAGGACCTGCCCGAGAATCACGCGGTGCGGCGCTACGCGGAGGAGAAGGCAGAGCTGCTCGACCGGCTCGGCCACGCGTCGTCCAAGGCCGAGGACGGGCCGCGCGAGTCGGAGACCCGGCTCGGCTGGGAGCAGATCCCGAGCGCAGCTCCGGCCGACAAGCCGCTGAAACGGTGACCATGCAGGGCGCGACCGTCTTCGTGACGGGCGGGTCGCGGGGGATCGGGAAGGCGATCGCGCTGCGATTCGCCGAGCTCGGCGCTGCGCGCGTTGCGATCGGCTACCTACGCAACGACCGGGCGGCCGAGGCGACCGCCGAGGAGCTGCGCGCGAAGGGAGCCGAGCCCGTGCTCGTGCGCGGCAACGTCTCGTCGGAGCGCGTAGCGCGCGAGGTCGCGGAGCTCGGCCCGCTCCAGGCCCTCGTGCACAACGCGGCGACCGGGGTCATCCGCCCCGCGCTCGAGACCGAGGACAAGCACTGGGACTGGACGCTCGCCGCGAACGCACGCGCACTGCTCTCGCTCGCCCGTGCCGCGGCGCCTCGGATGCCCGAAGGCAGCTCGATCGTCGGCATCTCGAGCCTCGGCTCGACGCGCGTGCTTCAGGACTACGTCCTCGTCGGGACGTCCAAGGCCGCCCTCGAGTCCCTCGTCCGATACCTCGCGGTCGAGCTCGCGCCGCGCGGGATACGGGTGAACGCGGTCTCCGGCGGGGTCGTCGACACCGAAGCGCTCGAGTACTTCCCGTACAAGGAGCAAATGCTCGAGTGGGGCCAGCAGCGCACGCCCGCGGGCCGGCTCGTCACGGCAAAGGACATCGCGAACGCCGTCGTCTTCCTGTGCTCGCCCGAGGCGGAGATGATCCGCGGCCACGTCCTCGTCGTCGACGGCGGCTTCCTGCTCCCGGCGTGAACACGGCCTCACGCCGCTTTCCTTGTAACACTCTGTTACAAGGAGAGGTGTGGAGCCGACCGACCAGAACCGCCGCGCCTGGGACGAGATCCACCGCAGCCGGACACGGACCGCGTCCGACCAGCTGCGGATCCCGACGCAGATCCTCGAGCTCATTCCCGACGTCGAGGGAAAGCACGTCCTCCACCTGCAGTGCGCCACGGGTGAGGCGACGGCGCAGCTCGTGGAGCTCGGCGCGCTCGTGACGGCGGTCGACGTGTCCGCCGAGGAGATCGAGATCGCCCGCGAGCGAGCGCCGGACGTCGCCTACTACCACGCGGACGTCCACGAGCTGCCGCTCGAGCTTCACCGCAGCCGCTTCGACCTCGTCTTCACCGGCGGAGACGTGCTCAGCTCGATCCGCGATCTCGACCAGTGGCTGGCCGGCATCACGACGGCGCTGAAACAGGGCGGCACGCTACTCCTGTACGACAGCCATCCCGTGACCGAGCGCGTCGACCCGCTCGGCCATTGGCGGGACAACTACTTCGAGATCTCCGACGAGCGCGAGCGCGGCTGGCGCCTCGAGGAGGTCGTCAACGCCGTGATCGGAGCCGGATTGCGCGTGACGAGACTGGCCGAGTTCCAGACGCTCTTCAAGGGGCTCCAGCGCGACCGGCGCGTGCCGTGGAACTTCGCGCTCCTCGCCGAGAAGCGCGACTAGCGGGCGCGTGACGATCCGCGAAGCCACGCAGGGCGACGCAGCGGCCGTCGCCGCGCTCCTCGGCGAGCTCGGCTACCCGTCCTCACCAGCCCAGGCCGCCGAGCGGATCGGGCGGATCGCGGCCGACCCGTCGACGTGCGTGCTCGTCGCCGAGGTCGATTCGGAGCTCGCTGGCGTCGGCGCGCTGCACGTGCAGAACCTCGTCGAGCGCGACGAGCCCGGCTGTGAGGTCGCGGGGCTCGTCGTCGGTCACCGCTTCCGCCGCCACGGGATCGGCGAGCTGCTGATGCAGGCCCTGGAGGACGAAGCGCGCCGACGCGGCGGGAAGGTCATGGTCCTGAACACCGCCCACCGCCGGGCCGACGCGCACGCGTTCTACGAAGCGCTCGGCTACGACCACACGGGCCGCCGCTACGGCAAGAAGCTTTAAGCGCCGTCGGAGAGCACGACGAGTATCCGCCGGAGCCGGGCTTTGCCCGGCGGGAGGCTCACCACGACAAGAACCGCCGGGACCCCGATGACCTAAGGCGGCTCCTGAGACCCTCGAACCGCGTACCCGCCCGCAAGGAGGGGGCACACGGGGGAACCAGGGGTTCCTCCGTGAAGCCGAGCGAAGCTACGGCGTCTCCTCCACGATCATCAGGCCGTTGCCGTCTCCGTCGCGGAACATGAAGAGCAGCGGCACGGTCCCGTCGCCGCCCATCAGCTCATCGTCGACCTCGACGCCCTTTGCCTTCAGCTCCGTGTAGTCCGCCCTCGGGTCCGGCGAGCTGAGCGCGATCCCGGTCTCGCGGCCGGGCTGGTACTCGCCCATCCCGCGGGAGAGCGCGATCGCCGCCCCGCCGCCAGGCGGCGTGACCTCGACCCAGCGGTCGCCCTCACCGTAGGGCTGATCCGCGCTGAGCGTGAAGCCGAGCTTGTCCGTGTAGAAGGCGATCGCCGCGTCCTGGTCGGACACCGGGATGATCACCCTGCCGAGTTGAGAGATGCCTGGCACGTTGCCTCCTTGTCGGTGGGTCGATCGCTAAGACGACCTTAGCGGCGAGAACTCATCGCTCACGACCAATGGTCCTGAACGCTCTCGGAGAGCACGTGAATGGCCGCCGGAGCCGGGCTTTGCCCGGCGGGAGGCCCACAACGACATGAACGGTCGCAGCAACGCTCCCATCCGGCGGCTCCTGAAACGCGGCTCCTACGCCTCCGTCCGCAAGGAGGGGGCACACGGGGGAACCAGGGGTTCCTCCGTGAAGGTCAGGCGGGTACGCCCGCCGGAACCGGCAGGCCGTAAATCTCGCCGAGCTTCGACTTGAGGTACCGGATGTACGGCCCCGGGTCCATCCCGCCGCCCGTGATCCGCTCCAGCATCTCCTTCGACGTGTACTTCCGCCCGTGCCGGTGCAGGTTCTCGCGGAGCCAGCCGGACAGGTCGCCGAACTCGCCCTGCTCGAACTGCGCATCGAGGTCGGACAGCTCGCTGCGAGCCTTGTCCCAGAGCTGGACGGAGATCACGTTGCCGAGCGAGTAGGTGGGGAAGTACCCGAAGGCGCCGCCCGACCAGTGGACGTCCTGCAGCACGCCGTGGGCGTCGTCGGGCACGTCGATCTCGAGGTAGTCCGCCATCCGCGCGTTCCACGCCTCGGGCAGGTCCTCGAGCGACAGGTCGCCCGCGAGGATCTCCTGCTCGAGCTCGAAGCGCAGGATGATGTGCAGGTTGTACGTCGCCTCGTCCGCCTCGACCCGAATCAGCGACGGCTCGACCTTGTTGATCGCGCCGTAGTACGTCTCCAGCTCGACATCCCCGAACTGGGCGGGGAAGGCGGCCTGCAGCTGCGGGAAGAAGAAGCGCCAGGCCGGGAGTCCGCGGCCGACGAGGTTCTCCCACATGCGGCTCTGCGACTCGTGGAGGCTCATCGACGTCACGGACGCGAGCGGCGTGCGCTCGTACGCCGGGTCGACACCCGCCTCGTAGAACCCGTGGCCGAACTCGTGGACCGATGCGAAGAGGCTGACCGCGAGGTCGGTCTCGTCGTACCGCGTCGTCAGCCGGATGTCCTTCGTGCCCGCGCTCATCGCGAAGGGGTGCACCGTCGGATCGAGCCGCCAGCTCTCGTGGTCGAAGCCCATTCGCTCGAGCACCTTGAGCGAGAACGCGCGCTGCTGCTCGATCGGGAAGTCGCCGCGCAGCGACGAGTCGTCCACGCGGTCGGCGTTCTCTCCGATCTGCGCGATCAGCGGCACCAGCTCCCGCTTCAGCTCGTCGAAGACCGTGCGCACCTCGTCGGCGGTCAGGCCCTCGTCGAAGTCGTCGAGCAAGACGTCGTAGGCGGAATCGAAGCCCATGCCGTCGAAGCAGTCGATGTAGCGGTGCGTGAGCTCGACGTTCTTCTTCAGGAAGGGCAGGAAGATCGAGAAGTCCGACTTCTCGCGCGCCTCGATCCAGGCCGGGAGGGCGTTCGCGCCGGTCCGGGTCATCTCGGCGCGCAGCTCGGCGGGCACCCGCTTCGCCTTGCTGTAGTCGCGCCGCGCGATGCGGATCAGGCTCGCCTCGTCGGAGTCGTATCCCGCGCTCTCCTCGTAGTCGCGCAGCTCGTCGAGCAGGCGGCCGATCTCGTCGTCGATGAAGAGCTCGTGCGTGAACCGATCGAGCGTGCTCAGCTGCTCTGCGCGCAGCTCCGCGCCTCTCGGCGGCATCTTCGTATGCTGGTCCCAGCCCAGGATCGCCTGCGCCATCCGCAGGTCGTGGATCGTCGCCAGCCGGTTTCTGAGCTCTTCATAGGTCTGCGTCACTTGAGGTGCCTCCCCGGGCAGTTGCTTGCGGCTGGAGCCTACTTGAGGACTTGCTCCGTGTAGACGCCCTCAGGGTTCCACAGGAGGAAGCCCCGGGTCTTGAAGCTGCGTGCAGCGGCGACCTGCGCACGAACGTCCGCCGGCGCGGGGTGCGCGCTCGTGAGCGAGAAGTCCTCGAGCCAGGGGATCAGCTGCGCCTTACGCCCGAGCATGGCGTTCTGGAAGTCGCGGAGCGAGAAGGCGACCGTCTGTCCCGGCGCCGCGCTCGGATCGGGCAGGTTGAACTCGCCCGCGTTGTAGTGCGACGGGTAGACCATCGGATAGACGGCGTCGACGTACTTCGCCAGCCGCCTGGGCACCTGGCCGATCCCGAGGTCGTGGGTGGCCGAGAGGCCGAAGACGTCGACGGAGACGCGCACGCCGAGCGGATGGAGCCGGCGCGCGGCGTAGTGGGCGAAGCGCGCGATCGTCCAGCCCATCGGCTCGGACGTCCTGTGCGGGAAGACGGCGCTCTCGATCGGGCCGTCGCTGGGGAAGCGCACGTAGTCGAACTGGATCTCGTCGAAGCCCGCCCGCGCCGCCGCCTCGCCGATCCCGACCACGTACCTCCAGACCCGCTCGTCGTATGGGTTCGCCCAGCCGAGGCCCGCATTGTTGACCCAGACCGAGCCGTCGCTGTGCTGGATCGCGAGGTCCGGGCGGGCCGCGGTCAGCGTCGGGTCCTCGAAGACGACGACGCGGCCGATCAGGTAGACGCCGGCTGCGCGCGCCTGACGGGCGACGGCCGTGGCCTTGTAGTACGGCTGCGACGCGCCGATCCGTCGCGCGAGCGTGTCCGCGGGCATGAGGAAGCCGACCTTGCCGGTCTCGTCCTTGACGTCGAGCTCGAGCGCGGTCAGGGCGGGGATCGCGAGGTACTCGGCGAGCTTCCCCCGCTCGTTCGCGAGCGACATCGTGACGTGGACGCCCCGCACCTCGGCCGGAAGCGGCGTCCGCTGAACCGCCTGCCCATGGGATTTCGCCGTCTTCGCCTCGGTTGCGTCTCTACTGGACCCGTGACCGGCGACGACCGTCGCCCCGAGGGCGACGAGCGCCGCGACGACGATCAGCACGACGAGTGCGGCGGTCCGTCGCAGCCAATACCGATGCTTGCGCGCCTGTGCCCGCCGCTGTCGATAGCGCTCGTTTGGGTCGCGGGACTCGGGCAAGAGTGTGGAAAACCTAGGTGGCCCTCCTCGGTCGCGCAACAAATCGCCACTCGTCGCGGACCTCGGAATCCAGCGCAGCGACGATTGACGCCTGCGTGAACCGGATCAGGAAGAAGCGCCGGTAGCTCAACGGCCGTCCGCGCCGAACAGCCGATTCATCGTGTCGGAGGCGACGTAGCCCGCCATCTTCGGGTTCTCCTGCAGGCGCCGCAGCGAGTAGCGGTACCAGTGCTCGCCGTACGGGACGTAGATCCGCAGGCGGTGCCCGTCCCGTACGAGCTTGCCCGCCGCGATTTCGCGCACCCCGAGCAGCATCTGGAACTCGTACTCTTCGCGGGCCAGCCCACGCTCGGCGACGAGCCGCTTCCCCTCCTCGATGAGGAACTCGTCGTGGGTCGCGATCGCCACATACGAGCCAACCTGGAGCAGCTCATGGAGGCAGTGAACGAAGTTCTGCTGCACCTGGTCGTGGTCGGGGTAGGCGATCAGCGGCGGCTCGACGTAAATGCCTTTGCAGAGCCGGACGTTCGGCTGCAGCGGCGCAAGTGCGTGGATGTCGCGGATCGTCCGCCGAAGGTAGGCCTGCAGGACGATGCCGACGTTGTCGAGGCCCTCGGCGCGCAGCTCCCGGTACAGCTCGAGCGTGTCCGAGGTCGTGCTCGAGTCCTCCATGTCGATCCGGACGAAGTTGCCGCTCTCCGCGGCATGACGGACGACCTTGAAGAGGTTCGCGCGGCAGAGCTCGTAGGCGAGGTCGAGGCCGAGCGCGGTCAGCTTGATGCTGACATTCGAGTCGAGGCGCTCCCGCTCGATCGCCTCGAACACGTCGTGGTACGCGCGCACGATGTCGAGCGTCTCGCGTCGGCTAGTCGCCTCCTCGCCGAGGACGTCGACCGTCGCCATCTTCCCGTCCGCGTTGAGCTCCCGCACGACCCGGACGGCGTCGGCGATCGTCGTCCCGGCGATGTAGCGGTCTGAGATCCGGCGGACGAAGGAACGCGGCATTGCCGGCAACACGCGGACGATGGCTCGATCGAGCTTTGCCACAGCGCGAGGATAATCCGACGAGCCTTGACCGAATCACCGGCCGGGCGGTGCGAACCTCGATTGGAGGGCCTTGACGTAGTGACCCGCTGGACGCAAGATCAAGAGCCGATCGAGGGGGAGAGTCTCTGACAGCTGCAGTCACTTACTTCGTGTTCCGCACGGGCCTGGGGGCTGTCTGCCTCCTCGCGGGGGTCGAGAAGGTCCAGGCGCCCGGTGAGTTCTTCGAAGGAGTGCGCCAGTACCGGCTCGTGCCGCCCCGTTTCGCGCCGATCGTCGGCGGTGCGCTGATCGCAGCCGAGATCGGTCTCGGCGTGCTGCTCGTCACCGGTCTCGTCCCTGCTCTCGCAGCGCTCGGCGCAATCGTGCTCTTCAGCATCTTCGCCGCTGCGCTGGCCGTGAGCCTCGCGAGGTCGAACACGGCTCCGTGCCACTGCTTCGGCGCCTCCGACGTCGAGAAGATCTCGCCCGTGGCGCTCGTCCGCGCGCTCGCGCTCGCCGGGGTTGCAGCCGCCGTCCTCGTGTTCGCGCTCCAGGACACCGCGTCGATCGGCCGGCACGAGCTGCTGGCCGCGCTCCTGATGACCGCCGCGTTCGTGGCGATCACGCGCCTCTCCGGCCTGTTCCCGCTCGCCTGGTCGTTCCTGCGGCAGAAGGCGTCCATGCATCCGACCCCGACGCGGCGCGTCAGCTTCCGGCACCAGCCGCTCGACGTTCCCTTCTACCCGCGAGAGGAGAGCACGCGCTGAAACGACGAGCCACGGATAAGGGATGCGCGTTCCTCGGGCGCCGCTGCGGGCGCGGGGCCGGAGGGCACAGTATTCGCAATACGGGCCCGGAGAGCACCGTGTTCGCAGCGGCGGCAGGCGGCGGCGGAGGCCGGCTCCGCCGGCCGGGAGCCGTCGCCGGCGAGGAATGCGCATGAGCGGGGTCTGGCTCGCGTCGTACCTTGTACTGTGGCTCGTCGTCCTCGTGCTCGCGTTCCTGCTCGCGGGGTCGCTCCGCCAGCTCGGCCTGATGCAGCTGCGCCTCGGTGACGATCCCGGCGCGCTGATCACCGACACGGGTCTCGAGCGTGGAGCCCAGGCCCCCGAGTTCGTCGCCGCGGACTCGGAGTCCGGCGAGCCGGTCTCGCTGTACGAGCTGCCCCCCGTTCCGAGGCTGCTCGTCTTCGCCTCGCCCGGCTGTCTCTCGTGCCGCGAGCTGATCCCGGGCCTGAACGAGGTGCGCAAGACGCGGAGCGGCGAGTTCGACTTCCTCGTCGTCTGCCGCGGCGATACCGAGTCGTGCCAGTCGTTCGGGCGCATGAACCGCCTCGAGGCGCCGATGGTGATCGACACGAACGGGCAGATCGAGAAGGACTACCTGGTCACGCTCACGCCGTTCGCCTACCTGCTCGACCACGAGGGACGGGTCGTGATGCGCGGCGTCGCGAACGACTGGCGCCAGCTCGAGTCGTTGCTCGACCAGGAGGGAACGCTCCAGGCGGGCCGCGGCTGGGTCGACGCGGAAGGGAACGGGGACGGCTCGGCCGTCGCCGAGGAGCACTCGCATGGCTAGAACGGCCAGGGTCGGCGGGCTCGTCGCGCTCGCGGGCGCCTTCGGGCTCGTCGCAGCGATGCTCGCCGGCGATGCGGATCCGTCCGTCGGCGTCCCGTCGGTCTTCGTGCTCGTCAGCCTGAGCCTCGTCGTCGGGCTGTCGACCGCCGCCAGTCCCTGAGGGCTGTCCATGGTCGGACAGATCGGCCCCCTCGTGCAGGTGGGCAGGAAAAAGACAGCGCTCGCCCTCCACGTTCTCGGCGGCGTCCTCGGCGGCCTCACGATCGGAGTCCTGCTCGGCTTCGCGGGCGTCCTCCTGCGAAGCGCGATCGGCGACGCCCTCGACACGGTCTTCGTCGTCGTCGTCCCCGCTGCGCTGGTCTACGCGGCGTCCGTCGACCTCGGCCTGCTGCGCGTACGGCCGATCACCTGGGTCCGGCAGACGCCCGGAGACTGGCCCTGCTCGATGGGCCACTACCCGGGGATCTTCGCCTGGGGCTTCGACCTCGGCCTCGGCGTCACGACGCGCATCCCGTACCAGTCGCTGCTCGTCGTCCCGCTCTCCGCGTTCCTCGTCGGGGACATGGCGAGCGCAGTCGCGATCACGACCGCCTACGGAGCAGCGCGCGCGCTCGCAGTCGTCGCCGCCGTCACGTCCGCGAACGACGACTTTCCGGCGGTCTGCGACGCGATCCAGAACCGGGTGCTGACGTTGAAGAAGCTCGTCGGTGTGACGGCCCTTGTAATTGCCGGCCTAATCGTGATTTCCTAGCGGAACGGGAGGTGAGGGGATGAAGGACGGATCGATCTACCTGCTCAGCCGGCAGGTGAAGGGCGACCACGGAGAGTCGTACATGCAGAACGTGACCGTGTTCGCACCGAGCGCGGCCCAGGCCAAGGCGATCGTCGACGACCAGTTCGCGGCGTTCCGTCAGGGGGCGAGGGGCCAGGAGCGCGCCTATCAGGCGCTGCCCAAGTTCTCGGTGGAGAGGGTCTCGCTCGAGGACTACAAGATGATCACGGCCGGAGTCACCACGTAACGGATGGATCTCACGAACATCACCGCACGGTCGCTGGCGAGGCGCTCCTCTCGCCGGCAGTTCTTCAAGTGGCTCGGCGCGGGCTCGCTCGGAACGGGCCTCTTCCTCACGCGGACCGGGGTCTCGCTCGGCGCGGTCACGAGCTGCGTCGGCTGCGGCGGCGGGCCATGCAACGACTGCTGGTCGCCGGCCCCCGTCTGTGAGCAGATCGGCTTCTCCTGCAAGACGTGCCAACAAGGCGGAGGATGTCCGACTGGGTGCATCACTTCCGGCGAGTGGTTCTGCTGCCTGACTTCGAGTGGCAATACGTGCCGGCAACGGTGTTCGGAGTGCAACTGCGGAGCAAACCACAACTGCAACGACCCGGCGTGCCACTGCTTCACGAACACGGCGATCCCGTGCACCCCCCGCCTCCACTCGGGCGACCAGCCATGCAAGTGTCCAGCCGAAGCGCCGATCCCGAGCCTCGCCGCCTAGATGGACCTGACGTCGGCAGCGGCTAGAAAGCTCGCCGGGAAGTCGTCCAGACGGCAGCTCTTCAAGTTTCTCGGAGTCGGATCGCTCGGAGCAGGGCTCTTCCTCACCGGGACGAAGGTTTCGCTGGGCGCGATCTCAGGCTGCGTCGGCTGCGGGGGCGGGCCCTGCAACCCGTGCGGCTCGCCGGCGGGCGTCTGCGATCAGGTGACCGGCGGCCAGTATCTGTGCAAGACGTGCGTCCAGGGCGCGGGCTGCCCTGACGGTTGTCAGACCTCCGGCGAGTGGTTCTGCTGCCTCACAACCGGCCGTGTCGGGTGCCGTTTCCGCTGCTCGGAGTGCAACTGCCCGGCGGGCTCGTGCGCGAACCCGTCGTGTCATTGCTTCACGGACATGGCCGTCCCGTGCACTCCGCGGCTGCATTCGGGCGACCAGCCGTGCACCTGTCCGGCGGTCGACGCGCCGATCCCGAGCCTGGGCTAGCTCTCGCGCATGAACCCCTGGCGAGCCGCGCTCACGAGCGCGACCGCCTCGGGGAAGAGCACCCGCATGGCGTCCCGCAGGGCGATCGACTGCTCGTCGGGGCTGCCCTCGACCTTCATCCGCTTCAGAGCCGCGCCGGTGAGCTCGACCGCGGTGTTGAGGGTCAGCGTCGCGAACTGCTCGCGCTGGGCCTCGGCGACCGACTCCGCCTGACGCGCCGCGAACTCCTGCAGGTTCCGCATCAACTCGTCGGGATCGCCGCCGAGTGGGAATCCGAAACTGCCTTCCATGCAGCCCACGATAGCGAGGCGGCTCAGTCCAGCGTCGCGCGGTAGTTCGTCTCGACGTCGCGGACGAACTCGTCGATCGAGGCCATGCCCTGCTTCATCGCCTCCGCAAAGGGCGACCCGGTGCTCGGGCCGAGCGCCTGCTCGAGGCGCCGCGCGGCCGCTCCGACCCGGTCGAGATACGCGGGCTCGGCCAGGCGTGGAGGCGCGCCGATCGCGCGTTCGAGCTCGAGCGCGGCCTCTTCCGCCTCCTCGATCCCCTCCGGATGCTCGGTCATCCGGAGCGCCACGAGCTGCTCCCTGAGGTCCTGGAGGTCGCCTCCGCCGGCCCGCTCCTCGGCCAACTCGCAGAGCGCGATGATCGAAGCCGTGCGCCGGACGATTTCCCGACTCGTGACCTGCCCGCCCTCGTCGTCGAGCACGAGCCACATCCGCTCCTCGTCACGAACGAATGCGCAGAGGTACGTCCGCTCGTCCGGCTCCGCCTGCGCGGGCACGACGCCTGCAACCTGCTCGTCGTCTTCGGCGAGAGCCGCGGCCGAAGCGGCGCTGCGCTCGAGGTCCTCCCTGAGCCCCACGTCGCCAGCTTAGACTCGACGCGTGGCCTCCTTCTCCGAGCGGAACCGGGCTGCACGCGACCTGTTCGCGCCGCTCGGACCGAGCTACGACCGCTGGAGCCGGTTGCTCTCGCTCGGACAGGACCCGCGCTGGCGGCGGTTCCTCGTCTCGCGGGTCGAGTGTGGGCCGGAGGGCTCGGTCCTCGACGTTGCGACCGGGACGGCCGCGGTGGCGATCGAGCTCGTCCGGCAGCACGGCTGCCGCGTCGTCGGGCTCGACCAGAGCCCCGAGATGCTCGCGGGCGCGCAGGCCCGGGTCGAGGCCGCCGGCCTGTCCGATCGAATCACCCTCGTCGAAGGCGGCGCGGAGAAGCTCCCGTTCCCGGAGGGCGCGTTCGACGGGCTCACGTTCACGTACCTGATCCGCTACGTCGAAGATCCGGGCGCGACGCTCGCCGAGCTGGCGCGAGTCGTGAAGCCGGGCGGGATCGTGGCAGGGCTCGAGTTCGGCCTGCCACGCGGTGTCTGGCGCCCGCTGTGGGAGCTCTACGTCCGCGTCGGGCTGCCCGTCTCCGGCGCGGTCATCTCGCACGGCTGGCGGGAGGTCGGCTCCTTTCTCGGGCCGAACATCCGCGACCTCCACGAGCGCCTGCCGATCCGGAAGCAGGTCGAGCTCTGGCGAGCGGCCGGGATCGAGAACGTCCGGGTGCGGCGGCTCAGCCTCGGCGGCGGCTACGTCACCTGGGGGCGCCGTTCGTGAGCGCGAGCCGGCCGGCGTTCTACGCGCTGGAGCCGGGCGGCTGGCGCGACTACCTGACGCTGCTCCATCCGCCGTACACGCTCTGGCATCTCTCCTACGTCGCGATCGGAGCGGCCCTGGCGCCGCATTTCGAGGTCGAACGGCTCCTGGTTGCGCTGGCGGCGTTCTTCCTCGCGGTCGGCATCGGAGCGCACGCGCTCGACGAGCTCAAGGGTCACCCTCTGGAGACGCAGATCTCCGACCGCACGCTCGTCGTCCTCAGCGTCGTCTCGATCGCAGGCGCCGTCGTGCTCGGGATCTACGGCTCGATCGCCTACACGCTTTGGCTCGCGCCGCTCGTCGCCGTGGGCGCGTTCGTCGTCGTCGCGTACAACCTCGAGCTGTTCGGGGGCGCGTTCCATTCCGACGTCTGGTTCGCGCTCGACTGGGGGTCGTTCCCGCTGCTCGTCGGCTACGTCGCGATGGCCGAGCGGATCTCCCTCGGCGCGCTGCTCGCGGCCTCGTTCGCGGGCTTCCTGAGCCTCGCGCAGCGCCACCTGTCGACCCAGGTGCGCACCGTCAGGCGGCGCGTGGCCTCGGTGAGCGGCACGCTCGAGCTCGCCGACGGCGCCCGTGAGCCCGTGACGGACGTCACGCTGATCGGGGCGCCCGAGGCCGCTCTGCGCGCGATGACGTTCGCGGTCATCTCACTCGCCGTCGGCCTGGTCCTGCTTCGCCTTACGTAAGCACGCGATTTACGATGGACGCATGTCGGTCGAGGCCGCGTTCGAGATCGTCTTCGCCGTCGGCGTCATCGTTGCCGCCGCGGCGCTCGCCGGAGCGGCGTTCGAGGTCGCCGGCCGCAGGGGGCTGATCGCAGCTGCGGCGGCGATCGGCGTCGGCGCTGTCGCTGCATGGGTCGCCTTCGCCTTCGAGCCCTCGACTGCGCTGGCGATCGTCGGAACCGGGCTCATCGCCTGCGAGCTCGCAGTCATCGGCGCGCTGGGCCTTCGCCGCGGCATGGCCCGCAGCCGAGCGCTGGACCGCGAGTTCGAGCGGGCGAAGACGCAGCTCGAGGCGGCAGTCGAGCGCGAAACCCGAAGCCGAACCGGAGAGATCGAACGGACGCTCGCGCGTGCGAGGGCCGATTCGCTGTCCGCGTACGCGGAGGAGGAGCGACGCCTCGCCGAGACGAGGCGCACCGCGCTCGAGGAGAGCGAGGAGCGGCTGCGCCACGGGCTCGCCCAGGCATTCACGAAGGTGCAGGGCCAGGTCGAGCAGCGGCTCGCGTCGTGGCACCAAGATCTCGACCGCGCACAGCGGAACCTCGGCGAGCGGCTCGAGCAGGTCGCCCAGCACGAGCGGTCGCTGATCGAGGCACTGGAAGCCCGCCTCGGGAACGACGCAGAACGGCTCCAGGCCGCCGACGAGGAGCAACGGGTCGGCGTCGTTCGGCTTCGTGAGGATCTCACGCGGGCCGTCGCCGAGTCGGCCGCGATCGCGGAGGCCGAGCTCGAGACCCACGCGACCGAGCGCCGCCGGGCGCTCCACCAGGTCTCCGACCGGATGACCGCGAGGGAGCGCGACCTCGTCCGCAGGATCGAGCGCGAGGAGACCGAGGCCTCGAGGCGGATCCAGAGCTCGTTCAGCGAGGTCGAGCGGCGCCAGGTCGAGCAGCTCGAGCGCGTTCTCGATCGGGCCTCCGGGAACTTCGTAGACGCGGCGACGCACGAGTTCGACGGGACGATCAGAGCCGCGCGCGAGGAGGCGGCGCGCCGGTTGCAGCGCGAGCTGGAGCGTGCCGTGCAGCGGTTCGCCCGTGAGGGTGAATCGCTGCTCGCCGACCGGATGACGCAGCTGGGCGAGTCCGGCGGCCTGCGGCTCGAGAAGAAGCTCGGGCAGGTCTCCGCGGGCCTGGAACGGCAGCGCGACGAGTTCGTGGCGACGCTCTCGAAACGGCTCGGCGAGGTCGAGGCGGACTTCCGGGGGCGGCTGGCGGCGCTCGCGGACGAGGAGCGGGCGCTCGAGGAGCGGCTCACCGAGCTCACGCGCACGATCGACCAGACCGTCTCGCGGGCCGAGCAGCGTCTCGACGCGCTGCAGGGGCTGCCGCGTTAGGCCCCGCGCTCGGCGGGCAGGGATTCTGGTGCGGAGGACGAATCAGCGGCAGGAACGCCGATGACACAGATCGCCGAACAAGAACAGAGCGAGCGCGCGAAGGTCGAGGGCTGGCGGCTCCACGTGCTGATGGAGGCGGGCTATCCGCTCCCGCTCGCCGAGCGGCTGGCGCACAGTGAGGCGGATCTCCACGCCGCGGTCGAGCTCGTCCGGCGAGGCTGCGAGCCGAAGATCGCCGCCGAGATCCTCCTCTAGCCCACGCCCCCACCCGGGTGGGGATGAGGAGTTCCACCCGCCACCCGCTTCGAGCGTATCGCTCGAACGCGCGCACGGGTGCGGCAGAAGTGCGACAACTTCGTGTCGACCTGCGAGAGCGGGCCTGGGCGGCGCCGAGCGCACGCCACTCAGGGCGTAGCATCAGAGCCGTGAAGGTCGAGGCGATCGAGTACGGCGACCGCCGCGTCTACAGCGTGGCGTCGTTCAACCGCGGCGTCGCCGAGTGGCTCGCGCGCCTGCCCACGGTCTGGGTCGAAGGCGAGGTCACCGAGCTCCGCCGCCAGGACCGCTGGCAGAGCGTCTTCCTCACGCTCAAGGATCCCGAAGAAGGCGCCTGCCTCGCGGTAACGATGCCCCGCGGCCAGTTCGACGCGCTGCGGCTCGACCTCGCGAACGGCGAGCGCGTCCACGTCTATGGGCGCCCCGAGCTATTCGAGGCTCGCGGCGACTTCCGGCTGCGCGCCCTCTCGATCGAGCGCTTCGGCCTCGGCGACCACCTCGCCGCGCTCGAGCGACTGAAGCAGAAGCTCGCCGCGGAGGGGCTGTTCGACGCGAGCCGCAAGCGCCCCCTGCCGCGTCTGCCGCGTCGCATCGGGCTCGTCACCGGCAACGACGCCGCGGCGAAGAAGGACGTGATCGCCGCGATCACCGCGCGCTTCCCGCCCGCCCGGCTGCTCGTCGCGGAGACGTACGTCCAGGGTCCGCGCGCCGCTCCCGCGATCGCCGAGGCGCTGCAAGCGATCTCGGAGGCGCCCGAGATCGACGTCGTCGTCCTGGCCCGCGGAGGCGGAAGCTTCGAGGACCTGCTCCCGTTCAGCGACGAGCGGCTCCTGCGGGCGATCACAGCCTGTCCGGTCCCGGTCGTCTCCGCGGTCGGCCACGAGCAGGACACGCCGCTCTCCGACCTCGTCGCCGACGCCCGCGCCTCGACGCCGACGGCGGCCGCGCGTCTCGTCGTCCCCGACCTCGCAGAGCTCACCGCCCGCCTCGAGCGCTCCCGGACTGCGCTCGCCACCGGCGCTCGCCGCGCGCTCGAACGCGAGCGCCGACGCCTCGACCTCTCTCGGGACCACCTGCGCCGCGCACCGCTCCTGCTGCTCGAGCGGCGACGCGCGGCGGTCGAGCACTCGGCGGGCCGCCTCCGGGCACTCTCCCCGCGGGCCACGCTCGACAGGGGCTATGCGATCGTCCGCACGGCCGGGACGATCGTCCGCTCGAGCTCCGAGGTCGCGACCGGCACTCAGGTCGACGTCGAGCTCGGAACGGGCGGCTTCGGCGCAACCGTGGAGGACACGCGCTGAGCGAGCTCAGCTTCGAGGACGCGCAGCGCGAGCTGGAGTCGATCGTCCAGCGGCTCGAGAGCGGTGAGGCGAGCCTCGACGAGGCGATCACGCTCTGGGAGCGCGGGGAGCAGCTCTATGCCGTCTGCTCGTCCAAGCTCGACGCAGCGCAGGGACGGATCGAGGAGCTCGCGCGCCGCGTGGAGGCCGTCAAGCCCTAGGGCCGTTGGCGTGAACTTCGGCGATCGACCGGTGATTTCGGGCGGGGCATCGCAGGCGACGCCCTAGCGGCGACCACGGATCCCTGAATAGAATCCGAGCCATGGCGGCCTCAGAGGAACTCATCCGGCAAGTCCCGCTCTTCACTGGCCTGGACAAGAGGGAGATCCAGGGTCTCGCGAGCACGATGAAGCAACGCGACTTCGACGCGGGAGACACGATCGCGAGCGAAGGCTCCACCGGGATCGGCTTCTTCATCATCGACGAGGGCGAGGCGACTGTGAGCGTGCAGGGCGAGGACGTTCGCACGCTGAAGCACGGCGACTACTTCGGCGAGGTCGCACTGATCGACGACGGCGCGCGGACGGCCACGATCACCGCGAGGACTCCGCTCAAGGCCTACGGGATCACCTCGTGGGAGTTCCGGCCGCTCGTCGAGAACAACGCTGCGCTCGCGTGGAAGATGCTGCAGACGATGGCGAAGCGACTACGCGAGTCCGAGAAGCGCACGGGCTAGCCGGCCGCCGAGCTCCACGAGATCGTCCGCGGCGCGTTTTGGGTCGCCGCTCAACACATGCGGCTGCGTACCGGGCGGCGCCTCGTCGACCCGGCCGCCGAAGAGCTCGCAACGCACACGGAGCTCACTGCAGATCCGCAGGACTTCGCCGACGGCCTTGCCCTCGGTCGACGAGCGGTCGATCGCTCCCTCGCCCGTGACGACCAGGTCGGCTCCACGCGCCTGGCCGGCGAAGTCGATCCGCTCGAGGACGACGGCCGCGCCCGAGCAGAGCCGCCCGCCCAGCGAGGCCATCGCTGCCCCGAGCCCACCGGCCGCACCTGCGCCGGACAGCTCGGCGTAGGGACGCAGCTCCGTCATCGCCGCGAGCCGCGCCTCGAGCTCCTCCACCTGCCCCGGCGACGCACCTTTCTGCGGGCCGAACGCCCTGGCGGCGCCTCTCTCTCCCAGCAGCGGATTCCCGACGTCGCACAGCACTCGCAGGTCGCGCCCGTCCAGCCCGCGGCCCACGACCTCGAGCAGACCAGCGCCTCCGTCCACCGTCGCCGTGTCGCCGAGCCCGACGAGGATCGGGCCCGACGTCTCGCCGGCGATTGTGAGCAGGAGCTCCCCGAGGCCGTAGCTGGATGCCGCCAGCGGATCGAGCGCCGCCGGCACGACGTGTCGCAGCCCGATGGCCTCGGCGGCCTCGACGATCACCGACCCGTCCTCCAGGACGAGGTACCGCGCCAGAACCGGGGAGCCGAGCGGGCCTAACGCAGGCGCCGTTCGCCATTCTCCGCCGAGCGCCGCGGCGAACACCTCGGCCGTCCCCTCGCCTCCGTCGGCGACGGGCAACTCGTCCGCCTCCAGGCCGGCGTCGCGCATCCCCGCGGTCAGCGCCATCGCCGCCTCGAGCGCGGAGAGGACGCCCTTGCAGCTAGCGGGCGACGCGAGCGCGTTCACGCTGCTCTTGCTCGGCCTGCTCCTCCTGCTCCTCCTCTGCGCCGCGCTCGCTCACCTCGGCCTGCTCGGCGCCGGGCATGTGCTTGAGCATCGCGTACGAGAGCCCTTCCCGGGCGAGGAAGAGGAAGCCGATGCCGACGCCGACGGACATCTCGATCGCCTGCAGCCCGATGCCGAAGGCGAAACCCTTGGCGTAGGGGACGCCGTATGAGACCAGCGGCAGCGCGACCGCCGCCTGCACCAGGCCGACGTTGCCGGGCCAGAGCGGGAACAGCATCGCGACGTTCATCAGGAGCAGGACGAGCCCCGCGGCCGGCAGCGGCTCGTGGATGTCGAACGCGTACATCGTCGCCCAGACGGCCAGCAACTGGCAGAGCCAGCCGACGCACTGCAGCAGCGCCGCGAGGGCCGCCGGCAGCGGCGCGTGCAGAACACCGAGCCCGTAGCGGGCCATCGTGATCAGCCGGCGCGGGCCGCCTTCCGCCTCCTCGAGCATGGAGCGATTGCGGTGCCGCGCGCTCGCGAGCGCGAAACCGAACAGCGCAAAGGCCACGATCACGAACACGATCACGCTCGCCAGCGCCCAGTGCGGGATCTTCGCGGTCGCGGCGACGTAGCCGATCAGGAGCAGGACCGGGAAGAGGTCGAACACGCGGTGCACGAAGACCGTACCGAGGAGCGTCGCCCACGTGTCCGCCCGGCGCTCCCCCTCGATCCTGCGGCTCAGCACCGCGACGCGCGCGAGCTCACCGATCCGTCCGGGCAAGACCGCGTTCGCAAAGAGGCCGACGCCGAACGCCGAGAAGACGGCGCGGAACGGCGGCTGCGGCGGCGGTAGCGCCTGCTCGATCACCTGGTTCCAGGCTGCCGCCCTGGCGATCACCGACAGGAGGTTGAGCGCAATCGCCGCCACGACCCACTCCCAGGCGACAAACCGGAAGGCATCCGCGACGAGATGCCAGTTCGGTCCGCGCCAGATGAAGAACACGACGATCGCCGAGAAGGCGACGAGCACGAGGGCGGAGCGACCCCAGGTCGCCCTCGGCAGCTTCACGCCGCGACCGCCTTGCCCGAATCGACGAGCCCTTGGTAGATCTCCGACAGCCGTTGCGCGATCCCCTCCCACGAGTAGCGCTCCTGTGCAAGCACTCGAGCCGCGCGACCCAGCTCTGCGCGCGCGGGCTCGTCCTCGAGCAGGTTGACGACCGCGTCGGCCAGGGCCCGCGGGTCGCTCGGCGGCACGAGCCGACCGGCCTGCGGCTCCATGACTCCCCGGTAGCCGGAGATGTCCGAGGCGACGACCGGCGTCGCGCACGCGAACGCGCGCGTGAGCACCATCCCGAAGCTCTCCCCGCCCAGCGACGGGGCGACGAGCGCCTTTGCGCGGAGCAGCTCCTCGGTCAGCTCGTCCTGAGAGAGGAAGCCGAGCACGTCGACCCCCTCGTCCGGAACGCGGAGCCGTGCAAAGAGGAGCCGCACGGCGAGCGGATCGGCGCCGACCACGCGCAGCCTCGCCCCGGAGCGCTTCCTGATCTCCGGCCACGCGCGCAGCAGCACTTGCAGGCCCTTCCGCGGCTCGTGCCGGCCGACGAAGACGATGTGCTCCTCTCGCGAGCCGGCCTCAGCCACCTCGGGAATGAGCACGCCGTTCGGGATCAGCTCGTAGTCGCCGGGGAAGTAGCGGGAGGCCGACTCGCGGGCCTGCTCCGAGACGGCAATCCGGTGATCGAGCCGGTCGAGCAGGAACCCCCACGCCACCTTCGCGAGCTTGAGCCACGACAGCTCGCCCGAGGCATGAAAGGTGGCGACGAGCGGGCAGCTCGCCAGCGCGAGCGTCGCGACACACGGCGTCGGCGTCATCGGCTCGTGCAGGTGGATCAGGTCGAACCGCTCGGCCTCGAGCACGCGCCTGATCCGTAAGAGCGAGCGCGGGCTGAGGATGATGTTCGGTAGCGACCCGTTCGCGGGGATGATCACGGACCGGCCGATCGGGATCACCTCCGGAGGAGGCTCGCCGTGGCGCCCGAGCCGGGGGTGGAGCACGCGCGTGAAGCTGCCCGGAGGGTCGTTGCCCATCACGAGCCGGACGTCGTGTCCGAGCTTCCGCAGCGCGGCCGCCTGGAGCTCGGCGTGCTCGACGACGGCTCCCCAGAACGACCATGAATACGGGACAACGATCCCGACCTTCATCTCACACAAGTATTCACGCCCAGCTACCTTGTGCGCCCGCATGACTTTCGTCCGCCTCGCACCGCTTGCGCTCGCTGCGCTGCTCGCCGCTTCGTGCAGCGGCAACGACAAGAGCTCGAATGCCACGACGACCGCGACGACGACCCCGACCACCGGCGCCACGGGCTCGAGCTCGGCGGGTACCGGCGCCCGGCCGCCGGCCTCGTCGTCCACGGGCCGCCTGGCCGTCGGCAATCGCGACCTCTTCCCGCTGCTCGCCGGGAGCCTCGCCCGCTACGTCTCGAAGCCCGTCAGCGCGAGCTCGGCCACGATCGTCCAGGTCGCCGGGATCGACAGCTTCTGGGCCGGCCGGAACGAGAGCCGCCGCGTCCTCGTGAAGATCGATCTCAACGGCAAGAGGCCGCCGAGGCTCCAGAACGGGCAGAAGGTCTCGTTCGTCGGGCGGTTCGCGAAGGCTCCAAAGCGGGGCGACAGCCTGGGCGTGAAGGCCAAGACGGGCCAGCCGTTGCTCACGAGGCAGGGCGTTTACATCATCGTCCCGATCGACAAGCTGAAGCTGCAGTAGCGCCGTGGGCCGCAGGGTCCTGCTCGGGCTCGGCTGCCTGCTGATCGCCGGGGGGATCGGGGTCGCGCTCGTCGTGTTCCGGGACGGCGGCGAGCAGGCCGTGTCACCGCCTCCCGCTGCGCCGCCTCCCGCTGTGCCGCCTCCGCCGGTGCTCGAACGCGTGGAGGATCTCGCTGCACGGGTTCCGCCAGGCCGGCACGTCGTGCTGCGCGCGCATCCCCAGGGCCGGGTGCTCGGGACCGTCGGCGCGCGGACGGAGTTCGGCTCGCCGCAGACGCTCGCGGTCGCCTTCCGCAAGGGCGATTGGATCGCCGTGCGAAGCCCCGCGCTCGGGAACCGGCGGGTCGGGTGGGTGCGCGCGAAGCCGCTGCGGCTCGTCCGGCGCCCGCTGTTGCTCGAGGTCGACCTCTCGAGGCGCGAGCTCGTCGTGCGCGACTCGCACGGGATCAAGCGGCGGATCAGCGTGGCGATCGGCGCGCCCGACACGCCGACCCCGGTGGGCCGCTTCTACGTCACCGACAAGCTGCGCGGAGCGGACTTCGGCTCGTACTACGGCTGCTGCATCCTCGCCCTCTCCGGCCGCCAGCCGAACCTTCCGCGGGGCTGGTCGGGCGGCGACCGGCTGGCGATCCACGGCTCCCCCACGCCGACCTGGGGTCACGCTGTCTCGAACGGTTGCCTGCACGCGGCCGAGGCCGACCTCCGCTACCTGATGAACACCGTCCCGCTCGGGACCCCGGTGCACATCCGCACGTAGACTCGCCCGATGGTCGACGGAGGGCTCGCCGAGCTGCACACCCACCTCGGCGGGTCGGTCGCCTCGGACATCCTCTGGAGCATCGCGCACGAGCAGGGAATCGCGCTCCCGGTCAAGGACTTCTGGGAGTTCGACCGGCTCGTGACCGTCTCCGATCCGCAGGGCGTCCAGGACCTCGATGCGCTGGACGAGATCTACCGCTGGACAGAGCTGATCCAGTCGAGCCCGCTCGCGGTCGAGCGCTCCGTTCATACGGCAATCGGCGGCGCATACCGCTCGCAGGGGATCACGACCCTCGAGTTGCGGTTCAATCCAATGAAGAGGAACCGCGGCGGCGAGCGCGATCTCGACCACATCATCATGGCGGCCGTCCGTGGCCTCGACCGCGCGAGCCTCGAGTACCCGCAGGTGCGCGCCGGCTTGATCCTGATGATGGACCGGACGTTCAGCGACCTGCAGAACGAGATCATCGTCGAGAAGGCGATTCGCTACGCACCTCGGGGGGTCGTCGGGATCGACATCGCGGGGCCGCGGCCGGTGCGTGAGGGGCCGTATCCCTACGGCGACCTGGCGCCGCTCGTCGAACAGGCGCGCTCGGCGGGCCTCGGCGTGACGATCCACGTCGGCGAGGAAGGCGGCGACCACGGGATCGCCGAGATCCGCGACGTCGTCGACTCGCTTCAGCCGGAGAGGATCGGGCACGGGATCCTGGCTGCCCAGGACGAGGCGCTGATGGCCGATCTCCGGGACCGGCAGATCACGCTCGAGGTCTGCCCGACGTCGAACCTGCTGACGAAGGCGCTGCCGGACGAGGACGCGGTTCGTGACACGTTCCGCGCCTTCTCGGCCGCCGACGTGCCGTTCACGATCGCCACCGACGGTCCCGAGATGATGCGGACGCACCTGCGCGACGAGTTCGAGCTGCTACTACGGATCGGCGCGCTCGACGAGCGGGAGCTGGAGGCCGCGAACCGCCGCGGCCACGACGTCAGCTTCGTGCGTCCAGGCTTGTAGTTGGGGACATGTCCGGTGCCAGGCACCGGACTGTAGTTGGGGACATGTCCGGTGCCAGGCACCGGACATGTCCGAAACGGTTAGGCGTCGTCGGGCGTTGCTTCGTGCAGGTCGACCGAGACGATCGTGTCCGGCCTGACGAAGCGGCCGGCGAACAAGGGCCAGGCGGCTGCGGCCTGGGCGGAGGCGATCTGGGCGACCGCATCCTGGGCCTGGGCCGTCGCCTCGGCTGCTGTCTGGTACTGGCCGACCTGGAGGGTCTCGCCGTCGGTCAGGCGCACCAGGACGAGGTGCGGCGACGGGTCCTGCTCGCTGGTCGGCTCCGGCTCCGGCTCCGGCTCCGGCTCGGCCTCGGCGGCCGGGGGCTCGGGCTCGCCTTCGTCCGGATCATCCTGTGGCTCCGCGGCCACGGGCACAGGCTCCGGCTCGGCAGGGATCGGCTCGGCCTCGGCGGCCGGCTCGGGCTCTTCGGGGAGCGGAGCGGTCTCCGGCTCCGGCTCCGGGTCCGGTGCCTCCAGCTCCTGTGGCTCCGCGGCCATGGGCTCAGGCTCCGGTTCCACCAGGGTCGGCTCGGCCTCGGCGGCCGGCTCGGGCTCTTCCGGGAGCGGAGCAGTCTCCGTCTTTGGCTCCGGTGCCTCCAGCTCCTGTGGCTCCGCGGCCACGGGCGCAGGCTCCGGCTCGACCGGGGTCGGCTCGGCCTCGGCGGCCGGCTCGGGCTCATCCGGGAGCGGAGCAGTCTCCGACTTTGGCTCCGGCGCCTCCAGCTCCTGTGGCTCCGCGGCCACGGGCGCAGGCTCCGGCTCGACCGGGGTCGGCTCGGCCTCGGCGGCCGGCTCGGCAGGCTCTTGCGGAGCGGTCTCCGGCTCCGGTGCCTGCAGCTGGAACGACGGGATCGGCATCTCCGGAACCTCGGCCACTTCGAACTGAGTCACGTCCTCATCAGCGGCGGGCTCTTCCGGCCGCTCGGCAGCGGCGGGATCCTCCGGGTGCTCGGAGACGACCTGCTCGTGGGCGTGCCTCACGCTCGGAAAGAGCATGCGAGAGAGCAGGGTCGGCGTCGAGCCGGAGAACGGCTGCTGCCTGTGCTCGGTGTGCTCGTCGACCGGCGCCTCTGACTCCGGGGCAGGCTCTGGCTGCGGCTCTTGGGCGAGCTCGGGCTGCGGTTCGGGCGCGGTCTCGACCGCGGGGGGGAATTGAAGGATGGGCTCCGGCTCCTGCTCCGGCTCGGGCTGCACGTCGACCGGCTGCTGGACGGGTGCCGGCGGGTCGGGCAGCGCCTGAGGCTCGGGCTGAGCCTCGACCGAAGGCTCCGGCTCGGCCGTGGGCTCCGGCGCGACTGAAAGCTCGGGCTCCGGCTGTGCAGCGGGACGCGCGTACGCCTCGTCGATCGCGCGCTGGAGCTGACCGTGCGGCGCGACGACGAGCCGGAACTCCGACCCGAGCTCGCGGCGCAGGCTCTCCAGGACGACCTCGTTGGACGGATCGCCCACGGCGATCACGAGCTGACCGCCCTCGTAGCGCAGCGGAAGCGCGCTCTGGCGCCTGGCGTCCTCCTCCTGAAGCGCCTCGAGCGCCTCCGGATCGACGTCGGCGGCACTTACCTCGACGAACGGGAGCCCCTTCTGCCCCGCCAGCATGCCGCCGAGGTCTCGCTCGTTGACCCAGCCTCGCTCGATCAGCACCTCGCCGAGGCGCTTGCCGGTGCGCATGCCTTCCTGGAGCGCCTCCTCGAGCTGCTCCTCCGAGAGGAGCCCGGCGCGGAAGATCAGCGTGCCGAGCGGCACGTCGACCATCGGCGTGACGGGGGGTGCGTCGGTCTGAGCCGCGGCCGGCGGAGGCGTCGGAGCTGCCTCGGGCGCCTGAGAGGGCGTAGGCGTAGGCGCCGGAGGGGGCGCGGGCGGAATCTCTTGAGCGGGAACGGGTGCAGGGGCAGGCTGTGCCTGCTCTGGGAACGGGTTCGCAGGTTCTGTTGAGGACATGGCCGCCTTTCTTTCAGTCGTGTGCCGCTGCGCCAGGGCGAGCTCGGGATCTACGAGGACGAGCTCGGGCGTGACGACGCCGCCCGGCCCGCTCGAAGCAGGGCCAAAGTTCGTTGAGCTGTTCGTATCGGCCGCTCCCGAGCGCAGGTCATCGCTCGAATGAGGTACGCGTGATGCGCTGCTTGGGAGGCCGCTTCCGTTCATGCCGCAGATGAGGTATCGGCAGCTACGCCGGAGACTTAAGGGTTGAGGAGGCCGAGGTAGGCGTCGAGCAGCCACTCGCCCGCGAACAGGGCGATCACCGATCCCGAGCGCCAGGAACGGAGCGAACGGGATGCCCATCTTCCGCGCCTTGCTCCCGTGCCGAACCAGCAGGTAGAGACCGGGGAGGACCGCGCTGACCATGCCGACCATCAGCGCCACAGAGACGAGCTTCCCGAGTGCAGCGCCCATCAGCAGCGCGAGCTTGACGTCACCCATGCCCATCCCGGCCGGGTAGACGACGGCAGCGACGAGCAGGAAGAACGCGGCGCCGAACGCCGCGAGCGGCCATTCGAGGCTCGGGTCGCGCACCATCTGCGCCGCGAGCACGATCAGGGTCGCGGGCAGCACGATCCGGTCGGGCACGATCCGGTGCTCGATGTCGATCGCCGAGATCGCGACGAGGACGCAGCAGAAGAACGCCGCGATCGCCGCGTAGAAGGTCAGGCCGAACACGAGCACGCAGGCGGCCACGAGGAGTGCCGCCGCAATCTCGACGGCCGGATACACGAGACCGATCCGCGCGCCGCAGTTCCGGCACTTCCCGCGCAGCGCGAAGTACGAGACGAGCGGGATGTTGTCGTACCAGACGATCGGGGCCTTGCAGGACATGCAGGCCGACCCGGGCCGGACGACCGAGCGCTTGAGCGGCACGCGCGCCGCGACGACGTTCAGGAAGCTTCCGACCGCGAGACCGGGAGCGAGCGCGAGTGCGGCCATTGCGGAGCCCATCGGTTCGTCCTATCGGCTCTCCGTCGACCCGAGTTGAGCCGGTTCTACGTCTCGACCGCGCGGTACGGCTTGCCCGGGTTTCCCGCAGCACGGGCGAGCGCCTCGACTGCCCGCATCGAGGCGCGACGGAGGCCGCGCATCGCGCTCGGGCTCGGGACGTCGCCGCCGATCAGCGACACGACGGCGTTCCAGAGGAACGGCGTCCGGACGACCGCGTACGTAAGCCGCGGGAAGCGGTCGAGCGCGACCTTGGCGCCCCAGGCCGCGGACAGCTGCGGGGACAGCGTCCGCCGCAGCTCGCGGTCGTAGCCTTCGAGGTCGCCGGCCAGCACGGCCTCGGTCGCCAGCCTCGCCGAGAGGAACGCCTCGTAGATGCCGTCCCCGGAGAGCGGATCGACGAGCCCTGCGGCGTCTCCGAGGAGCGCCACGCGTCCCTTCGCGAGTCGCGCGCGCGGCTGGACGAGCGGGAGCCGGTAGCCGCGGACGTCCTCGAGGCTCGACTCCGGGATGCCGTACTCGCGGCAGAAGCGCGCCAGGTGCTCGCGCAGCCGCGGGCCTTCGCGCTCCCAGCCCCCGACGCCGACGTTGACGTGATCGCCCTTCGGGAACACCCAGCCGTACCCGCCCGGAACGTTGGCCAACTCGAGGCAGAGGAGGCCGCGATAGTCCTCCTCAAGGACGACGCCGTACGGAACGTTCGCCTCGAGCGCGACACCGTGCTCCCGGCCGTGGTCGAGGCCCACGGCGCGGGCGGAGACGCCGTTCGCCCCGTCGGCCAGAAGCGCATGCGCTGCCGTGACCGGCGAGCCGCCGACCTGCGCCTGGACGCCGTCGTCGGAGAGCACGAGGTCGGTCACCTTGACGCCGTCGCGGAAGTCCGTCCCTGCGCCGGCAGCCTGCTCGACGAGGTAGGCGTCGAGCCGCTTGCGCTGCGTCATGAGGACGAGCGGTTCGTCCATGTGCCGCTCGACCCGGCGGGTGAAATCGAGCCCGAGCCGGACTCGCGTCGTGCGGTCTTCGACCACCGGGTCGACCGGGAACGGCAGCTGGCGTACGGCGCGCATCGTGAGCCCGCCACCGCACGGTTTGTCGCGCGGGAACGTGGCCTTGTCGGCGAGCAGCACCGACGCGCCTTCGGAGGCGAGCCGGTACGCAGCGGTCGACCCCGCGGGCCCCGCGCCGACCACAAGCACGTCGAAGCGTTCCACGATCCCGAGGCTACAATGGCTGACCCTTCAGGGGGAGTTCCCGAGTGGCCAAAGGGGACGGGCTGTAAACCCGTTGGCTCAGCCTTCAGAGGTTCGAATCCTCTCTCCCCCATTTCTCTGCGCGCGTTTAGCGTGCAGAGAAATGTCCGTGCCGCCGGGGGCGGCACGGACCCTTTCCTCCAGATTGTGTCCTAAGAGCTAGCAGCACTCAGGAGGCGGCGGTGTGTACTTCGGCGGGCTGAACGCCGCTCCGTCAACGAGGTACCTCGGCTGAGTCGATGCGCCCGCGGGAGTCGGAACCAGACCTCCCCAGACGATCAGCTCGCGCCCGGTCCACACACCCTGAGCTCCCTGACGAGCCTCCAGCGGAGAGGAGGAGAAGCTCCTCCAGACGTTGGTAGACGGCTCGTATGCCCTCGTCGTCGAGCCGTACACGATGAGACGGTTCCCAGTCCAGGCGGCGACGAGACCTTCGGCGGCGAGCTCCGTCCGCGGCAACGTCCGCCAGCGGTTGTTCGAGGGGTTGAACGAGAAGACGGTGTTCGGGCGCGCGCCGAGCACGTGGATCTCGTTTCCGTCGTAGACCGCGATCGCCAGAGCGCTGAGGTGCCGCTCGCTCGGGATCCGCCGCCACGAGTCCGTCCTCGGGTTGTAGGCGGCGCCCCCGACGCGCGCACCCTCGGGACTATGGCCGTTGAAGACGACGAGCTCGCGACCCGTCCACGCGCCGAGAGGCGACTGCTGCCCGCTCACCGGAGCTGGGGCGAGCCTGCGCCACGTGTTCGTCACCGGGTTGTACGCCGAACCGTCGTCGGACACGTCCCCGCAACAGCCGCCGCCCCAGCCGATCAACTCGCGGCCAGTCCAGACGACGATGCCGTGCCGGGTCGGCGCGTCCGGAAGCAGCCGCCACTGATTCGTCGTCGGGTCGTACGCCGTCACCTTGCATCCCCAGACGAGCATTTCGGTGCCCGTCCACACGGCGTCACGCTTGCAGTAGTTCGCCGTCTTCGGCGGCGCCGGGAGTTGCCGCCACGCATTGGTGCGCGGGCTGTATGCCTCAGCGACCTCGCTCCAGTCGGCGAACGTTCCGTCCGGACCGGGATCGATGCCGGTGACGATCATCTCGGAGCCCGTCCAGACCGTCGTGCGGCCGGCCGCGATCGGCTCAGGAGCATCGGCGATGGCCCGCCAGTGACCCGCCGCCTTTGCGTTGACTCGATCCGATGCAGAGCTCGATCCGCCTCTGCCGCCACACCCCGCGACGATCGCAAGCGCCACGAGCGCGAGGCCGAAGACGAGAAATGCAAGTCCCTTTGTCTTGAGAAGCCTGGCCATGATTCCTCCAGTCCTGGTGTTCTCTTTCATGCCTCAAGTGTGCTGCGGCTAGCGATCCCGATCCATGGACGGAACCTGGGCGCTCGATGGGATCTGCGCGTCTACTCGCTGTAGCCCGTGTCGCGACACGGCCCGGAGATGTTCTGAAGCACCGACACCGCGCCCCAGACGTTGAGTAGGAGATCCGCTTCCTCGTGGTCCGCGGAAACACGGCACCGGGAAGGAGTCGGTGTGTACGAACCACGTCTCCGCGGCGGGCGAGGCTTTCGAGCTGCGGCTGCCGAGCACGATCGCCGTCGAGGCCGCTATGCAGCCGACGCCGAGTGCAACGAGCGCTGCCTGTACGAGAGCCTTGCGGCTGGTAGGCATCGCCGGTCGACTACAACCGCGCCGCGATCACCCGCAGCGGAACAAACGCGAGCCGGCCGGGCCGGCGGTCGTACATCTTGTTCCAGCTCACGAACAGGCCCGCGGGCTCGAGGTGGGCGTCGAGCGACGGCGCCGCTGCCGGAAGCCGAAGGGCCTTGTCTTGTCCGTTCGAGAGCCTCAGGAGGTGGATGGCGCCGCCGGTCTCGTAGAGGGCCAGATCGCCCTGGACGTCGAGCAGGTATGGGGTCGGTCCCCCATCTGTGAGTAGCTGGCGCGTCTGCGTCTTGGTCCCAGTGCGAGCGTCGTAGGCCTCAAGCGTCGTGCCGCGCTGCACCGCGAGAGCTCGACCACGAAGTCGAGCCGTGACGATTCCCTCGCCAAGACTCCAGCTGTGCAAGGTTCGCCCCTTCGTGGAAAGGATTCGCACGAGGCCCGCGTCGGTTACGGTGACGATCCTGCCGGCGTCAACCGAAGTCGTAAAGCCGCCGGCCGCATTCGGCAGCGGGCGACAGCGGGCACGCGACCCGTAGAGGCCCGAATCCGGGCACTTGCTCGCTCTACGCGAGAGCAAGAGCCAGGCGTCGTACCGCGTGTTCGCTCCGACACGCCGGTTCGAAAAAGCGATGGTGCCTCCGCGGCCCACCAGGTACCCGATCTGCGAGCCCGTGCCATCCACGTCCGAGACGCTGGAGGCGACTGTTTTCGGGCGCGGGCCGCCAAGACGGCTCGTCTCGAGCCAGACCCCCGAGAATGTGTTGCCGGTCTCGCTGCAAGTCCAGGCCACCCGCGTCCCGGCGAGCACGAGCCAGCCCGGGCCGTAGCTGTAACGACACGGGCGGGGCCCGCGCAAGCTCCGACCGGTCGCCGCATCCCAGACGAGCAGGGCCGGATGCTTCTCGAATGCCAGCGTGGGAACAGCGCGGGTCCCGTCGGTCGCCACACTCGCGATCTGACGGCCGAAGCTCAGCTTCCGCGTGAACGGGACGGCAATGGTGTGAGGAATCTGCTCTCTGCCCGACAACCGGGGCCCGACGAGCCACTGTGCCTCGAAATTCGACCCCCCAGCGGGAAACGGGTGGGTCAGAGCGCGCCCTCCATGCCCGGCCGGAGAGACCGCGAAGATGTCCGAGTCCTCAGCCGCCCGGAAGCGCCCGCGGTTGTAGAGGACGAGCTTTCCATCCGCCGACCACGCAGGCTCGGCGACATATTCCCCGACACGGCTGATGCTGACCTGATGCACGCCTGTGCCGTTCGGTCGAACCACGTTGACCGCGCTGACGTTGTGGAGGAGCTTGACGAAGAGGATCCGCGATCCGTTCGGAGACCAGCGAGGAGACTCTCCGGCGACCTTCTGGACGACGCGGCGACCGCCGGAGCCGTCAGCGCGGATCGTCCAGAGCGCGTAGCGGTCGAGGCCGTTCCCCGGCGAGATGTAGGCGATCCGCTGGGAGTCGGGAGACCAGGAAGGCGTCGCGTCTTCCGCGACCTTGAGGATGCCGAGCCGTCTCCGCGCTCCGCCAACGGCAGACACGACGAACAGGCGGTTCTCGTCGATGAAGGCGATGGTGCTCCCGTCCGGAGACCAGGCCGGCGCCGAGCCACTGTCCTGGAGCGGCGTCGTGCTTCCGTCCGCGGTGTCGACGATGACGAGCCCCTCCTCGTAGCCGCCGCAGACGATGTGCCTCGAGTCGGGCGACCACCCGCCGGGACCGAACCCCGGACAGCCGCGCAGGGCGCGTTGGCCGCTGCCGTCCGCGTTCATAACGGTCCGGCCGTTGAACATGATCAGCCTTCCGTCCGGTGACGGGACGGGCTCGGAGTCGTCGACGTCGTTTTGGGTCAAATGCGTGAGACCGGTCCCGTCCGGGTTCACCGCGTAGATGTCGGAGTCGCCGTCGCGCGTGCTCGTGAAGACGACGGCCCCGCCGGCCTGGGCCCTCGCAGTACGATCGCCCGCGGCCGGCGCGGCGCCGGTCAGAACCGCCAAGCTCACGAGAAGTAGGAGTCGCTTCATCAGCAGCGAGTCTGCTCGGAGGACGAGCCCGGTTCCATGGACGGAACGTGGAAGCTCGATGGAATCTCAGCCGAGGCGGCGCAACACATCGGCGATCGGCGTGAAGGTGACACGTCTCCCACCCGCCACGAACAAGCCGGGGGGCTCCAGCTGGGAATAGGCCTGCCCGCGCGTCTGGAACGTGGCGGTTCGCCCGTCGCTGACGCGCCGCAGCGTGACCGTCTTCTGCATGGCGGTCACGAGGATGCCGTGCTCCAGATCCTCGAGCCGGTCGAGTCTTGCGCTGCCCTCCGCCGGGAAGCTCTTGATGAGCTCGCCGGAGCCCGTGTCGTAGATCTCGAACGCTCCCGGCACCCGAAGGGCCAGCCGGTTGCCGGAGAGAGAAGCGGCGCGCACGTCTGCCATTGGAAGGTCGAGGAGCCGCTTGCCGCTCGCGGCGAGGAGCCTCACGCCGTGGTCGGTCTGGGCAGCGATGCGTCCCGCGTCGACCGCAAGGACGGTCAGCTTGCCGCTCGCCTTGGCGACACGCGCGCAGTGGCCCAGCGGGCTGTAGTCCATATAGGACGGACACTTGCCGCGGCGCGCTGCTCGCCAGATCGTCGCCGAGACGATGTCGTCGACCTGTCGGCCGGGCGGGCACGGCGGTTCGCCCTCGACCTCGGGATCGCCGCAATGCACCTGCACGGTGAACGCGATCAGGTTCCCATCGCCCTTAGGCCCGAATGCCTCGTCCCCTCCCCCACCCGTCGACCAATCCCACGAAGCGGCTCCGAGAGAGAGCGCTTTGTGACGAGCGATTGTCGCAGTGCTGACCGTCGTCTCGAGCGTATTCCCGCCGCCGAACTCGTCCCAGGCGACCCTGGTGCCGGCAAGCGCCAGGCTGCCTCCGGGCCCACAGCCCTTGCTGCAGCCGGGATCGATAATTGTGTGAATCGGCGTCAGTCTCCGGGTGTGAGGCTCCCAGACAGTGATCTGCGCGCGGCCCTGACCAGAGACGATCAACGCGGTGCGCGCACCGTCGGCCGCGAGTGCGACGACAGGCCTGTGCATGACCAGGGTTGCCGGCGGTGACGAGCTGGGCGCGGCTGACGCGACCGAGGCCAAGGCCCCGATTGAGATTGCGAGGGTGAGCAACGTCCTCATTACGAGCGGCCCCCGCGGCTTATAACGACATCGACCTTGCTCCCGCGGGGTAGTACCGCGCCGAACTTTGGCTTCTGCCGGATCACGAGGCCCTTGATCGTCCTTGAGTGGTCGAAGCTGACCTTGCCTACGCGGCAATTGACCCGCGCCAAGGTTTGCTTCACGGCCTTCAGGGTCTGCCGTCTCAACTCCTGCACGTTGCAGAGGCCCGGTTTGTTGAGGAGGACCGAGACCGTTGAGCTGTTCATGACTAGGAGGTCCCGCCTTCGGTCGCCGTTCAGATCGCCGATCGCGATCAACGCCGGGTACGCCCCGGTTCCGTAGTCGAGCTGTTTCTGAAACCGGCCGTCACCCAGATTGACGAGCACGGAAACGGCATGGAGGCGGCTCGTCACGGCGAGGTCCGCCTTGCGGTCGCCGTTCAGGTCGCCGATCGCGACCGAGCCACCTCCCGTGGCCCAATCTCCGTGCAGCGACGGGGAAACCCCCCTTCTGAACCCCCCGTGGCCTCTATTGAGATAGACCAAGACGCCAGGCCCCTCTTCTTTGTCGCTGCTCGTCACCAGAAGATCCGCCTTGTCATCGCCGTTCACGTCGCCGATCTCGACCGAAGTCGGATCGAACGGCGTCCCGTACTCGCGCTTGGCCGGAAAAGTGCCATCCCCAGCGTTTAGGAAGACGGATAGAACAGGCCCCAGGTTCTGGTCGTTGAGAGTCGCGAGATCCGTCTTGCCATCGCCGTTCAAATCGCCGATCGCAAGGTCGCGCGGCGAGAGTCCCGGACCGAAGTCCCGCTTGGACTCGAATGTCCCATCGCCGATGTTCAGCAGAACCGAGATTCCGTTCCCGTCAAAATCTCCGTTGTTCGCGGTCACGAGATCGGGCTTGCTGTCACCGTTCACGTCATCGATCGCAACCGATACCGTCCCCCGTCCCGTGGCGTAGTCACGCTTGGGGCGAAGAGTTCCGTCCCCGTTGTTCAACAGAACCGAGACGGTGTTTGCATCGTGGTTCGCGGTCGCCACATCACGACTGCCGTCCCCATTCAGATCTCCGATCGCGACCGACTCGGGGCCGCGCCCGGTTCCGAACTTGCGCGGACCGCGGAAGCTTCCGTTGCCCTTGTTGATGAGCACAGAGACCGTGTGAGTTTTCGATCCGTTGGCGCTCACGAGGTCCGGCTTGGCGTCGCCGGTGAGATCGCCCACGGCGATGGCCGCGGCCGCGTGACCCGTTGCGTAGGCTCTCGCCCGCCCAAACGAGGGGCCGGATGAGCTGCCCAGTTCGCTGGCGCTGGCTGAACTGCAGAGCACTGCGAGCGCAGCGAATGCGACGAGGGCTGCTCTCACGACGGCCTCTTCCCGCGGCTGACGACGAGGTTGACCTTGCTGCCGCCCGGCAGCACCGCGCCGAATCTCTGCTGCTGCGAGATCACACGACCCCGCGCGACGGTCTTCGAGTAGGCGCGGCGGATCTTCCCGACGCGGCAGTTTGCGCGCGCGACCGTCCGCCTTGCGGCCGGCAGCGTCTGCCACTTCACGTCTTGCACGACGCAGAGGCCCGGCCTATTGATGAGCACGGAAACGGTGTGGGGGTCGGGATTTGCGGTCACAAGATCTAGCTTGCGGTCGCCGTTCAGATCGCCGATCGCAACCGAGTACGGGTGGTGTCCTGCGTAGTCGACGTTGGCCAGGAAGCTGCCGTCGCCCCGATTGGCAAGCACGGAGACCCTGCTCATCCCGTCGCTCGTGGTCACCAGATCGGGCCTCCGGTCACCATTCAGGTCGCCGATCGCGACCGAGGTGGGAGATCCTCCGGTTGGGTAGGCGCGCGCTTTGCGGAGGCTGCCGTCGCCGCGGTTGAGGAGCACGGAGACCGATGCTGAGCCGTTGTCGGTTGCCAGGTCCAGCTTGGCGTCGCCGTTCAGGTCGCCGATCGCGATCCGAAAAGGGTCTCCGCGCGTTTCGTAGTTTCGCTTCGCCCTGAAGCTGCCGTCGCCCCTATTCAGGAGCACGGACACAGTTCGTCCAGGGATCTCGTCGGTCCCGTGGTTCGCAATCGCGAGGTCCGGCTTGCGGTCGGCATTCAGGTCGCCGGTCGCGACCGAGGTGGGGTACCTTCCCGTCGCGTACTCGAGCCTGGCTCGGAAGCTTCCCTCGCCGTTGTTCAGAAGCACGGCTACGGTGTTCGACTCTTCATTCGCGGCCGCGAGGTCCGGTTTGCGATCGCCGTTCAGGTCGCCGATCGCAACCGATTCGGAGTTACCTCCGATTGGATAATCGACCCTTGGCTGGAAAGTGCCATCGCCTCCGTTCAGAAGCAGCGAGACGGTGCCATCGTTCCCGGTCACAAGGTCGGGCTTGCGGTCGCCGTTCACATCACCGATCGCGACCGCCCAAGGATTGGATCCGGTCCGGTAGTCGCGCTTGGCGCTGAAGCTCCCACTGCCCCTGTTGAGGAGCACGGAGACGGTATTCGTCCCGAAAGTGTTCGCGGTCGCGAGGTCCCGCTTGCCGTCACCGTTCAGGTCGCCGATCGCGACCGAGACCGAGTTACGTCCCGCCGCGTAGCTCCTCGCGGCGGCGAACGAAGGCGCCGAGCCGGTGGGCGCTGCCGCGCTCACGGAACTGGTGAGGACGAGCAAGCCCGCGAGTGCGAGGACATTCCTCACGACGGCCTGCTCCCGCGGCTGACGACGAGGTTGACCTTGCCGCCCGCCGGCAGCACCGTCCCGAATCTCGGCTTCTGTGAAATCACGCTGCCCTTCTTGACGGTCGCCGAGTACGCGCGGCCGATCCCGCCGAGACGACAGTGGCCGCGCTCGAGCCTCCGCCTCGTGACACGGAGTGTCTTGCCCTTCACGAACTGCACGTTGCAAAGGCCCGGCTGGTTGATCAGTACCGAGATTGAACCGGCGAGATCATTCGCCGCCGTCAGATCCGGCTTGCCGTCGCCGTTCAGGTCATGGATCGCGACCGACACCGGCGCGCTCGGACCGGAAAGGAAATACACCCTCCGCCGGAAGCTGCGATGCCCGCCGCCCAGAAGCGCACCAATGGTGTGCATGCCTTCGTTTCCGGTCGCGAGGTCGGGCTTCCCATCCCCGTTCAGGTCGCCGATAGCGATCGAGATGGGAAAGTGTCCCCTGGTCCAGTACTCGCGCCTGGTCGGGAAACGACCGTTGCCCGCGTTGGTGAGCACGGTGACCGCGCCACGAGCTTGCCCGGAGCGAAAGACGGCACGTGCGCGGGCATTCGCCGTGGCCAGATCCGGCTTGCCGTCGCCGTTCAGGTCGCCGATCGCAACCTGTCGAGGGTCGCGTCCTGTCCGATAGTCGCGCTTGGCCCGGAAACGGCCGCCGCCTCGGTTGAGAAGCACGGAAACGGTCCTCCCGTCCTCGTCAGGACCGTCGTTCGCTGCCACTAGATCGAGCCTGCCGTCGCCGTTCAGGTCGCCGACCGCGACCGAGTAGGGCTCGCTTCCGGTTCGATACTCGACGTGTGCCGGAAAACTCGCCGCGCCCTGATTCACGAGAACAGACACTCTGTTCGATTCGCCGTTCGCGGTCACGAGGTCGGGCTTGCCGTCCCCGTTCAGGTCGCCGACCGCGACCGAGTAGGGCCCGCTTCCGGTTCGATACTCGCGCGCGGCCTCGAAGCTTCCGTCGCCCCTGTTCAGGAGCACGGAGACGGTGTTGTCATGGTTGTTCGCGGTCGCGAGGTCCGGACTGCTGTCGCTGTTCAGGTCGGCAATCCCCATACCGGTCGGCGTGTGTCCGACTGAGTAGTCTCGCTTGGCCTGAAAGTTGCCGGCGCCGCTGTTCACGAGTACGGAGACCGTCGCGACGTTGACGTTCGCGGTCGCCAGGTCCGGCATGCCGTCGCCGTTCAGGTCGCCGACCGCGAGTGCTCCGGGACCCGCCCCGGCCTCGATTGGGTAGCTCTTCGCGCGGGCGAACGAAGGTGCCGAACCGGCGATTCGCCCATCGGCGCCAAGCGGGCCCGCCAGAACGAGCACGCTCGCGAGTGCGAGGAGCTTCTTCACGATCTTCGCCCCAGGCTGACGACGAGGTTGACCTTGCTCCCACCCGGGAGCACGGCGCCGAACTTCGGCTTCTGCGAGATCACGCGACCTCGCTTGACGGTCCTCGAGTAGGGACGACGGATCGTCCCGGAGCGGCAATTGGCGCGCGCGATCGCCCGCTTCGCGGCCGCGAGCATCGTTCCCCTGACGTTCTGCACCGTGCACAGGCCCGGCGTATTGAGAAGCACTGACACCGAGTTCAGCAGATAGTCCGCGGTGACCAGGTCCCGCTTGCTGTCACCGTTCAAATCACCGATCGCGACAGAGGAATCGAAGGCTCCGGTTCCGTAGTCGAGCTTGGCCTGAAAGGTGCCGTCGCCCTTGTTGAGCAGCACCGACACGGTGTGCACCCAAAGGCCGTGGTTTGCGGTCGCCAAGTCCGGGCTGCCGTCCCCGTTCAGATCGCCAATCGCGACGGATTCAGGGTGCTGTCTGGTGCCGTAGTCGCGCTTAGCGTTGAAGGTCCCGTCGCCCTTGTTTAGGAGCACCGAGACAGTACGCGCGTGGTTGTTCGCGGTCGTGAGGTCCGGTTTGCGGTCACCGTTCAGGTCGCCGATCGCGACCGACCAGGGACGGATCTGGGCCGCATAGTCGCGATTGGCTCGAAAGCTGCCGTCGCCCCTGTTCAGGAGCACGGACACGGTCCTTCCAGGATCGTGCTCGGTCCCAAAGTTCGCGGTCGCAAGATCCGGCTTGCCGTCGCCGTTCAGGTCGCGGATCGCGACTGAATCAGGACCCTCCCCGGTCGTGTAGTCGAGCTTGGCCTGAAAGCTGCCGTCGCCCCTGTTCAGGAGCACCGACACGGTCCTTCCAGGATCGTGCTCCGTCCCAACGTTCGCGGTCGCAAGATCCGGCTTGCCGTCGCCGTTCAGGTCGCCGATCGCGACCGAATCAGGACCCACCCCTGTCGTGTAGTCGAGCTTGGCCTGGAAGGCACCGTCGCCCGTGTTGAGGAGTACGGACACGGCGCCGGAATCCCAGTTCGCTGTCGCCAGGTCGGACTTGCCGTCACCGTTCAGATCGCCGATCGCTACGGATACCGGAATGCTTCCGGTGGCGTAGTCGCGCTTGGCTCGGAAGCTGCCGTTGCCCCTGTTCAGGAGCACGGACACGGTCCTTCCAGGACCGTCCTCGCCCGCGGTCGCCAGGTCCGGCTTGCGGTCGCCGTTCAGGTCGCCGATCGCGACCGACCCCGGGGCACGCCCGGTTGCGTAGCTCTTCGCGCGGGCGAACGACGGCGCAGGGGTAGCGGTCGGCGCCGCGCCGGCGACCGAGCCGCCGATTAGCAGCAGGGCGGCGGGTACAAGGAGCGTCCTCACGAGGGCTTCCTCCCGCGGCTGATGACGAGGTCGACCTTGCTCCCGGCCGGCAGCACCACGCCGAACCTCGGCCTCTGAGAGATCACACGGCCTGGCTTGACGCCCGAAGAGACCGCGCGGCGAACGCGTCCGACGCGACACCCGGCACGCTCGACTTTCCGCTTCGCGACAGCCAGCTTCCGGCGCTTGACGTTCTGCACAGCGCAGAGGCCAGGGGTATTGGCGAGGATCGAGACGGTGTTGCTGCCGTTGGCGATGGCCAGATCCGGCCGCCCGTCGCCATTCAGGTCGGCGAACGCGATTGCCAGCGGACGACGTCCCGTTGCGAACTCGATGCTCTTTTCGAATCGACCGCCACCTCTGTTCGTCAGGAGCGAAACCCCGTTGGTCGGATAGCCGGTCGCGATTGCCAGGTCCGACTTGCCATCGGCATTCACGTCGCCGATCGCGGCCGAAGCCGCTCCTCCGGGGCTGGTAGGTCGCGCCCGGTGCGGAAGCTGCCCGTTCCGTTGTTCAGCAACACCGACACGTCGTTCGTCGTCGAGTTCGCGGTGGCCAGATCGGGCTTGCCGTCGCCGTTGAGGTCGGCGATGGCGACCGATCCGGGACCGATTCCGACGCCGTAGTCCTGCTTGGGCAGAAAGCGGCCGTCTCCGCTGTTGAGGAGGACGGAGACGGTGTCGTCGCCCCAGTTTGCCGTCAGGAGGTCAGGCTTGCTGTCCCCGTTCAGGTCGCCGATCGCCATCGAAGCCGCGTCATTGCCCGTCTGGTACTCGGCGGGCGGCCCGAACTCGCCGCCGCCTCTGTTCAGGAGCACGAAGGCGAAGCCGCCCGCAGACGCGAGATCCGGCATGCCGTCGCCGTTCAGGTCGCCGATCGCAAGCGAAGCACCGCCTCCGCGCACATCGACGTGGTCGCGGAATCTTCCATCGCCGCGGTTCACGAGCAACGAGATCGTCCCGACCCGGTTCCCGGTCGCGAGATCCGGCACCCCGTCCCCATCCAGATCCCCGATCGCCACCGATTCCGGGCTGGAGTCGGTTCGGTAGTCGGTCTTCGCCTCGAACCTGCCGTCGGCGCGCTGCAGCAGCACGGAGACCGTCCTGGCGTAGGTGTTCGCGGTCACCACGTCCGGCCTGCCGTCGTCATTCAGATCCCCGATCGCGAGCGAACGCGTGCCACTCCCGCTCCGATAGCTCTGGGCTCGGGCAAACGAAGGCGCGGACGCTTCGACCGCCGAATAGCCTTGAGCGACGACGAGGGCGAACAGGAAGCCGAGGACTGCGAGCTTCTTCATCTTCGGAACCGAATCTCGTTGAAGGGAACGAAGCGAACCCGTCCTTCTCGGCGTACCTGGTACGAGTAGAAGAGCCCGGATGGTTCGATCTGTGCGAGCGGATACTCGGTGCCGACGGGAGTCGTGAAGCGCGTGCGCCGACCGTCTCTAAGCCGCAGGACGTGGACGACCCGGCCGACGACGTACGCGAGGAGCCCGTGCTCGACGTCCAGTTGCGTCGCGCCGGCCTGGGCGGCCAGCACCTTCTTGAGCTCTCCGGACACCGGATCGAACACGCGGAACCTGAGCCCTCCCGATCGGTCGAGGACCACGAGCTCCGAGGCGTCGAGCGCCGCCTCGCGCACCTCTTTGGGGCGGAACGAAAATGCGCGCACCACGCTGCCGTCCTTGCGCAGGAGCTCCAGCGAGCCGTCGGCGCGTCGAACCAGGATGCGGCCGACGCGACCGAGAGGATGCGTGGCCTCGTCGGGGCTGGCGAGTACGAGCCTCTTCTTCCGGCCGTCCACCCGCCAAACGTTCTCGTTGAAGACGTGGAAGCCCGGCGGAGAGCCCTCGAAACACGAGCCGCTTCGGTGGCACTTCGCAGGCGGACCAGGTGTTGAAGACCAGCAGCGAGCCGTCGCCGCGGACGTCGCCGACCGAGTCGCCCTCGCCGCTATCGCTGTTGCGGATCTTGTCGCCTGTGAGGCGGGTCGGCGCTCGAGATTTCTGGAGCGTGGCCGAGACGAGGTACGCGGTCGTGTAGTTCCCGGCGTCGTACCGGACCCAGGCCAGCCGTCGGCCGGCGATTCCCTGAGCAAGGATCCCGCCATGGAACGACCCGCACCATTTCCGCTCGATGAGACGAGTCGACCTGCGCACCGGGTTCCAGGCGTAGAACCAGTAGGAATCGTTGTCGCCAGGCCCGCACGCCGTCACTGTGACCACTTGCCCGTCTGCGGCGAGCGTCGTCACCTCGCCGGGTAGTCGCAGCAACCGCGCACGCGATTGCGATTCCAGATTCGCGCCGGTGCCGGAAGGAGAAGTGGCCAGGAGCGCGAGCGCGATGAGTCCCAGGAGTTGGAACAGTCGGGCCGCGGTCAAAACGAGTACCTCAGGATCTGGACGCCGAAGCTCGGATCCGAGCGCAGCTGGTAGACGCCGCCTTGAAGGTCGAGGCTCATCCGCAGGTCCGAGAGGATGTTGTCGCCGAAGACCAGGTGCGGCACCGAGAAGCATCATCGGGCTCCCGTCCGGGACGAGCCGCAGGACTTCATACTCCCACTTGAAGGACGGTCCGTCACCCTCGGTGGCGTCGAGAACGATCGTCGGTGCGCCGCGGACGACGTCGGGGGTGGCGTGGAGATTGATATCCGTCCTGCTCATGACGCGCCACGCGTGGACGACGTTGCCTCGGCGGTTGACGACCGCGACCCGGATCTCGTGCGGGGCCGAGTCCGGCACCGCCGTGTAGACCTCGGTCACGAGCCGCTGGCCCTGGCCGATCGGCTGGTACGGCCAGTCGGTGCGGCGCCGCTGTGCGGACGGGCGATCGACCGACCGTCGCTGGCTTCGCCACCGGCATCCAGCCCGAACTCGCCGCCCGGCAGGCCGTACATCGCCGCGAGCAGATGAAGCGTCCCGTCGGGCCCGGTGCGGAGCTGACTGTTCGTCGCGATCGACGAACTCGCGGCCGTCACCGAAGAAGTCTCCGGCGAGCCTGCCTGTCCACATCTGTTGCCCCGTCGAGGTGAGCCGCTTGAAGAGCATGTGATAGTCGACGCCGTGCCCTCGCCCGGGTCACGTAGAAACGAGCCCTTCGGGCCCGAGCGCGACGTCGTTGTCGGCGGTGCGGTCGGGGAGCGGAACGGAGCGAACGATCGTGTCGGGATCGCCTGCGTTCCAGACGAGCATGCGGTCGTTGAGGCTGTCATGGAGGTAGATCGAGTGGTCCGCAGCCGACCGCGAAGGACTGCGGGCCGAACGACGGGCCCTGCCCGGCGGCGGTAGCTGCCAGCCGACCTGGTCGGCCCGTGCGCGGGCGACGACCTCGTCGGGCGGAGCGCGTCTCGCCGAACCGATGGGTGCCGAGGTCGACGACGACCGGGCTTCGAGGATCAACGCCGAACGAGCGTGCCTCGAGCGGGAACACGCGCCGTGCGACGGCTCTTCTTGTCGCGCAGCACTGCGTAGTAGAGGAGTCTGTGCCCACGAATCAGTCGAGCGGGAACGCGCGCGCGAACGGTGGACGCCGGGCCTCGCTCGGGCGCGAGCGGCAGGCGGACAAACTTCCGCCGCAGGTCGTTGCGCACGTAGACGAAGCCGATCGCCGACTTGACGCCGGCGTCGTAGACGAGCGCGACGCGATCGCCTCGCGCGACGAGGTTTCCGATGCCCCTCGGCTCCTGATGTGGCGCGAACCTTCCGCGTTCGGGCCGCCGTCAGCGATCCCACGGCGAGGCTTGCGATGCGCCGATCGAGGAGACCTCCGAGTGCGAGTGCTTTCTTCATGATTCCTCCTGTAAGCGGTGTAGCCTTGTGTCACCGAGTGTGCTGCGGGAGGACGGCGCCGATCCATGGACGTGAGATAGGCGCTTCATAGAACCCGCCTGACCTGCCTCCTTGATCCGAAGCCCTTGCTAGCGGTGACTCTGGGCGCGACGATTGCTTCAATCCATGGACTCGAGATAGGCGATCAATGGAATCTGCGCTCTGCCGCAAGCGGTCGATTGTGTCGGTCCGGAAGGCGCCGAGCCGGCGACCTTCGAGCTGTCGGGCGATCGCGTGACCGTCGGGCGGCTGCCCGAGCTGAACGACATCGCGCTCGAGCCCGACCCGGAGCACCTCGTCACGCGGGGAGAGCACTGTGCGTTCGAGCGCTCGGGCAGCACATGGTCGATCGTCGACGGCGGCAGCGTCAACGGGACGTTCGTTCGCCGGGCCGGTGAGCTCAAGCGCGTCGAGGGCCGCTTGCCCCTACGGAACGGGGACGTCGTCTGCATCCTCGGCTCGATGGACCACCAGGACGGGGCCCACTACTTCGAGCTCGAGTACGAGACGACCGCGGACTCCCAGGCGACTCGTGCAGCGGAGCGGCCGGAGGCGGCAGAGGAATGCCTGAGCTACGACGCGGATGAAGCGCGTCTGGTCCTCGTCGCCCGAGGAGAACGGCACGAGCTGCACATCCGCGCCCAGGCACACAAGCTCGTCGCCTACATGGCCGAGCGCGCGCCGGCGCTGTGCACGCACGCCGAGCTGATGGACGCGGTCTGGGGCGACGAGCCGATGCACTCGCGCGAGGAGCTCGCGAAGATCGTCTGGGAGCTCCGGAAGGAGCTCGAGCCGTACGACGCCGGGCATCTGATCGAGAACGAGCGCGGCCTCGGCTACCGGCTGCGCACGTGCCCGTGAACGTCGGCGACGAGTTCGGGCCCTACACGATCGAGTCCGTCCTCGGCCGCGGGGGCATGGGAACGGTCTTCCTCGCACGGCACGCACGCCTCGAGCGGAATGTGGCGCTGAAGGTGATCGCACCTGAGCTCGCCGACGACCCGGATTTCAGGGCCCGCTTCCTCCGCGAGTCGCAGCTCGCAGCGTCCCTCGACCACCCACACGTGATCCCGATCTACGACGCAGACGAGGTCGACGGGGTGCTCTATCTCGCGATGCGCTACGTCGACGGGCCGAGCCTGCAGTCGCTGATCCGCGAGAGCGGCCCATTGTCCCGGGGAGACGCTTTGCGAATCGTCGAGCAGATCGGCGGTGCGCTGGATGCCGCGCATGCGGCCGCGTTGATCCATCGCGACCTCAAGCCCGCCAACATCCTGCTCGCCGAGGCCAATCGGCACGCCTACCTGTGCGACTTCGGGCTCGCGAAGCGAACCAGTTCGAGTGGAGTGACCCGCGCCGGGTCCTTCCTGGGCACGGTCGACTACTGCAGTCCCGAGCAGATCCGTGGCGAACCGCTCGATGGGCGGGCCGACGTCTACTCCCTCGGCTGTGTGCTCTACCACTGCCTCTCGGGCGAGCCGCCGTACGCGCGCGAGAGCGAGATCGCCGTGCTCCAGGCCCACCTCAACGATCCGCCGCCCTCGCTCGCACCCGACTTGGACGGCCTCTTCGCGCGAGCAATGGCGAAGGATCGGGATGAGCGCTACTCGACGGCAGGCGCTCTGACGAGCGACTTGCGCGCAGCGATCGCTGGCGATGCCCCCGAGACGGTCGCCGTGGCTGCAGAGCCGCCGACCCGTGTCGACGCGACAAGCGTTCTTCCGCGCCCAAAGAGGCGCTGGGGTTGGGTCGCAGCGGTGGCACTCCTGCTCCTGATCGCCGCCGTTGCGGCCGCTGTCTGGGCGACGCGCGACTCGAGCTCCGAGCCGAAAAACGCAGTCGACCTGCGTCCGTTCGTCAACCGGATCGAGAACGTGCTCACCCAGTCGGCGGCGGGACGCCGCGAGATCACCGGCGCGATCAGCGCGGGCCTCGCCTGCAAAGTCTCGAACGCGGAAGCGGCCCAGCGAATCAAGAGCGTCGCGGACAACCGCCAGAGCGTTCTTCAGCAGCTCACGAGCTTCTCGGGCCCGACCCCGGCGACCGACCGGATGGTGACGCTGCTGCAACAAGCCCTGCAGAACTCGATCGAGGCCGATCGGCACTACCGGGACGGCTTCCTGGCGAGCGCCCAGTGCCCGCTGCCCAGGAATCAAAGCTTCGACCTGGCGCAGGCTTCCGACAGGCGGGCCACGACCGCGAAGGAACTCTTCGTGAAGCGCTTCGATCCGTTGGCGACGAGCCTCCAGCGAGCGGACCTGGACCGCCGGCGATTTCTGAGCCTGAGTGAGACGTAGGCTTTGGACATGAGTCAGCGCTACGTGATCGAGGAGAGCGTGCAGCAGCGGTACGTCGGGATGCGCGATGCCCAGACCTTCCTCCCGTTCCTCCTTCCCCACCTGAAGCCTGGCATGGACGTGCTCGACGCGGGCTGCGGAGTCGGGAGCATCGCGCTCGACCTCGCGCCCACGATCGCCCCGGGGCGCATCTTCGGGATCGACGTCGACATGGAGCAGATCGAGGTCGCCCGAACCACGGCCGCACAGCGAGGGATCGACAACGCCGAGTTCGCCACCGCCTCCGTCTACGAGCTCCCGTTCGACGACGCGTCCTTCGACGCGGTCTACGCGAACGCCGTCCTCTTCTACCTCAGTGAGCCGCTCCGCGCGCTCGCTGAGTTCAAACGCCTCCTCCGACCGGGCGGCCTCGCCGCGGTCAGCGACGACGACCTCGGCACGGTCGTGATCTCACCCGACCGGCCCGAGCTCGAGCTCGCCCCGCGCCTCTTCGAGTGCGCCGTCGAGCACGAAGGCGGCAACGGCCGCTACTCGCGTCACCTGCGCACGCTGATGCTCGAAGCGGGGTTTGCCCGTACGGAAGGAATCGCCCACGCACCAGAGGTCTACGGCGACCTGGAGCGGACACGCTGGTTCGCCGAGTTCGCAGTCGGCTTGTTCAGCGCTCCAGAGATGGCCAAGGTGATCGTCGACGAGGGCTGGGCGACGCGGACAGAGCTCGACGCCGTGCTGGCCGCGCTCCACGAGTGGGGCGAGCTGCCGAACGCGTTCGCGGCCTGGCTCTACTGCGGCGCGCTCGGCTGGGTCGACTAGCTCTTCACGGCAACGTGCGGGCGTAGCCCGTGCCGACCTCGACCCATTTCGCCAGCTGCTGATCGGTTCCGACGTGATCGGAGTCGACGCGGAGCCAGCCCGGCATCTGCTTCCCGCGCATTTCCATCAGGTAGGCGTTGGTCGACGATGTGAGCGAGTCGGACTTCGCGGGATCTGCACGAACGAGGATCCCGCCCTTGCCGCTCGCCGCGATCGCCATGTTGCCGCCGATCAGGAAGGCGAGCCCGCCGAACATCTTCTGCTCGGTCAGGCCGGGCTCGTCTCCGACCAGGTCGCGGATCCGATCCGCGAGCTCCTCGTCGTAGGCCATGTGAACGATCGTATCGCCGGCCCCTCTCGCTTTTCGTCTTCGGAGGAGTCAAGCTTCGGCTCGAGTCCCGGCCGGCCACCAACGGCCCCCGAACGTCCGAGACAAGGGGTGCATATGCACATGCGCGCGCTGCTGCTCGTGGCCGCGGGAATCGCAAGCCTAGTCACCGCCGTGATCACACCGACCGCAGCTCCGGCACCGAGGGCCCGTCGCCGTCAGCGCAGCCGCGGTCTGGGTGACGAGCTGCATCGAGCTCAAGACCGTCGCCCGCATCGACCCGCGGACGAATACGGTCGCCTCGATCCTCGACGTCGGCGGCGAGGCGTGGCAACCGGCGGCCGACGGCAATACGGTCTGGCTTGTCGCGAGCGGCAATCCCTACGACTCACCGACGCTGACCGGCTACCTGCTGCGCCTTCGTGCCAACGACACCGTCGCGACGCGCATCAAGCTCGGCAAGGGCGTCATTACCGGCGGTGCGACCGTCGCCTTCGGGGCGATCTGGGTCGCCGACTTCGATCATCGGCGCGTGCTGCGAATCCCCGACCAGAGGTGATGAAAGCGGGTCACCCCCCTTGCTGCGACGCTACGCGGTAGAGCCGCGTGTTCCACCAGTTCACCCAGATGGTCGCGGATGCGTCGGGCTGGGCCTACGCGATCGTCTTCGTGTTCGCGCTCCTGGACGCGCTGGTGCCGATCGTTCCCAGCGAGACGGCGGTCATCACGGCCGGCGTCGTGGCTGCCTCGGGCGACCTCAGCCTGGAGCTGATCATTCCCGCTGCGGCGGCGGGAGCGTTCATCGGCGACAACCTCGCGTACCTGATCGGCCACCGCTTCGGCGCCCGGGCAACCGAGCGATTCTTCAGCGGCGAGAAGGCGCGCCGCAGGATGGACTGGGCCGAGGAGCAGCTTCGCGAACGGGGCGGCGAGCTGATAGTGGTCGCACGGTTCATCCCCGGCGGGCGCACCGCGGTCGCGCTCAGCGCAGGCGCACTGGGCTATCGATGGCGACGCTTCATCGCGTTCGACGCCGTGGCGACGCTCGCCTGGGCCACCTACTCGGCGCTGCTCGGCTACTACGGGGGACGAACCTTCGAGAGCTTCTGGGGACTCCTGCTGGCCCTCACGACCGCGTTCGCAATCGCCGGCGGAATCGAGCTTGTGCGCTGGGCGCTGAGGCGCCGACGCGATCGGAGTGAGTGACTGCGACGACGCGAATCGCCGCCTACAATGGCCGGCGCCCTCTTAGGTCAGTTGGTAGAGCAACTCCATGGTGAGGACGAAGGGATCGGCGACAAGACGGCGCAAGACGGCTTTCTGAGCGGGTTTCGAGAAGGCCGGAACACCTGTCGAAGCCGTTCTCTGACGACCTCTTCTTGACACGGGGCTTAACACAGAACGGCTGCCCGTAGGCGTCCCCCCGCTACGACCCTTCGGCGCCGTCGTTAATCGTCGTCCCGGTCACTCGCTCGGAGATCGAGAGCACGATCTCATTCGCAGCGGCGGATCTTCACTCATCCGGGATCTCGCGACCGAAGGCCTCAAGGGTGATTGCGTCTGGCTCGGGGCCGCCGCGACGGCCTGTGTCAAGGCCGTCGATTGCGCTCAACTCGTCGGCGGACAGCTCGAAGTCGAACACGTTGACGTTCTCTGCGATGCGGCTGGGCTTGGTGGACTTCGGAATTACCGAGCGTCCCTGCTGCAGCCCCCAGCGCAGCATCACTTGGGCTGGGCTCTTGCCGTGCGCGTTGGCGATGTCCCCGATGACCGGGTCGTTGAGGGTGCTGCCATGGCTACCGTCGCGGTAAAACGTGATGCCGCCGATCGGTGACCAAGCCTGCGTGACGATGCCGTGCTCGGCACCGAAGTCCATCACCTCTCGCTGCGCGAAATAGGGGTGGACCTCGATCTGGTCGACCGCCGGCACTACTGTGGCGCGGTCGAGAAGCGTCGCGAGGTGCGCGACCATGAAGTTGCTGACCCCGATCGCGCGTACCTTGCCGTCAGCGAGCAGAGTCTCCAGGGCGCGGTAGGCCTCCAGAGTCCGGTCGAACGCCGACGGGAGCGGCTGGTGCAGGATTAGCAGGTCGATCTGGTCGACCCCGAGCTTGCGGGCGCTCTTCTCGAAGCCGAGCAGCGTCTCGTCGTATCCGTAGTCGCTGATCCAAATCTTGGTCTCCAGGAAGATCTCCGACCGGTTCAGGGCCGAGCTGTGCGCGGCCTCGCCCACCTGGCGCTCGTTGCCGTAGGCCGCCGCCGTGTCGATGTGGCGGTAGCCGGAGCCAAGTGCCGCCTGAACGGCGTCGCGGGTCTCGTCGGGAGGCGTCTGAAAGACGCCGAGACCGAGCGCGGGCATCTCGACGCCGTTGTTGAGCGTGATCGTTTCCATCTCGTCCATCCGGATTCAACATGCTGCTACCCCTTGTGTTGTCGCCTTTCCACTAGAAGGCGACAGTCAGCTACTCGAACCGGGGACCTCTGGGTGCGATTCAGGCCGTCGAACGGCCAACTTGACACATTCGCTTGACACCGGCCCCGCGCCTTTGAGCGGACGGCCTGAGAGCGGCTAACCTAAGCCCGCTGCCCTCTTAGCTCAGTTGGTAGAGCACCTCCATGGTAAGGAGGGGGTCTCCGGTTCGAGTCCGGAAGAGGGCTCTGCAACAGTCCCCAGCTAGGGGCGCGACGAAGCTCTCTGATTGCCTGCCGAAGTGCTGCCAGGGACTTCGGAGCGGCTCACGAAACCTGCCGCGCCGGCCTTCCGGTAGAAGGATTCCGCCCCTGCGCGCTGCGCTGCGGCCTCCGCCTCCCGACCTGCGGTCGCAAACGCCTCGGCGGCCCGTAGTCGCGCATATGCGGCTGCCGCCGGGTGCCCGATCGTCTCGACAATGTCCGCTGCTCGAGCGAGGTCGCCGTCGCCGATCGCACGAGCCGCGTCGTTCCACGGGCCGTTGATCGGATTCACGTCGACGACCGCGTTGGAGAATTCGCTCTCGCGTCCAAGGTCGCGAAAGAGCCAGGCGACGTCAACGAGTGTTGGTAATGGCGAGTTCAAAGCTGCCACCATCCCCACGCCGAACGAGGCGATCCCTGACGCGAGCTCGTTGGCCTCGTCGTGCCTTCCGCCCGCGTGCGCGATAGCCGCGCGGATGCAGTACGCCGATAATTGCGCCTGGAGGTCCGAGGAGCGCGCGAGCGCGACCGCGCGTTCGCTGTCACGATCGGCCCCGGCCACGTCGCCGCGGGCAAACCGGATCCACGCGCGGTGCGAGAGGACCTGCGGATCGCTGTAGTGGGGCTCGCCGTCCTGGGCCAGCGCGATTAGCTCGTCCGCGACAGCGATCGCGTCGTCCCACCGGCCGTCGAGGTAGGCCAATTCGACGGCCGTCGAGTGCCCGAAGCGAACCAGTCGAGCGAGGCCGTACCGCTCGGACTGCTCGAGCTCGTTAGTCCACATGCGCCTCGCGTCGGCGAGCCTCCCGACGCACCAGAACCCGCAGGCGAGATTCTCGGAGCCAATGCCGGCCGTGTCGAAGTCCCCAGCCGCCTCGGCAATCGAGATGCCCGTTTCGATCTCGTCGAAACCGCGAGTGTCACCGAGACCGTAGCGTGCTGTCCCTACGACGATGTGAACACGAGCGCGCTGCTCCTCCATCTCGAGCGCCTCGACGAGCGGCAGCGCCTCGGCTCCGACGCGAATCGACTCGTCGTACCGGGCCGCCAACATCAGGAAGCCGCTTTGGTTCGCCAGCGCTTCGGCCCGAGCCCGAGAGGCGGGCCGGTCGGCTACGGCGTCGAGGGCGACAGCGATGTACCTGTCCGTCGCGGATCGGTCGCCGGCAAACCATGAGAAGCGCGCGGCAATCGTTGCCGCTTCGGCCTCGCCTTCGGCGTCTCCCGCCGCCCGAAACCCCTCGAGCGCCTCGTGCAATGGATCCAAACCGGGGCCGTGGAGCGGCAGGAGCGCACGGGCGCGGTGGAGCAAGAGCCGCGGCCGAGCCGAATGGTCGCGGGGGCAGAGGGCGATCGCGTCGGCGAAAAAGGCGGCGGCGGATTCAAACGCCGACAGCGCCATCGCTCGCTCTCCTGCTGCGCGGAGAGCCTCGCGCGTGCGCTCCACGAGGCTCGGGTCGTCGTCGATTCCGGCCGCGCGTGCAAGTTGGAGCGCCTGCCCATAGTGGTACGCGAGCAGTTCGGCGTGGTCGTCCGGGCGTCCGAGGGCTTCGATCCATTCACCGGCGCGACGATGCTTCTGCGCGCGTGCGCTCCGCGGGATCTGGCCGTAAGCGACGTCACGGAGCAGCACGTGCTGAAAGGAATGCTGCGTGTCCCCGGCGACCGCGGATCGTCGCTCCCGCCGAACGAAGTCCTTTCGTTCAAGGATGCGCAACAGGCGCCCTGACTCTTCAGTGGGCACGCCGCTTGCCGCTGCGATCGCACCGAGCCAGAAGACCTTCCCATGGACCGAAGCCTCCTGCAAAAGCTCCTTCTCGGCGCGCGGGAGCGCGTCCAGTCGGGCTGCGATGACGCCCTGCACCGTTTCCGGCACCTCTCCGGTCGTGCCGCGCTCGGTGAGCATGCGGACGTACTGCTCGGCGAACAGCGGGTTGCCGCCTGCTCGATCGAGCAGCGCACGTTGCTCGTCTGCCAGCTGAAGAGGTTGATCCATCAGAGCCGACACGAGTCGGGCCGTCTGCTCCTCATCGAGAGGCTGCAGCGAGATCGTGGTCGCATTTGCCTTCCCCCCTCCCCACGCCTGGCGCCGCTCCAACAACTCCGGCCGGGCCGTCCCGACGACCAGGAGCGGAACGTCCCGGAGCCAGTCGACGAGGTCGTCGAGGAAATCCAAGAGCCCGTCGTCCGCCCAATGCAGATCTTCGAACACGAGAATGGCGGGCCCGCGCTCAGCGATCGCTTCGAAGAATCGGCGCCACGCCGCCATCGCGGTACTCGCATCGCGAGCTTGCCTGCCGTCGCCAGTCAACCCCGCAAGAGCGCGTAGCTCTGCCTCGAGCCAGCGCGCCTCGCTCGCCTCCGGAGCGACCTTCGTCACCGCTTGATGGAGCTTCCGCTCGACCTCATCTGGATGGTCGGTCTCGAGGATGCCCGCCTCGGCTTTGACGATCTCGCCGAGTGCCCAGAACGTCACGCTCTCGCCGTAGGGGAGACAGCGGCCCTGACGCCAGGTGACCAGCTCGGGCTCATTGTTGACTGCCCGAAAGAGCTCGCCGACCAGTCGCGACTTGCCGATTCCGGGAACGCCAACGAGCGTAACGAGCTGTGCCGAGCGCTCCTCGCGCACGCGGCCCAGGATCGAGCCGAGGAGCTCGAGCTCCCGGTCGCGTCCGACCAACGGCGTCGTCGAGCGCTCGGAGACGTCGAGCCCGTACCGCGACACCGGCTCGGCCGCCTCCCAGACTCGCACCGGCTCTGCCTTGCCCTTCACCTCTATCGAGGGCACGTCGCGATAGCTGATTGCATCGCGCGTCGCTCGATAGGTCGTCTCGCCGACAAGCACGCCGCCGACCGGCGCAGCCGCCTGCATGCGGGCAGCCGTGTTGATGACGTCCCCGGCAACCATCGCCTCGCCCTCGGCGGGACTCGCACCGACATTGACGAGCGCCTCCCCCGTGTTTACCGCGATCCGGACCTGCAGTTCCGGTTGCTCAGCTATCCAATCGCGGATCGCGAGCGCGGCCCGTACCGCGCGCTCAGGATCGTCTTCATGTGCCACGGGCGCCCCGAAGACGGCCACGACCGCATCGCCGATGAACTTCTCGACGGTGCCTCCGTGGCGCTCGAGATCCGCGCGCACATGGGCGTGGTACGGGGACAGCACGCCGCGGACGTCCTCCGGATCGAGCTGCTCGGCCTGGGCAGTGAAGCCCACGAGATCCACGAACAGGACGGTGACGGTCTTCCGTTCCTCGCCGAGGGAACGCTCTTCGTCAAGGAGCGGGCCGGCGCACTCGTTGCAGAAGCGAGCGCCGTCCGGGTTCTCCTGGCCACAACTCGGGCACGTCAGCACGGCCAAAGCCTACGACGCCACGAAGGATCCGCACACCGTGATTAGTGGAAAGCGGATGGAACGCAGCGGTGGCGAACGACGGCTAACGGTCGCCGCTGCGTCGGGGGTCGTGCCGATCTGTGAGTTGCTTCCGGCGACAAGTGACTACCGCCGGCGAGGCCTCCAGCCTCCATGGTAAGGAGGGGGTCTCCGGTTCGAGTCCGGAAGAGGGCTTCCCACGAACTTGCCTGCAGGCGTCGATGTTACTGCCCATGCCTGGCGCCGGTATTGCACCAGAGCAACATCGGGGTGGGGTGGCTCGATGCCGTTGCCGATCGGTTACTCGCGTAGCAGCATTGCGGCGGCCTCGCGCTCGAGGTCGATATAGGCCTCGCCGCTGACGTCGACGGCGATGCGGAGGATCGTCCCGCCGGTGAACGCCCACGGCTCCTCTCCGGGGTAGTCGCCGGTAACGGGGGCGCCGCCGTCGCGTCCGATGCAGAGCCCTTCGCCGCCGATGGTGAACTTTCCGGGCTGCGTCTTGATCTGGCTCTCACCGACCTTGGTGTCGCCGTGCCAGAGTGAGAGGAGCCCTGTCGCGACGCCGGGCGGGTCTTCTCCGCTCTTGTCGAACGAGGCCGACAGGATCAGCTTCTCGCCGGTGGGAATGTCCTCGGTGGCGACGATCTTCTGCTCGGTCATGCCGGCCCAGTTGTAGACGTAGTGGAGCCGGTTGTCCTTCACGTAGAGGGCGTGGCCGCCGAACGGCGAGCCGTGCGCGAAGAGCACCCCCTCGGCGCCTTTGGCCGGGATGTCGACCAGTGCGCCGATCGCGTAGGAGCGGTTGCGGACGTTCACCGCCTGGGACTCGGGGACCTCGGCCGTGCCCGGGAAATAGACGTAGCGGTCGCGGGGTGGTGCGAGCACCGGCCGGGGCGTGAGCATGATCTCGAGCGGTGAGCGGTCGTCGAGTGGGAACGCCCCGTTGGCGCCGGCCTCTGCGAACCAGAGGTTGACGAGCTCGCGGACCTTGTCGGGCTGCTCGGCGGCAAGGTTGCGCAGCTCTGCCCGGTCGACGTCGGTGTGGTACAGCTCCCACTCGTCGTCGTTGAAGTGTCCCCAGCCGGCGACCGTCGGGTGGTTGGTGATGGCCTTCCAGCCGTCATGCCAGATCGCCCGGGAGCCGAGCATCGAGTAGAACTGCGTCGTCCGCGTCGACTCCGCCTTCGCGTCGTCGAAGCTGGAACGCATGCTGAGGCCGTCGAAAGGGCTCTGGACGTGACCCTTGATTGCCTCCGGCGCCTCGACGCCGAGCACGTCGAGGATCGTGGGGACGATGTCGATCGCGTGGTGGTACTGGTCGCGGATCTCGCCGTTCGACTTCAGTCCCGCCGGCCAGGAGATGATGCAGGGGTCGCTGGTGCCGCCCTCGAACTCATAGCGCTTCCACATCTTGAACGGTGTGTTGAATGCCATCGCCCAGCCGTTCGGGTAGTGGTTGTAGGTCCTCGGGCTACCGAGGTCGTCGAGCAGCGGCATGTTGTCTTCGATGTTGTCGGGGATCCCGTTCATAAACTTCATCTCGTTGACCGAGCCGTTGGGGCCGCCCTCGCCGGAGGCGCCGTTGTCGGAGACGAGGATGACGAGCGTGTTCTCGAGCCAGCCGTACTGCTCGAGGAAGCCGAGCAGGCGCCCGATCTGGTCGTCGGCGTGCGCCAGGAACCCGGCGTAGACCTCGGCCATACGGCTGAACAGCTTCTTCTCGTCGTCCGAGAGCGAGTCCCATGGTCGAGTGACGTCCATCATCGGGAACGGCGTGCCGTCCGGCCCGGTGCGCGTCTCGGGCGTCCCGATCGGGTTGATCGGCGGCAGCTCGGTGTCCTTTGGGACGAGGCCGAGCTTCCTTTGCTGGGCGAGCGTCTGCTCGCGCAGTGCCTCGTAGCCGATGTCGAAGCGCCCCTTGTACTTGTCGATCCAGTCCTTCGGCGCGTGGTGTGGCGCGTGGCACGCGCCGGGCGCGTAGTAGAGGAAGAACGGCTTTTCCGGCGCGACCGCCTTCGCGTCCATGATGAACTCGATCGCCTTGTCGGTCAGGTCGACAGTGAGGTGGTAGCCCTGCTCCGGCGAGCGCGGCTGGTCGACGAGATGGTTGTCGTAGACGAGGTCGGGGTACCACTGGCTCGTTTCGGCGCCGAGGAATCCGTACCAGCGTTCGAAGCCGCGGCCGGTTGGCCAGTTGCGGCGCGGAGAGGCGAGGTTCATCTCGTCCTCGGGGCAGAGGTGCCATTTGCCGACCATGTAGGTGTTCCAGCCGAGCTCGCCGAGGATCTCCGGCAGCATCCCGTTCTCGGGCGGGATCGTTCCGCTCGCGTTCGGGAACCCGATCGCCGCCTCGGTGATGCACGCCATGCTGTTCCGCGTGTGGTTTCTGCCGGTCAGCAGACAGGAGCGGGTCGGCGAGCAGAGTGCGGTCGTGTGCCACTGCGTGTAGCGCACCCCCGTGGCCGCGAGCTTGTCGATGTGCGGCGTGTCGACCGGCCCGCCATAGCAGCCGAGTGCGGAGAAGCCGACGTCGTCGAGCACGATGTAGACGACGTTCGGTGCGCCGTCCGGCGCTTTCGGTGGCTCGAATGGCTCCCAGTCGGGCTCGGAGTCCCTGATGTCCACGTTGATCGTGCCCTTGAATGGCTTACTCATGATCGTCTATGCACCGCGAACTGCATGATGACGTAGCCGGGGACGCGGCGCCACGGGACCATCAGCCTCAGCCCGGACCACGGCCGCGCTGCGCGCGTTCGGTAGGGCGCAACGCTTAGGGTGAGGCAATGAGCCGCGCCGAGACCGCCTGGCCGCCGCCGGCTTTTCACCTGCTCGCCAAGCCCACGGGGGCCGTCTGCAACCTCGACTGCGCCTACTGCTTCTTCCTCTCGAAGGAGATGCTCTATCCGGGCAGCCGGTTCCGGATGGCCGACGACCTGCTCGAGACGTACATCCGGCAACTGATCGAGGCACACGCGTCGGTGCCCGAGGTGACGATCGCCTGGCAGGGCGGCGAGCCGACGCTGATGGGCCTCGACTTCTTCCGGCACGCTGTCGAGCTTGCCGCCCGCCACCTCGCGCCCGGCCAGCGAGCCCTGCACACGATCCAGACGAACGGCACGCTGCTCGACCCAGAATGGGCTGGGTTCTTCGAGGAGCACCACTTCCTGGTCGGCATCTCGATCGACGGGCCGCGAGAGCTGCACGACGCCTACCGCGTGAACAAGGGCGGCAAGGGCTCCTTCGACGACGTCATGCGCGGTCTCGCCCACCTGCGCGAGGCCGATGTCGAATGGAACGCGCTGACGACGATCCACGCCGCGAACGCGCAACACGGCCGCGAGGTTTACTGCTTCCTGCGCGACGAGTGCGACGCGGAGTTCATCCAGTTCATCCCGATCATCGAGCGGGTGGCCGAAGCAGACGACGACGGGACCGTGCCCTGGACCTCCTGGCGCGACCGGCCGCTTTACGTCCAGGCCGGCGAGCGGGTCACCCGCCGGTCCGTGACCGGCGAGCAGTACGGACGCTTCCTGATCGACGTCTTCGAGGAGTGGGTGCGGCGCGACGTCGCGGCCGTCTACGTCCAGATGTTCGATGTCGCGCTCGCGAACTGGCACGGCGAGCCGCCGTCGCTCTGCATCCACTCGGAGACGTGCGGCTCCGCGCTCGCGCTCGAGCACACCGGCGACCTCTACTCCTGCGACCACTTCGTCGAGCCGGACTACAAGCTCGGCAACATCCGCGAGACGCACATGGTCGAGCTGATCGGCTCGGCTCAGCAGCGGCAGTTCGGGCTCGACAAGCGCGACTCGCTGCCACAGTTCTGCCTCGAGTGTGACGTCCGGTTCGCGTGCCACGGCGGCTGTCCTAAGGACCGCTTCATCCAGACGCCCGACGGCGAGCCCGGCCTCAACTACCTCTGTAACGGCTACAAGGCCTTCTTCCACCACGTCGACCGGCCGATGCGGCTGATGTCGGAGCGGCTCCGTCGCGGCGGGGCGCCAGCCGAGATCATGGCCCACTATGCCGCCGAGGATGCGCAACGCGGCCGCAACGAGCCGTGCACATGCGGCTCAGGGCACAAGTGGAAGCGATGCCACGGAGCCGACTCAGCGTACGCGCGCCGCCCTGCCGCCGACCTCGACGCGAACGTGGTCGAGCCCGGGGTTCAAAGCAGCTTCTGACATCACGAGGTCCCGAGCAGGTCGAGGGAAACGAGCATGGCACTCACGCCTGAGCTCCAGCCCTCAACGCGACTGCGTATTCTGGCCGCCAGGAGATCCTGATGAGAGCCGTCACCCTCGATTCCTTCGACGCCGCTCCTGCCGTGCGCGACGACCTGCCCGATCCGCCGGCCGCGGCCGGCGGACTGGTTGTGCGCGTGCGCGCGTCTTCGGTCAACCCCGTCGACAACGCGATCGCCGCGGGGATGCTCCGGGAAATGGTCGCCCACGACTTTCCGGTCGTCCTCGGCCGTGACTATGCGGGCACCGTCGAAGCAATCGGCGCGGACGTCGATGGCTATTCGGTGGGCGACGAGGTCTTCGGCTTCATCTTGCACGCGAATCCCACCGTCCACGAGGGAAGCTGGGCCGAGTCGATCGCACTCACCCCGGAGATGCAGGTCGCGCCGAAACCCGCCTCACTGGACCTCGTCGCGGCCGGCGTCGCCCCGCTCGCCGGCATCGCAGCACTCACGGCCGTCGACGCGCTCGCGCTCTCCGAGGGAGAAACGATCCTGATCGTCGGCGCGACCGGCGGCGTCGGCAGCTTCGCCGTCCAGCTCGCCGCCCGCGCCGGTGCCACGATCATCGCTCCGGCGCTCCCGGAGGATGGCGAGTATCTGCGCGAGCTCGGCGTCACCGAGCAGCTCGACCGTGACGGCGACGTCGTCGCAGCCGTCCGCGACCGCCACCCTGAAGGCGTCGACGCAGTGCTCGACCTCGTCTCCTATGCGCCGGGAGCGTTCGACGGTGCGCTCAGGAACGGTGCGCGCGTCGCCTCGTCGAACGGCGCAGCCGGAGAGGGGCCGGGCCGCACCAACGTGATGGCTGTGCCGAGCGACGACAATCTCCGCCGCCTAGCGGCATTGCTCGACGACGGCACGCTGCAGTCACATGTCCACGACACCTTCGAGCTCGACCGCGCCGCCGACGCGCTTCAGGCCCTCGCCACGGAGCACGTCCGCGGCAAGCTCGCGATCAGCGTTCGCTGAGCGACACTCATCACCACGCACTCGGGTCGGGGGCTGGGCCACATCCCCCGACCCGTAAAAGTGCTGCCAGCCAGCGTTATGCGCCGACTGCGGCCGGGATCGTCGCCTTGACCGCCGTCCGGATGAGCTCAGCCACGGCTACGGGCTGCGAGACGTAGATCGAATGGCTGCCCTCGACCTCGACCACGGTCGAGCCCGCCCGCGCAGACATCTCGCGCTGGGCCGGTGGAGGGATCATCCGGTCTTCGGTCGTGACGAGGTACCAGCTTGGCTTGCTCCGCCAGGCGGGCTCGCTGATCGTGCCGCTCAGGGCGTCAACGCCCCACGGGACCTGCGAGTCGGCCATGAACGCGGCTTGCTCGGCGCTCAGGTCGCCCGCGAATGACGCGTGGAACTTCTCCCGATCGAGGAACAGAAACCCATCCTGTGGGGGCAGAATCGGCGGCACGGGTGCGCCGGGCGGCGGATCCGCGATCAGGGTGTTCACCGACTCGCCCTGGTCCGGTGCGAAGGCCGCGATGTAGACGAGCGCCGCGACCTTGGGATGGTTTCCCGCCTCGGTGATGACCGCCCCACCGTAGGAGTGGCCGACGAGGATGACGGGTTCGCTCTGAGCGTCGATCGCGCGCTTGGTCACGGCAACGTCGTCGGCGTGGGAGAGCGTCGGATTCTGGACGACAGTAACGCTGTAACCGTCTTTCCTCAGTTCGTCGTAGACACCCTGCCAGCCAGAGCCGTCCACGAAGCCTCCGTGGACAAGGACGACAGTGGGAGTGTCCGAGTCGCTCATGAAGAGCTCCTTTCCGTCGGGATCTTGGCCCTCTGTGGTGTTTGCGCGCATGGCGAAGTTCTGCCAGCTTCGCAATGCGAGCCGGGCTCACACAGGATCAGCGAGCCTCGTCGTGGGGTGGCACGCTCAATGGTGGTGGAGGCGGCAGCGGCACCGTCCAAACGAGACCTCCTCGTCGGTGGCTCCACCAGGTTACACCCGCTCCCATCGCCAACAGGCCGAGGGGGAGCGGCGAGCGTTCCGCCTTCTCATGACCAAGCAGGTGCCTGCCGTCTGCCAGGATCCGGGAAACCCACCGAGCGACGTCCAAGGAGTCAGCCGTGTACGCAGTCATAGGTCGTGTGAGGATCAAGCCGGGCCACGAGGACGAGACCTTCTCGATGATCCGCGAGAGAGGCGTCGGGATGCTTCAGGGAATGGCCGGCTCCGAGGGCGGCTACTGGTCGAGGACGATCGACGGCGACGAGACCATGCAACACTCGTTCTGGCTCTTCGCTAGCGAAGAGGACGCCCGGAAGGCACAAGCGACCTTCGCCGCACTCCGGGAGATGCCCGAGGCGCCCGCAACGTTCGTCAGTGTCGACGTCTGCGAGATCGTCGGCCACGCTCCAGCTCAAAGCGGAGCCGACGCCACCGCGACGCGCTAGTACTCGATAGCCTCGACCAGCTCCACCACCGTCGGCGGCGTCATCACGGTCGTCCTCTCGAGCGCGCCGGAAGCAACGAGGCGGTCTCGGAACGATTTCGCGTCCTCGACCGAGTCGAACTCCACCCGTGTGAAGACCTCGCTCGGGTTGTCGACGCTTCGGAGCATGGTGTGACCCTTTGCCGCCTGTTTGCGGCCGACCGGATCTTCATCGAAGAACTGTTTCCAGGTGTCGAAGTCGTCGACCTCGAGATGGTGAACCATGAAAGCCATAGCGCCTCCTCTGAACTCCGGGCCGCATTGGTCGGTTTCAGGATGATGCTTCCAACTCGCGATCATGCCCCACGTGTCGTAACGGATCAACAACGCCGCTTCCGCGGCCGGTCTGTCGCAACATGCGATGACGCCGTCAGCCAGCGCGCCGATTCGGAACCGGGAAGACGCAGCTCCGTGTCAGTGCGTCCGCTTCAGTGCCCGGTTTCGCTGAAGTGGACACGATCGCTCGGGAGGTCGTTTTTCAACCAGCTGCCCAGCCGCGCGCATTCATCCCTGAACGACTCGTACTCGTCGACGTCTACGGCTCCTTTGCGACCTCCCTTCTGGCCATGGTTCGAGGTGCGCCCGGCGCACACACCTGGACAGGTCGGATGGTGGCAGATGCCGAGGCAGAGCTGTTCGCTGTACGCAGGATCGCGATAGCCCGAGATGACTCTTCCTCTCCACCGCCCGGCCTGGCGGATCCGCAACACCTCTTCGCCGACCCCCGCGGCTACTTGCTTGCCGTCAATCGTGACCAGGCCCGCGGCTGCGGCGAGCGGAGCGGAATTGTGCTGGAGCCAGTACCGCTTCAGCAACATGCGCCCGTAGGGATCGATGAACTCCTGGAGCGGTCGGAACGTGTCGCTGCCGCACTTGCCGTCGACAGGGACGTTGTGCTTCGTCTGGAACTTCTTGCACGCTCTGACCATTGCCGGTCCGTAAGTCTTGTGCCACGTCTCCCACGGCAGTCTCGGCCAGGCAATGCAGCGGTCAACCGCAAACGCTCTCCGAACCGCCAGGACGTCGTCGCCGAAGCTCCCTAGCCTGAGCACCCTTGTCTGCAGTTCAACCTCCTCTCGCTGCGTCCATTTTGACATTCGCACAAGGAAGCGACAGGATCATTTACCAGAAGGAGCCAACGCGCCTGCGAAGGGCCGGTGGCACGGGGAAGTGCTGGTTGCGAGAGAGGAGCCATGCCCCGAAAAGGAATCGACTATTCATGGCACCATTCCTTGAATCTCGACGCCTTTCGCACGGAGGGCGTGACGTTCGTCGTCCGCTACTTGTCGAACGACGAGGGCAAGAATCTCGACGCGAGTGAGGCGCACCTACTGAGCGACGGCGGATTTGACCTTGTCGTCGCCTGGGAGACGTCGGCGAAGCGCGCGCTCGATGGCCGGGCAGCCGGGGCCACCGACGCCAAGAAGGCTGCGGCTCAAGCGAAGGCCTGTGGCATGCCGGCACGCCGACCCATCTACTTCGGCGTCGACTTCGACGCCCAAGATCCCGATCTGCCGAAGATCGCGGACTACCTCCGAGGCGCTGCAGGCGTGATCGGAGAGAAGCGCGTTGGCGTTTACGGCGGAATCCGGGTGGTGAAGCACTGCCTCGACCATTCCCTCGTGAAGTTTGGGTGGCAGACGTACGCCTGGTCGCACAACCAGCGAGATCCACGGGCGCACATTCACCAACACCACAACGGTGTCGTCATTGGCGGGGTCAACTGTGATCTGGATACCGCATACCACGCTGATTTCGGCCAATGGCGCCGGCGGGTCGCGAAGAGACCTCCGTTTCCCTACCCGGCCAGCGATTACCTGGGCACAGCCCGGCCAGACCCGCATTGCCATTCGGGCGCGGATCCGATCGAACGCCAAAGCATCGCGAAGTGGCAAAAGAAGATGGCCGACCGCGGCTGGAGGATCGAGGCCACGGGGATCTTCAACAGGCAGTCCGCACGGGTCTGCCGCAGCTTTCAGGCCGAGAAAAGTCTCCCGGTCGACGGGCTGGTCCATCCCCGGACGTGGGCCAAGACTTGGACCGCACCGATCACCTAGGCTCCGCGCTCTCGCATTCTCGTTCAGACCAGACAGTTAGGGAACACCGGGTTGAAGGTGAGCCGACTCGCCCTCGGCTGCATGAGCTACGGCGACCCGACCACCCCGAACGCGCACCCGTGGGCGCTCAACGAAGACGAGGCACAGCCCTTCTTCCAGCAGGCCGTCGAGCTCGGCGTGACGTTCTGGGACACCGCGAACGTCTACCAACTCGGCACGTCCGAAGAGATCGTCGGACGCGCGATCACCCGCTACTCCAGCCGAGAGGAGATCGTGCTCGCGACGAAGGTCCGGGGGAAGATGCACGACGGCCCCGGTGGTGAGGGCCTGTCGCGCAAGGCGATTCTCGAACAGGTCGACGCGTCGCTGACGCGGCTCGGCACGGACTACATCGACCTCTACCAGATCCACCGCTTCGACCCGGACACGCCGGTCGAGGAGACAATGGAGGCGCTGCACGACCTCATCGGGGCGGGCAAGGTGCGCTACATCGGCGCGTCCTCGATGTACGCGTGGCAGTTCGCAAAGCTCCAGCACGCCGCGGATCTCGGCGGATTGACGCGGTTCGTGTCCATGCAGAACCAGTACAACCTGCTGCGCCGGCACGACGAACGAGAGCTGATGGCCATGTGCGGCGACATGGGCGTGGGCCTCGTGCCGTACTCCCCGAACGGAAAAGGTCGCCTGACCCGCCCAGCCGGCGAGCAGAGCGAGCGCTCGAGCACCGACAAGATCGTCCAGGCGTTCGACTCCCCGTACGACGAGCCCGTCATCAACGCCGTACAGAAGCTCGCCGAGGCACGCGGTGTCAGCATGGCCCAGATCGCCCTGGCCTGGGTCCTACGCAACCCGCTCGTCACGGCGCCGATCGTCGGCGCAACCAAGCCGAACCATCTACCAGAGGCAGTCGACGCGGTCGGCCTGGAGTTGACGGATGAGGAGGTGCAGGAGCTCGAACGGCCCTACCAGGAGTACGGGCCGTCGTGGTACTGACCCAGCCTCGGCCAGCATCGACGCTTGACCCGGTCATCGCCGCTGCAAGCGACTTCGCGACGGCAACGAGGAGGTTGGCGGCGAAGGCGACGAGAACCGTCGTCAGGCTTGCGGAACCAGCGCTACGCGCTGCGCGCGAGAGTGGGCCGAGAAACGGTTCTGACTTCATAGCAGCACCGCGTTAAGGGCGGCATCATTCCGCAAGCATCGTTGGCCAAGCTTCGCGCAGCATCGGCGGGTCCCTGACTCGGTGCGGATACTCCGTCTGGCGACAGGACCAAATTGTTGCCATTGCTGACGGGCGCTCGTGCCTTTCGACGTCCACGCAGCGTCCACTCCACCCCAACAAGCTCGGCAGGTCGAATCTAGAGGCTCGACGCGGCGCGCGAAGGGCCTGTGGGAGTGGCGCAGGCCGTTGAAAGGACTTATCTTGGCCCGGCGGCGGCGCGAAGGCCGCCGTCCGGCGCGTCATCCTTGCCGCCTCGACGCGCTTGAGATGCTCGGAAGGAGAAGCAGGTCAATGACCACGCTCGGCTTCGTCGGCCTTGGCCACATGGGCGGGAACATGGCCGTCCGCCTTCTCGGCGCCGGATACGCGGTCTACGGCGAGACGCGCCACCGCGGCGAAGTGCGGGAACTGGAACGCGAGGGCCTGGTCTGGCGCGATACGCCGCGCGAGATCGCCGAGGCCGCCGAGGTCGTCTTCACGTCCGTTCCGAACGACAACGTCCTCGAGGACGTCGCGTCCGGGCCGGACGGGATCCTCGCGGGCCTCGGTGCAGGGAAAGTCTGGGTCGACATGAGCACGGTCAGCCCGCACGTGAGCCGCGACGTCGCGCAGCGGGCGCAGGAGCGCGGGGCTGCGATGCTCGATGCGCCGGTGTCGGGAAGCGTCCCCCAGGTGCAAGCCGGGACGCTGACGATCATGGTCGGCGGCGACGCTCAGGCCTACGCGCGTGTTGAGCCGATCCTGAGCGAACTCGGCACTCCCACCCTCATCGGCGAGAACGGGCAGGGGTTGGTGCTGAAGCTCGCGATCAACATCAGCCTCGCCGTGCAGATGCTCGCCTTCGCCGAAGGCCTTCTCCTAGCCGAGCGTGCGGGCATCGACCGCAAGCGCGCCCTCGAGGTGATGACCAACAGCCCGATCGGCTCGCCAATGCTAAAGGCCCGCGCCGATCTCCTCCTCGATCTGCCCGACGAGGCCTGGTTCGACGTCAGCCTGATGCAGAAGGACATCGTGCTCGCGCTCGAGACCGCACGACAGCTCCGCCTCCCACTTCCGTCCGCCTCGACGGCCGACGAGATACTCACACTCGCGCGGGCCGCCGGCTACGAGCACCGCGACATCGCATCGCTCTTCGAGGTGCTCGCGCGGCTGACGAGCGACCCGAATCGACCACCCACGTGACCGAGGCCTCCGTCTGGCAGGACATCGCAGCCACGCTTCGGCCTCGCCTGGACAGTATCGACGGGCCGCTCCCGCCACTGCTTCTGTCACTGACCCTGGTGACCGGGCTGGTGGACGCGACGAGCTACTTGAAGCTCGGCCATGTCTTCGTGGCAAACATGACCGGAAACGTCGTCTTCCTCGGTTTCGGAATGGCCGGCGCCGGCGGCATCTCCATCTGGGCATCGCTGACCGCGCTTGGCTCGTTTCTAGGCGGAGGCGTCGTAGGCGGTCGGATTGGCGCCCGCTGGCCGACCGACCGGGGTCGCCACCTGACCGCCACAACAGCGACGGAGCTTCTGCTCGTCGCAGCCGCGCTCGCGGTCGCGGCCTTCTCGACCCATCACATCGGAACCGAAAGCCGCTACTCCGTGATCGTCCTCTTGGCCGTCGCCATGGGGATTCAGAACGCCACCGCCAGGAAGCTCGCCGTCCCTGATCTCACCACGACCGTGCTGACCATGACCTTGACCGGTGTCGCAGCAGACTCGGCGCTCGCCGGCGGACACGGCTCGAAGCTCGCTCGTCGCGCACTCTCCGTCGCAGCGATGCTGCTCGGCGCGTTCATCGGCGGGGTACTCGTCTTGAAGGTCGACAACCCCGCACCGCTCGCGCTCGCGACGGTGCTGTTGGCGCTGATCTCCTTCTTCAGCTACCGCGCATCGCGGTCGGGTACGGCACGAATCAGCGGATGATGTCGAGAGCGACCTCGTGACGACGCGTCGGTCCGCAGCGAGCCGCGGAAGGCGTACTCGATCGCGTCGTCGGCCGCGACTCGTTGGCGTCGACGCTTCGGCGTATCAGCTCACCGCCTTCTTCACGAGCGCGACGATCCTTGCCTCTTCGGCGTCCGTCACGTCCTTCAGCGCAAAGCCGGTCGGCCACATGACGCCGTCGTCGAGGTTCGCCTCATCGCTGAAGCCGAGCGTCGCGTACCTCGACTTGAACTTCTCCGCGCTCTGGAAGAAGCAGACGACCTTGCCGTCCCTGGCATACGCGGGCATCCCGTACCAGGTTTTCGGCGAGAGCTCCGGCGCGTTGGCTGTGACGATGGCGTGGAGCCGCTTGGCCATGGCGCGATCCCGTCCCTTCATCTCGGCGATCTTCGCGAGCAGGGCGCTTTCCCCGTCCGCCTTCTCCGCTTCGGCCTTCAGCTCGCGGGCGCGCTCCTTCATCGCGGCTCGTTCCTCGGCCGTGAATCCTTTGGCGGACTTCCGCGTGTTCTTCGTTGGGCTCATGGAAACCTCCTCACACTGATTTGGTCTTTACGCTGCGATCTTCTCCAGCACCGCGTCGATGCGCGCGAAGCCGCTCTTCGCACCCTCCTCGACGCCGTACTGCATCGTGGTATCTCGCTCCTCGGTCGTCTCGAAACGCATCGTCTGCGTCAGCTTCGTCTCCTCACCGAGATCCTCGAACTCGAGCGTCTGCAAATGGTTCTGAAACGTCTGCACGAGACGCTCGGGTGGCTCGACCTCGCGGAACTCGCCCTCGACGACGCCGAAAGCGGTCTGGAACCGGTACGTACCGCCGGGACGGAGGTCCATCTCCTCGACGACGGTGCCGTCGCCCCACCATTCGGGGATCAACTCCGGATCCGTCCAGACGGAGAAGACGTGCGAGCGCGGTGCGTCGAAGACCCGTTCGACGCGGATCTCGAGCTCGTTCGGGGTGGTGACGGTGGTGGTGTTCATCGTTCTCCTTTCGTGCGTTCGACGACCTGCGCGAAGCGATCGAGCCGCTGCAGCCACGTGCTGATGCCCTCGAAGGCGTACGGCACGAGCGTGCACCTGCGGACACGGCCGACCTTCTCGGTCGTGACGAGCTCCGCCTCCTCGAGCAGCCGGATGTGCTTCTTCATCCCGGTCAGCGACATGCCGAAGGGCTCCGCGAGCTCGGTGATCGTCGCGGTTCCCGAGCCTAGCCGTTCGAGCACGGCGCGCCGAGTCGGGTCGCCCAGAGCGGCGAACGCGCGGTCGATTGCCGGTGAATACTGAACCATTGAGTTCAGCATAACGGACATGTCCGAAAACGGCAATAGGGTGCGACTCGTGCGCCTGGTCGTCGCCCGTTGCGAAGTCCGCTACACCGGCCGTCTGACGGCGGTGCTGCCCGAGGCGGTGCGGCTGCTGATCCTCAAGGCCGACGGGTCCGTGCTCGTGCACGACGACGCGGGCGGCTACAAGCCGCTGAACTGGATGACCGGGCCGACGGTCATCGAGGAGCTCGGCGACGCGCTCGTCGTGCGCAAGCCGAAGACGGAGGACGTGCTCGAGATCCGGCTCGCCGAGGTGCTGAGCGACGTCGTCCACGACATGGGCGAGTCGGCGGCGCTGCAGAAGGACGGCGTCGAGCGCGACCTCCAGCTCGAGCTCGCGGCAGTGCCGACGGCGCTCGGCGAGGAGCTGACGCTCGTGAAGCGCGAGTGGTCGACGGAGGTCGGGCCGGTCGACCTGATGTGCAAGGACGAGAGCGGCGAGTGGGTCGCGGTCGAGATCAAGCGGGTCGCGACGCTCGACGCGGTCGAGCAGCTCACGCGCTACCTCGGCTTCATCCGCGAGGACCCGGCGAAGGCGGGCTGCCGCGGCATCCTCGCGGCGCAGAAGCTGAAGCCGCAGGTGATCGCGCTCGCCGAGTCGCGCGGGATCCGCTGCGTCGAGGTCGACCTGGCCGTGCTGCGCGGCGAGCGCGAGCCCGAGCTGACGCTCTTTCAGAGCCTCTGACGGAGGAACAGTCGGGTCAGCTCGCCGGCGCCAGCGCGGGGACCTCGGTCTCCGGCCCCGTCGTAGCGATCTGCGCGTCGCGACTGACCAGGGTGGCGTACCGCCCGCCGGCACCGACCAGCTCGTCGTGGGTGCCGGACTCGACGACACGGCCCTGGTCGAGAACGATGATCTGGTCCGCGTCGCGGATCGTCGACAGCCGGTGTGCGATCGCAATCGTCGTACGACCCGCCGAGAGTCGGTCGAGAGCGTCCTGCACGAGCCGCTCCGTCGCCGTGTCGAGCGAGCTCGTCGCCTCGTCGAGGACGAGGATCGGCGGGTTGCGCAGGATCGTCCGCGCGATCGCGATCCGCTGCTTCTCGCCGCCGGAGAAGCGGTAGCCGCGCTCGCCGACGACGGTGTCGTAGCCCTCGGGCAGGCCGATGATCAGATCGTGAATGCGAGCTGCCTGTGCCGCAGCCTCGAGCTCCTCGTCAGTGGCGTCGGGCTTCGCGAAGCGCAGGTTCTCGCGCACCGAAGCATGTAGGAGGTACGTCTCCTGCGAGACGACGCCGATGAGCTTGCTGACCGCCTGGAAGCTCAGGTCGCGGACGTCGATCCCGCCGATCGTGACCCGGCCGCGGCCGACGTCGTACAGGCGCGAGGTGAGGTAGCCGAGGGTCGTCTTGCCGGAACCGGTCTCGCCGACGATCGCGGTGGTCGTCCCGGCGGGAACGGTGAACGAGACGTCCCGCAGCGTCCATTCGTCCCCGTAGCCGAACCAGACGTGGTCGAAGACGACGTCCCCGGCTCGACCGTCGTGGATCGCGGTCGGCTTCTCGTCGATGTCGACGGGCTGGTCGAGGTACTCGAAGATGCGGTCGAACAGCGCGAGCGAGGTCTGCACGTCCAGGCTGACACCGAGCAGCGAGCCAATCGGGAAGAAGAGGCGGGTCTGGAGCGTCGTGAAGGCGACCAGCAGCGGGATCGAAACGGCCTGCGAGCCGCTCGCCAGGAGGAGGCCGCCGAACCAGTAGACGGCCGCCGGCATGATGGCGAAGCTCGTCTGGATCGAGGCCATCACCCAGCGGCCGGCCATTCGCTGGCGCACCTCGAGATCGGCGAGGTGACGCGACTCGTCCTCGAACCGATCCGCAAGCTCGTCCCCGCGCCCCATCGTCTTGCCGAGCAGGATCCCCGAGACCGAGAGCGACTCTTGCACTAGGCTCGAGATGTCGGCGAGCGACTCCTGCGTGTTCTTCGCGATCCGGCGACGCTCGTTGCCGACACGCCGCGTGAGAAGCGCGAAGAGCGGGATCAGCGCGAATGCGAACAGGGCGAGCTGCCAGCTCAGCAAGAGCATGCCGACCATCGTCGCGACGACCGTCGTGGCGCTGGAGGCGATCGACGTCGCAGTGTTCGTGACCACGTTCTGGACGCCGCCGATGTCGTTCGAGATGCGCGACTGCACCTCGCCCGTGCGCGTTCGCGTGAAGAAGGCGAGCGAGAGACGCTGCAGGTGCCGGAAGACCGCCGTTCGGAGGTCGTGCATCACGCGCTGGCCGACCTGGTTCGAAAGCAGCGTCTGGATCACGCCGAGCACGCCGACCGCGATCGCGATCGCGATGATCGCGGCCGAGTTCAGCGAAAGCGAGCGCGTGTCGTTCGCGCCGATCGCCTCGAGCACGCGCTTGAGCAGGAAGGCCGGAATGACCCCGAGTGCAGCCGAAAAGACGATCAGCGCCAGGAGGCCGCTAAGCCGCAGCTTGTACGAGGCGAAGAGGTGCCTGATGCGGCGGAGGTTCGACCGGCGCTTGGCCGGGTCGGCCGGCCGCTCGGGCGCCTCGTCGGCCGTGTGGAAGAACATGCCCATGGGCGGTCAGAGTACGTTGCGGGAGCGAGTCGACCGCGGCTCGCTCATGTCTTGACATCGAACTATCTGTGGGTAGTCTTCGCCCCCAAGTAGTTCGATATCAAGAATATCGACATAGGAGGATTCGATGCCAACTGCAGTCGAGAACACGTACGTCTTTGCCAAGCTCGACGAGCTCGAGCCCGCGGCACGACTCGCCCCCGGAGCAACGGACGACGGGAGGAAGCGCTTCGACGTCCGCCGCAAGCTCGACATCACGGCGTTCGGCGTGTCGGCGTTCAGCGCGCCGAGCGGCGTCACCGTCATCTCCGAGCACGACGAGACGCTGCTGGGCGAGGCCGGCCAGGAGGAGCTCTACGTCGTCCTGAGGGGCGCGGCGACGTTCGAGATCGACGGCGAGGCGATCGAGGCGCCGACAGGCGCCCTGGTCCAGGTGCAGCCGACCGCGAAGCGAAAGGCGACCGCGACCGAGGACGACACGACGATCCTGGCCATCGGAGGAACCCGGGGCAAGGCGTACGAGCCCGCTCCGGAGGAAGCCTCGGAGGCATTCGCCGCGTACAGCGCAGCCGACTACGACGAGGCGCTCGCGAAACAGCTCGTCGTCGTCGAGAAGCAGCCGGAGAATCCCATCGCGCACTTCAACGCCGGGTGCTTCGCGGCACGAGCCGGACACGCTGACGACGCGATCGAGCACCTCCGGCGGTCGGTCGAGATCAACGACCGCATCAAGGAGCTGATCGCGACCGACGAGGATCTCGACTCGATCCGCGAAGATCCGCGCTTCGTCGAGCTCGCGAAGTAGCCGCGCAACGTTCTGACCAGCGAGAAAGCCCCGCGTCGGCGGGGCTTCTCGTTTCAACCTCTGAATTGCTTGGCCGCGAAGGACCGCGCCGATCTCGAGACGCTCGCGTCTTTTCAGGACTGATCGACGCCGAGCTCGTGCGCCAGGCCAGCACGACCGTGCCCGGTCACTTCGACCGAGCGGGTTCCTTCGCGGCGCCTGATCCAGCCGAGCTCGAAGAACCGGTCCGCGAGCGCAGCGCCGAGCGCGCCGGCGACGTGGAGCTCGCGTTCGCTCCAGTCCAGGCAGCCGCGGACGACAGGACGGCGCAGCCGCTCGAGGGCCGCCAGATCGATGCCGAGCTCCTCGAGCCGTGCGCCGCTCTTCGGACCGAGCTCATAGCCGCCGTTGCTGCGGACGAGCGTGCCGTCTCGCTCCAGCGATTGCGCGAGCGCGACGCCGATCCGGCCGGCCAAATGGTCGTAGCAGGTGCGTGCAGCGCGCAGGTGCTCGCTGCGGGTCGCTTCGCGGAGAGACCGAACCGGCGGCTGGGGCGCGACGAGCGCGAGCGCCTCCACCGCGTCCGCGACGGCCGGATCGGCGAGCCGGTAGTAGCGATGCCGCCCGTGCTTCTCGCAGCTCAGGAAGCCGCCTGCGACGAGCCGTGCCAGGTGCTCGCTGGCAGTCGACGGAGCGACGTGCGCGCGTGCGGCCAGATCGGTCACGGGGAGCTCTCCGTCAGCGATCACGGACGTGACGAGCGTGGCGCGCGTGGGCTCAGCCAGTAGCGCCGCAGCAGCAGCGATGTCGGCGTCGCCTCGCACGAACGCAGCGTATCGCTCCAACGCTTCGGTTACGGCCGAAGTGTGTGCGCGGACGACGCTACGTCCGGGCGTGTGCCAGCACGGCAGCCGCACGGCGCTCGCCGGCCGGCTGAAGCTCACGTATCAAAATGATCGCCTGAGGCGGCGCGATCAGCAGCTGCTTCTTCGTCGTGACGCCCACGACCTGCCAGCCCTGAGCGCCCAGAGCGTTGAGCTGCTCCTCGATGTGCTTGCCCGTGTCGATGACCTTGTACTCGTAGTGCTTCATGCCAGACCTCCGTAGGAAGGCGCTTGTACACGACATTGCTCTCGTGGACCTTCGTCCGTGACTGCCACTCGCCTGTGGCGCAGGAAGCCAGACGCCGCATCCTTGATCGCCGTCATCGAAACCTCCTCGCTTCGATCTTCCGTTGCCGCATTCCAACGCGAATCGGGGTCGCGACGGAACCGCTTGCCTTCAACTACGGAGTGCTGTGGCAAAGCCGCGTCCAGCCCCGGTGAAACCCCGATGCCGCGGCCGTGCGGCCCGGCCTAGGGTCAGGGGCGGAGGAAGCGGTGATGACTACGTCCGCAGACTCGGGACTCGGTCAGCAGGGCGCTGGCCCGCGCTCACTTTTCGATCGCGTCGTGGTCGGCGTGGACGGCAGTGAGCCCGGCTTCGAGGCTTGCCGCCAAGCCGCGGTGCTCGCGTCCCCGGATGCGCTGATCGAGGCGGTCTCGGTCGTCGACCTCGCCGAAGCCGTCCACACAGGGCTGAGCGCCCCGCTCGTCGCCGATCGGCTCGCGAGCGAGGGCGAGGCCGCGCTCGGGCGAGCCGCCGAGATCCTCGGCGATCGAGCGCGAACGCGACTCGTCGACGGCTCCGCCAGCAAGGCGCTGCGGAACGAGCTCGCCCGAGTGGACGCGACGGCGGTCGTAATCGGCACGCACGGGCAGGCCCGAGCGACAGAGATTCTGCTCGGCGGCGTTGCCGGCGAGCTGCTCCACACGGCGCACTGCTCGATCCTCGTCGCACGCCCTCCGGCGGAGCCGGCGGCTTTCCCCGGGTCGATCATCGTCGGGATCGACGGCTCTGATGAGGCAACCGCCGCGCTCGCGGCGGCCGAGCAGCTCGCAGGGAGATTCGACGTGCCGCTGCGGATCGTCGTCGCCCGCGGAGGAAAGAACGTCGAGATCACGCGTGCGCTGGGGCAGGCGCCTCTCGCAGAGCAGCTGGACGATCACCCGGTGCGGGCACTCGTCGAGGCGTCGTACGGCGGCGACATCGTCGTCGTCGGCAGTCGCGGGCTCCACGGCGTGCGAGCTCTGGGAAGCGTCTCGGAGCGGGTTGCTCATCAGGCGGCGTGCTCGGTGCTCGTCGTCCGCCGCTCGCAAGAGACGTGACCGGCCATCCGCACGCGGCTTCGTCGACTGCGCTGGCACGTGGGCTCGAGTCGGATCTCGAGCGCGGCCTGACCGAACAGGAGTCCTGCCGCAGGCTGGCGCTCTACGGACCGAACCGGCCCGAGCACCGACGCCGCACGCCGTATCTGCGGCTCGCGCTGCATCAGCTCGTCGACCCTCTCGTCGCCCTCCTCGTCGCCGCTGCGGTGATCTCCGTCGCGATCGGGCATCCGAACGAAGGCATCGCGATCGGAGCGATCCTCGTGCTCAACGGCCTGCTCGGCTTCTGGCAGGAAGCAGGGGCCGACCGGGCGATCCTCGCGCTCTCACAGGCGTTCACGCAGTCGGCGCTCGTAATCAGGGACGGCGCGGAGCACGAGATCCCGGCCGAGGAGGTCGTTCCCGGAGATCTGCTGCTCGTCGAGGCGGGCGACCGCGTGCCAGCGGACGCACGGCTCGTCGCCGGGAGCTCGCTCGAGGTGGACGAGTCCGCCTTGACCGGCGAATCGTTGCCGACCGCGAAGCAGACCGAACGGATCGCGTCCGACACATCGCTTGCAGAGCGCACGTCGATGATCTACGCCGGCACGGGAATCACGCACGGTTCTGGGCGAGCGCTCGTCACCGCGACCGGGCCGCGGACCGAGGTCGGGACGATCGAGCGCCTGGCGGCGGCCGCGAAGGCACCGCCGACTCCGTTGACCCGACGGCTCGGTCGGCTCGCGCGTCAGATGGTGGTGCTCGGAATCGCGATCACGCTGGTCCTCGGCGCGGTCATCCTCGCCCGCGGCGGCAGCTGGAACGACGCGTTCCTGACGTCGGTCGCAGTCGCGGTCGCCGCCGTTCCGGAAGGGTTGGCTGCGACGGTCACCGCGGCGCTCGCGTTCGGGGCTCGCGCGATGGCCGCCCGCGGGGCGATCGTCCGCCGCCTCGCCGCGATCGAGACGCTCGGGGAGACGTCCGTCATCTGCACGGACAAGACCGGCACGCTGACAGAGAACGAGATCCGTGTCGCTGCGCTCCGGCCGGCTCCAGGCGTCTCCGAGGAACGGCTGCTCGAAGCGTCGGTCCTCGCCTCGACGGCGCGCCGTGTGGGCGAACAGCTTCTCGGCGATCCGATCGAGACCGCCCTTCTGCTCGCCGCGATGGAGCGCGGGCTCGCGCCCGAGGAATTGCGCCGGCGCTACAAGCACGCTCACGCGATCCCCTTCTCCTCCGAGCGCAAGCGGATGACCGTGATCCACAGCCATGCGCAGGGGCGGCGCGCCTTCAGCAAGGGCGGCCCCGAGGTCCTCGCCGAGCTCGCAACGTCTACGCCGTTCGAGTTGCTCGAGACCGCGGAGGCCTGGGCTGACGAGGGATTGCGCGTGCTCGCCGTCGCGGTCCGGGAGCTCGACGAGGCGGAGGACCCGTTGACCGACGACGTCGAGCACCACCTCGAGGTCCTCGGCGTGATTGCGCTGCACGATCCTCTGCGTGCCTCCGCGGCGCCGGCCGTCGAGGCGGCCCGTGCAGCCGGGATCGACGTGCGAATGCTGACCGGAGACCATCCCGCAACCGCGCGCACGATTGGGCACGCCCTCGGGCTCGCAGACGAGGCGATCCTTGCCCGCGCGACACCCGCCGACAAGCTCGAGCTCGTCACGGAGCTTCAGGACCGGGGCGAAGTGGTGGCGGTTACCGGCGACGGCATCAACGACGCACCGGCGCTACGCCAGGCCGATGTCGGCGTCGCGATGGGGCGAACGGGGACCGAGGCCGCGCGTGAAGCGGCTGCGATCGTCCTCACCGACGACGACTTCGCCACGATCGTGGCCGCAGTCGAGGAAGGCCGCCGGATCGGGGACAACATCCGCAAGTTCGTCGCGTTCCTGCTGTCGGCCAATTTCGGCGAGGTGCTCGTCTTCGCCGTCGCGATCGGCGCCGGGCTCGGCGTGCCGTTGGCGGTGATCCAGGTGCTGCTCGTCAACCTGGTCACCGACGGCTTGCCCGCGCTTGCGCTAGCGCGCGACCCTGGGAGCGAGGAGACGATGCGGTCGCCGCCGCGCAGTGGGACCGCGCTCTTCGACCCGGGGACGTGGCGCGTTCTCGCCTTCGTGGGGTTGCTCGTCGGAGGCGCCACCTTCGCCGCGTTCGGCATCGGGCGCGCGCTCGGTGGCGACGTGACGCAGACGATGGCGTTCGCAACCCTGGCTCTCGGCGAACTGGCGCTCGTCTACGGCATGCGGTCGCCGTCGACTGCCGCCTGGCAGCTGCCGCCGAACCGCTGGCTCAACCTGAGCGTCGCCGCCTCCGTCGCCCTTGTGATCGGGATCGTCTTCCTGCCGCAGGCGCACGCTGCGTTCGCGACCGCACCGCTCGATCTGTGGCAGTCGCTGATCGTCGCCGGGCTCGCTCTGACGCCGCTCGTGGGGCTCGAGTTGCTAAAGGCCGTTCGGCGACACCGCCTCGATTCAGGTCCTCCGCGGGTCGAAGAGGAGCTTGCCGATCGGTTCCCGCGCGAGCGCCGGCGCGAACGGAACGTGTGAAGGACCTAGCCCATCGCCGGCGACATCATGCCGCCGGGAATCGTGAGCCCCGGGATCGCCTCGGGCGCGACGAGAAGCAGCAACCCGAGGGCGAGCAGGAGCGCCGCGGTCGTGTACGTCGCCATGCGGCGCCATGGAAAGACCTTCTCGACCGCGATCAGGCCGGCGACGAAAGCCATCCACACCAGGCTCATGATCCCGAGCGCGAACAGCGACGCCATCAGCGCCCAGCAGCAGCCGACGCACCAGGCGCCGTTCTTCATCCCCATCTGCACCGCGCCGGACCGACCGTCGCGCCAGGAGCCGAGCAGGAAGCCGAGCGGGCTGCGGCACTTGCCGAGACACACATCCTTGAGCGGCGTCAGCTCGTAAACCGCCGCAACCAGGAGCGTCGCCCCCGCGATCCAGCGTCCCGCTCGATCCCAGGAGAGCGGGTCGCCCGCGATCCGGCCTCCCGCGACCGCGAGCAGGAACGCGAACACACCTGCGGCGGTCCACGTCGCGAGATAGCCGGCCGTGAACAGGAGCGGCGACAGGAGTGACCGCTGCCGCGTCATCCGGGAGTAGAGCGCGACCGTCGGCGAGACCGACGGGAACATCATCGCCGCCATCATCACGACCCAGACGCCGACGAACCAGCCGAGCGCGCCGAGGGCGGTCCAGGGCCCGTCGTCCATGCCCTGCATCCGGCCGGCCGTCCACCACCAGCCGACCGCGGCCAGCGCGAAGAGCAGCGCCACGAGCCCGATCCGCACGCGCACGGCCGCGAAGGCGGGCGCGAGGCTCTCGCCGGGCAGGCGTTCCTGCGCCGCGACGGTCACGTGATCAGGCGGCCCAGGAGAACTCGGACGTCGAGAGCCCGGTCTTGCCCTCGTACTCGATCCCGAAGGCGTTGATCCGGGAGCGGGTCGCCTCGGCCATCGTCAGATCGGACCCGGCGGGGTGGAACATGCCGTTGAAGCGGACCGGCTCGCCCGTCTCGATGCCGAAGGGCACGATGTCCTCGATCTCGAAGTCGATCGCCTCCCCGACGCGAACGCTGTGCCGCAGGCCGTCGTGCTCGACGTCGATCGGGGCTCGCTCGACACCGAGTATCTCGCCCACGAGCGGAATGAGGCCGGCCATCGGACCGCCGAGCTGTCCGCTGAAGACGTCGACGAGCTTGGCCATCTGCTCGTCCGTCGCACGTTCGTCGACGAAGAGCCCGAGGCGCCAGTTCCCGTCGGTCATCACCTTGGGCGTGTCCGCGATCGCGGCCACTTTGAGGCCACCGACGTCCGTGCCGTCGACGTCACCTTCGCGGATGTCGAAGACGAGCGTCACACGGCAGTAGTCGTACGTCGCGCCGTGGTCGAACGACGTGTTGCAGGGGCACATGAGATCGCACGAGCACGTTTCGACGTAGGCGCCCTTGATGCTCCAGGACATCGATCGACTCCCTCCGCTGGACGAAAGATGGATTGTCTGCCCGGGGGCGCTCCTGCGTCAACAGGGATCTGACATTCAATCGAGCGGGACGAGCTCGTCGCCGACCTCGATCGTGCCGCCGACCAGGATGTCCGCGCGCAAGCCGCCGCGGTGGACGAGCGGTCGGAGGAGCCCGGCTCCCGAGACCCTTTCCAGGTGGGCGCAAGGCTCGGCCAGGCGCCGCCCGATGCACTCGACTTCGCCGATCCGGAAACGCCGGCCGACCAGCGGGTTGAGCGAGACGCCACGCGTGACAACGTTTCGCCGCGCGCGCTCCCACGAGACGTTCAACTCGTCCAGCGTTTCCGCTTCGACGAGCGTCAGCTCGTAGCCACGCCCCGGCCCGCTGAACGTTCCGCGGCCGGCGGCATAGCGATCGCCGTCCAGTCCCCGGCCCGCGATTGCGACGACCGACTCGACGGCGACGAGCGGCGCCTCGGCCTCCGGCGCGACGAGCAGTCCGGCGACGGAGCCGGGACGGATCGCGCCGGGCCGTTCGTCTCCACGTCGCAGATCGAGCGGCGCGACCAGCCACCCCGCTTCGATCGTTCCGCCGTCGGACATGGCGCCGGCCGGATCGAACAGCGCGCCGGACGGGGCGCCGAACATGAGCACGGCATGATCACCTTCGGTCGTTCGCACACGTGCGAGCCAGTGACCGGGCCACTCGAACGCGGCCGGCTCCGCGATGGGAACGAGCCCGAGATTCCGCTCGGCCAGCCACTGCTTGAAGAAAAGAAGCGCCTCGGTGTCCGGAACCGGCGGCTCCTCGCCCAGAACCTCGCCGAGGCAGGCACGAAGCTCGGACTCGAACGCGGACATCCTCCGATCCTAGGCGAGAGCAGGCCGCGCCCGGGCTTGGCAGAATCGGTGCCGGCATGACGGCAGAAGCCAGAGGCCCCGTCATCTCCCTCATGCTCGCGGTACCCGACGCCGCGGCAGCGGCCGCCTGGTACGAGCGGGCGCTCGGCGCAACCGAGCTGTGGAATCTCGGGAGCGTGATCGGCCTCGAGGTCGACGGCGCGCCCCTGTTCCTCGCCGAGCCGGAGGGCAACGGCTGGGACAGCCCGTCCGAGATCGGGACGACGACGGTCCGGGTCGAGGTGTTCGTCGACGATCCGGACGCGTTCGTGGCGCGGGCGGTCGAGGCGGGCGCCGAAGCCGGCCGCGATCCCGTCCGGGACCACGAGATGCCCTGGGGAACACACCGCCAGGGAGGCTTCTTCGACCCGTTCGGGCACCTGTGGCTCGTCGGCGACAGGTCACCGCTGAGGCCGTAGGCGTCCCGGCCGGCTCGACTCGCGGACGTGTGCTGCCGATAGGCGGGGAATGGACTCCCGCAGCTCGACGGAGCGGGTCGGAAGCGCGGCCCGCACGTCCGTGATCGGCACCGTGGTCGGCGCCTTCGCGTTCTTCGACGGCGTCTTCCTGGGCGCGCCGATCGCGCTGCTCGCCGCCTCGTTCCGGCCCGCGCTCGTCTACGCCGTCGCGACCGTCGTCGTCATCCTCCTCGTGATCGCGTGCTGCAGCTGGGTCGACCGGCGCTGGGACGACTGGTTCTCGGGACACGGCAAGCGGATCGAGACGAGGCTCGAGGCGATGCGGGCCAGCCGCCTGATGAGCCACCCGGTGGCGTGGATCCAGAACGGCTCGGACCGCTGGTACGCCTTCGCGGCGGCCGTGGCGAACCCGATCCTGATCGCCGCACTCGCCAGGTTCATCGGCGGCACGCCGATCGGCAGACGGCGAATCCTGCTCGGGGCCGTCGCCTACGCGCTCCCGTACGTCGCGATGTGGACGATCGTCGGCGTCGCCCTGGGCGGCACGCTCCGCGCCGCCTAGCGGCTCCGCGCCCTCACGTGTTCAGCACGACGAGGAGGACTGTGGCGATACCCAGCAGGCAGCCGACTGCGGCCAGAAGGAATGCGGCGCGATCCGCCAGGCCCGAGTAGTCCCCACGGTCGAGAGCCGTCTCCACCTCCCTGTGCCTGAGGTAGCCGTAGCCCATGAAGACGATGCCGACGACCGCAAAGGCGATTCCGACGAGCTCGAACGGCCAGTTCGGCCCGCGTGACAGCTCCGGCAGGAGCCGGCCTGCGCCGAAGCTGACCGCGAGCGCGGTGAGGCCGGTCCGCCACCACGCGAGATAGGTCCGCTCGTTCGCGAGCCGTGTCCGCCGCGTCGCGTCGCGCACGTTGCCCGCCTCCATGACAGTCCCGTTCGCCCAGGAGGTGAGGATCTCCTTCGACTCAGAGGAGCCCCTCGAGCCCGCGGGCTGCGAGGTACCCGCCGAGCACGAGGACGATCGTCGTGATCACGGCCCGGTTGTGGGCGGTCACCCAGGCGCGCAGCCGACCGAGGAACGCAGCCGAGCGGCTGGGCGCGAACGTGCCCAGCGCCGCGACTCCGGCGACCGAGGACGAGCCGAGCACCACGAAGAGCACCACGAGCGCGGCCGTCTCGCCCGAGCTCGTGTCCGCGCGCAGGATCTCGCCGGCGGCTGCGATCACGAGCGGGTAGGTCGCCGAGTAGATCCCGAGCAGGAACGCGGCCGGATACGAGATGTTCTCAATCGCGCGCAGCCAGCGCGGGGTCTCGCCGGCCGGCTCGGCGCCGCGCGGCCCCAGGAGTCGCCGCACGCCGTAGCCGACGAGGACGAGCCCGATCGCGAGCTCCACCCAGGACACGGCGGTGTTCGCGCTGTCCGAGCCCGACTCGAACACCGCGCCGAAGCCGGCGAGCAGCGCGACGAGCACGACGCTGATCGCACCCGTCCACGCGAGGACGTAGGTCCAGACGATGCCGTGACCCCGCCGGGCATCGAGGAGCAGGATCGCGATCATGATCCCCCACGGGTTCGCGGCGCAGCCGATTCCGAGCACGACGACGCTGGCGAGCGCGGAGCTCACGGGCGGGCTCGGTGCGCCATCGGTGCGAGCCTACTGAACCGGCAACCCGTTCCGGCGCGGGGCCTATCCTGTTGGATCGTGCCTCGCGGCGGTCGGCCGATTCGCGTCCTCGTGCTCACGGCGCCTGTCGGCGAGGGCCACCTCGCGGCTGCGCGCGTCCTCGCCGAGGACCTGGTGCGGCGGAACCCGAGCGCGGAGGTGACGGTCCGGGACGTGCTGGCCGAGTTCCCGGCGCCGCTGCGCTGGTTCCTGAGCGACGCCTACCGCTGGCAGCTGAACGCCGCCCCCTGGCTCTTCGGGCTGCTCTTCGGGAGCCTGCGCCGCAGCCGGCTGCTGCGGCGGCTCGCGCGGGCGGCGCTCTCGCTGGCCGGCTCGCGCTCCGTGCTGCGGCTCGTGCGCCGAGGCTCTCCCGACGTCGTCGTCTCGACGTGGCCGCCCGCGACGCTGATCCTCGGCTCTCTGCGCCTGCGCGGCAAGGTGCTCGTTCCCGCCTGCGCGACGATCACCGACTTCGCGGGCCTCGAGCTCTGGGCCGACAAGGGCGTCGACCTGCACCTTGTGATGCACGAGAGCCTCGTGCCGGACGTCGAGCGGGTTGCGGGGCTCGGCAGCGCTCATCCCGTGTCGCCGCTCGTGGCTCCCGAGTTCCACGCGCCGCGGGCGTCCGTCGAGGCCCGGTGCGCGCTCGGCCTGCCGAGTGAGGGGACGGTCATCGTCGTCTCCGGCGGCGGCTGGGGCGTGGGCGACCTCGCGGGAGCCGTGACGACGGCGCTCGATCTCGACGCGACCGTGGTCTGTCTCGCCGGACGCGACCCGGCGACTCGCGTGCGGCTCGAGACCGCGTTCGCCGGGGAACCGCGTGTGCTGGTACTCGGCTTCACGGACTCGATGAGCGATCTGCTTGCCGCCGCGGACGTGCTCGTCCACTCCACGGGCGGCGTCACCTGCCTCGAGGCTCTCGCCCGCGACTGTCCAGTGGTCGCCTACGGCGCGCCTCCGGGTCACGCACCGCTGCTCGCGCGGGAGATGGCCTCGCTCGGGCTCGTCGTGCACGCGCGCTCCGTGACCGAGCTGAGAGCCGCGCTGCTCGCGGCCGGAGGCACGTCGAAGGTCACGCTCTCGCGGGGCGTCGACGCCGCGAGCCTCGTCCTCGCCGCGATGCCGCGAGTGGCGGTTCACACGCGGGCCCGGTTCGCGCGGACGATGGCCTCGACGGCGGCGGCAACAGCCCTCCTGTTCGCGCTCCTCGCGAGCGACGCGACGTATCCCGTCGTCGCCGAGGCGCTCGCACTGCCCGACAGCACGACGATCGTCCCCGCGAACGACAGCGTCGCGCTCGTCGTTGCAGGGCAAGCGGCGCGAGCTCATGGTCCTCGCTACGGTCGCGCGCAGGAACGACCTGCACGCTTCGGTGGCTGCGTCGGAGCCGCTCTCGGCGCAGGACGTGGCCACACTGCGGACGGACGGCCTCGACCCGATGCCCGAGCTCTCCTCCCGCGGCGGTGCGCTCCTGGTTCCATGCGCACGGACAGCTCGAGAGCCAACGCGCCCAGTACCGGCTGAGCGGCTCGTTCCCCTACCTCGCGCCGCGAGAGGGGTTCACGATCACGGACTACCTGCTGGCGCGGCACCTCGGAGGCGTGCCGATCCAGGCCGGGTACAGCCTGACTCCCCACGACTTCGCTCCGGCCGCGGTGCACTCGGGTGAGGTGGTCCTGGCCACGCTGGACGACGAGCCCGGTGACGACACCGGTCATCTGCTGGCGGCGGTCCGCCTGCTCGAGCGCTCGGGGCTCGGCGTCTCCTCGGTCCAGCGGCTCCTGGGGCGGGGACGCTCCACGTGAGGGCGCTGCGGCCGCTCGCGGTCGCGGCCGGCGGAACACTCGCCGCACACTGGTCTCCCGCAGTCCTCGCCGTGCTTCCGGGTGCCGCGGCCGTGTTCGGGATTCCGACCACCGTCGCCGGCAACGGAGTGCTGCTGACCTTCGACGACGGTCCGCATCCGGCCGGGACGCCGGCTGTCCTTGCGGAGCTCGACCGCGTGGGCGCTTCGGCGGTCTTCTTCGTCTGCGGGGAGCAGGTCGAGCGCCACCCGGAGCTCGTGCGTGAGATCGCCGCCGCCGGCCACGAGCTCGGCCTGCACGGCTACAGGCATCAGACGCGGCGCCAGTGGAGCCGCGCACTGCTCGCCGACGACACGCGCCGCGCCCAGGACGCCGTGACCGCTGCAAGCGGCGTCGAGCCGCGCCTCTACCGCCCCCCGCACGGAGTCTTCAGCCTCGCCGGGCTCCGGCTCATCCGCGAGCTCGGCCTCCAACCGCTCCTGTGGTCGAAGTGGGGCCGCGACTGGGAGCGCGGAGCCACACCCGAAACGATCACAGCCGGCGCCACTGCGGGCCTCGATGGCGGCGACGTGGTGCTGCTCCACGACGCCGATCACTACTCGGCCCCCGGGAGCTGGCGGGCGACCGCCGCCGCTGTCGGGCCGATCGCCGACCGGATCGCGGCTGCTGGTCTCCAGACAGCCTCCGTATGATCGAACGACCGAAGGGAGGTCGGGCATGGAAACCATGATCGGAATCGCCGCGCTGCTCGTCGGTCTGGGCGTGGCCTGGCTCTGCTTCGCCGTGGGCGTCTACTTCTTCACGCGCACGGGCCGCGAAGGCCTGCGGATCCAGCGGATGGAGGAAGAGCGCCGGCACCACACAGAGGCTTGATTGGAACTCAAGATCCGATGTGCCCGGCAGTGCCGCGTTCGTGAAAGACGCCCAGGACGTTTCTGGCCGGATCACGAAATGTTGCGAACGCCTCGCCTTCGCCCTGCGGAGTTAGAGGGGTGACTATCTCGCCGCCAGCCTCAACGATCTTCTCGAGCGCTCGCTGGACGTCGTCGACGTTGATGTAGATCAGTAGGCCGGGCTGCAACGTCGGTTGACGGTCGGTGAGCCATACGCCGCTCACCTCGCCAGCCGCGTCGTCGAAGGCGATCTGGCCGGCATCGCGCCGCCTGATGTTCCAGCCGAAGACGGTCTCGTAGAAGTCGGCGGAGCGGTCAACGTCTACGGCGGGGATTTGAAGGTACGAGATCTTCCCGGGTGTCGGAGGCATGGGTGCTCCTCGTTCGTTTCGGTCATTTTCTCGTGCGAGACGACTGCCGCGCTAGCGCTCATCGACGAGCCTCGAAACGCACTACCACGACGGCCGCCAATTCACATCGAGCCTCTAGTACTCGTCGCGGCGCCGGAACCAGAGGCCCTCCTCGTTGCGGCCCTTCGGCGCACGGTCGAGCCACTGGTACATGCTCCACAGGCCGTCGATGCCGCGCGCGTAGGCCGAGTAGGTGTGGTAGACGACTCCGTCCTCGAGAGCGAATGCGCTCACACCGGGCGCTTCGCGGAGGTACGTCGCCGTGTCGGTCCCGCACCTGGCCGCGTTCTCGGCGGCGCCCCCTTCGGTCGCATCGACGAACGGCCTCATGTCCCGCGTCGCGAAGTTGTATTCGACCTCTCCCCCGCGCTGCCGCTCCTCGGTTACCGAGACGTTGAAGTCGTAGTTGAAGTCGTCGTTCTGCGACGACGCCCACGGGAACGTCCAGCCCATGCGCTGCTTGTAGGCCCGGATGGCGGCGATCGGAGCGCGCGAGACGGCCATCAGCACGACATCGTGGTTCTCGAGATGGACGTGCGAGCCGTTGAACCCGTCCGCGATCGCCGAGCACGCCGGACAGCCGGCCGTGTACTCGGGCCCGAACATGAAGTGGTACATCAGGAGCTGAGAGCGCCCCCGGAAGAGATCGGCGAGCCCGGCGGGCCCTTCGTCGGTCTCGAAGCGGTAGTCCTTCTCGATCGGAACCCAGGGCAGCTCTCGGCGCCGGCGAGCAAGCTCGTCGCTCTGCCTGGTCAGCTCCTTCTCGGCGGCGAGCAACTTGAGCCTCTCGGCGAGCCACTCCTCGCGGGTTCCCGTCTTGTGTTCCGGCACAGCTCTCCCCTCCTTCGTGGACGACCCCTGAACCGTGCCAGTTCGGGAGCAGGTCAGAGAGGGCTGCCGTGAAGCTCGGTCAGGCGACCGCGACGCGCCTGCGCAGGCCCTTGAGCTTGAACGCGAGGAAGAGCTCGGTGATCCCGCGGGAGAGCGCGATGATCCCGACGTAGGCGACGAGCAGGATCACCTTGTTCCTGAACGAGCCTGCGACCCAGAAAGCGAGCAGGATCTCGATGATCCCGACGACCAGCTGCAGCCACCAGAGCTCGAACTGGTCCTTCGTCACGAAGGCGACCGTGAGGTCGAAGATCCCCTTGATCAGCAGGAAGATCCCGATCAGCCCCGCCAACGTGGAGAAGGCGTTGTGCGGGTGCACGAACGCCCAGATCGCGGCGAGGACGAACAGGACGCCGAGGATGCCGTGCACGAGCTTCCAGCCGGAGGTCGAGACTGTGATCTGGAAGAACTCGTTGAGGCCCGCGAACAGCGCCACGAAGCCGAACAGGAACGAGACCGCGTACACGGTCGTGTAGTTCCACTGGAAGACGATCAGCGCGAAGACGAGCCACGCGATCCCCGTGAGCAGGAAGAGCCACCAGCGCTCGGCGGCCTCCTCGACGACCTCTCGCTCTTCGAACATCATGCGCGTCGATTCTCCGAGACGAGCGCGATTCCTGCAGCGGGCAGATCAACCCGGCGGGGACATGCGAGCATAGGACCAGATGCAGGGAGCACAGCTCGGGAAGACCGAGCTCGGTTCGACCGGGATGGAGATCACGCGTGTCGGCTTCGGCGCCTGGGCGGTCGGCGGCGGCGGCTTCGAATGGAGCTGGGGCGCCCAGGAGGACGAGGACTCGATCGCCGCGATCCACCACGCACTCGAGCTCGGCGTGAACTGGATCGACACCGCGGCCCAATACGGCTTCGGCCACTCGGAGGAGGTCGTCGGCCGGGCGATCGCCGCCCTCGACGAGCGGCCTCGCATCTTCACCAAGGGTGGACAACCCGAGGGACCGGGCGGCGCGACGCTCCACGACCTGACCCGCGACTCGCTCAGGCGCGAGCTCGAAGCGAGCCTCGCGCGCCTGGGCCTGGAGACCGTCGACCTCTACCAGATCCACTGGCCGATCCCCGACGAGCAGATCGAGGAAGGCTGGGCCGCGCTCGTCGAGTTCCGCGACGAGGGCCTCACGCGTCACATCGGCGTCTCGAACTTCAGCGTCGAGCAGCTCCGCCGGGTCCAGCAGATCGCCGCTGTCGAGACGCTTCAGCCGCCTTACTCGCTGGTCGCACGCGAGGTGGAAGACGAGATCCTGCCCTTCGTCGAGCGCGAAGGGATCGGCGTGATCGTCTACTCGCCCATGGGCTCGGGCCTGTTGAGCGGCGCGATGACCCGTGAGCGGATCGACACGCTTCCCGACGACGACTGGCGCAAGCGGAGCCCGGAGTTCCGCGATCCACGGCTCGCCGAGAACCTGGCCCGGGTCGAGCGCCTTCGGATCGTCGCCGAGCGCCACGGCGTGACTCCCGGCGCGGTCGCAGTCGCGTGGGCGCTTCGCCACCCCGCCGTCGACGGAGCCATCGTCGGCTATCGGCGGCCTGACCAGGTCGACCCGATCGTGGTCGCGGCGAATCTCGACCTCAGCGACGAGGACGTCGCGGAGATCGAGGGGTCAGCGTGACAGCACCGCCCTGAGCAGCTCCGGGTGCGTGATCGGCCAGATGTGACCCTCGGGCGCGTCGACCTCCCGGTACTCGGCACCGATCAGCGCCGCGAGCTCGCGGCAGTGGGAAGTCGGGGTCATCGTGTCGGTCGTGCAGCCCACGACGGTGCATGGGACCGGATTCGCGCGAAACGGCTCGAGCTCGGGCCGAAGGTCGAGCTGGTGCACGAAGCGGCCGAGCCGCAACGCGCTCCTCGGCGCGAGCCCGGCCCGGACGATCGAACGTCCCACCTGGGCGAGCGGGAAGCGGCCGGTCACGACCTGACGGGCCCATGTGACCAGGCTCGACGGGATCGGCTTCGTGAGCGGAAGACCCGCGGGCGAGAGCAGAATCAGCCGCTCGAAGCGGCCGGGACGGTCGATCGCCGCGAGCAGCGAGAGCGCCGCACCCATCGAGTGACCCGCGAGCGCGACGGGCCCGCGACTGGCGATTTCCTCGGCGAGCCAGGCTCGGTACGCGGATAATTCGCCGCCGGTCTTCCTGAAGGACGGCAGCTCGAGCGCGTGCCACCCCTCCGGCAGCCCAGGAACGTACAGGCGCGCGGGCGCACCCCAGCCCGGTATGAAGAGAGATCGCTTGGACACCGATGAGTTCGCCACTCGACGCTGGTCTTAGCTCAGACCCCACCGGAAGGAGAGCAGAGATGGGCAAGCTGGTCGTCACAGAGTTCGTTTCGGTCGACGGGGTCTTCGAGGATCCGGGCGGTTCCGAGGACTTCGAGCACGGGGGCTGGACCTTCGAGTACGACCGCGGAGACGACGGCAATGAGTTCAAGCTCGACGAGCTGATGGGGGCCGACGTTCAGCTGCTCGGCCGCGTCACCTACGAGGGCTTCGCGGAGGCCTGGCCGTCCCGCGAAGGGGAGTTCGCCGACAAGCTCAACGCCGACCCGAAGTACGTCGTGTCGAACACGCTCGAGAATCCGGGGTGGCAGAACACGACGGTCATCTCCGGCGACGTCGTCGGCGGGCTCGAGAAGCTGAAGGACGAGACCGAGGGCACGATCCTCGTCGCCGGAAGCGGCACGCTCGTGCGCACGTTGCTCGAGAACGACCTCGTCGACGAGCTCCGGCTGATGGTCTTTCCGACGATCCTCGGCCGCGGCAAGCGCCTCTTCCCTGACGGGATCGACCGCCTCAAGTTCAACCTGACCGAGGTGAGGCCCGTCGGCCCGGACGGCGTCCAGGTCCAGGTCTACGAGCGCGCAGGCTGAGGAGGCCCGCCCCGCGTCGTCAGGACGCCGCGGGCTCCTGGAGGTACTGGCGGACGAAGGCGACCGCCATGCTGCCTTCGCCGACGGCCGCGGCGACGCGCTTCACGGGGCCGAGGCGGACGTCACCGGCCGCGAAGATCCCGGGCACGCTGGTCTCGAGCAGGTACGGGTCCCGGTCGAGCGCCCAGCCGCCGGCCGTGGTCACCTCGACGCCCGTCAGGACGTAGCCGTTCGAGTCGAGCGCGATCTCCGGCGGGAGCCACGCGGTCTCCGCGTCCGCGCCGATGAAGATGAAGACCCCTCCCGTCTCGTGGCGCGTGGTCTCCCCCGTCTCCGAGTTGCGGACGTCGATCGCCTCGATCGACTCGCCCCCGTGCGCGCCCACGACCTCCGAGTGGAAGAGAGCGCCGATGTTGGGCCGGGTCGCGATCTGGTCGGCGAGGTAGCGGGCCATGCCTTTCTCGAGCGACTCGCCGCGGTAGACGATCGTCACGCTCCGCGCGTGGGTCGAGAAGAACATCGCCGCCTGCCCGGCGGAGTTGCCCGCTCCGATGATGTGCACGTCGAGCCCGTGCGTGTTGGGCGCCTCGCTCCTTGCCGCTCCGTACGAGACGCCCTTCCCGGCCAGGCGGTCGAACCCATCGACGGACAGGTGCCGCCACGAGACGCCGCACGCGAGCACGATTGCGCGCGCCTGGAGGACGTCGCCGCCATCGAGGAAGACGCTGCGGCTCTCGGCGTCGATCCGCTCGATCGCGCGCGTGACGAGGATCTCCGCGCCGAGCCTGCGCGCCTGCTGGAGCGCGCGGCTCGCCAGCTCCTCTCCCGAGACACCCGCGGGAAAGCCGAGGTAGTTCTCGATCCGCGACGAGGTGCCGGCCTGCCCGCCGGGCGCCTCGCGCTCGATCACGATCGTCCCTAGGCGCTCGGAGGCGCTGTGCACGGCCGCCGCCAGCCCGGCCGGGCCGGCACCGACGATCACCGTGTCGTACTCCGCAGCGTCGGGCTCGGTGTCGAGCTCGAGCAGCTCCGCGACCCGGCGCAATTGCGGCCGCACGACGGTTTTGCCGCCGACGACACGGATCGACGGGCGATCGTCCGCAGGCGGCAGCGGGCCTCCCCACTGCTCGGCCGCGTCGTCGGCATCCGGCTGGAGCCAGGTGAACGTGATCTGGTTACGGTCGAGGAAGCGCCTCAGGTCGGCGCACGGAGCGTCCCAGCGCTCACCGACGACGATCGCTCTCGGCGGCGGGGGCTCCGCGGCGATGCCCGAGAGCCCGCCCGGCCCGCTCAGCCGGTTGCCCGCGAGCGCTCCGACGGCCTTGACGAGCCCTGGCTCCTGGGCCGCGATCGAGTGGTAGTCGTGCGGCTCGATGCGCATCACCCGGGACGGCTCCGCCGCACGGAACCCGACCGGGAAAACCGTCCCCAGCGTGATCGGCACCTCGCCGAAGAGGTCGCCCGGATCGCGCTCGCCGACGACGCGCGGAATCCCGTCGACCAGCTTCACGGCCTCGATTCGACCCTCGAGCAGGGCGAACAGGGCCTGCCCATCGCCCTCGTGCGCCGCATAATCACCGGGGACGAGGCTGATGTCCGCCGCCGTGCGCGCCAGCAGCTCCCGGCTCTCGAGGCTCAGGGCCGCGAAGTACGGGACGCGCTCGATCTCCTCCGCTGTGATCATGGTGCTAACGCTACTGCGCGGTTCACGAATCCGAAGACCAGACAGTCTTCGTATGGTCCCGAACGGCCCCAAGACTCTGCAGAGAAGGAGTGACCCCCATGACCTCGATCGACACGGCGTTGCTGCAAGTGAGCGGATCAGTCATCAAACCCGGCCAGCCCGGCTACGACGAGGCCCGCGCGATTCACAACGGTCTCATCGACCGCAGCCCGGCCCTGATCGTGCGCGCACAGACGACCGACGACGTCGTCGCTGCGCTCGCAGTCGCCCGCGACGCGGGCCTCGAGGTCTCCGTACGCGGCGGCGGGCACAACGTCGCAGGCCGCGCGGTCACGGACGGCGGGGTGATGATCAGCCTCGCCGACATGAGGCAGGTGACCGTCGATCCCGAGCGTTCGACGGCGACGGCGCAGGGCGGTGCAACGTGGGCCGATTTCAACACCGCCACGGGCGAGCACGGCCTGGCGGTCACGGGCGGCCTCATCTCGACGACGGGGATCGCCGGCTACACGCTCGGCGGTGGGCTCGGCTGGTTGATGTCCAAGTACGGGCTCGCGGCCGACAATCTCGAATCCGTCGAGCTCGTGACCGCGTCCGGCGAGATCCTCCAGGTGGACGGCGACTCGCATCCGGACCTGTTCTGGGCCCTCCGCGGCGGAGGTGGCAACTTCGGCGTGGCCACATCATTCACGTACCGCGTGCACCCGGTGGCTCAGATCACGGGTGGGCTGATCGCGCATCCGCTGGATGCGGGGCCCGATCTCCTTCGGTTCTACCGTGAAGCTGCTGCGGACCTGCCCGACGACGCGAGCGTCTTCGCAGGGCTCGTGCACGCACCCGACGGCTCCGGCGCGAAGCTCGCCGCCCTCGTGGTCTTCCATCTCGGAGACCCGGATACGGCCGAGCGCGAGCTGGAGCCGTTCAAGTCCTTCGGCTCACCGCTCGTCGTCGAGGTCGGTCCGATGCCGTACCCGGTGATGAACACGATCCTCGACGCGGGGTTCCCCGAAGGTGCGCTCAACTACTGGCTGTCGAGCTTCGCCGGAAACCTGTCCGACGCGGTCATCGACACGGCCGTCGAACGGTTCGCCTCGGTCCCCTCTCCAATGACGGCGATCCTGTTCGAGCACTTTCATGGCGCAGTCACGCGCATCGGGGCCACGGACACCGCGGTCCCGCACCGCGAGCCCGGCTGGAACCTGTTGATCCCGTCCGTCTGGACCGACCCGGCCACGACAGACGCCAACATCGAGTGGACGCGCGAGACGTTCGCCGCTCTCCGTCCGCACCTGGCGACGCGCCGCTGGCTCAACTACCTGGGGGACGACCAGGCCGACGACGCGATCCGCGACGCCTACGGTCCGAACTTCGACCGGCTCCGCGAGGTCAAGCGACGCTACGACCCCGACAACGTCTTCCACCTCAACCACAACATCGTGCCGTAGCCCGCTCGCGGGTCAGGGTTCCGGGACGGAGCCGGCGATGATCCCCTGAAGTGCGGCGACATGGCCGGCGAACCGTCTCCTCCCGAGAGGGGTCAGTCGCGCACGCACGCGACGGCGTCGTTCGCTCAGCGGTCGCTCGATCGTGACGTAGCCGGCTTCCTCGAGCGTCGCCAGTTGCTTCGACAGAGCCGAATCGGAGAGATCGAGCTGGTCGCGGACGAACGCGAAGTCCGCCCAGTCGGCCGCGGCCAGAAGGGACACGATCGAAAGTCTCGTGGCCGGATGGATGAGCTCGTCGAACCGAGGTCCGGTCATCCGGCAGTTCTACGCGTCGCATCGGCACGGATCCGCGCCATCAGGCCGGGCCCGCCGAGGAGGATCGCGACCGCGATCAGCAAGCTGGCCATCGTCGCGGGGTGCTCCGCCCCGTCGGCATCAGCAGCGAAAGCCAGGACAACCGTCAAGACGCCGAGCGCCACGAGGAAGCCGAAGATGAGCAGAGGCGCCCGTCGCCCCAACACGTCGGCCCGCACCTTGACGTCGCTCGTGCGCCGCCTGCCCCCCAACAACCGCTGTGAGACAGCCGAGTGAACGGCACCGAAGGTGAGCGTCGCGGCTGCGAGGACCCACGGATTCGCAACGTCCGCCAGCACGCCGAGGCCGACCCAACAGGCTGCGAGGCCCCACCAGTACCACCGAGGCATGCCGATCTGGTCGATCACCCGCCGTCGTGCCTGCTCGACCCCGTGCAGCGCGGCCCGCGCCTCGGCATCAGTCGGATAGTCGGTCATCGCCACACTCCTTTACTTTCCTACTAGGAAAGTACAGAGTAGACTTTCCTACCAGGAAAGTCAAGCGAAAACGTCAGGCGGCGCGCACGACTCCGAACCTGGCGCAGACGAAGTCGCCGTTTCGGCCGACGTCCTCCAGGCTCAGCTCGATCCGGCGGGGCAGCAGCGGAGCGCCCGCGCCGAGCGTGACCGGGGCGATCGTCACGAGCACCTCGTCGAGGAGCCCCGCGTCCGCGAACTGGCCCACGAGGTCTCCGCCGCCGACGATCCAGATGTTCTTTCCGCCCGCGGCACGCACCAGCTCCTCGTGCACCGGTGCGACGTCGCCGCTCACGAACTCCACCTGCGAGTCCGGGACGACCGCGAGCTCACGATGTGTGAAGACCCAAGATGGAAGGTCGTAGGGCCATTTCGTCGACTCGTGGTCGATGATCCACTCGTAGGTCGTCGAGCCCATGGCGAGCGCGCCGACGTCGGCGATGAAGTCTCCGTAGTTGAGAGCGCCGCCCTCGTCGCGCTTGCGCGTGAAGAGCCACTCCAGCGAGTTGTCGGGGTCGGCGATGAAGCCGTCGAGCGTGGCCGCCGTGTAGTACTGAGTGCGGCTCAAGCCGGTTCGGGATCTTCGTCGTCCCCGAGCATCTGGCCGCGCTGCTCCTTCATCTCGCCCGCCTTCACCTTCGCGTCGACGTAGGAGTCCTTGACGAGCTTCGAGCCTCCGCTCCAGCCGAAGACGACGCAGACGAGCACGAGCGCGAAGCCGACGTTGAACGCGGTCGTGATCAGCTGTTGCGAGATCGAGTACGCCGTCGCCGTGGTCGGGCTCGTGTAGCTGTCGAGCGCGAAAGTGTTGAACGCCTGGTTGATGCCCACGCCGCCCGGGGTGATCGAGAGGATGTTCGCGAGCTGGTTCGAGCCGAGGACGCTCATCACCGAGCCGAACGTGACCGGGATGCTGTACGCGGCGAGGAAGACGATGATCACCATCACCTTGGCCACGTACCCGCCCATCTGCGGGAGCAGGACGAACTTCACGTACGCGCCGAGGTCGCCGAGGATGGCGGCGCCCTGCTTCGCCTTGGCCCACATCTTCTTCACCCAGTTCCAGAAGATCCGGAGGAGGATGGCGATCAGGAAGATCGCGCCGAGGACGATCCCGATCGTCAGTACGACGTGGCTCGTGATCGCGCCCTTCTCGTTCCCGAACTGAAAGTCGAACGAGCCGGCCACGGCCAGGAACAGGTAGACGTAGATCAGCGTCCCGATGATCACGTAGAAGATCTTCTGGACGACGTAGCCGGCGAGCACCCCGGGGAAGTTCGCTCCCTGCACGATCGCGACGAACATGAGCAGCGTCACGAACGTGCCGATGTTCGCGGGCAGGAAGTTGTTCAGCGCCACGCCGGTCGCGTAGGCCGCGAGCACGGGCATGTACGTCACGCCGCCGGGATACGCGTAGCGCAGGATCCCGTACCAGCCGAGCGCGGTCAGGACGGTCTGCAGACACTGGAAGATGCAGCCGAGGATGATGTAGACGAGCCGAGATCTGCTTGACCGAGTCCCAGAGCTCTTTGAGCCAGTCGCGCACGTTCACGCCCAGCAGGTTCAGCACGATCAGCAGCAGGACGAGCCCGACGATCCAGGACACGATCCGGACGATGCGGCGGCGCTTGGAGACCGGCTCGGGCGCGGCAGATCCGGCTGCGACGGTCGCCTCGGACATCACGGGTGAGCGTACAGCGCCGCTCCGCCGGACTCCACGGCCTCGGTGGCGGCGGACTCCGGCAGCAGGAGCACCGCGCCGACGAGGAAGCAGAGCCCGCCGAGCGCGGTGAACCAGTTCGAGGCGGCCAGCGCGAGGACGCCGCCCGAGTCAGGCACCCAGAACGAGGCGACCGCCGAGATGCCGAACGCGATGCAGCCGACGAGGTTGACCGCGGCGATCTTCCACTCGAGAGTGCGATCGGCGGGTCCAGAAGGCGTGGCCGCAGACCTCGGCGTACGCGAGGTAGCCCGACACGAGGAAGCAGACCGAGCCGAGCGCGTCGGGCCTCCACACGAGGCGGTCGTAGGCGCCGGCGTCGAGCCCGGCCTGCAGCGCATGGAAGGTGGTGAAGTTGAAGAAGACGGTGCCGACGAGCTGGACGCCGCTGCTCCACCAGTCGATGCGGCGCGGCTCGAACGTGAGCACGCGGAGCGTTCCGCGGCGGAGAGCGGGGCCGGGGTCAGCGTTGATCGTCTCCAGCCACTGGAGCGAGGCGGCCGACGTGAAGAAGATCGAGCCGACGAAGAAGACCATCCCGTCGGCGCCCGAGCCGACGAGCTGCTCGAAGCCGGGGAACGGGCCGACGAGGAAGCACGTCGAGCCGATCGCGAACAGGACTCCGATCCACCATGACGCGCGCCGCGGAGCCCACCAGACACCGGTGCGCCCGGGTCTCGACAGCCTCGAGGCGTGCTTGCGGTGCGCGCGTGAGGACCACGAGCTCGTCCCGCCGTCGGGGCGCTCCCACTCGACGTGCGTCGCGAACGGCCCGATCGTCCGGCGCTCCGTCTCCCGCCAGCCGGGCGGGGTCAGCGGATACGAGGTGTCAGTGGGCGAAGGCAGTTCCCGTGGACGCGTCGTGAACGGGCTCGGGCTGACTCTGCAGGCGCGGCAGCTGTCGTTGCAGGTCGTCGAGCAGCAGGTCGGCCAGGTCGTGCGTGAACCCGCGCCGGACGACGACCCGAAGTGCTGCGAGGTCGGTCCGGTTCTCGGGGAACGTGTAGGCCGGGAGCTGCCAGCCGCGCTCGCGCATCGCGTTCGAGACGTCGAAGACGGTGTAGTTGTCCACGTCGTCGCGGAGCTTGAACGCGAACACCGGCAGCTCGTCGCCGCGCGTCAGGAGCTCGAACGGCCCGAGCTCCGCGATCTTGTCGGCCAGGCGCGTCGCCACTTCGCGCGCGTAGCCCTGCACTCGCCGGTAGCCGTCGAAGCCCAGGCGCAGGAAGTTGTAGTACTGGGCGACGACCTGCGAGCCCGGCCGCGAGAAGTTGAGCGCGAAGGTCGGCATGTTGTTCCCGAGGTAGTTGACCCAGAAGATCAGGTCCTCGGGCAGCGCGTCCGTGTCGCGCCAGATGATCCAGCCGACCCCGGGGTAGACGAGCCCGTACTTGTGGCCGGAGGTGTTGATCGACGCCACGCGCGGCAGCCGGAAGTCCCAGGCGAGGTCGGGATCGATGAACGGCGCGATCATCGCCCCGGACGCGCCGTCGACGTGCACCGGGATGTCGAGGCCGGTCTCCTCCTGGAACTTGTCGAGCCGCTCGCACAGCTCCGCGATCGGCTCGTACGAGCCGTCGAAGGTCGAGCCGAGGATGCCGACGACGCCGATCGTGTTCTCGTCGCAGAGCTTCACGGCCTCCTCGGGCGAGAGGTTGAAGCGGTCGCCCTCCATCGGCACGAGTCGCATCTCGACGTCCCAGTAGTTGGCGAGCTTCTCCCAGCAGACCTGGACGTTGATCCCCATCACCAGGTTCGGCTTGTCCGCCGGCTTGCCCTCGGCCTGGCGCCGTTTCTGCCACCTGCGCTTGAGCGCGAGCCCGCCCAGCATCGCCGCCTCGCTCGACCCGGTCGTCGAGCATCCGGTCGCCTGGCTCGCGTCGGGCGCGTTCCAGAGGTTGCTGAGGATCGCGACGCAGCGCGACTCGAGCTCCGCCGTCTGCGGGTACTCGTCCTTGTCGATCATGTTCTTGTCGAAACACTCGGCCATCAGCTTCTCGGCCTGAGGCTCCATCCACGTCGAGACGAACGTGGCCACGTTGAGCCGCGCGTTGCCGTCGAGCATCAGCTCGTCGTGGATGATCTGGTACGCCACGTCCGGGGGCATCTCGTCGGCCGGGAGCTCGTATCGGGGAATCGGTCCTTCGCGGCCGAACAGCGGGTCGACCGAGAGCTCGCTGGTCGGTGTTGGTTGGGAGGGGTGCTTGAGTGTCACGGTTCTCCTCTTCTGGGGTCGACACGACGCTACACCAGCCGACGAGCGCAGTACCTTCAGCCGGCGGAGGATGGGACTGTTCGATCGCTTACGCCGGGGTCACGCTCCGGCCGCGGAGCCGGAGACACCGCAGCGGACGGTCGTCGAGATCGACGCCACCTCGCTGTCGCGTGTGTTCTCGGCGCCGATGTGGCTGCGCGACCTCGGGCTCCTCGCATGGTTCCTCGTCGGCGTGGCGATCCTCCTCGTCGGGCTCGTCTGGCTGCTCGGCCTGACGTCGACGATCACGTTGCCGGTCATCGTCGGAGCGATCCTGGCCACGGTCGCTGGGCCTCTCGTGACCAGGATGCAACAGCACCGCATCCCCCGGCCAGCCGGTGCTGCGATCGTCCTGCTCGGCCTGATCGCGCTCGGGGTCGTGATCTTCCTGATGGTGGTCGGCGGGCTCGTCGAGCAGTCCTCGGAGATCAAGAAGTCCTTGAACGAGGCCGTCGACAAGATTCAGGGTTGGGTCAACGACACGGGCGCGAACGGGACCTCGGGTGTGACGGAGAGCGCGAAGAGCGGCACGACCACCTCAGGGAAGGAGCTGATCCACGGTCTCGGCGCAGGAATCAAGGACCTGACCTCGCTCATCTTCTTCCTGACGTTCAGCGTCTTCGCGACGTTCTTCCTGCTCAAGGACGGCCCCGCGGTGCGGCGCTTCATCGACCGCCACCTCGGCGTGCAGGTCGAGGTCGCGACCGTGATCACGGGGAACGTGATCAAGTCGCTGCGCCGCTACTTCCTCGGAGTGACGATCGTCGCAGCGTTCAACGCATTCGTCATCGGGCTGACAGCGATCATCCTCGGAGTGCCGCTGGCCGGGACGATCGCGGTCGTCGTCTTCGTCACGGCCTATGTCCCGTTCATCGGCGCGTTCATCTCGGGTGCGTTCGCTGTCCTCCTGACGCTGTCCTCACAGGGCACCACGGACGCCGCGATCATGCTCGTGATGGTGATCCTGGGGAACGGGCTGCTCCAGAACATCGTCCAGCCGATCGCCTTCGGCGCGACGCTCGACCTCAACCCGCTCGTCGTCCTCATCGTCACGATCGGGGCCGGAGCGCTGTTCGGGATGGTCGGAATGGTGCTGGCGGCGCCGCTGACGTCGGCCGCGCTCCACATCTCGCGGGAGCTCGCCGAGGCCAAGGGGGTCGAGGAGGCGGAGCGCGCGCCACCGGAAGGCGAGCCCGCACCGGCGGGTTGAGCCGGAGCAGGTGGTCCAATGCCCGCAAGGATTCGCTAACTCAAGGAGGGCACCATGTGGTGGGGCGTCGGAATCCTCGGGTTCCTCTTGTACATCACCATCCTGTTCACCCTGGGGCTGATGACGCTCAGGAAGGGGCACGGATGGCTGTTCGTGTTCGGGATCTTCTTCCCGATCCTCTGGCTCATCGGCGCGGTGATGCGGCCCGCCCAGCCGAACGCGAACGCCGTCTAGCCGGGTAGGCGGCAGATGATCTTGCCGCTGTAGTTCTCCGCGTCCGGCGCGGAGTCGACCTCCGTCACGATGCAGGTTCCGTAGCGCGTCTCGATCGCGTCGCCCTCGGAGGGCGCCCGCGGGAGCTCGACGTCCTGGAGGTCTTCCCAGCCGGGCCCCTGGATCGTGACGGCGAAGCGTTGCACGCGACAATCATCGCAGCACGAGCGCCTCAGGTCATCAGATCGTGCGAATTAGCGGGCGGGCTCGAGCGTGCGCAGGACGACGGCGAGGTCGTCGCGGACGCGCTCCAGGGCCGACGTCTCGATGCCCTCGGCGGGCTTGTCGTCGAGGAGGCTCAGCGCGTCCTCGATCGAGCGCAGGGCGTGCTTGACGCGAAAGCGGTGGATCTCGGCGGGAGTCGTGCGTTGCGTGTTCACATCTCCACCCTGTCAGTTGCGGCAACGCGGGGCTTGACCCGGCTGGGTCAATTTCGAGGGACGAGCGGAATGTCGGCGCGAACCAGCGTCCCGCGGCCGTGAGCGCTCGCCACGCGGAGCAGGCCGCCCACGGCCTCGACCCGGTCCCGCAGGCCCTGGAGACCCGAGCCGAACCGTTCCTCCGCGCCCCCGACGCCGTCGTCGCCGACCTCGATCCGCAGGAAGCGCCCGGACTCGATGACGCGGATCGTGATCGTCTTCGCGCGGGCGTGGCGCTGCGCGTTCGTCGAGGCCTCGGCGACGACGTAGTACGCGGTCGCCTCGGCGGTCGGATCGAGCCGGCCTGCGGGCAGCTCGAGGAGCCGGATCGGGACCGGCGAGCCGTCGGTCAGGCTGCGGATCGCCTCGGCGAGGCCGAGGTCGGTGAGGATCGTCGGGTGGATCCCATGAGCCAGATCGCGCAGCTCGTCGATCGCGATCAGGACGTGTGTCTCCGCATCCTCGAAGAGCCCGGGGGCGAGGTCGGGCTTGCGTCGCGACTCCTCTCTGGCCGTAGCCAGCTGGCCGGCGAGCATGGTCAACGTCAGCTGGGCGCCGTCGTGGAGGTTGTTCTCCAGCCGCCGACGCTCACTATCCGCCACCGTCACCAGACGCGCCCGCGACTCGCGCAAACCCCTCGCGATCGCCTCGCGCTCGGCGACGACCGCCGCGAGGAACATCGTCGACAGCGCCGCCACGGAAACGTACAGCTGCGTGCTGAGCGTGCTGCGCGGGATCGAGTCGACGACGAACGGCCCCGAGTGATGAGCCGTCTTCCAGAGCGTGAAGCCGACGGCGACGGCAACGGCGAGCGTGCCGCCGCGCGGCCCGAAGCGCAGCGCGGCCCAGATCAGGGTTGGAAAGACGATGTACACGAGCGGCCGGTCGGTCCGCAGCGCGACGTCGGTGAGGATGATCACCGAGCTCAGCATCAGAGCTCCTTCGGCGATTCGCGCCCGCGTCCAGGACAGTTTGAGCGGCTGCCACCAGGCGAGGGCGAGCGGGACGACGACGAGCGCACCCGCGGTGTCGCCGAGCCACCAGGTGTGCCAGACGTGAGGCAGGTCCGACGTCGACAGCACGTGGCCGAGGCGCAACGAGGTCGGCCCGATCGTCGCGCTGACCGCGGTGCCCGCGAAGATCGCGACGAGCAGCCCGCAGACGCCGGCCACGCTGTCGAGCGGACGGCCGCTCCGCACGAGCCGCCGGATCAGATAGGCGGCGACCAGCACTTCGAGCGTGTTCCCGATCGTCTGCCCGATGGCGGAGCCGACTGGGAGCGTCTCGTACTGGTTCGCGAGCAGATCGCCCAGGACCACGCCCGGCCACAGCTTCAGGCCGCCGAGATAGAGAAAGGCGATCCCGACGCCGACCGGCAACCAGACGATCGCCGCGACCGCACCCGTGAACTTCAGCGTGTACCCGATCTGCGCCGCCCCGTAGTACGCGCCCGCGAGGGCGCCGACGAGCAACACGTACCGGACGCGGGCGTCGCGTGCGAGTCGCCGCGCAACCGGCTGCTCCGAGGGGATCTCTCGAGCGCTGACGAGTTCCGTCATCCCCCGAAACCTTGCCAGATGCAGCGCTACGGGTCAGATGCGGGCCGGAACGATTCCCCAGCTGCCCGAGTGCGATTCCCCGGGCTCGAGGCGGATCAGTCCGTCGCCGCTTCGAAACGCGTTCGGCGCGCACGTCATCGGCTCGACGGCGAGGCTGCGGCGCGCGACGTCCGGGAGCCCATCCCCGGTGAAGATCATCACGTACGGATAGCTCTCGTCGACCCAGAGCGTCGCCCGCCCGACGAGCTCGACTCGCGCCCGGCCGTCGCCGTCGCGCTGGAGATCGGTGAAGCAGTGGTCGAGCTGCACCGTGCCGATCGGCCTCGGCGTTCGGAAGTCGAGCTCCATGCCGTCGACCGACTGCCGGCCGATCGGGATCGAGCGCTCGTCGGAGATCAGAGCCGTCTCGGCCGGAACGCGGAGCTCGAGCCCGTCCACCGGCCCGTCTCCGCCGTCGAGGTATGGGTGCGCGCCGAACCCGTACGGGCACGCGTCGTCCCCGACGTTCGTCGCCTCCACGCTCACGGTGAGGCCGTCATCGGCGAGCGTGTACTCGACCCGCAGATCGAGCGTGAACGGGTAGCCCGGAGTCGGGTACAGCCTGTGCTCGAGCACGGCGCTGTCCGCCTCCTGCTCGGCGACCGACCACTTCGACCAGCGGGCGAGCCCGTGAATCGCGTTGCGGCGCTCGGGCTCGTCGAGCGCGAGTTGGTAGCTCTCGCCCTCGAACTCGTAGCTGCCGTCCTGAATCCGGTTGGGCCAGGGCGCAAGCAGCTGCCCGCGGCCGGAGCCGCACATCGTGACGATGCTGTAGCCGTCGAGCACCGACCGTTCGCCGGCGTGGTAGCTGCGCAGCCCGCCGCCGACTCCCACGACGACCACCCGCTGGTCGCCGGCCGAGAGCTCGACCTGCTCGCCCGAGGGACTGATCGGTTCCTGCATGTGGAGGAAGAGTCGACGTCGCAGCGCCCGCAGGCTTCATCCCCATCGGACGATGTGCCTCGCGGAGCCGCTTTCTAGCGTTCACCCTGTATGAGCCCGCTCGCGTCGACGGCCGTCGATCTCGCCCGGATCCAGTTCGCGACCACCTCGATCTACCACTTCCTGTTCGTGCCGCTGACGCTGGGGCTCGGGCCACTCGTCGCGATCATGCAGACGCTCTGGTACCGGTCGGGAGACGAGGCCTGGCTCCGGCTGACGCGCTTCTTCGGGACCCTGCTCCTGATCAACTTCGCGATCGGGGTCGCGACCGGGCTCGTCCAGGAGTTCGAGTTCGGCATGAACTGGTCGGTGTACTCGAGGTTCGTCGGCAACGTCTTCGGCGCCCCACTCGCGATCGAGGGGCTCGCGGCGTTCATGCTCGAGTCGACGTTCCTCGGCCTCTGGATCTTCGGCTGGAACCGGCTCTCGCGGCGCGTCCATCTCGCGACGATCTGGATCGCCGTGCTCGGCAGCTGGCTCTCGGGGTACTTCATCCTCGTCGCCAACTCGTGGATGCAGCACCCGGTCGGCTACAAGATCGTGGACGGCGAGGCACAGCTGACGAGTGTCTGGGCGCTCCTCTCGAACAACTTCGCGCTGCGGGCGTACCTGCACACGATGCTCGCCGGGCTGATCTTCGGGTCGATCGTGATGCTCGGCGTCTGCTGCTGGCACTTCCTGCGCGGTCACGAGGTCGAGCTCTTCCGCCGGGCAGCGAAGCTGGCCCTGATCGTCGCGGTGCCGGTCACGCTGCTCCAGCTCGTCGTCGGCAACCGCTTCGGCGAGGCTGTGACGAGCGCGCAGAGCATGAAGATCGCCGCGTCCGAGGCGCAATGGAACACGTGCCAGCCGTGCGGCTTCTCGGCGTTCCAGATCGGAGGCTTCACCGAGGACGACGAGACGCCGAAGTTCTCGATCACGATCCCGAGACTCCTCTCCTACATGGCGACCGGTTCGTTCAGCGGCCAGGTTCAGGGCCTGAACCAGCTCCAGGCGCAGGAGCAGAGCAAGTACGGCTCCGGCAACTACATGCCGAACGTGCGGGTCATCTACTGGTCGATGCGGGTCATGGCCTTCACGGGCGTGCTGATGTTCATGATCGCCGCGGTCGGGGCGTGGCTGTACCGGAAGCGGAAGCTCGAGACGGCGCGCTGGTTCCACAGGACTGCCCTCGTGGCGATCTCGTTCCCCTACATCGCCGCGACCGCAGGCTGGGTCCTCACGGAGATGGGCCGCCAGCCGTGGATCGTCCAGGGCCTGCTCAAGACCGACCAAGCGAACTCCCCGAGCGTCGGCGCGGCCTGGATCGCCGTCAGCCTCGCGTTCTTCATCGGCCTCTACCTCCTCCTCGGAATCCTCGACTTCGTGCTCATGCGGCGCTACGCGCGGCCCGACCGCCCGCCGCCGCGTGAGGAGCTGCCCGAGCCGGCGGTGACGTACTGATGGACCTGCAGACCCTTTGGTTCGTCCTGATCGTCGTCCTCTGGAGCGGCTACTTCCTGCTCGAGGGCTTCGACTTCGGCGTCGGCATGCTGCTGCCGTTCGTCCCGCGGAATGAATCCGAGCGCGGCGCGATGTTCGAGTCGATCGGGCCCGTCTGGGACGGAAACGAGGTGTGGCTCGTCGTCGCCGGCGGGGCGACGTTCGCGGCGTTCCCAGCCTGGTACGCGACGATGTTCTCGGGCTTCTACCTCGCGCTGCTCCTACTCCTGTTCTTCCTGATCATCCGCGTGGTCTCGTTCGAATGGCGCAGCAAGAGCGAGAGCCCGCGCTGGCGTGCCGTGTGGCTGTGGGCGAACGCTCTCGGGAGTACCGGGATTGCGCTCGTCTGGGGAATCGCGCTCGCGAACCTCATTCACGGGGTGCCGATCGACTCGAACGGTGACTACGACGGCAACCTGGTCGACCTGTTCACGGGTTACACGGTGTTCGCAGGCCTCGCGTTCGTGCTCCTTTTCGCCTTCCACGGAGCGAGCTACCTGACGCTCCGTACGACTGGCGACCTCTACGACCGCGTTCGCAGCGCCGCCCGGAGGTTGGCCGTGCCCGCGACCGCGGTCGGCGCCGCGTTCCTGATCTGGACGGTAGTCGTGGCCGTCGACCGCAATGACAAGGACGTCTTCCCGGTCGTCTTGCCGGCCGCCGCCGGCATCGCGGTGCTCGCGCTGGCTGCTTTCCTCGTCTACGCGCGGAAAAACGGGCTGGCCTTCACGATGACCGCGCTCGGAACGGTCGCGACCGTGGCGACGCTCTTCACAGGCCTCTACCCGCGGGTCATGGTCGCCAGCAACGACTTCGTCAACAGCCTCACCATCAACAACGCCTCCTCGGCGCACTACACGCTGGCCGTCATGACGGTCGTCGCGCTGATCGTGTTGCCGATCGTCCTCGTCTACCAGAGCTGGTCGTACTACGTCTTTCGCGCGCGGGTCACCGGCGAGGACATCCAACCGCCCGAAGCGCTCGCGCCTCCGACCGGCAGCTCGACGGCCGACTGAGGATGCGCGTCCTCGATCAGCGCCTCGTGCACCGGGCACGGCCGGTGCGCCACCTGCTCGTGCTGGACGCGGTCCTCGGCGCCTTGTCCGCGGGGCTCGTCCTCGTCCAGGCGGTGCTGATCGCGAGGATCGTGGCGCAGGCGTTCTCGGGTGCGTCTCTGAGCGCTGTCTCCCTCGAGCTCGTCCTGCTCACGCTCGCGTTCGCCGGGCGGAGCGTCCTCACCTGGGGCTTCGAGATCGCGGGCCGACACGCCGCGTCCACGGTCCTCTCCGAGCTCCGGCTCGAGCTCGTGGAGCGCAGGCTCCGGACCCAGCCGCTCGCGCTCGACGGCGCCGAGGCGGGTGAGATCACGGCGACCGCGGTCCAGGGCGTTGAGGGGCTCGAGGCATATTTCGCCCGCTACCTGCCGCAGGTCGTGCTCGCGTTCGTCGTCCCGCTGGCCGTGCTCGGCCTCGTCGTCGCGATCGATCCGATCTCGGCCGGGCTGATGCTGCTCACGCTGCCGCTCGTGCCCGTCTTCATGTGGCTGATCGGCCGCTACACGGAGGAGCGCACGCGAGAGCGCTGGCTCGCGCTTCGGCTGCTCTCGACCCACTTCCTGGACGTCGTCCGCGGGCTGCCGACCCTGCGCGCGTTCAACCGTGGGCGGACGCAGGCCACGGTGCTCGACGGGATCGGCGAGCGCTACCGCGAGACGACGATCGGCACCCTGCGCGTCGCGTTCCTCTCGGGGTCGGTGCTCGAGCTGGCGGCGACGCTGGGCGTCGCGCTCGTCGCAGTCACGGCCGGCGTACGGCTCGTCGACGGCAGCCTCGGACTGCAGGTCGCCCTGACGGTGCTCGTGCTGGCGCCGGAGCTGTACGCCCCTGTGCGACAGCTCGCGGCGCAGTTCCATGCGAGCGCCGACGGGATCGCGGTCGCCGAGCGCATGTTCGAGCTGCTCGACGAGCCTCCGGCGGCTGCGTCGGGCGGAAAGCTGATCGCGCCGAGCCCGCTGGACGCGCCCGTCCGGTTCGAGAAGGTCGAGTTCGCCTATCCAGCGCGGCCGGAGCTCGTGCTCGACGGGCTCGACCTCGAGCTGCACCCGGACGAGACCGTGGCGCTCGTGGGCCCGAGCGGCTCCGGGAAGTCGACCGTCGCAAGCCTGCTCCTGGGCTTCGTCGACCCCGTCCGCGGCCGCATCTCCGCCGGCGGCCTCGACCTCGCCCACTGCCGCGCCGACCTCTGGCGCGAGCAGATCGCATGGGTGCCGCAGCGGCCGACGATCTTCCGCGGCACGATCGCGGACAACATCCGGCTCGGCGACCCGGGCGCAACCGTGCGCTCGGTTCGCGACGCAGCGGTGCTCGCGGGCGCCGACCGCTTCGTTCAGGCGCTGCCGTTCGGCTACGAGACGCTCGTCGGCGACGGAGGCCGCCCCCTGTCGGCAGGCGAGAGCCGGCGTATCGCCCTGGCCCGGGCGTTCGTGCGCAGCGCGCCGCTCGTGATCCTGGACGAGCCGACGGCCGACCTCGACCGGACGAGCGCGGCCGTGGTCGCCGAGGCGGTCGAGCGGCTGCGCTCCGGGCGCATGGTGCTCCTGATCGCGCACAGGCCGGAACTCGTCGAGCACGCGGACCGCGTCGTTCTGCTCGAGGACGGCAAGGGCCGAACGCCGGTCCGGGACGAGGTCCGATGACGGCGACGATCCGCAGGCTGATGCTGATCACCGACGTGCGTCCAGCGCGGCTCGCGCTCGCTGCGTTCCTCGGCGTCCTGACGATCCTGTTCGGGGTCGGCCTGATGGGAACGGCCGGGTACCTGATCTCGAGGGCCGCCGAGCACCCGGCCGTGCTCTCGCTGACCGCGGCGATCGTCGGCGTCCGCTTCTTCGGTCTCGCCCGGCCCCTGGCCCGGTACCTCGAGCGGCTCGCCTCCCACGACGTCGCGCTGCGCTCGCTCGGCCGCGCCCGCGCCCAGGTGTACGAAGCCGTCGAGCCGCTCGCGCCGGCGCAGCTGGAGGACACCCGGCGCGGCGACCTGCTCTCGCGCTTCGTCGGGGACGTGGACTCGCTCCAGAACCTCTATTTGCGCGGGCTCGAGCCTCCGCTCGTCGCGCTGATCGCCGGCGCGGCCTCGGTCGTGCTCGCAGCGCTCTTCCTCCCGGCGGCCGGGCTCGTGCTCGCGGCCGGGCTGCTCGTCGGCGGGATCGCAGTCCCCCTGGCGGCTGCGTCCCTGTCGCGGCGATCGTCCGCCCGTTACGCACAGGCCCGTGGCGCTCTCGCGGCCGACCTCGTCGAGACGCTGGCCGGCAGCGCGGAGCTCGCGGCGCTCGGCCTCGAGCGAAGCCGCATCCGCGCGATGCGCAGGTCCGACTCGCGGCTCGTCCGGATCTCGCGCCGAGCCGCCCTCACCGACGGCCTGGGCGACGGCCTGCGCCTGCTCGTCACGGGCGCGACCGTGGCCGGCGTGCTCGCGGTCAGCGTCCAGGCACATGCGGAGGGACGGCTCGACCGCGTCCTGATAGCGGTGCTTGCGTTCATCTCGCTGGCCGCCTTCGAGGCCGTTCAGCCCTTGACCGAGTCGGTCCGGGAGCTGCAGGCGACCGTCGCGGCCGGCAGACGCGTGCTCGATCTGACGGACCGCGTCCCGCGCATCGTCGACCCCGCGCTTCCGCTCCCCGCCCCGGTGAGGCCCTTCGCGATCGAGCTCGACGACGTCCGGGCCCGCTACGGCCCCGACGAGCGACCCGCGCTCGACGGCTTCAGCCTGCGCCTCGAGCCTGGCCGGCACGTCGTCCTCCTCGGCCCGAGCGGAGCGGGCAAGACGACGGTCGTCCGCCTGCTCCTGCGCTTCATCGACCCGGAGCGCGGTCGTGTGACCCTCGCCGGCGAGGACCTGCGCTGCTACCGCCAGGAGGACGTGCGCAGCGTGATCGCCGTCGCGGGCCAGGACGCGCACCTGTTCTCGGCGAGCATCCGCGACAACCTGAGGCTCGCCCGGCCCGACGCGAGCGATGACGACCTGGCGCGCGCACTGCGCTCGGCGCGCATCCTCGACTGGGTGCAGAGCCTCGCGGACGGCCTCGACACGCTCGTCGGCGAGGAAGGACGGGAGCTCTCGGGCGGCCAGCGCCAGCGCATCGTGCTCGCACGCGCCCTGCTCACCGAGGCGCCCGTCCTCGTGCTCGACGAGCCGACCGCGCACCTCGATGCGCCGACCGCCAAGGGCCTCGTCCAGGACGTGTTCGCCGCGGCCGGCGGGCGCACGGTGCTCCTGATCACCCATCGCCCCGAGGGCATCGACCTCGCAGACGAGGTAGTCGTCCTCAGGGAGCCCCGTGTGACCTAATCTCCAGACGAGGAAAGGAGACGCACATGACAGGCAAGGCCGATTTCACCGAGCAGGAGTGGGAGCTCGTCCGCGAGGGCCCGACGGCAGCGGGGATGTACGCCCTGATGGCCTCCAAGGGCGGCAGCTTCCGCGAGAGCTGGGCGCTCTCCAAGACGTACGCGGAGGCGAGGCAAGAACGTGGGGAGAGCGAGCTCCTCGACGCCCTCGCCGCCGAAAAGCCGCCGGTCAAGCGCTACGACTCGGCGGAGCAGCTGGAGCACGAGGGGCTCACCAAGCTGAGCCAGGCCGTCGAGCTACTCGAACAGAAGGCATCCCCCGGGGAGGTCGAGAGCTACCGGCACTTCGTCCTCGAGGTCGCGGGGAACGTTGCCAAGGCGCACAAGGAGGACGGCGAGGGCGTCAGCTCAGGCGAGCGCGAGGCGATCGAGAAGATCGCCACGAGCCTGCATCCAGGCGGCCCGGAGGCAGCCGGCTAGGTGTAGTTCCTAAGCACGTTGGTTCATCCGGGCCTCCTTGGAGGCTGAGAGCTGTTGAAGGCGTCTCAGTCCAAAGGAGGCAACCGGATGAGGCTTCACCGTAACGCGGCTCTCAGTTGGAGCGGCCGCCGGCTGCTGGCGGTGCGCGTGCTCGAGCAAGGCTGGACGATCAGCGCGGCCGCCGTCGCGGCGGGTGTGAGCGTGCGCTGCGCGCGTAAGTGGGTGGGTCGATATAGGGCGGCCGGCGAGGCCGGCCTCGTCGATCGATCTTCAGCTCCGAAGCGTGTCGCCAACCGCACGCCGCCGGAGCGGGTGGCCGTGATCGTGGCGTTGCGGCAGCTGCGGATGACGGCGGCTGAGATCGCCGAGACGCTCGCGATGCCGCTCTCGACCGTCTCGGTCGTGCTCAAGCGCAGCGGCATGGGCAGGCTCGGCCGGATCGGACTCGAGCAACCTGTCCGCTATGAGCGCTCCCGGCCCGGCGAGCTCGTCCACATCGACATCAAAAAGCTCGGCCGGATCGAAGGCGGCGCCGGCAAACGCGTCGGCGGCCGGGCCGCCGGGGCCAGCCGGCCGCGCAAACGCGACGCAGCCGGCCGCGATCGCGGCACGATCGGTTGGGAGTTCGCCCACGTCGCCGTCGACGACCACAGCCGCCTCGCCTACGTCGAGGTGCTCGGCGACGAGAAAGCCACGACCGCCATCAGCTTCATGCGACGAGCAGTCGCCTTCTTCGCCCGCTACGGAATCCGCGTCGAACGGATCCTCACCGACAACGGCAGCGCCTACGTCGCGGCCGTGCACGCGCTCGCCTGTCGCCAGCTCGGCATCCGCCACCTCCGCACGAGACCGCGGCGCCCGCAGACCAACGGGAAAGCCGAGCGCTTCATCCGAACACTTCTCAACGGCTGGGCCTACGGCGCCATCTACGCCTCAAGCAACAAACGCACCCGAGCCCTTGACAGCTGGCTCTGGCACTACAACCATCGACGACGACACTCAGCCCTCGGCCGCCAACCCCCGGTCAGCAGAACCAACCTGCTTAGGTCCTACAACTAGGCGGCGGCCGCAGCCTCCGCCTTCGCGCCCATCCGCTCGAGCAGGTGGTCGCCAACGCGTAGCGAGTTCGCCATCGCGGTCAGCGCCGGGTTGACCGCGCCGATGGACGGGAAGACGCTCGTGTCGACGATGTACAGGTTGTCGAGCTCGTGCGCCCGGCACTCGGCGTTCACGACCGACGAGGCCGCGTCCTCGCCCATCCGGGCCGTCCCGGCCTGGTGCGCGACCCCGGCCACCGGGATCTCGTTCTTCATATACGCGAACCGGTGGAACAGGTGGTCGGGCTCCATGTGCAGCTTGCCGAGCATCGAGTGCAGCTGCGCTTGCAGGTCATTCTTGGGCGTGTCGTTCGTCGAGCGGTAGGCGAGCGTCACCTTGCCGTCCTTGTCGACCGTGACGCGGTTCTCTGGCAACGGGAGATCCTCGGTGGAGAGCCAGAAGTCGATCGCGTGCTTCGCGACCTTCTCCAGCGTCCACTGCGGCGCGAGCCTCGTCTCGCCGGGCCGCTCGCCGCGGAACATGGGCGCCTGCGACTTGCCGACCATCTGGATGTTGCCGAGAGGATAGTCGTGGCCGTTGCCGGCGAAGTAGAAGTCGTTCAGCCCGAGCGTCTTCTGGAAGATCGTCGGGTTCTCCTCGCGTGAGAGCGCGAGCACGGCCAGGCTGTTGTGGAACATGTAGTTGCGCCCGACCTGGTCGGAGCCGTTGGCGAGGCCGTTCGGATGCTTGTCCGTCGCCGAGAGGAGCAGCAGCTTGGCGGTGTTCGCGGCGCCGCAGGCCAGTGCGACGAGGTCGGCGGCGTAGGTCGTCGTCTCGCCGTCCCGCTCCACGACCACTCCGGTGATCTCCGAGCCATCTTCGTTCGTCTCCAGCTTGACCGCCTTGGCGTTCGTGACGAGCTCGACGTTCGGATGCTCGAGCGCCGGCCGCACGCCGAGCACCTCGGCATCCGACTTCCCCTGCACTGCGCAGACGAACCCGTCGCAGTTCGCGCAGCGGACGCACGCGCTGTACGGCATGTTCGACTCGTTCAGGCGAATCCCGCACGGTGCGTGGAACGGGTGCAAGCCGGCCGCCTCGAGGTCGTCCGAGAGCTGCTGGATCCGCGGCTCGTGCGAGACGGCCGGGAACGGATACTGCGCGCTCGCGAATCCTTCCGTTGGATCCTCGCCGTGGTTGCCGTGCACCTCGTAGTAGTGCTCGGCCTTCGTGTAGTACGGCTCGAGCTCGTCGTACGAGATCGGCCAGGCGGGCGAGACGCCGTCATGGTGTTGCAGCTCGCCGAAGTCCCCGGGGCGCAGCCGGTAGAGGGCGGCACCGTAGAGCTTGGTCGCGCCGCCCACGAAGTAGTGGATCTGCGGCTGGAACGGCTTGTCCTTCTCGTCGTACCACGTGTCCTCGGACACGTAGCGGTTGTCGACGAACACGTCCTGGGCCAGCCAGTTCTGCGGCTCGCGGGGCAGCCAGTCGCCCCGCTCGAGCAGGAGGATGCGCTTGCCGGACGGCGCCAGGTGCCGCGCGAGCGTGCCGCCGCCCGCGCCCGATCCGATGATGATCACGTCATACGTGTCCATGAGAGTCCTTTCAGTACTGCGACATCAGCTCGGGCAACATGACTCGCGCCGCGGCTTCCAGGAGCGCCAGGTGCGAGAACGCCTGGGGGAAGTTGCCGAGGTGGCGTCCGGTGCCCGCGTCGAACTCCTCGGCGAAGAGGCCGAGCGGAGACGAGATTCGTAGCAGCCGCTCCATCAGATCCCTCGCCCGCTGCGTTTCCCCGACGATCGCGAGAGCCGAGACGAGCCAGAACGAGCAGATCAGGAACGTGCCCTCCTTTCCGGACAGCCCGTCGTCGGTCTCGTCGGTCTTGTAGCGCAGGACGAAGCCGTCCTCGGTCAGCTCGTCCGCGATCGCGAGCACACTCGCCTTCAGCCGCTCGTCGTCGGGGGCAAGGAAGTCGAAGAGCGGCGCCAGCAGCGTCGACGCGTCGAGCGCGTCCGTGTCGTAGTGCTGGCACAGGACGCCGCGCTTGTCCACGCCGTGGGTCAGGATGTCCTCGCGGATCTCCTCCGCGACCGCTGCCCATTTCTCCTTGAGGTCGCCACTGCCTCGCAGCTCGGCGAGTTGCGCCGCCCGGTCGAGCGCGACCCAGCACATCAGCTTCGAGGACACGTAGTGCTGAGGCTTGCCGCGCGCCTCCCAGATGCCCTGGTCCGGCTCGCGCCAGACCTTCGTCGCGCACTCGGCCTGACTCTCCACGATCGGCCAGAGCCGTCGGGGCAGGCGCTCGCTCTTCTTCGTGTGCAGCAGAATCGAGTCGAGGACGGCCCCGAAGACGTCGTTCTGGCGCTGGTCGAACGCGCCGTTGCCGACACGCACGGGCCGCGCGCCCGCGTAGCCGGTCAGCTCGTCACGCGTGGTCTCCGTCAGGTCACGGCGGCCGTCGATGCCGTACATGATCTGCAGCGACCCGTCCTCGGTTGGCTCGACGTCGGCGACGAACTGCATGAACTCGTCGGCCTCCCAATCCAGGTTGAGGTAGTGCAGCGCCTGGAGGGTGAAGGTCGTGTCCCGGATCCAGGTGTAGCGGTAGTCCCAGTTCCGCTCTCCGCCCGGAGTCTCGGGCAGCGAGGTCGTGAGCGCGGCCACGGTCGCCCCGGTCGGCATGAACGTGAGGCCCTTGATCGCGAGCGCGGAGCGTTGGATCGGGTCGCGGAAGCGGTGATCCGGGATCCGGGCGCGGCTGAGCCAGGCTCGCCAGAAGCGGATCGTCGCGTCCATGCGCGCCCAGGCCTCGTCCGCGTTCTGCGGCGCGACGAGGCCCGCTTCCCAGGACAGCACGCAGTAGGCGCGCTCGCCTTCCTGAAGCATGTGCCGCGCACGGACGCGATTCCCCTCAATCCCCAGCGCAAGATCGGTCTGAAGACGAAAGGCCTGGTCGGCGCCGCTTGCGTCTGCGGCGTGCCGGTCGTCCCCCACGAGCTCCCACTGCGCGGGCTCGCGTCCGTAGTCGAACGCAGGCTCGCAGACCAGCTCGACCTCGACGTTTCCCTCGAGGCATTCGATCGTCCGCACGAGCATGTGGTCGGCGTCGTCGTCCGCCGGCGGGCGGGTGTGCGGCGTGACCGTGTCCTCGTGGTCGCGCGGCCCCATCGTCAGGGCGTCGCGGACGACGATCCAGCCGCTCGGCGTCTTCCAGGTCGTCTCGAGGACGTTCGTTCCTGGGACGTAGACGACCGACGTCGGATGATTGATCCCGAAGGGCGCGAGCCGGAAGAACCCGGCCTCGCGGTCGAGCAGGCTTCCGAAAACGCTCGGCGAGTCGAAGCGCGGGATGCAGAGCCAGTCGATCGCCCCGTCGGAGGCGATCAGCGCGCCCGTGTGGCAGTCGGACAGGAACGCGTACTCGGCGATCGGCGGAAACGGCGAGGGCGCTGCTGCGCTCTGGGGCATTCGCTCCTTGGCAGCGGTCTCGGTCATGAGGCGATCCACGGCTCGTGCCACCGTCCGTGACCGGCGACGAGGTTGTCCGCCTCTTTGGGGCCCCAGGAGCCCGGAGCGTACGAGTTGACCGGCGGCGGCTCGTCGAGCAGCGGCTGCATGATCCTCCAGGTTTCCTCGACGCCGTCCTGCCGGGTAAAGCGCATGCTGTCACCGACCAGCGCCGCGTGCAGCAACACCTCGTAGGGAGTCGGGCCCTCACCGCCCTCTTCTGCGAACTCCATGTCGAGCTCGATCGCAGCGGTTCCGACGCGATCGGCCCGGTGCGCGTCGAGAACGAGCCTGAGCCCGGGCGAAGGGTCGAGCTTCACCACGAGCTGGTTCGGCTCTGGTTGTCCGTGGCGGAGCTGAAACCCGAGCTTCGGCGCGTGCTTGAAGACGAGACGGAGCTCGGTCTGGGTGGCAGGGAGCCGCTTGCCCGTGCGGATGAAGAAGGGCACGCCTGCCCAGCGCCAGCTCTCGATCTCAAGCCGCAGCGCCGCGTATGTCTCGGTCGTCGAGCCGGCGGCGACGCCGTCGATATCGAGATAGCCGTCGTACTGGCCGCGGACGTAGTGCGCCGGGTCGGCGTCGGCGACGGCGTGGAAGAGGGCGACCTGAGCGTTCTTGATCACCTCCGGCTCGCGCCGCGAAGGAACCTCCATCGCCGACGCGGCGACCACTTGCATCAGATGGTTGACGACAACATCGCGCAATGCGCCGACCGGGTCGTAGAAGTGCCCCCGGTCCTCGACTCCGAAGTCCTCGGCCATCGTGATCTGAACGGACTCGAGGTAGTTCCGGGTCCACAGTGGCTCGAGCATCGAGTTCGCGAACCGCAGGTAGAGGATCTCCTCGAGCCCCATCTTCCCGAGGTAGTGGTCGATCCGGTAGAGCTGCGACTCGTCGAGGTACTGATGGAGCTCCGTCGCTAGCTCGCGTGCAGAAGCGCGGTCGTGCCCGAACGGCTTCTCGACCACGACGCGCCCGGTTTTCGTCAGGCCCGCCTCGGCGAGCCCTTTGACGACCCGACCGAAGAGGAAGGGCGGGATCTCGAGGTAGAAGACGGGCGTCTTCGCTCCGTCGATCGCTTTCGCCACTCGTTCGTAAGTCGCGTCGTCGCCGAAGTCGCCTGAGACATACGACAGCCGGTCGGCGAAGCGGTCGAAGACCTTCTCGTCGATCGACTCGCCCGTGCCCTCGATCGACTCGCGCGCGCGATCCTTGAGCTGATCGACGGTCCAGTCGTCGACGGCGACGCCGACGATCGGGCAGTCGAGCAGGCCGCGCTGCTCGAGCCGGTAGAGCGAATGGAAGGTCATCACCTTCGCCAGGTCGCCCGTGATCCCGAAGACAACGAACACGTCCGCGGGCTTCTGGGCACTGCCTGCTGCTGTTGCGCTGCGGCGTGCCTCGACCTCGGGTGCAGCCGTCGTCATGTCCCGTCTCCCTCCTGGTCGACCAGTTCACCGTCAAGATTCGTGCGCGAGCGCCACAGCCGCATCGTCCACTTGGGATGAGCGAACCACCTCACCCGGGGTCAGACCCCGTACCAGATGCGTGCCGACTTCGTGACCGAACGCTCATGCGAAAGCGGGCCCTTGGCTCGAACAGGGGGCCGCGCCCGCGAGTCCTGGGGACAACTTGTAAAGGGGTCTGACCCCGGAAGTGCGACTCCCGGTCATCAGCGCCTTCGGGCAGTCGTACGCGCCATGCGCGCTCCCGCGCGGTTGCGGCCGTCGACCTCGACCCGCCCGCGGCCGAACGCGTCGACGCGGCCCCAGCGACCCGGGATGTCGAGCAACTCGAGATGGCCGATCCCGGCCGGGAGCGCAGGGTCGACGATGAGATGGTCGCCCAGCGGCTCGAGCCCGAGCATCGTCCGCAGCAGGAGGAGCGGCGTGCCCGTCGACCACGCCTGCGGGCTGCACGCGGTCGGGTACTGGACCGGGTACTTCGTCTGCGCGCGCTCGTAGCCGCCGAACGCCTCGGGGAGACGGCCGTCGAAAAATTCGGCGGCGGCGAGGATCCCGGCCGCGATCGCCGCCGCCTCGTCCTTGAAGCCGTAGCGCCGCAGGCCCCAGGCGATGAACGAGTTGTCGAACGGCCAGACCGTGCCGACGTGGTAGCCGATCGGGTTGAACCGCGCCTCGCCCTCGGCCAGAGTGCGGACGCCCCAGCCGGAGAAGAGGCGCGGGCCCATCAGGTGCCGGACGACGGCCTTCGCCTTCGACTTGTCGACGATCCCGCTCCAGAGCAAGTGGCCGTTGTTCGAGGCCAGCGCGTCGACCTGCTTCCCTTCGACGTCGAGTGCCAGCGCGAAGTACTCGCCGTCCTCGACCCAGAAGTCGCGGTTGAAGCGGCGCTTGAGGTCGGCGGCCTGCCTCTCCAGCTCGTCGGCTAGCTCCGTGTCCTTCCAGACGCTGCGCGCGAGCCGGGCGCCGCGCATCTTCGCGTCGTACGCGTAGCCCTGGAGCTCGCACGTCGCCCGCGGGAAGCCGGGGAGCCGCCCGTCGCGGTACGAGATCGAGTCCCAGGAGTCCTTCCAGCACTGGTTCTCGAGGCCGGTCTCCTCGTTGCGGCGCTGATACCAGACGTAGCCGTTGGCTTGCAGATCGGCGTACTCGTCGATCCACGTCAGTGCCGCCCGCGCCTCGAACTCGAGGTCGCGCACGAGCTTCCGGTCTCCCGTCCAGCGTTCGTACTCGTCGAGCAGCACGACGTAGAGCGGTGTCGCGTCCGCGCAGCCGTAGTACGGCGAGTGGGGCCGCTCCTCGAAGGCGGTCAGCTCGCCGTAGCGCATCTCGTGCAGGATCCGGCCCGGGTCCTCGTCGCGGAAGTCGTCGATCCTCGTGCCCTGCCACTCCCCGAGCGACATCAGCGTCGTCGCCGCCAGCTCCGGTGCGAAGGGCAGCGCCTGGAGGCTCGTCAAGATGCTGTCGCGGCCGAACATGGTCATAAACCAGGGCAGGCCCGCCGCGGGCAGGCTGTGGCCGCCGGCGACGGGCGGTGCGAACCGCAGAGCGGCCAGGTCGACCAGGCTCCGTCTGTAGGTGCGCTTCAGAGGCTCCCAGTCGCCTGCGATGCGCGGAGCGGACGCGAGCCAGCGGTCGAGATTCGCCTCCATCGTCTTGCGGCGGCCTCCCTTCGCCGCCACGTGCTCCCCGAGCCCGGGGATCCCGACGACGACGTCGAGCTCGGTCGTCCACTCGCCGTGTCCTGGGAGCTTCAGCTGGAAGGTCAGCCCGTTCTCGTCGATCTTGGCGCGCTCGCTGCTCGAGATCAGCGTAAAGCGCCTGAAGGTCTCGCGCTCGTAGCCGAGCCGGAGCGAGCCTCGCTGGACACGGTTCTCGTAGCGGCCCTTCTTCTCGAGCGCGTCCTTGACCTCGAACAGGTCGGCGAAGTCGCTGGCGGCCTCGATCCGCACCGTCAGCTTCACCGGCTTTTCGTCGTGGTTGAGGATCGTGAGCACCTCGTGGAAGCCATTGGCGACGGCCCGCTGCCGGATCACCGAGAGGTTCGCGTCCACGTAGACGGTTCCCATTCCGGGCACGAGGAAGAAGCGGGTCTCGAAGTACTGGAGGTCGTCGACCGAGAGCGCGTTCAGCCGCTCGTCGTCGATGGTCAGCACCCACTTCGAGAGGAAGCGCGTGTCGAACGAGAAGAGCCCCGTGGGATCGGTCAGCGACGCCTCGATGTCGCCGCGATCGTCGCTGACGACGAACGTGTTGCCGTCCAGGATCTTCACGAGCTCGCCGCTCATGACCGGGGGCCGGGGAGCAGCCGCTGGAAGAGGACGAGCAGCCTCGGATCGCCCTCGATCGTGACCGCGCCGCGCAGGACGGCCGCGAACGCGTTCACCTCACCGGACGCCATCCGGCTGAACAGTTTCCCGTCGGCCCGCAGAACGCAATCCGCCGGGCCGCTCCCGCGGGCCCTGCTGACCTTGCCCTTGTCGACCGTGAGCCGCCAGCGCTCGGTCCGCTTGCCGCCGGTGAGCTCGAAGAGAATGGTGCCGCTCGCCCGCTTCGGGAGCGGCATGTCTTCGACGGCGCCGAGCCGCTCGAAGAGCTCGTTCGCGGCGTCCGTCATGTCTCGACTGTGATCCGGCCGGAACGCTGGTGCGTGAGCCCAGCGCCTGCCCAGTCGACCACGGCCTTCGCGCGATCCTCATTCGTCGGCAGGAGCGCGAGGTGCACCGTCCCCCAGGCAACCTGCGCCGCCTTGCCCTTCATCGTGCGGCCGCCCATCATCTGCACGACGGCCGAGCCCCGTCCGATCGTCGCCATCGTGCCCTTGTCGCGGTACTTGAACGGCTTCGGCTCCTTGCCCTCGACGAGCCGCGCGATCGTCTCGCCCGCGTGCTCACCGGACTGCAGAGCGACCGAGCCGAGCTGGGGCAGGACCTGCTGGGTCTTCGTGTCGGTGATGGCGGCGACGTCGCCCACTGCGAAGACCTCCTGGTGCGCCGGCATCCGGAGCTCGCCGTCGACGGCGATCCGGTTCCCCCGTTCGAGCTCGAGCCCGAGCGACTGGACGAGCGCGTTTCCCTGCAGGCCCGCGCCCCAGACGAGCGTGTGCGCCTTCAGCTCCTTCCCCGACTTGAGCTTGACCCGAAGCGGCGTGACCGACTCGACCACCTCTCCGGTCGTCACTTCGACTCCGCGCTTCGTGAGCGCCTCGACGGCGTAGTTGCGGATGTCGGGCTTGAACATCGAGAAGATCTCCGGCCCGGCCTCGACGAGCACGATTCGAGCTGCGTCCTCGGGCACATCCGGGTAGTCCTTGCGAAAGACCCCCGAGTAGAGCTCCGCCAGCGCCCCCGCGGTCTCGACCCCTGTCGGGCCTCCTCCGACCACCACGATATTGAGCGCTCCGTCGTCGATCAGGCCTGGGTCCTTGTCGGCGGCCTCCCACTGGCGCAGAACGTGGTTCTTCAGCCGCACAGCGTCGGTCAGCGTGTACAGCGGGAAGGCGTGGTCGGCCGCGCCTTCGACTCCGAAGAAGTTGACTTCCGCGCCGAGCCCGAAGACGAGGTAGTCGTAGCTCAGCGGCTTCAGTTCGGCGAATTGCACCTCGCGCGCGTCGAGGTCGACGGCCGTCACGCGGTCCTTGTGCATCCGCGTGTTGTCCTGGCCGTGGACAAGGTCGCGGATCGGATGTCCGACGGCGGGCTGCTCGAGCAGGCCCGTCGCGACCTGGTACAGGAGCGGCTGGAAGGTGTGGTAGTCGTTCTTGTCGACGAGCACGACGTCGACGTCGCTCTTGTGCAGCTTCTGGGCCGCGCCGATCCCGGCGAAGCCGCCCCCGAGGACGAGGACGCGCGGCCGCGCCTTGTCCGCTCGATCGCTCACCTCTCCTCAAGTTACCGTCGTCACGCCCCGCCCGCTCACCCCAAGGGGATGAAGCCGGAAACGACGCTCTCGGGTGCGCTTTTGGAGAGGATGCACGCATGTCCGATGAGCGCGGCACGCAAGCTGGCAAGCGCGTCGAAGGTCTGATCGATCGTCACGAGCGGTCGATCGTCGTTGTGGAGGCCTTGCTCCTCTCGATCGTGACGCTCACGGCGGCCTGGTCGGGCTACTCGGCGGCGAGGTGGCACAGCGAGTCCTCGCTCAAGCTGGCCAAGGCCTCGGCGACGCGGACGAAAGCGAACCGCGCCTTCCAAGGGGCCTTGACGTTTCGTACCCAGGATGCGGCGGACTTCAACGCCTGGTTCGCGGCCTATCTCGCAGGCGACAAGCGTGGCGAGCGCGTCGCTGAGAGGCGATTCCGGACCGAGTACGACATCGCCTTTCGAGCCTGGCTTGCGACGAAGCCCTTCGTGAACCCGAACGCGCCGAAGGGGCCCCAGTACATGCCGCAGTACAGGCCGGCTGGCGCAGCCCTCGCGAAGAGTCTCGACGCCCAAGCTGACGCGGATTACGCAGAGGGGCAGAAAGCGGCCTCCACAGGCGACAAGTACATCCGTGTGACGGTAGTCCTGGCGAGCGTGCTCTTCATCGTCGGGATCAGCAGCCACTTTCCCGTACGACGTGTGCGCATGAGTCTGATCGCCTTGGGAGCTGCTCTGCTCGTCTTGGCGGCGGTTCAGATCCTCCAGTTGCCGGGGCCGCCGTAATGAACCTCCTATGGGCGGCGCTCATCGTTGCGGTCGTGAGCGTGGTGGCCACCACCGCCATGCTTTTCGTCCGGCGTCATGCTCCCGAGGGCAGCTACTTCGAAGACGGCGACCGCGCGGCCGGAGTGTTCGGCGTCCTCGCGACCGGTTTTGCCGTTCTCCTCGGCTTCGTTGTCTTTCTTGCCTTCGAGAGCTTCGACACGTCGCGTAGCGGCGCCGAGGCCGAGGCGCAGGTCGTGGCGCAGCAATTCGAGACGGCCCAACTCATGCCCGCCGCCGTGCGCGCCCGCTTCTCGGGTGAGCTCGTCTGCTACGCACGCACAGTCGTGCACCAGGAATGGCCGCGGATGGAGTCGGGCACCATCGGCGACGCGTACAACCCCTGGACGGTTGCAATGTTCCGCACCCTGAGGACAATCGAGCCGCGGTCGGCGTCCGAGCAGGCCGCGTACAGCAAGTGGCTCGACCAGCGCTCCGACCGCGAGAGTGCGCGCGCCGACCGTACGCACGGGGCAGAAGGAGTGATCCCGATTCCGCTCTGGATCGTGCTGTTTCTGACCGGCGGGATCATCTTCGTCTTCATGCTCTTCTTCGCGGACAGCGCCGAGCGAGCGATCGTGCAAGCGACAATGATGGGCAGCGTCGCGATCGTGATCACCTCTACGCTGCTCCTCCTGTGGTTCCTCGACAATCCCTACCACCACGGCTCGGGCGGTCTGCGACCGGTCGCTATGGAGCGGACGCTCGGGCTCGTGACGCCCGGGGCGGGCATCGCCACCCGGCCCTTCGAGCTCCCGTGCGACGCGCAGGGAGCTTCGCGCGCGCGGTGAGTCCGCGGTTCATCCGGATGATTCGAGCAGGCTGCCTTGAAACGCGCCCAATCCGCAGGGAGGATGTGGCTGTACCTGGCGCGACGAGCGCACTCAGGTTCGAGCAGGAGCACGAAAGAGGTGGAGTGAATGAGCGACTCGACGGTGGCGGGATCCTGCTGCGCGCCCTCGAGCGGCCGGCCGGTTGGAGGACAGACCGCGAGCGGTGTTCTCGCCAGGCGACGGCGACGCGACGAACCTCGTGCTCCTGGGCGGAGGCTCGTTTGCGATGGGCAGCGCCGATCGCTGGTCGTATCCCGAAGACGGCGAGGCGCCCGTCAAGGACGTGGAGGTGTCCTCGTTCTCGATCGGCGCTCACGCGGTCTCGAACGCCGACTTCGCCCGCTTCGTCGAGGAGACCGGCTACGTAACCGATGCGGATCGGTTCGGGTGGTCGTTCGTCTTCGCCGGCCTGCTCCCAGACGACTTCCCACCCACCGAGGGTGTCGTACGCGCCCCCTGGTGGCGCAAGGTCGAAGGCGCCGGCTGGCGCCATCCAGAGGGCCTGCACTCCTCGATCGAGGAGCGGCTCGACCACCCGGTCGTGCACGTCTCCTGGGAGGACGCGGCCGCGTACTGTGCCTGGGCGAAGGCGAGGCTTCCCACTGAGGCGGAGTGGGAGTTCGCCGCTCGCGGGGGACTGGAGGGGAAGGCGTTCCCGTGGGGCGACGAGCGGGAGCCCGGCGGAGAGCACAGGATGAATGTCTGGCAAGGCGACTTTCCGGTCCGCAACACGGCAGCCGACGGCTTCGTAGGGACAGCGCCCGTCGGCTCCTTCCCTCCCAACGACCATTGCCTGTACAACATGACCGGCAACGTCTGGGAGTGGACGGCGGATTGGTTCCACCCGACGTTCCGTCAGCGCGATAGGCGAAGGGATCCGGCCGGGCCACCAAACGGTACGAGCAGGGTGCAGAAGGGCGGGTCGTACCTCTGCCACCAGTCCTACTGCCGGCGCTACCGCGTTGCAGCGCGCCAGGGCTTGACGCCCGACTCCTCGACCGGAAACGTCGGCTTCCGCTGCGCCCAGGACGGCGAGACTACCGGCTAATCGTCCGACGTTCATCCGGGTGATTCGAGCCGGGTGCCTTGCAGCGTGCCTGACCTACCGGAAGGATGTCGTCGTGAACGCGACCGTGCTCCGATTCGAGCAACCGAATCCGAAAGAGGTGGAGTGAATGAGCGAGCCAACGATCGATCGGACGGTTCTGCCGATTCGGCGCCCACCGTTCAGCGGCGAGACGAAGAAGACGCTCGAGGGCTCCGAGCCCGACTGGGATCAGGCGAGCCACGTCCAGCCGCCCGAGGACGCGCCGAACGTGCTGGTCGTCCTGATCGACGACGCCGGCTTCGGCAATCCGAGCACCTTCGGCGGCGCGATCCAGACCCCGAACTACACCCGGCTCGCGGACAACGGACTGCGGTACAACCGCTTCCACGTCACGGCGCTCTGCTCGCCGACTAGGGCGGCGCTGTTGACGGGGCGCAATCACCACCGGGTCGGCTTCGGCATGGTGGGTGAGTTCTCCGGCCCGTTCCCGGGCTACAACGCGACGATTCCCCGTGATTGCGCGCCGTTTCCCCGCATCCTCCAGGAGAACGGCTACCTGACCGGAGCGTTCGGGAAGTGGCATCTGACCCCGGACAACCAGCAGGGGTTCTCGGGTCCGTTCGACCGCTGGCCGCCGCGGCTCGGGTTCGATTACTTCTGGGGCTTCCTCGGCGGCGAGGCCGGGCAGTACGACCCGTTGATCGCCGAGAACCAGAAGATGATCGGCGTCCCCGAGGCCAAGGACGGCGAGCAGTACTACTTCCAGGACGATCTCGCCGACAAGACGATCGACTGGCTCCACAAGATCCGCTCCGAGAAGCAGAAGACGCCGTGGTTTGCCTACGTCGCGACCGGCTGCAGCCATGCCCCTCACCACGTGCCGCGCAGGTGGTCTGACAAGTACCAAGGCGCGTTCGACAAGGGCTGGGACGTGATGCGCGAGGAGACGTTCGCGCGACAGAAGGAGCTCGGCGTCGTCCCCGCCGACGCGGAGCTGCCACCGCGCAACGACGCGTTCCCCACGTGGGACTCGCTCGACGAGACGCATAAGCGCCTCTACGCGCGCCAGATGGAGGTCTACGCGGGCTACTCCGAGAACGCCGACTGGAACATCGGCCGGATCGTCGACGCGATCGACGAGCTCGGCGATCTCGAGAACACCGTCGTGCTCTGGATCTGGGGCGACAACGGCGCCAGCATGGAAGGAACGCTCACGGGGACGTTCAACGAGCTGACGACGCTGAACGGGATCCCGCTCACGCCGGAGGAGCAGATGGGGCTCCTCTTCAAGCACGGCGGCCTCGAGGCCTGGGGCGACGAGCAGCTCGCACCGCATTACTCCGCCGGCTGGGCCTGGGCGGGCAACGCCCCGTTCGACTGGGGCAAGCAGGTGGCCTCGCATCTTGGCGGCACCCGGAACCCGATGGTCGTGCACTGGCCCGGCGGCATCGGAGACCCCGGCGCGATCCGCAGCCATTACACGCACGTTAACGACGTCGGCGCGACCGTCCTCGAGCTCGCTGGCATCCCGATGCCCGCGACGATCGACGGGGTCGAGCAGCAGCCGTTCGACGGTGTCACGTTCGCCGATTCGCTCTCGGATGCCGGCGCGCCCGAGCGGCACACGCAGCAGTACTACGAGATCCTCGGCAACCGAGGGATGTACAAGGACGGCTGGCTGCTTGCACAGCGGCTGCGACGGATCCCGTGGGACCTCGATCCGGAGAAGCTGCGCGCGTTCGGGCCGGGCTGGAATCCCGACGACGAGCCGATCGAACTCTACTACCTGCCCGACGACTTCACGCAATCGAAGAACGTGGCTGCCGACCATCCGGAGAAGGTCCAGGAGCTCAGCGAGCTCTTCTGGGCGGAGGCCGAGGCCAACAATGTCCTGCCGCTCCTCGGCGGGATGACGTCCTTCTTCGGCATGGTGCCGCCGCTACCGGAAGAGTCGAAATTCGTCTTCCGCGGTGACATCCAGAATATCCCCAGCGGGATGATTCCGCGGATCTACAACCACTCGTACACGATCAGCGCCGACTTGGTCGTCCCCGAGGGCGGCGTCGAGGGCGTGATCGTCGCAGAGGCCGACCATCTCGGCGGTTTCTCACTCTTCGTGCAGGATGGGAAGCTGAAGCACACGTACTCGATGCTCGGAGTGCTCGAATACACCCAGGCGGCCGAGCAGCCGCTCCCCACCGGCGAGGTGAACGTCGAGCTCGTGTTCACGGCCGACGCGCCGAAGCCGGCGACCGGCGGCGAGGTGACGCTGCTGGTCAACGGCGAGCCGGTCGCGAGCGGGCGGATGGAGCACACCGTTCCGGGCCGCTTCTCGGGTTACTCCGGCATGGACATCGGTCGCGACAACGGGCTCGTCGTCGACCGCAGCTATGCCGACAAGGCGCCGTTCCGCTTCACAGGGGAGATCAAGCAGGTCGTGTTCGACGTCGCTCCGGACCTGAGCGACGAGGACCGGCACGCGCTGCACGAGCAGGCAGCGCAGGCGCTTGCGGCCCATGCGGCGAGCGCTTAGGACGAGGATGAAACGGGTTGCATCCGATGAGGGCATGAGCTCGGTCGGCGACGACACACCGAAGGAGGCAGGTTCATGAACGACAACGACCAGCTGGACGTGCTGGTAGCCGTGTACCTGATTCCCGAGCTTGCGCAGCAGGACTTCGACTCGTTCGTGAAGCTCGCCCAGGAGAAGGCGATCTCGACCGACGGAGTGGTGCTCGTCACTAAGGACGCAGAGGGTGAAGTGACGGTGCAGGAGACGGGTGACCACCTGGGGCACAAGGGCGCCAAGGTCGGGGGAGGCGTGGGACTCGTCGTGGGGCTGTTCGCACCCCCGCTTCTCGCAGCCACCGCGATCGGGGCGGCTGCTGGCGGCGTCATGGGAAAGGTCACTCGCAAGCGTGTCCAGGCGGGAATCGGCGAGAAGATGGACGACGCACTGCCGCCCGGCTCGTCGGGAGTCATCGCGATCTACGACCATGGCGACGCCGATGCGGTTGCCGGTGTGCTGGGGAACTCCATCCGCTCGTCGATCGCGCAGATCGACAAGGCCTCTGCAAAGGAGCTGAAGGCGGGTCTCGAAGAAGCCTCGGCCGGGCTCGCGGGATGAGACGATGAGCTCCGAGCGGGGCGAGTAGGTCCACGCTCATGGGCGTGACCAAAATCAAGCACCCGAGCATCGACGAGCGTCGGTCGAAGGGGAAGAACGCACGTGGACTGACGGCTACCTCGGCTCACGCCGGCTGGAGGCCGGCCGGAGATCGCCCAGACCCGGTTGCGCTTCTCGAGGAGCAGAATGCGACCCGCGAGCCCGACCTGGTGCCGGTGCGCCACGGCCGGATGCTGGTCTCCCCGTTCACCTTCTACCGGGGCGCCGCCAAGATCATGGCCGCCGACCTGGAGCACACGCCCAGGGCCGGTTTGGACGTCCAGCTCTGCGGCGACGCCCACCTGTCGAACTTCGGGGTGTTCGCGTCACCGGAGCGACAGCTGCTGTTCGACCTGAACGACTTCGACGAGACGCTGCCTGGCCCGTTCGAGTACGACGTGAAGCGGTTGTCTGCGAGCTTGACGGTCGCGGCGCGTAACAACGGCTTCAGCAAGCCCGACGCTCGCGATGCCACACTCGCCTCGGTGAGCGCCTACCGGATGGCGATGGCCGATTTCGCCAAGATGTCCACGATGGAGGTCTGGTACGCCCATCTGTCCGAAGCGACGCTGATGGCGGCGATCGAGAGCTTCTCAGGTGCGAGCAAGGGCAAGTCGGGGAAGAAGAAGAAGAAGGCGGCGAAGGCAGCAAAGAAGAGAGTGGAACATGAGGCGAAGGCGGCGAGGAAGGCCGCTGAGAAGGCCCGCACGCGCGACAGCATGCAGGCCCTGGCGAAGCTCGGCGAGCTCGTCGACGGCCGCTACCGGATCGTCAGCCAGCCGCCGATCGTCATCCCGATGCGCGACCTGGAAGGGATGTACGGCATCTCCGCCGATGAGTTCGAGCATACGATCCACGAGCAGTTCCACGCCTATCGGGCGACGTTGCAGGACGACCGCCGCCACCTGCTCGAGCAGTTCCAGATCATGGATACGGCGCGCAAGGTCGTCGGCGTGGGCAGCGTTGGCACGCGCGCGTTCATCGTCTTGCTCCAGGGGCGCGACGAGAACGATCCACTGTTCCTCCAGGTCAAGGAGGCAACGGCCTCGGTGCTCGAGGATCATCTGCCGAAGAGTCGCTACAAGCAGCCCGGCGAGCGTGTCGTGAAAGGGCAGCGGATGATGCAGGCCGCGAGCGACATCTACCTGGGCTGGACCAAGGGCGCGCAGGAGAACCGCTACCTCTACTGGCGCCAGCTCCGTGACATGAAGGGCTCCGCCGACGTCGAGTCGTTGACGCCGGCCGCGCTCGGGTTCTACGCGCGCCAATGCGCATGGACGCTCGCCCGGGCGCACGCCCGCTCGGGAGACCCGATCGCGATCACCTCCTACCTGGGCAAAGGTGATGCGTTCGACGAGGCGATAGTCGACTTCTCGGAGCGCTACGCCGACCAGAACGAGCGCGACTTCGACGCCTTCACGGACGCTGTCCGAACCGGTCGACTGGAGGCGATCGAAGGGGTCTGACAGAACGTGGCACCGACGCAAGTCCTGACAACAACTGAAGGAGGCTTCTCATGTGGTGGGGAATCGGCTTAGGCGCTCTTCTCTGGATCATCCTGTTTGTCTGGCTCGGCCTAAGGACGCTCCGGAACGGACACGGATGGCTGTTCTTCTTCGGAATCTTCTTCCCGCTGCTTTGGATCTTCGGCGCATTCATGCAACCCGCGCAGGCGCAGGGCTAGTGAACATCATTCCCATCAAGTAGCCGAGGCCAGGAGAGACACCCACGGAGCTGGAAGGAGTTTCATGACCGACATCACGACTGAACCCGCAGACCAGGGCAGGGATCTCGACTCACTCGGTCCCGTCGACTACGTCGTCGTCGAGTTCCCGGAGGGGGCGAGCAACTTCACCGGCGAGATGGCGGCAGAGCTGGTCGCGCTCGTCGAGGCCGGCACGATCCGCTTGATCGACGTCCTGATCCTCACCAAGGACGAGGATGGGACCGTCGACGCGATGGAGCTTTCCGACGTCGAGGAGCTCGGCGAGCTAGAAGCGCTCGAGGCCGAGCTGGCGGAGCTGCTCGCCGCAGACGACATCGCGCATCTCGCCGCGGCCATGGAGCCGGGCAGTACCGCCGGAGTGCTCATCTGGGAGAACCTGTGGGCTGCGCCATTCGCATCGGCGGCGCGGCGTTCGGGCGGCCAGCTGATTGCAAACGGACGGATTCCGATTCAGGCGATCATCGCCTCCATAGAGGCCGATGAAGCGTCTGCGACTGAAGGAGGTTGACAATGCCCGTCAGAGCAGCACGTGCGGGAAGAGTCGGTGTCATCGGCGCGCCGGTCGCGAAAACCGCGGTCGTGGCCAAGGCGGTCACACCCGGCCCCTCACCGGTGGCGAAAACCGCGGTCGTGGCCGCGGCAGTGACACCCGGGCGCGGTCGTCGCCGCAGCCGAATCTAAGACCCGGGCGCGCCAAATTCCAGCGTCGGCGTTGGCGGCGGAGCAGTCGCGCCTGGAGGGCTGACCAGCTTAGCGGGCGGTGCTCGTGGCCGAGGGAACAAGGCAAGCGAACACGCCAGGAAGCCGGGCCGAACCGTCGCGCGAATTGACCACTCTCGACGACTGGGTCGCAGTTCATCCGGGTGATTCGAGCCGGATGCCTTGAAGCCTGCCGGGCCTGCCTGAAGGATGTCGTCGTGAACGCGACCGTGCTCCGATTCGGGCAACTGAACGCGAAAGAGGTGGCATGAATGAGCGAGTCGACGAGCGATCGGGCGATGCACGCCGAGCGTCCGGCGGGCGGCACCATGAGTGACAGCGACCAGCTGGATGTCCTGATAGCGGTGTACCTGATCCCCGAGCTCGCGCAGCAGGATTTCGACTCGTTCGTGAAGCTCGCCAAGGAGAAGACGATCTCGACCGACGGGGTAGCGCTCGTCACCAAGGACGCCGAGGGTGAAGTGGCCGTGCAAGAGACGGGCGACCACCTGGGACACAAGGGCGTCAAGGTCGGGGGAGGCGTGGGTCTCGTCGTCGGGCTGTTCGCACCGCCGCTTCTCGCGGCCACGGCGATCGGGGCGGCTGCCGGCGGTGTCGTCGGCAAGGTCGCTCGCAAGCGTGTCCAGGCGGGGATCGGCAACAAGATGGACGAGGCGCTGCCGCCTGGTTCGGCGGGGATCATCGCGATCTACGACCACGACGACGCCGATGCGGTTGCCGGCGCGCTCGGGAACTCCATCCGCTCGTCGATCGCACAGATCGACAAGGCCTCCGCGAAAGAGCTGAAAGCGGGTCTCGAGGAAGCCTCAGCGGGGCTCGCCGGATGAAGCGATGAGCTCCGAACGCGAAGACGACGGATTCGTTGTCGTGACCGGTACGTCCACCGGGATCGGCGCCGCGACGGCACTCCATCTAGCCGAGAAGGGGTTCCATGTCTTTGCCGGCGTTCGGCGCCAGGCCGACGGAGACGCGCTCCGCAAGCACGCTCCGGATCGGCTGACGCCGCTGATCATCGAGGTCACGGACGAAGCGACGATCTCGGCCGCGGCAGCCGCGGTTGCCGATGTCGTCGGCGAACACGGCCTGGCCGGCGTCGTCAACAACGCGGGCATCGGCGTGCCGGCGCCGATCGAATTCCAGCCGATGGCCGACTTCCGGAAGCAGCTCGAAGTCAACCTGTTCGGGCCGGTAGCCATGATCCAGGCTTTCCTGCCACTGATCCGGCGCGGAGGCGGCCGGATCGTCAACGTCGGATCGGTCGGCGGGATGCTAGTCCTGCCGATCAACGGCGCGTACAGCGCGTCGAAGTTCGGGATACGGGCAATCAGCGACGCACTCCGGCTGGAGCTGCGTCAGTGGAACATCCACGTCTCCTTGATCGAGGTCGCACCGGTGAAGACGGCGATCTTCGGGAAGTCGTTCGAGGCGCTCGACTCACTCGAGAGCACCCTGGGAGCGGAAGGATTCGCGCTCTACGAGCAGCAGATCGCGGCGATTCGCAAGTCGGTGGAGAAGGCGGAGGCCGACGCGGATCCGCCGCTCGTCATCGCGGACGCAATTCTTCACGCCCTAACGTCCGATAAGCCGAAAACGAAGTATCTGGCCGGTCACGGTGGGAAGGGGATCGCCGTAGCGGCGGCGCTCCCGGATGGAGCGCGCGATCGAGCACTCGTTCACGAGCTCGGACTTCCAGACCCGGAGAGCGCGCCGGCGGGAATCAGCCGAAAGGAGACAGCATGAGCGAAGGGGCGAAACCGAAGGTGCTGATCGTCTACTACACACTCTCGAAGCAGTCGGGCCGAGTCGCCGAGGCGATGGCAAAGGCGCTCGAGGCGCGAGGCTGCGCGGTCACGAACGCGCTGATCGAGTTCACCGACGAGCGGTGGGTGCCGAAGCTCTCGCAGTTCCCGATGAAGCGCCCGTTCCCTCAGATCGTGAGCATCCTGCCCGCGCAGCTGCGCCACAAGACCGGAGAGATCCGCACCCCACCCGAGGCGCAGGCGGGCGACTACGACCTGGTGCTGCTCGCGTCTCCTACCTGGTGGTTCCAGACGAGCATGCCGATTCGCTCCTACCTCGAATCGCCGGCCGGGAAGGCGATCCTCGATGGAAAGCCCTTCGCAACAGTCTCGATCTCTCGCCGCTACTACAGCATCAACCTCAGGCAACAGCGGAAGCTGGCGGAGAAGGACGGTGGCCGGTTCATCGACAAGACCCACTTCGTCGTCGCCGGGGGCCAGGTCAAGTCGATGCTCTCGTGGCTCGGGTACATGAAGCACGGCGAGCCGCAGGCACGCGTCTTCGGACTGGGCATGCCGCCACCCAACCTCAAGCCTGACTTCGAGGATCAAGCACGCAGCTTCGTGGATCGCGTCGTGGACGAAGTTCTCCACCAGCCCGTGGCTGCGAGCACGGAGACCCCGACGATGGCCGACGCGCAACGCGGTACGTGATCGAGCTGATCGAAGGCCTTCCGGACGGAGTCATCGGCATCGAGGCCGTCGGCAAAGTGACGCAAGAAGATTACGACGATGTCGTCGCGCCGGTCGTGGAGCGAACTCTCGCCGGCCACCAGAAGATCCGCCTTCTCCACGTGCTGGGCGACCGCCTTACGGGGCACAGTGCCTCGGCGCTCTTTGAGGACGCCCGGCTCGGTCTCTCGAACCTTCAGGCGATCGAACGCATCGCGGTCGTGACGGACATCGGGCACTTCCGCGCGCTCGTGAAGGGAGCGGGCTGGACAGTTCCCGGCGACTTAAGACTCTTCTCGAGCGCCGAGCGTGCCGAGGCAGAGGCATGGGTGAGCGAAGGACTCCGACCAACGGCCAGTCAGCCGACCCGAGAGAAGGATCCATGGGGAACAACGCCCGAACGTCGAACGACAAGAGGAGTCGACTGATGTCGGACGCAGGAATCGACCCCGGACACATCCCGCCTGAGGAGACCGGATGACGTTCCCGCACCTCCTTCTCGCGTCGAGCGGAACGGTCACGTTCTTCAAGGGCTGGGACTTCACCGGCAACTACACGTTCGTCGACCTCGTCGCCGCCTCGACGAACGCGCTCAACGGCGCGCTCCTGGCGCGGCGGCCCGATCATTTCAAGAACTTCACGATCGCCGGCATCCTCCTGATGGCTCTGCTAGGCGGGCTCGGCGGCGGCATCACCAGGGACGTATTGCTCGGTGACGTGCCCTCGGCACTGACCAACCCGGCGTACATCACCCTCGCCCTCGCCTTCGGCCTGCTCGGCTACGGGCTCGCCTACGCGAAGGGGCAGCTCTTCCGCGAGGGGCTCTTCCAGTTCATGACGTCGTTCTCGCTCCCTTGGTATGCGATCGTGGCCGCGCAGAAGGGCATCGGGCAGGGCATCCCCGTCCTGGGCTGCCTGCTGCTCGCGGTCGTCGGGCCGACCGCAGGACGGTGGCTCGTCGACCTCTCCAGTGGCGTTACGCCCAAGCAGTTCATCCGAGGCGAGTGGTTCGTCTCGATCGCGGCGTTCACAGGGCTCGTGTGGATCCTGACCTTCTGGGCCAGCGACAACACCTGGATCGCACTCGGAGTCGCGTTCGTCGTCGGGTTCACCGTGCGCGTGCTCTGCCTCTGGTACGCGTGGGAGGAGCCGCTGGCAAAAGAGCCGACCGGCGTTTACCAGCACAGTGACGGACGACCGCTACTCGGCCGCAAGATCCGTGGCAAATCGCAGCGCGAGCTGCGCGACCTCGGCCTGCTCGTCGAGAACGGCGAGCAAGCGCCACAGGTTTCCGCAGGAGCACGCAGTGGGTAGCCTCCTCGTTCAGGTCGCCATCTACGGGCTCGCCGCGGCGCTCGCCGCACCGGTCGCGATGGTCGTGAGCGCCGTGATCCTCGGCAAGTCGTCGCGCCCGGTGCTCGGCACCTGGACGTTCGTCGCCGGCGCGGCCCTCCTCGACATCGTCTTCGCCACCGTGATCCTCGCGGCAGACCTGTTCGAGAACGGCGGCGATGCGGGTGCCCTCGTCGACGTCGGGCTCGGCGTGCTCTTCGCCGCCATGGGACTGATCGCCGTCTTCCAAACCGAATCTCCCGAGAAGGAGGCGGCGCAGCGCGCGCGCGTCGACAAGATCGCAACCGCGAAGCTCGCGACCCTGTTCGGCGCCGGATTGCTTGTGCAGGTGATCAATTTCGATGCGATCGCGGTCTTCGGGGGCGCGCTCAAGGACATCGGCGAGGCGGACATCTCCAGGGGCCAGGAGGTGTTTGCCACCCTGTTCGGGCTGGCGATCATGCTGAGCGTCTACTACCTGCCGGTGCTGATCTACATGATCGACCGGAAGCGAGCTGTGCCGCTGCTCGCTCGCATGACCGAGTGGATCATGGCCAACCTTCGGATGATCGAGATCGTGGTCGGCCTCGGCTTCGGCGTGTACTTCCTCGCCAAGGGTCTCGTCGTCCTCGTCTAGAGCTACTCGATGGACGACCCCCGCGCCAATCCCGCGGCGGCCGAAGAGCCTCCTCCGGAGGCGTACAGGCGCGGCCGATCGCCGTTCCGTGCTGCAGCGCTGGATCCGCTGCACGAGCGGGTCATCCCCGTCAGCGCCCGGATCCCCGAGTACAGGCCGACCACTGGTCGGCGTGACCTGCTGGCAGGTCTCACTGTCGCGGCACTCGCGCTTCCGTCGGGGATGGCATACGCCGAGGTCGCGGGACTGTCACCGGTCTACGGCCTCTATGCCCTGCTGCTGCCGACGGTCCTCTACACGTTTCTCGGCTCGTCCCGGCAGCTCATCGTCGGGCCCGAGGGATCGATCGCGGCGCTCGTTGCCGCAGCGATCCTCCCGCTCGCCGCCGCCGGGAGTCAGGAGGCGGCAGAGCTCGCCGCGACACTCGCCCTGCTGGTCGGCGCCTGCTTTCTTCTTGCGTGGGTCGTGCGCCTCGGCTGGCTTGCCGACTACTTCTCCCGCCCAGTCCTCATCGGGTACATCCACGGCGTAGCAGTCGTCCTCGTCTGCGGACAGCTGGGGAAGATGCTCGGCGTCGACATCGACGCCTCGAAGCCCGGCGCCCAGGTCGTCCAGGCAGTGCAGAAGGTCGGCGAAGCGAATGGCGCGACGGTGCTCGTGAGCATCGTGGCTCTCGGCGCGCTCCTCCTCGCAAGGTTCTTTCTCCCTCGATTGCCGGCCGCGCTGATCGTCGTGCTCGGTTCGATCTTCGCGTCCTGGGCGTTCGACCTCGCCGATCACGGCGTGGCGGTCGTCGGGGCGATTCCGTCGGGGCTCCCCAGCTTCCAGGTGCCGACTCCGCCGCTCGACGACGTCGCGACGCTCGTTCCGGCCGCCCTCGGGATCTTCCTCGTGAGCTTCGCCGACGGCATCCTCACGGCGAGATCCTTCGCCGGCAAGCACGGCCAGAACGTCAGGGCGAACCAGGAGCTCCTGGCCTTCTCGGGAATGAGCGCCGCGGCGGGAATCACGCAGGGCTTCCCGCTCGGGGCGAGCGGGTCGCGAACCGCCGTGAACGACCAGATGGGTGCGCGAACGCAGGTCGCGGGTCTCGTCGCGGCCGGAGCGACCGCTCTCGTGCTTCTCTTCTTCACCGATCCGATCGCCTACCTCCCCTCGGCGGTGCTGGGCGCGGTGATCGTCTCGGCCGCAGTCGGTCTCGTCGACCTGGGCGCGTGGCGTGCACTGAGGCTCATCAGCCGCTTCGAGACCGGAATCGCCGCCACCACCCTCGTCGGCGTTCTCGCGCTCGGCGTGCTGCGGGCACTCATAATCGCGGTGTTGCTCTCGATCGTCGACGTGGTCCGGCGGAGCGCCCAGCCTCACGACGCGGTGCTCGGTTGGGTCGATCGGCTCGGCCGCTATGGCAACGTGCAGCTCCACCCTTCGGCCCGGGTCACCCCCGGCGTCGTGGTGTATCGGCTCGACGACCGGCTGTTCTTCGCGAACGCGCGCTACGTGCGCGGTCGCGCGCTCGAGGCCATTCGCGGCGCTCCGACGCCCGCCCGCTGGCTGGTGTTCGACGCTGAGGCGATGGCCCACATCGACGCGACTGGGGCGGATGGCCTGAGGGACCTTGCCGCTGATCTCAAGCGCGACGGCATCGGCCTCGTCGTCGCGCGCATGAAACCGCAGGTCTACGAGCGGCTCGCCGCTGCGGGAGTTCACGAAGCGATCGGGATCGATCGATTCCACCCGACCGTTCGGGCGGCCGTAGCCGCATGCCTCGAGCAGGACGGCGGAGGTTCAGGCCCGTAACGGCAGAGAACGGTCAGTCCGGATGGACATCGGTGCCGGCCGGCACGGGGATCCCAGCCTGGGCGGCGCGCTCGATCATCTCCTCGCGCGTGGTCGCCCCAAGCTTCCGATAGATGTTTCGCCTATGCGTCTTGACCGTGTTCGGCGAGAGCCAGAGCTCGCCGGCCACCTGTGAGACCGAGAGGCCTTCCAGCAGGTGATCGAGCACTCGACGCTCGGCGTCGCTGAGCTCGTCGCCGAGGAATCCCTCGTGTCGCGCGCGGTGATGGAGGGCGTCGTCCGTCTGCCAGTAGAGATCCCGGAGTATTCCGAGGTCCGGAAGCTCATCGAGCTCCGCGCGAGCACGCGAGAGTGCGTCTTTCGCGCCGCTCGAGTCTCCCAGACGATGGCGCGCGGCCGCGAGATGGATGTTGGCATGAGCGGCCCAGTACGACGATTCGTCAGCGCCGGCGAGCTCCACCGCACGTTCGAGGTGCTCGAGCGCCGCATGAAGATCTGCCCCGCTCATCAGCGCACATCCGAGGGCGAGATTCGGAGTGGCGGCGGCGGCGCTCACCGTGTGGCCGATCTCCTCGGCGAGCGCCAGGGCGTCCCGCGCGAGCTGTTCCGAACGCTCCGCATCTCCGCCCGCGAGCTCGATAAGGGCGAGGTACGCCAGCGCAAGGACGCTGGTGGCGCGATGCCGGGCGCCGGGGAGCGTCCGGGCCTCCTCGAGCGGTGCGCGCGCCTCCTCGGGGCGACCGGCGAGGAAGAGCGCCTGTCCCAGCGGCACGAGCCCCGCGTATCGCCATTCGCTTCCAGCAGGCTCATTCTCGAGCACGAGCCTGGCCGAGCGCTCGGCGTCGGCGATCCCACGGCTGAGGTACGTCGAGCTGACCATCGCGACCGCGGAGCGAATGGACGTGATTCCGTTGGCAAGCGGGCCGTAGTCGGGCCCGTCCTCTGCGACGCGAAGCCATCGCTCGACCTCGTCGCGTCCTTGCTCACTCAGCCGTGCGCACAGCCCGCGTACGATCGCGAGCTCTCGGTCGGCCTGGGCCTCCGGCCACGAGAGCGAGTCGAACCAACGGTTGAGCGTGGTCATTCGACCGGCGGATAGCAACGAGATGCCCTCACGCAGTACAAGGGCACTCGACCGAGCGAGGTCCCCGGAGGCAATCGCGTGGTCGATCGCGCGCTCGGTTTCCTCATGCTCCTCGAACCAGAGCGAGGCTCGGGCATGAAGCCCGGGAACGGCTTCGGGATCGTCGGTCTCGAGTTGACGCCTCAAGACATCCGCGAAGAGATAGTGGTACCGATGATCGGTCCCGGTCGCGTCGAGTGGGACGAGGAAGAAGTTCGAGCGCTCGATCTCGGCGAGCATCGCGGCCGAGTCAGAGCGCTCGAGCACGACGTCGCAGAGAGGCGCAGACAGTCTCTCGAGCACCGACGAGCGCGCCATGAATGCCCGGAGGTCGGGATCCGCCGCAGCCAGGACGTCGCCGGCGAGGTAGTCGAAGATATCGCGCGTATCACCTGAGAACTCATCGACGAAGCGCCGAACGTCCACCTGCTGCCTGAGGACGATCGCGGCCAGACAGAGCCCTGCGAGCCAGCCCTCGGTTCGCGCGGTGAGCTTCCGGACTTCACGATCCGTGAGCCGAACGTCGGCGTCTCGAAGGAGCGCGTCGGCCTCGAGGAACGAGACGCTCAGATCCCGTGCTCTGAGCTCCGCCAAGTCGCCGTGAGCCCGGAGCCGGGCGATGTGCAAGCTGGGGTCGTGGCGGCTCGAGATGACGACCTGGACCGTCTTGGGGGCGCGATCGAGAAACACGCCGACGGTCTCGTCACAGACAGGGTTCTCGGCGGTATGCCAGTCCTCGAGCACGAGGACGACGGGAGGGCAATCCGAGAGCTCATCGATCAGGAGCGGAAGCCCAGTCTCGGCGATCGCTCTCGGTCCTGCAGCGAAAGCCCTGAGCGAGCGCTGACCGACGGGACCGTGGACATCCTGGAGCGCCGTGATGACATGCCCCCACAACCTCGCCGGGTCGGAATCCATCGGGTCGAGCGAGACCCACGCGAAGGCCGTGCGATCGGCGTCCGTGGCCGCCCACTGGGCAAGGAGCGTGCTTTTCCCGTAGCCAGCGGGAGCGCAGACGAGCGTGAGCGTCCGGTCCCGACCGCTGCGCAGCGTCTCAACGAGACCCGGGCGCTCGAGGAGGCCCTCCCGGATGTGTGGCGGGCGGAGCTTCGTTCGGACGACGTACGGCGCCGCCGGCGACCTGTCCGGGTCCGCTGTCTTCGTGCCGCTCGCCATCTGTGAAGTATGCGCTCCCGGCAAACCCGGGTTCACCCGGATGAAACTCGTGCTCGGCAGTGACCTGGGCGCGCGATCGGCGTCATGCTGGACCCTTCGCATGAGTATCCGCCGTAAGGAAGCAGGCCCGATGCCGTTTGAGGTTCTCGTCCGCGGGGAGTTGAGCGACGAACTCATGGCGGACCTGGGCGCGCGCCAGTTCGATTTCCATCGTGGCAAGACCCTGATCCTCTTGGACGTCATCGACCAATCGCACCTGCACGGTGTATTGGGTTGGTTCGAGGCTCACAACATCGAAATCGAGAGGGTCAATCCGGTCTGAGTCCGGCGGAAGGAGCTTGCCTGACCGGCTGCGAGGAGCGGCCGAGCTCTGCGTCGGAGGCACACTCCCGACACCGGGCCGCGTAGCTTTGACGGCTTGCGGTCTCTGATCCTCGCGCCGGCTGGGGAGAGCGGGCTCGACGCGATGAATCGGCCCCCGCGCTGAACGGATCCGAAGACGAGGATCGGACGACCGGTCGACGATCGCGCTCGCGGCTGAGCCGGCGGTAGAAACTGCTCAGGAACGGCTCAACCGTGGAGCTTCAGCTAGAAGCACGACTTATGGCGTCGAGACGATCTCTCCCTGTCGATTACAGTCGCATGCGCATCCGGTGGCTCATCCCAACGGGACGATGTGGCGGTTCCCGCGCAGCGCGAGAGTGTCGCGAGCGTGAGTGAGCCCGCGCCCGACGCAGCACCCGCAGCCGCCACGGACGCACTCGCGCCCGACGAGGCGTCGACCGCTCCCGAGCGCGCCGGCCTCGTTCTCACCGCCCTCATCGTCGTAGCGGGGGTCGCGAACCTCAACCTGTCCGTGGCCAACGTCGCCCTGCCGGACATCGGCACACATTTCGATTCGTCCCAGACGACTCTCGACCTGATCGCCGTCGGCTACTCGCTCGGGCTCGCCTGCTCGGTCCTCTGGCTGGGCGCTCTCGGCGACCGCTACGGGCGCAAGTTGATGCTCCTTTTAGGAACGGCGCTCGCGATCCCTATGTCTCTGCTTGCCGCGTTCGCACCCTCCGACACCGTCCTTTTCGTGGCACGACTCGGCGGGGGCTTCGCCGCAGGGATGGCCTACCCAACCACGCTGGCGCTGATCACCGCTCTGTGGGCGGGGCCAGGCCGTACGAAGTCGATCGCACTGTGGTCGGCGCTAGGCGGCGCGATCGCCATGCTTGGACCACTCATCTCAGGCTTTCTTCTGGAGCACTTCTATTGGGGATCGGTGTTCCTGATCACGCTGCCGCTGGCGGTCGTCGCGATCGTGCTCGCGTGGCTGTTCGTCCCTGCCCACGTGAACGAGTCCACGGAGGCGGTCGACAACCTCGGCGGGATCCTCTCGCTCACCCTGGTCGGTGCTCTGATTCTCGCGATCAACTTTGCACCGGTCCCGAACAAGGGCACGCTGACCCTCGTGCTCGCGGCGATCGCGGTGCTGGCACTCGTCGCGTTCTACCTCCGTCAACGCCGCGCGAAGAACCCGCTCTACGACCTCGATGTCGCCTCCCGCCGCGTCTTCTGGGTGGCGGCCTGCGCCGGGGTGATCGTGTTCGGCTCGTTGATGGGTGCGGCGTTCGTGAGTCAGCAGTACCTCCAGAACGTCCTCGGCTACTCGACGCTGCAGGCGGGCGCAGCGATCCTGCCGACGGTGGTGTTCATGGTGCTCGTCGCACCCCGCTCCGCCAAGCTCGTCGAAGCACGCGGCGCCCGCTTCACGCTGCTGTGCGGCTACGTGTTCCTCTTCCTGGCCTTCAGCACGATGCTGCTCCTCTGGAAGGAGGACAGTTCGTACTGGGAGATCGCGCTCGCCTACGTCTTCATCGGCATCGGCGTCGGGTTCGCGGGTACGCCCGCGTCGCATTCGCTGACGGGCTCCGTGCCGGTCCGTCGTGCCGGGATGGCCTCGGGCACCGCCGACCTCCAGCGCGACCTGGGCGGGGCGATCATGCAGTCGATCTTCGGGGCGCTGCTCACGGCGGGCTACGCGACTGCCGCCGGGTCACTGATCTCGAGCTCGGGCAAGGATGTCACTTCGAGCACGCAGGCCGAGCTGACCAAGTCGTTCTCGAGCGCAGCGGACACGGCCTCTCGATACCCATCATCGCAGCAGGACGCGATCATCTCGGGCGCCAAGACCGCGTTCCTCCAGGGAGACCAGTGGGCCTACACGGCCGGCATCGTCGCGATCCTGATTGGAGCAACTCTCGTCTTCTTCATGTTCCCGAGGCGCGACGACGAGCAGCGCCTACTGGCCGAGTACCACGCGCAGGACACGAGAAGCTGAGCTCAGCTCTTCTGTGACGTGAGGCTCTTGCACGAGCTCGCGTTGTTGAACGCGGACTCGAGCTCGCCCTTGGGGTCGAGCTTCTTCAGGTCGTCGAACGTCGTCTGGACCTGGGCTCCCATCGCCGCGAATGTGGAAGTCACGGTCGGGAGCGCTGACAACACGCTGCCGCCGCTCTGGGCGTCCTTGATCGCGCCGTCGACCTTGTCGACGTCCTGTTGGATCTCGTTCGACAGGTCGTCGACCGACTGCTGGGCCTTGTCGCCGGAGCTCAGCTCGGGCTTGCCGAGGCCGTTGAGATCGTCCTTCAGCTGCGCTGTCGCGTCCTTGACGTCGTTCCCGGCGCTCTCGAGCGAGCTCTTGGAGAGGTTCCCGCCCGAGAGCGACTGACCCGCCGACTTGAGCGAGTCGGTCCACGTGTTGAGCGCCGAGCAGAGGCCGTCCGCCCAATCCTGTGCGCTCTCCGTGTTGCTGCTCCCGCCTCCGCCTCCGCCTCCGCCGCAGCCGGCTGCGAGAACCGCTAGGACAGCGAGGGACGAAATCCCGAGGAGGACTCTGGGTCGGACGAACCGCATCATCGGCCTAGAGGGTAGCTCCGTGGTCGCGAAACCGTCTCATGCCGAGGGGGTGATCTCGAGCGCGGCCACAGGCTCGGCGGGCTCCTCGGTCCCGTTCAACTCGTGCCGCCAGCCGAGCAGAAGGTCGTGCACCGCGGCCGCGCCGACGATCGGCTCGTCGGGCAGCTGCAACTGCGACGGATAGAGGAGGAACGGGCGCGTCTGGGACCCACCCAGGCCGCCGTGGAACGAGATCAGCTCCTCGAACGCGCAGCCGTCGTCGAGCATCGGGTCGTAGAAGCTCCCGACCATGATGTCCGCGACGTTCTCGAAGCCGTCGGTGCGGAGAAGATGGCGCCCGGCGTTCGGCGGGAACGAGGCGAGCGGATCCTCGCCGACGACACGCCCGTCGGACAGGTAGCGGGTGCCCCTCGCGCCGAGCGCGACCGCGCCGTCGCGCTCCGAGCGGACGAGCAGCCAGCCCACGTGCGGGTGCTCGCGCAGAGCCGTGAGGAGCTTGGGATGGGCGGCCTCGATCTCCTCGAGCGTCAGCCGCCGCCGCTCGGACATCAGGTAGACGAGCCCGAGGTTCCCGGAGCCGAGCACGACGACCTCGCGATCCGAGACGTCGTTCTTCGGCCGCTTCTTCTTCGTGCCCGTGGCCTCGGCGAGCGCGTGGCCGACCATCGCGCTCTGCTCGTCGCCGCCGGCCATCTCGGCCACCTGGCCGCCGCCGGAGAGCGACCGCTCGACGAGGTCGTCCAGCCCATAGCCGTTGACGCTGTTTGAAGGTCGCGCCCTGGGTCTGCCCGTGGTCGGAGAGCACGACGATCTCGTACGGCCGCGCCGCGTACGCCCGCGCCCGCTCGATCCGGCCGAACTGCTGATCGAGCTTCCGCAGCGCCTCGAGCGTGTCCGCGCGCTCGAGGCCCGAGTGGTGCGCGACCTCGTCGTAGCTCGAGAAGGTGGCGTAGACCGCGGGCCTGCCTTTCATCATGTCCGTGAGGACGCCGTACACGATCAGGTCGCGGACGAAGACGCACATCGCCGCGCGCATGAACGGGTAGAGCCCGCCCCGGTGACCGCGCGGACGGACGTCCCGGCGCCGCTCCCTGGACGACGCGGAGAGCTCGAGGATCACCTCCCAGAAGAAGAGGACGAGCGTCCGGACGACGTTGAAGCCGTTCGCGAAGAACGCGCGGTAGCCGGGGTTCGCCTTCTTCTCGGCGTCCATGCGGCTGACGGTCAGGATCACGTGGTCCGCCTCGCCTGACAGGAGGTTGCCGCGGCTGGCGCCCCCGTTGGCGAGGAGCCCGCGGCCGGTCGAGTGGGTGCGCTCGATCTCCGCGCAGTCGCCCGGGCCGGAGCACGCGACGAGCTTCGCCGACTCCTTCACGACCCAGCGGAAGGCCGGGATGTTCTCGTTCGAGCCGAGCAGGATCCCCGCCTGGCTCGCACCCGTCTGCGACGAGAGGTCGGTCTCCCACTCCGCGAGCTCGTGGCTGCCGTCCTCGAGCCAGCGCGCCATGTGCGGCGCGTTCCCGTCCCGCATTGCCCGCTGCAGCACCGGCAGGGCGAGGCCGTCGATCTCGAGGAAGATGATCCCCGGCGCGTCGGTCCTCGTCAGCTCGCCGGAGCGGCGCGCGATCCGCCGGATGACGCGGTACGTGTACGTGTCGTCGTCGTTCGTCCCGAAGAGCACGTCGAGCACGACCCCGACGGCGGACGCGACGAGCGCGACGCCGAGAGCGGACCAGAACGAGTCGATCGAGAGGTCGCCGTCGGTCAGCCGGTCCGCCGCCAGGAGCATCAGCGCATCGAGCACGAGGACGAGCAGCAGGCCGAGGACGAGCATCAACGGCAGGCGAAGCGCCGCCACGATCGGCGGCAACAGGGCGTTGAGGACGGCGATCACAGCCACAGCCACCAACGCGCTCCAGAAGTTGTTCACGTGCGCGCCCGGCACGATCCAGGCTGCGGCGAGGAGCGCCGCGGCGGACAGGATCCAGGCGAGGATCAACGCCGCCGGCCGGAACTTCGGGCGCGCGGGCTGCCAGACGGGCTCGGCTGGGACCGGTGACTGATTTGACGTGCTCATCGCTCCTCCGGCCCCGATGATCTCACGGGAGCGGGCGCTTGTCGTTTCGGCGAAGAGCTAGGACGGGCGAACCGTCGCCGGATCAGCCGCCCGTCCCAGCACCGAAGCCGGCGAGAGCGGCCGGCCGAAAGAGTCGATGAACAGCGCGCAGGCACCCGTCCGCACGGGCAATGTCCCCTCGAGCACGTCGACGCGGTAGGTCAGGTCGTCTCCGTCGAGCCGCGGGTCGTGGAGGACGACGACGACGTCGTCCGGAGGGTTGCCGTCGTCGAGGAACGAGAGCACGGCGTTCGGCGGGTCGACGGCGAAGCTGTAGACGCCCACGTCCCAGAGCTCGATGAAGCTGCTCGAGCGCATGTGGCCGACCTCCCGCCGTCGGCCGGTCGGCGAAGTAGACGGTCGACTCGGCGAGCCCGTGGAGCGTGATCGTGCCGCCCTCGCTCGTGAAACCCGTCGCGCTCTGGACGAACAGCGCATCGATCCGTTCGTGGGCTGCGGACGCGAGATTCACCGTCTTGCCCCGAGTCTGGCCGCCGTTGGCGCGCGAATCTTCATGCCGAACGGGTGAAAGCGCAGCTTCGCGGATGCGCGCCTGGGTGGGCGGACTAGAGGACAACCGACCCGACCGTCTCGCCGAGCTCCAGTCGGTCGGTCTTCGGCTCGGCAGCCTCGACGAGGCCGAGGTCCTCGGCGACGGCGACCGCATCGCTCCGGTTGGAGACGCCGAGCTTCCGGTAGACGGAGATCGCCTGGGTCTTGATCGTGTTCCTCGAGACGTGGAGGCGCTCGCCGATCTCCCGGAAGGACAGGTGCGTGGAGAGGAGCGGAAGCAGGCGCAGCTCGGCCCGCGTGAGCCCGGAGCTGCCGCCGGCACGGGCCTCGGGCATCGCTGCGAGCTCGAGCTCCAACCGCGCGACTGCCTCGCCGAGGAGGCCGAGGTCCGGCCGCACGGCGAGGATCCCGCGCGCCTCCTCGAGGATGTGTCCGGCGGCTTCCCGGTCTCGCAGCGTCACGTAGGCATCTGCGAGCTCGATACGTGCCTGGACCGCGAGCCAGGGCAGGGCGTAGGTGAGGTGCGGCGTCTGGCGCGTCGCCGCCGTCAGCAGCCGGCGCGCGTGGTCCCACTGGCCGTGTCTGAGCCTGCTCCGAGCCGAGGCGGCCAGCGCGAGCGCGCTCGTCGGATAGTCCGCGAGCTCCCCTTCTTCGACCACGCGCTGGGCCTCCTCGGCTAGAGCATCTGCCGTGCGGACGTCCTCGCGAGCGGCCGCGAGCATCGAGCGCTCGCCGAGGGCGATGGCACGAGTTTCCGTGGAGCCGGTCGTGGCGGCGCGCTCGACGGCTTCTACAAGCGCCGCGTCCGCATTCTCCGCGTCCCCGAGCAGCATGTCGGCGGCGCCGCGGACGAGCAACGCCGCCGGGCGCCAGGGGTCGTCGGCCGCCAGCTTCGAGACCGCCGCGCTGGCGTCCGCCTGCATCTGGGCGGGGCCGTCGGTGCATAACGCGGCCCGCATGACGGCGATCCGGGGCCGGACCGCCGCGACGCCCCGTCTGCGCGAAGCAACGCCACGCTCCGCGGCGTGCAGCCAGCGATCGGCCTCGTCGGCGCGGCCGCGCGCGGCGAGAATGCTGCTCCCCTGGATCGCGACGGCGGGATGCCGGTCGAGGCGCTCGTCGACGTCGAACAGGTCGAGCCAGCCCTCGACGACCGCGGCCCGGCCGCTGTCGTGGACCTGCTGCGCGATCGAGCCCAGGATGCGCGCCGTCTCGTCGATGTCTCCGGCCGCGTGGGCGTGGAAGAGCGCGGACTCGGGGTCGAGGTGCGCCTCGTACCAGGCCGCCGCGCGGCGGTGCAGCACCGGCACCAGGTCGGGCTCCTGCTCCTCGAGCTCACGCTGCAGGAGGTCGCGGAAGAGGTGGTGGTAGCGGTACCAGCCGCGGTGATGGTCGAGCTGGACGAGGAACAGGTTCGCCCGGTCGATCTCCTCGAGCTCCGCGGCCGAGCCCTTGCCGCTCAGCACCGCGTTGCAGAGCGGTGCGCACATGCGCTCGAGGACGGACGTGCGCCGGAGGAAGCGGAGGACACGCGGCTCGAGGCGCGAGAGGTACTCGGAGCCGAGGTAGTCGGCGATGTAGCGGTCGTCACCTGCCGCCCGGCTCACGCCGTCTTCGAGACTCGCAAGCGCGGCCAGACGCAGGCCGGCGGCCCAGCCCTCGGTGCGGTGAAGGAGGCCCGCGAGCTCGGCCTCGTCCAGCTCGACACCCGACGCGCGGAGCAGGATCTCCGCCTCTCGGCGGCTCAGCGCGAGCTCGTAGGGGCCGATCTCGAGCAGCGGCTCGGCAACGCGGAGGGTGGCGATCGGCATCCTGGGGAGGGCCCGCCCGGTCAACGCGATCATCGAGCCGGGTGGGATGTTTTCGATCAGGATGCCGATCGCCTCGGGGGAATCGTTGGACACGAGAGCGTCCGCGCCGTCCAGCACGAGCACGAACGGCGAAGACCGCGACGAGAGCTGGGCGCTGAGCCTGGGCACGATCGCGTCCCAGACCGGCCACTCGGGTCGCTCGAACGCCTCGGTCACATCTGCGCCCAGCGGCTCGATCCGATCGAGCGCCGCGGCGACGTGCTTGAAGAGGACGTACGGGTCGTTGTCGCGCTCGTCGACCGAGACCCAGGCGAACGGGCGCGCGTCGCGGGCGGCCCACTGCGAGAGGAGTGTCGTCTTGCCGTAGCCGGCGGGTGCGACGACGAGCACGATCGGGAAGGCGCCGGCGGCGCGCAGGCGGTTGACGAGCGCCGTCCGCGGGACGCTCTCGGGCGGCCCCAGCGGAGGGCGCAGCTTCGACTCGACGACGTCGCCGAGAACGCCGGAATCGTTCGTCCCGACGAGGATCGCCTTGGCGCCGATCTCGCGCAGCGCACGGTTCAGCGGACGGCGACCGACGCCGAAGCGGCGGTTTCCCTCTACGGGTTCGATGTCAACCTCGCCATCCCATCCCCCCACGTCCGTCCCTGGACGCAGGTTGCAGCGCCCTCCGACAACGAGTATCCGGGCGACGGTGGCCTGCGGGCATTGGGGGATTCGCGGATTCGGCTGTGGTCGGCGCACCACGGCCACTCGTGGTGCGGGCACCACGGTTTGCGGGGAATATGGAGCGCGACTAGGCTCGGACGCGCCGATGTCGATTCGCGTCGTCGCCGCGGAGGACAGCTTCCTCGCCCGCGAGGGGATCGTCAGCATCCTCGGCGACATCGACGACGTCGAGCTGGTCGAGATGTCGGGCGACCTCGACGAGTTGCGCGACGCCGTCGAGCGCACGTCGCCGGACATCGTCCTGACGGACATCCGGATGCCGCCGACGAACACGGACGAGGGCATCCGCTTCGCGGCCGAGCTCCGGGAACAGCACCCCGAGATGGGCGTCGTAGTCCTCAGCCAGCACGCGGAGCCGCGCTACGCGCTCGCGCTCTTCAACGCGGGCTCGGACCGCCGCGCCTATCTACTCAAGGAGCGGCTCCACGACAAGACCGAGTTGAGCCGCGCGCTGCACGACGTGGCTGCGGGCCGCTCATTGGTCGACTCCCGGGTCGTCGACAAGCTCGTCGCCGCCCGCCAGCGCGGCGACTCGGAGCTGACGAAGCTGACCCCGCGCGAGCTCGAGATCCTCGCTCTGATCGCCGAGGGCCGGAGCAACGGATCTATCGCCTCGAGCCTCGGGATCACGAAGCGCGCGGTCGAGCGGCACATCAACGCGATCTTCCTGAAGCTCGACCTCGGCAAGGCGGAGGACGTCAGCCGGCGCGTGAAGGCCGCGCTCCTCTACCTCGGCGGCGACGAGCTCTAGCCGGCTGGGGCCGCGCCGAAGCGCTCCTCGAGCAGCCCGTGGCGCAGGCCCCGGTCGCTGACCGTGAGCGAGTCGCGGCCGAGCTTCTCGAGCACGGTCCGAACGACGCAGGCACCGGCGAGGATCACCTCGGCGCGCTTCGGCTGGAGGCCGGTGATCTCGCGCCGCGCGTCCGCCGTGCGCGTGCGGTAGAGCTCGATCTGGCGGTCGACCTCCGCGCGGTCGAGGACCGTGCCGCGGACGACGTCCGGATCGTAGGTCTCGAGCTCGTGCTTGACCGCGGTGATGTTCGTGACCGCGCCGCCGATCCCGACGAGCTCATCGGGCGTGGGCCGGCCGTCGAGACGCTCCAGGTCGGCCGCGATCGCACGGAGCGCCTCCGCCAGCCGCTCTTCGGACACGACGCCGTCGAGGCCGAAGCGCTCCGTGAAGCGCACCGCTCCGACGTTGACGCTGAACCGCTCCTCGACCTCCCGACCATGACCGAACGTGAACTGCGAGCTGCCGCCGCCCGTGTCGAAGACGACGAGCGACCCGTCACCGAGTCGCAGCCCCTCGGTCGCCGCGAGATACGCGAGCCGGCCCTCCTCCTCCCCGCTGATGATCTCGACCTCGATTCCGGTGCGTTCGCGCAGGGCCTCAACGAACGCCTCGCCGTTCCGCGCCATGCGCACCCCGGCGGTGGCGACGGCCGCCAACGCCGCGACCCCGTGGCGCCGAGCCTCTTCGGCCATGTCCGCGATCGCGTCGACCGTCCGCCGGATCGGCCCCTCGTTCAGCTCGCCGGTCCGGTCGAGACCCTCACCGAGCCTGGTCACCTCGGCCCGATCGGCGATCGTCCGCCACCGCCCGTCCTTGCCCCGCTCGCCGATCACGAACTTGACCGAGTTCGTGCCGACATCGATCACCGCGAACCGGCCGAAGCCGACGAGCGTCTTCAGCCCGCGCGGCACGCTCACGTTCTGCCGCCCATCGAGCCCGAGCTCCCGTACGGCCGCGGTCACGAGCGCCGGATCCACGGACTCGACGGCGATCGTCCGCGTGTCGCCCCTACCCGCGCCGAGGTCGGTGAGCTCGGCCATCGCGCCGCCGAGCGTGACGTGCCTGCGCCGCTTGCGCACCTCGACGGAGAGCAGGTCGGGGCTCGGGTCGACGACGTCGCCGAGCAGCTGGTCGAGCGCGTACTCCTCCCGTGCGAGCTCGCCGTGGACGCCGAGCGCTCCGAGCACCGACTCGACCTGAGCGGCGCTCAACGGGAACTCGGCCTTCAGCACCGGCTTCCACTGCTCGAGCCCGTCCTCGTCGACGCGCTGGAGCTCCTTGACGTCCATCCGGCCGCCGCGAACCTTGACCGAAGAGTCTCTCTCGAGCGAGAGCAGGTACAGATCGTCGCTCTCCTCGAGCTCCGGCGGCAGCTCGCTCAGGCGAGTCTCGGCGTACCCGAAGCTCTCGCCGAAGGTCCGCCACTCCCACCGTGGTGTGACCTTCGAGCTCGTCGGCTCAGCTCCCGCTCTTGCGCGCCCCCGCGAAGTACTCCAGCGCCTTCTTCGTCTTCGTCTCCTGCTCGCCCGAGAGGTCGATGCCCTGGCGTCCGAGGAACGTCCGCACCTCGACCGCGACCTGGAACGCCTCGCTCGTCGCGGTCCGGGTCGAGAGCTCGAGCACACGCGACCCGTCGGGATAGATCCACATCTCGGCGACGATCCTGCGGCTGAGCTCAACCGGGGTGAAGCGCAGCTTGAGCACGAAGATCGGCCCGAGGATCAAAAGGTCGTCGAGCTCGATCCCCGGCGCATGCTCGGCGAAGTAGGCGCGCTGCAGCTTCGAGAAGAGCTTCCGTACGGGGCGCTCGCCGGTCACCGTCTTCTTGACCTCGTCGGGGCCGAGCGGCCGCTTCAGGGTCCCCGAGCACACGAAACCGCCGGGCAGCGCGTCGACCTCCACGCGGAACCCGGTCGCGGCGCGCAGCTCCGCCGGGAGCTCCGAAGGCACGACCGGCCGCAGCTTCACCACCGAGTCGTCGCCCTTGCCCTGGATGCGCCGACCGCGGACGACGACGCCCAGCTTGTCGAGCTCCAGCTCGGGGGTGTCGAAGAAGAAGACCTGGCGGATCTGCGCGTCAAGGGGGTCCAGGCCGAGCGCGACCGCGGCCGAGCGCTGGTCGTGCTCGGGCACGGTCAGCTTCAGCTCGACGCTGTCCGAGTCCTTGAGCAGGTCGAGCATTTCCGCGATCTGTTCGTCCGAAAGGGCTACCGGGGTCGACTGCGTGGTCGTCATCGAGGTCCTCCTTGAAGCAGGGCTGCGTCGAGTATGCCGCCTAGGAGTGGTTCGATGCGAGCGCTGCGTCGGTTACTACGCCAGTGCTGCCGAGCCCTCGGCTCCTTCGTCGGTGCGCGGCTCCGGCCTCGGTTGGCTCGAAAGAGAGATCAGCACCGCGCCGAAGAGCGCGGCGACGAGCCCGACAACGGCGACGAGGACGTGCCACCCCGGCCGGCTCAGCCGTTCGTCGAAGAGCGCGACCCCGAGCAGCACGCCGACGACCGGGTTCGCCACCGACACCGTGGCGACCGACGGTGCGAGCCGACCGGTGCCGAGGGACACCTGCTGGAGGACGAACCCGAGCACTCCCGCGACGGCGAGCGCGTAGCACTGCCAGTGCGACAGCATCTCCCCGACGCCCTGGTGCAGCAGCTCGAGCGTCGGCTTCGTGAGCGCCGCCGAGAGCCCGAAGAGGATCCCGGCCACGGCGCCATAGACGGCCGCGACCTTCGTCGGCGTGCCGTTTCTCCCGTACACGAGCAGCCCGGCGCAGATCGCGCCCAGCACGACGATCGCGATCGTCCACTCGTCGTTCGGGGCGTTCTCGTTCCCGCCCGCGGGGTCGCCGTAGATCGCGAACGCGCCGAGCCCGACGAGGATGACGCCCGCACCGACGACCTCCCGGCGGCCGACGTGCTGGTTCGTCAGCAGCCAGCCGAGCGGCAGCGCGAAGACGATGGTCGTCACGAGCAGCGGCTGGATGACCGCGAGCCGGCCTCGGTCGAGCGCGCCCGCCTGGAACACGTAGCCGACGAAGAGCGCAGCGGTACCCAGCAGCCACATGCGCTGGCCGACGAGCCGAACGAGCGACATGGGCCGCGCGAGCGAGACCCAGTCGAGGTTGAGAGCGCCTTTCTGCTGGAGCGTCGCAGCGACCGCGAACAGGAACGCGGCGATGAGCGCGAGCACGGACGCCATCGGAGGAGCCTACGACAGCGGCACGCTGACGTCAGGTCGCGAGCTGGACCGGAAGCGTCAAGGCCCAGATCAGCGTCCCGAGGAAGATGACGCAGCCGAGCCCGAGGAGGGCGGCTCTCGCTCCGAAGCTGTGAAGCTTGACGCTGATCCCGGCGAAGAAGAGCGACGAGGCGAACAGAACGACGGCGAGCATGTAGTTGTCCGCGTTCTGGTTCGCGGACTTCGCGCGATCGGAGTCGGCGGCGGCGGTCGACTCGAGCCGCTCGGCTTCGGTGGCCGCCTTCAGCCGGTAGACGGGCATCGCGAACGGCGTGGGCGGTGCCGCGTGGTTCGTGAACGGCCTCGTCGCGAGCCACGCTGTGAAGGCCGGCTTGAACTCGTCCCGGAAGCGCGCGCGGTAGAAGCCGGCGAGTGCCTCGTCGTTGTGCTGGTGCGCGTCGATCCACTGGATGAACGTGGCCACGTCGATCTGTACCTGGCGGTTCGCGAGCGCTGCGCTGCGGTTCTCGGCGATCCGGGTCGCGGTCGCGTGGCTGTAGCCCTGCGCCTGCTCACCCGTCCACTGGCGCGACTGGTACGCGGCCCAAGCGGTGGCGACGGTGGCCAGCGCCAACAGTACCGTGGAGACGAGCTCGACCCACCGCTCGGACCGGTTCGCCTCCACGCGTCCAGCATACGATGCGCGCGTGACTCCGCCGGGCCAGCCCTCCATCGGCGAGTCCCGCTGGCCGCCGGTGGCAGCGCTCGTCCTCTTCATGGCGACGAACATCGCCCTCCGCGTCTGGCTGCCGCACGAGGGAGCGGTTCGAGTGACGTGGCTCGTCCCCGCCCTCGAGGCGATCCTGGTCGTGCTGCTGCTCGTGGGCGCGCCCGGCAACCTCGCCAGGCGCACGCCCTGGGTGCGCCGCGTCGCCGTCGCGCTCGCGCTCCTGTTCGTCGCTGGTGCCTTGTGGTCGACCGCGCTCCTCATCTACGACCTGATCAAGGGGATCGGCGTGACGCAGTCGCCGAGCGAGCTACTCGCCACGGGCGCGGTCGTCTGGCTCGGGAACAACCTCGCGTTCGCGTTGCTCTACTGGCTGCTGGACGGCGGCGGCCCGGTCGCCCGCTCCCTCGACCCAGCGCCGGTCGACTTCGCGTTCACGCAACACATGAGCCCCGAGCTCGCGCCGCCGGGCTGGCGGCCGGTCTTCCTCGACTACCTGCACCTCGGGTTCACGAACGCGACGGCGTTCAGCCCGACCGACGTGATGCCGCTCACCCACCGCGCGAAGTACACGATGCTCGTGCAGGCGACCGTGGCGCTTGCGCTCTTTGGCCTGATCGTGGCGCGGGCCGTGAACGCGTTCACCTGAGCTGTCTCGACAGAGGGCGTGACCGCACTTCTTCTGGTCAGCTACGCCGGAGCGCGCTCGTAGCTGACCCGACGGCGCAGATTCCCCTCGTCAGCCGGATCGAACCAGATCGAGATCAGCACCGCTCCACACGTCGCCGGAGACTCCACAAGCTCCGCGTACTCGAGGGCAGCGGCGTTGCCCCGATCCGCGATTGCAGCGAGAGCATCGGCGTTTGCCGCCCGTTCGGCAGCAGCGTGCGCCTGTTCCCAGCAGCGAACCTCGGCGTGGAGCTCCTCGCCGTCTTCGCGTCGGATCCGGTAGTCCAGCGCCCAGCCGTCCTGTGAGGGCGCCGTGAGGTCGTGCGTCTCGATCACTTCAGCCATAGGCGCCAACGTACCGGTAGTAGCCACGCTCGGACAAGGACGCGAAGTACGGGCGGCTCTCTCGCCCTAGTTGAACTCGATCACGCTCCTGATGCCGTCCTGCGACTCGATCAGCTCGAATGCATGGTTGACGTCGTCGAGCCCGATCCGATGCGAGACGAACGGCGCGACGTCGATCTCCCCCGCTAGCGCGCGCTCGATGAGCTCGGGCACCTGGTCGCGGCCCTTGACGCCGCCGAACGACGAGCCCGCCACGCGCCGGCCCGTGATCAGAAAGCGCGGCACGACCTCGAGCACCTCGCCTTTACCCGCGACGCCCGCGACCGTGCACAGCCCCCAGCCCATCCGCGCGGATTCGACCGCCTGGCGCATGACGTTCACGTTTCCGGTCGCCTCGAACGTGTAGTCGGCGCCGAAGCCGTCCGTCAGCTCGAGGATCTCGTCGACGACCTCGGGCCCGCCGACGAGCGCGTCGGTCGCGCCCTGTCCCTTCGCCAGCTCGAGCCGCCCCGGTGCGAGATCGACGGACACGATCCGCTCGGCACCCTGGAGGCGGCAGCCCGCGACCGCGCCGAGACCGACCATGCCCGCGCCGAAGACGACGCAGGTCGAGCCCGGCGCCACCTTCGCGGTGTTCATCGCGGCGCCGAGGCCCGTCGAGAGCCCGCACGCGAACAGGCACGCGTGCTCCGGTGGCGCCTCCGGATTCACCTTCGCGAGCGCGATCTCGGGCATCACCGTGTACTCGGCGAACGTGGAGCAGCCCATGAAGTGCCGGACGGGCTCGTCGTTCCGGCCCAGGCGCGTCGTCCCGTCCGGGAGGAAGCCCAGGTTCTGCTGCTCGCGGATCGCGAGGCAGAGGTTCGTCCGGTCGCTGAGGCAGTGCACGCACTCGCGGCACTGCGGCGAGAAGAGCGTCACCACCTGGTCTCCCGGTGCAACAGAGGTCATGTCAGGGCCGACCTGCTCCACGATGCCCGCGCCCTCGTGGCCGAGCACCGTCGGCGCGTAGCCGGACGGGTCAGCCCCGGAGGCCGTGTACAGATCCGTGTGGCAGACGCCGCACGCGACAAGCCGGACGAGCACCTCGCCCGCCTTCGGCTCCGCCAGCTCGACCTCCTGGACGACGAGCGGCCGACCGAACTCCTCGAGGACTGCGGCCCGGATCCGCACGGGCCAATGCTCGCACAACCATTAGGCGAGCTCGATCTCGGCAGGTAGGTCCGCGGGCGCCTCCCGCGGCTCGAGCTCGCTGCGCACCCTCGCGTCGAAGTAGAGGTACGTGGTGGTGATCGCGACGAACGGCATCGCGAGCGCGTACACGATTCCGGCCACGATGTTCAGCACGACGAACGGCGCCTGGGTGAGGATGATCAGCAGGGCGCCGACGAGCGGGCCGATCGCGAGCGCGAGCACGAGGCCGACCCCGACGAGTGACGCGACGCGGAACCAGCGCCCGCGGACGAGCTCCCCGCTGCGGCGCAGGGCTCCGAGCGCCGATTCGTCCTCGAGCTCCACGACCTGCGCGAGAAACGCCCACCGCACCGCGAGCCAGAGCGCGAGGGGGCTGAGGAACACCGTCGCGGTCAGCGCGACCCAGGCCCCGACTGCGAGCAGCAGAGTGCCCAACAGGGGGCGGAAGCGACTGAGCGCCAGGCGGTACGCGTCGACCGGCCCGATTGCGTTCCCGCGGTCGACCTCGACGAGTGCCTTCGCCGTCGCGGCCTGCACGAGCCCGAAGCCGAGCAGTGCGAGCGTCGTGCCGACGGTGACCACGAGCAGCACCAGCGCGCCCGCTCCCTCGCCCGAGGTGTCGACGCCGAGCAGCCCGAAGCCGCCGAGCACGAGCGCCTGCACGATCGAGATCAGGATCCCGAGCGGGATGAAGATGACGCCGATGCCCACGAAGAGCCCGGCCCGCCGTGAGGCGTACATCCGCGCGGCACTGGACAGGATCCGTCCCCAGGCGCGCCGGTGCGCAAGGCGAAGCGGCACGCCGGGACGCCACGTGGTGCGCCTCACCAGCCAGACGAGCAGCACGAGCAGGATCCCGATCGTGATCAGGGTCGTCGTCGGGTCCCGGACGAGAGCCGTCACGGCAGCGGAACCGGTCTCGACCCCGCTGCAGAAGAAGTCGGTCGCACCGGTGCCGAAGATCCCGCCGGTCGGCACTGCGTAGCTTCGCGATCGCCACCCGTCGGACCAGGTGATGGGCTCGGTCCACTGCGTCTTCAGGTTGGGGCCGGTCGGGCCGTTGTAGAACGCCTTCTGCAGCTCGCCCCAGCGCCCTTCGAACGTGATCCAGGGGTACGCCTTCGCAGCCTCGGCGGGGTCGCTCGGAATCGTCTTCACGACGGGGCGGAGCTCGTCGTGCGGCCCGCGGGTGTCGTCGCAGCCCACCCCCGCGTCCGCCGAGCTGCCGAGATAGAGGGCGGCGCCGAACTTGTTCGCATGGCTGCCGGCGGCGGGGTAGACGACCGGGTGCGTCCCGTCGACGAGCTCGAGCTTCTCGTCGCCCCAGTCCGCCCGCTCGGCGCCCTCGTGCGAGCTGTAGCCGATCGCGGTCGGCTCCGTGTTCAACGCCTCGGCGGCATCGGCCGCATCGAAGTCGAGCTGGACCATCTCCCAGTCGCCCTCGTGCGTGTTGTTGAAGTCGTTGAAGACGTAGAAGAACCAGTACTGGAGGGCGACCTTGCCCGGATGACCGGGGTCGGTGACCACGTGCGCGTAGACCGTCGGCGAGCCTCCGCCCGCGAGGAGGTGGCGCTGCCAGTTCTCGTAGTCGCAGCCCGGGCTGAGCGCGCTGCCCGGGTAGTCGAGGTGGTACTCGAAGCGGTTGACCAGGTCCTGCGCTCTCGGGCCGATCTTCACCAGGTCGGTCGTGTTCCAGGGCCCGCGCAGCGCCACGGTCGGCTGGCCGAACAGCAGGTCGACGTCGAGCGGGATGTACGGCTCTCCGGGGCCGCACTCCACGGGCTGCTCGACGAGGCGCACGTCCGGGCTGTACTTCTGCGCGAGCGCGTCCTCGTCGCCCGTCGCCGCGCCGGCCGTGATGGCGACCGCGAGCGCGGCCGCGCCCGTCAGCGCGAGCAGCACGAGCAGTCTCAGCGGGCGTCGCGATCCCACAACGCCTCGCTATTCGACGGGAACCGCGCCAATCCCGGTTCCGCTGTCCTGCTCGCGCTCTACGCGATCGCGTCGCCGATCAGCCCAGTGCCCGTTGTCCAGCTGAGGCTTCACCTCGGACTGGATCCAGGTGCCCGGCGACGTCTTCGAGTTCCAGGACGAGACCAGCTCGTTGAACGCGAAGCTCATCGGGTACACGCGCGACGTCCACGTGCCGAACGCGTAGCTCCCGGAGCCGTCGACGTGCTGTCCGAGCACGGTCACGGCCGAGAACGGGTCGGCGTAGTCGAAGGTCCCGGCCCCGTTGCCGGCGAGCTTCAGCGTGCCGCCGTCCAGCACGAGGCCGCTCAGCGCTCCGGCGCCGAAGTCGACCTCGTTGAAGTTGATGGGCTGCTCGGATGGCATAACCAAGCGGGGACCTGCGTTCTCACAAAAGGACGCGTTCCCGCGTTCTCTACCACGATGGCGACTTTCGAGACGACCGCTCGTGTGCCCGCCGACCGTGAGCGGATGCTCGCGCTCGGCGCCGGGCTCGTCACCGTCACGCTCTGGGCCTCGGCGTTCGTCGGCATCCGGTCGGCGTCGCAGCACCTCTCGCCCGGCGCGCTGGCGCTCGGCCGGCTGATGATCGCGAGCCTCGCGCTGGGCTCGATCGTCCTCTGGAGGCGGGAGCCGCTGCCCGGGCGGCGTGACGTGGCGGCGATCGCGCTCGTCGGGCTCTTCTGGTTCGGGCTTTACAACATCTCGCTGAACGCGGCCGAGCGGCGCGTCGACGCCGGCACCGCCTCGATGCTCGTCAACGTCGGCCCGATCATCCTCGCCGTCCTTGCCGGATTCATCCTGCACGAAGGCTTCCCGAGGCGCCTCTTCGCAGGCTGCGCGATCGCGCTCGCGGGCGTCGTGGTGATCGGGACCGCGACCTCGAATCAGGGAGTCGCCGCGAGCTGGGGCGCGCTCCTGTGCCTCGCGGCCGCGGTCTTCTATGCGATCGGCGTCGTCGCCCAGAAGCCGGTGCTGGCGCGCGTGTCGCCGCTGATGGTGACCTGGCTCGCCTGCACGCTCGGCGCCGTCGTGTGCCTGCCGTTCGCCTTCACGCTCGGGCAGCAGCTTCCGGATGCGCCCGCGTCGTCGATCGGCTGGATGATCTACCTGGCGATCGCCCCGATGGCGATCGGGTTTCTGACCTGGGGCTACGCGCTCGCGCGCACGACCGCGGGGCGCATGGGCTCGATCACGTACCTCGTGCCGCCGATCGCGATCCTGCTCGGCTGGCTCCTGCTCGGCGAAACGCCGCCCGGGCTCGCAATCGTGGGCGGCGCGATCTGCCTCGCAGGCGTCGTCGTCGCGCGGCGGCAGCCCGCTAGCGCCGTTTCCGACCGACCAGCAGACTGACCCTCGCTCCGCGAGCCCGGCGGGATCCCGCGCGGGGGTTCTGCCCGAGGACGCGGCCGACGCGCTTCGAGCGCACGTGCCGAACGCGGCCGGGGACGCAGTGCGCGCCGCGGATCCTGGCCCGCGCGTTCGCCAGCCGCATGCCGATCAGACGCGGAACGCGGCAGATGACCGCCGGCGGTGGCGGAGGCGGCGGTGGTGGCGGAGGCGGGGGAGGCTGAGGAGGAGGCGGCTGAGCGCCGTTCGCGAGCGCGACGAGGTCGTCCTGCGATCCGTTGAACACGTCCTGGTCGCCCGGGAAGTCGACGGGCTGGTTCGTCCATTGCCAGAACGCGTAGTTGCTCCAACCGGCAGGAAGCTGGCCGACCGTCTGGCACCAGCATGCGATCCAGAGCGGGACGGTCGCGCCGAAGCCCGCGTAGTTGCCGGTGCACGTCTGCCACCAGTTCGTCGTCGAGTAGATGACCGGCCAGCGGCTCGTCAGCGCCTGGTACTGGCTGACGAAGCTCGTCAGCCACGTGACCATCGCGCTCTGGCTCAGGCCGTAGCACGTCGCGCCGTACGGGTTGTATTCGATGTCGAGCGCCCCGGGCAGCGTCCGGCCGTCGGCGGACCACGCACCCCCGTGCGCCGCGAACCACTGCGCCTGCGCGGCGCCGGTCGACCGGTCGGGCAGACCGAAGTGATAAGCCCCGCGCACGAGCCCGACGTCGAACGCGCCGACGTACTGCTGCGTGAAGTACGGGTTGACGTAGCTCGTCCCCTCGGTCGCCTTGACGAAGGCGAAGCGCGCGCCGTTCGCGGCCACCGTCGCCCAGTCGACGTTCCCCTGCCAGCTGCTGACGTCGAGCCCCGGCAGGCCCGCGGGCCGGGCGGCTCGCATCGGCGCGACATGGCGGCTCGCCAGCCCAGACCCGGCGTGGTCGCTCTCCTGGTGCGCCACGGGGCCTCCGGCGCCGAGTGCCGCTCCCGCAGTCGTCAGGCCGGCGACGAGCGCCGCCAGCACGACACGATTCAGACCCACCGAGGCACGCTAACAACGACTTGTTAGCGCGAGGTGTCCATTTCCTCCTCCGGTAGGACGTCAGCCGCCGCTGGTTTCCTATGTCCTCGAGCGATGGGCCGCTTCAACATCGTCGAGCGACGGGTAGCACGCTTCGTCCAGCGGCCGCCGACGGTGCGCGGAGCCACGGCGGTGATCGTGTCGGCGACCTTCGTCGTGGTCATCGGCTCCGGGGTGCTGATGACCGTGATCGACAACGCCGAGTTTCCCGACGTCGGCGTCGGGTTGTGGTGGGCCGTGCAGACGGTCACGACGGTCGGCTACGGAGACGTTGCGCCGAAGGACGTCAGCGGGAGGCTCGTCGCAACGCTCGTCATGCTCGAGGGAACCGCGTTCATCGCGATCGTGACCGCGGTGATCACGTCCAGCTTCATCAGTCGCGCACAGACCGAGCGCGACGCCGCGCAGAAGACCGACGACCTGAGCGACCGCGAGGCGATGGAGCGCCGCTTCGACGAGCTCGAGCGGAAGATCGACGCGTTAGCCGCCCGGCGCTGACTGAGGCGTCGAGCCGGGACGCGCGTGCCGCTCGGAGAGGGTCGCGTTGACGACCGCAGCGGCGACGACCAGCCTGCTGACCAGGAAGAGCCCGAAGAGCAACCCCGCGGCGACTCCCAGCGCTCCGTAGGTCCCTTGCTTGGCGATCGCGTACGGCGTGAGGACGTAGGCGGTCACGACCTGGAGCGCCTCGACGCCGATCCCGAAGACCAGGGCGCCCGGGATCAGCGCCGTCCAATCGGTCTCCCGGTGTGGGAGCCGGAGCGTGACGAGCAGCCAGAGCCCCGCGTAGGCGACGAGTGCGATCAGCGTCGCCAGCAACCCGGGCGTGGGCGACCAGGCCCTCACCGCGCTCGCGGTCGCGGAGACGACGCCGAAGCAAAGCAGCAGGACAAGGAGCCTCAGCGTCGCCACGAGTTTCGGCTTCGGCGCACGGCTGCGATCGTCGGTCCAGACCAGCCTGTGCGCCCCGATCAGCACCCGGAGCACGCTCCGCGTCACCCAGATCAGCACCGGAACGCCGATCAGGAGCGCGTACCAGCGGTTCGGGCTGTCGGCGGCGTTGGCGATGGAGCTCGAGATCAGGCCCTCCATACCCACCGATCGGGCCGCCGCCTCAGGAGATTCCGAATTGGCGTCCGCGGCGATGCCGAGGCCCGCGACGACGACCAGCGCGAGCGGCAGCAGCCAGATGAAGAGCCGGTAGGCGAGGGCGCCCGCGATGATCCCGCCTCCGACCTCGCTGTCCCGGTCGACCATCTCGAAGATCGCGTCGACCGAGCTGTGGCGGCTGCGCTCGTCCTGCGCGCGCTCGGCGAGCCGCTCGGCGTCCGTTCGCCTCGCGGCCGTCCACTGGCGCGTCTTCTCGATGCGCGACGCCGGCTCCACCATGTCCTGCCCGGGCTCTCGTCCCACGGGTTCCATGAGATCCAATCGTGCCGTAAGGCTGTAGATGCGCGCGGTGGAGCTAGAACGAGAGCGGCTTGGCCACTGGCGTCACCTACCTGAGCCTGTCGAGCAGCTCGCGCTTCTTCTGGTCGAACTCCTCCTGCGTGATCAGCCCGCGATCCTTCATGTCCGCCAGGCGGCTGAGGGCGGTGTCCAGCTCCTCGGCGGACATGCCGTCGGAGGATGGGCGCTCCTGCAGAGCCGCGGACGCGACCGCCTCCTGCATGGCGCGCCCCCCGCCGACCTCGAGCTCGTGCTCCTGCTTGGCGTCGAGGAGCGCCTTCTTGAACCCGTCCGCATCGGGGAGGAAGCGGATCTTGCTCGTTCCCGCCTCGGCCGCGGTCAGCAGGTCGATCTCGCCGTAGCCGACGATCCGGCCGAGCCACGGGTGGCCCACGTTCATGTCGGTGATCGCCTGCAGCGAGGTGTCGTGTGTGTACTTGTTGATCACGCCGCCCGCCTCGATCACGCGGCGCGTCGTGACGAGGTAGCGCTCGACCCTCCACACGAGGAAGTACCAGACGAGGCCGATCAGACCCACGATCAGGGCGATCCAGAACGCCCAGCCGAGGAGCGTGCTGATCGGCCCTGCGACGCCGTTGTTCGGCACGCCCGCGTCCAGGGCGCCCGAGACGAGCCCGATGACGAGCGCGAGGACGAACCACCGCCCCGCCTCGAGGAACGTGAGCCAGTGGCGCTGCCGTACCAGTAGGACGCGCTCGCCCGTCGCGAGCAGCGAGTCGTACTTCGAGGTCTCGTCGTCCGTGGGGCTCATGCCTCGGCGAGATCTTGACTGCTCTGCCGGATCACGGCGTCCCGACGGGCAGACCGAGCACTTTGGCCTTGGCCGTCGTGAACTCCGCCTCGTCGAGCAGGCCCTGACGCCGGAGCTCCGCCAGCCGCTCGAGCTCCGCGGCTGCGCTGTCTGTCCCCCGGCGCGCCTCGAGGCGACCGACGAAGGCCCCGAAAGCCTCCGAGAGGTCCTTCGGCTCCGCATCGGGGAACTCGCGGGCCGTCTGGCGCCGCAGAGCCTCCAGGCCGAGGAGCGCCAGCGCGAACCAGATCACGACCGTGAGCGGGAAGCCGAACTGCGGAGTTGGTCGCCACCAGAGCAGCAGGAGGTAGCCGATGACGAGCGCGCCGTACGCCACCTCGGGTCGACGCAGGTACGGCGCGAGCGCATGCCGCGCTGCGGTCGCCCGGGGGCTCGGGCCGCTCAGCCAGATGCCGGCGAGCGCGATGACGGCGATGATGATCGCGGTCCAGCCGGCCCCACGGAGCAGGTCGGTGAGGATCGCGTAGGTCGCGGCGGCGGCAGGGCGCACGGACTCGGACGTGACGAGATGTCCAACGACGTAGCGCCCGATCAGCGACTGCACGATCAGGATCAGCACGCCCGCGATCAGCAGGCCGATCGCGTTGGCGCGGAGCTCGTTCCGCCGCCGCCCTCGCGCGAGCCACACCGCACCGGCGGCCGCAGCCAGGGCGAGCACCCAGATCCAGTCGGCCACGAAGCGCAGGAGCTTGGTCGCGTCCTGAGCGGTCTTCAGTTGGTCCGATTCGAGGATCGTCACCCTCCCTGCGTCCTCGGGGAGCCTCGACTGGAGATTCGAGACGATCGAGAAGCGGTCGCCCAGGTCGAGCACGAGCGGGCGGACATCGAGCACGACCTTGCCGCCGCTGGTCTCGACGACCGTCGCGTCACCGTCGAGGACCCCCACGAACTGGCGCTGTGCGGACGAAGAGGCGTTCACGAAGGCGTCCTGCACGCGCGGCTGCTCGAGCAGCCGCCGCGCCGAGCGGTCTGCGGCGTCGCGGGTTGCGCCCGCGATCAGTCCAGAGAGCGGTTGCAGGTTCGGTGGCAGCCGCTGGCGGAGGACGGCTGACACGTCGACGTTCGCGTAGAGCTGGTCGACGAGCGTGGTCGCCACCTGGTCGCGGACGGCGCGATCGGCGATCAGCTGGCGCGAGGTGGAGCGGAACTGCGACTCGTCGAGTGCCTGCCGCTTGACGAAGTTCGCGAGGACGCTGACGACGACGAGCACGATCGCGAGCACCGTCAGCGCGCGGGCGGCGATCAGCCGTCGCCGCGACGCAACGGGATCTGGCTCGGCGGTGCTCGTCATCCGATCTGAGCGGACCGAGTCTATTGGCTCGCAGCGGGACCGACCCCAAGCGGGTAGCGTGCGAAGGGCAAGCGAGCAGGGAGGTCACCGTGGAGGGTGCCGCAACCCGCAGTCCACTGATGCTGATTCATGGCGCCTGGCTCTCGTCGCGGAGCTGGGACACGTTCGCCGAGTACTTCCGCGACCGGGGCTATGACGTCTCCGCCCCCGAATGGCCACGCAAGCAAGGCGACGTCGCCGAGCTGCGCGAGTCGACCGAGGCGATCGAGGGGCTCGGCCTGACCGAGATCGTCGACCACTACGAGGCGCAGATCAGGGCGCTCGACCACGAGCCGATCCTGATCGGCCACTCGTTCGGCGGGCTGATCGTCGAGCTCCTGCTCGACCGCGGGCTCGCCCGAGGGGGCGTCGCGATGAGCCCGGCGCCGCCGAAGGGGATCCTCGTCCTGCCGTTCTCATCGCTCAAGGTCGCCTCGTCGGCACTGGCACATCCGTCGCGCTGGCACGGCGTCGTGCCGCTCACGCTCGACGAGTTCACCTACGGCTTCGTGAACACGTTCACGCCCGAGGAGGCAAAGGCGGCGTACGAGAAGTACTACGTCCCGGAGACCGGTCAGATCTTCTACGAGGCGGGTTTCGCGAACTTCCATCTGCACCCGCCCACGGAGCTCCATTTCAAGTACGAGGAGCGGGCACCGCTACTGATCATCGGCGCCGACCAGGACCACACGGTCCCCGCCTCGGTCTCGAAGAAGCAGTACAAGAAGTACGAGAAGTCTCCGGCACAGACCGACTACCTCGAGTTCGCGGGCCGGCCTCACCTGATGATGACCGCCGAGAAATGGGCCGAGATCGCAGGCGCGATCGAAGGCTGGATCGCCGGCGTGCCCGAGAAGACGGCTGTCGCGGCGGGCAAGGCGTCGGCCTAGCCGCTCGGAAGGGAGCCGGGGACGGCCGGCCCGTCCCCGGCTCGACGTCATCAGGCTGCGGCCGCCGCCTGCTCGAGCTCCGCGATCTCGATCCTTCCCATCTTCAGCATCGCGGCCATCACGCGCTGCGACTTCTCGCGGTCGGGGTCGCCGATCAGCTCGTAGAGCACCTTCGGGGTGATCTGCCAAGAGACGCCGTAGCGGTCCTTGAGCCATCCGCACGGCCCCTCTTCACCACCGTCGCTGAGCGCGTCCCAGTACCGGTCGACCTCGTCTTGCGACTCGCAGTCGACCTCGAGCGAAATCGCTTCGTTGAAGGTGAAGTTCGGGCCGCCGTTCAGCGCGATGAACTGCTCGCCGTCGAGCTCGAACAGGACCGTCATCACGGTGCCCTCGGCCCGCGGTCCGGCGGAGCCGTAGCGGGAAACCTCGACGATCTTCGAATTCGGGAAAATCGACGTATAGAACTTCGCCGCTTCCTCGCCTTCCGTGTCGAACCACAGGCACGGTCTGATCTTCTGCATCGCTCCTCCTCGATCGGCGTTTCGGTCTACTTAAGACCGTTCTTCCACCGGAAAGTCATCGCCATGCGGCCTCCGGTCGGCCTCGTAGGATCACCGCGTGAGCTTCAACCAGTGGATGCTGGCCTTCCACGTGCTCGCCGCGTTCTCGCTCGTAGCGGGCAGCACCCTCTTCTGGGTGCTCATCCTCGCGGTTCGCCGAATCGACACACCGGACGACACGCTCCGCCTGGGGCCCGTTGCGAGAGTCGGCAATGCGACGATCGGGATCGGGATGGGCGGCACGATCATCCTCGGCATCTATCTCGCATTCGCGGTCGACGGCTATGCGATCTGGGACGGCTGGATCATCGCCGCGCTCGTGCTGTGGGTCGTCGGCGCAACGCTCGGCAAGCGAGTCGGTGAAGCCTTCATGCAGGGCCCGAGGAAGGCGCTCGAGCTCAAGCAGGCGGGAGAGGCCGGTCCGAATGCCGAGCTCCTTGCGCTCAACCGCACCTCGCACGGCGTCCGCTTGCACGCCCTGACCTCGGCCGTCCTGCTGCTGATCATCATCGACATGATCTGGAAGCCGGGCTCATGAGCGTGCTCGCCGTCGTCGCCGCCCGTCCAGCCAGCTGGAACCTCCCGCTCTTCGTGCACGTGCTCGGCGCGATGATCCTCGTCGCCGGCCTCGTCACAGGCACCGCCGCGCTCTTGTTCGCGAAGGGCGACGCGAAGCTGCTTCGCCTCGGCTTCTGGTCGCTGATGCTCGTCGCGTTCCCCGGCTGGGTGCTGATGCGTCTCGGTGCGGAGTGGGTGTATTCGAGGGGGTGGAAGGCCGTTTCCGACAAGCCGAACTGGCTCGACATCGGAACCCGAATCGCAGACATCGGCGGCCTCGTCCTCGTGATCGCGCTGATAATCGGCGGCATCGGAGTGCGCCGGCTGCAGGCGGGGAAGGGCGCGGGGCTGCTCAAGGCGACGCTCGTCCTCTCGGTCGTGCTCCTCGCAGCCTACGTCGTCGCCGTCTGGGCGATGGCCGGCAAGCCCGGCTAGCTCGGCATCGCGGCCGTCAGCACGATCGCGGCCACGGCGACGAGGAACTACGCGGACGCCCATGCAGCGCTCACGGCCTCGAGCGCCCCTGCCCTCGACCACGGTTTCCAGACCGCGCTCTACGTGCTGACGGGGCTCCTGGTCGCCGGCGCGGCGATCGTGCTCACGCTCATGAGGCCGGCCTCGCAGCCGAGGGCGGAGACAGCGCCCGCGGACGCCGAGGCCGTCGTGCTGGACGAGGCGGCGTGATCCCAGTCAGTCGTGCCACACACCGTCTTGCTGGACGACCTCGCCGTCGAGCAGGATCTGGCCGCCGCGGCGCAGGTCCTTGACGATGTCCCAGTGGATCTCGCTCTGGTTCGTGCCGCCGATGTTCGGGAGGCCGTTGCCGAGCGCGAGGTGGACCGTGCCGTCGATCTTCTCGTCGAAGAGCGTGTTCCTCATGAAGCGCGTGATGCCCGGGTTGCAGCCGATGCCCAGCTCGCCGAGCCGGCGGGAGCCCTCGTCCCGGTCTAGCACGCCGAGGAAGAACTCCTCTTCGGTCGCGGCCGAGGCGTCGACGACCTTCCCGCCCTCGAAGCGCAGCCGGATGCCGGTCACGTCGCGCCCGAGGTACGGAGCCGGGAACTCGAGGAAGGAGATCGTGCCCTCCGCGGAGTCTTCGACGGGCGAGTAGTAGAACTCGCCGCCGGGCATGTTCGCGCCGCCGGCGTCGACCTCGCCCGTGCGTCCGGCGAGGCTGAGGGTGAGGGCCGTCTCCGCGCCGACGATCCGCACCTCGTCTGCGGCGTCGAAGGGCTCCATGTAGTGGCTCATGCGCTCGCGCTCTGCGTCCCAGTCGAGCAGACACGCGCCGTAGAGGAAGTCCTCGTAGTCTCGGAGCGCCATGCCCGCGTCCTGGGCCAGAGCCGGGCACGGGTAGTTGCAGCCCACCCATTTCAGATCGTTCGTGAGAACGCGCTCGAGCGCGGGCCGAACGGAAGCCTGGAGCCGGCCGAGCCGCTCGGGAGGGATCGCGGCGATCTCGCGCGTGTTCTCCGGCGCGTCGATCGCGATCAGCCCGTCGGCGCGCTCGAAGGCGTAGGCCTCGATCGGGGCGAGCGTGTCGATCAGTTCGTCGGGCGCCTCGAGGACCCACGGAAGGTTTCCGGTGAGGTTGGCCCGCACGAGGGCGTACGCGCCGCGCCGCCCGATCTGCCGGGCCACCTCGTCGACGAGCGGCCGCGCCATCGGCCCGCCCCAGAGGATCACCTGCCAGCCGGGCTGGACTCCGACACAGGTCTCGACGAGGATCCGTGCGTACTGCTCGATCCGCGGGTCGCGCATGCGTGAGCGGGAATGCTACGGCGTCATGCATAAGCTGACCAGGTGGCGGACAAGCGAAACGAGGTTTCGAGCCGCGTCCGCGTCCGCCGCGGGCCGACGAAGGGGCGCTACGACCGCGCGTCGATCGACGAGGTCCTCGATCGCGGACTGCTCGCGCACGTGGCCTTCTCGGACGGAGACGAGGCGGTCTGCATCCCGATGCTCTACGCGCGCGTCGGCGACACCGTCTACATCCACGGCTCGACCGCGAGTCGTGCCGTTCGGGCGCTCGCCGCGGGCGCTCCGGCCTGCGTCACGGTAACGCTCGTGCACGCGCTCGTGCTCGCGCGCTCGGCCTTCGAGCACTCGGCGAACTACGACTCGGTGATGGTCTTCGGAACGTTCACGCTCGTCGAGGACGAGGCGGAGCGCCTGCGCGCGTTCGAGGCGTTCACCGAGAAGCTGCTGCCGGGCCGCTGGGACGAGGCGCGCCAGCCGAACGCGAAGGAGCTGAAGGCGACCTCGATCCTCGCGCTCGAGATCGACGAGGCCTCGGCCAAGGCGCGGAGCGGCGGGCCGGACGACGACGACTCGGAGGATGCCGCGCTGGACGTGTGGGCGGGGGTCGTCCCGATCGTGTCCTCGTACGGAACGCCGACAGCCTCGCCCGGGCTCCGCGAAGGCATCCCGGTCCCCGAGAGCGTCAGACGGCTGCTCTCTCTTCCAGCTCCTCCTGGATGATCCGCGGCGAGTCGTGGACGCAGATCAGGTCGAGCCGTCCCGGGCCGAGGTTCACGAACTTGTGCGGCGTGTCGGGCCCGACGACGAGGATGTCACCGGCGCCGGCCTCCACGTCCTGACCGTCGGCGGTGAACCGCACCTGTCCCGAGCGGACGATCCACGTCTCCGAGTACGGGTGCCGGTGCAGCCCCGGCCCCTCGCCCGGCTCGTTGTCGACCAGGAACATCGAGACGCCCGAGCCGTAGGCCTCGCCCTCGAAGCGCAGCGTCCGGTTGGCCGCGCGCCGCTGCTCGTCCGCCCGTATGACGCTGTGCACTTGCTCAGCCCTCGCCGGCCGGCACCGGCCGTTCGCCCCCGTACTCCGCTGCGCGCTCGCCGTCGTGCGGCGGCTCGATCGTGATGTTCGGCAGCAACCTGTCGAGCCACCGCGGGATGTACCAGGTCTTCTCGCCCATCAGAGTCATGAAGGCTGGGATGAGCGTCATCTTCACGACGAGCGCGTCGGTCAAGATCGCCACCGCGAGCAGCAGGCCGAACTCCTTGGAGATGCGGTCGGGGGTGAGGATGAAGGCCGAAAAGACCGTGGCCATGATGATCGCCGCCGCCACGATGACGCGCCCGATCGCGGCGATTCCATGCTCGACCGCGTCCTTCGTGTTCAGCCCGTGGACGTGCTCCTCCCGAATGCGGCTCGCGAGAAACACCATGTAGTCCATCGACAGGCCGAAGAGGATCGCGAACGCGATCGGCGGAACGAAGGTCTCGATCGGCCCCGTCCGGTCCAGCCCCGTCAGGCTCAGCAGGTATCCCTTCTGCATCACGAGCGTGAGCACGCCGAACCCGATGAACGCCGACAGGATGGTCGTGATCGCCGCCGTCAGGGAGATGACGATCGACCGGAAGGCCATTGCGAGCACGATGAACGTGACGCCGATGATGTAGAGCAGGAAGAGCGGCAGCCGCTGCATGATCCGGTCGGCGATGTCGATGAACGCGGCGTTCAGCCCGGACACGTAGACGGCAGCGGGGCTGCCCGCGGTCGCAGCCGGCACGACGACGTCGCGTAGCTGGTGGACCAGCTGCGCCGTGCTCTCGTCCTGGGGCGCCGAGTTGGGCGTGACGAAGACGATCGCGACGGTCTTCGCGTCGTTGAACTGCGGTTTCCTGACCGAGGCGACATCGTCGAACCCGCGCACGCGTTGGTAGACCCGTTGCGGAGCATCCTCGTCTCCCTTCACGTCGACGACGATCGGGATCGGGCCGTTGAATCCCGGTCCGAAGCCCTCGGCCAGGAGGTCGTAGGCGCGACGCGCGGTCTGGTTGGTCGGCTGGGTCCCCTGGTCGGCAGCCCCCAAGCGCACGAGCCCAGACGTCCCGGCCAGAACGAGCCCGGCCACGAGCAGGATCCAGAAGACCGGCTTGGCGTGAGCGGTCACGAACCGGCCCCAGCGAGCGATCAGCGTCTTCTCACGGCCGGCCTCGGAGTCGTCGATCGGCTTGAGGAACGGAACCTTCCACCGATCGATCCTGTGTCCCAGCTTCGCCAGCACCGCGATCAGCAGCGAGTTCGCGATCAGCACCGTGGTCAGCACGCCCAGGGCCGCGCCGATGCCGAGCTTGGTCACGAAGTCGAGCCCGAAGAACGCGAGCCCCGTGACCGAGATCGCGACCGTGAGGCCCGCGAAGAGCACGGCCCTGCCGGCGGTGGCGCCGGCCTCGGTCGCCGCGTCGACCGGCGACATGCCCTCGTGCAGGAACTGTCTGAACCGCGTGACGATGAACAGCGAGTAGTCGATCCCGACGCCGATCCCGATCATCGACACGAGGATCGGCGTGATCGTGTTGATGTCGGTCAGCCCGGCAAGGATGAAGAGGAGGATGAACGCCGTTCCGACGGCTACGAGCGCGAGCGCGATCGGAATCGAGGTCGCGACGAACGTGCGGAAGACGATCATGAGCACGATGAACGCGGCCAGGAAGCCGAGCAGCTCCTGGATTCCCTGCTGGATGGGCGGGGCCTCGGCCTCGCCGTTGAACTCTGCGGTCACTCCCGCCGGCTCGACCGTGTCACGGACCGCGTTTTCCACGGCGACGACCTGGGGACGATCAGCGGTATTGACGACGTCCGAGAACTGCGCCTCGGCGTACGCGATCCGTCCGTCGTTGGAGAACGTCTGGTCGGAGAACGGATCGCCGACGCTATCGATGCCCACCTTGCCGTCCTTGGGCTTGAACTCCGGGGTCTTGAGCTTCGCAATCGCTGCGTTGACCGCGGCCTTGCGCTCGGGCGTGTCGAGACGCTCGCCCTTGGGCGCGGCGAACACGAGGTTCAGCACGGCGCCCTGCTCCGAGGAGAACTCCGCCTTGATCAGATCGGTGGCCTTCTGCGTGTCCGAGCCCGGGATCTCGAACTTGTCCTTGAGGCCACCGCCGATGGTGAACGCGAGAACGAGAAGGACTGCGATCGACGCGAGCGAGGCAAAGATCACCTTCCAGGGGTGCGACGCGCACACACGATCCCAGCGCGCGAGCACTCCTGTCGAGAGCCGTTCGTGCGCCAGGCGCCTGCCGGACTGATTTTCAGGTGGCGTGTTGTGTTCTGTCATTCGAGTTCTCCCCCCGGCCTCTTTGATTTCACTACCGACTTCTCGCGACCTTGAAACTCATCGCCGACGTTAGTGAAACCAACGTCGACCTCGCCAGAAGATTTCCGCTCTTTCCGAAAAAGGGACGTCTTGAGGCCGCTTCTTTCCACCTGTCGATCGTGCCGCAGCAGACGATCGCGTAAGGAGTTGGGAGCCCGTCGGCCGGCCCGGCGGGCTCCCACTCGTTCTGTCCTAGGCGCTGGCCATTGCGGCCATCGCCGCCTTGCCGCGCTCCTCGATCTCGTCCGGCGTCAGGTCCTCGACGTGCGTCGCGATCGACCAGTTGTGGCCGAACGGGTCGGTGATCGAGCCGAAGCGGTCGCCCCAGAACTGGTCCTCGACCTCCATCGTCACAGTCGCGCCTGCATCGACCGCCTTCTGCACGACTGCGTCGACGTCCTCGACGTACATGAAGATGCTCGCGCTCGTGCCGCCGAGCTCCTTCGGCGGCCTCGTGGATGCCTGCGGGAACGGATCGGAGAGCATCACGTGCGAGTCGCCGATCTTGAGCTCGGCGTGCCCGATCTTCCCGTCGGGCGCATCCATGCGGACGGTCTCCTCGGCGCCGAACGCCTTCTTGTAGTAGTCGATCGCCTCCGCGGCGTCATCGACGGCCAGGTAGGGCGAAACCGTGTTGTACCCCTCGGGAATCGGCTGGGTAGCCATGTCCTCTCTCCCTTCGATCGTCGTGAACGAGGCGCCTTCGATACTACGGGCCGACCGATGAATTCCGGGTTACGCGGAGGTCTTGGTAACCAAACCGAAACAGGAAGGACATGACATGTCTCGATTCTTCCTCGACATCTCGATGTCGCTCGACGGCTTCGTCGCCGGGCCGGAGCCGACGCTCGAGCAACCGCTCGGCGTAGGCGGCGAGCGACTGCACGACTGGGCGCTTCGCCTGGCGAGCTGGCGGGAGATGCACGGCCTCGAAGGGGGTGAGACCGGACCGGACGACGAGCTCGCGCGTGCGGCCATTGACCGAGTTGGCGCCGAGATCATGGGCCGGCGGATGTTCAGCGGCGGCGAGGGCCCGTGGGAGGGCGACCCGAACGCCGACGCCTGGTGGGGCGACAACCCGCCCTTCCACGTCCCGGTCTACGTGCTCACGCATCACCCGCGTGAAAGCGAGGTCAAGGACGGCGGGACGACGTTCCACTTCGTGACCGACGGGATCGAGAGCGCTCTCGAGCAAGCCCGCGCCGCGGCCGGCGACAGGGACGTGGCGCTCGGCGGCGGCGCCTCGGTCGCGCAGCAATACCTGGCGGCCGGGCTCCTGGACGAGCTGCACATCCACGTCGCCCCGGTCCTGCTCGGTGGAGGTGTGAGCCTGTTCGGCGATCTGGGCGCCGACGCGCCGAGGCTGAAGCTGACGAAGGTCGTCGAGTCGCCGCACGTGACCCACCTCAGCTACGAGGTCGAGAAGGCCTAGCCGCCTGTGGCCGAGAAGTGCTGGTAGTCCGGGGTGACCGTCCAGCGGCCGCCCCACTGCCAGCCGACCGACGCGAAGGCGCTGACGAGCAGCCCGCCGCGGACGGCCATTCCCGGCCGGACGTTCGTGCGGTCGAGGTATGTCCGGCCCGCGCGCGGGTGGACGCGGCCGCTCTCGAGGTACGGGTTCTCGACCGGGTTCACGTCGATCGCGAGGCCGTAGGCATGCGCCGACCAGCGCTTCGGGCCTGGGCCGACCGCGTAGCGGCAGTTGAACGTGGCCGTGTTGTCGGCCGCTAGCGAGCGCTCGTCGTTCCCGCCGTACGCGTCGATCGAGCGCATCCGCCGGATCGGGAAGCGCGCCCGGTAGAGCCGGCGGAAGACGACGGTCAGATCGCCGACGGCGCTCCGGTTGACGATCACCGTCCCGACATGGCTCTTCCCGTCGAAGCCCCAGTAGCCGATCCGGAGCCTGCGTAGCGACGACGGGCCGACCGGGCAGCCCCGATGCCACGAATACGGAAGCTGCGCGCGTGTCACGGGTGCCACGGTGTGCGTGAAGGGTGGCGCCGCGAGGAGAGCGAGCAATGCGAGGCTCATGGCCCATCGAGACTAGTCTGGTTGGCCGGATGAAGCTGACCTGCGCGCTCCTGGCCTGCCTGGCGCTCCTTCCCGTGGCGACCGCGACGGGCACGAGCTCTGCGGCCGCACCGTGCCCGCCCACGCTCGCGAACCAGCTCGCGGACACGGGCTCGGCGACGCAGCTGGTCACGGTCGCGTCGCTCCGGTCGGGCTCGCAGACCGGAGCCGTCCGCGTCTGGGAGAAGCGCGGCGACTGCTGGACACAGGTCACCGGCCCGTGGACGGCATGGCTCGGCATCCGCGGCATCTCCGAGCACAAGCGCGAGGGAGACCTGAAGACCCCGAGCGGCGCGTTCGGGATCCAGCCGGTGATGTTCGGCCTCGCGCCGAACCCGGGCGTGCGCTACCGCTATCACCGCATCGTCTGCGGTGACTGGTGGGTCGAGGATCCCCGCTCTCCCTCCTACAACCGGTTCCGCCACGTCCCCTGCGGGCGGCGGCCGCCGTTCCGGATCACGAGCGAGGACATGTCGAGGTCACCGACGGCGTATCGCCACCTCGCGGTGATCGACTACAACGCGCATCCGATCGTGCCGGGCCGCGGCTCGGGCATCTTCCTCCACGTCAGCCACGGCAACCCGACCCTCGGCTGCGTCAGCCTTCGCTCTGCCCAGGCTGGTGAAGCTCCTGCGCTGGTTCGACCCCGGCAAGCGCCCGCTGATCGTGATCGGGACGCGCGCCTCAATCAGAAAGTTCTAGTCCTCGGTCACGTCGCGGCGCAGGAAGACGAGGTACGCGACCGTGAGCGGAACCCCGACGTAGAGCGCACAGACCCAGGCCGCGCGCCCGATCGGCTGCCAGTCCGCGGGCACGCGGAGAAAGCCGTGCCACGCGTCGAACTGCGTCGCGAGGAGATACGGCCGGATGCCCTCGGTCCCGGGCAGAACGGTCAGTAGCTGCATGAGGAGCGCAAACATCAGAGCGCCCACCACCGACGCCGCACTGTTCCGCGTGATCGTCGAGAGCATGAGCGCGAACGAAGCGATTCCGGCCAGCGGCAGGAAGTAGACCCCGATGCTCGCCGCGAGCAGGGCGAGGCCATGGCCCGTCGAGACCGTCGTTCCGGACAACGACGTCAGCGGGTTGAAGCCCCAGGCGAGCCCGCCCGCGATCAGTCCGATCGTCGCCATCGCGACGACGACGGCCGCGGTATAGGTGAGCGTCGCGAGCACCTTGCCCGCAAAGATCTGCCCGCGTTCGCGCGAGCGGGTGAGGATCGTCTTCAGCGTCCCGTTCTGGCTCTCCGAGGCGACGACGTCCCCGGCGACGAGTGACGTGATCAGCGGGAACGCCCAGAACGACATGAAGAACAGCGCGACGAACGGGACGGCGAGCCCCGTGTCCCGGATGTAGCGCCCGAGCGGCACGTCGTTCGGCCCGCCCGACTGGAACTGGAGGACGATCACGAAGAGCAGCGGCACGAGCATCGCCGCGCCGAGCCCGAGGTACGTCCGCTTCTGTGCCAGCAGCTTCGCGAGCTCCCAGCGGTAGACCGCGCTCATGCGACCTCCGCCCGCGCCGCGCTCTTGTCGCCGGACTCGCCTCCGGTCAGCCCGAGGAAGAGCTCCTCGAGGCTCGCCGTCTCCGGGACGAGCGCGGTGATGCCGATGCGCGCCTGGCCGAGAGCGATCGAGATCGCGGCGGCCGCCTGCTCGTCGGCCTGGAACCGGAGCTCGGGGCCTTCGACGCGGATCTTCTCGACGCCCCTCTGGGCCGAGCAGATCATCAGCGCGCGCTCCGGCTCGGTGGCGCGCAACCGGTACTCGGACTGCGCCGTGGCGAGCAGGTCGTGCAGCGTTCCCTCGTAGACGATCGTCCCGGTGCGGATGATCGCGACCCGGTTGCAGAGGTCCTCGACCTCGCCCAGGAGATGGCTGGACAGAAGGACGGTGATGCCTTCGCCCGCGAGCCGGCGCACGAGCGCGCGCATGTCGCGCATGCCGGCCGGATCGAGCCCGGTCGTCGGCTCGTCGAGCAGGAGCAGGCGCGGATCGCGGAGGAGCGACGCGGCGATCCCGAGCCGCTGGCGCATCCCGTGCGAGTACCCGCCAACCCTGTCGCCGGCGCGGTCGCGCAACTCGACGATGTCGAGCATCTCGTCGATGCGGCGGCTCGCACCCTGGCCGTCATAGGCGGCGAGTAGGCGCAGGTTCTTGCGGCCGGACATGTACGGGTAGAAGCGCGGAGCCTCGACGAAGCCCGCGACTCCGTCGAGCGCCTTGCGAACGCCCTCCTTGACCGGGTCGCGGCCGAAGAGCTCGACCGAGCCACCGCTCGGCCGAATCAGGCCCAGCATCATGCGCAGCGACGTCGTCTTGCCGGCGCCGTTCGGCCCCAGGTAGCCGAAGACGTCGCCCGGCTCGACCGTCAGGTCGACGTTGTCGACCGCGCGGATCCTCCCGTACCGCTTGACGAGCCCGCGCGCGGCGACTGGAGGCGCGCTCACCGCAGGCTGCGCGCCGCGGACTCGGCCACGGACGGCTTGACGGAGCCGGCGAGGACGTACGAGACGCCACCGCGCTCCCAGGTGAGGACGGTCGCGAGCGGCGTCGCGAGCTCGTGTCCCTCGACGCCGCCGAGTGGAACGGTCGGGAGAGCCTGGAGCTGAGAGGCTTCTGAGCCCGCTCCGGCCTCGCGCTCGAGCACCGTGATCGCCCCGAGCCCTTCGCCGTACACGACAAGCACTCCGCGGTGTGGGCCGCGACCGACGACTCGGGTCGCGCTGCGCTGGAGGCCTGCGAGCGAGTCGGGCGCGACGACTTCGAATGGAAGCTTGGTCGGACGCGCCTCGCTCTTGCCTCGCTCGCGTCCCGAGGGCGCGGCGAGGTCGACGACCCTCGCGCCCGCCGGCGGCGCGATCGCTACTGTCGAGAGCGGCACCGACCCGTACCTGATGCTCGTCGCCTGGAGCTCGAGCACGGGCTTCGTCCCGCCGCGCGCGTAGATCGCCGCGCGTAGAGGCACGCCGCGCGTCGCATCCCACGCGAGCCGTACCGAGCCGAGCAGGCCGCCGGGCTCGTTCGGCGAGAGCTGGACCGTGTACGCGGGCCGTCCGCCGACGTTCGACGGCTTGGCCGACGAGACGTTCACGTGCTTCGTCAGCTGGGCCAGGAAGGCGCCGATCCCGGCGACGGACGGCGGAGCGTGCCGCGCCTGGCGCTGTCCGGCCGGAAGCTCGATCCGGTAGACCGTGTTCGACGACGCGTCGAAGACCGTCGCCTCACCCCGCTTCCAGACGACCTGCACGTCACCCGCGTTCGACTGCAGCTCGAGGCGCCCACGGCCGTCGTTGCGCATCCAGAGCCGTCCGGAAGCACCGGACATGAGCGCGGACCCGGCCTGGCCGAGGAGCGCTCCGTTCGGGAACAGCCCATTCGTGAACCGGATCCGGGCGGTGATACCTGCGGGCTTGGAGGCCGCGAGCCCCTCGTGGATCGCGCCCGGGAGCGGCTTGGCCGCCGGAACCGGGCCGGATCCACCCGAGGCCGCGATCGCGAGCGTCGTCCCGCCCGCGACGAGCAATGCCGCGGCCACCCCTACGAGCAGCAGGCCGCGGGTCGAAAGCGTGCGCAGGAACTTCACTGCGCCTCCTGTTCTAGCGATTCCGACATGAACACCGTATGAATGCGCCCACGAACGACTGCGACCCGCCAGAGGAGGCGGGTCGCAGTCGACGGATCGGAGCGTGATGCAGAGGTCAGGCGGCCGGCTTCCAGGCACTGTTGTCCGGCGGCCCATGCCGCCAGTGGAAGCGACCACGCGCGCCCGGCCCCGGGAAGGTGCCGTTGACGATGTCGTCGATCCGGGACTCGAGCGCCTTCTGCGCGTCCTTGGCCTGCGCCTCGGTCAGGAAGCCGTTCTTGACGGCCTGGTCGAGGTCTTTCTTCGCGCCGTCGACGATTGCCTTCTTCAGGCCGTCGACGGACTTGTGCTGCGCCTTGGCGACGCCGGCGAGCGACTTGCCGTTCGCGAGCTTCTGGAAGAGCTGCGGAACGGTCAGCCCGAGGTAGTCGGCGGCGGCCGAGAGGTGGCCGTGGGCGCCGAAGCGCGCGTGGCCGAAGTCGCCGAAGCGATGCGGGCCGAAGCGGTGCGGGCCGCCGAAGAAGAGCGGACCTTCGCCCTTCTCGATCCGCGCCTTCAGCGCGTCGGCCTGCGCCTTCGTGATCCGGCCTGACTTGAGGTCGGCGTTGACCTGGTCGATCGCCGCCGCCTTCGTCGCGTCCTCGAGCTTCTGCGTCGAGATCCCGAGATGGCCGGCGACCCTCGCCAGGAAACCGTCGCCACGCGTCGCGGAGCCCTTTGACGCGGCGATCGCGCCACCTGCTCCGACGACGAGCGAGAGGGACGCCGCGGCGACGAGTGCTCGTTTTGAGTTGAGGTTGTTCATTCGGTCTCCTTCCTCTTCTCAGATAAGCACGATCCGCTAAGAAAAACCTGAATCGCGCCTATGAGCGGCCTAAGAAAACGAAAGCGGCCCGCAAGGGGAGGGCGCGGGCCGCATTCGACGGATTGGAGTGTTCTGTGCTGCTCGAGATGGAATCAAGGTCGGCTAAGGGAAACCTGAGAGCGGTCTAAGAAGGAGCTAAGAAATGGGACATGTCCCAGGGACAGGCCCTGGGACATGTCTCGAAGCCGCTTCGCTACGGGGTGATCTGCGCCGGGCGCGTGGCGAGCTTGACGCTCACGGTCTTGCTCTCGCCCTTGCGCCAGTAGGTGATCTCGATCGTGTCGCCCGGGTGGTGGGCGTCGATCGCCTGCTGAACGCCTTCGGCCGTCGTCACCTTCTGGCCGTCGATGGCGGTGATGACGTCGCCGCCGGTCGGATAGGTCTGGCCCTCGATCGTCTTCTGCCCTGTGGAGCCGACCAGGTTGGCGCGCTCGGCCGGCGTGTTCGAGCTCACCCGCGTGATCTCGACGCCCTCGACCGCGCCGAGCTGGCCGGCGACCGTGGACGGGATCTCCTGGACGGAGACTCCGAGGTAGGCGTGCTCGACCTTGCCGCTCGAGATCAGCGTGTCCGCGATCGACTTGACCGTGTCGGAGGGAATCGCGAATCCGACCCCCACATTGGCGCCCGTGTCACCGGCGATCTGCGCGTTCACGCCGACCACCTGGGCGCTCGAATTGAGCAGCGGGCCGCCCGAGTTGCCGTGGTTGATCGCGGCGTCGGTCTGGATCGAGTCGTTGATCGTGAATTGGTTCGGCGCCTGCATCTGGCGATGGAGGGCGCTGACGATTCCGGACGTGAGCGTCTCCTCGAGGCCGAACGGGCTTCCGATCGCGACCACGGTGTCACCGACCCGCAGCTGGTTCGAATCGCCGAGCTGCAATGGATGAAGCACCGACGACGGGGCGTCGACCTTGATCACGGCCAGGTCCGTCGACGGGTCGGATCCGACGACCGAGGCCTTGTACGTGTTCCCGTTCCAGAACCGGACCGAGACCGAGTCTGCTTTGTCGACGACGTGCTCGTTGGTGACGATGTGCCCGTCGCTGTCGATCACGAAGCCGGAGCCCTGGACCTGGGCCTCCTGGTTGCCCGTCGGAGTCGCCTGAGGCGAGGAGACGGTGATCTCGACAACGCCCTGGTAGGTCTGCCGGTAGATCTCGCCGGGCGTGAGGGCGCTGCTGTCGGCCGCGGGCTCGGAGCTCTGGACGCGCACCGGCTGCACGACGGTCTTCGTCGAGGACGGGTGCGCAACCGAATAGGCGACTGCGCCCGCACCCGCGCCGAGGGCGAGGGTGCCGACCAGCACCATTGCGACAATTGGGAGTCGGGAGCGTCGATTCATTTCGATCCTTTCGGAAAAGTGGCTTGCCCCCATGAGAGCAGCACCACCCCGTACCCTGCCTGAGAGCGGGCTAAATGTTCCGTTAAGGAAAGATTTTCTTAGTCGCCATTCAGAGTACTCAAGCAACAATTGGCCCATGAAGATCCTCGTCGTCGACGATGAGCGCGCCGTGCGCGAGTCCCTGCGCCGTGCCCTCGAGCTCGAGGGCTACGAGATCGAGCTCGCGGCCGACGGCAGCGAGGCGCTCTACCGGCTCGAGAGCGGCGAGGAGCCCGACGCGATGATCCTCGACGTCCTCATGCCCGGCGTCGACGGGCTGGAGGTCTGCCGGCGGGTGCGCGGGACGGGCAGCAGGCTTCCCGTGCTGATGCTGACGGCGCGCACCGAGGTCGAGGACCGGGTCGCCGGGCTCGACGCGGGCGCCGACGACTACGTGACGAAGCCGTTCGCGCTCGAGGAGCTGCTCGCGCGCGTGCGGGCCCTGCTCCGCCGGACGACCGACGAGGAAGGCGAGGCCGTGCGGTTCGCCGACCTCGAGCTCGACCCGACGACGCGCGAGGTGACGCGTGGCGGGCGGCCGATCGAGCTGACGCGGACGGAGTTTTCGCTGCTCGAGCTCTTCATGCGGAACCCACGCCAGGTGCTCACGCGCACGATCATCTTCGAGCGTGTGTGGGGCTACGACTTCGGGTACGCGTCAAACTCCCTCGACGTGTACATCGGATACCTGCGGCGCAAGACCGAAGCTGACGGCGAGCCTCGTCTGATCCAGACGGTCCGCGGCGTCGGCTACGCACTCCGAGAGTCATGAGTTTTCGCGCGCGGCTGGCTCTCGTCGCAGCGGCGGCTGTCGCGCTGGCCGTGGTCGCCGCCTCGGCCGTCGTCTACTTCGTCGTCAAGGACGAGCTCTACTCGAGCGTCGACGCCTCGCTGCGCAGCAGCATGGAGCACATCCAGCGCGGGCCCGTCTTCGACTTCACCGAGGGCCCGCCGCAGCCGGGCGTCTTCGGTGGATACCCGCAGGCGGTCCGCCAGGACGGCGTCACGTGCTGCGGGAACCTGAAGCTGCCGGTGACCGAGCACGACCTGAGCGTCGCCCGCGGCGAGAGCAACACGTACTACGCGGACGCGCGCGTCGGCGGCAACCACGTCCGCATCATCACGTTCCCCTACCAGCCCGGTTATGCGGTCCAGATCGCACGGCCGCTCGACGAGACCGACCGGGCCCTGGCCCGGATCCGCTGGCTCCTGATCCTGATCGCCACCGGCGGGACGCTCATCGCCGGCGGGCTCGGGCTGATCGTCTCCCGCGCGGCGCTGACCCCGGTCCGGCGCCTCACGCAGGCGACCGAGACAGTGACCGAGACGGGCGATCTCTCGGAGCGGATCGACGTCGGTGGCAAGGACGAGCTCAGCCGGCTCGCGAGCAGCTTCAACACGATGCTCGGAGCGCTCGAGGAGTCGACGCGCGCCCGCAGCCAGCTCGTCGCGGACGCCTCGCACGAGCTCCGCACGCCGCTGACGAGCCTGCGGACGAACATCGAGGTGCTGGCGAGCGACCGGGAGCTGCCGGCGGGCGAGCGGGAGCGACTCCTGTCGGACGTCGTCGAGCAGCTCGGCGAGATGACGATGCTGATCTCCGAGCTGATCGAGCTCGCGCGGGGCGAGCGGCATCAGGCAGAGCCCGAGGACGTGCGCCTCGACCTCGTCGCCGCGGGTGCAGTCGAGCGGACGAAGCGCAACCGCCCCGGGGTCGAGTTCAAGACCGACCTCGAGGAGTCGCTCGTAAACGGCGTCCCCGAGACGCTCGACCGCGCGCTCGGCAACCTGCTCGACAACGCGGCCAAGTGGAGCCCGCCGGACGGCGAGGTGGAGATCGCGGTGCACGGCGGCGAGGTCACCGTCCGCGACCATGGGCCGGGGATCGACGAGGAGGACCTGCCGTACGTCTTCGACCGCTTCTATCGGGCGCGCTCCGCCCGCGGCCTGCCCGGCTCGGGGCTCGGGCTCGCGATCGTCCGACAGGTCGCGCAGGCACACGGCGGCACCGTCGTCGCGGAACGGGCCGAGGGCGGCGGCACGCTGATGCGCTTCCGGCTCAACGGCGCGGCCGCGGAAAACTCTTAACGAGGCCTTACCCGCCGTTTACCCGGCTCTCAGGCTTGTCCGGTTCCATGGGACGCATGCCCGAACCCGAGCCGAGCCCACAACGGTCGCGCATCGCCGCCGCCAAGGAGCGGGCCGAGAAGGCAAAGACCGTTCTCCTCACTGCGGCAGTGATCGCGTTCTTCGGCGCGATGGCAGCAGAGCGCGGCGCGCACCACGGCTCTACCTCGAGCGGCAGCCGGCCCGCGGCCTCCTCGGAGGAGTCCGACGACTTCGGGTTCTTCGACGACGGCGGGCTCGCGCCGTCGCAGGGGCAGCCGTCGACGACGACGCACACGTCGTGAACATCCGTCGGTTCCCAGCGATGGGCTGCCTCGTCGAGGTCGGCGGGGCGACGCGCAGCGAGGCTCTGGCGATCGAGCGCATCTTCCAGGCGCGCGACCGCCAGTTCAGCCGTTTCAGCGACGACAGTGAGCTGAGCCGCGTGAACCGCACCCCCCGGGAGGTCGTGACCGTCTCGAAGACCTTCGGCCAGATGGTCGAGCGCGCGCTCAATGCCGCCTCCGCGACCGGCGGGCTCGTCGATCCGACGCTCGCGGGCGCGCTCGCGGCCGCGGGCTACGACCGCGACTTCGAGGCGCTCGAGCCGCGAGCCGATGCGGCACGCGCCGGAGCGCCGGGCCGCTGGCGGGCCGTCCGGATGGTCGGTCGCCTGCTCATGCGCCCGGTCGGGCTCGAGCTCGACCTGAACGGGGTCGTCAAGGGCCAGACCGTCGACGAAGCCATCGGCTTCCTCTCGGGAGACGGCTTCGTCGCCGCGGGGGGCGACTACGCGGGACGGGGCGCGTTCGACGTGGCGCTTCCCGGCGGCGACTCGGTTCGGGTCACGCACGGCGGTCTTGCGACGAGCGGGACGACGACGCGCGGCTGGCTGCGCGCGGGCGTCTGGCAGCACCATCTGATCGACCCGAGAAGCGGCCGGCCGGCCGAGTCGCCCTGGGCGGAGGTGACCGTGAGCGCGGGCACCTGTCTCCAGGCCGACGTGGCCGCGAAGGCGGCGTTCCTCCTCGGCCGCGACGGGCCTGCCTGGCTCGATGCGCACGGGCTTGCCGGGCGGTTCCTGGCCGAGGACAGTGAGCCCGTCGTCAATCACCTGTGGCGGCAGTCCGTCCTCGCCCCGGCGGCGGCGTGATCCTCGGCGCGTTCGCGGTCGACTGGTATGCGGCCCGCGCAGCCGGGGTCGTGGCGTACCTGCTCGTCTCCGCCTCGGTCGCGCTCGGTCTCGCCCTGGCGGGCAAGGAGCGTTTCGACCGGTGGCCGCGCTTCGCGGTCGAGGACGTCCATCGTTTCGCCGGCGTGCTCGCCGGGACGTTCATCGCCCTGCACATCTTCTGGCTCGCGGTCGACTCGCAGGCCCACCTCGGAGTGAGCGGGCTGGTGGTGCCCTTCACGGCGAGCTACCGGCCGCTCTGGACGGGTCTCGGCGTCGTCGCCGCGGAGCTGCTGCTCGCTCTCGCCGTCACGAACCACTACCGGAAGCGCATGCCCTACTCCGCCTGGCGCAGGCTCCACTACCTGAACTTCGCCGTCTGGATCGCGGCGACGGCGCACGGCCTCGGCGCCGGCACCGACTCCGGCACGATGTCGTTCCTGCTCATGTACGCGGTTGCTGCAGGCCTGATCGGAGCGCTCGCGCTGAGGCGGTTCGCCCGTAGCGGCCGGACGCCGTCCGTCCCGTCGATGCGCGATCATGGCGCCCGGAGTGAGGTGGTCCCTGTTAGCGCTCGGGGCGACGCTGCTGCTCGCGGGCTGCGGCGGTGACGTCGACCCGGGACGCACTCCGGCCGGACTGGCGCAGGTGCGCTTCCTGGACGCCCTCTACAACGGCAACCTCGACCCCGTCTACGCGGCGCTCCATCCCGCGTACCAGCGCCTCGTTCCGCGAAAGCGCTTCGTCGCCTGCACGCGCGCGGCCGCGCTCGGCGGGCTCGACTCGATCGAGATCCTCGACGTCTACAGCGACCCGGTCGACATTCCCGGCTCCGGTCATGTTCCCGCGAAGGCGGTCCGCGTGCGGCTGACGTCGTCGGACGGCAACGCGACGACGTTCGTCAACCACGAGGTCGAGGTCGGCTCGCGGTGGCGCTGGGTGCTGAACGCCGCCGCGGCGAGCGCCTACCGCGCGGGCCGTTGCCCTTAGCCGAAGAAAGTCCGGCGCGCTGCTACCGTCGAGTGCGTGTCCAGCGCCCGAGAGTACGAGGTCGTCTGCCCCCACTGCAAGAAGTCCTTCCGCGGTGAGCTAATCGGCGCGGACGAGAGCAGGCGCGGCTTCAAATGCCCGCACTGCAGGCTGTTCGTCCCGCTCGAGCGCGCCGAAGTCGAAGAGCGCGATTAGGAACAGTCTCGGAGGCCTTGGGCCTCGGGGAGCGTCTCGAGCCGCTTCAGCGTGTTGTTCTCGATCTGGCGGATCCGCTCGCGTGTGACGCCGAATGCCCGCCCGACCTCCTCGAGCGTGCAGGGCTGCGAGCCGGTGAGCCCGAAGCGGAGCTCGATCACCTTCCGCTCGCGGTCCGGGAGCGAGTCGAGCGCCTTCTCGATGTCCTCGCGGCGGAGTTGCACCGAGGCGGTGTCGAACGGCGACTCGGCCTGCTCGTCCTGGACGAAGTCGCCGAGTTCCGACTCCTCCTCCTCGCCGATCGGCTTCTCGAGCGAGACGGGGAGCTGCGCCATCCGCAGGATCTCCCGAACCTCCTCGGTCGTCATCTCGAGTTCGAGCGCGATCTCGTCGGGCTGCGGCTCGCGGCCGAGCCGCTGGACGAGCTGCCGCTCGATGTGCACGACCTTGTTCAGCTTCTCGACCATGTGCACCGGGATCCGGATCGTGCGCGCCTTGTCCGCGATCGCGCGCGTGACCGCCTGGCGGATCCACCAGGTCGCGTACGTCGAGAACTTGTAGCCCTTGCGGTAGTCGAACTTCTCGACGGCGCGGATCAGCCCGAGCGAGCCCTCCTGGATGAGATCGAGGAACGAGAGCCCGCGGCCCAGGTAGCTCTTCGCGATCGAGACGACGAGCCGCAGGTTGGCCTCGATCATGTGCGTCTTCGCGGCCATGTCCCCGCGCTCGATCCGCTTTGCCAGGTAGACCTCCTGGTCGGCGGTCAGCAGCGGGACCTTGCCGATCTCACGCAGGTAGAGCCTGAGCGAGTCGAGCGACGGCTCGACGGAGAGATCCAGCTTCGGGCCCTTCTCCTCCTCGGCCAGGGCCGGCTGCTCGTGCGGCGGGTGCTTGTGCTGCTCCCCTTCGACCAGCTCGATCGAGTGGTCGATGAGGTACGTGTAGAAGTCTTCGATCTGTTCCTTGGAGAGGTCGACCTCCTCGAGCCCCGCGACGATCTCGTCGTAGGTGAGAAAGCCCTTTTCTGTTCCGTCCTGTACCAGCTTGTGGAGCTCTTCGACGTCCGGGAGGGAGATGTCGACTGTGAGCAATTGACCTCTCTTTCGCTCGCTAGGGGAACGGGGACCCTGGAACGCAAAGAGCCGGTGGACGCCTCCCCCGGCTCACACTCTCGGCGCGCTGGAACTTAACACCTATCCACAGCCTTGTGAAGAACTTTTTTCCAGCTTGTGACCGAGTGGACAAACCGCACGCCCAGGCGGCGCCTTCAAGACACTCGAACTTCGCCCACCACGTCGTTTCGACTGTTGCCAACTGGTGTCGGACCGAAGGCCGAGCCGTCGAGGCCCAGTTGTCCCAGGAACGCTCCGAGCGCCGGCCGCAGGGCCCGCTGGGCGCCGTCCTCGACCTTGAGCGCGAGCGAGAGGCCGTCGGGCGAGGCGGCGCAGAGGAGCGCTTCCGCCCCGCCCTTTGAGATCCAGCCCGGGAACGCCTGCATCAGGTTGGTGTCGACGGCTCGTGGGCCGCGGATCAGCTCGGGGTGCGCACGCATCGCATCGGCGACCCGCCCGTCGACGCCGCCGAAGGCGATCGCGATCCTCGTCAAGGGCAGCGCGAAGCTGACGACGCCGCAGCCGTCGACCCCGGTTCGGATCTCGTCAGTGCCGGCGAGGCGTCCGACCTCCGCGAGCCCTGCCTGCTGGCATGGATGGTCGGGCAGGCGATAGCCCTCGGTGGGCCAGCCCTCCGCGTGGCAGAGCGCGAGCATCCCCGCATGCTTGCCGGAGCAGTTGTGCTTCAGCTTCGAGCCTTCGAACGGCCCGCACTCGAGGTCGTCTTCGATCGCCGGTGCCTTCGCGAGGAGCGCGCGCACGGCCTCGAGCTGCTGGTCGTCGGCCAGGTGCGACGCGGACGCGATCGCGAGGTCGCGGTCGTCCAGGTCCTCACGCGCGCGCGCGAGCGGAAGCGCCTGGATCGGCTTGGCGGCCGAGCGCATGAACGTGACGACGTCCGGGTCTCCAGCCGACGCGATGACCTGCCCGACATGGACGGCCACGGCGTGCACGCGGTGCTCCGACTCCACGGTCTCACCGCGGAGCACCGTTACCCTGATTGGCTCAGCCATGAGGCAGGAACCCTAGTGCCCGAGCTTCCCGAGATGGAAGCATGGCGGCGTGAGCTCGACGGCCCCGTCTCGGCCTTCCCGATCGCGAAGGCCGGCCCGGCGCACATCGCGACGCTGAAGACGTTCGATCCGCCTCTGTCCGCGCTCGAGGGCCGCCGCCTGGCCGGCGCGGAGCGACGCGCGAAACGGCTCCTGTTCCCGACCGAGGACGGCGAGCTCGTCCTGCTCGTGCACCTGATGACCGCGGGGCGCCTGCGGTATGTGCTCGCGGGTGAGAAACGGCCCAAGACGCCCGCGTTCAGGCTGGCCTTCGAGGGCGGGGCCGAGCTGATCCTGACCGAGGCGGGGAAGAAGAAGCGCGCCGGGGTCTGGCTGCTCGCGCCCGAAGCCGTCGAGCTCGAGCTCGGCCACCTCGGCCCCGAGGCGAACGAGGTCGACGCGGCTCAGCTCGGCGACATCCTCGCGGGCGAGTCGCGGCGGCTGCACTCGCTCCTCCGCGATCAGCGTGTGCTCGCGGGTATCGGCCGGGCGTGGGCGAACGAGATCCTCCACGCCGCACAACTGTCCCCTTACGCCCTGTCCCGGGACCTGGTCCCAGGACAGGTCCGGAAACTCGCCGACGCGATGCGCTCGGAGCTCGAGCGCGGGTTGGAGCTGCGCGAACGCGGCGCGAACGACGCGAGGACGTACCGCGTTCACAAGAAGCTCGGCGAGCCCTGCTATGCCTGCGGGGCGCCGATCGCCCAGGTCGACTTCGAGGAGCACACGATCTACTACTGCCCCCAATGCCAAACGGGTGGCCGGACGCTCAAAGACCGCCGACTTTCCCGCCTTCTGCGGTGAGCGTCCGGTGAGATCGATTGGATCGACCGGTCGTTTCAGACGGTCGCCTGGCGAAGCCATGCGACCTGACGCCGGCGCCGCAAGCGGCGCCTCGGGCCAGACCGGCGGGCGCATCCTCAAGGACCGGAGACTGTCGCGCCTGCCGCGCTGAGGTGATCGCTGCTAGGCCGAGCTCGGCTGGACCAGCCCTGACTCGTACGCGAAGACGACCGCCTGGACGCGGTCGCGAAGGCCGAGCTTCCGGAAGACGTGGGCCACGTGCGTCTTCACGGTCGCCTCGCTGACGAAGAGCTCCTGGGCGATCTCCGCGTTCGAGAGGCCGCGCGCGACCTGCTTCAGCACCTCGAGCTCCCGGTCGGTCAGCTCGCCCACCTCGGGCGGCGGCGTCCGCGCCGCCTCGGGCGGCCTGCGCACGAACTCCTCGATCACGCGCTTCGTGATCGACGGCGCCAGCAGCGCGTCGCCGGATGCGACCGCGCGAATCCCGTCCACGAGTTGCTCGGGCGGGACGTCCTTCAGCAGGAACCCGCTCGCTCCCGCCTGCAGAGCCTCGTAGACGTACTCGTCCATGTCGAAGGTGGTCAGCATCACGACCTTCGTGGAGACGGCCGGATCGGACATCAGCCGCCGCGTCGCCTCGATGCCGTCCAGGTCGGGCATGCGCACGTCCATCAGGACGACGTCCGGGGCAAGCCTGCGCACTTGGTCGAGCGCCTGTCCGCCATCGACGGCCTCGCCGACGACCTCGAGGTCCTGCTCCGCCTCGAGGATCATCCGGAACCCAGCCCGCACGAGCGCCTGGTCGTCTGCGATCAGTACGCGGATGCTCTGGCCGGTCTCCCGGTCGCTCTGCGAGGCGCGTCGAGCCGCATCGGCGAGCCTCCCCTCGTCGCCCTCGAACGGCGTTTGCTCGAGCGTCCTCAGCGCGGGGAACGACTCCCGGAGGCCGGGAACGACGAGCTGGAAGAGCTGGATCGGCCGGTCGAAGTCCTTGAGCCCGTGCGCGCCGAGGTCATGCGTCGCGCCCGGCAGCTCTTCCTCCTGGTCCTCGAGCAGCGCGAAGGTCGTCTGCGAGATGAGGATCTGGCCGCCGTGGCCGGCCGAGCAGATGCGTGCGGCCCGGTGCACGGACAGCCCGAGATAGCGGTCCGCGGCGACCGAGGCGTCGCCCGTGTGGATGCCCATCCGCACGTTGACCTCGGCTCCCTCCGGCCACGTCGCCGCGGCGAGCGACCGCTGTGCCGCGACCGCCGCCTGGACGGCGTCCTGCGGCCTCCTGAAAGCGACGAAGAACGAGTCGCCCTGCGTGTCGATCTCCTCGCCCCCCGCGTCCTCGAAGGCCTGCCTCAGGAGACGGCCGTGTGTCGCGAGCACCTCGCCGTAGGCGTCGCGGAGCTGCCGGAGGAGGACCGTCGAGCCCTCGATGTCCGTGAACAGGAACGTGACTGTTCCGCTCGGCCGCTCTTCCACAAGCCTCAGCCTTGCACGGGAAGGCGTGCCCGAAGCGAGTAACCGCCTTCCGGGCGCGGGCCGGCTTCGAGCTCGCCGCCGTAGACCGTCACGCGCTCGCGCATTCCGACGAGACCGTGCCCGCCTCCGCCGCCGTCGCCGCCGCCCGGGCCGTCGTCGGTGACGGTGACCTCCACGCTGCGGTCGCCGTACCGAACGACGACGTCGGCTTTCGTCGCTCGTGCGTGCTTGATCGCATTCGTCAGGCCCTCCTGGACGAGCCGGTACGCCGTGAGGTCGACGCCCGGTGGGAGCTGCGTCGGCTCGCCTTCGATCCGGAGCTCGACGGGCAGCCCCGACTCCCGCGCCTGCGCGACGAGCCGGTCCAGGTGCTCGAGGCTCGGCTGCGGCGCGAGAGCCGGTCCTTCCTCCGGCCTGCGGAGGACGCCGACCAGCCTGCGCATCTCGGCCAGCGCCTCGCGGCCGGTCTGCTCGACGATCTGGAGCGCCTCTCGCTCCTGCTCCTGATCCGGGCTCAACCGGCGCCGGACGGCGCTCGCCTGGACGGTCATCACGCTCACGCTGTGCCCGACGACGTCGTGCAGCTCGCGCGCGATCCGGGCGCGCTCCTCGGCGACCGCGGCGCGGGCCTCCGCTTCCCGTTCGCGCTCGAGCCGTTCAGCCCGCTCCTGCGCGGCCGTCGCCTGCTCGAGCTTGCGCCCGATGGCGGTTCCGGCCAGCCAGGAGATGCTGAGCAGCAGCACGACCCCGGCGAAGTCGCTCCACCCCTGGGTGGGGTCGTTGAGCGAGACGACGCCGGCCGCTCCCAGAGCGATCCCGAGACCGGCCACGGACTGCCTGCGGTCCTCGAGGATGCCGAACAGGAACACGGCGGCCATGACGCTGAGGAACGTTGCGAGCGTGAAGGTGACGAGCAGTCCGTCGACGAACGACTCGACCGCGCCGATCACGAAGACGGCCGCGGGCGCTCCGAACGGGAAGCGGCGCCACCAGAAGAGGGGCACGATCATGACCGCAAGGAGCGGCACAGCTATCCAGAGCGACGTGGTCGGGGCCTCGTGCTCGTTCCGGCGCGTGATCACCTCGACGACTGCTTCGACCACGCCGACCGTCACCAGCAGCGCGAACCAGTGACGCTTAACGAATTGCCAGGCTTGCTCGATCACGGCTCTGACGGTACTCCAGTGCCGCGGCGGGCGCATCGGCCGCGCAGGCGAAATCGATCTCATCCTCGAGGATGAGGCGAAATCGCGCCTCCGGCCGACGCGACGAGGCTCGCGCGCGCGTACCTTCGAAGCACGATGACTAGAACCGAACACCCACTCAGCGACGAGCGCGTACTGCTTCGGGCGCGACCCGAAGAGCGACGATCGCGATTCGATCGCCTGCGCGACCTGTTCAGGCGGGCAGACGGACGAGCAGGCGGTCGCCCTCGAGCGTCAGGCTCCCCCCGGTCGCCTCGATGACGCGGCGCGCGGTCGCCGCGCCGAGGTCCTTCAGGTCCTCCGCGAGCACGATCGGCGCGGCCGCCTCGGGAATCGGCGAGATCTCGACGGTTTCTCCGGCAGCAACGATCTCGGCCTGCTCGAGACCGCCGTGGCGCACGGCGCAGAGAGCGAGCGCGGCCAGGCCGGCTTCGACGGGAGCGCGATCGACGCGAACCGTGGCGCCGGTGCCGCTCGCCACGGCCTTCTCCGCGAGCCGCTCCGCAGCAACCTGCGCCAGCTCGAGCGAGTCGGCTTCGATCAGCGCGGGCTCGTAGCGGCCCGCCTCGATCCTCGTCGCGAGCCCGAGAGCGTCGAGGAGCTCGCCCATCTGCTCTGCAGCCGCGCGCATCATCGAGACGTAGCGGGCGGCCGGGTCGCCGAGCTCTTCTCCGTTCTCGAGCGTGTACGCGAAGCCGCTCACCGTAGCCAGCGGCGTCCGCAGGTCGTGGCACGCGAGCGACACGAAGCGCGAAAAATCCTCGGTGGAGCCCACGAAAGGCACAATATCCCCCTTCCATGGACGACCTGACCAGACTGCTCGAAGACGACCTCCAGGCGTCGCAGCCCGAGGTCCGGCTCGGCCTCTCGCGCGCGGGCGTGATGGGCGCGAGCAAGGCGATCCGCATCAGCTACGGCGGCATCGAGAAGCAGATCGCCGCGGACATCGAGTGCACCGTCGACCTCGACCCGTCCCAGAAGGGCGTGCACATGTCGCGCTTCCCCGAGCTGTTCGAGGAGGCGATCGAGGAGGTCGTGATCGGCGAGGCGTTCCTCGTCGAGGTGCTCGCGGAGCACATCGCAGCCCACATCGTCGAGCGGCAGCGTGCGCTGCGGGCGCACGTGCACATCTCGGCGCGCTACCCGATCGAGCGCACGACCCCGGTCACGGGCCTGCCGACACAGGAGATGGTCGAGCTGATCGGGATCGCCGCGGCGTCGGCGCGGGGAGTCCGGCGGCTCGTCGGCGTGGAGGCGGCCGGTATCAACGCGTGTCCCTGCGCCCAGGGGCTCGTGCGCGGCCGGGCGAGCGAGCGCCTGCTCGAGGCCGGTTTCGACGACGGGGACGTCGAGCGGATCCTCGAGCTCGTCCCGATCGCGACGCACAACCAGCGCGGGCGGGGAACGCTCTATGTCGGCACTCAGACGAGTGTCAACGCCGAGCAGCTGGCCGGGATCGTCGAAGGCTCGATGAGCGCGCCGGTCTACGAGCTCCTGAAGCGGCCCGACGAGCTGTTCGTCGTCGAGCACGCGCACCTCCAGCCGCGCTTCGTCGAGGACTCGGTGCGGATCGCGCTGAAGGGCGTCCTCGACTCGTACCCCTCGCTGGACGACTCGGACTTCGTGTTCTCACGACAGGTCAACCTGGAGACGATCCACACGCACGACGTCCTCGCCGAACGCTTCGGCACGGTTGGCGAGCTCCGCCGCGAGCTCGAGCACGGCGGCCCGCTCGAGCACCACACCGGGCTCGACGAATGGCTCGCCCGAAGCTGACCTCGTAACAGTCCTGTACTAGGTCGTGGTGGCGGTCTTGCGGCGCAGGTGGACTCGCGTCTCGGTGCCCGCGCGCAGACGCTTGAGGTTGCCTCGGTGCAGGATCAGCACGCCGAGCGCGGCGGCCGAGACGAAGACGAGGACCGGCCAGGGCTCTCCCAGCAGCAGCGCAGCGATCGGCAGCGACAGCGCTCCCGAGATCGACGCCACCGAGGCGTAGCGCGTGACGGCGAAGACCGCGATCCAGACGACCGCCGCCACCAGGCCGACGAGCGGCGCCAGCCCGAGGAGCGCGCCGCCGCAGGTCGCGACCATCTTCCCGCCCTTCGCGAAGCCGAGGAAGAGCGGCCGCCAGTGCCCGAGCATCGCCGCACCGCCGGTCAGCGCTCCGGCGACATGACCAGCCGCGAGCGTCGCGGTGAGCACGGGCACGAAGCCCTTCGCGACGTCGAGCAGGATGACCGGGATGCCGTACCGCGGCCCGAAGGTCCGCCAGACGTTCGTCGCGCCGATGTTCCCGCTGCCGACGGTCCGGATGTCGATGCCCTTCGTCCAGCGGACGACCCAGTACCCGAAGGGGAGGCTGCCGGCCAGGTAGCCGACGAGGATGAAGGCGAGCGTCTCGATGGCTACTTCAGCGGGATTCCGTACTTCGAGACCCAGTCGTTGACGGTCGCCCAGTCCAGGTTCTCGAAGAACGCGTCGATGTACGCCGCCCGGTCGGTCCGGTAGTCGAGGAAGTACGCGTGCTCGTAGACGTCGAGCGCCACGAGGGGCGTCGCGTTCCAGATCGGATACGAGTTCTGAGCGTCCCCGATGTAGTTGAAGAGCCGGCCCTCGTCCCAGTCGTACGCCGTCCAGGCCCAGCCGCGGCCGCCCATGCCGGTCGCCTTCAGGTCCGCGCGCCATTCGTCCGTTCCGCCGAAGTCGCGCTCGATCAGGTCGCCGATCGGCCCGGAGGGGTCGCCGCCGTCGCCGCCCAGGTGCTCGAAGTAGATCTCGTGGTTCTTGACGCCGCCGATCGCGAACGTCAGGTCGACCTTGAGCGCACGGACGTCCGAGTAGACCTGGTTGCCCGATTCGAGGTCGACGTCGGCGAGCCGGGCGAGGATCTCGTTCCGCTTCGCGATGTAGCCCTCGTAGAGCTTGTAGTGGGCCTCGACGGCCTCACGCGAGATCCCCTCGAGCTCGTAGAGGGCTGGCTTGAGCTCGCGGGGCGCGATCTCTTCGGCGTTGTAGGCAAGGGTGGCCAATGGGACTCCTCTCCGGAATGGGCGACGGCGAGCATAATTGCAACGGCCACGCCGGCGGAGCCGGCACGGCCTCTTGTGGTCGGTGCCGGCGAGCCGGCGCCTTGGCCCCAGCAACGGAAAGGAGCGCAGATGGCATTCGAGGTCCCACCTCTTCCCTACGACTACAGCGCGCTCGAGCCGCACATCGACGAGGAGACGATGCATCTCCACCACGACAAGCACCACCAGGCGTACGTGGACAAGGCGAACGCGGCGCTCGAGGGCACGGACTGGGCGAACGAGCCCGTCGTGGAGATCCTGACGATCCTCGACACGCTGCCCGAGGACAAGCAGACCGTGCTCAGGAACAACGCAGGCGGGCACGCGAACCACTCGCTGTTCTGGGAGATCATGAGCCCGGACGGCGGCGGCGAGCCGGAGGGCGAGCTCGCGGACGCGATCAACGGCACGTTCGGCTCGGTCGACGATTTGAAGAAGGCGGTCAACGACGGCGGCGTGAACCGCTTCGGTTCAGGCTGGTCGTGGCTCGTGCACGACGGCACCGGGCTCGCGGTCTACTCGACGGCGAACCAGGACTCGCCGATCATGCAGTCGGACGAGCCGCTGCTCGGGATCGACGTCTGGGAGCACGCGTACTACCTCAAGTACCAGAACCGTCGCCCCGATTACCTCGAGGCCTGGTGGAACGTGGTCCACTGGCCGGCAGTCGCCGAGCGCTACGCGAAAGCGATCGGCAAGGTCGAAGCCGGAACGGCTTAGCGAGACCGAACTAAGCCGCCGGCGGGACCCCACCGCCGGCGGCCTAGTGGTCCGTCGCCTAACGGCGCCGGAAGCTGAGGCTCGGGCTGGCCCCGTGGAAGAAGCCGGGCCCGGCCTGGTTGGTGCTGATGAAGAGGCGCAGCCGGTTGAGGCCATGCGGCAGCTTGCGCAGCTTGAAGCGCGTGGCCGACTGGCTGTTCAGCGTGACCTTCTTCAGGCTGATCCACTCACCGAATACGTTGGCCCGCTGCACGTAGAGCCAGTGCCCGCCGTACTTGCCGGGCTGGGCGCGTGCGACGAACCAGTGGCCGACGCGCATGAGCCGGAGCCGCGGCTGCACCGCGACCGTGACGACGGCGCTCGTCTTGCCCTTCCACGTCGCCTTGTACGCGGTGAGGACCTGAGGCGTCGTGATGTAGTCCCAGACGCCGTTCGTGGTCGTCTGGAGGTCGGCGATCTTGACGAACGAGGCCTGCCCGGACGGCTGCGCGTAGACGGTGACGGTGTTCCCCACCGCGGCCGGCAGGACGGCTCCGCTGAGGTGGATCGCGTTTCCGTACACGGCGATCGGCGTCGACGCCCCGATCGAGACGGACGGCGGTGCGCCGGTCACCTTGACCGTGCCCTTGAGCGTGGGATGGAGCGCGTCGTGATACGCGTACGTGCCGGGCGTGTCGAGCCGCCTGGCGTAGGTGCGGTTCGGGCCGATCTGGCCGGACGCGAACGCGCCGTTGTTCGCCACGACCTGGTGGTTGACGGTGTCGACGTTCTTCCAGGTGACCGTCTCTCCACCGGCGATCGTCACGTTCTTCGGTGCGAAGGCCGTGGACTTGATGCTCACGGTCTTGTTCGCGGCGAGACCCGCAAAGGCGAAGCCGGCACCCGCTAGGGCACACGCCGCAGTGGCTAGTGCTAGAGCCTTCTTCATTTGGCGGTTCCCCCTGAATCGTTGACGGCTATGTATGGAACGGCCTGAACGTTCAGAAGTTGCGTACGCGCTGTAAGGATTTTGGAAAAGACGCCTCGCCGCCGCCGCGAGGCCGCTGTTGATGCGGGCTCAGGACCGGACGACGGCGGTACGTGTGGCGGCGTAGCACGGGCCGACCTGATCCTGCGCGAAGAGCAAGCGAAGACGGGTACGGCGCGGAACCGACGCTCGGAAGCTCGCGGAGCTGACGAGGGTCGGCGCGACGCCGGGCCTGGCCTTGCTCAGCCTGACGCGCTTGACGTTCTTCCACTTTCGCCTGCCGGGGTAGTAGCGCTGAAGGACGACGTACTTCCCGACGAACCCCTGCGCCGCGGTCGCGGTGACCGCGAACCGGTGCGCGCGCACACGCCTGAACGAGAGCTGCGGTGCGACCTTCTGCGTCAGCTTCACACTCTTCTCGGTCCTCCAGGTCGCCTGGTACACGGTGTTCACGAGAGGCTTGACCGGCGCGCTCCAGGCTCCGTTCTCCACACTCCTGACGGACCCCAAACGGGCGAACGTCGTCGAGCCGCACTGCATCCCGTCGAGCGCGACGGTCTCGCCGCTCGAGCCGCTCGAGACGAGGCCCGACAGCGTCGGCGACGATCCGTAGACGGCGAGCGCCGGCGTCGAGGCGATCGAGACTCCCGCCCGCACGGCGATGGTTCCCCGCCTCTTCGTGTTGAACGCGTCGCGGTAGCCGAAGCTGCCGGACTTCAGGAACGTGTACGAGTAGGTCTGGTTCGGAGCGAGCACCGGCGAGGCGGGAAACTCGCCCTGGTTGGAGAGAACCTGGTGGCTGGTGTTGTCCCGGTTCGTCCACGTGACCGTGTCGCCGTAGTCGACCGTCACCCTGTTCGGCGTGAACCCGGCGCGCGTGACCTCGACTCCCCTGGTCGCACCGAACGTGGGCGCGACCGCGAAGACGGCGAGCGCGAGCATGCCGAGCGAGAGCTTTCTCATACCAGGGGATTCGGCTCTCGGGCGCTATTTCCTAACCCCTGTCCGGGGTAAGCGCCCAAGGCTCCGCTCTGCTAGGCGGTTACGCGCGGATCGCCGAGCTGCGCGTGGCTGCGTAGCAGGCGCCGGCCTGATCCGCGGTCAGGAGCAGGCGAAGGCGCGTGCCCCTGGCGATCGCCAGCCGGATCGTGGTCGAGCTGACGACCGTCGGCGCGACGCCGGGCGTGGCGGTCCGCAGGGTTACGCGCTTGACCGTCTTCCAGGCCCGCCTGGCCTTGGCGTAGCGCTGCAGCACGACGTACCTGCCGGTGAACGCCTGGCCAGCGGTCAGAGAAGCCGTGTACCTGTGCGCACGCACGCGCTTCAGTGAGACCGCCGGCGTGACCCTGGCGCTCAGCTGCACGCTCTTCGTGCTTCGCCAGGTCGCCTGGTACACGGTGTTCAGAGCCGGTTTGACGGGCGAGCTCCAGGCGCCGTTCGCCGCACTCTTGACGGACGCGACCCGCGTGAAGCCCGGCTTGCCACAGCCCATCGCGTTGATGTTCACCGTGTCGCCGGCCGCGCCGCTCGAGATCGAGCCGGAAACCGTCGCGGACGCGCCGTACCCGAGGAGCGAGGGCGCAGCGGTGATCGAGATCGCCGAGCGTACGACGACCGTCCCGCGGCGATTCGTGTTGAGCGCGTCGCGGTAGCCGAAGGTGCCGGACTTCGTGAAGGTGTACGAGTAGGTCTGGTTCGGCCCGAGCACGGGCGACGTCGGGAACGCGAGCTGGTTGGCGAGCACCTGGTGATTCGCGGTGTCCTTGTTCGTCCACGTGACGGTATCGCCGTAGGCGATCGTCACCTTGGTCGGTGTGAAGCCGGCATGCGTGATGTCGACGTTCTTCGTGGTCGCACTCAACGCGGACGGGATCGCGAGCAGGGCGACGGCGACGATGACGGCGGCCAGATGCTTCATGAGTAGAGGCTTCGGTTCGTGGCCCGTGATTTCTAACCCCTGTCCGGAGGAGCGCCGGCGATCCTTACACTCCCCGAACAATGCGCGCGCTCGTCACAGGCGGCACCGGACGGGTCGGTTCCGCCATCTCCGAGCGCCTGCGCGCCGAGGGCTGGTCGGTGATCGCTGCGGGACGCGCGGACGGGGACCTCGCCGACGCGGGAGCCGCGCACAGGCTCGTCGAGCGGGCGGCCGACGAGCTCGGCGGGATCGATCTGCTCATCAACGCGGCCGGCGAGGGGTTCACGCCGAAGCCGGTCGACGAGGTGACCGAGGCCGACTGGGATGCCGCCCTGGGCGCGACGGCCAAGGGCAGCTTCTTCGTCACGCAGGCCTCGGCGGGACATCTCCGCGAGTCCGAAGGCGTCGTCGTGATGATCGAGGACGTGGCCGCCTACGAGCCGTGGCCCTCCTTCGCCCCCCACTCCGCGGCGAAGGCCGCGCAGGCGATGCTCACGCGCGTGTTCGCCCGCGCTCTCGCGCCCGAGGTCCGTGTGTGCGGAATCGCGCCGGGGCCGGTCGCCGTCGAGCCGGGCCAGGAGGCACGCCGGGCCCGGGAGACGCTCCTCGGCCGGATCGGCACGCCCGACGACGTCGCTGACGCCGTCCTCTACCTCACCGGAGCATCCTTCGTCACCGGCACGAGCCTCGTCCTCGACGGGGGCCGAATGCTGCAATCCGGGCGGCTTCAGGAGGCGTAGAACTTGTCACAGAGACGATGTCTGCGGAACTTGCACTCAGTACCGGGTTGCCCGGTCAGTCACTACTCGCCACCATCTGGGCCGTGGAACCAGTCACCGACGGCGAGCTGATCGCGCGAGTCGGCGAAGGCGACTCCGGCGCCTTCGAGCTGCTCTACCAGCGCTACGCGCGACCCGTGTTCGCGCTCGCCCTCAGACGTCTCGGAGATCGCGGCCGAGCCGAGGACGCGGTTCAGGAGACGTTCACCTCGATCTGGCGCTCGGCGAAGAGCTACCGGAGCGATCGCGGACCCGGCGCGCCCTGGCTCTACGCGGTCGCGAGGAACGCGATCGTCGACCGGCGCCGCGCGCTCGGGCCCGTGCCGGCCGAGCCGGTGGACGAGCCGTCGAACGACGCCGGCCCCGACGAGCGGGCCGAGGCCAGCTGGACGGCCTGGCGCGTGCACCGCGCGCTCGCCGAGCTCCCGGAGCAAGAGCGGAAGCTGATCGAGCTCGCGTACTGGGGCGGCCTGTCCCAGAGCGAGATCGCCGATTTCGTCGGAATTCCCCTTGGCACCGTCAAAACGCGAACGAGGAGTGCGCTTTCCCGGCTCGCAGATGTACTGGAAGGAGAGCTGTCGTGAGCGACGCACCCGAGTTCAGAGACGTGGTCGGAGAGGGCCTCCCGCCCGCTGAGCACGAGCGCCTCGAGCGCGTGCACGAGATGCTGATCGAGGCCGGCCCGCCGCCCGAGCTGCCGCCCGAGCTCGAAGAGGCTCCGGACGGAAGCGGCAACATCCGCGAGCTGGAGCCGACGGGGCTCCCGCGCCGCCGCATCGGCGCGGCGCTCGCCCTCGCAGCCGCGATCGCCCTGATCGCGTTCGTCGGTGGGTACCTCGCCGGCTACAGGCATACGAGCAAGACCTTCGAGTCCGTCCGGACGGTCGCGCTCACGAACAGCAAGGCGCAGGCGGTCGTCCGTTTCGGCCCGCGCGATGCGAACGGCAACACGCCGATGCTCGTCAAGGTCCAGGGCCTGCGGAAGCTTCCCGCCAGCGACTACTACGTCCTCTACATGACGAAGAACGGCAAGCCGATCGTGGTCTGCGGAAGCTTCAACGTCCGCGGGCCGGGACCGACGACGCTCCGCTTCCCGGTCGCCTACGACCCGGCGGACTTCGACGGACTCCAGCTCGCGCGCTGGGTCCACACCGACCGCAAGGCCGTGCCGATCGTCAGCGCGCAGATCAGCTAGTAGGAGGGTTTGGCGCAATATGGACTGAGCCGCCCGGCCGCGCTGCTCGCCCCGAGGCCGGGTCCTCAGTCGCCTCGGTAATGACGATTACCGGGGCTCCCTGCGTCCGCGGCCTCAGAACGACCATCGCACCCCGGCGACGAGCAATATCGCGCCAAACCCTCCTAGGGCGCAGTCCGCTCGTTGGCGACGAACGCCGCGTAGGTGACCGGCATGCGCTCGGCGAGGAAGACCTCACACGCCTCGGCATACCGCCGGATCTCGCGCTGGGCCGTCTCGGCCGCGCGGAGTGAAAGGAAGTTCATGAGAGCCCGCGCGTTCACCGTCCAGTAGAACTCGGTGTAGGCGCCGACGGGGAGCACGCAGCGGGCGAGCTCGCGTGCGACGCCCAGCTCGACCAGCTTCTCGTATGTTTCGTACGCGGCCTCGTAGACGGTTCTGAGCTCGTCGCGCGCCGTCTCGGCGATCTCCGGCGCCACAGGCTCGAACGAGTACGACCCCGGCTTGCCGACCTGGCTGCGAACGTCCTCCGGCTCCGGCACGTAGAACTCGTCCGTCGCCTTCGCGTAGCGCATGCTGAACTCGTTGAAGGATCCGACCCGGTGCCGGAACCACTCGCGGGCGACGAAGATCGGCGCACGGATGTGGAAGCGAAACGAGTTGTGCTCGAAGGGGGTTCCGTGTCGGTCGCGCATGAGGAAGCGAATGAGGCCCTCGTCCGACTCGTCCATCTCCTCTTTGCGGCGCGCGAAGCTGACGCGCGCACCGTTGACAACCGAGAGGTCGTCGGCCATGGCGTCGTCGAGCCGTACGAAGCCGTGATCGAGGACCCGGACCTGGTTGTCGGGTAGGACTTCGGGCGTGACAGCCACGAAGCCGAGTGTACCGGGGCCCTACGTCGGCGCCTCCGGCTGGTCCTATCGCTCGTGGCGGCCCGGTTTCTATGCCGCCGGGACGAAGCCGAACGAGTTCCTCGGGCGCTACGCCGAGCGCCTGCCGAGCGTCGAGCTGAACTCGACCGGGTACCGAATCCCGGCCGAGGAGCAGTTCAGCCGCTGGGCCGAGCAGACCCCGGACACGTTCCGCTTCGCGGTCAAGATGCAGGCGTACCAGCTCCGGCAGGCGGCCACGTTCGAGGAGCGGGTTCGGCTCCTCGGGGAGCGGCTGGGGCCGATCCGGATCCTCGTCACCCAGGTGCGCGACGAGGGGTTCCTCACGTTCGCGCTCGGGTCGCTCGACCCGTCGCTGAAGATCGCGTTCGACTTCCGGCACGAGTCCTGGGCCGGCGTCGAGCTGCCGGAGAACGCGGTCCGGGTCAACGAGGCGGAGGCGAAGGCGCCGTTCCGCTACCTGCGCTTCCGCGACCCGCCGTACACCAACAAAGGGATCAAGCGGATCGCGGACGACATCAGGCCGCTACTCGCGAGCGGGATCGAGGTCTTCGCCTATTTCCAGCACGAGGACGAGCCGACGGCGCCGCACTACGCGGAGCGGCTGCTCGAGCTTCTGGCCTAGCCCACGGGAGCTCCGACGATCTCGCCTAACGCCATCACGGCAAGCTCGATCTCATCGTCCGTGGTGAAGAAGTGCGGTCCGATGCGCAGTCCGACGTCGGGGCGGAAGTCGCAGAGAATCGCGCGCGCCTCTAGCTCAGCGTGCACGGCCGGTGCGTCCGGCACACGAACGACGATCGACCCTCCGCGGCGCTCCGTCTCCCGCGGGCTCACGACGTCGAGCCCGGCCTCGTCGAGCAGGCCCGCGAGCAGCTCGGTCTGCCGGACCGAGTTCTCGCGGATCCGGTCGACCCCGATCTCCTCGACGATGTCGTAGCCCGCGGTCGCCGCATACAGGGCCGGGACGTTCGGCGTGCCTGTCAGGAAGCGCCGGGCCCCTTCCGCGTACTCCAGCTCGGGCTCGAAGCCGAACGGCCGCGCATGCGCCTGCCAACCGACGAGCGTCGGCTCGAGCGTCGACGCCAGATCGGGCCGGACATAGAGCCAGCCGGCGCCCGGCCCTCCGCAGAGCCACTTGACGCTTCCGCCGACTGCGAAGTCGACGTTCAGCGCCGTCACGTCGAGCGGCACGCTGCCCACCGACTGATAGGCGTCGAGGACGACGTGGGCGCCGACCTCGTGCGCGCGCTCGATGATCGGCTCGACGTCCTGGATCCGCCCGGTCTTGAAGATGACGTGGCTGATCGGGACGAGCAGCGTCCGCTCGTCGATCGCGGCCACGATCTCCTCCTCGTCCCGGCACACGACGATCTCGGCGCCGCGCGCCTCCTGCGCCTGCTGGAGGTAGCGGACGGACGGGAAGTTCTCCTCCTCGTACACGATCCGCCGGCGCTCGCCGCGGAGGTCGAAGCACGAGAGCACGACCGCCTCGGCGATCGTCACGTTCTGGTGCATCACCGTCGAGCCCGGCGGCGCGCCGATCAGGCGCGCGATCTGGTCGCCGACGGTGACCGGCAGCTCCCACCAGCCCTCGCCCCACGCCCTGATGCCGCGGGTGTTCCAGGCCTCCGCATACCGGGCGACGCGGTCCGCGGCCTCGGCGGGCATCGGCCCCAGCGAGTGGCTGATCAGGTACGTCGTCTCCGCAAGGATCGGAAAGCGATCGCGGTAGTCGGTCAGCTCCACGGCGTTCAGCGTCGCGGCGCGAACAGCGCGACGAACAGGTTGACGAGCACGATCGCGATGCAGACCATGGCGACGCCGAATGCGCCCGCCTGGTTACCGGCCACGGCGATCAGCGGAATCGACAGCGCAAGCGACCCGAGCACGAGCGGCGTGATCGCATGGTGCTCGTGGTCGCGCCGGGCAGCTCTTCCGCGGTGGCGCTGGTCGAGCTGGCCTTCGATCCGCTCGAGGAACGAATCGACGAGCTCAGGCTCGTACTCGGGGCCGAGCTCGCGGCGGGCCGCGACGTGCGCCTGGAGCTCCTCGCGCTCCGTCATGCGACCAGTATGCGCATTTCGCGGCCCACTGCGCCTGCCCGCGGCAGGTCCCTCGGTTTCCTGGCGCGTCGCTGCGCGCCTGTATGCCGGTGGGACAGTGTTAGACCACACGGCCCGCCGGCAGGAGGGTGCGCAGCGGCGCGAGGCGGCCCGCGGAGGCCGGCTCCGCCGGCCGGGAGCGGGACGCCGGCCAGGGAAGCGAGGGAGCTATTCGTACTGGAGCGCGCGGAGGACGTTCAGCCGACTCGCGCGCCTCGCCGGCGCAATCGCCGCGAGCACGCCGACGAACACCGCAACGATCGCAAACGCGACGAGATTCCGCCACGGCGGCGAGAAGGCGACATTGAACTGCGACAGCGCCCTCGTCACGAGCACTGCGAGGAACACGCCGAGCGGCAGTCCGAGCGCGGCGCCGATCATCGCCGTGATCACGCTTTCCTGGCGCACGAGCCGCGAAACCTGCATCCGCGTCATCCCGACGGCGCGCAGCATGCCGAGCTCACGCGTCCGCTCGAAGACGCTGAGCACGAGCGTGTTCACCATCCCGAAGATGCTCACGATCACCGACAGCGCGAGCAGGACGTAGAGCGTGACGAGGAAGTTGTTGAAGTCCTGGATCTGCGAGTCGATCCAGGCCTTCCTGGTCTGCACCTTGGCGTCCGGGAAGGACGCGACCGCCTGGTTGAGCGAGTCCTCGGCGGCCGTGCTCGGCCCGCCCTTCACGTCGATGAAGGCGTACAGGTTCTGCGGCTGATCGTAGAGCTGGTCGAACTTGGACGTGAGGATGCTGATGCTGCCGAGGAGCGGTTGGAACGGAGGCGCCTTGTAGATGCCCTTCACCTCGAGCAGCGTCTCCTTGTCACTCGCGCTCGTCACGCTGAAGCGGTCGCCGACCTTGAGGTTCGCGTCGTCCGCGAACTGCTTCTCGACGATCGCTCCGAACGCGCCGAGCTCGGTGGACCGTGGCGTCGGATCCGTTCTTCCAGTCGAACTCGTAGACCTTCGTGATCGTCCTCGGATCGATGCCGGTGATCTGCCCGTTCTGCCCCGCGATCTTGGCCAGCCCGCCGCGAATACCGGATGCGACCTCGACTTCGGGCGAGCGCGCGAGCGCGGTGGTCGCGTTCGGCGCAAACGGGCTGAAGCCGTCCTGTGCGGTCTGCATGTACTGCGCCGTCACCTGATCCTCGATCGCGCCGCGCGTCGAGGACTTCAGCCCACTGGCCAGGACCGCGATGAACGTCACGAGCGCGAGCCCGATCATCAGCGCTGCGGCCGTCGCTGCGGTGCGACCGGGGTTCCTTCGCGCGTTTTCGCCCGAGAGCCTGTCCGTAGCCGGATCGGAGCGGACCTCCGGCAGGTCGCTGGCAAAGCCTCCGCCGCGCACAGCCTTGACCACCTGGATCACGAGCCAGAAGACGAGCGCGACCTCGGTCACGGCGACTGCCGCACCACCGAAATAGAACAGCACCTTGCCGAGCGCCGCACCCAGGGCCCATGACGCCGCGAGCAGGATGCCCGGCCCGACCACGAGCGTGAGCAGGAAGCCGCCGACAAACCTCAACACGCGCCCTCCCAGGCCGAGGTCGCGACCGAAGAGCGCACCCCGGACGAGCCAGGTGCCGATCCGGATCGGATAGACGAAGAGCGCGCCGACGAACATGACCCACTTCGCGACCGGTCGCAGGCCGCCCGCGAGCTTCGGCACGAGGCGCGGCGAGACGAGCGCGACGCCGATGAAGAGGAAGAGGCAGCCGACGGCGAGCGAGAGCAGGCGGACCACGGTCGACATCCCGTGCCCGAAGAGCCCGTACGCGAGGAGCGCGACGGACAGGGCGACGATGACCAGCGCGATGATCGGCGTGTACTTCGCGAGTCGACTTGGCGGGAGCGTCGCCCCCTCGCGGACGGCGGCGATCGGAGGCACCTTCGTCGCACGCATCGCCGGGAAGATGCCGGCGACGAGCGTCACGACGATCCCCACTGTGAGCGAGATCAGCACGGTCTTGGCGCTGAGGTTCAAGGAAGTCGTGGGCAGGTCGTTGTTGGAGGCCTTGAAAAGCGCGTTGACACCCCGGGCGAGCAGAAGGCCGCCGACAAGGCCGAGGAGCGACGCGAGCACGCCGATGACGAGCGCCTCCAGCGTCACGGACGTGAGCAGTTGCCTGCGTGACGCTCCGATCGTCCGGAGGGTCGCAAACTCGCGGATGCGCTGCGCGACGGTGATCGAGAGCGTGTTGAAAATGACGAACGCGCCCACGAAGAGCGCGATCGCGCCGAACGAGAGCAGGAAGTAGCGGATGATCTTCGTGAACGAGACCTGCTTGAGGTCCTCCTTGGCCTGGGCCGTGGCCGTCCGCACCGTGACCGTGGCCGGCAGGGCGTTGCGAATCTCGCCCGCGAGTGTTTCCTGCGAGATCCCGGGCTTGGCCGCGACCGAGATCGCGTCGAGCTTGCCCGCCCGGTTGAAGAGCTTCTGCGCGGTCGGGATCGTGAACACCGCGAAGGTCGCCGACCCGAGCGACTTGACGTTCCCGTACTGCGCGATCCCGACGAGCTTGAACGGCCGGACCGGCCCCAGGCTGGTCACGCGGACGGTCTGTCCGATCTTGAAGTGCTGCTCGTCGGCGGTCGCCCGATCGATCACCACCTGGTCCGACGAGCTCGGCCAGTGGCCGGAGGTCAGGCGCAGCGGGTTGAAGCGGGGCTCGGAGAAGTCGACGCCGAAGCCGAACGAGGGCGCGCCGTTCGTCGAGATCACCTTGCCCTTCGAGTTGAGGATCTTGGCGGCCGTCTGATCGGCGACGCTCCCGGCGGCGGCCTCGACGTCCGGCAGCTTCCGCACCTGGGCGAGGACCGACTCGGGGACCGAAGGCGTCTGCGACGTGTCCCCGTTGAAGTTGATGTCGGGCGACTTGCCGCTGACGACCGCGTCCGTCCCAGCGTAGGACTCGCTGAAGATGTTCTTGAACGCGTTGTCGATCGCGTCGGTGAGCACGAACGTGCCGCTCACCATCGCGACGCCGAGCACGATTGCGATGCCCGTCAGAAATGCGCGGAGCTTCCGGCCCGCGAGACCGCGGAGCGCGACGCGGATCACGTCAGCGAAAGTTCCTTGACAGTCTCGAGGATGTGCTCCTCGTCGGCGCGTCCGAGATCTCGGACGATGAGCCCGTCGGCGAGGAAGAGGACCCGGTCTGCGATCGTCGCGGCCTTCGCGTCGTGCGTCACCATGACCATCGTCTGGTCGTAGCTCTCGACGGCCTCGGAGAGCAGCGTGAGGATCTCGTCGCTGGTCTTCGAGTCGAGGTTCCCGGTCGGCTCGTCGGCGAAGACGACCGTCGGCTTCGCGACGAGCGCGCGCGCCACGGCGACGCGCTGCTGCTGGCCGCCGGACAGCTCGGACGGTCGATGGGAGCGCCGGTCCTTGAGCCCGACGCGACCGAGGAGCTCCTCGAACTCTTCCTTGTCGGGCTTCTCGCCGGCGATCGAGAGCGGCAGGAGGATGTTCTCCTCCGCGGTCAGCATCGGGAGCAGGTTGAAGAACTGGAAGATGAAGCCGATGTGCTTGCGCCGCAGCTTCGTGATCTCGGTGTCGCTCAGGTTTCCGAGCCGCGTCCCGGCCAGCGTCACGTAGCCGGAGGTCGGCAGGTCGAGCGCAGCGAGGATGTGCATCAGGGTCGACTTGCCGGAGCCCGAAGGGCCCATGATCGCGGTCAGCTGCGACGGCGCGACCTCGAGCGTGACCCCGCGCAGCGCCTCGACCGCGGTATCGCCATCGCCGTAGCGGCGCGTGATCTCGGTTGCCGAGACGACGGCGCCGTTCTCGGAACCGGGGTCGGGCTGCTCCTGTCCGTCCTCGGAAATGGCCATGACCTCAGGCGAAGCTAGAGGAACCCTACGGGCTGCGCAAGCCGCAGGGCCGCGAAGCCGCTAGGCAGCGAGGGTCAGCTGGTCGCCGACCGAGAGCCCGCGACGCGAGCTTTCGCCGGCCGGAAGCTCGAGCACCGCCTTCGCCCCGCGCTGGGAGGCCGCGCGCCACGGAGCGATGCTGTCCTCGATGCCGACGACCGCGAGCTCCCGATCGAGGAAGACGGCGTCGATCGGGAAGCGCATGAAGAACGTGTGAATCGACGAGGCGGGCCGGAGCAGGAGCCCTTCGCCCTGCTCCAGCCCGTCTCGTCCGAGCAGGCCCCTCATGCGGGCCACCGGGGAGTCGGCGAGCGAGCACCGCTCGCAGACAACCGCCCCGTCAGCCCGCATGAGAGTCGTTTCCTTCATCCAGTTCCTCTATTACCCGACGTGACTGAGGCACCGCTTGCGGTGCCGACCATCAGGACGCGGGGGCTGTGCCCCCGCGTCCGTCTGAAATGACCGGTCGACTCGCTGACCGTTAGTAGCCAACGTGAATGTGGTCGTAGTGGTTCGCCAGCGGGAACGATGGTCCTCCGAGGCCGAGCAGTGAGATGACCTGCCGCGGCTGCATCTCCGCCGGGAGCAGCAGGATGTCCCGCACTGCCTTCTCGGTGATCGAGCCGTCGGGCTGCTGGTGCCCGAGGATCGGGACACCGCCCACCTCGGAGATGTCAGCGGCGAGCCCGTAGATGTGCGCCGAGATGACGCCCGGGCGCGCGTAGAGCCGATGCCCGCTGATCAGGCACGAGACGGTGACCTGGCCGTGCGCCTGGGCGAGGTACGCGATCACGGCGAGCACGCGCACGTTCACGCGGTGGTTCTCGATGTCGGACCGGCCACCCGGATAGATGGTGATCCGCTTGTCGTTCAGGATCTTCTTCTCGAGATGGGGCTTGTCCCAATCGAAACCCTTGACGAGCGCCTTGAGCCCGACCGCGCGGTACAGGTTCTTGAGCGCGATCGTGCGGTCGGCGAACGCCGTCTTGCCCTCGAGCGAGAGCACCGATCCCCAGGCATCTCGCTTCGAGTCCTGGCGCGCAAGCCGCTTCGTCAGCGATCGGAGCTGAGCGCCGGAGGCAGGCACGGCACCACGGTCCCCGCGCGCGCGAAGGACTGCGAGGGCCAGGGCCCAGTCCACGTGATTCCGCTTGGACACGCGGGCAAGCTGGCGGGCGAAGGCCGGCTTCAGACGGCGCGAGGGCGGCGTCGGATCCGGTAGATCGCGGTACAGCCAGACGGTGGCAGCCACGTTCGGCTCGTCCGCCTCTGGCTCACGCTCGATCGCCTTGCGGAGCGGAGCAGCCTTGACCGCGTTGATCACCGGCGGAACTTTCGGGCGGAGGAGACGGGCAGGAACCATCTGGGCGCTGCCCGGCCGCGCGTGAGCGGTCGAGGCGACACCCGGCTTCGAGAGCCCGGCGTGGAGCCGTGCCCTGAGCGTGGAGCGGACACCGGCGGCACGCGTGTTCGACGGCGGGTTTCCGGCAGGCGCCTGGCTCACTGGCGGGGTCTCCAGACGGCTGGTCTCAGCGCCCGAGTTGTCCGAGGACGACTGCGACGTGCCCTCGGTGCGCTGCCCGTTGGGTGGCGCCTTGGAGTCCTCTGCCGGGTCCGTGGAGGTCGTGGTCGTCGTCGTGTCGGTCGTCGTCGTGTCGGTCGTCGCGTCAGATCCCTGCGCCGACTCGCTCGACGGATCGATCAGCTGCACGACTCCGTTCCCCGCGCCCGCGGAGAGCGCCGCGCCTGCGAAGAAGAGCGTCGCGAACGCGAGGCTCGCGGCGATTCGTCTCGGGGCGACGCGGACCTTCTTCCGTCGGTCGCGGGCCGTCAGCACCAGCTGCCTGCGCTCCCTTCGCACCAGGGCGCTCAGGAGCGAGAGCGCAGCCGAGAGGAAGAGCACGTGGGCCAGGCTCTTCCCGGTTCTCTGTGTCCCTTGTGGCATTTGCCTGCTCCGTTCCTTTTTTTGAGCGCCGAGGGCCGCCACATCGGCGCGGATCTCTGGATGACATCCGCGGCCGTTACGGAATCGAGACAGCTATCGGCCTCAGGGGGCGGGGCCACTCACCAAAAAGGGGGATCGGCCGGGCGGATCCCCAAAGCGAGGGATTAGCGGCCGCCCGCGTAGGGCGATGACGGGAGCGACCGAGCAACCAGTCGGCGCAGCACCAGCGCGTCGATGACGTGTACCTCGGAGGTTTCCACCGCGTGGCCGAACAGCTCGCCCCGATTTCTCATGGCTCTGCCAACCAAACCAGCTTCTCTTTCGACAATCGTCGTGCGTTGGCGCGCCGGAAGGCACGCCTGATTCGAAGAAAGGAGGTGAATCAGGTGCTGAAGCTTTTCGACGCGTTCAAGCGTGAGGATGGGCAGACGATGGCCGAGTACGGAGTCGTCCTGGCCGTGATCACGATTGCCGTTTTCGGTGCTCTCGCGCTCCTCTCCGGGAACATCGTGAACGCCATTACCCGGGTCGCCGGATACATCACCTAAGACCTGCCGTATGGCATCGGGCGGGCCCTTCCACGAAGGGCCCGCCTTGAAATTTCAAGAGACACTCAACTCGAAGCACAAAACGACCGAAGAGTCCAACATGAAAAAGATTTCCTTCAAGGACCAGCAAGGGCAGTCGATGACGGAGTTCGCTCTGGTGCTGCCGATTCTCGCTCTGCTCTTGTTCGGGATTATCCAGTTCGGAATTACTTTCAACAACTACCTGACCGTCACCGACGCAGTCCGCGCCGGCGCACGCAAGGCAGCGGTTGGGAGGCATTTGCCGGACCCGCAGGGATCCTCGATTGCAGCCGTTCGAGCCGCGGCAACGGACCTCAAGCAGTCTGACCTGAACGTCACGGTCACAGTGAACCCGGGTTGGACGGCGGGCGCCGAGGCGACCGTATCGGCCAACTATCCCTATTCGATCAGCTTGCTCGGGCTCGTCGTCAAGTCGGGCCGGCTCACGAGCACGACGAAAGAGCGTATCGAGTGAGCCCACGAGCTCAACGCGGTCAGGCGATGGTCGTCACCCTCGTCTTCGTCACGGTGCTGATCGCTGTCTCTGCAGCGGTCATCGACGTCGGCGGCTGGTACCGAGCGCGCCGCCAGGCGCAGGCCACCGCCGACGCGGCGGCCCTCGCCGGCGCGGCGAAGCTTGCCGACGGCACCGGTAGCGCGTCGGCCTCGGCCGTCGACTATGCGAATCGAAACGGCGGCGGCGTCGTCGGCGGGGACATCACCTTCACAGGCACGTATTCGGCCGGCGACACGATCGAAGTCACGGCGCGCAAGCCGGCAACGAGCTTTTTCGCGAGGCTCTTCGGTATCGGCTCGATGAACGCGCGCGCGACGGCGGACGCGCTGTCCGTAGTCCCGTCACAGGCTCGGTATGTGGCACCGATCGGAGTCGACATCAAGCATCCCATGCTCCAGTGCGAGCCCGAGCCCTGCTTCAACCAGGCGACTCAGCTCGATCTGAAGAAGACGGGCCCCGGCGCATTTCGTCTCATCAACATCGACGGATCGCACGGCGGCACGAGTGGGGGAACCCTTGCCAAATGGATGACCCAGGGCCTCGACGCGTACATGCCGCTTGGTTGGTACTACTCGGACCCCGGCGCAAAATTCAACTCGTCGGCCATGCAGAGCGCCCTTAATGAGAGCATCGGCCACGACCTTCTCTTCCCCGTGTACCGCGGCACGCGCGGCAGCGGTTCGAACTTCGAGTACGAGATCGTCGGCTGGGTCGGCTTCCACGTGACCGGGTTCGACGCTCGAGGCAGCTCGGGGCTTCTTGACGGCTGGTTCACGAGCATTACCTGGGAAGGCATTCAAGTCGATCACGCGACCGGAGACGACTTCGGCGCTCGCACGATCTCGCTCGTCAAATAGAAAAAATCCGAAGGGAGAAAAGAGACCGCCGCCATGACCTATCGTCTTCGAAACATCGGGATCGCAGTGGCGCTCGCGATCGTTGCGGCCCTGCTGACGACGTTTTACGTCACGAATTACAAGCGAAGCGTCCAGCACGGGGAGTCAAAGGTTCCCGTCTACGTCGCTGCGCACGACATCGCTCTCGGCACCCCCGGGTCCGACCTCGCGCAAGGGGGCGTGCTCAAGGTGGAGCAGGTTCCGCGTCGCAGCGTCGTGCCCGGCGCGATCTCGCAGCCGAGCCAGGTCGACAAGCTGGTCGCGGTCGAGCCGATCTACGCCGGCGAGCAGATCTCGACGCGTCGCTTCCGCACCGCGCAGGAGCAGGGCGTCCGCTCCCAGTTGAAGGGCAACCTGCGCGCCTTGGAGATCCCAGGCAGCGGATCGCAGCTCCTCAACGGCACGCTGCAGGACGGCGACCGCGTCGACCTCATCGGTACGTTTCTGATGCCCGAAACGAGTCAGAAGCACGTCAGTCGCGTCGTCCTGCGCAACCTGCTCGTGCTCCAGGCGCCTGAGACGAGCACTGTCCAGAGCCATCTGAGCAGCAACCCCAACGAGCCGTTTACGGCGATGCTCGCCATGACCGACTCCCAGGCCACGAAATTCTGGTGGCTCGCCCAGAACGGCGAGTGGACCCTCGAACTGCGGCCGCTCAGCGATCCGGCCGAGAGCCAGGAAGGGATCGAAACAGCGACGACGGTCGGCCTCGACGGCCTCAACGCGCGTCAGCGCCACAGGGCAGGCCGATAATGACCGTCGAGACGCAGACATCCGTTCGCGAGAAGACGCGCGTCTTCATCACGGGCACCTGCGAAGGCCTCTCCGAGCTGAGTGACGCCCTCGGGCGTCACTCAGAGCTCGAGCTCGTCGGCCAGTCGGACCGCGTCCGCGAAGGTGCGGGCGCGCTGACAGGCGGCCACCTGCAGGCTGTCCTGCATGCCACGCGCAGCTCGGCGCTGCCCGCCGACGAGATCGCGGCCATCCGCGAGTACACGCAGGCGCCGATCGTCCTGCTCGCCTCGGGCGAGGCCTCGGCCCTGCTCGAGGAGGCGCTCGACGCCGACGTCGCCGACGTGCTCCTCCTTCCGCAGCTGACCGAGAACGTCGTCTTCGCGATTCGCAAGGCGAGCCACTCCGGTCGTCGCGGAAAGGAAGGCCGCCCCCGCGGCAACGGGCGCGTGATCACGGTCTTCTCGCCGAAGGGGGGCACGGGCAAGACCGTGATGGCGACGAACCTGTCCACCGCCTTCACCAAGAACGCGGGCAAGCGCACGCTGCTCCTCGATCTCGACCTGCAGTTCGGGGACGCCGCGATCATGCTCGGAATCGAGCCGGAGAAGACGATTCAGGATCTCGTCACGGCTCCGGGCGAGCTCGACCCCGAGAAGCTCGCCGGATACACGAGCCGCCACTCCACGGGGCTCGACGTCCTGCCCGCGCCGATCCGGCCCGAGGACGCCGAGCTCGTGACCGAGGCGAAGCTCGCGCGCCTGATCGAAGTCGCGAAGGAGTCGTACGAAGTGATCGTCGTCGACACCTCGCCGTTCTTCCACGGGCCGATGCTGGCCACGCTCGACCAGACCGACGATCTGCTGCTCCTCTGCGGGCTCGACGTGCCGACGATCAAGAACGTCCGGCTGAGTCTGCAGACGCTGCAGCTCCTCTCCTTCCCGCCGGAGCGCGTCCGTGTCGTCCTGAACAGGGCGAACTCGAACGTCGGCATGAAGAAGGGCGAGGTCGAGGCCGCACTCGAGTCGAAGGTCCGCTTCGAGGTGCCAAGCGACCGTGTCGTGCCGCTTGCAGTCAACCGCTCGAACCCGGCCGTGCTCTCGGACCCGAAGTCCGACTTCGGCCGTGCGATCCAGGAGATGGCGAAGGCGCTCCTGCCTGCCAAGGCCGCCTCCGAGAACGGGAAGCGCCGCTTCCTGGGAAAGAACGGTAGCTAGCCATGGGCCTTCACGACCGCATCAAGGGCGACAACGGCGACACCGCCGCACACGAAGAGCCGACCGCGCTCGCGACGAACCCCGCGATGGGTGAATCGCCGAAATCGGACAAGCCGGCCGATCCATACGCGGAGCTGAAGACCCGGGTGCACCACGCCTGCATCGCCAAGCTCGGACCGCACCTCTTCACGACCGATACGAGCGAGAACCTCAACGAGCGCGTCCTGCGCGAGGTGACCGAGCAGCTGGCGCTCGACCGCACCCCGCTCACGCGGGAAGAGCGGCGGCGCATCGTCCGCGAGATCACCGACGACATCCTCGGCTACGGGCCGCTCGAGCCGCTCCTCCGCGACGACACCGTCACTGAGGTCATGGTCAACAACTTCGATCGGATCTTCATCGAGCGGGAGGGCAAGCTCGAGCGAAGCCCGACGACGTTCGCCGACAACGCCCATCTCCTGCGGATCATCGACAAGATCGTGTCCCAGGTCGGGCGCCGCATCGACGAGTCGTCGCCGATGGTCGACGCGCGCCTGCCTGACGGCAGCCGTGTGAATGCGATCATCCCGCCGCTCTCGCTGCGCGGGCCGACGATGACGATCCGAAAGTTCTCGCGTGACCCGTACACGATGGACGACCTGATCGCCTTCGGGTCGCTGACCCCGAAGGCGGCCCAGTTCCTCGCCGCCTGCACACGGGGCAAGCTGAACGTGCTGATCTCCGGCGGTACCGGTACGGGTAAGACGACGACCCTGAACGCGATCTCGGCCTTCGTCCCCGGCGACGAGCGAATCGTCACGATCGAGGACGCCGCCGAGCTCCAGCTCCAGCAGGACCACGTGATCACGCTCGAGGCGCGGCCCCCGAACATCGAGGGCCAGGGCGAGATCCGCATCCGTGAGCTCGTCCGAAACTCCCTCCGCATGCGCCCCGACCGGATCATCGTCGGCGAGGTCCGCGGTGCCGAGACGCTGGACATGCTCCAGGCCATGAACACGGGCCACGAGGGCTCGCTGACGACGATCCACGCGAACTCTCCGCGCGACGCGTTGTCCAGGCTCGAGACCCTCGTCCTCACGTCCGGCGTCGACCTGCCGCTGCGGGCGATCCGCGAGCAGATCTCGAGCGCATTCGACCTGCTGGTGCAGATCACGCGTCTGGTGGACGGCTCGCGCCGGATCTCCCACATCACCGAGGTGCTCCGCATGGAGTCCGAGGTGATCACGCTTCAGGACATCTTCCTGGCGAAGCCTCCGGACGAGGACACGGCTTTCGGCGGCGCGACGAGACTGCTCTCGCAGCTTGCGTGCACCGGGCTGAAGCCGCACTTCCTCGACAAGCTGGCAGCGCACGGAGTGGCCCTTCAGCCGAACTTCTTCGACGAAGATCAGTCCGGCATCCGGTCGAATCTGGCCGTTGCGAGTTTCGGCGGCTTCTCATGATCAACAAGCGTCGACTCGCAATCGCTCTTGCAGGGGCGATCTGCCTCGCCGCGCCGGCCGCCAACGCCGGTGTTGCGGTCAAGGGCGTCGACACGGGCTCGTTCCCGGCCCTCCGGGTCAGCGTCCTCACGTCCGATCCGAGCTCGCGGCCGCCCAGGCTGACCGAGAACGGCCTCCCCGTTCGGGTCGACCGGGCGGAGAACCTGGGCCGCACGAAGTCCGTCGTCCTGGCGATCGACCGTTCGCAGTCCATGCGCGGTGCACCGCTCGCGCATGCGATCGCCGCGGCCAGGGGCTTCCTCGCCGCAAAACCGGCAGCGGACAGGCTCGCCGTGGCCGCGTTCGCCACGAAGCCGCAGATGCTCACCGGCTTTTCGTCGGACCGCAGCGACGCCGACGGCGCGCTGAGGGCGATCACCGTCGATCCCGTCCAGGGCACCACGCTCTACGACGCGATCGTCCGGTCCTCGCACACGCTCGCAGCGGAGCCACTCGAAGCGCGGGTCATCATCGTCGTGACCGACGGCAACGAGACGCGCAGCGCGGCTTCTCTGAACGACGCGATCGCGGCCGCACGCAAGGCCGGGACGGCGATCTATGTCGTCGCGATCGAGAGCCCGAAGTTCAACCCCGACCCGCTTCGCAAGCTCGCCGAGGAAACCGGCGGCGCGTACCACGGCACCGCCTCGAGCACCACCTTGAGCGCCGAGTATGCGGCGATCGCGTCCGAGCTCCGCCGTACGTGGCGACTCGACTACGCCACCTCGGTGCGGCCCGGAGACACGGCGACTCTGCAGGCGACGTGGAACGGCCAGAAGTCGCTGCCGATGAAGCTCGAGCTGCCGTCGAGCCTCGGCCCCGCCGACGACCAGGAGCCCTCGCACCTGCTGCCGGGCGTGTTCTACAGGTCGGTCCTGGGCACCCAGGTGATGGCTGTCATCTCGTTCTTCATCGTGCTCCTCGCTGCGTCTCTCGCGCTGACCACGGTGAAGGGGGCACGGCTCAAGAAGCGGCTGGCGCCTCACATCGTGCAGGACGTTGCCGTGAAGCGGAAGCACGACAGGGAACGGCTCGCAGCCGCGGCCGGCTTGTTCACGGCGACCGAGAACGCGTTCGAAGGATGGAAGCTCTGGAAGCGTCTCGATCGCCTGGTCGAGAGGAGCGACCTGCCGATCCGGACGGTCGAGCTCTTCTACATGATGGCCGGAGGCGCGATCATCGGCGGCGGCATCGCGTCGCTGACGACACCGTCGATACTGTTCACCCTCGCGGGTTTCGCCGCAGGAGGGTTCGCGCCCGTCGCGTTCGTCTGGGTCAAGGCAACCCGGCGCCTGAAGGCGTTCGAGAACCAGTTGCCAGACGTCTTGATCACGCTCGCCGCCGCGCTCAAAGCCGGCCACAGTTTCAAGACGGGGCTCCAGACGATCGTCGACGAGGGCAACCCGCCGGCGAGCAAGGAGTTCCACCGGGTCCTCACCGAGGCACGACTCGGGAAGCCGCTGGAGGCGGCTCTCTGGGACATGTCCGAGCGGCTCGGCTCGAAGAACTTCGACTTCGTGATCACGGCCGTGAAGATCCAGCAGCAGGTCGGCGGCAGCCTGGCCGGCCTCGTCGACATGGTCGCCGACACAGTCCGCCAGCGGCAGCAGTTCGTGCGCAAGGTGAAGGGCCTGACGGCGATGGGTCGCGCGGGCGCCTACACCCTCGTCGCGCTCCCGTTCTTCATCGCCGCGGCGATCACGATCATCAATCCGACCTACATGGACCCGCTCTACCACACACAGACGGGCCACATGCTCATCTACACGGGCCTCGGAATGATGGCCTTCGGCTCCCTCGTCCTCAAGAAGATCGTCTCGTTCAAGGGGTGACATCTACATGACTCTGCTTCTCGTCCTCGCTGTCTTCTGCCTCGCCGGCGCTGCGTTCCTGCTGGGCGAGGTCGTCACCCTCCCGTCGCGCCAGCGGTCCGTGTCGGTCCGGCGCGCCGCGACCTACGGCCGAATGGAGGTCCCCTCCGGTACGCCGCAGGAAGGCGTCCGCGAGCGGGTTGTCGCCCCGATCGGCGACGTGCTCGCCAAGTGGGCGCTCAAGCTCAACCCGCGGACGAACATGGACACCGTGTCTCGTCGCCTGATGTCGGCCGGAGTCGGCTACAGGATCTCGCCCCACGGCTACCTCGCGATCAAGGGCGGGCTCGCCCTGATCGGCGTCGTCGTCGGCGCGATGCTCGGAGCCGGACGCGGGGTCAGCGGCCTCGTGCTGGGTGCGCTGATGGCCGGCGCGCTGGGCTTCCTCGGTCCCGACTACGCGCTGACGCTCAAGTCACGCGGCCGCAAGGAGAAGGTTCGCGCAGACCTGCCGGACGCGCTCGACCTGCTCGCGGTCAGCGTCGAGGCCGGTCTCGGCTTCGATGCCTCGCTCGCGAAGCTGAACGAGCACATGGAGGGCCCACTGGCCGAGGAGTTCGGGCTCACGCTCTCCGAGATGCGGATCGGCGAGAGCCGTTCCGAGGCGCTCAAGCGCATGGCGGACCGCGTCGACGCACCCGAGCTCTCCGCGTTCACGCGCGCGATCATCCAGGCCGACCAGCTCGGCACCTCGCTCGGGCGGATCCTTCGTGTCCAGGCGGCGGACGCTCGCCTGCGCCGGCAGGCGGCAGCCGAGGAGCGGGCGATGAAGGCGCCGATCAAGATGCTGTTCCCGACGGTGCTCTTCATCTTCCCGGCGATGTTCCTCGTCATTCTCGGGCCGGCCATCCTCAACGTCCAGAAGATCTTCAGCTAGGAAGGAGCTTCCATGGACAGCGGCGCAGAAGACAAGAACCTCGACGAGGCCCAGAAGACCCAGCAGCAGGCGACCGAAGGCGGCTTCGGCACCGGCCTGCGGGCGCAGCTTCAGAGGCGTCTGAACCCGGACGTGGACGAGCCGCAGCCGCAGCCTGAGCCCGTTCAGGAGCCCGAGCCACAGTTCGTGGACCACGAGTTCGACCCGCCGGCCACGGCCGAGCTGAACGGCGACGCCGGACCGGAGGTCGAGGAGCTCCGCGGCCTGCTGGTAGCGGCACAGAAGCGGGAAATCGAGCTCCGTGCGGCCCTCGCCGAGCAGGTCGAGGCCTATGAGCGAAAGCTGAGCAAGGAGTACGAGGCCGCGCACGAGCAGACGAAGCTCGATGAGCTCAGCGCGAGGCTCTCGGGCACGGAAGCCGAGATTCGGGAGCGCGAGCACCGGCTTGCGCAGGAGCGCCAGGAGTTGATCGACGAGCGCAACCGGCTCTCAGCGCTCGATGACGAGGTCGCAGCAGCGCAGTCTGCTGCCGCCGAGCTCCAGGAGGAGCTCCAAGCACGCGACGCCGAGCTGACGGAGGCCGAGCGAACCGCGGGCCGGAGCTCCTCAGAGCTCGCACAGCGCATGTCCTCGCTCGAGTCCCGCGAGGAGAAGGTTCAGAAGGCCGAGCACGACCTGTCGTCGCGCGAGGGCAAGTGCAAGGCACGTGAGCACCAGCTCAAGCGCCGCGAGAAGGATCTCGCGGGCAGGGAAACACGCCTCACGGAGGGCGAGCAGCGCCTGGCCAAGGAAAGCGCCAGGACAGCCGCCGAAGACGCCGCGCTCAGGCGCCGCGAGGCCGAGGTTCACGACCGGCAGGAGCGTGTGCGCGCCGAGGCCGACCAGCTCGAGCAGCAGCTCGCGTCGTCGGGCGCCGACGGGCGTGATCTCGAAACGCGAATCGAAGAGCTGAACGGGCGGGAGAACGGTCTCGACAGCCGCGAGCACGAGTTGACCGCCCGGGCGGCCGAGCTCAACCGGCGTGAGTCGGATCTCGCCGACAGAGAGCTCCACCGCGAACCGGCGGACGACCTGGCCGAGCGGGAGCAGGAGCTCGAGGCCCGCGAGCAGGAGGTCGCCGAGCGCGAGGCCAAGCTCGAGAAAGAGTTCGAGCAGTCCGAGACGGCACGCGCGCGTTACGACAAGCGTGAGCGGAAGATGTCGGAGACCGAGGCAAGCTTCCGGGAGCGCACCCGGGAGCTCGACGACCGCGAGGAGGAGCTCGAACGACGCGAGGCCCGGAACGAGGCCGAGTTCGAGATCCTGCTCGACAAGCTCGAGAAGCGCGAGCAGGCGGTTGCCTTGCTCGAGGAGAAGCTCGGCGCGAAGGAGGACCAGCTCGCAACCTACGTCGCGCAAGCACAGGGTGCTCTCCAGCGCCGCGAGTCCGAGTGGTGGAACAAGCAGCTCGGCCGCGACGACGCTGAAGTCGCGTAGCGACCTCTGCACGCTTCCAGCTCTTCGAATCCCTCGGTAGAGGCAAGGAATCCCCTGAGGAGAGGGATAGCGCTGAACTTCCCTCCGCCCACAATGCGACAAACGGAGCAATCACTCGTCCCAGCGGTGAGCGGAGGCTCCGAAAGGCCGATAAGTGAGCCAACAACAGAGTTGGCGGGGCGGCCCTCGCCGGATCGAGGAGGCCCGCAAGATGATTTCCCCACCGTCGCACAGGGCAAACGCCCGCCCCCGGGAGCGAGGTCAGGTGCTCGTTCTCGCCCTCGTCTTCATCGTCGTCGTTCTGCTCGGCCTGGCCGCGCTGGTCGTCGACGTCGGGTATGCCTACTACGCTCATCGATCGCTGCAGGCCTCCACGGACGCCGCGGCTCTGGCCGGTGCGCAGGAGCTGCCCGACGCGAACATGGCCAAATCCGTCGCCCTGAGCTACGGCGGTCAGAGCGGCGGGAAGAACGCGCACAACAACATTCCGGGCGTGATGACGACCGTCGCCACCAAGTGCATTGCGTCGGTTCCCGGATGCGAGCCGTACAACGCGCTCGTCGTGACGGAGAACGCCGCCAAGGTCCCGACGATCTTCGCCAAGCTGCTCGGGATCGACCACTTCAACATCAAGGTGACGGCGACCGCGTGTTCGCCGTGCGGCGTCCAGCCCACGGACATCATGCTCGTGCTCGACCGCACCGGATCGATGTGTGAGGACCACAACGGCAACGGGGATCCTGCCTGTACCGATCTCATGAACGCGAAGAACGGTATTAAGACGTTCCTCGGCTACATGGACTCGGCGCAGCAGCACGTTGGGCTGGCCGTTCTTCCGCCGGCGTCGAGCATGGCGAACAAGTGCGCCAAGCCGACTGCCGCGAACTACAACTCGAAGAGCTCGCCGTACACGATCGTTCCGCTGTCGAGCGACTTCAAGCTGAACGGGCAGCTGAACGCGAATTCCGACCTCATCAAGACGATCAACTGCGTCCAGGCGGCCGACCGGACTGCGTACGCCAACGCGCTCGAGGCGGCCCAGGCTGAGCTCGACTTGCACGGCCGGCCGAGCGCGCCGGACATCATCGTGTTCCTCTCCGACGGTGCGGCGAACATCGGACCGACGTATTACCCGACGTCGTCTCCGTACCGCATGCAGCCGTGTCACCAGGGCGTCTGGTCGGCCGCAACGATCAAGAACAAGGGCACGCTGATCTATTCGATCGGCTACGACCTCGACGCGCTGAACGGCGGCGCGAACGTCTGCACCGACTACAACGGGAAAGACGAGAAGCCCTTGATCACCGCCTACTCGGCCATCTCCCAGATCGCTACCCGGCCGGATACCTTCTACAACCAGCCGAACCCGGGCCAGCTGAAGGGGATCTTCACGCAGATCGCCGCCGATATCGCACACGGATCCTCGGCTCTGATCGACAACGGCGTGCAGTAGCGCGGCTGTCTCACCCGCTCTCACGGGGGAACCAGGGGTTCCCCCGTGTGCCCCTCTAGGGAATCGCCTGCTGACAGAGCTCGGCGAATCCCTCGGACGAGGCAAGAGAAAGCCCCCTGGAGGGGGATAGCTGCCGGGCCTTGTCTGCCCAGAATTCGACCAGCGAGCCAATCACTCGTCCTAGCGGCAAGCGGAGGCTCCGAGAAACCGATAACGAAGCCACTGCCGATTTGCGGGGGTGGCCCTCGCTGGATTCAGGAGGCCTGAACAATTTGAGTGCTCGACCGTCAAACATCGCAACTGCCCGCCCACGAGAGCGGGGTCAGGTCCTCGTTCTTGCTCTCATTTTCGTCGTCGTCGTTCTGCTCGGCATTGCCGCCATGGTGGTCGACGTCGGCTACGCGTACTACGCGCATCGCTCGCTCCAGTCCTCGGCCGACGCCGCCGCCCTGGCAGGCGCTCAGGAGCTTCCGAATGTCGCGAATGCCACGTCGGCCGCTAAGAACTACGGCGGCAGCAGCACGGGCAAGAACGCTCACAACAACATTCCCGGCGTCGCCACGAACGTGACGACGAAGTGCATCAACTCCCTGGGGCCCTGCACGAGTGCGAACGCCATCGTCGTGACTGAAACCTCCACCAAGGTTCCGACGATCTTCGCCAAGGTCCTCGGCATCGACCATTTCAGCATCAGTGCCAAGGCGACCGCGGCCATGGGCTTCGGCGTCCCCAAGCCCACCCACATCATGGTCATCTTCGACCGCACGGGCTCGATGACTCAGTCGTGTAGCGCCGGAGGCGACAAGGCGCTGTGCGTGAGGAACGGGATCAAGGCGTTTCTCACGGGGATGGACCCCGCGTACAACAAGGTCGGGCTGATCGTCTATCCGCCGGGTAACGGAAACCCGTGCACGTTCAATCCGCACAACGTCGACGCGCCCACGACCGACTACGACGCCTACCCGAACGGGTACCTGGCGGTTCCACTCTCGAACGACTACAAGAAGGCGGACGGGACCCTGAACACGAGCTCGTCGCTCGTGTCGACCGTCAACTGCCTCAAGGCCGCGGGAACGACGGCTACGGCACCCGGGATCGACAAGGCACAGCAGGTGCTGGCCGCAAACCACGATCCCGCCGTCCAGGACGCGATCATCTTCCTCACGGACGGCGAGGCGAACTACGGGCCGTGCACCGACGCCAACGGCGACCAGACCTGCGAGAACAACACCTCGCCGTACCGCTCGCAGCCGTGCCATCAGGCAACTGCGTCGGGACAGGCCGCGACTGCGGCCGGCACGTGGGTCTACGGCATCGCCTACGACGCAGAGGGCGTCTCGTGCTGGGGCTGGAAATCCTCAGGGACGGGTTCCGACGGAAAGACCTGCAACAAGAAGAACGGCTTCCAGTTCCGGTGCGCCGAGGTGCCCTCCATCACCGCCGTCTCGATGGTTCAGAAGATCGCAAGCGATCCGTCGAAGTTCTTCAGCCAGCCGAACCCCGGCGATCTGACCCAGATCTTCAAGACGATCGCCGTCGACCTGACCGGGCCAACGCTCGTCGACAACGACATGAACTGACGCAGAGCCTGATCGTTCTGACAAGGAAAGGCCCCTGAGACTCGGGGGCCTTTTCTCTTTCTGTCTTCGACCCGTCTAGCGGTCTCGCCACGGGGATACCCCTGGTTCCCCCGTGTGCCCCCTCCTTGCGAGCGGAGTTGGAGTTCGCCCGGTTCAGGAGCCGCCCGAGCTGGTCGGAATGCCGGCGAGCGCAGTGAGCCTCCCGCCCGGCCAAGCCGGGCTCCGGCGGCCGATCGTCGTGATCTCCGAGGCGGCTTAGAGCCTCAGCGGTCTTGCTGCTTCTGCTCGAGCTTGATGAACTCGAGGTCGTCCTTGACGACGACGAGGCTCGGGCCGACCGTGCCGATCCCGTTTGACTTGAGCTGGTTCATGGCGTCCTCGAGCGCCTTGCGCGCGTCGTCCTCGTTCTCCGCGACGTCAGCGCGAGTCGTCGAGCCGGACTTGAACCTCACGTAGGCCTGCCACATGGTCTGCGACGGGGAAACCCCTGGTTCCCCCGTGTGCCCCCTCCTTGCGAGCACAGTCGGAGTTCGCCCGGTTCAGGAGCCGCCCAAGCTGGTCGAACTGCCCGCGAGCGCAGTGAGCCTCCCGCCCGGCCAAGCCGGGCTCCGGCGGCCGATCGTCGTGATCTCCGAGGCGGCTTAGAGCCTCAGCGGTCTTGCTGCTTCTGCTCGAGCTTGATGAACTCGAGGTCGTCCTTGACGACGACAAGGCTCGGGCCGACCGTGCCGATCCCGTTTGACTTGAGCTGGTTCATGGCATCCTCGAGCGCCTTGCGCGCGTCGTCCTCGTTCTCCGCGACGTCAGCGCGAGTCGTCGAGCCAGACTTGAACCTCACGTAGGCCTGCCACATGGTCGCGGGATCCTAACGAAAGTCTCAACGCTCTCGGGGGAACGGGTGGTACCCGGTCGTCTCGCTTCCTACCTCCTGGTCACCGTCCAGGTCACGCCGCCGTCGTGCGAGAGCCAGAGAATCGACCCCTCTTCCCGCCGCGTGAAGGCGGTCACGTCGACGCCGTGGATCGCGATCTGGGGCCAGCTCACCTCGAACGAGCGCACGAGGACGTCACCGCCGACACGCGGCAGAACCTGATTGCGAACCGTTCCGTTCTGCGCGAGGCGGAGCAAGGGCGCCCGGTCGAAGCCGAATCCGCCAACGCGGTGCGTGACGAGAGCGGCAGCGCCGCCCGGCACCGGCTCGACCTCGACGATCACGCCGGAGCCGTGGGCGACCCTGACCCCTTTCAAGCCGCCGGGGCCCGGCGGCCAGGCAGCTGCGCGGTAGAGACTGGCTCCGCGCCACCACCAGAGCGTCCCGGCCGCGGCCGCAAAGCCGGAGCCGACGGCCTGCTGCGTCCAGGACCACGTCGCCCCGCCGTTCGCCGTCCAGAGCCGGGCCTGGCGGCAGCCGCAGTTCGAGATCCGATCCCCGACGGCGATCATCCCACTCGAGGGCGAGACCAGCGCAACGCGCACGGCGCTCCGCGGGTACACGAGCTGCCACGTCGCGCCGCCGTCGTCGGTCGCGTAGACGCCGTCCTCACGGCTCGCCCAACCGTGCATCCCGTCCGCGAAGCTGCGGTACTCGGTCAGGCCGCTCCCGCTGCCGCCCGACTGCCGGCCGAACGCCGCCCCGAGCGCGAAGCCCTGCATGCCGCCCGTGTACAGCGGGACGTAGATCCGGTCGCCGGCCACCGTCGGCGCCACGTACCCCGGTCCGGCGAGCCGCGCCCGGTAGCGCGGCGCGCCCGTCGTCGCCCGGAACGCGACGAGGGCCGAGCCCGCGTTCGCGTTCTCGACGAGCCAGACGGTGTCCCCCGCGATCGTCGGCGACCCGTTGAAGAGCCCGCTCCCGACCTTCCGGCTCCAGCCGATCCGGGCGCGGCAGTTGCCGTTGACGTTCACGCGGACGAGCCGGCTGGGCGTCGCGACGTACAGCGCTCGGGTTCGCGGCGAGTAGGCCGCCTGCGAGAGAAGCGGGGCGGCGAGGGTCGGGTTGGATAGCCGGAGCGACGAGACGGGGCCCGCGCCCAGGCGCCGCGTGCGCCACAGGTACAGCGAGCCGTTCTTGTTCAGCGCGGCGGCGAGCTCGCCGCACGAGCCGTGCCGGAAGAGCACCGGCGAGCCGACGAAGTCGAGATCGTTCACCTGGTGGATGTCACGCGGGTGGCTCGAGCCCCGCACGCGCAGGTCCGGGCCGAGCTCCACCATCCGCTCGCCGTAGCCTGCGTACTCGCGGAAACGCTTCCCCCGGTTCGTGCCGCCCTCGAACGCGTTCCCGGTGACCGCGTACAGGGAGTCGCGCGTCGCGCTGTAGGCGAGCCCGCCCCAGCCCCAGACTCCTCCCCCGCCGCCGAGTCGCTTCGGCACGACCTCCCACTGCGAGACGCCCCCGGTCGCGATGTCGACGCGGAAGACCTTGGCCACCATCTTGCGATCGCAGTACGAGCCCGTCCCGAAGTAGAGCGAGCCGTCAACGGCCGTCAGCGCCCCCCAGACGAGCTCGCGCCGGAAGTCGGCGTAGACCGTGACCGGCCACCCGGGTCGCTCGGCTCCCGTCGCGAGGTCGAGCGCGTGGATGCGGCCGAACGCGTCGGCGACGTAGATCGCGTGCGTGGCCAGATCGATCGCCGGTGTGCCGGTCACGCCGTACCCGTCGATCTGCTGGCAGACGCGCTCGAGCTGCCCGAGCTCCACCCGCCAGCGCACATAGCCGTTCTCCGCGAGGGCGTAGAGGACGCCCTTCGACGTCGCGACGTAAACCGTCCGCTGTCCCGGCCCGGGCACGTCCTGCGCCACGAGCGCCTGGGCGCTGACCCGCCCCGAGATCGGCGTGAACCAGGCTGGCCGTACCGACGGCGGCGACAGCGACGTGTCCGTGTAAGAGCTGCGAACGGCGTCGTTGCCGTACGCGAGCCACCCCGGGCTGACCTGGGCGCCGGCCCCGCCTCCTACGAGGAGCGGCAGGACGAATGCGACCGAACAGAGCGTCCTGCGCACAGGAGGAATGCTACGCGCGCTAGCGGCGGCCGACGACGAGCCGGACCAGGGAGTTGTGCGGCCGAACCGAGCCCGGCCTCGGGCTCTGGCGAATCACACGGCCGACGTGCCTCGACCTGGTGCGACGGATACGACCGACCGAGCAGTGCCGCGCGCGAATCCGTCCCCGTGCGCGCCCGATCGCAAGCCCGATCACTCTTGGGACGACGCACCGCACTGGCGGCGGTGGTGGCGGTGGCGGTGGCGGTGGCGGTGGCGGTGGCGGTGGCGGTGGCGGGGTGGCGGTGGCGGAGGAGGTGGAGGCGGCGGAGGCGGAGGTGGAGGTGGTGGTGGTGGTGGTGGAGGAGGAGGAGGAGGAGGAGGCTCGGCGCCGCGGTTACTCGCGAAGGCGATCCGCGTGCTGTCAGCCGACCATGTGGGTGAGTAGTCGTCGGCCGGGTCGTTCGTCACGTTCGTCGGGTCGCTCCCGTCTGCGTTCATGACGTAGATCTCCGCCCCAGGGACGCCGTTGAGCGGGCCGTACCTGCTGAACGCGATCCTCGACCCGTCCGGCGACCACGCCGAGAGAAAGTCGTTCCACGTGGAGTTGTTCGTGAGGTTCGTCTGCCCGCTTCCGTCGGCGTTCATGACGTAGATGTCGCCGGGAGCGCCTCCCTCGTACCGGGTGAACGTGATGCGGTTGCCGTCGGGGGACCAGGACGGCGCAAGGTCGGCCCCCGCGGGGTAGTTGGTCACGTTCACCTGATTGCTCCCGTCTGCGTCCATGACGAAGATCTCCTCGTCGCTCACCGTCAAGCGACTGAACGCGATCTTCGTGCCGTCTGGAGACCAGGACGGCAGGAAGTCCGCCTCATACTCCGTGTTCGTGAGATCGACCAGGCCGGTTCCGTCCGTGTTCATCGCCCAGATGTCACTAGTGAGGTCGTGCGCCTCGTCGTAGCGACTGAACGCAATACGGGAACCGTCGGGCGACCACGTCGGGTCGACGTGGCCGGCCTCTAGCTCGTTCGTGATGTTCACCTGCCCGCTCCCGTCGGGGTTCATCGAGTAGATCTGCGCGCCGTAGTTGCCGGACAGTACGAACGCGAGCTTGCTCCCATCCGGTGACCAGGTCGGGCTCGTGTCCTGGCCCAGATTGTCCGTGAGTGCCACAGCACCGCTCCCATCGGCGTTGATCGAGACGATGTCGTAATCCTGGGAGTCATCAGGCTCATAGCGCGCGTAGGCGATGCGCCCGCTGTCCGGCGACCAGGCAGGCTGGTACTCGCCCGCGGGATCGTTCGTCAGGTTCACCTGTTGGGTGCCGTCGGCGTTCATCGCGTAGATCTCTCCCAGCCCGAACTCGGGCAGGCGGGTGAACGCGATCTTGGATCCACTCGGCGCCCAGGCGGGAGCCCAGTCGTCGAGTGGATGATCCGTGAGGTTCACCTTGTTCGACCCGTCGGCGTTCATGGCGAAGACATCCGACCGACCAGAGCCGGCCGATCGCGTATAGGCGATTCGCGCACTGTCCGGAGACCAGGTCGGTTTGTAGTCGAACGAATCGGGATCGTTCGTCACATCCGTCTGGTTCGCGCCGTCTGCATCCATCACGTAGATCTCGACGTCGTTCAAGGCGCCCGTGTACGCGATCTTGGTCCCATCGGGCGACCAGGCAGGATCGGATTCGTCTAGGGAGCTGTTCGTGAGGTTCACCTGGTTGCTCCCGTCGGCGTTCATGACGTAGATCTCGTAGCCGTAGCCCAACGCGCCAAAGCGAGAGAAGGCGATCTTCGTTCCGTCCGGGGACCAGGTCGGTGACGAGTCGTCCTCCGGATCGTTCGTGAGGTTCACCTGGTCGCTGCCGTCGGCGTTCATGACGTAGATCTCGCGCGCCACTCCACCCTCGTAGCGCGTGAAGGCGATCTTCGTCCCATCCGGCGACCAGGCCGGCGCGGAGTCGTCGGCCGGGTCGTTGGTCAGGTTCACGGGGTTGGAGCCGTCGGCGTTCATCGCATAGATCTCGCCGCCGCTTCCGCCGACACCTCTCCGCGGTTCGGGATGTTCGTACCGCTGGACGACAGGCGAGCGGGTGCCGATCGCCCAGGGCTCGTGGAGAGGTCGGAACCCGTCGACCGTGGTCGTCAGCGTAGACCCATGGGCGTGAGCTTCGCGTGCTTGGCCGAAGCCGACGAGGAGCACCCCGACAAGACCGGCTGCAACCGTAAAGCGTCCCCAGCGCGATGACCGCATCACTCGACTGCGGGCAATTCTGGCACCGCCGGGGCGAACTTCCTAGGGCGCCGCGAGAGGCTCACCCTGTTGGGCGAAGGGCCGTGAGGTGCTTAGCGAAGGCCGCGACTGATGACGACGTTCACGCGGACGCCGAAGCAGAGGCGCAGGCCCTTGCGGGGCGTCTGCCGAACGACGCGGCCGCGCGGGCGCTTCGACCGCGAGTACTTGACGGTCCCGGAGACGCACCCCGCCTTGCGGGCCTTCGTGCGCGCCTGGCCGAGCTTCTGCCCGAGCAGATTCGGCACCTTGCAGAGGCGATCGGGGCCCGGGACGGCCGGCGGCGTGCCCGGAACGGGCTGCCAGTCGGGGTCGGACTCGTTCGCAGGGCTGTTCGTGAGGTCGACCGGATTGCTCCCGTCGGCGTTCATGACGTAGATCTCGCTGTCTCCCGTCGGCCCGCGGTTCGTCGTGAACGCGATCTTCGAGCCGTCGGGCGACCAGGTGGGGTCGCCGTCGTTCGCGGGATCGTTCGTCAGGTCCATCTGCGCGCTGCCGTCGGAGTTCATCACGAAGATCTCGCCGGCGCCGCCGTAGAAGCGCACGAACGCGATCTTGGTCCCGTCCGGCGACCACACGGCCGAGTCGTCGTCGTAGCCGGGCGCGTTCGTCACGTTGTGCGCGCCGCTGCCGTCGGCATTCGCGACGAAGATCTCCGCGTTGGACGGCTCGACCGTGCCCGTGTAGGCGATCTTGCCGGTCGACGACCAGGCGGCCTCGTAGCCTCCCGGGACGAGCCGCGTCATGCCGGTCCCGTCCGGATTGGCCTCGAAGACCTGCGTCCCGCTGACGTCGTACGTGATCTTCGACCCGTCCGGAGTCCAGTCGGGATTCGCGTCGTCGGGCGACGTCTTGGTCACGTTGCGCTGGGCCTTTCCGTTCGAGCCCATGACGAAGACGTCGTCGTTGTTGGCCTTGCCGGGCCGCGTGAACGCGATCCTCGTCCCGTCAGCCGACCAGGCGGGGCTGCCGTCGGGGTTCGCGCTCCTGGTGAGATCCGCCTTGCCCGACCCGTCGGGGGCCATCGAGAAGATGTCCTCGTTCTTCAGCGTCGGATCGAACCGGCACGCGGCGTCGCTGACGTACGCGATCCGTCCGTTCGCCGCCTGGGAGCCGGCATTGGCCGATCCGCCGGCGACGGCCGCCACTGTTCCGGCGAGCACGAGCACGGCCAGGAGCATGCGGCTTTGGATGCGCCTGTCAGAAGTCACGAAAGCTCTCATCGGCACGAGAGGCCAAGTGGTTTAGGTCCCGTCAGCCGAAGAACGTCTGTTCGAGCAAGTAGACGTTCAGGCAGACGATCACCGTTGCAACGACGCTCGCGGCCACGGTCGTCACGCGCCGATTGACGAGACCGCCCATCAGCCCCCGGTCTCGCGTGAAGAGCACGAGCGGCACGAGCGCGAACGGGATCCCGAACGACAGGAACACCTGGCTGAGGACGAGCGCGCGCGAAGGGCTCGCCCCGATCGCGAGCAGGGTCAGCGCCGGGAGCATCGTCACCGCCCGCCGGACGAAGATCGGGATCCGCCGCCGGATGAACCCCTGCATGACCACCTGCCCGGCCATCGTCCCCACCGAGGACGAAGAGATCCCCGACGCGAGCAGCGCGATGCCGAAGATCGTGCCCGCGTGCGCGTGCAGGTGCGCCCCGAGCTGGTCCGCAACAACCATCAGGTCGTCGCCGACATCCTGCAGCCCGCTCGTGTGGAAGACGGCGGCGGATGTCGCCAGCATCGCCATGTTGATCGCGCCGGCGATGCCCATCGCGATCACGACGTCGATCAGCTCGAAGCGGAAGATCCGGCGGCGCGCCTCCTCGTCGACCCCGACGATTCGCCTCTGCGTCAGCGCCGAGTGGAGGTAGATCACGTGCGGCATGACCGTCGCGCCGACGATCCCCACGGCCAGGAGCGTCGCCTCCGAGCTCGGAAGCGTCGGCACGAGCACCCCGCGGGCGACGCCCGACCCGGAGACCGGCGAGAGGAGGACCTCGATCGCGAACCCGCCGACGATCGCTCCCACGAGCGCCGTGATCACCGCCTCCCCGCGTCTCCAGCCGCGTTCCTGCAGGGCAAGCACTCCGAACGCGACGGCCGCAGTGATCAGCCCCGCCAGGAAGAGCGGCAACGAGAAGAGGATCGCGAGGCCGAGCGCGGCGCCCGTGAACTCGGCGAGGTCCGTCGCCATCGCCACGGCTTCCGCCTGGATCCAGAGGAAAAACGTCAGCCGCGGCGAGAAGCGGTCCCGGCAGACCTCGGCCAGGTTCTTGCCGGTCGCGATCCCGAGCTTGGCGGACAACGACTGGACGATCATCGCCATCAGGTTCGCGACGAGCACGACCCACAGGAGCGCGTAGCCGAATTTCGCCCCCGCCGCGATGTTGGTCGCGAAGTTACCCGGGTCGACGTAGGCCACCGCTGCGATGAACGCCGGCCCCAGGAACGGCGTCAGCGCCGCCACCCCGCGCCGCCGCCCCGTGAGCGAGCGCTCGGCCGCCTCCAGGACGCGGGCCTCTCCGGGAAGCGCGTCCTCGACGCGGACGACGCGGCCCGCGGGGGCTGGCGCCGGACGACCCTCCCGGGTCACGTCACGCCGATGCCGCCGGCCAGCTCGCGCGAGATGGCGTGCTCCGCCTTCCCGACGCGCACCGTGAGCGGCCCGCCGAACGGCTCCGCGGAGCGGAGCTTCACCTTCTTGCCCGGCACCAGCGCCAGCTTGGTCAAGTAGCGCAGCAGCTCGTCGTCGCCGTCCGGGACGCGTTCGATCGTGGCCTCGTCACCGGGCTCGAGGCTCGCGAGCGTGCGCAGCCGCTTGCGGTCGAGACGGAGCTTCGCATCGGGAATCGGATCGCCGTGCGGGTCGTGCGTCGGGTAGCCGAGCGAGCGGTCGATCCGCGCCTCGAGCTCCTCGGACAGCGCGTGCTCGAGCCGGTCAGCCTCGGAGTGCACCTCGTCGAGGCTGAGCCCGAGCGCCTGTGCCAGGTACTGCTCGAGGAGACGGTGATGCCGGATCACCTCGAGGGCGACCCGCTCCCCGGCCGGTGTCAGCTCGACCCGGCGATACGGCGCGTGCTCGGCGAGCCCGAGCGCAGAGAGGCGTTTCAGCATCGCGGTCACGGAGGGCGGGCGCACGCCCATGCGCTCCGCGATCGCCGACGTCGTCGCACGCTTGCCTTCGAGCCGGAGCTTGTAGATCTCCTTCAGGTAGTCCTGCATCGCGTCTGTCAGATCGCGAAACATGACTTATACTCTAACTTAGAAGTTCGACGTGGCTAAAAATCTGACGCGGAAGCAGGTTCTGGCCGGCTCGATCCCCCTGGTCGCCGCGGCGCCGCTGGCGAAGCTCGCCTGGCCCGGCACCGCGCACGGAGAGAGCTCGGCGACGCATCTCGGCCACGAGCGCCCGAGGCTCGGCCACGCGGCCATGATCGGCCCCGAAGCACCCGCGCCCGGCGGACCGCGCGCACAGGACGCCGCGCTGATCCCGCCGCCGGCCCTCCCCCACGAGCCTGGACGGATCCGCGAGTACGACCTGATCGCGGTCGACAAAAGGCTCGAGGTCGCGCAAGGCATCTTCTTCGACGCGTGGACGTACAACGGCACGATCCCGGGCCCGATCATCCGCGCCACCGAGGACGACCTGCTGCGCGTCAACTTCTCGAACCAGGGCTCGCACCCGCACACGATCCACTTCCACGGGATCCACCCGAGCGCCATGGACGGCGTCTTCGAGACCGTCCTCCCGGGCGACACATTCAGGTACGAGTTCCGCGCACGCCCGTACGGCATGCAGCTCTACCACTGCCACGCGACGCCGCTCAAGAAGCACATCCACAAGGGCCTCTACGGCGCGTTCATCATCGACCCGAAGGAGCCGCGGCCGCCCGCCCACGAGCTCGTGATGGTCATGAACGGCTACGACACGGACGGCGACGGGGAGAACAACTTCTACACCGTCAACGGCCGCGCCTTCTACTACGCGAAGTACCCGATCCGCGTGCAGAGAGGCGAGCTCGTCCGGATCTACGTCGCCAACCTAACCGAGTTCGACCTGATCAACTCGCTGCACCTGCACGGCGAGTTCTTCCGCTACTACCCGACCGGCTCGACCGACCACTTCGAGTACACGGACACCGTGATGCTCTGCCAGGGCGAGCGCGGGATCATCGAGCTCGAGTTCCACAACGCGGGGGTGTTCATGTTCCACGCGCATCAGAGCGAGTTCGCCGAGCTCGGCTGGATGGGCTACTTCGACGTGAGCGACTGATGGAAAGCGGGTCGGTCGCGGGCAAGCTCGGCGGCGCACGCTGGCGGCTCTGGGCGCTGCTGCCGATCGCCGCGCTCGTCGGGGCGGTCGCGCTCTTCGTCTCGACGGGAGGCTCGCTGCTCGAGCTCGTCGGCCAGAGCGCGCCGCCGCGCGACGAGCTCGACGTACGCCGGGTCGAGTTCCGTCCCGGCGAGATCAAGGTCAGGGTGACGAACCCGCAGCGCGAGTCGGTCACGGTCGCATCGGTGACGGTCGACGATGCGATCGTCCCGTTCCGGGTCGACGGCGATCGCACGCTCGGGCGGCTGCGCTCGGCGACGCTCGTCGTCCCGTACGACTGGGTCGACGGCGAGCCGCTGAGCGTCGGTGTCACCAGCTCGACCGGAGTCCAGACGACGGAGGACGTCCCGGCCGCGTTCGAGACGCCGCAGGCCTCGGCGCGCGGCTTCCTCGGCTACGCGCTGATCGGCCTCCTGGTGGGAGTGCTCCCGATCACACTCGGCCTCGCCTGGCTCCCGTCGCTCCGCCGGGCGAGCCCGGACTGGCTGGCCGCCTTCATGGCGCTCACCGCCGGGCTGCTCACGTTCCTCGCGCTCGAGGCGCTGGCGGAGGCGTTCGAGCTGCAGGCGGGCCTGCCGAGCGGGGTCGGCGGCCTCGGCGTCGTGCTGCTCGGCGTCGTCTCGACCTACCTCCTGCTCACGTTCCTCTCGCGGCGGCTCGCGCCCGGCGAGGGCGCTGCGGGCGGGCTCGCGCTGGCGACCCTCGTCGCTGTCGGCATCGGCCTGCACAACCTCGGCGAGGGCCTCGCGATCGGCACGTCGTTCGCGATCGGCGAGCTCGCCCTCGGGACGTTCTTCGTCGTCGGCTTCATGGTGCACAACGTGACCGAGGGCCTCGGCATTGCCGCCCCGATCGCCGAGCGGGGCACGGTCTCGATCCGCAGGCTGGCGGTGCTCGCGCTGATCGCCGGCGCGCCCGCGGTCCCGGGCGCCTGGCTCGGCGGCTTCGTGACGAGCGATGTCCTGGGCGTGCTCTTCTTCGCAGGCGCTGCCGGTGCCGCGCTGGAGGTCGTCGTCGAGGTCGGCCGCTACGTCGCGCGCAAGGCGCCCGGCGGGCTCTCGTCGAGCCACGTCCTGGGCGGCTACCTCGCCGGGATCGCGGTCATGTACGTGACCGGGCTCCTGATCTGACTAAAGCGAACCCGCGGCTCTGCCGATCAGCGGCGTGACCGGTTTGTGCGGTCATCGGAGCCTCGGCGCTTAGGCCGTAAGCGCCGGGGCTCCTCTTCTCAGCGCACGAGCACGCGGACCCGGCCGGACGGAGCGATGCGCAGGACTCGCCGGGCCCCCACGACCTCGGACACGTACACGTTGCGGTGCGCGTCGACGGCGAGGTTCGCCGGGCCGTTCGCGCGGCCGACGCGCTTGGGAAGGCCGCCTCCACGCGGTACGCGAAGCACGGCGTTCGCTCCGACGTCGGCGACGTAGATCGATTCGCCCGGACCACCCTTGACCGCCACCGGAGCGAGGTACCCGACCGAGAAGGTCGAGATCGTCCCAGCGGGATCGATCCGACGCAGGACGCCGTTGTGCGAGTCCGCCACGATCACCTCGCGGTCGATCCTGAGCGCGAGGTCGTGCGGGTGCGAGAGGGCAGCCGCACGGGCCGGGCCGCCGTCGCCGGCGTACCCCTCCTCTCCGGTGCCGGCCAGGGTGCTGACGATTCCCTTCGGGTCGACGAAGCGAACCCAGTTGTCGTACTCGGCGATGACGATGCTCTTGTCGTGGTCGACCTCGAAGCCACCGAGCCCCGCGATCGAAGCCGCCGTCGCAGGCCCGTCGTCTCCGGTGTGCCCGCGCTGCCCGTTGCCGACGACGACCGTCTTCCTGCCGCCGTCGATCCGGTAGATGCGGTTGCCCGCCCCGACGTAGAGCTGTCCGAGGTCGTCGTACGCGAGCGCGACGATGTCCCGGAGGCCGGTGACGACGACGCGACGCTTACCCGATCGGAGATTGACGCGGACGACGCGGTTCAACCGTCTGTCGGCGACGAGCAGGCCGCCCCTCGAGTCGAGCGCGAGCGCGCCGGGCTGGACGATCCGGACCGGGCGCAGCTTGCGCTTCCCGGGCGCCGCTGCGGTCGTCGTGGCCAACGGCACGGCCATCGAGACCACCAAGCCAAGGACGATCCACCGCCGCATGGTGTTCAAGATAGCACGGATCCGTAGTACAATAGTCCGAATCCGGAGCACTTCCGATGCCGTATAGAACGAACGTCTTTCTCGAGAGCTGGACCGCCGCCCAGCGCGTCGACCAGCTCGTCACGCGCGAGCTGAAGGCCGCCGGCGTGTGGACTCCCCACTACGCACTCCTGTCGATGATCTGCATCCGGGAGCCGATCACGCCGACGGCGCTCGCCGAGGAGCTGGGCGTCGCGCCGACGACGTTGTCCGACCGCTTGCAGGAGCTGCTCGCACTCGGGCACATCCGCCGGACCAGGAATCCGAGCGACGGCCGCTCCTACCTGATCAGGTCGACTGCCGCCGGGCGGCGCACGGTGGAGCGTGCCGCGCCCGTGGCGATGCGTGCTCTGGAGCAGGTGGCTCGCCGGCTCGGTCGTCGAAAGAACGCTGTCGAGTCTGCGATCGACGAGCTCAAGCGGGCGCTCGACGCCCAGCTCGCCGAGCCCGCAGCCGGCGAAACCGCTGCCTAACCCCGTCTGCGGGGTAGGTTGCAGGCCGTATGGCGCGGAAGCCGCTCGACGATCTCCAGCACGGCCTGCGAGTGCTGACCGAGCGCCTACGGGTCGGCGGCAGCGACGGCGGCTCGGACTGGATCGCCGACCAGCTCGACCTCCTGCGCAAGCCCCCGCCGCCGCGGAGCATGGAGGAGCTCCAGGCCGAGCTCGACGCCCTCGTCGGCCTCGAGACCGTGAAGGAGCAGGTCCGCGCGCTCGTCGCGTTCCTCCAGGTGCAAGGCCGGCGCGCGGAGCACGGGCTCCCGGAGGTCGCGACCTCGCAGCACCTCGTCTTCCTCGGCAACCCGGGCACGGGCAAGACGACGGTTGCGCGCCTCCTCGCCGAGATGTACCACTCGATGGGGCTCCTTCGCCGCGGCCACCTCGTCGAGGTCGACCGCCCCGGTCTCGTCGGCCAGTACGTCGGGCTGACCGCGATCAAGACCGAGCGGGCCGTGCGCCGCGCGCTCGACGGCGTGCTCTTCATCGACGAGGCGTACTCGCTCGCCGCGCCCGAGGAGCGCCTCGACTTCGGCGCCGAGGCGATCGAGACGCTGCTCAAGCGGATGGAGGACTACCGCCACCGGCTCGTCGTGATCGTTGCCGGCTACCCGCGGCTGATGAACCGCTTCCTCGATTCGAACCCGGGTCTCCGCTCGCGCTTCTCCCGCGAGATCACGTTCCCGGACTACTCGACCGACGAGCTGCTCGCGATCACGGCGAAGTTCCTCGCGGAGAACGAGTACCGCTTCGGCGAGGGCGCGCTCGAGACGGTGCGCCAGATCCTCGCGGCGCCCGAACGCAGCGAGGGCTTCGGGAACGCGCGCTTCGCCCGGACGCTCTTCGAGCAGGCGCTGAACGCACAGGCGCTCCGGCTCGCGCAGGTCGCGGGCGCTGAGCTCGAAGACCTCGAGCGCGACGAGCTGATGATGCTTCGCTCGGAGGACTTCCTCGCCGCCGCCCGCGCGATCGGCGAGGAGCCGGCCGAGGCGCCGAAACCGTCGTTCTGGCGGCGCCTCGGCGGCTAAGGGGAGCTGCGCGCAGCAGGCGGGAGACGTCGCCCTCGCGGGCTCGTCATGGTCACCACGACATTGGCTTCTCCGGCTCGTAGAGCCAGACGTCGAAGAAGCGGTGCAGGTTCATCCCGCTCTTCTGCTCCGACAGCGCGATGAAGTCCGCGGTGCGGACGTTTCCGTACTGGTTGCGGGCCGCCCAGGCCTGCATGATCTGGAAGAACGTGAAGTCTCCGACCTTCTCGCGGAGCGCCTGGAGCGTCATCGCCCCGCGCACGTAGTTCGTGCCGTCGAAGAGAAGCTCGGGTGCCCCCGGGTCGCCAGGCGGCGGCGTCCAGAACTCGGTGTCGTCCGCCGGCGTGGCGTAGTAGAGCTGGAAGAAGCGGTGCGCCGACCGGCCTCCTTCGTGCTCGCTCCAGATCCACTCGGACCAGGTGGCGAAGCCCTCGTGCAGCCAGATGTCCGGCCAGACCGTCAGCGTCACCGAGTCGCCGAACCACTGGTGCGAGAGCTCGTGCGCCAGGGTCGCCTCGTCGGGCATCTGGTCGAAGACAGGCTTCGTCTGCGTCTCGAGCGAGTAGCCGACGTCGGGCGCGACGTCGACGATCGCCCCCACGGCGTCGAATGGGTACGAGCCGTAGATCGAGCGGTAGAAGGCGACGATCGCCGGCAGCTTCGTCAGAACGTGACGATGTGAGAGCTGGGGATCGACCGCGACGTAGGACGGGACTCCCGACGTGGACGAGATCGTGAGGTCGAAGTCTCCGAGCGTCGCCGTTGCGAGGTAGGGCGCCATCGGGTCCGTCTCGCGCCAGACCCACCTCGTCCGACCCGAGTGCGTCACGTGGGACACGAGCACGCCGTTCGCCATCACCGTCAGCCCCGCCGGGACGCTGATGCTGAAGTCGTAGGTCGCCTTGTCGCGCGGGTTGTCGTTCGCCGGGTACCAGGCCGGCGAGCCCTGGGGCTCGCCGACGACGAAGGCGCCGTCGTCGGTCGGAACCCAGCCCTCGATCGACTCGTCGGGATCCGTGACCACGGTCGGGATGCCCGAGTAGCCGACGACGACCGTGAACCAGGTGCCCGAGCGGATCCCGTTTCTCGGCGTGACGACGAGCTCCTGGCCGTGGCGCGTGAAGGTGGCGGCCCGTCGTTCGACGTCGAGCCTGGAGATGTCGAAGCCGCGCAGGTCGAGGTCGAACCTGGACAGGTTCTGGGTGGCACGCGCACTGATCGTGGCGGTGCCGGTGAGATCGTTGGTCGACGGCTCGTACGACAGCGCCAGCGAGTAGTGCGACACGTCGTAGCCGCCGTTGCCGGCCTTCGGGAAGAACGGGTCGCCGAGGCCGGGCGAGCCGGGCGTGAAGGCGTCGGCCAGCGCCGTGCCCGAGAAAGCTGCAGCGGTCAGTGTGAGAGCGAGCACGCCGAGCAGGAGCGCGACGGCCCGCGAGCATGTGTGTTTCACAGCTCCCCCTTTGGTTGCTGCCCGCTGACGGGAGCCTAGTCGGCGCGCGCCGAGGCCGCTACGCGGCCGCTAGCAGTTCACGCCGACGATCTTCGTCGGGCAGTCCGCGATGCTGGCGACGAAGATCGCCGCTTCCCAGTTCCGCCGGGCCTCGCCGGAGATGAACTCGTCGGGCGGGTAGAAGCCGCCGCCGCTCATCTCGATCGTGATCGGATAGCGGTGCAGTGCTCCGTACATCCAGTCGTTCCAGTCGCCGTCCGTGATGTAGAGATCCGACGACTGCTCCGCCTGGTAGCCGGCCGTGCGCTGCATCTCCGCGCCCATCGCGACGAACGTCTGGTGGTCGACGTGCTGCATGTCCGGCGGCTCGTCCTCGTACGTGTACCCGTACGGGTAGAGGATCAGGTCGCCGTACGTGTGGTAGCTGATCCCGGTCTTCACGTTCGGATGGGCGATCATGAAGTCGGCCATTCGCGCGTCTTCCGGAGTCGAGAGCGGGCTCGGCCCGCGGTATGTCTCGCCGCCTCCGTAGCCGTCCGATCCGCCGCAGCAGCCCCACTTGTAGGTGTAGTTGCGGTTGTTGTCCGTACCCACGGCGTCCGAATTCGGCTGCCGGTTCTTGCGCCAGAAGTGGTACGAGCCGCCGGCGATGTCGTACTCGGCGCCGTCCGGGTTCAGGCTCGGGACGATGTAGATCTGCCTCGTGTGGACGAGGTTGCCGATCGTGACTCGCGAGGACCCGGCGAACAGATGGGCGAGTGAGAGGACGACCTCGACGGTCAGGTGCTCGCGCGCGTGGTGCTGGCCGACGTAGAAGACGCCGGGCTCGGACAGGTTGTCGTTCGCATCGTCCGAGATGCGCATGCCGATCAGGTTCCGGCCCTCGTACGACTGCCCGAGCGAGAACAGGTGCACAGTCGACGGATGCGCTGCCGCGAGCGCCTGTAGGTCGTCGACCATCTCCTGGTACGTGTGGTAGCCCTCGTCGCCGGGCGGGAACTCGTCGATCGACGCACTCGGCGCGACCCGGAAGCCCTGGAGGGATAGGGCCCGTGCCTGCGCGCGGGTGCCGTAGAGCTCGACGTGGTCGGGCCATGCGGCTTCACCGATGTCGTAGCCCGCACTGACGAGTTGCGAGCGCTGCTCGCGCGTGTAGATGCCATGAACGACATAGCGCTCGATCGGGCCCGCGTTGTGCTGTCCCGGCGGCGCGGCCGTTCCGGCCGGCACCAGGATCAACGCTAGGGCGAGGAGCCCCCCGACGACCACGCTCTTCAGCACGCGCGCGGAAGGTTAGGCGCTCGAGCGGATCAAGGCAAGAGGCCGGAACCGCGGGCGTCTACCCGCAGAAGTCGTTCAGCCTGGCGGCCTGGAGAGGCCAGACGGTCCGCGTGCAGTTCCGCGCGACGACCGACTTCAGCCTCCCCGACCAGCTTCCGGATCGACGACGTCTCCCTGAAGTAGGCAGCACGGGGCGGGCGGCCCCTCAGCCGCCCGCCCCGCTCGCCTCGTCTAGTAGCCGACGCCGCCGCCGCTACCGCCGCCGCCGCTTCCGAACGCGGCGACGAGCACCACAACGGCGATCGCCAGAACGACACCGAGGGCGATCAACAGGCTTTTCCGAGAAAGTGCCACTGCCAAAACCCCTTTCACGTGGTCGAGAACTCGAGCTTCTACCTGTTCAGACCCCTCTCCCGGCCGCTTATTCCCGTCATCTGAAAGCGGTCGCGCCGGCTCGTCGCGGAGACGTATCGTGTGACTGATGACGGGCCGACCGACGATCAAGGACGTTGCGGAGCGCGCAGGCGTCTCGATCGCGACCGTGTCCCGGGCGCTCAACGACAAGGGCGACGTCAGCGGACCGACGCGCGAGCGCGTCCGAGAGGTGGCGCGCTCGGTCGGCTACACGCCCGATCGCGCGGCCCGCTCGCTCGCGAGCCAGCAGACGCGGCTCGTCGCGGTCGTCGTCGGCGACAACGCAGGCCACCGCGACCTCTCCCTCATCTTCTTCGGCCAGGTGCTCGCGGCGATCTCGCGGCGACTCTCGCAGTCGGGATACGACCCTCTCCTGCTCCAGCCCGCCGACGTCGGGCCCGAGCACCGCTTCGACGCGGCGATCCTGATCGGCGTGGACGGGGACGATCCGCTGGTGACCGAGCTCGCGACCCGAGACGTGCCGTTGGTGGGCGTCGACGTCCGGTGTGCGAGCGGCCGCGCGGCCTACGTCGGCTCGGACCATGCGGACGGAGTTCGACTGGCGCTGGCGCATCTGCATGCGCTCGGCCACCGCCGCATCGGGCATCTCGCGGGCGCGACGAACACCCTGGCGGGCGCGGCGCGACTGCAGGCGTTTCGGGAGGAGACGGCGGCTCTGGGCCTCGAGCTCCCCGACGAGCTGGTCCGCCGGGGCGACTTCACCTCCGCGTCCGGCTATCGCGAGACCTGCGCGCTGCTCGCGCTCGACGAGCGGCCGACCGCGATTCTCGCCGCATCGGACCTGATGGCCCTGGCCGCGCTCCAGGCGATCCGAGATGCCGGACTCCAGCCCGGGCACGACATCGCCGTCGCCGGCTTCGACGACCTCGAGGCCGCCGCCCTCGCCTATCCGCCGCTGACGACGATCCGTCAGGACCGCAAGGAGCTCGGCGCGCTCGCAGCGGCCCGCGCCATCGAGCTGATCGAAGACCCGGAAACCCCGGTCGAGGAGACGACCTTGCCCGTCGAGCTCATCGTCCGCGCGTCTAGCGCGCCGGTGTGATCGACCCGAGCTCGCCGCCCACGTTCGACTCGGTCGGCCCACGCCATTCGTGCGGGCCGGCGGCGTAGAACAGCGTCGTGCGCGGCCCGCTCATCCCGCCGGTGCCGAACGCGATGCCCCAGACACCGTCGACGGTCACGGGCAGCCGGCCGCTGAGCGCCCAGCCATCCCCGACGCGCCGGTAGGCGTTGATCCGGCCGCTGCCGAAGTTCGCGACGAGGAGATCGCCGCCGAAGCGGCCGAACCCGCGCGGCGCGAGCGCGACTCCCCACGGCTCGTCGAGCTCGTCCTTCTGGCCGACGTGCGCGATCAGCCGGCCGTCGAGGTCGAACTCGTCGACGTAGCCGCCGTGCGGCGCGTCGTTGCCGTTCACCGGTGCGCGGTACGCGTACGTGACAAAGATCCGGTCGCCGATCGCCTGGATGCCGAACGGTGCGTACCAGGCCGACTTCGCGCGATCGACGAATGCGCCGGCTTTGACGACACGACGCCACTTCGAGTCGAAGACGAGGATGCGGTCGTTGTGGAAGTCCGTCGCGTACAGCTTCCCGCGCGCGAGCGTGACGCCGCGAAACACCGTGCCGGACGCGCCTGTGTCGACGGCGACGACGGCTTGCCTCGACCAGCCGTTCGGGACCGTCGGCGCCCAGCCTCGGATCATTCCGTCCTCGCAGGCGTAGATGAACCGGGCCGGCGCGGAGGCACCGTTGCCGTGAACGACGAACCCGCGCCCGCCGTTGAAGACGACGCCGGTCGGCCCGCCCGGAACAGTCACCGTCAGCGCCTGCTTCTGGCCCTCGTCCGAGTAGAGCGTGCTCGTGCTCCGGCCCTCGTTCGCGACCCACCAGGGGCCCTCGCTGCTCGCCGCGAGGCCCCACGCGTTGATCAACTGGGCGTCGGCACGATCGGTGACGAGCGCACGCTTGGTGAAGCGGTCGAGGCGGGCGCCGCTCGCCGAAGCCGTCGCGGTCAACACGACGACGACGATCGCGAGGGCCCCGAGCTTCACGTCAGCCCGTCGCGATGGGCGAGGGCCGCGGCGTGCGTGCTCTCGTCGAGATGAAGTCGCGGTACCAGTGGAAGCTGGCCTTCGGAACGCGCTCGAGCGTCGGGTAGTCGATGTAGACGATCCCGAAGCGCTTCGAGTAGCCGTACGACCACTCGAAGTTGTCCAGCAGGCTCCAGACGAAGTACCCCTTCACGGGTGCGCCGTCGGCGACCGCGCGGGAGACAGCGGCGATGTGCGACTGGAGGTACGCGGTGCGCTCGGGGTCGTGCACCTGGCCGTCGTGGCCGCGGACGTCGCCGAACGCGGCTCCGTTCTCGGTGATGTAGATCGCACGCGGCGCGTAGTCCTTGGCGACCCTGACCAGGAGCTGGTGGAGCCCGTCCGGGTAGACCTCCCAGCCCATGTCCGTGTGCTGGGCCTCCGAGTCCCGCTCCATCCGCGGGCCGTCGGCGCCGGCGCTGACGAGGAAGCGGAAGTAGTTGTTGACGCCGAGGAAGTCGAGCGGCGCGGAGATCGTCTGCAGATCGCCGTCCTGGACGAACGGCGCGACCAGCTCGTTGCGCTCCAAAAGGTCCGCCGGATAGGAGCCTCGGAAGAGCGGGTCCAGGAACCAGCGGTTGCCTTCGCCGTCGACCTGCCAGGCGGCGGCCTCGTCCTCGGGTGTCTCGGAGGTCGGATACGCCTGCGCCAGGTTGAGCGTGATGCCGACCTGGGAGTCGGGAGCAACGGCGCGGATGACGTCGACGGCCCAGCCGTGCGACAGCATCAGATGATGGGCGGCGGCGACAGCGTCCGCTTCGCTCGTCCGGCCCGGCGCGTGCACGCCCCAGGAGTGTCCGATCCAGGCGTGGACCCACGGCTCGTTGTGCGTGATCCAGTGGCGGACCCGATCGCCGAGGCGTCGCGCCACGGCTTCCGCGTACTCGGCGAACGCCTCTGCGGTCGCGCGGGCGGGCCAGCCGCCCAGGTCCTCGAGCGACTGCGGAGTGTCCCAGTGAAAGAGCGTCGCGTACGGCTCGATGTCGTGCGCGAGCAGCTCGTCGACGAGCCGGTCGTAGAAGTCGAGCCCCGCCTCGTTGACCGGCCGGCGGCCGGTTGGAAGGACCCGCGGCCAGGCGATCGAGAAACGAAAGGCCTGCAGCCCGAGCTCGCGCATCAGCGCCACGTCCTGGGGATACCGGTGGTAGAAGTCGCACGCCACGTCGCCGGAGTCGCCGTTGCGGACCTTCCCGGGAGTGGCGCAGAACCGGTCCCAGACGCTCTCACCGCGTCCGTCTTCGTGCGCGGCGCCCTCGATCTGGTACGACGCGGTGGCGGCGCCCCAGATGAAATCGGGCGGAAACGGGCTGTTCTCTGTCGGCATCGTGTCCTTTCGGTCAGTTCGCAGGGGCGGTGACGTGGCAGCGGGCAGCGTGTCGGGGCCGTTCCTCGACCAGCTGCGGGGTCGTGTGGGAGCAGATCTCGATCGCGAGCGGGCACCGCATACGGAAACGGCACCCCTCGCCCGGGTCGACGGCGGCCGAGGTGTCGCCCGTCCTGAGCTCGATCTGCTGGCCGTCGGTCTTCGTCGCCGGATCCGGCACGGCGTCGAGCAGCAGGCGCGTGTACGGGTGGAGCGGTGCCGCCAGCACGTCCTCGATCGGCCCGCGCTCGACGATCTGCCCCGCGTACATGACGAGGATGTCGTCGGCGACGTAGCGCGCGCTCGCGAGGTCGTGGGTCACGTAGAGAAACGCGATCCCGTGCTCGTCCTTGAGCTTCGACATCAGGTTCAGGATCCCGATGCGAATCGAGACGTCGAGCATGCTGATCGGCTCGTCTGCGAGGACGACCTTCGGCTCGACCGCGAGCGCGCGTGCAATCGCGACCCTCTGCCGCTGGCCGCCCGAGAGCTCGTGCGGGTACTTGGCGGCGATGTCCTCCGGCGGGACGAGCCCGACCCTGCGCAGCAGCTCGTGCACCCGCTGCTCGACCTGGCGCGAAGGGACGATGCGGTGGATGCGAAGCGGACGCTCGACGTGGTGGCGCACCGTCTTCACCGGATTGAGCGAGCCGAAGGGGTCCTGGAAGATGATCTGGACCTGGGAGCGGTAGCGAAGGACGTCGCGCCGCCTCCGGACGTGCGTGACGTCGTTCCCCTCGAAGAGGACCTTCCCCGCGGTCGGCTCGTACAGGTGGGCGAGCAGGCGCGCGACGGTGCTCTTCCCGCTGCCGCTCTCGCCGACGAGCGCGGTGATCGTTCCGGGACGGAGCTCGAACGACACGTCGTCGACGGCGTGGACGTGCGACCGCCGAACGGCGTTCCCGAGCGGGAAGCGCTTCGTCAGGCTGCGCACCTCGAGGGGGGCCGCCGTCGTCACTCCACGGCCTCCGCCACGAGATGGCACGCGACCTCGTGCCCCGCCTCGACCACACGCAGCCGTGGACGTTCGGTCGTCTGGCGCCGATAGAGCTCGGCCTGCTCGGGAACGCAGTGCGGGCAACGCGGATGGAAGCGGCACCCGGTCGGCGGCTCGCGCAGGTCCGGCGGCGTGCCGGGGATCCCGGTCAGCGGGACCAGCGGGCCTCTCAGCGGCGGGAAGGACTTCATGAGGCCCTGTGTGTACGGGTGTTGCGGGTTTGCGCCGAGCCGCTCGGCGGTCGCGGTCTCGACGACCTCGCCCGCGTACATGATCGCGATCCGGTCTGCGAACTCGAGCAGGAGCGACAGGTCGTGCGTGATGAAGAGCACCGCGAAGCCGAAGTCGCGCTTGAGCGCGTCGACCTGCTGGAGGATCTCGCGCTGGACGACGACGTCCAGGGCCGTCGTCGGCTCGTCGAGGATCATCAGCTCCGGCTCCAGGGCGAGAGCCATTGCGATCACGACCCGCTGGCGCATGCCCCCGGAGAGCTGGTGCGGATACGCGCTGACGCGACGCGCGTCGATGCCGACGAGCTCGAGCAGCTCACCGGCGCGCGCGAGCGCCTGGCGCCGGTTGACCTTCTCGTGAGCCTGCATCGCGTCCACGAACTGATCGCCGACGCGCATCACCGGATTGAGCGCGTTCATCGCGCTCTGGAGGACCATGGACACGTTCCGCCAGCGGTATCGCCGGAGCTCCCCGGCGCTCTTACCGACGATGTCCTCGCCCTCGAAGAGGATGCTGCCGCCGGCGATTCGGCCAGGAGGCCGCAGGATCTGCATCACCGTGTTCGCGATGGTCGTCTTCCCGCAGCCGGACTCGCCGGCCAGCCCGAGCACCTCGCCCTCGCGAATCGCAAGGTCGACACCGTCGACTGCGCGTGCCGCTTGTGCGCCGTAGCCGTACTCGACGACGAGCTGTCGCACCTCGAGCAGGTCCGCGTTCCGCGCGCGGGTCACGAGCGGCTGCTCCACGAGGCTCGTCACGCGCCCTCCTCGCGGACCGCGAGCCGCCCGCCGAAGAGCATCCGCAGCCGTCTGCGGCGCGGCTTTTTCTCCGCCCGCAGGCGCGGGTTGCTGAACTCGTCGATGCCGGCCAGCAGCAGGACGAGCCCGAGCACGGTGAACGCCAGGGCGGCTCCGGGGAAGAAGAACGGCCACCACTCGCCCTGGAGCACCGTCGAGTTCGTCTGCGCCCAGTAGAGGGTAACGCCCCAGCTCGTCGTCGAGACGTCTCCGAGGCCGAGAAACTCCAGGCCCGCGTCGACGAGCAGCGCGATGTAGAAGACGAGGACGAACGCGGCCGCGATCCGGCTGATCATGTTCGGGACGAGCTCGCTGAACACGATCCGCCAGTTCGGCTCGCCGGCGGCACGGGCCGCGTCGACGAAGTCGCGGCTCTTCAGCGACAAGGCCTGCGCGCGCAGGATCCGCGCCTCGAACGCCCACAGGACGAGCGCCAGGACGACGATCATCGTCGTCATGCCGTGGTTCTGCGTGTAGCCGGACATGACGACGAGAAGCGGGATCGGCGGAATCACGAGACAGACGTTGATCAGGAAGTTGATGATGTCGTCGACGAGCCCGCCCATGAGCGCCGCCGTGATGCCGAGGGTCGCCGCGACTGCAGTGGCGATGGTGGCAGCCGCTACGCCGAGCAGCAGCGACCGTCTCGCGCCGATGACGACCTGGGAGAAGACGTCGCTCCCCTGGTCGGTCGTGCCGAAGAGGTGGTTCCAGGAGGGCGCCTGGCGGGTCGCGAGAATGTTGAAGTCGAGCGGATGCGCGACCGAGATCCACGGCGCGATCAGCGCGATGATCGTCACGAAGGCGACCATCGCGAACCCGAGGCGCGACTTCGGGTTGGCCAGCAGGAGCGCAAACCAACCCGGGATGTGGACACGTCGGTGAGCGCGCCGCGGCGGCGCCTGGATCGAGAGGTCGAGCGCGGGGTCGAGTGTGGGCTCGAGTTGCGACATCAGGCAGTCCGCAGACGCGGGTCGAGGATCAGGTTGAGCACGTCCATGAGCAGGTTCGCCACGATCACGCAGACCGAGAGCACGACGAGCAGCGCCTGCGCGAGGGCGTAGTCGTTTCCGAGCACCGCCTGCTGGAGCGTCAGGCCGGCGCCGGGGTAGCTGAACACGTACTCGACGAAGACGAGGCCCCCGACCGCGCTGGCGAAGAGCGCGGCGAACCCGTTCAGCGGCGGCAGGATCGCGTTCCTCCCCGCGTAGCGCGTCATCACGCGGCGGTCGCTCAGGCCCTTGGCGTGCGCCATCGTCACGTAGTCCTCGCTGATCGTGTTGATCATCACGGTGCGCATGTTCAGCACCCAGCCGCCCGTGAACGCGGCGAGGATGATGAGCATCGGGAGCTGTGCGTGACGGAACGCGCTCGAGAGGAACGCCCAGTTGAAGCCCGGGGTGAGGCCGGTGTCATAGGCGTGCTGGATCGGGAACCAGTGCAGCTTGAGGCCGAGGAAGTAGAGCCCGAGGAGCGCCGTGAAGAACGCCGGGAACGCGCTCAGCGCCATGAAGCCCGGGACGAAGACGCTGTCGACGAACCCGCCGCGTCGCCAGGCGGCAAGCATCCCGATCGCCGTGCCGATCACGAACGAGAGGAAGAAGGCGACGCCGACCAGGAAGATCGAGTACGGGAGCGTCTGCCCCACAACCTGAGACACGGGTGCGGGGTAGTGCGATGTGGAGATGCCGAAATCGAGGTGCACGATGTGGCTCAGGTACGTGACGTAGTCCTGCCAGATCGAGTTGTTGCCCCCGCCGACGAGCGTCTCGTAGGTCTGGACGATTCCGGGGTTCGCCGCGAGCTGGGCCGGGCTCAGGTGCTGCAGGATGCCGTCGATCGGGCTTCCCGGCATCAGGCGCGGCAGCAGGAAGTTGATCGTCAGCGCGACCCACAGCGCAAAGACGTAGAAGACGAGCCGACGGGCGAACCAGCGCATAGTTCGGTCCTCGGAGGGTAATCGGCGGGCGATCGAGAGGGACCGCCCGCCGTTACCTCTCGCTTACGAGGCCCTCAAGGGCCGACCTTGCCACCCGGGCAGATCCGGGTGAAGGACAGGATGTTGTCGGGGAACGTCGTGAAGATCGGATCGCCGAAGAAGTTCTTCTTCGACGAGAAGCAGTGGAAGTACCGGGTGCTGTACGTCGACCAGCGCGGGCCGATGAACAGCGGCACGATCGGCAGGTCGTCGAGGAAGATTCCCTGCAGCTGTGTGGCGTACTGGTGCTGCTTCGCCACGTTCAGGGTGCCCTTCCACTTGGTGAGCAGCTTGGTCGCCTTCGGGTCGGCGAAGTGCGCCCAGTTGCCCGTCGTCTCACCGCTCTGACCCGACGGGACGTACGCGTTCTGGGACAGGTTCGAATAGAAGTACCCGTAGGGCGAGCCCTGCGAAGCGGCCTGCCAGAGCAGCGTCGGGAACTTCGTCGCGTACGCGTTCGGCTGCCAGGCGCCCCAGTCCGGCTCGAGCGCGACCTGGGAGTCGATCCCGATGTCACGCAGGTTCCGCGTGATGATCTGGTTCGAGGCGACCCAGTCCGACCAACCGGCGATGACGTGGATGTCGAGGTTGACGCGGTCACCGTGCGGGTCATAGAGCTGGCTGCCGTGGTACGTGAAGCCGGCGTTGGTCAGGATCGTCTTGGCGGCGTTCGGGCTGTAGGCGGACATGGTCTTGGCGCGCGCCTTGATCTTCTTGTCCGTCACCCACTTCGGGAAGAGCCCGCCGAGGCCGATCGCGTCAACCGGCGGTGCATAGCCGTACTCACCGAGCTTCGACACGGTCTTGCGGTCGATCGCGCGGCTGAGCGCCTTGCGGAAGGCGGGCATGCTGTACGGGTACTTCGTCGTGTCGCTCATGAGCGAGATCGGATAGGCCGTCGTCGCGTAGAACGCGTGGAAATGCTTCTTGTCCTTGGACGTGTACGCCTTGTCGACGTTCGGCACGAAGTTGTGCGTCCAGTCGACCTGTCCGCTCTGGATGAGCGCGAGCGCGGCGTCGTTCGACGAGGCCTGCACGTACTCGAGGCACGCGATCTTCGGCAGGCCCTTCTGCCAGTAGTGCCGGTTCTTGCTGAGGACGTAGTCCTGTGAGGTGAAGCGCGAGATCACGTTGTACGGACCGGAGCCCACCGGCCTCGTGTTGTTGAAGGTCGCGACGTTGTTGACCTTGGACCAGACGTGTCGCGGCACGACGAACAGGCGGTTCATCGTTGCGGAGATGAACTGCGAGTCGGGCGCCTTCAGCTTGACGATGACCTTGTAGGGGCCTCTCGCCTTGACGGAGACGATCTCGTTGCCGGGGCCGGTCAGGCCGACCCGGTCCATGAGCTTGTCCTGGCGTCCGGCCAGGAAGCTGTAGACGACGTCGGACGAGGTGAGCTTCTGGCCGTTCGACCACTTCGCATTCCGGGCGAGGTTCATCGTGAGCGTCTTGTTGCCGTTGCTCCACTTCCAGCTTCGGGCGAGCCACGGAACGGGCTTGAGGCCGCCTTCGGCCGTGATGATCAGGGGCTCGTAGAACGCCCCCTGGACGAACGAGCCGCTCGGCAGCCCGGTCGCGGTGTAGGGGTTGAAGTTCTTGATGAACGTGGGGTCCCCGGAGCCCGTCATGACGAGGCACTTATGGCCTGCCGCGATCTTGACGGGGCTGTCCGTGGCCGCCGGAGTCGACGCGCTGAGAGCGGCCGCTAACGCGACGCAGCCTGCGGCTACGGCGACGGCGATCCAGCGAGACGACGGAATCTTGCGTCGCATCGGTTGTTCCTTTCTCGCCCAGGGTTCGGGCAGTTTGACCGTGTTTCCGTAAACGTTTCCGGAATCGTTAACAGGCTAGTTACCGAAAAGTCAAGTGGTTTTACCGCAAATTGGTCGGAAAAATACGGATTTGAGTTCCGGAACGTTCCGGAACATGCTTCAATGGGTGAATGGCTCAGGCGACCTCCCCACGCCCCACCATTCGCCAGATCGCGGATCAGGCGGGCGTGTCGATCGCCACGGTATCGCGTGTTCTCAACGGCCGCGGCGACGTCGCGGACGAGACGCGTGACCTGGTCAGCCGCGTCATCCGCGAGAACGGCTACACCGCCAATCGCAGCGCGCGCGGCCTCTCCGCCGGCCGCACCGGCTTCGTCGGCGTCGTCGTCCCGCTCGTCTACCCCGCGTATTTCTCGGGCATCCTGGACGGCGCGGCCGAGGCGCTGTTCGAGCGCGACCTCCAGATCGTGCTGTCGCCCACCAGGCAGGAGCACGACCGCGAGGTCTCGGTGCTCGATCGCCTGCACGGCATGACCGACGGCTCGCTGATCATCCTCCCGGAGGAGTCGAGCGAGGAGCTCGAGCGGCACCTGGACAGCGGTTTTCGGTTCGTGGTCATCGACCCGCTGATGCGTCTCAACGAGCGGATCCCGTCCGTCTCGGCCGCGAACACGTCCGGCGCCGACCAGGCGATGCGCCACCTGCTCGAGCTCGGCCATCGGCGCATCGCGCAGATCGCCGGCCCCAGCGGTTGGCTCGCGACCGAAGATCGCCGCCGCGGGTACCGGGCAGCGCTTGCGTCGGCCGGCATCCTCCCCGACCCCGCGCTCGAGGTCGAATCGATCCCCGAGATCGACCCCGGGCGAGATGCCGCCGCCTTTCTGCTTGCGCTGCCCGACCCGCCGACGGCCATCTTCGCCTTCAACGACGACACGGCGATCGGCGCCATCCAGGCCGCACGGGCCCGCGGAATCCGCGTCCCCGACGACCTGTCGATCGTCGGCTTCGACGACGTCGAGCACGCGACGATCGTGACGCCGGCGCTGACGACGGTCCGCCAGCCGCTCGCCGAGATGGGGCGAACGGCTGTCAGTCTGCTCAGCCGGCTTCTCGAGCGGCAGAGCGTCGAGACGCTCCACGTCGAGCTCGCAACGCGGCTCGTCGTCCGCGACTCGACCGGGCCGCCGAAGCGCGTTTAGCGGCACTCGACTCGCGGTCGCCGCGCTTTAGCAAGGGCTGGCCCCGCAACAGAGTCCGTTCGCCTTGGAAAGCTCCTCGCCTCGCGCGCGCGTCACGCGCGTTGGTGGGTTGCGGGCTTCCGGCCGGAATCGAAAGTGCGGGGCCAGGTCAGAACAGTGTATGCCCGTTGAGCGAGTGCGAGTGTTAAGCCTTCCTGTGAGCCTCTTGCTTGGCGGCTCGACGGCCGACTGTGCGCCGCAGAGCGACACCCATTGCGATCGCGAAAGCCGACACCAAGCCGTAGCCAGCTCCGAGGACAACCGGAGAGACCTCGACCTCCGAAGTGAGCCCGACCGCAATGCCGACGGGGACCGCTCCAGAGAGCGCCCACCACCGACCAAGCGCAAGGCCGACGAGGAAGCCTGTGGCAAGCAGGACCGGAACCACCACGCTCTCGCTATCGGCTCTGAATGTGCGTTAGCTGAGTCGTCCGGGGGGCCTCTCGTTTGGCCGCAATCCCGCTACAGTGGAGGCCCCGCCGACGTAGCTCAGCTGGTAGAGCACTTCACTCGTAATGAAGGGGTCCCCGGTTCGAGTCCGGGCGTCGGCTCTCCCGATTTCCAGGGTTTCCTGTCTGACCGCGCGAGCCGTCCGTGAGCGCGCGGCAATTCGGTCGATGCACGGTCGTGAGCGTTCTTGCCGGTGAAGGTTTCGCACGTCCGTCGCCCCCGGGCGTCAGCCCGGAGGCGACGGACGCTGCGCCACCTATGACGAGGTGCGAACAGCCGACGTGTGCCGCGCGGCGCGGCTGCCAAGCAACACGCCCGCGGTCAGCAGCACGAAGCCGAGCATTGCGGCAGCGCCGATTCCGAACGCAGACCACGCGAACGCGCGGGTCGAGATCGGCGGTACCGACACCGCCGAGGGCGCCTTCGGCGCGCCGAGGCCGTACTTCCTATTGAACGCCTGACCACGTAGCATGAGCGCGCGGTACTCGGTCGCCGTCATGCCTACAGGCTTGGCCGAGTTCGCGTCGAGCCCGTACTTGTGGTTGAGCGCCTCCCCCCGAAGCAGTAGCGCCCGGTATTCGGCTTTGGACATGCCCGCCGGCCGCGACGTCGCCGCCTGCGCGGTTCCAGCGAGTGCCAGCAGCAGCGCGACCCCCGCGACCATCAACGTGAGCCGGCGAATGATGCTCGAGATGTTCATCGTTCCTCCTCTGTCCACGACCGCTCGTGCGGTCTTTGCAGACGAGACCATGAGCGACTAAAAAGGAGCTTTCGGGGACCTAAAGGGTTGCTAAAGGAGGTCGACGACGGGCATCAAGTTCCGGATCCTCGGTCCGCTGGAGGTCGCTGATAACGACGGGCGGCTCGCTCTCGGCGGCTTGAAGCAACGCGCGCTGCTCGCGCTTCTCCTTCTGCACGCGAACCGCGTCGTTTCGCGCGACAGCCTGATCGACGAGCTCTGGGACGGCGCACCGCCCGACACGGCCGCGACTGCGCTGCAGGTCTACGTTTCGCAGCTCCGGAAATCGCTGGGTCGCGACACCATCGTCACGAGAGCTCCGGGTTACCTGGTCGTGGTCGAGTCGGGCGCGCTCGACATCGAGCGGTTCGAGCGGCTGGTTGCAGAGGCGCGCGGGCAGCAGCCGGCGGCCGCGGCAAAACTGCTGCAAGAGGCGCTCGCGTTGTGGCGCGGCCCCGCGCTCGCGGATCTGGACGACTCGCTCGCGCGGCACGAGCGTGCCCAGCTCGAGGACCAGCGGGCAGCTGCGCTCGACCACCGGATCGCCGCCGACCTCGAGCTGGGCATCCACGCGGAGTTGGTCCCCGAGCTCGAGGCACTGGTGCGTGAGGAGCCGTTACGCGAGAGGCGCCGAGCGCAACTGATGCTCGCCCTCTACCGCTCCGGGCGGCAGGCCGACGCTCTCGAGGTGTATCAACGCGGGAGGCGACTGCTCGCCGAGGATCTTGGGCTCGATCCGGGCGACGAGCTGCGTCAGCTCGAGAAGGCGATCCTCGAGCACGATGCCTCCCTCGCCGCTCCCGTCGCGGCCCCGCAGCCGGACCCAGAAGAGCAGGAGCTCACCGTGGCCGAGCGCGCGGGGCAAGCCGAGGAGCGCCGGCTCCGCCTGCTGGCTCACTCCCGTTGGGCGCTTGCACTCGGCGCGCTCCTTTTCGCCGGCGCACTGGCCGCGGTCGTCATCGTGATCACGCGCGGATCCGCTTCGTCGGTTGCCGTGTTGGCGAATTCGGTGGCGGTCCTCGACCCCAGGAGCGGGAGGATCATTGCCGATGTGCCCATCGGCGGCCGGCCGGTGTCGATCGCTCTCGGAGCGGGTGCCGTGTGGGTCGTCAACGCCGACGACGAGACCGTGTTGCGGATCGATCCGAAGACGAAGCGTGTGGTCAAGACGATCGGCGGTCTCGGCACCGACCTCACCAGTATCGCGTTCGGCTCCGGTTCTGTCTGGGTCGCCGGCGGAAACGACGGCACGGTGGTGCGGATCGACCCGCGCCAGAACGCTGCCGAGGCGCCGGTCGATCTCGGATCGAGCAGCGAGGTATTGCCCCAGCCCGTGTTCCTGCTGGCGACCGGTGCGGGGGGCGTTTGGCTGACGCGAGGTAACCGCCTGCTGCGGATCGACCCACGCACGAACGCCGTGACGGCGAACGTCAGGGCGGACCACACCACCGGACTCGTGGCCGAAGCCGGAGGTGTCTGGGCGACAAGGTTGGACGAGCATGTACTTCGGTTCGACGCACGAATTGCCACGGTGACCGCCGCGCGCGACCTCTCGGTCGCGGCGAACTTCCCGCGCGTCTACGCCGGCTCGCTCTGGCTCGTCGTCTACGTCGATCCGCCGCAGATCTGGCGGCTCAACCCAAGCACGCTCACGCTGGCGGCCCCAACATCGCTGCCGAAGGGTTTCCCGTTCGGCCTCGCGAGCGGCGACGGCGCTCTCTGGACGGCCGACCACGATCACGGGACCGTCTGGCGCATCGACGCGGGCACCGGCCAAGCAACCATGCTTGCACGGATCGGCCAGCATCCGGTTGCGATTGCCGAAGGAGCCGGCGCCGTCTGGGTCGGCGTCCAGGCCCAGCCGCTCTAACCGCGTCGAGGCACCTTGATTCTCCCCGCGATAATCGCCTTGCGGACGCCGTGGACTCGGCGGCGGAACGCGCTCGGCACCTCGGGGCTGATCCGGCCCAGGCCGACGAAGCCGTTTCGGAGGTCGAAGATCGTGTTTCCGCCAGTCGTAAAGCGGCCTCGCAGTAGGCGTCGGGCCGAGTCGAACACTCCCCGGTCGAGTCTGAAGACCGCGCTCGTGAGGATGTGCCGCCCCAGGTAGGACTGGTCGACGTCGACTCCGATCCCCCAGACGCCTCTTTCCTTCGCCGCCTGAAGGGCGCCGAGTCCGCAGGCGCCGGCGACGCTGAAGACCACGCCCGAGCCTTGCGCGATCTGGCTGAGCGCGACGCGCTTGCACTTCGCAGGGTTCACGAAGTCGTTCGAGTACCCGATCCGGACGACGATGCCGGGGTCGGCCTTCTTCGCGCCGGCGGCATAGCCGGCTGTCCATCTCGTGACGCCCGGGACCGCGAAGCCACCGACCGCGCTGACGACGTGCTTGCCGTTACTTCGGCCCTCCATCAGCGCTGCCAGGTACCCCGCGAGGTAGCCGGCTTCCTCGACTCGGTAGATGCTGCCCTGGACGTTCTTCGGGCGATGCCGAAGCGTTTCGAAGGGAGCATCGACTAACAGGAACCGCACGCGCGGGAACTTCGCCGCGACGCTGTCGACGGGGTTCGCGTAAGGGAAGGCATCGATGACCAGGTCGTATCGTTGGCGGGCAAACGAGGCCAGCGCTTCCGAAGGATTCTGCGTCGCGTAAAGCACGCGACCCTCGATGCCGAGTTCCCGCTCGGCTCGGAGGAAGCCGGCGAGGGGCTGGCCCTCGAGAGTACGAGTCGTCGGAACGGCTCCGGCCGTGCTCACGAACCCGACCCGGAGCTTTCCCCGGCTCGTCGCCTGCCCGCCCGACGTGGGCAGGAACAGTCCTACGAGCAGCATCGTGAGGGCGACGACGGGGCGCTTCATCTGTTGCGACGTTAACACTGTCCCGAGACATTCAGTTCCGCGGACGGCGCACACCACGCGCACACGAGATGGTCGCGCGCGCCTGGGCGTCAGCGCACCCGGTTGAAGGGGTCCCCGGTTCGAGTCCGGGCGTCGGCTCTTGAGAACAGCCCGCTCACGCGGGCTTTTTCGTGACATCGACGGCTCGGCGGAGCCGGGTTTACGGAAAGCGGCTCGAGTGGGGGTATCGTCTGATCATCCCCGAGGGGAGATTGGAGTCGCCACGGCCGTTCGTGCCGCACCAGCGTTCGCCGCAGTGCCGAAGCAGACCCGGGAGCCTCCGCGCCGGTCTCTCGTCGTCGTCGTCGCACTCGCCGGATTCATCGCGGCGGTTGGCTCGTACAAGCTGAGCCTGGCCGGCGAGTACGGCCCCCTACCCCACGTCCACGCAGCGCTCGTCAGCTGGATCGTCGTCGCCTACGTCGGCTGCGGGCTCGTCGTCTGGACGAGGCGGCCCGAGAGCCGATTCGGGCCTCTGCTGGTCGCTGCGGGCCTGGTGCCCGCTCTCTCACGGCTGGCCGAGGCCGACTCCGCGGCGCTTCGGGCGTTCGGAGAGGGCCTGCTGCTGCTGCCCGCCGTTCTCTTCCTCCATGTGTTTCTCGCGTATCCGACTGGACGGCTCGTGCGCCCCTTCGAGCGCCTCGTCGTCGTCAGCGGGTACTCGGTCGTCCTGGGCCTGGATCTGCTGCGGTCGCTGTTCGAAGTCAGGGGTCGCGACGGAGACGTCGTCGTGCTCGTCCAGCGGGCTGCCGTGGCGCTCGTCGCCCTCGCGGCGGTCGGAGCTCTCATCTCGCGCAGGCGGGCCTCGGGGCGGTCGATTCGACTCTCGCTCGAATTGCTCGTCGTCTGTTTCGCTCTTGCGCTGGTCGCTCTCGTCGCCGGCACCGTCATGGTGTCGGTCGAAGCGCCCGGAAGACACGAGGTCCGTTGGGTGGCCTTTGCTCTGGTGGGCATCGCGCCGGTGCTGCTCCTCGCCGGACATCTGCGGGCGAGGCTCGCGCGTTCGGCGGTCGGCGATCTCTTCGTGGAGCTTCGCCGCGACCCTGCTCCAGCGGAGTTGGAGCAAGCGCTTGCCCGCGCTCTGGGAGATCCGTCCCTCACGCTCGCCTACTGGTTGCCGGAGTTCGGGAGCTACGCGGATCCCGACGGCAGGGCCGTCACCTTGCCCGAGCCGAGCGAGGCCCGGGCGCTGACCCTCATCAAGCGGGACGGCGCTCGCGTGGCGGCGCTTCTCCACGACCCGTCACTGAAGGAGGAGCCCCAGCTCCTCGATTCGGTCGCCGCGGCTCTCAGCATCTCGCTGGAGAACGCGCATCTGCACGTCGAGCTTCGCGCGCGGCTCGAAGAGCTCCGCGGGTCACGCGCGCGGATCGTGGAGTCCGCGCGGGGTGAACGTCAACGCCTGGAGCGCAACCTCCACGACGGAGCCCAGCAAAGGCTGGTCGCCCTCTCGTTGGACCTCGGCCTGCTCGAGGAACAGCTCGCTGGGGATGAAGCCGCGATGGAGCGGGTCCACAAGGCGAGACGGGAGGTAGCGGCGTCTCTCGACGAGCTTCGCGAGATCGCTCGAGGGATCCACCCCGCCGTGGTCACGGCTCACGGGCTCGCCGTAGCGCTCGAGCAGCTCGCTGCTCACGCCGCGGTTCCCGTCCGCCTGAGAGTCGATGTTCCCGGGCGCCTCTCCGAGGCAATCGAGGTGGCTTCGTACTACGTCGTCGCGGAGAGCCTCACGAACGTCAGCAAGTACGCGCGGGCATCCGAGGCAACGGTCGACGTCTCGCGGTCGAAGGGCTTCCTGATCGTGGAGATCACCGACAACGGAGTCGGGGGAGCCGACACGGAGCGCGGTTCCGGCCTCCGCGGTCTCGCCGATCGCGTCGAAGCTCTGGGCGGTCGACTTCGAGTCTGGAGCCCGACCGGCGGCGGAACGCGAGTCCAGGCGGAGATTCCATGCGCGTAGCGATCGCAGAGGACAGCGTGCTGCTGCGCGAAGGGCTGGCCCGTCTGCTCGAGGAGGCCGACTTCGACGTCGTCGCCCGGTGTGAGGACGCCCAGGACCTCCTCGTCAAGGTTCGCAGCTTCTCGCCCGACGTGGCGATCGTCGACATTCGACTGCCACCGACGCACAACGACGAGGGCCTCCAGGCCGCGCTCGAGATCCGCAAGCGGCACCCATCGATGGGAGTGCTCGTTCTCTCCCAGTACGTCGAGGTCGGGCTTGCACTGACGCTCCTTGCCGAATCGGCCGAGGGCGTCGGCTATCTGCTCAAGGACCGGATCGGCGACGTGAAGGAGTTCGTCTCCGCGGTCCGTCGAGTCGCGGGGGGCGGCTCCGCGCTCGACCCGATCATCGTCTCGACGCTGATCGCCCGGCAGCGGACGGACGACCCGATCTCCCAGCTGACTCCGAGAGAGCGTGAGGTCCTCGAGCTGATGGCAACGGGAAGCTCCAACCAGGGCATTGCCGACGAGCTCGTGATCACGCTTCGCGCCGTCGAGAAATACGTCTCCAGCATCTTCCGCAAGCTCGGCCTGCCGTCGACGGGCAGCGAGTCGCGTCGGGTCCTCGCAGTCCTGCTCTACCTGCGCTCCTGAAGACACCAGAAAACCGGCTGTCGAACGGCAAGTCTCCCACCTTCCCCGCACGATCCGAGGGGGTGAGGCTGGGTCTCACCCAAAGCGAGGGAGACCCCTGTGAAGACACAGATCATTCAAGACGAGCCCGAGCCCACGAGGAAGGGGCCACCGAGCCAGAGGTCGAACATCGCCGGCCGCATGGCCCGCTGGAGCGCTCATCACCGCAAGAAGGCGATCTTCGGCTGGCTTGCGATCTCGATTGCCCTGTTCGCGGTCAGCATCGTCTCGCCGATGAAGCAGATCGTGTTCGAGACCTCCGGGCCGGGGGAGTCGGGCCGAATGGACAAGATCCTGTACGAGGACTTCAGGCAGCCCGAGGGGGAGGCCGTCCTCATTCAACATCGGACGCTGACGGCCGCCGACCCGGCGTTCCAGAAGACCGTGCAAGCGGTCGTTGCAGGAGTCGCTCCGCTCGACGCAATCGCGAAGGCGGAGTCTCCGCTCGACGAAGAAAACTCGGGCCAGATCTCGAGCGACAAGCATTCGGCGTTCGTGGGGCTCGAGATCGCTGGGGACCCGGACAAGGCTGCCGACATCATCGATCCCGTCGTCGACCGAGTAGACGAGCTACAGAGCGCGCACCCCGGCTACTACATCGGGTCGTTCGGCACGAGTACCGGAAAGGCAGTCGAGGCGGGCTTCTTAGACGACCTGAAGAAGGCGGGCGAGTTCTCGGTCCCGCTGACCCTGATCATCCTCGTGGTCGCCTTCGGCGCGCTCGTCGCGGCCGGCATCCCGCTCCTGCTCGCTCTGACCGCGGTCCTCGGAACCCTGGGGATCGTCGCGCTCATCAGCCAGGCACTGCCGATGTCCGAGTCCGTGTCGGCGATCATCCTCCTGATCGGGCTCGCGGTCGGTGTCGACTACACGATGTTCTATTTGAAGCGCGAGCGCGAGGAGCGCGCCAAGGGCCTTAGCGAAGAGGCGGCCCTCGAGGCTGCAGCGGCAACGTCGGGACGCTCCGTGCTCATCTCGGGCAGCACGGTCATCGTCGCGATGGCGGGCATGTTCCTCACGGGCGACTCCGACTTTGCATCGTTCGGGGCGGCGACGATAACGGTGGTCGCGGTCGCGATGCTCGGGTCGCTGACGGTCCTGCCGGCGTTGCTGTCGAAGCTCGGCGACAACGTCGACCGGCTTCGTGTGCCGTTCGTGCACCGGTTGCGGCGAGACGACGGGGAGGGTCGGATCTGGGGAGCGATCATCGATCGCGTGCTCCGGCGCCCCGCTCTTTCCGCCGCTCTCGCCGCCGGCGTGCTTGTGGCCCTGGCGGTGCCCGCCGTCCAGCTCCACACGGCCAACGCGAGCATCGACACGTATCCGCAGAGCCTCTTGAAGACGTACAACCGCATGAAGGCGGCGTTCCCGGGCACCCAGGTCGCAGCCAACGTCGTCGTCAAGGCGCCGAACGTCGAATCGCCCGCGGTCAAAGAGGCGATCGGCCAGCTCAAATGGCGCGCGCTGTACCGCCGCGTGATGTACGAGCCGATCGACGTCGACGTGAACGAGGCGAAAACGGTCGCCAACATCTCGATCCCGGTCAAGGGCAGCGGTTCCGACTCGACGTCGAACGAGGCCCTCGCGGCGCTCCGTGACGAGATCGTCCCCGTGACCGTCGGCAGCGTCCCCGATGCCATCGTCGGCGTCACCGGAGAGACCGCCCAGTCGAAGGACTTCAACGACCAGATGAAGACCGTCGCTCCGCTCGTCTTCGGCTTCGTCCTGCTCTTCGCGTTCGTGTTGATGCTCCTGTCGTTCCGCTCGATCGTGATTGCCGCCAAGACGATCGTCCTCAACCTGCTGTCGGTCGGAGCGGCCTACGGGATCCTCGTCCTCGTCTTCCAGCACGGCTGGGGGAAGCAGCTCCTGGGCTTCGAGTTCACGGGAGGGATCGACCCCTTCCTGCCAATCCTGCTGTTCGTAATCCTCTTCGGGCTGTCGATGGACTACCACGTCTTCGTTCTCAGCCGCGTCAGAGAGGGCTACGAGAGCGGGATGACGACGGACGAGGCGGTCGCACACGGGATCAAGTCGACGGCCGGGGTCGTGACGAGCGCGGCGATCGTCATGGTCGGCGTCTTCGCCATCTTCGCGACGCTCCAGATGATGATCTTCAAGCAGTTCGGCGTCGGTCTGGCGTCGGCGATCCTGATCGACGCGACGCTGATCCGGGCAATCCTCTTGCCGGCGAGCATGAAGCTGCTCGGCGACTGGAACTGGTACCTCCCGAAGTGGCTGGAGTGGCTGCCACGGTTGGAGCACGAGACCGCTCAGGAAGCGCCGCTCGCGCCGGTGCCCGGGTCCTAGACACCCGTGTCGACCGTCGCTCATTCGTCGGCCGACTCGCGCAGGGCCGTTGCGACGCGGGTCGCCGCGGCCCTGCGCACAGAGGTCGGCCTGGCCCGGCTCGCGCTCGCAGTCGTCTCGCTCCATGTCGTCGACGACAACTTCCTGCAGCCGAACCCGGGGACCTCGGCCGCAGACCACCTCGTCAGCGGCCTGGTCCCACTCGGGCTCCTCATCTTGGCCGGCATCGCCTACCCGCGACTGCGCGCAGGAGCGCGCGCGACGATCGCGCTCCTGGCCGGCTTCTTCGGCATCCTGGCCGGAACGGAAGCCGTCCACTACACGAGGGAAGTCGGTGCGTCCGGCGATGACTACACCGGGCTGCTGTCGGTCCTGGCCGGCTTGCTGCTGACAGGGGTCGGCGCAGTCACGCTGTGGCGTTCTCGGCGAACGGATGACCGGCTTTGGTGGAGGTACCTTCGCCGGCTCCTGCTCGTCGCCGGCGCGTTCTTCGTCGTTGTCGCCGTTCTGCTTCCAGTCGCGATCGCGTACGTGGTCACGCACGCGGCCCGCGCAACCGTTCCGAGCGCCGACCTGGGCGCGCCGTACGACGATGTGGAGTTCACGACCGCCGACGGGCTGAGCCTGAAGGGCTGGTACATCAGGTCGCGCAACGGAGCCGCGGTCATCTCGTTCCCGGGCCGCGCGTCTTCGCAGAAGCGGGCCAAGCTGCTCGCGCGGCACGGATACGGTGTGCTGCTCTTCGACCGCCGCGGTGAGGGTGAGAGCGAAGGCGACCCGAACGCTTTCGGCTGGCAGGGCGAACGGGACATCCACGCGGCCGTCGCGTTCCTGCAGCGTCAGCCCGACGTCGATTCCCGGCGAATTGGCGGCATCGGCCTCTCCGTGGGCGGCGAGATGATGATCGAGGCCGCGGCGGAGTCCTCCGACCTCAAGGCGATCGTCTCCGAAGGCGCGAGCAGTCGCTCCGTCCGCGACGAGATCGCGAACGGAAGCGGGTGGCAGGAGCTGATCGGCAACAGCGTTGCCACGGCGGCGACCGCTGTGTTCACGAACAACCTGCCGCCCTCGACCCTGAAGAGCCTGGTGCCGAAGATCTCCGGCGCCGCGTTCTTCGTCTACGGCCAGCGCGGCCAGCCTGCCGAGCGGCCCGCGAACCATGCCTTCTACGCAGCCGCACGCGGACACAAGGCGATCTGGGAGGTGCCGGGCTCGGGGCACATCGGCGGCACGGAAGCACAACCGGCGGAGTACGAGCGCCGCGTCACGGAGTTCTTCGACCGCTGGCTTCGGCCTCAGCGGTAACGGAAGGAGAGACGCATGACCCAGACCAGACCCCCCGGTGACTTGACCCCGTCGCGCCGCCACGCCGTGTTGGGCGTGCTCTGCCTGGCGCTGATGATGGTCGTCGCTGCCGTCGCGTCGCTGAACGTCGCGCTGCCGGATCTCGCGCGCGACACCGGTGCCACGCAGAGCGAGCTGCAGTGGATCGTGGACGCCTACGCCCTGGTCTTCGCCGGGCTCCTGTTGCCGGCCGGTGCGCTCGGCGATCGCTTCGGGCGCAAGGGCATCCTGCTCATCGGTCTCGTCATCTTCGGCGGCGCCTCGCTCGCGGCGACCTTCGTCGGCGACCCGTCGACCCTGATCGGGCTCCGTGCGGTGATCGGCGTGGGCGCCGCGCTCGTGATGCCGACGACGCTGTCGATCATCACGAACGTCTTCCCGCCCGAAGAGCGCGGCCGTGCCGTCGGCATCTGGGCCGGAGTCGCCGGTGCGGGCGCGATCATCGGCCTGCTCCTGTCCGGGGCGATCCTCGAGTGGTTTTCGTGGCCGGCGGTCTTCGCAGTCAACGTGGTGCTGGCGGCGGTCGCATTCGCGGCCGCGATCCCGATCGTGCCGACCTCACGGAGCTCGCAGCGCGTTCGCCTCGACCCGGTCGGAGCACTGCTCTCCTCGCTCGGCCTCTTCGCGCTCGTGTTCGCGATCATCGAGGCGCCGCAGAACGGCTGGCTCGACCCGGTCACTCTGATCGGACTCACCCTCGGCGCGCTGCTCCTGGTCGCGTTCGTCCTCTTCGAGCTCGCCCGCCGCGATCCGATGCTCGACCCGCGGCTGTTCGCGCGCCGCGGCTTCGGCGTCGGCTCGCTGTCGCTGACGCTGCAGTTCTTCGCTCAGTTCGGCTTCCTCTTCATCGCACTGCAATACCTCCAGTTCGTCCTCGGCTACTCCCCGCTCGAGGCAGGGCTCGCGATCCTGCCGATGGCGTTCATGCTGATGGTGATCTCGCCCCGCGCTCCGAAGCTTGCGCGCCGACTCGGCGTCCGGGTCGTCGGCGGGGTCGGTCTCGCGCTGATGGGCGTCGGCTTCCTCGTCTTCACGACGCTCGAGCCCGACTCGTCCTACTGGCGCTTCGGTGTCGGTGCGTTGATCACCGGGGTCGGTCTCGCGCTCGCGACCGCGCCGGCGACGACATCGATCGTCTCGTCGTTGCCGGGACACAAGCAGGGAATCGCCTCGGCCGTCAACGATCTCGCCCGCGAGGTCGGCGGCGCCCTTGGCATCGCGGTTCTCGGCTCCATCCTCTACAGCGGCTATCGAACCGACGTGGCTCCTGCGACGGACGGTCTTCCAGGCCCGGCTGCGCAAGCGGCCGAGGGCTCGATCGCCGCGGCAACGCAGATCGGCCACGACGCCGGGCAGAGTGGGGCGGCACTGGTCGAGCAGGCTCAGGCGGCGTTCGTCAACGGCCTCTCGGTCGCCCTGCTCGTCGGCGCCGGCGTACTGTTCGCCGCAAGCGTGATCGTCGCGGTGCTCGCGCCGCGCCGCGAGGACGTCGCGCGCGCCGAGGCGCTCGAACCCGACGCGGGAACTGAGTCGACGGCTCCGGCCCTCGCCAGCGGCGCCTAAGACAGAACGCTTCTCCGAGCCGCTGATCGGTCCCTCCCTCGAGTCGGTCGAATTCAACCTTGCGCACGGTCGGTATACTCGGTATAGTACTCAGTATGCCAATGCGGATGAACGGTTCATGAGCGTCCCCCACGCCCTCCTCGCCCTCCTCAGTGAAGGGCCCAAGTTCGGGCTCCGGCTCCAAACCGAGTTTGAGTCGCGAACGGGCGAGGTCTGGCCGCTCAACGTCGGCCAGGTCTACACGACGCTCCAGCGCCTCGAGCGCGACGGCCTCGTCGAGAGCGACGACGGAGAAGGCGCTCGCTCGCAGAAGCGCTTCAGGATCACGCCGGCGGGCGATCGCGAGCTCGCCGACTGGCTTCGTACGCCGCCGGACCTCGTGCCTCCCCCGCGCGACGAGCTCGTGATCAAGGTGCTCGTCGCCCTAGAGGTTCCCGAGGCCGATGTCCACGAGATCCTGCAGGTGCACCGCCGGCACGTGATCGAGGTCATGCAGCGCTACACCCGGGTCAAGGCGGCCGCCGGTGCGGACGACGTGGCGCTCGCGCTCGTCGCCGACGCGGAGCTGTTCAGGCTCGAGGCGATCGTCCGCTGGCTCGATGCGGCCGACGTGCGCCTCAAGCAGCTGCCGCCCAAGACGCCGACTCCCATGGTCGACCCACTTCTCGAACCAGAACGAACGATGGAGGTCTCGCAATGACGAACGCACTCGAACTGCGGCACGTATCCAAGACCTACGGCTCAGGCCCGACCGAGGTGCACGCGCTCAACGACGTCGACCTCGTGGTGGAGCGCGGCGAGCTCGTGGCCGTCATGGGCCCCAGCGGCTCCGGCAAGAGCACCCTCCTGACGATCGCGGGCAGCCTCGAGGAGCCGAGCAGCGGCGAGGTGCTCGTGGACGGAATCGACCTCGCGACCGTGTCGCGAGCAGAGCAAGCGAAGATGCGACGCCGGTCGATCGGCTACGTCTTCCAGGATTTCAACCTCCTTCCCGGACTGACGGCCGCCGAGAACGTCACGCTGCCGCTCGAGCTCGACGGCACTCGGGCAAAGGCCGCGCAGGAGTCCGGCCTCAAGGCCCTGGAAGAGCTCGCCGTCGCCAAGCACGCTGATCGGTACCCGGACGAGCTCTCGGGCGGCGAGCGTCAGCGGGTCGCGATCGCCCGGGCGATTGTCGGCGAACGCGGGTTGCTGCTCGCCGACGAGCCGACCGGCGCCCTGGACTCCGTGAACGGCGAGACCGTCATGCGCCTGCTTCGCGCCGCGACGCACCGCGGCGTCGCAGGTGTCGTCGTGACGCACGAGGCGCAGCTCGCTTCGTGGGCCGACCGCGTCGTCTTCCTGCGCGACGGCAACGTCGTCGACCAGACGGCTGCTCCCCCCGGGCCCGAGTCGCTCTTGGCGACGGTTGATCGGCGATGACGACCCTCGCTCACCGACCAGCGCTCGGCGGAGCGAACAACGGCGGTGTCGCCGCCCGGCGCGCAGTCGTCCGCTGGGCGGCGCGCATGTTCCGGCGCGAATGGCGTCAGCAGCTCCTCGTCGTCACCCTCCTCACGGTTGCGGTCGCCGCGGCGATCGGCAGCATCACGATCGCCTACAACTCGGTTCGGGCCGACAACAGCGAGTTCGGCTCGGCCAACCAGCTGCTCACGTTCGACGGCTCCGATCCGCAGAAGCTCCACGCGGGGCTCGACTCCGCGAGGAAGGCGTTCGGGACGATCGACGTCGTCGGCCACCGCTCCGTGCCCGTCCCTGGCAGCGTCGAGACGGTGGACTACCGGTCACAGACCCCCGGCGGTGCGTACACGGGCGACCTGCTTGCCCTCCGTCGGGGCGCCTACCCGACGACCTCGGGAGAGGTGGCCGTGACCTACGGCGTAGCGCACGCGCTGCAGCTCGACGTCGGGTCGACGCTGGCGCTCGACGGGCGCCGGCGCACGGTCGTGGGCATCGTCGAGAACCCGAGCACGCTGAGCGACGAGTTCGCGCTTGTGTCCCCCTCGTCCGCGCGCCCGGACACGGTCACCGTGTTCGCCGATGCGAACGACGGATCGACGAGCGCGTTCTATGGGTCCCAGGGTGAGCGCTCCCGCCCGGCGTTTGCGGGCTCCATGTCTCGCGGAAACGACGTCAGCAGCACGGCAGAGACGCTGGCGATGTTCTCGGTGGCCACCGTCTTCCTGTTCCTGGCATTGCTGGTCGCCGCGGCGGGCTTCGCCGTCGTCGCGCAGCGTCGGCTCCGCCAGCTCGGCATGCTCGCCGCTGTCGGAGCCACGCAGAAGCACATACGGCTTGTGCTGTTGACCAACGGCGCCGTCGTCGGGACGATCGCCGCGATCGTGGGAACGATCGGGGGCCTCGCGCTCTGGCTCGTCTTCGCACCGACGCTCGAGTCCGCCGTCGGCCATCGCATCGACCGGCTCAGCCTCCCCTGGGGACTGATCGTGGCGGCCGCTCTCCTCGCACTCGTCGGAGCAACTGCCGCCGCCTGGTGGCCAGGGCGAACGATCGCCCGTCTCCCTGTCGTGCTCGCGCTCTCGGGGCGGCCGCCCAGTCCAAGGCCGGCGCGCCACTCAGCGATCGCCGCCGCGGCGCTCTTCGCCGTCGGCATCGGCTGTCTCGCGCTCTCCGGCCGAGACAGCCCGCCCCTGATCGTTGCCGGGCTCGTGGCAACGATCCTCGGGACTCTGCTGCTCGGGCCGCTCGCGATCCGCACCTTCTCGGCAGTGGCCGGACGGTTCTCGGTCGCGCCCCGATTGGCGCTGCGGGACATGGCGCGCTACCAGGCCCGCTCCGGAGCGGCGCTCGCCGCAGTCACCCTCGCGCTCGGCATCGCAGCGACCGTCGTCGTCACCGCTTCGGCGCAGGAGGCGAAGCAGGCGAATGAGCCTCCCAGCCTTTCCGATCGACAGATCCGAGTGCACTTAGGACGACCGGAGGATCCGAAGATGATCCCGATCGAAACACCCGCCCAGGTCGAACAGCAGGTCGCCGGCGTCAGCCAGCTCGCCGCCGGACTCGATCGAGCAACGGCGCTCACCCTTTATAAGGCGGTGGAACCCGGCACGGTTCCGGGGGTCGTCGGCAATACCAGGTTCCTGCCCACGATCGAGCTCACCAGACGATTCGACTCACCCGAGGGAGCGAAGAACTACCGGAGCGAGGCCGACCTGTACGTCGCAACGCCTGCGGTGCTCCGGTACCTCGGGATCGACCCCGGCGCGATCGCTCCGAGCACCGACTACCTCGTCGACCGCAGCGTCCAGGCAGGCACGCTCGTCATTCCGAGCATGACCAGCCGCAAGGAGTACGCGGTCACGAACGTCCAGAGGATCGAGACGGGCCGACATCTCTTCGGAGCCGGCAGCGGCCTGAAGCCGCCCTACTTCATCACGCACAACGGCCTTCGCCGCCACGGCTGGAAGCAGATTCGAGCCGGTTGGCTCGTCGAGTCCAGCAAGCCCCTCACGAGCGACCAGATCGCAAACGCGCGCGATGCCGCGGCGGCTTCCGGCCTCACGATCGAGGTTCGGAGGCAGAGCAACCCGCCGACGAAGGTGATGGCCATCGCCACTGCGGCAGGTGCCCTGCTCGCGCTCGCCGTCCTCGCCATGACCACCGGACTGATCCGCGGCGAGAGTGCCGGCGACCTCCGGACCCTCACCGCCGCTGGGGCGACCTCACGCATCCGCCGCACGCTGACTGCAACGACCGCCGGGGCTCTCGCCTTCCTCGGCGCACTCCTTGGGATCGCCGGCGCGTACATTGCTCTGGCGGCGACGTATCACGACGACCTCGGCTACCTGAGTCACGTACCGGTCCTGTACCTCGCCCTCGCGCTCGTCGGCGTGCCCCTGGCCGCCGCCGCAGCCGGCTGGCTCCTCGCCGGGCGCGAGCCTTCCGTGATCGCGAGGCCCGTGATCGAGTGAAACCTCCGCGATGAGTTCCGGGCGAATCGCCGGTCTAAGCTGGTGAAGATGTCTGTCACCTCTCCGGGTTCGACGCGAGAGCAAGAGCTGCTCGAGGCCGCTCGAAGCGGCGACGAAGACGCGTTCGGCCGCATCGCAGAGGAATACCGCACGCAGCTGATCGCACACTGCTACCGGATGCTCGGCTCGATGGACGACGCCGAGGACATGCTCCAGGAGACGTTGCTCCGCGCCTGGCGCGGGCTGCCTCGGTTCGCGGGTCGAAGCTCGCTCAGCACCTGGCTCTACCGGATCGCGACCAACGTCTGTCTCGACGCGATTTCCCGCCGGCCGAAGAGAACGTTGCCGATCGACCACGGCCCGCCGAGCGAGCCGACGGGAGATCCAGGCCCTCCGCTGACGGAGTCGGTCTGGCTCGAGCCTTTCCCCGACGAAACCCTGGTACTCCCGCACGGCTATGCCGCCCCCGAGGCACGCTACGAGCAACACGAGGCAGTGGAGCTCGCCTTCATCGCGGCGCTCCAGCATCTCCCGGCCACGCAGCGCGCGGTGCTGCTCCTACGCGAGGTGCTCGGTTTCTCGGCCCGTGAGGTCGCGGAGTCGCTGGAGACGAGCGTTGCCTCCGTGAACAGCGCGTTGCAGCGGGCTCGGAAGACTGTCGAAGCGCGGCTTCCCGAGCGGAGCCAGCAGGAGACGCTCCGCGCGGTCGGCGACGAGCGGATCCGCGAGGTGGTCGAGGCTTATGTCGACGCATGGCGCCGAGGCGACGTCGAGGCACTTCGAGCGCTCCTCGCCGAAGACGCCGTGTTCTCGATGCCGCCATGGGCCGCCTGGTGGCGCGGCCGTAAGACCATCGCCGACTTCGCAAAGGCGGCAGTCGAATACTGCGCCGAGTCGCGCTCGACGTCGGCTCGTGCGAACGGCCAGGTGGCGCTGGCCTACTACCAGCGCGACGCGGAGACGGGGCGGTTCAGGGCCTCAGCGCTCGACGTGATCACCTTCGAGGGCCCGCGGATCAAGGAGATCACTGCCTTCGTGACGCCGGAGATCTTCTCCCGCTTCGACCTGCCCGCCGAGCTGACCTAGCCGGGCCGCACAGGAAGGTCGTAGTACCGCCGGACGCTCGAGCCGACACGCGACACGTCCGTTCCGTAGACGTGGATCGAGATCGCCGTCGAGTCTCCGATGTTGCGGACGCGGTGGATGTCGCCGGGCGGCGCGAACCCGCTGACGTCGCCGGCCTCGTTCGTATTGCTCCCCGCGCCGACGAGCCACTCGTTCGCTTCGTCGAGCCGGAAGAGCTCCTCGTGCTCGACGCCCTGGATCACTCCGAAGACGCACCAGGTCACGTGGTCGTGGATCGGCGTCATCTGACCGGGGCGCCAGACGAGGGCGACGATCGAAAACGCGCCGTCCGGCTCGGTGTGGAGGACGTAGCTCCGGTATCCCTCTGGATCGCCGATCCGCTGCGCTGCGCTGAGGATGTCCGGTGACGGAAGCCCGCGCTCGAGCTCATCGGCCACGAGGCGGGCGGTCTCATGCCAGTCGCCCCGCCTGCCGATCGACGTGCGGACTGCATGTGCCAGTGCGTCCAACTCACCCGCGGGTGCTCGAGCATCGCTTCGAGATCCGGTGACGGTGGTCGATTGACCGTTCTTGATCATGACGTTGCCCATGTAGACCGGGCTTGGCGCGCAGACTCATCGCGCTATCGATCGAATCAATCAAGAATGCGGGCGAGGCCGTTCACGACGGACGACGCTCTTGAAGGCGGGCGGCAGGGCTGACATCTTTCCGGGTACAAAGACGCGTGAAGGGGGAATGTGTCGGGTCGGGGAGACGGGATTGTGAGCAGGTGATCGCTGTCGTGGCGTTCACGTTGCGCTTCGCGCTCGCGATCGTCCTCGCCGTGGCCGCGCTTGCGAAGGCTCGGAGCTTCGGCGCGTTCGTGCGGACGGTCGACGCGGTTGTGCCCTGGCGCCGAACGGCGAGGGCGGCCGCGGCTGCGGTCATCGCCGTCGAGGCGGCGCTGGCGGCGCTGCTGGCGGCGGGTGTCTGGGTGAACGCCGTTTCCCTCGCGACGCTGGCTCTCTTCCTCGGCTTCGCGGCGGTCTCGCTGTGGGCGGCCCGCCGCGGGCTCCACGTCCGGTGCAACTGCTTCGGCCAGAGCGAGCGCGAGCTGGGGAAGGACAGCCTCAGGACCTCCCTGCTGCTCGCCGGAGCAACGGTCGCGTACTGGGCCCTCCTTCGGCGAACGGACGACTCGCTCACACTCGGCGAGCTGCCCCTTGCACTGGTGCTCGGGGTCGCCGCGGTGCTCGGGGCGCGGTGGCTCCTTGCCGGGGGAGAGCTGGCCGGAATCGTCCGTCAGCGGAAGGTGCTCGAGAGCGATCTCGCGAAAGCGACCGGGGGAGTCGCTCGTTGACGGCCCTGGTCGTGACCAGCATCGTGGCCCTGGCCGTGCTCGTGGTCTTCCAGGGGCTCGTCCTCCTCGAAGTCGTCCGGCAGCTGTCCCAGATCAGGCGAGAGCTGGATTTCGACGATCGGCCGGTTCCGGTCAGCGTGGGCAAGCTCGCGGGCAAGCCCCTGCCCGAACCGGCGCGTGCCGTCTGGTCCGGGAACGGCGCCTCTCGCGACGGCGTTCTCGTCCTGCTCAGCACGGACTGCGCGACGTGCAGGCTGGTCGCGGCGGGACTCCCGGATCTCCTCACTCGATTCGAGGAACAGAAGGTAGTCGTGGTTCTCCAGGCACGCCATCACGACGAGGTGACGGAGATGCTTGCCGAAGCAGGCCTGGCCCGGGACGCGGTCGTCGTCGACCTCGAGAGCGAGTACGCGACCGCCTTCGGGATCGCGCTGCGCCCCGCCGCGGTCGTCGTCCGCGACGGGATCGTCAGCGAGGGAGCGATCGTTCGCAACCCGCGCCAGCTCCAGCAGCTCCTCGAAACACTGGCGTCGTCGACACGAGAGGGGGTGCCCGACGACTACCCAGCCGTTTCCACTCCGACCTAGTGGAGGTATCAGGTGACGCTCTACGAGCGGTTCGAAAAACTCAGCGAAGACGACAATCCGGCGACGACGCGCGGTCGATTGCTGGGTCGAGCAGCGAAAGCTTGCCTCGGATTCGCGATCGTGGCAGCCGGGCTCGCACGGGTTGAGCCGGCCAGGGCAGGTGCCGGCTGCTGCGTCCTCGCCTACCAGACCCAGTGCACGAACTGCACGGGCCACGGGTACGACTGTGGCGGCGGCTGCACTCGGTGGGCCTGGTACTGCGTCGATCCCGCACACCGAGTCTGGCTGTGCGGCGAGTGCTACGCAGGCGGCGGGTGCCCTGGGTGCTCGTGTGGGACGGTCGCGATCGTACCGAACAGCGGCCTCCTGTCGTTCCAGGCACGAGATCTGAAGCCGCGGTGACACTCGGCGCCGCATTTGCGATCGCGTTCCTGGCCGCGCTGCCTCAGCTCTGCAGCCCCTGAGGGGCCTCGATGGTGGGAGTCATCGGTCCCCGCGTGCGTGGGACGCGTCAGGTACGAGGTTCGGTCGGGACGGTCACGGTCTTCGCGCTCAGCGCCATGGCCGGCGCGGCGATCACGGGATCGTTGATCGGCCTGCTCGGAGGCGCTGCCCAGGCCCTCGCGGGCCAGCGGACGCTGGCGGTCGCGGTCGGCGCGGCGGGCTGTGTGTTGGTGCTGGCCGACCTCCGCATGCGAACGCCGACCCTTCGCCGGCAGACCTGCTCGACGTGGTACCGGGAGCGCGGCGCGGGGACTGCGTGGGCGCTCTGGGGGCTCGACCTCGGCCTGGGGTTCTCGACGATCCGGCTCAGCTCGCTGTACTGGCTCATGGTGCTGTTCGTTGCGGCGTTCGTCTCCCCGGTACTCGCTCCGTTCGTCCTCGCGTTCTACGGTCTCGGGCTCGGCGTCGCGCTCGCCGGTGCGGTCGTCTCGCAGAAGCTGAACGCCTCGTCCACGACGTCGCCTGGATTGGGCCTCCTGGGCGCCGCTGGGCATGTCCGGCTCGCCTCGGTCGCGTTCCTGGGCTTGCTCTCGGTCACGATCGTCTTGACCCTGGGCGTGCCGTGGTCGTGAGCAGCCTCGGGCCGGCGCCCTCCTCCGAAGAGCCGGTCTGCGTCGTGACCAGGATCAGCTTCGCCAGCTGGCGGTCGATTCCCGGCGCGGTACTCCGCTTCCGAAGGCTCCGCCGCATCGGTCGCAGGATGGTCCCGGGCCTCGTCGACGTCCATCTGCAGCTGCGCGGCAACGCGACCCTGCTGATCATCTCCCTCTGGCGGGACGAGCTCGCTTTGCTGCAATTCACGACGCTCGAGGCCCACGTGGACGCAGTCCGCTGGACGATCCGCAAGCAGGGAGAGGTCTGGTCCGGCGTCTTCCGGCTCGCGGGGACGTCGTCGATGAGCGCGCCGTGGCTCGGAACGATCCGGCACTGGCAGCCGCTCGCAGCCCCTACCGTGGAGCGCGTGTCCGCCGACCAGTCGTGAGCTGCCCGGCCACGGCTTTCTCGGGAGAGCGCCCGCCGGATTCGAACACGGCCTCGTTCTCGCGCTGGTGGTACCACGGCGATCGAATCTGGTTCGCTCTCGCCCCGCCCTACGAAGGACGCTGGTATGCGGGCGAGCCCGCCCTGAAAGTGCTCTGGTACTCGGAGGTCGCCGGCGAGCTCAGGATCACCGGTAGGCGGCTGGACGCCCCGGGCGCCGTCCTCGCCGAGGTCCCGTCCGGATACCAGCCCTTCGGATACCAGCCGAGCTCCATCCTCGTCCCCGAACCGGGTTGCTGGGAGATCACCGGCTCCGTCGGCGAGCACACGCTTCGGGTCGTGGCGGACGTGCTTGCGCCTGAGCTGCATCCGCTCAGAGCGGCGTAGCGCGGCGTCCTTGTATCGTCTGTCGCCTGCGGAGAAGCGTCGTCTTCAACTGGATCGTCGCGGCCGCGGTCGGCGTCGTCGCCGTGTTCGCCGTCGTGGACTCCCTGCGGTCGGGGCCACCCCCGTCTACACAACGCGACGCTCCGGCACGCGCGCCCCTCTCCACGGAGCAGGAGATCCGGCAGATCGGCAACCAATGGGCTTCGCTGTTCGCGGCCGGGAGCGAAGGCAGTTGCACGTTCATGGGTCAGCCCCTGTGCGAGCGGATCGCCTGCGAACGGGTGGGCGCGAGAAAGATCGAGAACTGCACGCCGCCCTCCGCGGCGTTTCGGAGGTCGTTCGAGGACGCCAAGGTCGAGAGAGTCGTGGTCAAGGGCAACCGAATCGCGGCCATGTTCTCGAACGGCGAGGTGATCGAGTTCTGGGGTGACGGGGGCGGGTGGTCGATCGTGAAGATCAGCGGGAATGCAGGTCGCGGTTTCTTCGAGTGAAACGCCTCCCACGGCCCCCGAAAACTCACCAAATCCCTACCGTTTCTACGCCAGATTGACCCTTCCGGAGCGGCGCGGCTGGCCTAAGGTCGAGACCGTTCACTCGCTACCAGGAGGGGAGCATGAGAACACGCCTGAAAGTGGGGGCAGCGATCGCCATCGTCGCGGCGCTCGCGGTCACGGCCGCGGCGTCCGGGGCAGCGTCACGACGTTCCTCGGGCCGGAGCCCGAGCCATCACGGCTGCGACCTCGGCAATGGCGGCCATGGCCGCATCAAGCACCTGATCTATCTCCAGTTCGACAACACGCACCTGCTGCGTGACCGGTCGAACTTCGCGTCCGACCTCGAGTTGATGCCGCACCTGAAGAACTTCCTCAGCGACAACGGCACGCTCAGCGACAACGAGCACACGATCCTGATCTCGCACACCGCGGGCGGGATCCTGAGCGCGCTGACCGGGCTCTATCCGGACCGGATGGGCCAGGGTGTCACGAACTCGTACGGGTTCTTCCGCCCGAACGGCAGCGTCGGCTTCTCGTCGTCGTTCAAGTACTGGACGGACATCACCGACGGCGGGAACGCCGCGACGAATCCGCCGACGCCGCCGGCCGACACGAACTTCAACATGGTCAACGGCGACTCCGGCTCGCCGAAGAACACGCCTGCGCCGTGGGTCCCGTACACGCGCTCGGGCTGTGACGTCGGGAACGTCTCGACCGCGAACGCGGTGCTCGAGAACAACAACTCGATCGTCTTCGGCGCGGGCCCGACGGTGACGGCAGCCGCCGCAAGTGCGGGCGACACCAACGTGAAGGTGGCCAGCGTCGGCGGGTTCGCGGTCGGGATGCAGGTCACGATCGACACCGGCGCGAACGCGGAGTCGAAGGTCGTCCAGACCGTCGGCACCCCGGGCGCCGGCGGCACCGGGATCACGTTCACGACCGCGCTCGCCAACGGGCATGCGAACGGCGTCCCGTTCTACGGGCCGACCGCGACCGATCCGACCGGCGACATGACGAAGGTCTTCGGCGAAGGCTCGCCGGAGTGGAACGAGGGGCGCGACTCGCAGATCGCCCCGTTCGCGACGGCAGCGCGCGCGAAGGCGCTGACCGACTTCGTCGGGATCACGATCCACTGCGCGGCTGGGGGTGGCATCTGTAACGACAGCTCGAACGCGAAGCCCGACCGGCTGCCCGACGAGCCCGGCGGCTACACCGGGTTCGAGGGGCTCTTCGGCGCCAAGTACGTCAATCCGGCGATCAATGACGGAGCCGTGGCGGTCGACGACACGAACGGCGACCCGATCGTGGACCCGTTCGGCCAGCCCGGCTTCCCGGGCTTCGACGGCGTGCCGGCGAAGGTCTCGCTTGGCTACGTCGCGCAGATGCAGGAGGCCGGAGTCCCGGTCACGTTCGGGTATATCTCGGACGCGCACGACAACCACCAGAACGCGTTCCCGGCCCCGCCGGACCCGAACGGCGTCTTCCCGCGGGCGTCCGGCCCGGGCGAGAGCGACTACGTGCAGACGCTCCACGAGTACGACCAGGCGTTCGCGACCTTCTTTGCGCGCCTGCAGCATGACGGGATCACGAAGCGGAACACGCTGTTCGTCCTCACCGCCGACGAGAACGACCACTTCGCGGGCGGGAGCTCGAACGACGGCACATGGAGCCACACGTTCTGCAACATCGACGCGGGCCAGCAGTGCCCGGCGAACCAGATCGGAGAGGTGAACGCGAACCTGCTCGCGCTGATCCCGAGCGGCCAGCCGAACTTCTCCGTCCACAACGACTCGGCGCCGACGGTCTACGTGAACGGCGACCCGGCGCGGACGGACGCGACGCTCCGCAAGCTCGAGCGTGACGTGGCCGCGGCGAAGGCGATCGACCCGTACCAGAGCAGCTCCGCGACCCCCGTCGCGCTCTACCTGGCGGACAAGGTCGGCGAGAAGACGCTGCACATGGTGACCGCGGATCCGCAGCGGACACCGTCGTTCACGCTGTTCGGGAACCCGGACTACTTCCTGACCGCTGGGAGGACGGGCGGCGGGGCGCCGACGAAGTTCAACTGCCCGGACTCGGCGCACCAGGCGTTCGTCTGCATCGACTACCACTTCGCGTGGAGCCACGGCGATGCAACCGAGGACATCGGGCGCACCTGGCTCGGCATGGCCGGCCCGGGCGTCAAGAACCTCGGGATCACGAGCCAGGTCTGGTCGGATCACACGGACATCCAGCCGACAATCCTGTCGCTGCTCGACCTGAAGGACAGCTACCAGACGGACGGCAGGGTGCTGAGCGAGTTCCTCGAGAGCCACGGGAACCCGCACGGCCCGGATCTGACCGAGCTCGGCTCGATCTACAAGCAGATCAACGCGCCGTTCGGCCAGCTCTCGTTCGACGTGCTCGCCGCCTCGACGCGGGCACTCGCCAGCGGGAGCTCGAGCGAGGACAGCACGTACACGGCGATCTCGGACCGGATCGCCGCGCTGACGTCGGATCGGGACGCGCTCGCAGGGGAGATGCGAGACGTCTTGAACGAAGCCGCGTTCGGCGGCCAGCAGCCCAGCCAGAGCGAGGTCGACGACCTGGCCTGGCAAGGCAGGACGATGCTCATGCGCGCGCATCAGCTGGGCGCAGCGGGCTCGCCCTAGAAAGCACCCCCACCCCACTCGGCCCCGGCGGGTGAGAGCTCGCCGGGGCCGAGCCCTACCCGCCGCGGTTGTACCAGCGTCGCGGCCGGGCGATCATCTAGTCGATGGACACTGTCTTCGGCCTCGTGCTCTTGATCTTGCTGCTCGCGGGTGTGGTCATCCTCGTGAACTGGGCCGGGCACGCCGTCCTTCGACGGAAGGGCGTCGCCGAGGAGCCCCAACCGACGGAGCCGTCCGGAGCCGCTCCCGTCGACCCGGAGCTCCAGAAGGCTCGCGAGGCCGCGGCGAAGCTCGCCCAGCAGCACATGTGGCTGAGCCCGGAGGTGATCGAGCAGGACGCCCTCTTCAAGCGAACCGTCGCCGACCTCAGCCGGCCCGAGGTCGATGCAGGCGCCGCTCTCACCGCCGCGAAGAGCTCCGCCGACTTCGAGGCCGCGATCGGGTTCGCCGCGCTTGCCGCCAGGGCGGAGATCCCGCCGGGGCAAACGAGTTGGACCGTCCGCACGTTGAGCCACTGCTCCGAGGAGCTCGAGCCGTTCGTCTTCACGATGCTCGCGAAGCACGCGGACTATCCGGTGATCGGGCCCGCCCTCACCAAGCTCGACAACGGCGTCAACTGGGTGGAGCTCGCGCGCTTCATCGGAGCTCGCCGCTCAGCCGGCGAGGAAGTCACGGCCGAGACCTTCCGCCGAAACGTCGCACGCCGGCTCGCTCCGAACATCGAGAGCTTCCTCCAGCGCTTCGAGGACGAGCTGGGGCCTGACTTCCGCGCCGCCTTCGACGAATGGCGCGCGACGACGGTCGACACGGAGTTCCTTCAGGGATTCGCGCGGGTGTGGGAGCGTCCCTTCGACGACCCGCCGGCGTTGCTCGTGGGACGGCGACGCGAGCTCGTCGAAATGCTGCGAGAGGCGCTCGAGCAGACCCCGGGGCGATCAGTCCTGCTCGTCGGGGAGCCGGGCGTCGGGAAAACGGCGCTGGCGCGCGCCGCCGTCGAACGCCTGTCGAGCAGCTTCATCGTCTTCGAGGCAACCGCGGCGCAGATGCACGCCGGAGCCGTGTACGTCGGACAGCTCGAGACGAAGGTCGCCGAGGTCGTCGACACCTTGCGGCAGCATCGGGCGGTGGTCTGGCACTTCCCGGCGTTTCACGATGCCCTCTACACGGGCCAGCATGCCCGCAGCACACAGGGCCTCCTGGATGCCCTGCTGCCCCCGATCAAGTCCGGCGAGATCACGGTCATCGCCGAGACGACTCCGGCCGGCCTAGCGACGTTGCTGGCCGAGCGTCCGGCGCTCGCAGGCGCCTTCGACGTGATCCAGATGCGACCGCTCGACGAGACCGAGTCCATCCAGGTCGCCGAGCACGCGCTCGAGCATTCGAGGCTCGGCGTCTCCGCCAGCGAGCAGACGCTCCGCGAGACATTCGAACTGGCCCAGCAGTTCCTCCCCACCATGGCGGCGCCCGGAAACATGCTTCGTCTGACCGGAGCCACGGCCGCAGAGACGGCCGAGCAGAATGCGACGTCGTTCGAGACGAGCGACGTGCTGGCCACCATCGCAGCGTCGTCCGGGCTGCCTCTGGCGATGCTCGATGCCAACGAGCCGCTCGAGCTCGAGGACATGCGCGCGTTCTTCACGAGCCGCGTCCTCGGACAGCCGGAGGCCGTGGACACGATCGTCGAGCGCGTGGCGATGGCGAAAGCCGGTCTCACCGACCCGACGAGACCGCTGGGAGTCTTCCTCTTCGTCGGGCCGACCGGGACGGGCAAGACCGAGATCGCCAAGGCCCTCGCGGATTTCATGTTCGGGTCGGCAGGACGGCTCGTGCGCCTGGACATGAGCGAGTTCCAGACCCCCGAGTCGCTCGACCGACTGCTCGCCGACACGAGCATCGACGCACGGGGCGCGAGTCTCATCTCCTCTGTCCGCAAGGACCCGTTCGCGGTCGTGCTCCTAGACGAGTTCGAGAAGGCTGCCGCGCCGATCTGGGACCTCTTCTTGCAGGTCTTCGACGACGGCCGCCTGACCGATCAGCAGGGTCGCGTGGCCGACTTTCGGCGGTGCGTGATCGTCCTGACGTCGAACGTCGGCTCGTCGATCTCGATCCGCCCCGGGGTCGGCTTCACCTCCGAGCCCGAGCCGTTCCGTCCCAAGAAGGTGCTGGACGAGCTGAAGAAGTCGTTCCGCCCCGAGTTCCTGAACCGCATCGACCGCGTTGTCGTCTTCCGGCCTTTCGAGCGGGCACAGATGCGTGCGCTTCTCGACAAGGAGCTTCGCGAGGTGCTCGAGCGCCGCGGGCTGCGCGGCCGGCCCTGGGCGGTCGAGCTCGACGAGTCCGCCTACGCGTTTCTGATCGAGAAGGGATTCACGCCGGAGCTCGGCGCGCGTCCCCTGAAGCGAGCGGTCGAGCAGCACCTCCTCGCGCCGCTCGCGACCGCGATCGTCGAACAGAGCATTCCCGAGGGCGAGCAGTTCCTGCTGATCAGCGCAGCACGGGAGACTGGGATCGCTGTCACCTTCGTCGACCCCGACGCCGATGCGCCCGAGGCTGTCGAGACGACCGAGCCGCTCGAGACGGTGCCGGCGAACGTCCGGACGATCGCCCTCACGCCGCGTGCCGATCCGAGGACGACCAGGTTCCTCCTCGACCAGCTGAGCTGGACGGCGAGCATGATCCGCGCCGAAGACATCCAGCATGGCAAGCGCGCAGCCCTGGACGCGATCAACAGTCCGGGCTTCTGGGAGCGCGACGATCGGTTCGAAACGATGGCGAGTGCCGAGTACGTCGACCGCCTCGAGGCCGCCCTGCAGACAGCCGAGCGCCTCGGCGAGCGCCTCGCCCGGACCGAGGGACGCAACGGCGAAGGAACATCACGACTCGTCGGCCTCCTCGCGAACCGGCTGCACGTCCTCGACTCGGCCGTGGACGGGCTCCGCCAGGACTCACCGGCGCAGGTCTTCCTCCGCATTCGTCCCGCCGCCGACCAGTCCGGCGACGAGTCAGAGCGCTTCACGGAACAGCTGGCGGCGATGTATAGCCGCTGGGCCGATAGCCGCGGCATGCGAATCGACCGTCTCGACACATCCTCGAGCGAATACCTCTTCACCGTAACTGGGCTCGGGTGCGGCGTGATCCTCATGTCCGAGAACGGCCTGCACACGATGGAGCTCGACCGCGAGCGCCGCGATGGAGAGCACGACACCGAGCGCATCTCCGCCCTCGTGCAGGTTGCCTCGTGGGAGCCCGGCCCCGAACGAGAGCGCGCCGCCCTCGAAGGCCTCGCGCAGACCGCACTCGCCGAAACCGCCCTGGCGGCCACGGTCGTCCGGCGCTACAGGGTCGAGCCTGCTCCGCTCGTCCGCGACGCCGTGCGCGGCTACCGCACCGGCCGCGTCGACCGGGTGCTCGCCGGCGACTTCGACCTCTTCTGAGCGCTGTGTCAACGACCTTTCGGCCCTACGTATTTCGTGCTCGAAGTCGTACGCTGGAAGCAGGATGCGGCTCTTTCGGGTCGGAACGTTCCTCGCTCTTGCCGTGACTTTCGCCGGAGCCGGCGCGGCAGCGACCCCGCGGCACGCTCCGACCCTGCGCATCGTCATGCAAGGCCCGGGACAGGTGACGTGCAGACCCCGGTGCTCGGGCAATCACCGCCGCGGCGACGTTCTCCGGCTGGCTGCGAAGCCGGCAGCGAACTACGAGTTCGTGCGCTGGTCCGGCCGCTGCATCGGCCTCGTCCCGACATGTCCGGTCGCCCTGGACCGGAGCACGTCTGTGCGCGCGACCTTCGTCGGGCAGCCGAGCGAGCTGGTCGTCGCCGTCGGAGGGCCCGGCAAGGTGACGAGCATTCCATCCGGGCTCGACTGCGGCGGCGGAGGCTACGCCTGCACGCTGGAGGTCCCGTTCGGCTCTGAGGTGACGCTCGTTCCGACCCCTGCCGGCGGCGGTCGCTTCGCCGCCTGGGACGGGCCCTGCGTCTCAGCCGGCTCAGACGTGTGCACGCTCCAGATCGAGGCTTCCCGGACCGAGGCCGCGGCCGCCTTCGGCCACAGCTCGCCGCTGCCCGGAAACCAACCGCTGACCGTCAGCCCATACGACTCTCGGGTGCATGTGACGAGTCAGCCGGCGGGAATCGACTGCCCGCCAACCTGCACTGCACCGTTTGGGTCGGGCACCGTTGTCACCCTGCACCGGAACTTCGGCATGTGGCAGCCCGCGTGTACCGGCGAGGGGCTCGATCGCTGCGCGATCGTCGTCGACGCGCCGACCGAGGTCGGCGTCAGCCCGCCCGCGCCGCCGCCGGACCCCGAGCGTCCCCCCAGGCTCTGATCCAGGTCACGGTGTCGGGGCCCGGGCTCGTCACCTCGAGTGGCGGGCGGATCCGCTGCGGCCGGTCGCGAGCGCCCGAGCTCCGGTGCAGCGAGCTGATCGCGGGCAACGGCCAGACGATCCTGCGTCTGCGGACGAAAGCACGGCCCGGGGCTCGCTTCGCCCGCTGGAGCGGAGCGTGCCGGGGGGCGAGGATCTGCAGCCTGAAACCGAAGCCTGGACGTCAGTTCCAGACGCTCCAGGTGACCGGCATGTTCCGCCGCCCGCAGTCCTAGGCGGCGACTCCGGCGAACCGGGGGATGATCTCCTTCCCGTAGACCTCGAGCTCGCGCTCCTGACCCTCGGTCATCAAGTAGAGGTCGAACTGGTCGACACCGATCGACTCGAGCTCCTTCAGCTTCTCGACGGCCTGGTCGGGCGTGCCGAGCACGCAGAAGCGATCGCAGATCTCGTCGGTCACGAACTCGCCGTGCTTGGCGCCCACACGGCTGTGGTCCTTGTAGTCGTAGAACTTCCGCGCCTTGACGTAGTCGGTCAGGGCAGCCGGGATCTCGGAATCGAAACCGTAGCGCTCGACGAGGTCCATGACGTGGTTCGAGACCATCGCCGGGAACCAGCGCACCTGGTCGCGGGCGGCCTCAAGATCGTCCGAGATGTAACTCGGCGCGCAGACGATGCACTGCAGGGCGCCGGGATCGCGGCCTTCCTCCTTCGCGGCCGCCCTCGCGGTTCCCATGATCCACTGGATGATCTGCGGGTCGGCGAGCTGGATGATCACGCCGTCGCCGACGCGGCCCGCGACGGCCAGCGCCTTGGGTCCGTAGCCGGCGACGTGCATCGGGATCTCCGGAAGCTCGTCCCGCACCCACTCGAGCTTGAGCTCCTTCTCGTTCCACTCGACCGGGCGGCCGTTCATCAGGTCCTTCATCATCCGCAGCCGCCGCTCGAACTCGGCGACCTTGACCGGCTGCAGGCCGACGACGCGCCGCGACGAGTCGCCGCGGCCGATGCCCATCACCATCCGGCCGCCGGAAAGGTCCTGCATGGTCGCGTACCAGCTGGCCGTGATCGTCGGGTCGCGGATGCCCGGATTCGTGACGCAGTGTCCGAGTTTGATCCGTTCGGTCTTGTCCGCGACCAGCGGCAGGAGCGCGTAGGACTCCTGCCAGAGGATGTGCGAGTCGTAGGTCCAGCCGTACTCGAACCCGTTCCGCTCCGCGAGCTGGATCAGATCGAGCATCCGCGAGAAGGGCGGATCGGGCATGACGGTCATGCCGAACTTGAGGCTCATCGTGACCCGACCCATTGAACCGTCCGGTCGGCCAGGCGGTCAAGTGCCTGCACCGACAGCTCGAGGTGCTCGTCCTTCGTGTCCTCGAGTTTCGTGTGCGACAGGCCGCGCAGGCTCTGGACGAAGACCATGACCGTCGGGATCCCGGCGCGCGACACTTCGGCCGCGTCGTGGAGCGGCCCGCTCGGCAGTCGGTGCGTCGTGCCGGCGACCTCGCGAATCGACTCGTCCGCGAGCTCGATCAGCTCGTCGTCGAACAGGATCGGCTCGATGTTCCAGATGCGCTCCCACTCGACCTCGATGTTCTCCTCATGCGCAAAGCGCCTCGAGGCCGCCTCGGTGTTGCTCAGCATCTCGGCGAGCTGCGACGCGTCGAGGTGGCGCTGGTCGAGCAGGCACTCGGCGGTCTCGACGACCGACGTGACGATGCCGGGCTTCGTGACGACGCCGCCCATCGTGCAGACCGCGCCGGCGCCGATGCGGGCGGCGATCTCGCGGAGCTCGAGCTCCAGCTTCGCGGCGCCTGCGAGCGCGTCCCGCCGCTTGTCCATCGGGGTCGACCCCGCGTGCGCCGCCTGACCCCGCCACGTGATGCGATGGCGCTCGACTCCGAAGGTGCCGAGGACGACGCCCAGCGGGAGGTCCATGCTCTCGAGCACCGGCCCCTGCTCGATGTGCAACTCGAGGTAGGCGGCCGCATTCTCGAGCTGCCGCTCCGCCTCGGTCGCCCGGTCGAGGTCGATCCCGTAGGCCCCGATCGCCTCCGGGAGCGAGATGCCGTCGGCGTCGGTGAGTTGCCGGAGCTCGTCCTGATCGGCCATCGAGCCGGCAGCTGCGCTCGACCCGAACAGCGAGCGCCCGAAGCGCGCGCCTTCCTCGTCGGCCCAGCTGACGAGCCGGACCGTGATAGGAGGCCGGCCTTCCTCGGCGATCCGGCGGAGCACCTCGGAGCCGGCGACGACGTTGAGTGCTCCGTCGAGCCAGCCGCCGTTCGGCACGGAGTCGAGATGCCCGCCGATGACGAGCGTCTTGTCGGAGGCACCCGGAACTGTCCACCACTGGTTGCGCGCCTCGTCGAACTCCATCTCGATCCCGTCGAGCTTGCCGGCCATCCAGTCCTGGGCCTGCACCCAGGTGTCCGTCCAGGCCACGCGCTGAGCCCCATCAGCGTTTCCGGTCAGCTCCTGCAGCTCGCGAAGCTCGGCGACGGTTCGCTTCGGATCGAGAGGCATCGCCCACGAGCCTAAACTGCGCAGCATGTCCGTACTGATCAAGGGCGGACGCGTCGTGACCGCCGCCGACGACTACGTCGGGGACGTCTACGCCGAGGACGAGCGGATCTCGCTGATCGGCGAGTCGCTCGACGTCCAGGCGGACAAGGTGATCGACGCGAGCGGGAAGTACGTCCTCCCGGGCGGGATCGACCCGCACACCCATCTCGACATGCCCTTCGGGGGCACGGTCACGATCGACGACGTCGAGTCGGGCCAGACGTCGGCGGCGTTCGGCGGCACGACCTGCCACGTCGACTTCATCATCCAGCCGCCGGGCTCAACCTTCGCGGCCGCGGTCGAGGAGTGGCGCGCGAAGGCGAACGGGAAGCAGGTGATCGACATGGGCTACCACATGGCGGTCACCGACCTGAAGGAGGGCGGGACGCTCGAGGAGCTCGCGTCGCTGCCCGATGAGGGCATCACCTCGTACAAGCTCTTCATGGCCTACAAGGGCGCGCTCATGGTCGACGACGAGACGCTCTTCCGGACGATGCAGGTCGCGGCCGAGACGGGCGCGCTCGTGATGGTGCACGCGGAGAACGGCGACGCGATCGACGTCCTGGTCAAGGAGGCGCTGGCCGCGGGTCACACGGAGCCGAACTACCACGCGCTGACGCGGCCCCCGGAGACCGAGGGTGAGGCGACGAACCGCGCGATCCAGCTGTCACGAGTCGCAGGGTCACCGCTGTACGTCGTCCACGTCTCCTGCGCCGAGTCGGTCGAGCCGATCGCGATCGCGCGCGAGAAGGGCTGGAACATCCACGGCGAGACCTGCACGCAGTACTTCTTCGTCGACTACTCGTTCCTCGAGCGGCCCGATTTCGAGGGCGCGAAGTACGTCTACACGCCGCCTCCGCGGGACAAGGCGAATCAGGACGTGCTCTGGAACGCGGTGCGCACGGACGTCCTCTCGGTCGTCTCCACCGACCACTGCGCGTTTCTCTGGGACGGTCAGAAGACGATGGGCCGCGACGACTTCTCGAAGATCCCGAACGGCGGGCCCGGGCTCGAGAACCGGCTGCAGATGATCCACGAGTTCGGCGTGCGCGCGGGGCGGATCTCGTTGAACCGGATGGTCGAGCTCCTGTCGACGAACCCGGCGAAGCTGTTCGGGCTCTACCCGCGCAAGGGGACGATCGCGGTCGGGTCCGACGCGGACATAGTCGTCTTCGACCCGGAGAAGACGGTCACGATCTCGGCGTCGACGCACCACTCGAAGTCCGACTACAACCTGTTCGAGGGCACGGAGGTGACGGGCGTCCCGGAGCTCGTGCTGCTGCGCGGCCAGGTGCTGATCGAGAACGGCGAGCTCGTCGCTTCACCGGGTGTTGGCCAGTTCGTCGCCCGGGCGAAGTTCGGCGAAGAGCTGAAGCCCGAAGCCGCGGTCGCCTAGCGTCAGCGCATGACGATCCAACGGATGGACCACGTGGGCGTCGTGGTCGACGACCTCGCGGCCGCGACGGCGTTCTTCGTCGACCTGGGGCTCGAGCTGCAGGGCGAGGGGTCGGTCGAGGGCGACTGGGTGGACCGCATCGTAGGGCTCGAGGGCGTCCGGGCGGAGCTCGCGATGGTGGAAGCCCCGGACGGCGGTGGCCGGCTCGAGCTCGTGAAGTTTCACGCTCCGTCGGGCCCGACCGGCGAACGGCACGAGGCGGCGAACGCCCTCGGCCTCCGCCATGTCTCGTTCGAAGTCGACGACCTCGACGCCGCCCTCGCTCGCGTGCGAGCCCACGGTGCGGAGCTCGTCGGCGAGGTCGAGAGCGGCGGCGGCTATCGGCTCTGCTACGTCCGCGGCCCGGCGGGGATCATCGTCGAGCTGGCGGAGCGACTCGGCTGAGGGTTACGCAGAGACCGTTTCCTTTTGCTCGAGCAGTGACCTCAGGTAGTCCTCCATGTGGTCGAAACTGCTCTGCTGGCCATCGGACTTGCCCATGTGGGCACGGCCGGCCTGGTCGCGGAACACCATCGTCATCGTCAAAGTCGTGACGCCGTCCGTCTCGTGCAGTTCCACTGTCTCGACGGCGTGCGCGTCCGGCCACCCTTCGAACAGCCACGTCGCGACCGTCCGGGTCGGCGGCTCGACCTCCGAGTAGGTTCCCCGAAACGAGCACTCCCTTCCGTCTGGGGTCACGAAGACGATGTGATAGCTCCCCCCGACGCGCAGGTCGATCGAGCACTCCGTTACCACGTCCGTAAACGGCGCGAACCAGTTGCGCACATGCTCGGGCTTGGTAAGTACGTCGAAGACGAGCTCGAGCGGGGCGTCGAACTCTCGAGTCGTGACGATCTCGAGATCGCTCGGGAATTCGACGACTGCGGATCCATGGCGATTAGGTGTCACTGGGCTCTCCTTCTTGTAGCTCTTTGAGGTAGTCGTCCATCCGATCGAGGCGCTCGTTCCATGCCTGCTCGTACTTGGCCATCCAGTCGTGCAGCGGCCGGAGCCGCGCGGGCTCCAGGCGGTACAGCCGACGGCGCCCCTCCGCCCGGGAGCTGACGAGCCCGACCTCACTGAGCACCCGGAGGTGCTTCGAGACCTGAGGCTGGGACAGCGAGAGGTCGTCCACGATCGCCCCGACCGCCTTCTCGCCTGCGTTCAGCGTGTCGAGGATTTCGCGACGATTCGCCTCGGCGATTGCGTTGAAGACATCCGACGTCGTGGACGAGCGGGCCATGGCCTCAATATATGCCCATATCGGAATATGTCAAGCGTGTGGCGTCGGGCGCTCGGCATAAGCCACACGCTCGAACGGCCATTCGTCCGCGAGCCAGTCCGTGACCGCCCGCCACAGCGGCACGTCGAGCTCCGGCCGGCTCGCCCGCACCCACGAGCGCACACGCGCGTCGTGCTGCTCGCTGTCGTCGGGATAGATGTAGACGCAGCCGATCACGTCGCCGGTCGGGGGATCGAGGACGGTGTAGGTGAAGCCTGTCCTGTTCTCGAAGTCGTCGGCGTGCCGTTGGAGGTCGCGCAGATTGTCCGCCGCGCTGCGGTCGTCGGGCCAGGAGCTCGTCTCCCAGCCGGGCGTCGTGCGGATGTGCTCCACGGACGACGACCACGCCTCGTAGTCGGAGTCGTTGTGCTCCGGCCCGAGCGGTTCGAGCCTGAACTGCTCCGTCGCCAAAGCGAGCGGCACGACGAACCCGGACGGGACCAACGACGCCTCCGCCACGGGACTAGCGCGTCTGCGGGAAGCCGAGGTCGACCTGGCTTGTGGCCGGGTCGGGCCAGCGCGAGGTGACGACCTTCCCGCGCGTGTAGAAGTTGATCCCCTCCGGCCCATAGATGTGCGAGTCGCCGAAGAGCGACGCCTTCCAGCCGCCGAAGGAGTAGTACGCAACGGGCACCGGGATCGGGACGTTGACGCCGACCATCCCCGCCTCGACCTCGAACTGGAACTGCCTCGCCGCTCCGCCGTCGCGCGTGAAGATCGCGACGCCGTTCCCGTACGGGTTCTCGTTCACGAGCCGCACCGCGTCGTCGTAGGTCTCCGCCCGCACGACCGAGAGCACCGGACCAAAGATCTCGTCTCGGTAGGCGTCCATCTCGGGCGTGACGTGGTCGAGCAGCGACACGCCGAGGAAGAAGCCGCCGTTGTCAGGCGCCGTCTCGCGCCCGTCGGTGACGACCGTCGCGCCCTGGTCCCGTCCGGAGTCGAGGTACGAGGCGACCTTGTCGCGGTGCTCGGCGGTGATCAGCGGGCCCATCTCGGACTCTGGATCGGTCCCCGGGCCGACCTTGACCTTCGGCAGCCGATCCTCGATCGCGGCGACTAACGGATCAGCGGCGTCGCCCACAGCGACTACAGCGGACACGGCCATGCAGCGCTCACCCGCCGAGCCGTAGCCCGCGCTGACCGCCGCGTCGGCCGCCATGTCGATGTCCGCGTCCGGGAGCACGATCATGTGGTTCTTCGCTCCGCCGAGCGCCTGGACGCGCTTCCCCTGCGCGGTGCCGGTCCTGTAGATGTAGCTCGCGATCGGCGTCGAGCCGACGAAGCTGACCGCGGCGACGTCCGGATGCTCGAGGATCGCGTCGACCGCCACCTTGTCCCCGTGCACGACGTTGAAGACGCCGTCGGGCAGGCCCGCTTCCTTGAGGAGCTCGGCGACGTAGGTCGACGCGGACGGGTCCTTCTCGGACGGCTTGAGGACGAACGTGTTCCCGCACGCGATCGCCGGCGCCCACATCCACATCGGGACCATCGCCGGGAAGTTGAACGGCGTGATCCCCGCGACGACTCCGAGCGGCTGACGGATCGAGTAGACGTCGATCCCGGTCGAGGCCTGCTCGGAGAAGTTGCCGCGGAGAAGGGTCGGGATCCCGCAGGCGTACTCGATCACCTCGAGCCCGCGCTGCACCTCGCCCTTCGCGTCCGACAGCACCTTGCCGTGCTCGTCCGTGAGGATGGCCGCGATCTCGCCGAGCCGGTCGTGGACGAGCTCGCGGATCCGGAAGAAGAGCTCCTTGGCGCCGCGAGAGCGAGACCGCGCGCCAGGCCGGGAACGCCTCCTTCGCGGCCGCAACCGCCTGGCCGATCTCCTCGACCGTGGCGAAGTCGACCTCGCCGGTCTGGACACCGAGCGCCGGGTTGTAGACGGGACCGCTCCGGCCCGACGCGCCGGGCAGCGGGCTTGCCGCCGATCCAGTGGCTGATCCGCCGCAGCTGCTGGGCCTCTGCGACCTCGGCCATGCGTTCAGCGTACCGCCGCGGCGATAGGGTTGCCGAATGGCGCTCCGAGCGACTCTCGATCTGCGTTCTCGGCGTCGCTCGTGCTCGCCGGCTGCGGAGGCGGGTACGAAGAGCTCGAGCAGCGGCAGCGGGCAGACGCTACGGGCGCTGCAGTTCGGGGACGTCGCGTCCGCGCGCACGACGAAGGCGCCGTGGACCGCGCCGCGCGAACCCGATGGCCTGACCTGCAAGGCCGGTCTCGTGCCCGAGAAGGCCGAGTTCCTCCAGTACCACGTCCACGCGCACCTCGACGTGTTCGTGAACGGCAAGCCGGTGCTCGTCCCCGCGGGGATCGGGATCGACCTCGACAACCCGGCCGTGCAGACCAACACGGGACCGAACGGGCTCGTCGTCGGCGCCGGCCTGACGCAGGAGTGCGACCAGCCGTGCATCTCGCCGCTGCACACGCACGACCCGTCCGGCCTGCTGCACACCGAGACGAAGACGCCGTCGCCGAATCAGCTCGGGCAGTTCTTCACGCAGTGGGCCGTGCGCCTGACGAACGACTGCATCGGCGGCTACTGCAAGCCGGCCGTCCCGATCAAGATCTACGTCGACGGCAAGGTCGAGGCGGGCGATCCAACGCAGATCGAGCTCAGCAACCTGCGCGAGATCGCGATCGTGATCGGCGCGCCACCTGCGACAATCCCCATGGAGTTCCCACGCTGATGGCAGTCGCAGACACCAGCCGTGTGAAGACGGACGACGCGAAGTACGTCCTCCACTCCTGGTCGGTCCGCTCGGCGATCGACCCGATCCCGATCGCGGGCGCCGAGGGCCGGTACTTCTGGGACTTCGACGGGAAGCGCTACCTCGACTTCGCGTCGCAGCTCGTCAACGTCTCGCTCGGGCACCAGCACCCGAAGGTGATCGCCGCGATCAAGGAGCAGGCGGACCGTCTGACGACGATCGGGCCGATGATGGCGAACGAGCAGCGCTCCGAGCTGGCGCGGCTGCTGGACGAGGTCACGCCCGGCGACCTGACGATGTCGTTCTTCACGAACGGCGGCGCGGAGGCGAACGAGAACGCGATCAAGCTCGCGCGCTGGTACACGGGGCGGCACAAGATCGTCACGCGCTACCGCTCGTACCACGGCGCGACCGCCGGCGCGATCTCGGCGACGGGCGACCCGCGGCGCTGGCCCGCCGAGCCCGGGCTGCCGGGCATCGTCCGCATGCTCGACCCGTACACGTACCGCTGTCCCGCCGGACACCCGGATCCGTGCCCCGTCTGCACGGGCGCGCCGCACCTCGAGGAGATCCTCCAGTACGAGGGGGCGCAGAACGTGGCCGCGGTGCTGATCGAGACGATCACCGGGACGAACGGCGTCATCCCGCCGCCGCCGGGCTACCTGCAGGCCGTGCGCGAGGTGTGCGACCGACACGGGATCCTGCTGATCCTCGACGAGGTGATGGCCGGCTTCGGGCGCACCGGCAAGTGGTTCGCCTGCGAGCACTGGGACGTCGTGCCGGACATCATCACGATGGCCAAGGGGATCAACTCGGGCTACGTGCCGCTCGGGGCGATGACGATCTCGGCGGAGATCGCGGACTGGGTGCGCGACGAGTACTTCGCCGGCGGGCTCACCTACTCAGGGCACCCCTTGGCTTGTGCTGCCGCCGTTGCATCCATCGAAGCGTTCCGCGAGGAGGGGATCGTCGAGAACGCGGCGGAGATGGGCGAGGTGCTCGGCGACGGGCTCGCGGCACTGGCCGACAAGCACGAGTCGATCGGCGAGGTGCGGGGCCTGGGCCTGTTCTACGGCGTCGAGCTCGTCAAGGATCGCGCGACGCGCGAGCCGCTCGTGCCGTTCAACGCCTCAGGTGAGGCGTTCGCACCGATGGCGAAGATCGCGAAGGCCGCGCTCGCGAGCGGGCTCTACCTGATGACACACTGGAACGTGATCATCGTCGCGCCGCCGCTGACGATCACGCGCGACGAGCTCGACGAAGGCCTCGAGAAGCTCGACGCCGCTCTCGCCGCCTGATCTTTGGCCCGCGCTCGCAGACGATCAACATCTGAAAACAGCATCAGGGCCAGATCCGAACGGGGTCTGGCCCGTTCGCTGACTAACCGGCGGGCGCCGGCGTCGTCCGAACCCGTATGAGGCGCGGCCCCGGCCTGATCGCATTGACCCTGCTGTTGGCTCTTTCCGGCTGCGGGGGAAGCAAGACGAGCTATCCCAAGACAGCGACGATGATCGGCCCCATCGGCCAGAACGAGGACGCCGTCTGGGTCTACCGCCCCGCCGGCAAGCCGAAGGACCTCGTCGTCTTCTTCCACGGGCAGGGCGGCCCGGACGAGGCGACGCCGAAGAACCACCTCCCGTGGATCAGGCATCTCGTCAAGCGTGGAAGCATCGTCGTCTACCCGCGGTTCGAGGTCTTCTTCACGCAGGACCCGATCCCTCACATCGCCTCGGGCGTCCGCGCGGCGACGCAGCGCGTCGACGTCCACGGGCTTCCCGTGCTCGCGCTCGGGTACTCGCGGGGCGGCGCGCTGGCCGTGGAGTACGGAGCCGTCGCGCCGAAGAACAAGCTGCCGGTTCCGGGGGAGATCATGAGCATCTTCCCGGCCTCCGTCGGGAACGAGGGGCACATCGTCGACTTGAAGCCGCTCGACCACTCGACTCAGCTCGTGATCCAGATGGGCCAGGCGGACCGCATCGTCGGCCGCACGGGCGCGCGGCACCTGCTGCGCCGCCTCCAGGAAGGCGGGTTCCCGGCGCGGAACGTCCGGCTCGACTTCGTCAGCTCACGGCCCGGTTTCGTCGCGGACCACGCCGCGCCGCTCCGCACCACGGCCGCCGCGCAGACCGCCTTCTGGAGCGTCGCGGACGAGCTCCTCGCTGAGCTCAACAAGAGCTAGCGCGGGACTGCGGGCCTGGCCAGCTCGCGGTGGAGCTTGACGAAGAGCGCTTCGAGGGCGAGTCCCGCCTGGAGCTGGAGCTCCTCGAACAGTCGCCACGTCTCCCGGACGGTCTCCGCAGCAGCCTCGGCGCCCGGGAGCTGGTCGAGGGTCGCATCGTCCCGAAGCTCAGCGAGCCGGTCGACGTGCGCAGCGGCCGACTCGGCTCCGGCCGCGACGACGACGAGGTCGCGGTACCACGCCTCGAGCTCCTCGAGGCAGAGCAGGATCTCCTCGCGCTCCGCGCCGCGCATCGCACGGCGAGTCCGCTGCTCCTTCTCGCGGCCCGTCAGGTCGAGCTCCTCGTTCTCCGCCTGCGCGCGCTCCTTCGCCTCTTCGGCCCGCTCGCCGGAGATCGCCATCAGCCGCGCCGACGCCTCGCCAGGCTGGAAGCCGGGCTCCCGGTAGACCGAGCGCGCCACCTCGAGCACCGCCTCGCGCCGCCGCGCCGCCTCCGGATCGAGCAACCGGTCGACCCGGTCGAGCCGCCCCCGAGCCACGCGCGCGAGCGCCGTCGCCTCGTGCTCGGACAGCTCGGGCGAACGGGCCACGATCTCGTCGCGCACCGTCGCCTCTGCGAGCCGCCGGAACGGGACGAGCTGGCAACGAGAGCGGATCGTGTCCGGCAACGGTCCGAGGTCGTCCGCGACGAGCACGGCCACGGCGTACGGCGGCGGCTCCTCGAGATCCTTGAGCAGCGCATCCGCGGCGTCCTCGTTCAGCGTGTCCGCGCCGAACACGAGGTAGACGCGACGATCCGCCTCGAACGGGCGCATGTGCAGGTCGTGGTGCAGCTCGCGGATCGCATCGATCCGGATCTGGTCGCCGAGCGGCTCGAGCACGTAGAGGTCCGGATGCGCGCGGCGCTCGACCCGACGCGGATCGCCGAGCAGCGCTCCCGCGAACCCGAGCGCGGCGCGGCGCTTCCCCACGCCCGGCGGCCCGTGGAAGAGGTACGCGTGCGCATGCCCCTCGGCGAGCGCGGCGTCGAGCAGGCGGCGCGCCTCGGCCTGCTCAGGAAAGCCCTGGAAGCCTGTCACGCACCTCCTTCGCAACCTCGTCGGCGGGCCGAGAGGCGTCGATCGTCGTGATCCGGCCCGCGAAGGCCGAGCCCAGCTCCCGGTACGCCTTGTCCACCTCGCGCAGGAACGCGTCACCTTCGCGCTCGATCCTGTCCTCCGGAGGCCCGGAGCGGCGCCGCGCTTCCTCGGGATCGACGAGCAGGAGGAACGTCACATCGGGAAGAATGCCGCGGATCGCGTTCACGTTCAGAGCGAGCACGCGGTCGACGCCCAGCCCGCGGGCGATGCCCTGGTACGCGAGCGACGAGTCCAGGTAGCGATCGCACACGACGTCGGCCCCGCGCTCGAGCGCCGGCTGGATCACCTCCGCGACGAGCTCGGCGCGCGCCGCGGCGAAGAGCGCGGCCTCGGCCCACGGTGAAATCTCGGGCCCCTCGAGGACCAGCGCGCGCACCAGCTCTCCGAGCTCCGTCCCGCCGGGCTCCCGCGTGAGGACGACATCCCGCCCGGCCTCCTCGAGGTGCTGCCGGAGAAGCTCGGCCTGGGTCGTCGTCCCGGAGCCGTCCAGCCCCTCGAAGGTAACGAACACCGGCTTAGGATACGAGCGTGGCGGTGCTCGTCACCGGAGGAGCGGGGTTCATCGGCTCGCACGTCGCAGAAGCGCTCGTCGCGCGCGGCGAGGAGGTCGTCGTCCTAGACGACCTCTCGTCCGGCAAGCGGGAGAACCTCCCGGACGGCGTGGAGCTGGTCGAGGGCGACGTGCGCGAGCCGCAGGACGAGCTCTTCGCGGGCGTGAAGCCGACCGTCTGCTACCACCTGGCGGCGCAGATCGACGTGCGGGTCTCGGTCGCTCGGCCGGAGCACGACGCCCAGGTCAACGTGCTGGGGACGGTCAACCTCCTTCAGGCGGCGCTCGAGCACGGGACGCAGGTCGTCTTCAGCTCGACCGGCGGCGCCATGTACGGCGAGTGCGACGGCCCCGCAGCAGAGGACGCGGCGCGCCTGCCGATCTCGCCGTACGGGACGTCGAAGCTCGCCGCGGAGGAGTACCTCGCGACGTACAACCGGCTCTACGGGACACGTCACGTCTCGCTGCGGTACGGGAACGTGTACGGCCCGCGGCAGGATCCTCACGGCGAGGCGGGAGTCGTGTCGATCTTCTTCAGCACCCTGCTCGCGGGCGAGGCGCCGAAGGTGTTCGGGGACGGCGGCCAGACTCGCGACTACGTGTACGTGGGCGACGTCGCCCGCGCGACCCTCGCGGCCTCGGGGCTCGACGGCAGCGTCTACAACGTGGGCACCGGGCGGGAGACTTCGGTGGTCGAGCTGCTCGACCTGTGCCAGCGAATCGCGGGGACGAGGTTCGACGCGACGTTCATGCCTCCGCGTCCGGGCGAGATCCAACGCTCCGTCCTCGATCCGAGCCGCGCCGTGGACGAGCTGGGCTGGCGGCCCGAGCACAGCCTCGAGGACGGGCTCCGCGAGACCTACGAGTTCTTCCGCGGGTAGGGAGGAACGCCGCGGGCCGGAGCGAATCCGGTCCGTCCGTGGAGATCTCGGCCCCAGAGCTCCGCCCGCATCACTCGCGGACAGCCCTGCTCGTTGCGAGCGGCGTCGTAGCGATCGGGCTCGTGCTGCTGCTGATCGTCGCCGTCGGAATGATGTCGAAGCCGTCGACCGCGGACGCGAAGCGCGCGCCCATCAAGCATCGCGCTCCGGGACGTCCGGAGCCGGCGCGGCCGACGCTCACCCGCGCCCAGACCTCGGTGCTCGTCCTGAATGCGAACGGCATCTCGGGAGCGGCCGCAACCGAGGCCTCGCGCGCGCGTGCGCGCGGGTACAAAATCTCGGGGACAGGGAACACGGCGCTGACCCACGGCCAGAGCGTCGTCCTCTACCGCCCGGGGCACCGACCGGAGGCGAAACGCCTGGCGCGCGACGAGGGCATCCCGCTGGTCGGGCCGCTCGACGGCATCACGCCGCGCCAGCTCCACGGCGCGCAGGTCGTCATCGTCCTCGGCACCTAGCCCCTCGAGACAGGTCCGGGGACCTGGTCCCGGGACATGTCCCGCTCAGCGGAGGCGGTAGAAGGAGAGACGGTTGTCCGCGCTCGTGAGCGGCGTTGAGCCCGTGGCCGCGACCAGCTGCTGGCCGATCGCCGCGCCGCCGTCCTGGTAGCCGAAGCGGTCGAGGTAGATCCCCGCGAACCCGGCCGCCTTCACGTCGCTGACCATCTTCGGACACCGGCTCGCGCGAGACATTCGCGCTCCAGTCGTCGCCGCGCCCCTTGACGACGCCGTAGCTCCAGCGCAGGTCGTCCGAGTGCAGGTACCCACGGAACAGGTCGTAGTCGGCCATCGCCACGAGCGACGGCGCCTCCGGGAACGGGCGATGCGGCAGCTGGAAGATCATCGACCCCGCAGGCACCTGCGCCTCGACCGCGTGCACGAAGTCGCCGTCGCTGCGGTACTGAGCCGCAACCGCCGCGTACGCCGGCTCGTAGGTCCGGCTCGTCTGGTCGAGCGCGCCGAGGACGACGACGAGCCCGAGCACCCCGAGCCCCGCCACGGCACCCGCCCGCCACCGCCCGCGCATCCACGCCAGCCCGCGGTCGAATCCGAGCCCCACCGCGATCAGCCCGAAGAACCCGATGAAGATCGACAACCGGTTCCAGGCCCGGATCTGCGGTTCGACCGCCGCCACGAACGCCGAGAACCCCCCGGTCCACGCGAACATCAACGCCAGCAGAGCCGCCACGCCCGTCCGCCCCGCGAGATCCCCCGCGAAGCGCCGCCCGGGGCTCGCCAGCTGCACGAAGCAGACGAGCAGCAACCAGAGGAACCCGAGCGCAGCCACGATCCCGAGCCCCGTGTTCGCCCGCGCCTCGGTCACCGGGAACTTCTCGTCGTACTTCTGCCGCAGGCGGGCCAGCTCGCCGATCCGGTGCTGCTCGATCGGCAGCACGAGCTGCGCGAACTTGAGCCCGTAGAGCTCCGACTCGAAGGCCCCACGGTTCGCGACGGCGTGGTTCCGCCCGTGCTCCGCCCAGTAGACGAACGACGGCGCGAGCGTCACCAGCGAGAGCGCGAGGATCGTCCCGGCCACGGCCCCGCCGTCCAGGACGGGGCGCCAACTGCGCAGGCCGATCGCCCGCACGAGCGCGCCCCCCGCGACGAGGACGATCGTGAACGCCGAGTAGTAGTACCCGCCCGACGCGAACGCGATCACCGCGCAGAGCGCGAGCGTGCCCAGCGTCGCCCGCCGCGAGCCGAACAGCGGCCGCTCGCCGAGGACGGCCAGCACGAGATACGCCCCGAGCGGCACCGCGTAGTAGGCGCCGAGCAGCAGGTGATCCTCGCCGCGCGTGAAGTGGTACGGCATGACCGTGAAGAGCACGGAGCACGCGATCGACGCTGCCCGCGAGAGCCCGAGCCGCCGCAGGACGAGGTACGCACTTAGCCCGACCGCCGGAAAGGTCAGCAGGAAGAACAGATTGAGCACGACCGCCGAGTCCGAGGTGAACAGCCCGAGGAACTTCCAGACGAACACGTCAAGCAGGTCGCCGCTCACGTTCGGAAAGTCGAAGAGCTGCTGCGTCCCGGGCGCGCCGAGGCTCGGGTTGTGCCAGAACCAGCCGTGCTCGAGGATCCCCTTCAGAACCGAGTGGTAGAAGTTCGCGTCGCCCAGGTATGCGTACGGCACGTGCAGCGAGCCGCGCCAGGGCCGGAGCACGAGGAACCCCGCGAGCGTCCCCAGCGCCGCAGCCAGCGCCGCGTAGCCCGCTTCCTCCCAGCGCCTCAGGCGCACGGCAATCCGAGCGCCTTCAGCAGCTGGCAGTTGTGCGGATCGAGCTGCAGCGCGCGCCTCAGCTCCCGGCGCGCGACCGCGGTGTGCCCGAGCACCTCTCGGTCGAAGAGCCCGAGCTGGTACCAGCTCGCCCAGTTCAGCGGCTGGAGGTCGACCGCCTGCGCGTAGAGCTCACGCGCCCGGACCAGGTTCCCCGCATCCTCCTCGGCCGAGGCCCAGGCCTGGAGCGGCGCGATCGAGAGCGGGTTCAGCGAGTGCGCGCTCCTCGCCGACGACGCTGCGTGCGCGAGGTTGCCCCGCTCGATCTGCGAGTACGCGTCGTCGACCCGGGCTGCCGCGAGCCGCGGCGCGGCGATCGAGTAGAGCCCGGCCCAGGCGACGAGCACGACGACGGCGACCCAGGCGTAGTGCCGGCCGACGCGGACGGGCTCACGTCCCGCCGCGAGCAGGAACCCGATCACGAGGAGCAGCGGCCCGGCGAGCGCGACGAAGTCCCAGTCGTAGTCGAGGAGGCCGTGGACGAGGAACGCGGGCACGGCAAGGCCGAGCGCCAGCGCCGCCTCGCGTTCGTCGCCGTCGAGCCGCCCCAGCGCCCGCCACGCCCCGAGGAGCGCCGCGCCCATGGCGCCCACCCAGAGCGCAAGCCCGACGAGACCCGTCTCGGACGCGAACTGGAGCGGCAGGTCGTGCGTCTCGAGCACGTCCACGCTCGACTCCCGGAACTTCCGGTGCACGATCTCGAACGACCCGGCCCCGGTTCCGCCGACAGGCTCGCCCGCGAACCCGTGCCAGGCCTCCTTCCACCAGCCCCAGCGGTTGTTGAGGCTGCTCTCCCCCAGCCGGCTCGGCCCCGAGCTGACCGAGGTCGTGCCCCCGAGCGGATTGCCGCTCGCCAGGACGACGACAAAACCGCCCGCGACGCACGCGATCGTCACCCCCGCGGCCACGCGCAGCAGCAGCCGCTCGCGCTCCGGCCCCGGCCGGTAGTGCAGGAAGTAGGCCGCCGCGAAGGCCGCGCCCGCGCCGAGCACGAACGCGAGCGCGAACCAGGCGCCGTCGTGCACGCGCACGCTGTGCGGCTGCCCGTCCTGCGCGATCCCGGGCAGGAGCAGCGCGATCGCGCACACGATCCCGGCCGGGACGCCGCCGCAGACGAACGCCGCCAGGCTCTCGAACCGCTCCCGCGTCAGGACGAACCAGCCGGCGAGCGCGACGAGCGCCGCGAGCACGCCCCCGCGCGAGTACGTGAGCACGAGCGCGATCAGGAGCGCGTACAGCCCGACGACCGCTCCCGCGCGAACGACACGCGGGTGCCGCCGGCTCGAAGCCGCCCAGAGCGCGATCGGCAACCCGAACACCATCACGAGCGCGAGCGCGTTCCAGTACCCGACCGGAGACCGAAGCCGCGCCAGCCGCCCGTAGTCCTCGTACAACGCGGGCACGGCCTTTCCGGCCAGCGCCCAGAGGGCCGTCACCCCGACGAGCGCTCCGATCAGCCAGGCGCCGACCCGGGTCGAGAGCGCCGACCCCGCGAACGCCCCCACGACCGCGAACGCGAAGTACGCGAGCCCGCGGTTGAAGTAGTCCCACGAGCGGTCCGGCAGGACCGACCAGAGGATCGTGACGCCGGACCAGACCGCGAACCCACCGCCGAGCACGGCGAACGCGATCCCCTCGCGCCCCAGCCCGGGCAGGGGCAGCAACCCGAGGAACGCGAGCCCGCACGCGCCGAGGGCGATCACGAAGGCGGCCGCGCCGATCCACGCAACGGCCCCGTCGCCCGACCCCCCGCCGAACAGCAGCGCCGCCGCGATCAGCGCGCCGGCCGCGCAAAGAAGGCTGAAACGGCGCGACGCGGCCACTACCGGCGGAGGATATGGCCTGCGCTGGAACCGGTGGAAAACAGCGATTTCACCGAGGAATCGGCTTACAAAGGCTTAACAAGCGGCTAACCGGGGCATCAAGGCCATGCATGAGACTCTGTTGCCAATGCCAGCGACCCCCAGCAGGTAGGCTCGGAGCCATCCGAACGGCTCGCCTCATCGCCGCCAGCGTGGCCGCCGTCGTCCTCGGTGTGCTCTCGCTAGCCGTCTCCGCGCCCTCAGCGTCGGCGCAGACCGCATGCTGGAAGCAGATCCAGGACGACTGGGTGAACGACGGGATCATCCAGGGCGTCTACCCGCTCCACTGCTACGGCGAGGCGATCAAGCACGTCCCGAACGACCTGCAGCAGTACACGGGGATCGTCGACGACATCACCGCCGCCAGGCAGCGGGCCTCGAGACTCAGGACGCTGTCAGGGAACCCCCAACCGCAGCCTCAGGCGCAGGTCAACCCGAACGACCCGGCCAACGGCGTCTACAACTCGGCGATCGACAAGCTCGGCCCGACCAACTCGGACTCGCTCCCACTCCCCTTGCTGATCCTCGCCGGCCTCGCGCTGATCATGCTCGCCACCGGCGCCGTCGGGCTCGCGACGCGCCACCTCAGGGCTCGCAAAACCCCTGCTTAGCTCCTTTTTCTCGTACCGTCCGACGCTACTCCTAACCTCGCAGGTCCGCTCGACGACGGCCGTTCCGCCGCCTGGGCGCTCATAACTAGGCTTAGACCAGGAGGTGGAGGAATGGCGTCCGCGAAGCCCGCAGAAACCGCACTCGACGAGGTCACGAACGAAGTCGTAGACGGCGCACAGAACGTCGCCGTCAGGCGCTACTTCACGATCCCCGGCCGCGACCCGTTCGAGGAGGTCGAGTGGGAGCTCCGCGACGCGCTGATCCCGGGCAAGGAGAAGCCGGTCTTCGAGCAGAAGGGCGTCGAGTTCCCGAAGTTCTGGTCGCAGACGGCCACGAACATCGTCGCGCAGAAGTACTTCCGCGGCCGCATGGGCTCGCCCGACCGCGAGTCGAGCGTCAAGCAGATGATCGGGCGCATCGTCGACACGGTCGGCACGTGGGGCCGCGAGGGCGGCTACTTCGCCGACGAGGAGGAGGCCGAGACCTTCCAGGCCGAGCTGAAGGCGATCCTCGTCAACCAGTACGCGGCCTTCAACTCCCCGGTCTGGTTCAACGTCGGTTTCGAGGAAAAACCGCAGTGCTCCGCGTGTTTCATCCTCTCGATCGAGGACTCGATGGAGTCGATCCTCGACTGGATCCGCCGTGAGGGCGTCATCTTCCGCGGCGGCTCGGGCTCGGGCGTCAACCTCTCCAGGCTTCGCTCCTCGAAGGAGCAGCTCTCGAAGGGCGGCTACGCGAGCGGCCCGGTGAGCTTCATGCGCGGCGCTGACGCGTCGGCCGGCACGATCAAGTCGGGCGGCAAGACGCGGCGCGCGGCGAAGATGGTCGTACTCGACGTCGACCATCCGGACGTCGAGGAGTTCATCTGGTGCAAGGCGCACGAGGAGGAGAAGGCGCGCGTCCTCGAGGCGGCCGGCTACGACATGTCCCTCGACTCGGCCGACTGGGCCTCGATCCAGTACCAGAACGCGAACAACTCGGTGCGCGTCACCGACGCGTTCATGGAGGCGGCCGAGGCGGGCACCGACTGGAACCTGACCGCGCGCACCGACGGCACGGTCGTCGACACGATGCCGGCGAAGAAGCTCCTGCGGGACATGGCCGAGGCGGCCTGGAAGTGCGCCGACCCGGGCGTCCAGTACGACACGACGATCAACCAGTGGCACACGCTCCCGAACACGGGCCGCATCAACGCGTCGAACCCGTGCTCGGAGTACATGTCGATCGACGACTCGGCGTGCAACCTCGCGTCGATCAACCTCTTGAAGTACCGCCGCGAGGACGGCGACCTCGACGTCGAGGCGTTCGAGCACACCGTCGACGTCATGTTCCTCGCGCAGGAGATCCTCGTCGGCTACTCCTCGTATCCGACGCCCGAGATCGAGCGCAACGCGAAGGCGTTCCGGCAACTCGGCCTCGGCTATGCGAACCTCGGCGCGCTGCTGATGGCGCGCGGGCTCCCGTACGACTCGGACGAGGGTCGCGCGTACGCGGCCGCGATCACGGCGCTGATGACCGGGCGCGCGTATCGCAAGTCGGCCGAGATCGCCGGGCGCATGGGCGCGTTCGCGGGCTACCGGCCGAACGCCGCCGCGATGATCGGCGTCATGGCGCAGCACCGCGCCGCGGTCGGGAACATCGAGAACACCGACTCGGTTCCGGCCGATCTGCTTGTCGGCGTGCCGGCGCGCGTGGGACGAGGCGCTCAACCTCGGCGAGGTGCACGGCTACCGGAACGCGCAGGCGACCGTGCTCGCGCCCACCGGGACGATCAGCTTCATGATGGATTGCGACACGACCGGGGTCGAGCCCGACTTCTCGCTCGTCAAGTCGAAGAAGCTCGTCGGCGGCGGCGAGATCACGATCGTCAACCAGACGGTGAAGGCCGCGCTCGAGCGGCTCGGCTACGCGCCGAACGAGGTCTCCGACATCGAGGCCTACGTCGACGAGAAGAACTCGGTGATCGGCGCTCCGCACCTGAAGAAGGAGCACTACCCGGTCTTCGACTGCGCCGTCGGCGAGCGCGCGATCCACTACATGGGCCACGTGAAGATGATGGGCGCCGTCCAGCCGTTCATCTCGGGCGCGATCTCGAAGACGGTGAACATGCCCGAGGACGCGACCGTCGAGGACGTGGCCGGTCTCTACACCGACGCGTGGAAGCTCGGCGTGAAGGCGATCGCGATCTACCGCGACAACTGCAAGGTCGCGCAGCCGCTCTCCTCGAAGAGCCAGGCCGCGATCGCGAACGTGACCGGTGTCGCCGCGCCGCCGGTGCCGCTGACGCAGCGCCGCCGGCTGCCCGAGGACCGCGTCGAGGTCGGCCGCAAGTTCCGCGTCGGCGACTACGAGGGCTACATCCACGTCGGCCTCTACGAGGACGGGACGCCCGGCGACATCTTCGTCGACATCGCCAAGGAGGGCACGACGCTGGCCGGCCTCATGAACTCGTTCATGATCTCGGTCTCGTTGGGCCTCCAGTACGGAGTCCCGCTCGAGGTCTATGTCTCGAAGTTCGCGCACATGCGCTTCGAGCCGAGCGGCCAGACGAACGACGCGGACATCCGAATCGCGAAGTCGATCGTCGACTACGTGTTCCGCTGGATGGGCAAGAAGTTCCTGACCACCGACCAGCAGGAGGAGATCGGGATCCTCTCGCCGGAGGTGAAGGCCCGTCTAGCGGAGCGCTACAACGGCGGCGGCGAGACCTCGGCCGAGGCGCCCGCGGCGCCACTCGAAACCCCACCACCGGGCCAAACCGCCCTGTTCAACGCGTGGGAGGACGCAGTCGAGTGCGCCAAGTGCGGCGGCCGGATGATCCGAACCGGGTCAGCTGCTACACGTGCCGAGACCGGCTAGCGGAGCGCTACAACGGCGGCGGCGAGACCTCGGCCGAGGCGCCGGCAGCGCCGCTCGAGACGCCCCCACCGGGCCAAACCGCCCTGTTCAACGCGTGGGAAGACGCAGTCGAGTGCGCCAAGTGCGGCGGCCGCATGATCCGCACGGGCAGCTGCTACACGTGCCGAGACTGCGGCACAAACACCGGCTGCTCTTGAACATCACTCGTGACGGCTTGTCGGAAGCCCCGGAAACGGGGCTTCCGGGGTTCTGGCCGCTGACCTTCGTCCGACGCACCTGTAAGAGCGAGCTCGCAAGCCGGCTTCCTTGTGTCCGCCAGCGGGGTTAACGTTTGCCGCCAAATGGCGACCCCCAGGAAGGATCCAGAGGTCGAGGCGATGGGCAGGGTCGCTGCTGCGCTCGACGCCGTGGACGACGAGGACGCACGCGCACGTGTCGTCCGGTGGGCAGCGGACCGCTACGGCGTGACCCTGGCGGCGCGGAAGCAGAAGCAGGACAATGTCGGGGGTGGGGGTGAGGCTGGCGACGTCACGCCGGACGAGTTCGCAGAGTTGAGCGACCTGATCGCCGCCGCCGCACCGACCAACGACGAGGACAGAGCGCTCGTCGTCGGCTACTGGCTACAAGAGCTTCAAAAGAACCAAGTATCGGACTTCCCGAGCCAGTCGGTTAACACCGAGTTGAAGCACCTTGGACATGGCGTCGAGAACATCACCCGCGTCCTCGAGAACTTGAAGAGCACCAGCCCGAAGCAGGTCATCCAGACGAGGAAGAAAGGCACGTCGAGGCAGGGCCGTAAGCGGTTCAAGCTCACCAAGGTCGGCAAGGACCGCGTGAAAGCTTTGATAGCGGGCACGGCTGCCGACCGCGACGACGAGTAGCCCTTGAAGAGCGCGATCCGCGCCAGCATGGTCGCCGCATACGACCCGGCGCTAGTCGACGAACTGCTCGACGCCTATGAGGAGGCGAAGCGCAACTACTACCTCGGCGGACTACGGCTCAGCGAGGTCGAGGGTGGCCGCTTCGCGGAGGCAGCGTTCCGAATGTTGCAGCAGGAGACAACGGGGAAGTTCACGCCGCTCGGTAGGCAGCTGCCGCGCACCGACCAGCTGATCGCGGACCTCGAGAAGCTGCCCTCAGCCAAACACCCAGATGCCGTCCGCATTCATATCCCGCGGTCGCTCCGGCTCGTGTACGACATTCGGAGCAAGCGCGACGTAGCGCACCTTGCCGACGGCATCGACCCGAACCTGCAAGACGCCACGCTCGTCGTGTCGGTGCTCGACTGGATCACGGCCGAGTTCATCCGCCTGCATCACAGTGTGTCGGCCAACGACGCGCAGAAGCTACTAGACGAGCTAGTGACGCGGGTGGCTCCGGTGGTGGAGGACTTCGACGGTTTCCTCAAGCTGCTCAACCCGAAGCTCGGCGCGTCCGACCAGTGCCTCGTCCTGCTCTACCAGCGTGGCACTGAGGGTGCGGAGTACGCGGAGCTAGAGGCGTGGGTGAACCCAAGATCTCGAGCGAACTTGCGCCGCACGGTGACCGCCCTCGTGCACATGAAGGCGTTCGTGCACCAAGCGGGCATGCACTACCAGATCACGAAGTCAGGTCGACTTGACGTCGAGAACCGAAAGCTGGTCGAACCGGAGTAGGGGTCGGGCGGCGAGCCGAACGCCTAGGACGCTCCGCACGACCCGACCCACCGCGAGCGTAAGCGGGCTGGCGACGACGGCGCTAGAGGCTCAACCGAACACGTCTCGAACGGACGTGGACATATCTCCAAGGCTTTCCCTTGGCTTCCCTTACCTTCCAAACCTCGAACCGGCCTCGCGCCCGGGTAGGCCGCGAGGGTTATCCGAGCTGCTGACGCGCGTGGGCGCAGATCGCGTCGACCACGCGGGCACCTACGAAGACTTCCGGGCTGACCTTCCTCTTCATAGAGCCGATCTTGTCGACGACATATGCATAGTCGCCGCTGCGCTTCGCGGCGTCCTTGAATGGGTCCTCCTTCAGCATCTCCGGGCCGTCGCCATAGACCAACACGCGCAGGTTTTGCGATCCCTTCACGGGCCAGAGTCCATTGAGCGTGTCCCTGTTGTAGCGCGTGAGTCGAGCCGCCGCACAGTGCATTGCCTTGCCGATCTTGACGCACGACAGCTCGTGTACGAGTTCCCCCGATTCGGCAACCAAAGCACCTTCGGGGGGTGCGCAGAGCGTCAGGGTTATGGCATAGAGCGCGTCTTCGCACCCCGGATGCCTCCATCTGTACTCGATTTGATCTAGGAGCCCCCGACCGTTGACCGGGGCGACCGCACGAAGACGTTCTAGTTCGTCATAGAACTCGGCTTCTCGTGGCCTCAGTTCCTCCTCTTTATCGGCGGATCGCTGTGCAAACGCCACGACACGGTTGAAAAACGAGTCGCTCCGTCCGAAGCGATAGTTCCCACGCCAGACTGTCAGCGGAGCATCAGTCAAGGCCCTCGAGAGCATCCCTCACAAGTCGGTCTGCCTCGGCGTTCATCTCCCGGGGCACCCAGCTGACCCGGATGCTCTTGAACCGAGCTACGAGACCGCTCGCAACTTCGTGCAGTTCCATGAGATGAGCTTGCCGCACCGCGGAGGCACCATTTAGTTGTTCCACCACGAGCTCAGAGTCCATGTACACCCGGAGTCGCTCGATCTCGTAATCGTGCGCAAGCCTCAGTCCTTGGATCAACGCTTGGTATTCCGCCACGTTGTGGGTGGCAGGACCGATCACTTCTGAGATCACAGCCACCGGGACCAGACGGCGCGTTCGTAAGAGCGCACCAATCGCTGCAACGGGCAGAGGGTCACCGGCGCGGCGCTGCCCCTTGAATGCGTATCCCCCGTCAGTGTTGAGTAGGTAGCACCCACTCTTCAGGCTGGTCATCGGCGGTGATCCTACGCCGGCCTGCCTGCGCGCCCGCGATGACGCGCGCTCGAGACTGAGGCAGGTTCGGGAACACCAGCCAGCATCGAACTGGAGGGTTCGAACCCCGCGCGAGCTTAGAGCTCTCCTCCTTCGTTGGCGAGGTTGGCAGCCTCCTCCTGTCCGGCCTCTGTGAGTTCCCAGATTCCCTCGGGCGAGCCGGACTTGATGAGGCCCTGCTCTTTCAGGCGCAACCTCTGCCAGGCGACCCGATTTTCCCACCGAATGACTCCGCTGTTGTTGGGCTCGAGGTCACGCGGCTTGAACTGGTCGCGCAATTTCTCACCTACGGCAATGGTGATCTCGCGTGCCGGGGCCAAGCCGCCTCGTTCCGCGAGGGCTTCGAGCAGCGCAGGCCGGTAGGCCGCATGGGGGAGCAGTTCGTCAGACCTTGCACGCGGCTGCCTTGTGACGCTTGGGGTAGCCGATTTCTCCAAGCCAAGGATCCGGCGCAGAACAGTGTTTGGCGTGTCCACGAAGGCGACCGCCTTCTCTTGAAGTGCCGAATAGACCTCATCGTCGACTCGCAGGGTGGGCGTCATTTTCGTACTCCTTCCATACTTGCCTGCTTGCTGTCCATCTCAGTATTACACGTATATGTGTACTTGTCTACTTGTCACGCACTTGTGAGAAAGCGGGTCAGGTCTTGCAATGCCACATCGCACGTAGGCGGCAGACCATGGCCTGCCGTCTACGCGGTTCCGGCTCCGCGGCTCACCCGCCCCTCAGCTCCTCGAGCTCGCGCTCGCGCCGGTCGTCGGCGAACTCTTCCTCGAGGCCCTTGCGGAACACGCGGAGGGCCGCGATCAGCGTGTCCAGCTTGTGCAGCGGGTTGGCGCGCCGGCGCTCCGAGTCGAGCTCGAAGTAGAGCTGGATGCGGTCTTCGCAACCCGGGACCTCCAGGATCGTCCTCGGCTCGAAGTTCTCCGGGCAGTCAGGGCAGTCCTCGTCGCACGCTGGCAGGTGCCGCGGACTGCACTCGGACGTGTCCTCGACGAACGCCATGAGATACGCGCCGCCGTGGAAGCCGGGCAGATTCAGGAACCAGCGCTCGTTGACGCGTGCGCAGTACGGAATCATCATGCTCAGCTCCTTCCTAGTTCGAACGACTGCACGCGGCAGCCGCCTTAGTCACCTAGGGCTCGGGCGCGCCAACATTGCGCCAGGCTGAGCACTTCGATCCCTCCTGTTATTCGCGTAGACAACGGTCAGCCGAGATCCGCACGTCGCTCCGGATTCCGTTAGCTCTTCGCGGTCGCCAGACCTAAGATCGTCGGGTGGAGCGTGACGAGCGCATCAGAATGGCTTGCTTCCTGTCGCTCGACGTGCTCCGCGCGACGTTCGGCGACGAGTTGCCGTTCGAGGGTGGCCTGAGGAATGGATTCCTCGTCGGCGGCCAGCGCGTCCCGTTCTTGAACCGGCAGAAAGGGATCCACCGAGCCGCCGTTCAGCGGGGTCGCGCAGCGCTCTCAATCCAGACGTCTTGGAAGTCCCCGTACGCCGACCGAGCAACAGACGAAGGCTTCATCTATTCGTATCGCGCCGGCGACGCGAACCAGGCAGACAATCGGGCACTGCGGGAGGCGTATGACAGCCAGGTGCCGATCGTCTATTTCATCGGGACCGGCCCTGGTCTGTATCAGGCCAATTATCCCTCGTACGTCACCGCAGACGATCGGGCGGCAGGCGAAGTCGTTGTCACTGTGGGTGCTATGGCCGGGCCAATCGATGAGCCGGAGCCTGTATTGCCGAGCGATCCGATTGCACGCGACTACACCATGCGCGAGGTTCGGGTTCGCCTCCACCAACGGCGCTTCCGCAACCACGTCTTACCGGCCTACAGATATCAGTGCACGGTTTGCCGACTGCGGGAACGACGCCTGCTCGACGCCGCGCACATCGCGGCGGACGCGGAGCCAGAAGGCGCGCCGCTTATCTCAAACGGATTGAGCCTCTGCTCGATTCACCATCGCGCCTTCGACCAAAACCTGGTCGGCATTTCCGAGGACTATCGAGTGCACATCTCCGAGCAGCTCCTCGAAGACCAAGATGGTCCAATGTTGGAAGTCCTGAAGGTCGCCCAAGGCGCTGAGATCGTCGTCCCTCGGAGAAAGGAGTTGCGACCGAATCCGGAGCTTCTCGCGAAGCGCTTCGCGACCTTCAGCGCTGCGTAGACCCCGAAGGGGCAAGCCGCAGTAGCACGCCCACGTCAGGTCGCCGAGAGCCGCCCACGTCTCGTCGGACATGACCAGGGTGTTGGCCAGGATCACGACCTGACGGTCGCCCGTTTTACTCGCCAGGGCGATCGTCGTGTACCCGATCGCGAAGCCGAGGTGGCCCCACGCAGATCCGCACGGTGAGTCCGCCACGCCCATGAGGGACGAGACCTCCTCGATCCCGAGCCCGTAGCCCTCGCTCTCCTCCCAGTCGGAGACGACGGTGGTCAGCATCTCGGTCAGCAGGCTGGGCGTTAGGAGCTCACCGCCCAACAGCGCTTGCAAGAACCGCGCGACGTCGCGAGCGGTCGAGACCATCTCGCCTCCGCCCCAGCCGAACGGTTGGATGTCGGTCACGTCGACGAGGCCCGGGCCGGGCTCCGGAAGCAGCGGGTTGTCCGGCGGGAGGTACCCGCGGGCGAGACCGGCGGGAGGAGGACCGCCGTCCGGGAGATCGGTTGCCTCGAGCCCGAGAGGCTCGATGATCCTTCGTCTCAGCTCCTCGCGCAGAGTCGCGCCCGTCGTCTCCTCGACGATCAGACCGAGGACGAGGTAGTTGCCTCCCGAATACGACCATCCCGTCCCGGGTGGGAAGAGCCGCGGCCTGGCGTGGACGAGCTCGAGCGCGGCACGGGGCGTCAGGGTCGGGCGATACGCCCGGTCGGTCCGGTACGGCCCGATCACCGAGTCGAGGTCGGCGTAGTAGTCCGGCAGGCCGCTCGTGTGGTTGAGGAGCTGCCGCAGCGTCACCCCCTCCGCGATCGATCCGACCTCGTCATCGAGTGCCAGCACGCCCTCGCCGACGAGCTGCAGGACGACCGTTGCCACGAAGAGCTTGGTCACGCTCCCGATCCGGAAACGGTGATCCGTCGTCAACGGGGCGCCGGTCTCCGCGTCGGCAACGCCGGCTGCTCTCTCCCAGGAGAAACCAGGGCCGACTGCCAGGACGACCACGCCCGGGATGCCTGTTCCCATGACTTCCGCTAGATGGTCGTCGAGCGCTTTCACCGTACGGCTTTGACATGCGAGATCAGCTCGCCGTCGACGACCGCATGCACGGCGAAACCCGGGAGCTCCGACGTGAGCTCGAGCTCCCTCACCTGGAAATCCAGGCGCGTCTGCACGTAGGTGCTCGGAACGACCAATACGCCGCGCCCAGCGAGCTCGCCGGTGATCGTGCTGTGGAAGTGACCGCACACGATTCGCCGAACTTGCTCGTGGCCCTCGATCACATCGCCAAGCGCCAGGCGATCGGGCGCTGCCAGGCCGATCTCGTCCCACGCCGGCACGCCGATGACGAGCGGTGGATGGTGCATCGCGAGCAGCGTCGGCTGCTCTGGCGCCGCGGCCAGCTCGGCATCGAGCCAGTCGAGCTGCTCGCCCTCGAGCGCGCCCGTAGCCTCTCCTGGTCGCGTGGTGTCCAGGACGACGAGCCGCAGCGGGCCTAGATCGACCGAATAACACACCGGCTCGCCGTCCCCGCCGGGGACGGCGAAGTGGCGATGGAGGGCGCGCCGGTCGTCATGGTTTCCCGGCAGCACGTACAACGGCGCCTGCAGAGGAGCTAGGAGCTTCCGTAGCTGTTCGTATTCCTCATCGGTCGCGTGGTCTGCGAGGTCGCCGGTCAGGAGCACCGCATCGGGCTCGCGGCCGGACCGCGCGAACCGACTCGATCGCGGCGGCGAGCCGAGTCACCGACTGGTCGTCGAACCACTCGGCACCGATGTGCGGGTCACTGAGCTGCGCGAGAAGAAACGGCCGCGGCAAGCCAGAGCGACCTAACGGCCCTCGCTAGGCGACGGCGACAACCGCGTCCACGATCACCGGGACGTTGAGCGGCGACGGGCCCTGGCCGGGGGCGGACCGCGCATGCCGTCCCGCTTCGCCCCAGACCTCGACGATCGTGTCGCTGAAGCCGTTCACGACCTTCGGGTTATCGTGGAAGTCGGGCGCCCCCTGGACGTAGCCGACGACTCGCAGCCACTGCTGAACACGGTCGAGATCGCCGAGCTCCTCTTTGAGGCTCGCCATGATCGCGAGCGCGACCAGCTTCGCCGCGCGATACCCCTCCTCGACGCTCACCTCACGGCCGACGGCACCCTCCACGAGCACCTTGTCCCCGTCGAACGACCCGTGACCCGAGACGAAGCCGATGCCCTCGTAGACCTTGACCGGCTTGAACGTACCGAACGCCGGCATCGGGGTCGGTAGCTCCAGCCCGAGCTCCTCGAGACGCGCCTCGATCCTGCCCATCGGGCGACCCTAACCAAGAACCTAGAGCGCATGCCGAGCCGCCTTGATCAGAATCAAGGCAGGACGTCGAAGCTGAGCATCATCCCGCTTTCGTGGTGCTCGGCGATGTGGCAGTGAGCCATCCAGCGGCCCGGGTTGGTGACCTCGAGCAGGATGTCGACCGTCTCGCCGGTGCGGACGAGGACCGTGTCCTTCCAGACGAGGTTCGGTTCGGTGACGTCATCGCGCGCGAGCACAAGGAAGCGGCCCGCCCCGTGGACGTGGAAGGGATGCGGCATCGGATGATCCGAGTCCATCTCGTTCACGAGACGCAGTTTGACCTGGTCGCCAACGCGGAACGTCCAGTCGATCTGTGCGTTCTCGGCGCCTGACTCTCGGTCGACGAGCTTCCACCTCGTGTTCGCCGGCGTCGTCATCCGATTGACCTCGACCATGTCGTCTTCCCACTCGATTCCCTGCGCGGTGCCGTGGTCGTGCTCCGGCTCGTCGCGGTGATCGTGGTGGTGTCCGTGGTGGCCCTGCTCGTCGTGTCCGTGGTGCTCGTGGCCGTGCCCGCCGCCGGCTTCGACCAGGTTCGCCGGGACGAGCTTCATGCCGCACTCGGGGCAGCGGTCGGGGCTCTCGCTCGTCACCTCCGGATGCATCGGGCAGACGTAGGTCGTGTCCGGCGCCGCCTGCGCGAGCAGCTTCATCCCGCACTTCGGGCAGCTGCCCGGCTCGTCGCTCACCACTTCCGGGTGCATCGGGCACGCGTAGACGACCGGCCCTTCGGGCACGCCCAGGTCCATCTCGGCGACAAACGAGAGCGTCTTGTCGGGCGGCGCCTTCAGGAACGGCTCGATCCGCTCGCGCAGCTCGGCCAGGTCCGCGTTCGTCCGCAGCCTGGCGAACTCGTCGGCGAACGACTTCTCCGGCTCCTCGTCGGCAACCGTGATCGAGGCGAGCCGGTAGGTGCGCTCGGGCGTTCGGTGCTCGAGCGCGAGCTCGCCGGCCTCGACGAAATGCACGTCGACGACCACACGCTCGGACGGGGCGAGCAGCACCTCGTCGACGAGCTGTTCGTGCTCGTAACGGCCGCTGTCGCCTCCGACCAGCTTCATCTGCGCGCCTGGCACGGCCACATTGAAGACACGCGTGTTGGCCGTGTTCGTGAAGTAAAAGCGCACGACCTCGCCCCGCCTGGCCTCGAGGGCAAGGTCCGGCTCGCCGGAAACAAGCATGACGTTGCCGAAACGGCCCATCGCCACGTGCGTCGTCTCGGACTCGCTGAAGGCGGCCACGCGTCCTTCCTCGATCAGGATGTCGTCGAGCGTGAGCAAGAGCTCGCGGTTGACGGTCGGCCAGTAGTCCGCCTCGGCCGGAGTGACGAGGATGTTCCCGTAGAGGCCGAGCTCCTGGCCGTAATCCTCGCGGATGTGTGGGTGGTACCAGTAGGCGCCGGGGTCGGGCAGGTGCATCTCGTAGGTGAAGGTCTCGCCCACCGGGATCGGCGCCTGGGTGTCGTGCGTGCCGTCGTAACGGTTCTCGAGGCGCAGTCCGTGCCAGTGCACGGTCGCGTCGACGTCTCCGCGATTGGTCGCGTGGACGGTGATGGTCGCACCCTGCGGGGCCTTCAGCGTCGGGCCGGGAATCGATCCGTTGTAGCTCAGCATTCGCACGGTCGCATCGCCGATCTGCTTCTTCACGGGGGCGACCTCGAGGTCGAGCTCGTCGCCGTCGCCGAGCTCGAGCAGCTCGGTCTTGCGCGCCTCGGGCAACCCCTCGGTCTCGCGCGGCAGTTCCTGAGCGATGCGGTGAGTCGTGTGCTCCATGCCAAGATCCTTCCGTCTGAGCGAACGAGTAAGCGCTGAGCGAACCAGCGTACGCACAGATCCTCGTCAGAGTCAGCCACTGAGGGCACGGAGCACGTCTCCAACATCCTCGGCAGGCGCGCTCCCTTGAACGGCTCAAGAGGATGTAGGAGGATCGCGAAGCATCGTGGCTTCAACGGCCCCTGACGAAACCACCGCAGATCGCGATCCTGCGGACTCAGTCGAGATTCCGCAGTACTCGCTTCTGAAGATCCTGGCCGTCTGGGCTGCCGCGGCCCTCCCCATGGCGGCGCTCGCCTGGCTCGTGGCTCCCGCCCTCAAGGACAGCTTCGGCGGCGAAGAGAACGTGCCCCTGGTGAAGGCGCTCCTCATCTGCCTCACCCTCGGCCTGATCTGGCAGTTCGTGCTCGTCGTCATCCTCGTCAAGCGCGAGCAGGGAACCCTCGGCTGGCCGGTCGTCAAGGAGGTGCTCTGGCTCCGTGCCCCCCGGAACCCGAAGACCGGCCGTCGCGGCGGCCGGCTATGGCTGATCCTGATTCCGCTGATCTTGCTCTTCGCGGTCGAATCGATGATTCCGGCGGCAGGCGTGCCTTCGAACCGCGACCTCGCGGACTTCATCGACTCGGACGTGGGCAAGCACTTCCTCAGCGGCGCCTGGGGCTGGTTCGCCCTCATCGTCCTCCTCCAGATCTTCAACACCGTGCTCGGCGAGGAACTGCTCTTCCGCGGGCTGCTCCTGCCGCGCATGAACCGCGCCTTCGGACGAGGCGACTGGGTTGCGAACGGCGTCTTGTTCGCCGCCTACCACCTACATGTGCCGTGGGTGATCCCGGCCACCTTGCTCGACACGTTCATCATCGCGTACCCGTCGAAGCGCTACCGGAGCGCGTTGATCGGGATCGCCGTGCACAGCGTCCAGAGCGTGTTCTTCATCATCCTGATCTTCACGCTCGTCGCCTGAGGCGGGCTGGACGAAAGGCCCCGTTCGGGACCTTTCGCCGCAACGGCAATGCAGAACGGCCCGTCAGCGAGTCGTCTTCAGACGCTCGACCTCGCGCTCGATGTCGGCTTCGGTCTCGGGCCGGTCGAAATACGCCCGGTAGCCGGCAAGCGCGACGATGAAGGCGCCGATGAGCCCAACCCAGATGAGCCACGGATCCCAGTCGCCGGGGTACCGCGACCGCGAGCTCAGGTGCTGGAGCCAGCCGTCGGCCTGCTCGTATTGCGTGATCACCCAGATGGGAGTGAGCACGAGCATCGAGATCAGGTAGACGGAGAGGTAGCGCTTGAACTTCCGGATGTTCTCCAGGTGTTGCACGGCGAGCTTCCGGAGAGCCTTGTCCTCTAGGCTCGGAGCGATCTCCTGAGAATCCTCGGCCGCGACGCGCCCGTTCGTGGAGACGGTCGTCACGATGCATCACCTCCTTCCGAGGCGGTTCAAGCATCCCTCACGAGCGCGCGTTCGTCATCGTGGTCGCCGCGGATCACCCCGTCCCGAAACTACGCATCGGTTCGCCTCAACCGCTTCGTGACGTGAACACCGCGAGCGGGAGCAGCGCGCTGACGACGTACTGCCCTGCGTCGACCACCTCCGAGATCCGGAGATCGACGCAGAGGCTGGACAGCACGTAGGCGTCCTCTCGCGAAAGGTCGTACTCGTCGGTGAGGTGGTCGACCATCGCGCGGACGGCGTCCTGCGCCGCGACGTAGAGGTCCGGCCCGACCCCGGTCGTTCCGTACCAACCGCTGGCATCCACTCGTGGCGTCAGCGGGCCGGCGGTCAGGTACTGCGGCGCCGGGATCCGCCGGCCCTTCTCGAGCGTGAAGCGGAGCTCGCCGTGCATCGGCGCCTCGATGCCGGTCACGCACACCTCGCCGTCGCCCTGGGCCGCGTGCGCATCGCCGCAGCTGAAGAGCGCGCCCTCGACCTCCACCGGCAGGTAGAGCGTCGTGCCCTGCACGAGCTGTCGCGTGTCCATGTTCCCGCCAAACCTCCCGGGCGGCATGATCGCCTGCTCCTTCGCTCCGGCGGGACACACGCCCATCGTTCCGAAGAAGGGCTCGACCGGGATGGCGATGTCGTCGCGCAGATACGCGAACTCGCCGTTCGAGAGGTCGAAGACGCGAATGTAGGGGTCCGGAAACTCGTCGGGCAGCAGGCCGAAGCCGGGGATGATCAGCGTGTAGCCCCAGCCCCGCGTTTCTATCTCGAGGATCTCGATCGCGAGCGTGTCGCCCGGCTCGGCTCCTTCGACGAGCAACGGTCCCGCCAGCGGGTAGACCCGATCCCAATCGAGCGCGGCGATGGCCTCGGCGGTCGATTCCGGCGTGATCTGGTTGTCGCTCACCTCACGTGTCTCGTAGACAACCGTGTCGCCGCTCTCGATCGTGAGCACCGGCTCGTTGTCGACGTCCCACGTGAAGTGGACGCGGTCGGTCGGAAACTCGTGGGTGGTGGCCATCCGTCGGGACGAAGCTACAGGAGAGTCGTGAATCTCAGGCCGACCGAACCGGCTCATTCGCGGTGGCCGCCACTGCCTCCGCCACCCTGAGCTGCGGCTCGAAAGATACGTCGGCAGCATCGACTCTCTGTCCCGACGGGAAGAGGGCCTGGGCGACCTGGATCGTGCTCTCGCACGTCCGCCGCAGCGATTCCGCGACGCCCTCAGGAAGGACGGTCGCCGCAATTTCCGACGTGCGGGCGTCCGGGGCCGCGTACTCGATCGGAGGCGCCGCCAGCGGGTACATCCGCCTCAGCGAGTCCACGAAGCCGTGGACGAGGTAGGCGTCGTCGATCATCCCGACCACGCCGTAGGACGCTTCGGGCAGAAGGTCCTCCTCGTCGAAGATGTAGGTGAGGATCGTGCCGGTCGCGAACGCGACCGCGCGGCCGAAGTGCGGGTCCTTCGACATGCCGAGAGCCGCTGCGAGCGCGTCAGGCACCGTGTGGAGATAGCCCTCGAGCACAGCCGCCAGCTCGTCCACGTCTTCGCTCGCGACGTCGCCCGCGTGGCGGCGCAACCCGTCCGCGATCGCGTCGGCGGAGACCGCTTCGGCGAAGCCGTGTTTCAGCAGCTCGATCATCAGGACTGCCCGAACATCCCCTGGACGATGCCCTCACCGAGCTTCTCGCCGATCTGGCCCGCGACCTTGCCCAGCGCCTGCTGGACGCTCTGATCCGATGCGCCCTGCTGCACCTGGGCGACCGGGGCATACGCGTAGCCCTGTTGCGGCATCCCGCTCACGCCGGGGATGTAGAGGTACTGCGTGTGCATGAACGGACAGGTGAAGACCGGCGGCAGCGGGCCGCACGCGGGGCACGTCGGGCCCATGGCGGTCAACTCGACGAGCATCGTCGGATGCGGCATGAACTGGCCGGAGCAGTTCAGAGGTGCCGTGTAGCCGCAGAACGCGCATCTTGCGTAGAGCACGTTCTCTCCTTCTGACGACGGCCGAATGCTACTACCAAGCGAGCGCCGAGCGCACCTCGGCGATCGCTCGGACGACCGCGAACCCCTCCTCGGCCGTGGCTCGCGGGGGCGGGCCGCCCTCGCAGTGGGCCACGAAGTCCCGGAGCTCACGCAGGAGCGGCCACTCGCGCTCGAGGAGAATGCGTTCGCGGCGCGGCGCGCGCTCGAGGTCGCCGTCGTGCACGAGCAGCTCGACGGCGTCCGCTTCAGGCTCCGGGAGCACCGCCGAGCCGAGTGTGCCGGTCACCTCGACGCGGCGCAGCGGATGCGCGCTGATCGACGAGATCTCGACGGCGAGGCGCGGCCCCTCCGCCCCGGCGAAGAGCACCGAGGCCTCCGACCAGCCGCCCGGAACTCTCGGGTCGGCCGTTCCGCTCGCCGCCGCGACCGGGGGGATCGACCCGAGGATCCCGTAGCCGATCGAGAGGTCGTGGGACAGCGCGGTGTCGAGCGCGTCGACCCCTGGATGGAACGACCCCCAATCGAGGCGCGTGCTCCGCACTCCGCGTACCTCGCCCAGAGCTCCGTCGGCCGCCAGCCCGGCCAGGCGCTCGACACCGGGGTGCCAGCGCCACTTGTGCATCACGAAGAGCCGGTCGCCGCAGAGCTCGCTCAGCTCCTCGACGACCGCCGGGTCCGTGACGAGCGGCTTCTCGCAGAAGATCGGGCAACCGAGAAGAGCTGACGCCCGGATCGCGTCGGCGTGGTGAGGCGCGGGAGTCACGATGACGATGCCGTCGACCTCCCCGGCGTCCTCGACCGCGGAGACCACCGCCGCACCGCCCGCTCGCGCCCGGTCGGCGGTCGCCTCGCCTCGCGCCAGGACCGTCACCTCGGCTCCGAGCTCCGTGAGGTCGCGAAGGACGTTCACCCCCCACGTTCCGCATCCCCACTGCAGGATTCGGACGCTCACGGTGCATCCGCCAGCGAGCGCAGCTCTGCGATCCGTCGCACGATCCGAAGACCCTCGGCCGCGCTCGAGCGCGGCGGCGGTCCGCCGTCGAGATGTTCCACGAAGGCGCGAAGCTCGCGAAGGAGCGGCATCTCGGTCGAAACGGCACGCCGCTCGGGCTCGTCCGCGCCGCCCGTCGCCGCAACGGCGACATGGTCCGCGTAACCGTCCGCGAGCCAGGCGACTCCCTGCTCGCACACGAGCTTGATCTCGCGGCGGCGCTCGACCGACGTGGCCGAGATCTCGATCGCAACCCAGGGGTCGTCGCCGAGGAAGCCGACGAGGCCGCTCAGCGAGGAGTCAACCGTCTCGCCGACCGCGGATCGGGCGGCCGGCACCGTGCCGAGGATTTCGAGTGCGATCGCCAGGTCGTGCGGAGCGTGGATCCACACGGTGTCCACGTCCTCGAAGCGGTGGCCCCACCCGACGCGGGTCGTTCGGAGGCCGACCACGCGTCCCAGCTCGCCTGAACGGGCGATTCCTGCCAGTGTCTCGACTCCCGGGTGGTAGCGCCACTTGTCCATCACGAAGAGGCTGCCGCCGCCAAGCGCAGCCAGAGCCTCGGCCTCGGCGACGTCGGCGGTCAACGGCTTCTCGACGAAGACCGGGATTCCGCGGCCGAGAAGAGACTCGGCGACGGCGGCATGCGACGTCGTGGAGGTCGCGACGACCGCGCCGTCGATCTCGGGCAGTTCCTCGGTCGACGTGACGACGCTCGCGGCGCCGCCCTCCTCGGCGCGGGCGCGACTCGCCGGCGAACGGGCGACGACGTGCACGTCGCACCCGAGCAGGCGGAGGTCGCGCAGGATGTGCCGGCCCCATTCACCGCACCCTGCAAGCCCGATCTGCTTCTGAATACGCTTGTCACTCACGAATGACTGCCCGGACCCTCTCCCTCTGCATCATGGCGAGAAAGCCGGCACCGCGAGTGAGAGCGATCCTCGAGCAGTTCCGGCCCGTCGTCGACGAGATCGTGCTCGCAGCCGACCGGAGCGGCGATCCCGCGACTCTCGATCATTGCGCCGACCTCGCCGACAAGCGTTTCGAGCTCGATCCTGCACCGCTCAACCGCCGTCTGGGGTGGCTCCACGCGCAGTGCGAGGGCGACTGGATCTTCCGCTTCGACGACGACGAGGCCCCGAGCCGGAAGCTCCTCGAGACCCTCCCCGAGCTGATCGCCCGCCGACAGCCGATGCAGTACGGAATGCCGCGGCGCTGGCTCTACGGATCGAACGCGTCCTGGATCTCGCAGTGGCCCTGGACGCCCGACTACCAGTTCCGCCTCGTTCGGAACGCCCCCGGCGCGTGGCGCTTCCCTGCCGTCATGCACGCACCGCTCGAGGTGCTCGGCGAACTGAGCCTCGTGGATGTCCCGATCTACCACTCCGATCTCCTGCTCGCGGAGCTCGACGAGCGGCGCGCGAAACGGGCCCTGTACGACACGCGTGGTCCGGACGTCCGCAACGGGCACTTTCCGGTCAACGGGTACTACACCCCGGAGGATTTCGACAGCCCGGCGATCGCCGAGACTCCTGCCGACGACCTCGAGCTGGTCGAGGCCGTCCATACGGGAAGCCCGCGCCCGGACGATGCTGTGCCGCTCGCGCCCGTGAGGGCCGTCGAGGCGGCGGAGGCCGAGAGGTTCAACGCGTCGCGCGAGGTCTCACCCGCGGCGTACAGCGCACGCGTCGAGGTCGTCCGCCCTCTGAACGGAACGCCGCCGGGGTCGACCACGGAGCTCGAGGTCGACGTCACCAATCTCGGGGACGAGTCCTGGACGTGGGGCGAATACCCGCCGTTCTTCCGTCTCGGATACAGCTGGCGGACGCTCGACGACGACGAGGTCTCGCACGGCCGCGCGTTCTTCACGGAGACGGTCGATCCGGGCACCACGACGCGCGTCGTGGCGCGCCTCCAGGCTCCGGCGGAACGGGGCAGCTACCGCCTGCGGCTCGACGTCGTCCACGAGCACGTCCGCTGGTTCGACCAGCCGACCGAGCTCGAGGTCGAGGTCCGGTGACGATGAACGAGCTGACGCGACTCCGCTCCATGCGGCCCCGCTCGCTCGAGCTGGCGATTGCCGGCGTCGAAGTGCTCGAGCTGCCGAGCGAGCAGGATGCCCGGGGAGCGCTCGTCGAGCTCTGCCGCGCGAGCTGGGTCGAGCCCGACGAGCCGGTGCAATGGAACGCGATCACGAACCGTCCGGGATCGCTCCGCGGAGTGCACTGGCACAACGCGCACGCCGACTACATCGCGCCGGTGCTCGGATCGGTGCTCGTCGCGGCAGTCGATCTGCGGATCGGCTCGCCCACCGAAGGACGCGCCGAGATGGTCCTGCTCGACGCGGGCGAGCCCCGGGCGGTGGTGATCGCGCCGGGCGTCGGGCATGGGTTCTTCAGCGCCGAGGCGTCCGTGGTCATGTACGGCGTGTCGAAGTACTGGGACCCGGACGACGAGCTCGGTGTGCGCTGGGACGACGCCACTCTCGGCATCCCCTGGCCGCCCGAGGCCGCCCACGCGCTGGTGTCGGGACGAGACGCGACCTTCCCGACGCTGGCGGAGGCCGGCGAACGGCTGACCTGGGACGGCTGAGCTCGCCCCGGAAGATGCAGGAGCGCCGCCGCGTCCTGTGTGAATGAGGAACTTCGGGATACGGGCTCTCTCCGCGATCGGTACGGCCGCGATCCTCGCAGCCGTCGCCGGCACGCTCGCTGGAGGATCGGTGGCCGCGCCAAGCGCCTCACAAATGGACGGCGTGAAGTTCAAGGTTCGCTACCAGGGCAGCCTCGATGCCACCTGGCACGACAGTTCCCCGGTGGTCCTACCGGACACGCAGCACCCGTTCCGGTGTGGGGGCGACGACTCCTCCGGAACGCTGACGAGCTCGGTTCACAGCAACAGCAAGCCGTTCATCTTCAAGCTCGGGCACGAGCCTGGCGGCAGCGGCCTGTCGCACGCCTTCCGTCCGCCCAACGGGATGGAGAAGGCGACTGTGACCTCCAATCGCACGGCCCAGGGGTTCCTGATGAGGTACTCGGGCCATCAGTGCATTCGCGAGGAGATCGCCCAGCCGGGTTGCGGCGCGCACACGTTTCGCGGCGACGTCGCGCCGATCAACTCGAGCTCGGGCCGCATGGACTCGAGCAACAACCCCGTCTATCACGTCTTCCTCGCCTGGCAACTGGAGCCGGAGCTCGCGATCGGTTGCAGCAACGACATCGTCTTCCCGGGCGATTTCGACTACGGCTGGCGGGACGCCGTCCTTCGCGCGAAGCCGCTCTATCGCTGCGGAGTGCGGAAACCGCGACGCTGCAAGCTGACGATCGGCCGGGAGCGGACCTACGTCTACAACGTCACGGACGGCAGCGCCACGTACTCGTCGACCGTGCACGTGAAGTGGTCGGTCACGTTCGCGGCGGCAGGCAGGGGCTAGCCGCCGATCGATGCGATCGTCTTCTTGCCGAGCGCGACCACCCGGGCCGGGAGCTTGGCGAAGACGAAGCGTTCCGCGAACTTCTGACCGGGACCGATCGCGTACTCGAGCAACTGCTTCAGCTCGGTCGCCTTCGGTGAGTCCTTCGGGACTATCGCGTAGGTGAATGTCGAGAGCGGGTACGCGTCCCTCGCCGAGGCGGGTGGGTCGACGATCGGGATCGAATTGTCGGCGGCGGGCTTGCCCATCGCCTCGGCCGCGGCTTCGATTCCGGCCAGGCCCGGGGGCACGAACTGCCCCGCGGCGTTCTGGATGGAAGCGACGTCGAGCTTGTTCTGGACGGCGTAGGCGACGCTGATGTAACCGAGCGCCCCGGGCGTTCTGGTGATCGTCCCAGCCACTCCCGAGTTGCCCTTGCTGCCCGCGCCCGCCGGGAAGTTGACCGACGTGCCGGTCCCCACCTTCTCCTTCCAGGCCGGCGAGACCTTCGTCAGGTACGACGTGAACGCATAGGTGTCGCCCGACCCGTCCGAGCGGTAGATCGGAGCGATCCCTTGCGACGGAAGCTGCTTGCCCGGGTTCAGCTTCGCGATGCGCGGATCGGACCAGCTGGTGATCTTGCCGAGGAAGATGTCGGCGATCACGGGGCCGGTCAGCCTCAGGCCGCGGCCCGCGCCCGGCACGTTGTAGGAGAGCGTCGTCGCGGAGAGCGCCCACGGCACGAGGAGGCAGCCCTTGCACGCCTTGGCCTGGTCGGGCGAGAGCGGTGCGTCGGAGGCGCCGAAGTCGACGGTCCGGGTCGTGATCGCCTGGATCCCGCCACCGGACCCGATGGGCGAATACGTGACCTCGATCCCGGATCGATCTCGAACCTCGGGAATCCACGCCTGCACCATCGGCTCGACGAGCGACGAGCCCGCGCCCTTGAGCGACGCTTTGTCCGTGCCGCCTCCGCCCGAGCCGCCGCATGCGGACAGGCCGGCTGCGAGCAGGACAGCACCGATGAGCGTGAGGATCGTCTGGCGGATGGAGCCCTCCGAGCCGGGAAAGTACCCGGGGCTGCGGCTGGTCAATCTCCTTCTAGCCGAACGTGAAGCAGTACGCCTCGGCGCCGGGGGCGAGGAAGGTGATCTCGAACGTGCGGTCGGTGATCGATCCCGGCTCCCGGACCAGCTGATGCAGGCGCGGCCGTTCGAGCATTCCGTTGCCCTCCTCGTCGACGTCGAGCCCGTGGGCGTCGCCGGGCGGCTCTCCGTCGACGAGCACGCGGAACGGGAGTGACGAGCCTCCCGCAGGCGGGCCCATGACGAGATTGACGTCGCGTGCGTGAAAGCGGAACACAAGCCTCCCGTCGGCTTCGTTCAGCACGCTCGCTCCCGGCCCGAGCGTCCAGTTCCCGGAGAGCGCCCACTGGTTCCGCTCCAGCCGATCCGGCACGCCGAGGTCCTGAGGCTCGTCGAACTCGGCCCGATCCGCCGACACGAAGTTCTGCGCCTGCTCGTAGCCGAGGTACGTCTCCGACGACCCCAACGTCCCCCAGTCGGCCTGAGCCTCGAACCCCTCGTCGGCGACCGAGACCGGGTCGTCGGGGACGCCGTCGCGGCCGGCCTCGCGCAGCAGCATCTGGACGGCCATCTCGCACTCCTCGTAGCCGCCCTCGCCGAAGTGCATGTGCCGGATTCGCCCTTCCGCGTCGGCGATGTACACAGCGGGCCAGTAGTTGTTGGCGAAGGCGCGCCAGACCGCGAAGTCGGGGTCGAGCGCGATCGGATACTCGACGCGCTGGTCCTGCGCGGCCCAGCGGACGTTGTCGGCGTCGTGCTCGAATGGGAACTCCGGCGTGTGGACGCCGACCACGACCAGCCCTTGATCCTTGTACTTCTCGTGCCAGGCACGGACATAGCCGAGCGTGCGCAGCCAGTTGATGCACGTGTACGTCCAGAAGTCGACGAGGACGACCTTCCCGCGCAGGCCCTCCGGCGTCAGCGGCTCGGAGTTGAGCCAGCCGGTCGCACCGTCGAAACCGGGCAGGTGAGTCTCGGCACCCAGCTTGGCGAAGAGGCTCAATTCGTAGCACCGCCCGCCGCGACGGTCGGCCGGTCTACCGCGGCTGCCGCGGTCATGATCACGTCGGTCACGGCCTCGGGCTGGGAGATCATGATCACGTGCGAGCCCTCGAGCTCGGTGATCGTCGCTCCGGCGCGCTCGGCCATCGAGCGGACAACGTCAGCGCCGGCCGCCGTGTCGCCGGTCGCAACGACGGCCCAGGAGGGCTTGGACTTCCACGCGGGCGGGCCCGACTGCTCCGAGAACCCCGCCTCGGCGGCCGGGCGCTGGGTCGCGGCCATGACGGCGGTCTGGTGGGCCGGCAGGTCGGCGGCGAACGCGTCGCGGAACTTGGCCGGGTCGATCGCGAACTCGGTCGCCGTGCCGCCGTTGCTCGGATACTGGAGCGGGACGAGCGCGCTCATCAGGACGCTGTCCTTGGAGTCGCCCTCGATCCCGCCCAAGCGTCTCGCCCTCGTCGGGGGCGAAGGCGGCGACATAGACGAGGCCGACGACGTTCTCCGCATCGGTCGCGGCGTTCGAGATCACGGCGCCGCCGTAGGAGTGGCCGACCGCCAGCACGGGGCCGGGGATCTGTTGGAAGAAGCTGGCGATGTAGGCGGAGTCGATCGAGATCCCGCGCAGCGGGTTCGGCGGCGCCGCCACCTCGATTTTCCTTGCTTGCAGGTGCTCGACGACCGCGCTCCAGCTCGATGCATCGGCGAAGGCGCCGTGGACGAGAACAACGGTGAGCGAGTCGGTGCTGGGCGTTGCGTCTGACATGTGAGCTCCTTCGTTAGTCGGTGATGACGTCGGTGACAGCTTTGGCGAAAGCTTCCGGTGCTTCTTGTGGGAGGTTGTGACCGATGCCGCCCTCGATCGTCCGGTGCGAATACGCGCCTGAGAACTTCCCGGCATAGGCACTCGGATCGGGATGTGGGGCGCCGTTGGCGTCGCCCTCGAGAGTGATCGTCGGCACGGTGATCGTTGGTGCAGCGGCGAGCCGTTGCTCGAGCTCGTCGTATTCCGCCTCGCCTTCCGCGACCCCGAGCCGCCAGCGGTAGTTGTGGATCGCGATCGCGACGTGATCCGGGTTGTCGAACGACGCCGCGCTGCGCTCGAAGGTCGCGTCGTCGAAGTTCCACTTCGGCGAAGCCGTCCGCCAGATCAGCTTCGCGAACTCGCGCGTGTACTTCTCATAGCCCGCGCGGCCGCGTTCGGTCGCGAAGTAGAACTGGTACCACCACTGGAGCTCGGCCTCCGGCGGCAACGGCTGCTTGTTGGCTTCCTGGCTTCCGATCAGATACCCGCTCACGGAGACATGCCCCGTGCAGCGCTCGGGCCAGAGGGCTGCGACGAGGTTGGCCGTCCGCGCTCCCCAGTCGAAGCCGGCCACGATCGCCTGGTCGATCTCGAGCGCGTCCATGAGTGCGATCGCGTCGAGCACGAGCGCCGCTTGCTGGCCGTTTCGAAGCGTGTTGTCGGATAGAAAGCGCGTCGTCCCGTAGCCGCGCAGGTAGGGGACGATCGAGCGGTAGCCCTCGGCCGCGAGCATGGGCGCAACCTCGGCGTAGCTGTGGATGTCGTACGGCCAGCCGTGCAGGAGCAGCACGGCGGGGCCGTCGGCGGGGCCTGCCTCGGCGTAGCCGACGTTCAGGACGCCCGCGTCGACCTGCTTGAGCGGGCCGAGCGACGTGGTCTTCTCGGTCGTGTCCGTCTTCGTGGCGGTGGTGCTCGTCATCTCGTTCGTCATGTCGGCCGGGGTGAAGGTGCCTTGGCCGGGCTTCGGCCAACTTCGAGCGCTCGTGCGATGTCGGTGATCGACAGCAGCCCGGCCAGGTGTCCATCGTCCACCACGAGCCCACGATTCCCCGTCGGTGCGGACAGCTCCTCGAGGGCGTCCACGGCCGTCTCGTCCTCGGTGAGCAGCGGGACGTCGTCGAGCGGGAACATCGTGTCCCGCACGCGTCGCGTATCCCAGTCGGAGCGGGGAACAGCGGCGACCGAGGCGAAGGCGAGGAGGCCAACCGGCCTGTCCCCCTCGAGGACGGGATAGGTGGTGAACCTGTGCGACCCGGCGACGTCATCCATGAAGCGCCCGATCGTCGAGTCGGCGTCGACGGTAACGGGGTGGCGCACCATCAGATCGCGAACACGGAGGCCACCGAGTGCCTGCTCCGTCGCGACGTAGCGCGCCTCTGCCCTGGCGCCCTGGAGGAGGAACCAGCCGATGAAGGCGAGCCAGGCGCCGCTGAACGATCCCTCGAAGACGAACATGGCAAGGCCGAGCGCGATGAACAGGTAGGCGAAAACCTGGCCGACCTCCGATGCGACCCGGGTCGCCCAGGCGAAATCCCCTTTCGCCCGCCAGAGCAGGGCATGCAGCACGCGCCCGCCGTCCAGCGGCGCAGCCGGCAGCAGGTTGAAGGCGGCCAGGATGAGGTTGATGTAGCCGAGCCAAGCGGCGACCCCGTCGACGGCGCTGGGCGCGCCCGCAATCGCGATCAAGACGAACAGAATGCCCAGGCCGATCGAGACGAGTGGCCCCGAGGCGGCAACCCGGAACTCGACGCCGGGACTCTTGAACCGACCGTTGAGCTGCGACACGCCGCCGAACAGCCAGAGCGTGATCGAGTCGACCTCGATTCCTTCTCGGCGGGCCACCCACGAGTGCCCGAGCTCGTGCAGCGCGATCGACGCCAGGAACAGCAGGGACGCGACGACCGCCATCCCGAGGTACGTGTTGTGGGACAGGCCAGGGTTCTGGCGCGGGAAAACGCCATCCGTCAGCGACCAGACGATCAGCGCGACGACCGCGAGCAGGCTCCAGTTGAGCCGAAGCTCGACGCCGCCGAAACGGCCGATCGTGAGGTTCCCGTTCATCCCCTGGTTCTTGCGCTTCGCTACGCCGGTGCCGGTATTCGGATCTCTGAGCGGTTCGCTAGCCATCGCTCACTCGGCCAGCACGAGCAGGGGCTTGCCCTTCTCGACGAAATAGGTCGCGAGCTCCGCAGCGTTCCCGGCGCCGACATTCTTCACCGAGTGGACCGTCTCGGCCGGGACGAAGAAGACGTCGCCCGCCTGGAGAGTCGTCGGCGATTCCCGCTCGACTTCGTACTCCAGCGAGCCTTCGAGGACGTAGATGATCTCCTCGCCCGGATGCTTGTGCCTGATCGGCGGCGCCTCCGGAGCGATGTCGACACGGTTCTGGACGACCTCGCGTCCGGGGGCGCTGAGATCGCGCTGCTGGAGGTCCGTGCGTGTGAGTCCCGGTACCTGCTGCGTCGCCGTTTCGCTGGTGCTCATGGCCACCTCCTAGTTCCGGTTGAACAGGTTGAGGAAGAGCAGGAACACGTTCAGGACGTCGAGGAAGATCGAGGCGGCGAGCTGCGGCGCAGCGCGGATGTCCTGAGTCCGCCTGAGACGCTGGAAGTCGTACAGCGTGAACCCCGCGAAGATCACCAGGCCTGCGATCGCGTAGATCAATGCGCCGTTCGGGATGTTCACGAAGATGGTCACGATCCCGAAGACGATCAGCACAAGGAGCGCCCAGAAGCACACCCGGGCGAGCCCTGACAAGTCCCGGCGCGTTGCGTAACCGGCCGTGCCGAAGCCGGCGATGAAGAGCGCCGTCGCCCCGCCCGCCTGCCACACCGACTGCGGATTCGTCGAGGCGTAGTACGCGATCGTCGGCGCGGTTCCCACTCCGACGAGGAGGCCGAACCCGAAGAGCAGGCCGACCGCGAGCTGCTCGGAGCGGGAGACCGCGAAGTTGATCCCGATCAGGAGCCCGAAGCTCGCGATGTACGCGACGAAGCCCCATCCGTAGGAGAGATCGCGCCCGAGGTACGCGCCGAGCGCGAAGAGGCCCGCGGTGACCGCCACGAGCCCCATCGTCTGGCCGAACAGCGCACGCGCCTGATCTCGCGCGGCAATCGGCGGGAAAGCGGTTTCGTAGGTGCTCACGAGCCCGACCGCACCGCTACCCGGTCAGGCGCTTCATCGCAGGGACCTGAACGCGGCTCGCACCTCGGTCGCGAAGATCTCCGGCTCCTCCCACGCGGCGAAGTGCCCGCCCTTGGCGGCCTCGTTGTAGTACGTGAGGTTGGGGTACCCCAGCTCGGCCCAGGTGCGCGGAGCCACGAAGATCTCGCCGGGGAACGCGGTGAAGCCGATGACCGGCAGCGACGCAGGCGGAGGAGTCTGGCCGGCTTCCGCAGCTGCGGCCTGGGCCTGTCCGCTCTCCCAGTACGACCGTGCCGCCGACGCCCCAGTTCCCGTCAGCCAGTAGAGCGTGATGTTGTCGAGGATGTGGTCCCGGGTGAGATTGCCCGAGGGCTTTCCGTCGACGAAGGCACTCGCGATCTTGTAGTAGCTGTCGGTGTCGTGGTCGAGCATCCAGGCGGCCATGGCCACCGGTGAGTCCAGCAGTGCGTACCCGATCGTCTGGGGTCGCGTGGCCTGCTCCAGGAAGTAGCCGCGTCCGCTCGTGTTGAACGTGTTCGCCTGTTCGAGCGCGGCCTTTTCCTCGTCGGTGTTTCCCGGCATGGGGCTGCCGCCGAGGGCCGGCACGAGAAGGTTCGTGTGGATGCCGACGAGCCCCTCTGGCGCCAAACGGCCCATCGCATCGGTGATCGCCGCGCCGACGTCGCCGCCCTGGGCCACGTAGCGCGTGTAGCCGAGGCGGTTCATCAACTCCGGCCAGGCCTCTGCCACGCGGCCGGCCCACCAGCCGAGCTCGGCCGGCTCGGCGGAAAACCCGTACCCGGGCACGGAGGGCAGCACGAGGTCGAACGCGTCCTCGGCGGTTCCGCCGTGAGCCGTCGGATCGGTGAGCGGGCCGACGGTCTCGAGCAGCTCGATCACCGAGCCCGGCCAGCCGTGGGTCATGATCAGCGGCAGCGCGTTCTCGTGCTCCGACTTGACGTGGATGAAGTGGATCTCGATCCCGTCGATCTCGGTCGTGAACTGGGGAAGAGCGTTGAGCTTCGCCTCGGCCTTGCGCCAGTCGTAGTCGGTCTCCCAGTAGCGGGCGAGCTCCTGCAGGGCTTTCAGCTGCACGCCCTGGGAGCGATCGTCGACGAGCTCCTTCGTCGGCCAGCGCGTCGCGGAGATGCGGCGCCGCAGGTCGGCGAGCTTCTCGTCCGGAATGTCGACCTGGAAGGTCTGGATGTCGGTCTGAACGGTGCTCATGAAGCGCTCCCTTCGTTGCGGAGTGTCTTGAACGCGGCGCGCATCTCGGTCGCGAAGATCTCCGGCTCCTCCCAGGCGGCGAAGTGCCCGCCCTTCTCGGCCTCGTTGTAGTAGATGAGGTCGTGGTAGGCGTGCTTCACCCAGTGCCGTGGCGCCTGGAAGAGCTCGCCCGGAAAGACCGTGTAGGCGACCGGGATCCTGACGTGCGGCGGCGGGTCCTTCAACGCGGCCTTGGAAGCCCGTCCGGTCTCCCAGTACAACCGCGACGTCGAGGCGCCGGTGCCCGTCAGCCAGTACAGCGTGATGTTGTCGAGGATCTGGTCGCGGGTGAGATTGCCCGAGGGTTGCCCTTCCAAGAAGGCGCGCGAGATCTTCTCGTAGCTGTCGGCGTCGTGGTCGAGCATCCAGGCCGCGAGCCCGATCGGCGAGTCCACGAGGGAGTAGCCGATCGTCTGCGGATGCTCGCCCATCTCGGCGATGTAACCCCGCATGAAGATGGCGATGACCTTGCTCAGCTCCTCGCGTTCCTCGCCGGAGAAGGCGAGCCTGAGGTTGAGAGCGGCCATCAGGAGCTCTTTGGGCGCCGCGTCCAGGAAGTTGAAGTGCACGCCGAGCAGACCGTCAGGTGCCTGACGGCCCATCGCATCGGTGACGCCGGCACCCTGGTCGCCGCCCTGGGCGACGTACCCGGTGTAGCCGAGGCGGTTCATCAGCTCGGCCCACGCCTGCCCGATGCGGCCGGAGTCCCAGCCCGCCTCGGTCGGCCCTCCCGAGAAGCCATAGCCGGGGATGGACGGGATGACGACGTCGAACGCGTCAGCCTCGGTGCCTCCGTAGGACGTCGGGTCGGTGAGCGGGCCAATGACCTCGAGCATCTCGATCACCGAGCCGGGCCAGCCGTGCGTGATGATGATCGGCAGGGCGTTCTCGTGCTCCGACTTCACGTGGATGAAGTGAATGTCGAGCCCGTCGATCTCGGTCGTGAACTGCGGCAGCTCGTTCAGCCTCGCCTCCAGTCTGCCGAAGTCGTACTCCTCGCCCCAGTAGCGCCCGAGCTCCTGCAACATCTTCGTCTGCACGCCTTGCGAGGCGTCTACGACGAGCTCTTTTTCGGGCCAGCGCGTCGCCCGAATGCGGCGGCGCAGGTCGTCGATCTGCTCGTCCGGAATCTCGACCTCGAACGTCCGGATCTCGGTAGCGGTTTGGACCGTGCTCATGACTACCTCCTACTAACGCAGTGATTTGAATGCGGCACGCACCTCGGTCGTGAAGATGTCCGGCTCCTGCCAGGCCGCGAAGTGGTTGCCCTCGTCGACCTCGTTGAAGTAGATGAGGTTGGGGTAGGCCTTCTCGGTCCAGCTCCGAGGCGCCTGGTAGAGCTCGTTCGGAAAGACGCTCACCGCGGCCGGGACATTGACGTTCTTGACGCCGAAGAAGTCGAGCGTGTTCTCCCAGTAGAGACGACCCGAGGAGACGCCGGTGTTCGTCACCCAGGTCATGGTGATGTTGTCGAGGACCTCGTCGCGCGTGAGGTTGCCCACGGGCTCCTCTTCGACGAATGCGCGGGAGATGTCGTCCAGGCTGCGCGCATCGTGGTCGAGCATCCACGCCGCGAGCGCGACCGGCGAATCGGCGAGGCCGTAGAGCGTCTGCGGCCGGTGCCCCATCTCGATCGAGTAGCCGAGGCCCGTCGTGTAGAGGAAGCTCAGCCGGTCGTACGCGCGCTGTTCGTCCGGTGACAGCCCGGTCGGCGGCGGGTCGCCGGCTCCGAGCACGGTCGACGCGAGCTGCTTCGAGATCTCGGGCGGAACCGTGCCCGGCATGTTGGAGTGGATGCCCAGGAGCTCCGGCGGCGCCTTTGCACCGATCGTGTCCGTGATCTGCGCGCCCCAGTCGCCGCCCTGCGCGACGAAGCGCGCGTATCCCAGGCGCCTCATCAGCGCGATCCAGGCCTCCGCGATATGGAGCGGGTCCCAGCCGGTCGTGCTCGGCTTGCCCGAGAAGCCGTAGCCGGGTATCGACGGCACGACCACGTCGAATGCGTCCTCAGCGTCGCCGCCGTGGGCCGTTGGGTCGGTCAGCGGGCCGATGACGTTCAGCATCTCGATCACGGAGCCGGGCCAGCCGTGCGTGATGATGATCGGCAGCGCGTCCTGGTGCGAAGAGCGCACGTGGATGAAGTGGATGTCGAGGCCGTCGATCTCGGTCAGGAACTGCGGGAACGCGTTCAGCCTCGCCTCGACCCTCCCGAAGTCGTACCCCGTGCCCCAGTAGCGAACGAGCGCCTGGATCGTCGCGAGCCGTACACCTTGCGTCTCGTCCGCGACTGTCTCCTTCTCGGGCCAGCGGGTTGCGGCGATGCGCCGGCGGAGATCGGCCAGGTCCTCGTCCGGCACGTCGACGTGAAAGGGACGTATCTCCGTGGCCGTTTCGACGGCGGTACCGCTCATGGCTACCTCCTGGATGTGGCGTGAGAGATTCGGTCTGCAGTCTCTGCCCGGGAGAGGTTTTGGGCATCACCCCGAGGGGATGACGCCGAACCGGCGCGCGGGCAGCGCTACCGTGGGACTCGTTGCGCAGAACGCGAACCGAACCTGGCTCGGTGTGCCGTACGACTGGCGGCAGCCGACCTGGAGACGCGTGCGATCGCGCTGGTGGAACCCGAGGTCACGGCGACTGGTCACGCCGAAGAGCTTCGGCTGGGGCTACGACATCAACCTCGCGGCGCTCCTTCGGCGGCTCCGGCTGCGCTGACGGTCAGGGCTTCCAGATCATCAGCACGAACGCCAGGAAAATCGCCCCGGCCGCGGCGTAGTTCAGCGCCGAAGCGCGCGGATCGTCCAGGAGCTTGCGCAGCTCGACGCTCGGCGCGTCGCCGTCGCGGGCGAGCTGCTCCCCGAGGAACCGCGCCCGCTTCGGCTGCTGCCCGCCGAGCCAGCCGAGGACGAACGCAGCGAGAAGCAGGATGAGCCCCGCAAGGATCCAGCCGTCGCCCAGCGAGTAGAAGCCGTCCGACTCGCCGATCAGCCAGAAGCCGCCGATCAGTACGAACACACCGCCGGCCGCGACGAACAGCACGCCGATCCTGGTAGGCCCGAGGAGCAACGCAACTTGAGAGGGGCGCTCATGCCGACGCGCTGCCGCGTACAGCACTCCTGCGATCGACATCCCCGAGAAGAGGAAGACGACGCCCGTGAGATGCACGAGCAAGGCCAGGTCGTGTCCGCTCACCCCTGGCACTCTGTCAGAGCCGTCCCCCGGGGAGAGGAGCAGATGAGCCAGGTCATCCAGGTCGTCGGCGCGCTTGCGATCCTGGCCGCGTTCGTCGCGGCACAGGTCGGCGTCTTCGACGTCCGTTCGTGGACGTACCTCTGGCTCAACTTCGTCGGCGCGCTGGTGCTCGGGATCGCCGCGTGGCACGAGCGCCAGTACGGCTTCCTGCTCCTCGAAGGCGTCTGGACCGTGGTCTCGGCCTGGGGGCTCGTAACCCGCGCGCGTGGCGCCACCGCCCGCTCGTAGCACGCGAAGCAATCCCTGCTCGGGGTCTTAGGCGGGTTTCTCCCAGACGGAGATGTGCTTCGTGCTCTCGCTCGTGAACGGCTCGCGGTTCCAGCTGCTCCAGCGCTCGCGTAGCGTCATCCCGGCGATGCGGGCCATCAGGTCGAGCTCGGCCGGCCACACGTAGCGGAACGGCATCGACACGAGCCTCCATTGTCCATCGACAAGTGAGAGGTGATGCGAAATCAGGCCCTGGTTCTCCACGTCGTACTCGTCGATTCCGATGTGCTCAGCACTGAAGTCGAACACCTGGAACCGCTCGCCCGGAGGAAGCGTCAGCCGGCCGCGAGCGCCGAGCTCGATCACGAAGCAGCCGCCCGGTTCGAGGTGCGCGGCGACGTTCTCGAAGCACGCGACCTGCCCGTCCTGCGTCGTCAAGTTGCCGATCGTGTTGAAGACGACGTACGCGAGCGAAAACGTGCCGTCCACCTTCGTCGTCGCAAAGTCGCCGATCGCGACCTCGATCTCGTCCCCGCCGGGCTTCTCGCGCAGCTTCGCGACCATCGCCTCCGAGAGGTCGATCCCGCAAACCCGGATGCCGCGCTCCGAGAGCGGCAGCGCGATCCGGCCCGTGCCGATCCCGAGCTCGAGCGCCGCGCCGTCGCCGGCCAGATCCGCGAGGAACTCGACGGCCGGATCGAGCACGGCCGGGTCGAACATGTCCGCCGCGGCCTCGTCGTAGCGCGCCGCGACCTCGTCGCCGAAGTGGTTTTCCGGCATCAGGCCCTCAGAGTTTGCGCGCCTCGATGTAGAGCACCCCCGTGCAGGGGAGGCAGTACGAATTGAGCTCGTCGCCCAAGATCCTCATGGGCGGTTAGTTCGCGAGCCGCACCGCGACGACGGCGGCTGCATCCGCCAGCTGGCCGAGCATGCGGAAGTCGACGTTCGCGATCGTGTCACAGGCCTTGTGGTAGCACGAATCGAACGGAAGATTGGCAGAGCCGCCGATTCGCCGCGCGGACGTGGGCGACTTGAGGTCGTCCGCGCCCGTGAACAGGCCGCCGACAGGGATGCCCTGCTCGGCGAACGACGCGTGATCCGACGAGCCGCCGAGCGACTCCTGCTCGATGGCCAGGTGACGCGCAGCGAAGTAGGCGCGGAATGCGTTCTCGATCCTGCGCGAGCCGCTCGGGCCATCGTCCCCGTCATACACGATCCGGTCGTAGTTCGGCGAGCCGACCATGTCCAGGTTTATCACGCCTCGAATCCGCTTTCGCTGGCGCGGGCTCAGGCTCTGGACGTAGCTCCTCGAGCCGACGAGCCCGAGCTCCTCGGCGCCCCAGAACGCGAACCGCAGCCCGTGCTTCGGACGTACGTGCAGACGACGTGCCTGCCGCGCGATCTCGAGGACGGCCGCCGAGCCCGAGCCGTTGTCGTTGATCCCCGGCCCGTTCGCGACCGAGTCGAGGTGCGCGCCGAGGAGGATCACGCCGCTCTGTCGTCCGGGGAGGTCGGCGATCACGTTCGCCGCGCGAGCCCGCCTCGTAGCGACCGAGAGGTCGAGGTGCACGCGAACCGTGCCCGCCTGGGCCAGTTGCGCCAGCTCGGAGCCGACGCCCGACGAGATGACGAGCACCGGGATCCGCGTGCCGGGGCCGAAGAGCGTGGCCGAGAGCGGCGCCGTGCGGCCTGGCAGGCCGTCGTTCGCGATCAGCGCGGCCGCAGCGCCGCCCGCTTGCGCGATCCCCGCCTTCTGCGAGAACGGACAGCCGCCACGCCGCATGAGCGCGATGCCGCCGAGCGGGAAACCGGTGAAGTCCGAATCCGCGCAGCCGCTCGAGCCCGAGATCGGGACGACCTGAGCCGTCACGTCCCCGCCGCCCGAGTAGCGCATCGTCAGGAAGTCGCGGTTGCGCTCGTAGCGAACGAGCCCGGGCAAGACGCGCTCGAACACCGTGGGCTCCGTCTCGCGGAAGTAGTCGAACGAGAAGGTCTTCTGCCGGGGTCGGAGGCCGGCAGCCCGGAGCTGCCGCACCACATAGGCCACCGACTCCGAGTACCCCGGCGTGCCTGCAGCGCGAGTTCCCTTGTTCCGCTCCGCGACCGCCTCGAGGGCCTCGAGGTGCGCCTTCAGATGGCCCGGCGTGATCGCGCGGGCCAGCGCCTGAGTCGTGGCCGGCGAGCGGACCGCCGGTTCAGCCTTGTGCCCGTCGGCCGCGCCGCCGGCTCCTGCAGCGAGCAGGAGACCGATGCCGATCGCCAGAGCGAAACCTCGCACGTGTCTTGATAGACGGCGCGCTTGCCCGGAAGTTGGACCACTCCGCAGCCCGCGCCACGGCGGCTAGGCTGGCCGGGTGGCCAAGGTTGGCAAGCCGCTGGTCAAGGAGTATTCGACCGATGAGATCGTCGTCGAGTGGGAACCGCGGCTCTGCTTCCACTCCGGCAACTGCTCCCGGCTGCTGCCCCGGGTCTTCGATCGCGATCGCCGTCCCTGGGTGAAGGCGGATGAGGCCTCCGCGGACGAGATCGAGAGGACCGTCGCCGTGTGCCCGTCGGGCGCGCTCCGGTCGAGACGGCTCAAGGGCGTGAGCGTCAAGCCGCGGCAGCGGTTCGAGATCTGCGCGTCCGCGGGCGGGCCGCTGCTCGTCACCGGCGGCGTGCGCATCGTCGACGCGGAGGGCAACGTCCTCTACGAAGGCGAGCGCGCCTCGCTCTGCCGGTGCGGCGGCTCGTCGAACAAGCCGTTCTGCGACGGGACGCATAGGAGCAACGGCTTCGAGGGCTAGTGCTGACGCTGTACCAGGCAGAGTGGTGCCCGTTCTCGGGCGCGGTGCGCGAGATCCTCACCGAGCTCGGCCTCGACTTCGTGGCGCGCCAGGTCGAGCCGTGGCCCGAGCAGCGAGCCGCACTCAGGGCTGTTTCGGGCTCCGACCGGATCCCGGCGCTCGAGACCGAGGACGGCCGCTTCTTCAGCGGGACGCGCGCGATCTACGGCTACCTGCGCCAACTCGAGGGCTGGGAGCACGCCACTGAGCACCGGCGCCGCTTCGTCGACCACGTGCCGGCGCGCGAGTCGGATGCCGTCGGCCAGCTCGTCGAGCTCTTCGAGCCCTCCAAGGAGGCCGAGATCACGGCCGCGCCGGAGGACGCCGAGGTCGTCGACGTGCCCGAGTCGTCGCAGTACGAGCTCCAGCTCGGAGCCCGGCGCATCGGCGTCGCCGCATACCACCGCCGCCAGAACAGCAACCGGATCGCGTTCCTGCACACGGAGGTCGACCCGGCCTGCGAAGGACGCGGCTTCGGCAGCAAGCTCGTCGCGGCCGCGCTCGAGGACGTGCGCCGGAAGGGCCTCGAGGTCGTCCCGCTCTGCCCGTTCATGGCGCACTACATGGCGAGTCATCCCGAGGTGCACGACCTCCTCGCCTCGGGCCACCGCGACCGCGTCACCGCCGCCTAGGCCGTCACGAGGGCTCGGCTCGGCTCCTTCGCAGCCCGCCTGCGCTGGTCTGCAATGTGCTTGGCGACGTAAGCGGCGTCCCGACCACGGCCCGGCAGCACGTCGGACGAGAACGAGTACTGGAACACCAGCCCGAGGAAGTACAGGCCCGGCTCCGATTCGACGACGCCGCGCGTGTGCTCGGGCTGGCCGGCCTCGTCGAAGACCGGCAGGTCGATCCAGCCGAAGTCCGTCCGGAAGCCGGTGCACCAGATCACGTTCGCGACGTCGAGCACCCGTCCGTCCTCCAGCACCGGCCGTCCGTTCTCTACGCCGGTCATGCGCGGGACGCGCTCGACGCCGGCCTCGGCGAGCTCCTTCGACTTCGTCCGGATCAGCGGGTCGGCTTCCTGGAGCAGCTTCGGGCCGACCTTCCGGCCGATCGGGTTGCCGCGCGAGATTACTCGGTGCCCCAGGAACCGGAAGACACGGAAGCCCGGGCGGAACGGCAGCGTGCCGTGCTTGACCGGAATCTCACTGAGCTTCGGGCCGGAGAGCAGCACGCGATGCATCTGACAAAGCTCGACGGCGAGCTCAGCACCCGAGTTGCCGGCCCCGACGAGCAGGACGGCGCCCTCTTGGAGCTGTGACGGATTGCGGTACGCAGCCGAGTGGAGCCGCACGATCCGCGGGTCGAGCTCGGCCGCGAACGCGGGGGTCTTCGGAATGTTGTGTGCGCCGGTTGCCACGATCACGTTCTCGGCCTCGTAGAGCTCCTCGCCACACGAGATGACGAAGCGACCGTCGACCTTTTCAAGCCGCTCGACCTCGACGCCGTTCCGGACCGGCAGCTCGAAGTGCGCGGCGTACGACTCGAGGTAGTCAGCCATCTCGTCCTTCGTCGCGAACGACCAGTTCGGCATGTCCAGCCGCTTGCCGGGGAGCCCGCTGAAGTGCGCAGGCGTGAAGAGGCGCAGCGAATCCCAGCGGTTGCGCCACGCGTCGCCGATCCGCTCGTTCGCGTCGAGGATGACAAAGGGCCGGCGGCGCTTCGCCAGGTGGTAGCCGGCGGTCAGACCCGCCTGGCCTCCGCCGATGATCACGGTCTCTACGTGGTTGCTGTTCATCTCGAAACCTCCAGTTGGTCGTTCGTTCAGTCCATCGCGGCGTGCACCGGCCAGAGCTCGCGGCGCGGCAGCCTGCGCACGCCCGCATCTCGCAGCGCCGGGATGTAGTGCTCTCGGAAGAACCGGTCGGCGTCCTCTTCGGACTCCCAGACCTCGACGACGCGCCAGCCGCCGGTCGGGCCCGGGCCTGCGATGTGGAAGATCCCGCCGGCCGGCTTACGCGAGCCGAGCCGACGTCGGACCCGCTCGTACGTCTCCTGTGAGCCCTCCGCGCTTTCGACCAGCAGTGCGACGGCCACGTCGCCTCCTTTCGTCTCTCACGAGCACGCTAGGAGGGGGACGGCGGCGGCGCATCGCGCGGATCCGCCAACTTGGCGCGAACCGTTCGTGGTCATTTCTGACCACTGGTTGGTCAGACGAGCTCGTGCTGGAACGCGAAGGCGGTCGCCGCCGTTCGCGAGGTGACGCCGAGCTTGGCGAAGATGTTCTGCAGGTGGCGAGCGACCGTGTGCTCGCTGACGACGAGCTTGGTGGCGATCTCGCGGTTCGTCTTGCCGGCCGCGACGAGGCGGAGCACCTCCAGTTCTCGTGCGCTCAGGCCATGCGAGTCGGGAGCCGTCGAGTCGCCGAGCAGGTCGATGCGCGCGATGTCCGGCGCGGCGGCCAGGCGCTCGAAGACCTCACGGGCCGCCCCGAGCTCGAGCGCCGCACTCTCCTCGTCGCCGAGAGCTCGGCACGCCAGTCCGACGGGAACGCGCACGCGGGCCACCTCGTACGGCGCGTCCAGCTCCTGCCACAGGCCGGCCGCCTGCCGAAGGGCAGCAAGCGCCGCTCCGGGATCGCCGCCGGCCAGCTCGACCTCGCCCCGGACGCGGGCCGCGATCGCGTCGAGCATGGCACGCTTGCCTGTCGCTGCGATCCCGGCGAGCTCGTCGGCTGCGCGGCGGGCCTCGTCGAGATCGCCCGCGGCGAGCATCGCCTCGACGTGGGCGGGAATCACCGTCGCAAGCGCAAACGGCCCGGCCGCTTCGGCGGCTGCGCGCCGGGTCATCGCGGCAGCGGCCTCGACGTCGCCCTGGGCGAGCCGGAGCAGCGCCAGCCCCGGCTGCGGCTCCCGGCCGAATTCGCTCGCGCGGCGATACGCCGCCTCGGCTTCCGCAAAGTCTCCCTGGAGGCGATGCAGCTCGCCTTGCTGGTAGAGGGCCTGTCCTGCGGCCGCCCGGTTCGCCGCCTCCTCGCAGCGCTCCCGGGCCAGCTTGGCCTCGGCGAGCGCGTCTCGCCACTCGCCGTGTAGCTGCTTCAGACCGGCTCGGTGCGCAAGACAGCGGCCCGTGAAGGAGACCATCTGCGGCTGCCCGTCGCACCACCGCGTCAGCTCATCCGTCCACTCCTGGGCGCGGCGCACCTCGAAGGCCTCCTCGCAACCGGCGATCACTCCGCAGTAGACGATGCCCGCGACCACCGGCGACACCGAGTCGGCCGTCACGCCGACCATCGCCTCGTCCAGGAGCCGCAGGCCCTCGTCGAGCGCCCCCTGCTTGATGCGCATCACGCCTTGCGCATGGAGCGCGACCGCGGCCAGGTCTGCGTCGCCGAAGCGGTGCGCGATCTCGATCGCTTCGGCCGCGGCCTCAACCGCAGCGTCGTAGTCGCCGGCGGCTTCACGCTGGAACACGAGGGGGACCAGGAGCCAGCCCTGCTCGGCGCACTCGCGCCCTTCCCGCTCGACGAGCCTCTCGGCCCGGCCGAACCAGCCGCTCGCCGGCCCCAGCTCGCCCCTGATTGCGAGCGTCATCCCCAGCCAGCCCGCACTTCGCGCTGCTGCGAGATTGTCCCCGCGGTCGATGTGCGCGAGGTGAGCGCGTTCCAGCAGGGCCAGGTACTCGTCCATCCGGCCGACCAGCGAGGCGGCCGTCGCCAGCAGATCGAGGTCCCTTGCCTCCAGCGGGTCGACGCGGTCGGCTGCGGACAGCGCCGTATAGGCGTCGAGCCAGGCCCGCCTCTCGAATGAGGTGCGGCCGCGCTCGAGCTCATTCGAGGCATCGACCACGGGCCCACGATATGCCACGACGGACTAAGGTTGTCCCGTGCGGATCCTCCTCGGCATCGTCATCGTCCTCTTCCTCATCCTCTGGGCGCGGGCTGTGATCGACGTGTTCAGGCGACACGACCTCTCGGTAGGCGGCAAGGCGGGCTGGACGATCTTCATGCTGATTCTTCCGTTCATCGGGCTGCTCGTGTACACGATGTTGCGGCCCGCGAACGCCTAGCGGTTCGGTGCCTCTGAAGATCGTCGGCCTAGGCGGCTCGCTCGCGACGCGATCCCGGAGCCGCGGGGCGCTCGAGACCGCGCTCGCGGGGGCTCTGGAAGCCGACGCCGAGACCGAGCTCCTCGACATTCGGGCGCTCGACCTGCCGCTGTACAGCCCGGAAGAGGAGCCCAGCCCGAGCACGCTGGCGATGGTCGAGGCCCTCGAGAGCGCGGACGGCCTGCTCTGGAGCAGCCCCCTCTATCAGGGCTCGGTCGCGGGCTCGTTCAAGAACGCCATCGACTGGCTGCACCTGCCCAGCGGGAACGTGTACCTCACCGACAAGGCGATCGGCCTGATCAGCGTGGCCGGCGGGACACACGGGCTGCAGGCGATCAATGCGATGGAGTTCTCGGTGCGCGCGCTCCGCGGGTGGGCGGTGCCGTACGTCGTCCCGGTTCCGGGCGCTGCCTTCGAGGACGACCGCGTCGTCGACCCGGGCGTCGAGCGCCAGCTGAACATGCTCGGCAGCGAGGTCGTCCGCCTCGCCGACCACTTCGCGGTGCACGAGGCGCCGGACCACGCAACCGAGTGCGCACGGGCGCGCGACCGGGTAGCGTCGGCCGCCTGATGTCGGCGGTCCTGTACATCGAGCACGCGGTTCGGGACTTCGACGCGTGGAAGCGCGCATTCGAGAGCGACCCGGTCGGCCGCGAGCAGGGCGGCGTGCGCCGGTACCGGATCCTGCGCGGCACGGAGGACCCGAACTTGGTCGTCATCGAGCTCGAGTTCGACGGCACGGCCGAGGCCGAGGCGTTCGCCGGCAAGCTGCGCGAGCTCTGGGGCCGCGTCACCGACGAGCTCGGGCTGACAGGTCGGCGGCTGGAGATCTTCGAGTTCGCCGAAGCCGTCGAGTACTAGTCGCGCTCCTGCCGGACGAGCGCCTGCAGCTCGTCGTCGTCCGGGTCGACGAACTCCCGGACGACGCGGAAGCCCGCTTTCTCGAAGGCCCGGAGCGAGGCCGTGTTCCTCACGTCCGGGTCGGCGGTGCACGCGGTCGTCGCGGGCCGCGCGAAGACGACCTCGTCCACGAAGCCGCGGATCAGCTCGGTGCCCAGCCCGCGTCCCGTCCTCGCCTCGTCGCCGATGAAGAGGTCGAGCCCGGCGGTCCCCGCGCCCTCGCCGATCAGCGCCGCATAGTCCGGGTAGTCGGAGACGAGGTACGTCTGGATCATCCCGAGCGGCTCGCCGTCGAGGAGCGCGAGGTAGTGCTCCGTCGGCTCGGTGCCCTCGATCGTCGGCAGGTAGTGCTCCTCGACCTCCTCGAACGTCTTGCGCGCGGTCCACCAGCGGACGACGTGGGGACGCTGGTGCCACTCGTGGACGAGCGGCAGATCGTCGCGGGTCAGCGGCCGGAAGCTGATCGCCATCGCAAGGGGATGATCGCCGAGGCGCGAAGTCGGGCGCATGCTCGAGACCGTGCTCGGAGCGACGGCGGCCGCGTGGGGGATCCTGATGGCGGTCTCGCCCGGGCTCCAGATCCGCAAGATGCTGCTACACCGCTCGTCGCGCGAGGTCTCGATCGCGTACTTCTGGGTGCTGCTCGTCGGCTTCACGCTCTGGGTCGCCTACGGCGCGACGATCGACAACTGGTACCTCGTCGTGCCGAACGCGGTCGCCTTCACGGTCTGCGTGACGACGATCGCCGTCGCGTTGCGCTACCGGCTCAGACCGGAGCCGGGAGGTAGAACGTGAGCGGCGGGCCGAGGCGCGTCGTTCCCCGGCGCCACGTGACGCGGTAGCCGCGCGGTCCGCGGACCGGGTAGTTCCGCTGCCAGATAACCGTTCCGCCCCAGGCCGGGCCGGTCTTCTTGACCGGGAAGCTCTTGCACCTCGCCTGCTCGCCGAGCGGGCGCACGCAGATCCGGTAGCGCCGGAAGTACTTCGCGGCCAGCGTCAGCCGGAAGCTGTAGACGCTGCCCGTCCTGAAGATCCCGTAGCAGACGTCGCCGGTCGGGCTGCAGTAGCTCTTCACCCTGGTCTGGTCTGCCGCCACGCTCGGTGCGGCTGCGACGAGGGCCGCGATCAGCGCGAGCATGAGGCTCCGGCCCAGCATCGAACTCCAGTCTGCCGGACCTGAACCGCTCGTCCAAGGGCTTTACGTGATGCCCACAGATGCCGAGTACTGTCCCAGGCAAGCAGTCGTGAGAAGGGAAGGAATGAGCGATCGTCCGCAGGGTCGAGCGCGGAGATCGCTGTCGGATCTCCGACGCATCAGATCATCGAAGCGCGCGCGCCTGATCGGCGGTGTCGGCTCGACTGCGATCGGACTTCTGCTCGTCGCGCTCGCGGCGAGGCACGTGCGCAATGCCCCGATGCCCTTCTCGCGGGGCCAGCCGACGCTGCTCGTCGCAGTCGCGCTCCTCTTCCTCGTCGCGTTCCTCGTCAAGGCGTGCGGCTGGGGACGACTTTTCGCCTCGCGCGAGCGGCCGGGGCCGATGGCTCTCGCGGCCGCCGGCGGAGGCGCGTCGATCATGGGCATCGTTCTTCCCGGGCGATTCGACGAGCTGATCCGGATCGCGATCGTTCGTCGCTTCCCGGGCTGCCCGGCCGGGATCCGCTCGATCTGTCTCTCACTCGTGACCCTTGGCTTGATCGACAGTGCAGCGCTCGCTCCTCTCGGCTTCACCGCCGCCGCCTGGCCGGGGAACTCGGCGGCCGTACGGCTGGGCTTCGCAGTCGTCGGCATCGGCGGAATCCTGGCCGCCGCGGTCGTGATCGCGCTCCCCTTCGTCGCTGAGAGCCCGCGCCTCATGCAGTACCGCCTCGGTCAGTGGCTGGCGCCGAGGGCGACGCCGCCGCGACGCGCAGTCGAGTCCTGGGCGCTGGTCTCCGCCTCGTGGCTCATCCGCGCGGTGGCGCTCACCCTCTTGCTCGCCGCGCTCGGTTTCGGCTTCAACTTTCCGCTCGCGATGATGTTCCTCTGCGCAGCGGCCGCAGCTGCCGCGTTGCCCGTCAGCCCAGCGGGGGCGGCGACCCAGGTCGGCGCGGGAGCGGCCCTCCTGATCGTCTCGGGCATCGGCCGCTCGGAGGCGGTTGGCTTCGCGCTGGCCGCCCAGACCCTGATCATGCTCGCCGGCGCCGCCGTGCTCGTCCTTTCGGTTACCTGGGCGACGTCGCGACGGGTCGCGGCCGCCGCGGTCCTCCGCTTCAGGTAACAACCGTTACCAACAGAGGGCGCCGCTGCGGTTGAATGGCCGCATGGAGACCCGCCTGCTGACGGGAGCCTTCCTCCGGGTGTGGCTCGCGACGCTGGGCGCGTTTGCGACCTTCGGGATGCTCGTCCTCGCTCTGCCGCTGTACGTCAAGGACCAGCTCGACTACGGATCGGTCGGGGTCGGGCTCGCCGTGGGCGCCGCGAGCATCACCTCGGTGGTCTTTTCGATCGTCTCGGGCCGCCTCGGGGACCGGCACGGCCGCCGGCCGCTGCTCGTCGTCGGGGGGCTCGTGATGTTCGGCTGTTACCTGGCGCTCGCGCTCCTGCCGGGCCTGGCGGGCGTCGTCGGGATCCGACTCGTCGCGGGGGCGGCCGAGGCGACGTTCGTGGTGGCCCTCTACACCTCCGTGATGGACATGGCGCCGGAGGAGCGTCGCGGCGAGGCGGTCAGCCTCGTGACGCTCGCCTCGTACCTCGGCCTCACGTTCGGCCCGGTCGCAGCCGACCTCCTTCGCGGCTCCGACCGGTATCCGCTCGTCTGGCTCGTCACTGCGGCGTTGGTGCTCACCGCAACCGCGCTCGTGGCCACGCTTCACGAGACGAGACCGGAGACCGAGGAGCCGTTGTCGCGAAGCTGGCTCCCGCCGCGCGGGGCGCTCCGTCCAGGGCTCCTCGTGCTCCTGGGGCTGCTCGGCTTCGGCGGCTTCGTCGCGTTCGGCGCCATCTACGCACGGGACCTCGGGATCGAACGGCCGGGCCTGCTCTTCGCGCTCTTCGGCGGCGTGATCTCGCTCGTACGCTTCTTCGGCCGGCGTCTGCCCGACGCGCTCGGGGCGATCCGCACACTCGAGCTCTCGTTCGTCTGCCTCGCCGCCGGCCTGGCGCTGATCGGCGCCTGGCAGACGACGACGGGACTGATCGTGGGCACGGTCGTGTTCGCCGTCGGCCAGGCGATGACGTACCCGTCGGCGGTGCTGCTCGCGGTGCAGTCGACGAGCGCGGTTGAGCGGAGCGCCGTCGTGGGGAGCGTGGGCGCCGCGGTCGACGTGGCGCTCGGTGTCGGCGCGCTGACGCTGGGTGCGGTCGCGAAGTTCTGGGGCTACGGCGGCGCGTTCCTCGTCGCATCGGCGGTCGCCCTGAGCGGGCTGGCGGCGTTGTGGCCGATGCGCCCGCGAGCAAGAATGCAGGCCGAAGAAGCGGCTCCTTGACCCACGATCCACTCGCACTCGACGCAGAGACGATGCGGGAGCTCGGCTACCGCGCCGTCGACATGCTCGTGGCGCGACTCACCGACCCGTCGATTCCCCCGCTTCGCAGGGCGACACCCGACGAGATGACCGCGCGCCTGAGCGGGCCGCCGCCGGACGAGCCACAGGACTTCGACGAGATCCTGCGCCGCCTCGACGAGGACGTGCTGCCCTTCATGAGCAAGGGCGATCACCCCGGCTTCTTCGCCTACGTCCCGTTCTCCGCCACCTGGCCGGGGGCGCTCGGCGACCTGATCGCCAGTGCCGCGAACGTCTATGCGGGCTCGTGGATGGAGTCCGCCGGGCCCAGCCAGCTCGAGCTCGAGGTGGTCGCCTGGTTCAAGGACTGGGTCGGCTACCCGGCCGAAGCCGCAGGCATCCTCCTCAGCGGCGGCTCTGCCGCGAACCTGACAGCGCTCGCCTGCGCGCGGGAGGCGCAGGTCGGGCCCATGTCAGATGACCTCGTCGTGTACATCTCCGACCAGGCCCATTCGTCCGTCGCTCGCGCCGCCCGCAACCTCGGCTTCCGCCAGGCCCAGGTGCGGGTGATCCCGACCGACGACGACCTGCGGATGCGGGTCGATCTCCTGGAGTCGGCGATGAAGGCGGACCTCGGCAGGGGTCTCCGCCCGATCTTCGTGTCCGCGAACGGGGGCGCGACGAACAGCGGCGCGGTCGATCCGCTGCCCGAGATTGCCGACCTATGCGCCAGGCGCAAGGTCTGGTTCCACGTCGACGGTGCCTACGGCGGCTTCGCGGTCCTCGCCGAGCCCGGGCGCAGGCAACTCGCCGGGATGGAACGCGCCGACTCGATCACGCTCGACCCGCACAAGTGGCTCTATCAGCCATACGAGTGCGGCTGCCTGCTCGTGCGTGACGGCGTCCGGCTCCGGCGAGCGTTCCTGATCACGCCGGATTACCTGCGCGAATGCGCCTCGGTCGAGCGCGAGGTCAATTTCTCCGACCTCGGCCTACAGCTGAGCCGCATGGCCCGCGCGTTCAAGGTCTGGGTCTCGGTGCAGTACTTCGGGCTGGACGCGTTCCGCCGCGCGATCGAGCGGAGCTTCGACCTCGCCGAGCGCGCGCGGCGTCGTGTTGAGGAGAGCGACCGGCTCGAGCTGGCGGCGCGGCCGTCACTCGGAATCGTCAGCTTCCGTCGCATGTTCAAAGAGAACGAGGACCTCCTCAACGCCCGCCTCGTCTCGGCGCTCGAGGAGAGCGGGCTTGGGCTGGTGTCGTCGACACGGCTCAAGGGTCGTTACACGATTCGCATGTGCGTGATGAGCCATACGACGGGAGAGGAGCATGTCGACCGTGTGCTCGACTTCCTCGAGGAGGCCGACGTCGCGGACCACGACGGGGGCGGCCCTGAGCGGTACGACCGGCATCCCGACGTCACGCTGAGCGGGATCAGGCGCCGGACCGCGGGCGGGCCCTCGCGCTTCCCCCTGCTCGAATCTCTCCCGCCGCAGGAGGCTGAGCGGGTGGTCGCCCGCGGCGAGCCGCGCCGGATCGCGGCGGGCGAGACCGTGATCGAGCAATGGGACACGTCGCAGGACTTCTTCCTGATCCGCGAGGGGTCGGTGGACGTCTTGGTCGACGGCGAGCGAGTCGCGCAGCTCGGGCCGGACGAGTTCTTCGGCGAGATCGCCGCGCTCGACTGGGGCGCAGGCTTCGGGTACCCGCGGATTGCGGAGGTGGTCGCCGCCGAGCCGCTCGAGGTTCTCGTCTACCGGGACGGCGGGCTGCTGGGTCTGTTCGCCGAGGTTCCGGGAGTCGAGCAGGTCATCCGCTCGGCGGTCGAGTACCGGCTCGCCGTGCGCTGACCCATGGCCTGGCGCGTTCTCAGAACGGTCTTCGGCAACTCCGAGCTCAGGCGGGTCGAGCTGGCCTACATCGCCTTCAACGGGGCCGAATGGGGCACATGGATCGCCATGCTCGTCTACGCGTACGAGCACGGTGGGACGACGACCGCGGGCGTCGTTGCGCTCGTGCAGCTGGTACCGGCCGGCCTGTGCGCGCCGTTCGCAGCGGTGCTGGCCGATCGACGCGGGCCTGCCCGGATGCTCACCGTGAGCTACGCGGCGCAGGCGGTGACCATGGCTGCGACCGCAACCGCCGTCTACGCGGGCGCCTCGCCGTTCCTCGTCTACGCGTTGGGCGCGTCTGCGGCGATAGCCGTCACGTGCACGCGTCCGGCGCAGGCGGCGCTCGTACCGGGCCTGTCCCGAAGCCCCGAGGAGTTGACTGCCGCCAACGTCGTTTCCTCGTGGATCGAGAGCGCCGGGATCTTCCTCGCGCCGGCCGCGGTCGGTCTGCTGCTCGGAGTGAGCGGCCCGGCGACCGCGTTCGCGGTGATGGCGGCCTTTGTCGCAATCGGCGGCGCTCTCACGCTCGGCCTGCCCGGGCCTGCCGCCTCGGCGGAGACCGCCTCGCCCATCGACGAGACGGTGGCCGGCATTCGTCTGGTCGCCCGCGACCCTTCCGCGCGCAAGCTCGTCGGCCTGCTCGGCGCACAGTTCGTCGTCATCGGTGCGCTCGACGTCCTCTGCGTCGTGCTCGCGCTGGGCGTTCTCGACCTCGGCGAGTCCGGTGTCGGCTACCTCAACGCGGCCTTCGGCCTCGGCGGCGTGCTCGGGATCGCTGCAACGGCGGCAGTCGTGGGACGGGCCCGGCTGGCCTCTCCGCTGCTCGCGGGGGTCGCCGTCTGGACGCTCTCGCTCTGGGTGCTCGGAGCCTGGGCGACAACGGTCTCCGCGTTCGTGCTCCTCGCGGCCGCAGGAACCGGACGAAGCCTCGTCGACGTCTCGGGTCGCACGCTCCTGCAGAGGACCGCGCCGACCGAGCTGCTGTCGCGCGTGTTCGGCGTGCTCGAGGGGCTGGCCATGGCCGGCCTCGCGCTCGGGTCGATTCTCGTGCCGTTGCTGGTAGCGCTCGGCGGAGTCAGGGCGGCGCTGATCGTGGTCGGCGCGCTGCTGCCGGCGATCGCGCTGCTCGCGGGACGAGGGCTGCTGGCGATCGACCGGGACGCGACGGTGCCCGTGACCGAGATCTCGCTCCTGCGCTCCTCGCCGACCTTCTCGCTGCTCCGCCCGCCCGAGCTCGAACGCCTCGCGCGAGGGCTCACTCCGAGGCCAGTCGGTGCCGGTGAAGCGTTCATTCGCGAAGGCGAGCGAGGTGACCGCACCTACCTGGTGGCCGACGGAACGCTCGACGTCTCCGTCAAGGGGACGGCGCTCGCGGAGCTCAGGCGAGGCGACCTCGTCGGGGAGATCGCCCTGCTCCGCGGCGGCCCGCGTACGGCGACCGTGGTCGCGCGCGGGGACGCAAGGCTCTACGAGCTCGATCGCGACGCGTTTCTCGACGCGGTCGGCGCGCATCGTCCGACTGCAGGCGCCCTCGACAGCCTCATCGACCGGCGTCTGGACGAGGTCGCCCAGGCCGGTGGGAGAATCGCACCGTGATCGATCCGCTCGAGCGCTGGCGCGAGCACGGCGAGAAGCCCGACTACGCGGGGCTGCTCTCGTTCGGCGGCCTTCCGTACACGGAGGATCCGTCCGAGCTCGCGGGGATCGACGTCGTCGTGGTCGGAGCGCCGATCGACGATCTCGTCTCGGATCGACCCGGCACGCGGTTCGGCCCGCGTGCGATCCGGGCCGCAAGCGTGCCGCCCGGGCCGCACCTCGAGGCTGGCATCGACGCCTTCGCCGAGCTGAGGATGGCCGACTTCGGCGACGCGCCGGTCGTCCCTGCGGACGCGGCGCGCTCGCACGCGGCGATCGAGCGGACGGTCGCGCAGGTGCTCGAGGCGGGCGCGATCCCGATCGTCCTCGGCGGCGACCACTCGATTGCGGAGCCGGATATCCGCGCCTGCGCGACGGCTCACGGCCCGGTCGGCCTCGTCCAGTTCGACACGCACACGGACACGGGCACGCAGGTCTTCGGCGTCGAGGTCTCGCACGGGACGCCGATGTACCGGCTCGTCGAGGCGGGCTCGGTCGACCCCGAGCGCTACGTGCAGATTGGCCTGCGCGGGTACTGGCCCGGGCCGGCGGAGTTCGAGTGGCAGGCGGCGAAGCGGATCACGAGCTTCTTCGCTCACGACGTGCGGGAGCTCGGTATCGAGGAGATCGTGGGCCGAACGATCGGAATCGTCGGCGAGGGGCCTGTCTTCCTCTCGATCGACATCGACGTGCTCGACCCCGCGTTCGCCCCGGGAACGGGCACTCCCGAGCCGGGCGGGCTGACCTCGGCCGAGCTGCTCTGGGCGGTGCGCTCGGTGGCCGCAGGGCTCGAGATCGTCGGCGCGGACGTCGTCGAGGTGCTTCCGACCGCGATCGGATCCGCGGATGTGACCGCGCTGGTCGCGGAGCGCACCGTGCGCGAAGTGATGACGGGGATCGCGTTGCGGCGGCTAGCGGCGAACGGCTGACCGCGCAGTTGCGAGCCAGGCCCTCGGCAGCCGTTTCCTCGCGGTCGCGAGCGCCGTGCTCAGAGCCTCGGCGGCCTCCGGCCCGTGGATGCCCTCGCCGTGGCCGAACAGGATGTGCGCCGGCTCGAGGCCGGCGAGCGAGCGCCGCGGCGGGAAGAGGCGCAGGAGCGGGTTGACGCCGAACGGCTCGCCGGGCGCCCGGAAGTAGTCGAGGCTGCCGAGCGCGTCTGCGGAAACGAGGATCCGCTCTCTTGCAAACCAGAGCGCGACCTCCCGCCAGAAGCGCTGCTTCACGATCGGAAAGGCGACGAACGGCGCTCCCTCCACGGGGTCGAACGGCGTCACGAGCAGCGGAACGCCCAGGCGCTCGGCGACGGCCGCGCAGTCCCGGTTGTGGCGGTCGAGCAGCTGGACGACGGCCGCAGGCTGACCGAGTGCCGCGATTCGCTCGTCGATGCCTTCGCCGTCGACGACATCCGTCAACCAGACGGCGTCTCCAGCACGGATCGCATGAGAGGTGCGGCGGAGCCGGTCTCCCTCGATGCTCCAGCCGAAGCCATGCTCGAACTCGTCGTCGAAGGGGAGCGGCACGGGGAAACTATGGCGCGTGGCTCTCACGAACGCTGAGATCGCCGACCGGCTCGAGTCGCTCGCCGCGCTGCTCGACCTGACCGGGTCGAGCCCGTACGCGCCGCGTGCATACCGGCGCGCGGCGGAGACGATCCGCGAGACGCCGGCGCCGATTCCCAAGCTTGTCCGCACCGGTCGGGTGCGCGAGCTACGCGGGATCGGGCCTGGGATCGAGTCGCGGCTGCGGGAGCTCGTCGAGACGGGAGGGCTCGCGGAGCTGGACGAGCTGAAGGGCGAGGTCTCGCCGGAGCTCGTCGGTCTCGGGCGGCTGCTCGGGTTCGGCCCGCAGCGCGCGGCGGAGATCGGGCAGGCGCTCGGGGTGCGGACGGTCGACGAGTTTCGCGCGGCCGCGGCGGAAGGACGGTTGCGGCAGGTGCCCGGGATCGGGCCGAAGACCGAGGCGAAGCTTCTCGCCGCCCTGGCCCGCGGAGAGCGGCCTCGGCCCAGGCGCGGTCTGCTCCTCGACCGGGCCCTCGCCCTGAGCGAGGGCATCGCCGAGTCGCTCGGGGGCGAGGTCGCGGGCGATCCGCGGCGCCGGCGGGACGCGAGCGAGGTGTTCGCGGTCGTCTGCTCCGCTTCGAAGCCGGAGCCGCTACTGGCGCGGTTCGAGCAGCTGCCGCAGATCGTCTCGATCGTCGAGCGGGCGAAGCGGCGTGCGATCGGGGTGACGGTCGAGGGCGTTCCGGTCGAGCTCGTCGTCGCGGAGCAGCGGCGCTTCGGGACCGAACTCGTCCGGGCGACCGGGTCGGCGGAGTACGTCGATGAGGTGGAACCGCTGCCGGACGGTCGTGATGAGGAGAGCGTCTATCGGGCGCTGGGGATTCCCTTCTGCCCGCCCGAGCTTCGCGAGGCGCCGTTTCGCGGGCAGCCGCCGGAGCTCGTCTCGCTCGCCGACGTCAGGGGCGACCTGCACGTCCACACCGGCTGGTCGGACGGCAGGGCGACGGTGCTGGAGATGGGCGAGGCCGCGCGCGGGTTGGGCTACGAGTACCTCGCGATCTGCGACCACACGCGGAACGTGCGGGTCGTGCCGGGGCTGGACGCGGACGACGTGCGCCGCCAGGGCGAGGAGATCGCGGCTGCGAACGAGCGGCTGGCGCCGTTCCGGATCCTGCGCGGGATCGAGTGCGACATCCTGCCCGCCGGGTCGCTCGACCTCCCTGATGACGTGCTGGCGGAGCTCGACTGGGTGCAGGCGAGCGTGCATGCGGGTCAGCGTGCGCCACGGGACGAGATCACGAAGCGGACGGTCGAGGCCATGCGCCACCCGGCCGTGCGCTGCCTGAGCCATCCGACCGGGCGGATGATCAACCACCGGCCCGAGAACGCGGTCGACCTGGAGCAGGTGTTCGAGGTCGCGCTCGAGACGGGTGTTGCGGTCGAGGTGAACGGGCTGGCCAACCGGCTCGACCTGCGCGACGCCCACGTTCGCGCGGCGATCGAGGCGGGCGTGCCGGTTGTGTGCTCGACGGACGCCCACTCGGTGCGCGGGCTCGGGAACATGCAGCTGGCGATCGCAACGGCGCGCCGCGGCTGGGCGACGACGGCGGACGTCGTGAACACCCGCCCTCTGTCCGAACTGGCCTAGTCCCCGACCCCGGGGTCCGGCCGCGGGCCTCCCTCCGGTCAGGACCCTATCGGCGAAACTCGGGCGTGTCTGTGCCGGCTCCGTGCCGGGAGTGGAACTCCTATGCGTTCGCGCCCGGGCCAGTGCTCGACCACTCGCGCACCTCGTACCAGTGCGTGTCCCGCAGCGCCTCGGCCACCTGCGGGTCTGTGTGCTGGGCGTAGAACACGTTCTTGTCCAGGTCGGCGCAGATCGCGACCGCGCCCATCGGAAAGTCACCGAGCTGCACGAGCGCGTCGGCCGGCAGCCGCGCCTCCGCGACCGTGTAGTGCTTGAACTGCAGGTCCGGCGCGATCTCGGTCAGCTGGGGCCAGTCGGGGCACGTCCGCGAGCTCATCCCGCCTCCACCCTGCGGCCCGCGTCGGCCAGACTCCACGCGCCGTCGAGCAGCACCGCCCCGCGGGCGTGGTCGGACGACTGGACGTCGAAGCGCACCGCGCCGTCGACCCGGTGGTACTGCCGAGTCCCGGCAGCATCCGTCAACGCGACGCTGACCTGGAACTCGCCCTCTCCGAGCGGCAGCTTCTCGAGCAAAAAGCGCAGCTCGCGCTCTCCCGGCGCCCCGTCCCAGCCGAGCTCGCCCACGTCCTGACGATCGGCGCCGAGGAGCGAGCCGTCGCCGTCCCGCACTTCGAGCGACAGCACCGGGGCGTCGACGGCACGCTCGACCGACGAGCTGCAGCACGATCGTCACCGGCTCACCCGAGACGAAGTGCACACGCGGCTCCCCGTCGGCCCCGAGCAGCTGCACGGTCCCGACGCGAACCTCGCCGCTCCCCCACTCGCGCAGGCCCGCGCCGACCTCCTCGGGATTCTCCTCGAGCGCAAGCGACTGGTGGTACCGGGCGATCGCCTCCGAAGCCGGCCCGTCGTACTCGACCTCGCCCTTCGCCAGCAGGATCGCACGCTCGCAGAGCCGCTCCACCGCGGGCGCCGAGTGCGAGACGAAGCAGACGGTCCCGCCGCGCTCCTTGAAGTCGAGGATCTTCCCGATGCACTTGCGCTGGAACGCCTCGTCGCCGACCGCGAACACCTCGTCGAGCAGCAGGATGTCCGCGTCCACGTGCACCGCGATCGCGAACCCGAGCCGCATGTGCATCCCCGACGAGTACGTGCGCACCGGCAGGTCGATGAAGCTCTCGAGCTCGGCGAACGAGATGATCTCCTCGAGCCGGTCGCGCACGTAGCGGCGCTTGAGCCCGTAGATCGAGCCGCTGAGAAAGATGTTCTCGCGGCCCGTGAAGTCCGGGTGGAAGCCTGCGCCGAGCTCGAGCAGCGAGCCGACCGTGCCGCCGACCTCGAGCTGCCCGGTCGTGGGCGCGAAGATGCCCGCGATCAGCCGCAGCAGCGTCGTCTTGCCGGAGCCGTTCCGCCCCACGAAGCCGATCGACTCGCCCGGCTCGGCATCGAACGAGACGCCGCGCAGCGCCCAGAACTCCTCGGTGCGCCGCATCTCCGGGCGCAGGATCGCCTCCTTCAGCGTCAGGTTGCGGTGCTTGTTGACGCGGAAGCGGCGGCCCACGTCCTCGGACGGAAATCTGGCCTCGTTGCATCACGCCGAGGGTACTGAAACGGTCTCGCGAACCAGCTCCGCCAGTCCGCGCACGAAGGCGGGGTCGTCGTTCAGCGACTCGATGCGGTCGAGCTCGAGGCCCAGCTCGGCCGCGCGCTCCCGCGCCTCGACGTCGATGTCCCAGAGGATCTCGAGGTGGTCGCTGACGAAGCCGATCGGGCAGACGAGCACCCGCTCGACGCCGCGCGCGTGGAGGCCGTCGAGCTCCTCGAGGATGTCCGGGCCCGAGCCACGGCTCGCCGGTCGCGCTCGCGCTCTGGAAGGCGAACGACCACGAGTCGAGGTCCGCCCGCTCCGCGATCAGCCCCGACGTCTCGAGCAGCTGGTCGCGATACGGGTCGTCCATGTCGAGGATCCTGGCCGGAAGGCTGTGCGCCGTGAAGACGACGTGCGCGTCGGTCCCGCGCACGCGGTCGGCGAGCACGGCGAGGTACGGCTCGTGCACGTGCCAGCTCTCGACGAAGCGCAACCCGGCGCGCCCGTCGAGCGCGTCCTCGAGCCGCTCGCGGTAGCCGTCGATGGACAGCGTCGAGTAGTGCGGCGCGAGCACGAGGCCGACGATCGCGTCGGCGCCGCCCTCGACCGCGCGGTCGACGGCCTCGGCGATCCTCGGCGTCCAGTGCTTCATGCCCGCGTAGACCGGGAAGCCGAGCTCGCGCTCCAGCCCTGCGCGCGTCCCCTCGGTCACGTCGTCGAGCGGCGAGCGCCCGCCGATCCGCCGGTAGCGCTCCGTGAGCTCCTCGACCGCCTCGTCGGACACCGGCCGGCCCGCGCGGATGTCCTCGAGATACGGCCGGATGTCCGCGAGGTCGGACGGGCTCCCGTAGGCCATCAGCACGACCGCCGGCTTCATGCGGCCGTCCGTTCGTGGACGAGCTCGACGATGCGCTTGAGATCGGCCGGATCCGTGTCCGGCAGCACGCCGTGGCCGAGGTTGAAGATGTGGCCGGGACGTCCGCCGGCCGCCTCGAGGATCGCCGATCGCCGCCGACTCGACGCGCGCGAAGGGCCCGAGCAGCAGCGCGGGATCGAGGTTCCCCTGCACGCCGCGATCGCCGCCGACCCGCTCCCACCCCTCGTCGAGCCGGACGCGCCAGTCGAGGCCGATCACGTCGCCCCCGGTCTCGGCCATCGTCTCGAGCAGGTGCGCGGTGCCGGTTCCGAAGTGGATCGTCGGCACGTCGACGGCGTCGAGGATTCGTTTCGAATACGGCGCGACGAACTCCTCGTAGTCGTCGCGGGAGAGGGCGCCGACCCAGGAGTCGAAGAGCTGAACCGCATCCGCGCCCGCCTCGACGGTCGCGCGCAGATAGGCCTCCGAGGTCACGGCGAGCTTCTCGCACAGCGCGTGCCAGACCTCGGGCGAGCCGTACATGCAGCGCTTCGTGACCGAGAACTCACGCGTCGGCCTGCCCTCGACGAGGTAGCCCGCGACCGTGAACGGGCCGCCGCAGAAGCCGACGAGCGCCTGCTCGGGAGCGAGCGCGGCGCGCACGAGCCGCACCGCGTCGAGGATGAACGGCACGGCCTCTTCCGGGTCGGGCACACGCAGGCGCTCCACGTCCGCCATCGTCCGCACCGGCTCCGCGACGACCGGCCCCACGCCCTCGACGAGATCGACGTCGATGCCCATCCCGAGGATCGGAAGCATGATGTCCGCGAACATCACCGCCGCGTCGACGCCGTGCGCGCGCACCGGCTCGAGCGTGACCTCCGCGCAGAGCTCCGGCTGGCGGCAGACCTCGAACAGCGTGTGCCGCTTCCGGATCTCGCGGTAGCCGGGCAGCGACCGCCCGGCCTGGCGCATGAACCAGACCGGCGTCCGCTCGACGGGCTCCTGGCGAGCCGTTCTGACCAGCAACGGTGTCATTACAACTGGGCGGCGAGCTGGTCGTCGATGCGGCGGAAGAGGAGCGACGCGACGGCCAGCGCGGCGATTGCGACGCCGAATGCGTAGACCACGTCGCTGAGGTGCGGCCAGACGCCGAAGAAGAGCGGATCGCGAATCGCCGTGACGATCGGCGCGACCGGGTTCCCGTAGTAGAGGACGTCGGCCAGCTTCGGGTGGTCCGAGATGCCCGGCATCTCGCCGAAGGGATAGAAGATCGGCGTGAGGATGAACCACGGGCAGGAGCACCGTGGCGATCAGGTGCTCGATGTCACGGAAGAGGACCGTCGACGACGCGAGGACGATCGCGAAGCCGGTGACGAGCGCGGTCAGCGGGATGAAGAGCGGCAGCGCCGCCCAGAACGTCGTTCGCGTCGCCGGGATGACCAGCAGGTTGAGCGGCAGGACGATCGCGAGCATGACGAGCATCGTCACGAGGTTCGTCGCGACGACGGAGACCGGCAGCAGCTGCCGCGGCAGGCGCACCTGCTTCACGAGGCTCGCCTGCCCGAGCAGGCTCGAGCACGACATCTGGATCGCGGACTGGAAGAAGACCCAGACGACCAGGCCGGTGAGCAGGAACAGCGGGTAGTGGCCGACGGTGACCGCGCGGACGATCACCGAGAAGATCAGCCAGTACGCGAGCATCGAGCATGATCGGGTTGATCAGCGTCCACGCGAGACCGAGCGCCGAGCCGCGGTACTTGACGCGGATCTCGCGGCGAAAAAGGTTCAGGAACAGCTCGCGGTACTTGAAGAGGTCGGTGTAGACGCGCCACCGGGCCAGTCTACGCCGCAATATCCTGTGGCCCCATGGCGAGGAAGCCGCGTTGACGCCCCGTCCTGAAGGGAGCTCCGGGAGGCTGCCGAGCCTCGGCCAGGATCATGCGACCGGCCACAGGACGTACGTCGAGCACCTGACCCACGGCGGCCGGCTGTGGCTGCGGACGAAGCCGTTCTACGCGCCGCCGACCGAGGAGCTGACGCTCTGCCTGCGCACGTTCGCGCACATCGTCGAGCAGCTGGGGCTCGGCCTGCGCGCGCAGGTGCTCGACGTCGGCTGCGGCCCCGGCTGGCTGAGCGAGTTCCTTGCGCGCTGCGGCTACTGGGTGACCGGGATCGACATCTCCGAGGACATGGTCGAGATCGCGCGCGAGCGGATCGCGGCCATCGGGCAGCCGATCGGCGAGAACATCGAGCCGGTCGCCGAGTTCCACGCGATGCCCGTGCGCGAGTTGCCGTGGAGCGATCGCTTCGACGCCGCGATCCTCTACGACACGATGCACCACTTCGACGACGAGGCGGCGACGCTCGACGTGATCCTGCAAGACGCTCGTCCCCGGTGGCCGGATCTACATCCGCGAGGGCGCGCGGCCCGCGCCGGACTCGGCGAGCGAGCACCAGCTGATCGATGAGATGGAGCTGTACGGGACGCTCGAGTCGCCGTTCGACCCCGCGTACCTCGAGGAGGTCGTGGCGAACGCGCGGGCTTCACCGACGTGCGGCGGTTCGTCGAGGTCGACGAGCTGGTCGAGGTCGGCGACGTCGGGGGCATGTTCAACCGGATGCGCGAGCAGTTCTCGTATCGCGTCGGCCGGCGGGCACCCGAGACGAACATCCTGATCGCGACGAAGCCGCTCGGCGGCGGCGCCGGGCGGAGCCGGGTTCTCGGCGGAGATCACCGCCGACGGCTCGTGGCGGCCGGACGAGCATGGGCGCCAGCTCGTGCTCGCCGTGCGGATCCGCAACACCGGCGACACGTTCTGGCCGACGGAGCCGTTCGGGCACGGGGTGGTCACGATCGGCCCGTATGTGACGCTCCCCGATGGTTCGCGTCGCGAGCTCCCACGCGTCGCGCTCCCACGCTCGGTGCCGCCCGGCGAAGAGCTCGCACTCGAGCTCGCCGTCCCAAGGCACGCGGCAGGCGACGCCGACGAGATCGCGGTCGACTGCGTCCGCGAGGGCATCGCGTGGTTCTCGGACCTGGGCTCGAGCCCGCTCGTCGCGCCGGTCGCGCGCTGACCGGGGCGCCATGCGGATCGTCGTCGACGTCACGCCGCTGAGCCAGCCGAGGACCGGGATCGGCAACTACCTGCTCGGGATGCTTCGAGGCACGGTCGAGGCCGCCGCCGGCGACCACGAGCTCGTCGCGTTCGCCGTCGTCGGTCCGCGCGGCGCGCCGCGTGTCCGCGAAGCGGTCGCGGGCCTGCCCCTCGAAGCAGCGCGTCGTCGTCGTCGGGCCGTCGTCGCAGACGTGGAGAACCGCGTGGAGCCGGCTCGGCTTCCCGAAGGTCGAGCGGCTCGCGGGGACAGCTCGACGTCTTCCACTTCTCGGACTGGATGTATCCCGCGCAGAGCGGCGGACTACGGACGACGACCGTCTACGACCTCTCGCCGCTCCACCATCCCGGAGTGGGTAGCGCCGCTGACCCGGCGGATGCACGGCCGCAAGTACGCGAACGCGGCGAAGACGAGCGACCTCATCTTCGCGATCTCGGAGTTCACGGCGGCGGACGTCGCCGAGACGCTCGCCGTCCCGCGGGAACGGATCCCGGTCGCGTACCCGGGAGTCGACGAGCGGTACACGCCCGAGGGGCCGAGGGTCGAGCGCGAGGGACCGTACGTCCTGGCTGTGGCGACGCTCGAGCCGCGTAAGAACCTGTCCACGCTGGTTGCGGCGCACGCCCTCGTCCGCGCGCGGCGGCCCGAGCTCGAGCTCGTCGTCGCCGGTGCGCCCGTCCACTGGGCCGAGCAGGAGCTCGCAGGGGACGGCGTGACCGCGCTCGGCTTCGTGCCTGACGACCAGCTGCCTGCGCTCTACCGCGGCGCGAGCGTGGTCGCGTATCCCTCGCTCTTCGAGGGCTTCGGGATCCCGGTCGTCGAGGCGATGGCGTGCGGGACGCCCGTGGTCGCCTCGTCGCACGCGTCGCTCGACGAGTCCTGCGGCGACGCGGCGGTGCGCGCGGACCCGAGGAGCGCCGAGGCCCTCGCCGCGGGCATCGAAGGAACCCTGGCCGACCGTGAGCGCCTCGTCTCGCGCGGCCTCGAGCACGCGCGGCTATTCACATGGCGGGCCTGCGGCGAGGCCCACCTGCAAGGATTCCTGACCACTAACTGAAAAACTTCCGCGCATGCTCCGCGTGGGTATCGACGTTTCGCCGCTCGCACTCACCAAGGCCGGCACGGCTCGCTACCTGACGAACGTCCTCGACGGGCTCGACGCCGACCCCGAGCTCGAGCTGCGCCGGTACGACTGGGGCGGCGACGGCAAGGCGACGCGCGTGCTGCGCGACACCGGCTGGTACCGCTTCACGCTCCCGCGCGCGGCGCGGCGCGACGGCGTCGCAGGTGCTTCACTGCCCGACCATGCGCGCCCCGTTCCGCCCGCGGGTGCCGCTCGTCGTGACGATTCACGACGCCGCCGTTCTCCGGCATCCCGACGCGTTCAACCGCTGGACGCGCTCGTACAGCGCCAGGTCGCTGCCGAACGTCGTGCGCGCCGCGGACAGCATCGTGACCGGCTCCGAGTTCACGCGCGACGAGCTGGTGCAGCTCCTCGGCGTGCCGGAGAGCAAGATCCGCGTCATCCCGTACGGCGTCGGCCCGCCGTTCACGGCCGAGGGGCCCGCCGCCGACGGCGCCTACATCCTCGCCGTCTCGACGCTCGAGCCGCGCAAGAACCTCTCCCGGCTGGTCGAGGGCTTCCGGCGCTCCGGCCTCGACGGCCTCGAGCTCCGCGTCGTCGGGGCCGAGGGCTGGGGCGGCGTCAGTGTCGACGGCGAGCGGGTGCAGCGGCTGACCGGCGTCGACGACGAGGAGCTCGCGTCCCTCTACCGCGGCGCGGCGGCCGTCGCCTACGTGTCGCTCTACGAGGGCTTCGGCCTGCCCGTGCTCGAGGCGATGGCCTGCGCGCGGCCGGTCGTCGCTCCCGCCGGGCCGCCCGTTCAGCGAGTTCGCCCACGGCGTCGCGTTCGAGGTCGATCCACGCGACGCGGACTCGATCGCCGACGGCCTGCGCCGCGCCGTCGCCGCCGGGACTCAGGCCGTCGGCGCGCAGCGGGCCGCCGACTACAGCTGGGAGCGCGCCGTTCAGGCTCACGTCGACCTCTACCGCGAGCTCGCCGGGTGAAACCGCTCGTGGTCATCGACGCGGACGTGCTCGGACGCCGCCGCACCGGCGACGAGACGTACATCGCCGCGCTCCTGCGCGAGCTCGTGCCGCTCGCAGACCAGGAGCGGCTGGCCGCGGTCACGCGCAGCCCGGAGCTCGTTCCGGAAGGCATCGAGCCGCTCTCGCTCCCGGCACGGAGCCAGTCGGTGCGAATGGCGTACGGGCTGCCCCGGCTCCTCAAGCGGCTCGAGCCGGCGCTGACGCACTTCAACTACGTCATCCCTCCGAGCTACCGCGGACGCTCGGTCGTCACCGTGCACGACCTCTCGTTCGAGCGCATGCCGTGGCTGATGGGCCGCCGCGACCGCATGCTCTTCCGGAAGTTCGTCCCCGTCTCGGCGCGGCGAGCGGACCGCGTGCTCGCCGTCTCCGAGCACACGAAGCGCGACCTCGTCGAGCACTACGGGATTCCCGAGGACAAGATCGTCGTCACGCCGAACGGCGTCGATCCCGTCTTCCATCCGAACGGAAGCGCTCCCGAGCGGCCGCCGTACGCGCTGTTCGTCGGCGGGATCCAGCCGAGGAAGGATCCGCTGGCCGCGGTCGAGGCGCTCGCGCTCCTCGACGGCGATCTCAACCTCGTCGTGGTCGGCGCCGAGAAGCGGGGCGGCGAAGAGCTGCGCCGGACGGTCAGGCGGCTCGGGCTCGAGCGGCGCGTCGACTTCGCCGGGCACGTCGAGCACGAGGAGCTCGCGGCGCTCTACCGCGGCGCCGCCTGCCTCGTCTTCCCGTCCCGCTACGAGGGCTTCGGGCTGCCGGTGCTCGAGGCGATGGCCTCGGGGACGCCTGTCGTCGCCGCTGCGGCCGGGGCCGTGCCCGAGGTGGCTGGAGATGCGGCGATCCTCGTCGAGCCGGGCGACCCGGAGGCGATCGCGGACGGCGTCAGGCGCGCGCTGGCGGATCGGGAGCGTCTCGTTGCCGCGGGCCTCGAGCGGGCAGGCCGGTTCAGCTGGACGGAGACCGCCCGCCGCACGCTGGCGGTGTACCGGGAGCTCCTGTGAGCGTTGCCGCCGTCGTCGTCACGCACGGGCCGGATCCGGACCTCGAACGCTGCCTCGCCGCGCTCGCGCCTCAGGTGGACGAGCTCGTCGTCGTCGCGAACCCGCCTGCCCCGACGGTCGACGCACAGCTGATCGTGAACGACGCGGCCGCTCGGTTTCGCGGCGAACGCGAACCGCGGGATCGCCGCCACGAGCGCGCCGTTCGTCGTCGTCGCAAACCCCGACACCGCAGGCGCGGCCCGATGCGGTCGGCCTCCTCCGGAAGTTCGCCGAGATCCATCCGCGCGCCGGGATCGTGGGCCCCCAGCTGCAGTTCCCCGACGGACGCTGGCAGCCGTCGCGCCGCCGATTCCCGACCGTCAGGGGCACGCTCGTCCGGCGAACGCCGCTCCGGAAGGCCCTGCGCCCGGAGACGCGCCAGGTCGACCACTACCAGCTCGACGAGCGCCCGACTGAGCCGGTCCAGGCGGACTGGATGCTCGCGGCGTTCCTGCTGCTGCGTCGCGAGATGCTCGACGAGCTCGGCGGATTCGACCCCGGCTTCCGCCTCTACGGCGAGGACATCGACCTCTGCTACCGGGCCGCCAAGGCCGGCTGGGAGCGCTGGTACGTGCCCGAGGCGGTCGTGACGCACGCGCACGCGGCCGTCACCGACCGCCGCTTCCTCACGCGGCGCACCTGGTGGCACTGGCGCGGAATCGGGCGCTTCGTGCGCAAGCACCCCGAGCGCCTCCGCGCGCTTTGAGCCTGGGTGAGGCCCTCGGCAAGAGCCCTACCAGCTGCGTGGACTCTCGAGCTACCTCCCGTAGGACGTCTTCATCTGGACACCGAGTTGCCGAGTGTCTCCCGCTCCGAACTCCGACGGCGAGAACGTCGGTGCGACATGGACTGCCAACTCGAACGGAGGTGCCGGCGGGGCGAGTCGGAACGACTTCGAACGACCGGAATGTGCCACCCAGCGCCGTCGGGCCAGCGTGGACGAGGTGCCCACCAGGCGTCGCAGCGTCAGCGTCACCACCCCCGGCTTGTCCGGACCAATCCATGCCACCCTGCTAAGCGTGACGGTCATCCACCGGGGCTTGGGCTTCGGCAGCCAGTACCGGATGAACAAGGCATCCGAGCCGGTCCAGCCGTCGGAATAGAGACCGACGTCTCGCGACGATAGCCGCAGAGCGCCTGCGGGCCTGTAGATAGCCAAAGGCTGAGCGGTCGGCCCGCCGGCGGCGACCTGCCTGCCTGCGATGGCGAGCTTGCGATCGGTGACGAGAATACGCGCGCCGCTGGTCTGACGGCCGCGAGCGTCGACGAGCCGACCGTTTCGCTCGTCGACCCGCAACGGGTCGATTCGAAGCGGGCACAACCCCTGTGAGCCGAGCGAGTAGACGTTGCCGATCGACCGGTTCCAGAACTCCGTATTCACAAAGACGGTCGAGCTAGCCCAGACTGTGGGATTCGGGACGTAGAGGTAGGCAGCCTTTCCGGCGGACGTGCCGATCTGATCGTCGATCCAACTTCGGACCGGTCCCGTCCAGTTCGGCCAAGCGCGTGTGTTAGCGACCAAGTTCACATAAGCAGCATGCGAGGCCAGTAACGACAAGGCCGCTACTCCGGCCGGAAGAGCAGTCCGAAGAAACCGCGCCGGAGCCACCGCGAAGATCAACCCCACCGACGCCGCTAGCGCAAAAAGCAAGATGCGCCCGCTGAGGAGCCCGCCGGGCACGTGTTCGGGGACTCGCCGGAAGAGGTGGAGCGTGAGTGAGGCGAACACCGGTTCGACCGTGATACTGGAACGCAGAGCGGCTCCGAAGAGAATCACCGACACGAGGGCGAGTGCCGTGATCACCGCGAACAGGGTCTCGAATCGCGGCCGAGACAGGCCGCGCGCGAGCCAGAGAACAAAAGCGATCAGGACCGGTGGAAATGCGTACTGGCTGTAGCGCTCGAGGATCTGCGGGTTGAACGCCGAGGCGTACGCGCCCGTCTGCAGCAGGAACAGGAAGCTGCTTGCGGCGGCTGTCGCGATGAAAGCCCGGTCACCTGGTCGTCCAAGACCGCGGGTCAGCGCCGATGCGAGCAGGACGAGAAACGCACAAGCCGGCGCGACTCCGACGGCGAGCACCGCTTCGCCCGCGTGGCGCGCTGTCCAGAGCGCGACGGTGAGAGGGTCGTAATGAGTGGTAGCCACTCGCCGGTAGAAACCGATCGATCGGCTGGGAGAGAAGCCGCTGTTGGCGAGAAAGGCGAACACGGCAATTGCCAGTACGGATACGAGCGGCCAGTAGCGCCTTAGCTTGCCCAGGGCTTCGGAGCGTGGGACGCCGGCACGCAAGTCCAGTAAGAAAGCGAGGAGGACAGCCGCGGGCAGGATCGCGAGCAGAACGAGGCCCTGCGCTCGCACTCCATAAGCGACGGCCAGCGCGACGACGACGAAAGCCTGCGTCCACGGCGTGGGCCGCTCAACAGCGATGCCGATCGCGAACAACGCGAGCATGAACGCAGGCATCGATGCACTCTCAGTCATCAGCATCCCGGAGAGAACGAGCCCGGTCTGGAGCAACACGAGACCAGCGGCGAGAAGAGCCCACCACGGCGAGACGACGCGCCGCGCCCAGAGGTAGACGGGTATCGCGGTCAGCGAGACGAGCACCGCATTGATCGTCTTCGCGAGCTCGTAGACCGTCGACATCTTGTGCGCGAGCCACGCCGGCGCGATCAGAGCCGGGTAGAGCAGGCTTCCTCCAGCGCTCGGACCTCCCCCGAGATCGAGGTGGCCCGTGGTCGCGAATCGACGCGCGATTCCTGCGTAGATGTATTCGTCGCAGAGCTGGTGCGGGCCTTCGAAGCCGCGATTCACCCAGACGCGAAGGAGTGCAGAAACGGCGACGAGCGACGCCAGCGCCAAGCCGGGCGCGTACGCTCGCCGGAACCTCAACTCAGCTTCGCCGACGCTCGCGACCCTTGCTGCAGCTCGTAGGAGCTAGTCACGTCCCAACCCGACCTCGCGCAGACGCGCTGGCTACGTCGGTCAGCTCCGGCGAGTCGGCGTCGACGCCGAGCTCAGAGGCAGCATTCGCGACATCGCCGCAGGATTGCGCGTTCGACGTCCTCAAGTCCGAGCGACTCTTCGAGCGCGGCCACGTACAGGTCGGCCGCCCGGTCGAGGTCGTGCTCCCGCCGGGCCCAGTCGGCTGCCGCCTTGCCCATCCGCTCGCGGTACGTCGGGTCTCCGGCGAGCCGCTCGAGGGCATCTGTGAGCGCCACCGTCTCGCGCTCGTCGACCGGGACCTTGACCGCCACCTCGTCCGGCAGCTCCGAGAACCAGCCCACGTCGCTGACGACGAGCGGCTTGCCGAGCGAGAGCGCCCGGACGACCATCGCCGATGTCTCGCCCATCGTCGGCGAGCGGAGATTGACCAGCACGTCGGAGTCGGCGATCAGCTGCCAGAGCGATTCCTCGGCGAGGTAGTCGTAGCGAACGACGGCGTCGCTCAGATTCCGCGACGCGAGCAGCCGTTCGAGGTCGAACCCCGGCGAGTGGCCGCCTGCGAGGACGAGCTGGGCCTCGGGCCGGCGGACGAGGAGGTGCGAAAAGGCGTCGAGGACCTGCGGGATGCGCTTCGCCGTGTTCATGTGCCCGAAGCAGCCGATGACGACGTCAGGGCGCCGCGCCTCGACCGTCGCGGCCGGGACCTGCCACGCAGGCATCGGGATCCGCCAGACGGGGCCGGTGAAGCCGAGCTCGCGCACCCAGTGCTCCGCGAACCGTGAGTGGACGATGATCCCGGTCGCGGTCTCGACGACCCACATCGTCAGCGGAAAGTCGGCCGCGCGGTCCTCCCACAACGGCTGGAGAAGGCCGTCGACGACGCCGTGGGCGAGCAACCGCCCGACGACGCCCGACTCATGCTGCATCGCGTCGAGGTACCCCTCCGGCCGGTCTCGCGCGACGGTCATCCCGGCGACGAGGTGGTGCAGCACGACGTCGTGAAGGACGACGATGCCCGGGCGCTTGCGGAGCGCCTCGACGATCCAGCCGTGTGCGTCAGGGTTGTTCCCGACGTGGTAGAGCGCGACGTTGCAGCCACGCGGGGGACGCCGATGCTGCTTCGCGACCTTGACCTCGACCCGGTCCTCGAGCGCGGGCAGCAGGTGAGCGCTGTAGTCGGCGATCCCCGACCGGTCCGGCGGCAGCGGCGAGTAGTACGCGACCCTCATCCGAGAAGCCGATCGATGGTCGCGTCCCAGGTCAGCTGCGCGGCCACGCCCTTGCCGGCCTGGCCCTGGGCGCGAGCCTCGTCGGGATGGGCGCGGAGCCAAGCGAGCGCTTCGGCGACCGCGCCGGGAGTGGGCTCGCAAACGAGCCCCGTTCGCCGATCCTCGACGACCTCGAGCGGGCCGCCCGCGTCGCGGGTGGTGACGACGGGCTTCTCGGCGAGGAACGCCTCGAACGGAACGTAGCCCATGTCCTCGTCGATCGGCGCGTAGAAAACGGCGAAACATTTCGCGTACTGATCGGCGAGAGCGTCGTCGTCCAGGCGGCCCGTAAACACGACCCGGCCGTCCAGCTGGTGAGTCCCCGCGAGCTCCTCGAGGCGGCCGCGATCCGGCCCCTCGCCTGCAATCACGACGCGCAGGTTCCCGTCGGCGGCCGCGGCCTCGAGAAGCAGGTCGACCCGCTTCGCCCTGTCCAGTCGCCCGACGGAAAGAACGAAGTCGCCGTACTCGTCACAGCGGTAATCGAGCGGCTGGGGTGGGGGCCGCAGCACCTCGGCCTCGAGCCCGACCGACCGCTCGAGCCTCGACGCGACGTTCTCGGAGATCGCGAACAGTCGCTGCGCCTCGAACAGTGTCGCGCGATCGAGCCGGTGCACGGCGCGCCGTGCAGCACGATCGAACGCCTCCTCCCCGTACTCGCCGAACTCGGTGCGGTCGAGGTCGTAGGCCTGGCGAAACTGGTGGATCAGCCACACCACCTTGTTGGGATGCCGAACGACGTACGAGGGGAACTTCGTCCCGATCACGAGGTCGACCGGCCGGCCCTGCACCTCGTTGAGGTCAAGCAGACGCCAAACGAGCGACTGCGTCATGACCGAGCTCGGCGGATACCACTTGAACGGCACCGCGACGAGCTCGGTCTCGTGTGCCCGGGCTTGGAGCTCGTGGACGAGGTTCTCGACCAGGACCTCGGCGCCGCCGCGCGCGAAGGGGACCTGCGTATGGCAGACGAGGATCCTCAACGGTGCGCGACGAGCGCGTAGTCCTGCGGGCCGAACACGACCTCGTTGAGCCGTGCCCGATTCGACTCGAGCGCCCTGCGGGCTGCGTCGAACTCGGGGCCGGGCGGGAGCTCGACGCTCTCGAGGATCTGTCCTTCTTCGGGCTCGTTCAGGAACCTGACCTCCGCGCGGTCGAAGCCTGCCCCCTTCACGAGCAACGAGAGCGTTTCCGGGATCAGGGGCTGTGCGTGCGTCAGATCGGCGAAGTAGTTGCGGAGCGCAAAGAGCGAGAGCGGATTGATCGTCTCGAGCATCATGACGCCGGCCGGTCGGAGCCGCGAGGCCGCGAGCGCGATGAACCTCGTCAGCGGGCCGGGCTCGAGATGCTCGACGAACTGCGCCGCGAAGACCCCGCCCAGCGACCCCTCGCCGAGGCCCTCCAGATACGCGAGCGCATCGCCTTCCTCAACGTCGAGGCCCTGGCCACGGCAAAAGGCGGCCATGTCCGGGTCGAGATCGACGCCCCTGGCCTCGACGCCGGCCTCGGCGAGCAGCGACAGGAACTCGCCGCGCCCACAGCCGACGTCGAGCACCGGGGCCGCGTCGCGGAAGTCGTCGACGTACGCGCGCTGGCGATCGCGGATCAGCTCCCGCGGGCCGCGCATGCGGCTCTCGAACGCGAAGTAGTCGAAGGGCTCCGCCGCCGGCTCGGGGACCGGAGCGGAGGCCGCGGGCTGCGGGCTCGCCGGAGCTGCGGGCCTCCGCTCGACGCGTATGAGCCGGTCGTCGTGCTCGGCCAGCCTCGTCGACGTCTCGGCCTCGCCTTGCTCGATCTGGTTGAGCCGCATGCGGGTCTCCTGGCGGACGGACTCGATGCGCTCCGCGAGCGAGTCGGCGAGCGTATCGGCGAGCGCGAGCATGCTCGAGTTGAAGGCGCGCTGGTCCGCGGCGACCGGCTCGACGTACCAGCGCATCAGCTTTCGCAGGACCCACTTGATCGGGACCAGAATCAGACCGCGGATCCGGCCGAAGAGGCCCGGCTTATAGGAAAACGGCCGGTCGGCGGAGACTGCGGACAGCCGCTCCGCTTCGACACGGGCAGCGAGGCGCGGTGACGACCCGTCGACCTGCCTCGAGCGGCGAAGCTCGTCTTCGAGCCGGTCGATGATGCGGTCGACCGGGACCGGTTCTGCCTGGGCAGGCGGCTCAGTCACGTGGCCATTCTAGGAAGGGCAAGCCCACCTCAGCGCGTCCCGGGAGCCGGACCGAACCTGACCTGGGCTCCCAGCTCGCGCGTGTCGGCCTGGCCAGAGTCCGCTGGCGAGAACGTCGGCTTGAGGTGGATCTCGACGCGGTACGGCGGCTTCGGAACGGCAACGGTGACCGTGCGCGGCTGACGCCCCAGAACGAACTGCCGACGGACGAGCTGCTGCGAGAGCGTCGCCTTGTCATCCGCGCCCAGAGCCGGCTTTCCGACCGCGATCGTGACTTGAGCCGGCTCGAGGGGTCCGCGCCAGGCCTTGCGCGAAAGCGCGATCGAGAACCGTCCCGAGGAGCCGGCGTGCTCGGTCAGCGCCGCAAGCGAGCCCATCCAGCCGTCGGGATAGACGCCTTCGACGACCCGCGACAGCTTCAACGGCTTTCGGACCTCGTACAGCGCCCAGGGCGGCCTGCTGGCGACGACTCGCCCGGAGAGGGCGAGGCCGCTCGCCGCCAATGCGTAGCGGTAGGGGTACGGCTTGCGACCCTGGGTCACGAGCATCCCAGAGAGCGGGTCGAGCGCGATCGTCTTGCTCGGAAACGCCGTCGGCTCGGGCGTGAGGTCGTAAACGCCCTTCACGTCGCGGTTCCAGAACTCCGCCTGCCACATCCGCAGGGCCTCGCTCAAGGGATCAGCGGTCGAGCCGAAGATCACCCCAGTTGACGCGCCCTTGGGCAGCGTGGAATCGACCCAGGTCAGCTGCGCCGGCTCGAGGGACGCGCGAGTGTTCTGAGCGAAGTCGCGAACCGTGCGGAATACCTGGACCGTGGAGAGCACGAGGTAGAGGGCGAGCACGGAAGGAAGCACGACCCGCGCGATCCGGCGTGGGAGCAGGGCGAACGCCAGGGCCGCGACGGCCGCCCCCGCGATCATCAGCCAGCGCACGGTCGGGATCGAGTAGTGGTACGAGAGCCGAAGCAGCGGGATGAAGCCGAAGGTGTCGGAGGTGATCGAGACGTTGAGGCGCTTCTCGAGCGGCAGGTCGAGCAGGAGCAAGACGGGAACCGCGGTCACGACTGCCGTCGTGACGACCGGCCTCGGCATGCCGCGGTCGAGCCAGAGCGCCAGCGCCATGAACAGGAGCGGGACGACGAAGAACATGTAGCGCTCCTCGATTCGGAACGAGAACCTCGAGGCGAAGGCAGCGACCTGGACGACGACGAGCACGACCGCCGACGTCGCGACGGCGAGGAAGGCGCGCTCCGCGCCATCCTCCGACCCGCGCCCGACAGCGAGGACGAGTAGGACAACGAGCGCACTGAGCGGAAACACGGCGACAGCAAGGCCGAGCTCGGCCGCGTGCTCGATCGTCCAGCTCGCCACATCCGCAAGCGAGTAGTGGGCCGTCGTGACGCTCGAATAGGCACCAAGGCCGCCGCTGAGGGGAGCGCCGCGCGCGACCTGGAAGAGCACGTACCCAAGCGCGCCGACGATGTAGATCGCAACGAGCAGAAGGTAGTCCCGCGACCCGCGCTTGAACGTTCCCCATCGCCGGCCGTCCTCTGCCGCACGCGCGTCGAGGATCAATTTGAGCACGACCGCGGATGGCAGCACCGCCACGAGCACAAGTGACTGTGTTCGGACGAAGTAGGCCAGGGCGATGGCCGCAAGGGCCAGCAGCTGGCGCGAGAGAGTCGGCTGCTGCAGCATCAGCGCGATCACGAAGAAAGCCAGAATCATGGTCGGGAACGCCCCGTTCTCGGTCATGATCGTCCCCGTGTAGACGAACGCGGGTAGGAGAGCGACGAGGGCAGTCGCGACGACCGCGTAGACCGGTCGCATCAGGCGCAGAGACCAGAGATAGACGGGGATCAAGGCGATCGTCATCAAGACCACGTTCATCGTCTTGACGAGCGTGTAAGTAGTCGCCATCGACGCCGCAAGCCAGGCCGGCGAAACGAGTAGTGGATAGCCGACGCTGTAGATGGGATAGTCCGCACCCCGGACGAGCAACCGATGAGAGTCGGCGAAGCTGCGTGCAAGCTCCGAATAGAGAAACTCGTCGCTCATGATCCACGGCGTCGCGATCTTGCCGGCCAGCCAGACCCGGATCACGGCGAGGACGAGAACGAAGGCGACCAGCGCACCGGTCAGAACCTCGGGCCGCGCGACCCAGCTGGCGAGGGCGGTCGAGCGCGCAGGCCGCCCTTCCGTTTGCTTCACCGCCTCATCCATGGCGCGAATCTTCCGGCAGTGGGCGAAGAGCCGCCACTGCTGCAGCTACGACGAGTCCGTGCTCTGGGGGGCTTCCGTTTCCCTGAGCCTCTGCTCGAGGAGTGCAATTCGCTGCGCGAGGGAGACGTTACGTTCCGCCAGCTCCGAGATCACCGTCGAGTAGTGCAGCAGCACGATCAGGATAAAGAACGACGCCAGAACGAACAGCGCTGACGGCGGATAGGCGATTCCCACCGTGTCGGCGAGCACATTGAGCCCATCTCGCCAGATCGCGAACACGAGAATGACGAACGCGGTCAACAGCCACAAGAGCGCGTAGCGTTCTTGGAGCCTCCGGCTGCGTATCAGCTCGAAGATCACCGCAAGCAGCAGAAGTGAGCCGATGGCCGCGAAGATCGAGATCCGGAGTGTCATAGATCCTCCCTCGCGTCGAAAGTCGTCCTCCTGAACATCCCTACGAACACCGCGACGATGACCTTCACGGCATAGAAGATTGAGACCGGGGTCGTGAGCGTGGACCGCCCGACCTCACGCGGCCGCACCGTAACGGGGACCTCCTTGATGCGAAGGCCGCAGCGCGAGGCCATGACCGTCGCCTCGACCGTTTCGAGGTAGCCGTGCGGGTAATCCTGTGCGAACAAGCAAAGCGCGCGACGGTTGATCGCCCGGAATGAAGAACTCGTATCAGTCAGGGATTGCCCGACAAAGGCAGAAACGAAGTGTCTGAAGATTCGAATTCCGAATCTGCGCGGCACTGAAGCGCGGTACGACCCCTCTCCGGCGAAGCGCGAGCCCACGACGATGTCGGCCTCATCGGAGAGGAGCGGACCCATGATCTTCGGGAGCTCGCTCGGATCGTGCTGGCCGTCGCCGTCGATCTGGACGGCGACCTGGAAACCGTGGTCGCGGGCGTACTGGTATCCGGTCTGGACAGCCCCGCCGATCCCGATGTTGTACGGGAGACGTGCGACGAGGGCCCCGGCCCGTTCGGCCTCTGCAATGGTTCTGTCCGTCGAGCCGTCGTCGATGACGAGGATCTCAAATCCAGGGTCGATGGCCCGTATCTCGTCGACCACGCCAGCGATCGTTTCCTCCTCGTTGAGAGCCGGAACGATCGCCAACCGACGCACGGCCACGATCCGGTCGCCGTACGTTGCCGGAATGGTCTCGACGACGGCCTTCACAAGATCAAGGATTCTACTCGGCAACCCGTTTCGACCCGCTTAGCGGTCTGTAAACCTTCTGTGGGCATTTGCTGCGCCCCCCAAGGGCGCGGCACCCTCGCCCTACAATCGCGGCGTGCCGCGGATCCTCGCTGTCGCATCCTCGGTCGACCTCGACTTCCGTTACGGCTGCACGCCTGCTTGGTGGCAGCTTTGGAAGGGCCTTTGCGAGTCAGGCGTCGATCTCATCGTCACGCCCTACCGCGGCCGGCCCATCGAGTCGCCATGGTGGCGCTCGGCACCGAACCCGACGTACCGCCTGGGCGAGAGTTACGCCGCCTTCCGAGACGGGTTCACACGCCTCAGGGGCGACAGCTATCGCAGGCGCGGCGAGGAGTCACCGGAGGACTCCGCGCTCGACCGGGCCACGCGGGAGACGATTTGGCGCCTCGTCACGCCGCGCTGGCGACGACACCTCGAGCGGCTCGTCGAGCGGGAGCGACCGGACGCCGTCCTCGTCTTCACGGTTCCGATGGCGCACTTCCGGGGAATCCCCGCGTTCCTGCGGGAGCGGTTCGGGATCCCAGTTGTCTTCTACGACGGCGACGTGCCGGCCAGCCTGCCCGAGTTCGGGGGCATGGACACCGGCTTCAACTACTACCACGGTGCCGATCCTTCCGAGTACGACCTCGTCCTCTCCAACTCCGAGGGTGGGATTCCACGGCTCCTCGACCTCGGCGCGCGACGGGTCGAGACCATCTTCTGGGCGGCGGATCCCGATTTCTTCCGGCCGGTGGCTGTCGAAAAGGAGTACGACGTGTTCTTCTACGGTTACGGCGACAGGTTCCGGCGGGAATGGATGGCGTCGCTCATCGGCGAGCCGAGCCGGATGGACCCGTCGATCGACGTCGCGCTCGGCGGCCGCGACTTCCAGGGCGACGTAGGACGCGCACGCCTACTGGGCGATGTGCCGTTCAACGTCTTTGCACGAGCGATCTCCGCGGGTCGCGTCAACCTCAACATCACGCGGCGCTCGCACGCGACCGTTCCCGCATCCTCGACGTGCCGTCCATTCGAACTGGCGTCTGCTGGTGCGGCCATCGTCTCGAGCCCCCACGCCGGGATCGAGCGCTGGTTCGACCCCGGCAGAGAGCTCGTCGTCGTCGAAACCGCCGAGCAGGCACTCGACGCCTACCGCGCGTTGCTCGACGACCCGGCTGAGGCCGAGGCGATGGGCGCACGAGCCCGCGAGCGCGTCCTCGACGAGCACACCTACCGGCACAGGGCGCGACGTCTGCTCGACGTGCTCGACCTCGGCACGCCCGACATGAGCGCCTGAGCGTGAGCTTAGGGCCGATCGTCGCGAATGGCGCAGACCTTCGCGATGCTCGTCACGCGGGAACGTGTGCGCTGCGAAACCAGGCGACGGTGCGCCCGATCCCCTCGGGCAGCGGCACCGTCGCGCGGAACCCGAAGGCCGCTTCCGCACGTGATGTGTCGAGTGTTCGGCGTGGCTGGCCGTTCGGCCTGGTCTTGTCCCACAGGATCGCGCCCTCGTAGCCGGTTGCCGCGCGGGTCAGCTCGGCGAGCTCGCGGATCGAGATCTCCTCGCCGGTTCCGACGTTGACCGGGTCTGCGCCGTCGTATCGCTCGGCTGCGAGACGGAAGGCCTCGACGCAGTCGTCGACGTACAGGAACTCCCTGGTCGGCGAGCCATCGCCCCAGAGCGTTATCTCGTCGTCGCCGCGCTCGCCGGCCTCGACCATCTTGCGGATCAGCGCGGGAATCACGTGCGAGGTCTCGAGGTCGAAGTTGTCACCAGGCCCGTAGAGGTTGACCGGGAGGAGGAATACGGCATTCGTGCCGTATTGCTCGCGGTAGGCCTGCGCTCCGACGAGTATCGCTTTCTTCGCGACGCCGTACGGGGCGTTCGTCTCCTCGGGGTAGCCGTTCCAGAGATCCTCCTCGCGGAACGGGATCGGGGCGAACTTGGGATAGGCGCAGATCGTTCCGGCGATCACGAGCTTCGGCGTTCCGTGGAGCCGCGCCTGCTCGAGCACGTGGGCGCCCATCATCAGGTTCGCGTACCAGTAGCGACCGGGGTTTGCCCGGTTTGCGCCGATCCCCCCTACCTCGGCGGCGAGGTGAAACACGAGCTCCGGCGCAACTTCGTCGAACAGGCGCTCGGTGTCCTCGGCGGAAGTCAGGTCAAACTCCGCCCGACGCGCGGCGACGACGTCGTGCGCGTCGGCAGCGAGCCGCTCGACGAGCCGCGAGCCCAGGAACCCGCCTCCCCCCGTGACCAGGATCCTGCTCACCGCATGAGCTGCGGAGCGCCCGTCGGCAGCCAGTCGACGCGGCCGATCCAGCGATCGCGGTACTCGGCGTACCACTGGATCGTCCGCAGCACGCCCTCCTCCCACGAAACCTTGGGCAGCCACCCGGTTTCGGCCGTGAGCTTCTCGTGCCCGACGCGGAGCGCCATCACATCCGTCGCCCCCGGGCGGAGGCGGGTCTCGGTGGTGATGACCTGCCGGTCGTCGGGCCAGAAGCCGTGCTCGACGCCAGTGCGGACGATCAGGTCGGTCCAGTCGCGCATCGAGATGTTCCTGCCCTGCCCGTAGACGTAGACGTCCCCGGGCACACCGTGGGCGGCGACAGTCAGATGACCGCGCACACCGTCGGTGCAGAAGCAGAAGTCGCGCAGCGGCTCGAGCGCGCCGAGCTCGATCTCGGGCCTCGTCAACGCCTGCGTCACGATCGTGCCGGTGACGTAGCGAGGGTTCTGACGCGGCCCGTAGTTGTTGAACATCCGCGTGACGACGCCCGGCACACCGAACGCGTCGTGGTAGTTCATCGTAAGGAAGTCGGCAGCGACCTTCGCGGTCGCGTAGATCGATTTCGGGTTGATCGGCGAGCGCTCGTGGAGGACGAGAGAGCCGTCGTCGAAGTCGTGATGGTGGGCCACGTCCTCACGGACGTTCCCGTACTCCTCCGATGTGCCGGCGGTGTCGAACTTCTCGAGCTCGAGGCCCCAGTCGACGACGGACTGGAGCAGGTTGAGCGTTCCGATCGTGTTCGCCATCACCGTCTCGTAGGGTCGGTGCCACGATTCTCCGACGTGTGCCTGGGCACCCAGGTGGAAGACGTAAGGCCGATCCGGCGCGTCCTTGAGCTCACGAACGAGGTAATCGATCGACGTGCGGTCGGTCAGGTCGGCGAAGTGGACCTTGAGGCGGTTGCGGAGGTGCCCGATGTTGTTCAGCGCGCCGCTCGACGTCGCGCGGACGAACGCGTGCACGTTCGCGCCGAGCCCGACGAGCGCATCGGTCAGGTGCGACCCCATGAAGCCGTCGGCGCCGGTGACGAGCACAGTGCGGCCGCCGTAGACGTCGCCGAAGTCGGCGCGAAGCTCGTCCTGTTCGTCCGCTGTCCAGATGGTGTCGGTCGGCATGGTGCGTACGCTTCCGCGTCGGTGGGCAAGCGTACCGACTCGACCGGTCTGGGGTCTCTCGCGACGGGCGCTGTCACGGCGCTCGGGCTCGCCGTGCAGACCGGCCTGGCGGCGGTCGTCGGCGTGATCATCGCGCGTGAGCTCGGACGCACGGCCGAGACCGACGGGTTCTTCGCTGCCTACGGCGTGTTCATCGTGCTCGCGCTCGCCGCGACGTCGATTCGGATCGTCGTCCTCCCGCCACTCGCCCGCGCGCGAGACGACAGGCGCCTCGGGGCCGAGACCGCCGCCTGGGCACTCGCGCTCGGTGTCTTCGCGTTCCCCGTGCTCGTTGTGTGCGCGGCCGGCGCCCGGCCGCTCGCTGCCCTGCTCACGGGCTTCGGGCCCCATGCCGCCCGTGACGCAGCCGCCGACACACTGCCGCTCCTCGTCGTCGCAGCAATCGCGCAGATCTTTGCAGGGCTTGCCGCGAGCGCACTCGCAGCCCTCGACGACTACGTGGTCGCAGCGTTCGGCTACATCGCTGGAAGCGTGCTCGGACTCGCCGTGATCCTGCTTCGCGTCGACGAAGACGGCATCCGCGCGGTCGCCCTCGGGATGGCGCTCAACGGCCTGGTCGCCCTCGGCGTGCCGGTCGTCGCCCTCGCGCTGAAGGCGCGCGGAGCGCGCATGCCGAGAGGCGCCGTGAAGCCGCTTGGCGCGACGCTGACCCAGCGGACGTCGCTCGCGGCCCGGGGGACTGCACTGCCGCTCGCGCTGCAGGGGGGCTACCTCGTCTGCCTACCGTTCGCAGCGCGCGAGGGTGTCGGGGCGGTGACGAGCTTCGGCTATGCATACCTAGCCGGATCAGCAGTGGTGGCGGTGACCGCCTCTTCGCTCGGCCTCGTGACGTCGGTGCCGTTGACGCGGGGAGGTTTCGACACCCGGCACGTCGCAAACCACGTCGTGTCGTCATCGTGGCTCGCGCTGTTGGCCGTCGGAGCGACCGCTGGAGTCTTTGCACTCGCAGGTGAACCGCTGCTGTCGGCCGTGCTCGGAGGCGGATACGTCGACCGTGTCGGCGAGGAGCTGGGCCGTCTGGTGGCCGCGTTCTCGCCCTGGATGGTCGCGATGATCGGGTTCTCGGTCGCGTTTCCTGTCCTGTTCGTCGCGAATAGGACTCTTCGCCTGGGGCGACTCGCTGCGCTGGTCATCGGAATCTCTCTTCCGCTGGCCGCTCTCGGGCAAGCGGCTGGAGGGCTTTCGGGTCTGGCGCTGGCGCTCGCCGCGACGACCGTAATCGCGCTCGGCGGCGTCCTCCACGCGCTGGGCGCCGCCCGGGACACGCTCCTCGGCTTAGGGCGCGCAGCCGGGCTCGTCCTGATCATCGCCGCGGTCGCATTCGTGCCCGCGGGCCTGCTGCTGCCACCGGTCGCCGCCGCTGTGGCCGGGCTTGCCGCCTATGGGATCCTAGTCGCGGTCGTGCGTCCATATGGACTGCACTCCTCGTGGCGCTACCTCCGCGCGCTCGAGTGAGCGGCTGGCCCTTACGCGGCTGGGGTGAGCTCTACCGGATCAGCGTCAGCCTCGGCCTCCGGCACCTCGCGCGGCATGGCTATTCGCGGGAGGCGGCGATCCGAATCGTGGTCCCGCTCGATCCGAGCCGCTACGTCGAGCTGCCATGGGCGCTCGACCGACTCAGTACGGCGCCGGGCACGTCGGTGCTCGACCTCGCGAGCCCGAAGCTGCTCGCGGTCGCGCTCGCGCGGCGCGGCGCGCGAGTGACGACGGTCGATCAGCTCGAGAGCGAGATCGATGCGTGGAGGCGTCTCACAGAGCACGAGGCGAACCTCAAGCTCACGGTCGGAGACGGGCGGTCGCTGCCGTTCGCGAACGCCTCCTTCGACAATGCGTCAAGCATCTCGGTCCTGGAGCACGTCGCCGGGCAGGGCGGGGACGCCGCGGCACTCGCCGAGCTGGCCCGCTGCACCAGGACGGGTGGCGTGATCGTGCTCACGCTCCCATACGCACGCGAGAGCTGGACGGAGTATCGGGGGAGCGCCGCCTACTTGGACCACGGCGAACGCGATGACCAGGGGAGGACGTTCTTCCAGCGCTGGTATGACGACGCGGCAGTCGAGCGGCTCGTGGGCGGCATCGACGCCCTCGAGCTCATCGAGTCGTCGGTCGTCGGGCTGCGGCCGAATCTGAGCGCGTTGCACGCCCGGACCTTTCCGCTCCTCGTACCGCTCGGGCCGGTCTACGGGCTGCTCGCGGGAGAGCGTGACGGGCCTGATGGCGACGTCGTCCGGCTCGTACTGCGACGGCGCTGACTCCCGTACACTCCCGCCCCGTGTCTAGGCGGGCGCTCATAACCGGGATCGGCGGCCAGGACGGAGTCCTCCTCGCAGAGCTTCTCCTCGGGCACGGGTACGAGGTGTTCGGGATCGGCCGCCGGAGTCCGGAGGCTTACGCCGAGAATCTTGCGGGCCTCATCGAGCGGATCTCCTTTGTCCGGGCCGACCTGCTGGCCCGGGAGGAGCTCGAGGACGCGCTTCGCTCCGTCCGCCCCCAGGAGGTCTACAACCTCGCGGCGCCGTCGTTCGTCCCCCGCTCTTGGGACGAACCTGTCCTCACCGCCGAGTTTGCCGCGGTAGGAGCAACCTCGATGCTGGAAGCGATCCGGGAGGTCGATCCGTCGATCCGGTTCTACCAGGCGTCCTCGAGCGAGATCTTCGGCGAACCGCGTGAGACGCCCCAAACGGAGGAGACGCCGCTGACACCGCTCACGCCGTACGGCGTCGCGAAGGCCTACGCCCACTTCATCACCGGGAGCTACCGCAAGCGCTACGGGCTCTTCGCCGCCTCGGGGATCCTTTACAACCATGAGTCTCCGTTGCGACCGGTGGACTTCCTCCCGCGCAAGGTCTCGCGTGCGGTCGCCGCGATCTCCCTGGGAATCGAAGACGAGCTCGTCCTCGGCAACCTCTCGGCGCGGCGGGACTGGGGTTATGCCCGCGATTACGTGCGCGCGATGTGGCTCATGCTCCAGCAAGACGAGCCAGGCGACTACATCGTCGCCACGGGCGAGTCTCACACCGTCGAGGAGCTCGTGGCCTCCGCGTTCAGCGTCGTCGGACTCGACTGGCGCGAGCACGTCCGGACTGACGACGCTCTGCGGCGCGGGAAGGCGGAGCTACACGACCTCGTTGGCGACGCGTCCAAGGCCCATCAAGAGCTCGGCTGGGCACCCGAGATCGGTTTTGAGGAGCTCGTCCGGATCCTCGTGGACGCTGACCTCGCCCGGTTGGCGGAGGATCAAGCAGCGAGCTCGTAGACTCGGTCATGGGCGCGCGCCGTCGCGTTCCACGTGAACGACGCCGCGCGCGCCGGACCCGCCTCGGCGAGCTCGGACGCGCGCGCAAGCGCTTCCTCGATCCCGGCCGCGACCGCGGCCGCATCGTAGGGGTCGAAGAGCACCGCCGCGTCGCCACACACTTCGGGGAGCGAGGCGGCGGCCGACGCCGCGACCGGGCATCCGCAGGCCATCGCCTCGAGCGGCGGCAAACCAAAACCCTCGTAGAGGCTCGGGAACACGAGAGCGGCTGCGCGCTGATAGAGGGACACGAGCTCGTCGCGCGAGACGCTTCCCCGGGCCTCCACGCCGGGCGGCAACTTCGCCGTGTCGATGCCCTCGCCGGTGAGCACGAGGCGAAGCTCAGGATGGGCCGCACGCACGGCTTCGAACGCCTCGAACAGCCGAGCGTGATTCTTGTGCGGCCACGGCCTGGCTGGGTAGAGGAGGAACGGCTCGCGCACCACGGCGGGATCGGGTGAGAAGCGCGCGAGGTCGACGCCGAGGTGGATCGCGTGCACCCGCTCCGGATCCAGCTCGAGCTGCTCGATCGTCCGCTCGCGCACCCACTCGCTGATCACGATGACCTGGTCGGCCCGCCGTGCGGCGCGGTCGTAAGCGAGTCGCCGGAACAGCCGCTCGCCTCGGGAGAAGAGCTCCGGCAGATCGAGGTGCTGGACATCGAGGAGCGTCAGGACGGACGGACGCGACACTCGCGGAACCGGCACAGTTAGGGGATAGTGCACGACATCGGCTGTCTCCAGCGTTGCTCGGAGAGCGCCTGGACGGATGGCCGCCGATGTCATCGCGCGAAGCCTTCCAGCGGTCGTCGCGGAGGCGCGGTACCCGCTCGCGACGACCGTCGGGAGGCCGGAGCCCGCGTCCGGAGCGAGGGGCGGCACGAGTGCCACGTACGTGTGGCGTCCCACCCTCGAGAGAGCGGGTGCGAGCTCCCTGGCGTACGTCTCGCTCCCGCCCGAGACTCGCGGCACAAGCGTCAACATGCTGAGGGCGACGCGCATCAAGCGAACCGCCAGGCCGAGATGCGTCGGAGCCTGAGCGCCGTGAGCTCGACGACGAGCGCGGCGCCGGAGGCGCCGGTCACGGCGATCGAGCTGGACACGGATCGACCCTACCAGCGGGCTATCGTTGCCAGATGTCCGTTCTCCGGCCACTCGTCGCGCTGGCAGCGGCCGCGCTGCTCCTCCCCGGGGCCACGCCTGCGACGAACCAGAGGGACTTTCGCTGGACCCCGCTGATCCGGGTGCACGGCCCGCACGACGTAGTCGGCCCGCGGGCGGACGGCCGGCTCGTGATCGCGACGAGCCGGGGTCTCTTCCTCTACCGCCGCGGCGGCCGGGCGACGCCGTTCGCACGCGGCGAGGGCGGGTACGTGCCCGTTCTCGGAGAGAACTACTCCGTGCTGGCACGGGACCGCCGCCTGCCCGCGGCCGGCTGCCGGTTCCGGCGCGACGACCTGTACGTCCTCGACCCGATGACGAACCCGAGCGTGATCAAGGTCGACAAGCGTGGCCGCGCGACGCGCCTCGTCAGCTTCCCGGGCGCTCTCCTGGCCGGGATCACGTTCGACCAGGTCGGCCGCTTCGGCTCGAGGCTGCTCGTCGCCGCACGCATCGCCAACGAGCTGACGCTGTACGGGGTCGACTGTCGGGGCCGGGCCCAGGTCATCCTCGAGCACGGGCCCCAGGTCGAGGGCGGAATCGCCGTCGCCCCGCGCAGCTTCGGCGCCTTCGGAGGACGACTCGTGGCCGCCGACGAGCTCAGCGGCAACATCTACGCCTTCGACCAGCGCGGCGGTCACACGCTGCTGGCGAGCTCGGGCCTGCCGGGCGGGAGCGACATCGGCGTCGAGAGCCTCGGCTTCGTGCCCAAGGGCTTCGGCCGTAAGGCGCGTGCGTACATGGCTGACGCGCCGGCGCCCGGCTCGCCGACGGAAGGGACCGACAGCGTCCTCTCCGTCTCAGGCGCCGATCTCATGCGTGCAGGCGTCAGAACCGGCGATCTGCTGGTCGCGACCGAGGCGGGCGCCCGGACGGTCAGGGTTCGCTGCCGGACCGGCTGCACCGTGCGCGAGATCGGGCGGGGCCCGGCCGCGACGCACGGCGAGGGCCACGTCACCGTGCTCGTGAGGCGCTAGCCCAGCGTCTGGCCAATCTCGACGGGCTCGGCGCCGAGCGTGCGCGACAGGACGTCGACGATCCGCTCGGCCGCAAGCCCGTCCCAGAGAGGCGGCACCTGCGTCTTGCGCTCACCGGCCTCGGCCAGGAGCGCCGGCACCTCGCCGATCCGGCTCGGGTCGAGCCCGAGCAGCGTGTTCGTGCCCAGCGAGACCGTGATCGGGCGCTCCGTGTTGGCGCGCAGCGTGAAGCAGGGCAGCCCGAGGTACGTCGTCTCCTCCTGGATCCCGCCCGAGTCGGTCAGCACCCCGGCCGAGCCGGCGACGAGGCTCAGGAACTCGACATAGCCGACCGGCTCGATCAGCCGCAGCTCGGCGGCGGCGACGTCGATCCCCAACGTCCCCAGCGCGGCACGCGTCCGTGGATGCACCGGAAAGAGGACGGGCATCGTCTCCGAGATCGCCGCCAGCTGCCGGATCGTCTCCTCGAGCAGCGGTCCGTCGACGAGCGCAGGCCGGTGCAGGGTGACGACGAGGTACTCGCCGCGAGGAAGTCCGTGCGCCTCAGGGGCACGCGCGTCTTCGATCCGCTCGCGCATGGCGACGAGCGAGTCGATCATCGTGTTCCCGACATCGTGGATGGCGGCTTCGTGGACGCCCTCGGCGAGCAGGTTGTCGCGCGCCTCCGGCGAGTGGATGAAGAGCAGCTGGGACAGCTGGTCGGCGACGAGGCGGTTGATCTCCTCCGGCATCGTCCGGTCGAACGAGCGCAGGCCGGCCTCGACGTGTGCGATCGGAAGCAGCAGCTTGGCAGCGGTCAGCGTGGCGGCCAGCGTCGAGTTCACGTCGCCGGGGACGAGCACGACGTCCGGCTCCGCCTCGAGCAGCACCGGCTCGAGCCGTTCCATCACCGCCGCCGTCTGCTGCGCGTGCGACCCCGAGCCGACGCTCAGCAGGTAGTCGGGCTCGCCGACGCCGAGCTCCTCGAGGAAGATCTCCGACATCTCGCGGTCGTAGTGCTGGCCGGTGTGGACGAGCACGTGCTCGAACTCGTCGCCGCGCCGTGCGAGCTCGGCCGCGATCGGCGCGATCTTCATCATGTTCGGCCGCGTGCCGACCACGGACAGGGCTCTGCGCCGCGCGGCCATCGGCTCCTAGTACGCGCCTTTTGCGCCGAGCACCGCGGGAAGCGTCTTCAGCAGGATGGAGACATCGAGCCAGATCGACCAGTGCTCGAGGTAGTAGAAGTCGAGTCGGACGAGGTCGTCGAAGCCGAGGGCCGAGCGGCCGGCGACCTGCCAGAGGCCCGTCATCCCGGGGAGCACGAGGTAGCGCTTGCGGTGCCAGGGCTCGAGGAGCTCGTAGTCGCGCACCGGGAGCGGGCGCGGGCCGACGAGGCTCATCTCGCCGCGCAGGACGTTGAGCACCTGCGGGATCTCGTCGAGCGAGAAGCGGCGCAGGAACCGCCCGACCCGCGTGACCCGCGGATCGTCCTTGATCTTGAACAGCGCGCCTTCGGCCTCGTTTTCCCGCTCGAGCTCGGCCTGCTGCGCCTCGGCGTCCGCGCGCATCGTCCGGAACTTGATCATCCCGAACTCGTTCTCGTTCAGCCCGATGCGGCTGTCGCGGTAGAAGACGGGCCCGCGCGAGTCGAGCTTGATCGCCAGCGCGATCAGCGCCCAGAGCGGGAGCCCGACGATCGCGACGAGCGCGCTCACCCCGAGGTCGAACCCGCGCTTCACGAGCCAGTCGGCGCCGACGAAGACGGGCGGGCGCAGCTCGAACAGCGGCACGCCCTGGCCGGGCACGTACTCGCCGCGGCGCTCGATCAGGAGCTCGGTCGCACGCGGGGCGACCCGCACCTTGACCCCTCGCCGCTGCGCGTGCTCGACGATCTCCATCAGCTCGCGGTCGCTGAAGTCCGAGTCGGTGACGATCAGCTCGTCGACCTGGTGCGCCGCGAGGACGGCCGGCATCGAGGAGGGCGGCCCGAGGGGGCGCAGGCCGGCGCTGTCCGGCGAGGTCGAGAGCGCGCCGACGAACTCGTAGTCGATCCCGCCACGACTCTGGCCGAGCGTGCGGCGGAGACGCGCCAGGCTCTCGCCCGTGCCGACGAGGATCGCCCTCCGGCGGACGCCGGCGAACTTGAGCAGGTCGCTCGTGATCACGTCGTAGCTGCCGCGCAGGAGGCCGATGAAGACCGCGCTCGTCACGACCGCCGTCGGCGCGAGGCCGTACGTCTGGAAGTTGTGGCCCGTGCCGATCGTGAAGATCAGCGTGATCACGGCGACGAGAGCGAGCGAGGCCAGGATCCGTCCGAACCCGGCTCGCCGCTCACGCTCGGTGTAGAGGCCGGCACGCCAGAAGACGAGCACGGTGATCACGGTCAGGAACGGGAGCCAGTCCGTCTCGACCTTCCAGCGCAGCCCCCACTGCGAGACGTCGTTCCCGTAGACGAACGCACGCAGCGTGAGCGCGGCGTAGACGCCGAGCACGAGCCCGACGAGGTCGAGCACGACGAGCGCGACCACGCTGGCAACGCGGCGAATCGCGCCCTGCAGAGGCAGATACGGCGGCGTCGAACGAATGTCTCCGAGCTGGGCGCTCTCGAGATCGTCGTCTCGGAGGCTCGGGGCGGACTTCGGCGACTGCGCCGGAGGCGCTTGTTCGGTAGCCACGGGCCGTTTCATGATACGGCCCAGTCGCGCTATTTCGGCATCCGCCGGAAGGCCTGCCAGCTCGGCTTACGGCGTCCGGTGGCCGTGTAGAGGCCGGACTGCCAGCCGTTTCCGATCCTCGCCTCGTCCTTCACGAGGAACCAGATCATCATGTCGATGCGCGGGTTCGCACGCGCAATCCCGTACGCCTGCGACAGGTACGTGGCCTGCTTGACCCACGAGACGCCGAAGCTGCGATCCGGCGGATTCGTCTGGTAGCCGTACTCGGTGATCCAGAGATGCTTGTTCCCGTAGAGGCGCGTGAGCTCGCGCAGCAGCTCGTTGATGTTTCCGAGTGTGATCGCGCGCGGCCCGGGCGGCGGCTTGCGCGGCGACTCGTTCGGATGCTGGTAGTACGGATGGTGCGCGTAGACGTCGAAGCGCGCGTGGGCCCGCTTCAGGCCCCGCAGGAAGATGAGCGGTGAGACGGACGCTCGTGGCTGCGTTCCGGTGTTGTTCCCGCGCGGCGCGGTCGCACCGCAGGCCACCTTCTCGCCGGCGAGCCCGGTGAGGTGGACGCCCGACATGACCGCGTTGCACATCCCGGCGTAGATCCGCGGGCTGGAGAGCTTGTACTTGCGGGGGCCGATCTTCTGGAACTGCGGCTTCAGGAAGACCGGGTTGTTGGGCTCGTTCCACGCCATCCAGTGCCGCACCGCGGGCAGGGCGGGCGCCTCGGCGGTCGGATGGAAGCTGCCGCTGTAGCGCTTCGCGGCGGCGAAGGCGAAATTGCGGAGGTCGATCAGCCGGCGCGGCGCCATGTTCTTCGCGGGGCCGGCCCACGAGGGTGTCCACAGGATCGAGAACACCGGCTTGATGTTGTTGTCAGCCGAGCGCTTGACCATCGCGTCGTAGATCGACCAGTCGTAGGCCGGATCGTTCGGATTGACGGCGTTTGCCGGACGCTTGTTGCGAGCGACGCCGCCCGGGCCTCCCCAGTAGAGATTGACGCGCAGCGCCTCGACGCCGAGCAGCTTGTACTGCGCGTACGCCCAGTCCGGGTCTCCGAACGTCGCTTGCTCGTCGAAGATCCCCACGATCAGGGTCCGAGACTGCTGACGCGGCTGCGCGGACGGCGCGACCAGCCCGGCGACGACCGCGAGGCCGAGCGCCAGGAACGCGGCGAGCACGAGCTGCTTACGCACGGACCCGTTCCATCGTCGGCAGCATCCGCCGCAGGCCTTCCTCGAGGTCGATCTCGGGCTCCCAGCCGAACAGCTGCTTGGCGCGCGTGATGTCCGGCTGACGGATTTGCGGGTCGTCCACGGGCAGCGCCTCGAACACGATCTCGCTCGTCGACTCGGTCACGCGCAGTACGGTTTCGGCGAGATCGAGGATCGTGTACTCGCTCGGGTTGCCGAGGTTGACAGGCAAGTGCTCGTCGCTGACCGCAAGCAGGTAGAGGCCGCGGATCAGGTCGTCGACGTAGCAGAAGCTCCTCGATTGCGAGCCGTCGCCGAAGACCGTCAGCGGCTTGTTCTCCAGCGCCTGGCGGACGAACGTCGGGATCGCGCGGCCGTCGTGGGCGCGCATCCGCGGTCCGTAGGTGTTGAAGATCCGCACGATCGCCGTGTTCACGCCCTGCTGGTTGTGGTACGCCATCGTCAGCGCCTCGGCGTAGCGCTTCGCCTCGTCGTAGACCCCGCGCGGGCCGATCGGGTTGACGTGGCCCCAGTACGTCTCGGGCTGCGGGTGCACCTGCGGGTCGCCGTAGATCTCGCTCGTCGACGCGAGCAGGAAGCGGGCGCGCTTCCACTTGGCCAGACCGAGCGCGTGGTGCGTTCCATAGGAGCCGGTCTTGAGCGAGTGGAGCGGCTGGCGCAGGTAGTCGATCGGGCTCGCCAGCGCGGCGAGGTGGAAAACGTAGTCGACCGGCTCGTCGACCTCGATGCGCTCGATCACGTCGTGATTCATGAACGTGAAGGCGTCGTCCCGAAGGTGCTCGAGATTCGCGAGCGAGCTCGACTCCAGGTTGTCGACGCAGATGACCCGCTGCCCCTGCTCGAGCAGGTGCTCGCAGAGGTGGGAGCCGAGGAAACCGGCTCCACCGGTTACAACTGCCGTAGGCACGAGTTGCGCAGGATAGCCGGGGCCTCGGACCGGCCGACCGATTCTTACGAAGGCTTAACGGGGCCCTTCGATCCCCGTTGACAAGCGGGTTTCGGGGAGCGATGCTGGCCCCATGAACCTCGCAGCTCAGCTCGCGGCCAACGGCAATCTCATCTTTGCCTTCATCGTCGTCGGCGTGATCGTCCTGATCGTCCTCGCGATATACGCGGCCCTCAAGATGCGCAAGGACGAGTTCTGGGACGAGCCGCCGGGCTAGAGCGCTAGCGCAGCTCCCTGTTCGACTCCATGTCGAACAGCATCGCGAAGAGCGTGAACAGCAGTCCCGCGATCAGGAGCAGGGCGATCAGGACGACGGTCGCAACCGTCAGCTCGTTGCCGCCGATCCGGAGCACCGTGACCGTGATCCCGAGCGCGAGCCCGATCAGCGAGAAGAAGAGCCCGAAGAAGTAGAAGAAGACGAGCGGGTGGAAGTCCCGGATCACGTACTTCTCGCGCATCCGCCAGAAGAACGCTTTTGTCAGCAGCCACGAGATCGAGGGAATCACGCGGCCCAGCCGGATCCCCGACTTCTCGCCGACGCCGTAGACCGGCCGTGACGGCACATCCCGGACACGGGCGTTGATCACGTTCAGGTGGACGAGCATGTCGTTCGGGAAGCCGTAGCGCGGGTAGATGCGGTCGAGGTCGAGCAGCTCGAGCGTGCTCTTGCCGATCGCGGTGTAGCCGGCCTGCGAGTCGGCGACGTGCCAGTAGCCGGACGCGATCTTCGTCAGCAGCGAGAGGACGGCGTTGCCGAGGTAGCGGCTGCGCGGGATCAGCTCCCAGGCGCGGCCCGTGAAGAGCCTGTTCGCCTTCGCGTAGTCGACCTCGCCGCGCGCGACGGGCCCGGCGATCGCCTCCAGGTCGGCCGGGTCCATCTGGTTGTCGCCCGCCATCACACAGGTGACGTCGACGTCGTGCTCGAGCGCTCGTCGGTAGCCGGTCAGGATCGCGGCCCCGACTCCCTGGTTCTTCTCGTGCGTGATCACCTCGACGCGCGGGTCGGCGCTCGAGCCGGCGGCCGCTGCCGTCCCGTCGCGCGAGGCGTCGTCGACGACGATCACACGGTCGACGAGCGCGGGGATGCCGGCGATCGTCGTTCCGATCAGGTGCTCCTCGTCGAACGCCGGGACGACGACCGCGACGGTCTTGCCGTCGAGCATTATTCGCGTCCGGTGCGCGCCGCGATCGGCTCCCAGAGGAGCGCGGCGAAGAGGCCGATGATCAGCCCGATCAGGCCGGCGACGACCACGGAGTTGCGCGCGCTGCGGGCCGTCGCTTTCGCGGCCACGCCCCGGTCGATCACGCGCGGCAGCTCGACCTGCTCGGCCTGGGCGAGGAGCTGTCGTGCCTGGAGTCGGTCCTGCTCGAGCGTTCCGCGCCGCTGCTCCATGGTCAGAAGGAGCGTCCCGAGGGTCAATTGCTCGGTCGTGGACACATTGTCGAGCTGCGCTCGAACCTTATTCGACTGCTGATCGATCGCGTCCATCTGCTTCTGGTCGGAAGCGATCTGCTGCCTGAACGTGTCGACCTTCAGCTTCGCGTAGCGGCCGGTGATGTCGACGATGCGGCCGGCGATCGTGTTCGCGGCGGCGCTCACTTCGCCGCGCCGAGGCCCTTCGACCGTGACCGCATAGAGCTGGTTCGGCGCGGTCTTCGGATTGCCGCTCTTGAGCGGGCGGGTCGAGACGCCGGCGCGGAGCTCGCGCACGGACATGCCCGAGGAGGCAGCGACTTGCTGGAGCGTCTCCTGGCCGCGGGCGATCTGACCCACGGTGCTCGGGTTCGTGGCGAGCGATTGCAGCAGCGTCCCGTTGGCTCCGAACGGCGTTCCGACGTAGACGGTTGCCTGGGCCCGGTACACATCCTTGCCGCCGAGGGCGAGGAAATACCCGATCGCCGCGCCGATGATGAGCCCCGCGACGGGCAGCCACCAGCGTGAGACGAGCGCGTCGAGGTAGCGGCTGAAGTCGACCTCGCGCTCGGGCTCGGGCTCCGGCTGCGTGCGCGGGCGTTCTCTGGTCGCGGTCATGCCTCCCCCGGCTCGCTGGCCACGGGTTCCGGGAGCTCCTCGGCGAACGGCTCGAGGCGACCGTCGCTCCCCTCGGTCAGGCAGAGGTCGGAGAAGAATCGCGTCATGACGACGCCTTCGCGGAACTCGCCGACCGTCGGCTCGGGCCGCTCTCCGGAGGCGAGCGCGAGGGCGAGCTCGGGGTAGCGGCTCCCGGCCGCGAGCGGAAGCGGGAACGCGCCGCCGAAGCGCGGGTTCACGTCCGTGACGAGCAGCGACCCGTCCTCCTCGCGGAAGCACTGGATATTCGCCGGGCCCCAGATCGGCAGCGCCTCGGCCACGCGGCGCCCGTGTTCGATCAGCTCCCAGTCCTTGATCGTCATGCCCTTGATCGATTCGCCGCCCTTGGACTCGATCATCGTTCGCGGGATCGCGTTCAGGCAGGCGCCGGAGAAGTCGCAGAAGACGTCGACCGAGAACTCTTCGCCGAGGCACCACGATTGGACGAACGAGGGCACCGGCGTGTGGGCGAGGTGGTACTCGAGCTGGGCGCGGTCCTTCGCGACGTAGATGTGGCGCGAGCCGAAGCCTTCGCGGGCTTTGACGGCAACCGGGAAGCGGACGTCGGCAGGCATGTCCTCGGGCAGCCAGCTCGGGGGCGACGCGAGCCCGAGGCGCCCGAGCGCTCCGTGCGCGAGGTACTTGTCGCCCATCTGCTCGACGACGTCGGCCGGGGACAGGAGCACCGCGGCGGCGATCTCGTCGCGGGCGCGCGCCAGGAGCAGCTGGTCGAGGTCGGTCAGCGGGACGATCAGGTCGACCTCGTGCTCGGCGACGAGGGCGGAGAGCTCGGGGACGTAGCCGGGATCGTCGACGCGCCGCACGAGCTCGTGGCGATCGGCGTGGTAGAGCGCCGGAGCGAGGGGGTTGACGTCGACCGCGATCGTGGTCGCGCCGGCCCGGCCGAAGGCCGAGACGATGTCGACACGCTGGCCGGCGCACGTGAAGAGGACTGTGGTCACGGCGAAAGAGCGTAACGACTCGGCCCGAAAACGCCTCGCGACAACGTCACAGTTTCGGTGCGGTTCCGTTTCACACGTGTCACAGCTTCGTCAATACGATTGCGACGGGGAGGAGGTGGGCTGTGCCTTTATCTAAGGCGTTTTCGGAGGCTCGCCGCCTGCCCGCCAGCCGCCGGTCTTCCCCTTGTACGTCCCGCCGAACAGCGCGAGCGGCGTACGCGCGAGGATCTTCAGATCGAGCCAGGGCGAGCGATGGTCGACGTACCAGACGTCGAGCTCGATCCGCTCCTCCCACGGCAGCGACGCGCGGCCCTGCACCTGCGCCCAGCCGGTGATCCCGGGCCGCACGTCCAGGCGCCTCCGCTGATGCGGCGTGTACTGCTCGACCTGGTACGCGAGCGTCGGCCTCGGCCCGATCAGACTCATCTCGCCGCGCACGACGTTCCACAGCTGAGGCACTTCGTCCAGCGAGAGCCGCCTGAGCACCGAGCCGACGCGCGTGATCCGCGAATCGCCGTGGTCCACGGCCCAGCCGGCACCCTGACGCTCCGCGCCGACGACCATCGTCCTCAGCTTGACGAGCTCGAACTCGCGCCCGTCCTTCCCGACCCGCTGCTGGCGGTAGAGCACCGGCCCGCCGCCGTCGAGCTTGATCGCGAGCGCGGCCGCCGCGAGGAACGGGCTCGCCAGGACGAGCCCGAGCGACGCGCCCGCGGCGTCGAGCGCCCGGTTCACCGCGTCCCTTCGATCCGCTCCCAGAGGAGCGGCGGCCCGAAGCGGACGTAGCGCGCGAGGCCGGCGAGCGTCGCCCACGTGACGACGAGGTAGTAGTAGGCGAGGCCCGCGCCCGGGATCGGCAGGCGCAGCCGCCCCGCACCGGCGAGCAGGAGCCAGACGAGCTGCAGCGCCAGCACCGCCTGGTAGACCCAGCCCTCGCCGACGAGGGCCGCGTTCGAGACGAGCAGAAGGACGTGGAGGATCCCGCTCCCGTACCGCAGGAGCCGGTGCGACACGAGCTCGACGAAGTAGACCGGCCCGACCCGTCGCAGCATCCCGCGGAACACGTGCACCCACGCGCCGCGCAGCATCCGCACCTTGCGCTGATACTCGTCCTCGATGTCCCGCGACGGCTTCTCGACAGAGACCGCGTCGGGGTCGTAGACGGCCCGCCGGCCGCGTTGCACCATCAGGTACGGGAGCCCGAGGTCGTGGCCGCACCAGGGCTCGAGGTCGACCCAGTCGGAGCGGCGCACGGCGTAGATCGGCCCGTTGCCGGCCGTGATCGAGCCGAGCCGCGACTCCTGCGCGCGCACCCAGAGCTCGAAGCGCCAGTACGCGCCCTCGCGGTTCGTCCCGTCCGCCGCCTCGTACGACGCGCGGCCGGTCACGTAGCCGACGGCCGGGTCGGCGAAGCTGCGAACGAGGTTGCGGAGCGCATCTCTTTCCCAGACCGCGTTCGCGTCCGAGAAGGCGACGATCTCGCCCGTTGACGCCGCCACGCCGCTGTTCTGCGCCGAGACCTTGCCCGCACGAGCGCACTGCACGAGCTTCACGCGCTCGTCCTCTGCGGCCAGGCGCTCGACGATCTCGTCGGTGCGGTCGATCGAGGCGTCGGAGGCGACGAGGATCTCCAGTCGCTCCGCCGGGTAGTCGAGGTCGAGCAGGTTCCGCACGCGGCGCTCGATCACGTCCTCCTCGTTGTGCGCCGCGACAACGACGCTCACCGTCGGCTCGATCGCAGAGCTCGCGACACGACGTCTGCGCAGCCGCGCCGCGAGCCCCGCCGCGAGCGGGTAGCCGACATGCGTCCAGACGAGCAGGACGAGCGAGGTCCAGAAGACGATCTTCAGCGCCAGCATCGGTGTTCGAGACTAGTGGAGAGCGTCCTGGTAGGCCCGCAGGGTCTCGTCCCCGAAGCGCTTCCAGGTGAAGTGCTCGGCGATACGCTCCCGTCCCGCCTCACCGAAGCGGCGGCGGAGCGCGGCGTCTTGGAGCAGACGGGTCAACGCCTCCCGCAGCGCCGCCACGTCGCCGGGTGGGACGAGCAGGCCGGTCTTCTCGTTCACGACGAGGTCGCGAAGCCCGCCCACATCACCGGCGACGACCGGCCGCGCATGGGCCATCGCCTCGGCGCAGACGACGCCGAACCCCTCGCGGTGCGACGGGCACGCGACGACGGCCGCCCGCGCGTACCTCTGCTCGAGCTCGTCGTGCGGGAGGAACCCGAGCGCGCCCGGGACCTCGTCGCGCAACGGCCCGTCGCCGACGACCACGAGCGGCAGCCCGTCGGCCGCGGCGACGAGGTCGTGTACTCCCTTCTCGGGCGAGAGCCGGCCCGCGTAGAGGATCTCCGGCGGCTCGGCCTCCTCCCCCACCTCGGCCGGGAGCTCCACGCCGCTCGGGATCGTCCGCACGTCCTCGGCCCCGAGGCGCCGCGCCTCCTCCGCGAGCGCACTCGACGGCGCGATCACGAGCCGCGCGCGCCTGAGCACACGCCGCGCCAGCACGGGAGCGCGCCGCGCGAGCTCGATGTCCGTCCCCCAGACCTGGACGACGAACGGCTTGCCCGTCGCCATCGCCACGACACCGGACGGAAGCCAGTGCGCGTGCACGAGATCCGCGTCCGCGGCGTCCCGGCGCGCAGCCCGCACGAACCCGCCGAGCATCAACGGCATCGCGAGCACGAGATAGGGCTTCTGCCGGAGGTTGCCGGCCACTCCCGACCCGTAGGCGATCCCGTAGTGCCGGAAGCTCGCCGGCGACACGACCCTGACGTCGACCCCTCGCCGGCGGACGTGCTCCACCTGGTCGGCGACGAAGAGGCCGGCGACGTCTCCCGGCCCGCGCGGGTACGACGTCGTCAGGACGACGACCTTCAAGATTCGAGGCGGCGAGCGAACACGATCGGGGTCGCCAGGGCCAGCAGGGCGAGCGCGTAGAAGTAGTAGAACTGCATCGTCAGGTAGAAGGCGTTCGCGGCGATCGTGCCGACGAGCGCCGCGGTCAGCCCCCAGGCGAGCGGACGCACTCGCGCCGCGATCGGGTCACCAGCGGCCGCGAGGGCCCGGCCGATCCTCCGCGCCGCACCGAGCCGACGGAAGAGGTACACGAGGAAGAGCGCGAACACGATTGTCCCGACGAGGCCCGTCTCGACGACCGTCGCCACGTAGTAGGAGTGCGCCCCCCACTTCGTCCTTCCCGTGACGAACTCGAAGTAGACCGAGAACGTGTTCAGCCCGAAGCCGAACAGCGGGTGCGCGTGGATCGTCTGCGGGATGAAGTCGTAGACCTGGAAGTGCAGCGTCGAGGAGCTGTCGTTCGTCTGCAGCCGGGCATGGAGCACGTTCGAGAAGTACGAGAGCCGGCGCGTGACGATGAACGCGAGCACCGCCGCGACCGCGCCGAGCGGGATCAGGAGCGCGCGTGAGAGCAGCAACCGCCGGTAGACGACCGCGAGCACGAGGCCCCCGACCGCCAGCCCGAGCAGGCCGCTCCGCGAGAGCGTCGCGAGCTCGACGAGGAGCAGGAAGCCGAGCAGGGCCGCCAGGGGCAGGCGCAGCCTGTGGCCGGGCTCCAACCGCAGGTACACGGGCGTCAGGAGCAGCAACGGCACGACGAGCATCACCCCGAGGTGGTTCGCGTCACCGGTCAGCGCGTTCACGCGATAGACGCTCGACTGGCCGACGGCACCCCAGATGTTGATCGACGCCGCGCCGCCGGTGATCGGGTTCAGGACGAGCGCGTCGAGGTTCCGGCCACCGAGCTTCGCGACGAGCTGCAGCACACCATAGGCCGCGTTCGCCGCGAACCCGGCGGCGAACCAGCAGACCGTGCGCCAGTAGAAGTGCTCGGAGCGACGCGCGAGGTACGCCACGCCCGCGGCGAGGAACGCGAAGTGGATCGCGAACTTCGTCAGGCCCTTCTCGTACAGGGACAACGCCTGCTTCGTCTCGATGTTGAAAAAGCCGCCGAGATAAACGATCAGGAGCGCCGCCGCGAAGACGAGCACGACGAGCGTCGACCGCGGCACGAGCTTGTCGCGCTCGGAGATCCGGCCCGCCAGGAACGCGATCAGGAAGAACAGCGCGAGGATGTCGGCGAGGTTCACGCGCCCGGCAACGTTCCAGTAGACGTTCTGGAACGAGACGGAGAACACCGTCGCGAGGAAGAAGAAGGTCGTCAGCCGGCCGCCGAACTTGCTCACGCCACGTCCCTCAGCAGCTCGGCGAACTCCTTCGAACGCGTCCGCCGCGAGAGCTGCTCCTTCAGCTCCGGCGGCAGGCTTCCGTTCTCGAGCGCGCCCTTCTCCCAGCGCGCCCGCAGGCCGCTGATCGCCGCCTTCAGAGCGGGCACGTCATCCGGGGCGACGACCACGCCCGCGTCTGCCCGCCGGACGAGCTCGGCCGCGACCCCGTCCGGAGGCACCGCGGCGAGGATCGGGCGCTCGGCGGCGAGGTACTCGAAGATCTTCCCGGACGGAACGGTCTTGCCGCGGCCGCCCGCGTCGGGCAGGAGCAGGAGCAGCGCGTCCGAGTCGCGCTGCAGCTCGAGCGCCGACTGGCGCGGCACGTGCTCGATCTCCTCGATCCGGTTGCCGAGCCCGAGGCCCTCGGCGAACTCCCGGTCAGCGGAGCGCAGCCCGCCGACGAACCGCGCGACGACGTCTCCGTCGACCTCCGCGAGCGCGGTCAGGAACGGCCGCGGGTCGCGGTGGCCGAAGAACGTCCCCGTGTGCGTGATCCGAAAGCGCTCGTTCCGGTGGTACTCGAGACCTTCGAAGTCCTCGAAGTCGCAGCCGTTCGGGATCGTCTCCACCCGCTCCGCGCCCAGCGCGCGCATCTCGCTCGAGATCGCGTCGGAGACCGTGACGACGGCGTCGGCCCAGCGCGCGACGAGCTTCGCCACCGCCTCCTGCGCCTGCTCCTTCATGCGCACGGCGAGCCGGTCGACGCGGCGGTCGGGGTTGGCCGCGACCGAGTCCCGCAGGTCGGCGACCCAGTACACGCCGGTCACCTGCTTGACGGCGGCGCCGATCAGGTTCAGCGAGGCCGGCGGAGACGTGGTCACGAGCACGTCGATCTGCTCGTCGCGCACGATCCGCCTGGCGGCCGGGATCGCGGTCAGCCCCCAGCTGACGAACTCGTCCGGCACGAGCAGCCGCCGGGAGAAGAGGCCCGCCTGGCGCAGCGCCCGGTCGAGCCCGTCGAGCCCGTGCAGCTCCTCGGCGGGCAGGCGCCCTCGCGGCCCGACGTACTTGGCGCGGTGCACCTCGACGTTCGGCGGGATCGCCAGCTCGTCGTCGCGATAGAGCCACTTCGAGTCGTCGGGGGCGAGGACGTGCACCTCGAGCCCGAGGTCCGCAAGATGCCCCGCGAGCTTCGTCGGCCGCGCGACGCCTCCGCCACCGGCCGGCGGGAAGTACATCGTGACGAGCAGCACCCGCATCGGGCGCCAGATTAGACGGAAGAGCCGGCGAAGCCGACCCTTCCTCTCGGTCGGCGCCTTAGTCCGCCAACGGCACGGTCCGGCGACCGACCACCGTGAAGAGCGGCTTGCGCTTCCCGGCGAAGCGCTGCACGTGGTAGTTCACCTTCGTGTCCTCGAACCCGAGGACGCCGAGCATCTGCCTGATCACGGCCGGCGTGAAGTGCCACCACGACTCGCGAGGCTGCACGCGCTCGTAGTTCGGCAGGAACGCCATGTTCGGCTTGAGCAGGCTCGCGGCCATCTGCGGCAGCGAGTAGCGGAGCGACGGGTTCTCGGTGACGATCGCGGTCTCGGTCGTCAGCCGCAGCCCGCGCTCGAGGGCGAGAAACGGGTCGCGGAAGTGCCGCAGCACGTTGCCGTAGGTCGCGACCTGGACGCGCCCGATCTCCGCGGGGATCTCGTACACCGTCCCGTAGACGACCTTCGTCGACGACTCGAAGGCGCCGTGGCCGAGCCACCAGCTGTTGTTGAGCTTGCGCAGGTGCGCGCGGCGATCGGAGTCGAACGAGGCATGGTCGTACCGCGCGTACGGAACGACGTCCCACGACTGCTCATCCGACAGGTCGTAGGCGACGACGTCGGCTCCGCGGCCCTCCATCGTGTAACAGAGGAAGCCGCTCGCGGTCCCGACCTCGAGCACCCGCTTCCCGCTCAGGTCGACGTTGCCGAGGTAGTCGTCGACCCCGCCGCGGAGGTCCCACGGGCCCTCGACCAGCCCGTACCCAGGGATCTCCATCGAGTGGTAGAAGTAACACTCCTCGAGATCGGTGACGGTGCGCGGCTCCGCGTAGACCGAGCTCTGCGCGGGCACCTGCTCCACGGTCTCCTGCCTGGCCATGAAGCGGCACCCTAACGAACCCGTTGCTACAACTTCTGCGTCGTGCGCGGCCCACTTCGACTCCTGCTCGCCCTGAGCGCCCTCGCGCTGCTCGTCCCCGCAGCCGCGTCGGCCTACGGCTGGCCGATCAAGCCCTTCTACCAGCAGCACCTGATCCGGGGGTACTTCAACGACCCGCGTCTTTCCGGCGATGAGACCGGGTTCCACTTCGGCGTCGACATCTCCGCGGCCGACGGTACTCCCGTGTACGCGATCGAGCCCGGTCGAGCCCGGGTTCGAGGCCAGACCGTGTCGATCTTCCCGAAGCGCGGCGGGCATCTACTCTCGTACTGGCACGTCGTGCCGGCGGTGGTGAAGAACCAGCGCGTCCGCCGCCACCAGTTGATCGGACGCGTGGCGGTGGGAGCCGAGCACGTGCACCTCGCCGAGTACAAGGACGGCACGTACATCAACCCGCTGCGCCTCGGCGGGCTCGCGCCGTACATCGACGACACGGTGCCGCAGATTCCCAAGCTGACCTTCTACTCCTCGGGTAGCCCGATCCCGCCCGAGGACGTGACCGGACTGGTCGACATCACCGCCGACGCATTCGACACGCCCCCGGTGCCGATCCCGCTGCCCTGGAACCAGGCGATCTTCACGCCGTCGCTCATCCGCTGGCGGATCGTCCAGGGCCAGAACACGATCCGTCACTGGGAGACGCCCGTCGACTTTCGGAGATTCCTCCTACCGCTAAACCTCTTCGACTTCGTCTACGCGCCGGGAACGTTCCAGAACAGGGCCGGCCGCCGCGGACGCTACGAGTTCTACCTCGCCCACCAGTTCGATACGAGGACGCTTGCGAACGGCTCCTACGTCCTCCAGGTCGACGCGCTCGACGAGCAGGAGAACGTCGGTCAGGCCTCGTTCGCGTTCACCGTCACGAACGCGGGCTGAGCCTGTAGAGGTCGAAGCGCGAGTCGGAGTAGGCCTTCGGCAGGTCGAGCGGGAGGTCGAAACGGCGCTTCGCGATCACGATCCACTGAGCGCGATAGCGACGCGGGATCGAGAGGCTGCCGCTGTTCAGGAACTTGACCACGTCCTCGCGCCGCTCGTTCGGATAGTTGTCCTTCGTGTCGGCGACGTGCGCCGGTGGGGCGGCCGAGACGTAGACGGGCGCGTAGGCCTCGATCCGGTAGCTCGTCTCGAGGTCGGAGAAGACGGTGTCGCGGGCCGGCACGGTTGTGCGCAGGGCGTGGATGAGACCCGGGGTGAGACGTAGCCGGTCCGGCGGGTCTCGCTTCACGTAGGCGAGGCCGGCGAGACCGACAGGGGCGACGAGCGACAGCGCCACCGCGGCGGTCCACAGCGGTGGGGCTTCGGGCGCCGATCTGCGCACGATCGCGGCCACGATCAGCCCGATCCCCGCGCCCGCGAGCGCGAGCCACACCGGCCAGGGCGGGCCGCCGACGACGAGGAAGTACGAGAACTCGCCCGGGTAGACGAGCTGGAGCAGGCCTCCTGCGCCGAACGCGGCCAGGCAGCCGCCGAGCCGGTAGCGGCCGATGAGAGAGGCCGCTCCGGCGACCGCGAACGGGATCGGGAGGAAGATCGCGAGCCGCCTCGCCTGCGAGACCGAGACCGCGTTCGACAGGTTGTCGAACGCCCACGGGACGAGGACGAGGAGGAGGACGGCGAGTGACGCACCGAGCACGTACGCGGCCCAGCGGCGGGTTCCCGCGAGCGCCGCCATCGGGATCGCAACGAGACCTGCGACCGCGACCGCGCCTCCGCGCGAGATCGTCTCCGGGGCGAGCCGGAGCAGCCCGTGGACGACGTCGATCTGATTCCCGTAATGGAGAATTGCGCGCCGGCGCTCGGCGGCACCCGGCCTGTGCGAAACCGTCTCGTCGACGATCGGCTTCAACCAGAGCGCGTAGAGGCCCGCCGGGATGAGCACCGCCGGCAACGACGCCGCGATGCGCAGGTTCTCGCGCCAGAGCGACGACGCGAGGACGACTCGCGCGAGCAGGAAGCCCGCGAGCGGCACCGCGGCGAAGAACGCGTACGTCGGGTGCACGAGGGCGAGCGCGATCGACGCGGCCGAGATCGACAGCACCTGGCGGCGCCGTCCACCCGCGACCAGCGAGAAAACCAGCGCGAGCAGTGCTGGGGCGATCAGTGCCCGTGCGACCGTCGGCGGCAGCGCCAGGAAGTCGAACGACCCCGTTCCCGCGCGGGAGAAGCCGATCAGCCCCACCTGGGCGGCGGCCGTCGCGACGCCCGCTCCGTACGAGCGGAAGAGCGCGGCGCCGGCCGCATACGCGAGCACGACCGCCAGCGGGGTGAGGATCGCCGGCAGGTGCAGCATGACCACGGTCGGGTCGACGTCGGCCAGTCGCGCGACCATCGCCACCCCCGCATGCCACACCGGGAACGCGTAGCCGGGATGGAGGCCGCCGTGGCGGAACTCGTCGACCACGCTGAGCGAGGTCAGGTGGAACGACTCGAGCTTCCGCACCCGGCCGAGATGGAAGAGCGCGTCGCCGTAGACCGTGTTCGACGCCCACCAGACCGCGCCCGCGAACAGCGTCGCCGCCGCGGTCACCCCGGCGATCGTCAGGCGCTCGCTCTTCTCCGATGGAACCGGCGCCCGCAGCAGTGCCGGAACGAGCGATGCGGCCGAGAAGCCGGCGACGAGCCAGAGCGTCGTCGTGATCGTCTCGTCGAACGCGAATGTGAGCGCGAGCGCTCCGGCGAGCGCGGCCAGGCTCCAGGCGAACGACGCCGCGATCGCGACGCCGAAGGTGTGCGGACGGCCGAGCGCCCGCACGAAGATCGCGCCCGGGACGATCAGCACGCACGCCGACGCGGCGGTGAGCCGCAGGACGAGGCCGAGCCCGTGCGCAGGCAGTGCGCGACCGAGCACGAGCGCCGCCGGAGCCGCGAGCACGAGCGCCAGGAAGAGCGCCGAGGAGCCGAGCCGCCCCGCGCCCACGCGGTAGATGCGCATCGGCTCGGTCACGACAGCCACGCGCGCGCCTCCTCCGCGAGCACACCGGCCTGGAGGCATGCCCCGCCACGAGCCCGCACCTCTTCGATCAGGCGGCGATAGAGGACATCCCATCCCGGCAGGAGCGCGGAGTCGTACTGCTCCGAGTGCCACAGGATCGCGAATCCGCCCCCGTGCTCCTCGGCCCAGTCGAGCAGCGCCCTCAGTCGTGCTCCGGCCTCGTCGACGCTGAGGTTGAGGTACCGCTCGGCGGAGAGCGTGACGTCCATCGCCGCGAGCGGGACCTCGATCAGATCGTGCGGCGCCTCCCGCTCGAAGTCCCAGGGCCGGAACGGATGCGCGATCCCGGCCCGGAAGCCGACCGCGTCTCCGAAGCCGAGCGACGAGTCGTACGCGAACCCCGCGGCCTCGAGCGAGCCGAGATTGCGGTGCGGGTCGACCCGCAGATAGTGGTAGCGCTGACCCTGCACCGGGCCGGAGAGCCGCTCGAGGCGCTCCTTCTCGTCCGCGACCCGCCGACCGTCGGCGGCGGCCGAATAGCTGCCGTGGAGGCCGACCTCGGCCTTCGCCTCCTGGAGCGTCTCGACGAGCCGGGGCCGGAGACGCTCGTACGCCTCGGCCGCTGCGCCGTCGAACTCGTGCGCGTGGTCGGCGAGCAGAAAGAACGTCGACGACGCCCCGCTGCGGCGTTCGTCCTCGAGGATGCGGTCGAAGCTCCAGTACGGGTCCGTCCCGCGCATCTTGTGCACGGTGGCGCCGGCGAGCCCGCGTAGCTCGCGCAGCCCCGGGCCGACACGCCCGTTCGCCAGGTCGCTCTTCGCTCTCGCCGCTGCTCCCTTGACGCCCTTGCGAGTCCACTTCCAGGGGACGTCGACGTCATGGGTCAGCGCGATCGCGAAGCGTGCATCGCCCCAGCGCGGCGGCTCGAGCCCCAGGCGCTCACGCAGCCGTTCGAGCGGCGGATCGAGCGGATCGAGACAGGACGATGCCGCCCGAAAGCGGTCGTGCTCGTCCCGCGCCCCGTTTCGCTCCTCGACCCGTGCGAGGTGGAAGAACGCCTCCGCGAGGTCGTCGCCGTCGGGACGCTCTCCGCGGTCGACCTGCTCCCACGCCTCGGCGCTGAACGGCACGTCGTCCCCGAAACCGAGGTCGCGGGCGCCGATCGTGTCGAGCACCCAGCGGGCCCGCCGCTCGACCCGGTCGGGAATCACCGGAACACGCCCCGCGCGACACGGGCCGCGTGGACGAGCGCGGGCTTGAGGTCGTCGCGCGCGAAGACCGCGTCCACGTACGGCGGCCGCTGGAGCTCAGGCCGCTCGCCGGGCATCAACGAGATCGACCACGTCCGTCGCGCGCCGTTCGTCGAAACCGGCTCGACCTTCTCCCCGGTCAGGTCGCGGTACGCGATCAGCGGCAGGTCGACGCCGCAGGCCGCCGCGAGGGCGTGCCACTGCCACAGGCGCGGGTTGACCTCCATCAGCTTGAAGCGGCCGTCGCGCGGGTCGCGCTTGAACTCGACCTGGGAGATCCCGTGGAAGCCAAGAGCGTTCAAGAGGCGCAGGCCGGCATCCACCACCTCCTGCACCCAGACCGCCTCGCCCACACGGCACGTGCCGACGAGCGGCGGCACCTGCTTCAGCTTCCGGCCGCTGAAGAGACCGAGCGGCTCCCCGTCGGCGCGGAGGTAGCTGCCGAGGCTGTACAGCTCCTCGTCGCCGCCGGGGACGAGCTCCTGCACCATCGGCCCGAACGGCTCCGCGTCCGCATACGCGCGTTCGAGCTCATCATTCGTCTCGCACGCGAAAGGCCTGCTTGCCGAACCGGCGCTTGAAGCCGTCGGGATGCTGAGGCTTCACGAGGACGGGAAACGGAAGCCCGGCGGCCTCGGTCGCAGTCGTCGGATACAGCGTCTCGGGGATGTCGACATCCGCCTCGCGGGCCGTCTCGAGCTGGTGGCGCTTGTCCTGGATCTGCTCGAGTCGCTTCCAGTCCGGGAAAGGGAACAGGAACCCTTCGAGCCGGTCGGCGTGGCGCGCGAGCGCGTTCAGCGGCGGATCGTGCGTCGGGAAGACGACCGCCGGGCCGCCGATCCGCGCGACGGCGTCGATGAAGCCGTCCTCGTCGGCCAGCGGATCGGGCGCGGTCACGGGCTGGGCGTACCGCGAGCGGAACCCGAGCGGGCTCGAGCGGTGGTCGACCGCGAAGACCGGGATCCCGGCCCGTCCGAGCGAGCGAATCGCGGCCAGGCCGTTGACCCAGCCGACGTCGACGACGACCGCCTTCACCGGGCCGATTCTAGGAGCGCTGTGGTGTTGCCCGACCCCAGCCACTGCGCGGCCTCACGATAGGCGCGCCCTCGATCGCCGCGGAAGAGGAGGCTCCGCAGCCGCAGCCCCCAGAGCATCACGCGCCTGGCGCGCTCGGCGACGCGCAGGCCGCGGTGCTTGCGAAGGAACTGCAGGTGCCCGCGCACGATCGCCTTGAACTGACGCGGATTCAGCGAGGCGCCCACGACGTGAGTGACCTCGGCGCCCGGGAAGAAGAGGATCTTCCAGCCCGCCTGGCGGAACCGGTAGCACCAGTCCACCTCCTCGCTCATCAGGAAGAAGTCCTCGTCGAACCCGCCGACCGAGTCGACCGCCTCGCGGCGGACGAGCAGGCACGCGCCGAACAGGTACTCCGCCTCGCGGACCGACTCGTGATCGAACTGCTCGCCGAAGAACGCGTTCAGCGCATGCGAGCGCGGAGCCAGCTTGCGCAGGAAGAAGTACTCGGTCGCGATCCGCCACGGGCTCGGGTAGCCGCGCACGGAGCGCTGGAGCGTGCCGTCGGGATTGAGGAGCCGCGGCCCGACGACCGCCGCCTCCGGGTGCTCGTCGGCGAATGCGACCATTGCCTCGAGCGCGCCGTCCATGAGCCAGGCGTCGGGGTTGAGGAGGAGGAAGTAGCGGCCCGGACCCGGCGCGCATGCCCGCGTTGTTGCCGGCGCCGAACCCGCGGTTCTCCTGCTCGATCAGGCGAGCCTCGGGGAACCTCTCGCGAACGAGGTCGGGCGTGCCGTCCGTCGACGCGTTGTCGACGACGATCACCTCTGCGCCCGTCCCGCGCAGGCTGCCGAGCGAGCGCTCGATCCACGGCGCCGCGTTGTGCGTGACGACGACCGCGCTGACCTCGGCCTCGGCCTCAGCCATCGGCTTCGCGGGCGATCCGTGGCTCGCGACTCGTCCCGCGAATCCCTTCCCAGGCGAGGATCAGCGCGCCCGGGAGGGCCATCAGAATCGTGATCAGGAAGAAGAGGAACCCGGCAGCGAACGCCTGGTCGGGGCTGACGCCCACCTTCCCGAGGAAGCTGACGAAGAACGACTCGCGCACCGCGAACCCGTTGACCGTGAACGGGATCAGCATCACGAGGAAGAGCAGCGGGCCCATCACGTAGTACGGGCGCGGCGAGAGGTCGATGCCGACCGCCTTGCCGCTGAGCCAGACGGCCAGCACGCGGATCGACTGCACGCCGAGCGTGACGAAGAAGACCGCGAACAGCACGCCGACGTGATTCCGGTACGAGTGCATCGCGTGGTAGACGCGGGCGACGAGCTTGTCGAGGCGGACCCAGGCGAGCACGGGGCGGCCGAGCTTGAGCAGCGGCCTCGCGCGGCGTGAGAAGAGCAGGAAGCCGAGGATGATCGTCGCGACGACGAAGAACGCCTCGATCCACAGGTAGGCGCCGACGTCGTAGTGGCCGACCGCCAGCAGGAACCCGAACGCGGCCAGCAGAAGCGTCGCGGCGCCGCCGATCGCCCGCTCGAGGAGCACCGTCGCTGCGGCGGTGTCGCCGTGCCCGGGATGGCGGCGGGCCGTCTCGTAGATGCGAACCGCGTCGCCGCCGACCGACGTGGGCAGGATCTGCCCCGCCGCATAGGAGACGAAGTACGCGCGGGTCAGCCAGGGAATGTTGTCGTCGACGCCCTTCGCCCGGAGCAGGAGCTGCCAGCGCCAGGCCATGGGCAGGATCGTCACGATCATGAGCGCGAGCGCGAGCAGCAGGTACCACGGATTCGCGTCCGCGATCACCCGCAAGGTCTTGCCGAGGTCGATCTTCCAGATCAGGTAGGCGAGGCAGAGCCCCGTGACCAGGAGCGTCAGGAAGACGCGAAGTGGGCGCTTCATCGGGTCAGGGAGGCGTGCACACGGCCGAGCGCTGCGATCACGTCCGCGATGTCGTCGTCCGAATGGGCAGGCGAGAGCGGAAGCGACAGGATCTCGGCGCCGGCACGCTCCGCCACGGGCAGGGGCGGCTGGTCGGGCAGGAGCTCGCGGTACGCGGTCAGCTTGTGCACCGGGAGGAAGTGGATGCTCGTCGCGATGTTCTCCTCCGCCAGGAGCCGCTGGTACTCGTCGCGGGTGCCGCCCGCGCGCTCGGCATCGATTCGGATGACGTAGAGGTGGTACGCGTGGGTGTCCCGCGGGTCACGGGCGAGCGACTCGATCCCGTCGAGCTCCGCGACCGCTTCGTCGTAGAGCGCGAACTGGCGCCGCCGGATCTCTCCGTGCCGCTCGACCTTGTCGAGCTGGACGAGCGCGATCGCGGCGAGGACGTCGGAGAGGTTGGCCTTGTAGCCGGGGACGACGATGTCGTAGAGCGAGCCGTCGCCCCGGCGCATGAGGCGCAGGTTCTCGATCGACTCCGCGACCTTCGAGTCGTTCGTCGAGATCAGGCCGCCCTCGCCGGCGGCGATGTTCTTCGTCGCGTAGAGCGAGAAGCAGGTCGCCTCGGCGATGGAGCCGATCTTCCGCCCGCGGTACTCGCTCTCGGCGGCGTGCGCGGCGTCCTCGACGAGCGGGATCCCGTGCGTGAGCAGCGGGTCGAGGTCTGCGGGCTGGCCGGCGAGGTCGACCGGGACGATCGCCTTCGTCTTGTCGGTGATGAGCTCGGCAACGCGGTCGGGGTCGATGTTCAGGTCGGAGTCGCGCACGTCCGCGAAGACCGGAGTCGCTCCCGCATGAACGATCACGTTCGCCGTCGCGGGCCAGGTGATGGGAGTCGTGATCACCTCGTCGCCCGGTCCGACGCCGACCGCGAGCAGCGCCAGGTGCAGCGCGGCCGTCCCGGATGCGACGGCGAGCACGTGCTCTGCCTGGACGTACTCGGCGAAGCGCCGCTCGAGCTCGGCCGCGCGCGGCCCGGTCGTCAACCAGCCCGAGCGCAGGGTCTCGGCGACGGCCTCGATCTCCTCGTCGCCGATCGCCGGCGGCTGGAACCCGAGCATCGTCGCGCGCCTGGAAGAGACGCTTTCCACGCGACCAAGCGTAACGACGGCTCCGAACGCGACTCCCATTCGACCGAACGAAGTCCTTACAGCTTGCAATTACGGTTGAGTGATGCGTTCTTTCGTCGCGAGTGTCCTCACAGTGACCTGTCTGCTCGGGCTTGTCGCGGGAGCAAGTACTGCACAGAGCAAACGCAGTCCTGTTGCGATCAAGGTTGTCGGCCTCGATGGCGCCCGGCGTACCCTCGCCGGCCACAACGCCTTCCCGATAGACGCCTCACTCTCACCGGACCGCCGCCGCTTCGCCTTCGTTCCCTATGTGAGCGGTGGTGGTTCACGAGAGCTGTGGAGCGGAGACGTTCGCACTCCCCGTGAGCAACTGCTCGTTCTCGGGCCGCCCGGCTGGCTGTCCGGCGCGGTCTGGGCACCGTCGGGCAAGACGATCGCGTTTTCTGTCTACTCGCAAGACCATAATCCGAGAGTCGACGGCGTCTGGCTCGTGCGCTCCGACGGCACGAACCTGCAGAGAGTGGCGGACCTCGGATACGAGCTTGCGTGGTCGCCCGACTCGCGCCACCTCGCATTTACGCAAGTCGCGAATTCCCGCCGCTTTCTGTCAGTCCTCGCCCTGGACTCGGGGGTCATCACGCAGCTCGGCGAAGGTCAGCAGGCTCAATGGTCTCCCGACAGCCAGAAGATCGCCTTCCAGCGGGTTCTCGGCTGCGACTGTTTACCCGAGATTCGCATCGCGAGCCTTCTGGCGCGAACCGACCGCAAGCTGACCCGCGGGGCCGACCCTGTCTGGTCACCTGACGGCCGATGGGTCGGGTTCTTCAGAGGCACGAGATCACCGCCGTCGCTCTGGGCGATTCCAGTTACAGGCGGCACTGCCCGGCGCCTGGCGAGGCGAGTCTCGGGCTCCTACTGGATCATGAAGTGGACCCGGGACTCCCGCTCCATCGCCTTCGTCAAGGACGCCGGACAGTGTCGAACGACTCTCAACCTGGTTCGCGTGCGTGGCGGTGGGGCGCGGAGGCTGGCTGTGGAGCACGGTCTCGTCTCACCGCTTGCCTGGACCTCTGCCAGGCGATTGCTCTACGCCGACAGAGTGTGCAGTGGCTAGACGCGAACTTCGGTCGCGACGGCGAACCTGATGGCGCTAGCGGCCTCGTGAGCGCGCGCAATTGCCTCCTCGCGACTGTCGCCGATTGCCAGCACCGCGCCGGCTCGGTCGGCGCCGCGCTGGAACGGGCCGAAGACATGGCCCGGCTCGCGGTAGATGCGGACGTCCTGGACGCCTTCGAGCGCACGCGCCTCGTCCGCGCCCTCGACCTCCTCGAGCACCCCTTCCGGCGGGACGAGGAAGCGGACGACCGCGCCGCCGACCTCGGGCGTCGGCTGGAGGGCGGCCGACCAGATCGGCTCGCCGAGCGCGGACTGGAGCGCCAGGCCGTTGAGGTCGACGCCGAGCGCGAGTTTCGCGAGCTCCGCGTCGTGGCCGCCGCCGAGTCGCGCTGCGACCTCGATCACCTGCGGGCCGTCCGGTCCGATCCGGAGTTGCGTGTAGCTAGGACCGTTCTCGATCCCGAGCGCGCGTACCGCGGCCCCGGCGACCTCCGCCGCCTGCCCGCCCGCCTCGCTCGGCCACACATGCGCGAGCGCGACCCCGAATGCGGGCGGCTCGGCCGTCAGCCGGTCGGTGACCGTCAGCGGATGGAAGTCGCCGCGAAGCGAGAACGCGTTCACCGTCACCTCGGGGCCGTCGACGAGCTCCTCGACGATCGCGGCCCCGCTGCGCGACTCCTCGATCGCGCGCGCAATCGCGGCCGGAAGCTCCTCCTCCGCGCGGACGAGCGTCAGGCCCTTCTGCCCCTGGCGATCCGGCGCCTTGACGACCGAGGGCACCGGCAGGCCGTCCTCCGGCTCCGAGACGATGTGCCAGCTCGGCTGCGGCACCTTCGCCTCGGCGAGGGCCTCGCGCTGCTTCAGCTTGGAAACGGCCCGGTTCGCGACCGCGGCGTCGATCGGGTGCGGCAGCCCCATCCGCTCGGCGACACGCGCGGCGATGCCCACCGGCCAGTCGATGCCCGGAGCGATGATCCCCTCGACGCGTTCGGCCGAAGCGAGGCGCTCGATGCCCTGCTCGTCCTCGGTCGAGATGATCGCCCGCCGGTCGGCGTAGCGAAACCCGGGCGCGGTCGGATCCCGGTCGAGCGCGATCACGAACAGCCCGTGCTCCCGAGCCGCCCCGAGCAGACCGAGCTGCGCCGGCCCGGCCCCTAGGACGAGAAGACGTCTGCCGGTCGCCGCTCCGGGGCCCTCCACCAGGCCTCATTGTCGCGGTACCACGAGATGGTGCGTTCGAGCCCGTCCTCGAACGACGTCCGTGCCCGCCAGCCGAGCAGCCGCTCCGCCTTGTCGGTCGAGCCGATGTGCCGGTCGACCTGGCCGGGCCGCTCCTCGACGTTCACCGTCAGCGAGCCTGACTTGCCGAGCATCTCGAGCACCTTCGCCGCGATCTCCGTCACCGGAACGTCGACACCGGTCGCGACGTTGATCACCTCGCCCACAACCGAGTCGTCGGCCGCGATGATCGCCTCGATCGCCTCGGCGTCGTCGTCGACGTACAGGAAGTCACGGCTCGCGTGCCCGTCGCCGTGGATCGTCAGCGGCTCACCGCGGAGCGCCTGCGTGATGAAGCGCGGGATCACCTTCTCCGGATGCTGGCGCGGCCCGTAGTTGTTGAACGGCCGGACGATCACGATCGGGAGCCCGTAGGTCACGTAGTACGAGTAGGCGAGGCGGTCGGCTCCGGCCTTGGTCGCCGCGTACGGGCTGCGCGGGTTCAGCGGGTGCTCCTCGTCCATGGGCTCGTAGAGCGCCGTGCCGTAGACCTCGCTGGACGAGAAGAGGATGAAGCGCTCGACGGGCTGCTCGCGGATCGCGTCGAGCAGGATCTGCGTGCCCTCGACGTTCGTCGTCACGAACTCGGACGCGCCGGCCTCGATCGACTTCGCCACGTGCGACTCGGCGGCCGCGTTGACGATCACGTCCACCTCGGCGACGACCTCGCGGACGAGATCCGGGTCGCGGATGTCGCCGTGGACGAACGAGTGCCGCTCGTGCGAGGAGACGGCCGCGAGGTTGTCCATGCTGCCCGCGTAGGTGAGCGCGTCGAGGGACACGACCTCGTGGGGTGTCGCCTGGAGGATGTGGCGGACGAAGTTCGAGGGGATGAACCCCGCGCCCCCGGTAACCAGAACTCGCTTTGCCCTCGGCACGAGTCGGAAGGTTACCGGGGGCGGAGAACCCAGCCTTCGATCTGGTGCCCGGATTCATCCTGGCACCAGCGCGCCTCGCCCTTCCCACTGACTACGCTCCCGACCTGTGACGAACTTCGTCGTCCTCTCCACGCAGCGCAGCGGCTCCACCTGGGTCGTCGACATGCTCACGAGCCACCCGCGCGTCGTCGCCTACTCCGAGCTCTTCATGCACGGCGGCGAGGGCAAGCCGACGTGGGGCCAGGCGCAGGACCTGCCCTACTGGCAGACGTACGCCCGCGGGAAGCGCAGGCTCGCCAAGCCGTACTGGCTGTGGCATTACCTCGGGGATGCGTTCCAGGAGCGGCCCGGGATCGACGCGGTCGGCTTCAAGCTCATGTACAGCCAGTTGACGCGGATCAGCAGGCCGCTGATGCCCGCGCTGTGGCTCAAGCGGGTCCGCATCATCCACCTGATCCGCCGGAACGCGTTGGACGTCGTCCTTTCGAAGGAGGCGGGCGCTGCGCGGGAAGGGCGGCTTCACGCACGGGACGGCGAGGACGTCGAGCCGGTGCGCCTCAACCTCGACACGGACACCCTGCTCCGGCGGATGACGCTCCACGAGCGGGCGATCGCGGGCGCGCGTGTCCGTTTCAAGCGCGTCGGCCTTCCGTACACGGAGGTCGTCTACGAGGACCTGGCCGCCGACGAGAGCGGCTTCGCGTCCCTGTTCGAGTTCCTCGACGTCGAGCCCGCCCAGGTCTCGTCATCTCTCCAGAAGCTGAACCCGACCTCGCACGAGGAGCTGATCGAGAACTACGGCGAGGTCCGCGACGCGCTGGCCGAGACCGAGTTCGCCGCCCTACTGCGTTGACGTTCCTAACAAGGGCCTGTCCCTTGTTAGGGCCTGTCCCTTGTTAGAGCTCGCGGTCGATCGTGTACAGCGGACGGCCCTCGACGTCGCGCTGGATGCGGCCCAGATACTCGCCGACGAGCGCCAGGATGAAGCCCTGCATTCCGAGTACGAAGATCACTCCGACACCGCCGAACAGCGGCCCGGGAAAGTTCGACTCGTTGATCCAGAACACGACCCCGTAGATCCCGAGCGCGAGCGCAGCCGTCGTGCAGAGCACACCGAGCGCGACCCCGATCCACTGAATCGGCTGCGGCCAGAAGCCGGCGAGCACGTGCAGCGCCAGCCGTGTCAGTCGCAAGGGCGAGTAGCGGGACCGGCCCGCCCGCGGCGAGTGCGAGACATCGACCTCCGCGACGCTCGCGCCGCCCGAGAGGACGAGCGCCTTCGTGAACTTCTGCTTGCCGATCGCCCCGAGCATCGGCTCGATCGCGCTTCGCCGGTACGCGTTGAACGCACAGCCGAAGTCCGAGATGTCGACGCCCGTGAAGCGCCGAAGCATCCCGTTGATCACGCGCGACGGAAGCGTCCGCCCCCAGGAGTCGCGCCGTGCGGTGCGCGTCCCGCTCGCGACGTCGGCGCCCTCCTCGACGGCCGCGATCAGCCGCGGCAGGTCCTCCGGCGCGTTCTGGAGGTCGCCGTCCATCGTGACGAAGATCTCGCCCCGCGCACGGACGAGGCCCGCGTGCATCGCGGCGTGCTGTCCGAAGTTGCGCTTGAAGCGAACCGCCCGCACGCGCTCGTCGGCGTCGTGGAGCCGCTCGAGCTCCGCAAACGTCGCGTCGATCGACCCGTCGTCGACGAAGATCAGCTCGAACGTGCGCGCCGCCTCGTCGAGGGTCGCGGCCGTCCGCGAGTAGAGCTCGGCCAGCCGCGCCCCCTCGTTGTAGACGGGAATCACGACCGAGATCGACGGCGACGGCGCGTCGGGATCGACGGCGAGCGGCGCCGGATACGTCTCCTGGCCGATCGTGGCCACGACGGAAATCTAACCGCCGGCGGCTAAACTCCCTGCATGGCAGGCCTGGACGCCGCCGTCGAGGAGCTGACCGCCGATCGCGCGCACGGCGCCAGCTGGATGGCGCGCCGCACCGTCGAGACGCTTCTCGAGATCGCGGAGACGCCCTTCGAGACCTCCGCCGAGCTGTTCGACGCGTTGATGGACGCGGGCCGGCAGCTGTCCGAGAGCAGGCCCGGCGTCGGCGCGATCGCAGGCGCCGCGGGCCGGGTCCTCGCCGCCGCGAACGCCCACACCTTCCTCGAGCCGGACCAGCTTCGGCAGCTCGTCTCGGAAGAGGGCCAGTCGATCCTGCAAGGCCGCGAGCGGGCCGCCGCCTCGATCGCGATCCAGCTCCAGGAGCGTCTCAAAGACGCGGTCGTCCTGACTCACTCGGCTTCGGCGACCGTCCGTGAGGCCCTCGTCCACACACCGCCGGCGCGGGCGATATGCACCGTCTCGGAACCGGTCGGCGAGGGACGTGCATTCGCCGAGGAGTTGCGCGGCGAAGGATTGAACATCGAGCTCGTCGAGGATGCGGACGCACCGGCCGCGCTCGACGACGCAACGCTCTTCCTGATCGGGGCGGACACCGTTTTTCGCGACGGGACGCTCAACAACAAGATCGGAACGACGGCGCTGGCCGAGGCCGCGGCCGCCCGTGGCACTCCGACCGTGGTCGCCTGCGAGATCATCAAGCTCGCACCGATCGATGCTGCGTCCGCCCCCGCGCCGAGCGAGGCCGAGCGCGCGCTGTTCGAGATGACGCCGCCGGAGCTGATCAGCGAGATCGTCACGGAGGAAGGCGCGACGCCGTCCGACTGCGTCGGAGCGCTCGTCGACCGGACGCCGTTCCTGCGCGACGGCTACGCACTGCTCCTCCCCGCGAACGCGGTCTAGCCGGGTGCGAATAGCCGCGCTGATCCTGGCGGCGCTCGCAGTGACCGGCTGCATGAGCCGAGCGGACTCCGACAAGGCCGCTACGGGCCCGACGGCCGACCTCCAGATCGAAATCTCGATCCGCGGCTCGGAGGCGCCGACGAAGGTGTGGACGCTGCACTGCCCTCCGGGCGGGACGCTGCCCGACGCGGCGACCGCGTGCAGCAAGCTCGCCGAGGTCGAGCACCCCTTCGCCCCGGTCCCGAAGGGCACCGCCTGCACGCAGATCTACGGCGGCCCCGAGATCGCCCACGTCAGCGGAACGTTCAACGGGAAGCGGGTCGACACCCAGTTCAGCCGCGGCGACGGCTGCGAGATCGAGCGCTGGAACCGCGTCGGCTTCCTCTTCCCCTCTGAGTGACCGTAGCGGCGGGGGTCAAATGGTTCGACCGGTCATTTCAGACGTATCGCAGGCAAAGCCCGCGATCCTGAGGCGGCGTCGCCATCGACGCCTCGGGCTGACGATACTTCCGGGCCGATGGCGCTCCGAGTCACGCACTGCCCGGTCAACCTGGCCGGCGTCGGGTGGACGAACGTGCAGGCGCTGCGCAGGCGCGGCGTCGACGCGCGGCTCGTCGTCTTCAACACACAGCCGTTCCGGCCGGATCAGGCCGACTGGGACCTGAAGCGGCCCCGCCAGGGCCTACTGCGCCAACAGGCCGTCCAGTGGCGCGCCTTCTCGAAGCTCCTCCCGCGGACGGACATCTTCCACTTCTACTTCGGGCTCACGCTCGTCCCGAAGAGCCTCCAGTTCCCGATCCTGAAGGCCACGCGCCGCAAGTCGCTCTTCCACTTCCTCGGCGCGGACATCCGCGAGCGGCCGAAGGAGCAGCTCATGTACGGCCTGAAGGCCGACGCGCGCGTCGTGGGCTCGTTCGCGGCGCTGCGGTTCATCCCGTACGAGGCCGAGGTGCTGCCGCCCGGGATCGACCTCACCGCGTACGACCCCGTCCCGCCGGTCGAGCGCGAGCGCGTCCGCATCGTCCACGCACCGTCGAACAAGGAGAAGAAGGGCACCGAGCACGTGATCGAGGCCTGCAGGCAGCTCCCGGTCGACCTCGACGTCGTCCACGGCGTCCGCAACGAGGAGGCGCTCGAGCGCTACAAGCAGGCGGACATCGTCGTCGACCAGGTGCTCCGCGACTGGCACGGTGTGTTCACGATCGAGGGCATGGCGCTCGGCAAGCCGGTCGTCACGTCGCTCGACGAGGACGCGGTGCGGCAGACGGAGGAGGCGTTCGGCTTGAAGGTGCCGATCGTGCGCACGACGAAGGACGACCTCGTGGACGTGCTGCGGCCGCTCGTGGAGTCGTTCGAGGAGCGCAAGCGCCTCGGCGAGGCGGGGCGCGCGTACGTCGAGGAAGTGCACGACATCGAGCGGATGACCGACCGCCTGCTCGACCTCTACGGTCGCTTGTAGATGGGGCTCGTCCAGGAGATCAAGCGGCTCGGCAAGCACTCGGCGATCTACGGCGTCGGCGGCCTGATCCAGCGCCTCGTCGCTGTCCTCCTGCTCCCGCTCTACACGCGCTTCCTCACGCCCTCCGACTACGGCGCGATCGAGGCGCTCGTCGCGCTGTCGGCGGTCATCTTCGCGCTGCTCCGGGCAGGGATCCAGAGCTCGTTCTTCCGCTTCTACTTCCACGCGGAGACCGACAGCGAGCGGCTGACGGTCGTCCGCACCTCGTTCTGGTTCACGATGGGCGCGGCGACGATCGCGCTCGCCGCAGGAGAGCTGTTCGCCCCGCAGATCTCGCATTTCCTCTACGGCTCGGGCGAGCACACGGACCTCGTCCGCGCCGCGTTCGTCGGGCTCTGGGCGGCGATGAACTACGACCAGCTGACGGCGCTCTTCCGGGTCGAGGAGCGATCGGTCAGCTACGCGACGGCCAGCCTCGCGAACGTCGTGATCACGATCGGCATCACGATCCTGCTCGTCGTCGTCCTCGACCAGGGGCCGCTCGGAGTTCTCGTCGGAAACTTCAGCGGGACGCTCGCCGTGTACGCGGTGCTCCTCGCCTACCGGAGGACGCAGCTCGGCTTCGAGTTCAACACCGACGTCTTCCGGAGGATGACCGAGTGGGGCATGCCGCTCGTGCCCTCGGTGATCGCGCTGAACGCGATCGACTTCGCAGACAGGTTCCTGCTCGTACGGATCAAGGGCCAGCACGAGCTCGGCCTCTACGCGATCGGGATGCGGATCTCGGCGGGGCTCCTCTTCGTGCTCGCCGCGTTCCGCACCGCGTGGCCCGCGTTCGCCTACTCGATCCGCGAGGACAATGAGGCGCGACGCACCTACGGGTTCGTCCTGACCTACGTCACGTTCTTCTCGTCCTGGGCCGCGCTCGGGCTCGGCTTGGCAGCGCCGTGGATCGTGCGCTTGCTGACGACGCCCGACTTCTACGGCGGCGCCCGAGTGGTGCCGATGCTCTCGTTCGCGTTCGTGGTCTTCGGCGCATACGTCGTCGTGGTGACCTCGATCGGGCGCGTCGGCCGCCGCGGGTCGAACTGGATCATCACCGGGATCGCCGCGGTGATCGGGGTCCTGCTCAACCTCGCGCTGATCCCGCCGTTCGGGATGACCGGCGCCGCGGTGTCGATGCTGCTCTCCTACTTCGTGATCTTCCTCGGCATGACGTGGAAAGCGCAGCGCGTGTTCCACGTGCACTACCAGTGGCGGCGCCTGGCGACCGCTGCGGGAACCGCGGCCGGGCTGACGGTGATCGGGAAGCTCGTCGACGGCGGGCTACCGCTGGTGATCGCGCTCACGGCCCTCTACCCGCTCGTGCTTGGGCTCGTCGGCTTCTACCTCCCGGAGGAGCGCGCCCGCATCGGCGCCTTCGGCAGGCGGTTGCTCCCCGGTCGCGTTTAATCCGCCGGTGGACCTGGGAGAGCTGGCTGCGGTAATCGGCGCCATTGGCGCCGCATTGATCCTGCTCGGACGCGGCCGGCTCATGCTTCTTGCCGGGCTCGGGTTGCTCGCCGTCGCCGAGCTCGGCCTCGTCCACGACCTCTCGGGAAACCGGGTCTCGCCCAAGCTCGCCGCGCTCGGGATCGTCGGGCTCGCGCCGATGGCGATCGGGGGCTGGATCTTCGTGCGCTGGCCGACGCTCGTCACGCCGCTCGTCGCGCTCGCCGCCCCGTTCCGCCCGCCGCTCTCCTTCGGCAGCGAGCACCGCTACTACGTTGGAGTGGCGAGCTCGGGCCAGCTCGGGCGCCTGCTGCCCCTGTACGGCGTGCTCGGCGCCGCAGCCCTCGCGCTCGCGTGGCATGCGTTCCGCGGACGGGTGAACCGCCCCGTGCCGTTCATCGTGTCGATCCCGGCCGCTGTCCTCATCGCCGTCGCGGGCCTGTCCGTCCTCTGGACCGAGGATCTCCACTCGGGCGAGAGCGTGCTCGCCTACTTCCTCCTGCCGTTCGCCTTGCTCGTCGTCGTCGTCGCCCACGCGCCGTTCCCGCCCTGGCTGCCCAGAGCGCTGGCCGTGATCGCGGTCGGGCTGGCCACGCTGTTCGCCGTCGTCGGGATCATCCAGGCGGCGACACACAAGCTGTGGTTCTTCTCGCCCGCGGTCGAGGTCGGGAACGCGTACAGCTCGTTCTTCCGCGTCACGTCGCTCTTCCGCGACCCGAGCCTGTACGGGCGCCACGTCGTGATCGGGATCGCCGTGCTGCTCGTGTGCGTGCTCTACCGGAAGGTGAACCCGTTCCTCGCCGCAGGGCTGATCGCCCTGCTCTTCGTCGGGCTCTGGTTCTCGTACTCGCAGTCGAGCATGGCCGCGCTCTTCGTCGTGACGCTCGCCCTCGCCGCCGTCGCCGGGGGGCGGAGCCTGAAGCTCGTCGCGGCGCTCACCGCGGTCGCCGTGCTCGTCGGCGCCGCCGGGATCCTCGCCACTTCGGCGCGCGATCACTCTGCGCGGCGCTTCACGAGCGACCGCTCACGGCGCGTCGAGTTGACCTGGAAGGTCTTCCGCGCGCATCCGGTCGTCGGCGTCGGCCTCGGGAGCCAGCCGGTCGCCAGCCAGGCCCGCTCGAAGCAGGGCGGCTCGCCGACGCGCTTCGTCTCGCACACGACCCCGCTCACGGTCGCGGCCGAGCTCGGCGTTATCGGGCTCGCCGCCTATCTCGCGCTGCTCGGAGGCTCTGCAGTGCTGATCGAGCAGGTACGCCGGCGCGCGCCGCCCCTCGGGCTGGGCCTGGGCGCGGTGCTGCTGGCCTTGTTCGTGCATTCCCTCGCGTACAGCGGGTTCTTCGAGGATCCCGTGACATGGCTCGCGATCGCGGTCGCCGCCTCGTACATGCTGTCGCGGAACGAGGCCATACTCGACGCGTGAGCAGATTCGGTCCCTGGACGCTGCTCGCGACGCTCGGCGTCCTCGTCGCGATCACGATCCCCGAGCTCGGCGCCGACCCGTGGCCCTTCATGACTCAGGCAGTGCACCCGCGAGGCATCCTCGGGCCCCTCGTCCGCGTCGCCGACCGCGAATGGGACCTCGGCATCCTCCGCTCGACGGCGGTCCTCGCCGGCCTGCTCGTGGCGCTCACCGCCGCGGCGACGTGGCGCATCCGCACCTGGCCGCGCTGGTTCGCGATCGCGCTCCCGGTCGTCGTCTGCGGGATGCTGCTCGTGCCCGCGGTGCTGCTCCAGGTCGGCCTCCGCGACGCGACGGAGCCCTGGTACTTCACGAACGACTCGACGTATCAGATCGAGATCGCAGGCGACCTCGTCCGGCACGGACACACCCCGTACGGCCACGACTACGGCAGCTCGGGCCTCGAGCGCTTCTACCCGGCCGCGAACGACCAGGAGGCGGCGTTCGACCGCGCGGCGAGACACCACTTCGCCTACTTCCCGGGCACGGCGCTGACCGCGGCCGCGTGGCGCGTGCTCCCGCGGCCCTGGGACGACTACAGGATCTTCGTGCTCCTCGCGACACTGGCGCTCTTACCCGCAGCGCTCGTCTTCCCCGGCGCGCTCTACGTGCGTTTGGCGGTCGGCTCGGGCCTGGCCGCGAACCCGATCCTGCTCAAGGGCGCCTGGTTCGGGACCGCGGACGCGCCTGCAATCCTCGCGCTCGTCCTCGCCTTCGGACTCCTGGCGCGCGGGCGACTGGTCTGGGCCGCCGCGAGCCTCGGCGCCGCGCTCGCGCTGAAGCAGTTCGCCCTCGTCGCGGTCCCGTTCTTCGCGGTCATGCTGCTGACGAAGCACGCGTCACGCGCCGCGCTCTACCGGGCCGGCGCCGCGTTCGGCGGCGTCTTCCTCGCGACCGTGATCCCGTTCCTGATCGCCGACCCAGGCGCCCTGTGGCACGACACGGTCTCCTACGGCGCGGGCACGTACCGCATCGTCGGCTACGGCCTCGCCGCGCTGCTCCTCAACCTCGGTGCGATCGACGACCGCTTCGGGAACTACCCGTTCGTCTGGCTCGCAATCCTGCCTCTGGCTCCCGCTGACCGCGTGGCTGCTCTGGGCTCAGCGCCGCGCCGGGACTCTGTGGGCGGGCGCTATTGGTTTTTCCGTTTCGATGTTCGTCCTGCTCTTCTTGAGCCGTGTGTTCCAGAGCTCGTACCTTGCCTGGCCCTTGACAGGCATCGGGCTCGCGCTCTTGCTCGCTTCAGGTGAGCGCACTTCTCCTTCGCCTTCAGCTGCTGGAGCTTCTCCCAGCGCAGCTGCGGAATGAGCGCGTACACCTTGTTCCGGCCAGAGATGTAGATCCGCCTGCCGTCCGCGACGAGCGCCGAGTACTTGCCGTCCGGAAAGTGCCAGACGGAATCGCCGTTTCGGGCGTTCAGCGCCCACGTCCCGCGCGGCCCGCTCTTCACGCGGCGGAGCCCCCCGGCGCCGCACCGGCCGCACGTCGAGAAGTAGACGAGACCGGCGAGAACGGTCGGCGCGCCCGTGATCGACGACGGCGCGTCGTATCTCCAGCGCACGTTGCCCGTCCGAGCATCGAGCGCGACGAAGTTCCCGTCCCAGGTGCCGACGAACACCGTCTTTCGCCAGACCGCTGCAGCGGTGTACACGTACGTCCCGACCTGCCGCGCCCAGAGCAGATGGCCGCTGCTCGCCCCGAAGGCGTACACGGTGCCGTCAGCGTTGCCGATGAAGACTCGCCCGTACGCGACCGTGGGCGTGGCGTAGAAGTACTCGCGGCTGCCGAAGCGCGAGAACGACGTCGCGTGCCAACGCTCGCGGCCGGTCTTCCGGTCAACGCCGTAGACGCTCCCGCTCGAGGTCGCGACGACCACGAGGTTCCCCGCGCTCGCCGGAGCGGCGACGATCTGGTCGTCGGCGCTGAACGTCCACTGGAGGAGCGGTCGGCGCTCGCCACGGACTCGGTACGCGTACAGGTGCCGGTCCCAGGAGCCGAAGTAGAGCATCTTCCCGACAAGGAGCGGCGACGACTCCACGGAGCCCGCGCGCACACGCCAGAGCTCCCGGCCGTTCTTGGCGTTCCAGGCGATGACGAACCCCTCTGCGCGCGCGGCGTGCTTCCGGCACGGAAGCTCGTGCATGTACGCCTGGTAGACGATCCCATCCGCAATCGTGGGCGAGGCGGCCGAGCAGTTCGGGAAGTGCTTCGTCCAGACGATCTTCCCGGTGCGCGCGTTGACGGCGTAGAACCGCCCCTTCTGCTGGGCGACGTAGACCTTGCGGTAGGCAACCGAGGGCGGGAACTCGATGTCAGCACGGGCCTTCAGCTTCCAGAGCCCGTGGTACGGCGGCCTCAGGTTGCGCCAGTCGGGCGCCAGGTGTGTCCGCTGGATGTCGTAGCCGTAGGTGGGCCACTGCACCTGTGTGAGCTCGACGCTCGGCTTTTCGGACGGCTTCGACTTCTTCGGCTGCTCGCGAAGCGTGTTCGAGAACTCCTCCGTCGGAGAGCCGACGACCGTGCGCGGCTGCTTCTCGTGCCAGGCCCAGCCGCCGAGCGCCGTGCCCGCGCCGAGCGCGACCAGCGCGGCACCGAGGAGCGGCCACCGGAGAACTCCGATCCGGGTTCGCGTGACCGCGTACGCGAGCGCGAGGACCGCCCCGGCGGCGAGGAGCAATTCGGCGGAATCGGTGACCGCGCGTTCGAGCGATGCGGCGAGCGGCAAGATCCGGAGGTTAGCGGCGCTACCTGCGGACGACGACGGTTGCCCGCGCGCGGTGGCCGTTCGCGGTCACGGTCAGCGTGTAGCGGCCCGGCTTCGACGGCACCGGAAGCCTGATCCGCGGCGGCTTCGCGTTGCCGCGCGTGCGGCCGAGCCGCCAGCCGACGGTCTTCGCGTCGGTCGAGACCCGGACGCGAAGGATCCGGCCGCGAGGCGTGAACGTGTGCTTGAAGAGGTCGATGTAACGGAGTCGGACGGTGAACTCGCGCGTCGACCCGGCGACGTTCCCCGCGAGGTCTTGAGCGGCCAGCGCGAGCCGATAGTCGCCCGGCCGCTTGCCGCGCCCGTACCACTGGATCGTGCCGACGGGCTTCTTGCGATAGCTCGTCGCGATGCGCTTTCCGTCGAGGTAGAGGATGGCGTACGCGGGCTCGCTGAACGTGTAGTGGACATCGACCCGGTCTGACCGCTTGTCGCCGTCCGGCGAGAACACTCGGTGCCGGATCGCCAGCTGGATCGTCGGAGGCGTCGAGTCGACGCGGACGGTGCTCGGAAAGTCGATCGTCCGGTCCTCGTCCTTGAGCTCGAGCTGCACGTGGTAGAGGCCGTCGGGGACGATCCGGCCCGCGTCGTTCCGGCCGTCCCAGGCGAACTGGTGGAACGCCTGGCCGAAGACCCCCGTTCCGAGCGCGTGGCGGACGATCGTCCCGTTGTCGTCGACGATGTCGAGCCGGATGTCCTCCTCGCGCCTGAGCCGGAAGCCGATCCTCGCCTCGCCTTTCTTCGGTGAGAAAAGCGCCGTGATCCGCGTGCCGAGGACGGGACTGTCCTCGAGCTTCAACCGCTCTGTGACCGCGAACGCGGTCGCCGTCGCCGCGAGCAACCCGGCGACGATCAGCGTGGGAGCGAACTTCTTCAAGCGCCTCCGATCTTAGAGTTACCGCGTGGCCAAGCTCCTGCTCAGCTTCGACTTCGAGGACTGGCACCAGCTCGTCCACCGCGGCCTGGGCCACGCGGGCTGGGATTCCCGCGGCCACGCCCTCGAACGGCAGACGGCCGCGATCTTCGAGCTGCTCGACGAGCTCGGGGCCAAGGCGACGTTCTTCATCCTCGGCATCACGGCCGAGCGCTATCCCGACCTCGTGCGGGCGATCGCAGCCAAGGGCCACGATCTCGCCTGCCACGGCTACGAGCACCGGCGAGTCCCGACCCAGAGCAGGGACGAGTTCAAAGCGGACGTCGAGCGCTGCGCCGAGCTCGTCGAGCAGCTCGCCGGCAAAAGGCCGGTCGGCTACCGGGCGCCCGCGTTCTCGATCACCCGCGAGACGCCGTGGGCGTACGAGATCCTCGCCGAGCTCGGCTTCCGCTACGACTCCAGCCAGTACGACTCGCCGCGTATCCCGCAGCGGATCCGCGGGGTGCCCCGGACGCCGTACCGGCTAGAGCTCGACGGGGGACGCGAGATCTGGGAGTACCCGGTCGCGGTCTGGCCCGTCGGCGGACGCCCGGTGCCGATGGGCGGAGGCGCGTACTGGCGCGCGCTGCCCACCTCCGTGCTGCGCAGAGCGCTCCGGGAGGTCGCCGCCGAGAACGCCTACCCTGTGCTGTACTTCCATCCGTACGAGCTCGACCCGCAGCCGCTGCGGGCGTCGCTGCCCGAGAGCCCGACTCCGAAGCAGCGCGCGCTCGCGGCCTGGAAGAGCGTCCAGCGCAACCCGGGCAGGCGGCTGGTCGCGGATCGGATTCGTGCGATCGCCCGCGAGTACACGCTGACCAGCTATGAGGAGGCCCATGGAGAAGTCGTCGAACGCTACGGAGCTCGTCCGAGATCACTTTCGCGAGCAGGCGTCGTCATTTGACGCCCTCTACGACGAGGAGCACCCGCTCCAGCGCGCGGTCCGCCCCGGACTGCTGAAACGCCGCGACTTCGCGCTCGAGATCGTCCGCGAGTACGACCAGCCGCGAGTGCTCGACATCGGCGGGGGCTCCGGCCGCGTCGGCGAGCTGATCCTCGAGGCCGGCGCTCGCGAGTGGGTGAACGCGGACATCGCGCAGGAGATGCTCGACCTCTCGAAGAAGCGTTTGGAGCGCTTCGGCGACAAGGTGAAGCTCGTCCACGGCGACTTCCTGTCCGCGCCGCTCGAGGGCAAGTTCGACGTCACGCTCGCGCTCGGCTTCTTCGACTACATCCCCGACGCGCATCTCTTCGTGCGCCGCATGGCGGAGCTGACGTCCGGTTCTGCGGTCGCGAGCTTCCCGCGCTGGAACTGGCTCAAAGGCCCGGTGCGGAAGGTTCGCTACGAGGTGATCAACAACTGCCCGATCTGCAACTACACCGAGCGGGAGCTCCGCTTCCTGTTCGGCGGTGCAGGGTTCAGCCGCATCCTGATCAAACAAGGGCGTAGTGGCTTCCTCGTTCGCGCAGATAGTTAGCCTGTAGACGTCGTGAAACGGCTCCTCGTCGTCGTCCTCGGGTCGGTTGCGCTGTTCGCGTCACATCCGGGTCACGCCCAGGCTCGCGAGTGCGGGCTGCCGAACAAGTCTCCGGTCTGGGTCGACTTCGCGGACGGGTCGGTGCCGTTCTGGACGATGTTCGCGCGGCCCGGCGTCGTCGGCGCAGCGGCGAACTTCATCTACCCAGCACAGCTGCGCGCGCTCGGCGCGAAGACCGTCTACTGGGAGATGAACCTGCGCCAGCGGGTCGGGACCCCGACGAACCCGATCGATCCGAACCTCGTCCAAGACTGGGCGGACCGCGTCTTCTACCGGGCCGTCGCATCGTCGGGCTGCGCGACGCCGTGGATCGCGCTCAACGAGATGTGGGGCTCGAACCTCGCACTGCCGTGGTCGCCGACGAACACGCAGTACCGCGACAACGTGCTCCGCTTCGTCCGCCGGCTGAGCGCGCTCGGCGCGCATCCGTTCCTGCTCCTGAACAGCCGCCCGTTCACGGACGGCGAAGCCGGCGATTGGTGGCGTCAGGTGGCTCTTTACACCAGCTTCGTGCGCGAGATCTATTTCGCCGCACCGCAGATCTCGCGCCAGGGCCCTGTGCTGGGCTCGCGAACGCTGCGGACCGCCTTCCGCCAGGGAGTCACCGACCTGACCTCGATCGGGATCCCTGCGTCGAAGATCGGCATCTTCCTCGGCTTCCACACGAACCCGGGCCAGGGCGGCCGCGAGCATCTCAGGCCCGCGAGCGCGTGGTTCGACACGATCAAGTGGCAGGTGCTCGCGGTCAAGCAGGTCAGCCGCGAGATCCCGCTGGCGACGGTCTGGTCGTGGGGCTGGGGCGAATGGGCTCCCGCGGATCGCGATCCGGACAAACCCGCTGCCGCCTGCGTCTATCTCTGGACGCGAAACCACGGCCTCTGTGCGGGGCCGAAGATGGCCGGGCGCCGGTTCGACCGGTCGCTGACCGAGGGTCAGCTGATCCTGCCTGCAGGGTCGCAGTGCAAGACGCCCTGGGGCCTGCTCGGAAGCTCTCCGCTCTCGAGCGTCGCGCATGTCACGGGCGACCGCGAGATCGCGTACACGTCGCTCTTCGGCCGGCTCGTCCTGAAGAGCGCGGTGCCGGTCAAGCCCCAGGACTTGAAGGACGCCCAGCGCGCGATCATCCGCTACCGCTTCGGCGGCAGCGGCGCTGCCTACCGGGCCGCGTTGGCCCGCGCAGGCGCCTCGACCGCGATCGCGCGCGGCGTGATCTCCGACGAGCTCCGGCAGGCGCGGATCGAGCGCAACTTCCGGGTGAAGGCTCCCGCGGGGAAGGCGATCTCCAGCTACCGCGAGAGCTACGCGTCGACCCCCGCTCGACTCGTCCAGGTCAGGCCCGCTCCGGCCTGGCTCGGGCACCGCAGCCGCGGAGTGGCGATCGACGGCCTGGCGCCCGCCCCGGTCTTCAGGATCTCCGGCCGCGGCTGGGCGAAGGTGAAGACCCGCGACGGCGTCCTCCGCGTGCGTGCGCTGAGCCCGACGGCGCCCTTAGGGGCGTTCTCGCTCGGCGACGCATGGTCGTCGATCCGCGCTGCGCTCGTGCAGGACGCTCAGGACTCGGTCTTCGACAACTGGCTCATGCGCCGGGAGTCCGCCGCGTTGCAGTGGACGACGTGCCGGAAGGACTGGCTGCCGGCGGTAGGCCCGCTCGAGCTCACGACCGAGCTGCCTTTCCTGGCGCTGGCTTCCTGAAGACGACGAGATCCTGCTGACGGCTGCCGACGGTGCCGCCGTCGGGCGTGTGCTCGAGCAGCTCGAGGTCGGGCGCGAAGCGAGCGCGGATGTACGCCTCCGGATGGAAGGTCGTGCACAGGTTCGAGCCGGCGACGCCCGGCCAGCGGACAACGGGGTCGCCGGAGTCGTACTGCGCTCGTTCGCCGGCGTCGAGCCGGTCGGCGTACGAGTCCCCGTGCGTGGTCAGGAGGAGCAGGCCGCCGGGAGCGGTGATCCGGCTCAGCTCGTCGATCCAGGCGCGCTCGAGATCGTGCGGCAGGTGCGTGAAGACCGAGATCGCGTAGACGAGGCCGAACTGCCCATCCTCATAGCGAAGCGGCGGCGCGAGCTCGTTGACGGACGCCGTCACGAACGAGAGGTTCGCCGCGCACCAGCCGACGAGCCGCTGGTTGTAATCGCTGCCGTGGATCGCAGGCCCATCGAGCCCGGCCCAGTGCCGTAGGACGCGCCCGCAGCCGCAGCCGAAGTCGAGCATCCGCCCGGTCGCCTCGAGCGGCGCGCCGTTCCGCTCGGCCGCGGAGCGGATGATGTCGGCCTGCTGCTTCCCGCTCTCGAGGAACCACTCGAGCCCGGGCGTCCCCGCGACCTCGACGCGCAACCGGGACGGCGGGACGGGAAGCCCGCCCGCGTCGACCTCGCCGTCCTCCGAGCCACGCACGGACCGCGCGCGCTCGTAGGCGCGATAGACCGGCGCGAGCAGCGACATGCGGTCGAGCGTGCGCAGGGTCGCGTTGCGGGCGGAGCGAAGCCGGGACGACATGAGGAGCTACGTAGTCTGAAATACCTTGGTCCTGCGCGGGCGGACGAACACCTTCCCGCCCGGTGCGAGCTCCAGCTGCTCGGCCTCGCCGCGCGTGACCTGCGCCCACAGGTCTCGTCCGTCCTCGAGCACGAGCTCGACGCGCACCTCGAAGCCGAGATGGACGACGCGCTCGATCGTGCCGGCCGCCGTCTCGCCGTTCGGCTCGATCCGGAGCTCGAGGTCGTGCGGGCGCACGAAGGACTCCCCGAAGCGGTTCACGGGCCCGACGAAGCTCATCACGAACTCGTTCGCCGGCTCCTCGTAGAGGTCCCGCGGACCGCCGACCTGCTCGATCCGGCCGCGGTTCATGAGCACGATCTGGTCGGCGATCTCCATCGCCTCCTCCTGGTCGTGCGTGACGAAGATCGTCGTCACGTGCATCTCGTCGTGCAGGCGGCGGAGCCAGGCGCGCAGGTCCTTGCGGACACGTGCGTCGAGCGCGCCGAACGGCTCGTCGAGCAGGAGCACCGCCGGCTCTACGGCGAGCGCCCGGGCGAGGCCCATGCGCTGCCTCTGGCCCCCCGAGAGCTGCGCCGGGTAGTTGTCCGCCCAGCCCGCGATCTGGACGAGCTCGAGCAGCTCGTCGACGCGCTTGCGGACCTCCGCCCGCGGCCGCCTGCGCACCCTGAGCCCGAACGCGACGTTGTCGCGAACGGTCATGTGCTTGAACGCGGCGTAGTGCTGGAAGACGAAGCCGACCCCGCGCTTCTGCGGCGGCCGTTTCGTGACGTCGACGCCGTCCAGCTCGACCGTGCCCGACTCGGGCCGCTCGAGCCCCGCGATCACGCGCAGGAGCGTCGACTTCCCGCTTCCGCTCGGGCCGAGCAGCGCGGTCAGAGAGCCCGCTGGCACTTCGATCGAGGCGTCGTCGAGCGCCGTGAACGACCCGAAGCGCTTCGTGAGCGATTTGGCGACGATGGCCATCAGCGCGTCTCCTCTTTGGGCTTGAACAGGCTCATCAGGACGAGGGTCGAGATCGCGATCAGCGCGAGTACGAACGAGGCCGCATAGGCGCCCGTGTAGTCGAAGGCCTGGTAGCTCTCCTCGACGTGCAGCGTCATCGTCTCGGTCTTGCCGACGATGTGGCCCGAGACGACGCTGACGGCGCCGAACTCGCCGAGCGCCCGCGCCGTCGTCAGGACGACGCCGTACGCGACGGCCCAGCGGATCGCGGGCAGCGTCACCTTCCGGAACGTCTGGACCGGCGACGCGCCGAGCGTGGCCGCGGCCTGCTCCTGCTCGGTCCCGATCTCGCGCAGGACGGGCACGACCTCGCGGACGACGAAGGGCAGCGAGACGAAGATCGTCACCAGCACCATCGCCGGCAGCGCGAACACGACCTGGATCCCGTGGCCCGTCAGCCAGCCGCCGAACCAGCCGGTGCGGCTGTACAGGAGGAAGTACGCGAGGCCGACGACGACCGGCGACAGCGCGAGCGGCAGGTCGACGAGGGCGTTCACGATCCCCTTGCCGCGGAAGCGGTAGCGGACGATCGCGAGCGCGCAGACGACGCCGAAGATCGTGTTCGCCGGCACCGCGATCGCGGCGATCAGGAGCGTGAGGTAGAGGGCGTGCTTGGCGGCGGGCGTCGTGACCGCGTCCCAGGCCGGCCCGAAGCCGTGCTCGAACGTCCGCCAGACGACGAGCCCGACCGGAGCAGCGAGCAGGGCCCCGACGTAGGACAGCCCGAGGAGGCGGAGCAGCCACCTAGACACGGTCGTGCCTCGTCGTCCACCGTCGCAGATGCGCCGATTCCGAGCAGTACCGCGAACGAGATCGCGAGGATCACGACCGAGACCGCAGCCGCACTGGGCGCGTCGCCGCTCTCGATCCGCCCGAAGATGAAGACGGACGCGACCTCGGTCTTGTAGGGCAGATTGCCCGAGATGAGGACGATCGACCCGAACTCGCCGACCGCGCGGGCGAAGGCGAGGGCAACGCCGGACAGGATCGCCGGGAACAGGTTCGGGAAGACGATGTGGCGGAACGTCGTGAACGGCCCCGCGCCGAGCGAGGCGGCCGCCTCCTCCATCTCGCGATCGAGCTCGAGCAGCACCGGCTGCACGGTGCGGATCACGAACGGCAGCGTCACGAACAGGAGCGCGACGAGCACGGCCGCGCGGCTGAAGGCGATGTCGATCCCCACCGGGCCCTTCGGCCCGTAGAGCGCGAGCAGCGTCAGCCCGGCGACGATCGTCGGCAGCGCGAACGGGAGGTCGATGATCGCGTTCACCGCGCTCTGGCCCCAGAAGCGGTCGCGGACGAGGAGCCAGGCGACGATCGTCCCCATCACCGCGTTGATCACGCAGACCCCGAGCGAGACGACGAGCGTCAGCTTCAGAGCGGCCACGGCCTGCGGGTCGGTGACGGCGTCCCAGAAGCCGGTCCGCCCCGCCTTGCCCGCCTGCCAGACGAGCGCGGCGAGCGGGAGGAGGACGATCAGGCTCAGGTACGCCGTCACGAACGAGACGCCGAGCCACGGTCCCGGGCTCGGGACCGCGGCCTGACGCGGAAGGCTCTCGGCCCGTGAGCTCAGCTCAGCCTCCGTTCCGGCGCTGGATCTTCGTCACGATCCCGTTCCGGGAGTCGAAGAACTGCTTGTCGACCTTGGCCCAGCCGCCGAGCCACTGGATCGAGAACACGCCCGGTGGATAGGGGAAGCTGAACCCCTTGGCTGCGCTGCGAACCACCGGTCGATAGCCGTTCTGGGCGAAGATCACCTGGGCAGGCTTCGTGCGGAGGAAGTTCACGAAGGCCCGGGCGGTGGTCTTGTTGGTGCTCGTCTTGACGACGGCGATCGGGTTCGCGATCTGGATCGTCGACTTCGGCATCACGAAGTCGATGGGCTGGTCGTGCTTCTGGGCGAAGATCGCCTCGTTCTCGTACGAGAGGAGGACGTCGCCGCGGCCGGCGAGGAAGGTCTGCAGCGCCTCGCGCGCGCTCTTGTCCTGCGAGACGACGTGGTCGTAGAGCTTGCTCAGGTACTTGACCGACTGCGCGTGCGACTTACCGAGCTTGCGCTGCGCGCCGTAAGCCGCCATCACGTCCCACTTGGCGCCGCCGGACGTCTGGACGTTCGGCACGAGGACGTCGACGCCGGGCTTGACCAGGTCGTTCCAGGTGCGGATGTGCTTCGGGTTGCCCTTGCGGACGACGAAGACGACGACTGAGCGCGTGACGATCCCCCTGAACGGTTCCTTCTTCCATGACTTCGCGACCAGGCCCGCCTTGACGAGCGAGGTCATGTCCGGCTCCAGCGAGAACTCCACGACGTCGGCCTTGAGCCCGGCGATCACCGCACGCGCCTGCTCGCCGGAGGCTCCGTAGCTCTGCTGGAACGTGGTGCCCTGTCCGGCCGGAGTGCGCTGGAAAGCCGGGATCAGTTGCGAGTAGGCATCGCGCGGGGTCGAGTACGCGACGAGGCTGATCGAGCCTCCGGACGGGCGCGCAGACGCGTCGTTCGAGGTGACGCTCGCAACCGCGGCCGCGACGAGAACCGCCAGGACAACTCCGATAGTGCTAATCCGAACCATCAATCCCCCTTATTTATCGATATTCTTTACTGTTTATGTAGAGAAAGTCGAGAAGTCAGTCTAAGGTTCGCTCCCGCCGGCGTCAAACACGCGACAATCCGGACATGTGGATCTCCCGCCGAACCGACTACGCGACGCGGGCCCTTCTCGCCCTCGCGCTCGACGGCGAGGGCTCGATGAAGCTCGAGGAGCTCGCGCAGCGGACCGGAGCGCCCCAGTCCGTGCTCGAGCAGGTGATGCCCGTCATGCGCTCGGCGGGGCTCATCCGTTCCGAGCGCGGGCCCTCCGGCGGCTACCGGCTGAACAAGCCGCCCGACGAGATCACGCTCGAGCGGGTCGTCCGCCTCTTCCAGGGGCAGCTCGCCCCGATCGGGTATGCGACGCGGCGGAGCCCGGACGGCGCGCCGAAGTTCGTGGCCGACTCGTTGCGGGAGACGTGGAGCGAGGTGCGCGACGCGACGATCGAGATCCTCGAGCGGACGACGTTCGCCGACCTCGCCGAGCAGGCCGGCGGCAGCTGGCGCGACGACTCGTCGACCGTGGTTCCCTAGGCTTCGGCGACCGCGCGAGCGTTCAGTCGCCGGAACTCGGTGAGCCCGGCTGCGACAGCGCCCAGCACGAGGATCACGGGAACGAGGATCGTGTAGTGAGGGAACTCGATCAGCCGGACGCCGCTCGCGAGGAGCACGGTGCCGAGCCCGACCCGGAGCGCGCCGTCCGGAACGCGTACGGTCAGCTTGCTCGCGAACAGCACGCCGGGAATCGAGCCGAGCAGGAGCCAAGCCATCGCGCCGAGGTCGACGTTCCCGTGCACGAGGTAGCTGATGCCCGCAACCCAGAGCAGCGCGGCCGCGTGGAAGATGTCCGTCCCGACGATCTTCGCCGCGGTCAGCGGAAACACGAGCAGCATCACGAGCCCGAAGAAGGTGCCGCTGCCGACCGACGTGAGGCCGACGAGGAACCCGCCGCTCGCGCCGAGGGCGACGCAGATCACGCGGTCACGATTCGTGAGCAGGAACGGCGCGTCCGAGGGCTGGACTCCCCGTTTGATGAACGTCTTCGCGAGGAAGCCGAGCCCGCCGAGGATGAGCGCGGCGCCGATCACCTTCGCCATGGCGTCGCCCACACCGTCCCCGTACTGGTTCTCGATCCAATTCGCGAGCTCGACCCCGACGAGCGACATCGGCGCGGAGCCGAGGAACATCCAGAACGTGATCCGCGCGTGCACGGTCCCGAGCTTGCGGTGCCGGACGGCGCCGAAGGACTTGAAGACCGCGCCGTGCAGGATGTCCGTGCCGACCGCCAGCGTCGGCTGGAAGCCGAAGAAGAGGATCAGGATCGGCGTCATCAGGGAGCCGCCGCCCATTCCCGTCAGGCCCACGAGCGACCCGATCAGCAGGCCCGTGAGCGTGAACTGCCAGGTCATCGATACGCGTCGATGAGAACCTCGGCAACCTCGGGGCGAGAGAACTCGACCGGCGGCAGCTCCCCGGCCGCGAGCAGCTCGCGCACCTTCGTCCCGGACAGGAACACGTGGTCGTCGCCGCCGTGTGGACACGTCTTCGGCGTCGCCATCGAGCCGCAGGCGTTGCACCAGAACGCGTGCTCGAAGAACATCGGCTCGATGTCCGAGCTCGTGCGGCTCGAACTCGTCGAAGATCAGCTGCGCGTCGTACGTGCCGTAGTAGTCGCCGACACCTGCGTGGTCGCGGCCGACGATGAAGTGCGAGCAGCCGAAGTTCTTGCGGCAGATCGCGTGCCAGATCGCCTCGCGCGGGCCCGCGTAGCGCATCGCTGCGGGGAACGCGGAGACGATCACGCGGTCGGCCGGGTAGTAGTTGTCGACGAGGACGCGGTAGCACTCGACGCGGGTCGCGGCGGGCACGTCGTCGGATTTCGTCTCGCCGACGAGCGGATGGATGAGCAGGCCGTCGACGGTCTCGAGCGCGCCTTTCGTCAGGTACTCGTGCGCGCGGTGGATCGGGTTGCGGGTCTGGAAGCCGACGACGCGGCGCCAGCCTCGCTCCTCGAAGGCCTTGCGGGCGTCCGCGGGATCGAGGGCCAACTCGGGGAACGGCGGCTCCGGGCGCTCGAAGACCGTGACCTTGCCGGCGAGGTAGAGCGGGTGCTGCCCGTAGAGGCGGGCGACTCCGGGATGCGCCTCGTCGGTCGTCCTGAAGCAGCGCTCGGCCTCGCGCTCCTTGTCGTACTCGAAGGCCTCCTCGACCTCGAGGACGGCCAGCGGCCTCCCGTCCCCGTCGGCGAGCGCGACGCGGTCTCCTTCGGGCGCGGCTTCGACGGCGAGGCAGACCGGGAGCGCCCAGGCGAGCCCGTTCACGAGGTGCATGTCCTCGACGACGCGCGCGTAGTCCTCGTGGCCCATGAACCCCTCGAGTGGCGAGAGCGCCCCCGAGGCGAGCATGTCCAGGTCGGCCACCTCGCGCGGGGTCAGCGTCAGGGTCTCCAGCGCGTCGAGATCGTCCGGCCGTTCGCCGGTGCGATCGACGAGCGACCCACCATGGGGCGCGATCAATGACTTAGTAACACTGTGTTGCAAAGTCTCTCCCGTCACGCCGCGACCTCGACCGGGAGCAGACCGAGCCGCTCCAGCTCCGCGACGACCAATGCCGCGCTGTCCTCTGCGCTGTGCGCCTCGGTATCGAGGACGATCTCCGGGTCGGACGGCTCCTCGTAGGGGTCGGAGACGCCCGTGAACTCCTTGATCTCACCCTTGAACGCCTTTTCGTAGAGCCCCTTGACGTCGCGCTTGGCGCACTCGTCGACGGAAGCCTTGACGTACACCTCGACGAACGTCCCGACCTCCTCGATCATCTCCCGAGCCATGCGCCGCGTCTCCTCGTACGGAGAGATGGCCGCGGTGATCACAGCGCCTCCCTGGCGCGTCAGCCTCGAAGCGACCCAGCCGAGGCGCTCGATGTGCGTGTCCCGGTCCTCCTTCGAGAAGCCGAGTCCTTTCGAGAGGTGCGTCCGGACGTTGTCGCCGTCCAGGTACTCGACGACGAGCCCGCGCCGGTCGAGCTCGGGACCGACCAGGTGGGCGATTGTCGACTTGCCTGATCCGGAAAGCCCCGTGAACCAGAGCGTGAAGCCACCGGCCCGCACGCGTTCTGACTCCGGGTGCTCATGCGCGTAGATGTGCTCGCTCATCTGCCTCCTTCAGTGGTGTCTCTTCATGGATCCCGCACTCGAGCTTGTCCGAACCGGCCCAGCGGCCTGCCCGCTCCTCCTCGTCGGCTGAGATCGGCCGGGTGCAGGGAATGCAGCCGATCGAGCGGTAGCCCGCCTCGTGCAGCGGGTTGTAGGGAATCTCGTTCACCGTGATGTACGCCCAGACGCGCTTCTCGTCCCAGTCCGCGAGCGGATGCACCTTCCAGACGCCGTAGCGCTCCGACCACTGGAGCTTCGGCGTCTCGGCACGGCTCGGCGACTGGTCGCGGCGGATCCCGGAGATCCACGCGTCGTACGGCTCGAGCGCGGACAGCAACGGCTCGACCTTGCGGATGTGACAGCAGCGATCGGGGTCGCGCTCCCAGAGGTTCGGGCCCTCCTGCCGGTGCTGCTCGGCGACCGTGAGCATCGGCGTCGAGATCAGGTTCAGCCCGTAGCGCTGCACGAGGCGATCGCGGGTCTCGTAGGTCTCGCGGAAGAAGAGCTGCGTGTCGAGCTCGATCACGGGCAGGTCGAGGCCGAGCTCGGAGACCATGTGCACGAGCACCGACGACTGCTTCTGCCACGAGCACGTGAGGCAGAGCCGGTCGCCGTATTCCGAGTAGACCCACTGGAGGAGCTCCTCCGCGGTCTTGATCTCGAAGTCGACGTCAGGAAGTGCGGGCGCGCTCGTCAGGGAGCAGCACCTCCTTCAGCGTGTCGCCACGGAGGCCGAGGCGAAGCGTCTCGAGCGGGATCACCTCGTCCGGCGGGATGTTCCCGAGGTTCACGGTCGGGCCGAACTCCTTCACGAACCAGGCCTGCGAGGCCTTCGTCGGAGCCTCGAAGATGAGATCGGCGACCGCGATCTCGTTCACGATCTCGTCGATCAGGCCCGTGCGCATCTCGCCGGAGGGCCGGAAGATGCCAGCGGTCCCACTCTCGCGAGACTCCGTGATCACCTTCCAGGCGCCGGCCTCGAGCTCTTCCTTGATCCACTGCACCCAGAGGTAGGGCGCGAAGTTGACCTCGGAGTCCTTCGAGCCGACCTCGGACAGGACGGTGAAGTCGCGTGCGAGGTCGGCGATCAACTCGAGCTTCTCCTCGCGCGGGATCGCGACCGTGCCGTCGGAGATCTCGACGTGCGTGAGCCCGAGGTCGGAGAGCCACCGCTTGTACTCGTCGACCTTGTCCTTCACGTACACGACCTCGAAGAACGTGCCGCCGATGACGACCGGCTTGCCGCTGAGCACCTCGAGCTTGCGGCGCAGGTTCGGCGTGACGTACGCGGTGCCCCAGCCGAGCTTGACGACGTCGATATAGACGCCGGAGGTCTCGAGGACGTCCTCCCAGGCGCGCGGGCCGAGGCCCTTGTCGAGGACGTGCGTCAGGCCGCCTGAACGTGGCTCAAAGTCCAGCAAGGATTCCCTCCAGTCGCTTCGTGGCTTCTGTCTGAACGTCGTGGTACATCGAGTTGCCGTGCGAGTCGATGCCGACCCAGAGCGGGCCGAAGTCCTTGACTCGGAACTTCCAGAGGCATTCGGGCATGAGCTCTTCCCAGTAGACCTCCTCGATCTCCTCGATCTGGGTCGTCTCGAGCGCAGCGGCGCCGCCGACGAGCGCGAAGTAGACCATCCCGTAGCGCGCCATCGGCTCGATCGCCTCGTCCGGGAGGCCGCCCTTGCCGGCGATCGCGCGCACGCCGTGGTCACGGCCCAGCGGCTCGGTGAAGCGCACCATGCGGGCGCTCGTCGTCGTGCCGACGCACATGGGCTCGTACTTCCCGGGGCCGAGCTTGCGCACGTTCGGCGCCGTGTGCAGCAGGAATGCGCCGTTCAGGTCGATGGGCGGCTCGACGCCCTGGTCGAAGATCCGGATCTGCGTGCGGTCGCGGATCCCGAGGATGTGGCCGTCGACCGTGACCAGGTCGCCCGCGTGGAGCTTGCGGATGTCCTCCTCGCTCGCCGGGAACGTCAGCCTGTGCTCAGCCACGGCCCCTCCGGCCACGCCCTGGGACCTGGTCCCGGGGCACGGCTCGATCCGACATGTCTCGGGACCAGGTCCCGGGACACGGCTTTATGTGACAGCACCTGCATTTCAGAATTCCCGGTCGAAGTCGATATAGCCATCCGGGGCGATGTGGGCGCTCGCCCGACGCGCCGCCCAGCACTGGTAGTTGACCGCCACCGGGTTGAGCGTCATGTGCGTGTCCGCGTGCTCGACGTGGCAGGAGAGGACGGTCACGTCGCCGCCGAGGCCCATCGGCCCCACGCCGGTCTCGTTGAGCAGGTCATAGAGCTCGCGCTCGAGCTTCGCGACCTCGGGATCCGCGTTCGTCGTCCCGACCGGCCGCCCGATCGCCTCCTTCGCAAGGTACATCGCGTAGTCCGCCGAGCCGCCGATCCCCACGCCCACGATCCCCGGCGGGCACGGCTTGCCACCGGCGCCGACGATCGACTCGAGGACGAACTGCTTGATCCCCTTCACCCCGTCGGCGGGGACGCACATCTTCAGGAAGCTCATGTTCTCCGAGCCCGAGCCCTTCGGGATGCACTTCACGTCGAGCCCGTCCCAGTCGGGCACGAACTCCCAGTGGACGATCGGCAACCGGTAGCCCGTGTTCGGCCCGGTGTTCTCGCGCGTCAGCGTATGAACGGCGTTCGAGCGCAACGGCGTGTCGACGGTCGCGCGCTCGGTGCCGATCTTCAGCGCCTCGTAGATCCGGCTCGGATGCAGCGGGAAGTGCTCGCCGACGCGGCACGTGTAGACGGCGATCCCCGTGTCCTGGCAGACGATGTTGTTCTCCGTCTCGGCGACCTCGACGTTCTTGACGATCGTCTCCAGCACGCGCCGGCCGGGAACGGACGTCTCCCGGTCCCTCGCGTCCGCAAGTGCGTCGCGCAGGTCCTGCGGGATGTCCTTCAGCGCCCAGACGTAGAGGTGCGCGGCCGCGTCCTCGACCGCCTGGCGGAGATCGGTCGCGACGCGCGCTCATGCCGCCTTCTCCGCGGCCGCCTTGCCCGCGCGCCGGCCGAAGACCGTGCACTCGAGCAGCGAGTTGCCCATCATCCGGTTCCGCCCGTGCGTCCCACCGGCGATCTCGCCGCACGCGTACAGGCCCTCGACGGTCGTCTCGGACTGCTCGTCGATGACGAGCCCGCCGTTCTGGTAGTGGAGGACTGGATAGGTCAGGAGCGGATCCGCGAGCGGGTCGATGCCGCCGGCACGGTACCGGCGGAGCATGTACGGGAGCGAGACGTTCGCGTCGTCCTCGGCGATCCGGGTCGTGTCGAGGTAGACCGCGGGCCGCCCGTCGGGCGTCTCCACGCCCCGCCCCGCGGCGACCTCGTCGACGATCGCCTGCGAGACCTCGTCGCGCGGGCCGAGCGAGTCGGTGAACTCCTCTCGGTCGGCGTTGAGCAGGACGGCGCCGTACGCGCGCGTCGTCTCGGGAATCGAGTAGCCCTGCATCGGCGGCGGCCAGGCGCCCCCGTTCGGGTGGTACTGGAGCGCGTCGTAGTCGCGGAGGTCGGCGCCGAGGTCGACGGCGATCTTCGTCACCTCGCCGGTGGCTCCGGGATGGTTCGTCGTCAGCTCTCCTCGCTCCTCGGCGATCCGGTAGCAACGGCCGCCGGCGGCCAGGACTACGGCGCCCGCGTCGATCACGTGCTCGCCGCAGGTCGCGCGCCAGCCCTGCTCGCGACGCTCGAGCCCCGTCAGTGGAGACTTCGGGAACGACTGCACGGACGACCCTTCGACGTAGTCGCGCATCGCCTTCGTGATCGCGTGGCCGGTCCGGTCGCCGACCTGGAGCAGCCGCTTCCGGGAGGATCCGCCGCAGCGAGCGAGCCGGTAGCCGCCGTTCTCGCGAGTGAACCCGACACCGAGCTCCTCGAGCCAGTGGATCGCGCTCGGCGCTTCGCCGGTCAGTACCTCGACGAGGCGGCGGTCGGCCGTCTCGTGTGAGCTCTTCCAGACGTCCTCGGCGTGCTGCTCGGGAGAGTCATCGTCGCCGAACGCGGCCTGGATGCCGCCCTGCGCCTTCGCCGAGTTGCAGGACTGGACCGCGTCCTTGGCGACGAGCCCGACGCGCGCGCCGGCCCGCTCGGCCGAGACTGCGGCGGCGAGGCCGGAAGCGCCGCTGCCGACCACGAGCACGTCGAATTCGAGCGGCGCGGGCACACGCCGACTATACCAGCCAAATGCTAATCGCAGGCATAAGTGATGCTTATCCAGAGACTAGCGCGGGATGTGCGCGGTCTCTCCTTCGAGCGCGTAGGCGATCGCGTCGTCGAGCGGCATCTCGCGGCCCTCGCGCCAGGTCCCGCCGAACCGGGCCTCGGTCAGCGCGCCGCGCACCGCCTCGACCGTCTCGTCGTGGGTCGTCTGCTCCGCCGGCGCAAGCCCGACGCCAAGGCTCTCGCGCAGCGCCTCCGCGGCGCCCAGCAGCCGCGCCGCCTCCTCCGGATGCTCCGTGAACGCGAGCACGGCGGCGAGCCCTTCGAAGCAGTAGCCGATCACGTCCCTGAACTCGAGCTCGGCGAGCCTGCGAAGTGCCTCCCGGAGGAGCTCGATCGCCCGGTCGTGCTGCGTCTGCGAGAGCGCCGCGAACCCCTGGTTGACGAGCGCGAAGGCCATGCCCTCGCTGTCCTCGAGGGTCTCGAAGAGCCCGTAGGCCTGCTCGCTCAGCGACGCCGCCTTCGCGTACTCGCCGCGCTCGAGGGCGATCCCGCCGAGGTTGCTGATCGCGAGCGCGTGACCCCGCTGGTCCCCGGACTCGTCGTAGAGCTCGGCCGCACGCTCCGAGAGCTCGATCGCGCGCTCCTGGTCGCCCTGCTCCGCTGCGACCGTGCCGATCGAGAGCAGCGAGCGCGCCGTCCCGGCAGCGTCGCCCAGCTCCTCCGCAGATCGCGAGGCTCTCCTCGAACAGGGCGCCGGCGGACTCGTAGTCGCCCTGGCGGGTGGCGAGGCTCCCGGACGCGTGCAAGGCGCGGGCGCGAAGCTCCGGCGCCGCCGACCGGCCGCGGAGCAGCGCCTCGCCGAGCCAGCCGCGTCCCTCGGCGAGATAGCCGCGCACCCACCAGAACTCCCAGAGCGCGGCCGCCAGCCGCAGGCCGAGGCTCGCCTCACGCGTGTCGAGCGACCACGAGAGCGCCTCGCGAAAGTTGTCGCGCTCTGCGTCCATCCGCGCGAGCCAGGCGGCCTGCTCGGGCACGGGGTCCGACTCGGCGAGCTTGAGAAAGTGCTCCGCGTGGCGGCGCCTGACGTCGTCGGGCTCCTGCTCGGCTGCCAGTTGCTCGAGCGCGTACTCGCGGATCGTCTCCAGCATCTTGAACCGCGGGCCGTCACGCTCGAGCAGGCTGTCGTCGAGCAGCGTCGCCACGCCGTCGAGCGACGCGTCGCACACGGCGACGGCTGACTCGAGGGTGAAGCCGCCGCCGAAGACGGACAGCTGCGCGAAGAGCGTCTTCTCGTCCGGCCCAAGCAGGTCGTAGCTCCAGGCGACCGTGTCGCGGAGCGCCCGGTGCCGCTCCGGGAGGTCGCGCGCGCCGCGGCTGAGCAGGTCGAGCCGCTCGTCGAGCAGCGCGAGCATCGCGTCGGGCGGCAGGAGCTTCGTGCGCGCCGCAGCGAGCTCGACGGCGAGCGGCAGCCCGTCGAGGCGTCCGCAGATCTCCTCGACCGCGGCCGCGTTCTCGTCCGTCAGCGCGAAGCGCGGGTCGGCTCTCCTGGCTCGCTCGACGAAGAGGGCAACCGCGTCCTCGAGGTCGAGCGGGTCGAGCGGGTACTCCTGCTCGCCGGATACCCGCAGCGCGGAGCGGCTCGTGACGAGGAACGAGAGTCCCGGCGCGGCCTCCAGCACCTCGGACAGCACCGGCGCCGCCTCCACGAGCTGCTCGAAGTTGTCGATCACGAGCAGCGCCTGGCGCCCGGCCAGGCGCTCGGCGAGGCTCTCCCGGAGCGAGCGGTCGCCGCTCTCCTTCACCGCGACCGCCTCCGCGATCGCCGGCAGGAGCAGCGCCGGGTCGCGGATCGCGTCCAGCGCGACGAAGAAAGCGCCGTCCGCAAGCTCGTCCGCGAGCACGTTCGCCGCCTCGATCGCGAGCCTCGTCTTCCCCGAGCCGCCTGGCCCGGTCAGCGTCAGCACCCGCGTCGGGCCGCGCAGCGCACTCGTCACCTGGTCGAGCTCGCGCCTGCGGCCGACGAGCGTGCTGGCGGGCACCGGGACATTGCTCTGCGGTAGCGGCCGGCGCGACAGCGTCTCGTCCTGGCGGAGGATCGCCTGCTCGAGCTCGCGCAGCTCGGGCCCAGGCTCGAGGCCGAGGTCGTCGAGAAGCGTCTGGCGTGCCGCCTGGTAGGCATCGAGCGCATCGGCCTGGCGTCCTGCCCGGTAGAGCGCGAGCATGTGCAGGCTCCGCAGCCGCTCGCGCGCCGGGTGCTCGGCGATCAGCGCCTCGAGCTCGCCGATCACCTGGTCATGGCGGCCGAGCCCGAGGTCGGCCTCGATCCGGTTCTCGTTCGCGACGAGTCTCAGCTCCTCGAGCCGCGCGATCGCGCCCTGGGCGAACGACTCGTAGCGCAGGTCGGCAAGAGCGGGCCCGCGCCAGAGGGAGAGCCCCTCGGCGAGCAGGTCGGCGGCCTCACGGAACGAGCGCCCGCGCAGCGCAGCGTCTCCCTCTTCGGCGAGCCGTTCGAAGCGTTCCGCATCGAGCTCGTCCGGATCGACGCGCAGCCGGTACGCGGAGCCCTCCCTCGACACGCGGTCGTTCACGATCTTCCGCAGCTGCGAGACGTAGACCTGGAGCGTGTTCGCTGCTGTGGCCGGCGCCTGGTCGCCCCAGAGGTCTTCGATCAGGAGCTCGGTCGGAACCGGCTCGTTCCGCCGCATGAGCAGCAGCGCCAAGAGGGCACGCGGCTTCTTGCCCTGGACCGAGAGCGGCGGGCCATCCTGCACTACCTCGATCGGGCCGAGCACCCGGTACTCCAAGCCGTACCTCCTGCCGCGGGGGTGATCGTAACGCGGAGGCTTTCAGGGACTCTTCAGGACTGCGTGTGAGCATCCTCTCGCACGAGGAAGACGAGCAGCCTCCTGCTGGTGTGGAGCAGTCAGACAAGCCGGGGGCTGTACTCGAAGAGAGGGGAGCAGCATGGGTGTGAAAACCAGCTGGTGGGAAGGCGCAGGCCCGTTCTAGTAGACGGACCGCAGCAGGTCTGAGATCTGGGAAGGCGTTGCCGGGCGCGGGTTCGCCCGCGCGCCCGGCCGGCCTGCGGCGGCCTCCGCGACCTCGGCGAGCTCGTTCTCGGGCACGCCCTGGTCGCGGAGGCGCTCGTACCCGCCCAGCAGGGCGAGCTCCTGCACGCGGGCGACCGGGTCGGCGGTGCCCAGCGCATCGCCGAAACGTGCGATCTCGGTGCCTGCGACCGGCTCGTTGAAGCGAAGCGCCGGTGGGAGCGTGATCGCGTTCATCGCGCCGTGCGGGAGGCCAAAGCGTCCGCCGAGCGCCTGCGCCATCGCGTGTGCGAGGCCGAGCCCCGCCGCGGCGAGTGCAGCGCCTGCATGCATCGCGCCCTCGAGCAGCCCGCGCCGGGCCTCGAGGTGGTCCGGCGCCTCGACGACCCGCGGGAGCCATTCGCCGATCAGGCTCGCGCCGGCCAGCGCCTCCCGGTCGCCTTCCTCGTTCCGGCCCTTCACGTAGAGCGCCTCGGCGGCGTGGTCGAGCGCGTTCATCGCGGTTCCGACGGTCTCCGGCCGCGGCAGGCCGAGCGTGAGCTCCGGGTCGTAGACGATCCCGGCGAGCCTCGCGCCCGAGCCACCGCCTCTCATGCGCCGGCCGGGCTCGCGGATCCCGAAGCTCGGCGTCCACTCGGCGCCCGAATAGGTCGTGGGCACCGAGACGAGCGGGAGGCCCGTCTCGGCCGAGATCGCCTTCGCAAGGTCGATCGCGCTGCCGCCGCCGATCGCCAGGACACTGTCGGAGGCGTCGGCCAAGTCGACGGCGTCCGCGATCCGGTCGGACGGCACCTCACGCCACTCGCCGGCCACCTCCACGGGCGGATCCCAGCGCGGGCTCGCGACGAGGAACGGACGAGCGGCGCCGAGCTCCGCGAGCACACCTTCGAGCTCGCCGAGGCCCCAGCGGACGATCACAGCCGCTCGCGCGCGAACTCGACGAATGCGTCGGCCACGCGGGTCGACACGCGGCCTGCCGCACGCACGAGCGAGATCTCACGCGACGGCTCGAGGCCGCGCACCCGCGCCTCGGCGAGCGTCCCTGTCTCGAGCTCACGCACGACGGCCGTCCGCGAGATGAACGTCACGCCGTGCCCGGCCTCGACGGCACTCTTCACCGACTCCTGGAGCCCGAGCTCCAGCCGTACGCCGAGATCCGCGAGCCGCGTCCCCGCGTCGCGCAGCTCGTCGTCGATCACCTGCCGCACGCCTGCACCCTCCTGCATCGCGATCAGGCCCTCGTCGCGCAGCTCGTCGAGCGCGATCGTCTTGCCGGCAAACCGGTGGTCCGGCGGGCAGACGAGGATCACCTCGTCGCGAAAGAACGGCTCGTACGCGACCGCCCGGTTGCGCGGGGTCGCCCCGACGACGCCGAGCTCGAGCTCGCGGCGCGCGACCTGCTCGACGATCGTCTGCGTGTCCGAGATCGTGAGGTCGACCGTGGTCTCGGGGTTCGCCTCGGCGAACTCGCAGAGGAGCACGGGGACGACGGTGCCGCCCGGTCCGGTCGAGGCGCCCATGGCGAGCTGCCCGCGCAGCGGCCCCTCGGCGTCGCCGGCGACCTCGTCGAGCAGCTGCCGCTCGAGCGCGAGCATGCGCTGGGCGCTCCGGTAGAGCCGGTTCCCCGCCTCGGTCGGCTCCACGCGCCGGCCCGAGCGGTCGAGCAGCTGCTGCCCGAGGCGCTGCTCGAGCGAGCGGATCTGCTGGCTGACCGCAGGCTGCGTGACCCCGAGCCGCTCAGCCGCGTCGGAGAAGCTCCTGCGCTCGACGACGGCGCAAAAGGCCGCCAGCTGGCGCGTGTCCATAAGTGACGCTTATAGCAAACGCTGTCTCCCACCCGCGCCCGGCGCACCCCTCCATCGGCAACAATGACCACCCTGTGACCCTGACCATGCAAGGCCGGGACACCCTTGCCGAGCGGTTCTCGCGCCTCGCCCAGGAGACACCGGACCGGCGGCGCGTCGACCTCGAGCTGCGGACGCTCGACGTCGCTCTCTCGGCATTCCTCCTGCTGATCTCGCTCCCGCTCACGGTTCCGATCGGGATCGCCAACCTGCTCAGCTCGGGACGTCCGATCTTCTACCGCGGCCAGCGCGTCGGGCGTGGCGGGCGCGTGTTCACGATGACGAAGTTTCGGACGCTGCGGCCCGGCGCGGAGGAGCGAATCGGGCATCACCTCGGGTCGGAGCTCGTGGAGCAGACCGAGTCGGAGGTGACGAAGCTCGGCCGCTGGCTGCGCGCGACGCAGCTCGACGAGATCCCGCAGTTCTGGAACGTGCTCAGAGGCGACATGAGCCTCGTCGGCCCGCGCCCGATCCGCCCGCGTTTCTTCGAGGAGCTCGCCGAGGAGCTGCCTGCGTACTGGCAGCGGCTCGTGGTCCGGCCCGGACTGACCGGCTTTGCCCAGGTGCGGCGCGGCTACGAGACGTCGATGGCAGAGAAGCTCGCGCACGACCTCGAGTGGATCGCCGACCGCTCGGTACGGCTCTACCTGCGCACCCTCGGCGCCACCGCTTGGCGCGTCCTCAGACAGCTCTTTGCTGCGTGAGTGCTGATCCGATCGGATCGACCGGTCATTTCCGACGGACGCGCGGTCAAGCCCGCGCGTCCTGAGATCGGCAGCGCAAGCGCCGCCTACACGTCTAGCCGCGACTCCTCGAGGTCGAGGTCGCGGGTCACACGCTGCATGACGTCCTCGCTGATCTTGCCCTCGTTGCGCAGCGCGACGACCGCACTCCGCTCGGCGTCGAGCAGCTCGCGGCGCAGCCGCTGGTAGTCCTGCGAGCGCGCCTCGACCCCACCGTCGTCGGAGCCGTCGAGTCGCGCGCCGAAGCGAGTGCGTCGGAAGTCGTACAGGCCACGCAGGCGCTCAGCGGTGTCGTCGCGCACCCACTCCTCGTCGACGAGCTCCTCGAGCCGCTCGAGCCCCGCATCGACCGCGTGGATCCTGGCCTTCGCATCCTCTCGCTCGTCCACGTCGTCGTCCCGTTCGAGCTTCAACAGGCGCACGACGCCGGGCAGTGAGAGCCCCTGGATGACCAGCGTCGAGAGCACGATCGAGAAGGCGAGGAAAACGATCAGCGCGCGATCGGGGAACGGAACTCCGGTATCGGTCTCCAGTGGGATCGCGAGCGCCGCGGCCAGCGTCACGCCGCCGCGCATCCCGGCCCAGCCGATGAACGCGATGAACTGCCACGGCGGAGTCGGATCCCGTTCGCGAAGGCCCGCCGACAGCCAGCGCGGGATGTACGCGATCGGGAACCCGCAGGCGAACCTGATGGCGACGACGACGACCCAGAGCAGCGCGGCGTAGCCGAGGAGCTGCTCCCACGAGAGGCCGTGGAGCTGGTCGACGATCGGCCGGAGCTGCAGGCCGACGAGCCCGAAGAGCAGCGCGTTCAGGAGGAAGTTGAAGATCGCCCAGAAGCCTTCCCCTTGAAGCCGCGTGTCGACGGTCGTCAGCTCGGGCGTGTGCCAGCCCATGTACACGCCGGCCGTGACCACCGCGAGCACGCCCGAGACGCCCAGCGCGGCGGCGGGCAGAAAGGCGATGTAGCCGGTCATGAACGCGATCGTCACCTCGAGCGGCGGGTTGTCGACGCGGAAGCGGATGAACCGGATCACCCATCCGATCAGGAGCCCGACCGCGATCCCGCCGAGGACGGTCCAGACGAAGTCGCCGGTTGCATGGACCAGCGAGAACGAGCCTGCGACGACCGCCGCGGCGGCGAACTTGAAGAGAACGAGCGCGGTGCCGTCATTGACGAGGCTCTCGCCCTCGACGATCGCGATCGCGCGGCGCGGGACTCCAAGCCGGTGCGCGATCGAGGTTGCAGCGATCGGGTCGGTCGGCGAGACGACGGCGCCGAGAACGAAGCTGACGGACCACGAGAGATCCATGACGTAGTGGGCAGCGACCGCGACGGCGACCATCGTCACCGTCACGAGCCCGATCGCGAGCAGCGAGATCGCCCGGATATTCCGCTTCAGCTCGCGGAGGCCGGTGTTGAAGGCCGCCGAGTAGAGCAGCGGCGGCAGGATCCCGATGATCACCACGTCGGGCGGCAACGTGACCGTCGGAACGCCGGGCGCGAAGCCGAGCGCGAGCCCTCCGACCACGAGCAGGATCGGATACGGGATGCGCAGCGGGTCGGCGAGCAGGAGCAGCGCCAGAGCCGTCAGGAGCAGCAGCAGGAGCTGAAGCTCTTCGTGTGCGCCGAAGCTGCCCACCGCGGGATCTAGAGTAGTGACGCATGTGCGGGATCTGCGGAATCGCGTCCACCCGCGGCACCGTCGACCCCGGCAGGCTCGCGGCGATGAGCGCAACCCTCGTCCAGCGCGGGCCGGACTCGGACGGCGCGTACCTCGACGGGCGGGTCGGCCTCGCTGCCAGGCGCCTCGCCATCATCGACCTCGCGACGGGCGACCAGCCGATCTCGAACGAGGACGGCCGGATCACGGTCGTCCAGAACGGCGAGCTCTACAACTACCGCGAGCTCCGCCTCGAGCTCGAGCGGGCCGGGCACCGGTTCTCCACGAGGGGTGACACCGAGGTGCTCGTGCACCTGTACGAGGAGCACGGGGAGCGGTTCGCGGAGCGGTTGCGCGGGATGTTCGCCGTCGCACTCTGGGACTCGGAGCGCGGGCGGCTCGTGCTCGCGCGCGACCCCTACGGGATCAAGCCCCTCTACTACCGCGAGGCCGCCGGCGAGATCGAGTTCGCATCCGAGCTGCGGGCGCTTCCGCGCGGTGAGATCGACCTCGACGCGCTCGACGCGTTTCTCGCGTTCAACTCCGTTCCCGGGCCGCTGACGATCTTCCGCGACGTGCGCAAGCTTCAGGCCGGGCACGTCCTGACGTGGGAGAACGGGCGGAGCGAGGTCGCACGCTACGCGCGGCCGGCTCCGGTCTCCGCGGACCTCGTTCGCCGGGACGACGAGGCCGAGCTCGTCGAGGAGCTGCGGGCGCGCCTGCGCGACTCGGTGCGGGCGCACCTCGTGTCCGACGTGCCGGTCGGCGTGCTCCTGTCCGGCGGAGTCGACTCGTCCATGCTCGCCGCGCTCGCCGCCGAGGAGGCCTCGGAGCCGCTGCGGACGTTCTCGATCGGATTCGAGGAGCGCAGCTTCGACGAGCTGGCCGACGCGCGACTCGTCGCCGAACGCTACGGGACGCAGCACCGCGAGCTCGTCCTCCGGCCCGACGCAGCGCTGCTTCTGCCAGCTCTCGCCGAGGCGTTCGACGAGCCGTTCGCCGACTCCTCGGCGCTGCCCACGTACCTCGTTGCCCAGCTCGCCGCCGAGGACGTGAAGGTCGCGCTCTCGGGCGAGGGCGGGGACGAGCTCTTCGGCGGCTACTACACGTACGCGGCCGACCTGCTCGCCGAGCGCGCGGGCTGGACCGCTCCGCTGCTCCGGCCGGTGGTCGAGCGGCTGCCCTCGTCGAGCGCGAGGGCGAGCTTCGACTACAAGGCAAAGCGGTTCGTGCGCGCGGCCCACCTGCCTCCGCTCGAGCGGCATCACGGCTGGAAGGAGATCTTCTCGCCGGACGCGCGGGCCGAGCTGACCGGCCGGCGCACCGGCTTCGACCCGGTCGACCTCCTGCGCATGCGCTTCGCGGAGACCGAGGGCGCCGAGCTGCTCGCGCGGCTCCAGGACGTCGACCTCGGCACGTACCTCGTCGACGACCTGCTCGTGAAGACCGACCGCGCGTCGATGGCGCATTCGCTCGAAGCGCGCGTCCCGTTCCTCGACCCGGCCGTGACCAACTTCTCGTTCGGGCTGGCCGACCGGCACAAGGTGCGCGGACTGCGCAAGAAGATCCTCCTGCGCAAGGCGGCCGCGCCCTTGATCCCGTCCGAGCTCCTGCGCCGGCGCAAGCGGGGCTTCTCGATCCCGGCCGCGGCCTGGCTGCGGGGCGACCTCGAGCCGTTCGCCCGCGAGACGCTCTCTGCGGAGACGCTCCGGCGCCAGGGCTTCTTCCGGCCGGAGGCGGTGACGCGGCTGATCGACGACCACGTCGCCGGCCGCGAGGACCTGAGCCGCCAGCTCTGGGGCCTGCTCGCATTCACGCTGTGGCACGAGCGGCACATGGAGCGGACTCCGGAACCCGCTCGTCATCCCAACGTTGCGCCGATGGTCACATGAGTTCCTCGGTTTCCTGGGGCGCCGCTGCCAGTGCGGAGCCGGAGGGAACAGTGTGTTCAACACGGGCCCGGAGAGCCCCGTGCTGGCAGCGGCGTCAGGCGGCGGCGGAGCCCGGCTTCGCCGGGCGTGAGCCAACGCCGGCCAGGGAAGCGAGGTGAAGGTATGGGTCGACATCTCGGCGCCGGCTCACGTGCTGGTGTTCCGCCCGCTGATCGCGATCCTGCGCGAGCGAGGCGACGAGGTCGGGGTCACGACACGCGACTACGCGCAGACGCTGGAGCTCCTGGAGCGGCACGCGATCGAGGCGGAGGTGATCGGCGCGCACGGCGGCCGCTCGCGCGTCGCGAAGGCGTTCGCGATGACGTCGAGGCTCGGCGCGCTCAAGAAGTACGCGAAGGACCGTGGCTACGACCTCGCCCTCGCGCACGGCTCTCACGAGCTCACGATCACGGCGCGCCGCCTCGGCATCCCGAGCGCGACGACGCACGACTACGAGTACGCCACGCTCCAGCACCATCTCGGCGACCGTGCGGCGACGAAGGTCGTCGTCCCGGACGCGATCCCGGAGGAGCGCATGGCCCGCTTCGGCGTCCGCCCGCCGAAGCTGCTCCAGTACCCGGGGCTCAAGGAGGAGTACTACCTGTACGACTTCAAGCCCGACCGGACCGTCCTCGACGAGCTGCTCGTCAACCGGCAGCGAACGCTCGTCGTCGTGCGCACGCCGCCTGACGTTTCGCTCTACCACCGACGCTCGAACCCGTTCTTCCCCAGGCTGCTGGCCTATCTCGGCAGTGAGAGCAGCGTGCACGCCGTCGTCCTGCCGCGAAGCCCCGAGCAGCGGGACTACGTCCGCAGCCTGAGCCTGCCGTCGCTGATCGTGCCCGATCGCGCCGTTGACGCGCAGAGCCTGATCGCGCTCGCCGACCTCGTCGTCTCGGCCGGCGGGACGATGAACCGCGAGGCGGCGGCGCTCGGCGTCCCGGTGTACACGACGTACGGCGGGCGAATCGGTGGCGTCGACGAGATGCTGATCCGCGACGGGCGGTTGCGGCCGCTCACCGACCCGCGCGCACTCGAGCTCGAGAAGCGCCCGCCGGGCGAGGCGGAGCGCGTCCGACGGGACCCGCAGATCCTGCTCGACCTGCTACTGACCGCAGCTTAGGCTGCAGGTAACGACATCGAGGAGGACGAGTGGCCGAGCAGCAGGCATACGGGTTGGAGGGAGGGGAAGGTGAGGCGCTGTGGTTCTTCAACAGCCTCGTCACGCTCAAGGCGAGCGGAGAGCAGACTGGTGGCGAGTTCTGTCTCGCCGAGTTCGTCGGCCGCAGCGACATCGCGACGCCGATGCATGTCCAGCGGGATGATCCCGAGACCTTCTACGTGCTCGAGGGCGAGCTCACGTTCTTCCTGGACGGCGGCGAGCGGATCTCCGCGACGGCCGGCTCGGTCATCCATGTCCCGGCTGGTGTGCCGCACGCTTTCCAGGTCGATTCGGACGTCGCGCGCTGGCTCGACCTGACGACCCCGGAGCAGGAGCGCTTCTTCCGCGTGGTCGGCGAGCCCGCTCAGGCCAGGGAGCTGCCACCGGTGACGCCGCCGCCGATGGAGAAGATCATGTCCGTGGTCGACGAGTTCCACATCACGATCCTCGGCCCGCCCCCGGGCCGGCCGCCGAGCTAGGAGGGTCTGACGAAACATGGTCTGAGCCGCCCGGCCGCGCTGCTCGCCCCCGGCGACGAGCAACGTTCCGTCAAACCCTCCTAGGCGGACGCGAGGACAGCCAGCAGCTCGTCCCCGTAACGCTCGAGCTTCGCCGGGCCGACGCCCGGGACAGCGGCGAGCTCCTCTCGGCTCCTCGGCCCGCGGCGGACGATCTCGGCCAGCGTCGAGTTGTGGAAGATCACGTACGCGGGCCGGGCCTCGGCCTGTGCTGTCTCGAGCCGCCAGCGCTTGAGCGTCTCGTAGAGCGGATCGTCCGGCTCGACCGGCTTCGCGGCCGGCTCGCGGAGGTCGAGCTCGGCGAGGAAGCGGCTCGGCTTGCCGGACCAGGTGACGGTCAGGTGGCGCTTCGCGCGCGTGAGGCCGACGTAGAGCAGGCGTCGCTCCTCGTCGAGGGCCGCAGCCGTCTTCGAGAGCTTCGACGGCAGCTCGCGCTCCTCGAGCCGCGGGAGAAAGACCGCTTCGAACTCGAGGCCCTTTGCTCGGTGGTACGTGAGGAGGTGGACGCCGCGCCCCGCGTGAGCGCCGAAACGCTCCTCGAGCGATGCGACGAACTCGTCGACCGTCCCCTCGAACTCCTCGGCGAGCTTCACGAGCCTGGCGAGATCGTTCTGGCGCGTGACCTCGCGCTCGCCGAGACGGTCCGGGATCACGTCGAGCAGCCCCTGGTCGCGGGCGGTCCGCCGGGCGTCTGACAGCGAGCGTCCCCGCAGCGCCTTCAGGAACTGCCTCGCACCGTCGCGTGAGAGCAGCGCCGCTCCCTGCGACGGGATCTCCGCCTCGCTCAGCGCCTCTTCGTAGTCGGCCGAGCGCGCGTTCGTCCGGAAGAGGATCGCCATTTCCTCGTGCGGCGCCCCGCTCGCGTGCAGCTCACGGATCCGCTCGACGACGAAGCCGGCCTCGAGCTCGGGCGCTCCGAACGAACGAGTGACCGGCTCGGGTCCGGCCGGTCGCGTGGCGCGCAGGACCTTCTCCGCACCGCCGAGCCGCGGCACGAGCCGGTTCGCGAACTCGAGCACCTCGGGGGTCGAGCGGTAGTTCTCCTCGAGGCGGACGACGGTCGCGTGCCGAAAGCGCTGCGGCATCGCGAGCAGGTGCTCGGGGCTCGCGCCCGTGAACGCGTAGATCGACTGGTAGTCGTCGCCGACCGCGCACAGCTCGTCCCGGTCGCCGAGCCAGCGGTCGAGGAGGGTCTGCTGCAGGAGGTTGACGTCCTGGTACTCGTCGACCGTGAAGGCGCGGTAGCGGTCGCGCACCTGCTCGAGCGCGGCAGCATCCGCATCGAAGAGGCGGATCGTGAGCTCGAGCAGATCCTCGAAGTCGGCCCAACCCTGGTCGGCCTTGCGGCGCTCGTACTCGCGGTAGACGCGCAGCATGAGATCGGACGGGATCGGCGGTTCGTGATCGCCGAGCGAGCGCATGTACTCGTCGGGCGGGATGCGGCGGTTCTTGGCCCACTCGATCTCGGTCGCGAGGTCGGCCGCGGGCCGGAAGCGGTAAGGCCGCCGCAAGGTGTTCCCGATGTGCCGCAGAGGGAGCGCCTTCGAGGCGAGAATCCGCTGCGGCGGCTCGGCGGCGAAGAAGCGCAGCTGCCCGAGCGCAGCCGAGTGGAAGGTGGAGCAGCGCACCCCGGGCACACCGAGCTCGTCGAGCCGCGCGCGCATCTCGCCCGCGGCCTTGTCCGTGAAGGACACCGCGAGGATCTCGTCGGCCCGAAAAGCCCTGCTTTCGACCTGATTCGCGACGCGGTGCGTGATCGTCGTCGTCTTCCCGGAGCCGGCGCCGGCGAGGATGCAGACGGGCCCACGAACGGCCTCGACCGCACGCTGCTGCTCGGAGTTCAGCACGCGCCCACCCTAGAACCGCGGCCGGAAGGCGTCAGTGAAGAGTCTGTTCCGAAACCGTGTCGGCTTGCGGGACGCCGACCCGCTTCGGAGAGCGCACCATCGACGACAGCCGCGACACGACCTCGAGCGTCTCCCCGGCCGCGACGAGCTGCTCGAGCGTGTCTAGCTCCTCGTCGAGCCAGACGCCGTCGATCGGGGCACGCCGCGCACGCTTGATCTTCGGGTGCTGCGTGTCCGCGACGACCTCGTCCTCACCCCACAGGTCCTCGTGCAGCTTCTCGCCGGCGCGCACGCCGATGAACTCGATCGGAATATCGCGGTCGGGCTCCTTGCCGGAGAGCCGGATCATCGACCGAGCGAGATCGAGGATCTTCACCGGCTCGCCCATGTCCAGGACGAAGATCTCGCCGCGGCCTCCGATCGAGCCGGCCTGGATCACGAGCGACACCGCCTCGGGCGTCGTCATGAAGTAGCGCGTCATCTCCGGGTTCGTGACCGTGACCGGTCCGCCCTTGGCGATCTGGCGCTTGAAGATCCGGATCACCGAGCCGGCCGAGTCGAGGACGTTTCCGAAGCGCACGGCGACGAACCGCGTCGAGACGTCGTCGCGCGCGCCGTACGCCTCGACGATCCACTCGCACAACGCCTTCGACTGCCCGTAAACGGCCTGCGCGTTCAGTGCCTTGTCCGTCGAGATGAGCACGAAGCGCCGCGCGCCGAACTCGACTGCGACCTCGGCGACGACCTTCGTCCCGAGCACGTTGTTGCGCACCGACTCGAGGGGGTTCGCCTCCATCATCGGGACGTGCTTGTAGGCGGCTGCGTGGAAGACGACGGTCGGGCGGTAACGCTCGAAGACCTGCCGTAGCCGCTCGTGGCTCCCGACGTCGGCGATCACCGGCACACCCGCCGGGAAGCTGCGGTCGTCGACGAGCTCGCGCTCGATCTCGTACAGAGGCGACTCGGCCTGGTCGACGAGGATCAGCCGCGAGGCGCCCGCACGGGCGACCTGGCGGCAGAGCTCGGAGCCGATCGACCCGCCCGCGCCCGAGACGAGCACCGTCTCGCCGCGCAGGTACTCGGAGATCGCCTCGAAGTCGACGTCCACCGGCTCACGGCCGAGGATGTCCTCGACCTGGACGGGCCGGATCTGCGCCGTGAGGTTGTGGTCGCCGGAGATCAGCTCGTAGAGGCCGGGCAGCGTCTTCACGGGCACCTGGGCGTCGCGCGCGTGCTCGACGACCTTCTGGCGCACGTCTCCGGCCGCCGACGGGATCGCGATCAGGAGCTCGTCGGGCCGGTTGTCGCGCAGGATGTGCGGCAGCACCTCGGTCGTCCCGAGCACGCGCACCCCGTGCAGGCGCAGGTTCTTCTTGCGCGGGTCGTCGTCGACGACGCCGATCGGCGTGTACCCGAGCGCACGCGACTTCTGCATCTCCCGGATCACGAGCTGGCCCGCGTCACCCGCGCCGACGACGATCACTTCCTTGCCGCGCGCGACGAGGCTCCCTGCGCCGGGCCGCTCGAAGATCGTGCGTGCGAGCAGACGGGAGCCGGTGACGAGCGCGAGCAAGAGCAGCCAGTCGAGGATCGCGACCCCGCGCGGCAGTCGCGCGGTGTCCCCAGGCGGGAAGAAGTAGACGACGAGGCTCGCGCCGAGGCAGGCGACCGTGACGCCCCGTGCGGCGCCCCACATGTCTCTCGTCGAGACGTAGCGCCACCAGCGGTTGTAGAAGCCGAACGCGGTGAAGACCGCGAGCTTGATCACGACCACGAGCAGCACGGTCCTCCAGTTGACGAGCTTCTCGTAGAAGGGCGGGATGCGCTCGAACGAGTCGAAGCGCAGCTGGAACGCGAGCAGCCAGGCGACGGCGACGAGGACGCCGTCGGCGGCGATCTGCCAGATCCGGTGGCGGTTCACCGGCGATCTCATCGAACGGCCTCCAGGGATACAGCCTCTCTTACGGCCGAGACGACGCGTTCCTGCACGTCGGCGCCGATCCCGGCCCACATCGGAAGCGCGAGATTCTCACGGGCGGCGCGCTCGGTCTCCGGGAAGTCGCCGTCTGCCTGGCCGAACTGGCGCAGCGCCGGCTGGCGATGGAGCGGCGTCTCGTAGTACGTGCTCGACGCGATCTCGGACGCGGCGAGGTGCTCGCGGATCCGGTCCCGCTCAGGCGAGCACACTGCGTAGACGTGGTAGACGTGGCCCGGCTCGTCCGCGGGCAGCTCGCACACCTCGCCCAGGCCGAGCTTCGCGTACCGCGCCGCGGCCTCGCGCCGGAGCCTGTTCCACTCGTCGACGTGCGGCAGGAAGAGCCTCAGCACGGCGGCTTGCAGCTCGTCGAGCCGCGAGTTGTAGCCGACGAGCTCGAAGTCCTTCTTCGCCTTCGAGCCGTGGAAGCGAAGGAGCCGGATGCGTTCCGCGAGCTCCTCGTCGCGGGTCGTCATAAGTCCTCCGTCGCCGAGCGCGAACAGGTTCTTCGTCGGGAAGAAGCTGTACGTCGAGATGACGCCGGTCGTGCCAACGCCCTGTGCGCCGAAGGCCTGCGCCGCGTCCTCGACGATCGGGATCCCGAGGTCGGCCAACCCGCCGAGAGCCGCTGGCCGTCCGAACAGGTGGACGGGGATGATCGCCTTCGTCCGCCCGGTCGTGCGTGCACGGACCTCGACCGGGTCGAGGTTCATCGTCCGCGCATCGATGTCCACGAACACCGGCTTGGCCCCGCGCCGCGCGATCGATTCAGCGGTCGCGTAGAACGTGAAGGTCGGGCAGATCACCTCGTCGCCGGGCCCGACGTCCAGAGCGTCGAGCGCGATCACGAGCGCGTCCGTCCCGTTCGCCACCCCGATCCCGTGCTCGACCCCGAGGTACGCGGCCGCCTCGTCCTCGAAGGCGCTCACGTTCGGGCCGAGGATGAACCGCCCCGAGTCGAGGACTTCGGCGATTCGCTCCTTCAGCTCGTCCAGCAGCGGCGCGTACTGCGCCTTGACGTCAACGAGCGGGATCTGAGGCACGGCGGCCCATCTTAGAGCCCCTGACGTGATGTGGCCTCGTCGTCGGGGTGCGATGCTCGTTCTGTGGCAAGGACGCAGGGAGCGTTCGTATCCGCTGCGATACGGGCGCGACTGAGGACGCAGCCACAGGGCGAGCAGCGCGGCCCGACGGCTCAGCGCCTCATTGCGTCAGGGGCTCTCAACGCACGCCTGCGACGGAGATACCACACGAGGAGCGCGAGGATCCCGACTCCGACGAGCACCTCGACGTACCGGAAGTCGTGGTGGAACGTCTCCCAGCTGGAGCCGAGCGCCCAGCCCGCGCCCGCGATCCCGAAGCACCACGGGATCGTCCCCAGCGCCGAGTACAGCGTGAAGCGGCCGAATGGCATGCGCGCGAGCCCGGCCGGGATCGAGACGAACGAGCGCACGACGGGCGTCATGCGGCCGAGGAAGACCGCCCAGTCGCCCCAGCGGTCGAACCACTGTTCCGCCCGGTCGAGGTTCTCCGGCCCGAGGTGGAGCCAGCGCCCATGTCGTTCGACGAGCGGCCGTCCGCCGTAGAGGCCGATCGCCCAGCCGATGATCGAGCCCACGGTCTGCCCGGCGACCCCGGCCAGCGACATCGCCACGTAGCCCCAGAAGTGCGAGTCGATGCGGTGCCCGAACAGGACGACGTGCTGGCCGGCCAGCGCGCCCGAGGCGACGACACCCGCGTAGAGCATCACGAGCTCGCTCGCAGCCGGGAGCACGGAGTCGACCAGCATCAGCAGGAACACGGCGTACAGGCCGTGGTCGCCGATGAAGGTGGTCAGGAAGCTGGAGAGGGAGGCCAGCAGCACCCGCGGGAGCGTAGCGGGCTAGCGCCGGGCTCTCTTCACCAGGAAACGCCGCTCGAGCTCCATGGGCCCGAACGAGTTCGCCGCCTGCACGCTCGCGACGTACGCGCCCGTATAGGCGCGGACGCCGTTCCCGAAGCGCCCGTTCCAGCGGATCGTGCGCTGCCCGGAGCCCAGGCGGCGCCGAATCGTCTTCACGCGCCCGCCGCGCGCGTTGCGGATCGTGACCGTCACGACCGCAGGATGGGCGAGGCGGAACCCGACCCGGAGCTTTCCGCCGCTCCGGTGGACGATGACGCGCGTCGGCCGCACGCGGAGGTAGCCGAGCGTCCGGTTCAGGTAGAAGCGGCGCTCGACCTTGGAGTGCTGGCCCTGGTCGTCGAGCGCGTTCACGACCCAGCGCCAGCGGCCTTCCGGCTCGAATCCTCCGCCGGGTAGGCGCCCCGACCACCCGATGCGGTACGTGCCCGGGTCGTGGACGCCGGTCTCGGTCTGGCGCGGAATGCCATCGGGGCCGATGAGGCTCGCGGTCACTGTCGCCGGACGGACGAGCTTGTAGCTCAGCGTCTGCGTCTCCGCAACGCCGTCTCCGTTCGGCGAGAGCACCGGCTTCGGCGCCTGCGGGACGACGACGCCGTAGTAGAAGACGTTCAGGCTGTCGGAGACCGCGCGCTCGCCGCCGGGATCTGACGGGCGATTGAGCAGCTTCCCGTTGAAGGCCATCGTCGTCGAGCCACCGGAGTCGAGCGCAGTTCCCGTCACGGCTCCGAGGCGGACGAGTTGCTGGGCGAGCTCGAACGTCGTGACCCCGATGCTGTACCCCGACTGCCGCCCGTCGACGGCGACCATCACGATCCGCCCGTCGGCGAGCTGACCGACCGCCGTGCGGGGATTGCGCGGATTGATCTGGCTCGGTGCGAAGTCCTCGAGCGCGGAAAAGACGGGTTGGCCGTCGCGGACGATCAGCGGGCCGCCTCCGATCGCGTCGACGACGGCTCCCCACTGCGGGCGCAGCACGAGCTTGACGAGCATCGGCTCGCCAATTGCGGATTCCGCGGCCAGCCGGGTCGCGGCGCTGCCACGGGCAACGAGGACTGCGCCGTCCCGCGGAATCGGCGTTCTGCCACCGGTCTTGATGTCGATCACCGTCCCGCTCAGATCGGCGAACGGCGCCGCGGGCGGGAACGGCTCGAGCACGACCTCGACGGTGCCCGTCGCCTGCGGGGTGGCCGCGCCCCAGACAGGAGTGAAGAGCGAGATCGCCTGCGCACCGGGCCGCTGGTTGAGGCCGTTGAGCGCTCTCAGCGGCGGTGGCGGAGTGCCCGAACCCTTCCACTGGCCCAGCATCGTCACCCGGTCGATGATCAGGCTTCCGTCGTCGGTGATTCCGAGCGTCGAGCGTTTCGGATGCGGAGGCGCCTCGAGCACCCCGGACTGCATCAGCATCCCGCTCGGGAGGCCCTCGTCCCAGGTGAAGAGGTCTCCGTTGACGCCGGCGACGTTCGCGCTCGCCTTCGCGCGCTTCTGCATCGACGTCACGGTCTCGCGGCCGAGGAGCGAGTCGTTGGAGAGCAGCGGTCGCAGCGCGTAGAGGCCTCCGGGCCGCGGCGCGCGCAGGATGTGCACGACGACCGGCCCGCTCGGAGTGAACCGGAGTTGGCGCTCGTAGGACACACCGGGCATCAACGAGACCCGGCCGGCGTGCGCCGGCGCCGCAAGTACCGCAAAGAGCAGGGCAGTTATGGCTGTTGTGCGGAGCACGGACCGCGGGGACGCTAGCGCACGATGACTCCGCCGAACGAAGTCTTTACACGTTGCAAAAAAGGTTGATGCTGCCGGTTAGCGGCCCCGGCGCACCAGGAATCGGCGCTCGAGCTGGCTCGGGCCGAAGGCGTTCGTCGCTTTCACGCTGGCCACGTACGGGCCGGAGAAGGCGCGGACCCCGGTCCCGTAGCGACCGTTCCAGCGGATGCTGGCCGTGCCTGCCCGCAACCGGCGGCGGACCGTTTGCACCGTCGCGCCGCTCACGGTGCGGATCTTGAGCGTGACCGTCGCCGGATGGGCGAGCCGGAAGGCGACGCGGAGCGCTCCGCCACGGCGGCGGACGACGACGCGCGACGGGCTCACCCGCAGGTAGCCGAGCGTGTTGTTGAGGTAGAAGACCCGCTCCGCCCGCGACGCCTGCCCGCGGTCGTCGACGGCGTTGACGACCCAGTGCCAGCGCCCCTCGGTCTCGGGCGCGCCCTGGGCTCTGCGGCCCGTCCAGTCGAGCGTGTACGTGCCGGGGGCTCGCGGGCCGGTCTGCGTCTGGCGGGCGACGCCGTCCGGGCCGACCAGGCTCGCGGTCACGGTCGACGGGCGCACGACCTTGTAGCTGAGCTGCTGCGCCTCGTCGACGCCGTCCCCGTTCGGGGACAGTACGTCGGTCGCCGGCGGGGGCGCCTGGACTCCGTAGTAGAAGACGAACAGGCCGTCGGCGACTCCTCGCTCGCCGCCGGGGTCGGACGGACGGTTGATCAGCTTTCCGTCGAAGGCCATCGTCGTCGAGGTGCCCGAGTCGAGCGCGCTCGCGGTCACGGCTCGGAGCCGCACCAGCTGCTGCGCGAGCTCGAAATTCGTCATCCCCGTGCTGTAGCCGGGCAGCGCGCCGTCGACCGCGACGAGGACGATCTTCCCGTCCGCTCGCTGGCCGACCGCGGTTCGTGCACGGCGGAGCGAGAGCTGGGTGCCCGTGAACTGCTCCTGGGCCCGGAAGATCGGCCGTCCGCTCTTGACGATCAACGGCCCGCCGCCGACCGCGTCGACGACGTCGTTCCACTGGGGCCGGAGCACTAGACGGACCGTGACCTGCTGTCCGACCGGCGCCTCGGTCGCGAGCCGTCCGGCAGAGGCGCCGCGCCCCACGAGGACGGCTCCGCCCGGCGGGATCGGAGTGCCGCCCGCTGGCTTCGCGGCGACCACGGTTCCGGTCAGGTCGGTGAGCGGCGCGACCGGGGGCAGTGAGCCGAGCGAGACCTCGACCGTGTCGTTCGCAGGCGGGGTCACGGAGCCCCAGGCCGGTGTGAATAGCGAGACGCCCTCGGGGCCGGCGGGCTGGTTCAGCCCGGTCATGGGGCGCCGCTGGCTGGAGCCCTGCCAGGTGGCGATCATCGCGACCCGGTCGATGAGCAGGCGGCCGTCGTTCGTCACCCCGACCGCCGAGCGCCTGGGGTGCGGAGGCGTCGTCATCACGCCGGAGTCCATGAACATTCCGTCCGGGGTGCCGTCGTTCCAGGTGTAGAGGTCGGCGTTCACCCCGCCGACGGTCGCGGTCGACGAGAGGCGCTTCTGCATCGAGGTCACCGTCTCGCGACCGACGACGGTGCTGTTCGAGAGCACCGGATGGAGCGCGTACAGCCCGCCCGGCCTGGGGACGGTCATGACGTGGACGACCTCGGGCCCGTGCGGCGTGAAGACGAGCTGGCGCGTGTACGTGATCCCGGGCGCGAGCGAGACGCCGGCTGCGCCGGCCGTCGGCACGAAAACGCCCGCGAGGAGGGCAGCGATCACGATTCTGCGCAGCATCTGACCCGCGACGAGGCTAGCGGAACCCCTGGCGGGGCGCTCGTGATCGGGGTCAGCGCCGGCCGACGACGAGGCTGACCTTCGTCCCGCGTGCGCGCCGCACTCCCGGAGCGGGGCTCTGGCGGATTACTCGCCCAACCCGCTGCGACCGTGCGCGCCGCACCCGGCCGACCGAGCAGCGCCTGCGCCTGATCTTCCGCTTTGCGGCCGTCAGCCTCAGTCCGATCACCCGCGGCACCAGGCACCGGGCCGGATTCGGTGGTGGGGGTGGAGGAGGTGGTGGTGGAGGAGGAGGAGGAGGAGGAGGTGGAGGAGGAGGTGGAGGAGGAGGTGGAGGAGGAGGTGGAGGTGGAGGTGGAGGTGGAGGTGGAGGTGGAGGTGGAGGTGGAGGTGGTGGAGGAGGAGGCGGCGGCGGCGGAGGCGGCGGAGCGGCGGCCATGTCGACGATCCTCAGAAACGAGCCCGACGCCCCGTGATACGGCGGCTCATGTACCACCCGCGTATAGGCCGTCGCGATGAAGCGCGCCGGTCCGGCGGTTGCCCACGGATACCACTCGCTGTCCGAGCCGCCCGAGACGACCATGCCGTCAGGCTCCAGAACGCCTCCTCCCGGGCTCACCCGCGCGCCGTAGATGTCAGTGAACCGCGGGTTGCGCCCGTCCTGCCAGACAACCAGATACTCCGTCCCGTCGAAGGCGACGGACGGCCAGTTCTGCACGCCGTCTGCCACGGAGATCGGTATCCCTTGCGGGTCGAGCAAACTCCCCTGTGGGCTCACGCGTGCGCCGAAGACGTTCACGTCGTACTGCGACGTCCGCCGGTCTTCCCAGACAACCAGGTAATTCGTCCCGTCGAAAGCGACCTGCGGCAGCGTCTGATCGTTCTGCCCAATCGAGATCGAGAATGGATTTGGATCGAGGACGGTGCCTCCGGGGCTGACACGAGCCCCGACGACGTGGGCACGAGTCTGATCGAAGTCGTATTGGGCCGTCACGAGGTAGTTCGTTCCGTCGAAGGCGAGCGCTGAGTACCTACCGTTGAGGACGTAGATTCCGGCCGGATCGAGCACGGCGCCGGCCGGTGTGATGCGTGCACCGTAGATGCGCGCTCTGTAGTAGCCGGCCCGGTAGTCCGTCCACGTGACGAGGTAATTCGTGCCGTCGAAGGCCACGCTCGGCGACTCGGCAGAGTTGATCGTCGAGATCGGGAAGCCCTCGGGGTCGAGGACGGTGCCGGCGGTGCTCACTCGAGCGCCGTAGACACCGCGGCCGGGGTCTCCTCTCTGCCAGACGATCAGGTAATTCGTCCCGTCGAATGAGATTCCGCGCGGGTATTCGGTGGCGGAGCTGGTCGCGACGGGTATCCCTGTCCCGTCCAGCAACACACCATCCTGCGTGACGCGCGCGCAGTAGATGTCCTCGACACCCGAGCGGTCGTCGGCCCAGGCGACCAGGTAGTTCGTGCCGTCGAACGCCACGAGTGCCCCGAACTGCACGTTCGGGCCCATCGACAGCGGGACGGTGTCCGGGTCGAGGACGGTGCCGGAAGGCGTCACACGGGCCCCGTACACATCGGCGCCGAGGTAGCCCGCGGGCCGATCCTCCCAGGCGACGAGGAAGTTCGTCCCGTCGAACGCGAGCATGGGGAATTCCTGTTCGTTCGCGGCCGTCGAGATCGGGATGCCCGCGGGATCGAGGACCGCCCCGGCAGGCGTGACGCGCGCGCCGTAGATGTCGGGGGCGGCGGGCGCTGTCCGCGCGTCGGCCCAGACGACGAGATAGTCCACGCCGTCGAAGGCGATCGCGGGCAAGCGCTGATTGTTCACCGCCGAGGAGACGGCAAGGCTGTTCGGGTCGAGCACCTGGCCTCCAGGAGTGACGCGCCCCGCCCTCACGTCGTAGTCGGTCTGGCCCTGGACGCGCCGCTCCCAGGCGACCATGAAGTTCACGCCGTCGAAGGCGATCGAGGACGTTTCCTCCCAGAATCCGGTCGTCGCAATCGGGATTCCCGAGGGGTCGAGAACGACCCCGGCGGGGCTGACGCGCGTGCCGTACAAATCGGTGCTCGTGCCGGACCGGAAGTCCTGCCAGACGACGAGGAAGGTTCCGGCGCCGAAAGCGACCGACGAGCCCCTCTGGCCGTTGGCCGCGGTCGAGACTGGAAACCCGCCCTCGTCCAACACGGTTCCGTCCGGGCTCACGCGAGCCGCGTACACTGTGCTTTGGTCGGGCCAATCCCAGACGACGAGAAACACACCGGCGCCGAACGCGACAGAAACCGGGGAGCTGCTGAACGCCTGTCCGAAACCGATGCGGATCCCGTCCGGGTCGAGCACGTCGCCCGCTGGGGTGACCCGAGCCGCAGCCGGGCCCGATTGCTGGCCAGCCTGCATCCAGACGACGAGGAAGCGCTGACCGTCGAACGAAACGGCAGGCCCGTATTCGTCATCGGCAGTGGTTGAAATCGGAATGCCGCTCGGGTCGAGGACTTCGCCGTCGCGGCTCACACGGGTTCCGTAAATGTTGGGCCTGCCCGATCGCGCGTCCTCCCAGACGACCAGGTAGTTCGTGCCGTCGAACGCGACGGCGGGCTCGGCCTGATCTCCGCCGGCGAGCCCCTGCGTTGGGTTAGAGGCTGGATACTCCGGGCTGACAACCGGGTCGAGCGTGAGCGGATACGGGCCGGCCAGAGCCGATCGCGGCACCTCCAGCCGCACAGAGCTGCCCGTCGCCTTGGGCGTCGCTCGATAGACGACCTTCCCGGAAGCGTCCCTGACCGCAAGCCGCCCCATCTCGATCGACCGGCCACCGCCGGCCGACCAGCTCAGGCGCCCGCCGGTTCGCTGAGGCTCGCCTGCTCCGTCGACGCGCGCGACAACGGTCAGATCGCCGTTTCCGGCCGGACGACGATCGAGCACGAAGTCCCATTCGACACGCCCGTCACGGGCCGTTGCTCGTTCGGTCAGCCCGGGACGGAGCACACGCGAGGCGACGTTGCGCCGACTTTGCCACGGCTTCCGTTCGAGTGTGAGCATCTGGCCACCGACGGAGACGCCGCGCGTGTCGAGCCTGAATGCCGGATGCTCAGCCCCCCGGCGCAGAGCCAAGGCGAACCCGGCTGCATCGAATTGCGCCCGGTAGGTTCGATCCTCGGCGACGAGCCGCTCCGAGCCTTCGGCCCTGGGGGCGATGCGATGCGAGATCGTTTCGACGATCCTCGAGACGTCGAGACCGCCGTTGGCGCCCGGCCTCGTGTCAGCTGCCCTCTCCCAAGGGGACTCGACCTGTCGAGGGCTGCCGACAATCGACGAGTCGGAAACGACAAGGCTCGCGAGCACTCCGGCGGCAAGGCAAACCACGAAGGCTCGACGTGCGGTAAGCGCTCCCTCCCGGTGTGCGATCGAGCTTACGTTCCTCCCCTCGACCAGCCGGTTCTAACAGTTAGGCACCCAAATTACGAGTGCTTCGCTCGATCAGTTCCAGACGCGGACGTCGCGGTACAGCGTGTCGCGCTGCACGGGCGTCTTGCCGAGAGCCTTGATCGCCCGGATGAAGTCGTCCGTCGACGCGCGGTGTGTCGTGCCCGCGGCCGAGACGACGTTCTCCTCGATCATCACGGAGCCGAGGTCGTCGGCGCCGAACTCGAGCGCGACCTGCCCGACCTTCATCCCCTGCGTGACCCACGAGGACTGAATGTGGTCGACGTTGTCGAGGTAGATGCGGCTCACGGCCTGGGTGAGCAGGTACTCGAACGAGGTCGGGTGATGCGTCACGAGCGGGGCCAGCCGGGTGCCTTCCGGCTGGAACGTCCACGAGATGAAGGCGCGGAACCCTCGCGTCTCGTCCTGGAGCTCGCGGATGCGGCGCATGTGCTCGATCCGCTCGGCGAGCGTCTCGACGTGACCGTACATCATCGTCGCCGTCGTCGACATGCCGAGCCGGTGCGCGTGGCGCATGACGCCGAGCCAGTCCGCGGTGCGGGTCTTCTTCGGAGCGATGATGTCGCGGACGCGGTCGACGAGGATCTCGGCGCCGCCGCCCGGGATCGAGTCGAGCCCCGCGTCGCGGAGCCGGGTGAGCGTGGCCGGGACGGTCAGCTTCGAGCGGCGCGCGATGTGCTGGATCTCGGGCGGCGACAGCGCATGCAGGTGGATCGGATAGCGCTCTTTCAGCGACCGGAAGAGATCCTCGTAGTAGTCGATTCCGAGATCGGGGTGGTGCCCGCCCTGCATGAGGACGCCGGTGCCGCCGATCGCGAGCGTCTCCTCGACCTTCTTGTAGATGACCGTCTTCGGGAGCAGGTAGCCCTCAGCGCGATCGCCCGGCCGGCGGTAGAACGCGCAGAAGTCGCAGTCGGTGACGCAGACGTTCGTGTAGTTGACGTTGCGGTCGATGATGAACGTGATCCGGCCGGCGTCGGTACGGCGCGCGCGGAGCTCGTCCGCGGCCTTGCCGACCGCGACGAGGTCCTTCGACTCGAGGAGCGCGAGCGCCTCGTCGTCGGTTATCCGCTCACCGTCGAGGGCCTTCTCGAGGATCGGTGCGGTCACGCCAGGCATTTCTCGACCTTGTCCCCGATGCTCTTCGCGTACGAGTAGTGCGTCTTGTCCTCGCCGCAGGCGACCGCCAGGATCAGGACGAGGCCCGCGCCCAGGAGCAGCCCGCTTCTCACGCCGGCACCGCCTCGCCGTAGACGAACCTCAGGTTCGGGACGCGGTCGAGCTCACCGACGTCGCGGGCGAGCTCGAGGAAGGTGAAGAGGGCGGCGCGCTCGCGCGGCCCGAAGCGGTAGCGCAGCTTCTCGAAGTAGCGGGCCAGGAACCCGGCCGGGTAGCCGTAGCGGTCCATCGCCTCGTGCGCAAGCACCTCCGGCTCGGAGCGTGCGCGGCGAACCGAGGCGACGAGGGCGTCCTCGAGCTCTTCGACCCCCGCGGGCGGCGGGTCGGTGCACGCCCAGACGGCGAAGACCATCGGCAGGCCCGTTCGTTCCGTCCAGAGGCGCCCGAGGTCGTGGTGGGGCGTGGGGTCCTCGAAGGCGCTCCGCAGCGCGGAGTCGCCGATCAGGAGCTTCGCGTCCGCGGGCTGTTCGAGCGGAACGTGCGTGGCATTCGGGAAGAGGATCCGCGCGAGCACGACCGACGTCGCGCTCTCGGGCGTGACCGCGATCGAGCGGATCTCCGCGATCGGCTTCGGCGAGACGAGCTGGATCGAGTCGACGGCGCCCTCGGAGGAGACGCACAGCCGCGGCAGGAGCCGGAGCTGCGCCGCGTTCCGCGCCCACTCGATCGACGGAATCGGCGCGACGTCGACCTCACCCGCGAGCAGTCTGCGCGCCAGCTCGGTCGGGACGCCGGTCACCTCCTCGACCTCGGCCTCGAGCCGGTGGAAGACCGGCGCCATGTTCACGTACGAGATGCGGCCGAGTCTCACCATCGGCGGAGCTCGTTGTAGAGCGTGTCGCGCTGCACCGGGATGCGCCCCGCTTCCTGGACGACGCGCACCAGCTCGTCGATCTTCTGCTCGGTCTCGGTCTGCGCGCCGGCCGCGTGGAAGATCTCCTCCCGGACGACGGTTCCCTGAACGTCGTTTGCGCCGAAATGCAGGGCGATTTGCGTGAGCGGCAGGCCCATCATGATCCAGTAAGCCTTGACGTTCGGGATGTTGTCGAGCAGGAGCCGCGAGACCGCGATCAGCTTCAGGTCATCCGAGGCGGCCGTGTGCTTCCAGCCGCGCTGCTCGAAGACCGTGTTCTCCGGATGGAACGCGAGCGGGATGAACGCGAGGAAGCCGCCGGTCTCGTCCTGGAGGTCGCGCAGCCGGAGCAGGTGGTCGACGCGCTCGGCGTAGGTCTCGACGTGCCCGTAGAGCATCGTGCAGTGCGTCGGGATGCCGAGCCCGTGCCCGGTGCGGTGGACGTCGAACCACTCGTCCGGATGCTCCTTGCCGGGTGCGACGAGCCGGCGCACGCGGTCGGCGAAGACCTCCGCGCCGCCGCCGGGCAGCGAGCCGAGCCCCGCGTCTCGGAGCTCGCGCAGGACCTCTTCGTGCGTGAGGCCGCCGAGCTTCGACATGTGGTGGATCTCGCTGGCCGTGAACAGCTTCAGGTGCACGTCAGGCATCGCCTCGTGTAGCTGCGCGACGATCTGGAGGTAGTAGTCGAAGTCGACGTGAGGGCTCTCGCCGCCGACCATGTGGATCTCCGTGAAGGCGGTCAGCTCGCGCTGGCGGAGCGCGTCCTCGACGAGCTCCTCGGCGGTGTACGTGTACGCGCCTTCCTGTTTCTGCGTGACCGCGAAGGCGCAGAACTTGCACTTCACGCGGCAGACGTTCGACTGGTTCAGGTACAGGTTCTGGACGAAGTAGACCTCGTCGTTGCCGCCTCGCTGGCGCCGAGCGAGGTCGGCGAGCTCGCCGAGCGCGAGGACGTCGTCCGACTCCATCAGCAGGAGGCCGTCCTCGAGATCGAGCCGCTCGCCGGTGACGACCTTTTCGCGGATCCGCTCGAGCGTCGAGGTGTGGTCGAGAATCGCCATCTACGCAGTCCTGTCTACCACGGCTTCGGCGATCGCCTCGAGCTCATCGCGCGCCTCGATGCCGTCGAGGCAGGCGAGTGCGCGCTCCGCGTAGCTGCGTGCGACCTGCCGCGCTTCCTCGATCGCGCCGCTCGCCGCGACTCGGAGCAGGGCGCCCTCGAGCGAACCGCCCGCGAGCGCGGCCCGCACGACCTCGTCCTCCTGGGCCGCGAGCAGGAGCGGCAGCGTGGGGATGCCTTCCCGCAGATCCGTGCCGGCGATCTTCCCGGTCTCCACCGTCTGGCCCGCGCAGTCGAGGCAGTCGTCGACGATCTGGAACGCGACCCCGAGGGCGAGCCCAAACTCGCCGAGCTCCGGCCGTCGGCTGGAGAGGAGGCAGGCTGCTTCGAAGAGCTTCGCCGTCTTCAGCGTGCAGCGGGTGAGGTACTCGTCGACGGTGGTGTCCGGCCGGCGCCGCTGGGCGCGTTCCAGTCCCTCGCCGCGGACGAGCCCGAGCGCTGCGTCGGCGAGGATCGCCACCGCTCGCCGGTCCCCGGTCGCCGCGAGCTCGGCGAATGCGCGTGCGAAGAGGTAGACGCCGCCGGCTCGCGCCGCAGCCGGGCCATAGGCGGACCAGACCGAGGCGCGCCCGCGCCGCAGCTGGGCGCCGTCAATCAGGTCGTCGTGAACGAGGCTCGCCATGTGCACGAGCTCGATCGCGACCCCCGCCGCGACCGAGCTCTCGGCCTCGGGGTCCGCGGTCAGGAAGACGAGCAGCGGGCGGAGGCGCTTCCCGCCCGAGGTGAGCGCCTCGGCGCCGATCTCCGCGACGAGCCCGGGTCGTGCGCCGACGGCGACGGCAAGGCGGTCTTCGAGCTGGTCGAGGTACGGGTCGAGCCCGGGTGCGGCCCGGACGGTGGCGAGCGCGCTCACCGGGCGACTCCCGTGTGCAGTGCGACGATCCCGCCGGAGAACAGCCGCCAGCGGATCTCTCCGAAGCCGGCCTCGTCCATGAGCTCGGCCAGTCCCTGCGGGTCCGGGAAGCGACGCACGCTGGCCGGAAGGTACGTGTAGGCGGAGCCGCCCGGCAAGATTTTTCCGGCGACCGGGATCAGGACGTCGAACCAGAGGCGAAAGAAGGGGGCGAGGAGCCCCGCAGGTCGGGTGATCTCGAGGATCGCGAGCCGGCCGCCCGGGTGAAGCACCCGGCGCAGCTCCCGGAGCCCGCGGTCGAGCTCGGACAGGTTGCGAACGCCGAAGCCGACCGTCGCCGCGTCGAACGACTCGTCCGCGAAGGGCAGGGCGAGCGCGTCGCCTTCGATCCACTCCAGCTCGGGAGCCTTGCGGCGGGCGCGCTCGAGCATCGGGCGCGAGAAGTCGATCGCCGTCACTTGCCCGCCTGCTCCCGCCGCCGCGATCGCCAGGTCGCCTGTTCCGCAGCACGAGTCGAGCACGCTGTCGCCCGGCTTGACCACGGCCTCGGCCGTCTCGCGGCGCCAACGCTGGTCGAGCCCGGCCGTCATCAGCCGGTTCATCGCGTCGTAGACGGGCGCGATCCGGTCGAACATCGACCGCACCCCCTCGGACGGAAGCGATCCGCTCTCGACGCTCACGCAGTCCTCGTACGAGACACGTCCAGTGTCGACACGTCCGGTGCCAGGCACCTGACATGGCTCGTTTGGACACGGCTCATTGGTCGCCCCACGGCTTGACAAGGGTCTGCTCGAGGCCGAGCTGGGCCAGCGCGCGGCCGGCCACGAAGTCGACGAGGTCGTCGACGGTCTCGGCTCCGTGGTAGAAGCCGGGAGCGGCGAAGAGGATCGTCGCTCCCGCACGGCGCAGCGTGAGCAGGTTCTCGAGGTGGATCGTGGACAGCGGCGTCTCACGCGGCACGAGCACGAGCTTGCGCTCCTCCTTGAGGGCGACTCCGGCGGCGCGGTGGATGAGATTCGCCTCGCCCCCGGTCGCGATCGTCCCTGCGGTCGCCATCGAGCACGGGCAGACGACGTAGCCGTCCACGGCCGCCGACCCGCTCGCGTACGGCGCCGAGTAGTCGTGCGGGTCGAAGACCGTCACCGCGTCCCGGGCGCGCTCGGTGAAGCGCGCGAGCACCTCGTCGCGCGGCAACCGCGGATCGCCGTACAGCTCGGTCGCGAGCACCTGGATCCCGGCCGCGGACGCGCACAGCCCGACCTCGCACTCGGCCGCGGCCAGCGAATCGACGAGACGCGCGGCGTACGGCGCCCCGGAAGCGCCCGTGATCCCCAGGAAGACGCGCATTACTGCCCGCCCGCAGCGGGGCACGTGTTCGTCTTCGGACTGCACGTGCCGGAGGACTGGAGGAACGTGCCCAGCTTGCGCAGGTTGTCCGCCCCGAGGTCGGAGAAGTGCGGCATCACGTTGTTGCCGAACTTCGACGGGTCGGAGACGTAGTCCGCGAACCCCGCGACGCCGCGGTTCGACGTCTTCCCGATCGAGGACAGGTCGGGCGCGCCGAGGTTCGACGTCCCCGCACCCAGGTACGTGTGACAGTTCATGCAGCCGACCTGCGCGAAGATCTTCGCCCCGTCGACGGCAGCCGTGTTGCCGGCGAACCCCTGCTTCGCGGCCCACTCCGGGACGAGGACGAGGTTCTCGGCTGCGAGCGGCTCCTTCGCAGTCGCACCCTTGTAGGTCAGCGCGCCCATCGAGATGATCACCAGGATCGCGGCAGTCATCGCCACCGGACGGCGCAGCGGCCGCCGCTCGCGCCCGACGTCGATGAACGGAAGCGCGATCAGGAGCACGATCAGGATCGTCGGAATCAAGACCGTGCCGAGGAGCACCGACTCGGGCCACTTGAAGATTCGCAGCAGGTAGAAGAGGAAGTAGAAGTACCAGTCCGGCCGCGGCACGAAGTTCGTCGTCCCCGGGTCGGCCTTCTCGTCGTAGAGCTTCCCCAGCCAGCCCGAAGAGCTCGGATCCTCGTGGGGAGTCGAGTACTTCCAGATCACGGCCAGGGCCACGATCACGCACACGACGAGCAGACTCATCACCGTGTCGTGGAACATCGCGTACGGGAAGAACGGCTTCCCGCGCTGCTTGACGTCCTGCTTGTAGCGGGCGTACTCGGCTCGGCGAGCCTCGAGGCGCCTGTTCATCGCTTCCGCGCTCCTCTCGGAGCCGGCGCGACGAGACCCTTCTTCGGAGCTGGCGGCGGCCCGGGCTGCTCACGTCCCGCGGCGGTCGGCGACCACGGCGGCGAGCTGACGCCGATGCGCACAACGAGCCACAGGTGCAATCCGATCAGCCCGGCGAGCGCACCCGGGAGGACGAGCATGTGCAACGAGTAGAAGCGAGCAAGCGTGCTCGGGCCGATCTCGGCGCCCCCGCGCAGGATGTCGCCCAGAAACGGCCCCACGAACGGCCCCGTCGCCTGGAGGTTCACGCCGACGACCGTCGCCCAGTACGCCGTCTGGTCCCACGGCAGCAGGTAGCCGAAGAACCCCTCCATCATCCCCAGCACGAGGATCAGCACGCCGACGATCCAGTTCAGCTCGCGCGGGTACTTGTACGCCCCGTACAGGAACACGCGCCCCATGTGCAGGAAGAGCAGGATGATGAAGACGCTCGCGCCCCAGCGGTGCATGCCGCGGACGAGCCAGCCGGCCCAGAGGTCGTCCGTGATGTGCCGGATCGACTCGTACGCCGAGTTCGGATCCGGCGTGTAGTACATGGCGAGGATCACGCCGGTGACCGCCTGCACGATGAACGCGGTCAGCGCGGCCGAGCCGAGCGTGTGCCCCCAGCTGATGTCGCTCGGGACCTTGCGGAAGAGGAAGTACTTGATCCCGCCGACGATCCCCGAGTGGCCAGGGATCGAGGTCCGCTCCTCGAGCCAGTTCAGCGGGTAGAGCAGAAGATGGAGCAGCTGATCGAGGCGGCTCGGCTTTTTCTTCGCCATCAGCGGGGCGGCTGCACCGGGTAGAGCCAGGCCTCGGGCCCGTCGACATGCTGGCCGGGGCCGGCGAGCGGGTACGAGTGGATCTTGGCGTCGGCGCCGGTCCCGTCGACGTCGGAGACAGCGAACGTCTTGCCGAGGAGAAGGCGCCCCTCGACGATCTCGAACTCGTAGCGGTCGAGCGCGCGGACCGGCGGGCCGGCCGTGCGGTTGCCCTCGGTGTCGTACTGGCCGCCGTGGCACGGACAGCCGAAGCCGGCGGCCGCTGCAGTCGGGATCCGCGTCACGACGTTGTTGCCCGCCGTCCTCTCGGTCTTCGTCTCGTCGGCGAGCGGCAGGCCGTTCACCTGGACCGGGCAGCCGAGATGGACGCAGCGATTGGAGACGATCGTGAAGCTCGGGCTCTCGCCGAGGAAGCCGTTGTTGCGGATGTACGCCGTCCGCCGTGAAACCTCGCCCTCGGCCGGATTGAGCATGTACGTCGCGATCACGAACTTGTTCTCGGGAAAGTCCTCGATCGCGCCGACGTCGATCTTCGGATGGCCCTGCTTGATGAAGGGCGGCAGGATCGTGAAGCCGAGCACGGGCGCGGTGACGATGACGCCGATCAGGGCGCCCAGGCCGAGCGTCGTCGCCTCGAGAAACTTCGAGCGGGGGTAGCGGACGATCTCGCCCTCACCGGGGTCGGGGCCGGCAGCTCGGGCTCCGGGTGGCTGCCGTGGAGCCGGAGGCGGCTCGGCCTCGGCCGGCGCCTCCTCAGCGCGGAACGGCCTCGTCGCGTCGCGGATCCAGAGGAACCCGAAGATCAGCGTCACGACGACGCCGACCGCGAGCACGATCTTGCTGATGATCAGGCCGACGAAGATGCAGGCGATGCCAACGGCGAAGCCGACCGGCCAGATGGTCGGGGTCGGCTCGTGCGAAGTGCCCTGACCCTCGTGCGGATCCACGTCGTGGCGCGGATTCAATCGGGCTTAGGAGCCAGCGTCAACGACGTAGCAATTGGCGCAACGAGGAGCTAAGCGCTCTCGCCATCGGTTCGCGCCGCTTCGCGGCGCTCACTTTTTCGGCTTCGCCGAAAAAGGCGCAACGAGCGCCGCTCGGTTCCGTTTGTCGTTCCAGGCTCCGAGCCGATGCCGTACTCGGCCCAGCGTCGGTCGACGAGGTCCCTGATCTCCTCGCTCATCACGATCTCCTCGGGCCACTCCCGGGTGCCCTCGTCGGTGCCTTTGTGGGTCGCGTCGATGCCCATCTTCCCGCCGTAGAACTGCCGCGTCGGGGCGTGGTCGAGATGGTCGAGCGGCCCCTCGCTGAGCAGCACGTCGCGCACGGGGTCGACGTTCGCGGTCACGCGGAAGAAGACCTCCTCGTAGTCGTGCACGTCCACGTGCTCGTCGACGACGACGACCGATTTCGTGAGGCTGAGCAGGCCGAGCCCCCAGATCGCGTGCATCACCTTCTGCGGCTGGCCGGGAAAGCTCTTGCGGATCGAGACGATCACGCAGTTGTGGAACGCGCCGGCCACGGGCAGGTCGTAGTCGACGATCTCGGGGACGCTCATCCTGATCGCGGGGAGGAAGATCCGCTCCGTCGCCTTGCCGAGCCAGGCGTCCTCGGCCGGCGGCTTGCCGACGACGATCGACGGGTAGATCGCGTCCGAGCGCATCGTCATCGCGGTCACGTGGAAGATCGGGAACGGCTCCGCGGCCGAGTAGTAGCCGGTGTGGTCGCCGAACGGGCCTTCGAGCGTCAGGTCGCCCTGCTCCACGTAGCCCTCGAGCACGATCTCCGCGTTCGCCGGGACCTCGACGCCGATCGTCTTTCCGGGGACGAGCTCGACCGGCTCGCCCTTGAGGAAGCCCGCGAGCATGAACTCGTCGATGTGCTTCGGGAGCGGCGCCGAGGCGGAGTAGGCGCTCACCGGGTCGAGCCCGAGCGCGACGGCGACCTCGAGCCGCCCTTCGGTCGCCAGGTAGTCCATGCGCCCGTCCTTGTGCAGCTGCCAGTGCATCGCGGTCGAGCGCGAGTCGAGCTTCTGCATCCGGTACATGCCGACGTTGCGCGTTCCCGTCTTCGGGTCGTGCGTGATCACGGCCGGGAGCGTGATGAACGGAGCCGGGTCGCTCCGGCCAGCAGTGCTGGATCGGCAACAGGTCGAGGTCCACGTCGTCGCCCTCGAGGACGACTTCGTGGTGGGAAGCGCGCCCGACCGTCTTCGGCCTGGAGTCCGCGATCGACTTCAGCTTCTTCAGCCCGCGCACCTTGTCGACGAGCCCTTCCGGCGGCTGCATCTCGAGCACGGAGCTCGAGCTTCGCGGCGGCGTCGTCGAGGCTGTCCACGCCGAGCGCAAGGCACATGCGGCGCTCGGTGCCGAACTGGTTGATCAGCAGCGGATGCGACGCGCCCTTCGGGGTGCTCGAACAGGAGCGCCGGCCCGCCGGACCTGACCGTGCGGTCGACGATCTCCGTCACCTCGAGGTACGGGTCGACCTCGGTGCCGATGCGAACGAGCTCGCCCTCGCGCTCGAGGAGCGCAATCCACTCGCGCAGGTCGGCGGGCGGGCTCATCGCAGTCAGTCTAGGGCTCGCAGTGCTTCTGCTACGGCCTGTTCGATCGAGAGCGAACGGCCCTCGGCGCGTAGATCATCGAATCCGTCCGGACCAAGTCGGGCACGAAGCTCACGCTCGACGCGTTCCCGCTCCCTTTCCGCGTAGATCTCGAAGGTGAGCTGAGTGTCTTCCACGATGCGGTCGACCTGACCGAGATAATGCGCGGCCAGATCGAGCCTGTCGTTCGCGAACTCGAGCGAGCTGAAACCGACGAGACAGTACGCGACATTCTCTTTCCAACCCATTCGAAGAGCGGCTTCGAGCGCCGCTGCGAAATGCACTCGCGCCTGGTCGAACCGTCCCTCCCCAAGCTCGGCAAAACCGAGATCGCACCTGCTGTTGGCAATGAGGGTGTCCCACTCGTGCTTCTGCGCGATCGCCAGCGTCTCTTCAAGCGCCGGTCGAGCGTGCCCGTAATCAGCTTGGTTCAGCGCCAGCAAGCCGAGGTTGTGCGTCGAGACTTGTACGCCGGCCTCGTCGCCAATACGTTCGCGAATCGACTTCGCCTGCTCGAGCAGATCACGCGCCTCTCCATAGCTGTCTTCGCGCGCGCGATCACGCCGAGCAAGTTGAGAGCGGCCGCCAAGCTTCCTTCGTCGTGCGTTTCCGCATGAAGGCGACCGAGTTGCTCGGCCATGTCGCGAGCCGTTGCGTGATCGCCCTGCTTGTACGCGATCATCCCCGCGTCTTTCAAAGCGGGGTCGCGGATCTCGGCCGGCGCCTCAGGATCACGGTCGAGCGCCTCCGCGATGCGACGCAACCCCTCTGCGAGATGGCTATGGAGTTCCCAGAACTTCCCGGTGACTGCCACCAGCTGCAGCTCGAGCCTCGGATCATCGAGCCTTCGCGCAAGCTGAATTGCCGCCCGAAGGTTGTCCTGCTCGGAACCCACGCGCTCGAGCCACTCAGTCGTCCCATACCGGAAACTGGAGTCCTCGCCGCTCACGAAGCCCAGGAAGAACTCGATGTGGCGGCGCGCGACCTGCTCGACTTCGCCGCTCTCCTCGAGGCGCTCGAGCGCGAACTCCCGGATCGTCTCGAGCATCCGAAAGCGCTCCGGCTCCTCTTGATGCCGGACGAGGCTCTTCTCGACGAGCGACGTGAGCACGTCGAGATCCGCGTCGCAGACCTGCTCGGCCGCGTCGAGCGTGAACCCGCCCACGAACACGGCGAGCCGTGCGAAGAGTTTCTGCTCGCTCTCGTCGAGCAGCTCGTAGCTCCAGGCGATGGTGTCCCGAAGCGTCCGCTGCCGGTCGGGCAGGTCGCGGCGCCGACGCTCAGCATGGGCAGCCGCTGCTCGAGTCGCTCGAGCAACGCCGTGGGCGAGAGAACCTTCGCGCGCGCAGCGGCCAGCTCGATCGCAAGCGGTAGGCCGTCGAGCCGGCGGCAGATCTCGCCGACGGTGGTCGCGTCGCCGTTCAACCGGAAGTCCGGCTTGATCGCCTCCGCCCGTTCGCAGAAGAGGACGACCGCGTCCTCGTCGGCGAGCTCCGGGATCGGGTACTCCCACTCGCCCGAGACCCGCAACGGCGCCCTGCTGGAGGAAATCGCTTTTAGAGCCCGGGCGTTGAGCACGAGCTGGTGGATCTGCGGTGCCGCGTCGAGGACGTGCTCGAGGTTGTCGAGTACGAGCAGCAGCTCCCGCTCGTGCACGAAACGGTCGAGCGCCTCCTCCGCTGACAGACCGCCGGACTCCTTCACCCCGAGCGTCTGAGCGATGGCCGGGATCACGAGCGATGGCTCGGCTACACCGGCCAGACCGACGAAGAAGACGCCGTCGGCGAAGTCGTCGAGCAGATCTGCAGCAGCCTGCAGCGCGAGCCTCGTCTTGCCCGCGCCGCCGGGGCCCGTCACGGTGAGGAGGCGTACGTCGACACGGCGGAGGAGCTCGCCGACCTCCGCCAGCTCCTGCTCGCGTCCGATCAGGCGTGTCGGCTGGGGCGGAAGGTTGGTCGGTCGAGTTCTCGAGCGTCGCGAGCGGCGGAAACTCCCTCTCCAGGCCCTCGCCGACGAGTTGGAAGATCTGTTGCGGCGCGCTGAGGTCCTTCAGCCTGTGCTCGCCGAGATTGTCGAGCGCGAGGTCTGCGGGAGATCGGCCGGACGAGGTCCCGGGCCGATCTGTGAGATGAGCACCTGGCCGCCGTGACCGACGGCGGCAATGCGCGCGCCCCGGTGAATGTCCATCCCGACGTAGCCCTCGTCCGTCCGCAGCGGCTCACCGGTGTGGATGCCGATGCGAACCTGGATCGGGCCCCTTGCAAGCTCGCGCTGAGCGTCCGCGGCCGCAGCGACCGCGTCGCTCGCACGAGCGAACGCGACGAAGAACGCGTCACCCTGCGTGTCGACCTCGACACCTCGTGCGCACCGAAGGCGTCCCTCAGGATCCGGCGATGTTCGGCGAGGACGTCGGCGTACTCGTCACCGAGCTCGTGCAGCAGCTTCGTCGAGCCCTCGATGTCGGTGAAGAGAAAGGTGACTGTGCCGGTCGGCAGCTCGGCCATCCGGTCAAGTGAATCCGTCGGCGGGCGGAGCGTCTAGTGCGGGCTGCGGCCGCGGCGGTGGTACCGGAAGTACATGTACGTCTCGCCGAGGACCGGGAGGGCCGCGAGGACCAGCCCGGTGATCAGCATTCCGAAGATGACCTTCTTGCCCTCGGAAGCCGCATCGGCGAGCACCAGGGCTAGTGCGAGCGCGTGAGCCATCGGCGCGACTTTAACGAACCCGCTGGCGATGAGCCGCGAGCGCGCGCTCGACCGCTTCCTCGCCGGCAGTCTCGTTGGCGAGCGCGACGAGCGCGTCCGGGTCGTCGCTCTCCTTGAGCCCACCGTGACCGAGCAGCGCGACGCACGCGGCCCAGGCCGGGCCGTCGTCGACTTCGCCCTCGGCCTGGAGCTGCGCGCAGAGCGAGATCAGCTCTCCCATGTCCGCGACCGCCTCCACCGAGCCAGCGGTCGAGAGCCGGACGAGGCCCTGCGCGTACAGGTAGTCGCCCAGCAGCAGGATCGTGTCCTGGTCGCCGGGCGCGAACAGTCGCGGGCGACCGTAATGCACGAGGTAGCCCTCGTAGATCGTCTCCACGGCCAGGGCGAAGCGCGCGTCCGTGAGCGGCGAGAAGACCGCTTCGCGATCGCGGGCGCCGCGCGGGCGGAGCGCCTCTCGCCAGAGCGAGCCGTCGCGTTCGGCCTCGAGCGCGATCTCCTGCCAGAGGTCAGTCGGCGAGGAGCTCAGCGGCGGCCTCCACCGTCCGGTCGATCTCCTCGTCGCCGTGGGCGAGGGAGACGAACATGGCCTCGAACTGCGACGGCGGCACGTACACGCCCCGCTCGAGCATGTGTCTGAAGTACGCGCCGTACCTGGACGTGTCGCAGGCCGACGCCTGTGCAAAGTCTGTGACGGGGTCAGACCCCGACTCGGAACTGGGGAAGAAGAGCGTCAAGAGTGCGCCGACGCGCTGGACGCGGCCGAGCGGGGCCAGGCCCTCTTCGACGCGTGCGGCCCTGCGCTCGAGCTCCTCGTAGACGGACGGATCCCGCAGGCGCCTGAGCACGGACAGCCCCGCGGCCGTCGCGAGCGGGTTCCCGGAGAGCGTCCCCGCCTGGTAGACGTCGCCGACCGGAGCCAGGTGGCGCATCAGCTCGACCGGCCCGCCGACGGCGCCGATCGGAAGCCCTCCCCCGACGATCTTCCCGAGCACGGTCAGGTCCGCGCGCACGCCCAGTCGCTCCTGCGCCCCGCCGCGCGCGATCCGGAAGCCCGTGATCACCTCGTCGAACAGGAGGAGCGCACCCGATGCGTCGCACAGGTCGCGCAAGGCCTCGAGGAACCCCGGCTCGGGCGGGACGACGCCCATGTTCCCTGCCACCGGCTCGACGATCACGCAGGCGAGCCCCTCGCCGTAGCGCTCGACCGCCCGCGCCGCCGAGTCGACGTCGTTGTACGGCGCGACGACCGTGTCGGCGGTCGCTCCGGCCGGAACGCCTGACGTCGCGGGAACGCCGAGCGTCGCGGGACCGGAGCCGGCCTCCGCCAGGAGCGCATCGGAGTGCCCGTGGTAGCAGCCGGCGAACTTGAGGATGCGATCGCGCTTGGTCGCGCCTCGCGCCAGCCGGATAGCCGTCATCGCGGCCTCCGTCCCGGAGCTGACGAGGCGCACCTGCTCGATCGACGGGAACGCGTCCACGATCTCGGCCGCAAGCTCGACTTCGCGCTCGGTCGACGCGCCGTAGGTCGTGCCCACCTCTGCGGCCTCCTGCACGGCCTCAACCGTCTCCGGGTCCGCGTGCCCGAAGACGAGCGGCCCGAAGGACATCACCCAGTCCACGTAGCGCGATCCCTCGACCGTCTCCAGGTAGGCGCCCTGGCCGCGGCGCACGAAGAGCGGGTCGTCGAGGCCGACGGCCGTCATCGCCCGCACAGGCGAGTTGACGCCGCCCGGGATCAGCCGTTCCGCCTGGCGCGCCAGGTCGGACTTCGCCTTCAGAGCCAGGCGGCGAGCTCCTTGGCCCAGTACGTGACGATGAAATCTGCGCCCGCGCGCGAGATCGCCGTCAGGGACTCCATCGCCGCCTGCCGCTCGTCGAGCCAGCCGCGTGCCGCAGCCGCCTTCACCATCGCGTACTCGCCGGAGACGTTGTACGCGGCGACGGGCAGGTCGAAGCGCCCGCGGGCGGCGCGGATCACGTCCAGGTTCGGCAGGGCGGGCTTGACGATCAGCGCGTCCGCTCCCTCGGCCACGTCCAACTCGCACTCCCGGAGAGCCTCGCGCACGTTCGCCGGGTCCATCTGGTAGCCGCGGCGGTCGCCGAACGACGGCGCCGACTCGGCCGCCTCGCGGAACGGCCCGTAGAAGGCCGACGCGTACTTGGCCGCGTAGGAGACGATCGCGGTCTCGCCGAACCCCGCATCGTCGAGCGCCGACCGAAGAGCCGCGACACGACCGTCCATCATGTCGCTCGGGGCGACGACGTCCGCGCCCGCCTCGACATGGCTGACCGCGGTCCGGGCGAGCAGCTCGAGGGTCGCGTCATTCGCGACCTCACCGTTCTCGATCACGCCGCAGTGGCCGTGCGAGGTGTACTCGCAGAGGCACACGTCGGTGACGAGGACGAGATCCGGGTACCGCTCACGAAGCGATCGGAGCGCGCGCTGGACGATTCCGTCCGAGGCATACGCACCGGAGCCCTCGTCGTCCTTCTCCTCGGGGATCCCGAACAGGATCACCGACGACAGGCCGAGGCCGAGCAGCTCCTCCACCTCGCTGGAGAGGTCGTCGACCGAGAAGCGCCCCAGCGCAGGCAGCTCCTCGTTCGCGCGGCTCGCGGGGCCGACGAAGAGCGGGTAGACGAGGTCGGCGCGGTCGAGCCGCGTCTCGCGGACGAGCGAGCGCAATGCGCCGCTGCGCCGAAGCCGCCGAAGACGAGTGGCCGGAAACGCGCTCACGGAGCCACCTTAGCCTCGGGCGGCTCCTCGGGCGGCTTCTCGGGAGGCACCGGCTTTATAGGACGTCTCTCCTCGACGTCCACTTCGAGGGGCACCGCGCTTCCCGTCCAGGAGTCGAATTGAACCCGCTCGCCGAAGAACTCCCACAGCGCGCGCATCACGGCGAGGAACGGCAGCGCGACGAGGATGCCCGGCAGCCCGTACAGCTCCCCGCCCGCGAGCAGCCCGAAGATGACGAGGAGCGGGTGCAGCCGGAGCGCGCTTCCCATCACGTTCGGGACGACGACGTGGCCCTCGATCTGGTGGATCCCGAGAAAGAGGAGCGCGACCCAGAGCGCCGAGACCGGATGCACGACGAGCGCGTAGATGATCGGCGGGATCGCGCCGAGCCACGGCCCGAGATAGGGGATCAGCTCCATCACCGCGACCCAGGCGCCGAAGATCACCGCGTACTTGTCTGCGCCGGGGACGAGCCCCACCGTCCCGAGCACCCACAGCCCAACCCCTGCGCTCGTTCCGATGATCAGCGAGAGCAGCACCTGCCCGCGCACGTAGCCGGCGACGGCCCGCTCCATCTGGACGATCAGCCCAGGCTGGCCCGGCGAGGGCGGAAAGCGCCGGTCGACCCTCGCTTTCAGCCGACTCATGTCGAGCAGCATGTAGATCGAGACCACGAGGATCAGCACGAGCCCGAAGATCAGCTGGAAGATCGAGATCGCTGCGCCGCGCAGGAAGTCGATCACATCCGTCGTGTACTTCTCGACGTCCTTGCCCTTGATGCTCTGGGCGAAGTCGGTGCCCTGCTTCTTGACGTCGACCCGCTCCAGGTGATGCGTGTCCAGCCAGAGCTGGAGACGGTCGACGTCCCGCTCGAATCCGGTCTGCGGGGGCCGTCCGCTTTCGCTCGTAAGGTAACTGTCGACCCGATTGGCAGCCGACTGCGTCCGGTCGATGACGATCACACTCACGGCGATCACGACAGCGACCAACGCGGCCGCGAAGCTGAGGTAGACGATCGCGATGGAGAAGCCGCGCGGGATCCGGAGTCGTTCCAGAGAGCGCACCAGCGGTTCGAGCAGGAGCGCGATCAGCGCGGCGACGAGGAACAGGAAGACCGCGTGAAAGACCTTCCCTACGATCAGGAGCGCGATCAGCGCCAGAATGGGAAGGCCGACCAGCTGGATCCAGCGGGGGATCTGGATCGTCGGAGCCCCTCCCGACATGAGGCGAATCGTACCGCGCAGGTCCTGACGCTCAGGCCGCCCTCGTGGGACTGGTCGGCCTTCGAGGAGGGATCTCTCGCCCTCGAGCCGCCGGACGTGTGGGAGGAAGCGCCGCCCTCGCCGCGCCTCGCACTCCTACAAAGCCGTGCGTCCGATGCGTTTTTGCAGGACGAAGAGACATCGGTTACGGTGCCGCGCATGCCTTCGCCCCCTGCCGGGCAGGCGCGCCGCACATCCAGGGCTCGAGCCTTGGCGAGACGAAGAACCCGGCGAATCGCCGGTCTGATCGCGGTTTCGATCGCGCTTCTCGTCACGTTTCTGCTCACCGCCTTCGGGACGAGCGGCTCGTCTCAGCCCACACAGACGCGGCCGGCGCCCGCGAACCGGTTCCTGCCGGCCGGTCAGCCGCGCCCGCAGGTCGTCGCGCTGCGGGGGTCGCTCCGGCTGCAGATCCCGGTCGCCCAGGACCGCGTCACGGCGATCGGCTACCACGCAGTGGGCGGTGGCGCGCTCGCGATGGAGCCCGTTGGGCGGCAGGCGAACGAGGGGCTCCTGCAGCGGATCGCCGGCAAGCTCTTCGGCGGGAACGGGCACGGGCTGTCCTACTACATGCTCGGCGGCGAGAGCGGACCGAGCACCGCGTCGCTCGACGTGGGCGCGGCCGTCGGCACTGACGTCTACTCGCCCGTCGACGGAACGATCGTCGGGATCACGCCGCTGACGCTCCGCGGGCAGACCTTCGGGTCGCGGATCGACATCCAGCCGACGAGCGCGCCCGCACTGGTCGTGCGCGTCACGCACCTCCGGCCCGATCCGGCGCTGACCGTCGGGTCGTCGGTGGCCGCGTCGATCTCGAAGATCGGCACGATCATCGACTTCTCGCACGTCGAGCAGCAGGCGCTCGCGCAGTACACGCAGGACGCGGGCAACCACGTCTCGTTCGAGATCCACCCCGCAGCCACCCTGGCAACACCCTGAAGATCCTCTTCGTCGCCGACGTGAACGGGCGCCCCGGCCGCCGCGCGGTCGAGGAAAGACTCCCCGGGCTGCGCGAGGAGCTCGCGCTGGACTTCGTCGTCGCGAACGGCGAGAACGCGGCCGACGGGCTCGGGATCACCCCGAAGATCGCCGACGCGCTGCTCGCTGCGGGCGTCGACGTGATCACGCTCGGGAACCACGTGTGGCGCCGGCGCGAGATCATCCCCTACCTGTCCGGAACGGACCGCGTGATCCGTCCGGCGAACCTCGCCGGCTCGTCGCCCGGCCGCGGCTCGACCGTGATCGCCGCGCGCGACGGGACCCGCGTCGGGGTCATCAACCTCCTCGGCGACCTGTTCATGGCTCCGGCCGTGACGCCGTTCGAGATCGTCGACGAGCTCGTCGAGGAGACGAAGCGCGAGACGCCGGTCATCATCGTCGACTTCCACGGAGAGGCGACGAGCGAGAAGGTGGCGCTGGCGCGCTACCTCGACGGGCAGGTGACGGCCGTCTTCGGGACGCACACCCACGTGCAGACGAACGATGCGCGCGTTCAGCCGGGCGGGACGGCTGCGCTGACCGACGCGGGCATGACCGGGCCGCACGACTCGGTGATCGGCGTCAAGGCCGAGTTAGCGATCCAGCGCATGCGGACCGGGATCCCGGTCCGGTTCGAGACCGCCGAAGGGGGCGTACGCCTCGAAGGCGCACTCGTGGAGTGCAACGGCTCAGGCCGCGCGACCAGCTGCAAGACCTTCCGCGTCTCGGTCGACTAGGCCGCGCGCCAGATACGCGAAGAGCGCCACGAGCACGAGGTCGCGGACGAGCACGAGCCACGACTCGAGCGCGCCGAAGTGGAGCGCCAGCTCCCAGTAGCGGTACGGGAACCAGAGCTGCGTGACGACGAGCGCGGACGCGAGCAGCAGGGACGCGGTTAGCCCGCGCCGCCCGGAGACGAGCGGGACGACCGGGATCAGCCAGATCAGGAACTGCGGCGACAGCACCTTGCCGAACGCCACGAAGGCAACGAGGGCCGCTGCGCTCGCGAGGAGCAGCCGCTCGCGGGTCGCCGGGCCGCGGGCGAACAGGATCCAGGTCGCGAGGAGCGCTGCGAGTTGGAGGACCGACAGCGCGACTGCGAGCCCGTCGGGGCCTGTTCCGGCCAGGTTCTGCGAGCCGTGGCTCGAGTCCATCGTCAGGCCGAGCCCGAATGTGTGGTGCGCGGCGAGGAGGAGGGCGGCACCGAGGCTCTCGACCTGCAGCGGTCGCGACGCCTGGACCCAGAAGCTGTGCCAGACGCCGTGCGGAGCGAGCACGAGGAACGGCAGCCACGCCGCAGCGACGACGACGAGCAGCAGCCCGCCGCAGACGAGCGCCTCACGCCTCCCGAAGCGCCGCCAGACATAGACGAGCGTCAGCGGCACGAGCACGACCGCGTAGAGCTTTGCGGCGACGGCAGCGCCGAGCGCGAGGTGCCCGAGCCGGAGCCGCCCGCTGAGGAGCGCAGCGAGAGCCGCGGCGGTCAGCGCGGCGGGCCAGAGGTCGAACCGCGAGAGCACGACCGGCCCGAGCGCGACGACGGCGAGCGCGGCGAACCCGAGGACGGCGAGCACCCGGCGCCTCCCTGCGCCGAGCGCGACGAGCGCAACCGCCAGGCAGATCAGGATCACCTCGCCGAGGAACGCCATCTCGAGCTCGAACCGGCGGCGGAACGTGTCCCCCTGGGCTCCTCCGAGCGCGGGCAGCGCGAACACGGCCAGCGCGCCGGGCGGATACTCGAGCGCGAAGTCCCGGTACGGCACCTGCCCGGAGTCGATCGCCGAGCCGTAGCTCTCGTAGACGGGCGTGTCGATGATCCGGTCGTGCGTGAAGAACCCGCGGTGGAGCACGCCCCAGCCGACGAGGAACAGCGTGCACGCGACGAGCGTCGCCGCCAAGGCGAAGCTCGTCTCAGCCGGCCGGGACGAGCTCACGCTCAGCATCGTCATGCGCCGGAACAGTCTCTGCGCGCCGGCGGCGGGCAACCAGCACGACGAAGGCGACGAAGGGGAAGAACCACGGGATGTAGAGGTAGAACCAGTGCGTCAGCGTGAGCTCGAAGCCGATCAGCACGGCCGCAGTCAGAGCTGCCAGCTGGAGCGGGGTCTTGCGCCGCGGGTACGAAGTAACAGGCGATCGCACCCGCGACGAGCAGCGCGATCGCGACCTGCTGGAAGAGTCCGAGGTCGGGAATCCCCGCCGCGTGGTACTGGCCCCAGCCCCAGATCGAGAACGGCGAGTCGCGGCCGACCTGCCAGCCGAAGGTGCGGTCCCAGAAGACCCGGGCCGCGTGCGCGGGGCTCGGCTCCAGGAGCAGGATCGAGAACGCCGCGGCCGTCGCCACCGCAAAACCTCCTCCAAACACACCCTTTCCCGAGAGGCGCCGTCCCTCGGGATACGACCCCCACAACGGGACGAGCAGTAACGCGCCGAACTTCGTCCACCCCGCCAGGGCGAGGAACGCGCCGCGCGCGAACGCGGACGTGACGAGCCAGAAACCGAAGATCAGGAAGACGGGCATGATCGCGTCGTTCGTGTTCGAGCTCGACACGTACTGCGTGAACGGGTACGCGGCCCACGCGAAGGGGAGCGTCGCGGCCAGGCGCGTCCCGCCGAAACGGCGTCCGAGCAAGGCCAGGCCGAGCAGCGCGAGCAGGTCGAAAGCCAGCGCTGTCGCGTGGGCGGCCGGCAGCCGGTCCCACTTCCCGCTCCAGCCGAGCAGCAGGTACCCGGGGACGTACGACTCGTAGGCGACCGGCCCGTACGTGTCGCCGCGCTCGTTCGCCGCCTCGCAGCGCCCGTTCGTCTGGATTCGCTGCCGGATCTCGCCGTCCGGGTCCGCGGGGCCGCACGCTTTCAGGCTCCCTTCCCGCGGCATGTGCCCGTACGGGGACTGCCCGTGCACGATCCGTTCGGCCCCGATCACGCCGGAGTAGCCGACGTCGATCACGTTCGAGCTGCGCACGTTCAGCCCGATGCGGAACCCGGCGAGGAAGACCGTCGCCGAGGCGAGCAGCCAGACCGGCCACACCGGCCGCCCCCGCTCGGGCCCGCCGCGCCAGGCCGACCAGACCATCCGCGCGAGCAGGTAGGCCATCGGCGGATATGCGAGCGGCACCGCCGTGAAGATTTCGCCGCGGTTGAAGAACCACAGCGACACCGAGAATGAGAGCAGCACGACGAGGTCGAGGTTCCGCATCGTCAGCGGCTTGCGGAAGTCGGCGAGGCCGATCAGGAAGATCGCGCAGAGGCCGAGCCAGATCGGGAGGCTGTTGATCTGGCGCCCGCCGAAGGCGCCGCTCCCACCGCGGGCCATCTTCCAGGCGACCTGCGGCCCGGTCCAGGCCTCGGTGACGGCGCCCGTCTCGTCGTCGACGCGTCCCGTCGCGATCTCGCCGGCGGCGCTCGACCAGACGCCGACCTGCCAGTCGCGCCGGTCCTTGTCGAAGGTCGCGTCGGTGACGCGGTCCTTGCTCGGGTAGCGCCCGAGCCAGTCCGCCACCTTGTCGTCGCGGAGGAAGATCGCGGTCGCGCGCTTCTCGTTCAGGGTCGCGAGCCCGGTCTTCGGGGTGAACGAGCCGGGGAGCCCCTGGGTCGTGCCCGTCCCGGTTGCGGCGTGCGCGGCGGGAGCGAGCACCGCGACGACGAGCAGGGCGAGGACGACTCGCCGCGTCATGGTCAGGAGGGTTTGACGGAACGTTGCTCGTCGCCGGACTGCGATGGTCGTTCTGAGGCCGCGGACGCAGGGAGCCCCGGTAGGGAGTGAACTACCGGGGCGACTGAGGACCCGGCCTCGGGGCGAGCAGCGCGGTCCGGCGACTCAGCCATGTTTCGTCAAACCCTCCTTTACCGGCGCCGGAACGACCAGAGCTTGTTGCCGACGAAGTTGATCGGCGTGACGAGCACGATCGCGATCGCCTGGCCGACGACCTTCCCCGCGCCGGCGGCGACGAGCGCGGTCAGCAGCAGCTCGTTGGCGGCGAGTGCGAGCAGCGAGACGACGAGGAAGCGCAGCCCCTGGTAGCCGACGTGGCCGCGCTGGCCGCGGAACGTCCAGAGGCGGTTCCACGTGTAGTTGTTCGTGACCGCGACGAGGAACGAGCAGGCCGCGGCGAGGTTGTAGTGCATGCCGGCGTGCACAAGAGTCGTGTAGACGAGGAGGTTGACGGCGTAGCCGGCCGCGCCCACGGTGCAAAACTTCGCGAGCTGGACCCAGTTGTGCGGCCGCCGAAGCGCGCTCGTCGCCCGTGTTGCGATGCTCGACGCCCCGTTGCTCACAGCGCGCGAGCGTAGCAGCGCCTCCCGGCTAGGAGCGGAGGCCGCGGCCGTGCCGGCGGTAGAACTCGAGCTGGTCGCGCCCGAGCAACACGAGCGGCGATCCGACCTCGACCGCTTCGCCATCGAGGAGCGCCGTCGCGTAGGGCAGGAACCGGTGGCTGCCGTCGCCGCAGAGCACGTCGAAGCCGACGGGTCGCTCGCCCGTCTCGTCGAGGATCACGTCGACGACGCGGCCCAGCTCGCTGCCGTCCAGGACGACCCGCTTGTTGAGAAGCTCGACCCCGGTCACGCGCGTCCCATTCTGCCTGGACCGTGTGACGTGGAAACTCATCGGATCGAGAAGCCGTCCTCGCCCTGCGACTCCGCCCAGGTCACCTCGACGTCGTCGACGTACGCGCCTCGCGGCCCTCGGCTGCACCAGTCGACCATCGAATCGACCCGTTCGTCATCGCCCTCGAACACCGCCTCGACGGAGCCGTCCGGCGCGTTCTGGACCCAGCCGGCCAGTCCGAGCGAGCGTGCGCGGTCCCGCGTCTCGACTCTGAAGAAGACGCCCTGCACGGCTCCGCGCACGACGACGTGCGCGCGCTTCACTTGCGGAAGCCTTGCTCGCCGACGAGCGGCACGAAGCGGCACGGGACCGAGTGGACGACGGCGGGCCCTTCCGGGCTGCGCACGATCACCTCCAGCCGCTGGCCCCAGCGCCCGCCGACCGGGACCGTGAGGCGCCCGCGCGGCTCCAGCTGCTCGTACAGGAGCTCGGGGAACCCGGGTGCCGCGGCCGCAACCGCGATCGCGGTGAACGGAGCCTCGTCGGGCATGCCGAGCGATCCGTCCCCGACGTGGACCTGCACGCGGTCGTAGCCGGCTGCGGCCAGGTTCTTGCGCGCCTCCTCGGCGAGCTCGGGGAGTCGCTCGATCGTGTGCACCTCGCCCGCGAGCTCCGCCAGCACCGCCGCCTGGTAGCCGGACCCTGTGCCGACGTCGAGCACCTTCTCGCCGCCCGCCAGCCCGAGCGCCTCGACGATGCGCGCAACCATGTACGGCTGCGAGATCGTCTGCCCGTATCCGATCGGAAGCGCGGCGTCGGCATACGCGCGGTGCTGCTCGCCGGCCGGGACGAAGAGCTCGCGCGGCACGCGCTCCATCGCTTCCAGAACCCGTTGGTCGACGATGTCCCGAGCGCGGAGCTGCTCCTCGACCATCCGGTGCCGGTCCTGGTCAGCGCTCATGGGAGACGCGGAAGTGGTCGAGCACGCGCGGCGTCACGTCGATGATCCTCGCCGGAGGCGGCCCCGCCCCGATCGAGAGCATCGGCACCTCGGAGTCGCCCGTCTCCAGCGAGCCGTGGCTTCCTCCACCCACGTGGTGGCGTCCGCCGAGATCCGCGAACTCGACCCCGGGTGCCGCCGAGACGACGAGGTCGCCGGCGTTCGGGTTCGCGAGCGCCGCCCAGGCGCGCTCGAGCGCGTCGGGTTGACCGAGCACCTCGGAGACGCCGCTCGTCTGCCAGCCGTTCGGCGACGGGGCGAAGCGAAGCTCGTCGCCGTCCCTTCGAGCCACCACGGACCCGTCTTCCCGGAACAGGACGACGTGATGCCCGCCGTCGAGGCGCTCGGCCAGCTCGCTTGCGCTCTCGCGGCAGCCGGGCAGCCGATAGACCATCCCGGCCCGGTTGGACGCCGTCACGGCCAGCTCCGCAGCACGGCCGTTGCCCCGGTGGAAGAGCGTCAGGCCCTTGAATGACTCCTCGAGCCGCACCGCGCGTTCGACACGCGTCTGCCCGTGGTCCGAGCAGAGCAGCACGGCGTAGCGCGCGAGGAACTCCTCGGGCCCGCCCGCGGCCTCGAACAGCGTCGCGATCGCCCGGTCGGCGTGCGCGAGCGCGGCGTGCGCGGCCTCCGGGCCGGCGGCGTGGGAGGCGAAGTCGTAGTCCGGGAGGTAGAAGACGAGGAAGTCGAAGCCGTCCCGCGTGACCAGCCAGCGGCCGACGACCCTCGCGTACTCGTCCACCGACCCGCGCGCGCGGGTGCGGACCGCGAGCGGCGCACCGGTCACGTCCGACTCGAACAGGTTGAAGTAGAAGAACCGGCTCGGCCCGTAGGCGGGGCGTGTCAGCCATGGGACGAGGGGGGCGTGCCGAACCGGCCCGCGGTAGCAGACCATGTTCACCGCCGCGGTCACGAGCCCCCGGGCCTCGAGCGCCTCGAACACCGTGACCGCTTCCTTCGAGAGGTGCTCCTCGTTCAGGTTGAAGACGACGTCCCGGATCGTGCGGGTTGTGCCCGCGGCCCGGACGGCGCCGAACGACGAGCCGTACTCGACGAGGCGTTGCTCACCGCGGTGGTACCAGACGAGGTGCGGGATCTCGTGGACATCCGGATGAGCACCGGTCGCGATCGACGAGAGGCAGACAGGGGTCAGTGACGGGAACGTCGTCACGGCCCGCCGGTACTCGCCGCGGCTCATCAGGAAGCGGAGCGCGGGCACGTCCTGGGACTCGACCGCGCGCTCGAGCATGGCGGGCGTGAGCCCGTCGATGACGATCAGGACGAGCTTCTCGGGCATGCCCTAATCCCGGGCGAGCGTGCGGAGCCCCGCGTAGCGCTTGCCCCCGCGCTTGCGCAGGCGCATGCCCAGGGCGGGAACCGCCACGAGCTCGACGTAGCCGACGACTGGCACGAAGGCGAGCCCGGCGACAACGACCGCCGCGCCCAGCACGAGCAGCGCGGTCGCGAGGGGCGTCCCGCCACGGCCGAGTGCACCGCGGACGAGCTCGAGCGCCCCGACGCCGCCGAGGACCCCACCGACTCCCGCGGCTGCCGCCTCCGGCGCATCGGCGAGCGCGATCCCCAGCGCAACGCCGACCACGGCCGCCAGCAACGGCGCTGCCAACGCGTAGCGGCGACCACCGAAAACCCCTGCGCCCGCGACACCGAGCGCCACGCCCAGGCCCGCGAAGACGCCGATCGAGTACCAGTCACCCATCGGGCTCAGTGTAGTTCCAGCACGTTTGACGCCCGGCGTGCCCGGGGACAAGGTGATCGATGACCGGCCGAACCGCAGCAGCCGGCCACCGACGCCTCGAGCGTCAGGGCGAGAGCGGCCGAGATCGAGGAGCTGGTCGACCGGCACCTCGGCCAGGGCGTCGAAACCGGCCCCGGGGAAAGCCCGTAATGCCGGACACAAACCTCACGGGAGGAGAAGCATGCGCAAGCTTGCAGTAGCAGTTTCGCTGCTCGTTGCGGTCGGCCTGATGACCTTGGCCGCGGCCGCACTCGCGAACCGAGGTCATGGTGGGAACGGGGGCACGAGATTCTCCGCACGCCTCACCGGGTTCGACGAGACACCGTCGGAATCGACCCCGGGTCGCGGCTCGTTCAGGGCCAAGATCGTGAACGGGGACACGATCCACTACAAGCTCCATTACCAGGGCTTCGAGTCGGCCGAAGGCAACACGCTCTTCTCGCACATCCACTTCGGACAGCCCGGAGTGGCAGGCGGAGTGAGCGCGTTCCTCTGTGGCGGCGGCAACAAGCCGGCCTGCACGCCGACGGAGGGCACGTTCGAGGGCGACATCGTCGCTTCCGACGTGGTCGGCCCGGCGGGCCAGGGAATCGCCGCCGGCGAGATGGACGAGCTGATCACCGCGATGAAGAAGGGCTACACGTACGCGAACGTCCATACGACACTCAACCCGGCCGGACTGATCCGTGGACAGATTCGCAAGGGCTCCGGCCACGGTCATGGGGAAGGCGGGGGCGGCGGCCACCACTAGGCGCCGACTCTGCCGGTACGCGAAGGGCCCGGTCCCGGCCGGGCTCTTCTCGTCTCTACGTGCCTTCGAGCCGGCGGATCACGGCCAAGCCGAACTCGGCAGCGCGGGCGCCGTCGACCACGCGGTGGTCGAACGTGAGAGACACGTAGCCGGTCTGCGCGACCGCGAGCTCGCCGTTCCGGACGACCGGGCGCTCGGCGATCCGGCCGATGCTGAGGATCGCCACCTCGGGGTGGTTGACGATCGGCGTCTGGAGCAGGCCGGCGAGCTTGCCGGCGCTCGTGACCGTGAAGGTCGAGCCGCGGAGCTCCTCGGGCTTGAGGGCGCCCGTGCGGGCGGATTCGGCGAGGCGCGTCACCTCGTCGGCGAGCTCGTCGATCGAGGCCGAGTCGCAGCCGCGGACGACAGGCACGACGAGGCCGTCGTCTGTCTGGACGGCGACGCCGAGGTCGTAGCGGTCGAGGTAGACGATCGTGTCGCCTTCGAGCCGCGCGTTCAGCTCGGGGAACTCCTGCAGCGTCTCGGCGGCGGCTTTGAGCACCGTGGGGACGAGAAGCTTGAGGTCGACGCCCGAGAAGTCGCACTCCTCGACCCAGGTCACGGCCGGAACTTCCCTGTGCGCGCGGGCCATGTGCTCGGCGATCAGGCGCCGCACCCCTCGAAGCGGCTCGCGCCGCCCCTCCGAGACATGCCCTGGGACCTGGTCCGGGGACGTGGCCGCTTCGCGCACGTCCGTTTCGGTTACGCGTCCCTGCGGGCCGCTGCCGGTGACCTGTTCGAGGTCGACGCCGAGCTCCTGCGCCAACCGCCGCACGAGCGGTGTCGCGCGAACACGTCCAGCCGGGGCGTGTCTCGGGACCTGGTCCCGGGGCATGGCCTTCTCAGACGTGTCCCGGCTCGGTTCGGCCCCGTCTTCGCCGATCACGACGAGGATCGTCCCGACCGGGACGACGCTGCCTTCCGCGACGAGGATCTGCGCGACCTTGCCCGCGGCCGGAGACGGGATCTCGACCGTGGTCTTGTCCGTCTGGATCTCGACGAGCGGCTGGTCCTCGGCGACCTCGTCCCCCTCGGACACGAGCCAGCGGGCGACCTCGCCCTCGGTCAGGCCCTCGCCGAGATCGGGAAGCTTGAACTCGTACGCCACGGCGGCGGAATCTATCGCAGGCGCCCGCACCCAGGCGTCCGCGGGCGCGATCAGGGCGCGCAGGCCGCCCTCGGTGCGCCACAACGACACCGCCTGCTCATCTCCCGCCAGCTCGGGCGCCATCTCCCGCGGGACGTAGCCGAGCTGGAGCGTCCGATCCTCGTTCCAGATCCCGACGGCGTTCGGGTCGTGCTCGTTCTCGGGCTCGGGCACGAGCGCCAGCCGCCGTCCCGGATCGAACGACGGATCGTCGAGCGCCTCGGGGCGGAACGAGACTCCCGCCACGGGCACGACGAGGATCCGCGGGTCCTCCCAGTGCACGATCTCGTCCGTCGCCGCGTCCCGGAGCCGGTACCCCGAGCCGGCGCGCTCGAGCACCACGCGCAGCCGCTCGCTCAAAGCTCCGCCGAGTAGCCGCGGATCGCGCGCTCATAGCGGGCCATCCCCGGCGCATCGGCGCGGAACAGCGCCTCGACGAGCTCGCGCCAGGCTCCGCCCTTGTCGTCGCGCTCCCAGCGCGTGAGCGCGAGAAAGACCCGCAGCGCCGCGTTGTCGGGAAAGCGCGTCACCGCCTCGCGCAGCACCCGCTCGGACTCCTCCAGCTCGCCGACGTTCCGGAGCGTGCTCCCGAAGCCCAGCATCGCGCCCGGCAGGTCCTCGTCGTCGATCCCCGCCTCGAACGCGGCGCGGTACTCGACGACGGCCTCCGCCTCGCGGCCGGCGCTGTCGTGCTCCCAGGCGCGCCGAAGCGCTTCCGAGCCGGCGCTCATGCGGCCAATCTACTCGGACCGAATCGCGTCGTCGCGCAGCACGGCGTGGATGCCCTGGACGCCGTTCACGAGCTGCGTCACCCGGAGGTCGACGACGACACTAGCGAGCGCGAGCGCATCTCGGCGCTCGAGCCCGAGCTCCCTGTGCATCAGCGCAAGCATCCCGTCGACGGCCTGCGCCGCAGCCTCGTCGAGATCCTCGTCGAAGCCGAACGTGAGCCACGCGCCGTCGATCCGCGCGATCGGATTCTCGAGCTCGAAGTCGGCGAGCGAGACGGTCAGCTGCACTCGCTCCATCGGCGCCTCGATCGCGAGCTGAGAGACCTCGCCGTCGCCCTGCCGCGCGTGACCGTCCCCAGCAGAGAGCAGAGCGCCGTCGACGGGTATCGGCAGGTAGAGCGTCGCCCCCTGGACGAGCTCGGAGCAGTCGATGTTCCCGCCCCAGCGCCGCGGCGGAGACGTCCAGTGGACGCCGGGCTCCGGAGGCGGCATCCCGATCACGCCCAGGAACGGCCGCAGGTCCACGATGCGGCCGAACTGGTCGCGACCGGTGCCCGCCTCGTTGTCAAGCCGCCAGACAAGTGTGTGCGTATCGCCCTCGGCCACGCCCAGGCGCTCGTTCAACGTGGTCGACCAGCCACCGGCGTCGGTCACCCCCCAAGTGCCGATCCGCAGCTCGTCGAGGTGCACGACCAGCGTCCCGCCGGCGCGTGCGCCGCGGACCTCGAACGGCCCGCGCAGCGCGTGACCGGCGTCGAGCTCCTTGTCGCGAGGCTCGAAATGCTCCCGCGTCCCCGTGTCGTCGGTGGGCGGGCCGATCCCCCACCCCGCGTCCGGCACGAAGAACGCGACCGAGTCGCCCGGGTCGATCGTCAAGGCAGGCGGCAGATCGGGCGAGAAGTGCCCGTGCAGACTTGAGCGCTCGAGCGGCAGCTCGTGGACGGCCACTAGTACTCGAGCAGCTTGTCGACCGCGTCCACGACCCGCTCGACGGACGGCATGTACGCGTCCTCGATCTGCCAGTACGGGTACGGAACGTCGTAACCCGTCACCCTGAGCACCGGCCCGCGCAGGTCGAGCATCGCCTTCTCGGCGAGGATCGCCGCGAGCTCGGCGCCGTAGCCGGCCGTCCGCGGCGCCTCCTGGATGATCACGACGCGCCCCGTCTTCGCCGCGGCCGTGAGCAGCGCGTCCTCGTCGAGCGGCTTCAGGCTGCGGATGTCCAGGATCTCCACCGAGGCTCGGTCCGCGATCGCATCCGCGGCTTGCTCCGCGAGCGGGACCATCGACCCGTACGCGACGAGCGTGACGTCGTCGCCCTCGCGGACGGTGCGGGCCTGTCCGAGTGGGACGACGTGCTCGCCCTCGGGAACCTCGCCGCGCATCGTCCGGTAGTGAAGCTTGGGCTCGAAGATGACGACCGGATCGGGATCGCGAATTGCGGCTGCGAGCAGGCCTTTTGCGTCGCTCGGCGTCGAGGGGATCGCCACCTTCACGCCCGGGGTGTGCACGTAGTAGGCCTCGGGCGAGTCGTCGTGCAGCTCCGGCGCGCGGACGCCTCCGCCGTACGGCATGCGCACCGTCAGCGGGAACGCCATCTGGCCGCCGGTCCGCCAGCGGTAGCGGCCCACGTGCGTGATCAGCTGGTCGAGCGCCGGGTAGCTGAAGGCGTCGTACTGCATCTCGCAGACCGGCCGGAACCCGGCCATGCACAGGCCGATTGCACTGCCGATGATCCCCGCCTCGGCGAGCGGCGTGTCGACGCAGCGGTCGGGGCCGTACTTGTCGCGCAGCCCGGCCGTCGCGCGGAAGACTCCGCCGGCGCGGCCGACGTCCTCGCCCATGACCATCACGTTCTCGTCGCGGCCGAGCTCGACGTGGAAGCAATCATTGATCGCCTCGACCAACGTCAGCTCAGCCACGGAACCCCTCCAAGTAACACTGTGTTACTTGGTCAGTCATGGCCCTCGAGGACGCGTCGGAGCTCCGTGAGATCGGTGTCGAACGAGGCGGGCGGATCGACGTACGCGTGCTCGAAGAGGAGGCCCGGATCCGCGGGCTGCTCCGCCTCGGCCGCCGCGATGCCGTCGCGCATCGCTTGCTCGGCCTCGGCCCGAATCGACTCGGCCATCTCGTCCGTGAGGATCCCCGCGCGCCGCAGGTACCCCTCGTAGCGACCCACGCACTCACGCTTCTTCTCCTCTTCGACCCGCTCGAGGTCGATGTACGCCTTCGGGTCGTCCGCCGTCGCGTGCGGCGCGGCGCGGTAGCTGACCGCCTCGATGAACGTTGGCCCGTCACCGGCGCGCGCCCGCGCAACCGCCTCGCGCGTCGCCTCGTACACCGCCAGGATGTCGAGCCCGTCCACCCGCGCGGCGGGCATCCCGTAGCCGACGGCCTTGTCCGCGAGCGTCTCCGCGCGTGTCTGCGCCTCGACCGGAGTCGAGATCGCCCAGCCGTTGTTGTTGCAGAAGAGGACGAGCGGCGCGCGCATGACCGCGGCGAAGTTGGCGCCTTCGTGGAACGAGCCCTCGGACGTCGCACCGTCGCCGAAGTACGCGATCGCGCACGCGTTCTCTCCGCGCAGCCGCTTGCCCCACGCGAGCCCGGCCGCATGCGGCACGTGCGTCCCGATCGGAACGCAGATCGAGGCGACGTTGTAGTCCGCGGGGTTCCACCAGCCGGCCGGATGACCACGCCACCACGAGAGCACGGTCGAGGCGGGCATCCCACGCAGGAGCCCGATCGCCGACTCGCGGTAGCTCGGGAAGATCCAGTCGTCGTCGGAGAGCGCGTGCACCGAGCCGGCCTGCATCGCCTCGTGGTTCCAGTAGATCGCGTACGTCCCGATCCGCCCCTGGCGGTGGTAGACGACCGAGCGCTCGTCGTAGGTGCGGAGCAGGACGAGGCTGCGGTAGAGCTCGACGAGATCGTGGTCGGTGAGCCCGTCGACCTCGCCGTCGGGCACCGTGTCGCCATCACCGATCACGCGGCGTAGATCGCGCTCGGCGGGAAGAACCTGAGCCATGCCCTGGATTATGCCGTGGCAAAATTTGATCTAGGTGTCTACGGCCGAGCGCCGCACGAGCAGGCCCAGCAGCCCGAGTGCGCCGATGACGGCCGCTACGCCGGCGGCCTCGAGGCCCGCCCCGCCCGCGCCTCCGGCGGACGCGAGCACGAGCACGAACGCAGCGAGCGCGGCGGCGCCTCCGCAGACCACGAGCAGGTAGCCCAACCGCCAGAGGACGAGCTCGTGCTCGCTCCAAGCCTCCACCCGCCGCTCGATCGACCAGTAAGCAAGCTCGGCGACGAGCAGGAAGGTCGCTGCATAGAGGGGCGTGTACGCGTCCAGACGCGACCCTTCGGCAGCAAACAAGACCGAGTATTCGCCCCCCAGAGCGACGAGCCCCAACACCAGCAGCCCGCTCGAGCGCAGCAGCAGCCCGCAGGCCAGGAGAGCCAAACCCAGCGCTGCCAGCGCCAGGGCGAGCGCGTGCAGGCGAAGGTCCAGCGCCGCGGGATAGCCCGCGAGCGCGGCAGCCGCCACGAGCGACGCCGCACCGGTCGCTACGCGCGCACGACTCGGGCGTGGCGATTGAATCCGCGCACCTCCTCCATGACGGCCTCCATCGGCACTCCCTCGCTCCACTCGGCGATCGCCACCCCACGCGCCGCGTACCTGGCACGCAGTCCCTCACGACGGAGGCGCCACAGGCGGTAGGCGAGCTGCTCCGTCTCGCTCGGCCCCTCCTCCACGAACGGGAAGGGGGACAACTCGAGCACTGCCAGATCGAACCCCCGGGCCCGGAGATCGAGGAGCGCCCCGACCGCGCGCTCGTCGAGCAAGGGGCTGAGCGCGATCACGAGCGCACGCGGCGGCAGCGTACGCGCAGGGAGCACGTCGAGGTCCTTCCACGCGTAGCTGAGCGCGATCTCGGCGTCGAGCAGGGAGTCGACGATGCGGTAGAGCTGCGTCGTCCCGCCGGACACCGTCAGCCAGTTCAGGACGCCTCCGAACGACACGAGCCCGACCCGGTCCTTCTCCTGCAGGTAGAGCGCTGCCAGCGCGGCCGCCGCGCGAACGCCGAGATCGAGCGTTCCGGTGTCTGCTCGCCGAACCTCGGCGAACGTGTCGAGGAAGATGACAACGTCCGAGTTCCGCTCCGGATGCGCCTCGTTCACCCAGGGCACACCCCGGCGCGCGGTCGCTCGCCAGTTCACGCGCCGCACCCGGTCACCGGGCGTGAACGGCCTCAGATCCGCGAACTCGATCCCCTCTCCGCGACTGCGGGCGACCTGGTTTCCGGCGAAAGCCTGCGTCTCGACCGGCCGCAGCAACCGCTCGAGCGTCTCGCCGCGGGGGTACACCTTGAGGCGGCTCGGCTCGCCGGCGGAGCCCTCAAACGTGAGGAGGCCGAATTGGTCCCGCGCGCGCCAGAGAAGCCTTCCGACCTCGTAGGCGCCCCAGTGGCTGCACCGAAGAGGAACCTCGAGCTCTCGCCGCTCGCCGGGGGCAAGGCGGATCAGAACGGGGTTCGGAGCTTCCGCCTCGAGCCCCGCCGGAAGGTCGAGCAGCAGCTCGAGGCGCCAGACCGGGCGCGCGGATCTCAACTCGACATCGGCGAGAACCGTTCTGCCTTCGAGCTGGCGCTCGCGGTCGAGGTCCGCAGTCACTCTCAGCTCCGGCGGGCGCGCAAGAGTCAGCCCGACTCCGACGAGAACCGCAAACGGAGCTGCGACGGCCGCGAGCTCCGGCCGGCCGAGGACGAGCGCGCCGATCAGCCCTAGACCAGCGAGCACGGGATAGGCCCGTAGCTTCGCAGTCGCTGCGCGGGTCATTGCGGCGCGGGCTGCTGTACCGGTGGAGTGGGCACCTCGTCGAGAAGCTCGCGGACGATGTCGTCGGAGCGAAGCCGCTCGACCCAGAGCTCGGGCTTGAGGGTGAGCCGGTGTGCGAGCGCCGGTACTGCGATCTCCTTCACGTCGTCCGGAGTGACGTAGTCGCGTCCCGATAGAGCCGCGCGGCAGCGCGAAAGCTTGAGCAGAGCGAGCGAGCCCCTGGGGCTGGCCCCGACTTGCACCCCGGACGCGTTCCGCGTCGCAGTCACGAGGTCGACGATGTAGAAGCCCACGCTCTCCTCGACGTGCACCCGCTCGATCGCACGCTGCATGTCGAGGAGCGTCGGCCGGTCGACGATCGGCTCGAGCTCGACCTCCTCCACGATCCGCTCGAGCCGGCGCTCGAGCATCTCCCACTCGTGGTCGCGCGACGGGTAGCCAACGCCCATCCGCAGGACGAAACGGTCGAGTTGAGCCTCGGGCAGCGGGTAGGTCCCCTCGTACTCGATCGGATTCTGGGTGGCGAGGACGAGGAACGGCGGCTCGAGCAGGTGTGTGCGGCCGTCGATCGTGACCTGCCGCTCCTGCATCGCCTCGAGCAGCGCCGCCTGCGTCTTCGGAGGGGCCCGGTTGATCTCGTCCCCGAGTAGGAGGTTCGCGAAGATCGGCCCGGGCCTGAACTCGAAGTCCGCCTGCTGCTGGTTGTAGATCGACGACCCTGTGATGTCTGCGGGCATCAGGTCGGGCGTGAACTGGATGCGGGCGAACTCGAGCCCCATCGTCCGCGCGAAGGAACGTGCGATCAGCGTCTTCGCGAGGCCGGGGAAGTCTTCGATCAGAACGTGGCCGTCGGCGAGGATCCCGAGCAGAACGAGCTCGAGCGCCTCACGCTTCCCGACAACGGCTCGCTCGACCTCGTCCAGGATCCGCTCGGCCTGGGCGGTCAGTTCCTCGATCGTCATCAGAGCTCCTCCATGCGCGCGACCATGCTGCGCAAGGGCCCCAGCCCCGGCCCGGGGCTGTGGCGGTTCGCGGGCGGCTCACGATCGGGTCGCGTCAGCTCCCACAGCTCGTCGCCGAGCAGCTCGCGTACCGCCTCGCTCTGAGAGTCGAGCCGGAGCCCACGCCGTTCGAGCCGCGTCGCAGTGATCTCTCGGAGGACCGGTCGCAGGCGGTAGTGAAGGTCGAAGGCCCGCGCCGCGCCGACGTAGACCGCCCGCTCGAGGCGATCGAGCTCGGGGATCGCCGGCGGCTCGGGGAGCTCGCGGGCGAGTGCCTGCTCCAGCTCCGATCTCCCCTCGGGCGGAGCGACCTCGTGCAGCCAGGAGACGGCCGCGAGGAGCGCCATGATGCCGAGCGCGAGGATGTAGAGATCGAGCTCGAGCTCATGCCGCCCAGGGGCCTGCGTTCGTGCGATCAGCAAGGCGCACGTGGCCACGAGCGCGCCGAAAGCCCAGATCGGCGCGAGGCGTCTCAGGTTGCGACCTCGAGCTCGGTCCGGAGCCCGGCGAGCGCGTCGATCGCGTCGTCCTTCATCCGGGCGTCGATCTCGTGCGGGCTGAACCGGGCGCGCTCGAAGAGGCTCGTCAGCCGGCGAATCGAGTGGGAGCTCACCTGGACGAGGTCGAGGACGCGCGCAAGGTACTCGACCGGCGCCTCGAATCTCTCGCGCGGGACGCCCCGCGCCGCAAGGGTCCGCTCCATCCTCGCGTAGGCGCCGATGACCGCCTTTCGTGGATCCGGCTCGCGGCGGAGGTCGTCGAGGGTCTCGCTCAGCACTTCGGACAGCACGACCGCCATCGGACGCGGCGGAAGCGGCTCGCCCCACCGTCTCCGCAGGTAGAGGATGCCGGCCGCACCGACGAACGCGACCGCAAGCGACCCGAGGACGATGAAGAGAAGCCACTGGAAATGCGGTTTGTAGTCGGCGGGCTCCTGCTTCTTCCCGTGGGTCTTGCCCTGCTGCTTCGAGCTCGTCGCTGCCGGCGTCGTGGGGGTCTTCGGCCCGGACTGCGCTCCGTAGTGGGTCCGCGCATAGACGAAGGCCGCGAGGAGGATCGCCAGGGCGATGCCGACCCTCACCCAGGGCACGCGCTTGTCCGTTTCCGGGGTCCTCGCGCGATTCATGCGTCGCATGAAGGCCGCCCAGACGATCAGGACGATTCCGGCCGGGACGAAGAGAACCGCGACGGTGCTCAGGTAGTCGACGATGAGCGTCGGCGGATGGCCGTTCGGCGAGCTCTCGCCGCGCGCCGGGGCACGTCCCGTGGCAGCGATCGCGACCACTCCGACGAGGCCGAGCAGGACGAGGATCGTCAGGGGCGACCGCCACCCGAGCTTCGCGCTGCCGTTTCCCGCAGCACCCTCCATGTCGGCACACTAGTCGAGTGGAGCGGAAATCTCCGCTGCGCGCCGGGGTCAGCCCGTGGAGTGCGCGGCGATGAAGGAGTCCACGAGCCCACGCGTGTCCGGGTTGTTGAGCAGCCTGAACCCGTGCTCGGCGCCGCCCGTGATCACGAGACGCTTGTCCGGCGACGCGCACGCGTCGTAGAGCATGCGCGCCTCGTCGGCGAACTCGGCGTCGTGCTCGTCCGCGAGGAACAGCACCGGCGTGCGAAGGGCTCTGACGTCGGCCATCGCATCGACGTTGGCATAGATCTGCGGGCTCGAGAAGCTGATCACGCCGTCGACGCTCGGAATGACGAGCGCCGCCGCGCCGAGGACGGCAGCGCCCCCGAGAGAGGCCCCGCCTAGCACGATGCTCTGCACGCCTCGCGCGCGCAGCGTCCGGATCGCGCCGAGCACGTCGAAGTCGACGCGGTTCGCCCGTGACCTGCGTGACGTCGAGCCCGACGACCCGAAGCCGCGATGGTCGAAGACGAGCACGCGGTACCCGGCGGCCGCAAGTCCTCTGGCGTACGGCAGCCAGCCACACAGGTTCGGCGGAGCGCCGCCCTGGTGAGCGAGAATCACGCCGCGCGGCCCGTGACCGAGCACGACGCCGATCAGCCGCACGCCGTCGCTCGCGGTGAACCGGACGATGTGACGCCGCTCGGCTCGCTTCACGCAGACCTCGCGCAGGCGGAGCGGCTTCACACGCTGAGCCTCGGCCGACGGAGCTGAAACCCGCGTCGCGGCCAGGAGTGCGACGAGCGCGAGCAGGACCGCAGCGGCGCGCAGACTCATCGCTTCGCCCGACCCAGCTCGCGCTCGGTCTCGTCTGCCCAGCCAATGATCGCGTCGACGACGGCGTGCCCGTAGCGCCTGGTCAGATTGGCGTAGAAGTCGAGCCGCGGGTCGGAGGGAGCCGCGTCGAACGCGTTCAGTTCGGCCTTCAGCTTCTCGGCGGCCCCGCGACGCTCGCGGACGTGCTCCGCGAGCCGCTCGGGCGAGCTGAGGTCGCCGAAGTAGAGCTTGAGCAGCAGGAGATTCCGATTCGGCTCCGGCGGCGTCGGCGTCTCCTCGACCCATTCCTTGAACGCCGCGCGCCCGCGCTGTGTGATCCGGTACACCTGCTTGTCGGGACGCTGCGACTGGGCGACCTTCCTGCTCGTCGCGTAGCCCGCCTCGACGAGCCTCGGCAGCACGGCGTAGATCTGGCTCCTCGCGGGCGCCCAGAAGTAACCGACCGAGGTCTCGATCGCCCTCTTGAGGTCGTAGCCCGACATCGCGCGGCGAGTGAGCAGGCCCAGCACCGCGCACTCGGTCGTCGTCAGAGTCTCGGCCTTAGTCTGTACCGGCATAGTCCGGTGCGGACTATACAAGCACCAGAGCGGCTTCGCGCTCGGCCTCGAAGAGCGCCGAGGTGACGTCGCCGAGATCCTCGCCGTCGACCTGGAGCGGCATCGGGTCGTCGCCGACGAGCTCGATGCGGTCGAGGTCGTGCGCGTACAGGATGTCGCCGGCCGTGGCCTGGCCCTTTCCTCGTAACGCGTAGGTCAGCAGGCGCGGGATCGACGCCGGCGAGACGACGCGGGGCGCGACGAGGTCGAGCCCGAGCTCGAAGCGCGCCTCGGGCGCGATCCTCAGCGGCACCGGGCCTGCGTATGTGTACGGATCGCAGTTCGCAACGAACGCGAACGCCGCGCGGCCCTGCCCGAGAACCTCGAGCGAGGGCTCGAAGCGGCCGCGGTGCTCGCTGATCATCCGCGCGACCTCCCAGGCGAAGCGAACGTTGCTCGCGCGGCCGTGCTCGAGCGTCCGCCCGTAGGCGTCGAGGCGTCGCACTGCCTCCGCGTCGAGGCCAACCCCGGCGGCGAACCCGAAGCGCCTGCCGTTGACGCGCCCGAGCGAGATCCGTCGCGGCTTGCCCGCGACGAGATGCTCCGCAGCTTCGACCGGGTCACGGGACAGGCCGAGCGCGCGCGGCAGGACGTTCGCGCCTCCGCCGGGTATGAACCCGAGAGGCGTGTCCGGCCCGACCCCGTTCAGCACCTCGTTGAAGGTGCCGTCGCCCGAGAAGACGTAGACGGCCTCCGCGTCTCCGGCCGCCCGGGCGAGCTCGGTCGCGTGGCCGGGATGCAGCGTCTGCTCAAGCTCGACGTCGCCGAGCACGGCCTGCACCTTCTCGGCGCGAACGTCCGTGACGCCGCTCGCGTACGGGTTGACGATCAGGAGCCGCACGGGAGCGAAGCGTAGGTGCTGTCCGAGGCCGCAGGGCTCGGACGAGTGGAGGGGGTCTGGGGGAACCGGGAGGTTCCCCCAGCGACTTAGCCGGGCGTCGCGTAACCGCGCATACCGTCTACGAGGAGGCTGTAGAAGCGGTCCGCGAGCTCGTCCGTGTCGCGGCCCGGCTGGAGCCACGTGTACGCCCAGTTCGCCGCCGACAAGCTGAGCAGCGCGGCGGTCGAGTCATCGAGGTCGGAGCGGAGCTCCCCGAGCTCGCGGCCGTCGCGGAAGAGCGCGCGCACGCGGTCCTCGTAGCGCCGCCTCTCGGCCACGATCTCGTCGCGCCGCTCGCCCTCGAGGTAGCGCCACTCGCGCACGAACACCGTCGCCACGTCGAGCTGCTCCGCGACGACCCGCAGGTGCCCACGCAGCGCGAGGCGGATCTTCTCGGTCGCCGGCAGCTCGTCCGGGATCGCGTCGAGCGCGGCATGGAACGCGTCGGCTCCTTCGCGCATCGTCTCGTAGAGCAGGTCCTGCTTCGACGAGATGTGCGCGTAGAGCGACCCCTTCTGCACGCCCATCGACTTCGCGAGGTCGCCGATCGAGGTGCCGTGGTAGCCCTTCTCGGCGAACAGCCGAGCGGCCTGCCTGGTCAGCTCCGACTTGCGGGTCGAGATAGTAGGATTACCCTAACGATCGTTCGTATGGAAGCGCGCGAACAGGAATTCCTCGAGTACGTCCAGTCCGGCGGCCAGGTCGAGACGACCGACTGGATGCCCGACGACTACCGCGCGAAGCTCATCAAGTTCATCGAGATGCACGGCAACTCGGAGTTGATGGGCGTCCTGCCCGAGCGCGAGTGGATCCTGCGCGCGCCGACGCTCCAGCGCAAGCTCGCCTTGACCGCGAAGGTGCAGGACGAGGTCGGTCACTCGCAGCTCATCTACCGCGTCGTCTCCGACCTCGGCAAGCCGCGCGAGCAGTGTCTCGACGACCTGATCTCCGGCAAGTCGAAGTTCCACAACGTCTTCCACTACCCGACGAAGACCTGGGGCGACGTCGGCGTGATCGCGTGGCTCGTCGACGCGGCCGCGATCATCAGCCAGAAGGCGCTCCTCAAGTGCTCGTACGCGCCGTACGCGCGGATCATGAAGAAGATCTGCTGGGAGGAGTCGTTCCACATCCTCCACGGGCGCGACGTGATCCTGACGATGATGAACGGCACCGACGAGCAGCGCGAGCTCGTCCAGGAGGCGCTCGACCGCTGGTGGGGCCCGCTCATGCAGTTCCACGGGAACCCGATTCCGGCCGAGGACGACCCGATGTACATCTGGCGGATCAAGAGCCAGGGCAACGGCGAGGCGCGGCAGCAGTTCCTCGACGGCTACGTGCCGCAGATCTGGGAGCTCGGTCTGACCGTTCCCGACCCGAAGCTGCGCAAGCGGGACGACGGGGTCTGGGAGTTCACCGAGCCTGACTGGGACGAGCTGATGCACGTCGTCACCGGGCACGGCCCGAACACCCAGGAGCGGCTCGGCCTGCGGCGCACGACTCGGGACGAGACCGAGTGGGTCCGCCGTGTGGTCCTGCCCGAAGCGGCGTGATCTACGAGGTCTTCCGACAGGAGCGCAAGGGCCAGGCGTTTGCGCACGCCGGCTCGGTCGAGGCGCCCAACGAGGAGTTCGCCGAGTGGTACGCCCGCGAGGAGTTCGGCCGGCGCGGCGAGTCGGTCGCGCTCTGGGTCGTCCCGCGGGAGGCCGTGCACGAGATCGACGACTTCATCGACGAGCTGGAGCGGAACTACCACCGCGTCGACGGCTACCCGCTCAAGGAGAAGCTGAAGGAGGCACGTGAACGAGCCGAGGCCCGAGCAGCCAAGTAACAGTCTGTTACAAGGTCGGTCTCGCGCCGACGCGTTGCTGGAGATCGCTGACGACGAGCTGATCCTCGGCTGGCGCAACTCGGAGTGGACCGGGATCGCGCCGTTTCTCGAGGAGGACGTCGCCTTCTCGTCGATCGCGCAGAACGAGATCGGGCACGCCCGGGCGCTCTACCAGCTCGTCGCGGAGGAGCTCGACACGACCGCAGATGAGCTCGCCTTCGACCGCAAGCCAGAGGAGTACCGATGCTCGCCGTTCGTCGAGCTGCGCCTCGTCCCCGACTGGGCGAAGACGATCGCGCGTCACTGCCTCTACGAGGACGCGGACGAGCGGCGCATCAAGGAGCTGATCGAGTCCGACGATCCCGAGGTCGCGGGCCTCGCCGCGAAGATCGACCGGGAGGAGGCGTATCACCGGATGCACGCCCGGATGTGGTTCGAACGGCTCGAGGGCGAGTCACAGTTCCAGGAGGCGCTCGAGGAGCTGCGGCCGATGGTCGACCAGCGCGGCGAGCACCTGCCCGAGTTCGAGCAGCTCTGGGAGGAGATGACCGAGGTGCGGCGCTCGGTCGCGGGGGCGACGTGGTAACGGCGGAACGCGTCTGGGAGGCGCTGGCCGAGATCCCTGATCCGGAGATCCCGCCGATCTCGATCGTCGACCTCGGCGTCGTGCGGAGCGTGTCCGTAGAGCCATGTCCCGGGACCAGGTCCCAGGACGGGGCCGTTGTGGACAGTCGCGTGCGGGTCGAGTTCACGCCCACCTTTCTGGGCTGCCCCGCGCTCGAGGTGATGCGCGACCAGATGGCCGCCCGGATCCGCGAGCTCGGCGCCGAGCCCGACGTCGAGGTGATTCTCGACGACTCGTGGTCGACGGACCGGATCACGCCCGCGGGTCGCGAGAAGCTCCGCGAGTGCGGCTTCGCACCGCCGGCGCCGCGTGAGGCCGGCGGGCCGCAGCTCGTCCAGCTGCAGAGCAAGGCGTTCAAGTGCCCGTACTGCGGCTCGACGGACACGCGCCTCGAGAACATCTTCGGGCCGACTCCGTGCCGCTCGGTCCGCTACTGCGACAGTTGCCGCCAGCCCTTCGAGCAGTTCAAGACGATCTGAGCCGTTGAGCCCTGCAGCGGACCTGCGCCGGCTCGTCAACTCCTACCAGGTCTCGCAGGCGATCCACGTCGCGGCGATCCTGGGCATCGCCGACCTGTTGGCCAACGGCGCTCGCTCGAGCGACGACCTCGCGGCCGCCACCGGGACGAACGCCCGGGCCCTCTACCGGCTGCTGCGGGCGCTCGCGGCTTTCGGTGTCTTCTACGAGGAGACGGATCGCAAGTTCTCGTTGACCGAGCTGGGCGAGCCGTTGCGCACCGACGTGCCCGATTCGCTTGCGGGCTGGGCCGCCTTCATCGGCCGACCCAATCACCGCGACTCGTGGGGCGCGCTCGCCGAGAGCATCAGGACCGGCGAGAACGCATTCCTCCTGGCCCACGGCGTCAAGGTCTGGGAGTACCGGGCCGAGCATCCCGAGGAGGGAGCGATCTTCGACCGCGCGATGGCGGCCAGCTCGAACGTCGTGCTCCGTTCGCTCCTCGCCGCCTACGACTTCGGACGGTTCGGGACGATCGTGGACGTCGGAGGTGGCAACGGCACCCTGCTCGCGGGCTTGCTCGAAGCCCACCCCGGGCTCGAGGGTGTCCTGTTCGACCAGCCGCACGTGGTCGAAGGCGTCGACATTGGCGAGCGCGGCAGCGTCGTCGCCGGAAACTTCTTCGAGTCGGTTCCCGATGGTGGCGACGCCTACCTCCTGAAGTGGATCATCCACGACTGGGAGGACGAGGAATCGATCGCGATCCTGAGGAACGTCCGCAGCCGGGGGGGCACGCTGCTCCTCGTCGAGCGGATCCTCGGCCCGCCGAACGAGACACCTGAAGCGAAACTCTCCGACCTGAACATGCTCGTCGGCCCGGGTGGCCAGGAACGAACGCTCGATGAGTTCGAGTCGCTCCTCGCAGCCGCCGGCTACGAGCTCGTCGGCACGACGCCCACGGAGAGCGGCATGTTCGTGATCGAAGGCGCGCCGGCCGGCTAGAAGCGCGGCGAGCCAACGGGTAGGTTTGCGTCATGGTGCGCGTCCTCATTCAGTACTGCCCCGTCTGAGACGGGTACGACGTGCGGGCCGCGAGTCTCGCGGCCGAGTTGAACGCCGACACGGAGCACGAGGCGGCCGCCGAGGAGGGGGCCAAGGGCCAGTACGACGTGCTCGCCGACGGCGAGCTCCTCTTCTCGAAACAGCAGGAAGGCCACTTCCCCGAGCTCGCCGAGATCAAGGCGCGGCTCTCGGGCTAGTGGCCGAACCCGAAGAAGCTCACCGTGAAGGCACACAGCAACAGCACCGGCGCCGCGAGCACGAACCCGACCCTCGGTCGCACGAGGCACAGCACCGAAGCTGCTAGCCCGGCCAAGACGATCGAGTAAACCCACGCCGGAGAAAACGAGCCGGTTTCCGAGTACCGGATAAGCGTCGGCAAGTCGTATGGATCGAAGGTGTAAAAGCGCGCGACCATGAGCGCGGCGGCCGCGACGGCGAAGAACGCTACCCTGGCACTCCCGCGACCCTGTGCGGCGAGCACGAGCGAGAGGATGATCCCCGCGAGCATCGCGGCCAGCGCCGAAGCGATGACGACGCCTTCGAAGCGAGCCCCATCGCCCGGCACGGTTCCGAGCGGAATCCACTGGAGCGCCACGGCGGCCTCGTAGATCGCCGCGCCGACAAGCACGATCAGGATAGGGAGCTCGAGGCGTCTCGAGAATGTCATCTCCTCGGCGATCAGTGACCCCCGGTGAGGAAGAACCAGGACATGAGCAACAGGAGACACGAAAGAACCCCAGCGGGCACCGCGAGCAACCTCAACCTCGCGGGACGCGGCACAACAGCGTTGAGCAGCAGGACGATGCTCGTGATTCCGGCGAAGGCAAGCGACACTCGGATCTCCGACGTCTTCCCCCACCTCGCCGCGTGGCCCCACCGAGACAAGCCCGACACGTAGTAACCGTCCGGGCCGGTCGCGTAGAGAACGATCCAAGCTGCTCCGAAGGCGAGCACGACTCCGAGGAGAGCTTGGCCGATGCGGCCGAGTTGATCCCCGGGCGGGACGAGTGTGAGGAGACCCATGACGAACAAACCGGCGAGCGCTCCTCCCGAGCATGAGGAGAAGGAAGAGAAAGTAGAGGTGCTCGGCGAGCTCGTAGTCGATCAGCGCTTCGAGCACCGGATATCTCATGTTTGCTATTTATAGCGGGCGTGAGATATCAAGTCAATAGCGACTTCGCTATCATCGCAAGCGTGAGATATGAGCCCTGACACCTTCGAGAAGCTGCGCGAGCGGCTCGCCCACGTCGACGAGGACAAGGGCTGGTTCTTCGCGCAGATCGCGGAGCAGGTTGCCGAGCAGCGGAAGGCGCACGGCCTCTCGCAGAAGGAGCTTGCCGAGCTGACCGGGACGACCCAGTCGGCGATCGCACGGCTCGAGTCCGGTGGACGGCCGCCGCGCATCGACACGCTGCTCGGGATCGCGGAAGCGCTCGACTGCGACCTCACGGTCGAGCTTCGGCCCCGGTCCGCGTAGATTTTTCAAGCGATGCCCACGAACATGGAGATCGCGTTCGCGCAGCGGCCGGACGTCTACGCGGCGTGGGGCCAGCTCCTCGGAGCGATCAAGGCCAACATGGACCTCCGCCGCTACGAGCTGGCGACCCTCGCCGCGGCGCGCAGGTTGCGCTCCAGCTACTGCTGCCTCGCGCACGGCAAGGTGCTGATCGAGGACTTCGGCGAGCCGGTTCGTGAGATCGCGCTCGACCACCACGCCGCCGGCCTCGACCAGGTGGACGTGGCGGTAATGGACCTGGCCGATCGCGTTGCCGACGATGCCACGTCGATCGGCGATTCGGACCTTCAGCGCCTGCGCGACCTCGAGCTCACGGACGCAGAGATCATGGACGTCGTTCTGGCCGCCGCCGTGCGCTGCTTCTTCTCAAAGACGCTCGACGCGCTCGGCGTCCTGCCCGACGCGTTCTACAGTGAGCTCGAGCCGGAGCTGCGCGAGGTGCTCGTCGTCGGCCGTCGCATCGCCGAAGCCTAGGAGCCGCTGAACTCAGGCTTGCGCTTCTCGAGGAAGGCGGCCACGCCCTCGCGGAAATCGTTCGTCTGCGTCGCCGCCGTCTGGAGCTCGGCCTCCAGCTCGAGCTGCTCCTCGAGGCGGTTTCGCGCCGCGTCCGAGAAGAGCCGCTTCGTCATGCCGACGCCTCGCGTGGGCATCGCCGCGTACTGCGCCGCGACCTCACCGGCGCGCGCCGCGAGGCCGTGGGCCTCGACGACCTCCGAGACGAGCCCCCACTCCTGCGCCTCGGCAGCGGACAGCTTCCGGCCCGAGGTCATCCACTCGAACGCCCGCGCGTAGCCGAGCAGCTCGACAACGAAGTAAGTCCCCCCCGAATCGGGGACGAGGCCGACGTTGATGAACGCCGGCACGAAGCTCGCGGCGTCGGACGCGAGCCGGATGTCGCACGCGCACGCGAACGAGAGGCCCGCACCCGCGGCGGCGCCGTTCACGGCCGCAATCACCGGCTTCTCCAGCGCACGGATGGCGAGGATATTCGGGTGGTAGTTGTCGCGAAGGCGGCTGCCGATGTCACCTGCTGCCTCGCGGAACTCGGTCAGGTCCTGACCGACGCAGAAGCCGCGGCCCGCGCCGGTGAGGACCACCGCGCGCACCGAAGCGTCCTCCGCCTCGGCGAGCGCGGCGCCGAGCGACTGGTGCATCGACGCGTTGAACGCGTTCAGGACTTCGGGGCGGTTCAACGTGATCGTCAGCACTCCGCCGTCGCGCTGGGTCTCGACCTCGGCCATCCGCCGCAGCCTAACGCCGCATTGCTAGCTTCGAGCGATGCATTTCATCTCCGATCCACCGACGGAATCCGAGGCGCTCGACGCCTATTCGCAGGCCGTGATCTCGGTCGCGGAACAACTCGCGCCGTCGGTCGCGAGCGTGAAGGTCTCGCGGCGCGTGCGAGGGGGACGGCGGCTCGACGGGGGTGGAAGCGCGGTCGTGATCACGCCCGACGGGTTCCTGCTCACGTCGGCCCACGTCGTTGCGGGCACCGACGGCTCGGGACGCGCCACCTTCTCCGACGGCCACGAGGAGGACTTCAAGGTCATCGGCTCGGATCCGCTCTCCGACCTCGCCCTGCTCCGGCTCGACTCGAACGGGCTGACCGCGGCTCAGCTCGGCGACGCCGAGAGGCTGCGCGTCGGTCAGCTCGTCGTTGCGATCGGGAGCCCGCTCGGGTTCGGCGGCTCGGTCACCGCAGGCGTCGTCTCGGCGCTCGGCCGTTCGCTTCCGGTTCCGGCCGGACGCGTCGTCGAGAACGTGATCCAGACCGACGCCGCGCTCAATCCGGGCAACTCCGGCGGAGCGCTCGCCGACGCGAAGGCGCACGTCGTCGGCATCAACACCGCGGTCGCCGGCCAGGGCCTCGGGCTCGCCGTCCCCATCGACGCGACCACGCGCAAGATCATCGGCGCGCTGATGACTGAGGGCAGGTTCAGGCGCGCCTACATCGGGATCGCCGGCGGCTCGCGGCCGCTTCCGCCGAGGGTCGCTTCACGCCTCCGGCGGAGCTCGGCGATCGAGGTCGTCGAGGTCGTCGACGGCAGCCCTGCGGAGACGGCCGGGCTGCGGCCCGAGGATCTGATCGTCGAGGTCGACGGGACCGCGGTCGAGCAGGTGAACGACCTCCAGCGGCTGATGGCGGGCGAGCTGATCGGCCAGGCCGCCACGATGCAGGTCGTCCGCGGCGGCAAGTCGATCTCCGTCGAGATCGTCCCCGCCGAGCTCGGAGTGGGTTAGACCCCTTCGAGGTGCTGCTCGTGACCGAGCAGCTCGACCACGACTTGCACGACCAGAGCGACCGCCAGGATCCAGACGATCACGAGCGGCGAGAGCGAAGACGCGAACGGGATCAGGACCAGGGCGAGCACCGCAGTCGCGACCCGCAGCCAGAAATCGACGGCGAGCCAGTACGGCGGCATGACGAACTCGACGGCGGCGAGCCCGGCCATGGAGAGCGCGAGCCCTGCGCAGAGAACCCAGCCGCTGTCGTCGTACGCCGAGTGGCCACCAGCGGCCAGGATCGCGAGCTTCACTCCGATTCCGAGCGCGGCGAGCCCGGCGATGACCGGATAGTTCGCGTAGACGAAGACGAGCCCGCGCATGATTCGCCCGCGCTGTGTGAGCGTCGCGAACACGAACTCCGGGTTGACGAACTCGAAGTAGATCCACCAGAAGGCGGCCGCGCAGAGAAAGCCTCCGAGCGCCGCCAACAGCGTCTCCGAGCTCCAGTTCACGTCGCCCACTCCGAGCACGACGGCGAAGACGGACTCGCCGAGCACGATGATCGTCAGCAGCCCGAGACGCTCGGGCGCATGCATTGGATCGACCGGCCCGCTCGGGAGCAGCCGCCAGCCGACGATCGGCGCGGTGATCTCGATCGCGAGGGCGAGCCCCCAGATCCAGTAGCGCTCAGGCGCCGGGAAGAGGAGCGATGCGAGCCAGATGACCACGGCGGCCGAGAACGTGAGGAAGTAGAAGACCGCGATCGCCCGCCCCTGCTCGACGTGGCGGATCGCCCGCGCGTAAAGGGCGAGCAGCATCAGGCGGACGAACACGTATGCGAGCACGAAGCCCCGAGAGGCGCCCGCGAATGCGGCCGGCAAGGTCGTCGCGAGCGCCGCCACGCCGAGCATCGCCGCGAAGACGAAGAGGCGGTACAGGAGGTCGTCCGTGTCGAAGCGGTTGGCGTAGAAGGTGAAGCCCATCCAGGCCCACCACACCGGGATGAAGAACGCCAGGAAGCGGAAGAAGCCTTCGGCCGTGACGTCGAGCCCCAGCTGGCGCCCGAGCTGAGCGACCGCGACCACGAACACGAGATCGAAGAAGAGCTCGAGCCAGGTGGAGCGGCGCATCTCGTCCTCGCCGAGCGTCCGCAGGCGAGGCGGCTCGCTCAGGCGCCTGATCTGGTCGAGCGCGCTCAGCGTTTGAGTGCGAACACGACCCCGAGGATGAACGTGAAGGCGATGATCCGGTTCACGTCCACCGCCGGCTGCCAGCTGACGTCGCCGTCCTTGATCACGTAGACCCCGACCGGCTTCGCTCCGATCCCGAAGCCGCCGCCGCCGTTGTCCTCGCTGTCGCCGCCGCCGCCTCCTCCGCCTCCGACCTTCGCGGCCGGGATGATCGTCACGCCTTCGGTCTCGATCGGGTCGCCGAACACGCGCTTGACCGAGATCGCGTCGCGCGCACCTTGCAGTAGTTCGTCGACGTTGGGCATCTCTTACCTCCCTTTGAACTGTGGTTTGCGCTTCTCCATGAAAGCTGTCAGGCCCTCCTTCGCGTCGTCCGAAGCAAACGCGAGGTAGAGCAGTCGCCGTTCGTACTCGAGACCGAGCTGGAGCGGGCCCTCGTAGGCGCGGTCGACGGCCTCCTTCGCCAGGCGCGTCGCGATCGGCGCCTTGGACGCGATCTCGTGCGCCACCCTCTTGGCCTCGTCCAGCCACTCGCCCTCGGGAACGATCCGAGCGACGAGCCCCGCGGCGAGGGCCTCCTGAGCGCTCAGGAACCGACCGCTCAGGATCACGTCCATGGCGAGCGCCTTGCCGACCGCGCGCGTCAGCCGCTGCGTCCCGCCGGCGCCGGGCAACACGCCGACCCCGGTCTCGGGCTGACCGAACTTCGCGCTCTCCGAGGCGACGATCAGGTCGCAGGCCAGCGCCAGCTCGCAGCCGCCTCCGAGGCAGTAGCCGGAGACCGCGGCCACGAGCGGCGTCCACAGCGCGCGGATCGCGTCCCAGCGCTCGATGCGCCGCTGGTAGTAGAGGTCGATCGCGGACGAGCGCGCGAGCTCGGCGATGTCCGCGCCCGCGGCGAACGCCTTGTCGTTCCCGCCGAGGACGATGCAGCGCACCTCGTCGTCGCGGTCGAGGTCCTGCAACATCGCGACGAGCTGCTCCATCAGCTCGTCGGAGAGCGCGTTCAGCGCGTCGGGCCGGTTGAGCGTGACGACCGCAACGGCCCCGTCCCGCTCGGTAAGGACGAGCTCACTCACTCTTCTTCTCGAGAAAGCGCTTGATCGCGGCCTGCGGCTCCTCGGTCGCCATCGAGAGCGCGAGCCAGTCGCGGGCGTGGTTGATCGTCTCGTGCCAGGCGAGGTCCTTCCAGAAGTTGAGGTGCTGCTTCGCATAGCGCGTCGTCTGCGGGAGCTTGCGGGCGAGGTTCTCGACCATGCGGTCGACCTCGGCGTCGAGCTCGGCGGCCGGCACGACCCGGTTCACGAGCCCCCACTCCTGGCACTTCTGCGCCGGGATCTCCTCGCACATGAGCACGATCTCGCGAGCCCGCCGGTCGCCCACCATGATCGTCAGCCACTGCGTCGCACCGCCCGCCGGCACCGACCCGTGCTCGGGGCCTACGTGCCGGACGAAGGCGTCGTCGACCATGACGGCGAGGTCGCAGGCCATCTGGAACTCGTTGCCGCCGCCGACCGCGATCCCGTTGATGCGCGCGACCGTGGGCTTGCCGATCTCCCGCAACCGGTCGTGGGCGTCCTTGAAGGCGCCGAACCACTTCCAGTACTCCGTGGGCTTGTCGAGATAGTCGTCGGCCCACGAGCTCAGGTCGGCGCCGACGCAGAACGCGCGTCCCGCTCCCGTGAGCACGACGACGCGGATCTCGTCGTCCCACGACGCGTCCTCGCAGGCCCGCGCGAGCTCGCGGAGCATCTGGAAGTCGAACGCGTTCAGGATCTCCGGGCGGTTGAACGTGATCGTCGCCCGGGGCGGCGCCTTCTCGTAGAGGATCTTCTCGAAGCCCAGCTCTTCGGGCGAGACCGGCCGCGGATAGGACGGCTCAGTCAACTTCGGCGAAGTGGACGTGGAACGGGATGCCCATCGCCATCCCGTCCTTGCCGGTGGCCATGAACTCGTCCGTGCGCCCGGCCTCTTTGAAGGCGTCCATGTCCGCGAACTCCCACTCGGCGTAGTACCTGTACTGCGGCTCGCCCGTCGGCGCGCCGAAGATGCGGCCGTGGCGAAACGTCGCGCCGGGCACCTTGCGGCAGAGCTCGACGTGCTGCTCGTAGCGCTCCGGGTCGGGCTCGCTCTCGTAGACGACGAACACTCTGACCATTCGGGCTCCTCCAAGGCATCGCTTGCGATGCCGCCTAGAGGCCATGCCGGCTTTGCCGGCGTGGCCGTCTCAGAAGATTGACGCGCCGAGCCTACCGCGCCGCCGCTAGGACCCGGCGCGCGGACGGATAGGCCGCATGGCACTTGTCGAGCGGTGGTGAGGTCAGGCAGTTTTCAGGGGGTGCACGGGACCGGCCTCGCCGCGCTGTTCGACCGCGCAGATGCGACTGCGCTGCCGACGCTCGGGGGGATGGCCCGGCCGAACGGCGTCGTGATCGCGAGCGAGCGGTTCTTCGCGTTCGCGGGCCGTGACGGCTCGATCATCGAGGGCGAGATGCCCCGGCTGCCCGCGCTAGCACGACGCGTTCCCCTGCTTCGGGGCATCGCCCGGCTCGGGATGTCGGTCTCGCCCCTGCTGCGGCGCGGCGGCGTCGCTGGGCGACTCGAGCGGCTCGTGCTGGTCGCCGTGGTGCTGGCGCCGATCGCGTTCGTCTTCCTGCCCAGCAGTGCGGCGCTGGTCGCGGGAATCGTCATGGGCATCGGCCTGCTCGCGTGGCTGATGCGCGGACGGACGCTCTACCTGCACGGCGCCGAGCACCGGGCGATTGCAGCGGCCGAGCAAGGGCTGCTCGGGAGAACGTGGGACGGCATCGCGCGGCCGTCCCGCTTCTCGCTCCGCTGCGGGACGAACCTCGTCGCGCTCGCGCTGCCGATGGCGCTCGTCGCCGACCTCCTGTGGCCGTTCGCGCCCGCGCTCTGGACGCCGGTCGTCGTCGCGGTGCTCTCGCTCGGGCTGACGATGGAGCTCTGGCGGGCGGTTCAGGGCTCCACGCTCCCGGCCGCGCGGGCCTTTCTCGTTCCCGGGCTCGCGCTGCAGCGGCTGACGACGCGCGAGCCGGAGATCGAGGAGACGCCCCTCGCGCTGACCGCGGTCGCTTCCGTGCTTCGACGCGAGCTCGGCTAGGAGGGTCTGGCCCGATATTGCTCGTCGCCGGGGTGCGATGGTCGTTCCGACGCCGGCGGCTCAGAGACCATATTGCGCCAGACCCTCCTAAGGCGCGCTCTCGGGCAGCAGGCCGAGCAGCCACCAGCCGAAGAGCGGCCCGATCGCGGCGAGCGCAAAGCCGGCCTCCCATGAGGTCGAATCGACTACGGAGGCGAATCCGATCGGAACGATCAGGCCCGTGACCGAGAGCGTGGTCTGCTGGAACCCGATCGCGGCGCCGCTTCGCGCGAGGCCCGCAAGCTCCGCGGCGGCGGTCACGGAGAGCCCGTTCCAGGCCATGGAGAGTGCGCCCGCGACGACCATGACGGGCAGAACGACGGCGACCGGGGCTTTGGTGAGAACCGCCGTGAGCAGGACACCCGCGCAGCTGGCCAGGCCGATCCAGCGCAAGGGCCGAATCCTCGCGCCGAGGGCATCCGAGATCCGACCCGCCGAGATCCTCGTCACCACGGCTCCGACCTGCATGACCGCGAGGCCCGCCGCCGCAGCCGCATCGGTCAAGCCGTGCTCGTCGTGCAGGAAGAGCACGAAGAACGAGAGCAGCGCGACCTGCGCGACCAGGTAGAAGTCGCTTCCGGCCGAAAGGATCCACAGACGCTTGTCGCGGAGCGTCCAGTCGACGTCTTCCGCTTGGAGTGTGACCTCGGGCTTCCCGGCCTCGCGGACCGCAATCGCGGCGAAGAGCGCGCAACCAATGCACACGGTGCCGAGGAATATGAATGACGCCTTCAGCCCCGCGGCCGAGTTCACGGCCGGCAAAACCAGCGCGGCAACCGCTCCTCCGACTGGAATCGCGGTCTGGCGGACGCCGAGAGCGAGCCCGCGCTGATCGGCCGAGAACCACTGCATCACCGCACGTCCGCTGGCCGCGTTCACGCTCGCGCCGAGCGCGCCGGCAACCGTCAGTAGCGCGACGAGCAGCCAGAACGAGCCAGCCCATCCGGCCGCGGCAACCACGAACCCGCAACCGGCGAGACCGCTCGCCAGGACGATGCGCTCGCCGATCCGGTCCGAGAGCAGCCCCCAGGCCAGGAGTGTCGCGATCGGGCCGATCCACACGCTCGAGAACGCGATGCCAACCTCGCTCAACGACAGGTCGTAGCGGTCCTGCATCGCCGGGCCCAGAACGGGAAGGCCGATCAGGACGGCCGAGAAACCGGCCTGGGCGGCCGTGCCTGCGGCGAGCACGACCCAGCGGTAACGCGGGTTGGCGACTCGTGCTTCGGTACGGGATAGTTGCGCCAAGTCCGATGGGCAACGTCGACGACGCTGCGGTCGCAACCTATCCCGCGCTCGCGGTCGAGGAAGAACAGTCGTTCCGCACCCGCGTCATGGGCCGGATGTGCCTCGGCCTCCCAAGTCGGGCTACTGTCCCGCCTATGGAGAACATCGCCAGCATCGGGTTTCGTGACTTGGAGAACGACGATGACGCCACCGCCATCGTCCGCGCCTCCACGGAGTGCGTCGCGCTCGCTCTAACGCTCCGCGCAGATGGCGATCTAGAGGTCTTCATGCCTCTTTCCGCCTGCGATGAACTCATCGCCGCGCTCTCTCAGGCGCGGATCTTCGCCAAACCCTCCTAGCTAGAGCCCAAACGGGTTGAACGGCTTCGGGCTCGTCGAGACGATCACGCTCTTCGTCTCGAGGTAGAGCTCGAGCGTCTCCAGGCCGAGCTCGCGGCCGAAGCCGGACTGCTTGTAACCGCCGAACGGGATTCCCGGGAAGGCCGTGAACGGCATGTTGATCCCGACCGTGCCCGCCTTGATCCGCCTCGCCAGCCTGTGCCCGCGAGCCGGGTCGCCGGTCCACACAGTCGCCATCAGCCCGTAGCGCACGGCGTTCGCCTGCCTGACCGCGTCCTTCTCGTCGGCGAACGGCGAGATCGTGACGACCGGGCCGAAGATCTCCTCCTGGGCGACGGTCATCTCCTGGTTGACCCCGGCGAGGACCGTCGGCGGGTAGAACGCGCCCTTGCCGTCGGGCGACTCGCCGCCGGCCACGACCTCCGCGCCTTCCTCGCGCCCGGTCTCGACATAGCCGTGGACGCGGTCGCGGTGCTCGGGCGAGATCAGCGAGCCGACCTGCGTTTCCGCCTCCAGCGGATCGCCCACCTTGAGGCTGTTCGCGGCCTCGCTGAACTTCGCGACGAACTCGTCGTACGCGGAGTGCTCGACGAGGATCCGCGAGCGCGCCTCGCAGCTCTGGCCGGCCGAGTAGTAGATCGACCAGGCCGAGCTCGGGATCGCGTCCGCCATGTCGGCGTCGGCGAAGACGATGTTCGGGCTCTTGCCGCCCAGCTCGAGCGTGAGCCGCTTGATGCCGTCGGAGGCGTCTCGCATGATCTGCGCGCCCGTCTCCGTGGAGCCGGTGAACGCGATCTTGTCGACGCCCGGGTGCTGCACGAGGTGGCGGCCGACGGTCGTCCCCGGGCCGGGCACGACGTTGATCGCTCCCGGCGGGAACCCGACGCCGGTCGCGAGCTCGGCCATGCGGAGCGCCGTCAGGGGCGTCTGCGAGTCCGGCTTGAGCACGATCGTGCAACCGGCGGCCAGCGCGGGCGCCAGCTTCCACGTTGTCATCATCAGCGGGTAGTTCCAGGGCACGATCTGCCCCGCGACGCCGACGGGCTCCTTCAATGAGTAGAACAGGAGCGAACCGCCCAGAGGGTTCGAGCGGCCGCCGATCGAGCCGATCGCCGAGGCGTAGAAGCGGAAGTTCTCGACTGCCTGGCTCAGCTCGGCCTTGACCGACGAGAGCGCCTTGCCGACGTTCCGCACCTCGAGCTCGGCGAGCTCCTTGCGGTTCGCGACGAGCTCGTCGGCGAGCGCGTGCAGCAGACGCGAGCGCTCGGTCGGGGGCGTCCTGCCCCAGTCGCCGTCGAGGGCAGCTCGTGCCGCCTCGACTGCGCGGTCGATGTCGGCCTCGTTGGCCATGGCCACCTTGGCGAGCGGCTCACCGGTCGCGGGCTCGGCCAGCTCCTTCAGCTCGCCGCCCGAGGCCTCCGACGACTCGCCGTTGATGAAGAGCAGGTATTCGCGCTCGGTCGCGACGGCCATCGGTGCCGGACGATAGCGACTCGGAGAACAGCCAGCGCTCGAACGCGGGTTCGATTCCCGCCGCCTCCCACTGGACCGATCGTCTCGCCCCTGACATGAACGAACTCCGAGCGACACTCCATCGAGCGTCCATCTCGCGTCCATGGATCGGCGTGGCCCTCACGCTCACACTGGATTGCGACAAGGTTGGACGTCGAGGATGGGAGGAGCGATCATGTGTGACCACGCTCGCTCGGGAAGCGCGGCATGGGCCGAGGATTCGACGGTGGTTGCGGCGCATTTGGTGCCCCCTAAGTTCGGCGTCCTGTTCGCCTGCGCATGCGTTGCGCTAACGCTCGGCGCAGCGGCGCTCTCTGCCGGCTCGGCCTCTTCGTCCACACGCGGGCGGCTCGATGCCGTGTTCTCCACTCGTAGCCCGATTACGAACCTGGCCGCCGAGGGCAACCATGTCGCCGTGGCGACGAGTAGGACCAGGGGCCACTGCCCCAGGGTCGTCGTCTGGACTGCTCCCGGCCGGAAGTCGACGAGCTTCAAGACCATGGCGGCAAGGCTGCCCGACTGCGGGGACGGGGCGCCCAGGCAGTACTTCGTGGGGCAGGTGGCGCTCGGCGGCGGACAGGTCGCTTGGATCGGCACTACCGGCGGCATCAACGCGGAGCTCCATCTGGAGGGGGCAAAGCTCTCCGGCCGAGCAGCAAGGGAGATCGACTTCCGAAGTTACAGCGGCGACGGGCGGGGCGAGTGGGTCGGACGGCTCCTCGGGAACGGGCCGCTCCTCGTCTACAACCGCTGGGCGCTCGTATGCGACGACATTTGCCCGCCCACCAAGCTCCGTCGCACCGGCCAAGAGCTCGTGCGGATCTCTGCCGGTCGTCCACTCGTCGCAAAACGTGGCGCGGCCTCGTACCCTCTGAGTGCCGTCGGCGGCGGCCGCATGGCCATCAAGTCCGCAGGCGCCATCACCGTTCTTGCACCAAGCGGCTCCCCGGTTGCGATCGTTCCCGCCGTGCAAGGGAACCCTCCGCGCGCGATCGCGCTGAGCAGGACGCATCTTGCCGTGACGAGGACGGCCACGCTCGACCTCTACGATCCCGCAACGGGCGCCGAGGCGAAGTCGCTGCCACTCGGACCCGCGGCGCCGCTGCAACTTGTGGGCGTCAGCAGGAAGCTCGCGCTACTCCGCGGTCCGCGCCGGCTGGTGCTGGTTCGCCTGAACGACGCCAAGAGGATCTCGCTCCCACTCCAATCGAAAGACATCGTGGGCACCAGCCTCACTGAGGCCGGCCTCTTCTATGCCTACAACGCCCGCGGAGTATCTGTGGGGGGCCGGATCGTGTTCGAGCCTACCGCCAGACTGCTCGCTCGTTTCTAAATCATCCGGCGGTTGTCGGGTCTCTGCATGTCGGCGGGCATCAATTGCTCGGTGAGCAGCCGCTTGAAACGCTCCGGATCCCCGGCCACGAACTCCTTGCACAGCCGGTAACCGTTCGGATAGGTCGTGATGTACGAGCGCCACATCGGGTCGGTGATGAAGGCGATCACGTGCCCGGCCCGCTGCTCGGAGGCTAGCGCCCACTTCATCACGTACGCGCGGGCCTCGTCGACCGAAGCGCCGTCCACGTGCAGCATCAGCGCCGCATTGGTGCCGACCCCCGAGAACGGCTCGTTCGCCTCCATCACCTTGCGGGAGAGCGCCGGCTCGTAGCGGACGTTCGCCCCCGACACCGTGGACGCCGTGACGTCGTGCCGCTCCTCGCCGAGGACGATCTCCGCGGCGAGGCTCGCGATTCCCTCGGAGACGACCGACTGCGGAGTCGGGATCAGCACGATCGACTCCTCGAGCCGGTCCGCTCCGCGTCAGGAGCTGCTCCTTCCAGGCCGGCCGAGGCGCAGGCCGAGCTCGATGTACTCGACCGCGACGTCGGTCATCGCTCGAAGAGGGCCGCCTGCCCCTGGCCGACTCCGACACAGAGCGTCGCCAGCCCGTACTTGCCCCCGCGCCGCCGGAGCTCGTGGAGCAGCGTGACCACCAGGCGGGCGCCGCTCATCCCGAGCGGGTGGCCGATCGCGATCGCGCCGCCGTTCACGTTCACGCGCTCCGGATCGAGCCCGAGCTCGCGGATGACGACGAGGCTCTGGGAGGAAAAGGCCTCGTTCAGCTCGACCAGGTCGATGTCGCCGACGTCGATTCCGGTGCGCTCGAGCAGCTTGCGAACCGCCGGCACCGGGCCGATGCCCATCACGCGCGGTTCGACGCCCGCAACCGCACTGCCGACGAACGTGCCGAACGGCTCCATGCCGAGCGAGTGCGCCCTCTCCTCGCTTGCGATCACGAGCGCGGCGGCCCCGTCGTTGATCCCGCTCGAGTTTCCGGCCGTGACCGAGCCTCCCGCGCGGAACGCGGGCTTCAGCGCCGCGAGCTTCTCGGCGCTCGTGTCCGGACGCGGATGCTCGTCGCGAGCGGCATCGCCGACCGGTACGAGCTCGTCGTCGAAGCGCCCGGCCTCGGCGGCCGCGGCCCAGCGCTGCTGCGAGCGGAGCGCGAACTCGTCCTGCTCCTCCCGGCTGACGCCGTAGCGCTCGGCAACGTTCTCGCCGGTCTCGCCCATCGACTCGAGCGGGATACATCTCCTCCAGGCGCGGGTTCGGGAAACGCCAGCCGAGGGTCGTGTCCCAGACGGTCTGGTTCCCGCGCGGCCAGGCCATGTCCGGCTTGGCCATGACGAGCGGTGCACGGCTCATCGACTCGACGCCCCCGGCCACGAACAGGTCGCCGTCACCCGCGGCGATTGCATGGCACGCGGAGACGACCGCCGAGAGCCCCGAGGCGCAGAGCCGGTTCACGGTCACGCCCGCGACCGAGTCGGGCAGGCCCGCGAGCAGGACGCCCATGCGCGCCACGTTCCGGTTGTCCTCGCCGGCCTGGTTCGCGGCGCCGAAGTACACGTCCTCGATCTCGCCCGGGCTCACGCCCGCGCGCGCGACGGCCTCCTTGATCACGAGCGCTGCGAGGTCGTCAGGCCGCTCGCCTGCGAGCACGCCCCCGTAGCGCCCGACGGGCGTGCGCACCGCGGAGAGAACGACCGCGCGGCTCACGCAGCGGCCGGCCGCGGACGCCGCACGAGCTCCCCGCTGCAGTTCGGGCATACATATGCGAGCTCACCCGCGCAGGCGACGCACCACGTGCACTCGAACGTGCAGATGTACGCCTCGTCGCCCGGAGCGAGACGGGCGCCGCAGCGCTCGCAGGACCCGCGCATCTCGAGAGCCATGCGGCGAAAGCTATCCCACGAGTTCAGGCTGGGAGCCGGACGAGAATCCCCGCAACGGCGTCGAAGAGCCACAGCTGGCCGTTCGCTGCGGCGACACCGTTTGCATGGAACTGCCGCGTGGGCGTCACGCGGCTCGCGACCGCGCCGGTTCCGTTGACGCGCAGCACCGCGTCCGGGATCGGCTCGCCTCGCTGGTCGGCTGCCGCCTCGTAGGGCACGGTCCAGAGATTCGTCCCGTCGGTGACGACGTCGATCCCACCGGCGCCGATCTCCGTCTGACCGAGCACCGAGCCGTTCGCGCGCGAGACACGCAGCAGGTCGAGGCCGCGGCCGGTGATCCAGAGGTCGCCGCCGAAGACCGCGATCCGTTCCGCCGCGACCTGCTCGCCACCGGGAATCGTGCCCATCCGCGTAACGCCGTTCGTCACCGGGTCGATCCGGTCGAGCGTGTTCTCCCGGTGGTTGAGGATCCAGACGAAGGTGCCGTCGAACGCGAAGCCCGCAGGCCCGTTCCCGACTCGGACACGCGCAATCGGCAGGTTCGTCCCGGGGTCGACGCGGATGAGCTCTTGGGCTGCGTCGTCAGCCGCCCACAGCGCTCCGCCTCCCGCCCAGATGTAGGGAACTAGCCCTTCGAGCGCGATCACCGCTTGCACGCTGTTCGAGCCGGGGTTGATCCGGTTGACCGCAGTACCCCGGAGCGAGATCGCCCACACCGAGCCCTCGCCGACGGTGACCGTCCAGACCGGGTCCGAGAGCCTGATGGTTGCGAGCACCTGGCCCGTACCTGGATCGACCCGTTGGACGGCGCCAAGGTTGCGACATGCCACCCAGACCGAGCCGAAGCCGATGGCCAGGCCGTACTGGAGGAAGGGCTCGCGTGCGCCGCCACACACGCGATACGCCGTGCCGCCGGGCAGCGGCGACGTCGGCGGCGGCAAAGGACGGACTGTGACCGTTCGCAGCACCCGTGAGCGGGACCTGATCTGCGCGGAAACGGTCCAGCGCCCGACCCGCGGCAGGACAAGCCGGACCTTGTACTTCCCGCGTCCGACACGCCTGGTGCGGAAGGCGAGGCTGCGGCCCGACGTAGGACGCGCGACGACCTTCGGGCTGGAGCGGGGTTCCGGCTTGACGACGAGTGTCGCGTTCCAGCTCCGACCGGCGATCAACGGCCGCGGCGGCGCCGAGATGGTGGCGTGCGGGCCGGGAGCCGCGAAGGCCAGCAGCGCGAGCAGCGTCAGCATTTCTCTCTATGAGACGAATTCGACGCGTACTGGTTCGGTGAAGGCGCCGATCTCCTCACCGCGGCGCAGGAGCTCGCGAACCGCGCGCCGGCCCTCCTCGCCGTAGTCCTCGGTCAGCTCGTTCACGTACATGCCGACGAAGCGGTCGGCCAGCTCGTTGTCGAGGCCGCGGCCGAACTGGAGCGCGTACTCGAGCGCGGGCTCGCGGTTGTCGAGGCCTGCACGGATCGACTCGGCGAGCACGTCCGAGAGCTCGCGCAGAGTGCCCGGCCCGAGATCGCGCCGAGCCACGTTCGCGCCCAGCGGCAGCGGCAGCCCTGTGTCCTCGAGCCACCACTCGCCGAGGTCGACCACCTTGTGCAGCCCGGCCGCGCCGTACGTGAGCTGGCCCTCGTGGATGAGCAGGCCCGCGTCGGCCTCGCCGGCCAGGACCTCGTCCATGATTTGGTCGAACGGAACCTCGCGCCAGCGGAACTCGCCGAGCCGTAGCTGAAGCGTAAGGAACGCCGTGGTCATGCGGCCGGGAACCGCGATCTCGACGCGCCGCAGGTCGTCCTCGTCCAGCTCTTCACGGGCGACGACGATCGGCCCGTACCCGGAGCCCATGCTCGCGCCGTGCGGGAGCAGGACATAGCGGTCCTGCACGTGCGGGTACGCGTGCAGCGAGATCGCCGTCACCTCGAGCCGGCCCTCGAGCGCCCACTCGTTCAGCGTCTGGATGTCCTTCAGCACGTGCTCGAACTCGAACCCGCGCGGATCGACCTCGCCCTTGGCGAGGCCCCAGAACATGAACGCGTCGTCGGGATCGGGGCTGTGGCCGAGGCGAATCAACAAGGCGGCGCGAGCCTACCTACCGAAGAACCAGCGCTCGAGCGGTCCGAGCAGCTCCTTGCGCGTGAACGGCTTGATGTGCTCCGGCCGGCCGTCGTCCTCGGACACGCGCGCGTCGTCGTCGAGAATCCCGTTCGCCTCTTCGAGCACGTCCTCGAGCTCGTGCCCTTCAAACACGTAGTCGTCGGCGCGAGGCTCGTCGCTCGGCCGGTGCTGAGGGTTCACGGCACGCCCGACGGCCCACGTTCCGCCCTCCATGCGCTCGATCCAGACGACGATGCGCTCCTCGGTCCCGGACTCGTCGAACCCGTGCAGCTCGCGCTCCGCGAACCGCGAGGCGGTCGACAGCTTGCGCATGGGGCCAGGATACAATCGTCCTCGATGGCGCGGCTCGGAGCTCTTCTCCGGAATCCGTTCTCCTTTCTGTTCACTCGGTCGAGCCACGAAGACCGGGTCGCTGCGTACGTCATCCGCGAGCACGAGCGCGGGCGCACGCTGGCCGAGATCCTCGAGGACCCGTACGTGCGCAACCGCTGCACGCCGCAGGAGGTCGAGCGGCTCCTGGATCGGCCGGAGCTGATCCGCGCGCTGGGGGACGACGTCGTGTCCGGGGTTCGCGCCGGAAAGACTTAGAGCCGCTTCGCTTCACGGGTGAACCCCTGGTTCCCCCGTGTGCCCCCTCCTTGCGAGCGGTGAAGTGGTTCTCGTGTTTCAGGAGCCGCCGCTTCGGGTTCTTGTTCGAACAAGCGAGTTGAGCCTCCCGCCGGGCAAAGCCCGGCTCCGGCGGCCAATGTCTCCGGCCTCTGAGGACGTTTCCTGATAGACGCCTTGGGTGACCAAGGACATCTAGAGCCGCTTACCGAGCTTCTTCTTGTTCGCCTGCTCGATGGCGACGGCGCCGATGGCGACGTCCCAGGCGGCGATCCCGTTCGACTTGAAGAGGACGATGTCGTCCGGCGAGCTGCGTCCCGGGAGCTCGCCCGAGACCACCTCGTGCAGCTCGTGCACCTCGAGCCAGTCGAGGACGCCTCGCTCGACGGGCTCGACCAGGTCGCCCGACTCGATCTTCGCCTGCTCGATCGAGTCGCAACAGACGAGGACGGCCCGCTCGAGGACGACGTTGTCGAGCTCGCGCGCCTTCGGCCGGTTCGCGCCGACGGCACAGACGAGCGCGCCCGGCTGCAGCCATTCGCCGCGCAGGACGGGGTCTTCCGAGGTCGTGACCGTGACGACGACATCCTGCTGGGCCGGGTCGCGGTGGCTCTCACCGGGCTCGGCGCCGACCTTCTTGCAGAACGCGCGCAGGCTCTTCTCGGTCCGGCAGTACGCGACGACCTGCTCGATCCCGGGCAGCGCCTCGCGGATACACGCGACCTGGCTCTCAGCCTGCCAGCCGCAGCCGATGACGCCGAGTGTGCGCGCGTCTGGCTTGGCCAGGTGCTTGGCGGCCACGCCGCTGGCGGCACCGGTGCGCAGCTGGCCCATCCGGTCGGCCTCGATCACAGCTGCGAGCTCGGCCTTGTTCAGGTCGAAGAGAACGACGACGAACGGCGCGCCCGCAGGAAGGGCCGCGTACGACTTGAGGCCGGCCAGTCCCAGCTCCTCGTCGACCGCGGACATGACCGCGAGCACCCCCTCGCCGGCGCGAGTCCGTGTGCGCGGACGATTCCGGATCGCGCCGCGCGCCTGCCGCTCGAAGCAGGCCTCGATCGCCGCGAGCGCATCGGCCGGCGTGAGCAGCTTCTCGATGTGAGCTTCGGTCAGGTAGAGAGGCAGGCCTTGAAGCCTATTGCCGCTTCCTCGCGTCGTCCGCAGGGCGATCTTGCTGCCGTCGGCGCAGAAGCACCCGACGTGAGTGTCTACGTCCCCGGATTCCGACGCAGCCGCCGCTACACTTGGCGCCCCTGCGCCCGTAGCTCAGGGGATAGAGCGCTGCCCTGCGGAGGCAGAGGTCGCATGTTCGAATCATGCCGGGCGCATCGCTCAACCAAGCGATTCAGGGTCTACGGCTGTCTGAGTATCTGAAGGTCCAGAAGCGCACTCAAGGCGGTTACGGTGCGCCCCGCCCCAAAGCCGGACAGGAGTTCCCTTTGGGTCTCGTCGCCGACTCCGATGACAGCGACTCCGGCCGCCCTCCCCGCGGCGACGCCGGCAGCGCTGTGAGTGAAGTAGACGGCCTCGTCTGGACGGACGCCCAGGCCACGACAAGCTGACAGGAGCAAGTCGGGGGCCGGTGGCGACCGCAACTCCTCTGCGCTGATCACCTCGGCGTCGATCCGCATCTCGACCAGGCTCGCGAGCCCAGCCCGTTCGAGCATCGGCAGCGTGCTCGCACTCGCCGAGACCACTGCTCGCGTGAGCCCGGCATGACCGGCGGCCTCGAGATAGCGACGCGCTCCCGCAACAGCGCTCACACCTTGGTGGTGCAGCCCTCGATCGAGTACCTCGCCCTTCCGCCGGGCGAGCCCATAGGCCGTATCGGCACCCGCGGGCTCATCCGCTCTCCCTTCGGGCAGACGGATTCCGCGGCTGCGGAGGAAGGCGTGGACTCCCTCGAGCCGCGGTCGCCCGTCGATATACGCCCGGTAGTCCGCGACACGGCCGAAGGGAATGAAATGCCAGCCGGTCTTCTCGCTCAGGCGAAGGAGGAACTCGTCGAAGACCTCACCCCAGGCCCAGGCGTGGAGGACGCCGCTGTCGGTGAGAACTCCGTCGAGGTCGAAGAGGCCGGCTCTGGTGCCGGCTGGCAGCCCGAGCGCCCTTGCTGTCACCGGCACGGGCGACAGCCACGGCACCGGCCGGACGCCGGCTGCTCGGGCCATGCGGGCGAGCGACTCTGCTACCTCCCGGCGCTCCAACCTGAGCTCGCGCTGACGGCGGCCAAGCTCGGGGGCGGTCAGCGATACGGCGGCAGCGGCCAGCGCCTTCTGGGCAGCGTCGAGCGCCCGCTGCCACTGCGAGGCAAGTGTGTCCAGCTCGAGCCGGTGCACGGGCGGCGCCGCAAGAGAGAGCGTTTCCGTTCTTCGAGGGGCAACTTGGCTCATGCGGTCCGCGCCAGTTCGGCCACGGTACGGCAATGCCACTGGAGTGGTCGCGGCTGAAACGGTCATCTTCGCGTTTCACGATCCACCCACTCTGCGCTTGCGGCATCCGCAGTTGCGCGCGGACCCGTTGCGGGCGGCTACCGACTGACCTTTCTCGCCGGGCGCGAGACGTTGACTAGTACTTCGAGGTCGTCGTCGTGGAGGACGAGGCGGCCGCCGACGTCTGGAGGGCGCCGATCATCCCCTCGCCCTGGTGGAACTTGCAGACGAACTTCAGCTCGCCGCTCGCCGGGAACTTGACGTCGGTCTCGGTCTCATCGCCGGGCTGGATCTCCTTGTCGACGCTCTGCTCGGCGAGCGTGAAGGTATGTGTTGCCGAGCCCTCGTTCTTGAGCTCGAGCTCGACCATCTGGCCGGGCTTGCCCTTCAGGATCGTCGGCTCGAAGTAGTTGTCGTAGAGCTCGATCTCGACCTTGCCGGATGCGGTCGTGACGTCCTTCGTCCCGTGGCTCTCGGCCTCGGTGCCGCCGATGTTCGTCGTCGTCGCTTTCTCGCCTTCGCTGCCGCCGCCGCTGCTGCCGCCGCACCCGGCCGCGGCGAAGACCAGGCACAGCGCGGCAATCACCACGACTCCCTGTATTCGGGTCATCGGGTGTTCCTACGCGCGAAGCATGCGAGCGGTTTTTCCGTTTGCCCCGACCGTGAGCTCGGAGTCGTCCGGAACCTCGACACGGACATAACCTAGCGCCCGGTCCGCGACTGCACTCGTGATGCGGCCAACGACCTTTTCGCCGTGGCGGATCTCTTCGCCCGACTCGGCGCCCTCCACCTCGAGCGCCCGCAGGCTCCGGTTGACCTTCCCGCGGTAGTGCAGCCGGGCGATCGGCTCCTGGCCCGGATAGCAGCCCTTCGTGAACGAGACGTGTGTCTCGTCGAGGCCCGCCTCCGCCGGGAGAATCGTGTCGTCCAGTTCCTTGCCCCAGGCCGGTGTCGCGGACTCGATCCGGATGCGCTCGACCTCCTCGTCCGAGAGGGTCGGTGCGACGTCGGCATCGAGCAGCTCGGAGGCGGGCTCGCCGAGCTCCTCGTTCGGGATGCCGCCGTCCTCGCCGAAGACGACGACCGACGTGTGCTCCTCCGGCTCGATCTCGACCTTGGCCGCGAACCGCGCACGAAGCAGCGTCGCGCCGACCGTCTCGCCGAGACCCGGCTCGGTCAGGAGCAGGAAGTCGCCATCGGCGCGGCGCACGACGACGAGCGGCGCGATCAGGCGAGCCTTGGGCGTGAGCAGCATGGCCCGACAGGGAGCCTCGGTCACGTCGTTCGAGAGCATCCGCTGGAGGAAGTCCTCCGCGTCGGGGCCGGCGACCCGGACGTAGTCGCGCGGCCGGGCCGCAACTCTGCGCGTCGCCGTTGCCATGGTCACTAGTGTAGGAATCGTGTTCCGGTCGAAAGCAGAGCAGAAGGTCGCCGACGCCGGCTACGACCCCGCGCGGCTGCCGCCCGGGCAGTACCTGACCGAGAAGTGGCCCGTGCTGCACGCGGGAGACGTGCCCGTGACCGACCTCGCGACCTGGGACTTCAAGGTCTTCGGCGAGGTCGAGAATCCGGTCACGCTGAGCTGGGACGAGCTCCGGGCGCTGCCCGCGACGGAGGTCACGATCGACATCCACTGCGTGACGCGCTGGAGCCGGTTCGACACGAGCTTCAGGGGCGTGAGCTGGGCGACGCTGACCGAGCTCGTCGTGCCGAAGCCGAGCGGCCGGTTCGTCGTTGCCCACGCAGAGCAGGGGTTCACGGCGAACGTGCCGATCGCCGCGCTCGAGGACGAGCAGTCGTTGATCGCCTACGAGGCGGACGGGGAGGCGCTCACGCCGGAGCACGGCTGGCCGCTCAGGCTCTTGATCCCGAGCCGTTATTTCTGGAAGAGCGCGAAGTGGCTGCGCGGCATCGAGCTCGTCCCGTCGGACGAGCCCGGCTTCTGGGAGCGCTACGGCTACCACAACGACGCCGACTACTGGAAAGAAGAGCGCTACGAGTTCTAGCTTGGGCGAACCCCTGGTTCCCCCAGGGGTCGCGGAACTGGACGCCGACGTGATCATCGTGGGCGCCGGCCCGACCGGCCTGATGCTGGCCGATGAGCTGAGCCTGGCCGACGTGCGAGTGCTGGTGCTCGACCGGCTGCCGCAGCCCAGCGAGACCCCGAAGGCGGGCGGTCTCAGCGGGCAGATCCTGGAGCTGTTGCGCTACCGAGGCCTATTGGAACGATTTGAAGCGGCCAGCACCGGCCCCGGCCCCCGTCCCGCTCCCCGATTTCCGTGGGGCGGCATGCATGTGGACTTCACACAGCTGGCCGATCCCCCGATGCAGGCGCTGCCGCTCCCACAACCGCAGCTCGAGCGCCTGCTCGCGGAGCTCGCCGGCGACCTCGGCGCCGAGATCCGCCGCGGAGAGGAAGTGGTCGGGCTGAGCCAGGACGACGCCACGGTGACCGCGGACGTGCGCGGGCCGGACGGGCAGCATCGGGTGACCGCCCGCTACCTCGTCGGCTGCGACGGCGCGTCCAGCCGGGTGCGTGCATTAGCCGGCATCCCGTTCCCCGGCATCACGTACCCAGAGGTCCAGCGGCTCGCCCAGGTCACCGTGCCCGAGTCGGTGACCGTGCTCGACAACGGTGACATCGACGTCGCCGGAGTGGGCAGAATCGCCTTCGGTTTCACACGAACCGAGCGCGGTGAGTTCGCCCAAGGGTCGACCGACCCTGCGCTCCTGGGGCTCTACACGAGCGAGGAGGAGTCCACCGAGTACGACGACGACGAGCCGCTGACCTTGACCGAGCTCCGAGACAGCATCCGCCGGGTGCTCGGCGTGGATCTGCCGTTGGGAGAACCGACCCGGCTGATTCGCTTCACCTTTCACGCTCGACATGTCGAGCGATACCGCGACGCGCGGATCCTGCTTGCCGGCGACGCCGCCCACCTGTTTCCCGCCCCGGGTGTCGCGCTCACCGCCGGCCTGCTCGACAGCGTCAACCTCGCCTGGAAGCTGGCGGCCGCTATCCACGGCTGGGCCCCGGCCGGCCTGCTGGACACGTACCACGACGAACGCCACCTCGCCGGCGAACGCACACTGCTCCACACGCGAGCCCAAGTGGCAATACGGCGCGGCCACGACCCAGCCGCCGAAGCACTCCGGGAGCTCTTCCAGGAACTGCTCGTCGACGAGCAGCCCCTGCGCCGCATCGGAGCCATGATGGCCGGCACCGACATCCGCTACCCGCCACCCGGCGCCAACCACCACGCGTTGACCGGCACCTTCGCACCGGACCTCACTCTGCGCACCGACCAGGGCACCACCAGCGTCGCGGAGCTCATGCACACCGCACGGCCCATCCTCCTCGACCTCGCTGACCGCGCAGACCTCCGCGAGACCGCCCGAGACTGGCAGCATCGCATCGACATCCACACCGCCGAAACCGATCACCGACCAGCCGACGCCTTCCTGATCCGCCCGGACGCCCACATCGCCTGGGCCGCAGCGATCGCCGAACCCACCGACACCGCCGCTCCCGCGCTGCGAGATGCGCTCTCCGGCTGGTTCGGCACACCCTGAAAGCGACTCCTGAAACGCCAAACAAAGCGCCGCCCTGCGGCGGGAGTTCTTGCTAGAGACGTCCTAGCCGTGCTTGATCACGTACGACTTGTTGAGGTCGAGCGCGATCGCCAACAGCAGGAAGCCCGCCCACCAATTCACCGGGTTGAACGTGAGCACTTCCTCGTCGCCGATCAGGTTGCTCACGAACCAGATCACGAACCAGACGAGTGTCATGCGCGCAGCATCTCAGGTACACCCGATCGGGGGATCGGTGGGCACACCCGCGCGCCGATACCGCAAGTACCCACCTCCCCCATCCTTATGCGGATCTACAGTCCGAACCGCATTTGAGAACAAGAGACCGGCTCTGGCCGGTCTCTCTGTTTTTCGGCTTCGCTTCGCTCGCCTTCACGTGGGAACCCCTGGTTCCCCCGTGTGCCCCCTCCTTGCGAGCGGGGGTGTTGGGCAAATGCTTCAGGAGCCGGCGAAGGTGGTCTTGCTTCGACCGAGCGTTGTTCGCCTCCCGCCGGGCAAAGCCCGGCTCCGGCGCAGAGTGGTCGCGCTCTCCGCGGTCCGAATTCGGGAACAACTCCATCCGCCGCCGGAGGCCGGCTTTGCCGGCCGGGAGGCTTACAAACACAAAAGCCGCCCGAGGTGCGAACACCTGGGGCGGCTCCTGAAACCTGCGAACAGTGCCTTCGTCCGCAAGGAGGGGGCCCACGGGGGAACCAGGGGTTCCCCCGTGATGCCGAGCGGGCCGCTCAAGCGGCCCGCGTTGGCTACATCATGCCGCCCATGTCGGGCATGCCGCCGCCTGCGCCGACCGGGTTCTTCTCCGGCGGCTCGGCGACGATTGCCTCGGTGGTCAGGATGTTCTTCGCGATCGACGCCGCGTTCTGCAGCGCGGAGCGCGTGACCATCGTCGGATCGATGATCCCGGCCTTGACGAGATCCTCGTACTCGCCGGTCTCGACGTTCAGGCCGTGGCCCTTCGTTCCGGTGCGGATCTTGTCGACCACGAGCGAGCCCTCGAGGCCGGCGTTGTCGGCCAGCTGACGAATCGGCTCCTCGAGCGCACGCGTCACGATCTGCGCGCCCGTCCGGACATCGCCCTCGAGCTCATCGGCCTTGATCGCCGAGGCCGTGTTCAGGAGCGCGACGCCGCCGCCGGGAACGATGCCCTCCTCGAGGGCGGCCCGCGTGGCCTGCAGCGCGTCCTCGACGCGGTGCTTCTTCTCCTTCATCTCGGTCTCGGTCGCAGCGCCGACCTTGATCACCGCGACGCCGCCGGCGAGCTTCGCCAGCCGCTCCTGCAGCTTCTCGCGGTCGAAGTCGGAGTCCGTGTTCTCGATCTCGGACTTGAGCTGCTTGATCCTGGCCTTGATGCCGTCGGACGCGCCTGCCCCGTCGATGATCGTCGTCGAGTCCTTGTCGATGACGACACGGCGGGCCTTGCCGAGCTGCGAGAGCTTCGTGTTCTCCAGCTTGAGGCCCATCTCCTCGGTGATCACCTCGGCGCCGGACAGGATCCCGATGTCCTCGAGCATCCGCTTGCGGCGGTCACCGAAGCCGGGCGCCTTGACGGCGACCGCGGTGAAGGTGCCGCGGAGCTTGTTGACGACGATCGTGGCGAGCGCCTCGCCCTCGACGTCCTCCGAGACGATCAGCAGCGGCTTGCCGGACTGGATCACCTGTTCCAAGACGGGAAGCAGGTCCTTGACGGCCCCGATCTTCTGGTTCGCGACCAGGATGTACGGGTCCTCGAGGACGGCCTCCATGCGCTCGGCGTCCGTGATCATGTACGGCGAGAGGTAGCCCTTGTCGAACTGCATGCCCTCGGTGAACTCGAGCTCGAGCCCGAAGGTCTGGCCCTCCTCGACGTTGACGACGCCGTCCTTGCCGACCTTCTCGATCGCGTCGGAGATGACGTCGCCGATCTCGCGCTCGCGCGCGGAAATCGTTGCGACCCGGGCGATGTCCTCCTTGCCCGAGATCTCCTTCGACTGCTTCTGCAGGTCTGCGACGACCTGCTCGACCGCGATCTCGATGCCGCGCTTGAGCGCGATCGGATTCGCACCCGCGGCGACGTTCCTCAGGCCCTCGCGGACGATGGCCTGAGCGAGGACGGTCGCGGTCGTCGTGCCGTCGCCGGCGACGTCGTTCGTCGCCGTTGCGACCTCGCGGACGAGCTGAGCGCCCTGGTTCTCGAAGACGTCCTCGAGCTCGATCTCGCGTGCGATCGTGACGCCGTCGTTCGTGATCGTCGGTGCGCCGAACTTCTTATCCAGCACGACGTACCGACCCTTCGGGCCAAGGGTGACCTTGACCGCGTCGGCGAGGGTATTCACGCCGCGCTCGAGCGAGCGCCGCGCATCCTCGTCGAACTTCAGCTCCTTATGAGCCATTGAGTACCTCCCTCAGTGAAATGTTGACTAGGCGGACGCGCCCGCGAGCTCCTTCTTCTTGCTCGCTTTGGCCTTTGCGACCTTCGCGAGCACGTCCGACTCGCGCAGGATCAGAACGTCGTCGGCGCCGAGCTTGATCTCGGTGCCGCCGTACTTCGAGTAGATGATCTCGTCGCCCACGGCGACTTCCATCGGGACGATCTCGCCCGAGTCGTTGCGCATGCCCGGGCCGACTGCGAGGACACGGCCGCGCTGCGGCTTCTCCTTCGCGGTGTCGGGCAGGACGATGCCGCTCGAGGTGGTCGCTTCCTCCTCGAGTGCTTCGACGATCAGACGATCGCCCAGCGGCTGCAGATCCATTCAGGACCTCCTGTTCTCCGTACTTTGTGACAGTCTCTGGCACTCCTGCGGAGCGAGTGCCAGCGCATTCTAACGGCACTGTTCTCCTCTGTGCAAGCGGAATCGCACTCGGCCGGGCACGCTCCGGTGACTCGGAGCCCAGCCGCGTGTTACAAACTCTCGATGCGCCGGGAATTCTCCGCGGGCGGGGTCGCGATCAGGCGCCTGCGCGGCGAGTGGGTCTTCGCCGCGATCCGGCCGGGTGGCAAGAAGCCGGGGGTCTGGGCGCTCCCGAAGGGTTTGATCGGCGAGGGGGAGAAGCCGGACGCGACGGCGCTGCGCGAGACCGAGGAGGAAACGGGCATCCAGGCCCGGCTCGTGACGAAGCTCGGAGACATCCGCTACGTCTACACGTGGGAGGGCGAGCGGGTCTTCAAGGTCGTCAGCTTCTACCTGCTCCGCTACTCGAGGGGCCGGCTCGGCGAGATCGAGCCCGAGATGCGGATCGAGGTCGACGAGGCGCGCTGGCTGCCGCTGGCCGACGCTCCGAAGCTCCTCGCCTACGGGGGCGAACGCCAGATGGCCGAGAAGGCACTCGCTTTCGTCCGTGACAACGGCTTATGATCTCCGCGCCTGCCGTAGCTCTCCGCCGCTCATGTACGCGCTCAACTTCTATTCGCCGATCGTGGCCGACCAGCTGCGTTCGCGCCGCAAGACGGCGACGATCCGCCTCGGGGACAAGTCCCGGAAGTACAAGAAGGGGATGGTCGTGCAGGTGCTCGTCGGCGCGCGGTACGGGCCTCGCGAGAAGGTGTTCGACGCGGTCATCGACAAGGTCGAGGTGAAGACGCTCAACGAGCTCTCGCCCCGCGACATCGAGCACGACAACCCGGAGGTGCGGCGCCCCGAGGAGCTCGCGCTCTTCCTCGGGCAGCTCTACAACCGGGACGTCACGCCGGACGAGATCGTCACGCTGATCCGCTTTTCCGAAATCAGATCGTGAGGTCCGGCGCGCTGGGCGCGCTCAGGCCACAGGTACGGCCGCGTTGACTGGGACGAGGCAGTCGACTTCGCCTTCGCGTCGATAGAACTCGATGAGGGGACGGGTGGGGTCGTGGTCGGCGTGCTCGAAGAGCTCGTCGAACGCCGCCGCGATCTGGCCGTAGACACCGGGAGGATCACCGATCAGCCTGAGCCGCAGGTAAGGCCCGCCCGGGTTTGTCGTCTCGTCGAGACCGAGCGGGTTCTCTCGATCGCGGGGCAGGCGCTCGGTGCAAAGTCGGTAGGTGCCGGCTCGATTGTCGATCAGGCCCATCATCCGACGCCCGTGGAGTGAGTCGAACGCCGACTCGAAGGCGGACCACGCTTCCTGGATCACGGCGAGGTCCAGTGGCACTTCCCTGCTCAGGGCAGCGGTGTCCTCGCGCGTGACGTCCTCGATCCTTCCCAGTCTTCCTCGGGTCAACGACCGGCCTTACGAATCGGGCCGCCGAAGGCCGTGGGCGGACGCAGTTCGCCGCCGCAGGCTTCGCACTCGACGGCGAAAGCCGAGCTGAAACGCGCGTCGCACTCCGGGCAGCGCGAGCGGATCTCGCCGCGGCACTGCGGGCACTCCGCGGGCAGCTCGCCCTCCGACTCGTCGAAGTAGCGCTGCGCGAACCCGCACGTCAGGCAGAACGCGACCCAGTCTCCGAGAGTCTTGCGCCGTTCCTCGCGAAGCCAATCCGACGCCTTGCCCACGGGGAGGACTGTAGTTCACAGGCTCATACTCAACTCATGAGCAGCGTTGTCTACGTCGGGCACTCGACGGTCCTGATCGAGATCGACGGCGCCCGGCTCTTGACCGATCCGTTGCTCCGTCGCCGGGTGCTGCACCTGCACCGGCGATCGCCGATCGACCTCGCGTCGCTCGGAAGCCTGGACGCGGTCCTCATCTCGCACGCGCACCGCGACCACCTCGACCTGCCGTCGCTCCGCAGACTCGACCGCAAGGTGACCGCGGTCGTGCCCCGCGGCCTCGCGCGTCCCGTCGAGCGGCTCGGCTTCGAGCGCGTCGTCGAGATCGACGAGGAAGAGTCGGTCGCGATCGGACCGGTCGAAGTGCGCGCGACGCACGCGGAGCACGACGAGCGGCGCCGCATCGGCCGGCTACGCGGCGCGGCTCTCGGCTATGCGATCGGCGGCTCGCACCGCATCTACTTCGCGGGCGACACGTCGCTCTTCCCGGAGATGGACGGCCTTGTCCCGGACCTCGACCTGGCGCTGATCCCGATCTGGGGCTGGGGCCCGACGCTCGGCAGCGGCGAGCACCTCGACCCCGCGGGCGCCGCGGCGGCTCTCTGCCTGCTCCGACCACGTGTCGCCGTTCCGATCCACTGGGGCACGTACCGGCCGCTGCACCACGGAGTGCGCCGCGACCCCGCCTTCCTGAAGGAGCCGGCCGAGGCGTTCGTACGCGAGGCGGCGAGAACCGCGCCCGAGGTCGAGGTGCGCGTCCTACAGCCGGGCGAGCGGCTCGAGCTCTAGGTGGGTTTGGCCGCCGCGCGCGCGGCGGCAACCTTGTCCCGGCGGGCCTTCGTCAGCTCCTGGACGAAGATCTGAACCGTCGCCGCGAGCGGCACCGCGGTCAGCGCGCCGAGCACCCCGAGCAGCGCGCCGAAGAGCGTGACCGCGACGATGATGAAGAAGCCCGAGAGGTTGACGGCCCGGCCCTGGATCTTCGGCGTGAGGATGTTGTTCTCGACCTGCTGGTAGACGAGGACCACGATCAGCATCACGATCGCGGCGCCGATCCCGGATTCCGCCCAGATGGCCGGGACCAGAATGAAGCCGGCGAGGGTCGCGCCGAGGTTTGGGATCATGTCCAGCAGCCCCGCGATCACCCCGAGCCCGAGGGCGAAGCTCGAGCCCAGGAGCCACGCCGTCACGCCCTGGGTCGTCCCGGCGATCGTCGCGATCACGACGACCCCGATCGCCCAGCGCGAGACCGACTCCGTCACCCGCTCCCAGACGCCGAGCCAGCGCTCGTCTTCGCCCGGCATGAGCACGCTCCCGAGTGCCCGCTTCATGTTCGGGACGTCGCTCAGGAAGAACAGGCATATGAACAGGATCGTGAACCCGACCAGGAAGACGGTGAAGAAGTCTCCTGCGATGCCCAGCACCTGGGAGACGGCGTCCGGGACCGAGACCGAGGTCTTGTCGGCCCCCTCGTGCAGGTTCTTGCCGATCCCCGTGTCGCCGAGCCAGGAGAGCTCGCTGGAGGAGCGCAGCTGGTCGATCGTCTGCGGCAGGTCGTGCAGGAAATCCCGCACCGAGCCGACCATCGGGACGAGGAAGAGGAGCCCGATCACGACGACGCCGATCGCGGTGCCGAGCACGGTCACGGTCGCGGCCAGGCCCCGAGACCAGCCGGTCCTCCTGATCACGAAGCGCACCGGGAACTCGAAGACGAGCCCGAGGAAGATCCCGATGAAGACGATCAGGAACGTGTCCCCGATGGCGACGAACGCACCGAGGACGCCGATCGCCGCCGAGACGACCAGGATCGTCCGGATCGGGATCAGCAGCTCGCGCTTCTTTACGGAGCCGGCCATGCGCGAACCTATTTCTCGGGGCCGGGGCACCGTCCTGCGTCGGTGCTTACCTCCGTCCTCGCGATGTCCCGCATGCAGCAGCTCGCGCTGAGGCGCTTTGAACTGGCCTTCGAGCGCGGCCGCATCCTCTGGTACCTGATCCTGTGCATCGTCGGGTTCGCCGTCGGCTGCGCGGTGCTGATCCGGCTCGTCGACCCGCACGACTTTCCCACGATCGGGCTTGCGCTCTGGTGGGCCGTGATGACCGTGACGACGGTCGGGTACGGCGACATCGTGCCCACCACGACGGCCGGACGCATCGTGGCCGCCGCGTTGATGGTCACCGGTTTCGCCTCGCTCTCGCTGCTCACCGGATTCGTCGCTTCGCTCCTCGTCCACCGCCGCGCCGCGGCCGATGCGGAATCCGGGTTGACGAGGATCGAGGAGCGCCTCGAGGAGATCGAGAGGCTCGTCCGGAGCGACGCCCCCTAGGGAGTTCCCTCTTCGATCAGCTGCGGCGGACGGTGCCGCTTCCAGGTCGCTCCCGCGAGCAGGCCGAGCACGAGCGTGGGGACGATCGTCAGGAACCGGTAGACGAGGACGGCCGTGACGACCTGCGCGTTCCCGCCTCCGAAGCCGACGAGCGCCGTCGTCAGTCCGAGCTCGACGATGCCGAGGCCTCCCGGGGTGATCGGAATCGACCCGAGCAGGCGGACGAGCGCCCACGCGGCGAACGCCTCGACCACGCTCACCTGAGTGGGCGGAACGTCGAAGACGCGCAGGCAGGCGAGCAACACGAGGAACACCGTCAGCTGGCCCGCGAGCGTCGCCGCCGTGAGCACGTGCCAGCGACGGCTGAGCAGGCCGACCGCCTCGGCGCGGAACCCGGCGAACGTCTCGCCCGTCCAGGAGACGGGGCCGCGCCGGAAGATCCGGAGCCCCCAGGAGACGATTCTCGCGCTGAGGTTCCCGGCCCAGCGGGCGAGGCGGCGGCTCGTGAGCCCGGCGCCGTAGGATGCGGCCGCGATCACGAACACGCCGAGCCCGATGAGCGCGACCGTCTTGAGCAGTGCGTGGTGCTCGCCGACGATCGTGAGCAGGGCGAGCGCCAGGCTCGGCAGGCCGAGCATGACGAACTGGTTCCACGTGCCCGTCAGCGCAACCGCGAGCGTCACGTCCTTCTTCCGGAAGCCCCAGCTCCGGAGCATCCCGTACGAGAGCGCGACGCCGACCGCCGGCCCGCCGGGCGCGAGGTACGTCGAGGCGCTGCTGGACATCGAGAGGACGAACGCGTTCCGGAAGCTGAGCCCGGGAAGCGCGGCCTGCCAGGGAGGGGCGTACGTCGCCAGGTTGAGTGCCGTCACGCCCACGAGCAGCGCGAGTTGAGACCACGAGAGTGTCTTGACCACGTCCCAGACGTCGCGGTAGTCCGCGATCCGCGGCAGGACGAAGACGAACGTCGCGACGACGACCGCCAGGCCGACGGCGCCGATCCCGAAGCGGCGCGTCCGACGCGATTTCAGGTTGATGCCGATCACCCGAGGCGAACTGCGCGGGATTCTGAGATCATCTTCGCGTTCACGCTCAAACACACGAGAGGAGCAGTTTGATGGCGGGACTCGCGGCACTCGGCGTTCTCATCGGTGGCGTGGTGGTCGGCGCCTGGCTGTACCACGTCGATCACTGGTTCCTCGGGATCATGGTCCTGCTGGGCAGTCTGCCGGTCGCGCTCGTCACCTGGATGGTGGCGAAAGAGCGGGTCTGATCCCGGTCAGACGGGCTCGACGAGAAGCGTCAGATCCCTGAGGCCGACGACGCGGACGGTCTCGCCCGCGTCCGCGCCGGCCTCGCAGCGCGCCTCCCAGATCTCACCCCCGATCCGAACCTGACCCGTCGGCCTGCACGGGGCGAGCACCTCGGCCTCCTGGCCGACGAGCGTCTGGGCGCCCACGACCTTGCGCCGCCCGCGCATCGTCCGGTTCCAGAAGAAGAGCTCTCCGCAGAAGAGCACGAGGCAAACCGTGGCGCTGACGACGTTCCACGGCGAGGAAACGAAGATCAGAAGCACGATCGCAAGTAACAGGAACACTCAGGGCCTCCCATTTGTTCGACGGCTCACCCTTCGAGGGTGATGGCAGCGCACGCCTGAGTAGGAGATGATGGCACCCGTGGCGAGCGCTGCCCAGACTCCGGCCTCTCCGGGCCGCGCCCAGAGCGCGCCGCTCACGCGCAAGCGTGCGATCTCCGTCTGGACGCTGGTCGTCGTGGCGTCGATCTTGATGCTGTTCGCCTCGCTCACGATCTGGGTGAAGCGGCAGGCGCTCGAAACGGACGCGTGGACGAACGCGTCCGGGCAGATGCTCGCGGACGACGAGATCCGCGGGCAGCTCTCGCTCTACCTCGTCGACACGCTGTTCAACAGCGCGGATGCGACCGCAAAGATCCAGCAGGCGCTTCCGCCGAATCGCGCGGCGCTCGCGCCCGTGATCTCGGGCGCGTTGCAGAACGTGGCGGTGCAGGCCGCCGACCGGATCCTCCAGACACCGCAGGCTCAGGCTCTCTGGGAGGAGGCGAACCGTCGAGCACATCAGAACCTGATCGCGGTTCTGGAAGGAAAGGACGTGCGGCGGTTCCAGACCGAGAACGGCGAGGTCGTTCTCGACCTGGGCCCCCTCGTCCAGCGGTTGAGCACCCGGTTCGGGTTCGAGGCCCCACCGGATGCGGGGCAGATCACGATTCTCAAGTCGGGCCAACTCAAGAACGCCCAGCGGGCGCTCAAGGTGATCAAGGTCGGCTCGGTCTTCCTGCTCGTTCTCGTCCTCTTCCTCTACGGGCTCGCCATCTACCTCGCCCGCGGCCATCGCCGCCGGATCCTCCGGGCCACCGCGGCCAGCTTCCTGCTCGTCGGCGTGCTCGTCCTCGTGATCCAGCGCGTTACGGGAGGAGTCGTCGTCGACTCGCTGATCAAGACAGATGCCGTCCGACCGGCCGGCAACCACGCGTGGGGCATCGGGACCGAGCTCCTCCGCAGCGTGGCGTACGCGCTCATCCTCTACGGGGTGGCCGGGCTCATCGGCGCTTGGCTCGCGGGGCCGACGCGCTTGGCCGTCGCAGCTCGACGGCGGCTGGCGCCCGTGCTCGAGGACCAGGCCTGGATTGTCTACGGAGCCGTGGCCCTGCTGTTCCTGCTCTTGATCGCGTGGGGCCCGACGCGCGCGACCCGCGAGTGGTGGGGGATTCTCCTGCTCGGCGGGCTGCTCTTCTTCGGCGTGGCGATGTTGCACCGCCAAACGGTGCGCGAGTTCCCCGCAACGAAGGTCGCGACCTAGGCTTCGTCCAGAAGATGGTCGCGCCGCGTGAGGGCGACCGCCTCGAGGCGCGAATGCACTCCAAGGGCGCGCAAAATGTGGCGGATGTGGTTCCGCACGGTCTCGACGCTGAGGTGGAGCTCGACCGCGATCTGGTTCGTCGAGCGGCCGTGCTCGAGCAGCCGTAGCACCTCGGTCTGGCGAGGGGTCAGGTCCGGATGTGCCGTGGGCGGGGGCCGGTCGATCTGGATGTCCACGACCTGCCCGAACATCGCGATCACCTGCTCGCCGTCCCGCAGAGGAACGGCGCTGATGTCGACGAGGACGCGCTCTCCGTCGGCTCCAACGAAGACGACTTCGTTGTCGGAACGCTCGACAACCCCGGAAATATTGCGTGCGAAGATCTCCCGTGCACGGCGAGCCTCCTCCGGTGAGAGCACCGAGGTGAATTGACGCCCGCGGACGTCGCCGACGATCTCCATCGCCGCCGAGTTGACCCAGCGGATGATGCCGTGCCGGTCGACGATGTACGACGGCACGCGCACCTTCTCCAACGCGTCGGTGACGTCGTGACCCATGTCGCGCAAGCTCGACACTTTCATCGAGTGTGCGGTCCGGCTGGGCCCCGCGTCAAGTCAGGCGGCTTCGACCTCGACCGTCGGACGCGGCAGGAACTCCCAGTCAACCTCGCCCGACTCCATGATGTAGACGCGTCCGTCGATCTCGAACCGGATGGCGCGGAGCGATTCCCGCGCCACCCAGTCCTCGACGGTCCGCATGAGCGATGCGAGGTCCGTGCGTGAAGCTCTGATGTAGACGTCCACGATCGCGACGTCGTCTTCCTCGTTCACCGAGACCGCCCAGCGCGAGCGCAGGAGGGTCGCCAGACGCGCCGCACCGGCCAGGTCGGGCAGCTCGAACTGGACAGTCTCGGTGAGTCCGTAGCCAAGGTCCATGGCTGGAAGACTCGCGCGCCGACCCCTCGGACCGCTTGACCCAGGTAGGTCATTTCTGGTCCTCTGGTCATGGCATGTCGACGCCTCGCAAACGCGCAGGGATCGCCGACTCGGCGGGGCGCGCCGCGTTCTACCCGGCTCGCGTCGCCGCGCGCGCCTGGCGCGGTGGAATCGAGTCCGCGGCCGAGGACGTCGTGTCGGCACCCGAGCTCGCCCGGATCGTCGACAGTGCACTGGCCGGGCCACTGCCCGAGGAGATCGCACGCTCGCTCGTCCGGCATCGGGTGATCGAGCGTGTGGTCGCCGAGCTGGCGGCGACCGGCGAGCTGGAGCGCCTGATCGAGCAGTCGCTCGGCAGCCGGCAGACGCTCGAGCTCACCGACCGCGTCCTCGCGAGCGACGAGATGCAGCGTGTGCTCCAGAGCATCGCCTCGAGCCCGGATCTCCGGCGCGCCGTCACGCGGCAGTCGGCGGGGCTCGCCGAGGACGTCGTCGCCGGTGTCCGGCGGTCCGCGACCCGCCTCGACGAGCGGATCGCCCGTCCTGCGCAGCGACGTCAGCCCGTGTACGCGGGCATCGCGACGAGGGCCGCGGCGCTCGCCGTCGATGCGCTCACCGCGCTTTCGATCTTCGCGGTCGGCAGCGCCGTCGTCGCATTGATCGCGTCGCTCGTCGGCGGCATCAGGCCGCAGTGGCTCGCCGGCTCCCTGCTCGGCGCGGCCTGGATCATCGTCGGAGGGGGCTACTTCGTGCTCTTCTGGAGCGCCGCCGGGCAGACGCCGGGCATGCGGCTCATGCGGCTGCGCGTGCAGCGGCCGGATGGAGGCGGGCTCTCGGTCGGTCGCGCGATCGTGCGGACGACCGGGCTCGTGCTCGCGATCATCCCGCTCTTCGCAGGCTTCATCCCGGCGCTCTTCGACGAGCGGCGCCGCGCGCTCCCTGACTACCTCGCCGGGACGGTCGTGCTGCACGGCCACACGCCGGAGCGCGATGATTCATCCTAGGCGGATGATGACCAGACACACGACCTGACTGGAATATTCCGGCAATGACAAGGAGGCACTGATGGCAATTGGACCTGTGCAACTGCTTGTGCTCGGTTTTGCCGAGCCCAAGTTCCACGGCGAGATCCTCGCCGAGCTCGACCGGCTCAAGGAGAACGACATCGTCCGCGTGATCGACGGCCTGGCCGTGCACAAGGACGCAGAAGGCGAAGTAACCGTGCTGAAGCGGACCGACCTCAGCGACGAGGAGGCAGCCGAGTTCGGAGCAACCGTCGGCGCCTTGATCGGCCTCGGCATCGGCGGCGAGGAAGGCGCGGAGGTCGGAGCAGAGCTAGGCGCGGAGCGGACCGAGGACGGCGTCGACCTCTTTCCCGAGGAGGATGCCCTCGACGTGATCGAGGAGATCCCGAACGACTCGGCCGCTGCGATCATCCTGCTCGAGCACCGGTGGGCGATCCCGCTGCGGGACGCCGTGGCGCGGGCGAACGGCATGCCGATCGCGGACTCGTTCATCCATCCGCTCGATCTCGTCGCAATCGGCCTGATCGCGGCGGAAGAGGCGGACGCGCTCACGCCCTCCGAGTCGTAAAACGAGGAAGAATCGGCCCAGACACGAAAGGAAGGAACCGATGTTCGGACCAAGTCGCAGAGTGGCACGCCGCACATCACGGCGCACATCACGGCGCATGGCGGCACGCTACGACGAGCCGGCTTACGACGAGCCGCAACAGGCTGCTCCGCCGCCCCAGGCCGCACCGGCAGAGCCAGACATGACCGAGCAGCTTCAGGACCTGGCGAAGCTGCACGAGCAGGGAATCCTCACGGACGAGGAGTTCGCGGCCAAGAAGAAGGAGATACTGGACATCTGACCCCGTAGCGCCGCTCCGGACCCCTCGCGGTCGCGGCGGCCGAGAAAGGAGCAGTGCATGAGCACGATGGACTCAGGCCGGGACATGTCCTCGCAATGGACCGGCTGGATCGGCTTCGCGGCGATCATGCTTGCGTTTATCGGCGCGATCACGTTCTTCGAAGGGCTGATCGCGATCATCCGCGACAACTACTACGTCGTCACCCGGCAGCAGGTCTTCCTGTTCGATGTCTCAACATGGGGCTGGATCATGCTGTTCTGGGGCGTCCTGCTGTTCCTCGCAGGGCTCGGGCTCGCGGCGAAAAGCGGTTGGGCCCGCTGGTTCACGATCATCGTCGTCTTCCTCAGCCTGCTGAGCCAGCTCAGCTTTCTGGGCAACGCCCAGTATCCGCTCTGGTCGCTGGTGGTGATCACGCTCGAGATCGTGGTCCTCTACGCGCTCACGGTGCGCTGGAAGGATGTCTACACGCTCGAGTAACGCTTCAAGGCTGATGACGGCGCGGGCCATCCGGTCCGCGCCGGACTCGCCTCAGGCCCGAGGAGGTCCATGAGATGCCCTGCCTGTTCGCACTGATCGCAGTTCTCTCCCCTCGACTCGCACTACTGCTCCTCTGGCTCTTCTCCCCCTGGGTGGACGGCGCATTTGCGGGCTTCCTCCTGCCGCTCTTGGGCCTGATCTTCCTGCCCTGGACAACGCTGATGTTCGTCCTCGTCGACGCTCCGGTCGGCGGGATCCACGTCGCCGGCTGGATCCTCGTCGGGCTCGGCTTTGTGCTCGACCTGAGCTCGTACGCGCAGTCGCGGGCATATCGTTCCTCGGAGTTCGCATGATCGACGCGACGACGCTTGCAGTCGGCCTGCTCGCCGGCGGCTTCTGGATCCTCGCCGCCGTCTCGGTGATCCTCGCCCTCGCCGCGCTGCTCAGCGTCTTCCGCAACGAGGATTTCTCCGGCAGTTCGAGGACGCTGTGGGTCGTCGTGATCGTCGTCTTCCCGCTCTTCGGGTCGCTCATCTACTTCGGCGTGCGCAGCGACTGGTGAGAGTCGTCCTTGCCGTAGACCCCAGTCGTTAGAGTCTCGTCCGTGGCGATCGCCCGCGAAGCTGAGCCTGTCGGCTCCCTGCACGAGATCCGCGAGGCGGGCCTCGACCGCGAGGACCTGCTCGGCATGTATCGCAACATGCTGCTCACGCGCGGGATCGAGGAGCGCGGGCACATCCTCTACAAGCAAGGCAAGATCCCCGGCTCCTTCTACACGGGCCGTGGGAACGAGGCCTCGTCCGTCGGCGTCGCGACCGCGATGGGCTCCGACGACGTCGGCACGCCGCTGCACCGGGACATGGGCGTGCACGTGACGCGCGGCGTCGAGCCCTGGAGGATCTTCGCCCAGTACATGGGCCGTGAGGACGGCCCCACCCGCGGCCGCGACGGCAACGTGCACATGGCCGACTCGAGGCTGGGACTGCTGGCGATGGTCAGCCACCTGCCGGCGATGCTCCCGGTCGCGGTCGGCTGCGCGCTCGCCTTCCGGATCCGCGAGGAGAAGCGCGTGGCGGTCGCCTGGTTCGGCGAGGGCGCCTCGGCGCGCGGCGACACGCACGAGGGGATGAACCTCGCGGGTGTCCGCCGGCTCCCGGTGGTTTTCATCTGCGACAACAACCAGTGGGCATACTCGACCCCGACGCACCTCGAGTACGCGTGCGAGACGCTCGCCGATCGCGCACAGGCGTACGGGTTCGAGGGAGTCGTCGTCGACGGAACCGACGTGCTCGCCGTCTACCGCGAGACCAGGCGCGCGGTCGAGAAGGCGCGGGGGGGCGGCGGCCCGACGCTGATCGAGTCGCTGACGCTCCGCATGGAGGGCCACGCGGTGCACGACGACGCCTTCTACGTTCCGAAGGAGATGTTCGAGGAGTGGGCGAAGCGCGACCCGATCGAGCGCTTCCGCGGCTGGCTGCGCGAGAACGCTGCGCTGACGGACGACGAGGAGGACGAGATCGGCGCGAGCGTCAAGAAGCTGCTCGTGGACGCGATCAACCTCGCGGACGAGTCCCCGCTGCCGGACCCGTCGACCTTGACCGAGGGCGTGTTCGCGACGCCCGAAGACCTCGACACGCCCCACCACAAGTGAGCTCCTGATGGCCGAGATGACCTACCTGCAAGCGATCTCTGACGGTCTTCGCGTGGAGATGCGCCGCGACAAGCGCGTGTTCGTGATCGGCGAGGACGTCGGCGTCTACGGAGGCGCCTTCAAGGTCACGCTCGGCTTCCAGGAGGAGTTCGGAGCCTGGCGCGTGATCGACGCGCCGCTCTCGGAGACGGCGATCGTCGGCAGCTGCACCGGCGCCGCGATCATGGGCATGCGCCCCGTCGCCGAGATGCAGTTCGCGGACTTCATCTCGTGCGCGTGGGACCACCTGGTCACGGTCGCGGCCAAGCAGCGCTACCGCGCCGGCACCCCGGTCCCGATCGTCGTCCGGCTCCCGTCCGGCGGCGGCTTTTCCGGCGGCCCGTTCCACTCGCAGAACCCGGAGAGCTCGTTCGCGCACATCGCGGGTCTGAAGGTCGTCTGCCCGGCGACGCCCGAGGACGCGAAGGGGCTCCTGATCACGGCCATCGAGGACCCGAACCCGGTCCTCTACTTCGAGCACAAGCACCTGTACCGCCGGATCAAGGCCGACGTGCCCGAGGAGCGCTACACCATCCCGTTCGGCAAGGCGCGCACCCACCGCGAGGGCGACGACGTCACGGTCGTCACCTGGGGCGCGATGGTGCACACGGCCGGCGACGCTGCGAAGGAGCTGGAGAGCGACGGCGTCTCGGTCGAGATCCTCGACCTGCGGACGCTGATCCCCTGGGACAGGCAGGCCGTGCTCGCGAGCGCCGAGAAGACGTCGAAGGTGCTCGTCCTGCACGAGGACACGCGCACGGGCGGCTTCGGCGGCGAGATCGCGGCCACGATCGCCGAGGAGGCGTTCGAGCATCTCGACGCGCCGATCATGCGGATCGCGGCGCCCGACGCGCCGGTGCCGTTCTCGCCGCCGCTCGAGAAGGCGTTCATCCCGCAGGTCGAAGACGTCGTCAAGGGACTGAAGGAGCTGGCGGAGTACTGATGGCCACCACCGAGGCCGTCGACGTCGTCATGCCGCAGATGGGCGTCTCCGTATCGGAGGGGACGATCACGAAGTGGCTCAAGCAGGTGGGCGAGGAGGTGGCCGCCGACGAGTCGCTGCTCGAGATCTCGACCGACAAGGTGGACACCGAGGTGCCGAGCCCGGCGAGCGGGGTCGTGACGCAGATCCTCGTCCAGGAAGGCGAGACCGTGGACGTGGGCGCGAAGCTCGCGGTGATCGGCGGCGAAGCCGGCGCGCCCGAGGAAGCGCCGGCCGCGGAGCCGGAGCCCGAGGCCGCCGCTCCCGCCCCGGCGCCGACAGAGCCTGCAGCCGCGCCTGAGCCGGCGCCCGCCGCCGCAACGACACCGGCCGAGGCCCAGCAGAACGGCAAGAGCTTCGTCTCGCCGGTCGTGGCGCGCATCGCCTCCGAGCACGGCGTCGACGTCTCGAGCGTCCCCGGCACGGGCCGCGGCGGGCGCGTGACCAAGAAGGACATCCTCGACTTCGTCGAGGCCGGCCCGCCGGCCGCGCCTCCGCAGGAAGCGCCTCCGCAGGAAGCCCCTGCGGCCGCTCCGGAGACCGCCCCCGCTCCTGCTCCCGAGCCACCTCCCGCCCCCGCCGCCCCGACGCCTGCCGCCGAGGCCGCGCCGAAGCCTCCTCCGCCTCCCGCCCCCGAGCCGGTGGCCGCGACAGCCGGCGAGCAGCTCGAGCCGATGAACGCGATGCGCCGCGGAATCGCCGAGCACATGCGCCGCTCCCTCGACACCGCCGCTCACGTCACGAGCGCGATCGAGGTCGACATGTCCCGCGTCGTCGAGATCCGCAACAAGCTCAAGCCCGAGTACCAGAAGACCTATGGCGTCAACCCGACGTATCTGATCTTCGTCGCCCGCGCGGTCGTCGAGACGCTCAAGAAGTACCCGTGGATCAACGGCGAGATCCGCGGCGAGCAGATCGTCACGCGGCCGTGGGTGAACCTCGGGTTCGCGGTCGAGCTCACCGACGGCAAGGGCCTCATCGTCCCGGTCGTCAAGCACGCCGAGGGCCTGAACCTTCTCGGGATGGCACAGGCGGTGACCGATATCGCCGACCGCGCACGCAACAAGAAGCTGACCCCCGACGAGGTGCAGGGCGGCACGTTCACGATCACGAACCCCGGCGGCTACGGCACGTTCCACGGCACGCCCGTGATCAGCCAGCCGCAGGCGGGCATCCTCGGCACCTACGCGCTCGTCAAGCGCCCCTGGGTCGTGCAGGACTCCTTCGGCAAGGACGTGATCGCGATCCGGCCGATCATGAACATCACGCTCACGTACGACCATCGCCTGGTCGACGGAGCGCTCGCTGGCCGCTTCCTGAAGGACCTCAGGGAAGCGCTCGAGACCTGGGACGAAGTCGCCTACTAGTGGAGCTCGTCCGGTTGACAGTCGTCCTGAACGAGATCGAGGCCGACCAGGTCCAGTCGCTCCTCAAGTTCGAGCAGATCGAGTCGATGCAGCGGCCGACCGACTCCGGCGCGGCGAGCATCGGGGGCAGCGGCGCCATGAGCGGTTCCCGCGAGATCCTCGTCAAGCCGGAGGACCTCGAGACCGCCAAGGCGATCATCGGCGAGGAATAGTGCGCTACTTCGTCCTGCGGCTCGAGCGCGGCGGGCCTTGGGACTGGAGCCGCGACATGCGGGAGCAGGACGGCTGGGACGACCACGCGCGCTTCATGGACGACCTCGTCGACAAAGGGTCGATCGTCCTCGGCGGCCCGCTCGAAGGCGACCGCGAGACGATGCACGTCATCGAGGCGGGCTCAGAGCAGGCGGTGCGCGACCTGTTCGCGACCGATCCCTGGTGGATCAATGGCATGCTCCGTCCCGTGCGCATCGAGCGCTGGACGATCGTGCTGGACGGCCGTGAGCACTGAGCTCGTCCGGTTGACGATCGTCCCGGACGAGTTCGCGGCCGACACGATCATCTCCCTTCTCCAGACGGAGGGGATCGAATCGATACAGCAGAGGACGGACCTCGCGGCGGGGATGGCGGACGCCGCGGCGTCGGCCTTCGGGCCGCGTGAGGTCCTCGTGCGCCCGGAGGATCTCGAGCGTGCCCGCGAGCTGATCGACACCGACTAGGCTCGGATCAACTCGCTGAAACGCCGTAGCGCGGCGTCGGTTCGCTCGTCGTCGCCCGTAGCCAGCCGGTCGAGCAGAAGCCCGCGGACGACGGCGACCATCAGCGTCGCGGTCGCATCGTCGACCGGCGGTCGCCAGTGGGCACGCAGGAGCTCGAGCCAGTCGCGGACGAACGGCTCCGCTTCGGGGCGGCCCAGCGCACCGACGTAGACCTCGAAGAACAGCCTCAGGAATGGCTTCCGTTCCGGCGCGGCGATCCAGCGCCAGACCTCCTCGAGCGTACGGACGTCCGCCTCGAGGAGAGTCTCCTCACGGCGGCGGATCTGCGCGAGCACCTCGTCGATCAGCTGCTCCTTGCTGCCGAAGTCGTAGAGCAGCATGCGCGGGCTCGTGCCGAGCGCCTTGGCCAGCGGGCGCAGGCTGAGACCGGCCAGACCGCGCTCGAGGACGTAGTCCGCGGCTCGGGCAAGGACGTCGGTGCGCCGGTGGGGATCGACGGGTCTCGGCATTAGTGATACGGTCGTTTCATAAACTAGCGGGAGGGCACGATGACAACGAGAACCGTCCTGCGAGCCGACGCTGTGTTCGAGGCCGGGCTCGGGTTGGTCCTTGTCGTCGGGGCGGTCACTGGTGCGCTCGACAGGTCGGATTTCCCGAGCCTGGTGGGCAGCGCGGTCCTCGTGGCAGTGGGTCTCGTGCTGCTCGTCCTCGCCTGGGTGATCTGGAGCGGGCGGATCGGCGTCGTGGCGCTCGCCGCGGGCAACGCGCTGACGGCGGCCGCCGGGCTGGTCTGGCTCGTCACCGGCTCCGGGTTCTCCACGGCCGGAGCGGTCATCGTCGCGGTCACGGTCGTGGCGCTCGCCGTCCTGGCCATCGTGCAAGTCGTTACCCTCCGGACGTGACCCGCGGCGCGTATCTCCTGAACCTCGGGCGGGTCCCGTACCTGGAGGCGTGGGAGCTGCAGCGCTCACTCGCGGCGGCGGTCTCGCAGGGCGCGATCCCCGACACGGTGATGCTGCTCGAGCATCCGCCCGTGATCACGCTCGGGCGGCGCACCGACGAGGGCGAGCTGCACGTACCGGACGGCGCCGAGGTCGACATCGTCGAAACCGACCGCGGGGGAAAGTCGACCTACCACGGGCCGGGTCAGCTCGTCTGCTACCCGATCTTCGACCTGACGCGGCACGGCCAGGACGTCAAGCGCTACTGCCGCGAGCTCGAGGAGGCACTGATCCGGACGCTCGCCGAGATCGGGGTCGAGGCAACGCGCATCGAGGGGCTGACCGGGATCTGGGTCGAGACGCGGCCGGTGCCGAAGAAGATCGCCTCGATCGGCGTCCACATCACGAAGTGGGTGACGACGCACGGCTACGCGCTGAACGTCGACCTGGACACGGCGCCGTTCACCGAGTGGATCACCGCGTGCGGCCTCGAGGACGCGTCGTTCACGACGATCGCGGAGGAGCTCGGCCGGCCGATCGCGGTCGACGAGGTCCGCGCGCCCGCCGCAGCCGCGTTCGAGGAGGTCTTCGACCTCACCTTCGAAGAGCTACCGGCCGATGAAGGCGTCGGCCTCTGGCCGCAGCCGATCCACGGGCGCCTGTCCGGCAGACCGACCGAAGGAACCCATGCCGGCACCGCGCAGGGAGTGGAACAAGTCCCGGCGCGCTGATCCCTTGTAACACAGTGTTACTTGGGGAGTTTGGGGGCTGTTCCGACCAGAGCGTCGACGATCGCCTCGGGCGGTCGACGCCGTAGGTCGATGTCGAGCAGGACCTGGCCGATGCTCGGGTCGCGCTTCCCGGAACGAGCTTCGTGGGCCACCCGCCGGATGGTCTCGTAACTCGGGCGGGGCAGCCCGAGTCGCTCGGCGAGCGCGGCGACGGATCGGTACGTCTCGGCAATCGGCCGCTTTCTGTCGTCAGCGCGAACGGTCGCCGCGACGAGACGCGAATCGAGCCGAGGCGCGGAGCGAGCCACCCAACCAAGGATGGCGACCGAAACTCAACGCTCCGTGACGAAGCTGCGCGCGAAGCGCAACCAAAGACCATCTTGTAACACAGTGTTACTAGGGGTCTTGGGCGGCTTCTGGTTGGCGTTCCTGGACGGCGATCAGGGCGTCGACGAGCCGGCGAAGGCAGGCGGGCCTCAAGCGTTCTTGTTCGTCGTTTGCCTCCCGGCCGACAGAGCCGGCCTCCGGCGGCCGGTCTTGGCGATCTACCGGCAGCGGTTACAGATCGGGCAACCAGCCTTCCTGGTACAGGGAGCGCTTCCAGTCGGCGAAGCCTCCGTACGCCTCGGAGGGGTCGGTCGTCTCCTTCTTCACGCCGGCGCCGTGCTTCAGCGCGGCATCCGAGACGGGATAGACGAGGCCCTTGCGCCGCCGGCCGCGAGCGCCGACGGCCAGCACGACGGCGGGCTCCTTGCCGACGCCGACGATGATGTGCTCCGTCCCCGGCGGGCAGTGGAAGAAGTCCCAGGTCTCGAGCCTCCGCTCCTCGCCCTCGACGAGCAGGAGACATTCGCCCGCGAGCACGAGGAAGTCCTCCTGGGCATTCTCGCGGTGATACAGGCCCATCGCCTGCCCGGGCGGCAGCACGTTCAGGTTGATCCCGAGACCCGGGAAGCGGCGCTTGCCCTCGAAGTTGCAGAATGCACCGACCGTACCGGTGTCGCGCCAGCGGCTGTCCTTCGCATTCATCACGAACCAGCCCTCACCGCCCGGGCGAAGGCCGAACTTCGTGCTCTCTAGCGGCGTCTCGGGTGCCACCATCCATAGACTGACAGACGTGGAGAAGTCGCTCCCCGTCGCGGACCGGCCCCGCCGTCCCGAGTGGATGAAGGTGCGCGCGCCGAGCGCAGACTCACGCTACTTCGACGTCAAGAAGCTGATCCACGGGCAGAACCTACTCACGATCTGCGAGGAGGCCCGCTGCCCGAACATCGCCGAGTGCTGGGGCCGCGGCACGGCGACCTTTCAGATCCTCGGCGAGACGTGCACGCGCGCGTGCCGCTACTGCTACGTCAATTCCGGCAAGCCCGAGCATCCGCCGGACCCGCTCGAGCCGCTCCGCCTCGCGCACACGGCTGCGCAGATGAGCCTCGAGCACGTCGTCGTCACCTCGGTCGACCGCGACGACCTGCCTGACAAGGGTGCGGGGCACTACGCGGCGACGATCCGTGCGCTGAAGGCGAAGGTGCCTGGGGCCACGATCGAGGTCCTGACACCCGACTTCCTCGGCCACGAGGAGCAGGCGCTCCAGATCGTCCTCGCGGAGCAGCCCGACGTCTTCAACCACAACATCGAGACCGTGCGCCGCCTGCACAGGAAGATGCGCGGCGCCAAGGTCGACTACGACCGGGCGCTGTGGCTCTTCGCGCGCGCGAAGGAGGTCGCCGACTACCCGGTCCTGACGAAGTCGGGGATCATCGTCGGGCTCGGCGAGACGAACGACGAGGTCGTCGAGACGATGCGCGATCTCCGCGTCAACGGCGTCGACGTCGTCACGATCGGCCAGTACCTCCAGCCGTCTGCGAAGCACGCGCAGATCGACCGCTGGGTGCACCCGGACGAGTTCCGCTGGTTCCGCGAGCAGGGCGAGGCGCTCGGCTTCGGCTCGGTCTTCTCGGGACCGCTGGTGCGATCGAGCTACCGCGCCGACGAGCAGCGTCACGCTGCCGAAACCGGTCGCGGCGCAGTCGCGTATTAGACGGAAAGAGGGTCGCCTCGGGGGGCGACCCTCTTTCGTCGATCACGCCTGCTTAATGTCCTCCACTCCGATCGACCTCGGCGTAGTAGACGTCCTCCTCCGGAGCGTCGCCCCGGATCGGGCGCGTGTCCGCCCAGACGATGTGCGCGTCACCGTGGTGGTCGGTGTCCACCCACATGTAGTCGCCCAGGAAGCCCGCCTGCACCGGGTTGTTCGCCGGAGTCAGGTTGGGCATCGAGCTCGTCGTCACCCGCGCGTAGCTGTAGTTCGGGTGGTTCGAAGCCGGGTTCCTGATCTGGGCAGCGGTGATGTCGTTGCAGCCCGTGGTCTCGCAGTCACCGTAATGACGGTCGTAGAACGCGACCCAGAGCCGCGAACCGTCCTTCGTCACCTCGCTCCACGACTGCCACTGCGCAGTCTCGCCGAACCGCGAGCGTGGCGTGACGTCCCGCGTGTCGCTCCACGTGGACCCGCCGTCCGTCGAGAAGGCGTAGAAGATGTCGTGGTCGCACGGGCCCGACCCGCCGCCGGCGGCGCCGAGCTCGCAGTTCGGGTTCGTGTTGTTGCGGTGATCCGCCCACGTGACGTACACGTTCCCGTCGCGGTCGACCGAATTCGTCACGGTCGTCTCGTCGGGAGCGCGGTACCCGTTCGGCGGCAGGCACTGCCTGTTCGGGCAGCCGTTCTGGCTCGGCGGGCCCACAGGGTGCGTGGAGATCATGTCGCCGACCTTGGTGGGATCCGTCCAGTTGGCCTGGTTGCTGCAGTCCGCGCTGGCCGGGCAGGTCACGTTCAGCACCTGCTCGATCCCGTTGCCGGGCACGTTGCCGTTCGCGAACGAGACGTAGATCGTCCCGTCCCGCGCGACGACCGGATTTGAGCCCTGGTCATCGTTGCACGCGCCTCCGCCCAGCGGGCAGATGTTCGGGTCGGAGCCGCTGATCTCGATCGGATCCGACCACGTCGCGCCGCCATCTTCCGACTGGCTGAAGTAGATCGGGCTGTGACCCGCCGCGTTGAACCGCGTCCACGTCATGTAGACGTTGTCGCGCTTCGGGCTCGACCGATTCGAGTCGGCGGTCATCAGCTCCTTGTCGTTCGCGAACTCGTTCCCGTCGTCGTTCGCGACGACGCCGACCGGGGTGTCCCGATACTCCTGGAAGCCTCCGGTCGGGTCAGGCGAGTGGTAGAAGCTGCCGCCGTTCCCGGCATTCGATTTCATCACGAGGACGGCGTTCGCCCCGCTGTTGATGTCGAAGAAGACACCGCCGGAATAGGCGTTGCCCTGCGAGTCCCAGGCGACCGTGGGGTCGCTGCAGGCGTCCGCGGTGTGCCCGTCGAGCAGCACGAACTGCCAGAACGGCGGAACCTGGTCGCCCCAGCGCTTGCCGCCGTCGAAGCTCCAGTCGTAGCCGCAGTGGTTGAAGCCGATTCTGGAGTCGTTCTGGCCCGCGATGATGTTCTTCTCGTTCCGCGGGTTGAGCTGGATCGTCTCCTCGGCCTGGCGCCGAAGCGAGCAATCCTGATTGACACGGGTGTTCTTCATCCCGTGGCGGTGGAACACGTTCTGGCAACCCTCGGTGTCCGGGCTCGAGATGCGGTGGTTCCCGCCCCAGAGCGCGCGCATGGCGCCGGGGTTCTGGGCAGCCCGACGCTGCAGGATGCCGGCGGCATCGTAGAGCGTGTACATGATCCCCGATGAGACGGGCATCTCCTTACCGCGCGGCTGCTCCTTGCCGAGTTCGACCGCGAGCTTGTGCGCGAGGATCTTGTTACCGATCGGCGAGTTGCTGCTCGCGCTTTGCGGCAACAAGGCTGAGCCTGCAACGGCGAACGCGGCAAGAGCCGCCAGCGGCAGCAGGCGTAGTACGGCTTTCCTCATCCTTCTCTCCCTCCCCCGCCGGACCCCCCGGCCGACGGTTTGGATGCAAACCAATATACGAAAGTGCCTTTCGCACTGCCAAGTCGAACGTTCTTAAGGAACCTTCAGAGAAGCGTCATACAGTGCCGACTCCCGACGAAAGGAGCTCCATGCGTACAACTTGGGTGATCGTGGCGGTTCTCGCGTTCCTGGTGGCCGGCTGTGGCGGCAGCGAGGGCAAGACCAGCGAGTCTGGTGACGAGACCGAGGCCGCATGCACGAAGCCCGCGCTGGGCGAGGCTCCCGATCTTCCCAATGGCTGGCCACAGCTGGGAGAGGTCACGTACACGCAGCAGTCGCAACAAGGGCCGACGACAGTCGTGGAGGGGTACTTCGCCGGCGACGTCGAGGCGGCGCACGACGACTTCAAGCGCGAGCTCGATGCGGCCGGGTTCACGATCCTGTTCGACGAGCTCGAGGACAACGACTCGGAGGTGTCCTGGAAGGGTCAAGGACGCTCGGGCCAGGTGGCGCTGCGCAACGAGTGCGGCAGCGACGACAAGGTGTTCGTCCACATCACGAACCGACCGGGCTGATCAGGTTTCCGTCGCGCTGCGGCGGGTATAACCTCTACGAGATGCGCAGAGTTCTGCTCATCGCAGCAGGCATTGCCGTGATCGCGCTCGTTCTCGGCTTCGCAGCATTCAGTCGGCAGACCCAGTCCAAGCCCTCGCTCCGCATCACGCGAGCGACGACGCTCACCGTGCAGGGGCGGCATTTTCATGCGTCCGAGCGTGTCCGCCTGACGGGCGGGAGCCGTTTCGCGCGCGCGAAGGCGAACGGAAGCGGCTACTTCGTGATCACGATTCCAGGCGCCGACCGCTGCAACACCGCTCGCGTCGCCGCGCGCGGCACGAAGGGCAGCTACGCGATCGTGAAGGTGCTGCCCGCGCCGATGTGCCTGCCGGTGCGCTCCTCCGGGTAGCGGGCTCCTAAGCTGCTCACCGGCGACCGGCACTGACGAGCAGGCCGATCCTCGCTCCCTGCGCCAGCCTCAACCCGGGCCGCCTGGACTGACGAAGCACGCGTCCGCGTGGGGCCTGCGACCGGGCGCGCGTGACCCGACCGACGCTGCAGTGTGCGCGCCGAAGCAGTGAGCGGGCACGCGTCAACGAGCGGCCGACGACGCGTGGCACGACGCAGCGCACCCGCGGAGGCGGGGGCGGAGGAGGCGGAGGCGGGGGAGGAGGGGGCGGAACTGGTGGAGGAGGCGGGGGCGGCGGAGGCGGCCCTGCCGCAGGCACGCGTGCGTAGTAGACGTCCGTTTCCGGCACCGAGCCTGCGTGCGCGCGCGTGTCTGCCCAAACCACATGCGCCCGTCCCTGGCCGTCCACGCTCAGCGACATCCGATCACCGACGAACCCGGCTTCGATCGGATTCTCGGCGGTGGTCATGTTCGGCATGGAGGCAGTCGTCACGCGCGAGTAGTCGAAGGTCGGGCTCGCAGACGCCGGGCTGTCGACCACGGCCAGCGTGATGTCGTTGCAGCCGGTCGACTCGCAGTTGCCGTACGAGCGGTCGTAGAACGCGACGAAGAGCCGACTTCCGTCAGGCGTGACCTCGCTCCACGGCTGCCACTGCGCCGTCTCGCCGAAGCGGGTGTTCGAGCGCGGCGTGATCACGATCGGGTCGCTCCAGGTCTCGCCCTCGTCCGTCGAGTAGGAGTAGAAGACGTCGTTGTCGCAAGGCGAGGTCGCAGTCATCGCCGAGCCCGTGCAGCCTTGATTCGTGTTGTTCCGGAAGTCGGCCCAGATGACGTAGATACGACCCTGGTCGTCGACCGAGTTCGAGACCGAGTTTGCCTCGGACATCCGGTAGGAGTTCGGCGGGAGGCACTGGAGCGCCACCGGGCAGCCCTCGCCGTTGGGACCGACCGGCTCGCCGCCGACGAGGTTCGAGACGATGACAGGCTCGGTCCACGCCTCTTCCTCGGTGCAGTCCTCGTCGGCAGGGCACTTGACCATCAGGATCTGCGAGCCGCCGTCGATCGCGTTGTCGTTCGCAAAGGAGACGTAGATGGTGCCGTCCTGCCCCACGAATGGGCGCGACGCATGGTCGAGGTTGCACTCATTCGGACAGACGCCTTCGGCCTCGCCGCTGATCTCGATGGGTGCCGACCAGGTGACGCCGCCATCCTCGGACTGGCTGAAGATGATCGGGAAGACCTCGCGAACCCCGCCGGGGGAATCCTCCTGCTCGGGACCGATGCGTGTCCAGGTCACGTACACCCAGTCGCGCTTCGGGCTCGACGCGCTCGTGTCTGCGACCACGTAAGGCTTGTCCTGGAAGCCCACGTCCTCGTTGCTGACGACGCCCATCGGCATCGCCCGGTACTCCTGAAACCCACCCTGCGAGTCCGGCGAGTGGAAGTACGCGCCGTGGATACCCGAATTCGACTTCGCGACGACAACAGCGTTCTCCGGAGCTCCGACCCTGTAGATCGTGCTCGCGATGTAGGCGTCACCTTGCGAGTCCCAGGCGACCGTCGGGTCCGAACACGCCTCGGCGGCGTGTTTGTCGAGGAGCGGGACCTGGAAAAACGGCGGTGTCTCGTCGCCCCAGTCCGCTCCACCGTCGAGCGTCCAGGCGTATCCACAGTGGTTGTAGCCGGTACGGGCGTCGTTCTGGCCCACGAGGATGTTGTTCGGGTCGAGAGGGTTGACGGCGATTTGCTCACCTGCCTGAGAGCGGAGCGAGCAGTCCTGGGTGACGCGCGTGTTCGTCTGCCCGTTGCCGGTGAACTCGTTGCTGCAACCCTCGGTGTCGGTGATCTCGACCGGAGGCGGCCTGAACCCTGCGCGCTCGGCTCGGCGACGGAGCGCTCCGGTCTGGTCGAGGAGCGAGTACATGACGCTCGAGGAGAGGCCCGGCTCGTGCCGGGTTGCCGGGGCCTGCCCGAGCTCGACGTCGAGAGCGTGACTGAGCACAGGATTGGCGACTGGCGCGCGGCTCGAAGCGGAGTGAGGCAAGAACACAGCGCCAGCGATCAGCGCAACGCCAAGGCCACCAACCAGCAGAAGACGTACATGTAGCTTGCTTTTCAAGTCCCCTCCCTCACGTCGCCTCCGCGACGGTCCAATTCACCGGCAATCTAGGCGAATCCACAAAGACTGACAAGACCCCCGAAGTGGAGGAGGGGGCCGCCCTATCACAGCCCCCTCCGGTCATGCATGGTGCCTACGGCGAGACGTGCTCGACGACCACCTCGTTCGAGCCGACCTTCACGCCGCCCTCGGTCATCACGTTGACCGCTCCGAGGAGGACGCGCCCGGCCTCGGGGATAGCGCCGGCCGTCACGGAGCCCGGAACCGTCCACGACGAGCCACTTGGGCGCGGCGCGTTCGAATCCGTCACCGACACCGAGCCGAGCCCGGCGTTGGCGAAGATGTCGACGTAGTTGTACGTCGTCGACCCCGACGGGACCGAGAAGCCGTCGATCAGCACGAGCCACGTGCCGGCCTCTGGATTCGCGATCGTGACCGACTCCTCGGCGTCTCCATCGGCGCTCTGCCCCCTGAGCGTGCGGGTCGCGCACGTCGAGTCGGAGCACAGGTAGACGAAGAGGTCGAGGTCCGCGGCCGCGTCGGACGGTCCGCCGATGGTCGCGCGGAACGAGGTCGAACCGGCCGGGATGTTGGTCGTGTACTCCTGATCCTCGCCGTTCGCGATCGTGAACACGCCCCTCCGCGCGCTGCCGAGCGGCGAGCCGACCGCTTGTCCGGTGAACGACGCGAAGTTGTTCTGGAGCGAGTACGACCGGGGCACCGGCACGCCGACCTGTGCGTCAGCGATCACATCCGGGTTGGGCGTGACCGCGACGCCGTAGAGCGAGGCCGTGAGCGTGTACGGAGCCCAGGCCACGTCCGACGTGCGCCTGGCCTCGACCGTCACTTCCCACACGCCCTCGTCAGCGCCGTCGACCGTACGGCTGTACGGATCGCCCGTCGCGCAGCCCGCGACCGGCGGTGCGTAACAGCTCGTGCTGGCGTTGCTGTCGATACCGAGGCCCCACGGGTGGAAGCGCAGGAACCGCACCTGGCCCGTGCCCGGGTTGCCGTCTGGGCCGGCCAGGTCGACCTTGAGCACCGGGTCACCGGCCGGGACGCGGAAGAAGTAGCGATCCACGTGGTTCCGGCCTGCAAGGCCGGTCTTCGTGACGCTGTAGCCGTTCGCCGCCGTGAAGACATCGGGGGCGACGACCGTGTTCATGGTCTCGTAGTCGATCCCGTCGGTCGACGAGTTGTCGAGCTGCAGGATCGCGGAGTGGATCCCGCTCGTCCGCGGGTTCACCCTCACGTTCACGTCCGTCGGCACATTGGGGCGCAGCAGCACGTTGTTCTGCGTGCTGAAGGTGCCGTCGTTGCCGACCCAGCGGAGGTGGTAGAGCACGGGCCGGTTCGGGCCCGACGTCCGCGTGAACGTGTACGTGCGCGTGTAGCTGTGCCTGACGGTGACGCCCTCGCGGTCGTAGATGCCCGGGCCGTGGCCCGGATCTGCGAGGAAGTCGCTCAGGAGCGTGTGCACCTCGACCCGCGACGTGATGCTGACGGGCTCGAGCCCCTGCTTGAGAAGCTTCCACGCACGATCGACGTCGATCAGGCCGTTGCCCTGGTCGGACGCGTTGTACCCGTGGAGGAAGCGAGCCGTCGAGTTCATGGCCATCCGCAGCTGGGCGGGCGTCCAGAACATCTCGTCGTGATCACCGTGGTGATGCCCGTGATGCTGCTGCTTGGCGGCGCTGATCAGCAGGGCCGCGGCGCCCGTGGCCTGAGGTGCAGCCATCGAGGTGCCGTTCATCATCGCGTAGCCGGGCGGAAGCGTGTACGTGCCCACGACAGGCGCGCCGTTCTGCCACAGCGGCGTCGAGGAGATCGCGGCTCCTGGAGCGACGACGTTCGGCTTGAACGCGCCGTCCTCGGCCGGGCCCCTCGAAGTGAACGGATGGAGGTTGTCCCGGAAGTTGGCGTCGGAGCCGTAGTTCCGCCGCCAGGTCTTCCTGGTGATGTACGCGCCGACCGCCATCGCCTTCGACGTGACGGCCGGGTCGCCGATCGTGTTCGTGCCGGGGCCGTCGTTGCCCGCGGAGAAGAACATCTGGACGTTGTTGTCCTCGATCAGGCGGTTGTAGAGCACCGCACGCGTGTTGTTGCCGTCGTTGAGCGCCGGCAGGCCGCCGATGCTCATGTTCACGACGTCGACGTGATCGGTCTCGACGACGTAGATCATCCCCTCGATCAGCGCGTGCGACGTGCAGCCGGCCGTGAAGAGGCAGACCCGCACGACCGCGACGTTCGCGCCGGGGGCCGCGCCGCTCATCCGGCCGCCGAAGAGGCTGTTGCCCGCCATGATCCCGGTCACGTGGGTGCCGTGGGCGCCCGCGACGATCCCGATGTTGACGAACTTGTTGACGGCGTCGACCTGGATCACGAACGGGACGGACTCCTGGACCGGCGTCGCTGGGTTGTCCGTGCCGAAGTGATTGACGTCGTGGCTGATCTTGTAGTCGTGCATCGCCGGCTCGCCGGTGAAGTCCTTGTCGTTCTGGGAGTCGACGTAGACGGTGTTGTCGGACTCGCGCCAGAGGATGGCGAAGAAGTCCGTGCAGTCGCCGTCACGGTTGAGATCGGAGCCGCAGGCCGTTCCGTACTCGCTCGCTGCGCCGAGCGACGACTCGATCATGCGGGCGATCCGGTACGTGCCGTCCTCGGGAACGCCCACGTAGTGCGGGTTACCGCTGAACGGAGCGGTGAACTCGCCGTTGACGACGGTCACCTGCGGGAACGCGGTCATGCTCCGCCACGTCGGGTCGCCGTCCGTCAGCGGGTCGGTGTACGTGACCCAGTCGACGATCTTGCGCTGGCCCGTGCTCGTGACGTTGACGACCGGATTGTCGAGGTCGACACCGGTGTCGAGGATGCCGATCGTCGTGTCGCGCCCGTCCCACGCCGGATGCGCGTTGACGAACTGGGCGGCACCCGTGTCCTTCGTGGGCATGTACGGGTTGACCCGCGGCGTGTCCGCGCCCGGGGGCGGTTGCGGCGAAGGCGGCTGCGTGCCATCAGGTGACGGATCCGCGAGCGGCACGATGGTGTCGACGCTGATCGTCTGGATGCCGGTCAGCCGCGAGGTCTGGTCAGCCTTGCGGAGCGGCACGCGCACTCGCATGTAGCCGAGCCTGTCGTTGCGGTACGCGACCGCTCCACCGAGCGCGCGGACGCTCTTCGCGACGTTCTTCGTCCCCTCCCGAGGTGTCGCGATCAGCAGCGAGACGATGCGCACGCCTCGCGCCTCCTGCCGAGCGAGCGCCGCCCGGTCCTGTTTCGTGAACTTGCTCTTGGCGCGCTGCGGCGACGACGCCGCACTCGCGCCGATCACCACGAAGCACGCGATCGTGAGGGCGCCAAACGCCGCGAGGACGCCTCCTCTCAAACGTGACATGCTTCTCCCTTCCCCTGTTGTTCTTGCCACAGCAACGCCAAATCCACCGGAATCCGGCGGTCTCGCAGACCCTCCCCTCGAAGTGATAGATAGTTCTCTATCTAGCTTGTGATGTCAAGGCGCGCGGCCTTGGCGTGCGGCTCCGCCATCGCCCTGTAGTCGAGCGCCTTGTCGAGCGTATCGTCGTCGACACCGGCCTCTCGGGCGACCTCCCTGAGCGACCGCCCCGAGGCGGCAGCTTCCCTCACGATCTCGGTCGCCTTGTCGTACCCGATGTACGGGTTGAGCGCCGTCGCGGCCGAGAGCGTGAGCTCGGCGTAGCGCTCGCAGGTCTCGCGGTTCGCCTCGATGCCGTCGACGCACTTCTCGGCGAAGAGGCGAGCGGCCGCGGAGAGCAGGCGGATCGAGTCCAGGAGGTTGCGCGCGATCATCGGGACGAAGACGTTCAGCTCGAAGTGGCCCTGCATGCCGCCGACCGTGATCGCGGCGTCGTTCCCGATCACCTGGGCGGCGACCTGGGTGACGACCTCGGGGATGACGGGGTTGACCTTGCCGGGCATGATCGAGCTCCCTTTCTGGAGCTCGGGCAGCGCGATCTCGGCGAGGCCCGCTCGAGGGCCGGAGCCCATCAGCCGGATGTCGTTCGCGATCTTCGTCAGCGAAACCGCGACGACCTTCATCGCGGCCGAGGCCTCGACGAGCCCGTCCCGCGCGGCCTGGGCCTCGAACGGATCGGCCGCCGCGAGGATCGTGAGGCCCGTCTCCTCGCTCAGGCGCGCGCGAACACGCTCGGCGAATTCCGGATGCGTGTTGAGGCCGGTTCCGACCGCGGTGCCGCCGAGCGGGATCTGGCCGACTCGCTCGAGCGTCGACTCGATGCGCGCGATGCTCTGGCGGACCTGGGCCGCGTAGCCGGCGAATTCCTGACCGAGTGTGACCGGGACGGCGTCCATCAGGTGGGTGCGGCCGGACTTGACGACGTCGTCGAACTCGGATGCCTTCGCCTCGAGCGACTGCGCGAGCCGGTCGAGTGCAGGGACGAGGTCGTGCGTCAGCTGCTCGAGGGCGGCGAGGTGCACCGCGGACGGGAAGACGTCGTTCGACGACTGGCCCATGTTCACGTCGTCGTTTGCGTGAACGCCCTCGCCGGCAAGCGTGGCGATCACCTCGTTCGCGTTCATGTTCGACGAGGTGCCCGAGCCGGTCTGGAAGACGTCGATCGGGAACTGGTCGTCGAGCTCGCCGCTCGCGATGCGGTCGCCGGCCGTCGCGATGCGCTCAGCCTTGTCGGCGTCGAGCAGCCCGAGGTCGGCGTTCACCCGTGCGGCCGCGGCCTTGATGCGCCCGAGCCAGCGGGCGACGTGCCTGGGAATCGGCTCGCCCGAGACCTGGAAGTTCTCTACCGCTTTCGTCGTCTCACCACCCCAGAGCTCGTCCATCGACCGAGTCTATCTCGGCGCCAATTCGCCACAGACAGGTGCGCTTTTCCCTACTACGATCGCGGTGGGGAGGAGGCCGGGTGGGGAGGAGGCCGGGTGCGCCTTGATCAGGAGTCGCGCACGAGGCGCCTGACCAGGAGCCGGCGGGCTAGACGGTGCGCAGGCGGCGGAGGTGGAGGCTGCGCAGCTCGAGCGGCCGGTCGCGGAGCGCGCGGCGCGACTTCTCGCTCAGATCGTCCGGCTGGGCCCACCCGACGTACCCGCAGCGCGGGCACTCACCGGTCGCGAGATGCGTGTGCGCACCGGCGACGAGCGAGCGACGCTCGCCACACGCCAGGCACTCGACGGAGTTCGGGGCCATCGCTTGCTCCGATCGGCACGTACTCCGGCTCCTGTGACCCCCGATCGAGGGTTCCGCCGCTCAGTCCGTGGAGTACTTGGGCTGAACCTTCTCGCCGCGGATCTGCGCAATCGCGTTGTTCGCGGCGATCGCGGCCTCGCCCATGCCGATCGTGATCAGCGTGATCTTCCCGGGGTAGCCGGCCACGTCGCCGGCGGCGAACACGAGCGGCACGTTCGTCTCCATCGTCATCGGGTTGACCTTCAGCTGCCGCTTGCCCTCGAGCTCGATGCCCCAGTCGGCGATCGACCCGAGATGCGAGACGAACCCGAGCAGCGTGATCAGCGCCTCGCAGTCGTAGCGCTCCAGCTCACCCGTCTTCGTGTTCTCGATCGTGACCGCCTCCATCTCGCCGTCGCCGTGCACCTCGCGAACCTCGTGCGGTGTCAGGATCCGAACCGCGCCCTCGTCCTCGAGCCGCTTCGCCTCGTTGACGGACGTCTCGAGCGCACGGAACCGGTCGCGCCGGTGCACGAGCGTGATCGGAAGGTCGGCCGTGTCCTGGAGCCCGAGCGTCCAGTCCAGCGCCGAGTCGCCGCCGCCGACGATCACGCAGCGCTTGCCGGAGAACTGTGCCTTCTCCCGGACGACGTAGTGCAAGCCGCGCCCAAGCCACTCGTCGATTCCCTCGACGCCGAGCCTGCGCGGCTCGAACGCGCCGTGGCCGGCGGTCACGATCATCGCGCGCGACAGATACGGCCCGCCCGTCTCCGTCGTCAGGGCGTAGATCTCCTCGCCGTTCTGGCTCAGCCGTTCGAGGGACCTCGCCTCTTCGCCGAGGATCACCTCGGCTCCGTACTGGAGCCCTTGCTCGACACAGAGGTCGACGAGGTTCTGGCCCAGGATCTTCGGGTGCCCGGCGACGTCGTAGACGTGCTTCTCCGGGTACGTCGCCGCGACCTGCCCACCGAGTTGCTCGAGGCTCTCGACGATCCGCACCGTCGCGTCGCGGTGCCCGGCGTAGTACGCCGCGGACAGCCCGACGGGCCCCGCGCCGAGAATCGTGATGTCGACGACGTCGCTAGTGCTCACGGGACTGGAATGCTAGATGCGTCTTCCGCACTGACACGCGGAAAGGCGCGTTCCGAGCCCTCGGCGAACCCCGTTCGCTTCGCAGGCACTAGGAACGCCGCGACGGCGGGCTTTGCCCGGCGTCGCTCACGAACGCAGCTCGGACGACCTACTAAGTCGCCGAAAGTCCGCAGGACTTTCGGCGAAACTCAGCCGCAGCCGGAGCCGCAGCCGCCGCCGGCGGGCATCTCACCCTCGGCGCCTTCCTCGACCTGGAAGGAGTGGCCACAGCCGCACGCCGAGGTCACGTTCGGGTTGTTGATCGCGAACCCACCCTGAAGCCCCTCGACGAAGTCGATCTGCGTGCCCTGCAGGTACGGCGCGCTGAACGGGTCGACGACGACGGGGACGCCGAGCGCGTCGATCTGGTGGTCGCCCTCCTGGGCGCCCGTGTCGAACCCGAGCGCGTACTCGAAGCCCGAGCAGCCGCCGCCCTGGACTGCGATGCGCAGCACCTCGGCCTCGCCGGCCGGCTCCTCCGCCATCAGCTCACGGATCTTCGTCGCGGCATCCGCGGTGAGGCTGACCAGCGCTTGTTGCTCGATCGTCGCCATCGGTCTCATCGTAGCAACGTGCCGGGCCGTCTCAACGCGGCCCCGAGGCGGAGAGTTTGTAACAGCCGATACCCTCATCGTTGAGCGGAATCCCCGGCCGCTCGTGCCGTGGTACGTTACGCGCCGAATTGGCCCGGAACGGTCGGCGCGCAGATGCTCGATAGCTGGCTCCCGTTCCTCATGTACGGGGTGCTCGCGTTCGTGATTCCGGCGTCCATGATCCTGATGTCGTTCGTCTTCGCCACGCGCCCGGCGCGCAGGACGCGAACGCGGCAGCTGCCCTTCGAGTCCGGCGTCTCAGAGGGGCCGCCGAAGTCGAACCGCTTCACGATCAGCTTCTACCTGACGGCGATGCTCTTCATCGTCTTCGACATCGAGATCGTCTACCTCTACCCGCTCGGCGTCGTGCTCAAGAAGCTCGGCTGGTTCGGCTTCGCCGAGCTCGGGTTTTTCATCGCGATCCTCGCGCTCGCGTACGTCTACATCTGGCGAAAGGGAGCCCTCAAGTGGCGGTGAGGAAGAAGCAGCGGCTCGCCGACTACGGCCTCAACTCGGAGCGCGTGCTGATGCCGGGCAAGGGCCCCGGCGTCTTCGAGCAGGAGCTCGGCGAGCTCGAGGACAAGCTGATGCTGACGACCGTCGCCAAGGCGGTGCACTGGGCGCAGGGCAACTCGATCTGGCCGGACACGTTCGGCCTCGCCTGCTGCGCGATCGAGATGATGTCGATCGTCTCGTCGCGCTACGACATCGCGCGCTTCGGCGCCGAGGTCTTCCGCTCGTCGCCGCGCCAGGCGGACCTGCTGATCGTGTCCGGCCGCGTCGCGCACAAGATGGCCGCACCGCTTCGCCAGATCTACGACCAGATGCTCGAGCCGAAGTGGGTGATCGCGATGGGCGCCTGCGCCAGCTCCGGCGGGATGTTCAACAACTACGCGATCCTGCAGGGCGTCGACAAGATCGTCGCCGTCGACATCCACGTGCCGGGCTGCCCGCCGCGCCCGGAGGCGCTCGTCGAGGGCATCGTTCGACTCCAGGAGAAGATCAAGGCAGGCGTGCCTCCCGCGTACGAGATCCGCGGGGTCGCGAGCTGACCTTCGAAAGCATCCCTGGGCTGGTCGAGCGCACGGAGGCGTACGGCGAGACGACGCTCGTCGTCGACCCGTCCCGCATCGTCGAGGCCTGCACGCACCTCCGCGCCGAGGAGGGCTTCAACTTCCTGTCCGACATCACGGCCGTCGACTACCTCGGCTGGGGCGAACGGCACGTCGCCGGCTACTACGGGACCGCCGCGGGGCGCGATCTCGGCTCGGAGAGCTCACAGGGGTTCGCGCGCAGGCCGGACCCGAAGCCCGCCCGCTTCGCGGTCAACTACCACCTGCTGGCGATTCCCGGCGCGAACGTAGTCCGGGTCCAGCTCTGGCTCGAGGACGGACAGAGCGTCCAGAGCGTGGTCGACGTCTGGCCGACCGCGGACTGGCACGAGCGCGAGGCCTACGACCTGATGGGCATCCGCTTCGACGGCCACCCGAACCTGAGCCGGATCCTGATGGAGGACGACTGGGAGGGGCACCCGCTGCGCAAGGACTATCCGATCGGCGGCGAGCCGGTCCGGTTCTCGGGAGACGAGTGATGGCGGTCACCGAGCCTCGGAAGATCTACAGCGAGACGCGCATTCCGGCACCGATCCCGACCACGCTCCAGGTTCCCGCCGACCTCGAGGACTCGGAAGACGTCCTCCAGGTCAACTTCGGGCCGAACCACCCGTCGACGCACGGAGTGCTCCGGCTCGTCGTCGACCTCTCCGGCGAGCGGGTCGTCGGACTGCGCGCAGTGATCGGCTACCTGCACACCGGCTTCGAGAAGAACATGGAGCAGAAGACGTGGTGGAAGGCGATCACGTACCCGGAGCGGATCGACTACGTCTCCTTCCAGAACAACGAGCTCGTCTTCGTGCTCGCGATCGAGAAGCTGCTCGGGCTCGACGTCCCGCCGAAGGCGACCTGGATGCGGACGCTGCTCTGCGAGCTGAACCGGATCCACTCGCATCTCGTCTTCCTCGGGACGAGCGCGCTCGAGCTGGGAGCGATCTCGATGTTCTGGTACTGCTTCCGCGAGCGCGACATGGTGCTCGACCTGTCCGAGCTCGTGACGGGGATGCGGATGCACACGCGCTACTTCCAGGCCGGCGGGCTGGCCGAGGACGTGCCGCGCGGCTTCGAGGCCGAGTGCCGCAAGTTCGTCGAGTGGATGCCGAAGGCGCTCGACGAGTACGAAGCGATCCTCTCGCGCAACGAGATCTGGCTCGAGCGCACGCGGGGCATCGGCCTGCTCTCCGCCGAGGACGCGATCGCGCTCGGGCAGTCCGGCCCGGTGCTGCGCGCGTCCGGCGTCGACTGGGACCTGCGCCGCGACCAGCCGTACCTCGCGTATCCCGCGCTCGACTTCGACGTGCCCGTCTATCCGAACGGCGACGTCTACGACCGCTACCTCGTGCGCATGGACGAGATGCGCGAGTCGGTTCGGATCATCGAGCAGTGCCTCGACGGGATGCCCGAGGGGCCGTGGATCGCGGACGACCGCAAGGTCGTGCTCCCGCCGCGGCACGAGCTGCACACCTCGATGGAGTCGCTGATCCACCACTTCAAGATCGTCACGGAGGGCTACCGCGTGCCCGAGGGCGAGGTCTACGTGACCGTCGAGTCGGCCCGCGGCGAGATGGGGTGTTACGTCGTTTCCGACGGCGGGCCGAAGCCGTGGCGCGTGAAGTTCCGCGCGCCGTCGTTCGTCGCGCTGGAGGCCACGGCGACCTGCATGAGGGACGCTCTGGTCGCGGACATGATCGCGATCGTCGGCTCGCTGGACAGCGTCATGGGAGAGGTCGACCGGTGAGCTCTTTGCAGGACGAGATCCGTGTGGCGGCCGAGCCGTACCCGGACAAGAAGTCGGCGGTGATGAGTGGGCTGCGGCTCGCGCAGAACGAGTACGGCGGCTGGCTCCCGCCGGAGGCGCTCGTCGAGGTGGCCGAGGCGCTCGACCTGACGCCGGCGCACGTGCAGTCGGTCGCGTCGTTCTACGACCTGTACAACCTGGCTCCGACCGGCGAGCACGTCGTCGAGGTCTGCACGAACGTCTCGTGCGCGCTCGTCGGGGCGCAGCAGGTCGTCGACGCGTTCTCGGATGAGCTCGGGATCCGGCCCGGCGAGACGAGCGAGGACGGCAAGGTCACGCTACGGACGATCGAGTGCGCAGGCGGCTGCGGCTACGCGCCGGTCGTCGTCCTCGACCACCGCTACCGGGAGCCGACCCGCCCGGAGGACGTGCGCGCGATCGTCGAGGAGCTTCGCAATGGCTGACGAGCTGCAGCTGGTCCTCGCCGGAGCCGACGAGCGCGACCTGACGAAGCTCGCCGAGTACCGCGCGATCGGCGGCTACGCGATGCTCGAGAAAGCGCGGGGCATGACCCGCGAGGCCGTCATCGAGGAGATCTCGAGCGCGAGCCTTCGCGGGCGGGGCGGCGCCGGCTTTCCGATGGGCCGCAAGCTGAGCCTCGTCCAGCCGCCCGAGGCTGCGGGCAAGCCCACGTACGTCGTCGCCAACGCGGACGAGTCGGAGCCGGGCTCGTTCAAGGATCGCGAGATCATGAGCCGGGTTCCGCACCGCTTCATCGAGGGCTGCCTGATCGCCGCGCACGCGATCGGATCCCGGCACGTCTTCATCTACATCCGAGGCGAGTACCTGGCCGAGTTCGAGGTGCTGAAAGCGGCCGCAGACGAGGCGCGTGAGACGGGCGTGCTCGGCGACGTGACGCTCGTCATCCATCGCGGCGCAGGCGCGTACATCTGCGGTGAGGAGACGGCGCTGCTCGAATCGCTCGAAGGCAAGCGCGGGCAACCGAGGCCCCGTCCGCCGTTCCCGCCGATCGCCGGCCTCTACGAGTCGCCGACGCTGATCAACAACGTCCAGACGATCGCGAACGTGCCGATCATCCTCGACCTCGGCGTCGCCGAGTACAAGAAGATCGGGCCCGAGTCGTCGCCCGGCACGGTCGTCTACTCGCTGTCCGGCAACGTGGAGCGGCCGGGGAACTACGAGCTTCCGCTCGGGACGACGCTGCGCGAGCTGATCTACGACGTCGGCGGCGGGATCCCGAACGGCCGGGCGCTGAAGGCGATCATCCCCGGCGGCTCGTCCGTGCCGGTGTTCACGCCAGACCAGATCGACACGCCCGCCGACTTCGACTCGATCCAGGCCGCCGGGTCGTTCCTCGGCTCCGCAGCGATCATCGTCGTGGACGACCGGGCCTGCATGGTCCAGCTCGCCCTGCGCGCCGAGAAGTTCTACATGCATGAGTCGTGCGGGAAGTGCACGCCGTGCCGCGAGGGGACGCGTTGGATGGTCGGCTTGCTCGAGAAGATCGAGTCGGGTCGCGCGGAGCATTCGGATCTCGATCTCCTGCGGAACGTGTGCGATCGCGTCGAGGGTCGGTCGCTGTGTGCGCTGGGCGACTTCGCCGTCTGGCCGGTCCGCAGCTACATCGACAAGTACCGCGCCGAGTTCGAGGCGCACATCGACGAGGGCGGGTGCCCCTACGGCGGCAAGTCGTCGGTCGAAGGAGTCATGGCCCCGATTGACCTGCACCGCCACTTGCCACTCGCCAAGGTGCCGGCGTGAGCCGGCCGCGCAGCGGCCTGTCCGCGCGCAGCGCGGATGAGGGGAGGGGGCCTGGGGGAACCGGGAGGTTCCACCAGCGACGAAACGAGGCGTTCGAATGAGCGCGGCTGAATCGGTCACCGTCACGATTGACGGGAGAGAGGTTCAGGTGGCCAAGGGCACGGGCCTCGTCGAGACGGCGCTTGCGGCCGGGATCGAGATCCCCGTCTTCTGCTACGAGCCGCGGCTCGGAGCCCCCGTCGGCGCGTGCCGGATGTGCCTCGTCGAGGTCGAGGGCATGCCCAAGCTCCAGGCCGGCTGCACGCTGACCGCGACCGACGGCATGATCGTCAAGACCGCGCAGACGTCGAAGCTCGCCGCCGACGGCCAGAACTCGACCCTCGAGTTCATCCTCGTCAACCATCCGCTCGACTGCCCCGTCTGCGACAAGGGCGGCGAGTGCCCTCTCCAGGACCTGACCTTCCGCTGGGGCCCGCCGGTCACGCGCAACACGTTCCCCAAGCGCACGTTCGAGAAGCCGATCCCAATCTCGCCCACGATCGCCCTCGACCGCGAGCGCTGCATCCTCTGCTACCGCTGCACGCGCTTCTCGTCGGACGTCTCCGAGGACGACCAGCTCGTTGCGCGCGAGCGCGGGTCGCAGTCGATCATCGCCACCTTCGAGGACCAGCCGTACCGGGCGCCGTTCTCGGGGAACGTGATCGAGCTCTGCCCGGTGGGAGCGCTCACGTCGACGCAATACCGGTTCGAGGCCCGTCCGTGGGAGATCCAGGACGTCCCGACGGTCTGCGGGCTCTGCCCCGTCGGCTGCAACGTTGAGGCCACCACGCGCGAGGGAAAGGTGAAGCGGATCGGCTCGCGCAACCATCCGGAGATCGACGAGGGCTGGCTCTGCGACAAGGGCCGCTTCGGCTTCACGCACCTGCGGGCGGGCGACCGCGTCGTCGACCCGAGCCGCAAGGTCGGAGTCCGGCGCTACGAGACGCTCTCGTGGGACGCGGCGCTCGACGAGGCCGAGGAGCTTCTCCGCGCGGGCGGGGCGAACATCGTCACGGCGCTCTCCGGCTCGGAGACGAGCGAGCAGGCCTACGCGCTGGGCAAGCTCCTGCGCCAGGGCCTCGGCGCCCACTGCGCCGTCATGCCGGAGGACGTCAGCCTCGCGCTCGACGCGTTCCGACTCCCGCTGTCCGCGATCCGTGACGCCGAGTTGATCGTGATCCTCGGCGACGACCCGGTCGTCGAGCGGGCTCCGATCGTCGACCTCTGGATCAAGGCCGCGCGCCGTGCAGCCGCCGAGGTCGTCGAGAGCGAGATCGGCGAGCCGGGCGGGGGCCTCGCGAGAGTCCGCGACGAGCTCGGCGAGCGCATCCGCAGCACCGAGCGCACGATCCTGATCTGGTCCGGCCCGGGGGGAAACGGCGGTGCGACGATCGCCGGGCTCGCAGCCGAGCTCGACCTCGCCGAGAAGCCGGGCAGCGGTGCGTTCCACCTCCTCGAGACCGCGAACGGCCGCGGAGTCGCGGACGGTTGGGCAGCGGCTGCCGACGGCGACGACGCGGATCCGGAGCCGATCGAGCTCCTGATCGTGTCCGGGGACGAGGCCGCCGCGAACCCGGACGTCCGCGCGCTCGCCGAGCGGGCCGAGCGGGTGCTCGCGATCTCGATGTTCCGCACCCCGGTTGCCGGCTGGGCCGACCTGGTCCTGCCGGGCACGAGCTACCTCGAGCGCGACGGGACGTACGTGAACCTCGAAGGCCGGCTCCAGCGTCTGCGCCGTGCCGTCATCCCGCCATGCCCCGACGAGCTCGCCTGGATCGCGAAGCTGGCAGAGCGCTTCGAAGTCGAGCTCTCGCCGCACGCGCCGCAGGTCTTCGCGGAGCTGTCGGAGCGCTGCTACGGAGGGATCGACTATCCGGCGATCGGCGAGCTGGCCGCACTGCCCGAGCGCGCCGAGGGCATCGACCTCCCGTCCGCGCCCAAGGCCGCAAAGCGCGGGCGCGGCGGCAAGGGCCTCCGCCTCGTCAGCTACCGACCGCTCTTCTCGGGCCCGGCCGTCGAACGCATTCCCGAGCTCCAGTTCCAGCGCCCGGGATCCGAGATCGAGCTCTCCGCCGCCGACGCCGCGAAGATCGGCGCCGAGGCCGGCTCGACCGTCAACGTCCGCTCAAACGGATCCTCGGTCGAGCTTCGCGCGCGCGTGAACAAGAACCTCGTCAAGGGCGTCGTCCGGATCCCCGTCGAGCACGCGCAGGGGCTCGGGACGCACGTCGAGGTGTCCACGTGAACGAGCCCTGGTGGATCGACCTGATCAAGGCGGCCGTGATCGTCAACCTGCTGCTCGGCATGTTCGCGTACATGACCTGGGTCGAGCGCAAGCTCCTCGGGCGCATGCAACTCCGCTACGGGCCGAACCGCGCAGGCCCGTACGGCCTTCTCCAGCCGATCGCCGACCTCGTGAAGCTGATTCGCAAGGAGAGCTTCTACCCGGCGAGCGCGGTCGACTTCCTGTACATCACCGCGCCGATCGTCTCCGCCTTCACCGCGCTCGCCGCCTTCGCGGTCATCCCCTGGGGCGAGGGCTGGCACGTCGCCGGATACCACATCTCCGGTCAGATCGCCGACGTCCCGATCTCCCTGATCCTCATATTCGCGCTCGGCGCGCTCGGCGTGTACGGGTTCATCGTCGGCGGCTGGGCGTCCGACTCGAAGTACGCGCTGCTCGGCTCGATGCGGACGTGCGCGCAGCTGGTCTCGTACGAGGTCGCGCTGGCGCTGTCCGTGCTCGGGGTCGTGCTCATGTCCGGCACGCTGTCGCTGACGCAGATCGTCGACAAGCAGCAGGACACCATCTGGTACGCGGTCCCGCAGTTCATCGGCCTTCTCGTCTTCCTCGCTGCAGGCACTGCCGAGACGAACCGTCCGCCCTTCGACCTGCCCGAGGCTGAGTCGGAGCTCGTCGCCGGCTACCACACCGAGTACAGCGGGATGCGCTTCGGTCTCTTCTCGATGGCCGAGTACGTGAACATGATCGTCCTCTCCGGCCTCTGCGTCACGCTCTTCCTGGGCGGCTGGACCGGGCCCTGGGCGCCCCTGGGGCCGGTCTGGTTCCTGATCAAGGTGCTAATCCTGATCTTCCTGTTCATCTGGCTGCGCGCGACGCTGCCGCGGCTTCGCTACGACCAGCTGATGGCGTTCGGCTGGAAGGTGCTGCTCCCCGTGGCGACGCTGAACGCGCTCGTCACGGCCGCTCTGGTGGTGGCGTTCTCGTGAGCCCGCAGCCCGTCGACTCCCTGCGCGGCTTCGGCGTGACGCTGAAGCAGATCTTCAAGAAGCCGATCACACAGCAGTACCCCGAGTACAAACGCCCGCTCTACCCGCGCTTCCGCGGGCGCCACCGGCTCTGGCGGCACCAGAACGGGCTCGAGAAGTGCGTCGGCTGCTCGCTCTGCGCGGCCGCGTGCCCGGCCGACTGCATCCGCGTCGTCGCCGCCGAGAACACCAACGACAACCGCGTCTCGGCCGGCGAGCGCTACGCGCGAATCTACGAGATCAACCTCTCGCGCTGCATCTTCTGCGGCTACTGCGAGCTCGCCTGCCCGTTCGATGCGATCACGCTCGAGCAGGAGTACGAGATCTCCGAGTACTCGCGCGACGACCTGATCTACACGAAGGACATGCTCCTCGCCGAGCCGATCAAGCGCGTGCCGGTCGCGGACCGCAGCCTCTACGACACGCCGGTTCCCGCGTACAAGGAGCGTTCCTAGTGGGGAACTTCCTCGTCTGGGTCGTGTGGTTCGTGGCCGCGTTCGCGTGCCTCGGCTCGGGCGCGGCGGTCGTCAGCTTCGCGAACCCGTTCTACTCGGCGCTCGCGCTGATCGGGAACCTCGGCTCGCTGGCCGTGCTCTACCTGCTGCTCTCGGCGGAGTTCGTCGCGGCGGCGCAGGTGCTCGTCTATGCCGGCGCCGTGATGGTGATGTTCCTGTTCGTGATCGCCTACCTCGGGCGGCACGCCGACGCGCCGTGGGCCGGCGGGCCGAGCTGGCAGGCGCTGGGCGCAGTGGCCGCGGCCGGCGCGTTGATGGTCGAGATCGTGGTCGTCGTCGGGCTGAAGGCAAGCGGACGCCTGTCCGAGACGCCCGACGTCGGCGCCGCTTTCGGCAGCCCGTCCGAGATCGGCCGCGTGTTCCTCAGCGACCACCTGCTCGCATTCGAGATCACGTCGATCGTGCTGCTCGCGGCCGCGGTCGGCGGTGTCGTCCTCGGCAGCCAGGCGCACGAGGACCAGCCGAAGCCCCCAAGTAACACTGTGTTACAAGGAGGGACTCGGGCGAAGTGATGGGCCCGGACCTCAGCTGGTACCTCGCGGTCTCGGCGTTCCTGTTCGCGATCGGCGCGCTCGGCGTGATGCTCAGGCGCAGCCCGCTGATCGTCCTGCTCTCGATCGAGATCATGCTCAACGGCGCGAACCTGGCGCTGATCACGTTCTCGCGCCACCACGCGCAGATGGACGGGCAGATCTTCGCGCTCGCGGTGATGGCCGTCGCCGCCTCGGAGGTCGTGGTCGGGCTCGGCCTGATCGTCGCGGTCCACCGGCGGAAGCTGGAGCTCGACGTCGACAAGCTCTCGACGCTGCGCGGATGACCGACGCCCGACTGATCCAGGTGCCCTGGTACCTCGGGCGCGAGCACCCGGACCTGAGCCGCGGGCCGGGTGTGCTCGCCGAGGCGATCGGGGGCGACACGGTCGTCGTCGCGGGGCCCGAGCCCCGGCCGGTCCCGAACGAGGTCGCGGACTCGTTCGACGTCATCCGCTCTGTGCGAGCCTCGGTGCGGGCAACGGTCGAGGACGGCCGGTTCCCGCTCGTGCTCGCGGTCAACTGCTTCACCTCGCTCGGGACCGTCGCCGGTGTCGGCCGTGAGGTCGGCGTCGTCTGGTTCGACGCGCACGGGGACTTACACACGCCCGACTCGACGATCACCGGGTTCCTCGACGGGATGGGGCTCGCAATGCTGCTCGGGGACGGCTGGCGCGAGCTGCGCAGCACGGTCGAGGGCCTGCGACCCGTGCCGGCCGCGAACGCGCTCCTCGTGGCCGCGCGCGACCTGGAGCCGACGGAGCTCGAGCGGGTCGACGCCTCGGGCCTGCGCCGGGCCGACGCAGAGTCGCTCGAGGCCGCGCTCGACGAGCTGGCGACGCGGGTCGACGCCGTCTACGTCCACATCGACCTCGACGTCATCGATCCCTCGGTGGCGCGCGCCAACGTCCTCTCGGTCGAGGGCGGGCTCGACACCGAGCAGCTCGAGCAGGCGCTCGCAGCAATCTCGAGCCGCTTCGAGATCGCCGCCGCAGCGCTGACCGCCTACGACCCGAGCCAGGACCACGAGAACCGCATCCCCGCGATCGGCGGCAGGCTCGCACGACAACTCGCACCGGAGCAGGTCGCTCGATGACCGCGGCCGCCTGGGTCTGCCTCTTCTCGCCGCTCGCGGCTGCGGTCCTGATCACGCTCGGCGGAACGCGCCTGCCGCGGCGCGGAGCCGGTTACCTCGCGACGGCCTCGGTCGCCGTGGCGTTCATCGCGGCCGTTGTCGACTTCTTCGGCGTCATCAACCGCGGCGACAGCGACCAGCAGCAGATCTCGACCGCCTGGACGTGGCTCTCGGCGGGGAATTTCAACGTGGGTCTCAGCGTCCTCGTCGACCCGCTCTCCGTGCTGATGATGCTGATCGTCACCGGCGTCGGCGCGCTGATCGTCGGCTACTCGATCGGCTACATGCACGGCGAGGACGAGGAGCGCCGCTACTTCGCGTACATGGCGCTGTTCGTCTTCTCGATGCTCCTGCTCGTCCAGGGCGGGAACCTGCTGATGCTGCTCGTCGGCTGGGGGCTCGTCGGCCTCAGCTCGTACCTGCTGATCGGCTTCTACCACCAGCGTCCCGAGGCCGTGGCCGCCGCCAAGAAGGCGTTCATCATGAACGCGTTCGGCGACGCGACGATGGCACTCGCCTTCTTCCTGCTCATCCAGCGCACCGGGTCGCTCTCGTTCCAGTCCTCGTTCGACTGGGCCGGCGGCGAGACCGGCACCTGGGCGGTGAACCTCGTCGCGCTCGGCCTGCTCGGAGGCGCCGTCGCCAAGTCGGCGCAGCTTCCGCTCCAGACCTGGCTTCCGGACGCGATGGAGGGCCCGACGCCGGTCAGCGCCCTCATCCACGCGGCGACGATGGTCACGGCAGGCGTCTACCTGCTCGTCCGCACCGCCCCGATCTTCGAGGCGGCGAAGCACATCCAGGAGCTCGCCGCGGGCCTCGGCGCCGCGACGCTCCTCCTCGCCGGCCTGATCGCGCTCGTCCAGACGGACATCAAGCGCGTGATCGCGTATTCGACGATGTCCCAGATCGGCTACATGTTCCTCGGCGCGGGGCTCGGCGCGTACGCGAACGCGATGTTCCTGCTCATGGCGCACGCCTTCTTCAAGGCACTGCTCTTCCTCGCCGCAGGGATCGTCATCCACTCGCTCGCCGGCGAGCAGGACATGCGCCGGATGGGCGGGCTCAAGCGCTACTTGCCTAACACGTACTGGGCGTTCCTGATCGGGGCGCTCGCGCTCGCCGGGATCCCGCCGCTCTCCGGCTTCTTCGCGAAGGACTCGATCCTCGCCTCCGCCCTCGCCGCGGGCACGTACGGCCAGATCCTGTTCGTCGTCGGCGTGCTCGGCACGTTCCTGACCGGCCTCTACGCGTTCCGCATGGTCTTCATCGTCTTCGGCGGCGAGCCGTCGCCCTACGCGCAGGAGCACCTGCACAGGCCGGACCGGTCGGAGCCGTGGCTCTGGATGGGCGCGGCCGTCGGCGTGCTCAGCGTGCTTTCGGTGATCGGCGGCTGGGTGCAGATCCCGGGCGTCTGGAACCCGTTCACGCAGTTCCTGGAGCCGACCGTCGAGTCGCTCGTCGAGCCGAGCGGGTCGCAGGAGCTTCTCGCGAGCCTGCTCGCCGTCACCCTCGCCGTGGCCGGAATCGCAGTCGCGTGGGCCACCTTCTCGGCGCGAACGCTGCGCGTCCCCCAGGCGCGGGTCGTCCGGACCGTCCTCGAGCACAAGTTCTACTTCGACGAGCTCTACGACGCGGTCTTCTACCGGCCGACGGTGCTGCTCTCGGTCGCGCTGCGCGACTGGATCGAGCGCCCGATCGTCCTCGGCTCGCTCGGCGAGATCGGCGCCGTCGCGCGCAAGGCGAGCAACGAGCTGCGCGAGGTCCAGACGGGGCTCGTCCGCACCTATGCGCTCGCGATCGCCGGGAGCGTGACCGTCCTCGCCTTCGTCTTCGTGTGGGTGAAGTGAGATGACGAGCTGGCTCGCGACGATCCTGATCTTCCTCCCGCTCGCCGGGGCGGTCTTCGTCTGGGTGCTTCCCGTGGGCCGATTCGCGGGCCCGATCGCCCTCCTGGTCGCGCTCGCCGAGGTCGGGTTCTGGATCACCGCGCTCGGCCAGATGAACTTCGACAAGGTCGGGCAGGAGCCGAGCTTCGACCAGCAGTGGACGTGGTTCAGCGACCTCGGCGTCTCGTACCACGTCGGCTTCTATGCGTTCTCGTTCTGGCTCGCCGGGCTCGCGGTCGTCGTCATGGCCGCGGCCATCGCCTACGGCTTCTGGGTGGGGCGTGAGCGCCCGAGCGCGTACTTCGGGCTGATGCTGTTCCTGACCTCGGCGGTCGTCGGCGTCTTCGCCTCGCAGGACGTGCTGCTCTTTTACGTCTTCTTCGAAGCGATGATGATCCCGCTCTACGTCCTGATCGGCGTCTGGGGCGGGCCGGGGCGCCTCGGAGCAACCGTCAGGTTCGTGATCTACACGATGGCGGGCTCGCTGCTGATGCTCGCGTCGGTGATCGTCTTCGGGCTCTCAGCGGGCTCGTTCGACCTCGTCAGCACGGGGACGAGCGACAACACCTGGGTCTTCCTCGGCTTCCTGGTGGCGTTCGCGGTCAAGGCGCCGCTCTTCCCGCTGCACGGCTGGCTGCCGGACGCCTATCGAGAGTCGTCGCCCGAGGTGGCCGCGGTGTTGTCCGGGCTGATCTCGAAGGCAGCCGTCTTCGGCTTCATCCGGATCTGCTTCGCCAAGTTCCCGGGCCCCTTCGAGGACTGGCGCAACGTGATTCTCGCGCTCGCCGTGGTCGGGCTCGTCTACGGCTCGCTCCTCGCCTTCCGCGCGCCGGACGTTCGCGGCGTGATCGCGTACTCGAGCCTCGCGCAGATGGGCCTGATCACGATCGGCGTTTTCGCCAACAGCACGATCGGCATCAGCGGTGCGATTCTCCAGGCCGTCAACCACGGGCTGATCTCGGCTGCGCTGTTCCTGCTCGCCGGGATCATCGAGCGCCGGACCACCACGGGCAGTTTCGATCGACTCGGCGGCATGGCACGCGGACGACCAGCACTCGCGACCGTGCTCATGGTGACGGGGATCATCGCCCTCGCGGTGCCAGGCTCATCGGCATTCGCCGGCGAGTTCCTGATCCTCGCCGGCATCTTCGGCACCGGCTGGGGCTGGTCCGTCGCTGGCGCAACGGGGATCGTCCTCGCCGCGATGTACATGCTCCGGCTCATCTCGGCGGTCCTGCACAAGGATCCGGGCCCCGCCGTTTCCGAGTCGGCGCGTGATCTACGACCTGCGGAGATCGGAATCGTCGTCCCCCTGGTCGCGTGCCTGCTTGCGCTGTCTGCCTGGCCCGCGGCGATCAGCGGCCGGGTCGTCGACGAGAACACGCCGCTCTTCGGGACTACCAGCTCCCCAGGGTTCGTCCGCTCCCGTCCAAACGACCAACCGCCAGAGGGCCGAATGGACTTCGTCAGGACGGACGTCAACAGGTGATCGATACCCCGTCGGTCGACTGGTTCGCGCTCTCGCCGTCGCTGGCCGCACTCGGCGCCGCCGCGATCTGCCTGCTCTCGGGCGCGTTCATGCCCCGCTGGATCCTGCGGCCCTTCGCCGCCTTCTTCTGCGCCCTCGGCTTCATCGCCGGAGCGGCGCTCGCGACCCTCGTCTACATCGAAACCCCGCACGGCAGCCTCGAGGTCGCCGACGCGATCTACCGCGACCGCTACGCCGCGTTCACGCAGATCCTCGTCATGGGCGCGGGACTGCTCACCGTGGGCGTGTCCTACTCGGCCCGCATGCGCGAGGACCACATCGGCGAGTACTACGCCCTACTGGTCACGGCCGGGGCGGGCATGGCCTTCCTCGTCCAGTCGGCCAACCTGATGACGCTCTTCCTCGCGCTCGAGTGGTTCTCGGTCTGCCTCTACATCCTCTGCGCGATCGAGATCGACCTCGAGAGCTCGCTCGAGGCCGGCCTCAAGTACCTGATCATCGGCGGGATGGGCTCGGCCGTCCTGCTCTTCGGGTCGGCGCTGATCTACGGCGCGACCGGGGAGCTCGGCTACTCGGCGATCGCGGACGCGACGCGGGCCCAGAGCCTGTCGGGCGACCCGATCCTGCTCGTCGGGCTCGCGATGCTCCTCGCCGGGCTCGCGTTCAAGTCGTCCGTCGCGCCGTTCCACATGTGGACCCCGGACGTGTACGAGGGGGCGCCCACTCCCGTCACGGGCTTCATGGCCGCGGCGACGAAGACGGTCGCGCTCACCCTGATGCTCCGCGTCCTCACGGTCGCGTTCCCGGAGGAGCGGGACGTGTGGACGATCGCGGTCGCGGTGCTCGCCGTCATCTCGCTCGCATGGGGCAACATCGCCGCCCTCATCCAGTCGAACATCAAGAGACTGCTCGCCTACTCCTCGATCTCGCACGCGGGCTTCATGCTGATCGCGATCTCCGCGGCAAACGCTCTCGGCGCCCGTGCCCTCCTCTACTACCTGATCCCGTACTCGGCGATCTCGATCGGCGCCTTCGCAGTCGTGGTGGCGCGCGAACGAGAGCTCGGCGAGCCCGTCACGCTCGACAATCTCGCCGGCTTCGGCTGGGAGCGTCCGCTGCTCGGCTTCTCGATGGCGACGTTCATGCTCGGCTTCGCCGGGTTCCCGCTGACCGGCGGCTTCATGGGCAAGTTCCTCATCTTCTCGTCCGCGTCCGAGGCGGGCTGGAACTGGCTCGTGATCGTGGGCGTTCTCGCCACGCTCGTCAGCCTCTACTACTACCTCGCCGTGATCCGGTCGATGTACATGCGGCCGGCCGCGGAGCTCGGGCTGTCGCCGGTCGGAGGCTCGCCCCCACGCGAGATCATGCTCTCCAGCGCGGCATTCCTCGCGATGGTCGTGAACGTGGGCTCGTTCTTCGCCGTCCAGCCGCTCGTCGACTTCGCGCGGAGCGCGGCGGACTCGCTACCGCTGCTCTAGGTCGAGCACAGGCCGCCGTAGCTCGACGCCGAGCCCGAGCAGGGCCTGGAGCGCGAACGTCGCCAGACAGGCGGAGAGCGCGAACGCCGTCGATCCGGCCGCCGCGCCCGCGACGAGCAGGAGCAGCGCCACGCCGTAGAGCAGCGCCTGGAGCGACTCCGCCGGCTCGAACCGGCTGTCGAGCAGCTCTCCGAACGCGGACAGCGCAGTCGCGGCGACGATCGGCACGGCCACCAGAAGGAGGTAGAACGCGATCTGGCCCAACCCGATCGCCTCCGCCACGGCCGCGGCCAGCACGATCGCGATCGGGAGCCAGCGGCGCATGGCCCGAAGTTCGCGGAGGACGCTCAAGGTCCTCCCGGGTTAGGGTCGCCCGTGGCTCGCTGGCTGATCCCGCTCGCACTTCCCCTGGTCGGCCTTGCGCTCCTGCTCAGCCAGCCCAAGCTGGACGTCCACTGGGAGCACCATCCCGCACACTTCTGGCTCGTCCTGATCACGGCGCTGCTCAGCGTCGTGCTCGGGTACCTGGCCGGAGAGGCCGCCCGCAAGCTCGACGACGCCCGCCTGTTCCTCGTTTCCCTGGCCTTCGTCACGAGCGCCGGCTTCCTCGCGCTGCACGCGCTCGCGACTCCGGGAGTCCTGCTTGAGAAGAAGAACGCGGGCTTCGTCGTCGCAACTCCTGTCGGTCTCGCGATCGCAAGCATCTTCGCAGCGGCGTCGGCGCTCGACCTCTCGCCGTCGGCCTCGGCGGCGATCATGCGGCGCCAGTGGCTCCTGCGCGGGATCGTCTTCGCGCTCCTCGGCGCCTGGGGCGTCTACTCGCTGTCGAACCTCCCACCGCTCGATCGCGCCCTGACCGAGGAGGCGGCGCATGGCCCGCTATACGCACTCGCCGCGCTCGGACTGCCGTTCTACGCGTTCGCAGCGGTGCGCTACGTCCAGCTCTACCGCCGGCGGCCGGCCCCGATGCCCGCCGCAGTCGCCGCCGCGTTCACCCTGCTCGCCGAGGCGATGATCGCGATCGCCTTCGGCCACAACTGGCACGCCTCCTGGTGGGAGTGGCACCTCCTGATGGCCGCAGCGTTCGGCCTCGTCGCGTTCGTGGCCCGCCAGGAGTACCGGCGCAGGCGCTCGACCACGGCGCTCTTCAAGGATCTCTACCTGGAGCACACCGGCGAGCTGATCGACCGGCGGTACGCGAGCGCGCTCAGCGCTCTCACGAACGAGAAGACCGACACGCGGACCCTGCGCGAGCGCGAGCACTTCAGCGACGAGGAGGCGCGGCTGCTCGAACAGGCCGCCGGCGAGCTGCGGCGGCTCGACGAGCTGTTCAGCCCGTACCTCTCACCGCAGCTGATGACCCGGCTCCGCGAGCAGCCCGGGGCCGGCGAGCTCGGAGGCGAGCAGCGGGAAGTCAGCGTCCTCTTCGCCGATCTCCAGGGCTTCACGGCGTTCTCCGAGCGCTCGACGCCCCCGGAGGTGGTTGCGATGCTGAACGCCTACTGGGCCGAGGTCGTCCCCGCGGTCGCGACCGAGGACGGGATGATCGAGCGCTTCGCGGGCGATGCCGTGCTGGTCGTCTTCAACGCCGCGACCGACCAGCCCGATCACGCCATGCGAGCCGCCCGTGCAGCGCTCAAGTTCACGGAGGCCTCGGAGGCGGTCGCCCGCGGTCGGCCGGAGTGGCCGCGCTTCCGGGTGGGCGTGAACAGCGGCCCGGCCGTGATCGGGAACGTCGGCGCGCTGGAGCAGCGGAGCTTCACCGCGATCGGCGACACGACGAATCTCGCGGCGCGTCTCCAGGCCGAAGCCGAGCCCGGAACAGTCGTGATCGGCGCGACGACGGCCGCGGAGTTGACGGCCGCGATCCTCGAGCCTCTGGGCGCACTGGACCTCAAGGGAAAGAGCGAGCCCGTCCAGGCCTTCAGGCTGGTGCGGCTCGGTTAGTCTCAGCCGCGTCGCCTACGAAGGAGAGAGATGCCTGACGTCCAACTGACCTGGCTCGGCCACGGCACGTTCCGCTTCGACTCGCCCGGGGGCAAGCGGGTCTACATCGACCCCTGGGTCACGAACCCGAAGTGCCCCGACAACGAGAAGGAGCCGGAGCGGATCGACGTGATCGCGATCACGCACGGCCACGACGACCACGTCGGAAACACCGTCGACCTCGTCAAGAAATTCGACTGCACGGTCGTCGCGCCGGTCGAGCTCGCCGACTGGCTCGTCTGGATGAAGAAGGCAGTGCCCGAGGACAAGATCCGCGATCCGAACAAGGGCGGAACCGTCGACCTCGACGGTGTGAAGGTCACGCTGACCCACGCGCAGCACTCGAGCAGCACGATCGACGACGACCACATGGTCTACCTGGGCGAGCCTGTCGGCCTCGTGTTCGAGGTCGAGAACGGGACGAAGATCTACTTCGCGGGAGACACGAACGTCTTTGGCGACATGCAGCTGATCAAGCGCCTCTACGCGCCCGACGTCGCGATCCTCCCGATCGGCGGCCACTACACGATGGACCCGAAGGAGGGGGCGCTCGCGCTGGAGCTCCTCGGCGTGCAGAAATGCGTCCCGTGCCACTACGGCACGTTCCCGATCCTCGCCGGGACGCCCGACCAGCTCCGCGAGCTCGCGCCCTCGGGAGTCGAGATCGTCGCCCCCGAGCCCGGAGAGACGGTCGAAGTTTGAGACAGCGCTGGTTCGGCGCGACGCGACAGCAGGTGCCTCAGCTCGCGGTCGAGGGTGAGATCGAGTTCCCGGCCGAGCCGCTCGTGGTCGACGAGCTCGACGACGCGCAGCTGCGAAAGGCTCACGAGGAGGGGACGCCGGTCGTCGTCCGCGCGGACACGGCCGAAAAAGTGCTGGCCGCGCTGGCCCGCCCGGAAGTAGCCTGCGTCCTGGTGCCGACGAAGGAGCTGACCGAGATCGACCTCATCGAGGCGACGTATGGAGACTAGGCCGGTAATCGCCACGTACTCGATCGTCGCCTGCGACCTCGAGGCGGAGCAGTGGGGCGTCTCGGTGCAGTCGAAGTTCCTGTCCGTCGGCTCCGTCGTCCCCTGGGCGGAGCCGCATGTGGGAGCGATCGCGACGCAGGCGTACGCGAACCCGCGCTACGGGCCGAACGGGCTCCAGCTCCTGCGCGAGGGCCTCTCGGCCCAGGACGTCGTCGACCGCCTGACGGGCGAGGACGATGGCCGCGACCAGCGGCAGCTCGGCGTCGTCGACGGCCAGGGCAACGCGGCCACGTACACCGGCAAGGAGTGCATGGACTGGGCCGGCGGGCGCACCGGCACCCACTACGCGGCGCAGGGCAACATCCTCGTGAACAAGGAGACCGTCGACGCGCTGGCCGAGACCTTCGAGTCGAGCTCCGGCCCGCTCGCAAGCCGTCTGATCGACTGCCTCGCTGCCGCGCAGGCCGCGGGAGGCGACAGCCGGGGTCAGCAGTCCTCGGCGCTCCTCGTGGTCCAGCGCGACGGCGGCTACGCGGGCATGTCGGACGTCGTCGTCGAGCTCCGCGTCGAGGACCACGAGCGCCCGATCGAGGAGCTGCGCCGGGTCTACACGCTGCACGACGAGATCTTCGGAACGACGCCCCGCGAGAAGTGGCTGCACGTCGACGACGAGCTGGCCGCGGAGCTTCGGGAGCGCCTCGCCAAGCTCGGCTACGAGGGCGAGCTCGAGGAGTCGTTCACGCGCTGGACGGGGAAGGAGAACCTCGAGGACCGCGTTGACGGTGTCGAGGAGATCGACCCCGTCGTCCTAGAGGCATTGAGGAGCCGCAAATGAGCGAGAAGGCGTACGAAGTCGTCCACCTCGACGAGCTCGACCGCTTCCCAGTCGACGACGAGGGACTCCTTTGGCGCCCGGTTCGCCGGCGGCTCGGGATCACCGCCTTCGGCACGAACGCGTACACGGCCGAGCGAGGCGACGAGCGCGTGGTCGAGGAGCACTACGAGAAGGACGGCCACGAGGAGCTGTACTTCGTCGCCAGCGGCCGCGCGACATTCGTCCTCGACGACGAGGAGATCGACGCGCCGGCCGGGACCTTCATCCACGCAGAGCCGGGCACGAAGCGCGGCGCCGTCGCGACGGAGCCGAAGACTACGATTCTTGCGATCGGCGCGAAGCCAGGCGTCCCGCACGAGATCTCGGCGTGGGAGGAAATCTTCGTCGTGTTCGGGCTCTACAGGAGCGGGGACGAAGCCGGAGCCCGCGACCAGATGGCCACGGTCCTCGCCGCGCATCCCGAAGCATGGCAGGGGCACTACAACGCGGCCTGCCTCGAGGCACTGACGAAGAACCGCGATGCCGCGATCGAGCATCTCCGGCGCGCGATCGAGCTCGACCCGCAGGCGAAGGACTACGCGGCCAAGGACAGCGACTTCGACTGGCTCCGCGACGACCCGGAGTTCCCGGCATGAGCGGGACCGCGAGCGTCGACGATCTCGCGTTCAGGCTCGGCGGCGGGCCGTCCTGGGCGATGGTGCGGAAGCACTTCGACATCCAGGCGTTCGGCGTCAACGCGTACATCGCCCAACAGCAGGGGATCAGGATCATCGAGGACCACGACGAGCTGGGCGAGCGGGCGGGTCGGCACGAGGAGCTCTACTTCGTGTCGAGCGGCCGCGCGACCTTCACGGTCAACGGCGACGAGGTCGACGCGCCCGCGGGCACGTTCGTCTTCGTCCGCGACCCCGCCGCGCAGCGGACCGCGATCGCCGAGGAGGCCGGGACAACGGTCGTTATCGTCGGCGGCAAGCCCGGCGAGGCGTTCAGCCCGTCTCCTTGGGAACGCAACGCGGAGGGGCTCGTCCACTTCGGGAACGAGGACTACGACAAGGCCGCCGAGACGTACGAGCAGTTCCTGACCGAGCGGCCCGGCGACGCGGGCTTCCTCTACAACCTCGCCTGCGCCGAGAGCCGCCTGGGCCGGACGGATTCGGCGCTGAAGCATCTCCGCCAGTGCGTGGAGGCCGAGGAGCGATTCAAGGAGAACGCCGTCGCCGACCCCGACTTCGACGCGATCCGCGACGACCCGGAGTTCTCAGCGATCACCGGGCAGGCGGACACCACTGGCGCGGGCTCGTAGCGCCGGCACCGGGTCGGCCTCCGGCCGCGCGACGAGCAGAACCGCGCCGAAGCCGTCTCCGATCAGCGCGTCGACGAAGAGCTGGAGCCCGACCGCGAGCGCGAACGCCTTGTGCGCGTGCTCGCCGCCGAACGGGACGAGCTCGTCGTTCGTCGCCGCGCCCGCGAGCACGTCGCCGTAGGTCACCGCCCCCATCGAGACGTCCGAGACGATCGGCCTTCTGTCCGAGCTCGGGATCCCGATCGCAAGCGGATTCGTCCCGGTGAGCGGCGGACCGCCGTCGGGATGGCCCAGCCGCGCAGGCGAGGTTGCGGTCAGAGCCGCCACGAGCCCACCGTCGGCCAGCTTGCGCACCCAGTAGCCGAGCGTGCCGGTCGGGAAACAGCGCGTGGCCACGATCACGCGGGCGTGTGCGGGCGGATCCTCGAGCTGAGCGCGGCAGATCGCGGCCAGCGTCAGATACCCGAGCGCGCCGCGCCCGTCCCAGCGCTCGAACCCGGGCTCGGCGAGCACGCGCTCGGGACGCGCGGCGGGGTCGAGGTCGGTCAGCGTCGTCAGCCACTCGACACGAGTGAGGCCGTGCCCGCGCTTGCCGCGCGCCTCCGCGTCGAGGAAGTGGTCGGCGAGCGTGTTCGCATCGTCGTCGCCGTACCCCAGCCCGCGCAGAGTCTCGAGCACCTCGCCGCGCTTGCTCATCCCGTCAGCCACCGTCAGGATCATCCACGACTTCAGGACCGTTTTCGACGAGGAGGGGCGTCGCGAGGCGCCCTTCCTCACAAAACCTTTACCAGGAACACGCGAAGTCTTCACGGCGACGCGGGATCGTCCGAGGACCAGCGAAAGGGGGAACGATCGGCATGCGCCGTAAGAAGCACCTGTTCTGGCTCGCGGCACTCGGCCTGCTCGCGCTCGTGGGAGTCGCGGCGGCCGTGCAGCCACATCCACAGACAGCGGATGTCTCCGCAGCATTCTCCGCGGATCAGGTCCGGTCGCACAGCCGCACGTGCACGCAGGGCGGCAATACATTCCGGATCACGAACGCGGTCTGGCGCGGAACCTCGACGAGCGCAGAGCCCCGGCTCTCCGGCACCCTCGTCATCTCGACGCGCACAGTCGTGAACGAGACCACCGGGGACGGTTGGGCCTCGGGTACCTGGCGGACGACCGCGACGGCTCAGATGAAGCCCGGGAAGGGTCGCCGTCCGAGGTCGAACGCACGTCTCTCAGCCGTCATCGACAACGGCAACCATCTCGACGGCCTCGCTACGGGAGAGGTCCGGGCCGACTGGGCCCGCCTGCTCGGCAACTGGTCGGCGACGGTGATCGGCAACACATTGTCCGGAGAGCTCGGCGCGAACGCGCCCGTTGCGCCGGACAACTCCGCTCTGATCTACCGCGGCGGCTGCTAGCCAGCGCTGCGTGGAGGCCCCTGGGGGAACCTCCCGGTTCCCCCAGACCCCCTCCACTGGTCCGCTTCGCGCACAGGCGCTGCGCGCCCCTTCGCGTCTCTAGGTCGCGAGCGGGAGCGGCTTCTTGACCGTGCCCGGCTCGCGCGCGGCTGCGACGATCGCCTCTGCGGCCTCGTAGATCGCCCGCGCGGTCTCGTTCTCCGGCTCGGCCCAGACGAGCGGCTCGCCCAGGTCGGCCTGCTCGCGCAGGCGTGGATCGAGCGGGATCCGGCCGAGGAGCGGGGCGTCGATCGCCGCGGCGAGCTCGTCCCCGCCGCCGGAACCGAACAGCTCCTCGCCGGTGCCGACGAGGTGCGACATGTTCTCGAGCGCTCCGATCAGGCGCATGCCGGTCTTCTGCGCCATCTGCGCCGCGCGGACCGCGACCTGCTGCGCCGCGGGCTGCGGCGTGGTGACGACGACGACCTCTGCGCGTGGGAGGAGCTGTCCGAGTGAGATCGCGACGTCGCCGGTCCCGGGCGGCATGTCGACGACGAGCGTGTCGAGCTCGCCCCAGTGCACGTCGGAGAGAAACTGCTCGAGCGCGCGGTGCAGCATCGGGCCGCGCCACATGACCGGCGAGTTCTCCTCGAGGAAGAAGCCGATCGACATCAGCTTCAGGTTGCCGCGGACCGGCGGCACGATCATCTTGTCCACGACGACCGGGCGCTGCGTGACGCCCAGCATGAGCGGGATCGAGTGCCCGTAGACGTCGGCGTCGAGGATCCCCGTCCGCTGGCCGAGCCGATCGAACGCGGCCGCGAGGTTGACGGACAGCGTCGACTTGCCGACTCCGCCTTTCCCGCTTGCGATCGCGAGCACCCTCGTCGAGGCGTCGACCGAGATGCCCTTCGAGCGACCGGTGACTCCGCCGCGCAGGCGCTGCGTCAGCTTGGCGCGCTCGTCGGGGCTCATCACGTCGAACTCGAGCGAGACCGACTCGACTCCCGGAAGCGGCAGGACGTGCTCGCGCACCTGGTTCTCGAAGCTGTCGCGAAGCGGACAGCCGGCGACCGTCAGCGCGATCGTCACGGCCACGTGACCGCCCTCGACGCGCACCTCGCGCACCATGTCGAGCTCGGTGACGGGCCGTTTCAGCTCAGGGTCGATGACCTTGCCGAGCGCCTCGGTGATCTGCTCGCGGGAAGGTTGCTCCACGCTCCGAGCGTACCTACTTGCAGTAGGGAAACGGGGCGGTGTTGAAGTCGACTGTATGAACAGCCCACGAGCGGCCACCGTTTCGGGAGCGCCAGATCACGCAGCCGATCGTGTCCGTCCTCAGCGGTGTTGGGCCGAGCGCCTCGGCGCTGATCCCGAGATTTGGCCATCCGAGCTGGTGCAGGCGGTAGCCCTTCAACCCCTTCGTCCTGCGCCAAGCGGGCGGGCGTGGAAGACGCAGAACCCGACTCGCCCCGCTCTGCATGACAAGCAGCTTGGGCCGTCGGCGCACCACGGGATAGAGAAGAGACGCGACGCCCCTGCGGATGGAGACCAGATCGGAGGTCAACGGAAACGCGCCCGTGGTCAGCCTCACCGCCGCGACGTCGCGCAGCCCGGCATCGATCGCTGGCCCGAAACAGATCGCCCCCCAGGAACCTGGTGGAGGCGTTCCGCCCGCCGTGAGATCGAGTCTCCACTCGCCGCCCGAGCATTCGGGCGTTCCACGCGGAGGCCACGGAACGACCCGATAGAGCACCTTCCCGCCTCGGTGCCAGTAGAGGTAGCGCCCGTTGCCTCCGAGCTGGAAGCTCCCGATCCCGCCGGTGAGCGTCCCACCGATGCGGGACGTCCGGAACCAATGGCGGCCGGCGTCCGGAGTCCAGTACGGGTCCGACGAGAGAGGCCGGTTGACCACGGCCCGAACGACGCCCGCCGTCGCCGACGTGCGCACGACCCGCTGGAAGTGGCCGTCCTGTGCGCGCAACAGCGGGTGCCACGTTGCGCCTCCATTCTCGGTCCCGCACAGGTTCGCGTCGCAGAGAGGGTCACCCTGCGCCCAGGAGTCCGCGTCCCGCGTCGTCCAAACGTGCTTTCCGTCGGCCCAGCTACCTATCCAGCGCGGGATCGGCTCGGCGGCCGCAACCGCAACCGCCGCAAGCGCAACGACGAAGGCGATCGAGATCCACGCTATTCGCGGGCTCACGCTGGTGATTTTCCCTCTGAAATGTGAAGAAAAGCTCAAGTGGCAATGATGTGCGCGAGCTGCTCGCAGAGCTCCTGCGTCGCGGCTGCGGCCACCGGCGAGCGCGCTGCCGTGTCGAGCGGCCCTTCTCCGAACGGGCCGGCGTCGACGAAGATGATCGGCAGTCCGACCTCGTGCAGCAGGAGCTGTGCCGCAGCGATGTCGACCGCGCGGGCCTCCTTGAGCGAGCAGACCGCGTCGACCCGGCCCGCGGCGAGGTAGCAGAGCGAAAGGGCCAGCGAGCCCATGACCCGCAGGCGGTGCGCGAGCGGGGCGAACGCGACGGCCTTGTCCGCGATCGAGGCGGCGACGGTCGCCTCGAGCGCTAGCACCTCGATCTTCTCCTTCGGCGGAACCGCGCCCAGCCGTTCGCCGTTCAGCCAGGCGCCCTCGCCTCTCGTCGCCGTCCACTCCTCGCCGCTGCCGAAGTCGTGGACGAAGCCGAAGACGACGTCCTTCATCGTCGGCCCCTCGGCGACCGCGATCGACACCGAGAAGAACGGGATGTTCCGCTTCGCGTTCAGCGAGCCGTCGATCGGGTCGACGACCACGTGCGTCATCGGGGACAGCCCGTATGTGCGCTCGCCGAGCTCCTCCGAGACGAGGTGGAATTCGAGCCCCTCATCGGCATGCAGCTGCTCGAGCCGCGCGATGATCGCCGCCTCGGCAGCGGCGTCGACGGCTGTCGTATCGTCGCCGCCCTTGCCGGCGCCCACGACAGGCTCGCGCTCGTAGCGGCTCGGCATGCCGTCGAGTACCTGCTGCACGTCGCCGACGGCCGCGCGACAGAGCTCGAGCCAGGGGTTCACGCGTCGAGGGGGTGGAAGAGCAGCCCCGAGACGAGCTTCGGATAGAAGTACGTGCTCTTCTGCGGCATCGTCTCGCCGCGCGCCGCGACCTCGAAGACGTCCTCGATCCGGGTCGGGCGCATGAGCACCGCGACCGCCGCCTCGCCCTCGTCGACGGCGCGCACCGCCTCGCGCCAGTCGGCCGTGTAGCTCAGACCCTCCTGGCCGAGCCTGTCGACGAGCTGCACGTCGAGCCCAGCACCGTCAACCACCAGCTCCGTATTCCCCTTTTCATAGAGAACGGCAGCTGCGTTGCCGTACGGAAGTGAATTGAGTTTCTCGAGAGCTTCTCTTGGACTGGGTCGCACATCGTGGCCCAAGGCCAAGAAAGCCGGGTCGGGTCTCTGCGAGAAAACCCGATGGGTCGGGAAGATCGTGAGGCCGGGATCCTCGAGGCTGACGAGCACGACCATCATGTGCCCGCTGGCCGCGGTTCCGACCTCCTCGTGGTAGGCGAGCGCGGTCTCGTAGCGATGGTGGCCGTCGGCGATCAGGAGCCGCCGGTCGGCGAACGCGTCGCCGATGCCGCCGTCGTCGAGCCGCCAGAGCCGTGCGCCTTCGACCTCGAGCTCCGGCGGCCGGTCGGGAACCGCGAACGGGGCCTGTCCCTCGTACAGGAGGAAGATCGGCTCGAGCTGCGTCTGCGTCGCGTGCAGGATGCGCAGCCGCCCCTCCTTCGGTCCGCTATGCGTCCGCTCGTGCGGCATGACGACTCCGCTCTCGTAAGGCTCGATCCTGAGCGAGACGACGACACCGGTGCGCGTGCGCGCGACCCCGTCGGGCCCGACGTAGTCCTGCGACAGCGCCCAGAATGCCGGCTCCTCGGCCGTGAGAACGCCGTTCTCGCGCCACGAGCGCAGGTCGCGGCCGGCTTCCTCCTCGGAGTCGGGCAGCGTCAGATGCACGACGTTGTACGGGCTCTGCGCGAGGTACTGCTCGCGCTCGGCGGGGCCGATCACGTCGTAGGGAGGCGCGACGAGATCCTCGAGCGGACCGGCCCGGCCGGTGTCGTACCGAAGCGCCCGAAACGGCTTGATCTCGGCCATTCCAAGCCACCGTACCATCCGTTTCCGGACCTAGACTCGAGACGTGTCAGCGATCGCAGAGCTCGAGCAGGACCGCGTCGTCGAGGGCGTCTACGCGGTCGCGAAGAAGGAGCGGCTGCGCACGCGCGGGGGCGCTTCCTACCTCGCGCTCGAGCTCGTCGACCCCAGCGGACGGATCCAGGCGCGCGTCTGGAGCGACGTCGACCTGCTCGACACCCGGTTCGCCGAGGGCGACGCGGTGCGCGTGCTGGGACGGGTCGACCGCTTTCGCGACCGGCTGCAGCTCGAGGTCCGCTCGCTCGAGCCGGTCGAGGACCTCGATCCGGAGACGCTCGCGCCGGGGCTGCGCCGCGACGGAGACGAGCTCGAGGGCTTTCTCGAGTTCCTGGCGGGCGAGATCTCGCATGCCGGTCTGAAGGCGGCCGTCGGACGCTTCGTCGGCGACGACGCGCTGCGGGGTCGGCTGCGCGCGCTGCCCGCGACCGTCGACGGCCATCACGGCTACGCGGGCGGCCTGCTCGAGCACACGGTCGGAGTCGCGACGATCTGCCGCGAGGTGGCGCAGCTCCATCCGAGGCTGCGTGCCGACCTGCTTCTCGCGGCGGCGCTCCTCCACGACGTCGGTCGGACGGCCGAGCTGACGCGCGGACCTGCCTTCAAGCCGACCGAGGAGGGCCGCCTACTCGGGCACGTCCACCTGGGGCTACGCATGATCGAGGAGCGGGCAGCGCCGCTCGAGGCCGGAGTCAGAGCGGAGCTCTTACACGCGGTCGGCTCGCACCACGACGCGCGCGCCGCGCGCACGGCCGAGGCCTCGGTGCTCTACCACGCGAACCAGCTCGACGCGGTCGCCGCTACTCGGCCGGTGCCGCAGAAGTAGCCAGCTCGTCGACGAGACCGGCGATCTCGTCGCGGATCTCGCGCACGATCTCGATTCGCAGCCCCATCGGGTCGAGAATCTTCCAGTCGAGGTAGCGCTTGCCGGGCAGCACCGGACACGCGTCTCCGCAGCCCATCGTCACGACGAGGTCCGCCCACTCGACGTCCTCGTCGGCCAGCTGGTGCGGGACGCGCCCGCTGAGGTCGAACCCGAGCTCGCTCATCGCCTCGACCACCTCGGGATGGAGGTGAGCCTCTGCGTGAGAGCCGGCCGACCTCACGTCGAGCCCCGCGCGCTCGGCGAAGGCCTGTGCCATCTGCGAGCGGCCCGCATTCCCGATGCAGACGAAGAGGACCCTCTCAGCGGGCAACGGTGGCCTCGGCCGTAGCAAGCACGAACTCGGGCTGCGGCGAGCCTCCGAGTGCGAACGCGAGGGCTTCGACCGCCTCGGGCACGAGCCGGTAGAACGAGAACGTCTTCCGCTTCCGGGAGACCTCGATCAGGCCGGCCTCGCGCAGCACCTTGAGATGGTGCGAGATCGTGGGCTGCGAGAGCCCGAGCGAGTCGAACTCGCACACGCAGGCCTCGTCGCGGGATGCGAGACGGTTGACGATCGCGAGCCGCGTCGGGTCGGCGAGCGCCTTGAAGCGCGCCGACAGGCTCTCGAACTCCTTCGGCTTGAGCGGCGGAGCGCCGGGGGCGCAGCAGGTGATCGTCGCGAGCTTCTTCATTGACAAGCATCAATGTAACAGCTAGACGTTACATCGATAATCATCAATGGAAGGAGGCATCGTGAAGAGCTGCGCTTGCAATTGCGACTGCGGCCCGGGCTGCGACTGCGGCTGCTGCTAGACGTTGAAGCGGATGTTGAGAATGTCTCCGTCGGCGACGACGTAGTCCTTCCCCTCGAGCCGCTGCCGGCCGCGGCGGGCGGCCTCGGCGCGACTCCCCGCCTCGACGAGGTCGCGCCACGAGATCACCTCGCAGCGGATGAACCCACGCGCGATGTCAGTGTGGATCGTCGCCGCAGCATCCAGCGCGGTGAGTCCCTGCCCGAGCGTCCACGCCCGCGTCTCCTTGTCGCCACCCGTGAAGAACGTGAGCAGGCCGGCCGTCTCGAAGAGGCTCGAGAGCACCTGCTCGAAGCCGCCGGGGCCATCGCGGAACTCGGCCGCCTCGTCGGGCGAGAGCTCGGCCAGCTCGGCCTCCAGCTTGAGGTCGATCCCGCCGGCGCCGTTGACGACCTGCACGATCGGCTTCGTCGTCAGCGGCGCGAGCTCGGGCGGCAGCTCGCGCTCGTACGCGCTCAGCGGCCGGCCCTCCTCGACGTGCGCGAGGAGACGCTCCAGCTCCGCCGCTTCGTCGCGGATCCGCGCGTCACCGGACTTCGCCATCGTTCGCACGCGCGCGAGGCGCTTCTCCACGTGGTCGCGGTCGGCGACGACGAGCTCGAGCCCGATCGTCTCCAGGTCGTGGGCAGGATCCGCGTCCGGGCCGAATCCACGGAGGACGGCGAGCAGCGCATCGGCCTTCCGCAGCTCACCGAGAACGGCCGCGCTCAGGCCGGGCGGGTCGACGAGCCTGACCGTGGCCGGCGTCGTCTTGGCCGAGCCCTCGACTTCGGCGATCGGTTCCAACCGCTCGTCCGGAATCGGCGCGACGCCGACGTGCTCCTGCCCATAGGCGGTCTGCGAGACGCCCGTCAGCGCGCTGAAGAGCGTCGTCTTCCCGGCCCCGGGCAGGCCGACGATCCCGACATCGAGCGGCATCGCCGAGACGGTACTACGGGCGCACGAGGTGTCTCTCGAGCGAGGCGCGCGCTCGTTGCTGCAGCGACTTCACGGCGCCTTCCGTCTTACCGAGAGTTCCGGCGGTCTCCGCGTTCTCTCGAAGCCGAACAGAACCCGGCTGGCTAGCCGCCGCTGAAGCCGACGCGGCCTTCGCGCGAATACCGCTTGACGTAGACGACCCGCGCGAGCGAGATCGTGTACCGGCCGTCCTCGGCCTCGATCTGGGCCGTGCCGCCGGATGCGCCGTCGAGCGACTTCTCCAGCTCGTCCGCGATCGACGTCTGGACGTGCGCGCTCATCACCTGGCCGCCGTCGAAGCCGATCTCGATCCGGATCCGGTCCTGCTCAGCCAACGCTCACCAGCTCTGCGAGAACTCCGTGCACGGACTCAGGATGCACGAAAGCGACCTGCATGCCGAAGAGACCGGGGCGCGGGACGTCGTCGATCACGTGCACACCCTGTCCCGCCAGGTCGGCGAGTCCACGTGGCAGATCGTCGACGGCGTAGGCGACGTGGTGCATCCCGGGGCCGCGCCTGGCGAGGAACCTGCCCACCGGAGTGTCCTCTCCCAGTGGCGCGAGCAGCTCGACGCGGCTCTCACCCAGCCGAACGGCCGCCGCCTCGACGCCCTGCGACTCGAGCGTGTCACGGCCCTCGACCTCGGCTCCGAACAGCCGCCGGTACGTGTCGACCGCCTCGTCGAGGTCCTCGACGGCGACTCCGAGATGGTGAATCCCCTTCGCCTGCACGCGAAGAGGATGCTATCCGCTGCCGGGCGCTCCCCCGTCGGGGACGACCTCGACGCGTGAGAGCGGGACGACCCGGCCCACGGTCTCGCTCGCGCGCGACTCCGGCTCGACGTCGGAGAGCATCGCCATCATCTCGTCGCGGACGAGCGTCTCCTTCTCGAGCAGCGCCTGGGCGAGCCGATCGAGTGCCACACGGTGCTTCGTGATCAGCCGCACGGCCTCCGCGTAGGCGTCGTCGGTAAGGCGCGCCTGCTCCTGGTCGCGGACGCGCTTCGTCTCCTCGGAGAGCGCGTAGTTGTCGGCGCGCATCGTCCGCGAGACGACTCCCTCGGACATGCCGTACTCGAACACCATCGAACGCGCGAGCTCCGTCACCTTCTCGAGGTCGTTCGCGGCGCCGTTCGTGACCCGCCCGAAGACGACCTGCTCCGCGGCGCGGCCTGCGAGCGCGATCTTCATCCAGTCGATGAACTCCTCGCGTGTGTGGAGATAGCGGTCCTCCTCCGGGAGGTTGAACGTGTACCCGAGGGCCTCTCCCCGAGGGACGATCGTCGCCTTGTGCACCGGGAAGGTCTCGCCCATGAGGTGGGACATGAGCGCGTGGCCACCCTCGTGGTAGGCGAGGATCCGCTTCTCCTTCTCACTCATCACGCGGCGCTGCTGCAGGCCGGCGATGACGCGCTCCATCGCGTTGTCGAAGTGGATGTGGTGGATGTACTGCTGGTTCTCTCGACCGGCGAAGATGGCCGCTTCGTTCGCGATGTTGGCGAGGTCGGCGCCCGTCAGGCCGGCCGTCTGGCGTGCGACCACGGCGAGGTCGACGTCGGAAGCGAGGGGCTTCCCGCGGGTGTGCACCTGGAGGATTGCCTCGCGCCCCGCGAGATCGGGAGGCGAGACGAGGATCTGGCGGTCGAAGCGTCCGGGGCGAAGCAGCGCGGGGTCGAGGTCCTGGAGGCGGTTCGAGGCGGCCATCACGATCACCTGTTCGCGATTGTTGAAGCCGTCCAGCTCGACGAGCAGCTGGTTCAGCGTCTGGTCCTGCTCGCGGTTGAAGCCGTGCCCGCTGCGCGCGGCGCCGACGGCGTCGAGCTCGTCGATGAAGACGATCGCCGGCGCATCCTTCCGCGCCTGCTCGAACAGCTTGCGGATGCGGGCAGCGCCGAGCCCGGCGAACATCTCGACGAAGGCCGACGCGCTCTGCGAGTAGAAGTTCGCGCCCGACTCCTGGGCCACCGCCTTGGCAAGCAGCGTCTTGCCGGTTCCGGGCGGTCCGTACAGCAGGATGCCTTTCGGCACGCGCGCCCCGAGCTTCGCGAACCGCTTCGAGTCGCGCAGGAAGTCGACGATCTCCTGCATCTCGTCCCGCGCCTCCTCGAGGCCCGCGACCTCGTCCCAGGTGACCGACGACCTCGAGGTGGCCTGGGCGTGCTTCGGCTGCACCCGTGGCATCACCTGGAGGGTGCGCCACAGCAGATAGATGATCAGGCCGAACATCAGGAGCGGCAACCAGATCAAGGCAACGGCTCCGATCTGGGTCAACAGGTGACCGATGCTCGGCATGCGGGTTGCTCATCGGCAGCCAGGCGGCGAACCTGAAGCACGGGACTAGACTCGGACCGATGCGCGAGTTGCCCGTGCCCGGCTTCCACCGGCCGGAGCGAGTCGGAGAGGTCTGGCGCGTGCCGTACGAGGAGCGCGCTCGAGACGCTCGACTCTGGGCCGAGGAGCAGGGGATACGTCCGGCCTCCGAGGATGAGCTCCGCATCGGCCTGCTCGCCGTCGACGTCCAGAACACGTTCTGCATCCCCGACTTCGAGCTCTTCGTCGGCGGCCGGTCGGGGACGGGCGCGGTCGACGACAACCGGCGCCTCTGCGAGTTCGTCTACCGGAACCTCGGAGCGATCACGCGGATCGTCGCCAGCCTCGACACGCACCGGCCGCTGCAGATCTTCCACGCGGTCTGGCTCGTCGACGAGCACGGCGACCATCCGGAGCCCTACACGCTCATCTCGGCCGAGGACGTCGAGTCGGGCCGCTGGCGCGTCAACCCGGCCGTGTGCACGAGCCTCGGGATCGAGCGCGACTACGCGGAGCGGCAGCTCGTGCACTACACGCGCGCCCTCGCCGAGGGCGGGAAGTACGAGCTGACGATCTGGCCCTACCACGCGCTCCTCGGCGGCATCGGTCACGCGCTCGTCTCGGCGGTCGAGGAGGCGTTCTTCTTCCACGGCGCCGCACGCGAGACGCAGCCGTCCTTCCAGGTCAAGGGCGAGGAGACGCTCACCGAGCACTACTCGATCCTCGGCTCGGAGGTGACTCGCGGCCCCGACGGAGAGGAGCTCGGGCGCCGCAACGAGCAGCTGATCGAGGAGCTCCTCGGCTACGACGCGGTCGTCGTCGCGGGTCAGGCGAAAAGCCACTGCGTGGCCTGGACGATCGACGACCTGCTCGCCGGCGACGACGAAGTGCAGCGGCTCGCCGAGCGCGTCTACCTGCTGGAGGACTGCACGTCGCCGGTGGTCGTCCCGGGGGCCGTCGACTACACGGACGAGGCGGATGCAGTGTTCGAGCGCTTCGCCGCGGCCGGCATGCACGTGGTCCGCTCGACCACGCCGCTCGCGCAGTGGCCCGGTATCGGCGCACGAGCAGCATCCGTGGCCGAACCCACTTCGTAACACAGTGTTACTAAGTCGGTTGGGTAAGGGCTAGTCGACGAGCTCGAGGCGCGGATTGGCGCGGAACGTCCGGCCGACCTTCGCGGACGGGCGGCCGTCCGTCATCACGACGTCCGCTGTGAAGTCGTTCTGCCCGCGGATCAGCGACGACCCGATGCCGTAGGCGTCGACCGGCACGCCCGCCTGCTCGAACGCCTCGATCTTCTCGACCGTGAAGCCGCCGGAGACGACGATCTTCACGTGCTCGAAGCCGTCCGCGTCGAGCGCGTCGCGCACCTTGCGCACGAGCCGCTCGTTGACGCCGGTCGGCCTGAAGTGGCCCAGCTCGTTCCAGAGCGACCTGTCGACGAGATTCTCGGACGTGTCGAGGCGGACGCCCCAGAGCCGCTGTCCGAGCTCCCGCGCAACCGCGAGCGCCGTCTCGACGGAGTTGTTCTCGAAGTCGACGAGCACGGTCACGTTCAGGTCCTCCGGCGCCCACTCCGCGAACTTCGTCGCCGCCAGCACCGTGTTGCCGCCGTACGCCGCGATCAGCGAGTGCGGCACCGTGCCGACGCCCTTGCCGCCCCACCAGGACGCCTGCTCGTCCGTGGTCACGCCGATCGGGGCGCCGACGATCTGGCCCGCGACGTACGCCGCGTAGCCGTCGCCGGTCTGGACGCGATGATGGTCGTGACGCGCCGGCATGAAGATGATCTGCTTGCCCCGCGCGGCCTCGAGGACGCGGACGACGTTCGTCGTGATCAGCGTTCTGCGCGCGAGCACGCCGAGGTAAACCGTCTCCAGGTGCGCGAAAAGCGTGTAGTCGCTCTCGATGTGCAGGACCGGCTCGAACGGCTCGATCAGGTCTCCGTCGTAGAGCGCATGGACGGTCAGCTGATCCCAGTCGTGCGAGCAGAGCTTGAGGATCGCGATCGCCTCGTCCATCCCGCCCAGGTACGAGCGGTTCTTCTGGAAGACCTGCATGACGACGCGTGGATGGCGCCCGTCCTCGAGCAGCGCGCCGCGCGCGTGGTTGAAATAGGCGTCCGTGTAGTAGCCGGCGCGCATCTGCTCGACCGGCAGGTCGAAGACCTCGGGATCGAGGCGCCCTTCTCTAGTGCGAGTCGCCATTCTCGAGCTCGAGGCACGCGGCGAGGGCCGCCTCCGCGACCTGGAGCTGCTGCGGGGTCGGCTCGGCCGTCGCCAGCCGATGCTGGAGCTCGTGCCCGGGCTTGGCGAGCGCCTTCGAGAGCGGATGCTCGGGGTTGCGCACCATCCACGAAAAGATCTCCGTCGCGACGGCGACCGCGGCGAGCGACGCCAGACCGCGTGCCGCGAGCCGGAACTGGCGCGGTGCCCGCGAAGCGAGGATGTTGCCGATCATGAGCGTGCCGAGCAGCGGGCCGACGAGGTGCGAGCCGCAGCGCTCGTGCTCCTTGTCGCGGGCCTCACCGTGCTCGTACGTGCCGATCGCGATGTGCTCCGCGCCGTGGTAGGCGGCGAGCTCGGAGCTGCGCAGCGCGACAGCAGCGGGAGCGAGGGACGCGATCGCGGCGACGATCTCGCGCGCGGCGGGCGACAGGCTCTTCGAGCCACGGGCGATCTGGGTGACGGCGGCGCCGGCGATCATCGCCGTCAGCACACGCGGCCGCTCGAACGGGAGCTTCGCGCCGGGGAGCCGGCGGCGCGCGCGCGGGAGGAGCGAGATCGCCTCCGCGAGCCGGGCCGGGCCGCGAAAGAGCGGGTTCGTGACCTCGGACGCGCGGTAGCGCTTGAGCTCGGCCGCGACCTCGAGCCGGCCGTCGGGCAGGCGGATCGCGCAGGCCCACGAGCTCGGCCCGTGCACGAGCACGCCGTTCGTGAGCGCCATCCCGCCCAGGCGGATCGGTTCTTCGGCCATGTCTCTGAGCGTAGCGGCTAGTTCATCGCCCGGGCCGCATAGCGCAGGAACTCGACGCCCAGCTCCAGGTCGTCCACGCTCGCCCGCTCGTTGGCCGAGTGGACGAGCCGCGTCGCGAGCTGCGCGTCCATGAAGCGCAGCGGGAAGAAGCCGTACGCGACCGTCCCGAACGCATCGCGCATCCAGTGGCTGTCCGTGAAGCCGGCGAGGCAGATCGGAGCAACGGCCGCCTCCGGCTCGGTCTCGGCGACCCAGCCCGCGATCGCATCCCAGAGCGGCCCTTCCATCGGCGAGCGCGTCCCGCCCTGCCCCTCGAGCCACTCGAGCTCGTAATCGCCCACGCCGAGCAGCCCGCGGATCACTTCCTCGGCCTCGGACTGCGGCTGGCCCGGGAGCAGCCGGCAGTCGACCGTCACCTCGCAGAGCGCGGGAATCACGTTCCGCTTCTGCGAGGCGGTGGCCATGGTCGGCGAGACGGTCATCCCGAGGAGCGGCTCGACGAGCTCGACGGCGATCGGATCGACCATTCGCGCGGCTTCGAGCACCTGATTCGCGTCCTCCGGCGGTGCGCCGACCGCCGCCTCGAAGAGCGCGGACACCTCGGGCTCGAGCCGAGGCTCGGGCTTGAACTCGCCGAGCTGCTCGATCAGCTTCGCCGCCTTGACGAGCGCGTTGTCCGCGATCGACGGCATCGACGCGTGCCCGCTCCGCCCGCGCACACGCAGCACGAACGGCGAGCTCATCTTCTCGGCCGTCGACGCGAGGTAGAACGGCCTGCCGGCCAGCTCGATCCGGTCGCCCGCGCCCTCGTTCAGCGAGTACTCGGCGCGTACCGCGTCGGGATGCTCCCGGCAGAGCCAGGCGAGCCCGAAGTCGACGCCGACCTCCTCGTCCGCTGCGGCGATGAAGATCACGTCGCCCTTCGGCTGGAAGCCCTCGCGGGCGAGCGACGCCATCCCAACCGCGCTCGCGGCCACCTGGCCCTTCATGTCGAGCGCGCCGCGACCCCAGATCTCGCCGCCGCGGAGCTCGCCGGACCAGGGATCGAGCTCCCATTCGGCGGGATCGGCGAGCACGGTGTCCGTGTGCGAGAGCAGGGCAAGCCGCGGCCCGTCGCCGGTGCCCGGGATGCGGGCGACGAGATTCGCGCGCTCGGGAACCTTCGCGTAGAGCTCGCAGCTGACCCCGTTCGCCTCGAGGTAACCGCGCAGGTGCTCCGCCGCGCGGGTCTCGTTCCCCGGCGGGTTGACGGTGTCGAGGCGGATCAGCTCCGAGAGGAGCGTCGCCACCTCGTCGCGGAGCGAGACGGTCGCGCTCAGCGGCGAGTCCCATACACGAACAGCCACTCCCGTGCGTGCTCGATCTCGCCGTTGTCCGCCAGCTCGGTGTCCGCGAAGTCGACCCAGGAGCGGTGCAACTCCTCGCGGCGTTCGTCGTCGAGGGACTCCGAGAGCGAGCGCGTCGGCCCGTAGCTCGTGACGAACAGCTCCCAGTACGCCTCGCCGTTCGGGAGACGAAGCGGCGAGATGTTGCGTTCGAGCTCGAGCTCGAAAGCATCCCCCAGGAGATCGTTCACGTGCTGCTCGTCGCCCCAGTCGAACGGATAGCCGGCGCCTTCCGGCGGCGTGGGTTGAAAGGGTCTCATGATCCGGAAGATCGCGGCGAGGCCCCTCTCGGCGGGAGTCCAGTTCGCGAGCCCGATCCGGCCCCCGGGCTTCACGACACGGGTCAGCTCACGGGCGCTCGCCTCGTGGTCGGGCGAGAACATCACTCCACAGGTCGAGGAAACGACCTCGAAGGCGCCGTCGTCGAACTGGAGGTTCTCAGAATCGCCGACGCGGTACTCGATCTCGAGGCCTCGCTCGCTCGCACGCTCCTTCGCGGTCTCGATCAGTGCCGGCGCGAGGTCGACGCCGGTGACGTCGGCGCCTGCCTCGGCGGCGCGCTCGGCGACCGCCCCGGTGCCGCATGCGAGATCAAGCCAGCTGACGCCTTCGGTGGGTGCGAGTCGATCGACGACGCGTTCGTGGATGTCGGTGATCGTGTCGGTCACGTTCTGGTAGGGCCCGGTGCCCCACATCATGCTCTGCTTCGCCTTCAGCTCTTCAAACGCCATCTCATGCCCTCCTTGCCGCTTCGCGAGCAGCATACTTCGGTGGCCGTGGGCGATCTGTTCTCAGATGCGGCCAACGAACGGCTGCCGGAGACCGCGCCGCTCGCGCTCCGAATGCGGCCGCAGCGGCTCGAGGAGTTCGTGGGCCAGGAGCAGGTCCTCGGCGAGCAGTCGGCCCTCCGGCTCGCGATCGCCGAGGACCGCGTCGGCTCGTCGATCCTCTACGGGCCGCCCGGGAGCGGGAAGACGACGCTTGCCCGTGTGATCGCGAACACGACCGGTGCGGAATTCGAGGAGCTCTCGGCGGTGTCGGCGACCGTGTCCCAGGTGCGCGAGGTGATCGCGGGCGCACGGGAGCGGCTCGGGGCGCACGGCCTACGGACGATTCTCTTCCTCGACGAGATCCATCGCTTCAACAAGGCGCAGCAGGACGCGCTCCTGCCCGCGGTCGAGGAGGGAATCCTGACGTTGATCGGCGCGACGACCGAGAACCCGTACTTCGAGGTCAACTCCGCGCTGCTCTCCCGGTCGCAGATCTACGAGCTCGAGCCGCTCTCGGACGCGGAGCTGGCGCTGATCGTGCGCCGCGGGGCCGACGAGCTCGGGACCGAGGCCTCCGACGAGATGGTCGAGCTGATCGCGCGCCGCGCGGGAGGCGATGCGCGCAACGCCCTGAACATCCTCGAGCTCGCGTCCAAAACGGCCATGGCCCGGGACCAGGTCCTGGGACATGGCCACATTGAAGATGCCGCTCGCAAGCGGCCGCTCGTCTACGACAAGGGCGGTGACGCGCACTACGACTTCGTGAGCGCGTTCATCAAGTCGATGCGCGGCTCCGACCCGGACGCGTCCGTCTACTACCTGGCCGCGATGCTCGAGGGCGGCGAGGACGCACGCTTCATCGCGCGCCGCATGATCGTGCTCGCATCCGAGGACATCGGGCTCGCGGACCCGCAGGCGCTTCTCGTTGCAGTCGCCGCGGCGCAGGCGGTCGAGCACGTCGGGCTGCCCGAGGCGCGGCTCAACCTCGCCGAGGCTGCCATCTACCTGGCCCGCGCGCCGAAGTCGAACGCGGTCATCACGGCGCTCGGCGAAGCCGCGCAGGACGTCCGCGAGCACGGCCACGTGCGCCCTCCCGACGAGCTACGCGACACGCACTACTACGGTGCGAAGAAGCTCGGCCGCGGAAACGGCTACATCTACCCCCACTCCGATCCGGCCGGCTTCGACGTCGACTATCTGCCGGGCCCGCTGAAAGGCAGGAAGTACTATCGCCCGTCCGGTTCAGGCGAGGAGAAGGGGGACGACCATGGCGACTGAGAAGACAGCGCAGGCGACCTGGGAGGGAACGCTCGCGGAGGGATCGGGACGTGTCAGCCTCGGCAGCGGAGCAGTCACCGATTTGCCCGTGACCTGGAAGGACCGCGCCGAGGGCGGCGAGGGCACGAGCCCGGAGGAGCTGATCGCGGGAGCCCACGCCGGCTGTGTGCTGATGGCGCTCGCAGCGGGCCTCGCCCGTGCGGGAACCCCGCCGACGAGGCTCGAATCCGAGGCGACGACGACCTTCGACAAGGTCGGCGAAGGGTTCGGGATCACGAAGATCGAGCTACGGATCCGCGGTCACGTGCAGGGGATCGACGAGCAGGCGTTCAGAGAGGCCGCAGAGGGAGCCAAGGAGAACTGCCCGGTCTCGCAGGCGCTCAAGGGCAACGTCGAGATCAACCTCGACGCGACGCTCGACTGAAGCTACTGCAGCGTCTTCAGGTAGGCGACGAGCGCTGCCAGGTCCTCGTCCGGGATGATCCCGCCCCAGTGGGGCATGCTCGCGATCGGCGGCTTGCCCAGCACGCTGCCCGAGCGGATCATCTCGGTGATCTTCGCGTCGGTGTTGAACTCCTGTCGGAAGTCCTGTCCCGAGAGCGGCGGAATCGTCTTGTCCTCCGAGAGCGGATTGGGTACTCCGCCGAGACCGCTCGGGCCATGGCAGTTGATGCAGCCGTCCCTCACGTACAGTGCGGCGCCGGCGACCGCGTCTCCCTGGTCACGGGGAACGGGGACGGGATCTGCGTCCTTCACCTTCGGCAGGCCGGCGTGGATGTACTCGACGAGATCGGCGACCTGGGTCTTCGAGATCACGGGCCCCCAGACCGGCATGTACGGCTTCTGCGGGTTCGCGGACTCACCGAGGCCGTGATTGATGATCGAGCTCAGCTGGGTGATCGTCAGGCTGTTCCCAACGTCCTTCAAGGCCGGAACGTCGGACGAGACGTCGCCCTTGCCCTGCTCGCCGTGACAAGCGGAGCAAGCGAACTGGTTGAACAGGTGCGCGCCCATCGCGACGTGCGGGTCGCTCGGATTCGTGGCGTTGCTGCCTCCGCCGCCGCATGCTGCGAGACCAACCGCGGCCATCGTGACCGACGCGATGAGACCGACAGCCGCCCGTGCTCGGGGCATGATGCGAGTATCCGCTCAGCCGGGCGATAATTCAAGCCCGTCGTCAGTCAGAGCCGCGCTCGATCCGGCGCGCAGCGAACTCGCCGAAGTCTCCGCCCATCGAGCGGTAGCCCGCCGCCGCTCGGGGGACGTCGTACTCGGTCCGGCGGAACTCGAAGTCGCCGTCCCACGTCGCCCACGCGGCGCGCACGTCGCCGTCGAGCGGCATCCCCGCGCTGCCCGGGTTGACGAGGTCGGTCCCGTTCGGCCCCGGCCGCCGGAACTGCTGGTGGCTGTGGCCGAAGACGACGGTCCGGTCGCGCACGCCCGCGAGCATCCGCTCGTCCTCGTCCGACGGCTGCGGTGGGAAGCTCTCGACGTCCGAGAGCGGCGAGCCGTGGACGTAGAGGACCCCGTCGAGCTCGGCCTGCGCCGGCAGCGCGTACAGCCAGTCGACGAGCGCCTCGTCGTAGGAGCCGCGGAAGACGTCGTACGTCTCCATCACCTCCGGCCGGTCGAGCGGCGGCTCGCGGAGCCAGCGCTCCCCGTTGCCGCGGATCCACGTCGCGTTCGGCAGCTCCTTCAGGCGCGCCAGCGTCTCCTCGGGCCAGGGGCTGGGCGTCCCGTAGTCGCCGCCGAGCAGCCAACGGTCGACCTCGAGCCCGCTCGCCTCCTCCAGGATCCGCTCGAGCGCCGGCAGGTTGCCGTGGATGTCGTACAGGATCCCCAGCACGGGGCGATAGGCTCGCAGGTGTGAAGGCGATCTGCCTCGTCAAGCAGGTGCCGGCGCTCGGCGCGATCGAGTTCGACGAGGAGACGCACTCGCTCAAGCGCGAAGGTGTGCCGCTCGAGCTGAACGCCTTCGACAACTACGCCGTCCGGCACGGCGCCCTGCTCGCCGACCAGGTCGTCGCGATGACCATGGGTCCGCCGCAGGCCGAGGAGGCGCTGCGCGAGTGCCTGGCGCTCGGCGCCCAGCGGGCGATCCACCTCTCGGATCGCGTCTTCGCGGTCGCGGACACGCTCGGGACTTCGCGAACGCTTGCGCTGGCGGTCGAGAAGGAGGGAGCCGACCTCGTTCTCTGCGGACGCAAGGCGCTCGACTCCGAGACCTGGCAGGTGCCATGCCAGATCGCCGCGTTCCTCGGCTGGCCGCATGTCACGAGCGCCGCGGCCGTCGAGCGCTCGGGCTCCACGCTCCGCGTCACGCGGCACACCGATTTCGGCGAGGAGATCTACGAGGTCGAGCTGCCGGTCGTCGTCTCCGTTGCCCTTCCACCGGAGCAGGCGTCGAGCGGCGATCGGAACGGCCCCATCGACGTCTGGCAGGCGACCGATCTCGTCGACGACCTGCAGCCGGACGACAAGCGCTTCGGCCAGACCGGGTCACCGACGCGCGTGCTCGCGGTCCGCGACGCCCGGCCCGAGCGAGCCGGGATCCGAGCCGCCGACGCAGAGGAGGCGGTCGCAAGGGTGAAGGAACTCTTGGCCGAGCGCGCCCCCGAGCCACAGAGCTGGGAGAAGCCGGCCGACATCGCGGAGGAGCCCGGAGCGACGTACGACTGCTGGAGCGTCTGCGAGCTCGTGGACGGCCGGCTGCGACGAGTGTCGCTCGAGCTGATCGCCAGGAGCCGTGAGCTGGCAGGGAAGCTCGGGGGGCGGGCGGTCGCGCTCCTGATCGGCCACGAGCTCGACGAGCCTGCGCGCGAGGCAGCGCTCCACGGGGCCGAGGTCGTCTACCTCGCGGACGATCCGGCGCTGGCCGAGTATCAGACGGAGTTGTGGACGGAGGTCCTCGGCCGGGTCCTCGTCGAGCACTCACCGCGCGTGCTGCTGATCCCGGCCACGGGCCGGGGACGCGACTACGGCCCGCGGACCGCCGGTGAGCTGGAGCTCGGGATGACCGCGGACTGTGTCGGCGTCGACATCGCCAAGGCGGGCCGCCTGCTCCAGCAGAAGCCGGCCTACGGCGGGAACATCGTCTCGGTCATCCTTGGCGCGACGACGCCGCAGCTCGCAACCGTGCTTCCCCGCATGTACGAGCCGCTCGAGCCGCGCGACTTCGACACGGAGATCCAGCGCCTCGAGATCGTCTCGTTGCCGGAGCCGAAAGTGCGTGTCGTCGAGCGGCGGGGAGACTGCAACTCGTACGACCTGGACGAGAGCGACGTCGTCGTGGGCGTGGGACCAGGCGTGCAGGACGAGGTGCTCTCTGCGCTCGAAGTGACCGGTGCAGCGCTCGCGGGCACCCGGGAGGCGTGTGAGGCCGGAATCGTCGAGCGCACGCGCCAGGTCGGGCTCCTCGGCCGCCCGATCGCGCCACACGTCTACATCGGCATCGGAGTCGGGGACGACCTCGAGCACTGGGGCGGTGTGGTCAAGGCCCGTGTGATCGTCAGCATCGGCGAGGAGACTTCTGACCAGGTGGACGTGTCCGTTTCCGGCGACGCCCGCGAGCTGCTTCCGATCCTGCTTGACTCGATCCAGCCTCCGGCCTGAAGATGCGAGTCCTTGAACACTGTGGCAACCGAGGGCGGGGTCCGCGTACTGCTCGCCGACGACGACGAGGATTTCCTCGCGTCGCTTCGTGAGCTGATCGAGGCGCAGCGTGAGTTGTCGGTCGTCGCGACGGCGACGAACGGGCTGTCCGCGATCGAGCTCGTCGACGAGCTCGCGCCTGATGCGGTCGTGCTCGATCTGCACATGCCCCTTTTGGACGGCGTCACGGCCACGGCCCGCCTGCGGCGCGACCATCCGCACCTGTGCCTGATCGCGCTCACCGGGGACGACGCGCCTGCGCTGCACTCGGCGGCAAAGGAGTCCGGTGCGGACGAGGTTCTCCTCAAGAACGCGTTTATCGACGGCCTCCTCGGCCGCCTGACCGCAGCGAAAGTCCCGGCTTAAGCGCGCGCCTGGAGCAACCTCAGGTGGCGAGGGCCGGAATCGAACCGGCGACACCACGGTTTTCAGCCGTGTGCTCTACCAACTGAGCTACCTCGCCGCGCCCGCAGTGTAGCCGCGTCGCGCTCTCGAAATCAGCGGCGGTCCAAGCCGATTCCTCGGCGGTTCCCGACGCGATTTGGTTCGAGCCGCTCCGCGGCTCTTCACTTTTTTGCGCGCGGTGCGCGCAAAAAAGGACGTCCGGGCCGGTGCCTCCGCGCCGCGGACGTCCTGGTAGCAAGAAGCCTACGCCTCCCCGCGTCTGCGCGCGGAGAGGGCCGTCCCGTTGCCGGCCGCAAAGTCCGCAAATTCCGCGAAACCGAGTTCGCCCAGCCGTGACCGCAGCACCTCGGGCGGGACGAAGATCGGCGTCTCGGGCCCGGCCGAGAACGAGAAGACGACGGCCCCGCCCGGTGCGGTGACGCGGGCCAGCTCCTCGAAGAACGGGATCATGTTCGCGAGCGAGACGAGGTCGAACGAGCCGTCCGGATACGAGAGCCGCTCCGCGTCGGCCCGCTCGAAGCGCACGCGCCCGGCGACCTCGGGCGGAGTCAGCCGCCTGGCCTCGACGAGCATGTCCTCCGCCAGGTCGACGCCGACCACCTCGGCCTCCGGGTAGCGCTGCGCGAGCATGAACGCCGCGCGGCCGGTGCCGGTCCCGAGGTCGAGCGCCCGCTTCGGGCTCAGATCGAGCGCGTCGAGAGCCGCCTCCAGCGGGGCGAACGCTTCGGACGAACGCATCTCGTCCCAGCGCGGAGCGATCCGGTTGAACTGCGAGCGCGTCAGCCAACGGAACAGTGGCCAGAGCCGGGGCCGGCGCACGACCTGGTTCGTGGTGAAGCGCGCGAACTTCCTGCCGACCTGCTCGAGCATCAGTGCCCCTTCCAGTGATGCCGCCGAGTCTCTGGGTCGCGAGCACCAAGCCAGGGGCCGCACTCCGACGAGCCAAGGTCCACAGACCTTGGTGAGGAGGAGGGTGGACTCTGGCGCCGCGTGATCGCGGGCCAGAGGCCGGCATGTATCGCTGGGAGGGGCACTTAGTCGGCCAGCTTGATCAGCACGTCGACACCGGGCTGCGCCGAGAAGAACGTGCCAGCCGCGCTGCCGCCGCTGATCGCAATCGCGATGTTCTCGTAGGCGTCCTCGTAGACGATGATCTCGCCGTCGCGCGCATCGGCGAACGTCCGCGCCGTCACCGCGTAGTACCGCTCGGACGCGATCTCGAGCTCGACGAGCGTTCCGGGCTCGGCGGCCAGCGTCTCGAGATCCTTCCGCGTCAGGTTGAGCTGCATGTTCCCGAAGCGGTCGACGTAGAGGCACGACGCGCGGATCCGCCGGTGCGTGACGTCGGGCTTCGGCACATCGAGCCTGACGAGCGACTCGGGCTCGATCTTCGGGCCGACGTCCTCGAGAGCGACCCCGTCGACGAGATGCGCCGCGACGGGCGAGAACACGTCGCGCCCGTGAAACGTGGCTGAGACGTGATCGAGGACATACGCGCGGTTCGTGATCTCGTGCGCCGCCTCGATCCCGCCCAGCCTCTCGGCCGCCCGGACGAGCAGCCCGTTGTCGGGCCCGACAAAGAGCCGGTCGTCGCCGGAGCGCAGGGCGATCGATCGGCGCTCGCTCCCTACCCCGGGATCGACGACGGCCAGATGGACGCCCTTGGGCAGGTACGGAAGCGTGTTCGCGAGCACGATCGCGCCCTGGAGCACGCCGTGCCGCTGGATCCCGTGCGTGATGTCGAGGATCTCGACCTCGGGCGCGATCACCTTCATCACGCCGTGACAGGTGCCGACGAAGTCGTCCTCGAGCCCGAAGTCGCTGAGGAAGGTGATCAGCACGTCAGCGCGACGCTAACGAACCGACGGCCGCAACGAGGCCGTCCAGATCGTGCGTGTCCGCCTCGGCGACGACCCGAAGCCCGACCGACTCGGCGACGAGTGTCGTCTGGGGGCCGATCGAGACGACCGGGATGTCCACCCCGAGCGCGGCGAACGACTTCGCGGCCGACCCGGAGGCGAGCACGACGAGATCGCCCTCCGGGGGCTCGTTCGGCCGCACGAGCCGCGTTGTGTAGAGCGGGACGAAGTCCGCCCCGAGCTCGTCGATCGGCCCTCGGCGCGACCCTTCGGCCGCGGCGAACAGCACCCGCCCGGCAGGGCGCGGAAACTCGGCGAGGAGGCTGTCCTGCGACGAGACACGCGGAACGAACGCGGGCTCGACGCCCAGCTCGCGCAGAGCCTCGGCGGTTCCCGGGCCGACCGCCGCGACCCGCGGCAAGTCCCCGCTCGCGCGCCTGACGAGCTCGGCGGCGCCGTTCGGGCTCGTCACGATCACCCAGTCGTAGCCCTCGACGTCAACGAGGTCGTCCGTGGGCTCGATCTCGATCAACGGGCACTCGACGACCTCGTGGCCCTGCTCCTCGAGGCGCCTGACGAGCGGTCCGGCCTGACCACGCGGGCGAGTGACGACGACCTTCACGCCGCGTGCGCGGCCAGCTCGGAGGCGAGCGCCACCGGGTCGTCTCCGGTGCGGCGCTCGACCCAGCGGCCGTCGGGATCGGCGACGAGCGCCGTCAGCGTCACGCCGTCGTGATGGGCCGCGATCGGAGCGAGGCAGCCTCCGCCGATTGCCGCGACGCAGGCGCGCTCGAGCTCGACCCTGCGCGCGGTCTCCGAGTCGGTCGCCGCCGCCACGAGGTGCTCCTCGCCGCGCCGGACCTGGAGCGCGAGCGCACCCTGGCCGGCTTCCGGGAGGATTTCGTCCGGCTCGAAGCGGTGGCCGATCTCGCCCCCGAGGCCGAGCCGATCGAGGCCGCAGGCTGCGAGCACGACCGCGTCCAGGCCGCGCTCCCCGCGCTTGCGGAGCCTCGTGTCGATGTTCCCGCGCAGCGGCTCGATCGAGAGGGATGGCTCCAGCGCGAGCAGCTGCGCTCGGCGCCGAATCGACGCGGTGCCGATCCGCATCCCGGGCTCGATCCCGGAGGCGCCGCAGAGCGCGTCACGCGGGTCCTCGCGCGCCAGATACGCCCCGACCGCGAGACCGTCAGCGTCCGTCGAGGTCATGTCCTTCGCGGAATGAACCGCAACGTCGATGCGCCCGTCGAGCAGCGCCTCCTCGAGCTCCTTGACGAAGACGCCCCGCTCGCCGATCTCGCCGAACGGCTTCGTGCGATCGCGGTCGCCGACGGTCGTGATCGGAACGAGCGCGATCTCGATGCCAGGCCCACGGATCGCGTTCGCAGCGAGCTCCGCCTGCGTGAGCGCCAGCCGGCTACCGCGGCTTCCGACGCGAATCAGCATTCTCGTCGTCAGGCAGGTCGAACAGATCCCTCGCCACCTCGACGTAGCCCGTGCCTTCGGTCGCGGCTGCCTGCTTGAGCCGCACGATCGGCACGTGCAGGAGCTTGTTCACGATCTGCGTCGTCAGCGATTCGACCGTGCGCCGCTCGCTCTCCGACAGGCCTTCGAGACGGCTCTCCGCCTTGGCCAGCTCACCGGAGCGAATGTTCTCGGCGCGCTCGCGCAACGACGCAATCGCCGGCACGACCCGCAGAGTCGACTGCCACTCGCGAAACCGCTCGGCCTCGTGCTCCACGATCGCCTCCGCGCGTTCCGCCTCGCGGCGGCGGCCGCTGAGGCTCTCGCGGACGACTGCTTGCAGGTCGTCGATGTCGTACAGGTAGCAGTCCTCGAGCTGAGCGAGCCCCGGATCGACATCGCGCGGCACGGCGAGGTCGATCACGAACAGCGGGCGCCCCCTTCGGTCCGGGACCTGGTCCCGGGACATGATCGATTCGGACGAGCTCGTCGAGGACACGACCACGTCTGCCTGATCGAGCTCGGCGCCCAGCCGATCGAACGGAGTCGCGCGCGCATCGAACGCCTGGGCCAGCTTCTCCGCGTTCGCCTGAGTCCGGCTCGTCACCGCGCTGATCGTCGCTCCTCTCGCAGCCAGCGCACGGGCGGCGAGCTCGCTCACCTCTCCGGCCCCCACAAGCAGCACGCGGCACCCCGTCAGGTCGCCGAACACCTGCTGAGCCAGGGCAGCGGCCGCCGACGAGACCGATGCGGGGCTCTCGTTGATCGCCGTCTCCGTCCGCACCTTCTTCCCGACGCGAAGCGCCTCTCGGAACAGCCGGTCGAGCACCGCCCCGTGCGCACCCGCCTCGTAGGCGTCGCGCACCTGGCCGAGGATCTCGCCCTCGCCGGGGACGAGCGAGTCGAGCCCCGCGGCAACCCGGAACAGGTGCAGCGCCGCCGCCTCGTCGGTCATGCGGTACAGCTCGACCTCCTCGCCGAGCAACGCCTCCGACGCGCGCTTCTCGGCAGCTTCGGGATCCGCGTCCACGAGGTAGAGCTCGGTGCGGTTGCAGGTCGAGAGGCAGACCGCCTCGCCGCCGCCGGCCATACGCCGCGCGAGCTCCGCCGCACCGTCGAGATCGAATGCGACACGCTCCCGCACCTCCACGGGCGAGAGCCGGTGCGACGTGCCGACGAGGACGAGGCTCACGCGAAGTGCCCCATGTGCAGGCTCAACTGGAGCGCGACGACGAGCGCAAATCCGGCCAGCGTCGTGTACGCCGCGCGCCTGCCGTGCCAGCCCACTCCGAAGCGCAGCACGAGGAAGCCGCCGTACAGGGCCCAGGTGAGCACCGTGAGCACGATCAGCGGATCGAGCTGCGAGTCGTAGCGCAGGCGCGCGAAGCCGACGGCCATCCCCAGCGTGAGCACCGGCAGCGAGTAGGCGACCGTGCGCCCGAAGAGCGACTCGAGCGTGACGAGCGACGGCGCCCGGAAGCGCAGAACCGTCGCGCTGCGCCGCTTCAACTCGCGCTCCTGCCAGAGATAGAGCCCGGCGAGCGCCGCCGCGAGCGTCAAGCCGGCGAACCCGGCAAGGACGAGGCCGACGTGCGCGATCAGGAACAGCGTCGAGTAGCCGCTCTGGCCGGAGCCGTCCACCCCACCGGCCGCGTACGAGATCGCCAGGAGCAGCGCCGCGAGCGGCATCACGACGAGCCCGAGCAGCCTGAACCGCGGCCTGCAGCCCCAGATCAGGTACGCCCCGACGACGAGCCAGACGAAGAGGTTGAGCGACCCGGCCCACGTGTCCCACGGAAAGCCGTCCGCGCGAGACGCCTGCGCGACGAGGAGCGCCGTCTGCACGAGCCACCCGATGCGCACGCCCCAGGTCGCGAGCCTGCCCATCGAGCCGGGCCGCCGCGCGTCTCCCGCGTACGCGACCGCAGCCTCGCCGTATGCGATCAGCGCCGGCCAGAAGAGCAGCTCAGCCACCGAGCTTCTCCCGTGCGGCCTGCGTCAGGTCCGCGAGCTCCTGCTCGAGCCGCGAGACCTTGAGCGCGATGATCAGCAGGTAGACGAGCAGGGCCCCGAGGAGCACGAGATACGCGCCCGTCACGTACTTCTCCGCGGTGGTCATGCGAGCAGCTCCCGCAGCTCGCGCAGGCTCGCGTCCGCACGCTTCCCGGCCAGCTCCACGCGGTAGAGCGTTCCCGCCAAGGCAAGCATCCCGCCGAGGCACACGAGGAAGGACACGAGCATCTGCCAGGGCAGGTTCGCCCCCTCGTGCGTGAACACCGTCGGGTGCAGGATCGTCCCCGCGATCCGCACCGCGAGGAAGCTAACGGGGATCAGCACGACCCCGAACAGCGCGTAGACCGCCGAGTTCCGTTCCCGCCTCGGCCCCGCCTCGGTCGAGTAGCGGAGCATGAAGTACGACGAGTAGAAGAGGAACAGGATCAGGAAGAGCACGAGCTGGCGCTCGCCCCACGTCCACCACTCGCCCCACGAGATCTTGGCCCAGATCGAGCCGGTGACGAGCGTCAGCAACCCGAAGATGACGCCCATGTGCACCGCCGTATAGCTCTCCAGGTCGTAGCGGCGCTCGCCCGTCCAGAGCAGCCGCAGCGCTTTCCAGGCGCCCCAGCCGAAGCACGCGTACGCTGTCAGCGCGATCGGCACGTGCAGGTAGAAGATCTTCTGGCTGAAGCCCTGGTCCGCATCCTCGGGCGCCCAGTAGAACGCGAGCGCGAGCCCGCCGACCAGCAGCCCGGCTGCCGCGGCAGCGAGAAGCGGGGCCCCGAAGCGCAGCGAGGACCCCCTTCCGTGTTCACTCAGTAACCACGTACTCAAAGCTCGCCCAGGAGAGAATCGCAAAAACGGCGTCGTACAGGCCGAGAAAGGCGAGGAAGGTGCCCGGATTCGCCGCAATGCTCGCGCCGACGCCTCCGATCACGACCGGGATCGCGAGCGGCAGGAAGAGCAGCGGCAGCAGGAGCTCCCGCGCCCGGCTCGCGGCGGCGATGGCGGCGAGCAGCGTGCCGATCGCCGCGATCCCGATGTCGGCCAGCGCCACGGCCGCGACGAGCTCCCAGGACAGCGGGTGGAAGAAGAGCGCGAAGGCCGGAAGCGCCACGACCTCGGCCAGGACGAGGAAAAGGGTCACGCCGATCGTCTTGCCGAGCCAGATCGCGCTGCGGTCGCAGGGCGCGAGGACGAGACCGTCGAGGAGCCCCTGCTCGCGCTCGGCCGCGAAGGCGCGCGTGAGCCCGAGGAGCGCGGTGAAGATGATCGCAATCCAGAGCAGGCCTGTCTCCGCGCGTTCCGACGACCCGCTGGGGAGCGCGAAGTGGAAGATCGTCAGCGCCGAGACGACGAACAGCAGCATCGCCGGCAGCGTGTCCCGCGAGCGCAGCTCGAGCAGCAGGTCCTTGCGCGCGAGCGCCGCGACATCTCCCGCGTAGGCGCTCATGCGAGGGCGAGACTCGCAGTCGCACGCGTCGCCAGCGCCTCGGGGTCGTGAGTCGCGACGAGCGCCGTGACGCCGGTCCTGTCTGCGAGCTCGGCGTGCAGCAGGTCGGCGCCCTCGATGTCGAGACCGTCGAACGGCTCGTCCAGGAGCAGGAGGTCGGGGTCGTGCAGCAACGTGCGGCAGAGCGCGAGCCGCTGGAGCATCCCCCGCGAGAACGTCCCGGCCCGCTCGTTGCGCGCCCGCCAGAGCCCGAACCGCTCGAGCATCGCGCCGGCGCGCTCGCGCCGCTCCGGAAGGCGGTAGAGCCGGCCGTAGAGGTCGAGGTTCTCGAGCGCCGTCAGCTCCCGGTAGACGAGCGGCTCGTGCGCCAGGAAGCCGATCTCCCCACGCGCGACGTCGACCTCGAGCTCACCGCCGGTCGGCGCGAAGAGCCCGGCGCAGAGCCTGAGCAAGGTTGTCTTCCCGGATCCGTTCGGCCCTGTGACAAGCACAAACCCGCCGCGAGGCACCTCGAGGTCGAGCCCTTCGAGGACGCGCTTGTCGCCGAACCGCTTGGAGAGCTTTCGGGCGTGAATCACGGCCCCGAGTGTAGTTCGGGGCCTCAGAAGATCGAATCGAGAAGCACGAACGCGAAGAACGTGACGCTGATGATCCCGTTCATCAGGAAGAACGCCGTGTCGAGCCGCCGCAGGTCGCCCGGCCGCACGAGCGCGTGCTCGTAGATCAGGAGCGCCGCGACCGCGACCACGCCGAGCCAGTAGAGGACGCCGATGTCGAGCAGCACGCCGACCCAGATCAGCAGGCCGACGGTGGCGACGTGCAACACGCGGGCCGCCCAGAACGCGCCCCGCTCGCCGAACGCGGTCGCCACCGACTTCAGGCCCTCACGCCGGTCGAAGTCGACGTCGAGCAGCGCGTAAAAGCAGTCGAACCCGGCCACCCAGCACGCGACCGCGGCCCCGAGCAGCCAGGCCGCGAGCGGCAGGTCGCCGGTGATCGCAATCCATGCGCCCATCGGCGCCAGGCCGTCCACGGCGCCGAGCCAGAGATGCGAGATCCACGTGAACCGCTTCAGATACGGGTAGATCACGAACCCGGCCACGGGGATCGGCCACAGCCAGCGGACGATCGGATCGAGCTGCCACACGGCGAGCAGGAACACGCCGAGCGAGACGAGGCAGAAGAGCGCTACCTGCGGCTCGGTCAGCTGGCCGGACGGAAGCTCGCGGCTCGCCGTCCGCGGGTTCCTGGCGTCGATGGTCGCGTCGATCAGCCGGTTGAGCCCCATCGCGAGCGAGCGGGCGCCGATCATCGCGACCGTGATCCAGAGCAGGTCGTACGCGGACGGAACGCCGTCGACCGCGAGGAAGGCGCCGACGTACGCGAACGGGAGCGCGAAGATCGTGTGCTCGAACTTGACGAGCGAGATGAACCGCCCCGGCTTCACGTCTGGCGGTGCGCGGTCTCCTCACCCGCGAGCAGCTCCAGCGCGTGCCCGAGGGCCGGTTGCAGGATCGCGAACCCGTCGCGACAGCCGCCGGTCGAGCCCGGCAGGTTGACGATGAGCGTCGTCCCGCGCACTCCTGCGATTCCCCGAGAGAGCAATGCATGCGGAGTCTTGTCGATCGAGTCGGCGCGCATCGCCTCTGCAATCCCCGGAACCATCCGCTCGAGGACGCTCGCCGTCGCCTCGGGCGTCACGTCGCGCGGGCCGACTCCGGTGCCGCCGGTCGTCAGGACGAGCCTCGTCCCGTCGGCCAGCTCCTCGATCGCCTCCGCGATCGAGTCCCGCTCGTCGGGCACCACACGGCGCACGACCTCGAAGCCTTCCGCCGCGAGCAGCTCCTCGAGCAGGTCGCCGCTCGCGTCCTCGCGCGTGCCCATGTCGACGCCGTCGGAGACCGTCAGCACGGCGGCTTTCACACGGCCTCCTTGGTCTTCTCGACCAGACGTACCTCCGAGAGCTCCATCCCGTCGTCGACGGCCTTCGCCATGTCGTAGACCGTCAGGGCCGCGATGCTCGCCGCGACGAGCGCCTCCATCTCGACGCCCGTCTGCGCGGTCGTCTCCGCAGACGCCGTGATCTCGACGGCCGCGTCCACGACCGACAACTCGACGTCCACGTGGGTCAGAGGCAGCGGATGGCAGAGCGGGATCAGCTCGCTCGTCCGCTTGGCCGCCATGATCCCGGCCAGCTGCGCCGCCGCGAGCGCGTCGCCCTTCGGCAGCTCCCGTAGCCGCCTCGCCGTCTCCGGAGCCATGCGCAGGCTCGCCCGGGCAACGGCGCGACGACGCGAGACCTCCTTCCCGCCCACGTCGACCATGTGCACGCGGCCCGACTCGTCCAGGTGCGAGAGATCGCTCACCGCGCCGCCTTCGCAGACCACCGGTCGAGATCCTCGAGCTGCGTCTCCAGCCAGGCGCCGACGTCGTGCACACGCACGTACTCGCGAATCGCCTCGAGCCGCGCACGCCGCTCGTCGCGGCCCATCTCGATCGCCGTATGGATCGCCTGCGCCTGCTCCTCGAGGTCGAACGGGTTCACCGACAGCGCCCAGGGCCCGAGCTCCTCGTGCGCGCCCGCGTTCTCCGAGAGGATCAGAACGCCGTCGCGCTCGTTGACGAGCGGCGCCTCCTTCGCGACGAGGTTCAGCCCGTCGTAGATCGCGTTCACGAGCAGGACGTCGTACTGCTTGTACGCGGCGACGGAGAGCGGGAAGTTGTCCTCGATTCGCAGGTCGACGGGTACCCAGCCCTCGCTCTGGAAGCGGTCGTTGACCATCCGGGCCGCGCGCTGGATCGCGCCCAGGTACTCGGCGTACTCCGGAATGTCCTGCCTGGACGGGTCGAGCAGCGCGAGCATCCCCACGCGCCCGTGCATCTCGGGATGCGCGTCGAGGTAGAGCTCGAAGGCCCGAAAGCCGCGGACGACGTTCTTCGACGGGTCGGTCCGGTCGACCCGCAGGATCAGGAACTCGGGCCGGCGCGACTCGAGCTCTGTCTCCAGTCGAAGCACCGGCTCGCTCTCTGCAAGCTCCTCGAACTCGGACGGGTCGACGGAGATCGGGCGCGCGGCCACGAACGTCCGCCCGCCACCGAACGAGCAGATGCTCGAGTCGAAGTCGCACTCGGCGTCGAGCAGATCGCGGCTCGAGCGCAGGAAGCTCCTGCGCCAGCGATTGGCGTGGAAGCCGACGACGTCGTTGGCGAGCAGCCCGTCGTGGATCGCGCGCCGGGTCCGGTCGGGCAGCACACGCCAGAGGTTGGGCTCGGGCCACGGGATGTGCACGAAGTGGCCGAGGGCCGCGTCAGGGCGGGCGTCGCGGACGAACCGCGGCGCGAGATACAGGTGGTAGTCGTGGAAGAAGACGGATGCGTCGGGCTGGGCGTCGAGCTCGAGCAGGACCGCGTCGGCGAACGCTCGGTTCACGGGGACGTACCCGTCGTCCCAGGCGTGATGGAGCCCCGGGTCGATGTCCGGCGCGTACGCAAGCGCCCACAGGTAGTGCTGCAGGAACCAGAGCGTCGGGTTCGCGACCACGTTGTAGAACCAGTCGTACGCCGCAGGGTCGTGCGAGACGAGCCGCAGCCGGTACGGAGAGCCGTCGCGCGCGACCTCCTCGATCGCGTCGCCGCCGGACTCCTCGGCGACCGCCCGGTCCTCGTCGGTCATCGCGCTCGCGATCCAGGTCACGTCGTGGTGCGCGACCAGGCTCCGGAGCGCGGTGACGAGCCCGCCCCCTCCACGCCGCGCAAGGCGGTTCCCGTCCTCGTCGCGGACAAACGACACCGGCCCGCGGTTGGAGACGACGATCAGCTTCCGGCGGAGCGCCATCGGCGCGGAGACTACGTCACGCGGCCGCGACGGTTTCGAGCGCCGTCTCGCCGAGATCGTTCCCGGCCAGCTGGTTGAAGAGCGCGAGCCAGTCGCGCAGCAGGCGCGGCATCAGGAACCGCTCTCGCACGTCTTCCTTCCCGCGCCGCCCGCGGCCCGCGACCGAGACCGGGTCGTCGAGGATCTCGCGGCACGCGTCGGCGCATTCCTCGGACGAGTCGACGAGCCAGCCCGTCTCCCCGTCCCTGATCTGGGCGACGATCCCTCCTGCACGGCCGCCGATCGTCGGCCTCGCCTTCCAGAGCGCCTCGGTCACGGTCAGGCCGAAGCCCTCGCGGATCGACTTCTGGATCACCGCCGATGAGTGCACCTGGAAGGCGTTCACCTCGACGGAGCCGATGTTGTTCAGGTTCGAGAGGATGAAGATGTCCGGATCGCCGGCCGCGTGCGCGACGGTCCGGTTGTAGTAGTCCCAGCCCTCCGGGTCGTCGTGCGCCATCGAGCCGACGAGCGCGAGCTGCACCTCCGGGTGGGTCTGCCGGACCAGACGGTACGCGTCGATCACGCCGAGCGGGTCCTTCCAGGGGTCGAAGCGCGAGATCTGCGTCAGCAGGGGCCGCTCGAGGTGGATCCCGAACTGGTCGACGACGTACGAGGCGTCCTCGGCCGACAGCGCCATGTTCTTCGGCGTCAGCGGGTCGATCGCCGGCGGCCAGATCACCGCCTGCCTGAGCGCGACGTGGCGCGGCACGTACTGGGGCATGTGGAAGATCGCCGCCTCGTAGCGCTCGAGCGACGGCGCGAGGAAGCCGAGCACGTCCTGGTTCGGCGTCGAGAGGTCGATGTGACAGCGCCAGATCCAGTGCGCGTCCGAGTCGGGGAAGTGGTCGACCATCGCCGCCGGCTGCGGGTCGTGGACGATCACGTAGTCGTAGTCGTCCTCGAACCGCTCCGCGTTCAGCGCGTTGTAGCGCCGGAACGTGGCCTCCTGCTGCTTCGTGAGCCCGTGCGGGTCGCCCTGGAGCGCGTTGTGAATCGTCTTCGTGACGCCGAAGAACTCGTCCTCGCCGTGGATGATCCGCCACTCGACGTCCAGGCCGACATCCGCCATCAGCGGCACGAGCGCGTAGTTGATCTCGGCGACGCCGCCGCCGAACGCAGTCGCGGACAGGTGGACGATCCGCTTCCCCTGGAGCGGTTCGGCGAGACGCCGAATCTCCGTCATCAGACCACGCGACGCGAGCGACGCGTAGTCCGCCAGAGACTTATGTCCGACGTTGACGAGTTGGAGCATCGGCGGTTCCCGACGGGTTCAGCAAGATACCCCCCGCATCCTGCACGAGGAGCCGCTTCGCGACTACTGCTCCAGGAATTTCACGAAGCGGAGACGGGACCCGGTGCCGTCGGCCTGCTTGCCGGCCTCGAACTCGTCCGAGAGCGCCCGGATGATCGCGATCCCGAGCCCGCCCTCGGCGAGACCGTCTCCGAGCGGCCGATCGCCGGCGGCGTCGAACCCGGGACCGTCGTCCGCGACCTCCACGACGAGCCGATCAGACCGGAGCTCGTACACGACCTCGACTGTCCCCTCGCCGTCGTTGTAGCCGTGGCGTACGGAGTTCGTGCACGCCTCGGTCACCGCGAGCTTCAGGTCGCCGAGCGTCTCGTCGCTCAGCGGGCGCACGCCGGAGAGCCCGCTCAGCGCCAGGCGTACGAGCGTGATGTATTCGGCCTTCGCAGGAATCGACAGACGAACGGTCGGACTGCCCAGCGCGGCCGCGGGATGATCTTGCGTAGACATCAGCTAGTGCCCTCTTGGTACCCGGGAACCGGCTTCGTTAACGTCATCGGCTCAGGGATTCGTCTCGGCGTCGGGTCGTGCGCCGAGCTTCGCGGTCAGCGTCTTACGGGTCTCGCCCCGGACGACGGTCAGCCTGATCGTCTCGCCCGGGAGCCTGGAGCTGACGTCGCGCACGACCTCGTCCGCGCTGCGCACCGGACGTCCGTTGACGGCGACGATCACGTCTCCGCCACTGGTCACGTCGAGCCCGTTGAAGCTCTGCTCGTCGTTGCCTCCGTGCAGGCCGGCGTGGTCGGCCGGGCTGCCGCCTCGGACCTCGCCGACCATGGCGCCGCGGCTCACCGAGTACCCGAGGTGCCGTGCGAGCGTTGGCGTCAGGTCCTCGGTCGTCACTCCCAGGAATGCGTACACCACCTGGCCGGTCGCGATCAGCTGCGCCATCGACCGCTTCGCCGCGTTGATCGGAACCGCAAAGCCGACGCCCTCGGCCCCACCGGAGTCGCTACGGATCTGAGCGTTGATCCCGATCACGCGCCCGCGTGCGTCAAACAGCGGACCGCCCGAGTTCCCGTGCGTGATCGGAGCATCGGTCTGGATCGCGTCCACGACCTTGTACGAGGACGTCAGCGACGCGATCGAGCGGTGGATCGCCGACACGACCCCGACCGCAATCGAGTCCTCGTTACCGAACGGGCTGCCCATCGCGGCCACTGGATCACCCGGGCGCACGCGTGACGAGTCGCCGAGCGGCACCGTGACAAGTCGGTGCGCGGCCGGATCGACCCTGAGCAGGGCCACGTCGTCGTAGCCGTCCCAGCCGACGATCTTCGCCTTGACCCGGTCGCCGTCCTTGAAGCCGATGAAGACGTCATGCGCCTCGCTCGGGTGGCTCGACTCGACGACGTCCGTGACCACGTGCGCGCTCGTCAGGATGTACCCCGTCGGTGTGACGACGAAGCCGGTGCCCTGCGCCTCCTGCTCGCCGGCATTGTCGAAGAACGCGAACACCGTCACGACCCCTGGCGAACGCGCCGTGTAGATGCGCGTCGGGCTGAAGCCCTTCCCGCCGAGCGGCGACGAGCGCACGATCGGCTCGTTCTTGCTCGGGCCGAGCTCGTTCGCGATCGTGGGCACGTAGACGGTGGTCGTCTTCCGGTCCGTCAGCCCCGTGGCCGTAGCGAGAAGCAGGGCGACGACACCTCCCAGCAGCGCAGCTGCGAGCGCGATAACGGCGATCGTTGGGCCCCGGCGCACGCGCCGAACTGTAGCCACCTCGGCTCCGTCCGCTCCGTTGTCTATTCTGACAACCTACTCGATCACCGGAGAGGAGGTGGCGGATGCTGCCGGAAGCCAGAAGGTGAAAACGGTGCGACCGGGCTCGGAGGAGAGCTCGATCTCGCCCTGCATCGCGACTGCGAGCTCGCGCGCGATCGCGAGGCCGAGGCCGCTGCCAGACGCGCGGCCCCCTGTGTCGCCGCGGTAGAAGCGCTCGAAGACCTGGACCGCCGCAGTCTCGGAGATGCCAGGGCCGTCGTCCTCGACGCTGAGCGCGACGCGGTCGCCGTTGCGACTCGCGCTCACGAGCACGTGCGTGCCCGCCGGCGTGTGCCGCAGGGCGTTCTCGACGAGGGCGCGGCCGACCTGGAGGATGCGTTGCTGGTCGCCGAGGCCGGTGGCGCTTCCATCGACACCGTCCCTCGACAGCTCGTGCCCGGTCCCCTGGGCACGCGAGTCGAACTCCTCGAGCAGGAGCTCGGTGACCTGCGCGAGATCGACGGGGTCGCGGTCGACGCGCAGGCGGCCCGCGTCCAGGCGGGAGAGGTCGAGCAGCTCGCCGGCGAGCTTCGTCAGCCGGTCGACCTGCTCGCGCATGCGCCCCAGGAACTCACGCCTGGTCGCGTCGTCGAGGTCCTCCTCGACGAGTAGCTCGAGGTGGCCGCCGAGTGAGAACAGCGGAGTCCGCAGCTCGTGGGACGCGTTGGCGATGAACTCGCGGCGGGCGTGCTCGAGGCCGGCGAGACGCTGGCGCATGCGGTCGAACGCACGCGCGAGCTGGCCGAGCTCGTCCGGGCTGGTGTCGACGATCGGCTCGTCGAACTTGCCGTTCGCAATGCGTTCGGCCGCGCGCTCGAGGCGTCGAATCCGACGCGCGAAGAGCCGCGCTCCGGCATAGCCCAGGAGCAATGCGGCCGCGAGAGCGAAGAGAGCGGAGATGAACAGGCGATGCTTGACGAGCTCGACGCTCCCGAGAGAGTCCTCGATCGAGTTCGAGACGAGGAAGACATACCTGCCGTCCGCCGAGGGCTGGGCAGCCTCTGCGAAGCGCCGATCGCCCAACGTCACGACTCCTCGCTCGGAGTCCAGCGTGGTCGCTGCCTTCCGTGCGACCGGATCTGTGTCGGTGGCCAGCACCGTAGGCCCGCCGCCCTTGTCCGTAATCACGCTCAGGGACAGCGGCGCGTGGTTGTCGACTCGGAAGATCCTCACACGCGTGTTCGTGGCAGCCGCGTAGCTGGCCGCAAGGTCCTCCGAGGTGAACGTCGGAGTGAGCGTCGGCCACTGTGCTGCGACTTCCCCGGCGATTCCTGCGACCTGGTCCTGCCGCGAGCCGATGAGCCGGTCCTCGAGCGACGGCGTCACGATCAGGTAGACGAACGCGAGCACCGCGGCGACGACGAGCAGAAGCGCCAGGGCGAGGCGCGCGCCGACGGTCTGAAGATGTCTCATGCCTCGCGCAGCCGGTAGCCGGCGCCTCGCACCGTGAGAATCAGCTCTGGCTCGCTGGGATCTTCCTCCACCTTCTCGCGCAGGTGGCGAACGTGGACGTCGATCGTCCGCGGCTCTCGATAGGAGGAATCGCCCCAGATCGCCTGCAGGAGCGCGCGGCGGCTGAAGACCTTGCCGGGCTGGGCAACGAGCGTCCGCAGCAGCTCGAACTCGACGTACGTCAGCTCGAGCGAGCGGCCGTCGATCCTTGCCTCGCGGCGGTCGAGATCGAGATGGAGCGCTCCTGACTCGAGCGGCTCGGCTTCGGGAACGTCACGACGAGACGCGCCGGCTCTGCGCAGCAGGGCGCGGACACGGCTGCGGAACTCGCGGATCGAGAACGGCTTCGTGATGTAGTCGTCCGCGCCCAGCTCGAGGCCGAGGACCGTGTCGAACTCGTCGTCGCGGGCCGTGAGCATGATGATCGGCACCGAGCTCTCCGCGCGGAGCCGCTTGCAGACCTCGAGCCCGTCGAGCTTCGGCAGCATGATGTCGAGCACGACGAGGTCGACCGACTCCTCGGCGAAGCGCGAGAGCGCCTCTTCGCCGTCCCGCGCCGACACGACCCGGAACCCGTCGCGCTCGAGCGGATAGGTCAGGAGCTTCTGGACAGAGTCCTCGTCGTCGACGAGGAGGATGGTCGAAGAGTCCGGCATCCGACGTAATTGTGCCGGGGCCGGCCCTACTATTGCCACGCATGGCCGCCCATCCGCCCTTCAGGGAACGGCGCCGGGCGCGTCCGGGATCGCTCGATCGGCCCGTCAACAGCCGCATGTACCGGGGCACATGGCTGCTCGTCGGCATCCCGCTGCTGATCGCCGCGTTCACGGTCTTCCACCCGCGGTCGCTGGACGCGCCGATACTGCAACCGGACTTCGACGGGGCGACCGCGACGGAGACCGCGCGGGAGTTCGCGCGCATCAACCCGAATCGCGTTCCCGGCACTCAAGGAGGCCGTGACGCCGCCACTTGGGTCGCCCAGCGACTCGAACAGTACGGCCTGGACGTTGATCGCGAGCGTTTTCACGCGAAAATCCCCGGCCGGGGAGACGTCCAGCTCGAGAACCTGCTCGCGCTGCGCCAGGGCCGCTCGAACCAGCTGATCGTGGTCGTCGCGCACCGCGACAACACGGGTGCCAGCCCCGGGGCGAACGACAATGGGTCTGGCACTGCCACCTTGCTCGAGCTGGCGCGCTCGTACGCGACGCCGCAGGCTCCACCGCAGCCGCCACAGCCGAATCACACGATCCTCTTCCTCTCGAGCGACGGTGGTGCGTTCGGGGGCCTCGGCGTCGAGCACTTCATCACGCACTACCGCGATCGCGGTCGCGTCGTCGCCGTCGTCGATCTCGACGCGATCGCGGGAAACGGCCGGCCGCGCATCGTGTTCTCCGGCGACACGTCGAAATTCGCGTCAGCGGCCCTCGTGCGCACGGCGTCGGCGAGGCTTGCCGAGCAGACCGGCGCCGAGCCGACCTGGCCGCGCGCGTTTGCGCAGCTCCTCGACCTGGCCTTCCCGCTCAGCCTGTACGAGCAGGCGCCGTTCGTCGCACACGGCGTCGCGGCCGTCGCCCTCACCTCCGGCGGCGACCGCCCGCCGCCCGCCTTCGGCGACACGCCGGACCGCCTGAACGGCGCACGGTTGACCCGAATCGGCCGCTCGGGCCAAGCGCTCCTCGAGTCGTTAGACGACGACGTCGAGCTCGCGGAGGGGACGTCGAGCTACATCTACCTCGGGGGCCGCGCCGTCCGCGGCTGGGCGATCGTCCTGATCCTCGTCACCGCCATGCTTCCGGCCCTGGCGGTGATCGTCGACCTGTTCGCACACCTGCGCCGGAGACATATCCCGCTCGCTCCGGCGCTCAGGAGCTACCGCACGCGGCTGCTGTTCTGGCTCTTCGCGGTGCTGCTCTTCGAGCTCTTCGCGCTCCTGGGAGCCTGGGCGACTGGGGCTGCTCGGCCGCTCGCGCCGGAGCTGTCGCCCGGAACACAGTGGCCGGTCGTCGCGCTGGTCGTGTACGGCTCCCTCCTGGCGCTCGGCTGGCTGTTCGGACGCGATCGGCTCGTCCCGAGACGGCCGTTGGCCGACGGTGAGGAGCTCTCGGGCCAGGTTGCGGCGCTCCTCGTGCTCGCCGTGCTCTCGCTCCTGATCGTGGCGATGAACCCGTACGCCGTCATCTTCGTCCTGCCGTCCTTGCACGCGTGGATCTGGCTTGCCCAGACCCGAAACAGGCCGGCCCCGATCCAGCTGGCAGCGCTCGTCGGCGGCTTTCTCGGGCCGGTGCTCCTCGTCGGCTCGCTCGCGACACGCCTCGGACTCGGCCTCGACGCTCCGTGGTACCTCGCGCAGCTCGCAGCCGTCGGCTACGTGAAGCTCCCGACGCTGCTCGTCGGCGGCGCCTGGATCGCCGTCGCCGCCCAGCTGACCGCGATCACCGCGCGGCGCTACGCGCCGTATCCGAGCGCGGCCGAACGACCGCGGCTCGGGCCTGCGAGACGCCTGCTGCGCAGGGCGGTGCTGGCCTCCAGGAGCCGAAGACGCCCTGACGAGCAGCGACAGCGGGCTGTCGAGCCCTAGCTAGCAGCTAGATCCGCAGAAACTCGACCGGCTCGCCCGCCGCGAGGTCGCCCTCACCGCGTGGGATGAGAACGAGCGCATCGGCCCCGGCTGCTCGCGCGATCATGTGCGACTCGCGTCCCGCCAGCGGCTCGAGGACCGGGCCGTCGGAGGGTCGGCGAACACGGGCCCGTGCGAGCTCGTCGCGAACGGGGTTGCGTGTCAGCTGCGAGCCGAGCACGCCGCGCTCGAACCGCGGTCCTGGATCGGCGCTGCCCTGCAGCGCCAGCAGAGCCGGCCGGACGAAGAGCTCGAAGCCGACGAGCACTGAGACCGGATTCCCGGGCAGGCCGAAGACGAGTCGGTTTCCGAGGATGCCGAACGAGATCGGCTTGCCCGGCTTCACCGAAACGCCCCAGAAGACCTCCTCGACACCGAGCTCGGCCAGGATCGCCCGAACCAGGTCGTGCGGGCCGACGGAAACCCCACCCGAGGTGACAAGGACGTCCGCCTCGAGCCCGTGCGCGAGGGCATCGCGATGGGCCGCCTCCTCGTCCACGACCGCGCTCGCCCGCTCGACCTCGGCTCCGGCTGAGTTGAGTTGAGCCTCGAGCAGGATCCCGTTCGCCTCGTAGATCTGTCCCGGCTGCAGCGGCTCGCCCGGCGGGCGCAGCTCGCTGCCCGTCACGACGACGGCGGCCCGCGGCCTCCGGGCGACCCGTACCTCGGGCCTACCCGCCGCGGCCAGCGCGCCGAGGTGGCGCGCCTCCAGAGTCGCGCCCGCGTCGACGACCGACTCGCCGACGCCGATGTCTCCCCCGGCCGGGCGAACGTTCCCACCCCGCTCGACGCGCTGCTCGACCTCGATCGTGTTGTCATGTTCGACAACATGCTCGAAGGGGATGACGGCATCGGCTCCCTTCGGGACCAGACCGCCGGTCGCGATGCCCATCGCCTCCCCGGCCTCGAGCGAGCGCGGAGCCGGCGCCCCGGCCGCGATTCGGTGCACGACGGGCAGTCGTCCGGGCGTGTCGGACGAACGCAACGCAAAGCCGTCCATCGCGGAGCTGTCGAACGGCGGCAGGTCGACGGTCGCAGCAGCGTCCTCGGCGAGCACGCGACCGAGGGCGGCTTCGAGGCCGAGCGTCTCGGCCGGCAAGCGCTCGACCCGATCCAGCACCAGGCTGCGCGCTTCGTCGATCGAGATCAGATTCCTGGTCCCGGCCAAGGCGCCCATAAGCTACTCCCGGATGAGCGAGACGTTCGCCGGCCGCTATCGGCTGGAGCAACAGCTGGGCGCGGGGTCGATGGCCGAAGTCTGGCTCGCAATCGACACGCAGCTCGGACGTCGGGTCGCGCTCAAGCTGCTCCGCGCCGACGCCGATCCGCAGCGCTTCGAGCGAGAGGCGCGTGCCGTCGCCTCGTTGTCGCATCCGAACATCTGCCGTCTCTACGACTACGGAAGCGAAGGTGGGCGGCCGTTCATGGTGTTCGAGCACTTGCCCGGCGGCACGCTCGAGGAGCGTCTGGGCCAGGGCGGCCCACTGCCCGACGCGGAGACGGGGACGATTGCCGCCGAGATCGCAGCCGGGCTCGCGCACGCGCATGAGCACGGTCTCATTCACCGCGACCTGAAGCCCGCCAACGTCCTCTTCGACGAGGAGGGCCGCGCCAAGGTGTCGGACTTCGGCATCGCCCGCATGTCCGGAATGGACACGCTGACGGAGGCCGGCACGCTGATCGGAACGGCCGCGTACATGTCTCCGGAGCAGGCGTCAGGCGAGGGCGCCACACCTGCGAGCGACGTCTACTCGTTCGGGGTGATCCTGTACCGGATGCTGACGGGGCGGCTCCCGTTCGAGACGCCGAGCCCCGTCGACCTGCTTCGCCGCCAGCTGTACGAGGCGCCGCCTGCGATCCACTCGCTCCGGCCGGATGCGCCGATGACGCTGGCTGCAGTGGCCGAGGAATCGCTGGCCAAGTCGCCTGCGGACCGGCCCCCGGACGGCCGTGCGCTCGTCGGCCTGCTCTCCGGCGCGATCGTTCCAGTCGCCGGGGACGCGGCCACGCAGGTCATCCCGCCGCCTCGCTCGAGCCGGCGTCCGCTGTTGCTCGCTGCGCTGATCGGCGTGCCGCTCCTCATCCTGGCCGGCATCGCGCTCGCCCTGGTCGCGACCGACAACGGCTCGAACACGCCCGCACCCGCCTCGACACCCGGCACGACGATCCCGACTACGACGGCTGCGCCTCCACCGCCACCCCCGCCGCCTCCTCCTCCGGCTCCGCCTCCGCCTCCACCGCCACCGCCACCCCCGCCGCCGCCTCCTCCGCTTCCTCCCCCTCCACCGCCGCCGCCCTTGCCGCCTCCTCCGGCTCCGCCTCCGCCGCCGCTGCCGCCACCGCCGCCAGCGCAGCCGCCTCCTCCGCAGCCCCCGCCACCGCCGCCGTAGTCACGCGGCTAGGCTCCGAGCCGTGATCTCGGTCGTCGTCCCCGTTCACGACGAGGAGCGGAGCGTCGCCCTCCTCTACGAGGAGCTGGAGGCCGCGCTCCAGCGCGGCGACGAGCCCTGGGAGGCGGTTTTCGTCGACGACGGCTCACAGGACGGCACGTTCGCCGCCTTGACGAGACTCCACGCCCGGACCCCGAACACCCAGGTCGTGCGGCTGCGCCGGAACTTCGGCAAGTCGGCCGCGCTCGCCGCGGGGTTCGCGCACGCCGAGGGCGAGATCGTCGTCACGATCGACGGCGACCTCCAGGACGACCCGAGCGAGATCCCGCGCCTGCTGGCGAAGCTGGACGAGGGCTTCGACCTCGTGTCGGGCTGGAAATCCCAGCGCCGCGACCCAATCAGGCGACGAGCGGTGTCGCGCATCTTCAACGCCGTCACCGGCCGCGTCTCCGGCCTCAGGCTGCACGACATGAACTGCGGGCTCAAGGCCTACCGGGCCGAGGTCGTGCAGGGCATGGCGCTGTACGGCGAGCTGCACCGCTTCATCCCGGTCCTGGCGCACTACCGCGGCTTCCGCGTCGCCGAGCTGTCGGTCAACCACCGCCCGCGCTCGCACGGAAGCTCGCGCTACGGGCTCGAGCGCTACCTCCGCGGCTTCCTCGACCTCCTGACCGTGACGTTCATGGGCCGCTACCGGCACCGCCCGCTCCACCTCTTCGGCGGGCTGGGCCTCGTCCTCGGCGCCGTCGGGACGGCGATCCTCGTCTACCTGACCGTGCTCAAGGCGACCGGGCATGCGATCGGCCAGCGCCCGCTGCTCACGCTCGGCGTCCTGCTCGTCGTCGTCGGCCTGCAGTTCTTCTCCCTCGGGTTGCTCAGCGAGATGGTCACGAGCCACCACGAGGAGCGCAGCGGTGCCGCTGACCGGGAACGCGCGCTGGTCGACGAAGTCCTTACCTGACCTTGCGCGTTCTCTACTTCGGGACCTACGAGCGGGACTACCCGCGGAACGCGCAGGTGATCTCGGCGCTGCGCAGCGCGGGGGTCGACGTGGTCGAGCATCACGAGCCCGTGTTCGAGGCGCGGCGCGACAACTGGGCCGTGCGCTGGACCGTCGCGTTCCGACTCTTCCTCGCCGAGCTGCGGCTGCGCTACTCGAACCACGACGCGTTCGACGTCGTCATCGTGGGCTATCCCGGACACTTCGACGTGCCGCACGCGCGGCGTGTGGCCGGGAAGCGGCCGCTCGTCTTCAACCCGCTGATCTCGCTCCACGACACGCTCGTCGGCGATCGGAGCCGCTTCAGGGAAGGGCTGCTCACCGCGCGCGTCCTCTGGGTCGTCGACCGCCGGGCGCTGCGCCTCCCCGACCTGGTCGTGGCCGACACCGACGCGAACGCCGACTTCCTCGCCGAGCTCGGCGACCTCCCTCGCGAGCGCGTACAGGTCTGCCTGGTCGGCGCCGAGGACGGCGTCTTCCATGCGGGCTGGCGCCCCGACGATCCGTTCCGCGTCCTCTTCGTGGGCAAGCTGATCCCGTTGCACGGGGTGGAGACGATCCTCGAAGCGGCACGGCTCGCTCCCGAGCTCGAGGTCCGGATGATCGGCTCCGGGCAGCTCAATGGGGCGATGGAGGACCGGCCGCCGAACGTCGAGTGGATCGAGTGGATCGAGTACGACGACCTGCCGCGCGAGTACTGGGGCGCCGGCTGCGCGCTCGGGATCTTCGGAACGTCGGACAAGGCGCAGCGTGTGATCCCGAACAAGGCGTACCACGCGCTCGCGTGCGGGGCGCCGTTGATCACGGCGGACACGCCCGCGGCCCGCGAGCTGCTTCGCGACGGGGAGAACGCGCTGCTCGTGCCGCCCGGCGACCCCGCGGCGCTCGCGGAGGCGATGCGTCGCATGGCGGCGGATCCGGAGCTCGGTCGGGCTCTGAGCCGCGGCGGGCGTAGCGTCTACGAGAAGCAGGCGAGCGAGGAGGTGCTCGGCGCGCGCTGGCGCTCGCTGCTGGACGAGCTCCTGGTGTGAGACCGCGGCCGAAGATCCTGCTCTGGACGGCCACCGCCGCGTACGCCGTGGGGTTCGGGGCGCTGTCGATCCTCCAGTACCGGGCGTACAACACGGGGCGCTTCGATCTCGGGAACATGGCGCAGGCCGTCTGGGCGACGGCGCACGGTCACCCGCTCGAGATCACGAACCTCCAGGGCGATCAGGCCTCGCGGCTCGGTTCTCACGTCGACCCGATCCTGGTCGCGTTCGCGCCGCTCTGGTGGATCTGGCCGAGCGCGGCGATGCTCGTCGCCGCGCAGGCGGTCGCGGTCGCGCTCGGCGCGCTGCCCGTCTTCTGGCTCGCCCGCAAGCACCTCGGCTCCGAGCAGGCCGCGCTCGGGTTTGCGCTCGCGTACCTCCTGTACCCGGCCGTCCAGTGGCTGACCTTGAACGAATTCCATCCGGTCGCGCTCGCCTGCCCGCTCCTGCTCTACGCGTTCTGGTACCTCGACGAGGAGCGGCTCGGAGCGTTCGCGGTGTTCGCGATCCTCGCCGCGCTGACCAAGGAGGAGATCCCGCTCGTGATCGCGGGCATGGGCGTCTGGTACGCGGTCTCGCGGAGGCAGTGGCGTGTCGGCGGCGCGATCGCGGTGCTGGGCGTCTGCCTGACCGCGATCTCCGTGCAGATCGTGCTGCCGCACTTCAACGAGGGCGTGACGTCGAGCTTCTACCAACGCTACGGCGCGCTCGGCCACTCGCCCGGCGGGATCCTCGCGACCGTGTTCACCGATCCGGGCAAGGTCCTGTCGACCGTCTTCGACGGCGAGGGCGTCCACTACCTGCTCGACCTGTTCGTGCCGCTCCTGCTGCTCGTCATGGCCGCGCCGGTCGTGCTCGTCGCCGCGATTCCGGAGCTCGGGCTGAACCTGCTGTCGGCGACGAACACGCAGAGCTCGATCCACCACCACTACACCTCCGGGCTGATCCCGCCGCTGATCGTCGCCACCGTGCTCGGTGCAGCGAGGCTGACGAGGTCACGCCCCGGCCTGCGCGTACCGCTGGCGATGACCCTCGTCGTCGTGATGGTCGCCTCGAACTACGTGCTCGGCGCGGTGCCCGTGTGGAGAGAGCTGCCCGGCGGACAGACGTACCGGGCGTACGCGGCGCACGTGGCGACGCACGACCGGATCACGGACCGCGCGCTGCGGCTGATTCCCGGCGGCGCCGTGATCAGCGCCACGAACTCGCTCGGCTCACACCTCTCGGGACGTCGGCGGTTCCTCAGCTTCCCCTACATCCGGGACGCCCAGTGGGTGGCCGCCGACGAGACTCAGCCGGGCTACGCGGACCGCTGGGACCCGCCGGCGACCGCGGAGGCGCTCGCGCGGCTGCGCCGCAACCCGAGCTGGCGGCTCGTCTTCTCCGACGACGGCGTGCTCGTCTTCAAGCGCACGACCAGAAGCAGGTAGAGCGCGAGCAGCACCGCGTCGCGCAGGACGACGAGCCACGAGATGCCCTCGAGCTGGAAGAGGTGGCTGTAGTGGAAGAACCAGATCTGGGCGAGCACGAGCGCAGTGGCCACGAGCGCGATCGCAGCGATCCCGGTCGGGCCGGGTAGGAGCAGCACGAGCGGAATCAGCCACACGACGTACTGCGGCGAGAGGAAGCGGTTGAAGGCGAGGAACCCAGTGACCGCGGCACAGGACGCGAGGATGAGGCGCTCGGGGTCGCGCGAGCCGCGCGCGAAGAGCCACCAGGCTGCGGCGACGGCAACTGCCTGGAGAAGCGTCGTGATCGTCGCGAGCGCATCCGGGAGCGACCCGGCGAGGTCTCTCGTCGCCGCTCCCGTCGCTCCGTGCACGACCGCCGCCGCATAGACGCCGAGCTGGTCCCCGGCCAGCAGCACGCTCGCGCCGAGGCTCTCGATCTGAAGGCCGCGCGCGGACTGCGAGTGAAAGCTGTCCCAGAGCCCACCCGGCGAGAGGATCGCGAACGGGAGCACGACGAGCACGGCGACGGCTGCGAACACGCCGAGCGCTCGCAGTGCGCGGCTGCGCCCGACAACGGACCACACGTAGATGGCGGCCAGCGGAACAACGGCGAGGGGATAGAGCTTCGCGGTCACCGCGAGCCCGAGCAGGCCGAAGCCGAGAAGCTCGCGGCGACGCAGGACTGCCGCGAGCGCTCCGACCGTGAGCGCCGCTGGAAACAGGTCGTACGTGTTCAGCGAGATCGGCCCGACCGCGATCGGCGAGAGAGCGAAGAGCACGGCCGCTGCGTAGAGCCGTCGCCTGGAGGCGCCGAGCATCACGAGCGTGAGCACGACGGCGAAGAGCGCCCCGATCCCGCACAGCGCCATCAGCGTCTTGAACGCGGCGTTGTAGGCGCCGCCAGGCAGAAGCGCCGGCGGCAGGAACACCGCGAAGGCTCCGGGCGGGTACTCGACGAAGACGTCGCGGTACGGGAGGTCGCCGCGCAGGAAGCCGTCGGCGTAGAGGCCGTAGATATGGACGTCGCGATACCGCTCGGCACGGAACAGGCCCCCGTCCGGGATCGCGCAGGCGAGCAGGAACAGCGGCGCGGCAAGCGCCGTCACGCGCGCGGCCAGCCTCGTGCCGGCGTCGACGGCTATGGCTGCGGAGGCGGCGGTGGCGGCTCGGCCGGTGGCGGCGGCGGCTCGGCCGGAGGGGGCTCGATCGGCGCGGGCGGCGGCGGAGCCACGGGAGCCGGCGGCGGCGGTGCAGCGGGCTGTTGCTGGTTCGGCGTCGTGGGTTGGGCCGCCGGCGGGACGTAGTAGTAGGAGCTCGGCGGCGGCGGGCCTCCGTAGCTCCCGGGCGTCCACGAATGCCAGATGGGCTCGGAGAGCGCCTCCGGGAAGTCGCGCACCGGAGTCGGCCCGATCGCCTCGTCCATGAAGAGCTTCCAGATCGTGGCGGGGAACGTCCCGCCCGCGACCGCGATCCCGTGCACGTTCTCCATCGGGATCTCCGCCTGCGGATAGCCGACCCAGACCGCGGCCGTGAGCGTCGGCGTGATCCCGTCGAACCACGCGTCCGCGTGATTCTCGGTCGTGCCCGTCTTACCGCCTGCGGGCCGGCCGATGTTCGCGCCGACACCGGTCCCGGCCTGGATGTTCTCCTCGAGGATCTTCGTCACCTCGGCCGCGACCCAGTCGGCAATCACGCGGTGGCGTTTCGGCCGGCCCCAGTTCCTGTCCTCACCGCCGTCCGCGAAGGCGACCTTGGTGATCGCCATCGGCTCGGAGTAGATGCCTCCGGCGGCGATCGTCGCGTAGGCCGAGGCCATGTCGAGCGGCGAGACGCCGATCGAGCCGAGACCGAGCGACGGCACGTACGCGCCCTCCTTAGTCTTCAGCGACGAGCGGATGCCGAGCCTGTTCGCCATCGCAGCCACCTTCTCCGCTCCGAGGTCGAGGGTCAGGCGGGCGTAGACGGTGTTGTCCGAGAGCAGCGTCGCATGGGTGATCGACGTCGAGCCGACGTACGTGTGCGAGTAGGTGGAGACGTCCCAGGGCTCCTGATACGGGTCCGGCTGGTAGTGGAGCGGAGCGGACAGGTAGGTCGTCGTGTCCGGGTCGATGCCCTGGGAGACGGCCTGGGTGAGGACGAAGGTCTTGAACGTCGAGCCCGCCTGGCGACGGGCCTGCGCGGCGAGATTGAACTGGTTCCCGGACCGCCCGGGCGTGACCGCCGTCATCGTCTTGATCGCACCGGTGCGCGGGTCGATCGCGACGAGCGCGGACGCCGGGTCGGTGTCGTAGTAGAGCGTGTCCTTGATCGCCTTGGTCGCAGCGCGCTGCATGCGCGGGTCGATCGTCGTGTAGACCTTCAGCCCGCCCGAGCGCACGGTCGCGGCGCCGTACCTCTTGACGAGCGCGTCTCGCACGAAGCTGAAGAAGTAGGGCTCACGGATCCGGCTGTAGATCCTCCCCGGCCGCAGGTGGAGATCGGTGACCTTGATCCCTTCCCGGTAGTTGCCGTAGCTGATCTGGCCATTCTCGTACAGCGCCTTGAGCACGTCGTTCCGCCGCTGGATGGCGCGCTCCGGGTTCTTGAACGGGTCGTAGATCGAGGGCGCCTGAGGCAGCCCGGCAAGGAGAGCCGACTGGAGGAGCGAGAGCTTGCTGGCGCGGCGCGAGAAGTAGGTCTGCGCCGCCGCCTCGACCCCGTAGGCGTGGTTGCCGTAGTAGACGGTGTTCATGTAGTTGGCGAGGATCCAGTTCTTCCCGTGCTCGTCGCTGAGCTTGATCGCGAGGCACGCCTCGACGACCTTCCGGTGCAGGGTTCGCTCCTGGTGGCGGATGTACAGGTTGCGGACGAGCTGCTGCGTGATCGTCGAGCCGCCCTCGACGGTGTGGCCGGCGCGGATGTCGTTGTAGGCCGCCCTCGCGATGCCCTGGAAGTCGATGCCGCCATGCTTGTAGAAGCGCCGGTCCTCGATCGCGACCGTCGCCTTGCCCATCCACGGGCTCATCTCGTTCAGTGTCACCGGTTGGCGGTTCTTCTCGGCGGGGATCGAGCCGAGCGAGGAGCCGTCCGCGGCGTAGATGAACGAGTTGGAGCCGATCGTCGCGGGCTGGAGGTCCTGCAGGTCGCAGTCGGCCTGGATGGAGCGCGCGCTGCTGAAGCCGACCGTCCCGAGCACCGCGAGCAGCCCGAGGAGCACGACCAGCAGGACGGCGAGCTTGCGGCGTCGCCGGGCCCGGCGTGCGGTCCGCCGCTGGCGCCGGTGGTTCGGCACATACGGCCGCGCGCCGCCGCGGGGTCGACCGTTGCTGGTCGGCGGGCTCACAGCAGACTCTGTTCGCGCAGGCGGCGCGCAACGCGTCGGCGCAGCTCGCTCTGCACGACTTCGAGCTCGGAGGCGTCGGGCGCCCACGAGCGAACCGTGACCGTCGCGGTCCCGTTGAGCCCCGTGACGAGCACGTCAGCGCGGGGATCGCCGGCTGTCTCCGTCTTCAGCAGGTCGACCACCGCATCGAGATCCTTGTCGAGCGGTACCTGGATCGACACCTGAGCGAGCTTCTCCCGACTGACGATGGTGGAGTTCAGAATCGTATCCGAGGCCAGCTTCTCGTTCGGGATCACGAGACGCTCGTTGTCGGCCGTCTTGATGAACGTGTACGTGAGCCCGATCTCCTCGACGACGCCCTGGACGTCGTCGACCGTGACCGTGTCCCCGAGGCGCAGCGGCTGGGTGAACGCGATCACGACGCCGGCGACGAAGTTCGCGAGCGGGCGCTGGGCGGCGAGGCCGACGACGAGGCCGACGATCGCCGAGGAGGCGAGGAGTCCCGCGGCGATCGCACGGACCTGCGGGACGACTAGAAGGGCGGAGAGGATGCCGACGACGATGATCGCCGTCATCACGCTGCGGCGGAGGATCCCGTACCGAGTCGCCGCGGCCGCGGGGAGCTCGCGCTTCGACATGCGCCAGTCGACGATCTTCGCGAGGACGATCGCCCCGATCACGATCACGCTTACCAGCAGCCAGCGTTCCCAGATCTCCATCGGCGTTCTATTCGACGGGCAGGCGAGCGATCCTCAGCGGCGGGCGCCGCGTTCGAGTTGGCGCAGAATCGGTGCAGCGACGCCGCGTTTTCGGCGATACGCTCGCAGCGGGTGGCGGGTGGAACCTTCTTCCCCACCCGGGTGGGGACATGGGTGGCTAGCCCGAGCTAGAGGGGCTTGCGGCCCGAGAAGCCCTCTTCCAGGCCATGCCAGAAGGCGATCTCGTCCTCGCCCAGGCGCCAGCAGAGCAGGATCTCGTCCCCGTCGCGGGTCGCGGGAAAGTCGACGAGACCGGCGTCGAGATCCTTGACCAGCGCGCCAGCCTCGTGGATGCGCGCGACACAGCGCGCGATGCCCGCAACCTCCTCGTCCAGCCGTTCCTGCACGTCCTCCAGCTCGTGAGGCTCCACGTTGCCGCCGTTGCCCGCGATCCGCGTCGTCAGCACCGACTGCCGTTCCTGGAGCTCGGCGAGCGCGCGCCGGTGCCCGACCAGCTCCTCCGTCAGCGGACGCACCTCCCCGAGCGCCTGGTTCGCCTCCTCAAGAGTGAAGTACCGCTGCTCCACGCCCGTATGATCCGGCCGTTGTGAGCGCGGGTCAACGGCTTCGGGAGCCACGCGCCGAGGCGAGCGACCTGCCCGCTCGTATCGCCGCGCGCCAACTGACCTGCGCCGCATGAACTGGCGCCTCGGCGGCTGGTGCGCGCTGATCGTCTTCATGTCGACGGTCGCGTTCGCGTCCAGGTTCTCGAGCGGCCCGCCCCCGAAGGACGTGGCCTACCAGTGGAGCTCGAGCATTCTCGGGCTCATCCAGTACGGCGTGATCCTGGGCATCCTGTACGTGATCACGCTCGGTCTCGATCGCCGGAGCTTCCTCGCCCTTCGCCGTCCGACATCGTGGAAAGCGGCAGCCGGGATCGCGGCCCTCGTCTTGATCGCAGTGCTCGTCGTGGGCGGGATCGTCGACCAGTTCACGAACCCGGAGCGCGAACAGGGGCTGATCCCGCAGAACTGGGACTCGAGCAAGATCGCGCCGTTCGCGGCCTTCGCGTTTGTCGTCGTGATCGTCGCGCCGATCGTCGAGGAGCTCCAGTTCCGGGGTGTCGGCTACGGCCTCCTCGAGCGGTTCGGGCCCACAGCGGCAGTTCTCCTCGTCGGGCTCGCGTTCGCGCTCGTCCACGGGCTGATCGGGGGCTTTCCGCCGCTCCTCGTGTTCGGGGTCGGCCTCGCGTATCTGAGATCGAGGACGGACAGCATCTACCCGTGCATGCTGCTCCACGCGTCCTTCAACGCCTTCGGGCTGATTGTCGGCATCGCGAGCTAGCCTTTTGGCAATGCGGCGCTTTGCCCCGGTCATAGCCGTCTTCTTCGTCTGGGCCGCGCCGGCACACGCGACGCCGATCGTCAACGTCCAGGCGAGCGCGACACTGGGGGCCGCGCCGCTCACGGTGACGCTGACAGCGAGCGGCGACGCTGCCACGTACCACTGGGACCTCGGTGACGGCTCGGTCGCGGACGGCTCTGTCGTGCAGCACCAGTACGGGCCCGGCCGGTTCACGGCGACGGTGACCGCGACCGACCCCGGCGGCGAGAGCGCCCAGGCGAGCGTCGTCATCACCTCGGCCCAGCTCACGCTCACCGGACCAAAAGTCGGCACGTACGGGCGACGCACGACCTTCCGGGGACGGATGATCCCGGCTCTCAGAGGCGCTCCGATCACGCTCTACTCCGGCGATGCGCCCGTCCGCACGACCAAGCTGGACAAGAAGGGGCGCTTCGTCGTGCGCGTGCGCCAGCGCGCTCAAACCACCTACAGCGCCCGTTTCGAGACGGTCCCGTCGAACCCGGTCGCGGTCGGCGTTCGCCCAGGGCTGGACGTGGCCGTGCCGCGCTCGGGGATGCTCGGCCGACCGCTCGTCGTGCGCGCCGTTCTCAGGCCGAGGAGCTCGGGAACGTTCCACGTGCGCGTGTGGCGCTCCGGTCGCGAGCTGGCCGCGAAGGACTTCGGCGGCCGCGCGATCGTCCACCTGAGCACGAAACGGATCGCGAGCTACGTCGTCCGCATCACGGTCACCCCGACCGGCGCGTTCGCGGGACGCCAGAAGACCGTGCGCACAAACGTCTTCCTCCCCTACCTCGCACAGGGCGCTCGAGGGCCGAGCGTGCGCATCCTCGAACGCCGACTCGCGCAGCTCCATTACCTGCTGCGCGGAGTCGACAGCTTCTACTCGTACGACACGGCCGACGCGGTGCTCGCGTTCCAGAAGGTGAACGGGCTGGCGCGAACCGGCCGTGTCACGCCGGCTGTCTGGCGCCGGCTCCGGACGGCGCGCACACCGCGGCCGCGCTACCGCTACGGACACCACGTGGAGATCGACAAGGCGAAGCAGGTGCTGTTCGAGGTCGACCGCGGCCGCGTCGTCCGGATCGTGCACATCTCGACGGGCGCGACGGGCAACACTCCGGTCGGCCGCTGGCGCGTCTACAGCAAGGTCCCGGGCACGCTGCCCACGGGCATGTTCGACTCGAGCTTCTTCCTGCGCGGGTTCGCGATCCACGGCTACCCGTCCGTGCCCACCTATCCCGCCTCCCACGGCTGCGTGCGCACGCCGATCTGGGCGGCCCCGATCCTCTTCGCCTCGAGCTACTACGGCGAGCCGATTTACATCTACTACTAGCGTCGCGGCGCTCCTGGGCGGGCTCGTGGCCGCAGCCGTCCTCGTCGTCCTCCTCGTGCCGCGCGGGAACAGCCACCAGGTCGCCTGGCGCGACGTCAGCAGTCACGTCGGCCCGGTCCTGACCTCCGATGTGACGCGACGGCTGTTCCGAACGCCGGCGCAGTTCCACGAGTTCTTCGGCTCCGGCGCCCAGGCACCGGTCGACTTCTCGATCCGCCAGCTCCTCCTCGTCTCGCCCGGCCCTCGCTCGAGCACCGGCTACTCGGTACGGATCCTGAGCGTGACCGAGCGGGACGACCGGGTCACGGTCAAGGTCCGCGAGCGGACGCCGTCGCTGGCCGATCACGTCGAGGCCCGCGTCACCTACCCGTACCGGCTGCTCAGCCTGCCCGCGGGCAAGGCCGTCTACGTCGACTGGGCCGGCCGCTGACCGACGCCTTGTAACACAGTGTTACTAGGACTCTTCTTCGCCGACGGCGAACTGGTCGGGCGAGACGTCGTCGAGGAAACGCTTGAACTCGTCGATCATCTCCTCCTCGTTTACCTCTTCGCCCTCGAACTCGATCGCGGACTCCTCGATCACGTCGTCGGCGGCAAAGATCGGTGCCTCGGCGCGGACGGCCAGCGCGATCGCGTCGGACGGCCGCGAATCGATCTCGACCTCGGAGCCGTTCTGCTGAACCGTGATCGACGCATAGAAGGTGCTCTCCTTGAGCTCCGTGACGGTGATGCGAATCACCTGCGCGTCGAGCTGCTCGAGCATGTCCGTGACCAGATCGTGAGTCATCGGGCGCGGGGTCGAAGCGCCCTGGAGCTTCATCAGGATCGCGGCGGCCTCGGGGTGGCCGATCCAGATCGGGAGGAACCGGTTGCCCTCGGCCGTCTTCAGCAAGACGATGGGCTGCTTGCTGCCCAGGTCGAAACTCACCCCGTAGATGACCATTTCGTGCATGCCTGACCTCGATTCATCTTAGCGCCGCGCTCTGGTCCCTCCGTCCCCTCAAGGGGTGCCCACTCCTGGCTACAATCGATCGCCCCCGGGCGATTAGCTCAGTTGGTTAGAGCGCCGCTCTGATAAGGCGGAGGTCCGTGGTTCGAATCCACGATCGCCCATTTTTCGCGCACGCCTTCGGCGCGCGAAAAATGTCAAGACCTGCGCAGCAGGCGAGACAGCGCCGAAGAGACGCTGTCAGCAACAGGACGCGACGTACTGCGGGACAAACGCGCGTCAGATCGTGCGGCCGCTCAGTGCAGAACCTGCGTGCGGTGCAGGTAGTCGTCCACCGTCAGCACAAACGCCTCGTCCCGAGCGATCTCGCTCAGCGTTCCTTTCGTGAAGTCGTCGAGGTCCGGCGTGCCCGCCAGCTCGACGAGGAACATCCCCAGCCGGCCCTCCTGGGACATCGCCGCCATCCGCGCGAAGATCGTCCGCGCCTCGGCGTCCTGCGAGATCGCCTCCAGCGACTCGAGATCCTCGAGCCATTCGACGAACATCAGCGGGCCGCCGCTTCCAGGGCCTCGGCGAGCTCCTCCAGCTGAACCTCGCTCTCGACCGGGATCTCGAGGCCGCGCGCGCTGACCCGCGCGCGGAGCCCCGTCAGGCGCTCGGCTGCGATCTTGACGCGCTCCGCGAGCTGTGGATCCGCGGGTGGCTGCCGGCGGCGCTTTGTTGCAGCGCCCGACCAGCGCGCCTCGCGCTCCGCGGCCCGCACGGAGAGCCCCTGGCGCACGATCTTGCGCGCGAGCCGGCGCCGGCCCTCGTTGTCCGGCACCGCGAGCACCGCGCGTGCATGACCCTCGGTCAGCTCGCCGCGCTCGACCATCGCGAGGATGTCGTCCGAGAGCTCGAGCAGGCGCAGGCGGTTCGAGACGGCCGGCTTCGAAGCGCCGACCCGCTCGGCGATGTCGCCCAGCGCGAGGTCGAACTCGTCGACGAGCACGGCGAAGGCGCGCGCCTCCTCGATCGGCGTCAGCTCCTCACGCGCGACGTTCTCGACGAGCCCGAGCAGGAGCGCGTCACGATCGGCCGCGTCCCGGACGAGCGCGGGCAGCGTCTGCAGGTTCGCCTCGCGCGCCGCACGCCAGCGCCGCTCGCCCGCGACGAGCTCGTAGCCCCCGGCGGCACGTGGGCGCAGGACGACCGGCTGGATGATCCCCTGCACCCGGATCGACTCCGCGAGCGCGAGGGTCGTCTCGTGCTCGAAGCGCTTCCGCGGCTGCTTCGGGTTCGGATGGATCTCGTCGATCGGGACGTGCGCCAGCTCGGCGCCGCCGGCGCCGCCGATCAGGACCTCAAGGCCGCGACCCAGCCCCCTGCGTTCAGGGACGGTCGACAAGCTCCATCGCCACCTTCCAGTAGGCCTCCGCACCGGCCGAGCGCGGGTCGTAGGTGATCACCGGCTCGCCGTGGCTCGGCGCCTCCGCAATCCGAACGGAGCGAGGCACACGCGCGCGGAAGAGCAGCGGGCCGAAGTGGCGCTCGAGCTCCGCGGCCACGTCGGCGGACAGCTTCGTCCGTGCGTCGACCATCGTCAGGATCACTCCGGCGAGCGCGAGGCTGGGATTGAGCCGCGTCCGGATCGCGCCGAGCGAGGTGACGAGCTGCGAGAGGCCCTCTAGCGCGTAGTACTCGGCCTGCACCGGGACGAGCACGCGACTCGCGGCCGCGAGCGCGTTGACGGTCAGCGGGCCGAGCGAGGGCGGGCAGTCGACGAACACGAACGCGTGCGTCTCCGTCGCAGGGGCGAGCGTCTCCGCGAGGAAGCGCTCGCCGTCGCCACGGCGCGCAAGGTCAGCGGCCGTTCCGGCGAGGTCCGGCTTGGACGGGATCAAGTCGAGGTTCTCGAAGCGCGTCGGCCTCGCGAGCTCGCCCGGCGGGACCCCGTCGAGCAGGTCGCAGCTGGACGTCCCGTTCGCCTGCTCCCCGAGGCCCGAGGTCGCGTTCGCCTGCGGGTCGAGATCGACGAGCAGCACCCGTTCGCCCGCCTTCGCGAGGCAAGCTGCGAGGTTGACAGCAGTTGTCGTCTTGCCAACCCCGCCCTTCTGGTTGGCGACGGCATAGATCCGCCCGGGCACGCAGTCCATTCTGATCAGGCGAGAGGACGTTTCCGGGCCACGCCCGGCCGTCTTGGAAAACCCGCTGGAGTGGGGGCGATTTTGCGCGCAACGGCCAAACCGCCCCGCTCCTCCACCGTCGAGCCGCCGAGCTGTTTCGACACCCGCGAGAGCGCGTCGAGGTCGGCGGACGGGCCCAACCAGAGCACAGCCGCGCCGCCGTCGCGGACGAACGGCAGCACCCACTCGAGCGCAACAGCCGGCGGCGCGAGCGCCTTCGCCACCGCAACACCAAACCGATCCGTCTCGTGTTCCTCGGCGCGCACCCGGACCACGGTTACGTTCGGGAAGTCCGCCGCTGCGTGCTCGAGGAACGCGGCCTTGCGCAGGCTCGAGTCGAGCAGCGTCACCTCGCGGTCGGGCAGGCTCGCCGCCAGGACGAGCCCCGGCGAGCCGTTTCCCGAGCCCACGTCGACGATCGGCCCCTCGAAGCCGCGCACGACCTCGACCCCGCGCAGAGCGTCCTCGACGAGCATCGACCAGGCCTCGTCACGATCCTCGATCGCGGTCAGCCCGGACGTGGCCAGAACCGAATCGAGCCAGCGCTCGAGCCGCGGATCCGTCAACCGATGGGAGTGATGACGACGTAGCGGTTGGGCTCCGTGCCCTCGCTACCGGTCTCGACGCCGTCGAACGACTTCAGCCGCAGGTGAACCGTCTTGCGCTCGACGGCCGTCATCGGCTCGAGCTCGACCGCCGAGTGGGTCGCGAGTGCCTCCTCGGCGCTGCGCAGCGCGAGCGATTCGAGTGCCGCACGGCGCCGCTCCCTGTACCCGGCGGCATCGACGACGACCTCCTTGCGATCGTCCGGACGGGAGCGCCAGACGATCGCGTTCGCGAGGTACTGGATCGCGTCGATCGTCTGCCCGTGCTTGCCGATCAGGAGGCCGAGGTTCGAGCCGGAGCACGAAGCCGTGACCGTCTCGTCGTCCTCGAGGATGTCGATCCGGCAGCGCACGCCGATCCCGACGGTGATGCGTTCGAGCAGGTCGCGCACCTCAGCCGCAAGCTCGCTGTCGCCGTCCGTCGAGCCCTGCGCAACCTCCGCGTCGACCAGCGCGACGACCCGCGCGGGCGCGTAGCCCACTCCGAGCAGCCCGCGCTCGCCTTCGGAGACGACCTGGAAGCGAACAGCGCCCTTGTCGAGCCCCGGGTGGAGCTTCTCGAGCTCGCGAAGCGCGGCCCACTTTGCCTCGCCGACGGTTTCGCCGGTCGCCTCGACCTGACGCAGGTCCTCCATCACCGCCTTGCCTGCTTCTTCTTCCGCTTCACGCGGCGCGGCTGTGCGGGAGCCGCCGGTTTCTCCTCGGCCGGCTCCGCGGCGCCGTCCTGGCTCTCCGGCTCGGACTTCGGCGGCGTCCGAGAGGACCGTTTTGGCGGAGGTGTGGCCTTCGGCATCAGCTGCCGCGTGACGACCCCCTGGCCGACGGTCCACAGGTTCGTCGTCACCCAGTAGATGACGAGCCCGACCGGGAAGTTGACGATCACCGGGACGAACGCGACGGGGAGGATCATCATCATCGTCCGCTGCGTCTTGTCCATCGTCGTGGACATGAAGTACGTCGAGGCGAGCTGGCTCCCGACATAGATCGCGAGCAGCAGGTACCCCGACCAGTGCGCGTTCGCGTGGGCCGTGATGTCCGGAACGAGGCCACCGAACCACGAGAGGCTTCCGGCCGGCGGATGCTTGGAGAACTGGCGCAGCACGAGATAGAGCGCGATGAAGACGGGGAACTGGACGAGGAGCGGCAGACACGGAGCGGCCGGGTTGACCCGGTTGTCCCGGTAGAACTTCATCAGCTCCTGGTTCCGCTTCTCCTTGTCGTGCTTGTAGCGCTGCTGGATCGCCTTCATCTCCGGCATGTGCGCCTGCATCGCCTGCATCGAGTGGATCTGCTTGACGGCGAGCGGGACCATCAGCAGCCGCACCATCACGGTCAGCGCGACGATCGCCCAGGCCCACGGGAGCCCGATCGTCCCGTGCAGCCACTCGAGAATGTTGCGTAGGAGGTCCTCGAGCGGGGTGAGGATGTTCGTGATCGAGAACAGGATCACTTGAAGAGCCTCTGCTGCTCGACGTGGTCGACCCCGCCCAGGCTCCACGGGTTACAGCGGAGCAGTCGCCAGCCGGCGAGGATCACCCCCCGCACGAGCCCGTAGCGGCGCAGCGCGTCGATCGCGTACTGCGAGCAGGACGGGTGGTACTTGCAGCCGCCGGGGAAGAGAACGCCCAGCGTGTAGCGGTACGCGTAGACGAGGCCGATCCCGAGATACGAGGGCAGTCGCAGGATCTGACTCACGCTGCAGCTTTCCCGAGCACCTCGTCGACCCGCTCGCCGAGCCAGTCGAAGCCCTTGTCCTGCGTGCCCTCGACGAGCCCCGGCCGCACGATCAACACGTAGTCGTGCGCCGGCGGAAGCGTCTCGAGCCGCGCGCGCCAGAGCTCGCGCAACTGGCGCTTGATCTTCGAGCGGACGACCGCGCCCCCGGCTCCCTTCGGCACGGCGATCCCGAGCCGCGGGTCGTCGCCGTCGTCACGGGGAAACCAGTACAGAACGAGGAACCGCGTCGAGGTCGACCGCCCGTGCCGATAGACGGCGTCGAAGTCCCTGGAGCGGGAGAGGCGGTTCCTACGCTGCAAGTTGTTGTCGTTTAGGCGGAGAGCCGCTTGCGGCCTCGAGCACGGCGTCGCTTCAAGATCACGCGGCCGGCCCGCGTCGACATGCGCGCGCGAAATCCGTGCCGTCGCTTCCTGCGGCGTACGTTCGGCTGGTAGGTGCGCTTCACGGTGAAAGGTGAGAGAAAAAGAGGAACGAGCGCCCTTTTCGCACAGGCGTCCGGCCAGTATAGACAAGCCCTCTGTCCCCGCGTTATCCACAGCGCGACGGGTGTTTACAGCTTTGAAAAACCGCTGCGGGGAGGCGGCTAGGGGACGCTAAGCATGGCGACCGGATCGTGTTCTCCACACCTGTGGAAAGCCATGTGGAGTGAAATAAAGTCCCTGCAAATTATGGTGTATTTGCCCACGGCGGCCCTCCTTGTGACCCCTCGGGGACACTGTTATGCTCGCCACTCCTTCCCCTGATCGAGGAGTTCGCCCGGCGTTGGCGCGCCAGCAAGAGTTGACAGCAGACAGCCTCTGGACTGAGGTATCCGACCGGCTCAAAGGAGCGCTCAACGAGACGACGTTCGGTACCTGGTTCGGGGATGTCTCAGCCCGGGAGCTGAACGACCGTGCGTTCGTGCTCTCGGTCCCGAACGACTTCACCAGGGACTGGATCGAGGGGCATTTTCTCGACCTGATCGGCGCCGCTGTTCGCGACGCGACCGGCGACGAGAAGGAGATCAGCCTCTTCGTCGAGCGCGAGGTCGAGCCGTCGGGCCCGATCGAGGGGGCGCCGGCGGAGACGGCCCGCCGCAGGTTCGAGATGAGCCAGAAGTACACGTTCGACTCATTCGTGATCGGCTCGTCGAACAGGTTCGCGCATGCCGCCGCGCTCGCGGTCGCCGAGGCGCCGGCGCAGGCGTACAACCCGCTCTTCATCTACGGCGGCACGGGCCTCGGGAAGACACACCTCCTGCAGGCGATCGGCCAGTACGTCGGCGCCCATTCGCGCTCGCTCTCGGTGCGCTACATCACGAGCGAGACGTTCATGAACGACTTCATCAACTCGCTCCGCGACAAGCGGATCGAGGGCTTCAAGCAGCGCTACCGCACGTACGACCTGCTGCTGATCGACGACATCCAGTTCCTCGAGCACAAGGAGCGGATCCAGGAGGAGTTCTTCCACACCTTCAACTCGCTCTACGAGGCCGGCCGGCAGATCGTGATCTCCTCCGACCGCCCGCCGCGCGAGATCTCGACGCTCGAGGAGCGCCTGCGCTCGCGCTTCGAGTGGGGGCTGATCACGGACATCCAGCCGCCCGATCTCGAGACGCGCATCGCCATCCTGCGCAAGAAGGTGAAGACGGACGGCATCCACGTCCCCGATCCACAGGTGCTGACCTTCATCGCCGGCCGTGTGTCGACGAACATCCGCGAGCTGGAGGGCGCGCTCACGCGGGTCGTCGCCTTCTCGAGCCTGACCGCCCGCCCGATGACCGTCGAGCTCGCCCAGGACGTGCTCAAGGACGTCTTCCCACAGGGCGAAGCGCCGGAGGTCTCGATCGAGCGCATCCAGACAGCGGTCTCGGAGCGCTTCGGCCTCTCGATGGAGGAGCTCTGCGGCGACCGGCGCTCGCAGAACATCGTCTACCCGCGGCAGGTCGCGATGTACCTCTCACGCGAGCTCACGGACGCGTCATTGCCCAAGATCGGTCGCGAGTTCGGCGGGCGCGATCACACGACGGTCATCCACGCGACCTCGAAGATCGCCCGCATGATCCGCGAGGACCGCTCTGTCTACAACCTTGTGCAAGAGCTGACCGCAAGGGTCAAGCAAACCCGGTAGATCTGGGGAAAGGTGGACAGCGCGCCGCGAGACATGTTCAAAACCGCCGCTTCCCCACAGGACACGTCCCCAGGGCAAACCCGCTACCCGTCTCAGCGAATACCATCGTCCCCAGAGTCCACACTCCCTACTGCTACTACGACCTTCTTTTAAATGACTGACATAGAAACTGCTGTTGGAACGGCCGTGAAAGTCACGTGCCCCAAGGACGAGCTCACCCGTGCGCTCTCGGTCGTCGGACGAGCGGTCTCGACCCGAGCGAGCGTCCAGGTGCTGAGCGGAGTGCTCCTGAGTGCCGGCGAAGGACGGCTGCAGTTGGCCGCCACCGACATGGAGCTCTCGCTGCGCCTCTCGGTGGATGCGCAGGTCGAGGGCCAGGGCGCCGTCGTCGCACCCGGCAGGCTGCTGGTCGATCTTGCGCGGCTGCTGCCGGAGGGCGAAGTGGTGCTCGAGCATCGTCCCGAGCAAGGTGTGCTCGAGATCACCTGTGGGCCGGCCGCGTACAAACTGAACACGTACAGCGCGGAGGACTTCCCGAAGCTGCCCGACGTCGAAGGAGCGCAGACCTTCACCGTGGACAGCGCCGCCTTCCTCGAGACCGTGACGAAGGTCGCGCGCGCAGCGTCGCGTGACGAGTCGCGCCCCGTGCTGACCGGAGTCCTCGTCCATTTCGAGGGCTCGAGCCTCGTCATGGCCGCGACCGACTCGTACCGGATGTCGGTCAAGGTGACAGAGCTCGAGGAGGCCGCCGGGGCCGAGCTGGAGGCGATCGTCCCGGCCCGCGCGCTGACGGAGCTCTCGAGGATCGCGCAGGACGCTGCGGAGCTGCAGATCGGCGTCCAGGAGAATCACGTGGTCTTCGGCACGGGCGACGTCTGGCTGACGACGCGGCGGATCGACGGGCAGTTCCCGAACCACAAGCAGCTGATCCCCGAGACCTTCGAGCACGAGATCGCGCTGCCCCGCGAGGAGTTCCTCGAGGTCGTGCGGCGCGCGGCCGTGATGGCGCAGCGGAACTCGCCCCTTCGGCTCCGGTTCGCGGAGGGTGAGGTGACGATCTCGGCGCAGACGCAGGACGTTGGCGAGGCGAAGGAGTCGCTGCCCGTGCCGTTCTCGGGAGAGCCGCTCGAGATCGGGTTCAATCCGGAGTTCCTGCGGGACGGGCTCGAATCCGTCGATACGGACGAGATCGCGCTCCGGCTGATCAGCCCGCTCCGCCCGGGCCTCCTGCGCTCCGAGGACCAGAACTTCTCGTACCTGATCATGCCGATCCGTTTGGCGGGCTAGGTTGGCTTTCAGTGGGTCGACCGGTCATTTCCGACGGACGACCGGGCAAAGCCCACTCGTCCTGAAAACGGCACCGCTAGCGGCGCCTCGGGCAGCCTGATCGTTCGGGAAGTCACGCTCCGCGACTACCGCTCCTACGCGTCGCTCGAGCTGGAGCTGTCCCCCGGGCTCGTGCTGGCAGTGGGCCGGAACGGCGCGGGCAAGACGAACCTGCTTGAGGCGCTCCACGTCGGGACGCAGGGCTTCTCGCCGCGGAGCCGGAACGATGCTCAGCTCGTCCGCTTCGGCGCCGAGGCCGCGAGGATCGAGTTGGGTGGGTCGCGGGGCGGCTCTCGACTCGAGATCGAGGTCACGCTGCGCCCCGGCGATGCGAAGAAGGCTCGGGTGAACGGCGCAACCCTGCGCGCGGCCGAGCAGCTCCGCTCCGAGGTCTCGACGCTCGTGTTCACGCCGGACCGCCTCGTCGTGGTCAAGGGAGGGCCAGCTGCCCGGCGGGCGTACTTCGACCGCGCTCTGGGGCGCCTCTTCCCGGCCCGTGCAGGTGCGCCGGCCGAATACGGCGCGGCCGTGGCGCAACGGAATGCCGCGCTGCGACGGGTTGCGATCGGCGCCTCGTCACGAGACGCCGTCTCGCCGTGGACCCAGCGGGTCGCCGACCTGGGCTCGGCGCTCGTCGAGGCTCGCCGGGAAGCGATCGCGCTTCTTGCGCCGCGGTTCGCCGAGCGCGCCGAGGAGCTCGGCCTCCCGGGTGGGGAGCTCCGCTACAACGCCGAGCCGCCGACGGCCGAAGCGCTCGAGGCTCGCCTCGACGACGATCTCGACCGCGGAACCACGGGCCTCGGGCCGCACCTGGACGACGTCGAGCTCCGCGCGGGCGACCGGGATCTTCGCCGCTTCGGCTCGCAGGGCGAGCAGCGCCTTGCCGTGCTGTCGCTGATCCTGGCCGAAGCTGCGCTCCTGGCCGAGCGCGGCCCCGCGCCGCCGCTCCTTCTCCTCGACGACGTCCTCTCCGAGCTGGACGAGGGCCGACGGGCGGCGCTTGCCAAGCGGCTAGCCGGGACCGGTCAGACGCTGATCACGGCCACGGCCGCTTCAGCCCTGCCCGCGGAGCCGGCGCAGCTCGTCGAGGTGACGCCTGGAGCCGCGAGATGAAGCCCGATCGCATCGGCGCCGACATTCAGCGCGAGCTCGCCCGCTTCGGGCCTGCCGAGAGCATGAGCGAGATCGTCCGCGCCTGGCCGGGCGCTGTCGGAGACCAGATCGCGCGCAACGCGTGGCCGGCAAGGCTCGCCCGGGACCGTGCGCTCCACGTCGCGACGTCCTCGTCGGCCTGGGCGTTCGAGCTCGCGCAGCTCGAGCCGAGGCTGCTCGAGCGTTTGCGAGAGACGCTCGGCGAGACGGCGCCGGCGGCGCTCCGGTTCGCGCCCGGTAAGCTCCCCGAGCACTCCTCGGAGGAGATCGAGAGCCGTCCGAGGCGGGGTCGAGAACCGACGGCCGAGGAGCGCGAGCAGGCCGCTGCGCTGGCGGCCGGCATCGAGGATGAGAACCTGCGGAAAGTTGTTGCGAAGGCGGCGCTGGCGAGCCTGTCGAGGCCCGACTGACGGCCGGTGGATCTGGTACAGTATGGGTAGCCCAAAAAGGGAAGATTTGCAGGGCTTTTTTTAGTGGCAGAAGCAGCTTACACAGCAAAAGACATCACTGTTCTCGAGGGTCTGGAGCCGGTCCGCAAGCGACCCGGCATGTACATCGGCTCGACGGGCTCCCGAGGGCTCCATCACCTCGTCTTCGAGGTCGTCGACAACTCGGTCGACGAGGCCATGGCGGACCGTGCCGACCTGGTCGAAGTGACGCTCCATCCGGACAACTCCGTGACGGTCAGTGACAACGGATCCGGCATTCCGACCGGGGTGATGAAGGACCAGGGCCTCCCGGCCGTGACGGTCGTCCTGACGAAGCTTCATGCCGGCGGCAAGTTCGGCGGCGAGGGCTACAAGGTGTCCGGCGGCCTGCACGGCGTCGGTGTCTCTGTCGTCAATGCGCTCTCGGCGTGGCTCCACGTCGAGGTGAAGCGCGACGGAAAGATCTTCCGCCAGGAGTTCGCGCGCGGCGAGCCGACGACCGAGCTCAAGAAGGCCGGGCCCACCACGGAAACCGGGACGACGATCACGTTCCTCCCGGACCTCGAGATCTTCGACGAGCTCGAGTGGTCGAGCGAGATCCTCGTCCAGCGGTTGCGCGAGACGGCGTTTCTGACCAAGGGACTACGGATCATGCTCGTCGACGAGCGCCAGGGCGACGAGCGGCACGAGTTCTACGCAGAGGGCGGCATCCGAGACTTCGTCGGCTACGTGAACGACTCGAAGGACCCCGCCCACAAGCACATCGTCTACCTCGAGGGATCGACGAACGGCGACTCCACCGAGACGGCGCAGGTCGAGGTCGCGATGCAGTGGAACACGTCCTACGTCGAGTCGGTCTTCTCGTTCGCCAACAACATCAACACCCACGAGGGCGGCTCGCACCTCTCCGGCTTCAAGGCTGCGCTCACGCGCACGCTGAACGACTACGCGCGCAAGAACGGCATCCTCAAGGAGAAGGACGACAACCTCGAGGGCGAGGACGTCCGCGAGGGGCTCGCGGCCGTGATCTCGGTCAAGCTCCAGGACCCGCAATTCGAGGGGCAGACGAAGACGAAGCTGGGGAACGCCTGGGTACGGGGGCTCGTCGAGCAGACGGTCAACGTCAAGCTCGCGGAGTTCCTCGAGGAAAACGCGACCGAGGCGAAGCAGATCCTTCAGAAGGCGCTCGCCGCGCGAAACGCGAGGCAGGCCGCCCGCAAGGCCCGTGAGCTGACGCGGCGAAAGAGCGCGCTCGACAGCATGTCGCTGCCGGGCAAGCTCGCCGACTGCTCGATCAACGATCCCAGCTCGGCCGAGCTGTACCTCGTCGAGGGCAACTCGGCCGGCGGCTCCGCCATCGACGCGCGAGACCGTACGTTCCAGGCGATCCTGCCCCTGCGCGGCAAGGTGATCAACTCCGAGAAGAACCGGATCAACAAGGTGCTCTCGAACGCGGAGATCCAGTCGATCATCACCGCGATCGGTACGGGCATCGGCGACGAGTTCGACCTCGAGAAGCTCCGCTACCACCGGGTGATCGTCATGACCGACGCCGACGTCGACGGGTCACACATCCGAACGCTGATCCTCACGTTCCTCTACCGGCAGATGCAGGATCTCGTCGAAGGGGGTTACGTCTATATCGCGGTGCCGCCGCTCTACCGCGTGAAGATCGGGAGCCGGGAGCAGTACGTCGAGAAGGAGTCGCAGTTCGAGGACATCCTCGTCCGGGAGCGAGTGAAGGACATCGTCCTCTCCGCTCGGGACGGCGACGGCCAGCAACTCACGGAGGCCCGATACCGGCGGTTCACGAAGGCGCTGAACGAGTTCGAGGGCTGGGCCGCTCGCCTGCGCGCCGACTTCGGCGCCGCGGCCGCGAACTTCGTGATCGGCCACCGGCTCGTCGAGGTCGACATCGACGAAGCTGCCGGCAAGGATCTTGCGAAGACGCTTCTCTCCGTGGGTGAGGACGGTCACGAGCTGTCGATCCTTGAGCAGACGGACGAGTCCACCACGATCAAGGTCGTCGAGGTCGAGTCGAGCGCTGCCAGCCACGTGACGATCCCGACCGGTCTCTTCGCCTCACCTGTCTATGCGAACCTGCGCCGCTCCTACGCGCGCCTCGTCGAGATCGTCGGCATGCCGCACTTCCAGCTCACGCTCGGCAAGAAGGAGCGTACGGCGGACACATTCGAGGGGCTCCGCCACGAGGCGCTCGACCTCGCGAAAGAGGGGATCAACGTCGGTCGTTTCAAGGGCCTCGGCGAGATGAACCCGGAGGAGCTCTGGGCGACGACGATGGACCCCGCGAACCGCATGCTGGTCAAGGTCGAGGTGGAGGACGCGGCCGCCGCCGACCGGATGTTCTCGATGCTGATGGGCGACCAGGTCGAGCCGCGTCGCGATTTCATCGAGTCGAACGCAAAGGACGTGCGCTTCCTCGATGTCTAGCGTCGAGCCGCTGGGCCCGGGTCGCATAGAGCCACGCGAGCTCGAGCAGGAGATGCGCTCGAGCTTCCTCGACTACGCGATGAGCGTGATCGTCGCGCGTGCGCTGCCCGACGTCCGCGACGGGTTGAAGCCTGTCCACAGGCGCGTGCTCTACGCGATGCACGAGGCCGGCCTCCAGCCGAACCGCCCGCGTCTCAAGTGCGCCCGTGTCGTCGGCGACGTCATGGGCTCGTACCACCCACACGGCGACGTGGCGATCTACGACACGCTCGTCCGCATGGCGCAGCCGTTCTCGATGCGCTACCCGCTCGTGGACGGGCAAGGGAACTTCGGAAATATCGACGATTACCCCGCCGCGGCGATGCGGTACTGCCTCGCGCCCGGAACGCGGGTCGCCACGCCGCACGGGACCGTCAAGATCGAGGAGCTCGTGGGTCACACGGCACCGAACTCCGAGCGCGAGGCGACCTTCGAAGTGCTTGACCGTCTCGGTGCGCCCGTGTCGGTGTCGAAGGTCTTCCATTCCGGCGACCATCCGACTCTGAGGCTGCGAACACGCGAGGGCTTCGAGCTGACGGGGACGCACAACCATCCTGTCCTCTGTCTTGTCGACATGGTCGGCGTGCCGCTGCTGATGTGGAAACTGCTCGACGAGGTGACGCCGGGGGACCGTGTGCTCGTCAACCGAACCCGGCGGGAGTCGGATCATGGAATCTCCGAGTCGGATCGGAACGTGGCGGTGCTGCTGGGTGCGTTCGTCGCGGAAGGCTGGGTGAGCCAGAACCGTGCCGGGTTCAACAATGTCGACAAGGAGTACTTCGACGAGGTCCTGGCTGCGTACGACGCTGAGGTCGGCGGGCCTCGATACGTCTACGAGCGTACGATCAAGTCCGGCAGCGTTCTGTGGGAGCTCGATATCCAGCAGCTTGCCGCAGTTCGGAAGGGCCCACTCGCCGGCCTTGCGGAGAAGACCAGCTCGGAGAAGTCGATTCCCGAGGTCGTCTGGCACGGCACCCCCTCGTTCAAGCGAGCCTTTCTGCAGTCGCTCTTCGAGGGTGACGGCTCGTCCTCGATCCTTCCGCGCGGCTCGATCCAGATTTCGTACTCGACGTACAGCGAGCAGCTGGCGAAGGACGTCCAGCTTCTTCTGCTCGAGTTCGGGATCGTCTCGCGGTTCTGCCGGTACGAGAGGGGCGAGATCAAGGTCGTGATCTCGAACCGTCGCGATGCGCGCCTCTTCGCCCGGCGCGCCGGCTTCCTTGGGCGCAAGCAGGCGAAGCTCGAGCGCGACCTCGACTCGCTGCCGGAGACGAGTCGCGCGCTCTCTCGCGACTACGTGCCGTTCGTCGCCGACTACGTCCGGTCGGAGACGGACTCCCACCAACTGCGACGAATGAACTTCGACCGCGTCGAGCGGTACGAGCGCCGAGGCACCGCGGTGCTGGAGCAGGTCTCGGAGGAGGTTCGGGCAGTCGTCGAGCCTCTTGTGACGGGCGACTACTTCTACGCCGAGGTCGAATCGGTGGCCGACGCCGGGGTCCAGCCCGTCTACTCGCTGCGGGTCGACTCCGACGAGCACTCGTTCCTCACGAACGGCTTCGTCAGCCACAACACCGAGTGCCGGCTCACGCGGCTGGCGACCGAGTTGCTGCGCGACATCGACGCCGACACCGTCGACTTCGTCCCCAACTACGACGAGTCGCGCCGGCAACCGAGCGTTCTCCCGTCGCGCTACCCGAACTTGCTCGTCAACGGGTCGCAGGGCATTGCAGTCGGCATGGCGACGAACATCCCGCCGCACAATCTCGGCGAGGTGGTCGACGCGCTCGTCGCGCTGATCGACGACCCCGACATCGACGTCGACCGCCTGACGCGTCACGTCAAGGGCCCCGACTTCCCGACGGGCGGGATCATCGTCGGCCGCGAGGGGATCCGCGAGGCGTACCGCTCGGGCCGCGGTCGAATCGTCATGCGCGCCCGCGCTCACGTCGAGGAACTGCGCGGCGGCAAGACCGCGATCATCGTGAGCGAGCTGCCCTACGGCGTGAAGAAGGGCGGCGACTCGGGCGTGATCAAGAAGATCGCCGATCTCGTCAACGAGAAGGTGATCTCGGAGATCTCCGACGTCAAGGATCTCTCTGACAAGACCGGCATGCGCATCCAGATCGACCTGAAGCGCGAGGCGATCCCTCAGGTCGTTCTGAACAAGCTCTACAAGCACACGGCGCTGCAGGCGACCTGGGGCTACAACGCGGTCGCTCTCGTCGACGGGGTGCCGCGGACGCTCGCGTTGCGCGACCTGCTCAGCCACTACCTCGACTTCCAGCGCGAGGTCGTCACCCGCCGGCTGAAGTACGAGTTGCGCAAGGCCGAGGCTCGAGCCCACGTACTCCTCGGCTACCTGATCGCACTGGACAACCTCGACGCGGTGATCGCGCTCATCCGGGGAGCTGCCGACGCCGACGCGGCGCGCGAGGGCCTGATGAAGGAGTTCGAGCTCTCCGAGATCCAGGCGCAGGCGATCCTCGACCTCCGTCTGCGCGCGCTGACCGCGCTCGAGCGCAAGCGGGTCGAGGACGAGCACAAGGATCTCGTGGAGCGGATCGGCGAGCTGCGAACCATCCTCGGCGACGAGTCGAGGATCGGAGCGCTCATTCGCGAGGAGCTGCTCGAGATCAAGGAGATCTACGGCAAGAACGACGACCGACGCACGGAGATCATCGCGGCCGAAGGCGAGTTCTCGCTCGAGGACATGATCGCCGAGGAGGACATGGTGATCGCGATCACGCGCTCGAACTACATCAAGCGGCTCCCGGTCACGACGTACCGCGAGCAGCGTCGCGGCGGTCAGGGCGTGATGGGCATGGACCTGAAGGAGGACGACTACATCGAGCATCTCTTCGTCGCCTCGACCCACGACTACGTCCTGTTCTTCACGAACGTCGGCAAGGTCTACCGGCTCAAGGTGCACGAGCTCCCGCTCGGGTCGCGCCAGTCGAAGGGCCGCGCGATCCAGAACCTGCTCCCGTTCCGCCAGGACGAGCAGGTGCGCGCCGTGATCCAGACGCGCGACTTCGAGGAGGCGAAGTACCTCGTCTTCGCGACGAAGAACGGAATCGTCAAGAAGACGGAGCTGGCCGCGTACAACACGCCGCTCAAGGCCGACGGGATCATCGCGATCAAGATGCGCGAGGAAGACGACGAGCTCGTCTCGGTTCGGCACTCGACCGGTGGCGACGACGTGCTGATGGTCTCGCGGAAGGGCCAGGCGATCCGCTTCAGCGAGAAGGAGGCCCGGCCGATGGGGCGCGACACCGCCGGCGTCAAGGGCATGGGCTTGCGCAAGGGCGACGAGGTCATCTCAGCCGACGTGATCGGCGTCAACGAGGGCGATCTGCTCGTCGTGACCGAGAACGGCTACGGGAAGCGGACGAAGCTCGCCGACTATCCGCGCAAGGGTCGCGGCGGCCTGGGCGTGAAGACCGTCCAGCTGACCGAAGCCCGCGGCCACCTCGTCGGAGCCCGGATCGTGCGCGACGACTACCAGGTGATGCTGATCTCGAACGGCGGTACCGTGATCAAGATCCCGGTCAACGACGTCAGGCGGCTCGGCCGGTCGACGCAGGGTGTGATCGTGATGCGCCTGCGCGAGGGCGAGCTGGTTTCCGCGCTCGCGCCGGTGGTCGAGGCGGACGAGGCTCAGGCGCCGGAAGACGGCTCAGAGCCGGCCGCGGCGCCCGCCGGCGACACGGCCTGAGCCGCCACCTTTTCGACGGCTTCCGGGCCGAAACCCTTCACAAAACGCGTTGAGAGCGATATATGTTCGCGCCGAGGGGTCCTGTCCTCGCCGGGAGAGAGGTATGGCCGCCAGCAGACAAGTAGACCTTCTAGAGCCGATCGATCTGTCGGAGCACCTCGACAAGGTCCAGCTCTACCTCGGTCAGGTTTGCCAGATCGCGGGCATCTCGAAGATGCAGCTCGACTACTGGACGAACAAGGCCCAGATCCCGACGCAGGGCCGGAAGCAGCGGATCTACGACATGGACGCGGTCGAGACCGTGATGCTGATCAAGCAGGCGAAGGACAAGGGCCTGAACCTCGGAGCTGCGATCGAGGCGGCTCGCCGCTTCCGCGAGCTGAACGGCAAGCCGGAGGCCGAGCCTACGCCCTGAGGCGTTGCGCGGCCTCCTCCGCTGGCAGCGAGTTGACGTAGATCCCGGCGCCGAGCTCGAGCCCGGCGAAGACGGTCAGACGCGGTACGAGCTCGATGTGCCAGTGCCTGCCCGTGTGCAGCCAGGCGTTGAGCGGGACAGGGCCCTCGACGCCGCGTAGCCGGCGGATCGCATCGCGAAGGAGGAGGGCCGCGTCAAGAAGATCCTCTTCGCTGGGCTCTGCGGAGTGCCGGCTTGGTGCGAGCACGAGCTCGTAGGGGGCGCGGCCGGCCGGTGCTGCGAGCGCGACGACGTCTCCGCGCAGCGCGATCTCGAGGCTCTCCTCCCGAAGGATGCTGCAGACCCCGCATCGACCCTCCTCGAGCTGCGGCAGCTCCTCGAGCACGGCCGGAGGCGGCTCGCGGAGCCAGAAGAGCTGCGAGTGGCTGTGCGGCAGGCTCGAGCCCGCGGCGCGGCCCTCGTTGAGCACGACGTGGACGTAGGGGAACCCTTCGGCGTGCGCGGCCCGGCGGCGCGCGGACAGGGCCGTCGCGACGGCTTCGACCTCGGTCTCCTCCAGCTCGGCCAGCGAGCGGGCGTGCCGTGGCGTATGCACGACGACCTCCTGCCGCTCGAGCGCGGGGTAGAGGTTCGGGACGACACGGACCTGCCACCCGGGAGTGTCCGGGGGACGCTCGGCAGGAGCCACGGCATACGTCTCCGGCGGCGTGCGGTCCTCGCGTCCCTCGCAGAACGGGCACTCGTCGAGCTCGGCCTGGGTCGGCTCCGGGATCGTGGGGCGCTCGACCCCCGGCCGCCGCGCCCGGGCAGGCGCGATCGCGACCGTTCGTCCTGAGATCGGGTCTCGCCTGAGGTCCGGCGTCAGCTGGCCGACTCGCCGGCGCGCCGGGACGCCTCGAGGAACGGCGTGAAGAGGTCGATCGGCACCGGGAGGATGATCGTCGAGGAGCGCTCGGAGCTCATCTCGAGCATCGTCTGCAGGAAGCGGAGCTGGAGGGACATCGGGTTCTCGGAGAGCACCTGAGCGGCGTCCTTCAACCGCTCGGAGGCCTGGAACTCGCCCTCTGCGGCGATCACCTTCGCGCGCCGCTCGCGCTCGGCCTCGGCCTGGCGCGCCATCGCCCGCTGCATGCCGGTCGGAATCTCGACGTCCTTGACCTCGACGATCGAGACCTTGATCCCCCAGGGCGAGGTCGCCTCGTCGATGATCTGCTGCAGGATCGCGTTGATCTTGTCGCGCTCGGACAGGAGCTCGTCGAGCACGTGCTGGCCGAGGACGCTCCGCAGCGTGGTCTGGGAGATCTGCGACGTCGCGACCATGAAGTTCTCGATCTGCACGATCGCCTTCTCGGGATCGATGATCCGGAAGTAGGCGACGGCGTTCACGCGGACTGGGACGTTGTCCTTCGTGATCACCTCCTGCGGCGGGACGTTCAGCGTCACCGTCCGCAGGTCGACGCGCACCATCTTGTCGATGATCGGGATCAGCAGGAAGAGGCCCGGCCCCTTGGGCGGCGACTTCAGCCGGCCGAGCCGGAAGATCACGCCCCGCTCGTACTCGCGCGCCACGCGCACGGACGCGGCGAGCAGGATCAACAGGAAGACTGCGATTGCTGCGACTGCGATCAGGGCGCCCATGGAGCGAGAATCCTATGTGACGGGAACCGGCTGCTCGGCCGGTTCGACCTCGAGGACGAGATCGTCGTCGATGGCGTCGATCCTGACGGGCGCGCCGCGCTCGAGTGGTCCGTCGCTGGCGCGCGCGTGCCAGAGCTCTCCGCGGACGAAGACGGTCCCGACCGGCGACAGGGTGTCGCGCACGACTCCGACCTGCCCGACCAGCTCGCTGGTCCCGGTCACGACCGGAGCCCGGCGGGCCTGGACGATCTTGATCGCCACTAGCGCCATCAGCCCCGCGAGCGACGCCGCGATGGCGATCACGACCGGAAGCGAGACCTGGTACGTGTTGCCGGCGGGCTCGAAGAGCAGCATCGCGCCGAGCACGAAGCAGACTGCTCCCGCGAGCGTGATCGCGCCGTGGGTCGGGACGAACGCCTCCGCGGCGAAGAAGCCGAACGCGAGCAGCATCAGCAGGAGGCCTGCGGCGCTGATCGGCAGCACTTGCAGGCCGAAGAGGCCGAGGATGAGGCTGATCGCGCCGACCGTGCCCGGGAAGATCAGCCCCGGGTTCCAGAGCTCGACGACCAGGCCGAGCAGCCCGATCGACATGAAGAGGACGATCAGGTTCGGGTCGATCAGCGTGTCGAGGACCTTCTGCCAGAGGGACATGTCGACGTTCGTGATCTCCGCGTCCTTCGTATGCAGGACGATGCCCTTCGGCACGGTCTTCGTTCCGTCCACCTTGTTCAGCAGTGCCGGCAGCGTCGGGGCCATGACGTCGATCACGTTCTTCTTCAGCGCCTCGGTCGCGCCGAGGTTCGAGGCTTGGCGAACCGCGGAATCGGCCCACGCGACGTTTCGGCCGTGGGTTCGGGCGAGCTCGCGCAAGGAGGCCGCCGCATCGTTGACGACTTTGCGCCTGAGGTCGGACTGGATGTTTCCTCCGCCGACGTCGATCGGCGTCGACGAGCCGATGTTCGTGTTCGGCGCCATGGCCAGCAGGTCGGCGGCCTGGCTGATCCAGACGCCTGCGGACGCGGCGCGAGATCCGGGCGGCGAGACGTAGACGATCACCGGAACCTTCGACGCGAGCTCTGCCTTGTAGATCTTCTGCATCGAGGTGCTCAGCCCGCCGGGCGTGTCGAGCAGGATCACGACGGCGTCGTAGTGGTCGTGGTTTGCGCGCGAGATCTGGTCGTTCACGTAGCTCTGCGTGACCGGGTTGACGTCGTTCTCGAACTTGACCGCGAGGACACGAGGCCGCGACGTCGTAGCTGAGGCGGTGGCGCAGAACAGCAGAGTCGCGGCGATCGCGACGAAAAAGCACCGCAAGAGCAGCCCTTTCACTTGTAAGAATTGTATCTGCGGGGTTGTGGCAGGCCCGGGTCTTTGCTTCCGTAGTGGAGCCGCCCGATGAAAGTTCTTCGCCTAGTGCTTCTCCTGCTGGTCGTTTCGCCCGGCACCGCGCTCGCCTCCGGGACGACGCTGGCCGCGCACGACGTGCGTCCCGGCGTCAATCGACCCGCGCACAGGTTCGACCTGGTGGGCCTGCACTGGAAGGGCAGCGGGGTCGTCTCCTTCCGGACGAGGACCGTCGCCGGACGCTGGGCCGGCTGGCGCAATGCAGCGCCCGAGGACGACGGGCCCGATGCGGGAACGCACGAGCTGCGCGCCGCGGGCTGGCAGCTCGGAAGCCCGTACTGGACCGGGTCGTCGAACCGGATCCAGGTGCGCACGTTCGGCCGCGTCAGCCGTGTCCGTGCGTACTACGTCTGGAGCCCGGTGCGCAGGATCCGGCAGAGGACACTCTCGAAGGCGGGCTCGCCGCTGATCATCACCCGGGCGAGCTGGCGCGCTGACGAGAAGATCCGCCGGCGCAAGAGGCCCGCCTACGCGGACACGCTGCGCTTCGCGGTCGTTCACCACACTGCAGGCTCGAACTCGTACAGCCGCGCACAATCCGCCTCGATCGTGCGCGGCATCGAGCGCTACCACGTGCTCGCGAACGGCTGGGACGACATCGGTTACAACTTCCTCGTCGACAAATACGGCCAGATCTTCGAAGGCCGGTGGGGCGGTGTCGACCGCAACGTCGTCGGCGCGCACGCGCAGGGGTTCAACCAGGGCTCGGTCGGCGTCGCGCTGATTGGGACCTACGATTCCGCTTCGATCTCGGCCGCCGCCCGCGCCGCGCTCGTCCGGCTCCTAGCGTGGCGGCTGGACGTGGCTCACGTCGACCCGCTCTCGACCTTCTCCTGGCGCTCGACCGGGAACCCGAAGTACCCGGCGGGGCGCATGGTCACACTGCGCACGATCTCAGGGCATCGCGACACCGGGTACACGTCGTGCCCGGGGAGCCAGCTCTACGGACAGCTGCCTTCGATCACGCGCGCGGTTTCGCAGACCGGCCTGCCGAAGATGTACTTCCCCGCGGCGACGGGCGCTCCCGGTGCGCCAGTGCACTTCACGGGCACACTCACGCAGTCGCTCCCGTGGTCGGTGACCGTGACGCAGCCGGACGGGAACATCGTCGGCTCGGGCCAGGGCGAGGGGACGGCCATCGACTGGACGTGGGATGCGCGGACGATTCCGGCCGGCAAGTACCTGTACGCGATCGACGCGGGGCCGAGCGTGCGGCCCGCGACCGGCGTCGTCACCGGGACGACCACGCGCTCGATGCTGACGGCGCTGGCCAAGCCCGCGCTGTTCACCCCGAACGGCGACGGACAGGCCGACTCGACGCTCGTCCGCTACCGGGTGCGCGAGGCGGCGATCGTCACGGGCACGCTCGTCGACGCGTTCGGGACTCCGATCACGACGCTCTTCGTCGAGTCGAAGACGAAGGGGTCGTACGCGTTCCGCTGGGACGCGACCGGGATCGCGGACGGGCGCTACGGGATCGTGCTGACGGCGCGGAACGCGATCGGGATCGAGACCACGGCCACGCTCGCGGTGATCGTCGATCGCACGACCGCTGGGTTCCTGGTCTCGCCGCAGGTCTTCTCGCCGAACAACGACGGCCGGCTGGACACGACGCGCTTCAGCTTCACGCTCGACAAGCCCGCCCGCGCGACGCTCACGATCCGCCGCGGGAAGCGGGCGCTCGGCCAGGTCTTCTCCGGCCCGCTGCAGGCGGGGCTCCAGTCGATCGACTGGAACGGCCGCTTCCGCCGCGGAGTCGGCGAGCACGAGTTCCGGGCCGACCTGCGGGTGACCTCTCCGGTGGCCACGGTCACGAGCTCGGTGGCGTTCGCAACCGATACGACCGGGCCGCGGTTGAAACGTGTCGCCGTGTCGCCGCTTCGCTTCTCGATCAACGAGCCGGCCGATGTGACGGTCGTCTTCGATGGCACCAGGACGTTGACCGTCCGTCGACTGCGGCCGGGCAAGTTCACGTTCCAGTCGGGAGGCCCGTTCACCTCCTTCGGGGCCGTCGCCCGGGACTTCGCGGGCAACGACGGCCGGCCGATCAGGTACCCGTAGCCGCGAACCAGCGGTCGTAGGCGCGCTCGAGCCGGTCGAGGAGCTCGACGAGGAGCTCGACCCGGTCGATCTCGCGCCCCGCCTCGAGCAGGAGCGACGTGGCCGGCGGGTCGATGGCTCGCGGCAGCTCCGGCGCTGGCACGTTGACGTTGATCCCGATCCCCAGCACGACGCGGCCGTCCCGGGCCTCGGCGAGGATGCCCGCGGTCTTGCGGCCGCCGACCAGGATGTCGTTCGGGAGCTTGATCTCCGGCGTGAGGCCGGTGACGCGCGCGATCGCGTCCGCGCACGCTTGACCGGCCACGAGCGTCAGCTCGGGCAGGCGCGCGGTCTCGACGGGCGGTTCGAGCAGGAGCGAGAAGAGCAGGCTCACCCCGGGCGGCGAAAGCCAGCGGCGCCCGAGCCGTCCACGGCCCTCGGTCTGCTCCTCGGTCAGCGCGACCGCGCCCTCGGAGTGCTCGTCTTCGAGTAGCCGCTGGGTCGACGGGCAGACCTCGACGAAGACGTACGGATGCCCGAAACGCCCACGCAGCCTGGGAACGACGGTCTCCGGGCTCAGTGACGAGGCCACGGCCAACTACACTAGGCCGCTCGTGCCGATTGCCGCGCTCATGACGTTGCAGGCTGAATCCGCTTTGGTTCGACCGGTCAGTTCCGACGGACGACCGGGCCGAGCCCGATCGTCCTGATGACGGCAACGCAAGCGTTGCCTTGGTCCCGCGCGGAGATCGAAGAAATCCTTCCGCATCGCGAGCCCTTTCTCCTGATCGACGAAGTGGTCGAGCTGGAGCCCGGCCACCGTGCGGTGGCCCGCAAGCGCGTGCGCCCGGACGAGTGGTACCTCGCGGGTCATTTTCCAGGGCGGCCGATCATGCCAGGCGTCCTCATCGTCGAGGCGATGGCGCAGACCGGTGCTGTCGCGGTCCTCTGCAGCGAGGAGAACCGCGGACGGCTCGCGCTCTTCGCGGGGATCGACGGCGTGCGCTTCAAGCGCATCGTCGAGCCGGGTGACGAGCTCGAGCTGACCTGCGAGCTCGAACGCGTGCGCGGGCCGATCGGCAAGGGCCGCGCCGAGGCGCGTGTCGAGGGCGAGCTCGCAGCGCGCGGGACGCTGACCTTCGCCGTGGAGCAGGAATGATCGGCAGCGCGACGTCGAACGGGCGCGTCTCGATCACGGGCATCGGCTCGCAGGCCCCGGAGCGCGTGATGACGAACGAGGAGTTGGCGCGGATGGTCGACACCTCGGACGAGTGGATCGTCGAGCGCACCGGGATTCGCGAGCGCCGCGTCGCCGCGCCGGACGAGGCGATGTCCGATCTCTCGCTGCCGGCCTCGCTGGCGGCGCTCGAGCAGGCGGGCGTCAAGGCGTCGGACCTTGATCTGATCGTGGTCGCGACCGTCACTCCGGACATGTTCTTCCCGTCGACGGGCGCGATCCTCGCCGATCGCCTCGGCGCGAAGGACGCGGCCGCCTACGACCTGTCCGCGGGTTGTACGGGCTTCGTCTATGCGGTCGCGCAGGCGCACGCGATGGTCGCGAGCGGGCTCGCCCACCAGGCGCTAGTCGTCGGCGGAGACGTCCTTTCGCGCATCGTCGACTGGGAGGACCGCAGCACCTGCGTCCTCTTCGGGGACGGAGCCGGCGCGGTCGTGCTGGAGCGGGTGCCCGAGGGCGGTTTCCTGGGCTTCGAGCTTGGCGCCGACGGCTCGGGCGGGCCGCAGCTGTACATCCCGGCTGGCGGCTCGCGGCAACCCGCGACGGCCGAGTCGGTCGCAGCGCGCCAGCACTTCGCGAAGATGAACGGGCGCGAGGTCTTCAAGTTCGCGACCCGTGTGCTGGTCGATTCCGCCGAGAAGGTGCTTCACGAATGCGACGTCGCGGTCGAAGACGTCGACGTCTACGTCCCGCACCAGGCGAACGTGCGCATCATCGAGCATGCACGCAAGAAACTGGGGATTCCGGAGGACCGGACGGTGGTCAACGTCGACCGCTTCGGCAACACTTCATCTGGTTCGATCCCGTTGGCGCTCGGAGATGCCAGGGCCGACGGGCGACTGGTGCCAGGTGAGATGGTGTTGATGACAGGAATGGGCGCAGGCTTGACCTGGGGCTCGGCCCTGATCGAGTGGACGGCGAACGGGAAAGGTGGGCACTAGATGAGCAAGGTCGCGTTCTGCTTCCCGGGTCAGGGGTCGCTGGAAGCGGGCATGGGCAGGGAGATCGCCGAGGCGGTACCGGAGGCGATGGCGGTCTTCACCGAGGGGAGCGAGGCGGCGGGCCTGGATCTGCCGCGGCTGTGCTTCGAGGCGCCGCTCGAGGACCTCGTGCACACAGAGGTGCAGCAGCCGGCGCTCGTCGCGACGAGCCTCGCCGTGCTGGCGGCGCTTCGCAAGCGAGGGCTCGAGCCCGATTACGTGGTCGGCCATTCGGTCGGCGAGTTCACCGCGCTCGCTGCGACGATGTCGCTGACGCCGTTCGAGTCGATCGCGCTCGTGCGTGAGCGCGGGCTCGCGATGGCCGAGGCGGCCAGGATCAGCAACGGCTCGATGGCCGCGATCCTCGGCCTCGAGGACGAGCTCGTCGAGCAGATCTGCGACGAGGTCGAGGGCGTGTGGCCGGCCAACTACAACTGCCCTGGGCAGATCGTCGTCTCCGGCGAGCAGGAGGCCGTGAACGAGGTGTGCGCGAAGGCCGAGGAGCTGGGTGCTCGGCGCACGGTCAAGCTGAAGGTGTCCGGCGCGTTCCACAGCCCGCTCGTGGCCCGCGCGGCCGATCGGCTCCGACCCGCGGTCGAGCGCGTGCGCTTCCGCGACCCGATCGCGCCGTTCATGTCCACGGTGACCGCGAAGATCGAGCCGGCGCAGCGCTTCGCGTCACTGCTCGTCGAGCAGCTGACCGCTCCGGTGCGGTTCACGCAAGCGGCGAGGGGGCTCGTCGAGGAGGGCGCCAAGATCTTCGTCGAGGTCGGGCCCGGAAACGTGCTCGGCGGCCTCGTGAAGCGGATCGACCGGACCGTGAAGACGATCTCGGTCAACAACCTCGCCGGGCTCAAGAAAGCCGAGGAGACCGTCTCTGCCACCTGAGTTCTGCTCGCTGTCGGGGCGCACGGCCCTCGTCACCGGGGGGTCGCGCGGCATCGGGCGGGCGATCGTGGTCGAGCTCGGGAAGGCTGGGGCCTCGGTCGTCGTCGGCTACAACGCCGGCTCAGAGGAGGCGGAGGAGGTCGCGGGCGAGATCGGTGGGCGCGCCGTGCAGGCGGACGTCTCGAGCGCGGAGGACGCACAGCGGCTCGTCGAGGAGGCCGGCGACCTCGACATCCTGGTCAACAACGCGGGCGTGACCCGCGACACGCTCCTTGCGCGCATGAGCGACGACGACTGGCGCGCAGTGATCGAGACGAACTTGAGCGCGGTCTTCTACACGTGCCGCGCGGTCGCGCGGGGGATGATGAAGCGCCGCGCAGGGTCGATCGTCAACGTCTCGAGCATCGTCGGACTGCGGGGGAACATGGGCCAGACGAACTACGCCGCGTCGAAGGCCGGGATCATCGGGTTCACGAAGTCGCTCGCCCGCGAGCTAGGGAGCAGAAACGTGCGCGCAAACGTCGTCGCTCCCGGGTACATCCACTCGAGGTTGACCGACGTGCTGCCCGAGGAGGCCCAGGCTGCGATGCTCACGAACACGCCGCTCGGCAAGCTCGGAGATCCTGAGGACGTCGCCGGAGCGGTACGGTTCCTCTGTTCGGACGAGGCGTCGTTCATCACCGGTGACGTTCTCGTCGTCGACGGTGGGCTGGGAATGTGACCGACTACATGCACAACGGGCGACGCCGGGTCGTGATCACCGGCCTCGGGGCGGTGACGCCGCTCGGCAACGACGTCGAGACGTCGTGGCAGAACCTGCTTGCCGGGAAGTCCGGTGCTGCGCCGATCGCGCAGTGGGACGCGAGCGCGTATCCGGTGACGTTCGCGTGTGAGCTGAAGGAGTTCGAGCCGCGCACGTGGATCGATCACAAGCAGGCGCGCCGCATGGACCGCTTCGCGCAGATGATCGTGGCTGCGGCGCGACAGGCCGAGGCGGATTCGGGGCTCGAGGTCGAGCCGGAGGCCGAACGGATCGGAGCGTCGATCGCGACCGGGATCGGCGGCCTGAAGGCGTTCCAGGACTGCTACGACGTGCTGCTCAAGCGGGGACCGGACCGGGTAAACCCGTTCTCGATCCCACAGATCATCCCGAACATGGGCGCGGCCTGGGTCTCGATGGAGCTCGGGACGCGCGGCCCGCTGTCCTCGCAGTGCACCGCGTGCGCGGCCTCCAACATGGCGATCGGGGAGGCCGCCGACATGATCCGGCTCGGGCGCGCCGATGTCGTCTTCGCCGGCGGGACCGAGGCCGGGATCACGCCGGTCGGGATCGCCGGGTTCAGCGCCATGCGCGCGTTGGCGCGGCGGAACGACGAGCCGGAGCGCGCGAGTCGTCCGTTCGACGCGGACAGGAGCGGGTTCGTGATGGGCGAGGCGGGAGGCGTGATCGTGCTCGAGGATCTCGAGCATGCGCGTGCGCGCGGCGCGAAGATCTACGCCGAGATGCTCGGCTACGGGCTGTCCTCGGACGCAGCGCACGTCACCGAGCCCGACCCGAGCGGCGCGAATCCGGCTCGAGCAATGAAGATGGCGTTCGGTGACGCCGGGATCTCTCCGGAGGACGTCGACTACATCAACGCGCACGGGACCTCGACGCCGCTCGGCGACGCGAGCGAGACGAAGGTGATCAAGCTCGCGCTCGGCGACGAGGCGGCGGCCAAGACGCCCGTTTCGTCGACCAAGGGCGCCACCGGGCACTGCCTAGGCGCGGCCGGCGCAGTGGAGGCGATCTTCACGACACTGGCCGTGACCACGGACACCCTGCCGCCGACGATCAATTACGAGACGCCGGACCCCGAGTGCGATCTCGACTACATCCCGAACGAGTCGCGGAAGGCCGAGGTCAAGGTCGCGGTCTCGAACTCGTTCGGCTTCGGCGGCCACAACGCGTGCATCGTGCTGCGCGAGTTCGCCGACTGAGTTTCGGCGCAGATCCGGCACAGACACGTCACGACTTCCCGAATATGCTCGTCGCGGGGAGGAGGCCGGATGCGCCCAATAGCCTGTCGCCGCGGCTCAGAGGACCCGATGCGCCGGGGGAAACTCCCGTTTCCCCCAGACCCCCTTCCCTGGTCCGCTTCGCGGACAAGCGCTCCGCACGAGTCGTTAGTCGAACAACGGCTTGAGTACGGTTCAGAGATCCATGACTGCTACGCGCTGGGCCACATTCGACTGTTACGGCACGCTGATCGACTGGAACCTCGGGATCCGGACCGAGCTCGAGCGGCTGTTCGGCGTCCGGGAAGCGCCGCATCTCCTCGAGCGCTACCACGAGCTCGAGCCCGAGATTGAAGCGGAGCCCTTCCGCACCTACCACCAGGTGCTCGAGCTCACGCTCGAGAGGCTCGCGCAGGAGGAAAGCCTCCAGCTCCCAGAGGGTGAAGCGGGAGCGCTCGCGAAGTCGCTTCGTGACTGGCCGCCGTTCCCGGAGGTGCCGGCCTCACTCGCCGAGCTCCGGAACCGCGGCTGGATGCTCGCGCTCCTCTCCAACACCGACCGCGACCTGATCGCCGCGTCGCAGAAGCTGCTCGGCGTCCCGGTCGACCTCGCGATCGTGGCCGAGGACGTCGGCTCCTACAAGCCCGCGCACGGGCACTGGGAGCGCTTCTTCGAGGCGACGACGGCGGACCGCGACACGCACGTCCACGTCGCGGCGAGCCTCTTCCACGACATCGCACCGGCCCGTGAGCTCGGGCTGCGCACGGTCTGGATCAACCGCCTCGACGAACAGCCAGGGCCCAGGCCCGACCGCGAGCTGACCGACCTCGAGAACCTGCCGGACACACTCGACGAGCTCGTGCCGGCATGACCACGATTCGCCCTGCCCGTGAGGAGGACGTCGAGGCGGCCGCCGAGATGCTGAACGAGCACTCCCGCGGCCTCTACGGCACCGATGACCTCACGGCCGCCGACCTGCTCCAGTACTGGACGTCGCCGGACGTCGAGCTCGGCAAGGACATCCTGCTCGCCGAGGGCCAGGACGGGGACTTCGTCGGCTACGCGGATCTCGGTGTCCACGGAAACATGGTCTGGCTGGACGTCAGAGGCACCGATCCGGAAGCGCTTCCCGCTCTGTTAGAGGCGATCGAGCACCGGGCGGCGACCAAGGAGCCCGACAAGAAGCTCTGGGGCTACAGCTCGGCCGAGGACGCCCCGCTCAACGACCTGTTCGAGGGCACCGGCTACCGGCGGGCGCGTCACTCGTTCCGCATGCAGATCGACCTCGACGGGGATCAGCCTGCGGTCGAGTGGCCCGACGGCATCTCGGTCCGCACCGTGCGCGAGGACGAGGAGCGCCGCGTCTACGACGCGCAGATGGCGTCCTTCGCGGACACGTGGATGTTCGCCCCCGACCCGTACGAGAGCTGGCTGCACTGGATGGTCGAAACCCCGTCGTTCGATCGCTCCCTCTGGTTCATCGCGGAGGACGGAGGCGAGATCGCGGGGATCAGCCTGTCCCGAACGCCCGAGAACGAGCCGGGGCTCGGGTGGGTGAGCATCCTCGGTGTCCTCCCCGAGTACCGCCACCAGGGGCTCGGGCAGGCATTGCTCCGCCACACGTTCGCCGAGTTCGCGAGTCGCGGATTCGCGGCGGTCGGGCTTGGAGTCGACGCCGAGAACCCGACGGGCGCGGTTCGGCTCTACGAGCGGGCCGGGATGCACGTCGAGCGGACGAACCTGATCTTCGAGAAGGGTGGCTGACGATGAGTTTTGGTTCGCCGCTGCGCGGCGCTCACTTTGGGCTACGCCGAAAAGGGATAATCGGGGCGTCTTGGCCGAGCCCCGCATAGACGTCTCGATCGAGCACAAGCATCGCCCCGAGAACTCGGACGGAGCGGGACAGCACCCGAACACGTGCCCGTCCTGCGGCTCGCACTACCGCAACGACGAGCTCGAGGCGAACCTCCGCGTCTGCCCGCAGTGCGGCCACCACTTCCCGGTCCGCGCCCGCGAGCGCATCGCGCAGCTCGTGGACACGGGGACGTTCCAGGAGGAGGCCGTCGAGCTGCGGTCGGAGGACCCGCTCGCCTTCTTCGACCTGCGCCCGTACACGGAGCGGCTCGCGGAGGCTGAGATCTCGACCGGCCTCGGCGACGCGATGGTGATCGGAAGCGCCGCGATCGAGAACGAGGCGTGCGAGCTCGCGGTCATGGACTTCGGCTTCATGGGCGGCTCGATGGGCAGCGTCGTCGGCGAGAAGCTCACCCGCGCCGCGGACAGCGCCGTCGAGCGCAAGGTGCCCCTCGTCGCGGTCACGGCATCGGGCGGGGCGAGGATGCAGGAGGGAATTCTGTCGCTCATGCAGTTGCCCAAGACCGTCTGCGCGATCGAGGACCTACGCGACGCACGGTGCGGGTTCATCAGCGTCATGACCCACCCCACCACCGCCGGCGTCCTGGCCAGCTTCGCGAGCCTCGGCGACATCATCGTCTCCGAGCCCGGAGCGCTGCTCGCGTTCACGGGCCCGCGTGTCGTCCAGCAGACGACGCGCGAGAAGCTTCCCGAGGACTTCGGGCGCGCCGAGTCCAACCTCCGCTTCGGCCACCTCGACGCGATCCTGCCCAGAACCGAGCTCCGCCCCTTCCTCGGCCGCGCTCTGCGACTCTTCAGTAATGCCCGGTGAAGACGAACGACATCTCCGCGAGCGGCTGAGCAAGCTGCGCGGACTGCCGCTCCTTCGGGGCACACGGCTGTCCGGCGACGCCGACCGACTGCAGAAGCAGCTCGACCGGATGGAGGACGAGCCGTCCCACGAGGAGATCTGGCGGTCGGTCGACCTCGCGCGCCACTCGCAGCGGCCGTACACGCTCGATTACGTGGAGCGGCTGTTCGAGGACTTCGTCGAGCTGCACGGAGATCGCGCTCGTGCAGAGGACCCGGCCCTCGTGACCGGCCTCGCGCGCTTCGGAGGACGGACGGTCGCGATCATCGGCCAGCAGAAGGGCCGCGACATCAACGAGCGTAGGCGCCGCAACTTCGGGATGGCGCATCCGGAGGGCTATCGCAAGGGGATGCGCCTGATGGAGGTCGCGCAGCGGCACGGGTTCCCGATCGTCACGTTCCTCGACTCGCCGGGCGCGTACCCGGGCGTGGCCGCCGAGCAGCATGGCCAGGGCGGCGCGATCGCCCGCTCGCAGGCGCTGATGGCGCGGCTGGCCGTCCCGCTCGTCTCGTGCATCATCGGCGAGGGGAACTCGGGCGGTGCGATTGCGATCGGGCTCGTCGACCGTGTGCTGATGCAGGAGAACGCGATCTACAGCGTGATCTCACCCGAGGGCTGCGCGGCGATCCTCTGGCGCGACGACGCAGAGAAGGTGAAGGCCGCGGTCGCGCTCAAGCCCGACGCGGCGCACTGCCTCGAGCTGGGCGTCATCGACGAGATCGTCCCGGAGCCGCAGGGCGGCGCGCACCTGAACCCGGACGAGGCGGCCCGCATGCTCGGACAGGCGCTGGGCCGCACCCTCGACGAGTTGTCCGTGGTGCCCGGCGGGGAACTTCGTGCACAACGTCGCGAGCGCTACCGCCGGATCGGGATTTACACCGCTGGAACGACAGAACCCGCTCTACGAAGCGGTTCCTGACGGTTTTCCACAGAGACCGCCGGTTCGACTATCCACAGCATCCACAGTGTTTTCAACGGCCCCGGGGCCGGCGCAAAGGCCGACTCCCCGCAAGCGCAACAGGCAAGCTAGCCCGCGATGCCAAAAGAGAAGCTCGCCGAGTACAAGCGCAAGCGCGACCCGAAGAAGACTCCGGAGCCGGCGGTGGAGCCGCCTGTCCGCGGAAGCGGACGAGGGGAGGGGGTCCGGGGGAACCGGGAGGTTCCCCCGGGGCAGAAGAAGTCGACTCGTCGAAGGAAGGCGCCGATCTTCGTCATCCAGAGGCATGCAGCCCGGAGCCTGCACTACGACTTCCGGCTGGAGCGAAACGGCGCGCTCGCCAGCTGGGCCGTGCCCAAGGGCCCGCCGCTCGAGCCCGGCCAGCAGCACCTGGCCGTTCACGTCGAGGATCACCCGCTCGAGTACGCGACCTTCGAGGGCGAGATCCCCAAGGGCGAGTACGGCGGGGGCACGGTCGAGATCTGGGACACGGGCACGTACGAGCTCGTCGAGGAGAAGAAGAACGGCGGCCTCACGGTCCGGCTGCACGGTGAACGGCTCAAGGGGACCTATGCGCTCGTCCCGGCGAAGCTCTCGGGCGATCCGAAGAACTGGCTGATCCTGCGCAAGAAGGACGACACGGCACCCGCCGCGCGAACGCCGAGGCGCTACCGGCCGATGCTCGCGACGCCCGCCGAGGACGTGCCGACCGGCGACTGGCTCTACGAGATCAAGTGGGACGGCTACCGGATCGTGGCCACGGTCTCGGGCGGCGATCCCGAGCTGCGCACGCGCAAGGACCAGGACTACACGAAGCGCTTCGAGAACGTCGCCAAGGAGCTCGTCAAGGCGGCGAAGACCCCCGACTGCGTCGTCGACGGCGAGGTCTGCGCGCTCGACGAGGATGGACGGCCGAGCTTCTCGGCGATGCAGCAGGGCAAGCCGGGGACGCCGATCGTCTACTACGTCTTCGACCTGCTCGAGGTCGACGGCGAGCCGCTGACCGAGCTCCCACTCGAGGAGCGGCGCGCGCGGCTCGAGAAGCTCCTCGACAAGCGGAACAGGACGGTTCGGTTCTCGGAGACCTTCGACGACGGCGACGCGCTGCTGACCGCGGCCAATCAGCAGGGCCTCGAGGGGATCGTGGCCAAGCGCCTGGGCTCGAAGTACCTCTCCGGAAGGCGCTCACGGGAGTGGCTGAAGATCAAGGGCCACGGGCGGCAGGAGTTCGTGATCGCCGGCTATACACGCGGGAAGGGCAGGCGCCAGGGGACGCTCGGCTCGCTCGTGCTCGCGACCTACGAGGGCGGTGACCTCGCCTACGTCGGAAACGTGGGCACCGGGTTCAACGACCGCGAGATCGATCGGCTCCTCGAGAAGCTGAAGCCGCTCGAGCGGGACACGCCTCCGTTCAGGGAGGCGCCGAAGATGCCGCGTATCAGGAAGGGCGACGTCATCTGGGTCGAGCCGAAGCTCGTCGCCGAGGTCGAGTTCGTCGAGTGGACGCACGACGGCCATCTGCGCGCGCCCTCGTACAAGGGCCTGCGCGAGGACAAGGATCCGACCGAGGTTCGGCGCGAGGAGCCGGAGTCGTTCCCCGCCGAGATCCGCAAGGGCAAGCGCGTCTTCAAGCCGTCGAACGTCGACAAGCTCTTCTGGCCGGACGAGGGGATCACCAAAGGGGACCTGCTCTCGTACTACCACCGGGTCGCGCCGGCCCTGATCCCGCACCTCAAGGACCGCCCGTTCACGCTGAAGCGCTACCCCGACGGGTGGCAGGGCAAGTTCTTCTTCCAGAAGGACGCGCCGAAAGGGATGCCCGACTGGATCCCGAGGGCGTCGATCGTGGTCACCACGCGGGACAAGCCGCGGCAGCGCCGGCGCATCGAAGCGCCTCTCGTCAACGACGAGCTCGCGCTGCTCTGGATGGTGAACATGGGCTGCATCGATCTGAACGCGTGGTACTCGCGGATCGACAAGCCCGATCGACCCGACTTCGTGCTCTTCGATCTCGACCCCTCGCCCGATGTCGGTTTCGCGGAGACGATCGAGGTCGCACTGCTCGTCAAGCAGGCGTTGGAGACGCTCGAGCTGAAGAGCGTCGTCAAGACGAGCGGCTCCGAGGGCATCCACATCCTCGTCCCGGTCGCGCGCCGGCACACGTATGCGGACACGCGCGAGTTCTCGGCGATCGTCGCCAACGCGCTCGCGCGCACGCACCGCGGGCCTCGTCACGACTGAGTGGACGCGGGCGAAGCGCCGGGGCGTGCTGATCGACTCGAACCAGAACGGCGAGGGAAAGACGATCGCGTCCGTCTACTCGGTGCGCCCGAAGGCAGGGGCGTCGGTCTCGACGCCTCTTCGCTGGGACGAGGTCGACCGGTCACTCGATCCGGCCTCGTTCACGATGGACGAGGTGCTGCGCAGGGTCGAGAAGCACGGCGACCTGTTCGCGGACGTGCTGACGACGAAGCAGTCCTTGACCGCTGCGTTGAAGACGCTGCGCTAGGAGGGTTTGGCGGAATGTTGCTCGCCGCCGGGGCGAGCAGCGCGGCCCGGGGGCTCAGACCATATTTCGCCAAACCCTCCTAGATCAGACGGCCACTGCCGTGGGCGCGAGCTCGGCCGCGAGCACTCGCTCCAGCGCTGAGACGCACTTGCCGTCGAACGACGTCCCGCTCTCGTCGCGCAGCAACTTGAGCGCGCGCTCGTGCGACCAGGCGTCGCGGTAGACGCGCGTGGAGATCAAGGCGTCGTACACGTCGCACACGGCGAGGATCCGGACGTCGAGGGAGATCAGCGACCCCTCTGCTCCGTGGGGATAGCCGGAGCCGTCGAGTCGTTCGTGGTGGCTGCGGACGAGGTGCCTCACCTCCTCGCCGAAGCCGAGGTCGATCAGCATCCGGTCGCCCCACTCCGGGTGCCGCTTGATCAGCTCGAACTCCTCGTCGGTCAGGGGGCCGGGCTTCTGAAGGATCTCGTCGGGCACCGAGAGCTTGCCGATGTCGTGCACGAGGGCTCCCGTCGCCAGGGCGCGCAGCCGGCCGCCGGTCAGGCCGAGCGCCTCGCCGACCTGTACCGCTCGGAGGGCGACGCGCCGCGTGTGCTCCTCTGTGTACTCGTCCTTGCGGGCCAGGCTGAGCGTGAGCGCGCGCACGTGAGAGCCGAGGAACGCCTCCTCGGCCTGCACGAGGTCGGCGCCGCAGACATCGCCGACGAGCGGCCGAGACTGGGCGGAGCGCCGAAGGTCGAGCGCGACCGGCACCGCGACGACGAGGATTCCGAGCAGCTCGAATCCGTGGCCCATCCACCAGCCGAGCTGCATGTAGGTGAGCAGCATCGCGGGAGGCAGGGCCGCGGCGAGCCAGACGATCCCGACGGCGACCACCAGGTCTGCGCTTCGCCGCGTGAGCAGGAACGTTCTGAGCGCCCGTGCGGCCAGGAGGCCGAACAGGACCAGTCCGACGAAGAGGGCCGCAAGCGCTTCCGGGCTACCGGGCGCGGGCACGTCCGGGACGGCACTGGGGACGAGCATCCCGACGGCGCCGAGCGCGATCACGGATGCCAGCAGGACGATCTGGAGCACGATCAGCGGCCGCACGCTCTTCGGCCTGCGCAGAGCCGGGAGCGCCGACAGTGCGAGCACCGCGGCGCCGACGGGGAGCGTCGCGCCGCCCGTGAAGGCGATGACGCCGTTGTAGCCGATGAGAACGCCCGGAGTCGCGAGGCCGTGGATCGCGAGCAGCGACGCCATGACCGAGAACGCGGTTCCGACGAGGACGGTGCGTCCGTCGCCCCGCCGAGCACTCTGAATCGTGAGCGCCAGCGATGCGAGCGCGGCCGTGAGGGCCGTCAACCCGACGCCGGCGAAGTGGACACTGCTGCTGAACATCACGTGCCGGTGCCCGTACACGCGCTGCAGGACGAACGGGATCAGCGCCGCCAGGATTCCGAGCGCGAGGACCGGCACGACCTGCCGGGTCGAACTTCGCCGCATTCCTCGAACGAAAGGGCCGCCTTCGGGTCCATGCCTCCCTCTGGCGGGGGATGTTTCGAGGCCTTCAGGCGATCTTCGGCAGCACGAACTCCCAGATGCGGCCGATCTCGTCGAAGCCCAGCTTCGCGTAGAGCTCTTTCGGCCAGTCGTCGCGGTCTGCGATCAGGAACGTGAGGTCGTGGCCGGCCGCACGCGAGGCCGCGAGGGCGCGCATCACCGTCGCCCGCGCGAGGCCGCGGTTCCGGAACCGCTCGAGCGTGAGCACGTCCTCGATCTGGCCGATTCCGGGCTCGTAGTACAGCTCGCAGTAGCTTCCGATCTCGCCGTCGACGCGTCCCGCGAAGAAGCGTGTTGCGACTGCGTCGGCCATCACCCGGCGGTTCTCGACCAGCTGCCGCACGACGTCCTCGTCCTCGATGCGCGGCTCGGTCTGCCAGCCGAGCGACCAGACAGGCACGAGCTCCTCGATCGCCACCTCGTCGACGACCATGGTGTCGACCTCGCGATCGGAATCCCGACGCGCGACCATGACCACGTCGCACTCGACCGTCCAACCGAGCTCGCGGAACTGGGGCTCGAGGCGGTCTCCGGCCTCCTCGTCGACGAGCTCGACCTTGCGATGCGTGAGCCCCGCAGATCCGAGAATGCGATCGGTCTCGGTGGCCAGCTCCTCGGCGGTGACCGCGCCGAGGTCGCCGTCCGCGAACAGGTAGTTGCGGCTCCAGACGCGCGGGAGATCCGTGTTCAGGTGCGCGACGCCGTAGCGCGACGGCTCCTTCGTTTTCGCGGCGCGATCGGCGAGCCGGCTGATGAAGTCGATGCAGCGCTCGAGGTCAGTCATCGCCGAGGCGCCTCGGGTGGCCGAGCCTGCCCAGCTCGGCGATGTCCCGCCGGAAGAGGAGCGCCACGGTCCAGTCCGCCACGACGCGTAGCTTCCTCGAGAAGAGCGGCAGCTGGTAGAGGTGGTACGTCCGCGTGATGAACCAGCCGATGAAACCGCGGAAAGGCACCCCGAAGACAAGCGCGATTCCCTTGTAGCGGCCGAGCGTGGCCACCTGGCCCAGCATCCGGAACCGGTAGGGCTTGGGGTCGCCGTGCAGGTTCTTCGCGAGCCGGCGCGCCTGACGGAGCGCGTGCTGCGACGTCGGCGGGTCCGGGCCGGGCGTGAGCTCGTTCGGCACGCGCGCGCAGTCGCCGAGCGCCCACAGGCTCTCGCGGCCCTCGACGCGGAGCATCGAGTCGACGCGAACCGCGCCGCGCTCGTCCACCGGGAGGCCGAGCTCGCGCAGGATCGGGTTCGGCATCACGCCGGCCGTCCACACGAGCGTGTGCGTCGGGATGCGCAGTCCGCCGGAGAGCACGACGCTCGCCGGGCCCGCGGAGGCGAGCGTCGTCGACGTGTGGATCTCGACGCCGCGCCCGCTGAGCTGCTTCGCGGCGTACTCCCCGAGGCGCGTCGGGATCTCGGGCAGGATCTTCGGCGCAGCGTCGACGAGCACCCAGCGCAGGCGCGGGCGCTGGAAGTCCCGGTAGTACCGCAGCGCGTCGCGCACGAGGTCCGAGAGCTCGGCGAGCGCCTCGACTCCCGCGTAGCCCGCTCCCACGAAGACGAACGTGAGGTGCGCCTCGGCGCGCTGACGGTCGTTCTCGGCCGCGGCCGCCTCGAGCCGGCGCAGCACGTGGTTGCGGAGATGGATCGCGTCCGCGAGGTCCTTGAAGCCGAGACCGTGCTCGGCGAGACCGGGGATCGGCAGTGCGCGCGGGAACGAGCCCAGCGCGAGGACGGCCCGGTCGTAGTGGACTCCGACTGTCTCCGCACCGGCCTGGATCGTGGCGATGCGCTGCTCCGGGTCGAGCGCCGTGAGCCGACCGAGGAGCAGCTCCGAGTGCGGGCACATGATCCGCAGCGGCACGACGACGTGGCGCGGCTCGAGCGTGCCGGACGCGGCCTCGGGCAGCATCGGCGTGTAGAGCATGAAGTTCTCCTCGCTGACGATCGTCGCTCCGCGCTTGCCGAGCAGGCGAGCGACGTACGAGCCGGCGAAGCCGCCTCCGAGGACGAGCGTGCCGCCTCTCGCGTGCCGTGGTTCTACGATCATCGCGTGCAGGTTTCCGTGATCGGGAGCGGCGCCGAGCACGAGGCGCGCGCGGAGGAGGTCGGCCGGCTCCTGGCCGAGCGGGGCTGCAAGGTCGTTACCGGCGGACGCGGCGAGGTGATGGCCGCGGCGGCGCGCGGCGCGAAGGCTGCTGGGGGCACCACGATCGGCATTCTCCCCGGGACGAGCCGCTCTGACGCGAACGAGTGGGTCGACCACGCCGTCGCCACGGGGCTCGGGCACATGCGGAACTTCTCGGTGGCCGCTTCGGGAGATGCCGTGATCGCGGTCGGGGGCAGCTGGGGGACGCTGACCGAGATCGCCTCCGCGAAGCTGCTCGGCCGGCCGGTCGTGATCCTCGAGCCCGGCTGGGACATCGAAGGCGTCGACCGCGCCGCGACTCCGGAGGAGGCAGTAGAGCTGGCGATCAGCCGCGCACGAGAGGCCGAGTGAGGCACGTCGGGCCGCCGTCGCCCTTGCGCGAGAGCTCCTCGCCCGAGTAGACGCGCACGTCGACGCCGGCGGCTTCCATGCGCCTGCGCGTCTCGGGGTTGCCGTCCAGCGCGAGCCCGACCCGCGGCGCCAGAGCAAGCATGTTGCAGCCCATCGAGTCGAGCTCCTCGTCGGGCACCTCGACCATGCGCACGCCGCGCTCCTCGAGGAGCTGGACGAGCCGCACGGGCATGAGCGGCAGGTAGACGAGCGCGAGGTCTTCGTCGAGCGGGCTGATCAGCGACAGCAGGTGGAGCACCTCGCCGCGGCCGCGGCGATGCGGGAGGTCGACCGTCAGCACGTCGACGGCCGGGAGCGCGACGGCGATCTGGGCGGCTCCGGTCGCGTTCGTCCGGTAGCCGAGCCCGACGACGAGCGTGCTCTCGTCGAGCCAGAGCGTGTCGCCGCCCTCGGCGAGGGCCGGCGCTGTCAGCTCGCCCGCGACCGGGATTCCGGCCGCCTGGAGGTCGGCCCGGATCGCGGCCACCTCGTCCCGCCGCGGTTCCTTGCCGGGCCTGAGCAGGATTGCGCCCGCATCGGTCACGAGCGCGGGGTCGAAGACGTAGACCGCATCGACGTCTCCGTCGGGTGAGGGCTCGCCGACGACGACCTCTGCGCCGGCCTGCTCGAGCGCGGCGCACAGGCCCTCGTGCTCGGCGTCGAGACGGGCTGGATCCGGCTCGGCGCGCCAGCCGTAGTCGCGCCAGCGAGAGACATCGGTGCCCGGCCGGCGGACGAAGACGCGCCGCAGCGGCGCGGTCATGCTCTGGGTCACGCGTCGAGCATACGACCGAGCAGCTCGAGCGCCCCGGCCTTGTCGAGCGGCTCGTTGAGGTTTCCGCACTTCGGCGACTGGACGCAGGACGGGCAGCCGCTCTCGCACGGGCACCCGTCGAGCATCTTGGCCGTGTCCTTGACCCAGCCCTCGAACGTCTCGAAGCCGCGCTCGGCGATCCCGACCCCGCCCGAGTGCCCGTCGTAGACGAAGACCGTCGGGCGGCCTGTCTGGTAGTGGACGTTCGTCGAGAGGCCGCCGATGTCCCAGCGATCGCACATCGCCCAGAGCGGGAGGATCGCGATCATCGCGTGCTCGGCGGCGTGCAGCGTGCCGAGCAGCTTCGGCATCTCGGTGAGGCCGGCGAGCTGCCCGGGCTCGGGGACGTACCAGACGGCCTCGGTGTCGAAGGTCGTCTCGGGGAGGTCGAGGCCCACGAGCTCGAGCGTCGACTGGTCGCGGATCGACTTGCGCTGGTAGCCGATGACCTGCTCGGTGACGCTCACGCGGCCGAAGGCGAGCTCGAGGCCCAGGCGCGTCTCGGCTCGGAGCGTCTCCTCGATCGACGTCATCGTCTCCTTCTTCGCCTGCGTGTAGTAGTCGCCGGCGAACGGCTCGACGAGGGCGCTTCGGGCCACGAGGTCGAGCGCGACGACGCGGTAGCTCTCGCCGAGGTGGAGGTAGATCGCGCCCTCGTGGACGGTCGAGTAGGCGCGCTCTCGTTCGATCGTGCCGAGCACCGAGCCGGTCTCGGTTTCGACGACGGTGAAGACGTCGGGGCTCGCGGAGCGGAGGCCGAAGCGCGCGGCCGGGTAGTCGCGGCCGGCCCAGACGTAACCCGCGTCGGTCTTCGTCAGCTCGGGATGCTCGGCCGCTCGGCGGAGCGCCTCGGGTCCGAGGATCTCGGCGTCTGCGTCGTCGAGCGGGGCCTCGAACGCAGCAGCGGCCACGTGCCCGTCGAGCACGCGCCGGTTCTCGTGGTCGAGGATCGCGGCCTCGACGCGCCGTCCGAGCAGCGTCTGAGGCTCGCGCATGAAGTACTGGTCGAGCGCGTCCTCACTCGCGACGAGGACGGCCAATCCGTGCCCGCGTCGACCCGCGCGGCCCCATTGCTGGCGCAGGCTCGCAACCGTCCCCGGAAAGCCGACCGAGATGACCGCGTCGAGCATGCCGACGTCGATCCCGAGCTCCAGCGCGTTCGTCGCGCTCACTCCGAGGAGCTCGCCGGAGAAGAGGCGCTGCTCGATCTCTCGGCGCTGCGCTGCCGTGTACCCGGCCCGGTACGGCGACAGGCGCGATGCGTCCCCGAGCCGGTCGGCCGTGAACTTGTGGATCAGCTCGGCGGAGCGGCGGCTCTTCGCGAAGACGAGCGTCCGCAGGCCGCGCTCGACCAGGTCGCCCATCAGCTTCGACGCCTCTGCGAGCGCGCTCGCCCGCTGGCCCAGCTCCTCGTCGACGAGCGGCGGGTTCCAGAGCGCGACCGTCCGCTCTGCCTTGGGGGCTCCGTCCTCGCCGATCACGGTGAAGTCGAGGCCGGTCAGGGAGTGCGCGAGCTCGCCGGGGTTGGCGATCGTGGCCGAGGCGAGCAGGAATTGCGGCTCGGCGCCGTAGACGCGGGCGAGCCGGCGCAGGCGCCGGAGCACGTTGCCGACGTGCGAGCCGAAGACTCCCCGGTACACGTGCGCCTCGTCGACGACGACGTAGCGAATGTTGGCGAGCACGTCCCCCCAGCGGTCGTGGTGCGGCAGGACGCCCACGTGGAGCATGTCCGGATTGGTCAGGATCAGGTTCGACCACTTGCGGATCTGCCAGCGGCGCTCGCTCTCGGTGTCGCCGTCGTAGATCGCCGCCCGGATGTGCTTGACGCTCAGTCCGCCGAGCGCGCGGACCTGGTCCTGCGCGAGCGCCTTCGTCGGGTAGAGGTACAGCGCGCGGAGCTTCGGCTGCTCGGTGAGCGCGGCCAGGACGGGCAGGTTGAACGCGAGGCTCTTCCCGCTCGCCGTCCCGGTCGTGATCGCGACGTGCTCGCCGTGCTTGGCGGACGCCCAAACCGCAGCCTGGTGCGAGTACAGCTCGGTGATGCCGTTTGCCTCGAGCCGCTCGCAGAGCCCAGGCGGGAGGTCGTCTGGCAGCGGCGCCGAGATCGCATCCCGCGCGGCCTCCGAGCCGAGATACGCGAGCCCTTCCCCCTGGAGCAGATCGTCCCACCGCGCCACGCCGACGGCCACGAGGCCGATGGTAGCCTTGGCCTACCGGGGTGCCTCGTTTGCGAGGCTGAGAACACACCCGTCGAACCTGATCCGGGTCATGCCGGCGAAGGGAGTGAATGAGCGTTCCACGGTGTTTGACGATTGCGGGCTCCGACTCCGGGGGCGGAGCGGGGATCCAGGCGGACCTGAAGGCGTTCGCCGCAGCAGGCTGCTTCGGGACGAGCGCGATCGTCGCGCTGACCGCGCAGAACACGCTCGGGGTGACTGCCGTGCAGGAGCTGCCGGCCGGCTTCGTCGAGGCGGAGCTCGAGGCCGTCTTCTCCGACATTGGAGTCGACGCCGCGAAGACGGGCATGCTCTTCTCGCGTGAGCTGATCGACGTGGTGGCGGACTTCCTGGCGGTGCACCCGGTGCCGCTCGTCGTCGACCCGGTCATGGTTGCGAGCTCGGGCGCGAAGCTTCTTCAGGACGATGCCGTCGAGGCGCTCGTCGACCGGCTGTTCCCGCTCGCGACCGTCGTCACTCCGAACCTGATGGAGGCCGAGGTGCTCGCGGGAACTGGAACGCGGCGCGAGCTCGCCGAGCGGATCCACGAGCTTGGCGCTCCAGCAGTGATCGTCACAGGCGGCCACGGCGACGAGGCGGTCGACCATCTCTTCGACGGGGAACTGCACATCGAGATCGAGGTCGAGCGGCACGACGTCGCGGCGACGCACGGCGCCGGCTGCACGCACTCGGCGACGCTCGCCGCGAATCTGGCGAAGGGCCTGTCCCTTGTTAAGGCCGCCGAGAACGCAGCACAGGCTGCTTCGGATGCTGTCCGGAACGGCTTCGTCGAGATCGGCGCCGGTGAAGGGCCGGTGAACGTCCTCGCATGAGAACCGCAGCCGACCTGGCCGCGATCCGCGAGCGCAAGCCGCTCGTCCACCAGATCACGAACTACGTCGTCATGAACGAGACGGCGAATGCGACGCTGGCGCTCGGCGCGCTGCCCGTGATGGCGCACGCGATCGAGGAGGTCGAGGAGATGGCCTCGGTCGCGGGGGCGCTCGTGCTCAACATCGGGACCCTGTCCGAGCACTGGATCGAGGCGATGCTGCTCGCGGCCAGGGCTGCGAATGCGGCCAACGTGCCGGTCGTGCTCGACCCGGTCGGCGCCGGAGCGACGCGCCTGCGAACGGAGACGGCGAAGCGCATCCTCGACGAGTCCGAGATCGCGGTCGTGCGCGGGAACGCGGCCGAGGTGGCGACGCTTGCGGGCCGCGAGGCGGATATCCGCGGCGTCGAATCGATCGGGGCAGCCGACTCAGGCGAAGAGCTCGCGGCGGCTGCCGCTGCGGCGCTCGGCTGCGTCGCGTCCGTGACCGGCCCGGTCGACCACGTCTCCGACGCCAAGCGCACGATCGCGGTCGCGAACGGTGACGCCCTGCTCGGCACGGTCAGCGGCACCGGGTGCATGTCGACGGCGATCACCGGCTGCTTTCTCGCCGTTGCGGCCGACCGGCCGCTCGAGGCCGCGGCGGAGGCGCTGGTGGCGTTCGGCGTCGCGGGCGAGGACGCTGCGATCGGAGCCAAAGGGCCGGGGACGTTCCACGCCGCTCTCTACGACGCGCTCTACAACCTCGACCCGGCCACGCTCGACTCGCGGGCGAAGGTGGAAGGGTGAGACTGCACGCGATCGTGACCGACTTGGAGGCCGCGACCCGTGCGGTCAAGGGGGGTGCGACCGTGATCCAGCTGCGGCTCAAAGGAGCTTCGACGGAAGACGTGATCGAAACCGGCAAGGCTTTCAGCGACCTTCCTGCCACGTTCATCGTCAACGACGATGTGGAAGCTGCGATTGCGCTGGGCGCCGACGGTGTGCATCTCGGGCGCGACGATCCTGGTTCGGAGCGCGCGGTCGAGCAGGGGCTCCTGCTCGGGACGTCGGCCTCGAGTGTCGAGGAGGCGGCGGCCGGGGAAGAAGCGGGCGCCGCGTATATCGGCGCCGGCCCGGTGTGGGCGACCCCGTCGAAGCCGGACGCCGATCCGCCGATCGGCCTCCGCGGGCTGAGCAAGATCTGCGAAGCGGTCTCGATTCCGGTCGTAGCGATCGGAGGCATCGACGCGACGAATGCCGTCGCCTGCATCGCGGCGGGCGCGGCCGGGGTTGCGGTCGTTCGCGCAGCTGCCGACACAAGAGCGGTCAGTGAGGCTCTCGGAGGTCGGTGAGCTGGGCCTCCTCGCCGAGCTCGAGCGGCGAGGGCTGGCGCAGCGGATCGAGAACGACGCGGCGCAGCTCGGCGGCGGGCTCGTCGTCACGCAGGACGCGCTCGTCGAGAACGTGCACTTCCGCTTCGACCTCCTCTCCTGGCGAGAGCTGGGCTTTCGCGCCGCCGCGGTCAATCTCAGCGATCTCGCCGCCTCTGGGGCGGAGCCGGATGCGCTCATCGTCACGCTCGGGCTGCCAGACGCAACCGATCTCGACGACGTGCTCACGCTCTATGAGGGGTTGAACGAGCCGGGCGTGCCGATCGTCGGCGGCGACACGACGCGGTCGGAGCGGGTGCTCCTGAGCGTCACGGCTCTCGGTCGCTCGGAGCGGGTACCCGGTCGCGGAGGAGCCCGCCCGGGAGATCTCCTCGTCGTCACCGGGCCTCTCGGTGGTTCGGGAGCCGCGTTCCGGGAAAACCGGTTCGTACGACCGCCCCTACGACTAGTCGAGGGGAGGGAGCTTGCTCGTTACGCCCACGCGCTGCTCGATATCTCCGACGGGCTCGCGGTCGATGCGGGTCACCTCGCGGCCCGCTCGGGAGTCCGCTGCGTCGTCGATCTCGAGCGTGTGCCGCTCGCACGTGGGGCCGAGCTCGACGACCTGGGCTTCGGGGAGGATTACGAGCTCCTCGCCGCCGTTGCGGAGCCGGGACGGTTCACGGAGATCGGGCGGTGCGAGCGAGGAGACGGAGTCGCCTTCTTCCTCGAGGGCCGTCCCTACGAGCTGGGGGGCTGGGACCACTTCCGCCACGCTTGACGTTTCCGGCCCTTTCCGCGACCCTGGGCCAGCGTGATCCAGTACCTCGTCAGGCGCTTGCTGTGGTCGTTCGTCCTGCTCGTCGCCATCACGATGATCACGTACAACCTCTTCTTCCTGATCCCGACCCAGCCGGGCACCGCGGGCTCGAGAAGGTCGCAGAACACGACGAACCTTCGCGAGTCGCTCGTCGTCAGTGGCCCGATCTACAAGGAGTACGGCCAGTTCGTCTGGCACATCGGCCACGGCTCATTCGGCGAGTCCTGGTCGACCTCGCGCAACGTGAACGACGTCATCCTCGAGGCCGCGCCGGTGACCCTCTGGCTCGTTCTCGGCGGCGCCGTCTTCTGGCTGCTCCTGGCTATCCCGATCGGAATCCTCTCTGCGCTCAGGCCGCGCTCGCTCTTAGACAGGTCGGCGAGCATCTTCGTCCTCATCGGCATCGCGGCCCACCCGGTGTGGCTCGGCCTGATCCTGTCCTACTTTCTCGGCTACAGGCTCCACGTCTTTCCGATCACCGGGTACTGCGACCTCTGGCGCGAGCATCACGGCATCTGCAACGGGCTCGTGCAGTGGAGCTGGCATCTCGTTCTCCCCTGGCTGACCTTCGCGATGCTCTACGCAGCCCTCTACACGCGGATGATCCGGGCGAGCGTGCTCGAGACGATCGACGAGGATTACGTGCGCACGGCACGCGCCAAGGGTGCCTCGAGCTGGCGGGTGCTACGCGCGCACGTGCTGAGGAACGCGATGCTCCCGGTGGTGACGATGCTGGGTATGGACGTCGGCATCTGGATCACGAACGCGGTATTCATCGAGACCGTCTTCGGTCTGCCCGGCGTCGGCAAGCTGCTCACGACGAGCCTGATCAGGCGGGACCTCCCCGTCGTCATGGCGATCACGATCTTCCTCGCGGTGCTGATCATCGTCCTGAACCTGGTCGTCGACATGATTTACGCTGCGCTCGACCCGCGCGTCCGAGCAGGAGGCGGGGAGCATCATCGAGGTGCGGTACGGACCCCGGCGCGGAGCAAGCCCGTAGCTAAGCCGGCTCAGCAGCCGGGCTGAGCCACGACGCCCAAGCCTGCTCGTAATGCGAGCGGGCGCGTGCTCCGACGACGGTTTCCTGCGCATGACCACCCGCGAAGAGAATGGCGGTCGGGATTGCGAGCACGCCGAACCGAGACGCGGTTAGCGGGTGTTCGTCGATGTTCATCTTCGCGAAGTCGACCTCTTCGTGCGCCGCGGCGAGATCCGCGAGCACGGGCTCCACCGCCTTGCACGGCCCGCACCACGGAGCCCAGAAGTCCACGACGACGGGACGCTCGGACCCGAGAACCCGTTCCACGAAGTTCTCGTCCGTGAGCTCTTGCATACCTCCAGGCTACATGCGTCCCGTCAGAGCGCGGAGGCGCAGGAGGGGGACCTTCCAGATCGCCTCGAGGACGATCGACCTGCTCATCTTCGAGCCGCCCACCTCGCGGTCGGAGAACGTGATCGGGACCTCGACGACGCGGAACCCGGCGCGAATCGCCCGGTACGTCGTCTCGATCTGGAACGCGTAGCCGCGCGAGTCGATCGCGTCCAGGTCGATCGTCTCCAGGACGACGCGCCGGTAGCATTTGAATCCCCCGGTCAAGTCGCGGATGCCGAGCCCGAGCAGCACCTGCGCGTAGAGCGACCCGCCACGCGAGATGAAGCGCCGCACGAGGCCCCAGTTTCGGGTTCCGCCGCCGGCCACGTAGCGCGAGCCGAGCACGAGATCCGCCTCCTCCTTGGCCGCCGCGAGCCGAGGCACGTCCGCCGGGTCGTGCGAGAAGTCGCAGTCCATCTCGAAGACGAAGTCCGCACCGAGCTCGAGCGCGCGCGCGAACCCGGCGAGATACGCGGGCCCGAGCCCATCCTTGCGCTCGCGGTGCAGCACGTGCACCCAGGGCAGCTCCGCGGCGAGGCGGTCCGCGATCTCCCCCGTGCCGTCCGGCGACGCGTCGTCGACGACCAGCACCTCGAGCCCCTCCAGGCCCAGGTCGCCGAGCGCGCGCACCATCGGCTCCAGGTTCTCGCGCTCGTCGTAGGTGGGCAGACAGATGACCCGGCGCACGGCCCATATCATCGCGGGGATGCCGAAGACGCTTCCACGCAACGCCGACGTCGCCGACCAGTTCGACCTGCTGGCCGACTTCCTCGAGCTCGAGGGCAGCGACCAGTTCCGCCCGCTCGCGTACCGCCGCGCCGCTCAACGCATGCGCGAGACCGGCGGCTCGATCGCGCAGCTCGCCGTCGACGGGAAGGCGAAGGAGCTGTCCGGGATCGGCAAGACGATCGAAGAGAAGATCGTCCAGATCGTCGAAGACGGCCGGATCGAAGCCCTCGCCAAGCGCGAGGCGAAGACGCCGCCGGACGTCGTCGCGTTCATGCACCTCCCCGGGCTCGGCCCGAAGACGGCGCGCCGGATCTGGAAGGAGCTCGGCGTCGAGACGCTCGACGATCTGAAGCAGGCGGCCGAGACCGAGCAGCTGCGGACGCTCACGGGGCTCGGCCCGAAGACCGAGGAGAACGTCCTCAAGGCGCTTGCGACGCCGAAGAAGAAGATCGAGCAGAAGCCGCTCCTCGGTCGCGCGCTCCCGGCAGTACGCGCTGTCGTTGCCGAGCTCCGCGAGCACCCGGCCGCCGTCGAGGTGAGCGAGGCGGGCAGCGTCCGCCGGCTGAAGGAGCAGGTGCGGGACCTGGACATCATCGCCACGGCCAGCGATCCGGTCGCCCTGATCGAGCACTTCACCGAGCTCCCGTGGGTCGACGAGATCGTCGCCAAGGGGAGAACGAAGGCGACCGTCGTCGCGAGCGACGGCCTCCGCTTCGACCTGCGCGTCGTCCCGCCGGAGTCGTACGGCAACCTGCTCCACCACTTCACCGGCTCGAAGCAGCACAACGTCGCGCTGCGCGAGGAGGCCGTCCGCCGCAAGCTCTCGATCTCGGAGTACGGCATCCAGGACACCGAGACGGGCGAGGTCTTCACGGACAAGACCGAGGAGGCCATGTTCAAGCGACTCGGTTACCCGTGGATTCCGCCCGAGCTACGGGAGAACATGGGCGAGCTCGAGGCCGCGCGCGAAGGACACCTCCCGCACGCTCGTCGAGCTGGCGGACATTCGCGGCGACTTGCACTCGCACTCGACGTGGTCCTCGGACGGCAAGAACACGATCGAGGAGATGGCGCGCGAGGCGAAGCGGCTCGGCCGCTCGTACATCGCCGTCACCGACCACTCGCACTACCTCCGCGACGGCCGGCTCGAGGCCCAGAGCAAGGAGATCGACGAGGTCGCAGGAGAAGCTCGGCCGCTTCAAGCTCCTCAAGGGCGTCGAGGCCAACATCAGGGCCGACGGCTCGGTCGATGTCGCCGACGAGGAGCTCGCCGAACGCGACTGGGTGATGGCCTCGATCCACTCCGGGTTCGACAAGGACCTGACCGAACGAGTCCTGGCCGCGATGGACAACCCGAACGTCGACTGCATCGGGCACCTGACCGGCCGCAAGCTGAACCGCCGCGAGCCCGCCGACGTCGACCTCGAGCGCGTCGTCGAAAAGGCGCTCGAGACCGGGACGTTCCTCGAGATCAACGCCCAGCCGGACCGGCTCGATCTGCGCGACGCTCACGCACGGTTGGCGGGAGAGGCGGGCGTCAAGATCGTGATCTCGAGCGACTCCCACGAGATCCCGGCGCTCTCGAACCTCGAGTTCGGCGTCGCGCAGGCGCGGCGAGCGTGGCTCGGGCCGGATCAGATCCTCAACACGCGCCCCTGGGGCGAGGTCAAGAAGCTGCTCAAGAAGCCTTGAAGTACCGCGCCGTCATCTTCGATCTCTGGCAGACGCTCGTCCCGTGGCCCCACGACGCGGCCGAGAGCTACTACCGGTGGATGGCGGACGCGTACGGGGCGCCGTACGAGCGCTTCCACGACGCCTGGACGAGCAGCTTCCGCGAGCGCGCCACGGGGCCGATCGAGGACAACCTGCGGTCAGTGGCCACGGAGCTGGCAGTCGAGCCCGACTTCGATCGCGTCCTCGAATGGCGCCTCGATTGGACGAGGAGCTCGCTCGTGCCGCGGCCCGATGCCGTTCCGACCCTCGAGGCGCTGCACGCGCGCGGTCACAACCTCGGGCTGATCACGGTCTGCTCGCAGGAGGTCGCGGAAGTCTGGGACGAGACGCCTTTCACGGGCCTCTTCGACGCGGCCGTCTTCTCGGCCTCGGTCGGTCTCTCCAAGCCGGACCCGCGGATCTACGAGCTCGCCTGCGAGCAACTCGAAGTCGAGCCGGCCGAGTGCCTGTTCGTCGGCGACGGGGCGAACGACGAGCTCCCCGGAGCCGAGCGCGCAGGAATGCACGCCGTCCAGCTCCGTGCTCCGGGCGAGTCGCTCACTCCCGACGGTGAGAAGTGGACTGGACGCTCGATCGAAGCTCTCAGCGAGATCCTCGAGCTAGCGACATAGCGCGCCGCTCCTAGACCAAAGCGCGGTTGTGCTCGCTGTGACTGCGGCGGATAATCGCTGCCCTCGTGCGAAAAGCAGCTTGTGCAGCTATTGCGGCGGCGCTCGGGCTGATCGCGCTCACTGCGGGAACCGCGGAGACTCACGGGGCGGGCAGAGACCTCCGTCCCGGTGGTCATCTCGGCATCCTCGGCCCCATGCTGCGTGAGAACTGCGAGAGCCGGAAGGGCTGGGCCTGCCGCCGAATCATCCCCGACGCGCCGCCCTTCGGCGAGGAGGGCAAAGCCTTCGGCTACGTCGACCAGCTGCACTTCGTCTTCGGCGCCGAGCTGCTCACGGCCCAGCAGGGATATGTCGACACGCTCGAGACCGTCCACTTCACGCTGCCTCCAGGCCTTACGTGGTCCGGCCCCGGCCGCGCCGTCCCGCCCAGCGGCTGGCAGTTCCAGCCGCTCTTCGAGAGCTGTGCCGAGAGCGGACAGACGGCGACGTGCGAGGTCGGCGTGCCCGCGGGCAGCTCGGGCAGCTTCGCGTGGCTCTTCGACGTGACCGCGAAGAAGTCGGGGTATTACCGGCCGACGGTCGAGATCGGGAACCGAGACGTCAACACGCCGCCCGGCGAGGCTACCCCGGAGCTCGTGCATCTCCTGGCGCTCGTCCGTGACGGGGGCGACAAGGTTCCGGGCCCGGTGACGAGCAAGCTCGTCCTGTTCAACGCCAGGCTGGGCAAGGCTCACGGCCTTCGCGTCATATCGCTCGTCTGGAAAGGCGGGTTGCCGGTCCGGCCGAGCGCCGATCCGAAATGCACCGCGAGCGCAGGAGGCAAACGGCTGATCGGTTCCATCGGGAACGAGGACGGCATGGGCTATCGCCCCGGCCATGTCGCGATCTGGCGGTTTGACGGAGTCTTCCTGGATGCCGGCTACGGCTGGGCGTTCTGCGACTTCTATCTCTCGCCTTCCATGCGCCGGAAGTACGCGGGCAAGCGCCTTACCGGAAGGATCTCGGTCAAGGTCGGAAGGAAGAGAACGACGAAGCGGTATTCGGTGCCGATCCACGCAAGCGGTATCTGGGTCGCGCACCCGGGTCACGAGCCTCCTCCTCCATAGAGTCTTAGAGACGCGCCAGCAGGGTGAGGAGCTCGGCGGGCGAGCCGACGACGATGTCCGCCGCCTCCACGAGCTCGCTCGGGGCCTCGTCCGAGGAGACCGCGACCCGGATCCCGAGCTCGAGGCCGTCGAGCGCGCGGAAAGCGTCGAGGTCGGTCGTGTCGTCGCCGGCGTAGAGCGCCCGGTTCACGCCCGCGTCGCCGAGCAGCTGTGCGACCGCGGTTCCCTTGTCGGCCTGAACGGGCGGACGGATCTCCAGCACCTTGCGCCCGAAGCGCGGCACGAGGCCGGCTGCGCGTGCCCGCTCCGCGACCCCCTCGAGGTACTCGAGCGCCTCGTCTTCGTTCTCGGCCTCGCGGTAGTGGAACGAGACCGTCAGGCCCTTGTCCTCGACGGGCCAGTCCACGCTCGCGGTGAAGCGGTGGATCTCGTCGCGCCAGCGGTCCGCCTCGGGCGCGAGCTCGAGCCCGTGTGAGCCCACGTAGCGCACCCCGTCCACGGCGACGAGCCGCCGTGCGTCCTCTCCGGTGCGGCCGCTGACGCAGGCGACGAGCGCATACCGCGCGACCAGCCGCTCGAGCTCGCGGCGCGCTTCCTCGGGGACGGCCGCTTCGTCCGGGCGGCGCACGATCGGCGCGAGCGTCCCGTCGACGTCGAGCACGATCGCGGCCTGCTCCGGAGCCTCGGCGAGACGGGTGAGCGCGGACACGGCTCGTACGATACGGCCGTGGCGCTCGTACTCATCGGCCTCGTCGCCGGGTTCTTCAGCGCGCTGTTCGGTGTCGGTGGCGGGATCGTCGTCGTGCCGCTGCTCATCCTCCTGGTCGGGTTCGAGGAGCGGCCCGCGATGGCGACGTCCCTCGCCGCGATCGGATTGATCGCCGCAGTGGGGACGATCTCGTACGCCGCGCGCGGCGACGTCCACTACGGCTATGCCCTGCTGCTCGGGCTTCCGGCCGCGCTCGGCGCGATCGGGGGGACGGCCCTTCAGCAGCGCACCGCCGGCCCCATGCTCAGCTACGGCTTCGCGGCGCTTCTCGCCGCGGTCGGGATCTGGCTGCTCGTCTGATGGAGATCCTCGCGGCGATCCTGATCGGCCTGCTCGCGGGGGCGCTCGGCGGTCTCTTCGGGGTCGGCGGCGGGCTGATCTTCGTGCCGACGCTCGTCCTCCTGCTCGGTCTCGGCCAGGTCGCAGCCGAGGCGACCTCGCTTCTGGCGATCCTGCCGGTGGTCGTCGCCGGAACCTGGCGGCAGCACCTCTACGGGAACGTGCGCTGGCGCGCCGCGGCGGTGATCGGTGTCGTCGCGGTGGCCGGCATCGAGCTCGGCGTGCTGACGGCCAACGCACTACCGGAGGCGACGCTGCGGCGCCTCTTCGCGGTCCTGGTGCTGATCGTGGCCGCACAGCTCGCCTGGCGCGCGCACCGCGCGAGCTCGGCTAGACCCGAGTAGCGAGCGACACGAGACAGATCGCGACGAAGTGTCGCTCGGATTGCCCATAATGGTCGGCGTGGGTCGCCTGGTCTCAGCCGCGCTCGCGCTCACGGCCGTTGTCGCGTTGTCGGGGGGTTCTGCCTCGGCCACCCGTTCGACGACAAATCTGACCGCCGCCCGCGCGTTCGCGGTCCAGGTCGCCGTCCCCGGCCAGCCCAACGGCGCGACGCCCTCGGTGTCCGCGCCCCCCGACGCAGTCGGGGTCGGCGGCTCGTTCGAGTACCCCGCAGACGGCTCGGTGATCAACGCGGGCTCGGTCACCTACGGCGCCTTTGCGAACCCGGGCTCGTCCGCGACGTCGAGCGCGTCCGCGGACATCTCCACGATCTCGATCTTCGGTGGCGACGTGACGGTGGCCGGCATCAGCGCCAAGTCCAGGGCCTCCGCGAACAAGAAGACGTCGTCGGCCGATTCGACCGGCTCGAGCGTGACCGGGCTCGTCATCCAGGGCCAGGCGGTGACGCCAGGCCCCGGCACGCAGTTCCCGATCGGCGACTGGGGCTACGTGACCGCGCTCCAGCAAGGCCTGACGTCGCTCGACACGAAGCGCTCCGCCGGCAAGCGCGCGTTCGTGACCGGCCTCCAGGTGCGGCTGGTCGGCGACCACTACGGGCTCCCGGCGGGGACCGAGGTGATGATCGGCTACGCGGAGGCCGGCGCAAAGTACGCACCGGCCCCGACGGTCGCTCCCAAGCCAAAGGCGCAGGGGCAGGCGAGGGCTCTCAAGCGTAAGAAGAAGCACCCGAAGAACGCTCCGCCCGTCGGGGTCGGTCCGGAGAAGCCGAGCCTCACGATCCGCCCGCCGCCCGACGTCACGCCTCGCCTGACCGCCGGCGGCTACGTGTTCCCGGTCTACGGCCCGTCGTCGTTCGGCGACACGTTCGGCGCGTTCCGGGGCGACGTCTCGGGCGGCTGGCATCACGGCGAGGACATCTTCGGCCAGCTCGGCGAGCCGCTCCTCGCGGTCGCGAACGGCACGGTCTTTTCCGTCGGCTGGAACGACCTCGGCGGCTACCGCCTCTGGCTCCGAGACAAGGCCGGCAACGAGTTCTACTACGCTCATCTCTCCGCTTACTCGCCGTTCGCCGTCAACGGGCGGCAGGTCAAGGCCGGAACCGTCCTAGGGTTCATGGGCAACACCGGCGACGCGTCGACGACGCCGTACCACCTCCATTTCGAGATCCACCCGGTCGGGCTGCTCTACATGGGCTACGACGGGGCCGTGCGGCCGTATCCGTACCTGCTGGCGTGGAGGCACCTACAGGACGTCGACTTCGCGCAGGTCGCCGGCTGGGCGCCGCCGATCTCACCGACGAGCGCCGCTCCAAAGCCTGGTGCGATCCTGCTCTCGCAGACGGACATCTCAACCGCAGACGGGCTCGACCCGGGCTCGCTCCAGCGGACCCTCAAGCAGGCTAGGCGCACAGACCGGGGTTAGGCCGGCGGGTCGGGGTCAAGCCCACGGTCCGAACCAAAGCGGTCTAGCGACACTCGGCGCAGATCCCCGTCACCTCGACGGTGTGGGCGCTGATCGCGAACTTGTGCTCAACGGCTAACCGCTCCAGCCAGTCATGCAGGTCGCAGTCGTCCAGCTCAACGACGCGGTGGCACTCGCCACAGACGAGGTGATGGTGGTGGCCTTCACCGCAGAGGCGGTAGCAGAGCTCCCCGGGGCGATGCGCCAGGGCATCGACGACGCCGTGTTCGTTGAGGAGCGCGAGCGTCCGGTAGACGGTCGCTAGCCCGACCGGTTCGCCGCGGTCGGCCAACCGCGCATAGATCTCCTGCGCCGTGGCGTCGTTCGGTTCGGCGGCGAGCGCCTGCAAGACCGCCAGCCTCTGGCGGGTTGCGCGCACCCCATGCCGCCCGAGGTCGAACTGCTCATCCTGTTGCGCTGGCGTCGCCACGGTCTTAGAGTACCGTATGTGAGAATGAAAATCGTTATCGTTTTTCTTGCCATTGGGGTCCTGCTGCTCGGCGCCGGCTGCGGCTACACCGACTCCTCATCGAGCTCGAACAGCAAGGGACAGGTCGTGGCGGCCTTCTATCCGCTTGCCTTCGCAGCGGAAACGATCGGGGGAACCAGCGTCGAGGTCACGAACCTCACTCCCCCCGGCGTCGAGCCTCACGATCTCGAGGCCAAGCCCAGCGACGTGCAGAAGATCGAGTCAGCCGATCTCGTGCTCCTGCTTGGGCACGGGTTCCAGCCGCAGCTCGAAGACGCCGCGGGACATTCAGACAAGGTCCTGTTGCTCCTCGACACACCAGGCTTGCACCGCTTCGACAACGGGGACCCGCACGTGTGGCTCGACCCGGCGCGCTTTGCGCTGATCGTCCAGCGCATCGGTGGCGCGCTCCACGATCCCGAGACGACCGCGCGTCTCGTCGGCCAGCTTCGGGCGCTCGACCGCGAGTACCAAAATGGGCTTGCCCACTGTGCCCGTCATGAGATCGTGACGAGCCACGAGGCGTTCGGGTACCTCGCCCAGCGCTACGGCCTCCAGCAGATCGGGATCACCGGCCTGAGCCCTGAGGCGGAGCCAACGCCGAAGGACCTCCAGCACGTCATCGACGTTGTGCGCAAGACGCGTGCGACGACGGTCTTCTTCGAGACGCTCCTCTCGCCGCGGATCGCGGACACCGTCGCCGGCGAAACGCACACCAAGACGGCCGTCCTGAACCCGATCGAGGGGCTCACGCCAGCGCAGGCAGCCCGGGGCGAGGACTACTTCTCGCTCATGCGGACAAACCTCAGCGCTCTGCGCAAGGCGCTCGGATGCCGCTAGCGGTCGAGCTCAACGAGGTCAGCTTCGCCTATCCAGGCGGGGCGCTCGTGCTCCACGACGTCAGCCTCGAGGTCGAGCTCGGCGAGTTCGTCGCGATCGCAGGGCCGAACGGCGGCGGCAAGACGACGCTGCTCCGGATCGCGCTGGGGCTCGAGCGTCCGCGGACCGGCGCGGCGCGCCTGTTCGGAGAGCCCGCGGAGCGTTTCGGACACCGTGAGCGCATTGCCTATCTCGCGCAGCGAGCTCAGCTCGGCATCGAGGCGCCGGTCAGCGTGCGGGAGCTCGTCGCGGCGGGCCGCGTGCCGCGCCTCGGCTTGCTGCGCCCTCCTCGGAGTCACGATCGGATCGTCGTCGCCGAGGCGATCGAGCGCGTCGGGCTGGCCGATCAGGCTGGGGCGCCGCTCGCAACCTTGTCGGGCGGCCAGCAGCAGCGAGCATTCATCGCCAAGGCGCTCGCCGGCGAGCCCGACCTGCTTGTCCTGGACGAGCCGACGGCGGGTGTCGACGTCGACGCCCAAGAGTCGCTCGCGACCCTGCTCGAGGAGCTTCACCGTGACCTGCGAGCAACGATCATCTTCGTCTCGCACGAGTTCGGGGCCATCGAGCGTTACGTCGAGCGCCTCGTCCTCGTTCGCGGAGGAATCGTGTTCGACGGCGAGCCTTCGAGCCTCCCGGCAAGCTGGCACGACCCTTCGCATGTCCATCTTTGACGCCGAGTTCATGCGGCTCGCCTTCGCGACCGGGGCGATCGTCGGCGTTCTGGCGCCCGCCGTCGGCTTCTTCCTCGTACAGCGCCGGATGAGCCTGATCGGAGACGGTGTCGGCCACGTCGCCTTCGCAGGAGTGGCGGCCGGCTACCTGCTCGGCATATCGCCCGTGGCGACGGCGCTCGTCGCCTCGGTCGCAGGTGCGATCACGATCGAGTGGCTCCGAAGCCGGCACCAAGCCGCCGGTGACCAGGCGCTCGCGCTCGTCTTCTATACCGGCATCGCCGCCGGCGTCGTCCTCATCTCTGCGGCGGGCGCACTGAACGCGAACCTGTTTGCATTCCTGTTCGGCTCGATCCTCACGGTCACGCGCGGCGATCTCTTGCTGGTGGCGACTCTCGGCGTCGTCGGACTGGCGCTGATCGGCGCGCTCTACCGGCCGCTCGTCGCGGTGGCGCTGGACGAGGAAGCGGCGCGAGTTAGCGGTGTTCCCGTCGCCCTGCTCAACGTGCTCCTCGCCGGCTTGGCCGGGGTCACGATCGCCGTCTCGATGCGGATCGTCGGCATCCTGCTGATCGCCGCGCTGATGGTGCTCCCTGTCATTGCAGCCAGTCGGATTGCCTGGAGCATTCGCTCGACGATCGTGCTCTCCACGGCGATCGGCCTCGGCTCTGTCTTTGCCGGCCTCACGCTCGCCTACTACGCGAATCTCGCGCCCGGCGGCGCAATCGTGCTCACGGCGGCAGCCGCGTTCGTGCTCGCGAGCGGCGCTGCCGCGCTCCGCACGGCGTTTGCCTAGTCGTCCGCGGTCGGCATCAAGCTTCATCCGTGGAGGCAACTCGAACGGAGACGGAACGCGCGTCGCTCGGGTTCCGCTCGTGGTTCCGACCGAGCAGGTCGCCGCTCGTCAACGTGATGCTCGCGGCGCTCGCTCTCCTCATCGTCGGCACCGTAATCTCGGTCGTCAAGCTGTGGCCGCATGGACAGATCCCGCGCCCGACAGCGCTCGTCGTCCAAAGCTCGCAAGGGGCAATCGTCGATCGCGTCGCGGACACGCCCTGCAAGACGAGCCCCACCGGGACCTGCCGAATCGTGACCGCGAAGATCCGCGATGGGCGCAACAAAGGCGCTCATACGAGCTTCCGGATCTATCCGACGGCGGGACTCTCGGGAGTGAAGGCCGGCGATGCGATCCGCATCATCCGCAATCCCCCGCCTCCGCAGGGTGCCACGATGAAACTGCCGGCCTACTCGTTCAGCGACTTCGACCGGCGAGGGCCGATGCTCTGGCTCGGGATTGGTTTCGTCGTCCTGCTGCTCGCGTCCGGTCGCCTTCATGGGCTTCGAGCCCTCGTCGGGCTCGTAGCCAGCATCTGGCTCGTACTCAAGTTCGTGATCCCTTCGATCCTCGAAGGCAACTCGGCTGTCGCCGTAGCTCTGACCGGGTCGCTCGCCGTCCTCCTGATCACGATCCCCCTCTGCTATGGCATCCGTGCGAAGGCGATCTCCGCCTGGCTGGGGACCGCACTCAGCCTCTTTCTCGCCGTCGCGCTTGCCTCCGCCTTCACGCATCTCGCGCACCTGACCGGCGCGGCGTCAGAGGAGGCAACCTTGCTCAGTGCCTCCGACTCGAAGATCAGCCTCCAGGGCCTGCTGCTCGGAGGCATGGTGATCGGGGCGCTGGGTGTCCTGATCGACCTCACCGTCAGTCAGGCCTCGACGGTGATCGCCCTACGTCGGGCGAACCCAACGCTTCGCTTCAAGGGTCTCTTCGGCGGGGCGCTCGAGGTGGGACATGACCACATCGCGGCGACCGTCAACACGCTCGTCTTCGCCTACGCGGGCGCTTCTCTCCCGGTCTTGTTGATCTTCTCGATCGGCGGAACGTCGTTTGCGGACGCGGTCAACTCGGAGGCGGTGGCCGGCGAGGTAATCGCGGCACTGGTTGGCTCGATCGGTCTGATCGCCTCAATGCCGATCACGACCGCTCTAGCCGCGTTGCTTGCGACGCGGATGAGCGACAACCAGCTCGAGCTCGAACACACGCACGCTCACGCTCACTAGTTCCACCACGCATCGTGTCCCGCCGCTAGTCGGCCTCGTACGCGGAAGCGTGACCCGAATGCGTCGGCGGCTCTACCAGTTCATCGCTGCGTTGAGGTCCTTCTTGACCACCTTCTGCTTTGTTCGAAGGGTGGCCTCAACCGCTTCGGCTTGATCGTGCATTCTCCCCACGGCGCCCGATCCGGGTTGGCGCGCAGCCACGAGTGTCTCGTTCTGGGCCTCGAGTCCGTCACAGAGTCTCTTCACCAGCACGGCGATGTCAGCGCCGCTCCGCTTGGCCTTGTCCATCTCGGCCATCGCAGCCTGATCATTGGCGACCATCGCAGCAGCGGCGTTGGCTAGCCGAGCGTCGCGTGCGCTGTTCTGCTGCATCCGCCTGAAGTCCCTGAACCATCTTTCCGCGACGTTGAGGTGCGCCGTCGCTAGCTCGATCGGGGTGCTAGCGGCCTTAGGCTGCGCTGATCCAGTCGACGTGTGGCGGACAAGCAAGCCCACGAAGAGCACGAGAGCGAGACCGGCCGCGACCCCACCGAACAGCCACGGGGAGTTAAGCCGCTGGACCAGCGTTCCTCGCACGCGCTAATCGTACCTCGCTGCTTCCTCGACGAATTGGGGGGCTGATTCCGCCGGAGGAGCACTCTTGGGCGCTATTTGGCGTTGTCCTGCCGGTACTCGAACTCTTCGCCCTCGCCGAAGATCTTGTCCTGGAGCCAGCGGCGCGTGCCGGGGCCTGTCACGGGGTTGAAGAGGATCCCGAGCGCGATCCCGGTCAGGAGCAGCGTGGCGTTGCGGGCCGAGTGCGAGGTCTTGCCCTGGATGCGATCCGCAGCGCTGCGAAGGTCCTCGATCGCCTCGCGGAAGCTCTCCTGGATGTCCTCGTCGGTCGCGACACGGGCCGCGGCAGCGGTCAGCTGGCCGCGCCCGCTCATGAGCTGGTCGTAGATCTCGCGCGCGGTCATGATCGCGCTCTTCACGTCCTCCCGCACCCGCTCGTCCTTCAGCGCTCGCTGGAGATAGGGCCTCACGTCGTTGGCGCGGTCGAGCGCCCGGTCCTGAAGCTTGGGCATCAGTAGTCCTTTCGGCTCGTTGTCCCTGCGACTTTACCCGCCCACATCGCCCGCAAACGGGCTAGCGGGAAGCGGCGGCCTTGCGCTCGGGTGAAAGCGGCCGCGCAGGGGCGACCTTCGGCAGCGAGCCGTCGAACGCGACTCCGAGCACTTCTTCGATCCAGTCCACCGGGATGAACTCGAGCTCCTCGCGGGTCTCCGGAGGAAGCTCCTCGAGGTCGGACTCGTTCTCCTTCGGGAAGATCACCTTCGAGATCCCGGCTCGCTGCGCGGCGAGCACCTTGTCCCGCAGGCCGCCGATCGGGAGCACCTGGCCCGAGAGCGTGATCTCGCCGGTCATCGCGACCTGATCGGAGACGGGCTTGCCGGTCGCGATCGACGCGATCGCCGTCGCCATCGTGATCCCCGCGGACGGGCCGTCCTTCGGCACGGCACCGGCCGGGACGTGGAGGTGGACATCGTTCTGGCCGAACCAGTTCGGGTCGATGCCGAGCTCGCGTCCGTGCGTTCGCACCCAGGAGTGCGCGGCCTGGGCCGACTCCTGCATCACCTCGCCGAGCTGGCCGGTCACCTTCAGCTGCCCGCCGCCCGGGTACGCGGTCGCCTCGATGAAGAGCACGTCGCCGCCGACCGCCGTCACCGCAAGGCCGGTCGCGACTCCCGGCTCCGAAGTGCGCTTGCGGACGTCCGCGACGAAACGGCGCGGCCCGAGCGACTCGCGCACGGTCTTCTCGTCGGCGCTCGTCCTTTCCGTCTCGCCCTCGGCGACGCGGCGCGCGGTCTTGCGGCACACGGATGCGATCTGCCGCTCGAGCTGGCGCACGCCCGCCTCGCGCGTGTAGTCGCGGATGATCGTGCGCAGCCCCTTGTCGGTGAAGGTCAGCAGCGAGCGCTTGAGCCCGTGCTCCTTCAGCTGCTTGGGGACGAGGTACTTCTTGGCGATGCCGAGCTTCTCTTCCTCGGTGTAGCCCGAGAGCTGGATCACGTCCATCCGGTCGAGGAGCGGCGGCGGGATCGTCTCCAGCTGGTTCGCCGTGCAGATGAAGAGCACCTTCGAGAGGTCGAACGGAAGGTCGAGGTAGTGGTCGCGGAAGGTCGAGTGCTGCTCGGGGTCGAGCACCTCGAGCATCGCGCTCGCCGGGTCGCCGCGCCAGTCCGCGCCCATCTTGTCGATCTCGTCGATCAGGAAGACGGGGTTCCTCGTCTCCGAGTCGCGGAGCGCCCGGATGATCGTGCCGGGCAGCGCGCCGATGTACGTCCTCCGGTGACCGCGGATCTCCGCCTCGTCGCGGACTCCGCCGACCGAGATGCGCACGAACTTGCGGCCGAGCGTCTTCGCGATCGACTGGCCGAGCGAGGTCTTGCCGACTCCGGGCGGGCCGACGAAGCAGAGGATCGGCCCCGAGAGGTCGCCCTCCTTGAGCTTCGAGACCGCGAGGTACTCGATGATCCGGTCCTTGACCTTGTCGAGGTCGTAGTGGTCGGCGTCGAGCACCTTGCGGGCCTTGACGAGATCGAGGTTGTCCTGCGTCTCCTTGTCCCAGGGCAGGCTGATGATCCACTCGACGTAGGTGCGGATGACGCCGTACTCGGCCGAGGCCGCCGGCAGCTTCTCGAGCCGCGCCAGCTCGCGATCGACCGCCTTGCGGGCCTCCTCCGGAAGCGTCACCTCGTTCGCACGGTTCCGGAGCTCGGTGATCTCGGCCTGCTCCGGGTCGGCCTCGCCCAGCTCCTCCTGGATCGCCTTCAGCTGCTGGCGCAGGAAGTACTCGCGCTGCGTGGACTCCATCTCCGAGACGACCTGGTTCTGGATCTTCGAGCCGAGCTCGGCGACCTCGAGCTCGCGGTTGAGGATCACGAGTACCGCGCGCAGCCGCTTCTCGACGTCGTCCAGCTCGAGCAGCTGCTGCTTCTCCTCGGTCTTCAGGCGCAGCGTCGAGGCCACGAGGTGGCAGAGCGCGCTCGGGTCGTCGACGTTGGCCGCGGCGAGCGCCAGCTCCTCGGGGAGGTACGGCATGAGGCCGATCAGGCGCGCAAACAGCGTCTGCACGTTCTGCGAGAGCGCCTGCGTCTGGGGCGTCTCCTCGTAGACGTCGGGAACCTCGATGAAGCGGCCGACGAGGTACGGCTCATCCTGGAGCTTGTCGATCAGCCGGATGCGGCGGATGCCCTGGACGAGGATGCGCAGCGACCCGTCGGGCACGCGGAGCATCTTCTGGACGACCGCCGCGGCGCCGACCTCGTGCAGGTCGTCCCAGCCGGGCGTCTCGATGTCCGCATCCTTCGAGGCGACGAGCGCGAGCAGCCGGTTGCCCGCGACGACGTCGTCCACGAGCCGCACCGAGCGCTCCTGCCCGATCGCGAGCGGCAGCACGGAGTCGGGGAAGACGACGGTGTCCTTGAGCGGCAGGACCGGGAGCTCCGACGGGAGCTCGACGTCCTCGACGTCGACCTGGTCGTCGAACAGCTCGCTCATCGCTTGCTCCTGATGCTGACGGGAATCTCGATGCGCTCGGCGCTCGCCGGCTTCTTGGCCAGCGGCAGCACGACCGTCAGCACGCCGCGCTTGTAGGTCGCCTTCGACGACTCGACGTCGACGTCGGCCCCGAGCACGACCTGGCGCGTGAAGCGGCCGTAGTCGATCTCCATCTGCTGGTAGACGCGTCCGGTGCAGCGCGGCCGGCGGCGCTCGCCGGAGACGATCAGCGTGCCCTCGTCGGCGAAGACCTGGATCTTGGCCGGGTCGACGCCCGCGAGCTCGACGATGACGTGAAAGGCGGCGGGCCGCTCGGTGCGGTAGCAGTCGATCTGCGGGCGGAAGCCGCCCTGTCGGCGCGTGAAGCGCGGAACTTGCCAGACGTCGTTGAACAGCTCCTCCATTTCGAGGCGGAGCCGGTCGATGGGGTCGCGGGGCATGGGCCCGATGGTAGCGACGGAGGGGCATCTGGCCCCATTTGCGCATGCCGCCGAGATGGGGTTGGGCCTAATGACTCTTCGCGAGCGCGACGAAGACCGGGCCCGACGGCCGCAGCTACCGCTTCGACGCGGCGGTTCGTTCGACTGCGCCGTCGAAACGCTCGGCGGGACCGTTCCCAGCTCGGCCACTTGCACCGGGACCGAGGCCGCACGACCCGCGAAGCTCGTCACGATCGTCGTCTACGACCCGTCGACGACTCCTGCGACAGAGCTATTCCGCGAGGCGTCGACGTTCGATCAGGCAACCGGCTAACGATCGACACGTCCTTGTGGACGTATTTGTCATCGGCTCCGTTAGCGCGGCTGTTGGTACGAGGCCGTGAGGGCCAACGATCACCGCCCGTCGGGCGACGCCCTCCGCCGGAAGGCGCTGATGACGAGGCTGCGCGCTCTGCGGAGGACGAGGAAGCGTGTCCTCGCCGCGACCCCCGGCGGCGACGTGGCCGACCTGGACTCCGCGATCGCCCGCCTTGAGGGGATGCTCGCGGACGCTCGATGATCGACGTGAGCAGCCGAGCATTCCGCGTCAAGTGAAGGCTCACTCGCCCGGACGAAGCAGCACCTCCTGGGAAGCGGAAGCCCCGGAGATTCTGCGGTGCCTGGGTACGCTCCTGGGGGTGGCGCACTACCTTTTCAACGTCGTACGGAGGGACGCAGCACCAGGGCCGGCGCTGCGCGAACAGGCTGCTGGGCTCCTGCGGGTCAGGATGTGGGGCATCGACGCAGACGAGCCGCATCGCAACGCGCTTGCTCCCGGCGACCTCACACTCATCTATCTAGGCGCACCCGAACGGGAGTTCATCGGCCGCGCCGAGCTGGCCTCAGCGGTCCACGACTGGACACCGGCCGAGGCGCAGGTGTACCCGGGCGATTCCCCTGGCGGTGTGTTGCTGGCTCAGGTCGAGGAATGGGACCCGCCGGTACCGATGAGTACCGTGCTGTCGCAGATCGACCCAGCAGAGAAGGCCAAGGCCGACTTCGAAGCTGGCCTCGTTCGGATCACCGCTGGTGAGTACGAGAACGCCCTTGACGTGGCGGCCGGACGCGCGATCTCGGATCGCTGACAGGGACGGGAGCGTGCCACGACGAGGTGCTACACGCTTGGCGCCAGCTCGTTAGGTTCGCTCGCTCGTTTCCAAGACCACGACCTGCAGGAGGCCGGCCAAATGAGTGGTTACGCGATGACGCAGATTGACGAGATCGACGAGATCAGCGACGGCCGCTGTCCCTGGAGGCCCGTCCGGTTCCACTTTGGCATCACGTCCTTCGGCGTCAATGCGTTTACGGGTCACGAGGTGGGCGATCGGATCATCAACGAGCACGACGAGTCAGCGGAACATGATCTGCAGGAGGAGCTCTACCTCGTCCATCAGGGCCGCGCGACGTTCGAGCTCGACGGCGAGCGGCTGGACGCACCCGCCGGCACGCTCGTCTTCGCCCAGCCCGGCGTGAAGCGCACGGCGTTCGCCGAGGAGCCGGACACGACGATCGTCGCGCTCGGCGGCGTTCCGGGGAAGGCCTATGAGCCCCTTGGCGGCGAGCTCTGGATGCCCCTCCAGCAGCTCTATGACGCAGGCCAGTACGCCGAGGCTGCCGATCAGGGACGAGAGTTGATCGAGGCCCATCCCGAGTACTCCGGGCCGCTCTACAACCTCGCGTGCTGCGAGAGCCTCGCGGGGCGGAAGGACGACGCGATCAAGCACCTCCGGCTTGCGATCGACGGCAACGAGCCGTTCCGTTCGATGGCCGCCGAGGACTCCGACTTCGATCCGATCCGCGACGAGGCGGAGTTCAAGGAACTGGTTTCCAGCGGCGCGGCGGCGCCGGCTACGAGTTAGCAGGCCGCAGGAACACCCCAGGCGACCCCGCCTAGGGCAAGCGCTCCTTGTCGTGCCTCTCCTTGTCCTCCTCGAGCCACTTCGCCTCGTACGCCTCCGCCTCGGCGAACTGCTGCTCCGTCAGCGCCCTTGCTTGCGCGTCTTCGCTCGCAGGATGCTCGCCGGCGGCCGTTCTGCGACGTGAGGCCACGAAGGCGACGACGACCAGCGGTACGACGACCAGGGCAAAGATGATCCACGGGATCACGCGGGCAGCGTACCTCGTCGCCCGCGAGGAGCCGGTACCGCCAGGCGACGCCGAGTGCCAAGAGCGCGCTCGCTTAGCCGACGAGCCAGAGCTCGCGTTGAGGTGTGCTCAGCCATTCGAGGCCGTCGGCTTTGACGAGCACGTCCTCTTCGAGCCCGATGTAGCCCCGGCCGGGGACTCGAGCGCCGTACTCGAGCGTGTACACCTGGCCCTCTTCGACCAGGCCGCGAGGGGCATCGCCGTACCGGTCCCAGAGCGGCGCGAGCAGCGCGCCGCCGTCGTGCGCGGCGCGGCCGAGCTGGTGGCCGAGCGCGTGCTTCGGCTCGTCGTAGCCGGCGGCGACGAGGCTCGCGCGGGCCGCGGCGTCGACCTCGGATCCATGGACACCCGGGCGGAGCACGGCAGCTCCCGCGTCCATCGACCGCCAGACCGCGTCCCAAGCCGCGACGACATCCTCGGGCGGCTCGCTCTCGCCCTCGTCGAGCAAGTACCACATGCGTTGCAAGTCGCTGCAGTACCCGTCCTTCAGGACTCCGAAGTCGGTGTGAAGGAGCACGCCGCGCCGTGTCTGCAATTCGGTCGGCCCGGTGTGGCCGACCTCCTTCTCCGGCCCCGCGTCCACGGCGGGACATTGCCCCGCTTCCCACGCGTAACCGAGGCCGCGCCGCGAGACCTCCTCGTGGAAGATCGCCGCGATCTCCGTTTCCTTCCTGCCGGGCCCGATTTGCTCTCGGACGAGCGCAAAGATCTCTTCCGTCTCGCCGATCGCCGCGCGGATGCGCTCGATCTCGAAGGACGACTTGCGCCCCCGCAGCGAGCCGACGACCTGCTCGGACGACACGAGCCGATCGGCGTACGGCGTGCCCTCCAGCGTCTCGCGTAGCACCAGCCAGAGCCCGTGCGTGAGCCCGTCGGCGGCCGGATTGCTCGGTGAATAGTTGAGGGCGATCGTGTGCGGGTCGAGGCGCTCGATCGTCTCCCTGAGAGCGGGGCGGACGCTCTCGTCGTACGTCACGATCTCGGAGTAGGCCCCGACCTGCTCGACGCCCGGCGCGTCGAAGCGTCCGACGATCGCGATCCGTTCGCCCGAGCGGGAGAGGAGGAATGCGCTTTGCCAGGTGCAACTCGTGCCCACGACGAGGTCGAGGCACGGGTCTGGCGTGAGCAGCGTTTCGTGGACGAATGTGAGCCAGAGATCGACGCCATGCTCGTCGAGGATCGCCGGCACCTGGTCGAGCTTCTCGCGGACGAGCGTCGATGCGTCGGTCACGGCCGAACGATCTCACAGGCGTGTGCCGGCGGTTGCAGGGCCGCGGGCTCGTTCGTGTCGTTCGCAATGTGCGAAGAGCTCCACGGCCGGCGCGCTGCATCGCGTGGGCCGTTAGTCATTACGATCCCGCGGACATGAAGGGCGTCATCCTCGCCGGCGGCACCGGTAGCCGCCTTCATCCGCTGACGCGGATCACGAACAAGCATCTGCTGCCGATCTACGACCGGCCGATGGTCACGTACGCGATCGAGGCCCTGGTCTCGGGAGGGATCAGCGAGATCCTGGTCGTCACCGGCGGGACGCACGCGGGCGAGTTCTTCCGGCTGCTCGGCGACGGGCACGAGCACGGGATCGGACTGCTGCAGTACGCCTACCAGGAGCGTGAGGCCGGGATTGCCGATGCGCTCGGGCTCGCCGAGCGGTTCGCCGGTGATGATCGCGTCCTCGTGATGCTCGCGGACAACATCTTCGAGCGCTCGATCAAGCCGGCGATCGAGAACTTCGAGCGCCAGGAGCGCGGGGCGCGGATCGTCCTCTCGAAGGTGGAGGAGCCGGAGCACCTGCGGCATCTCGGCGTGGCCGAGCTGGACGGCGAGAAGGTCGTCCGCATCCTCGAGAAGCCGGAGCAGCCGCCGAGCGACTACGCGGTCACGGGCCTCTACTTCTACGACGCCTCCGTGTTCGAGTTCCTGCCCTCGCTCTCGCCGTCGGCCCGCGGCGAGCTGGAGATCACGGACGTGAACAACTGGTTCGTCGACCAGGGCCTGATGGAGTACGACGTCGTCGAGGGCTTCTGGGGCGACGCGGGCGAGTCGATCGACGCCTACTACGAGGTCAACGACTACGTGCGCCAGCACGGCGCCAACAGGTGATCGACGGCCTTCGCCGCATCTCGCTGCGGCGCTTCGAGGACGAGCGCGGCTGGTTTGTGGAGATCGATCGCGCGAGCTGGCACGAGAAGCCGATGCGCCAGACCAACATCTCGTTTTCGCGCGCCGGCGTGATCCGCGGTCTCCACTACCACGAGCGTGGCCAGGACGACCTCTTCGTCTGCCTCGAGGGCACGGCGCGGGTCGTCGTGCTCGAGCTGTCCAGCGGCGAGACGTTCTCCGAGGACATCGGGGACGAGAACCCGGTCGCGATCTACGTCCCGGGACGTTGCGCGCACGGCTTCGAGGCCTTGACCGACCTTCTGTTCTGTTACCACGTGACCGACGAGTACGACCCGGCCGACCCGGACGAGCACGAGGTGCCGTGGAACGACCCGCGCGTCGCCCACCTGTGGAGCACGAGATCGCCGATCTTGTCGGAACGGGATCAGGCCGCGTCCTGATCACAGGCGCGGGCGGCCAGCTGGGCGCCGCGCTGAGCGAGGTCTTTCCGGACGCCGACGCGCTCACGAGAGCGGACTGGGACGTCACGCGCTCCCGAACCGACTTAGTAACACAGTGTTACTTGGTGCTCCACGCGGCGGCGTGGACTGACGTCGATGGGGCCGAGGCCGATCCGGAAGCGGCCGCGCGGGTGAACGTCGAGGGGACCCGAAACGTCGTGGCTCTCGGCGCGCCCGTCGTCTACTTCTCCACGGACTACGTCTTCGACGGCGCCAAGCGCGGGCCGTACGTCGAGTCCGACGAGCCGAATCCGCTCTCGGTGTACGCGCGCACGAAGGTCGAGGGCGAGCGCGAGATCCGGGAGGGCTGGATCGTGCGCTCCGCGTGGCTCTTCGGCTGGACGAGCAGGAACTTCGTGCGGACGATGCTCGAGCTCGGCGCGAGGCAGGACGAGGTGGCGGTCGTCGACGACCAGCACGGGTCGCCGACCTTCGTCGGGCATCTCGCCGAGGCGACGAAGGACGTCCTCGACCTTCCGCACGGCACGTATCACGTCGCTGCTGCTGGCGAGTGCACCTGGGCCGAGTTCGCCGAGGCGATCTTCGAGGAGGCCGGCCTGAGCTGTCGGGTCCGCCGGATCACGACCGTCGAGCTCGGCCGCCCGGCTCCGCGTCCCGCGAACTCCGTCCTGCGCAGCGAGCGTGGCGCCCCCGAGCTCCCGCACTGGCGCGAGGGCCTGCGTGCCTGCCTAGCCCGTCTCTGAACGACAAGTCCCGGGACCAGGTCCCTGGACACGTCCAGAGCCGCCATGCCCAGGGACCAGGTCCCAGGACGGGGCTATTAGCGCCAGGCGGTTTCTTCGACTTGGAGCCGCTCCCGCAGCGGCTCCCACCAGGCACGGTTCGCCGCATACCACTCGACGGTCTCGCGCAGCCCGTCCTCGAACCCGATCTCCGGCTCCCAGCCGAGCTCGCGGCGGAGCTTCGACGAGTCGAGCAGGTAGCGCCGGTCGTGACCGGGCCGGTCGGGGACGATCGTCTTCAGCGACTCCGGCTTCCCGGTCAGCTCCAGCACGCGGTCGGCGATCTCCTCGATCGACGCCTCGACGCCCGAGCCGACGTTGTACGTCCCGCCCGGCTCGCCGCGCGCGAGGACGAGCTCGATCGCCCCGCAGTGGTCGCGCACGTGCAGCCACTCTCGCCGGTTCTGCGTCGACGCGTACATCGGCAGCGGCCGGTCGTCGAGCGCGTTCGTGACGAAGAGCGGGATCACCTTCTCCGGGAACTGGAACGGCCCGTAGTTGTTCGCACAGTTCGTGATCGTCGTCTGGAGACCGTAGGTCTCTCGGTAGGCGCGCACGTAGTGGTCGGCCGCCGCCTTCGATGCGTTGTACGGCGTGCGCGGGCGGTACGGCGAGTCCTCGCTGAACGACTCGTCCGAATCGAGCGGGAGATCGCCGTAGACCTCGCACGTCGAGATGTGGTGGAAGCGCTCGATCTCGGCCTTGCGCGCCGCCTCGAGCAGGAGCTGCGTGCCGAGGACGTTCGTGCGCGCGAACAGGCCCGGATCGACGACGGCGAGGCTGTTGTGCGACTCGGCCGCGAAGTTGACGATGACGTCGATCGCGTGCTCGCGGAGGACGTTCTCGAGGAGGTCGATGTCGGCGATGTCCGCCTGCACGAACGGAACGCGCTCCTCCGTGCCTTCGAGGTTCGCGCGATTTCCGGCGTACGTCAGGAGGTCGAGCGCGACGACCGAGTCGTCCGGATGCCGCTCGAGCCAGTAGTGGACGAAGTTGGAGCCGATGAACCCGGCCGCGCCGGTGACGAGGATCCGCACGGCGGCATCGTACTCGCCAGCCCTCGTCGCCCTGGCCGTTCCGAAGCGCGAGTGGTAGAAACCTTCCGCTTGCTGGGTCTTTCTGAAGTTCCTGTAAAGAGGGGTGCCGTCTTCAGAACGATGCGATAGCCTCAATCGTGCCTGCGGTCGGCGCTCAGGACACCGGCCTCCACAGCCGAAAAAACACTGCGACATGGCTCGTTCCACGTTTCTAGCCGCGCTCGTCGTCACCGTCGTTCTCGTCGGTGCCTCCTCGGGCGCCGCGCGACCCTCCGCCGCGAAGGCGATCCCCGGCTCGCCCGTCTTCGTGATCAGCGGCCGAGGCTGGGGCCACGGCGTGGGCATGGCCCAGTGGGGCGCGTACGGATACGCGCAGCAGGGCTACTCGTACGACGAGATCCTGGCGCACTACTACCGGGGCACGACCATCGGGCAGGCGTCGGTCACGAAGGTGCGCGTGTTCCTCGCCCAGGGCCGCTCACGGCTGACGGTCTCGTCCCTGGCGCCGTTCAGCGTTCGCGACGGTATCGGCCAGCTCTGGCATCTCGCCGCAGGCCCGCAGACGTTCGGCGCGGGACTGAGAATCAAGACGACCGATGTCCCACAGCGCCAGCAGCTGCCCGGTCCGCTCACGTTCATCGCGGGCTCGTCGCCGCTCAGGTTCGGCGACCGGCCATACCGCGGTCAGGTGCAGGTGTCCGTCGCGAACGGCGCACTGCGCGCGGTCAACGTCGTCGGGCTCGAGGCGTACCTCTACGGCGTCGTCCCCTCGGAGATGCCGCGCGACTGGCTGCCCGAGGCGCTCAAGGCGCAGGCGGTCGCGGCGCGCTCGTACGCGCTCGCCGTGAAGAAGAGCGGGTCGTGGTTCGACCTCTACCCGGACACGCGGAGCCAGGTCTATCTCGGCATCGCCCACGAAGCGCCGTCGACGACCGCGGCGGTGCAGGACACCGCGGGCCAGGTCGTCCTCTACGACGGCCGCGTGGCGACGACGTACTTCTTCTCGAGCTCCGGAGGCCGCACCTCGTCCGCACCCGAGGTCTGGCCGAGCTCCGATGCGGTTCCGTATCTCGTGTCCGTCAACGACCCCTACGACACGATCTCGCCCTACCACCGGTGGGGCCCGTTCGTCGTCCCCGCGTCTCGCCTGCGGCGCGTCCTCCGCGCGCGCGGGATCATGACCGACATGACGATGCAGACCGGCCCGTCCGGCCGAGTCCAGAGCGTCACCGCGATCGGCTCGCAGGGAAACTCGACGATGACCGGCTCGGATCTCCGCCGCGCGCTGAACCTTCGCTCGACGTGGTTTCGGATCGGCATGCTCTCGCTCGCCACCCCGCATGCGCCCGTCACGTACGGCAAGAACGTCGCGCTGAGCGGCGTCGCGCGCCGGCTCCCGTCCGTGCGGCTCGACCAGCGGCAGCCCGGGACTCCCTGGGAGCAGGTTCGCCCGATCTCGCCCGGCCCGGGTGGCTCGGTGAGCGTCTCCGCCAAGCCTCGCGTCCCGACCGACTACCGGCTCGTCAGCGGCGCGGTCCGCAGCGCGATCGCGCACGTCTCGGTCGCTCCGCTCGTCCGCTTCCACGGCATGCCCGACGCGTCGACGTTGCGCGGCTTTGCGAGGCCGATCTTTCCCGGCGGGAGCGCCGCGGTCCAGCGCTTCGACGGCGCCCGGTGGAGGACGATCGCGCGCGCGACGATCGATCAGAGCGGAGACTTCCAGGCGCACGTGAAATTGACCCCGGGCCAGTACCGCGCGCGCCTTGCTCCCGGCCGTGGCTTCGTCCCCGGCGTCAGTCCGACGCTGACCGTGGGGCCGGCATGAAGCGGCTCTTGCTCACGGCGTTCGTGCTCGCCCTGGCCGTGCCCGCGCAGGCGTCGGCCGGTCGGTTCGCGATCGGGATCCAGAAGGGCGCGGACGGACGCGTCGTCGCGCGCGAGGTGCAGGCCGTGACCGGGCAGCCGGTGACGAGGATCGGAGCGTTCGCACTTTCCGTGCGCGCGAGACACGCGGGAGAGCTGCTCTCCGTCAACGGCGCCTCCTGGGTAGAGCGGATGCGGCCCTCGCGGCGGCTCGCGTTCATCCCGAACGACCCGCTGGTGACCAGGCAGTGGTACCTGGGCCGGATCCATGCGTTCGACGCATGGCCGCAGATGCCGACGACGCTCGCGAGCGTGCGCGTCGCAGTGCTCGACTCCGGCGTCGACTCGGGACACCCGGACCTGCAAGGCCAGATCGTCGACGGGCGGAGTTTTGTCTCCAGCACGTGGGAGAGCGACACGAACGGCCACGGGACCTTTGTCGCGGGCGAGATCGCCGCTGCGCTGAACAACGGGCAGGGCATCGCCGGCGTCGGCTTCCCGGTCGAGCTGCTGATCGCCAAGATCGTGCGCGCCGATGGGACGATCTCGCCGGACACGGAGGCCCGCGCCATCCACTGGGCCGTCGACCGCGGCGCGCGTGTGATCAACATGAGCTTCGGCGGCGTGCGCGACCCGCACGACCGGAGCCTGGACACGTACTCGCCGCTCGAGGCCGCAGCCGTGCGGTACGCGGTCAGCAAGGGCGTGCTCGTCGTCGCCGCAGTCGGGAACGCCGACAGCGCACCGACGGAGCCCTGGGGCTACGCGGGCTATCCGGCCGCGCTCCCGCATGTCCTCGGTGTCAGCTCGCTGAACCGGGACGGAACGGTGCCGAGCTTCTCCAACCGCGACAGCCGGTACGTCGACATCGCGGCTCCGGGCGAGTCGATCTTCTCGACGCTGCCGTACGCGCTGACTGCATCCTCGCGCCCGGGCTGCCTCCCGCAGGGGTACTCGGACTGCGGCCCGATGGAGTTCCGCCGCGGCGAGGGCACGTCGTTCTCGGCGCCGCAGGTATCCGCGGCCGGCGCGCTGCTCTTCGCGACCGATCCCGCGCTGCAGTCGGATCAGGTCTCGTCGATCCTGACGAGGACGGCTGTCGACTCCGACCGCGACACGGGCTGCGTGCGCTGCTACACCGGGCGCGATCCGCTCACGGGCTGGGGCCTGCTGGACATCGGCAGTGCCATCCGAGCGGTCGGCGACCCGCTGCCCGAGCCGGACCGTTACGAGGCGAACGACAGGCCGTCCTCGGCGGCCACCATCTGGGGCCGCAAGGGCCAGCGAGTCAAGGCCACGATCGACTACTGGGACGACCGCGACGACGTCTACAAGATCAAGATCCGCCGCGGGCAGACGATCGTTGCGCTGCTGCGCGGGCCGGCCGGCGCGAACTCGGACCTCTTCCTGTGGAAGCCCGGCACGAAGAGCATCGGTGGGTCAGCGGTCGACCAGCGGTTCCTGGCCGCACAGTCCCGATCGCCCGGCTCGCTGGACAAGGTCCGGATCCGCGTGCGGCAGGGCGGATGGTACTACCTCGTCGTGAAGATCTCGTCGCCCGGCTCGGGCAAGTACACGCTCAAGTACCGGAAGCGCCCGCGGGCGGCCCACCGAGCAGCTCGTCCGTAGCGACTTCGCGGATCTGCCGCGCGGGGTTGCCGACGACGACCGCTCTGGCCGGCACGTCGCGCACGACGACCGCACCGGCTCCGACGTAGGCCTCCTCGCCGATCTCGACCGCGGGACAGAGCACGGCGCCTCCGCCGACGCGGGCGCCTCGCCGGATCGTCGGTCCGCGCCTGAGCTCGTGCCGCTTCTCCGTGCGGCCCATGAAGTTGTCGTTCGTCGTGATCACGCCCGGCGCGATGAAGACCTCGTCCTCGAGCGTCGAGTACGCGGTCACGTACGCGTTGGCCTGGATCTTCGTCAGCGCTCCGATCGTCGTGTCGTTCTCGACGAGCGACCCGCGCCCGATGACGACGTCGTCGCCGATCTCGCAGCGCTCCCGGACGCAGGCCTGGTCGCCGACGATCACGCGCTCGCCGATGCGCGTCCCGGCGAACACGATCGCGCCCGCCGAGACGATCGTCCCCGGCCCGAGCTCGAGCGGCGGCAGCTCCTCACGGGCTGCGGTCGAGCGCGGCGACAGCGCGGGCTGCTTGCCGACGACTGCGTGGTCGCCGATCACGCAGCCGTCCCCGATCACCGTGCCGGGATAGACGACCGCGGTGTCGGCGATCTGCGTCAAGCGGGCGCGCGGTCCAGGGACTCCTGGAGCTGCTCGAGCGTGCGGATCACAGCGAGGCCCTCGCGAGCCGGCGCGAGCGCGTCGCCCTCCCCTCCGACCAGCGCCAGGAAGTGCGCGACCTCCCGGCGGAGCGGCTCCTCCGTCGAGAGCTTGGGGATGTGGATGTCGCCTTCGCGAACCTGCCAGTCGCTCGCGGGCCGCTCGACCGGGCCCTTGTCGTAGACCGTCAGCTTGCGGTCCGGCTCCATGTCGTCGAAAACGGCCATCTTGTCGCGCCCGACGACGGTCAGCTTGCGGATCTTGTGCGGGTCGAGCCAGGAGACGTGCATGTGCGCGACGACGCCGGACGGGAAGCGCAGGTAGCAGAACACGACGTCCTCGATCCCGCTGCGCAGGAACGACTCGCCGCGCGCCCACGCCTCGACCGGCTCCTCGCCGACGAGGTGCAGCATCATCGAGAGATCCTGCGCGCCGATCGACCAGAGCGCGTTCTCGTCGCGGCGGATCTGCCCGAGGTTCTGCCGGTTCCCGTACAGGTAGAGGACGTCTCCGAGCTCGCCTCCGTCGATCAGCTCCTTCAACCGGTGCAGGGCCGGATGGTAGAGGAGGAGGTAGCCGGGCATCAGGACGAGACCTCGTTCCTGCGCGAGCGCCGCCAGCTCCTCGGCTTCCGCGCTCGACTGGGCCTGCGGCTTCTCGACGAAGACGTGCTTCCCGGCCGAGAGCGCCTGCTTCGCGAGCTCGTAATGCGTGACGACGGGGGTCGCGATCACGACCGCGTCCAGCTCCGGGTCGGCGAGCAGCTCCTCGAAGTCGGCCGTCGTTCGCGCCTGCGGGTGCGCCGTTCCTGCCGCGCCGAGCTGGTCGGGCGACAGGTCACAGAGCCAGCGCAGATCAGCGAGTGCGCCGAAGTTCCGGGCGAGGTTCGGGCCCCAGTAGCCGAGCCCCGCCTGCCCGATTCGGATCACAGCTTCCAGACCTTGCCGTTCACGGTTCCGTTCGCGCCGGTCGCGTTGCGCAGGTCGACGACGAGCGGCGCCTGCGCGACCAGGTCGTCGTAGTCGATGCCCGAGTGCGCGGTGACGATCACGACGCAGTCCGAGGCCCCGGGCTCGAGCGGAGCCGAGGTCAGGCCGTGCTCGGGAAGCTCGGGGACGAACGGGTCGTGGTACGAGACGTCCGCGCCGGCTTCCTGCAGCAGCTCGATCATCTTGAGCGCCGGCGACTCGCGCGTGTCGTCGATGTCCGACTTGTAGGAGACGCCGAGGATCTGGACCTTCGACCCCTTGAGCGCCTTCTCGTTCGCGTTCAGCGCGCGGGCGATCTTCCCGATGCACCAGTACGGCATGTTCTCGTTGACCTTGCCCGCGAGCTCGATGAACTCGGTGTAGAAGTCGTACTCGCGGGCCTTCCACGTCAGGTAGAAAGGATCGATCGGCATGCAGTGGCCGCCGAGCCCCGGCCCCGGCTGGAAGCTCATGAACCCGAACGGCTTCGTGGCGGCCGCGCCGATCACCTCCCAGACGTCGATCCGCATCCGGTCGCACAGCTGAGCGAGCTCGTTGACGAGCGCGATGTTGACCGAGCGGAAGATGTTCTCCAGCAGCTTCGTCAGCTCCGCCGCCTCGGGTGATGAGACGGGATGCACTGTCTCGAGCGCGCGGCGGTAGAGCTCGACGGCGCGTTCGGTGCAGTCAGGGGTGAGGCCGCCGACGATCTTCGGCGTGTTCTGGGTCGTCCAGTCCTCGCGGCCGGGGTCGACGCGCTCGGGCGAGAAGGCGAGATGGAAGTCCTCCCCCGCCTCGAGCCCGCTGCCGCTCTCCAGGATCGGCCTGAGGCGCTCGCGCGTCGTGCCGGGATACGTCGTCGACTCCAGGACGACCAGCTGGCCCTTCTGGAGGCGCGGCGCGATGTCCGCGGCTGCGCCGAGCACGATCGAGAGATCCGGCTCGCGCTGCGCCGTGAGCGGCGTCTGGAGCGCGATCAGGATCGCGTCCGCCTCCGCAAGCACGTTGTAGTTGCCCGTGATCTCGATCGCGCCGGACTCGACGAGTGGCCGGAGCCCCTCCGACGGGACGTCGCGGATGTAGCTCTCGCCGCGCTTGACGAGCTCGACCTTCTCCGGGTTCGCCTCGATGAGGACGACCCGGTTCCCGGCTCCTGCGAACACCTGAGCGAGCGGCAGGCCGACGTAGCCGGCGCCGACGATTGCGATTGGTCCGTTCACCGCTGGGCGATAGTACAGACGCCCTACGAGCGCGCTCTAGCCAGATACCAGCGTTTCGCGGTCGGGTCGGTCTTGAAGAACGTCGTGAGCAGGGTCACGACCTTCTGCACGCCGGTGCGTGACGGGTGGGTCCCGTCGGCTTCCACGTCGTCGCACGTCCACTGGAGCCCGTCGCTCCGGCCGGCCAGCCCGTCCGTCCACAGGTACGGCCCCCAGCCGACCCACGGGCCCTTGAGCTTGCCGCTGATCCGGTCCTGGATCACTCCGCGGACCGCGTAGCCGCCGTCGTACGCCGCCGGCTCTGGATTCCAGCCCGTGATCGCGTAACCGCCGTAGGTTCGGCTCGAGAGGTACACGAGCCGCAGCTTCGGGTAGCGGAAGCGCATCGTGTTGATGATCTTGCGGAGCGATGTCTGGAGCGCCTTCGCGTCTTTCGGGAAGCGGCGGTGCTCTCCGGCGATCGCCTCCTTGAGCCAGACGACCTGGACCTGCGCGGGCGAGACTCCGGCGGTTGCGAGCCGCGCGTCCACGTTGTCCCAGTACGCCGGGTGGTTGTTGACGTTCGTGGCGTCGAAGCCGTCCTGGGCGCCGTCGACGACGACGACCTTCGGGTTCACCTGCGAGTCGCGGGCGGAGGTGCGCTCGAACGCCGAGAACTCGGCGCTCGCGTTCGACATCCCGATCGAGAGCAGGACGATCTTCCCGTTGATCGGGTGCACCTGGCGCGAGGCGGTCATGCCTTTCTTCAGGTACTTCGGCGAGGGGCGGTTGACGCCGCCCGGGTAGAGGCCGCCGCGGTAGCCGCGGTAGCGCCGGTTGCCCATGTCGGTGAGCGGAATCAGCCCGGTCGAGGTCAGCGAGCACTGCGCGTTCGGGCGTGCCTGCTTGGCGGGCGCCTGCGAGATCGAGAGGGACGCCGAGACAGCCGCAAACACGGCCGCCAGAGCCAGAACCGCCTTCACTCGCATCGCATCCCGAAGAGTACGCGGCACCCGTTAGGGCGCTGTTAAGGCCAAGGTGGCTCGGCTACACTCGCCCGGCCGGGCCGTTAGCTCAGCTGGTAGAGCAGGGGACTCTTAATCCCAAGGTCGCAGGTTCGATCCCTGCACGGCCCACCTTCTAAGCAGGACTTCTTGCAGCGAGTCAGGAGCGTGAGCTCGATCGAACACAGTTCTGATTCGGGACCAACGGCCCCCTTTCGTTTCATCCGTCTGCCAGGCGGTTAGGGTCGCCGGAAGGTCGGCATACGTACGGTGGGACTTGACGTCGTTTCCACGAACACCGCTGCGCGGCAGTTCTACGAGAAGGAAGGCTTCGTCCCGATCTTCCTCCACATGTACCGCGCTCTCTCGGTCGACTGACCCCGGCGACTGACGTCGCATCGGGGTCGCCGATGCAGACTGCGCCCGCGTGCGCGCCGTCAGCGGTCGCCGCCGGCTGGGCTGAGCTCGAAGATCCCGGCCGTGGATCCGCCGAGCACGATCGCTCCGCCAGGCCACGGGACGGCCGCTGCGTCCGCGGTGGGTTCCGCCAGCGCGCCGGCTCGGGAGACTGCGCCGGTCCGCGGGTCGATGCGAAGGATCTGCGCGCGCGCGGCTCCCGCCGGGCTTCGGCCGCCGATTAGGTAGAGCGCCGAGCCGATCGGGACGAGCGGCGCATGCGCTACCGGCTCGCGGAGGTGCCCGACCACCCGCACCTCACCCGAGCGCGGATCGACGGCGTAGACCTTGGCCTGCTCGCCGGCGGGAGCGACTCCGCCGGCGACGTAGATCGTCCCACCAAGTGCGGTGACACCCGCGTACCGGAGGCCGACCGGCAGGCGTGCGGCCGTCGTCGTCGCCGTTCCAGGTCCGACTCGGAGCACTGCCGAGGCGAAACGGGACCCCGTGTAGCCGCCGATGAGGTACGTGCGGGTGCCGAGGCGCACCGCCTCGAGGTCGGAAAGCGGCTCGTCCAGGCGTCCAGCAGGGCGCGCCGCCCCGGTGGCAGGGTCGACGCGGATGACCGCGGCGCTCGAGACGGACTCGCCGCCGCCGAACAGGCCGATCCCCGCGCCGAACGGGGCGGCGGCCGCATCGTGCGTGGGCGTTGGCAGGCGACCGACGATCCGCATGTGGGACGGGCGGCCGAGCAGCACCTGATCGGAGGAGGTCCCAGCGACGAGCCCGCCCAGCGCGAGGATGCGCCCGCCCGAGACGGCGACCGCGGACATGCGCGACGCGGGCTCGGGCAGGCTTCCAACCCGGCGCACGGACAGTCGCGGCGAGCGGTGCGGCGACGCTGAACGGACAGATGGGGCCGCGGCGGATTGAGCGGGGAGCAGGTCTAGCCCGTCGGGCTTCGACAGGTAGCCCGGGGCGGCCGAGGCGACGCCGAGATGGCCGTATTGCCACACGATTCGCTTCGTATGGGGATCGATCACGACGACGCGGTGATGCCAGTCGTCGGTCACGGCGATCATCCCGTTCGGCCAGCGCACGGCGAGAGAGGGCCGGTCGAGCGCTCCCAGGCCCGAGGTTGGTGCATACGTCCAGACGACGCGGCCGTCCGGGGTGAGAACGTCGACCCGGCCGGGCGTGTTGAAGCCGGCGACGAGCACGTTCCCGTCCGGAAGGAGCTGGGCGTCGGAGGGATACGAGGTTGGGGTTCGGATCGACCAACGGAGGCGCCTGTTTCGGTCGATGCGGTCGACGTAGCCGCCGATCTCGGTCACGAGAACGCCGCCGTCGGCGAGCGGGGTCGCGCCGTTGGGGGCGAGCAGCGAACGCGGCGGATCGTGCGCGCAACGCCCCGCGGAGCCGATCTCCCCGGCAATTCGACCGCCTGCGGTGAGTCGCAGAACGCGGCAGTTGCGGATGTCGGCGACCATCATCTGCCCGTTCGGGAGCTTGTACGCGTCGTCCGGGTTGGAGAGCTCGTCGGGCCCGGAGCCGGCCAATCCGGCGCGCCCGTAGGACCACGTGATCCGATGTCTGCGCAGCGAGATCAGGGCGATCTGCTGGTTGAACTCCTCGTTGGTCGAGATGCCTCTGTACCCGGGTGTGAAGAACGCATCGTCAGGGTCCTGGAACGATTGGCCGGGCCGCAGGTCGCCCGGCCTCGGGAAGCGCCAGACGATCCGCTTGTCGGGCGAGACGATGAGGATGCGGCCGTTGTTGCGGTCGGCGATCAGCAGATAGCCCGGCACCGGCCCGCGCCGCACGGGCGGGAGCCCGAGCGCACCGGCGGCCGGTGAGCGCGGGATGCGCCGGTGCGCGGCGGAGTGCTTCGCCGAGGTCGGGTGCGCCGCAGCCGGAGGCCGAGGCGCATCGTGCGCATTCGACGGGCGGCCGAGGAGCACCCAGGCCGCCGGGAGCGCGAGGAGAAGCGGCGCGAGTACCCACAGGTGCCGGCGGGCACGGCTCGGTCCGGCTCGACGCCGTTCGCGCAACCGATCAGCCCAACCAGCCGGTCAACGCAGCCAATCGTGCCACGGTTCGCCGAGGGACAAGAGGTTTGCAGCAAGGAGCGACAGGCTGCGTCGAGGCACGCACAGCGCGGACGGTAGCCGCCGAATATTGGAACTCGATGAGAGGCCGGGGCGGTCTGGCGGATTCGGCTCTTCTCTAACCCCCACCCTTACGCGGCAGCAGCACGCCACTTCCTTGGTCACACAGCAGCGCCGCCTGACCCCGGGGGCTAGGCGACGAGCTGCGCGTTGAGGTCCAGCTGCACCGACGCGAACGCCGCCACGACCTCAGGGTCGAACTGCGTCCCCGCGCAGCGGACGAGCTCGCTGATCGCGTCCTCGGTATCCAGCTGCGGCGCATGCGGCCGCCTCGTCGTCATCGCGTCGAACGCGTCGCAGACCGAGATGATCCTCGCGCCGAGCGGAATCTCGGGCCCGGTCAGGCGGTCCGGATAGCCTTTCCCGTCCCAGCGCTCATGGCTCGCGCGGACGAGCTTCGCGGCGCCTCCGAAGTCGGGCGCGGCCGCGAGGATGCGCTCCCCGATCAGCGGGTGGCGCTTCACGAACTCCCACTCGTCGCCGGTGAGCACGCCCGCCTTGCCGAGGATCTCGTCCGGGATCGCGAGCTTGCCGACGTCGTGCAGCTCGGCCGCCTGCCGGATCTTCGACAGCTCGTCGGGGGAAACGCGCAGCCTCCGCGCGACGGCCTCCGCCAGGTCGGCCACGTCTGTGAGGCGGCTCGCCGCGGTTGCAGGATGCCCGTCGCGCGCGATTTCGAGTGCGTCCACGGTCTCGACGGGAGCGCGGTGCCGCTGCTTGTGGAGGTACATACGATGGTCGGCCATGCTCAGCGCCTCACTGAGCTGGCCCGCCTCCGACGGCATCAGCACGGCCCCGTACGAGCAGCTGACGGCGAAGCCCTCGCCTTCCTCCGTCAGCGCTGCAGCAGCGCGCATTGGCAGATCCTCAGGCGTGCCCTCCGTGACGCCGGCCAGGACGCAGAACTCGTCGCCCCCGAGCCTGTACGCACGACCCTCGCCTTCGACCGCGGCACCGAGCCTGCCCGCGACGCGCGCGAGCAGCGCGTCACCCGCGGAGTGGCCGAACGAGTCGTTGTACGCCTTGAAGCCGTCGAGATCGAAGACGACGAGCCTGAAGGGCGCGGCGTCGTCCACGAGCGCCGCGTCGAGCTCGAGCATGAACCGGCGCCTGTTGCCGAGCCCGGTCAGCGCGTCCGTCAGAGCCTCTTCGCGGCTTGCGGCCAGTAGCTGCACGCGCTCGCGGAACGTGAGCACGGCGCGAACGATGACCGCGGCGATCGTCGCCGACGCAAGCACGGCCGCGAGCGTGTTGATGCGGACGAAGTGGTCGTAGACGAGCAGCAAGAGCCCGACGAGCGCGAAGGACGTCGGCAGCGTGAGCGCCTGCCAGCCCTCGTCGCGCACGCCCTCGAGCCTGCGGATCGGCTGCCAGGCCGAGCACGCGATCAGCGCCAGCGCCAGCGGCCAGCCGAGGTCGAGCACGCCGCCTTCTCTGTACGTCCCGGCCGCGGTCTCGTAGAGGTAGGCGCTGTCCACGAGCGCGAACACGGCGAACCCGACTGCGACGAAGGCCCAGGTGCGGTCGAACCTCCAGCCGGTGAGGGCGAACGTGGCCACGACGAGGGCGAGCAGGAGGACGTCGGCGAGCGGGTAGGCGAGGTTCGTGGCGATGACCAGCGTGCTACCGCCGGTCGTCTTCAGCACCTCGTCGAAGACGACGGCGGCCCCGAGCGCGGCCACGGCCAGCGAGGCGATCACCCCGTCGAGCCAGAGGTTGCCGCGGAAGCCCTGCATCCGCCTGCGCAGGAGCAGCGCCAGCGCGACGTAGCTCACCGGGTAGAACGCGAGGTAGAACGGGTCGGCCACCGACGGGATGGGCACGTCGGCCGTCGGGGAGAACGCGAAGAAGTAGTAGAGGTCGCCGATCGTCCACAGCGCGAGTGCGGTCCCTAGCAGGAGCCAGGGGAGCCGCTCCGCCCTCACCGCGAGGCCGCGCGCGAGGCACGCGAGCGACGCCGTGACCAGCAGTCCGTTGTAGATCCAGCTGTCGAAGAAGACGTCGACCGGCCCGTGGACATCGAGCAGCGCCTCGGCGCCGTAGAGCGCCGTGACCGCGAGTAGGCCGATGCACAGCAACCTGCCGATGCCGAAGATGCCCCGTGCACGGGGCCGCGAGAAGTGTGGGTGAAGCCGCAGAACTGCCCTCCGGTCGTCGAAAACGCCTGAATCGCACTATCACGCGTGTAGTCTCTTGCGGCGTCCCCCGTAGTGGGGATTCGATCCCTCGTTCTGATTCCCCCTTTTGGGGGATGGGAGGGCCGCCAATGGCACCGATGCAGGTCTCGATGAGAGCGTGGGTGGCGACTCTCGCAGTGCTCGGGCTCCTCGCGGCCTCCTTCGCGGGAGGCGCCTCCGGTGCAGGCAGCCCGAACGTGGCCGCACTTCAGGTCGGGCTCCGAACGCACGGGCTCTACCACGGGACGGTCGACGGCGTTCTCGGCCCGCGCACCGAGCGGGCGGTCATGCGGTTCCAGCGCCGAGCGGGCCTCTCCCCGGACGGCGTGATCGGAGCGCGCACGCGCAAGGCCTTCGGCCGGTATGGACGGCGGGGCCCGCTCGGGCGGAGAGCCCTGGCGATCGGCTGCCGCGGGTGGGACGTCGCGGCGCTCCAGTTCGCGCTGGCCTGGCACGGCTTCCCGTCGGCGGCTTTCGACGGCGTGCTCGGCGCGCACACCGACACGGCGCTACGGAAGTTCCAGCTGTGGGCCGGGCTCGACCCGGACGGAACCGCAGGCCCGTCGACGTACGCCGCTCTCAAGCGACCGGTGCCGCGCTCGCCGGTCAAGCTCCTGGCTCCGGTCGCCGGCCCCTACGGCGACCTGTACGGCCCGCGGGGGAATCGCTTCCATGCGGGCATCGACATTCTGGCCGCCAAGGGCACGCCCGTCGGTGCCGCCGCAGCCGGACGAGTCGTCTTCGCAGCAGTGGGTGAGGGGTTCGGCAAGCTCGTCGTGCTCGAGCATGCACACGGCATCAGGACCCGCTACGCGCACCTGTCGCGGATCACCGTTCGCGTCGGCCAGTACGTGAAGGCCCGCGCCAGCGTCGGCCTCGTGGGCGCGACGGGCGAGGCGACCGGCCCGCACCTCCATTTCGAAGTGCTGGTCCGCGGAGCGAATGTGGATCCCTTGTCCGCCCTGTAGGGCGGACAAAGGCAAAGCCCGCGCCGGCGGTCTCGCACTGGTACCCCGCGTGGGGCCTGTTACTAACTAGCAGGGGACCGGGCTGTTCAGTAGGCTCGCGCTCGGTGCGCAGGGGAGCAATCGTACGGCTCGTCGTGATCGCTCTGCTCGCGGCTGCGGCTGCAACCGCGGTCGCGATCTTCGTGCCGTGGCTGCCCCCGGTCCGGTCGAAGGAGGCCGAGCGGATCGACTTCGTCTTCTGGGTCGTGATCGGGATCTGCATCGCCGTGTTCGCGGTCGTCGCCGCGATCACCATCTACTCGGTCATCACCTTCCGCGCGCGGCCGGACGACGACTCCGACGGGCCTCCGATCCACGGGCACACGGGCCTCGAGATCACCTGGACCGCGATTCCCGCGATACTCGTCACCATCATCGCGATCCTGAGCGCCATCGCGCTCGCCGAGAACGCCGACCTGAAGTCGAACCGGCTCAAGGTCGACGTCACGGCCCGCCAGTTCGCGTGGAGCTTCAAGTACCCGCAGTACGGAAACTTCGAGACGACCGAGCTCCGGCTCGAAGAGGGCCGCCAGGTCGAGCTCAACTTGACCGCGCTCGACGTGATCCATTCGTTCTGGGTGCCGGAGTTCCGCCAGAAGCAGGATGCCGTTCCCGGAATCACGACGCACCTGCCGATCACGCCCACGAAAGTCGGCACGGACACGCTGATCTGCACCGAGCTCTGCGGGCTCGGACACGCGCTGATGCGCGCCAAGGTGATCGTGATGAGGCCCGCCGACTTCCAGCAATGGGCACGGGCGCAGCAGCAGCAGGGATCCCAGGCAAGTGCGGGTTAGGGTGCCTCTCTCGTGACCGAGGTCGTCGACCAGACCCCGCAAGCCCCGCCCGCTCCGCCGCGGTCCAGGTGGCACCGGCTCCTGCTCGGCCCCGGTTTCATCCGCGCGGCCTGGATGACCGCCCTCTTCTTCGGGATCGGCTTCGGGCTCGTCGTCGGCCTGCGCTCGCTCGCCGGCTACGACCCGGCGGTCGACTGGCTGATCATCGTCACCGTCGCCGGGCTGATCACCGCGCCGCTCGGCTTCCTCGCCGGGATCGGCGCCTTCGACTACTGGGTCTACTACGCCCTCGGCTATCCGACGAGGCCCGAGGATCACTCCGGCCACGGCGCGCATAGCTGGAAGGACTACTTCCGGGTCAACACCGACCACAAGGTGATCGGCGTCCAGTACGTGGTGACGACGATCTTCTTCTTCCTCGCCGGCGGGCTGATGGCGATGATCTTCCGCGCCGAGCTGGCCAAGCCGGGGATGCAGTTCCTCGACAACCAGGAATACAACGGCCTGATCTCGGTGCACGCGGCGCTGATGATCTTCCTGTTCGTGATCCCGGCGTTCGCGGGCCTCGCCAACTTCGTGATCCCGCTGATGATCGGCGCGCCGGACATGGCTTTCCCGCGGCTGAACGCCCTCTCGTTCTGGCTGCTCCCGATCGCCGGGATCATCATGCTCTCGAGCCTCGCCGTGCCGGGTGGAGCGTTCGGCGCCGGCTGGACGGGTTACGCGCCGTTATCCGTGGTCGGGACGGACGGCAACGTCTGGTTCAACATGGGCGTCCAGTGGGCCGGGGCCTCGTCGATCATGACCGCGCTCAACTTCCTGGTCACGATCATCACCATGCGCGCGCCGGGGATGACCTTCTGGCGCATGCCGCTCCTCGTCTGGGCGAACTTCACGACATCGCTGCTCGTCGTGCTCGCGACCCCGTTCGTCGCCGGCTCGCAGTTCTTCGTCATGTTCGACCGGCTGATGCACACGAACTTCTTCAACTTCAACGAGGGCGGCTACGTCCTCGGGTACCAGCACATCTTCTGGTTCTACTCGCACCCGGCCGTCTACATCATGATGCTGCCCGGCTTCGGGATCGCCTCCGAGGTGATCTCCGTCTTCTCCCGGAAACCGATCTTCGGCTACCGCCTGATGGCGCTGTCGCTGTGCGCGATCCTCGTGCTCGGCTTCTCGGTCTGGGCGCACCACATGTTCGTCTCGGGCATGGCCTCGTGGCTCCGCGTCCCGATGATGGTGACGACGCTGCTGATCGCGGTGCCGACCGGGATCAAGGTCTTCTCGTGGCTGGCGACGACGTGGGAGGGGCGGATCCACTTAGCCACGCCCATGCTGTTCGCCCTCGGCTTCGTGTCGATGTTCGTGATCGGCGGCCTCTCCGGGATCATGCTCGGTGCGGTCCCGATCGACATCCACACGTCGGACACGTACTTCGTCGTCGCGCACATCCACTACGTGCTGTTAGGCGGCTCCCTCTTCACGATCTTCGCCGGGATCTACTACTGGTTCCCGAAGATGACCGGCCGCATGTACAACGAGCGGCTCGGGAAGCTGCACTTCTGGCTGACGTTCATCGGCTTCAACCTCACGTTCTTCCCGATGCACATCATCGGCGTCCAGGGAATGCCGAGGCGCGTCTCGGACTACGACCCGCAGTTCAGCACCTGGAACATGATCATCTCGATCTCGTCGTTCTTCCTCGGCGCGTCGTTCGTGGTCTTCCTCTACAACGCGATCACGAGTTGGATCCGCGGGCCGATCGCGGAGGCGAACCCGTGGCATGCGATGACGCTCGAGTGGCAGGTCTCCTCGCCGCCGCCGATCTTCAACTTCGACGAGATCCCGCAGATCGTCGGCGGGCCGTACGAGTACGGCGTCCCGGGAGCGCGGCACGCGGTCTTCAACGGAGCGCGTGAGCACGAGCTCGAGGAGGCGCGATCGCCGTGAGCCACGTTCTCGTCGTCGCCAACGAGACGATGACCGGGCCGAGCCTGATCGAGGCGGTCCAGAGCCGGCACCCCGATCTCGTCACGGTGCTCGCGCCGATCAGCAACCCGCACGCGGGCTATGTCGTCTACGAGGACACGCGCCGTGCGGCTGCGGGCCGGCGGCTCGAGCGCACGCTGACGAAGCTGCGCGAGGCCGGGATCCCCGCCCACGGGCTCGTCGTCGACTCGGATCCGGCCGACGCCGTGCGCGACGCGATCGCGATGCTCGAGCCGCGGCCGACCGAGGTCATCGTGTCGACACACCCCGAGGAGAAGTCCGGCTGGCTGCGGCGCAAGGTGATCGACCGTGTCCGCGACGCAGCAGGGGGCCTGCCCGTCGAGCACGTCGTCGTCGACCTCAAGTCCGAGGGGGGCGAGGCAAATGTGCTCGTGATCGCGAACGAGACCGTCGTCGGCGATCCGCTCCTCGACCGGATCCGCGAGCGCGCGGCCCGCTCTCCGGCGAGCTTCCTGATCATCTGCCCGCAGAGCGATCCGACGAGCGCGGAGCATCCCGAGGCCGAACGGCGACTGAGGCGCGCCCTCGCCGTCCTGCGCGCCGAAGGGATCGACGCCCATGGCCAGGTGGCGCACCCGGATCCGTACACCGCGGCGATGCAGGCCATCCACGACGAGCGGATCGACGAGGTGATCGTCTCGACGTTCGCGCCCGAGCGCTCGCCCTGGATGAAGCGGAACCTCGTCCAGCGGCTGCACAACGAGTCGAAGCTCCCGGTGGAGCACGTCGTCCTCGAGGAGGCCCCGGTTTAGTGGCCCTCCCGGCAATACACGCTGGCCTCTGGCCCGCGATCACGCGGCGCCAGAGCCCACCCTCCTCCTCACCAAGGTCTACGGACCTTGGCTCGTCGGAGTGCGGCCTCTGGCTTGGTGCTCGCGACCCAGAAACGCAGCAGCATCACCGGGAGGGCCACTGATGGCCGTCCATGCGGAAGCTCATCACGGGCCGCCGATCGCGCACCAGAGCTCGAGAGTCGATGCCCCGACGCTCGGGATGCTCCTGTTCATCGCGTCGGAGGTCATGCTCTTCGGCTCGTTCTTCACGATCTACTTCTTCGCGCGGGTCGTGGCCGGGCCCGCCGAGTGGCCGCCGCCGCCCTTCCACCTGCCGGTCTTCGTCGCGGGCGTCAACACGGCGATCCTGATCACCTCGAGCTTCACGATGCACTGGTCGCTCCAGGCGATCAAGCGGGGGAACAGGGCCGGGATGCAGGCCGGTCTCGTACTCACGGTCGCCCTCGGACTGACGTTCCTGCTGACGCAGATCCGCGAGTACTCGAGGGTCGGCTTCTCACCGCAGGACGGTGCATTCGGCTCGACGTTCTACGGCCTGACGGGGCTGCACGGAGCGCACGTCTTCGTTGGTCTGACCATTCTCACGTTCGCGACGATCCGCGCCTTCCGAGGCCATTTCACAGCGGCCGAGCACCGGGGAGTGGAGATTTCCGGGATCTACTGGCACTTCGTCGACGTAATGTGGATTGTCGTGTACACGACGGTGTACATCCTCTAGGGCGATGATCAATCCCCTTCGCAGCGAAGCCGAGGCCTACCGCTTTCTGCTGCTGACGGTGGGGTACTTCGCGGCGATTGCGATCGCGGCACTCGCAATCGGCACGTGGGCCGGTGTGATCGTGTTCCTCGCGCTCACGCTGGCCGGGGCCGCCTACGTGGTGCGGGCGAGTAGGACCGAGCCTCCGCGGCAGGCCGTGCCCTCGCGCCGCGGGCGCGCGAACGAGCGCCGCATTCTCGTGATCGCGAACGAGACCGTAGGCGGCGAGCGCCTCCGGGACGAGATCCACAACCGCTCCGAGGGCTATGACGAACAGGTTCTCGTCGTCACCCCGGCGCTGAACTCGCCGATTCGCCACTGGGCCTCGGACGAGGACAACGCCCGGGTCGAGGCGCAGAAGCGGCTGGACGCGAGCCTCGACCGGCTCCGCTCGCTCGGCATCGACGCGAAGGGAGAGGTCGGAGACGGCGAGCCGCTGCAGGCGATGGAAGACGCGCTCCGCCTCTTCGGTGCGGACGAGATCATCATCTCGACCCACCCCGAGGGCCGTTCGCACTGGCTCGAGAAGGGCATCGTCGAAACGGCCAAGGAGCGCTTCGCGGTCCCGATCACGCACGTGGTCGTCGACCTGGCAGCGGAACGCGAAGAAGTCCAAGAACCGACCTAGTAACACAGTGTTACTAAGTCGGTTCGGGCGCGGCTATTTCTGCTGCTTTATGAAGTCGACGAGCTGTTGCGCCTGGTCCTGCGGGACCTGGCCCTTCTTGATCACCGAGGTCATGACGCCCGGCTGGTAGCCCTGCACGATGTCCAGGTCCGGGTCGATGATCGAGTCGAGCAGGTACTTGTCGTCGGCGGTCACCGTCTTGCCGTTCGTCAGCGTGACCTTGCTTCCGTAGAGCCCCTTGAAGGTGGGCCCCGTCGACTTCGAGCCGTCGAGCGAGTGGCAGCCCTGGCACCCGAGCGACGCGTACAGCCCCTGGCCGCCCGTCCCCGTCGCGGCGATGCCTGGGCATGCCTGCTTGTCCGTGCTCGCGGCGCAGAGGGCTACGTAGGCGGCAACGTCATCCGCTTGCTGTCCCGTCAAGAGATTCGCCGGCATGCCGCTGCCCTTCGTCGGGTACCGGATCTGGTCGCGCACGACGTTCTCGATCGAGCTCAGCTTGTAGTCCTCCGACTTCGACTGCGCGAAGGCCGCGTCCAGATTCGGGCCGACGGTCCCGCGCGACGCTGCGTCCTTCAGCGTGTGGCAGCTTCCGCAACGACCCTCGGCGACGAAGAGCTTTTTGCCGGCGCTCGCGTTGCCGCCCTTCACGGGCCCGCCCGTGCCGCAGCCGGAGGCGATGAGGACGATCAGCGCTGCGAGGAAGAAGACGCTCGCTCGCCGCAAGCTAGGACTGTGCGGAGGCGCCGGCCTTGGCCAGAGCCTCGTCGCGAGTCGGAAAGATCGTGAAGACGCGGTCGAGCCCGGTGATCTCGAAGATCTTCGTGATGTTCCGGTCATTGCACACGAGCGCGAGCCGCCCGTCCTGGACGCGGAGCCGCTTGACCCCACCGACGAGGACGCCGAGCGTCGTCGAGTCGATGAATGTCGTGTTCGTGAAGTCAACGACGACGTCCTTCCCGCCGTTCGAGATCACGTCGAGGAGCTGCTGCTTGAACTCGGGCGCCGTGTAGAGATCGACCTCGCCGGAGAGGGCGATCACGTACGTTGAGTCGTCGACCTTCTCTGTCTGCACGTCGAAGTTCATCGCCCCTCCACCGCGCGGGAGTCTAACCCGACGGCTGAGACTTCAGGAACTGGATCTGCTGGCGCGCCTGCGCGGCCTCGCCGCTGTCCGGCGCGAGCTTGATCACGCGGCGGTAGGCCTTGAGCGCCACCGGGTTGTTCCGCGACTGGTAGGCGGCGTTCGCGAGGAGGAGCTGGAGCAGGATGTCGTTCGGCGTGTTCGCGGTCAGCTGCTGGTACAGCTGCGTCGCGCGGGTGAACGAGCCCTGGAGGCCCGAGTAGAGCTCCGTCAGCTTCTGGTTGGCCGCGCTCGTCAGCTCCTGGTCGATCCTGCCCGGTGAGAGCGCGCGTCCGAGCCGCGTGTTCCCCGGAGGCGCGAATGTCGTGCCGCCGGTGCTCGAGGTCACCTCGTCCTGGATCGCGGTCCCCTGGTCGCGCTGCCGGCTCGCCCGGCCCTCGTAGTCGCCGGCCACGGTGCGCATGTACTCGTAGTCCTTCGGCCGAACCTTCAGATACTGCTCGCCGGCGGTGATCGCCTGGTCGAGGTTGCCGTCCTGGCGATAGGCGTCGGCCAGCTCCTTGTACGCGGCGAGGTCGCCCTTGTCGATCTTCTTCTGTGCGTCGCTGACGGACGGCCCGCTCGTACCGCCGCTCGAGCCCTGCATGAGGTCGCCGAGCCCGAGGCCTCCACCGCTCCCGACGCCGAAGACGACGAAGCCGACCGAGAAGCTGAGCGCGAGAAGGACGAAGACCCATTTGGCCTGGCGCCGCAGCTTCGGGAAGAACATCTCCCCTTCGACGCCGGCGTACTCGGTGCGGGTCGGCGTGGACCGCGTTCGCTCGCGCGGTCGCGGTGCTTTCCGCACAGGGGTCTGGCTACTGCGTCGTGCTCCGGATCGGGCCACGCTCCTAGACTAGCTCGGCTTCGGGGACTTTCGCCCAGTCGAAGCTGTTCCCGAGCTCGCGGAGACGGTCTAGCGTCGACTCGTCGCACAGCGCGCCGGCCAGGCCCGCCTCGTACGCGGCGCGGGCGTCGACTCCGAGCGAGCGGGCGGCTTCGTAGTCGCGTGAGAGGTCAGTGTCGAACATCGCAGGGTCGTCGGTCGAGATCGAGCACAAGACTCCGGCCTCGACCAGCTTCGGCAGCGGGTGCTCGGCGAGCGAGCCGACTGCCCCCGTGCGGACGTTCGACACCGGTGAGACGTCGAGGACGATCCGCCGCTCCGCGAGCTCGGCCAGGAGCTCCGGATCCTCGACGGCGCGGATTCCGTGCCTGATGCGATCGGCGTGCAGCGCGTCCAGCGCACCGCGAATCGACTCCGGGCCGGCGACCTCGCCCGCGTGCGGCACGGAGCCCAGTCCCTCGGACTTCGCCAACTCGAAGACGGGCGCGTACGGGTCCGGCGGAAACTGCGCCTCGAGCCCGCCCAGCCCGACCCCGACGACGCCGCGCTCGTGGTAGGCGGACGAGTAGCGGACGACGCTCTCCGCCGCCTCGTCGCTCGCTCCCCGGTAGATGTCGGGCGTCAGGCGAACGGTGACCCCGTGCAGCTCCTCGGCCTCCTGCGCGCCGTCGCAGTAGCCGGCGAAGATCTCGTCCCAGTCCACGCCGCGTGCGACGCGCTCCGCGGGCGAGAAGATCCCCTCGACGTAGACGGCTCCGTGCGCGGCCGCCTCCGCCGCGTAGTCGACGACCACCTGCCTGAAGTCGGCCTCGGTCTGCAGCGCGTTCGTGGTCAGGATCCAGACCTGGATGAAGTGCTCGAAGTCGCGGTACTCGTAGAGCGACGCGAGGCCCTCGACGGTGTCCGCGGGCAGGGCGTAGTCGTTGCGCCGCGCGATCTCGAGCAGGGTCGCCGGCCGGACCGTCCCCTCGAGGTGGACGTGCAGCTCGATCTTCGGCCAAGGCGTCGCTTGCGATGCCGACTTCAGGCCGTGCGAGCTTTGCTCGTGCGGCCTTCGGAAATGACCGGTCGACTCATCGGAATTAATCACGAGCGCAGCAAGGTCAGCTCTCGCCGGTGCCCGTCAGCGGCTCTGCTGGGAGCACGCCCTGCGCGGCCCAGCGTTTCTCGAAGAAGACAGCCGCCCAGATCGAGCCCTCGAACAGCAGGAGCACCGGGATCATCTGGAGCCCCATCGAGACGAAGTCGACGCCCGGGAGCAGGACGACGATGACGATGCAGATCCCGACCCCGATCCGACGGTTGTTGCGCAGCCGCGCGGCCGAGATGATCCCGAGCCGCACGAGCCCGAGGATGAAGATCGGCAGCTCGAAGAGGATCCCGCAGGCGAGGATCGTGACGATCGCGAACGAGTAGTAGTCCTTCGCGCGCACCTGCGCGTTGTAGAGGCCGGAGTCGAAGTTGAGCAGGAACGGGATCGCGGTCGGGAGCACGATCCAGTAGGCGAAGGCCATCCCGATCGCGAGGAGCACGGTCGCGACGATCACCAGCTTGACGACGGTCTTCTGGTGGCGGTCGTCGAAAGCCGGCGCGAGGAACGCCCACAGCTGCCACACGAGCACGGGGATCGCGAGCGCGATCGCAGCGTAGAACGCGACGTTGAACGAGGTCGTGAACGGCTCGGTCGGGCTGAGCGTGATCGGCTTCGTGCCCTCCGGCAGCGGCTTCGAGAGCCAGCCGATGATCGTGTCCCGGAAGGCGTACGTGAGGATGAACAGCACCACGACGGCTCCCAGGGAGATGATCAGCCGCGTCCGCAGCTCCTCGAGATGCTCGACGAGCGACGCTTCCTCACCGTGAGCGAGGCGCCGCGGCAACCGTGTCATGCGTTAAGAAACGGAGTCGCGCTCGCGCGGGGGCGACCCGGCCACGGGCTCGTCGTCGGCGGCCGGCGGCAGCTCGCGCGGCTCGTCGTCGTCGTTGTCCTTGCCGGTGACCGAGTCCTTGAACTCGCGCATTCCCCGACCGAGGGAGCGCCCCATCTCGGGAAGCCGCTTCGGCCCGAAGACCACGAGCAGGACGATCAGGATGATGATCGCGCCCTGCCAACCGATGTTTCCGGGCATGGGCCAAGGGTAGCACTGTCGGCGGTCGGGAAAGGGTTAGCTACGATGACACGAAGCGAAGCGAAAACCCGCTTCGGGAAAGGGTTTTGGACCGCACAAAGTGGCACTCCTGGAACTGAGAGACCTGCGCGTCTCGCTCGAGGACGGCACCGAGATCGTCAAGGGCGTCGACCTGTCGGTGAGCCCGGGCGAGATCCACGCGCTGATGGGCCCGAACGGCTCGGGCAAGTCGTCGCTCGCCTACGCGCTGATGGGCCATCCGGCCTACGAGATCACCGGCGGCGAGGCGCTGTTCGACGGTCAGGACATCTCGGTGATGGGCGCCGACGAGCGCGCCCAGGCGGGGCTCTTCCTCGCCTTCCAGTATCCGCACGCGATCCCGGGCGTGACCGTGACGAGCTTCCTGCGCTCGGCGATCAACGCGATCCGCAAGGCCCGGGCAGGCGGGGAGGACGACCCGATTCCGATCCCCGAGTTCCGCAAGGAGATGCTCGGCGCGATGGAGGACTTGAAGATCCCGCGGGAGCTCGCCCAGCGCTACCTCAATGACGGCTTTTCCGGCGGCGAGAAGAAGCGCGTCGAGATCCTGCAGATGGCGATGCTGAAGCCGCGCATCGCGGTGCTCGACGAGACCGACTCCGGCCTCGACATCGACGCGCTCCGAATCGTCGCGCAAGGGGTGCGCGAGCTCGTCGGCCCCGAGACCGGCGCACTCGTGATCACGCACTACCAGCGGATCCTGAACCACGTCAAGCCAGATTTCGTGCACGTCTTCGTCGACGGGCGTATCGTTGAGGAAGGCGGGCCGGAGCTCGCACACAAGCTTGAGGCGGAAGGCTACGAGGCTTTCCTCCCGGAAGGAGCTGAGGCCTAGGTGGCCCTCACGGAAACCGAAGTTGTTGCCGGAATCGGCAACGAGTACAAGTACGGATTCCACGATCCCGAGGACTACTTCTTCAAGTCGGGGCGCGGGCTGTCGCCCGAGCTCGTCGCGGCGATCTCCGAGCACAAGAACGAGCCCGACTGGATGCGCAAGTTCCGGCTCAAGTCGCTCGAGTACTTCCTGGCTCGGCCTCTGCCTGCCTGGGGCGGCGACCTGACCGGGATCGACTTCGACAACATCTTCTATTACATCCGCCCGACCGAGAAGCAGGCGAACTCCTGGGAAGACCTGCCGCCGGACATCAAGAACACTTGGGACAAGCTCGGGATCCCCGAGGCGGAGAAGAAGTACCTCGCCGGCGTCGGCGCCCAGTACGAGTCCGAGGTCGTCTACCACAAGCTCAAGGAGGAGCTCGAGGAGCAGGGAGTGCTCTTCCTGGACATGGACTCCGGGCTGCGCGAGCACGAGGACCTGGTCAAGGAGTACTTCGGGAAGATCATCCCGCAGAACGACAACAAGTTCGCCGCGCTGAACTCGGCCGTCTGGTCGGGCGGCTCGTTCATCTACGTGCCCCCGGGCGTGAAGGTCGAGATGCCGCTCCAGGCCTACTTCCGGATCAACGCCGAGAACATGGGCCAGTTCGAGCGCACGCTGATCATCGTCGACGAGGGCGCGTACGTGCACTACGTCGAGGGGTGCACGGCGCCGGTCTACTCGTCGGACTCGCTGCACTCGGCGGTCGTCGAGATCATCGTCAAGCCCGGCGCGCGCTGCCGGTACACGACGATCCAGAACTGGTCGAACAACGTCTACAACCTCGTCACGAAGCGCGCAGTCGCGTACGAGAACGCGACGATGGAGTGGGTCGACGCGAACCTGGGCTCGAAGCTGACGATGAAGTACCCGGCGATCTGGCTGATGGGCGAGGGCGCTCACGGCGAGGTGCTCTCGATCGCCTTCGGCGGCAAGGACCAGCATCTCGACGCGGGCGGCAAGGCTGTCCACATCGCGCCGCACACGTCGTCGATCATCACGTCGAAGTCGATCTCGAAGAACGGCGGGCGTGCGTCGTACCGCGGTCTGCTCGAGGTCGCGAAGGGCGCGGTCGGCTCGAAGTCGAAGGTCGTCTGCGATGCGCTCATCCTCGACGAGGACTCGCGCTCGGACACGTACCCGTACATCCGCATCGACGAGTCCGATGTGGACATCGGCCACGAGGCGACGGTCTCGAAGATCGGCGAGGAGCAGCTCTTCTACCTGATGTCGCGCGGCCTCTCGGAGGCCGAGGCGTCGGCGATGGTCGTCTCCGGGTTCGTGGAGCCGATCACGAAGGAGCTCCCGCTCGAGTACGCGGTCGAGATGAACCGTCTGATCCAGCTCCAGATGGAGGGCTCCGTCGGTTGAGGTCGATCCAGGCGGGTCGACCGGTCATTTCCGACGGATGCCGAGCAGAGCCCGGCATCCTGAGGGCGGCATCGCAAGCGATGCCTCGGGTCGGTTGATCGTAGAGCGGACGGACTTCATCTCCGTCCCGGTCAACGACATCGAGCGCTCCGTGTCCTGGTACCGGGACATACTCGGGCTCGAGCAGGTCGGCCAGGCTGCGTTCCCGGAGTTCCAGCTCGGCGAGAACGTCAGCATGTATCTCATCGACATGGCGTCGATCGGGCAGAAGTTCACTGCGCCCCATTCGGCGCACATCGCGCTTCGCGTGCCTGATGTCGCGGAGACGCGCCGGGAGCTCGAGGAGAAGGGCATCCAGTTCCACGGCGACGTCCTGGACACGGGCGTTTGCCACATGGCGTTCTTCTCCGATCCGGACGGGAACGCCTTGATGCTGCATCGCCGGTACGCACCACGCGATGAGTAGAGCCGAGCTCCTCGAGCGCTACCGCGCGCTGCCGATGCCGACGACGACCGACGAGTCGTGGCGGTTCACCGACCTCAAGGGCTTCGATCCGGACGCCTTTGCCCAAAACGGCCATGCCCCGGGACCTGGTCCCAGGACAATGTTGGACATCGACGTGGCTGGTTTGGCCACTGTCGGTGAGGGCATCGAGATCGAGCGCGCGCCGGACGGGATTCGCTTCGAGCTCCTCGACGAGGCGCACCCGCAGCTGGGCGAGCTCGTGGGCGCCGACGAGAAGTTCGCGGCCCAGAACGCGGCGCAGTGGAAGCACGGCCTGCTCGTCCATGTCCCGAAAGGCGTTGTGCTCGAGAAGCCGCTCTACGTGCGGATCGCCAACCCGCCGGACGGAGAGGCGCTCTTCTGGCGCCTGCTCGTCATCGCCGAGCCGGGGAGCCGCTTCAGCCTGATCGAGGATCTGTCTACAGCCGATCCGGAGCTCGCGGGCTACTCGAACGCGGTCGTCGAGCTCTTCGTCGGCCAGGAGGCCAAGGTCGAGTACGTCTCGCTCCAGAACCTCGCGCGCGAGACGTGGCACTTCGCGTCGCAGCGCGCGCGCGTCGGGCGCGACGCCGAGCTCGACTGGGTCGCTGCCGGCTTCGGCTCGAAGAAGGGCAAGGTGCGAATCGAGAACGACCTCGCCGGCCAGGGCGCGACCTCCCGCGTCACGGGCGCGTACTTCGCGGACGGCGACCAGCACCTCGACTACGACACGCTCCAGGAGCACCAGGCCCCGAACACGACCTCCGACTTCGCCTTCAAGGGCGCGCTGCGCGACGAGGCGACCGCCGTCTGGCGCGGGATGATCCGCGTCGAGCCCGAGGCCCAGAAGACGAACGCGTACCAGGAGAACCGGAACCTCCTCCTCTCCCCGAAGGCGCACGCGGACTCGATCCCGGGCCTCGAGATCCAGGCGAACGACGTTCGCTGCACGCACGGCGCCACGGTGAGCCAGGTCGACCGCGACCAGCTCTTCTACGCGATGGCCCGCGGCCTCACGCAGTCCGACGCGGAACGCCTGATCCTGCGTGGCTTCTTCCAGGACGTGCTCGACCGGATCGAGCTGGAGCCGGTGCGAGAAGCCCTCGGCGAAGCGCTCGAAGCCCGCATCCCTCAGGGCTAGCCGCACACCGTGCAAGCGGGTTCGTCGAGCTAGGTGAGCCCGGCGCCGCGGTAGCAGGCCTCGCGGTACACCTTGTTCTGCGTCGCCTCGTCGCAGCTCGCCTTGCGCTTCTCCGCCTCGGGGCTGAGCGAGCCGAGGATCTCGCCGATCCCGGTCCAGCAGTAGTTCCTGGTCGCGGCCGCGGCGGTGTTGCACAGGATTTTCGCGCGCCTCGGACTGACGTCTGTGTACGTCATGTCCTTCGAGGCCGCATAGATGCACTCTCGCGCCATGTCCCCCGCGACGCGGCAGATCCGCAGGATCCTCGCCGGATCGAGCCGCGTGAACCCGGACGCGTCCCGGCCCATCGACTCGAAGCAGACCGGGACCCACTTCGGCTCGCTCCGCCTGCACCAGCCCGCGGCCTTCTTCCAGTTGTAGTTCACCTTCGGCAGGATCCGCGCGGTCACCAGGTCGTAGCAGTAGTACTTGTACCGCTCGGCCACGGAGTTGCACGGATAGATGAGGTCCTTCGCCTTCAACCAGCGCGACGTGATGCCGTACGACGACTGGTAGTTCTCCATGAACACGCCGCCCGTGCAGCTCAGCTGGTCGCCTTGCTGGAGCTTGTCGCACGTGTGCAGGGACAGGGGCAGGTCGTAGCCCGTGTAGATCATCAACCCGTGTCCGAGGCCGTGGACGCACTGGTAGGCGATGAACTCCGACTTACGGACCTCAGGGCTCGCGCAGAACTTCCGCGCCGAGGAGCCGAGCTTGCTCTGGTCGACTCCGAGGAAGGCCCGCTCGAGGATCCCGTGGTAGTACCCGGAGGTGCAGCTCGGCCGGCCGGCGACGAAGGCCTGGCCGATGTTTCCGTGGAAGTGCGAGAGCGCTCCGGCGCCGATCGCGTGGGCGATCCGGTGGCAGTCGCGCTCGATCGGCCCAGGCGTCTTGATGTCCTCGTCGAACTTGTCGAGTGCCGTCTTCGGGCCGTCCTTGTACGAGATGTTCGCGAACGCCTGCTCGTAGCAGTGGAAGTCCTCGGACTTGCAGTCCTCGATCTTCGTGTCGTCGGGCTTGAAGCCGGCGGCGACCGAGCCGCCCATCGTCGAAGAGCGGGTCGACTCCGAGACGAACTCCGCGACCTGGCTGATCTGGACTTCGTTCAGCTTCTTCGAGAAGGACGGCATGCCGACACCGCCGTTTCGGACCTGACGCTCCACCGTCTGCGCGTCCGGCCGCAGCTGGTCGAGGTCAGGCCCCACCGTCCCCTTCGACTTCGCCGCCTGCAGCGTGTGGCAGCCGCCGCAGCCCGCACTGTCGAAGACCTTGGCGCCGGGCAGCGAGGCCGACGCAGCGCTCTCGTTGCTCTTCTTCCCGCCGCACCCGGCGACGAGCAGGACGAGCACGACGAGCACGGCGACGCGGACGGGCCGGGCGACCATCCCCGCATTCTGCAGCGAAACGCTCTGAGCTAGGTAATCGCGGCGCCGCGGTAGCAGTCGGCGCGGTACGCCTGCTTGTGCGTCGCTTCGTCGCAGCTCGCCTTGCGCTTCTCGGTCTCGCGGTTGAGGGAGCCGAGAATCTCGCCGATCCCCTGCCAGCAGTAGTCGCGTGTGGATCCGGGCGCGGTGTTGCACAACACCTTCGCACGGCGGGCGCTGACGTCCGTGTAGGTCATGTCCTTCCCGGCCGCGTAGATGCACTCCCGGGCCATGTCCTTGCCGTTGCGGCAGATCTTGATGATGGCCGGCGGGTTGAGCCGCGTGAACCCGGACGCATCACGACCCATCGACTGGAAGCAGACCTTGACCCACTTCTTCTCGCTCTTTCTGCACCACGCCGCGGCCTTCTTCCAGTTGTAGTTCACCTTGGGCAGGATCCGCGCGGTGACGAGGTCGTAGCAGTAGAACTTGTACTTCTCCGCCACCGAGTCGCACGGGTAGATCAGGTCTTTCGCTTTCAGCCAGCGCGACGTGATGCCGTAGGACGACTGATAGTTCTCCATGAAGACGCCGCCCGTACACCCGGTGGCGTCCCAGCTGTTGGCGAGCTTGTCGCACGTGTGCAGGGACAGGGGCAGGTCGTAGCCGGTGTAGATCATCAGCCCATGCCCGAGCCCGTGCACGCACTGGTAGGCGATGAACTCGGACTTGCGGACCTCGGGGCTCGCGCAGAACTTCCGCGCCGAGGAGCCGAGCTTGCTCTGGTCGACTCCGAGGAAGGCCCGCTCGAGGATCCCGTGGTAGTACCCGGAGGTGCAGCTCGGCCGGCCGGCGACGAACGCCTGGCCGACGTTCCCGTGGTAATGCGAGAGCGCTCCGGCGCCGATCGCGTGGGCGATCCGGTGACAGTCGCGCTCGATCGGCCCGGGCGTCTTGATGTCCTGGTCGAACAGATCGAGGGCCGTCTTCGGGCTGTCCTTGTACGAGATGTTCGCGAACGCCTGCTCGTAGCAGTGGAAGTCGGTCTCCTTGCAGTCCTCGATCTTCGTGTCGTCGGGCTTGAAGCCCGCTGCGACCGAGCCGCCCATCGTCGAGCTCTGTGTCGACTCGGAGACGAACTCGGCGACCTGGCTGATCTCGACCTCGCTCAGCTTCTTCGCGAAGGACGGCATCCCGACACCGCCGTTCTTAACCTGCCGTGCGACCCGCTGCGCATCCGGGCGGAGCTGGTCGAGGTCGGGCCCGACGGTTCCCTTCGACTTCGCCGCCTGCAGCGTGTGGCAGCCGCCGCAGCCCGCATTGTCGAACACCTTCGCCCCCGGCAGCGAGCTCGTCGCGGAGCTCGAGCTCTTATTCCCATTGCCGCCGCAACCGGCCAGGACCAGAAAAACGAGGCCCAGAATGGCCGCGCCGCGGATGGGCGATGCACGCACGAACCACATTCAAGCGAAGGGCTCCCTGCGAGTCGAGTCCGTACCGGACTTGACTAGGACTTCCTCCCGCTCCGGGCTACTCTTTGACGCTCGTGGGGGTCGTCGGACAGCAGCCTGCGCGCAAGATGCGCCTCGCATCGCCGAGCCGTTCGCTGGACGAGCTGGTCCAGCTCGGCCTGATCGCCCTCGGGCTCGCGCTCGGGGCGCTGTCGCTGCTGATCTACATCGTCAACGGCTACAGCCACGGGATGCTCTGGCTCTGGCTGGGCGGCGTGGTGGTCGCCGCCGTCGGGTTCGGGTTGCGAGCTCGCGTCTGGCCTCGGATCGCTCTGCTCGACGTCGGACTCGCGGCCGGCGTCGCGGCTCTGTGCTCGCCGCTCTACCTGATCGCGCTCTATCGCTGGCCCGTCCAGGTCAGCTCGGACGAGATCGCGATCATGAGTGTCTCGAAGGACTACGCGCACAACACCGGCGATCCGTTCGGGTACAGCTACTACCTGACCAGGCCAGCAGGCCTGTTCGTCGTCTGGGGCAAGCTCGGGGAGCTGCTCGGCGGGGTCGACCTCTTCCACATGCGGCTCCTGCACGCGGTCGTCGGGCTGCTGACGATCGCCGCCTGCTACGTGCTCTTCCGGCTCTTGCTCCCGCGGAACTGGGCGTTCCTCGGAGCGTTGCTCGTCGGCGTCAACCACTCGATGTTCATGATCAGCCGGCTCGCCATGCGGGAGAACACGGCCGTGCTCGTGCTCGTGGTGGCGCTCATCCTCCTCGTCTGGGGCCTGCGCCACGGCCAGGAGCTCGCGATCTTCCTCGGCGGCTTCGTCGCCGGCCTCGGCTTCTACGTGTACTACCCGGCGCGGGTGGCGTTTCCGATCTGGCTCCTGTTCCTGCTCGGACTGGGCCTGTTGTACAAGAAGCGCTTCGCGGCGAGGAAGCTGCTGACCGTCGGTGCGATCACGACCGCTGGCTTCGCGCTGGCGGCGACGCCGATCATCTACTCCGAGTCGACGATCCCCTCATCGATGCACAGCGGCCAGGGCGACAGCCTCTTCATCTACAACGACGCGCGTGTGGTGCAGCAGCAGTGGGTGTTCGCGCAGAGCGAGCTCGGCGGCTGGCTGAAGAACGTCAAGTTCGGCCTGGGCACCTTCAACAGCAAGGTCGTCGACCACAGCTGGATCTACGCGAACTACGGGCACGGCTTCCTCGACCCGCTGATGGGGATCGTGCTCTGGGTCGGCGTCGCGATCGTCGGGCTCGGCCTGATCAGGCGGCGGCGCGAGGACGAGGGCGCGCTGCTCATGCTCGGCGGCTTCGTCGCCCTGTGGCTGGCCTTCGCGTTGCTCGTCAACAAGGCGCCGAACTACACGCGGCTTCTGATCACGCTGCCGTTTGTCGCGTATCTCGTGGTCGAGGCGCTGCGCTGGGCGACGAATCGCTGGCGCTCGGTCCGGAACGCGCCGCAACTGATCGTCGGAGTATTCGTCGTCGCGGTCGTCGCGCTCAACGTCTCGGCTGCCTGGGACTACGTGCAACTCGGACGGAAGCAGGGCGATCCGATCGGAAGCACGGGCCGGTTCGCGGCCGCCCGCGACGACGTCCCGGGGCAGAAGTTCTACGTCGTGTCCAGCGAGACCGATCCCTACTACGAGTGGGGCAACCTAGGCCCCGGCAACGACCGGCTCTCGCTGTTCACGCGACCGGCGACGCTCGTCCAGCCCCCGGTCGATCCGACCACGCTGAAGGAGTTCCGCGCCGTGGCGCCGTTCGCCCTCTTCATGCGCCGCGAGGTCTGGCAGCCGATGGCGACGCAGCTGGCGGCTCTCTATCCGCGCGGACAGATCCGCAACGTCACGCCCGACGGCGCGCGGGTCGTGCTCGTCGTTCCTTCGTAGGCCCGCGGCTCGGCTAGGCGCCGGCACCCGACAGGCACTGCGTCAGGTCCTCGCCCTTCGCCCACTGCTCGCAGGCGGTGCGCTTCCCGGCCTCGTCGCTGTGCTGGGTGCCGAGGATCGTGCCCATGCCCCAGAAGCAGTAGTTGCGGAACTTGGCGGCCACGACCTCACAGAACGCCTTCCCGTTCGGGTCCTGCGTGTTGTTGTTCATCACGTCGCGGATCGCGCCGTAGATGCATTCCTTCTCGCCGCTCTCCGCCTCGTGGCAGTAGGACTTCATCTGCTGCGGGTTGTGCACGGCGACGCCGGACACGTCGCGGCCCAGCGACTGGAAGCAGTACTGGACCCAGCCGGGGTCGCTCTTGCGGCACCAGTCCGAGGTCTTCTTCCAGCTGCCCTGGACGTACGGGAGGATGTGCGACGTGACGAGCAGGTAGCAGTAGAGCTTGTCCTGCCGCTGCACGTACTTGCTGTTGCAGGGGAAGAGCAGGTTCTTCGTGCTCAGCCACTTCGAGTGCAGCCCGAAGGACGAGCTCTGGTTCTCCATGAAGACCCCGCCGCTGCACATGATCGAGTCAGTCTCGGTCTGCAGCTTGTGGCAGTAGTCGAGCGCCTTCGGGAGGTCGAGCCCCGTGTAGAGCATCAGGCCGTGGCCGAGCCCGTGGTTGCACTGGTAATAGATGAACGCGTTCGCCTCGATCTTGGGGTCCTTGCAGACGGTGCTTGCAATGTCCGCCACCTGGTCGGCGCGGACGCCTGCGAGCTTCCACTGCAGCAAGCCGTGGTAGTAGCCCGAGCCGCACGTTGCGCTCCCGTCGGAGAACGCCTTGCCCACGTCGCCCTTGAAGTAGAGGAGCCCGCCGGCGCCGATCTTGTGCGCGATCGGGTGGCAGTCGGCCGCGACCGTCGAGTTCGTCGCCGAGAGCTTGTCCAGCTCTTCGAGGGCTTTCTTCGGCCCGTCGTCGTAGGCAAGGTTGCCGAACGCCTGCTCGTAGCAGGTCGTGTCCGTGCAGTCCTCGACCTTCTGATCGTTCGGCTCGAACGAGATCTTCCCGGCCCGGCCCGTGCCTGCGGCAGTCGAGACGAAGGCTGCGACCTGCTGGATCTCGGTCGGCGACAGCTTGCTCTTGAAGGCCGGCATGCCGTTCCCGCCGTTCGTGACCTGCCGCTTGACGGTCTGCTCGTTGGGTCGCAGCTCGTCGAGGTTCGGGCCGACGGTGCCCTTGGCTCCGGCCGCCTCCATCGTGTGGCAGCTCGCACAACCGGCGTCCGCGAAGACCTCCGCGCCTGGAGTCCCGCTACCGGCGCCCTTGTCGCCGCTCGCCGAGTCGCTCTTCTTGCCGCCGCAGCCAGCGGTCAAGAGGGCGAGCGCGACGAGGATGAGCGCGGGCAGGACGAGACGACGCATCTGCCGGACATTGAAGCGGAAAGCCGCGGCAGACCGAAACGGGTACCGACAGCCCGTGGCTCGATAATGGTCGGGTGTCGAAGCCGTCCCGGCCCGAGTACTCGCTCGTCCTTCCGATCTACAACGAAGCGGAGACGATTCCCGAGCTCGTGCGCAGGCTCGCGGCGCTGGCCGACAGGCTCGACGGCGAGGCCGAGGTGATCCTGGTCGACGACGGGAGCAGCGATCGGAGCTACGAGCTGATGAGCGCCGCGAGGGACGCCGATTCGCGCTTCAAGCTGCTCCGCCTCTCGAGGAACTTCGGGCACCAGATTGCGGTCACAGCCGGGCTCGACGTCGCGGCCGGGAACGCGGTGATCGTGATGGACGCGGACCTGCAGGACCCGCCCGAGGTGGCGCTCGAGCTCGCGGCCCGCTGGCGCGAGGGCTACGAGGTCGTCTACGCGGTGCGAGAAGGGCGTCAGGGCGAAACGGCGTTCAAGCGCGCGACCGCGTCGCTCTTCTACCGCCTGTTCCGACGCATGAGCGACGTCGACGTCCCGCTCGACGTCGGCGACTTCCGGCTCGTCGACCGCCGCGCGCTCGACGCCTTCAGGTCGATGCGTGAGTCGAACCGCTACGTCCGGGGCATGTTCAGCTGGATCGGATACCGCCAGGTCGGTGTCCCGTTCCGCCGCGACGAGCGCTACGCGGGCGAGACGAAGTACCCGCTCCGCAAGATGCTCAGGTTCGCGACCGACGGCATCGTCAGCTTCTCGGCCTATCCGCTCCGCCTCGCGCTCAACCTCGGGTTCGTCGTCTCGGCGTTGTCGTTCGTGCTCGGCATCGTGTTCCTGATCTCGAAGTTCGCCGGCTTCTACAGCGTCCCGGGACTCGCGTCGGTCGCGGTCTTCGTCGCGTTCCTCGGCGGAATCCAGCTCCTGCTGATCGGGATCATGGGCGAGTACGTGGCCCGGATCCACGACGAGGTCAAGGGCCGCCCGCTCTACCTGGTGAGCGACACGCAGGGGCTCGAGCCTCCCGGAGTACCATAGGGCCATGGCCGTGACGAGCCCCCCGAAGCTCGACGCGCAGAAGCTGCGCGCGGACTTTCCGATCTTCGAGCAGCAAATCCACGGCAAGCCGCTCGCCTATCTCGACTCCGCCGTCTCGACGCACAAGCCGCGGCAGGTGCTCGAGAAGCTGAAGGACTTCTACGAGACGTCGTACGCGAACGTGCACCGCGGCGTGTACACGCTCTCGGAGCGCTCCACGGCCGAGTACGAAGGCGCCCGGCAGAAGCTCGCGCAGTTCGTCAACGCGGGCTCGGACCGGGAGATCGTCTTCGTCCGCGGCGCGACCGAGGGGTTGAACCTCGTCGCGTACGCCTGGGGGCTCGTGAACCTCGAGCCGGGCGACGTCGTGGTCGTCACCGAGCTCGAGCACCACTCGAACTTCGTTCCGTGGCAGTACATGGCCAAGCGCACCGGCGCGACGCTGAAGATGATCGAGCTCGACGACAACGGCGAGCTGGACCTGTCTGATCTGGACTCGATCGCGAGCGAGGGCCGGATCAAGGTGGTCGCGAACAACCTCGTCTCGAATGCGCTCGGGACGATCAACCCGATCGAGAAGCTCTCGGCCTGGGCGCACGAGCAGGGCGCGATCATGGTCGTCGACGGGGCGCAGGCGGCGCCGCACAAGGCGGTCGACGTGCAGGCGCTCGGCTGCGACTTCTTCGCGTTCTCGGCGCACAAGATGTGCGGCCCGACCAGCGTCGGCGCGCTCTGGGGCCGGCTGGAGCTGCTCGAGTCGATGGAGCCGTTCAACCTCGGCGGGCACATGATCCGCAAGGTCACGTTCGAGGAGACGACCTGGGGCGAGGTGCCCGCGAAGTACGAGGCGGGCACGCAGCCGATCGCCGAGGCCGTCGGGTTCGGCGCGGCCGTCGACTACATCAACGACGTCGGGCTCGAGTCGATCGAGCGCTACGAGCACGAGCTCGCCGTGTACGCGCTCGAGAAGCTCGCGGACATCCCGGGGATCAAGCTCTACGGGCCGCCGGCCGACCGGCGCGCGGGGATCGTCTCGTTCAACCTCGGCGACATCCACCCGCACGACGTCGCGCAGGTGCTCGACATGGAAGGCGTCGCGATCCGGGCCGGCCATCACTGCTGCCAGCCCTTGATGCAGAAGCTCGGCGTGGCGGCGACGAATCGCGCGAGCTTCTACCTGTACACGCTCCCGGAGGAGATCGACCGGCTCGTCGAGGGCCTGCACAAGGCCCGCAAAGTCTTCGCCTGACCCTCAGCGGGTACGCTCAGTCCGTGAGCGATTTTTACCGCGAGGTCATCCTCGACCACTACAAGAACCCGCGTGGGCACGGGGCGATGGAGGCTCCCGACGCCCAGGCCGAGGGAATGAACCCGCTCTGCGGCGACGAGGTGACGATCTCGGTCTCGCTCGCCGACGACGGCGAGACGATCGACGAGGTGAAGTTCGAGGGGCGCGGCTGCGCGATCTCGCAGGCCGCGACGTCGATGCTGACGGAGATGGTCAAGGGCCGCTCCGCGTCGGACGTGGCGTCGCTGCCCAAGGAGGAGCTGCTCGAGGAGATCGGGATCCCGCTGACTCCGATCCGGCTCAAGTGCGCGCTGCTCGGCCTGGGCGTGCTCAAGGTGGCGCTCCATCGGGCGAAAGGCACGCCGCTGCCCCCGGAGTGGGCCGGGCTCGCGAGCGAGCTCGAGATTTCCTAAGGCGCCGACTTGGCGGCGCCGACCATGGGAGGCCGTGCCGGCTTTGCCGGTGCGGCCGTTTACTGCCCTTCTCCAGTGAAAAGGTGCGCGCCTCTCGAGGAGCAGGTGGCTTAACTCTTGGCGCTCGTCAACGTTGCGCCGCTGGACGAGTTTCCGCCCGGCTCCGTGAAGATCGTCACTGCTGGCTCGATCACGGTCGGCGTCTACAACCTGAACGGCGAGCTGTACGCCCTCGAGGATCGGTGCTCGCACGACGACGGGCCGCTCTGCGAGGGCGAGTTCGACGTCGAGGAGGGGTTCGCTGTCTGCCCACGGCACGGCTCGAACATCGACATCCGCACCGGCGCCGCCCTGACGCTGCCCGCCGTCTTCCCGGTCGACACGTTCCCCGTCGTCGTCGAAGACGGGATCGTCAAGGTGGACGTCTGATGCTGGACGACAGAGTCAGGGCCGTGCTCGAGCGGCTCGAGGCCGAGGACGCGAAGGAGCGCGAGGAAGGCGTCTCGCGCGAGCTCCGTGGGCGGCAGGTGGCGCGTTCGACCGGCCAGTTCCTGTTCGCTTTGGTCGCGCCCCAGTGGGATTGCGAGGTGCTCGAGATCGGCGGCTCGCGCGGGTACTCGTCGATCTGGCTCGCTGCGGGGGCTCGCCACCTCGGCGGGCGCGTTCTCTCGCTGGAAGCCGATCCGGCGAAGGTCGAGGCGTGGCGGCGGAACGTCGCCGAGGCGGCGCTCGAGGAGACTGCGGAGCTGATCGAGGGCGACGCGTTCGAGACGCTCCCTCAGATCCAGGACGTCTTCGACATCGTCTTCATCGACGCGGAGAAGGAGGACTACGAGCGGCTGTTCCAGCTCGCGCGGGACAAGGTCGAGCCGGGAGGGCTCTTCGTCGCGGACAACGTCCTCTCGCACGCCGACCCGCTGGCCGAGTACTCGAAGGCCCGTCAGGCCGACCCGACGCTGGAGAGCGTCACGGTCCCGCTCGACCGCGGCCTCGAGCTGAGCGTGGTCCTCACCGACCCTTCCTGACAGCTCCCGGGACCTGGTCCCAGGACATGTCTGGGATGGCGTATGTCCTAAGGCGCCGACTCGGCGGCGCCGCACAGAGGCCGTTCCGGCTTTGCCGGTACGGCCGTCCTCACCGAACGGCTACAGTTGCGGCAACCGCGGAAAGGAGGTGGTCCGGCTTGACAGATTCCAGTACGGGCAGTGGAGGTACCAGCGGGTAGAGGCGTGTCCCCGGGACCTATGGGGAATCGCCTAGCCAGCGTAGGGGGCTCGCGAAGACGCGCCGCCGGTCAGCTAGCAGACCGGCCGGAAGCGCCTCTACCAATACGACGCTGGTAACCGGATTAGGGGCCGCCTCTCGTGCGGCCCCTACTCTTTTTCGAGCTGCCGCGCGTCGATCGTCGCTTCGCCGCCGCTCTCGACGCGGTACGCATGCGCCCCGTCACGGACGCTGACGGCCTCCTTCAGCTCGGTGCCGACGAAGTGGAGGCCGACCCCGTCGTCGGCAGCGATCCCCGCGGGAAAGCCGTCGGCGACCAGCTCCTGGTACACCGGCCGGCGCCGCTCCTCGCCGTCGTAGTGAGGACACGCACTTCCGGCCAGGAAGCCGAGCCCATCGCGCATTCCGTCGAGCTGCGGCCCGAACGAATCCGTGACGCCCGCCTCGAACCAGCAGATCATCCCGGCGCTCGACCCGGCGAGCACGATCCCCTGCTCCCAGGCCTCGCGCAGGATGTCGTCGAAGCCGTGGACGCGCCAGATCGCGAGCATGTTCGCCGTGTTGCCGCCAGCGACGAAGATCACGTCGCGCGAGAGCACGTGGTCGCGGAGATCCTCGCGCGGCCACGGGAAGAACGAGACGTGCGAGCACTCGGCGTACGGGCTGAGCTCCGAGTAGAAGCGGACCATGAAGTCCGGCAGCTCCGCGCTCGCCGTCGGCACGAGACACACGCGCGGCCGCTTCTTGCCGCTGAGGCCGAGCACGAACCGGATCAGCCGCCCGGCGCCGTCCTCGTCCCCGAGCCCGCCCGCGGCCACGATCTGCGGCTCCGCCATCAGGCGGCCCGTCGCAACTGCTCGTCCAGCGGCACGAGCGGGAGCTGGAACGTCTGCACCGCGTCGTCGTTCGTGACGACGTTGTCGCCGTGCTCGAGCATCTTCAGGAGGTCGCGTGTGAGCGGGATGTTCCCGGGGAGCCGCTCGGTGACGAGTGCGTTCAGCTTCATCAGGCCGATCGGCACGTGGACGCTCGGGCGTCTGATCCCGCGTGTCTTCTTCAGGCGCTCCCAGAACTCGTTCCACGTCACGACGTCCGGCCCGCCGAGCTCGAAGGTCCGGTTCGTCGCCGCGTCGAGGTCGATCGCTTTGTCGAAGTACGCCGCCAGGTCGCCGGCCCAGATCGGCTGGATCCGCTGCGCCCCCGAGCCGGTGATCGGCGTCACGGGAGCGAATCTCGCCAGCTTGGCGAAGGTCGGCAGGATCCCGCCGTCGCGCGCGAAGACGAAGCTCGGCCGGAAGATCACGTATGGAATGCCCGCGCCCTCGACCGCCTGCTCCATCTCCCACTTGGCGCCGTAGTAGGGGACGAGGTCCTTCGACTCCTCGCTCGTCCCGAGCGCGCTCATGTGCACGAAGCGCCCGACGCCCGCCTCCTTCGCGGTCGCGAGCAGGTCGCGCGTCCCCTGGGCCATGATCCGCTCGAACTGCTCCTTCTTGCCCTGGCGGATGGCGACGAGATGCACGACCGTGTCCGCGCCCTCGACCCCGCGCCGCAGGCTCTCCACATCGGTCATGTCCCCCTGGACGAGCTCGCACTCGATGTCCGCCTTCGAAGGGTTGCGAACGAGGCAGCGAACGGGCCGTCCGGCCTCCTGTAGCGCCTTCAGCACGTGACCGCCGACGAACCCGGTGCCCCCGGTGAGCAGGATCACTTCGCGGTCTCGCGCTCGAAGTTCTGCCAGTAGCGGCTCGGCGTCGGGCCCTGCTGCCCCTGGTACTTCGAGCCCAGCTCCCCGGAGCCGTACGGCGTCTCCGCGGGCTCGGTCAGCTGCACGAACGAGAGCTGCCCGATCTTCATCGCGTAGTAGATCGTGATCGGGAGGTTGGCCACGTTCGAAAGCTCGAGCGTGACGTGGCCGTCCCAGCCGGGGTCGATGAAGCCGGCGGTCGAGTGGATCAGCAGGCCGAGACGTCCGAGCGAGCTCTTCCCTTCCAGTCGCGCGACGAGATCGTCCGGGAGCTGGATCCGCTCCAGCGTCGACCCGAGCACGAACTCGCCCGGGTGGAGGATGAACGGCCGCTCCTCGTCGATCTCGACCAGCTCGGTCAGGTCCTCCTGCGGCTCCTTGACGTCGATGTACGGGTAGCGCGCGTTGTGGAAGACGCGGAAGAAGCGGTCGACGCGGACGTCCACGCTCGACGGCTGGAGCAGCGCCGGGTCGTAGGGATCGATCCCGATCCGCCCTTCGTTTAGCAGGCGCTCGATGGTTCGGTCTGAAAGGACCACGCCGCGATTCTATGGTTCTCCCCGCGTGGCCCTTTACGACGCCGTCAGGGACCTCCCGGTCGCGATCGACTCCTACGAGCTCGAGCGGCTCGAGTACGTCGTCTCCCCCGAGTTCACACGCGTGACGACGGTCGTCCATCTGCGCGGGGCCGGCGAGGAGGGCGTCGGCGAGGACGTGACGTACACGGCGACGGACCATCCGCCGCCGGACGACCTCCCGCTGGCGGGCGCCTTCACGCACGACTCGTACTCGCAGCTCCTCGACGCGCTCACGCTGTTCACCGAGCCGCCGCAGATGGAGGCCTGGCACGACTACCGTCGCTGGGCCTTCGAGAGCGCGGCGCTCGACCTCGGGCTCCGCCAGGCGGGCCGGACGCTCGTGGACGCCGTCGAGCGCGAGCCGCGGCCGGTCACGTTCGTCACCTCGAGGCGTCTCGCCGACCCGCCCTCGGCCGACCAGATCCGCGCCTGGCTCGACCTGTACCCGAGCCTCCGCTTCAAGCTCGACCCGACGAGCGACTGGACGGACGAGCTCGTCGCAGACCTCGCGGCGACGGGCGCGATCGACTCGGTCGACCTCAAGGGCCAGTACGAGGGTACGTCCGTCGACCAGCCGCCCGACCCGGTTCTCTACCGGCGAGTCCTCGACGCGTTCCCGAACGCATGGGTCGAGGACCCGAACGTGAACGACGAGACGCGCCCGATCCTCGAGCCGCACGCCGCCCGGATCACGTGGGACGCGCCGATCCACTCCGTCGCGGACATCGAGAGCCGCCCGTGGCCGCCGCGCACGATCAACATCAAGCCGTCGCGCTTCGGCGCCGTGCGCCGGCTCTTCGACGCGTACGACTACTGCGCCGAGCGCGGGATCAGCCCCTACGGCGGCGGCCAGTGGGAGCTCGGCCCCGGGCGCGGGCAGATCCAGTATCTCGCGTCGCTCTTCCATCCGGACACGCCGAACGACGTCGCTCCGCGCGGCTACAACGCGCCAGAGCCGCAACCGGGATTGCCCGACAGCCCGCTCGCCCCAGATTTCGCTTCGGCGGGGTTCCGTTGGGCCGGATAACGGTTTAACGTAAACCGTCCTGCGGCCCCGACGAAAGGAGCGTGTCCGAGATGAAGGCGTTTCAAGCGATTTACCGAGTCTGGGTCACGATCCTGACTGCGGCCGTCGTGCTGCAGATCTTCTTCGCCGGCTACGGCGCGTTCGACGCAGCCCACAAGCTCAGCAAGGACGGCAGCACGATCGATGAGGATGGCTTCAACCACTCGTTCGATCCTCACATCGCGACGGGGTACTTCATCTGGCTGGGCGGGATCGTCTTTCTGCTCATCTCCTTCGGCACACGCACCCGATCGAAGATCTTTCGCGCGCTCGGGGTTGTCGGCCTGCTGACACTCCAGATCGTGTTCGCCTGGGGCGGGTCCGGCGCGCCGTATATCGCTGGCGGTCTGCACCCGTTGAACGCATTCATCATTCTCGGCTTCCTCGCTTCGATCACGTACCGCGAGTGGAAGGGCCGCGCGGAGAGCACCGAAGCCGCGCCGGCGGCCGCGTAGCTACTCGGGGTTGTTGTGGGCTGACTGGCCGGCCCTGAATGGGGTCGTCACCCCTGCGTACATGAGGTGCATCGTCAGGCCGTCGGCCGCGTGCTTGAGGTTGTGGCAGTGGAGCATCCAGAGCCCGGGGTTGTTCGCCCTAAAGGCCACCGAGTACCGCTCGTGCGGGAGCATCAGCAGCGTGTCGGTAGACCAGGGGCTCACGGCTTTCCCGTTGCGCGTGAGCACGAGGAAGTGGTGACCGTGCAGATGCATCGGATGAGCCGACGAGGAGTCGTTGGCGAGGTCGATCCGAACGAGATCGCCCCTCGCGACCTCGAACATCGGCACTCGTGGATAGAGCTCTCCGTTCAACGCCCAGTGACGTCCGGGCCGGCCGTTGAGAAAGCCGACCTTCTTGCTGATCGTGAGCTGGAACGTACGGTCGAAGTGCGCTCCCTGAAGGACCGGCGTGGTCCGGGCGCGAGCCGCCGGGTCGAACGTCGGCGCTGACGGAGCCGCGCTCGGGCTCCCGGTTCCATCCGGACTGAGCACGAGCGCGGCTTTGGAGTTTTCGACCTCGACGGACGCGATACCGTCGGGCATGCGGAACGCGATGTCGTAGCGGCCGCCGGCTCCAATCTCGATCGGCTCGCCCGGCGGAACCCGAGCCGGTGCGATTTCTGCGCCGTCGATCGCGACCACGGACGGGAGCATCCCGGAGAGCTGGAACTTCGCCGAGGCGCTGTCGGTGTTGATCAGCCGCAGCCGAACGGGCGTGCCCGGTCGCACCGCTTTGCGCCAGACGTCGTCGTGGGTGCCGATCGCTGTGCGACCCGAGAACGTGTGCACCGGGAGGGCGATGTCGACACCGCGGGGGCGCAGCTTCGGATCGATGACGAGCGCGCCGAAGAGCCCCTGCTTCACGCCTTCGGACGCGTCCTGATGCGTGTGGTACCAGAACGTCCCGACCTGTTCCGGACGGAAGCGGTAGACGTAGCGGCCGCCCGGCTCGACCGCGTTCTGCGTGACCCCGGCGACGCCGTCCTCCGCGTTCGGGACGTCGAGGCCGTGCCAGTGGATCGTCACACCGTCGGCGATGTCCTTGTTCAGGAGAGTGACCTGGACGAGCTGGCCTTCGCGAACGCGGAGCTCGGGCCCGGGGGCGCGGCCGTTGAACGTCCAGCCGCTGATCGTTTCGCCGGACGCGAGCCGGATCGGCGCCTTCTCGGCGGCGAGCGTGACGCGGTAGTCGGGCTTGCCCTTCGGGCCGGTGAGCGACTCGACGCCGAAGTGGTTGTGTGCGATCGGCTGCGCTCCGCCGTCGTCGACGGCGCCGTACGACATGACGTCGTAGCGCCCGGGGAGCCGGCTCTGCCACCACGACCACGCGAGGAACCCGAGCAGCGCGAGCCCGGCGAGCATCGCGACCATCGTCAGCATGGTGCCGAGGTGCTTTCTCATGTCGGCTGACGTTAGACCAGGGCGAGCTGGCGATGGGGCTCGAAGCCCGAGACGCCGACGCCGACGAGCCGCAGCGGCCCGGGCCGGTCGTCGAGCGCGCGGTCGAGCAGCTTGCAGGCGAGCTCGGAGATCCGATCGGCGTCGTCGGTGCCGACGGGGAGGCTCGTCGAGCGGCTCCGGATCGCGAAGTCCGGGTAGCGCACCTTCGTCGTCACCGTGCGCGCGGTCTCGCCCTTCTTCTGGAGGTGCTCCGCCAGCCCGCCAGACATCCGCCGCAGCTCGTCCTTGAGCCGATCACGGTCTGCGATGTCGCGCTCGAAGGTCTCCTCGGTCGAGATCGAGATGCGCTCGGTGACGGTCTCGAGCGGCCGCGGGTCGATGCCGCGCGCGCGGTCGCGAAGGAGGAGCCCGACCTTGCCGGGCAGGAGCCGCCTCAGGTCCGCGTCGCTCAACGCCGCGAGCGCGCCGATCGTCTCGAGGCCGGCGGCCCGCAGCCGGGCCTCCGAGCGGGGGCCGACTCCCGGCAGGCGGCGGACGTCGAACGGGGCGAGGAATGATGCCTCACGTCCGGGCGGGACGACCGTGAGCCCGCCGGGCTTGCGGCGGTCGCTCGCGATCTTCGCGACCACCTTCGACGTTGCGACTCCGATCGCGGCGCTCAGGCTCGTCGCACCGCGGACGGACGTCTGAACCGCTTCCGCGACGGCGCGAGCCTCCCCGAACGTGTCCGCGACCTGGCCGAGGTCGAGGTAGCCCTCGTCGAGCCCGGTGCGCTCGACGGTCGGCACCACCTCGCGCACGGCGTTCCAGACCGAGGCCGAGTACTCGCGGTACACGCCGTGCCGCGGCCGGACGAACACCGCGTGTGGGCAGCGGCGCAGCGCCTCGGCGCAGGACATCGCCGAGCCGATCCCGAACTTGCGCGCCTCGTAGTTGGCGGTCGCGACGACGCCGCGCCCGCGAGGATCCCCGCCGACGATCAGCGGCTTCGAGCGCAGCTCGGGGCTCTCGAGCTCCTCGACGGCGGCGAAGAACGCGTCCAGATCGAGGTGCCCGAGGATCACGGGCCAAGACTACGGACCGAGCCCGACCTTGTAACACAGTGTTACTAGGGGGAGAGGCGGTCGACGATCCAGCCTTCGTCGCCTCGGCGGTAGCGGATCCGATCGTGGAGCCGGTTGTCCCGGTGCTCCCAGAACTCATAGGTCTCCGGGAAGAGCCGATAGCCGCCCCAGTGCGGGGGACGGGCGAGCTCCTCGGGATGGGCGGTGTCGAACTCGGCGAAGCGCCGGTCGAGCTCCTCTCGCGAGTCGATCGGCTCGCTCTGTCTCGACACCCAGGCTGCGATCTGGCTCCCGCGCGGCCTCGTCTCCCAGTACATGTCCGACTCGGCGGGCTCGAGCTGCTCGACGATCCCTTCCACCCGCACTTGACGACCGGGTGTGTGGATGAGCATCGCGGCTTTGGGATTCTCGGCGAGCTCGCGTCCCTTACGCCCCTCGTAGCTCGTGAAGAAGAGCAGGCCCCGCTCGTCGGCGCCTTTCAGCAGCACCATTCGTACCGACGGAGCACCTTCCGCGGTCGCCGTCGCCAGCGCGACCACGTCCGTGTCGAGCCACGCCTGCAGCTGCTCGAGAGGGTCGGATGAATATTCGTTATGCATCTATGCAGAGAGCCGGTTGCTGTTGTATCTTCAACGCATGGCCATGACCAAGTCGATCGAGCTGCGGACCGAGGTCCCTGGCCCCAGGTCCCGCGAGATCCTCGAGCGCAAGGAGCGCGTGATCGCGGCGCCGCTCTCGCTCGTCCACCCGATCGTCACCGCCGAGGGACGCGGAGCGACGCTGACCGACGTCGACGGCAACACGTTCATCGACTTCACCGGCGGCGTCGGGTGCCTCAACGTCGGCCATTCGCACCCGAAGGTGGTCGAGGCCGCGCAGGAGCAGCTGGCCCGCTTCGCGCACACGGACTTCACGATCGTCCCGTACGAGGTCTACATCGACCTCGCCGAGCGCCTGATCGCGGTGGCGCCGTTCACGTCCCTCGCGAAGGCCGCGTTCTTCAACGCGGGCACGGAGGCGATCGAGAACTCGATCAAGTTCGCGCGCTCGTACACGAAGCGGCCCGCCGTGATCGCGTTCGAGGGCGCGTTCCACGGCCGGACGATGCTCTCGATGACGATGACCTCGAAGACGCACCCGTACAAGGCGGGCCTCGGCCCGTTCGCGCCCGAGGTCTACCGCGTGCCCTACCCGCACGAGTACCGGGGCATCGACGTCGACTCCGCGCTCAAGTCGCTGCGGCGCGCGTTCGTGACGCAGGTTCCCGCCGAGAGCGTGGCCGCGATCGTGATGGAGCCGATCCTCGGCGAGGGCGGCTTCGTCGTCGCGCCGACGGAGTTCGTCCAGGGCGTGCGGGACATCTGCGACGAGCACGGGATCGTGTTCGTCGTCGACGAGGTGCAGACCGGGTTCGGCCGCACCGGGCGCATGTGGGGCATCGAGCACCACGGCGTCGAGCCCGACCTGATGACGATCGCCAAGTCGATCGCAGCGGGCCTCCCGCTCTCTGCCGTGATCGGCAAGGCGGAGATCATGGATTCGCCGCCGGACTCAGCGATCGGCGGAACGTACGTCGGCAATCCCGTCGCGCAGGCCGCCGCGCTCGCCGTGCTCGAGGTCTTCGACGAGGAGGGCCTCGTCGAGCGCGCCCAGGCGGTCGGCGACACGATTCGGGCACGGATGCTCGCCTGGCAGGAGCGCTGGGACAGGATCGGCGACGTGCGCGGGCTCGGGGCGATGCTGGCGATCGAGCTCGTCGAGGACCCGCAGACGAAGGCGCCGGCCGCCGGGGCCGCGAGCGCCGTCATCGAGGAGGCGGCGAGGAACGGGCTGCTGCTGATCAAGTCCGGCACGGACGGCAACTGCATCCGCGTGCTCGTGCCGCTCGTGATAACGGAATCGGAGCTCGACGAGGCGCTCGGGGTCTGGGAAGACGCGCTCGGGACCGTTCATTAATCCACCGCGGAGACCACAGAGATCGGCCGCCGGAGCCGGGCTTTGCCCGGCGGGAGGCTCACGACGCTCACCGGTAGGACGCTCGCAGTCGGCGGCTCCTGTGACCTCCTCCATTCGCAAACGCTCTGAAGGAGGGGGTTCATGGGGGAACCAGGGGTTCCCCCATGCTTCTCGACGAGGCGCTCGGGGTCTGGGAAGACGCGCTCGCAGACGTTCTCGGCTCCTAGCCGCAACTCCTTAGCCAAACTTCAAGCCGTGGTCGGTGAGCTCATCGCGGGCCGCTACGAGCTGGAAGAGCTCGTCGGCTCCGGCGGCATGTCGAACGTGTTTCGCGCGCACGATCGGCTGCTCGAACGAACCGTCGCGCTGAAGATCCTGCACGAGCAGTACACGCGGGACGAGGACTATGTCGAGCGCTTCCGCCGCGAGGCGCGCGCGGTCGCGCAGCTGACGCACCCGAACATCGTCACGGTCATCGATCGCGGCGAGCAGGACGGGCGCCAGTTCATCGTCTTCGAGTACGTCGACGGGCAGAACCTCAAAGAACTGTCGGCGCGCGGGCCGCTCGACGCGCGCGAGGCGATCGAGCTCGCGCTCCAGGTCGCGCACGCGCTCTCGTTCGCGCACGACCGAGGGCTCGTGCACCGGGACGTGAAGCCGCAGAACGTCCTGCTGAACGAGGACGGGCAGGCGAAGGTGACGGACTTCGGGATCGCCCGCTCGCTCGACGTGCACGGCGTCACGCAGACCGGGACCGTGCTCGGGACGAGCGACTACATCGCGCCCGAGCAGGCGCGCGGCCAGAAGGTCGATCCGAAGACGGACATCTACTCGCTCGGGGTGGTGCTCTACGAGCTGCTCACCGGCGAGGTGCCGTTCTTCGGCGACAACTTCGTGGCGGTCGCGATGCGCCACGTCAGCGAGCCCCCGCCGAGCGTGCTCGAGCACCGGCCGGACTGTCCGGTGCGGGTCGACCTCGCGATCCAGCGGGCGATGGCGAAGGACCCGGCCGACCGTTTTGCCTCGATGGGCGAGTTCTGCGCAGAGCTCGAGGCCTGCCTCGCCGAGCTGGACGGGCGCGACGGAGAAGGCGCGACGATGGTCGTCCCGCCGCCGCCCCGGCCCCGGCGTGCCAAACCGCAGCGCGAGCGACGGCCGTTCCCGGTCGGCCTCGCGCTGATCGTGCTCCTCGCCACGCTTCTCGTCGCCGGCGGCGCGTACCTACTGCTCTCGAACGATTCGGCGAAGAAGGCGCTCCACGTCTCGTCCGTATCTTCGAAGCCAATGCATCTGGTTGGCGTGCTGGGGTACGACCCGGAGGGGGACAACGGGGACGAGCACACCGATCTGGCGGCCGAGGCGACCGATGGCAATCCGGCCACAGCCTGGAAGACCGAGGAGTACCAGGCCGGCGGCTTCATGAAGAGCGGTGTCGGTCTGGTCCTTAGGGCGCCCCAGCGCGTCGCGCTTGGCTCGATGACCGTAGTCGGAGGGGGCACGCCGTTCAGCGCAGTCATTCAGGCGAGCGACTCTCGGGACGGCGGCTTCGTCAGCGTTTCCGACCGCAAGGAGGTGTCCGGACCGATCAGGTTCTCGATCAACACGCACGGGAAGAAGTACCGCTACTACATGGTCTGGCTCAAGCTGCCCGGCGAGCAAGGGCAGGCGCTGATCAGCGAGGTGACGGCTAGAACCTGAGCTTCGCGCGCCGCTCGTGGCGCTCGAGCGCGAGCTGCACGAGGCGCTCGAGGAGCTCCTCGTACGGGATCCCGGACGCCTCGAAGAGCTTCGCGTAGACGCTCGTCGCCGTGAAGCCGGGGATCGTGTTCAGCTCGTTGACGAGCACCTCGCCGTCGTCGCGCACGAAGCAGTCGGCGCGCGCCATGCCCTCGCAGTCGGTCACGCGGAAGGCCTGCACCGAGACCTCCTGCACGCGCCCGATCGCCTCCTCGGAGATGCGCGGCGGGATCACGAGCTCCATCCCGCCCTCGTCGTACTTCGCGGAGAAGTCGTACCAGTCCGCGTTCGCCTCGATCTCGCCCGGGATCGACGCGAACGGCTGCTCGTTCCCGAGCACGCTGCACTCGACCTCGACGCCGCGCACGAACTCCTCGACGAGCACCTTCTCGTCGTGCTGGAACGCGAGCTCGATGCCGGCTCGCAGCTCCTCGTCGCTCCGCGCCTTCGTGATCCCGACCGACGAGCCCAGCCGCGCGGGCTTCACGAACACGGGAAACCCGAACGGGTTCTCGAAGCCGTCCTGGGTCCGGAGGAGCGTGACGCTCTCGGTGACCGGAATCCCCTTGTCGCGCAGGACGGACTTGAACAGGTCCTTGTCCATACAGAGCGCCGAGGCCGTCACGCCTGCGCCGACGTAGGGCACGTCGGCCAGCTCGAGGAGCCCTTGCACGGTCCCGTCCTCGCCGAACGGCCCGTGGAGCACCGGGAAGACGACGTCCACGCCGGCGAGCGTCTCGGGGACGCGCGAGGTCGGCACGGGCAGCGTCTCGACCACGGAGCGCCCGTCCCGCTCCAACTCGGCCCGAGAGCCCGAGCCGAGCTCCCAGCGGCCGTCGCGCCCGATCTCGACCGTCACCGTCTCGTAGCGAGCCGGGTCGAGCGCCTCGATCACCGAGCGCGCCGAGGCGAGCGAGATCTCGTGCTCGCTCGAGCGGCCACCCATGACGACGGCGACGCGAAGCCGCGCCATCAGGGAACGGGCACGAGCCTGCCGACGAAGATCGTCACCGTGGTGCCGGGCTTCGCCCTCGTGCCGCCGATCGGATCCTGCGAGAGCACGATCCCGTCCTGGTTCGGGTCGGTCACGTCCTCTTCCTGCACGTCGACCGAGAAGCCCGACTGCTCGAGCACCTGCGTGGCGGAGTCCTGGTCCTGGCTCGTCACGTCCGGGACGGTCGTCTGTTTCGGCCCCTTGGAGACGAAGAGCGTGACCGTGCCGCCACGGGACAGCGAGGCGCCGCCACGCGGATCCTGGTCGATCACGGTGTCCTTCGGCTGCACGGACTCGACGTCACGCCGTGCGACGGCGAAGCCGGCTCCCTGCAGCTGTCCGGCGGCGTTGTCGAAGAGCTGCCCGCGGACGTCCGGTACCTGGAGCGGCTGGAGCCCTCTCGAGACGTTGATATGCACGATCGAGCCCTGGTTCACGATGCGCCCGCCGCGGGGCTCCTGGGCGACGACCGTGCCGGCGTCCTCCTTCGAGAAGACCTGCAGGACCTTGAATTTCAGTTTCGCGTCGGTGATTGCCGCGATCGCGTCGTTGTTCGACTTGCCCATCACGTCCGGCACGTGGACCTTCGGCGCGCCCAGGGAGACGTAGATGTCGATCTGCGTCCCCTTGATGACCCGCGCGCCGGCAACGGTCCCCTGCTGGAAGACCTGGCCGACCTTCGTCGTCAGGTTCGGCTGGCGGTGGACGGCGGCGCCCAGGCCCATGCCGTTCAGCTTCTGGACCGCGAGGTCCTCACGCATCGAGACGACGAACGGCACCGACACCGTGCCCGAGCCGCCCAGCGAGTCCTGGATCTTGCCGAAGGCGTACCAACCGGAGACCCCGGCCGCCACGATGAGGAGCAGTGCGAGCAGCCACGGCCAGACGGGGCGCCGTCGCCGCGGAGGATCCGCGTAGCGATAGGAGGGGCGTGCCTCGGTCGGCGGCCGGCGCGGCGGGACGATCGCGGTCGGAGCGCTCGCGAGCGCCGCGCCCGAGAGCACCGCTGTCGCGGCATCGGCCGTCTCCGCGGTCACGCCCGCGCCGGCGGCGACGCGCCCGAGCTCGGCGTCCATCTCCTCGGCCGTCTGGAAGCGGTCCTCGGGGTTCTTCGCCAGCGCTCGCAGCACGACCATGTCGAGGTCGGGCGGGATGTCCGGGCGTAGCAGGGACGGAGGCCGCGGTGTGTCGGAGAGGTGCTTCATCGCGATCTCGACCGGGCTCTCGCCGGTGAACGGCACCTGGCCCGTGAGCATCTCGTAGAGCACGACGCCCATCGAGTAGAGGTCGGAGCGCTGATCGACCGGGGCGCCGCGGGCCTGCTCCGGCGAGAGGTACTGCGCGGTCCCGATGATCGATCCCGCCTCGGTCATCTGGCTCACTCCGGCCCGGGCGATCCCGAAGTCCGTCACCTTCAGGCGCCCGTCGGCATCCGCCATCACGTTGTGCGGCTTGATGTCCCGGTGGACGACGCCCTTCCGGTGCGCGAACCGCAGCGCGCCCAGCACCTGGCGAGTGGCCGCGATCGCGTCCGGGATCGGGAGCGGCCCGCGCGCGACGACGAGCTCCTTGAGGCTCCGCCCGTCGAGGTACTCCATCGCGATGTAGTACGTGCCCTCGGCCTCGCCACGGTCGTAGATCGAGACGATGTTGGGATGCGAGAGGCCCGCCGCGTTCTTGGCCTCGCGGCGAAACCGCTCGACGAACTGCTCGTCGGGCGCGTACTTGTCGTTCAGGATCTTGATCGCGACACGCCGCCCGAGCTCCTCGTCCTCGGCCAGGTAGACGTCGGCCATCCCGCCCGAGCCCAGCTTGCGCATGATCCGGTAGCGGCCGTCGAAGAGCGTGTTGATGAGCGTGTCCGAGAGGGTCACCGGAGCAGCGCTTCCATGATTTCCTTCGCGATCGGAGCGGCAACCTCGCCGCCGGTCGCATGCTGGCGTTCGACCACGACGGCGACGGCGATGCGGGGGTTGTCGGCCGGCGCGAAGGCGATGAACCAGGTCGTGTTGACGTGGTTTTCACCGGTCTCGGCGGTTCCCGTCTTGCCGGCCACCTTGATCCCCGGGATCTGGGCCGCGGTGCCCGTGCCGCCGGTGACGACCGCCTGCATCATCTGGTTGATCTCGGCCGCGTGCTGCGCCGCGACGGCTCGCCCGAGCGGGTCCGGCTTGGTCGTGACCACGGTCGAGCCGTCCGGGGCGGTCACCTTGTCGACGACGTACGGCCGCATGACGCCGCCGCCGTTCGCGATCGTGGCCGAGACCATCGCCATCTGCAGCGGCGTCACGAGCATCCGCTCCTGGCCGAAGGCGAGCCGGCCCGGGTCGACCTGGAAGTCGTTCTTCGGGAAGAACAGCCTGCCCTTGTTGTAGAGCCCGCTGATCGCCCGCTCGTTCACCGGGGTCTCGAGCGGGGGCACCGCGTAGAAGCCGAACTTCTTCGCATGGTTGAGGATCGCCTTCGCCCCGAGCGCCTTACCGATGTTGCAGAAGACCGCGTTGATCGAGTGCTGCAGCGCCTGCGTGAAGGTGACGGTGCCGAAGCGCTCGGGCCCGCTCTGGTCGGCGAAGTTGAAGACGGGCTTGCCGTACTCCGTGCAGAAGCCGGGGTCGTAGAACGTCGAGTTGACGTTGAACTTGCCGCTGTCTAGCGCGGCAGAGGCGGTCACGACCTTGAAGGCGGAGCCCGGGACGTAGAGCCCCGCTTCGGCGCGGTTGAAGAGCGGCGCGCAGCCGAACTTGGGCCGCGACGCGAGCTTGAAGTGGTTCTCGATCAGGTTCGGGTCGTAGGTCGGGCTCGAGACGCTGACGAGCAACCGGCCGGTCTTCGTGTCGAGCGCGACCGCGGCGCCGCACTTGCCGCCGAGCGCGTTCAGCGCCACCCGCTGGGCCTTCGGCTGCAGGGTGAGGTGCAGATCGTTGCCCTTGACCGTCTCGCCCTTGAGCTTGTCGAACGTCGTGTCGAGCACCGTGCTCAGGTTCGTGTTCGAGCCGGTCAGGAAGTCGTTCTCGGACTCCTCGAGCCCGGCCCGCGAGCGCACCTGGGTCGAGTACCCGACGATGTGCGCCGCGAGGCCGCGCTGCGGGTACTTGCGGAAATAGAGCGTCTGCCCGCCGACCCTGCGCCGGTAGTTGTCGGCGAGGATCGTGTGCCCGTCGCCGGCGATGATCTCGCCGCGCTTGACCGTGAACTCGGCCACGCGCTGGATCGAGTTGTCCTGCCGGTCGGCGAGCCCGTTCGCCGCCCAGGCCTGCCAGTACGTCGTGCCGACGATCAGGGACGCGAGCAGGACGAGCCCGACGACGGCGACTCGCGTGATCTGACGGTTCACGGCTGCGCTCCGAACGCGAGCCGGCTCGACGCATTCGCTCGGTGCGAGACGAGCAGGAGGCCCGCGAGCAGGATGAAGTTGGCGACGACGCTCGACCCTCCGTAGCTGACGAACGGGAGCGTGATCCCGGTCAAGGGGATGATCCGCAGGACGCCGCCGACGATGATGAACGTCTGCAGCGCGAAGCCGAACGTGAGCCCGAGCGCGAGCAGCTTCGAGAAGCCGTCCTGCGCGAGCATCGCGACGCGGAAGCCACGCAGGCAGAAGAGCATGTAGACGAGCAGCAGCGCGGCCGCGCCGACCAGCCCGAGCTCCTGGGCGAGCGCCGAGTAGATGAAGTCCGTCGGCAGGAACGGGATCAGGTCGTGCCCGTTCGTCGTCGAGAACACGCCCTTCCCGAACCCCTTGCCGTCGAAGCCGCCGTTCCCGATCGAGTACAGCGACTGGATGATCTGGTACCCGGTCGTGTGGCTGTGCTTCCACGGGTCGATCCAGACCGTGACCCGCTCCTCGACCCGCGGCACGGCCTTGTAGACGAGCGCGGTGCCCGCGATGAAAAGCACGAGCCCCGCCCCGACGAACCAGGCGCGCGCCGTCGCGACGTAGAGCATCGCGAGGAAGATGCCGAAGTAGAGGAGCCCGCTTCCGAGGTCGTTCGTCTCCACGAGCACGAGCAGCGCCGCGCCCCAGATCGCGAGCAGCGGGCCGAAGTCCTTGATCCGCCCCTGGGCGAGCACCTCTCGCTTCTCGCGCAGGTAACCGGCCAGGAAGACGATCAGCATGATCTTCGCCAGCTCGCCGGGCTGGAACTTGATGGCGCCCACGTGGACCCAGAGCCGCGCGCCGTTCACCGTCTCGCCGATCACGGGCAGCGCCGGAAGCAGGAGCAGCCCGATCGCGGCCAGGCCGAACAGGTACTTGTAGCTCTCGAGCCGCCGGTAGTCGTGGCGCAGGAGCAGGAGCGTCGCGGAGAAGGCGGCGACGCCGACGACGATCCAGAGGCCCTGGCGGAACGCGTTGTCCGGGTTCAGCCGGTAGATCTCGGTCACGCCGACCGCGGTCAGGAGCGCAGCCATCGGCAGCAGGTACGGGTCGGCCTGGGGAACCGTGATCCGGGCGACGACGTGTGCCGCGAGGTAGAGGGCGAAGAAGAAGAGCGCGTACGAGAGCGAGCCCGTTGAGACGACGTCCTGGCGCGCGATGTAGACGCTCGCGAATCCGAAGCCCGTGAGCACGGCGACGACGAAGAGGTTGACGAGCTCGCGGTTGCGGTAGCTGAGCGAGAACATCACTGGCTCTGGCCGAACAGCCAGTACACGAGCAGCAGGAGCCCCGCGATCACCGCGAGCGCGATGATCATCCGCGCCGCCTGCACGCCGATGTGCGGCTTCGCCTCTCGCTCCTCCTCGGCGAAGAGACCCGGGTCGCCGTCGGCGCCCAGGCCGGCTGCCATCGCGCGCGCGGCCTCGGGCGACACGACCATCGTGTCGATGGTGGGCACGCGGTCGAGCTCCGTGAGCGTGTCCTCGTCCGCCTGCGGCCGGGGCTCGACCCCGAGCGCCGGCATCGGCTTCGTCTCGCCCGGGGCCTGTGTCGTGGCGCCGTCCTCGACGACCTCGAAGAAGACGACCGTGATGTTGTCCTCGCCGCCGCTTCGGTTGGCCGCGGCGACGAGCTCCTTCGCGGCGACATCGAGGTCGTCGCGGCGCGGCTCGACGACGTCGAGGATCTCCTCATCGCCGACCATCGACGTCAGTCCGTCTGAGCAGATCAGGAACAGGTCGCCGGGCTTGGCCTCGACGGAGAAGGAGTCGACGTCGACGTCGGGGTCGGTCCCGAGCGCGCGGGTGATCACCGAGCGCTGCGGGTGGGACTCCGCTTCCTCGGGTGACAGCCGGCCGGTGCGGACGAGCTCCGCGACGAGCGAGTGGTCCTCGGTCAGCTGGTCGACCTTCCGGTCGCGGATCAGGTACGCGCGCGAGTCTCCGACGTGGCCGATGGAGACGATCCCGTTCTCGAACAGGGCGACGGTGATCGTCGTGCCCATGCCCGAGGCGTCCGAATCCTCGCGCGCACGCTCGTAGACCTGGCGGTTCGCCTCCTGGATCAGCGCGACCACGCGCGCCTCGCCGCTCCCGTCGACCGTCTCGCCGAGCGCGGTCGCCGCGACCCGGGACGCGATCTCGCCTCCACGTGCGCCGCCCATGCCGTCCGCGACCGCAAACAACGGCGGATGGCAGACCCAGGCGTCCTCGTTGCGGCGGCGCCTGCGCCCCGGATGAGACAGCCCCGTGCTGCGGCCGAGGGCGCTCATGCGCGCCCCTCGCCGGCGACGGCTCCCGGCCGGCGGAGCCGGCCTCCGCTGCCACCTGGCGCCGCTGCGAACACGGTGCTCTTCGGGCCCGTATTGCGAATACTGTGCCCTCCGGCCCCGCGTCCGTAGCGGCGCCCGAGGAACGCGCAGGCACTTTCGAGAGTACGACTCATGTCTCGAACCTCAGATCCGTGTCGCCCACGCGGACGAGGTCGCCCGCGGCAAGCTTGCGCGCCCGGCTGAGCCGGACGCCGTTGACGAACGTTCCGTTGGTCGATCCCACGTCTTCGATCCAGACGCCGTCACGTCGCGGCTCGACGCGGGCGTGGTTCGCGGAAGCGTAGTCGTCCCCGTCGAGCCGTACGTCGTTTGGGCCGCCGCGGCCGATCGAGATGCCCGTCGAATCGAGCTCGTACTCGGTGTTCTCGTCGATCGCGCTGCTCCTGATCACGACGAGCCGGCCCATCTGCGGCTCCGGTTCCGGCCGGAGCCCCGCGGCTGCGGCCTGCTGCGGGCCGAGCACGAAGCTCTCCTGGGGCAGCCGGAGGTCGCGGCTCGCGGTGCGGACGATGCGCCAGATGAAGAGGTAGAGCAGGACGAGGAACGCAGCCTTCAGCAGGAGCAGCGCGCCCTCGACGTCGATGGACGCGGCGATCATGCGACGCACGGGCTCCGCCCGTGTGTCCGTCGGAACTGACCGGTCGACCCATTCCTGGTCAACCTCAGGCCGCCGATCGTCGAAATACGAGTTCCGTCGAGCCGACTGTGATCCGGTCGTCATTCTGGAGCTGCGCGCGCTGCTGGCGGCGGCCGTTCACGGTCAGTCCGTTCGTCGAGCCGAGGTCGAGGATCCAGTACGCGGTGCCCTCCTGCCGGAGCTCGGCGTGGCGGCGCGAGACGTTCGGATCCGTGAGCCGGATGTCGCAGTCCTTCGAGCGACCGATGAGCGTGCTCACCTTGTCGACCGCGTGCTGCTTGCCGTTCGCGTCGAGCGTCACGACCTCGGCCTGGACGCCGAGCTCGACCGGGGTGGCGGCCTGCGTCTCGGGCGTCGTCGGGCGGTAGACCATCGTCGCTCCCGCGGGCGGCGCGGCCGGGAGGGGCTCCGCCTGCGCCTCGCCCGGCTCGGGCTGGACCATGCGCGTCGCGATCCCGAACTCGCCGACCTCGAGGTCCGAGTCGGTGTTCATGAGGATCTTCGGCGGGCTGAGGAGGACGTACGACTCGCGCTTCGCGTGCTCGCCGAGGTACTCCTGGAGCTCGTTGACGAGGGACTCCTCGTAGCTCGCGAACTGCTCGCGGTCGGCCGGCGAGAGGTAGACCGAGTACTCGTTCGGCGCGTAGACGCGCGACACCGAGACCATGCGGTGGTCGTCCATCTCCTTCGCGAGCTTGCGCGCCAGCTCGACCGGCTGGACGTGGGTTCGGAACGCACGGCCGAAGACGCCCTCGAAAAGCGCCTCGATCTTCTGCTCGATGTTTCGAAGCACAGTCACGGGCGAGGGTTCTACCCCGTCAGCGATTTTACCGGGCGCCTGCGGCGGGAATTCGTTGCCTCGGTCGGGGCTTTGGCCGGGGCCGCCGCGGACCACCCACCGCTTTCAGCCTATCGGCCAAGGCCGTGCGTGTCAGTGACAGGACTGCGCCGAATCTGCGTCTGTCCGCGGATTCCTGCGGGCGGCGACGGGACATCAGCGTGAGCGCAAGATAGATCGCCCAACCGCTCAGCACGAGCGGAAGCGGGCTCGAGGCCGGCGCGGCGACGAGCGTTGCGGTGAGCACGGCGCCGGCGAACATCGCGATCGTCAGGTCGGAGCCACGGACGGCGAGCGGGATGAATGCCGCGACGACCGCCAGGATCAGCGCCTCCAGTCCGAGCGCGGGCACGCTCAGGACCCACTGCCACACGGCCTGCAGAACGACGATCGGATGCTCGCTCCCGGTGATGCCGAGAGCCGGCGACTCGCCCGCGAAGGGCACCGGCACGCCGCGGATCGCTGCGACCGCGCCCGCGAACATGACGGCCGCCGCCGTCTGGAGTGCGCGCCTGACGAATCCTCGAGCCTGCAGCGCCACGAGCGGCACGAGCCCGAGGAGGGCCAGTGGCCCGAGCACCATCCCCGTGCAGAACAGGAGCCCCCAGCGCGCGTCGCCCCAGCTCACGACGAACCAGGCAGGCGGCGACCGCCCCGTAGAGCACCGCGAGCCCGAACGAGATGTTGCCGAGCGGGAATACCGGAACCGCGAGCGCCAGCGCGAGCCCGAGGCGCGGGCGAACGAGCGTCGCGGCAGCAGCGAGCGCGGCGAGCAGGCCCGGCCAGAACGCGGGGTAGAACGGCAGCGCAGACGCCGTCCAGCCCACGGCGAGTGCGGCAAGCCCGGCCGGGGCGACCCGTTCCACCAGCTTCCCGCGGTCGATTCGTGCGCGCGGCCGCGCGGGAGCTCGGCGCCTCGAACGCACTCGCCACGCCTCGCGGAGATCGACCGCGAGCGCAGAAGCGGCCGGCCGGCCATCCGGGTCGACCGATAGAGCCGCGTCGACCGCCGCGATCAACCCGTCGGGCAGGTCGGGCCGCGCCTCGCGGATCGAGGGCGCGCCGGTCTTGATCTCCTCGCCCGTCTCGAGCGGCGACGTGCGCCAGAACGGATGGTGCCCGGCAAGCGCCTCCCAGAGCAGCACCCCGACCGCCCACACGTCCGCGGCGGGGCCGGCCTCCTTCCCATGCAGCCGCTCCGGCGAGATGTACGCGAGCGTTCCGGGCACGTCGCCGACGGCCGTGAGCGTGTCGGCGTCGGCCATCAGGGCCAGCCCGAAGTCGAAGAGCCGCACCGAGACGCGGTCCTCCTCGGCGAGCAGCACGTTCGACGGCTTCACGTCGCGGTGCACGATCCCGCGCGCGTGTGCGAATGCGAGGCCTTCGAGCACCTGGGCAGCCGCTTCGACGGCGCCCTCGTCACCGAGCTGGTGCGTGCGCAGTGCTTGCCGCAGCGTGTTGCCCGGGACGTACTCGTACGGGATGTACAGGTGCTTGTCGTCGGTCTCGAGCCCGTAGGCGCGCAGGCAGTGCGGGTGGCGCAGCGTCGTCGCGGCCTCGGCCTCGCGCTCGGCCCGCGGCGCGGCGCGGCCCTCCCTCGCGATGATCTTCAGGGCGAACTGCTCACCGGAAGTCTCGTCGCGGACGAGCCAGACCGATCCGGAGCCGCCGCTTCCGAGTGGGCGCAGGGGCCGATAGCGGTCCAGGACGAGACCGTTTTCGCTTTCGGTGCCAGGCTTCAGCCTGGCACCGTGATCAATGCCGGGTTCGACGGCGCTCGACACCGTTGCTCCCCCTTGGCGCCGTCCCCCAAAACTCCTGCACCGACCGGGCGAGGCGATACAGTGACGCGGCTCCGGGATGGACACCGAGCCAGGCTGAAGCCTGGCACGGAAAGAAAATGAGCGAGCGAGACGACATCGAGTTCGACTTCTTCGAGGAGCCGGACACCAGGGAGACAGCAGAGGAACGCCCGCGGCGCGGGCCGCGACCGCCCGTACGCCCACCGACGGGCCTCACGCCGCTCCTGCGCCTGATCGGCCTGATCAGCTTCGCGATCCTGATCGTGCTCCTCCTCGTCCTGTGGGTGAACGGGTGCCGCGAGGACAAGCGGAAGGACGCGTATCGCAACTACGTGCAGAAGGTCCAGGACTACGGCCAGCAGTCCCAGCGGCTGGGCCGGAGCTTCAACACGCTGCTGACGACGCGCGGGACGAAGGAGTCGGTCGTCGAGAGCGAGCTCTCGGGCCTCGCGCGCCAGCAGGAGCAGATCGCCTCCGCCGCGCGCGGGCTCGACCCGCCCGGCCGCCTGCGCAACGAGGACGCGCACATGCTCGACTCGCTCGACCTGCGGACGAACGGGCTCCGAGGCATGACCGACGCCTTCCGGAGCACGGCCTCGTCGAAGAACGCCAATCAGGCCGGCGCAGAGCTCGCCGTGCAGATGCAGCGCCTGATCGCGAGCGACGTGATCTGGGCAGACCTGTTCAAGGAGCCGACGAAGAGCGAGCTGCAGCGGCTCGGCGTCACCGGCGTCAACGTGCCCGACTCGATCTTCCTGGCGAACCCCGACATCGCCACCACGGCCTCGATGAAGTCGCTGTGGCAGCGCATCCACGGCGCCGCAGCCGGAGGCACCAACTGCTCGCCGCGAGGCACGGGGCTCGTCTCCACGAAGGCGCTCCCGAGCGGGAAGGAGCTGTCCGAGAGCAGCCTGAACACGATTCCGCTGAGCCCCGACCTCGTGTTCACCGTGACGGTCAAGAACTCGGGCTGCGCGCAGGAGGTCGGCCTCCGAGTGACGCTCACGATCCAGCAGAGCCCGAAGCCGATCAAGTCGCGCAAGACGATCCCGCTGATCGACCCGGGCAACGAGGAAAGCGTCTCCTTCAGCGGCCTTGGCCTACCGCCGCTCGACCAGAAGACGTCGCTCACGGTCGAAGTCGACCCGGTCCCGGGCGAGACGAACAGGACCAACAACTCAGCGAACTATCCAGTGCAATTTTCAGTGAACTAAGCGACCTGGAGTGACAACCATCCGCCGCGGTTTCCCCGCGAAGCCGACGCTTCAGCCGACGGCGATTAGCCGGCCATGGCCTTTTCGACTGCAGCCTGCTCTTCCGGTGAGAGGGCGACGTTGGGCTGGCCGCGCTCGAGCTCTTTGATGTAGATCCGTGCGTAGTCGCGGCCCTGGATCGCGCTGAGGACGACTCCGGTGCGGCTCGCGTCGAGGAGGGCGATCGACGCCGATTGGTGCCCGCCCGCGCCCTCGTACGCGTCGTAGCGGACGAGCGACGTGTTCGTGATCGCGCCGTCCACGCGGCGGTCGACCCGGGACAGCGCGGCCGCGACCTCGGCGACGGCGCCGTGCAGGTCGTCCATGCGCGCCTGCAGCGAGACCGCGAAATCGACGAGGTCGTCCTTCCCGCCGCCGAGCAGGACGAGCTGGTTCGCGCGCAAGCGCCTGATCTGCACGAACACGTAGACGCACACGCCGAGGGCGACGACGGCCACGCAAGCCGCGCCGATTGCGATCCACGCAGCCGCGCTCAACCCCACGCGCCAATCCTAAAAGGTGCGTCGTCGTTGCTGAGCCGTCTCTCGGTTTTCCGACCCGAGGCGGCCGCGGAGCCCGGCTTCGCCGGGAGTGGGCGGACGCCGGTCAGGGAAGCGAGCCATCGTGATTTCGCGGCTAGTCGGTACATTTTTCGTGCCATGACGCAGGTGCTGGTCCTGAACGCGAGCTACGAGCCGCTGAACGTGACGTCCGTGAGACGGGCGCATGTGCTCGTGTTCAAGGGCAAGGCGGAGGTGATCGAGGAGCTCGAGCAGCCGCTGCGCTCGGCCAGCGACACCTACCCGTGGCCGCACGTGATCCGGCTCGTCCAGTACGTGAGGGTGCCGCGCGCCGTCCAGCGGAAGATCTCCCGCCGGGCCCTCTTCGCCCGCGACGGCTGGCGCTGCGTGTACTGCGGGACGACCTCCGGGCGGCTCACGCTCGACCACGTGGTGCCGCGCAGCCGGGGCGGTGATTCCGTCTGGGAGAACGTCGTCACCTCATGTGCGCCGTGCAACCTGAAGAAGGGGAACCGCCTCCTCGAGGAGGCTTCGATGCAGCTCCAGCGGCCTCCGAGGCCCCCGCAGCCCGTGCTCTTCATCCGCCTCGCGGCGCCGAAGATCCCGCACGGCTGGCGCCAGTATCTGCCGGATCTCGAGGGCTCGACCGCCTAGGCGTCGCTTGCGACGCCGGCTTCAGGACGGCGGGCTCCGCCCGGCGTCCGTCTGAACTGACCGGTCGACTCGATCGAATCGACCACGACCGCCTTAGCCTCGTTGGACCGGAAGGTCGGGGCGCTGCTCCCATTCGCTCCACGAGCCGGGGTAGAGCTTCGCGTCGCGGCCGGCGAGGGCAAGGCGATGGACCGTGACGGACGACGTGACGCCGGATCCGCAGTAGGCCACGAGCTCGCCCGCGGGTAGCTCCGGCAGCGGCTCGTTCCACGGCGCGTTGATCGCGCCCGGGATGCGGCCGGGCACCCTGTCGACCGGGTTCGGCTCGCCTCTGAAGCGCTCGGCGAATCGGGCGTCGACGACGACGAGGTCGCCGAGCCGGGACGCGAGCTCGTCCGCTTCGATCGTGTCGTCGGAGCGCGGTTTCGGCTCGAAGGAAGCGGGCTCGATCTCCTCCTCGCCCGCGGTCAGCGGGCCGAGCCAGGCCTCGAAGTCGATCACGGCGCAGTCGTCGTGCCCGAAGTGCCGCAGGAGCCACCAGAGCCGCTCGGCGCCGCCCATCAGCCCGTACGTGACGACGAAGACACCGGCGCCGATTCCCGCGCGGGAAGCCACCGCAGCAAACTGGTCGGGAGCAGGCAGCGGGTGCCGGCCACGCTGACCTGGGAGCGCCGCGAGATCGTCGTCCACGTCGAGGAAGGACGCGCCCGGGATGTGCCCTTCGAGGTAGAGCTCACGCCCGCGGGTAGGAGCTCCGAGCTCCCAGCGGCAGTCGACGAACTGGTAGCGCACGGGAGCAGTGTGACGCGGAGCGGCCCCGGCGGCGTACTGGACCGAGCATTCGAAAGGAGCAAGTCATGAAACCGATCCGTATCGCCGCGCTCGTCGCCGTCGGCGCCGCAGTCGTCGCGCTCGCGGGAGTCGGGCGGCCCGATCTCGCCGGCGGCGCTTCCGAGCCTTCCGGTGGGATCACGGTCACCGGAACCGGAACCGTGCAGAGCGTTCCCGACCAGGCCCAGTTCTCGCTCGGCGTCCAGACCAACGGGCCGACCGCCCGTGAAGCGCTCGTCGCAAACTCCGAACGGATGCGGCACGTGCTCGCGGCCCTCTTCGCAGCCGGAGTCGCCAAGGGGGATGTGCAGACGCAGGACGTCTCGGTCTCGAAGTCGTACCCGGACAACGGCTACTCGGCCGACAACTCGGTCTCCGTCACCATTCACAACCTCGGGAAAGCCGGTCCGATCCTCGACGCCGCGTCGAACGCCGGCGCGAACGACGTGTACGGCCCGACGCTCACCCGCTCCGACCAGAACGGGCTTCAGGCGAAGGCGCTACGCGCGGCTGTCGACAACGCCCGCGCGAAGGCGCGCATCCTCGCCGAGGCTGCCGGCGTCCAGCTTGGCAGCGTGACCGCGATCATCGAGAGCGGGAACGAGCCGATGCCCGTCTACGAGGCAGCCCTCGCACAGCGTGTGCCCTCCGCGCCGATCGAGCCCGGCCGGCAGCAGACCGCGGCCACGGTTCGTGTGACCTTCGCGATCGGGTAGGCAACAGCCCGGCACGGTGCTAGCTTCAAAAGCGCATTGCAGCGCCTTGCCGTCGCACTCGCCGCCGCAGCGCTCGTCGTCGCCCTGCTCGGCACGACCCCGCTCGGAAACGCCGCGCAGAAGACCGTCAAGCACGTCGTGCGCGTGGCGAAACCCGCCAAGCAGGCCCGCGGCCCGAGGGGGCCCCGAGGACCGCGTGGGCCGCGAGGGTTCCAGGGACCGCCCGGCGTCAAGGGCGACCGGGGTGAGGCGGGCGGCCTCCCGAACGCCTTCGAGGCGCGGAACGCGAATGCGGTCGAGATCAGCGGGACGACCTCGGAGACCGCGACCACGGTCCTCGCGAGCGGCACGCTCCCGGCCGGCAAGTACGCGTTCAACGCCCAGGTCTCTCTCCACGGGGTCGACGATGTCGTCGTCTCGTGCCAGGCCCAGGGCCCCGGATCCGCCGGTCCGCGAATCGGCACACGGGCCGTGCTGCGCGTCGGTCCGGGCACCGGCGCGGTGCGCGACGGAACGCTTCCGCTGAGCTTCGCAGCGACGTTCGATGCGCCGGGCTCCGTCTACGTCGGCTGCTGGATCGAGGACGCGAGCGCTCAGCACCCCACCGCCACGTCCTCGGACCTCGTCGCGCTGACGATCGGGAGCCTGAGTGGCCCCTGAAGGCTCCGCGCGGTCGATTAGGTAACTCCGGGTCGACCTGCCAGAGTTGCTCGCGTGAGCCGTATCCGCCTCGGAGTCGTCTTGCTCCTCATCGGCTCGGGAGGCGCAGCAGCTCTCCTGTCGAGCTCCTCCTCGCACGCGTCCTCGCAAAAGCGTCCATGGACTCACCGTCTCACCTCGGTCACGGGAGAGCTCGTCGACCACTGGACGTACAACGATCCCAGTCCGTGCGGTGCGGTCGGCGAGGGCACGGTCACGCTCAGGTTTCGGCTCGTCAAGCCGCGTCTCGTCACGCTCCTCATCGATCCGTCGAAGAACGGTGAGCCGAACAACACGTTGGGCAGCTGGGTCGTCGGCATTCCCGGCCCCACAGGAGGGATCCGCGACGCGCCTGGCCTGCCGGCGAGCGGCACCGTCACATGGGTCGACAACACGACGCAGCGACCACCGGACCCGGGCGGCGACTGCAGTCCCACTGACAAGAGCGGCTGCGGCACCGCGCCGATCTCCCGTGCGTCGAAGAGCACGATTGGCGGGTACAACCGCCGCTTTCTCTACGCCGACCTGTCCGGGGCGCAGCTCGCGCCGAGACGTGGCGAGTGCGGCCATGCGCAGGTCTCGATCTTCAGCGACGGCCGCCTCGTCGGAGGGACGCGTGAAGGTCAGCTGCTCATTCCGATGCCCCGCGCCGGGACCGTGAAGCGGCGACGCGTGCTGACAGTCGTGGGGAAGAGCCACAAGCGCTCGACGTTCGCCGACTGCGGATCCGGCGCCACGTGCAGCGACGACGTCACGCGGCGCGTGAGCGTCACGTTCAAGCACCTGTAGCCGCCTGACCGCGCTCCTATGATCCAACCATGGTCCCTGAGGCCGAGCCGCAGCAGACCGAGGACGGGCTCGTTGCCGTGGGCGGGGGATGGTTCGTCCTGAACGCGCGCGACGCACGCTGGTGGTCCCGAACCGGCCGGCACTCGGTCTCGTTCACCGGCAAGACCGAGTGGGAGGCCGACACGTACTTCCCGATGCTCGGCGTCAACCTCGCGGTGCTCGAGCCCGGCGAGCCGAACTCGATGTACCACTGGGAGACCGAGACCGAGGCGTTCCTCGTGCTCTCCGGCGAGGCGCTCCTGATCGTCGAGGACCAGGAGCGGCCACTGCGCCAGTGGGACTTCGTGCACTGCCCGCCAAAGACCGAGCACGTGATCGTGGGAGCCGGTGACGGGCCCTGCGTCGTGCTCGCCATGAGCTCGCGCCAGAACCAGGCGTACGGCCCGTACGGCGAGTACGTCGCGAACGAGGTCGCGAAGAAGTACGGGGCGAGCCCTCCGGAGACGACGCAGGACGCAGACTTCGCGGACGTGGGCGTGCCCGGCTCGGAGCCGGCGAGCTATCGCGACGGCTGGCTTCCGGGTGGTTAAACCGTCCTCGAGGGCCTTCCGGGAGCTGCTCGCGGGCTCGTCCGAGACGATCGCGGGGACCGTGTACGGGACGATCATCGTCATGGCGACGCTGGTCGCGGGAGCGCCCGCGTTCCGGTACAAGCTGTGGAACTTCTTCGTGGTCGTCGTCGTGACCACGCTCGTCTTCTGGGCCGCGCACATCTACGCGCACGGGCTCGCGGAGAGCCTGCAGCTCCGGAGGCGCCTAACGGCGGCCGAGCTCGGACGGATCGCGCATCGCGAGCGGGCAATCGGACTGGCGGTCGTACTCCCGGCGCTCGCCCTCTTGTTCGGCGCGGTCGGAGCGTTCGACGGCTCAACGGCAGTGTGGCTGGCGCTCGGGCTCGGCGTCGCGGCGCTGGCGGTCCAGGGAGTGCGCTACGCGCGGCTGGAGCGCCTGAGCAAGACGGGCACCGCAGTTGTCGTGGGGCTGAACCTCGTCCTCGGGCTGAGCATCGTCATCCTGAAGGTGATCGTCGTCCACTAGGCTCCTTGCGTCACGACAGATGCGCCAGTCCAATCGCCTTGGCAGGGGTTGAGGGTTGAGTGAGCACGGACGCATTCCGGCGGCATTTCGCAATGTCGCCTTCCCGATCGCGCGCCGCGGCTACGAGCGTCGGGCAGTCGATGCGTATGTCACGCGGATCAACCGCCTGATCGCGGAACTGGAGGCAACGCACTCGCCGCGGGACGCGGTAGCCCACGCGCTCGAGCGCACCGAGGAGGAACGGAGCGCCATTCTCACGCAGGCTCACGAGATAGGAGCTGAGATCATCGCTGCCGCGCAGCGGGAGGCCGAAGAGATGACTGCCGAGGCGAGGGCCGAGGCTGCGGACATCGTCGTCAACGCCAGCACCGCGGCGGACGGCGCGAAAGCCGAAGCGGAGGAGCACGTCGAGAAGGCAAGGGCCGAGGCGGAGCGGATCCTCGCGGATTCGCGGGCACAAGCCGCAGAGCAGCTGCGGCTCGCGCAGGAAGAGATCGCGAACCTGCGCAACGAGGCTCAGGCGTGGCTGGACGAGCTCCGCACGGACACGGAGAGCGTCTGGAGCGAACGCTGTGACCTGGTCGACGACCTCCGCGAGATTGCGGGGCGACTCCAAGAGGCAGTCTCGGAGGCCGGCACCCGGCCGACCGTTCCATGAATTCTCGGCATACTCGTGGCCCATGGGTGGCGGCGACGCAGCGGAGCGAGGCGAGAATGGCGGACAGACCCTGACGAACACGATCGAGGACGTCGCCTTCCCCGTTTCGATGCGCGGGTACGACCGCGAGGCCGTCGACAGTTACGTGAATCGCGTCCGGGAATTAGTGGCGCGACTGGAGGCGAGTCGCTCACCCGAGGCCGCGGTCAAGGACGCACTCGAGAAGGTCGGCGAGAAGACGAAAAGCGTTCTCGAGAGCGCGGGGGAGAGCGCCGAACAGATCACGAGTGCCGCGCGGCGCGAGGCCGAGGAGAGGAGCGCCCGCGCAAAGAACGAGTCCGAGAAGATCGTCGCGGGGGCGAAGGCCGAGGCGACCGAACTCGTCGACCGCGCAAATGCGGAGGCTAAAGAGACGGTCACGAAGGCACGTCACGAAGCGGCCGAGCATCTTCAGCGCACACGGGACGAGGTGACTGCGCTGAGGGAAGAAGCCGAGGCGCGTTTAGGTGAGCTCCACGCCGACACCGAGAGTATCCGGCACGACCGCGGTGAGCTCCTGGACGAGATCCGCGACTTCGCAGTGCGCGTCGAGGAGGTAGCCCGAGCAGCGGAGAACCGGTTCCCGCAGCGCGCCACCGAGAAAGCGCCGGCCGCCGACGAGTCGGAGGCGGGAGAGAAAGCCGACGCGACGGACGCCGCGGATCCGGGCACGCCGGCCGAGTAGACCTATGCGGCCTCCGGCTGAGCCTCCGGAACCGGCGCCCGGTCCGGCTCGTACCGATGACCGTGGTCGATCAGATGTGAGTGCGACTCGGTTCCATACCCGCCGGGGACCGGGATGTAGAACTCGGGATAGCCCCACATGCCGTGCTCGGCCACGTCCAGGCCGGCCGTCTCGACGTGCTCCTCGACGCGGATGCCCCAGAGTCGCTTCAGCGTCCAAAGCGCTCCGAGCGACAGGCTGAACGTGAACACGCCGACCGTGGCAAGGCCGAGTGCCTGCACGCCGAGCTGGTGGAAGCTGCCCGTGTAGAAGAGGCCGCCGGAGCCCGTAGCGAGGTTCGATGCGAGCGCAGGGACCGCGAACAGGCCCACCGCGAGCGTTCCCCACACGCCGGCCATCCCGTGCACCGCCACGGCGCCGATCGGATCGTCGATTCCGATCCGCTCGACCCAGAGCACGCCTACGACCGCGATCGAGCCTGCCACGGCGCCGATCACGACCGCGGCCCACGGCGCGACGAAGCCCGACGCAGCAGTGATTGCCACCAGCGCCGCGATCACGCCGTTCAGCATCATCGACACGTCCGGCTTGCGGAGCACGAGCCACGCTGCGCCGATCCCGCCTAGCGCGCCCGCCGCGGCGGCCAGGTTCGTCGTGAGGGCGACGTAGGCGAAGTAGCCGAGCTTGTCGCCGGTCACGACACCCAGCGTCGAGCCCGCGTTGAAGCCGAACCAGCCGAACCAGAGGATCAGCGTCCCGAGCACGGCGTACGGCATGTTGTGGCCGGGAATCGGATTGGCGCGCCCGTCGTGGCCGAACTTGCCGATCCGCGGACCGAGCAGCAGCGCGCCAGCCAGCGCCGCGAGCGCACCTTGGTAGTGCACGACGGTCGACCCGGCGAAGTCCTGCATGCCCAGCGAGAAGAGCCAGCCGCCGGAATGCCAGATCCAGTGCGAGACGAACGAGTAGAGGACCGTGAAGAAGGCTCCGAAGACGAGGTAGACCCACAGCTTCGCGCGCTCGGCCATTGCGCCCCAGACGATCGCCAGCGAGACGCCAGCGAAGACGACCTCGAACAGGTAGGCCGCCGAGCCGGGAATCGTCGCGAAGAACGTGAACGGCGCGGCGCCGATCGAGAGGAGCTCGTCGGTAGAGGGGAAGAAGCCGCTCGTGCCGATCAACTTGTTGCCGTCGCCGAAAGCGATCCCGAAGCCGACCGCCCAGTAGACGATCGAGCAGACGCCGAAGATGAGGACGTTCTTGCCGGCGATGTGCGCGGCGTTCTTCATCCGCGTGAGGCCAGCCTCGAGGAAGGCAAACCCAGCCTGCATGAACATCACGAGCACCGCTGCAAGTACAACCCACACCGTGTTGACCGCGATGACGAGGTCGGCGGTCTTCATGCGACCTCCACTTCCCCGAGCGGAAGCCCCTTGCGGTTGTGCGTGACGTTCTCGATCCGAGTGGTCCACGTGATCCCGTCGCCCGACTCGTGGCCCGACCGCGCAGCGTCCGCGATGGCCGCGACGACCGCCGGTGCGACCGAGTCCTCGACGACGAACATGAGCAGCGCCTTCGGCAGGAAACGTGACTCGAAGACGCGGCCGCGGTACTCGTGCGTCACGCCGCGCTGGCGGCCGTGGCCGATCGCCTCGACCACCGTTACGCCCACATGGCCCGTCTCCGCCTCGACCGCGTCGATCACCGTTTCGACCCGCTCGCGGACCACGACCGCTTCGACCTTCGTCATGTGATCACCTCGCTTCGTCGTTCCAGGACGACGACGTCCCGCCAGACGCCGTCCAGCTTCCCGAGCCGCTCCTGGGTGCCGACGACCCGGAAGCCGCACTTGGCGTGCAGCGCCAGGCTCGCCTCGTTCTCCGGGAAGACGCCGGTCTGGATCGTCCAGATCCCGTCCTGCTCGGTGCTGTCGAACAACCGCTCGAGCAACGCGCGCCCGATCCCTCGTCCCTGCCACTCGTCGTCGACGTAGACGCTGTGCTCGACGACGCCTCGGTAACAGGGCCGCGACGACACGAGGTGCGCCGCGGCCCAGCCCACGACCTGCCCGCCCTCGACGGCCACCCAGCGATGGCCGTCGAGCTGCGAGCGGTCCCATGCTTCCCACGAGGGAGCCTCGGTCTCGAAGGTCGCGTTCCCGCCTCCGATGCCCTGCTCGAAGATCGAGCGCACCGCCGGCCAGTCCTCCTCCCGAAGCTCTCTGATCTCCACCTCTACGCGTCGAAGTAGAGCGCGAACTCGGCCGGGTGCGGCCTGAGCGCGACCATGTCGACCTCGTTCTCCCGCTTCCAGGCGATCCACGTCCGGATCAGCTCCTCCGAGAAGACGCCGCCGCGCGTCAGGAACTCGTGGTCGCTCTCGAGCGCGTCGAGCGCCTCTTCGAGCGACCCCGGCACCTGAGCGACCCGGCCACGATCCTCTTCGAAGAGGTCGTAGTCGGCGGGCTCACCGGGCTCCAGGCCCTTCTGGATGCCGTCGATCCCGGCCATCAGCATCGCCGCGAACGCGAGGTACGGGTTCGCCGCCGCGTCCGGGCACCGGAACTCGACGCGCTTGGCCTTCGGCGACTCCGAGTACATCGGGATCCGGATGCACGCCGAGCGGTTGCGCTGCGAGTAGACGAGGTTGACCGGCGCCTCGTAGCCCGGAACGAGCCGGCGGTACGAGTTCGTCGTCGGCGCGCAGAAGGCGAGGAGCGCCGGCGCGTGCATGAGCAGGCCGGCCACGTAGGCGCGTGCGAGCTGCGACAGCCCCGCGTAGCCCGACTTGTCCGCCATCAGCGGCGTGCCCTGCGTCCAGAGGGACTGGTGCGTGTGCATGCCCGAGCCGTTGTCGCCGAAGAGCGGCTTCGGCATGAACGTCACGGCCTTACCGGCCGCGCGGGCGACGTTCTTGACCACGTACTTGTATGTCATGACCTGATCGGCCATGCGGGTCAGAGTCTGGTAGCGCAGGTCGATCTCGCACTGGCCTCCGGACGCGACCTCGTGGTGATGAAACTCGCACGGGATGCCGAGTCGCTCGAGCGTGAGCACCATCGCCGAGCGCAGGTCGTGCAGCGTGTCGTGCGGCGCCGGCGGGAAGTAGCCCTCCTTCTCGCGGATCGTGTTCCCGAGCCCCGGCTTCCCCGAGTTCCAATGTCCCTCCGCGGAGTCGAACGCGTAGTGCGAGTGGTTCGGGCCGAGGTCGTAGGAGACCTCGTCGAAGACGAAGAACTCGCACTCGGGGCCGAAGTACGACGTGTCGGCGATCCCCGTCTCGTTGAGGTACGCCTCGGCGCGCCTGGCGACACCGCGCGGGTCGCGCCCGTAGCCCTCGCGCGTGACCGGGTCGGCGATCTCGCAGATCAGCGAGAGCGTCGGCGCCTCGGTGAACGGGTCGATGATCGCGCTCGCCGGGTCGGGCATGAGCAGCATGTCCGACTCCGAGATGCCCTGCCAGCCGCGGATCGACGAGCCGTCGAAGCCGAGGCCCTCGTCGAAGGCGGACTCGTCGAATGCGCTCAGCGGCAGCGTCATGTGCTGCCAGCGCCCGAGCAGGTCGCAGAACTTCAGGTCGACGAGCTGCGCCTGGGTCTGCCCGGCCCACTCGATCGCTTCCCGCGCCGCGGGAGCCTCCTTGTTCCCGTTCGCGATGTAGTGCTTCGTCTCCAGCTCTGACATGCCGCTCCTCCTCTCGGACCAACAAAAAAGGCCCCGGGACTACGAGAGTCCCGAGGCCTCATTGCCTCGGCGCCCGCCTTCTGCGGCGAGCACCTGGCTCCAATCTAAGCACACAGCCGGACGGCGCTTTGCCGGTCGTTCGGCCAGTTGTACGCTTCGTCACATGTCGGCCCTTCGGGTTGGGCCACTCGCAGCGGTGGTCGCCTTCGCGCTCGTCATCGTCGCGGTGGCCGTCGGGGCCCCGGGAGATCTCGACCCGACGTTCGGCGTCAACGGCCGTGTGACGCTCTCGCCATTCGTCGAGTCGTACGCCGCGTCCATCGCCGTCCAGCCCGACGGCAAGCTCGTCCTCGCCGGGGCCGCCGACGACGAAGCGCCTCCCCCGCCTCCGCCACCCGCACCGGGCGGTCCGCACTCGTCGAACCAGGACTTCCTCGCGATCCGCCTGCACGCCGAACGGGAATCTCGACCCGACCTTCGGCTCCGGAGGGTTCACACGGACGCCTATCGACTCGGAAGGTCTGCCGGCATCCGACGGAGCGCGCGCGGTCGCCTTCGGTGCCGACGGATCGATCATCCTCGCCGGCCTCACGGTCGTCGGAAACGGGACGGACTTCGCGTTCGCGCGATACACGCCGTCCGGAGCGCTCGACCCGACCTTCTCGGGGGACGGGATCCAGACCTTGGACGTCGGCGGCTACGACGGCGCCGACGGCGTCGCTGTGCAGCCGGACGGCAAGGTGGTCGCCGTCGGCCCGGGCGGATCGGGCTTCACCGTCGTCCGCCTGCTCACGAACGGTCAACTCGACCCAAGCTTCGGCAACGGTGGCGTTGTGGACTCGAACATCGGGGATCCGGCCCTGCAGGACGATGCCGCGGCGGTTCTCGTTCGCAACGGCAAGATCGTCGTCGCGGGGACGGCGGACGTCCCGAACTTCATCAGGCGCGACTTGGCGCTTGCGCGCTACTTCGCGAACGGACAGCCCGATACGAGCTTCGGGGAGGACGGAACCGTCGTCCTGAACAACCCTGGAGAGGACCGCGCCACGGCGCTCGCGGCGACGCCGGACGGCAAGCTTGTGGTTGCGGGGCTGACCGGAGGGCCGTATCTGCTTGCCCGGTACCTCGCCGACGGCAGCCTCGACCGGTCGTTCGGCGGCTCGGGGGTCGTGACGACGCCATTTCAGGGGCTCCTCGCGAACGCACAGGCCGTGGCCGTGCAGGCCGACGGCAAGATCGTCGCCGCCGGGGTCGGCCTCTCCTACAACGAGTCCGCATTCACCGCCGCGCGGTACACCGTCGACGGAAGGCTCGACCCGTCCTTCGGCGGCGACGGCAAAGGTGTCTTCGACGTGCCCACCATCCGGCTCTACGGAAGCGGCGCGGTCATTCAGCGAAGCACCGACCCCGGGGCGGCCGGTCGGCTCGTGATCGCGGGACAGCTGTTCGAGGGAACGGCAGATCATGTTGCCGCCGTGGGCATCGACCTCGGCCGGCTGGAGGCTGCGCCGCGTCCTGTGCGGTGCCGTGTTCCGCGCGTGATCCGGCTACGGCTCGCTCTGGCCAAGAAGAGGATTAGGCGCGCCAACTGCTCGGTCGGACGGGTTCGCCGCGCCCGTTCGCTTCGACCCCGCGGGCGCGTGATCGGTCAGAAGCCGCGGGCGGGACTGGTCAAGCCGCGCGGCACGCGCGTGTCGCTCGTCGTGAGCCGGGGCCGCCGATGACCCGTTACGCCGGTCACGCTCGCGCCGCACTTTCTCGTCGCTTGTACGTGGTGGCGGTCGTGGCCGCGATTGGCTCGATCGCATCCATCGCGGGCGCCGCTCCGACCGCGCCCGGCGATCTCGACGCGTCGTTCGGAAACAACGGGCGGATCGGTGTCCCGATCGGCTCGTCCGACGCCAAGGGCTGGTGGGTCGCGGTGCAGCCCGACCGCAAGATCGTGATCGGCGGGACGGTGACCGACTACCGACCTCCACCCCCGCCGCCTCCGCCTCCGCCGGGTCCGCCGGCCCGCCGTGCCCCGGCCGGCGGGGACCACGGAGACTTCCTCGCGCTGCGGCTGAACCCGGACGGAAACCTCGACCCGAGCTTCGGCAGCGGAGGCGTCGTCCGCACGCCGATCGACCTGATCCCCGACGGGGAAGACGCGGTCGGCGGCGGGGCCCTCTCGCCCGACGGCAAGATTCTCCTCGCCGGAGGCTCATGGGCACCGCGGGGCGAGACCGACTTCGCCTTCGTTCGCTATACCGCGGACGGCGACCTCGATCCGACGTTCTCGGGCGACGGAATCGACTCGATCGACCTCGAGGACTACGAAAGCGCGGGCGGGGTTGCGTTGCAGCCCGACGGCAAGATCGTGAGCGCTGGATCAGGGTCGCCGACCGACTCTTTCACCGTCCTCCGCCTCCTCCCGAACGGCGACCTCGATCCGGACTTCGGCACGGGTGGCGTCGTCCAGACTCAGCTCGGCGTGCCCGAAGAGCCGGACGTTCCGCGTGCGATTCACGTGCTCGGCGACGGCCGCATCCTCGTCACCGGGACGGCCGACTACAGCTGGCCGTACGACGATTTCGCGGCCGTCCGCTACCTGGCGAACGGGGACCTCGACGAGAGCTTCGGCGACGGCGGGATTGCCATCGTCCACGCGGATCGTGCCCAGTGGGGCTTTGCGTCGGCCGTGATGCAGGACGGGAAGATCGTGATCGGCGGCGAGGCCGAGGCTCCCGAGGCCTTCATGTACGAGTCGCGACTCGTGCGCCTTCTGCCGGATGGGGCCGTCGACGAGACCTTCGGCGATAACGGCGTCGTCACCGAGGACTTCGGTGGGTCGGGGGCGACGTACGCGCTCGCCGTCGACCCCGACGGAAAGCTCATCAGCGGGGGGTTCTCGCACGACGGTTCCTTCCAGAACGTCAAGTTCGCCCTCGCTCGGTACAACGATGACGGCACGCTGGATGCCGGCTTTGGCGATGGAGGAGTCCGCTCCTACAACATTCTGGGCGTATCCGATTTCGGGTACGGGCTCGCCCTCCAGCCGGTCGAAGCGGATGCCGGCGCAGACGCGAAGCTCATTCAGATCGGAGAGGGCTGGGACGGCTCGAAGTGGCGCGTCGCGGCGAGCAGGGTCTTGCTCGGCCCGCCGCCGCCGGCTCCACCGCCCCCGCCCCCGCCTCCTCCGGCTCCACCTCCGCCGCCACCACCTCCGGCTCTCCCCTCCACCTCCGCCACCCGCTCCCCCGCCGCCCTTGCCACCGCCACCCCCACCCCCACCGCCACCCCCACCGCCGATTCGGTGCGTGGTGCCCCGCGTCGTCGGTAGAAAGCTCGCGCAGGCCCGGATTCGCATCCGGCGCTCGCACTGCTCGCTGGGGCGAGTACGCCGCGTACGGTCGAGAGGTGTGCGCGGCATCGTGATTCGCCAGAGCCCGCGGCCGGGCGTCCGCCTTCGACGCGGTGCTCGCGTGAATCTCGTCGTCGGTCGAAGGTAGGGCCCACGGGCTTGTGCTCGTCCAGCGCCGCAGGTAACGTGATCGCCGCGATGTTGCGCCTCGGTTGATTCCGGTTTCTGCGCGCACCGCCTGAAACGACAGGCTGGTGCGCCATGTTCCGTGTCCCTTCGAGCCGAGTCTGGAGCAGCACGTGCCCGCAGTCGAAGTCCAAAACTTGCGCAAGGAGTTCCGCCGCTAGCGACGGCAAGCGCTCCGGCCTGCGCCGCCGCCGCGAGCGGGTCGAAGCGCTGCGCGGCATCAGCTTCGAGATCGCCCGCGGCGAGTGCGTCGCTATCCTCGGGCCAGAACGGCTCGGGCAAGTCGACGCTCGTCCGCCTGCTCTCGACTCTGCTCACTGCACGACGGCGGCAGCGCAAACATCTTCGGCCACGACTCTCCGACACCCGTGCCGTGCGCCGGCTCGTCAACCGCGTCTCGGTCGAGGCCTCCTTCTTCAAGAAGATGTCCTCGACGGAAAACCTCTCCTACGCGGCGCGCTTCTACGGGCTCACGGTCGGCCAGACGCGTGACGAGATCCCGCGCATCCTCGAGCGCGTCGGCTTCCCCGCCGCCCGGCGGAACGAGGCGATGGAGGACCTCTCGCGCGGAATGCAGCAGAAGGTCGCGCTCGCCCGCGCGCTCCTGACGCAGCCGATCCTGCTCCTCCTCGACGAGCCGACGACGGGCCTCGACCCGCGCTCGAAGCTCGAGGTGCAGGACTTCATCCGCGAGATCCGCGCGACCCACGACGCGACGATCCTGCTCTGCACGCACGACCTCGACGAGGCCGAAGCGCTCGCGGACCGGATCGGAATCCTCGACGACGGCCGCCTGCTCTGTCTCGAGCCGGTCGACCAGCTCAAGCGCCGCTACGGGGCCGAGAAGCTCGAGGAGGCGTTCTTTGCCGCGACCGGCAAGGCGTTCGAGGACGAGAAGCCGGAGGAGGACGAGAAGTAGTGCCGGGCGCAGCGGCAACCCTCCGCCACGAGCTGATCGGCCTCGCCGGAGTCGTCGAGCGGAACATCTACCTCGTCAAGCGCTACATCTGGTGGGACGTCGCGTTCTTCGTCTGGACGGTCGCGAACACGCTCACGATCGTCTTCATCGCCAAGGGCATCGAGGCCGGCGGCGGGAAGATCGACGTCAACGAGGTGACGACGATCCTGCTCGTGGGCGCCGTCGTCTGGGCCTACCTCGGGATCATCTTCGAGATCCTCACGGAGACGGTCGCCTGGGAGCGCTGGGAGGGGACGATCGAGTACACGTTCATGGCCCCGCTCTCGCGCCCGATCCATCTGTTCGGGATGGGCCTCTTCGCGATCGTCTACGGAGTGATCCGCGCGGTGCTGCTCTTCGCGGTCGTCGCATTGTTCTTCCATCTCCAGCTCGCGGACGCGAACTTCGCCGCCGCGCTCGTCGTGCTCGTCGTCGCCTCGATCTCGTTCATCGGGATCGGGATGATGACCGCCGTCCTGCCCTTGATCTCGCCGGAGAAGGGCACGCAGCTCGGATTCGTCGCGCAGGGGATCCTGCTCGTCGTCTCCGGCGTCTACTACCCGGTCAGCGTGCTGCCGGAGTGGATGCAGTGGCTCGCCAAGATCTCGCCGGCCACCTACGCGCTCGACGGGATCCGGGACGCGATCATCAACGGCGCCGACATCAGCGCGATGTGGCCGGACATCTGGCCGCTGATCCTGATCGGGATCGTCTCGGTGCCGCTCGGGCTCGAGGTGTTCCGCCGCGGCGAGCGCTACGCGAAGCGCCACGGGAAGCTGAAGCGGTCGGGCTGATGATCGAGGTCCGCCGAGCGGAAAGCGACGCGGACATCGAGGCGTTCATTCGCATCCGCCGGACGCTGCTGCCGAACGAGTCGGGTGGCACCGTGGAGCTATTCCGCGCCCAGATGGCCAACCCCGAACGGCGTTTCCTCGTCGCAGAGCTCGACGGCGAGATCGTCGGCAGCGGGCTCGTCGACCGCTCGGATCTGGGTGACCGGTTCTCCGTCAAGGTGCGAGTGCTCCCCAACGCGCGCCGCCGGGGTGTCGGAACGGCTCTTCTGCACGAGCTCGTGGCGCACGCCTCCACGTACGACGTCGACAAGATCGCGACACATCTGGAGGAGGCAGAGGCGCGGGCGTTCGCCGAGCGGTTCGGCTTCCGCGAGACCGATCGACAGGTCGAGCAGGTGAAGCACCTTGGTGACGAGCCGCCTCCGCCTCCGCTGCCAGACGGCCTCGAGGTCCTCACGGTTGCGGAGCGCCCAGAACTGCTTCGCGACGCCTATCCGCTTGCGTGCGAGGGGTTCCACGACCTCGCGACCGAGCGGCCGGCGCAGATCTCGCTGGAGGACTGGCTGCGCGAGGAAGCAACGCTCCCCGAGGGCTCGTTCGTCGCGCTTGCCGGCGGAGAGATCGTCGGGTACTCGGGTCTCGTGCGCCACGACAACGACGGCGTCGCCGAGGACGGTCTGACCGTCGTGCGGCGCGATTGGCGGCGTCGTGGCCTCGCCACGATCCTCAAGCGCATGGAGCTCGCCTGTGCCGCCGAGCACGGCTTCCGTGAAGTCGTGACCTGGACGCAGCAGGGGAACGAAGGCATGCGACGCATCAACGAGCGGCTCGGCTACGAGTACCGCGACGTCACCGTGACCATGGTCGCGCCGCTGCCGCTGGAGCGCCGGCCATGAGGCGCCTCCCGGCGACGACCGTCTACTACGGCCTCGAGCTCCTGGTCTCCATGCCGACCTGGGTCGTCATGTCGGTCTACCTCGTGAGCGAGCTCGACCTGTCTCCGTTGCAGCTCGTCCTGATGGGCACGGCCATGGAGGCGGCCGTGTTCCTCTTCGAGATTCCGACCGGCGTCGTCGCCGACACGTACAGCCGGCGCCTCTCGCTGATCGTCGGCTACCTGGGGATGGGTGTCACCTGGATGCTCGTCGGCGTGATCTCGGCACCGTGGGCGATCATCGCCCTGTGGGGCCTGTGGGGCCTCTCCTACACGTTCACGAGCGGCGCGTACGAGGCCTGGATCACGGACGAGGTCGGCGTCGACAGGGTCGGGCGGCTCTTCCTCCGCGGCGCCCGGATCGGGTACGCGGGCGCGGTTCTCGGCCTGATCGTCCAGGTCGCGATCGGGATCTTCTCGCTCCGCGCCGGGGTGATCGCCGGCGGCGCGATCACGGCCCTCTGCGGCGTGCTCTGCGTCTTCCTGATGCCCGAGACGGGTTTTCGCCGCCGTCCGCGCGCCGAGCGCGGATCTGCGCTTGGGGAGATGCGCAAGACGGCCGTCACCGGGGCCCGCTACGCCTGGGCCGCGCCGGTCATCCTGCTCCTCGTCGGCGTCCAGCTCTTTATGGGCATGTCGGCCGAGGCATTCGACCGGCTCAAGGAGGCGCACTTCCTGCGCGACGTCGGCCTGCCGGCGGTCGGGCAGCTCGATCCGGTGGTCTGGTTCGGGATCTTCTGGCTCGTGGGGATGGTGCTCGGCTTCCTCGCGACCGGCTGGCTGATCAAGCGCTTCGAGCGTCACGGCCGCCGGCTCGTCACGAGGGCGCTGTTCACGCTGACGGCGATGGAGATGGTCGCGATGCTCGTGTTCGCTCTGACCGGCTCGACGTGGCTCGCGATAGCAGCGCTCCTCGGCGTCTTCTTCGCCCGCGACCTCGCCGGGCCGCTGTACACGATCTGGCTGAACGAGCAGATCAGGGACTCGAGCGTCCGTGCGACCGTGCTCTCGATCTCGGGCCAGGCGAACGCGATCGGCCAGGCGGGAGGCGGCCCGGTGCTTGGCGCGATCGGCAACGTGTGGGGCATCCGGGCGGCGCTCGCGGTCGGTGCCGTCGTGATCGCACCTGCGCTCGCGCTCTACGGGCGCGCAATCGCCCACGAGGGTCGCGAGCCGGAACTGGAGGAGTTGCCGGCCACCGCCCCGTGACCGTGTTACAGTGCGATCGGTATGAGGCAACGAAGCCTCGGGCGAATTTCTGCGCCCGGGGCTTTTTCGCGTTCAAGGAGGCTTTTCACATGGCACAGCAGGTCGAGTCGAAGAACCGGGCCACCTCCACCGAGGAGGCCCGCAAGGACGCTCTGAAGAAGATCAAGGACGATGGGGTCGAGTTCCTGCTCCTCTGGTTCACCGACCTCGAGGGGCACCTGAAGTCGTTCGCGGTCACACCGAGCGAGATCGAGGGCGCTCTCGATGACGGCATGGGGTTCGACGGCTCGTCGATCACCGGCTTCAACGCGATCGAGGAGTCGGACATGATCGCGATCCCGGATCCCGGCACGTACCGGCTGATGCCGTGGAAGGAAGGCGAGACGAAGGTCGGCCGCATGATCTGCGACGTCGTCACGCCTGACGGGAACCCGTACGAGGGCGATCCGCGCCACGTGCTGCGCGGCGCGCTCGACCGCATGCAGTCGATGGGCTTCGACACGTTCAACGTCGGCCCCGAGCTCGAGTACTTCCTGTTCAAGGACGACCGCGGGACCGAGACGCTCGACGAGGGCGGCTACTTCGCGATGACCACGATGGACGCGGCGAGCGAGCTGCGCCAGGAGACCGTCCGCGCGCTCGAGCACATGGGCATCCCGGTCGAGTACGTGCACCACGAGGTGGGCCCCTCGCAGCACGAGATCGACATGCGCTTCGCGCCTGCGCTCGAGATGGCCGACCACACGCTCACGTACCGGCTGATCGTGAAGGAGATCGCCAAGAAGGCCGGCTACCACGCGACGTTTATGCCGAAGCCGATCTTCGGCGAGAACGGCTCGGGGATGCACACGCACCAGTCGCTGTTCACCGACGGGCGGAACAGCTTCTTCGAGGAGGGTGACAAGTGGAACCTGTCCGAGGCCGGCAAGGCGTTCATCGCCGGCCAGCTCCGCCACGCGCGTGAGATCTCAGCGGTCTTCGCGCAGTGGGTGAACTCGTACAAGCGGCTCGTCCCCGGCTACGAGGCGCCGGTCTACGTCGCGTGGTCGCGGCGGAACCGCTCCGCGCTGATCCGGATCCCGCTCTACAAGCCTGGCAACGAGCAGGCGACGCGCGCCGAGATCCGCTGTCCCGATCCGGCCTGCAACCCGTACCTGACGTTCGCCGCGCTGCTGCACGCGGGGCTCGAAGGGATCGAGCAAGGCTACGAGCTACCCGACCCGATGGAGACGAACCTGTACCACCTGACCCCGGAGCAGCGGAAGGAGCGCGGGATCGTGTCGCTCCCCGAGACGCTCGGAGAGGCGATCGACGCGCTCGCCGACTCGGAGCTGGCGAAGAAGGCCCTGGGGCCGCACATCTTCGACCGCTACATCGAGCTCAAGCGCAAGGAGTGGGACGACTACCGCGTTCAGCTCACGGACTGGGAGCAGGAGCGGTACCTGAGCGTTCTTTGAAGCCGGCACAGCGGAGGAGCAGGAGCGGTACCTGGAGCGTGCTCTAGCGGCGTAAAGTGCGCCCGTATGAAGGCGCCACAGGCCGCGAAGTGCGGCGTACACGAACGCTGCGAGGAAGAGGACGAAGACGATCGTGACGATGGTCTTGAACACGTCTAGTGGGGCGGTCGGCCCTCGTCTGCACGAGAGCTCGGCAGAGACTTGTCATAGACGGCGTCCGTTGCGCGGAACGTCCTGCCCTCCGTCTTCCAATCCTTGCTCGCATCCGTGCCCGCGGGAGGTGCCGTGCGCCTGAGCCGCCACGCCCTGATTCGTTCGAGAATCGTTGGCATAGACAAATTGCGCCTCTCCGCACTTGTATGCGAGCGCCGGAAACAGCACAATCGAGATCTCACCGGTCTTTGCCGCTTTGGCGGGTGGCAAGGACCGCTGACGGCCGACCGCGAGCTGCTTCTCTCTAAGGGCAGCTCGTGGTCGTTTGAGCGAGAACGGACTCTGGCATGGGCGGGGAAGTAGGGCTCTCGTACGCCGGCCAGGTGTGCTTTTCGTCGCGGAAAGTGCGAAGCACTTTGCGCGAGTCCCGGGCCCGTGGCCCGGGACCTACTAGAGGAAGCTCAGTACGGCGTCGCGGTCGACGCTGAGGCCGATCACGCCGCTGCGGCTGTCGATCTTCGAGATCGCATCGGCCGGGACGAGGCTCCGGTGGCGCGAGAGAAAGCCTGAGCGAACAGAGATCGCGTCCGGCACATCGGGGGCGGTCCCGTACATGGGCGCCTCCACGGTGCCGACGATCTTGCCCTTCGCGTCTGCGACGAGAAAGCCGATCGTACGGAGCAACTCTGGTCGCGCGACACTCATGACGTTGAAGCTACCCGCGGCTTGTGACGGAAAACCACGCGTGTCGTAAGGGTTTTGTTAAGGCAGAATCGGGCCGTGGACGTATCCGCGCGCCACCTACGACTGCTGACCGAGACGAGCGCGGCGGTCAACTCGACACTCGACCTCGAGGAGGTGCTCGCGCTGGTCGCGAGCAAGGTCGCCGACGCGCTCGAGGCCGACGCCTGCTTCGTCTACCTCTACGACGAGCACGCCGACGAGCTGATCCTGCGCGCGACGCACGGCACCCGCGTCGAGGAGATGACCCGCACACCCCGGATGAAGCCCGGCGACGGCATCACGGGCACCGCTGCGGCCGAGCGCTCGCCGATCATGATCCCCGCTCAGGCGCATCTCGACGAGCGCTTCAAGGCATTCACGAACCTGCCCGAGGACGAGTACGAATCCATCCTCGCGGTTCCGATCCTGGCCCGTGAGAAGCTCGCCGGTGCGCTCAACGTCCGCACGATCGAGCCGCACGAGTTCTCCGACGCCGAGATCGACCTGCTCGTCGCGATCGCGGCCCAGGTCGCGCAGACGATCGAGCACGCGAAGCTGTACGCCGACGCTCAGGCCCGCGTGTCCGAGCTCGAGGCGCTGGCCAAGATCTCCGAGGCGGTCTCGGAGTCGCTCTACCTCGAGGAGTCGCTCGAGGCTATCGTCGATACGACGATGGAGGCCGTGGGCGCGACCGGCGCGGCGCTCGTCCTCGAGGACGGGAACATCGCCTGGCCCGAGGGTCGTGCGGGCAAGCACGCGATCCGCCTTCCGCTGCGCTGGAAGCGGCGCGCCATCGGCGAGCTCGTCTGCGACCGCGACACGCCGTTCACCGAGCAGGAGCGCGCGCTGCTCGTGTCGATCGCCCACCACGCGGCGGTCGCCCTCGAGCACGGGCGTGCCGTCATGCGCGGCGTGCTCGCCCAGGAGATCCACCACCGCGTCAAGAACAACCTGCAGACCGTCGCCTCGCTCCTGCGGCTCCAGGCGCGCTCCGAGAACGTCGACCCGAGCAAGGCGCTCGAGGACTCGGTGAACCGGATCCTCGCGATCGCCGCCGTGCACGAGGTGCTGACGGAACGGCGTGACGAGGAGGTCGACCTGGACGAGCTGCTCGACCGGCTGCGCGCGATGCTCGTCCAGGGGCTGGGCGCCGAGAAGCACGTCGAGGCGCAGCTCGCACACGTCTCGCTCGCCGGCGGCCGCGCAACCGCTCTGGCGCTCGTCTTCAGCGAGCTGCTCCAGAACGCGCTCGAGCACGGGGGCGACTCCGTTCGGGTCGAGCTGGCGCAGCGCGACGGTGAGGTCGTGCTCGCGATCGCCGACGACGGGAGCGGGATCGACGAGGACGCGGCGGGCACGGGGCTCTCGATCGTGCGCGCGCTCGTGCGCGACGAGCTGCGAGGAACCCTCGACCTGCATTCGAACGGGGGCCTGCGGGCGGAGGTCGTCTTCCCGGCCTGATGGAGCTCGACGGCTACAGCTTCGTCCTCCTCAAGCGCGGGCCGCGTGCGTTCGAGTTCTCCGACGAGGCGCTCGAGCAGCTTCAGGCGCAGCACCTGGGCCATCTCGACGCGATGCACGAACAGGGGCACCTCCTGCTCGCCGGGCCGTTCTCCGATCAGGCGGACAACACGCTGCGCGGGTTCTGTCTCTACCGGACCAGCGTCGAGGAAACGCGCCGGCTGGCCGAGTCGGACCCGTCGGTTCGGGCCGGTCGGATGGCCGTCGACGTCATGGGCTGGTGGACGGCACGCGGCGCGCTCGCGGAGCTAGCCGGCCAGCTTGCCGACGAGTGATGCGAGCGGCCGCGCAGCAGCGGCGAGTCGGTAGCTGGTCGCCGGCGGGTAGTCGTCCGTGACGCGCCGCTCGACCACGTGGGCGGCCTCGAGCTCCTTGAGCGCGAGGGTCAGCGCGCGGGGGGAGATGCCCTCGAGCCGCTCGCGAAGCTCGGAGAAGCGAAGCGGCTCGTCCGAGAGGGCGTGCACGACCGGCATCGACCACTTCTTGAGCCCAACCTCCTCGAGGCCGGACTCGCGGAGCAGCTCGACGAGCGGCTCACCACGGGCGGCGACCCGTTCCCCACGTGTGGTCAGCACGTATTCCGGCCGCAGCGGGTGGCCGTACCCGGGGTTGCGGCCGACGAGCCCGCTCTCGATCAGAGCGGCCAGCGTCCTGCGTAGCGATTCGCGGCTCATCCCGAGCGTGCGCGCGAGCGTCACGAACCGGCTGCCGCGCTGGCGGCGCAATTCGGCGAGGATCGGGACCGACCAGCGGTTGTGGAAGAGGGCGACGAGAGTTGACATGGAAGTATCCGTAGTATAAAAACAGGATCAGATGGAGCAAGGAACCGAGAGGAGAGGAAGATGACCCAGGACACCCAGGTCGCCCCGGTCGCGACGAACACGCCGTTCGAGTACAACGAGAACCTCGTCATCTCGGTCGGCGTCTCCGACATGGAGAAGGCGATCGAGTGGTACGGAGACGTGCTCGGCCTCGAGCTCGTCTACAAGCTCGAGCAGTTCGGCTGGTGCGAGATGTCGACCGCCACGAAGCACGTGACGATCGGCCTCGGCCAGACGGAAGAGGTGAAGCCCGGGAGCACGACCCCGACCTTCGGCGTCGCGGACATCGAGGCGTCCCGCAAGCACCTCGAGTCGAAGGACGTACGCTTCGACGGCGACACGTACGAGATCGAGGGCATGGTCAAGCTCTGCATGTTCTACGACCCCGACGGCAACTCGTACATGCTCGCGCAGAGCCTCACCACGGAGATCCCTTCGTAGACTCCTCTGGATGAGAGTCCTCATCGCCGAGGACGAGACGATCATCAGGCTCGACCTGCGAACCCTGCTCGAACGTGCGGGGTTCGAGGTCTGCGCGGAGGCTCGAGACGGTGAAGAAGCCGTGGCCCTGGCCCGCGAGACCGAGCCCGAGGTGGCCGTGCTCGACGTGAAGATGCCGCGCCTCGACGGGATCGAGGCGGCGCGGCGCATCCTCGACGAGCGGCCGATCCCGATCGTGATGCTGACCGCCTACGGACAGGACGAGCTCGTGTCGCGGGCCGTCGAGGCCGGGGTCTTCGGGTATCTCGTCAAGCCGTTCCGCGAGCAGGATCTGCTGCCGGCGATCCACGCGGCCAGAGCGCGGCACGAGGAGCTCGCTGCGCTCCGCGAGGAGGCGGAGTCGCTCTCGGAGGCGCTCGCGGCGCGCAAGGTGATCGAGCGTGCGAAGGGGCTCTTGATGTCGAAGGAGAACCTGTCCGAGGACGAGGCGTTCGCCAGGTTGCGCAAGGCGAGCCAGGTTTCGGGCCGGCCGCTCCGGGTCGTGGCCGAGGCCGTGCTCGCGACGTTCGGTTCCCAGCCTTGAACACTTGATCTTTTGGGCACACTGAACGGGGGTGCAGATTCTCAAGTCACCGCGCCTGGCGTCGCCGGCTGATCAACCGCGACGGGCGGTGGTCGGTCAACTACTGGGGATGCCCGAGCGCTTCCACGGGCCGCCGGCGCTGTCGGCGGCGCAGCTGAAGGCGGCCAAGAGCACCGCGCGCGCCTTCAAGAAGAATTCGTCGTCCAAGCAGAAGACCGCGGCGCCGGCGGCTGCGTTCAATCAACCTCGCGCCAGTCGCATCTGGATCCTGCTGCCGGTCGGGGTCCTCTCGCTGATCATCCTGGCCCCGCTGACGCTCCTGCTCGTGGGATGGCTGAAGAACCGTCGCGAGGCTCGCCAGTCGCTAAGTACCTGAGCGCTCGAACAGCTGCTCCCACCGCGTGAGCAGCGTCTGCAGGTCATCGCGGGCGCGGCGATGCGCGGCGACCACGTCGACGTTCGACCAGTCGTCGGCGAGCTGCCGCTCGAGGTCGGCGATCTCGGCCTCGCGGTCGGCGATGTCTGACTCCAGGCGTTCGAGCTCGCTCGGCCGCGGTTTCGTGGCCGGCCCCGGCTTCGGCCTCGCCTGCTTCGGCTTCTCGGGCTTCGGCGCGTCCGGCTTCGCGCGCTCGTCTCTCGCCGCGACGTAGTCGGCCCAGCCGCCGTCGTAGGAGCGGATCGTGCCGTCCTCGAGGGCGAGCGTTCGGTCCGCGATCGCGTCCAGGAGGGCTCGGTCGTGGGAGACAAGGAGGACGGTTCCCGGGAACGCGTCGAGTGCCGCCTCGAGGGCCTCGCGGCTCTCCAGGTCGAGGTGGTTCGTCGGCTCGTCGAGCAGCAGGAGGTTCGCGCCCGAGGCGACGACGAGCGCCAGCGCGAGCCTGCGCCGCTCGCCGCCGGAGAGCGCCGACACGGGCCGCTCGTGCATGTCCCAGCCAGTGAAGAGGAACCGTCCGAGCAGGTTCTGCGCCTGGGGCCGCTGGAGGCCCGTCTCGTGCTGCGTCAGTGAGAGGACGGTCCGGCTCTCGTCGAGCTCGATCTCGTGCTGTGAGAAGTACGCGGGCTCGACGCCGTGTCCCAGCCGGAGTTTCCCTCTCTTCGCCTCGCGCCGTCCGAGCAGCGTCTCGAGCAGGGTCGTCTTGCCGGCTCCATTCGGGCCGACGAGCGCCACGTGCTCTCCGCGCTCGATCGCGAAGCTCACGCCCGACAGCAGTTCCTTGTCGCCCGCTGCAAGCTCCACTCCTTCCGCCTCGACGACGGTCCGGCCGCTGCGCTTCGGCTGTAGGAATTCGAAGCCGAGGCTCTTGGCGCGCCTGGTCAGGAGGTCGATCTCGCCTCGCAGCTCGGAGCGTTCCTGCTGGAGCCGGCCGATGTGGGTCAGCTTGGCCTGGGCGCGCTTCGCGAGGTTCTTCTTGTAGCGGAAGCGCTCCACGAAGCGCTCGAGCCTGGCGATGTCGACGTCGATGCGGCCGGCTGCGGTCGTGGCTGCGGCGAGGCGTGCCGCTTTCTCACGGCGCCAGTTGTGCCAGGGGCCCGCGAAGTAGGTCGAACGCCCGGCTTCGAGCTCGAGGACGGCGTTCGTGACCGCTTCGAGGAACCAGCGGTCGTGCGCGACGAGGACGACTCCGGCGTCGATCGACTGGAGCTCACGCTCGAGCCATTCGAGGCTCGCCACGTCGAGGTGGTTCGTCGGCTCGTCGAGGAGCAGGAGGTCCGGGTCGCCGCCGAGTGCGCGGGCGAGCGAGGCGCGAGTCAGCTCGCCGCCCGAGAAGCTGTACAGCGGCCGGTCGAGGTCGTTCGTCGTGAAGCCCAGGTTCCGCGTGACGGAGTCGAGCCGCTCGCGCCAGGCGTAGCCGCCCGCGTGTTCGAGGCGCGCCTGGGTCTCGGCGTAGCTGCGGAGCGTCGCCGGCTCGTGGTCGCCGGCGGACATGGCGTCTTCGAGTCGGCGGAGCTCGCGCTCTGCGGCGGTCAGGTCGGCGGCGCCGGAGAGGACGTAGTCGCGCAGGGTGGCCGCGCTCTCGGCGGGCGGGCGCTGGTCATGGAGCGCAATGCGCGTGCCCTTGGCCATCGAGATCGTGCCGCCGTGGAGCTCGGTCTCGCCGTTGAGGAGCCGGAGCAGCGTCGTCTTGCCGGCGCCGTTCGGGCCGGAAAGGGAGACGCGGTCGCGGCGCTCGACCTTGAACGAGACGCCGTCGAAGAGCGGCTCGCCGGAGAGCTCCTTGCGCAGGTTGGTTGCCGTGACGACGGCCATGGGCACAGCGTAGAGGTCGCCGCAGGCCCAAATTCGGCGCGCTTTCGGCTCAGACGCGTTCGCGTTGGGCGGTTACGCTCCTCGCGGGTGGCGGGTGGAACTCTTCTTCCCCACCCGGGTGGGGATGTACAGGGGTCTGGCCCGCTCGGTCAGCTCGTGGCGCCGACCGTGCTCGCGACCAGCTCGCGCGCCGCCGCGGCGATGTGGTCGGCGTCGATCCCGGCCGCCGCGAGCAGCTCGGCCGGAGTCCCCGAGCCGGGCAGCTCGCGAACCGCAAGGTGAACGACCCTGGGGCGCTCGTCGGAATCGGAGAACGCCGACAGAATTGCCTCCGCCAGCCCGCCCTCGGGCCAGTGATCCTCGGCGACCACGAACCGGCCGCCGGTCGCCTCGGCCGCGGCGCGAAGCGTCTCCGCGTCGACCGGCTTGACCGAATAGAGGTCGATCACGCGCACTCCGACGCCCTCCTCCGCGAGCGCGTCCGCGGCCTTCAGCGCCTCGTGCAACGTGATCCCTGCGCCGATCAGCGCGACCTCATCGCCGTCAGAGGACCGAACGACCCTGCTGCCGCCGACGTGGAACTCGTCGTCGGCCCCGTACAGGACCGGCGTGTTCGCACGGGTCGTGCGCAGGAAGACGATCCCGTCCAGGTCGGCCATGGCCTCGACGAGCCTTGCGGTCTGGTTCGCATCGCTCGGATAGAGCACCGTCGAGCCGTGCACCGCCCGGAAGGCCGCGAGATCCTCGAGCGCCATCTGGGACGGCCCATCCTCGCCGATCGAGACTCCTGCGTGCGAGCCGACGAGCTTCAGATTCGCGCGGCTGATCGCCGCCATGCGAACGAAGTCGTACGCGCGCGTCAAGAACGCTGCAAACGTCGAGGCGAACGGCTTCCACCCGCGCACCTGGATCCCGACCGCCGCCGCGACCATCTGCTGCTCGGCGATGTACATCTCGAAGTAACGGTCCGGGTGCGCATTGCGAAAGATCTCTGCGTAGGTCGAGTTCGAGACCTCCCCGTCGAGCGCGACCACGTCTCCGCGCGCGTCGCCGAGCGCCTTGAGCGCGTCGCCGTACGCCTTCCGCGTCGCGACGTCTTCGCCGAGCTCGTACGACGGGAGCTCGAGCGTGCCGTGCTCGAACCGATGCGGCTCGCCGTCGAGCTCGGGCTTGGCGACGTCGATCGTGATGTTGCGGATGCCGCCCAGCTCCTCGATCGCGGCCTCGGGATCGTCCAGCGCCTTGCCGTGGAAGCCGTCCTTGTTCTCGACCGCCTTCACGCCCTTGCCCTTGATCGTCTTCGCCACGATCACGGTCGGCACGCCCGTCGTCCCGAGAGCCTCGGCGTAGGCGGCGTCGATCGCCTCCACGTCGTGGCCGTCGATCTCGATCGCATGCCAGCCGAAAGCGTCGGCCCGCTTCGCGTACGAGTCGAGATCCCAGCCGTGCATCGTCTCGCCGCGCTGGCCGAGCCGGTTCACGTCGATGATCGCGATCAGGTTGTCGAGCTTCTCGTGCCAGGCGTGCTCGAACGCCTCCCACATCGAGCCCTCGGCCATCTCGCTGTCGCCGCAAAGCACCCAGATGCGGTACGGGAGCCTGTCGAGCCGCTTGCCCGCGAGCGCGATCCCGACGCCGTACGGCAGCCCCTGGCCCAACGAGCCGGTCGCCACGTCCACCCACGGCAGCACCGGAGTCGGGTGCCCCTCGAGCCGGCTCCCGAACTTGCGGAACGTGAGCAGCTCCTCGTCCGTGATCGCGCCCGCGGCCTTGTACATCGAGTACAGGAGCGGCGACGCGTGCCCCTTGGAGAAGACGAGGTGGTCGTTGCGCGGATCCTCCGGCGCGCCGAAGTCGTACCGGAGGTACTTCGCGAGCAGCACGGCCATCAGGTCGGCCGCGGACATCGACGAGGTCGGATGGCCCGACTTCGTGACCGCCGCCGCGCGGATGGAGTCGATGCGCAGCTGCTGACCGAGCTCACGCCAGAGTTCGGAGCCTTCCATCCAGGTAACGTAACCGCTCGATGCGGGTCGCGGTCGCCTTCGACCATCGCGGCGTGAAGCTGCGGGAACGCGTGCTCGAAGAAGTGGTCCGTGCGGGCCACGAGCCGATCGATTTCGGGACGGACGCCCCCGAGCCGAGGATCGACTATCCGGACAAGGCTCGAGAGGTCGGCGAGGCGATTCAGAGCGGCGCAGCCGAACGCGCAGTGCTGGTGTGCGGCTCGGGCGTTGGCGCGTCGGTCGCGGCCAGCAAGCTCGCGGGTATCCGCGCCGCGATCTGCCACGACACGTACTCGGCCCACCAGGGCGTCGAGCATGACGACATGAACGTGCTCTGCATCGGCTCTGAGGTCGTGGGCGAGGAGCTCACCGGCGAGCTCGTGCGCACGTTCCTGGGTGCGAACTTCGACGGAGGAGAGAGGTACGTACGTAGGCTGCAGAAGATCGAGGAGATGGAGAAGACGCATGGCTAAGTTGCGTGAACGTCTTGAGTTCGATCGGTTCGACCGGTCATTTCCGACGGACGCCCGGGCGAAGCCCGAGCGTCCTGAAGGCGGCATCGCAAGCGATGCCTAAGTCACGGCTTCACGGGCTCGCGGAGCTCGGCCAATCGGTCTGGATCGACTCGCTGTCGCGCGGCTGGCTCAAGTCGGGCGACCTCGCACGCTGGATGGACGAGGACGCGCTCACCGGGGTCACGTCCAACCCGACGATCTTCCAGAAGGCGATGTCAGAGGGCGAGTGGTACGACGACCAGCTCCGAGAGGTACTCGCCAACGAAGACGATCTGAAGGAGATCTTCCTGCAGCTCGCGATCACCGACATCGAGGAGGCCTGCGACCTCTTCCGCTCGGTCTGGGACGAGGGCGACGGCAAGGACGGCTACATCTCGATGGAGGTCGATCCCAACCTCGCCTACGACACGTCGGCGACGATCGAGGAGGCCGCGCGCTTCCACGACTGGGTCGAGCGACCGAACCTCTACGTGAAGATCCCGGCGACCGCGCCCGGGCTGCCGGCGATCGAGGAGATGATCGCGCGCGGGCGGAACATCAACGTGACGCTGATCTTCTCGCTCGAGCGCCACCGCGAGGTCGCCGAGGCGTACATCCGCGGTCTCGAGCGCCTAGCCGAAGCGGGCGGCGACCTGTCGACGGTCGGCTCCGTCGCGAGCTACTTCGTCTCGCGCGTGGACACCGAGGCCGACCGGCGGCTCGACGAAACCGGGCATCCCGAGCTGAAGGGGAAGCTCGCCGTCGCGAACGCGAAGCTCGCGTACCAGAACTACAACGAGATCTTCTCCGGCGACCGCTGGGACGCGCTCGTGGAAAAGGGCGCGACGCCGCAGTGGTGCCTCTGGGCCTCGACCTCGACGAAGAACCCCGAGTACCGCGACGTGCTCTACGTTGAGGAGCTGATCGGCGCTGGGACCGTGAACACGATGCCGCGCGAGACGATCGAGGCTTTTCAGGATCACGGCGAGGTCGCGCTCACGCTCGAGGATGGGATCGACGAGGCGAGGCAGGTCTTCGAGCAGGTCGCCGCGGCCGGCGTCGACTACGACGACGTCACCGATACGCTCGAGCGCGAGGGCGTCCAGAAGTTCATCGACTCGTTCACAGAGCTCCTCGACGGCATCGCCGCCAAGCGCGGCCAGCTCGCGGCGGCGTGAGCGACCTCTACCTGGAGCAGGCCGGTGCGGGGTCGCCGGTCGTGCTGCTCCACGAAGGCATCGCCGACAGCCGCATGTGGGAACCGCAGTGGGCGGCCTACTCGGAGCGGTTCCGGGTCGTCCGCTTCGACATGCGGGGGTTCGGGCAATCGCCGCCCGCGGTCGGGACGTTCTCACTCGCGGGCGACCTGGTCGACCTCCTCGAGGGCCTCGAGCTGGGCCCGGCCGCGTTCGTCGGCGTCTCGCTCGGCGGATCGGTGGCGATGGAGACGGCCATCGCACGCCCTGAGCTCGTCTCGCGCCTCGTGCTCGTCGCTCCGGGCCTGCGGGGCTACGAGATGAGCGACGAGACGAAGGCGGGTTGGGCGGAAGAGGAGGCGGCGCTCGAGCGCGGCGACGTCGACGAGGCGGTCGAGGTCAACCTGCGCATGTGGGTCGACGGGCCGTTCCGCTCGCCGGACGAGGTCGACCCCGAGGTACGCCGACAGGTCGGCGAGATGCAGCGGCGCGCGATCGAGGTCTGGCAGGAGGGCGGCGAGGAGGGAGAGCACCGGCCGCTGGCCGAGGACTGGGGCGAGCGGTTGGGCGAGATCACGGTCCCCACGCTGATTCTCGTCGGCGAGCTCGACCGGCCCGAGATGCTCGACATCGCGACCCGTCTCGAGGCCGAGATCCCGAACGCCCGCCGGGAGACGATCGCCGGCACGGCACACGTGCCGAGCATGGAGCGCGCCGAAGAATTCGATCGGCTCGTGCTGGAGTTCCTCTCGTGAGCTCGCTGGAGGCAATCGAGCTCGTCGACCGGATCTGGGCCCACGACCCGACCGTCTGGACGGGAACCGACGAGGGCCACTGGCTCGGCTGGCTCGACGAGCCCGCCCGGATGCTCGAGCGGATCGACGAGCTGGAGGCGCTCCCCCGCGATTTCGAGCAGGTCGTCCTGCTCGGCATGGGCGGCTCGAGCCTGGCACCCGAGGTGATCCGCCGCACGTTCGCGGCGAACGGGCTGCACGTGCTCGACACGACGCATCCGAGCGCGATCCGGCGCCTTCAGGAGCAACTCGACCTCGACCGCACGCTGTTCATCGCCGCGTCGAAGTCGGGCACGACGCTCGAGACGCGCTCCCAGCTCGACTACTTCCTCGACCAGGACGGGGGCTCGTTCGCCGCCATCACCGATCCCGGCACCGAGCTCGAGCAGTTCGCCCGCGAGCGCGACTTCCTCTGGGTCGTCCACGGCGAGCCGACGATCGGCGGGCGCTACTCGGCGCTGTCCCCGTTCGGGGTCGTGCCGGCCGTGCTGGTCGATGTCGATGCTCGAATGCTCCTGGAGCGGGCCGACGCGATGGCCGGGTGGTGTCGCCTCGGCGAGGAGAATCCCGGTTTCCAGTTCGGGCTCGAGCTTGGCGAGAACTGGAGCGAGGGGCGCGACAAGGTCTGCATCGACGAAACGCCGGGCGGATTCGGGCTCTGGGCCGAGCAGCTGCTCGCCGAGTCGACCGGCAAGGACGGGAAGGGCCTTGTGCCTGCGCCCGGCGAGTCGTTCGAGGGCGGATCGGACCGCCAGCATGGGCGCGTGCGGCTCGACGATCCGTACGACCTCGGCGCCGAGTTCGTCCGCTGGGAGTTCGCGACGGCCGTGGCGGGCTCGATCCTCGGCATCGATCCGTTCAACCAGCCGGACGTGCAGGCGGCCAAGGACAAGACCTTCGAGATTCTCTCTTCGGGCCATGCCCCGGGACCTGGTCCCGGGACGGGTCCGGAAGGGTCACTGGACGAGCTGCTGTCGGAGGCCGAGCCTCCGCAGTACATCACGATCCAGGCGTTCATCGACCCCGACCGCGAGGGCGAGCTCGATCCGCTCGTCGCCCGCGCGCGTGAAACCGGCTGCGTCGTGACGAAGGGCCTCGGGCCGCGGTATCTGCACTCGACCGGACAGCTGCACAAGGGCGGGCCGAACAGCGTGCTCGCGATCCAGGTCGTGGACGACCTCGGCGAGGAGCTGGCGATTCCGGGCAAGGACTTCGGCTTCCGGCAGCTGATCGCGGCACAAGCGGTGGGCGACCTCGAATCGTTGAAGGAACGCGGACGGAAGGTTTGCCGTGTGAGACTGGAGGATCTATGAAGCTCGGCATGGTCGGCCTCGGACGAATGGGCTCCGGGATGACGGAGCGGTTGCGCGGCGAGGGGCACGAGGTGATGACCTACGACCCGCAGGTGGAGTCGACGGCGTCGTCGCTCGACGAGCTCGCCCTACAGCTGGAACCGCCACGGGTGGTCTGGATGATGATCCCGGCGGGCGAGATCACGGAGAACACGACTCGTGAGCTGATCGGGATCCTGGACCGTGACGACGTGCTCGTCGACGGCGGAAACTCGAACTTCCACGACTCGCAGCGCCGGAACGCGGAGGCGGCCGAGCACGGGATCCACTTCCTCGACGTCGGCGTCTCGGGTGGGATCTGGGGCCTGAAGGAGGGCTTCTGCCTGATGGCCGGCGGGCCCGACGAGGCGGTCGCGCGCATCCAGCCCGTGCTGGAGACACTCGCGCCGGCCGACGGTTGGGCTCACGTCGGGCCTTCCGGAGCGGGGCACTTCGTGAAGATGGTCCATAACGGCATCGAGTACGGCCTGATGCAGGCGTACGCGGAGGGGTTCGAGGTGCTGAACGCGTCCGAGTTCGAGCTCGACCTCGAGCAGATCGCCGGCATCTGGCGGTATGGCTCGGTCGTGCGCTCGTGGCTCCTCGAGCTCCTGCACGACGCTCTTGACCAGCACGGGAACGCACTCGCGGACATCGCGGGCTACGTCGACGATTCCGGAGAGGGCCGCTGGACGATCTTCGAGGCGATCAACGAGGACGTGCCGGTGCCGGTCATCTCCGCCGCGCTCTATGCCCGTTTCGCCTCGCGCCAGGACGAGTCGTTCGCCGCGAAGATCGATGCCGCGCTCCGCCAGCAGTTCGGCGGCCACGCCGTCAAGTCGAAGCCATGACAGCGGACATGTCCGGTGCCAGGCACCCAACATGTCCGCGTTGGCCATGTCTGCTCACCGGCAATGGGCGTGAGCTAGCCGTCGACGAAGTGTTGGCCATGTCCATTCGAGACACGCCCGGTGCCAGGCACGGGACAGGGCTGGAATGACCGAGGCTCGGGTTGCTGAGAACCCGCTGCTCGAGGGGCTCGGGCCTCGACGCACGCCGGAGCCTTGCGTGCTCGTCGTCTTCGGCGCCTCCGGCGACCTGACGCACCGCAAGATCTTCCCCGCGCTCTATGCGCTCGCCAGCCGCAAGCTCCTGCCCGAGAATTTCGCGATCGTCGGCGCCGCGCGCTCGGAGTGGACGGACGACGAGTTCCGCGGCCAGATGGAGCACGCCATCCGAGAGTTCGGCCGCGACGACTTCGACCAGGACGTCTGGGACCGGCTGGCCCAGGCGACGCGGTACATCTCGCTCGACTTCGCCGACGAGAGCCGGGAGAACAATCTCGCCGGGCTCCTGGACGAGCTCGACGATCAACGCGGCACACGCGGGAACCGCGTCTACTACCTCGCCGTTCCGCCGCAAGCGATGCCCACGATCGTCCGAGAGCTGGGCGAGCGCCGGGAGTCCGGAGGCTGGATGCGCCTGATCGTCGAGAAGCCGTTCGGCGACGACCTCGCCTCCGCGCGCGAGCTGACCTCCCTGATCAGCGAGCACTTCACCGAGGAAGAGGTCTTCCGCATCGACCACTACCTCGGCAAGGAAACGGTCCAGAACATGCTCGCCCTGCGGTTCGCGAACGGCATCTTCGAGCCGATCTGGAACCGCCAGTTCGTCGACCACGTCCAGATTACGGTCGCCGAGACACTCGGCGTCGAGGGCCGCGCCGCGTACTACGAGCACGCGGGGGCGATCCGGGACATCTTCCAGAACCACGCCCTCCAGCTCGTCGCGCTGACCGCGATGGAGCCGCCGATCGACTTCGCCGCGGAGTCGGTGCGGAACGAGAAGGTCAAGGCGCTGAAGGCGATCCGCACGCCCGCCCCGAGGCACGTTGTCCGCGGCCAGTACGGCCCGGGTTACATCGAGGGCAAAGCGGCGCCCGGCTACCGCGAGGAGGACGGCGTCGACGCGGCCTCGATGACCGAGACCTTCGTCGCGGCGAAGCTCTGCATCGACAACTGGCGCTGGGCCGACACGCCGTTCTATCTACGCATCGGCAAGCGGCTGGCGCGACGCGAGACGACGATCGGCATTCAGTTCAAGAGGGCTCCGCATCCGCCGTTCGAGGACGCGACGACCGAGGAGCTGCAGCCGAACCTGCTGCTCGTCCATGTCCAACCCGACGAGGGCGTGTCCCTCGCGATCGGCGCCAAGGTGCCGGGACAGGGCATGCAGATCCGCACCGTGCACATGGACTTCCTCTACGGCGGAGCCTTCCGCACGGAGCTCCCCGAGGCCTACGAGCGGCTGCTCCTCGACGCCATGCTCGGCGACCAGACGCTGTTCACGCGCTCGGACGAGGTCGATGAGCAATGGTCGCTCGTCGACGCGGTGGTCGCCGGCTGGGCTCGGGATCATCCGGCTTTCCCGAACTACGCCGCCGGCACGTGGGGGCCTGCGGGCTCCGAGGAGCTGATGAGCCACGACGGCAGGGAGTGGCTGCGACATTGAGCACAGCCGTGCACGCGGTCGAGTGGTCGGACGAGGACGTCGAGGTCGCGGACGTCGTCCAGGCGCTCTGCCGCCTGCGCGAAGAGTCGGCCAGCGAGACGCTCGGGCCCGACCTCCGGACCAGTGTGATGACCCACCTCGCCTGGGTGCCGCGCGAGTGGGAGGACGTGGCCGTCGAGACCCTGGCCGGGCTCGGCGAGCGCCATCCTTCGCGCGGGATCCTGCTCTTCCCCGACCCGGGGGCCGCGGACGGGATCGACGCAAGGGTCTCCATGCTCGCGTTCCCGCTCCGCGAGCGGCGCCGGCACATCGCGGCCGAGGTGATCGAGCTGCGACTGCGCGGGCTGAGCAGCCGCGCCGCCGCGAGCATCGTCAACCCGCTGCTCGTGCCGGGGCTCCCCGTGTTCCTGCGCTGGCGCGGGCGGCCACCTTTCGGACAACCGGAGGCCGATCAGCTGATCGACGTCTGCGACCGGCTGATCTACGACTCGAACGAGTGGCCTGACACGCCGCAGGCCTACTCGGAGCTTCCGTTCGAGCGGACGGCCTGCTCGGACATCGCCTGGCGCCGGACCGAGCAGTGGCGCGGCGTGCTCGCAGGCCTCTGGCCGGGAGTCGGCGACGTGCGCAGCCTGTACGTGCGCGGGCCCGTCGCCGAGGCGTCGCTCCTCGCAGGCTGGCTCCGTTCGCGTCTCGACCGGGACGTCGAGCTCCTGCAGGACGACGCCGACGAGCTGACCGCAATCGCCGTCGACGGCGAGCCGTGCGCCCCGCCGCACGAGCGTGTGACGGGCAGCGACCTCCTCTCCGCCGAGCTCGACGAGTTCGGCCGCGACGCGGTGTACGAGGCCGCGGCTCAGCGCGCGGTCGGCTGACATCGTTACTTTCTGACGCTCTGAGCGAGAAAGAGGGTGTGAACGGAGCCGCAGAAGGCGCCTTTCGACGCCACTACGGGCACGTCTACGGGTACTTCCGTCGGCGCCTGGGCGATCCCGCGCGCGCGGAGGAGCTGACCCAGGACGTCTTCGCGGCGGCCGCCTCGTCCCTGCCGGCCGAGCGCCCGGGCGACCCGCCCGTCCTCGTCTGGCTGTACGCGGTCGCGAAGCGGCGGTTCGCCGACGAGGCCCGTCGACGTGGACGTGAGCGCCGCCTGGCTGCGATGCTGCCGAGACGGAGCTCGTCCGACTACGAGCCGGTCGCAGGAGCCCTTCGCGAGGCGCTCGCCTCGTTGCCGGGCGGGCAGTTGCAGGTCGTCCTGCTCAAGCTCGTCCGGGGCCTGACGTTCGCGGAGATCGGCGTCGAGGTCGGCCTCACGGAGGCGGCCGCCAAGATGAGATTCGTGCGCGCCCTCGAGCAGCTGCGCGCCGACCTGAGCGAAAGGGGCATCGAGCCATGAGCATGCGCGACCGTGAAGTCCTGGACCTGCTCCGTGACGAGCCGGAGCTGCTTGCAATCGCCGACGCGGTGTCCGATACCGAGAACGCGCCGCGCCAGTTGCAGCCGTTCCGGGCGGTCGGCGCGGTGGCGCTCGTTGCGGGCGCGATCTTCGTCCTCATCCTCGCCGCACCGTGGGACCGTGGCGGCGGTGGGAGGGGGAGCGTCCTCGACCGGGCGCTCGCGGCGATCGACTCGAGCGGGCCGGTGGCCCACATGACGATGCAGACCGACATGACGCGCGGCGGACGCACGTTTCCGAGCATCGTCACGGAGAGCTTCTATGACAAGCGTGCGGAGCTCGTCCGTGTGGTGAGCCGCAGTGACGGCAAGGTGCTGGGCGACTACACGACTGCGGCTGCCGAGGACGAGTTCAGTTTCTTCCCGGGCCTCCTGGAGGGTGCCGCGTTCTACAAGCAGGCGCTCGCGAACGGCCAGGCCCGCATCGTCGGGCAGGGTCAGTGGCACGGAAGGCCCGTGTACTGGCTCGAGCTGACGAAGGGCGGCGGCCTCGTCCTGCGCATCGGCATCGCCCGAGACAGCTATCGGCCCGTGGTCTTTCGCGCGTTGGGCCCCGACGGAAGCTACGCGGGGTTCCAGGTCGGCGTCCTCGGCTTCGACTACGTCTCGAAGGCTCGAGCGAACTTCGACACTGCTGCTTCCGTCCTCGTCACCGGGCGGGTCCTGGGGCCGGATTGCAGGCCGGCCAGAGCGCGTGTCGCTGCCTTTTTCGGGGACGTCCGGTCGAGCGCTGAGGTCGCTTCGGCCCGCACCGCTGCGAACGGGAGTTTCACGCTGATGGCCGATCCGCGGAGGAGCCCGTTCCGCGAAGCCCTCGTGCGAAAGGGCGGTTGGGTGAACCTCGACCTGTATGCGATCGCGGGCAAGGACCGTCCCAGAGCGATCGGTTTCACGGCTTTCTCGCGGACGGCGAAGGGCGGCCGGTGGGTCGAGAGCGCCCCCGTGACGATTCACGCGTCGGAGGGTTCCGAGGCGCCCCGCTGTTAGAGCCGGGACTCGACCAGCTTCCCCGCCGCCAGGACGAGCGCGTCCGAGCCCGGCCGGCCTGCGATCTGCAGTGACGCCGGCAACCCGTCCTCGGCCGGGCCGCACGGGAGTGCCAGCGCCGGCCAGCCGAGCGAGTTGAACGGGATCGTGAGCCGGATCGTGTCCGCGCGGATCTCGAGGTCGTCCACGGGAAGCTTTGGCGCGACGAAGCCGAGCGTCGGCGTCAGGACGAGGTCGAGGCCCTCCAGGCCCTGCTCTGCTCGCTCCGCGATCTCCTCCCTGGCGCGCAGCCCGGCCTCGTACTCGCCGTCGGTCACGGTCAGGCAGCGCTCGATCTTCGTCCGCACGTTGTCGCCGTAGGAATCGGCGAACTCGGCGAACAGTTCGCGGTGGACGTCGGCGGCCTCGCGCATGAACACGGGCCCGATCCGCTCCGCGAGTGGAAGGTCGATCTCGCGTCGCCTCGGGAACAGCTCCGCCGCGTCGCAGACGCGCGCCTGCACGAGAGGATCCGCCCGGTCGAGCCACGCGACGCCGACCTCCAGCTCGTCGAGCGACTCGAGCCGCACGGGCTCGTAGCCCTCGGCGAGCGCCTGCAGCATCTCCTCGCACTCAGCGACAGAGGCCGCCATCGGCCCGGCGTGGTCGAAGCTCGGCGCGAGCGGAAAGACACCGTCGAGCGACACGAGCCCGTAGCTCGGCTTGAAGCCGACGATGCCGCAGCACGCCGCGGGGATCCGGATCGAGCCGCCCGAGTCGGTGCCGAGCGCGCACTCGGCGAAGCCCGCGGCGATCGCCGCGGCCGAGCCTCCGCTCGACCCTCCGGCCATGCGTCCCGGAGACCGCGGGTTGGGCACCGTCCCGAAGTGCGGGTTCACGGAGGTGATCCCGTACGCGAACTCGTGCAGGTTCGTCTTGCCGACGTTCGCGTACCCCGCCGCCTCGAGGCGCGTCACGGCCTCCGCGCTGCGCTCCGGCACGTGGTCCGCATAGATGATCGACCCGTAGGTCGTCGTCAACCCGGCCGTGTCGAACAGGTCCTTGACGGCCAGGCGCCTGCCGTTGGCGATCGTCTCGGGCCTGGCCAGGAAGATGCCGTTAGGCTCGTGCGCCATGAGGGTTCAGGACTGTAACTGGATGCAGCTGGAGGATTACCTCCGGCGCGACGACCGGATCGTCCTGCCGCTCGGGTCGACCGAGCAGCACGCATACCTGTCGCTGGCGACCGACAACATCCTCGCCGAGCGCGTTTCCGTCGAGGCGGCGGAGCCGCTCGGCGTGCCGGTGTTCCCCGTGCTGCCGTACGGGATCACGCCGCGCTTCGCCGCGTACCCGGGCAGCCCGACGCTGCGCGTGGAGACCTTCCTCACGGTCGTCACCGACCTGCTCGACTCGCTCGCCGGCCAGGGCTTCCGCCGGATCCTGCTCGTGAACGGCCACGGCGGCAACACACCCGCCCGCGCGGCGGCGTCTCAGTGGGGAGCGAAGCATCTCGAGGCCCGCGTCCGCTACCACGACTGGTGGAACAGCCCGCGCGTGATGGACGTCGTCCGCTCGGTTGATCCCGTCGGCTCGCACGCGTCCTGGATGGAGAACTTCCCCTGGACGCGCCTCCAGGGCGTCGAGCTTCCCGCCGAGAGCAAGCCGCCGGCCGATCCGCCGGTGCACGACCCGGCCGAGTTCCGGAAGCTCATGGGCGACGGCTCGTTCGGCGGGGTGTACCAGCACTCCGACGAGGACATGATCCGCGTCTGGCAAGTAGGCGTTGAGGAGGTGCGCGCGCTGCTCGAAGACGGCTGGTAGCCGGTTAGTCGAGCGCCAGGTAGACGAAGGCGAGCCCGATTACCGCGCCGAACAGCAAAAGCGCGATTCCGAACAGGGCGAGCCCGAACAGCGTGTTGCTCGCGGCCTCTTCCATCGTCGGCTCGCGGGGCGGGAAGTAGGCCTCCGGCGCGCGGTCGCTCATGCGATCACCGTATCGATCGCCATCGCGACGAAGAGCAGCGCGAGGTACGCGAGGGAGTAGTGGAAGAGCAGCGCGGCCCGGGCGGGCGTTCGCTCACGCCGCAGGTTCCACGCGAGGCCCAGGAAGCCGGCGCCGAGCACCGCGGCGGCGACGAGGTAGACGAGCCCGAACTGGCCCCAGAGCACCGGCGCGAGCGTGAACGCGACGAGGGCGGCCGTATACAGGAGGATCTCCTTCACGGTCTCGCGCTCCCCGCGCACGACCGGCAGCATCGGCACGCCCGCGTTCGCGTAGTCGCGCTTGATCAGGAGCGCAAGCGCCCAGAAGTGCGGCGGGGTCCAGAGGAAGACGACTGCGAACAGGACGAGCGCGGGAAGCGTCAGGTCTCCGGTCGCGGCGGCCCACCCGACGAGCGGCGGGATCGCACCGGCCGCGCCTCCGATGACGATGTTCTGCGGTGTCGACCGCTTCAGGAGCTTCGTGTAGACGAGGACGTAGAAGAGGATCCCGGACAGCGCCAGCAGCGCCGTCAGCACGTTGACGATCCCGGCGAGGAGAACGAACGAGAGCGCGGAGAGCGCGAGCCCGAACTCGAGTGCGTATGACGCTGAGATGCGTCCCGCGGCGACGGGCCGCGACCGAGTGCGCTTGCCCATCAGCCGATCGATGTCGGCGTCGAGCACGTGGTTCAGGGCGCTCGCTCCACCGCACGCGAGCGCGAGCCCGAGCATCGTCGTCGCCACGAGCCAGAGCGCAGGCAGGCTCCCGGCGCCGACGATCATCCCGCAGAGCCCCGTGAGCAGGAGGAGCGACATGATCCGCGGCTTCGTCAGCGTCACGTAGTCGCGAACAGTCCCCCCAAAGGACTTAGTAACACTGTGTTGCAAAGTGGGTTGGGTGCCGCGCCAGGATTGGGCGACGACGACGAGCGTGGCTGCGAAGGACAGCGCCGCGAGGGCGAGGTGGAGGCCAGGGGCAGTCACTGCGGCCGCGAGGCCGAACAGGAGCAGTGCAGCGACCGACGGATCGAGCAGCCGTCGATACGAGACCCAGGCCGATGCAACGACGGCCGCCAGCGGTGGCAACGCGAGCGCGGCCAGTACGCGGTGCTCGGTCCCGAGTCCGGCAGAGCCCGAGACCACGGCGAGCAGCGTCCCGGCCGCTCCCAGGAGCGCGGTCAGCCGGAGCCAGGGGCTTGGCCTCATACGCGCCGCTCCTCGAGCCGCTTGCGCAGGTCCCGCAATGGCCGAGCGCTCGTCACGTAGGGAACCTTCTCGAAGTTGTGCGGCGGAGGCGGCGAGGTCGCGTACCACTCGAGCGTGTCCCCGAGCCACGGGTCGTTCCCGGCCCGCACGCCCGCTCGTCGCCGCGTCCAGACGACGTTGACGACGAAGACGAGAATCGCGGCCCCCATCACGTAGGATCCGATCGTGGAGATCAGGTTGTCCGTCTCCCACGACCCGCGGCTGTACGTGTAGATCCGGCGCGGCATCCCCGCGAGCCCGAGCAGGTGCTGCGGGAAGAACGCCAGGTTGAAGCCGATGAAGAGCAACCAGAAGTGCCACTTCCCGAGCGTCTCGTCGAGCTTGCGGCCGAACATCTTCGGCCACCAGTAGTAGAGCCCGCCGAAGATCCCGAACATCGACCCGCCGAAGAGCACGTAGTGCAGGTGCGCGACGACGAAGTACGAGTCCTGGGCCTGCCAGTCGATCGGGAACGTGGCCAGGAAGATCCCGGACAGCCCTCCGATCGTGAACAGCGCGATGAAGCCGAGCGCGAACAGCATCGGCGTGTCGAAGATCAGGTTTCCGCGCCAGGTGGTCGCGAGCCAGTTGAGGATCTTGATCCCCGTCGGCACCGCGATGATCATCGACGAGATCATGAAGAAGCCGAGGAGCGGGGTCGCGAGGCCGACCGTGAACATGTGGTGGGCCCAGACGAGGAGCGAGTAGAACCCGATCGCGACCGTCGAGAAGACGATCGCCGTGTAGCCGAAGATCGGCTTGCGCGAGAAGACGGGGATGATCTCCGAGATGATCCCCATCACGGGCAGGATCATCACGTAGACCTCGGGGTGCCCGAAGAACCAGAACACGTGCTGGAAGAGCAGCGCGTTGCCGCCCTCATTTGGCTGGAAGAAGTGCGTTCCCGCCTGGCGGTCGAGCAGGAGCAGCGTGAGCCCGGCCGAGAGGGCGGGCAGGACGATGACGAGGATCCACGCGTAGACGTCGATCGACCAGACGAAGAGCGGCACGCGCATCCACGTCATCCCGGGTGCGCGCAGCCGGTGGATCGTGACGATGAAGTTGATCGCGCCGACGAGCGACGAGATCGAGAGGACGTGCAGCGAGAGGATGGCCAGGTCGACGCCGTTGCCGGCGTACTGCTCCGAGAGCGGCGGGTAGAGGGTCCAGCCCGTCTGAGCGGCGCCTCCGTCGGCGAAGAAGCTCGCGTAGAGCACGATCCCGCCGAAGAGGAAGAGCCAATACGAGAGGGCGTTCAGCCGCGGGAATGCCACGTCCTTGGCGCCGATCATCAGCGGCACGAGGAAGTTGCCGAAACCGGCCAGGATCGGGACGATGACGAGGAAGACCATCGTCAGCCCGTGGACGGTCATCACTTCGTTGTAGTGCTCGGCCGACAGGAACTTCTCGTTCGTGTGCGCGAGCTGCGTGCGCATGAGGATGGCGAGGATCCCGCCCGCGCCGAAGAAGATCAGGCACGTGATCAGGTAGAGGATCCCGATCCGCTTGTGGTCGACGGTCGTGATCCACGACGTGAAGCGTCCGCGGTACCACGGCACCGGGTAGACGGGCTCGGCCCTAACCGCCACCGACGAACTCCTTCCGCAGGTAGGCGACGAGCGACGCTAGCTCCTGCGGCGTCCAGCCCTTGCCGACGGGCGGCATCTTGCGCTTTCCGTTCGCGAGCAGGGTCGCGAGCTGCTGCGGGTTGGCGAGCGTCGCGTTCCCCTTCAGCGCCGGGCCGATCACGCCCTGGCCCTGCATGCCGTGACAGGGAGCGCACGCGCCCTCGAAGGTCATCTGCCCGATGTTCTGGCTCACGTGGAGCTGCGTCGCAACCCAGCTCTCGTATTCGCTGTTCGAGACCGCGCGCACCTGCGTGAGCATCATCGCGTGCTCGATCCCGCAGAACTCGGCGCACTGCCCCTGGTAGATCCCCTCGTGGTCCGCCTGGAACCAGGTGTGGTTCACCTTGCCGGGAATCGCGTCCATCTTCCCCGCGAGCTCCGGGACCCACCAGCTGTGGATCACGTCGAACGACGGTGCCGTGACCACCAGGTAGATCGGGCGCTGGGCCGGGACGACCAGCTGGTTGATCGACACGGCGCCGTTCGGATACGTGTAGCGCCAGTAGAACTGGCGCCCCTCGACGTGGACGGTCATCCTCGGGCCGGCTGCGCCCGCCGCGGGCACGTCCTGGATCCCGGGCAGTTTGTAGAAGACGACGCTGATGATCGCGGCGAGGATCAGCACCGGAATCGCCGTCCAGATCAGCTCGAGCCGGGTGTGGCCGCGGATCTGCGGGCCCTCCGCTGTCCGCGTCCGGCCACGGTTTCGGAAGCGGACGACGAACAGGATCAGCGCGCCTTCGACGATGACGAAGATCACGCCCGTTACGACCAGGACGACCAGGTAGAGGTCTCGAATCCCTCCGGCGTTCGGCGAGTCGGCCGGCGGGAAGGCTCTGCCAGCATCGGCGAGCGCCGTCCCGGTGAGGACGAGCGCCAGTGCCGTGAGGCTCAGACAGGCGGAGAGGAGCTTCCGGCGCACGGGCGCTGGCATTCTAAGAAGGTGGGGTCCGTGAAGCGACATTGAGTCTCCTGCCTCATGTCTGAGCGCTCGGTCGTCGAGCTCCCTCCGGAGATCGGTGAGCCGTTCGAGGTGTTCCTCAACGGCGTTCCTCAGCGCGCCGGGCGCGACTTCCGGGTCGAGGGCCGGCAGCTCGTGTTCGAGCGGAGTCTCGCCCGCGAGGGGCGGCTCGGCTTCTGGCGCTGGCTGTCGCTCTTCCTCGGCATCGCGGGCACGTACCGGCAGAACGACAGCGTCGACGTCGTCTACGACGTGGCGGGAAGGCGCGAGGTGGCGAGCCTCGCTATCGAATCGACAGCGACTCGTTCGCCGAGCTGACCGCGAGCCCGGGTGTCGTCCCGCCTGCAATCGCGTACACCTTGTGGCCGAAGGCGGCCACACCGAGCCCGTGGCGTGGAGTCGGGAGATCGGGGAGGCGCGACCAGCGGCGCCGTCGGACGTCGTAGCGGTAGACGGCCCGGATCGTGACGCTCGGAGTCTCGCCGCCGACCGAGACGAGCCAGCGCCCGAGGCCGGCCGCTCCCGTGCCGCCTCGCCGCGCAGGGACCGGTTTCAGGCGCCGCCACTTTCTCGTCCCTGGGGCGTAGGACTCGAGCAGCCGCAGGTTCGTGTCCGCGCCGGCGAGCCGCCCGCCGACGGCGTAGATGCGCCCACCGAGGGCCGCGACGCCGAGGTGCTCGCGCGCAGTCGGCCCGGGGAAGGACGACCATCGCCTGCGGGCGATGTCGTAGACGAGCGCGTTTCTCGCGAGCGCTCTCCCACCCGAGGCGCCTGCGGTCACCCCGCCGACGACGTAGAGCTTGCCCCGGACGATCGCCGCTCCGGCGGCCGCCCGTTCCTCCGGCATCGCAGGCAGTCGCCTCCATGCACCGTTCGAGAAGGAGAAGAGCGTCGCCAGGCGCGAGCGGTCGGCCGCGTACCCGCCCGCGACGTACAGCTTCCCCCGGTAGCCGGCGCTCATCGCGTGGTCGACCGAGACCGGCAGATCGGGCACCTGCCGCCAGCTGTCCCGCCCCGGCGAGTACGCGTCGACGCGCGCCGAGTTCCGGCCGTCGTCCGTGAAGCCGCCGACGATGAAGATCTGCCCGTCCGCGACAGCGGCCGTGACCTCGCCGCGCGCGAGTGGAAGCGGGGCACCGCGTCCCCACTCCGCGGTCGAGCCGGCGGCGAGCGCCGGGAACAGAAGCGCGAGCACCGTCGCGGCGGGACGCATGCCGGACATGGTACGAGCCGGGCGATTCCCGACCGAAACAGGCGGCGGCAAGGCCGCACTTGCTCGAGCCTGCACGTAGGCCCGGACCACCCGGCTCGTCCCAGTGGATGCCCCGGCGGCTGAGTTCTTGCGCTCAGCCTCCCCGCGTTGTGAGCGAGACTCCCGGCCTGGATGTGGAAGGAGGCACTCGAGTGAACCACTACGACCTGATCGTGCTCGGCTCCGGCTCGGCGGCCCGCGACGCGGCGGCGAAGGCCGTCCAGCAGTGCGACGCGAGCGTCGCGCTCGTCGAGAGCACCCGTTGGGGCGGCAGCTGTCCGAACGTGGCCTGCAAGCCGACGAAGGCCTATCTCGTCGTGGCCGAGTTGTTCCACGATGTGAACCGCCTCGCCGAGAAGCTCGGCATCGACATCGGGCCTGCACGGCTCGACCTCGCGCGGGTCAAGGCGCGCAAGGACTCGCTCAAGAAGGGCGACGCGAAGTGGATGGCGGACCTTCAGGAAGCCGCCTTCGACACGTACGACGGCGAGGCCGAGCTGCTCGGGCCCGGCTCCGTCCGGGTCGGCGGCGAGGAGCTGAGCGCCGACCGGATCCTGATCGCGACCGGCTCGCGGACTGCGGTGCCGCCGATCGACGGGATCGACGAGATCGACTGGATCGACCACGTGTCGGCTCTCGAGCTGACCGAGCTCCCGGAGTCGCTGCTCGTCGTCGGCGGCGGGCCGGTCGGGCTCGAGTTCGCGCAGATCTTCGCGCGCTTCGGTTCACGCGTGACGATCGTCCAGGGCGCGGATCGTATCTCGCCGCGCTCCGACGAGCAGGCCTCAACGGTGCTGCACGCGGCGCTCGAGGAGGACGACGGGGTCGAGATCGTCCTCTCGTCGACCGTGTCGAGCGTTCGGCCCGAGGGAGACGAGGTCGTGGCCGCGGTCGGATCGAGGGAGATCCGCGTTGCGAAGGTCCTCCTCGCCTCGGGACGCGCACCGAACGTCGAGGCGCTGCACCTCGACGAGCTCGGGATCGAGCACGACCGCGCGGGCATCCTCGCCGACGAGCTGATGCGCACCTCCGTCGACGGGATCTGGGCGGCCGGAGACGTGACGGGCCGCTACCAGTTCACGCCGATCGCCCAGTACCAGGCGCGGATCGCGATCGACGACATGTTCGGACGAGACCCGGCCCCGGCGGACTATTCGGTGCTGCCGACCACGATCTTCACCGAGCCGGAGCTGGCCGCGGTCGGCCTCACGGAGCAGGAGGCGCGCGACCAGGGGATCGAACACGAGGCCGTCATGCACGACATCAAGTACGTCCAGCGCTCGTCGTACAAGGAGCAGAAGCGCGGCCTGTACAAGATCATCTACGAGACCGGAACGAGACGGGTCATCGGGCTCCACGTCGTCGCGCCGAACGGGGGCGACATCGTCCACGGCCTCTCGCTCGCGCTCCGGCTCGGGGGGACGGTCGACGACCTGGCCGCGATGCACCACGTCTTCCCGACCTTCGCCGAGGGCGTGAAGGCGGCCGCCGAGCAGGCGATGCCGCAACCCGTCGAGATGGCCGCGATCTGCAACTAAAAAGAGCCCTACATGTGCCAAGTCCCGCCGACCCGGAGGCCTGCAGGACTTGACGACCGCACCTTCTCACACGCGTCCAGATTCGTCAAGGGGGAACTTGCGGCCGGGAACTTTTCGTCCTTCGCTACGTTTGAACAGGTGATGACAAAGATCAAGAAAACAGATCAGGAATGGCGTTCCGAGCTCACGCGGGAGCAGTACCGTGTGCTCCGCGAGAAGGGTACGGAGCGTCCGTTCACAGGTGAGTACGACCACGTCTTCGAGCCCGGCACGTATCTCTGTGCCGGCTGCGGGGCCGAGCTCTTCGGGTCGGACACGAAGTACGACTCGGGTTGCGGCTGGCCGGCGTTCTACGCGCCGGCGACCGACGACGCGGTCGAGGAAGAGACGGACACGAGCCACTGGATGACCCGCACGGAGGTGCTGTGCGCCAACTGTGGAGGCCACCTCGGGCACGTGTTCCCGGATGGACCGCACCCGACCGGGCAGCGGTACTGCATCAACTCTGCGGCATTGAAACTGGAGGAGGAGTAGTGGAGAGAAAGGCAACGTTCGGAGCGGGCTGCTTCTGGGGCGTCGAGGCGGCGTTCAGGCAGCTCGACGGCGTCACGAAGACCCGAGTCGGCTACTCGGGTGGGCACACCCAGAATCCGTCTTACGAGGACGTGTGCTCGCACGGGACAGGGCATGCAGAGGTCGTCGAGGTCACCTACGACGACGAGCGGCTCTCGTACAACGATCTGCTCCGGGTCTTCTGGGACAAGCACGATCCGACGCAGCTCAATCGCCAGGGTTGGGACATCGGCGACCAGTACCGGTCGGCGATCTTCTTCCACGACGAGGAGCAGCACGAGACCGCGACCCGCTCGAAGGAGCAGCAGCAGGGGCGATACAAGCGGCCGGTCGTCACGCAGGTCGAGCCTGCGCAGACCTTCTACGAGGCCGAGGACTACCACCAGCAGTATCTCGAGAAGCGCGGCCGCTCGACCTGCACTCCCGCGCTGCGCACAGCAGTCGGCTAGCTAGACGAGCTCGTCGACCCCGACGAACTCGGCTCCACGTTCCTGCAGGCCGGCGATCACTCGGCCGAGACCATCGGCGGTGACCGTCGGCCAGGCGTGGAGGAGGACGATTCCGGCCCCGACTCCGGCGACGAGCTCATCGACCGTGCGGCCGTCGTCCCAGTCGCGCGGATCCTCGTCCCAGCCCACGTGCCGGTAGCCGAGCTCTTCGATCGCAGCCAGAACTCTCGGGTCGTCCATCCCGGAGCCGAACGGGCAGCGGAACCAGGGCTTCGGGTCGACCCCGGTCGTTTCCATGATCGTCGCCTCGGCCTTCTTGATGTCGTCACGCAGCCACTCGTCGGACAGCGCGTCCATGGGGGCGTGGTAGTTCGAGTGGTTGCCGACCAGGTGCCCGGCCGCGGCGATGCGCCGGGCGATCTCAGGATTCGCGCGCGTCCAGCGGCCCTGGAGGAAGAACGAGCCACGGATTCGCTCGGAGGCGAGCGTCTCGAGGATGCGGTCCTCTCCGCCGGGCCGGTTCGGCCGGCCCGGGAACTCCGTGTCGAAGGTGAGCGCGACCTGCATCACTGAGCCAGCGTGACCTTGGTCAGGCCGGCTGGATGATCGGAGTCGAGCCCCTTTGCCGAGGCGAGCGCGCCCGCGAAGAGCTGGCCGGGGACGACCGAGAGGAGCGGTGAGAGAAGCGGTGAGGGCGCCTCGGGAACGGGGAGACGATACGCCGCGCCGGCGATCTCCGAGTGTGCGTTGCCACTGGCGACCAGCGTCGCGCCCGCGTCGCGCGCTCTACGGGCTGCCTCGACGATCGTCGGTAGCGCCGCGTCCTTCGAAGCGATCGTCCAGACGGGGAACAGCGGATCGAGGGCGGCGATCGGGCCGTGCGCGAGGTCGGTCGAGGTCAGCGGCTCGGCTGCGACGCGGCAGGTCTCGGTCAGCTTGAGCGCGATCTCGCGGGCGGTTGCGAACTCGATCCCGCGGCCGGTCACGAACATGCGGCCGACGTACGCGAACGCGCCCGCGACCGAGGCGACAGCGTCCTCGAAGCCGGGGAGCGCCTCGGCCATGGACTCGGCTGTCCGGCCGATCTGGTCGACGATCTCGCTCGTTCTGCCTGCGACTGCGCCCGCCAGCAGCAAGAGCGCCGCGAGCTGGTTCACGTACGTCTTCGAGGCCGCGACGGCGTGCTCGGGCCCGGCAGCGAGCGGGAGCGTCAGATCGGCTGCCCGCGCGAGCTCGGAGTCGGTCTCGTTCGTCACTCCGATCGTCAGCGCACCTCGTTCTCTGGCGCGCTCGACGTAGGCGACGACATCGGGCGTGCGGCCGGACTGGGAGAGCGCGATGACGATCGACCGCTCGAGGTCGATCTTCGCGCCGTAGTAGACGGAGAGCGAGATCGAGTCCCGCAGGGCCGTCCACCCGGGCTCGAGGCCGAACGCGTACACGCCGTACGACGCGGCGTTGTCGGACGAGCCGTGGCCGACGAGCCGGACGATGTGCGGCCCGCGCTCGATCGCCGCCCGCGCAGCCTTCACGTACGCGGGCGCCTGCTCGACGAGGCGCAGCAGCGCCTGAGGCTGTTCGCGGATCTCGGCGAGGAACGTCTCGCCGGGGGCGGCGTGAGCCGTCACGTCGCCTCCAGCCGCTCGCCGGTGGCCGAGTCGAAGAGGTGCGCCTCGTTCGGCCGCGGGTTGAGCGCGACCTGGTCCCCACGCCGAGGCACGTCCCGCGCCTTTGTCCGCGCGACGAGCTTCAGCTCCTCGCCGCCGACCTCGGCTACGCAGAACACGTACGCGTCGGCGCCGAGCTCCTCGACGATCTCGACCCGGGCGGACACGCCGTCCTGCCCGACCTCGAGTGACTCCGGGCGCAGTCCGAGGACGAGGTCGCCGCGCCCGTTCGAGCGCGCCACGCCGGCGAGCGCCTCGTCGATCGCGACCTTTGTCTCGCCGAGTGCGATCGCGCCGTTCGTCCCTAGCTGCACCGGGCAGAGGTTCATCGTCGGGGAGCCGATGAAGCCGGCGACGAAGGTGTTCGTCGGCCGGTCGTACAGCTCGCGCGGCGACCCGCACTGCTGCAGCTTCCCGTCCCGGAGCACGGCGACCCGATGTCCGAGCGTCATCGCTTCCGCCTGGTCGTGCGTGACGTAAACCGTCGTCACGCCGAACTCGAGCTGCAGCGCCGCGACGTCGGCGCGCATCTGGACGCGCAGCTGCGCGTCGAGGTTCGAGAGCGGCTCGTCCATCAGGAAGACGCTCGGCACGCGGACGATCGCGCGCCCCATCGCGACGCGCTGACGCTCGCCGCCGGACAGCTGGCCGGGCTTCCGCTCGAGGTAGTGCTCGAGCCCGAGCATCCGGGCCACCTCCCGCACGCGCTGCTCCCGCACGTCCTTCCTGACCTTGGCGATCTTGAGCGGGAACCCGATGTTCTGGGCCACGGTCATGTACGGGTAGAGCGCGTAGTTCTGGAAGACCATCGAGACGTCCCGCTTCTTCGGCGGGACGTACGTGACGTCCCGCTCGCCGATGTAGACCGCTCCGGAGTCGACCTCCTCGAGCCCCGCGAGCATGCGGAGCGCGGTCGTCTTGCCCGAGCCTGAGGGGCCGACGAGGACCATGAACTCGCCGTCCTCGACGTGGAGGTCGAGCGCATCGACCGCGGGCGTGTCGGTGCCTGGGTACATCTTCGTCGCCCGGAGGAAGCGGACGTCAGCCATCGGCCGGCCTTTCGGGCTCGAGGGCGGCGACCGCGTCGTCGAGCTCGCGCCTGACGCGCTCCTGGGCCTCGGCGCCGGCTCCGAGCTCGTCCAGGCCGAGGAGGGCGGCCCCGACGATCGGCGGAGACTCGGTGTTGCGAACGGTGATCGAGTCTCCGACCTCGCGCAGCCCCGTCTCGACGGCGGCCTCGAGCGTGCCGTTTCCGGGCCTGAGCAGGCCGCCGCCGAGCAGGATCTCGACGGGGTCGTGCGTGAGCTCGAGCCGCTCGAGCGCGACGCGGGCCAGCGCGACGACCTCGTCGGCGAGGCGCTGGACGATCTCGGCGGCCACTCCGTCCCGCGCCGCATCGGCGAACACGACGGGCGGCAGCTCCCCGAGGCGCCTCTGGGGAATCCGGCCGTGGTGGATCGCCTCGGCCAGCTCGCTCGGAGTCGCGAGCCCGAAGTGGGCCGGAACCGATTGCTCGAGCGTCGTCCGCTCGCCGCGCCCGTCCTCGCTACGGGCCGCCGCGAAGACCGCAGCGAGGCCGACGTCGTAGCCACCGCCCCAGTCGCCGGTGATCGCGCCGAGCGCCGGGAAGCGCGCATGGCGTCCGTCGGGAGCGATGCCGACGCAGTTGATCCCGGTTCCGCAGACGACGGCGACGCCCCAGCCCTGCTCCGTCCCGGCGCGCAGGATCGCGAAGGTGTCGTTGTCGACGATCGTTCTCGTCGACCAGCCGCGTGCGCCGACCGCGTCGTGGAACTCCTGCACCTCCGAGGGAAGATCGACCCCGGCGATCAGCAGCTGGCCGAGCTCGGTCACGGGCCCGTCGTCGGTCGGCACTCCGGCGGTGCCCGCCGCGCGCTCGAGCAGCTCAGCAAGCACGTCCAGGGAGCCCTCGAGGCCGAGGTAGTGCGGCGAGCTCAGCGGCCCGCGTTCGAGTGCGAGCAGCGTTCCGTCGGCGGCGACGAGCGCGAGGTCGGTCTTCGTCGCGCCGCCGTCCACGGCCAGAAGCGCGGCGCCGCTCATACGGGAGCCTCGCTGGCCGCCCGCAGGAGCTCGGCCAGCTCGCTCGCGATGTCCCACTGCCCGATCAGCGGATGCGCGAGCAGCGCCATGCGTGCGTCTGCCGGCTCGCGTGAGAGAGCCGCTCGCACCGCGAGGCGCTCGTAGGCCGCGACGTGCTGGACGAGGCCGAGCAGCTCGGGTGCGAGCGGCTTCTGGGGGAGGGGCTCGATGAGGTCGTGGGAGACGCGTGCCGGCACCTCGACCACGTCGTCGGCGGCGAGCCCCTGCACCGTGTCCTCGTTCCTGACGTCGACCTCGTGCACCTCGCCGTTTCCGGCCACGAGCGACGCGATCAGCCCGACCGCCGCCTCGCTGTAGTAGGCGCCGCCGCGCTGTTCGAGGAGCGCCGGCTTCTCGGCCAGCTCTAGGTCGCGGTACAGCTCGAGAAGCCCGCGCTCGATCTTCGCGACCTCCGCGGCGCGCGGCACGCCCCGGCGCTGCTCGGCGAGCACCGCGTCGTGGGCGTAGAAGTAGCGGAGGTAGTAGGAGGGCACAGCGCCGAGCTCCTCGAGCGCCTCGCGCGGCAGGTGCGACGAGCCGGCGAGCTCGTCACCGTGGCTCCCGATCAGCTCCGGGAGGACGTCCGCGCCGTCGAGGAGGACGGCCCGCACCCAGGTCAGGTGGTTCAGCCCGACCTGATCGATCAGGAGGCGCTCCGGCTCGACGCCGAGCATGCGCGCGGCCGTGCGCTGGAACCCGATCGCGACGTTGCAGAGCCCGACCGCGCGATGGCCCGCATCGAGCAGCGCCCGCGTGACGATCCCGACGGGGTTCGTGAAGTCGACGATCCAGGCCCCGTCGGCCGCGAGCTCGCGGGCCCGGTCGGCGATCGAAAGCACGACGGGAACCGTGCGCAGCGCCTTCGCCAGGCCGCCTGCGCCGGTCGTCTCCTGCCCGATGCAGCCGCACGCGAGCGGGACGGTCTCGTCGGAGAGCCGCGCCTGCTGGCCCCCGACGCGGATCTGGACGAGGACGAAGTCGGCGCCGTGGAGCGCGCTGTCGAGATCGCCCGTGAGGGTCAGTTCGCCCGAGAACCCGGCCCGCGCCAGCATCCGCCCGGCGAGGCCGCCGACGATCTCGAGCCGCTCGGGGTCGATGTCCTGGAGGACGAGCTCCGTCACGTCGAGGCGCTCGCGCTCACCCGCGAGCCCGGAGACGAGCTCCGGCGTGTAGGTCGAGCCGCCGCCGACGACCGCGATCTTCATCCCTTCACCCCGGTCAGGGTGACGCCCTCGACGAAGGCCCGCTGCGCGAGGAAGAACACGATGATCACCGGCGCCATGAAGAGCAGCGTCGCGGCCATCGTCAGGTTCCACTGCACCTGGTAGATCGTGCGGAACTGCGCCAGGCCGAGCGACAGCGTCCAGTGCTGTGGGCTCTCGCTGGTGTACAGGAGCGGCCCGAAGAAGTCGTTGAAGCAGAAGAGGAACTCGAAGAGCGCAACGGCCGCGATCGCAGGCTTCGCGAGGCGGAGGAAGACCGAGACGAGGATCCTGAGCTCACCGCAGCCGTCGACCCGCGCCGCGTCCGAATACTCCTCGGGGATCGTGAGGAAGAACTGGCGCAGGAGGAAGATCGAGAAGGCGTCGCCGAGGAAGTTGGGAATGATCAGCGGCCAGAGCGAGCCGATCAGGTGCAGCTTCGAGAAGAGGACGTAGACCGGGATGACCGTGATCTGGACGGGCAGCATCATGGCGACCAGCACGAAGACGAAGGCGACGTCCCGGCCCTTCCAGCGCAGCCGTGAGAGCGCGTAGGCGACGGGGATGCTCGAGAGAAGCACGCCGACGGTCGCCAGCACCGCATAGATCGTCGTGTTCAGCGCGTAGCGCCAGATCGGCGCCGTGTGGAACACGTCCGTGAAGTTGGCCCACCGGAACGGGCTCGGCCAGAGCCTGGGCGAGAGCGCCTGCTCGTTCGTCATCAGCGAGGTGAGCACGATGAAGAAGAACGGCGCGAGAAACATGATCGACACGGCGATCAGCAGGCTGTGATCGGCGACCGAGATCAGGAGCCGCTTGCGACGCACGGCCGCCGGGGGCTTGCGCCGCTCGAGCCCCGCCACGGCCGGTGCGGCCGTGCTCATCTGCGTCCTGCTCCCTGGTAGAAGACCCAGAGCCGGGAGCTGCGCAGGATCAGTAGCGTGACCGCGAGCGCGACGACCAGCAGGAGCATCGCCATCGCCGACGCGTAGCCCATGTTGAAGTAGCGAAATCCCTGCTGGTAGAGCAGCACCGGGTAGAAGAGCGTCGAGTCCTCCGGGTAGCCGAGGTCAGTCGCGCTCTCCGAGGCTGCCTGCCCCTGCGCGACCCCGGCGGCGACGTACGCCTGCGTGAAGTACTGCAGGCTGTCGATGACGCCGATCACGACCGCGAACAGGATCACCGGGCTGATCGAGGGGAGCGTCACGTAGCGGATGCGCTGGAGCGGGCCCGCGCCGTCCAGCTGCGACGACTCGTAGAGGTGGCGCGGAACGTCGATCACCGCGGCGAGGAAGATGATCATCAGGTTCCCGACCCCCCAGAGCCCGAGCAGGGTCAGGGACGGCTTCGACCACGTGGGCGAGTGGAACCAGAGCGGGCCCTGGATACCGAGGTGGCCGAGAACGATGTTCACGGGGCCGGTCGCAGGGTTCAGCAGGTAGACGAACGCGAGCGTCGCGGCCACGGTCGGGGCAAGCGCTGGGAGGTAGAAGACCGTGCGGAAGAACCCGATCCCGCGTCGCGCGCGCGAGAGCATCAACGCGACCCCGAACGCGAAGATGACCTGGAGCGGGACGAAGAAGGCCATCAGCCAGAGCGTGTTCTTGACCGCCGGCCACACCTGCTGGTCCTGCTCGAACAGGAACCTGTAGTTCGCGAGCCCGACCCAGCGCGGCGAGGAGAGCAGGTCGTAGTGCGTGAACGAGAGAAACAGGCTCGAAACGAGCGGGTAGCCGAAGAACGCCGTGAAGCCCACGATCCAGGGGCTCATCAGCAGCAGGACGAGCCCGCGGCGGCGCCAGGCGGCCCGCTTCTTTGCCTTCAGGCGCGCGACCGCCGCCGGCCCGGTGAGGGCTAGAACACCCTCGGCCGAGCTCACGGCACGTTGCTTCCGGCCTGCTCGAGCGCTGCGTTGATCTGCTTGTCCACGTTCGCGATCCCGTCATGGAGATCTTCGTCCTTCACGTGCCCCGCCTGCCACTTGTCCAGGAACGACGCGAACAGGGTCTGGTTCTGCGCGCCGATCGAGAGCACGGGCTGGGTGCTCGACTTCGGGTTGGCGAAGACGTTCGTGAACGTCTGGAACCTGGGGTCGAGCTTGAGCTCCGGCGACTTCAGCGACGCGAGCGTGGAGGGGATGTTCTGCAGCCCGTTCGCCATCTGGGCGAGCGTCGTCGGGTCGGTCGAGAAGTACTTCAGGAAGAGCCACGCCGGGTCCGCGTGCTTCGCGCCCTTCGGGAGGCCCATGATCGTCCCGATCACGAAGCCCGAGCCGTAGAGGTCCGGCTTCGAGACGGGCAGCGGCGCGGTTCCGAAGTCGAGCTTCGGCGCCTCGGCCTTGATGAAGCCGATCCGGTACTCGCCGTCGAGGTTCATCGCGACCTTGCCGGTCTCGAAGGCGTTCGAGGCGGAGAACTCGTCGCCCGAGCTTGCCTGCCAGCGGACGAGGTTGTCGTACCCGTACCAGTCGACGAGCTTCTTCTGCCAGCGGGCCATCTGCTCCCAGGCAGGATCGTCGGCGAGGCCGGACTTGTCGCCGTTCATCCACGTCGCGCCCCACATCGGGCCCCAGTGGACCGGTGCGTTCTCGTACCAGCCCATCAGCGGGTCGAAGCCGACGACCTTCAGCGAGCCGTCCGGGTTGCGGACCGTGAGCTTCTTCGCGTCCGCGGCCAGCTCGTCGACGGTCTTGGGCGGGCCGCTGATGCCCGCGTCGGCGAGCATCTTCTTGTTGTAGTAGAGGCCGTACGAGTCGGCGAGGAAGGGAAGCGCGCACCGCTTGTCCTTGTACGCGGTGTAGTCGCGGATCGTCTTCGGGAACTGATTCATGTCGAACTTGTCCGCGTCGATGTAGCGGTTCAGGTCCTGCCAGGCTCCCGAGTTGCAGAACGCGCCGAGGTTGTCGGTCTCGAACATCGACGCCACGTCCGGCGGGTTGCCGGCGTGGATCGCGGCGGTCAGCTTGTCGGCCGTGATCGCGCCGACGCTCTTGACCGTGATCCACGGGTACTTCTCGTGGAACTTCGCAAGCCCCGCGTTCATGACCTTGAGCTCGCGGGCGGTGAAGGGGCTCCAGAACGTGAGCGTGACCGGGGTCTTGTCCGCCGCCGCGGTGTCCTTCGACGACGAATCCTTCGAGCCGCCGCCTCCGCAGCCGGCGAGAGCCAGCGCACCCAGGACGACGGACAGTGCAGCGACGACGCGGATCATCGAGAGCCTCCTCATCCAGGATTTCTCGTTAAGTACCTTTACAGGGTGGATAGATAACGCACGCAGCGGCCAGAGTCAACTCGCATCCGTCCATCAGATTTGGTAAGTCTTCTTGACGAGATGGCAGAAACGACCCGACCGTCCCCGGCAGCGCCGCCGCTCCTCAAGCGCCTCAACGAGCAGACGGTCCTCGAGCTCGTGCGCGACCTCGCTCCCGTTTCGCGGGCGGAGATCTCGCGGCGGGCCGGGATCTCGAAGCCGACGGTCTCGCTCGCGTTGCGCTCGCTCGTCGAGGCCGGGCTCGTGCGCGAGAGCACCGAGGCTCCAAGCGGGCCGAGCTACGGCGCCGTCTACTTCGAGCCGGTCCCCGAGGCGGCGCTCGTCCTCGGGCTCGACCTCGGGGCACGGTTCCTGCGCGGTGCGATCTGCGACCTCAGCGGCACGATCCGCGCGCGTCAGGACGTCGAGCTCCAGGGCGCCGACGCGGAGCGGGCACTCGCGGCGGTCGACGAGCTTCGCGATGCGCTCGTTGCGGCGACGGACCTGCCCGGGGAGCTGATCGACGGCGTCGTCGTCGGCGTGCCGGGCGTCACGGGCGCCGCGGCCGGGACGCTCCAGCTGGCCGCGAACGTGCCCGGGCTCGAGGGGCGGCCCTTCGAAGCCGAGCTCGAGGCGCGCCTCGAGCTGCCGATCACGCTCGAGAACGACATCAACCTCGCGGCGCTCGGCGAGCGCTGGCTGGGCGTTGCGCGCGGCGTCGACGACTTCGTCTTCCTCTCGGTCGGGACCGGCATGGGGGCCGGGATCGTGCTCCGCGGTGAGCTCCACACCGGGCGGCACGGCTTCGCCGGGGAGATCGACTTCGCTCTCGACGCGCTCGACGAGGACGTCGACCCGTCCGCTCCCCAGATCGCCGAGCTGGCGGCCGAGATGGCGGCGCGGCAGGACAGGACCAGCCTGCGGGCGCCCTTCGAGGCGCGGTCGGTGTTCGACGCCGCCCGCCAGGGTGACGAGGCGGCGCAACTCGTCGTGGCCGAGGTCGGCCGCCGGATCGCGCTGCACCTCGCGCCGGTCGCCGCGGTCGTCGACGTCGAGCTCGTGGTGCTCGGCGGCGGGATCGGCTCGAACGGTGATCTCCTGCTGGAGCCGGTCCGGCGGCTCCTGGCCTCGTGGCTGCCCTACCCGCCGCAGGTCGAGGTGTCGACCGTCGGCGAGGCCGCGGTCCTCGCGGGCGCCCTCGCGGTGGGCGTTCGAGCCGCGCTCGAGAACGTCGCGCGCACCCAGGTGGCCTGACCGCGACCGCTCCCGCTTGGCTCGCGGGCGGAATCGAGCTAGAACCTGCATGTGCGGTGGGGGAAAGGCGCGATCCGTCTGGCGTGCGTGGGGGCAGCACTGCTCGTCCTGCAGGCTGCAGGCGCAGGCCCGGGCTCGACGACGCGCGTCAGCACGGCGACCGGCGGCGGGCAGGGGAACGGCAACAGCTTCGTGCCGGCGATCAGCGCCGACGGCCGTTTCGTGGCGTTCTACTCCGACGCGTCGAACCTCGTCCAGGGGGACACGAACGGTGCGCGCGACGTCTTCGTCCGCGACCTGCAGACGGGTGAGACGACGCGCGTCAGCGTCAGCAGCTCGGGCGCCGAGGCGAACGGCGACAGCTTCGCCCCGGCACTGAGCGCCGACGGGCGGTACGTCGCATTCTCGTCGGCGGCCACGAACCTCGTCGACGGCGACACGAACGACGCGAACGACATCTTCATCCGCGACCGCCAGGCGAACACGACAACGCGGGTCAGCGTTGGCTTCGACGGCAGCCAGGCGAACGGCGGTAGCGACCAGCCGTCGCTCAGCGGCGACGGGCGCTTGGTCGCGTTCACATCCACGGCCTCGAACATCGTCAACCCAGATGTGAACAACCTCCGCGACGCATTCGTGTACGACCGCCAGACGGGGACGGCCGTCGACGTGAGCGTCGACTCGAACGGCGTGCAGGGGGATCTGGAGAGCTCCTCGCCCGTCCTCAGCGCAGACGGCAAGTTCGTCGCCTACTCGTCCTTCGCGGACAACCTGATCCCGGACGACCAGAACGAGGGCGCGGACATCTTCGTCCGCGACCTGCAGGCGAACACGACCGAGCGCGTCAGCGAGTACACCGGCCACTACGAGGCCGAGGGCGACAGCCAGCGTCCGTCAATCAGCGCGGACGGCCGCTACGTCGCCTTCGACTCGGACGACTGGGATCTCGTCTGGGGCGACACGAACGACTCCTTCGACGTGTTCGTCAACGACCGCGCGACGACGGTCACGACCCGCGTCAGCGTGGACGACTCGGGCACCCAGTCGAACGCCGACAGCTTCCGCCCGTCGATCAGCGCCGACGGGCGCTACGTCGCCTTCTACTCGGAGGCGTCGAACCTCGGCTCCGGCGACACGAACGGCGCGACCGACGTGTTCGTCTACGACCGTCGAAGCGGCGCGACGAAGCGCGTGAGCGTCGCCGCCGGTGGACAGGAGTCGAACGGCGACAGCGTGCGACCGGCCATCGGCGGAAGCGGGCACATCGCCGTCTTCGAGTCGGACGCCTCGAACCTCGTCCCCGGGGACTCGAATGGCTTCACGGACGTCTTCGTCCGCGACCCGCTCGGAATCCCGCCGCCCGCGCCGCCGGCCAAGTGCATCGTCCCGCGCGTGATCGGGATGCGGCTCGCGGTCGCGCGCAAGAGGATCGGGCGCGCCAACTGCATGACCGGCCGCGTGCGCCGGGCCCGCGCGGCGAAGACCCGGGTCGGCAAGGTGCTCTCGCAGAGCCCGAAGGCCGGGGCGGTGCGCAAGCGCGGGACGAAGGTGAACCTCGTCGTCGGCCGGCGCTGAACGCTACTTGCCCGGGATCGTTCCCGGCGCGTTCGCGTAGCAGCTCTGGGCGAGGCCGCGAGGGTGTCCCGCGGCGGCGGCTGCGTAGTTCGCCCTGATCGAGTCGAGGCCGCCGTCGTGGGCGAAGGCGGCCAACGGGACGTTGGGCCGGTTCGCGGGCATCCAGTTCTCGTCCGCGCCGGCGGGGGCCTCGATGATGTTGTGCGCGAGCAGGTTGTCGAGTGCGGCGTGCGCGCGTGCCTGGGCGGTCATGTCGCCGGTCCGGATCGTGCGCACCCAGTAGCACTCCCAGGCGTTCTGCGCGTTCAGGACCGCGATTCCGCCTCCGGCGCCGCGACCCGTCACGCTGTTCGCGGGGCCGAAGCTGAGGCGGGGCCAGGTCGCACCCGGGCGGGCCGTGGCGTAGAGCCAGGGCCGGGGATCGTCCTCGGGCACGTCTGCGAGGCGTCGCCAGGCGATGGTCATCACCTCGGCCGCGAGCGCGTCGGCATCGAGGCTGCCGCGGCGGCGCGCGTAGACCCTGATGGCGCCCAGGTGGGAGAACACCGGGCGGAACCGGGCTTCGGGGGTCCCAGTCGATTGCACGGCCATACCTCTATCTGTCGCGAGGCCGGGCTTGCGTTACAGATTGGGAGATTGGACACCGGCCGAGGTTCCCGGGCTCAGCAGCGGCCTCGAGATCGAGGAACGTCGTCGTCGGCCAGAGCCCGCGCCGGGGAAGCACCTGAAGGCGGGCTCCCGGGTCAGCCTGCACGTCAGCCGCGGCCGGTAGTCACGCGGCGCGGGGAAGGCGCCTACGACTGAGTTGCTCGGCGATCCGCTCGGCATCGAGCGGCAGCGCGGTCAGCTCCGGTGGCGGGCGGCGAATGAAGCCGCGGAGGAGCATGAGGTCTTCCGCCTGGGCGGCGGTCAGCGCGTCGTCGAGCTCCTGAGCGGATCGGCAGAGCGAGATTCCCGCCTCGATCTCGAGCCGTGCGCCGGCACCGGGCGCGAGCGAGCGGACCGTTCGAATCGCTCCTCCGGACACGAAGAAAGCCTTGTGCCAGCCGGGCTCGACCGCGGGCGCGATCAGGCAGAGCTCGAGGCGCCGCAGCCGGTCGAGCCGGCGCAGGCGCTCGACGATCTTCTCCAGCGCCTCGATCCGGTCACGCAACCGCGCCGCCTCCTCGTAGCGCTGGCTCTCGGACAGATGGTCGAGCCGTTCGCGAAGGCGCGGCAGCGGACCTTCCTGGAGCAGGCCGTCGAGCTCCGCGTCCGTGCACGAGGCAAGCGCGCGCGCGGCGAGGGAGGCCTGCCGCCGGGAGCCGATCGGCCCGAGCGGCCCCGGGTTCTTGGAGACGACGAACTCGTCGCCGCGGCGCCGCAGGTAGACGCCCTGCTCCCTGCGGCGCCCGCGCGAGTTCGCCGGCGGCTCCAGCTCTCGAATCAGGCGCAGCTCCTCGAGCGCAGCCTCGAGCTCGGAGCCGAGCACGCGCCACTCGATCCGCGTCAACGCGAGCAAGGCCGCCTCGACCGACGGCCGCTGGCGGTCGCTCCGAAAGTACGACCGGAGCCGTGCGCGCAGGTCACGGGCGCGCCCGACGTAGAGCACCTGGTCGTGCCGGTCGCGGAACAGGTACACGCCCGGCCTGCTCGGGGCGCCGCGGGCCAGGAGCCGTTTGCCGTGAACTTTGCGCTTGCGCGGCGCGGCCAGGGCACGCAGCTCCGACAGGGTCCTCGCGCCGCGCTCCTGGGCGAGCCCGATCAGGTGCACGAGCACCTGCGCAGTCGCCTCGGCGTCGGGCAGCGCACGGTGACAGGGCTGCGTCGGAACGCCGAAGAAGTGTGCGAGCGAGGCCAGCCCCACGCGGCGAAGACGGCCTTCGAGCAGGCGGCGCGCGAGCGCGGCCGTGCAGAGCGGAGGCTCGGACAGCCGCCGGTTCCCCAGCTGCTGCTCGAGGAACCTCTGATCGAACCGCGCGTTGTGCGCCACGAGCAGCTCGTCGCCCGCGAACGCGAGGAAGCGGCGGAGCACGCTCGAGATCGACGGCGCGCCTCGGAGCTCCTGCTCGCGCAGGCCGGTCAGCCGCGCGATCGGCTCCGGGAGCGCGACCCGCGGGTTGACGAGCGACTGGAACGAGCCCACGAGCTCGAGCCCCCGCACGCGCACCGCGCCGATCTCGCAGATCTGGTCGCGTCCGGCCGCGAGCCCCGTGGTCTCGAGGTCGAAGACGACGAGCTCGGCTTCCTCGAGCAGCGGATCCGGGCGGCCGCCGACGAGGGAGATCGTGGTGCCCGTGCAGACGACGCGGCTGTCACCCGCGGTGACCTCTTCGAGCAGCGATCGGGCCAGGCCGTCGGGAATCGAGGTCGTGGCGAAGAGCGCGCGAGCCGCCTCGACGACGGACAGCGTCCCGCGCTCCTCGAGCGTGTCCACGAGCCGGTCGAGTGCGTCGAGCGCGAGCTGCACCCGACAGATGAAAGCGAACATACGTTCGTCTTGCAACCTCGGATCAGTCCGGGAGCAGTGGAATCGCCAGCCCCTGACGCCGCCCGAGCAGCACGGCCCGGGTGATCGCCGCCGATCCGAACCGCACCCGCACCTCGTCGAGCGCGGCGTCGAGCGTGTCGCTCCAGGATCCGTCGAGCGGCAGCCGCAGCTGGCCGAGATCGTCGTCGAGGTTGCTGATCGAGACGCCGACGAGCGTGATCCCCTGGCGTTCGATCAGCGGCAGGGCGATCTCGAGCAGCTCCCGGGCCGCGACGAGAACCGTCCGCGTGTTCGAGGTCGCGTACGGCAGCGTCTGAGAGCGGGTGGCGCGTGACGAGTCGTCGAATCGGAGGCGGAGGACGACGGTGCGACCGAGCCGGTCCGAGGCGCGCATCCGACGCGTGACGCGCTCGACGAGGCCGATCAGCGACGTGTCGACCTCGGCGAGCGAGGTCGGTCTCCAGCCGAGGGCGCGCTGCGCTCCCATCGAGCGGCGTCGCCTCCGAGCCTGCACAGGCCGCGGGTCGCGGTTGTGGGCGAGCGCGTGCAGGTGACGTCCGGCGGCACGGCCGAGCAGCGTGACGAGAGCGTTCTCCGGGAGCTCGGCGACCTGGCGGACGGTGGTGATCCCGGCGTCGTTGAGCCTCCTCGCGGTGACACGGCCGACGCCCCAGAGCCGCTCGACCGGAAGCGGGTGGAAGAACTCGAGCTCGCGGTCCGGCGGCACGAGCAGCAGGCCGTCCGGCTTCGCCACGCCGCTCGCGACCTTGGCCAGGAACTTCGTGCGAGCGATCCCGACGGTGATCGGCAGCCCGACCCGCTCGCGGACTTCCTTTCGGAGCCGCTCGGCGATCTCGATTGGCGAGCCCGAGAGCCGGCGCAGCCCCCGGACGTCGAGGAACGCCTCGTCGATCGACAGCCCTTCGACGAGGGGCGTCGTGTCGTCGAAGACCCGGTACACGGCCTTGCTCGCCTCGGAGTAGGCGGCCATGCGCGGCGGGACGACGATCGCTCCCGGGCAGAGCCGAAGCGCGCGGCGCACGCCCATCGCGGTCTGCACACCGCGTGCCTTCGCCTGGTAGCTCGGACAGAGCACGACGCCCGCGCCGACGATGACAGGCCGACCGCGGAGCTCAGGCCGGTCGCGCTGCTCGACGGCAGCGAAGAACGCGTCCACGTCGGCGTGCAGGATCGTCGCGTCCATCTGCACGAACATATGTTCGCACAGATGTTCCCTACGTGAGCTGGACGATCACGACGACGAACGCGATCACGATCAGGATTCCCAGCGCCGCGAAGCTCCCGAGGACGAGCTTCACCTTCCGCAGCACGATCGCCCAGGCGACCCAGGACAGGAGCTCGGACGCGAGTCGCGCGCGCTGGAACCAGATGCTCGAGATCCCGAGCCGGGCGAGCAGTCGGCCGATCGGGCTCGCCTCGAAGCGCGCCAGCTCGGCGGCACGCACGCGCTCCTGCCAGCGCACCGCCATCTCCTTCGCCTCGCGCCTGGCCGCGCGCCGGTAGAGCGGGAGGCTCTTCCGCCGGGTCTGCCAGTACGCGAGCGAGTCGCGTGCATCGTCGAGCGGCGGCGGCGCGAGCATTTGCTCGATCAACAGTAGGTCCTGGTCTCGCACGGCGGGCATCGGCGACGCCAGTGTAGCCCCGCCCGAGCGAACCGCCGATCCCGCGGCGGCGTCAACTTGCGCGTCGGAGCTGCTCTTCGACCTGACGGTAAGCGGACGACTCCGGCGGAAGCTTGTCGAGGGCTGCGTTGAGGAGGCTGTCGGCGTCTTCGTCGCGGCCCTGGCGGCGGCGGACGACGGCGAGGTTTGCGATCACCTGTCCCTCGTGTTCCTCGTCGCCGAGCTCCCTCAGAAGGACGAGCGCCTCCTCGAACTGCTCGACTGCCAGAGCGACGCGGCCGGTATGAACGAGAGCAAGAGCCAGGTTGTTGCGCGTCAGCGCCTCGGCCCGCCGGTCACCAAGCTCACGGACGATCTCGAGCGCGGCCAGATGCTGCTCGGCCGCTTGTTCGCGATCGCCTTCCCGTCGAAGCTGCGCCCCGAGCTCATTGAGCCGACGCGCTTCGCGGTGCAGGTCGGCGCCGGTTGGTTCCCTCTGACGAACCTCGACGACGGCCCTGGCTCGCTGAGACGCGATGTTCGAGAAGCGCTGCCGGTGCTGGTCGAGGTCGAGCTCACCGAGCCGCGCCTTGAGCGCGCGGAAAGCCCTCTCGATCGACAGGAGGGCACCTCGCAGTCCTTGGCCCAGTCCGTAGCGGCGCACGAGCCAGCGTCCCGCCGCCACGGCGCCTCCGACGAGCAAGAGGGTAAGGGAAGCGACCAGGACGATGCTGAACCCGAGGGCCGCCAGCATTCCGGCCAGCAGGAACCAGATTCCGGTGAAGGCGAGAACGCGCCTGCGCAGCTGCTCGGGGTCGGCTGACCGCTCGAACGGTCGAGGCCAGGACTGTGGATACGTACGAGCTCGTGGGCTCACCGTGGTTCCTCCTTCCGAGCCACGAGTTTTCGCCGCAGTCAGCGAGGTTCCTCCCAAGCGGCCGTCGCAAGCAACGTGCGCCGGCTCACGACAGCAACTCGATTCCGCTGGTCTACGACCCCTCTCGTCAATCGTCACGCGCTCGGGTTGGGAGTACGGTGTGGTCGGAAGAAGGGAGAGTCAAGACATGCCGAGCCACGAGGACATCGACGAACGGCTTCACGACGAGGAACTAGCTCACGGGAGAGCACCCGCTGCGACATCCGCTCCAGCCGTCGACGATTCTGCGGCTGAGGGTTCGTCGACGCAGGCGGCGAAGGTGGTGCCGCATTTCACGCGTGCGGAGCGGGCTGCGCGGGGGAAGGCGGCGCGGGCGGAGGTCCCGCGTTCCGCACAGGGAGAGATCGATTTCGCGAAGCGTCGCGACCCGGTCGCCCTGCTCGAGGAGCAGGCCGTCTCGCGCGTGCCCGAGCTGGTGCCGATCCGCTACGGCCGCATGTTGGCGTCCCCGTTTGCCTTCTACCGCGGCGGCGCACTGATCATGGCGGCGGACCTGGCGCGAACACCGACCTCGGGCCTTCGCGTGCAGTCGTGCGGTGATGCCCACTTGTCGAACTTCGGGGTGTTCGGCTCGCCGGAGCGGAACCTCGTCTTCGACATCAACGACTTCGACGAGACCGCACCCGGTCCCTGGGAGTGGGACCTGAAGCGGCTGGCGGCGAGCTTCGCGATCGGCGGGCGCGAGAACGGCTTCTCCGGGAAGGAGCGACGCGCGGTCGTGCTCGACACCGTCCGCTCCTACCGGGAGGCGATGCACGCCTTCGCACGGATGCGCGACCTCGAGCTCTGGTACTCGCACCTGTCGGTCGAGCGGGCCGTCGCGGAGTTCACCGCCGGCCTCGACCCGAAGCGGGTGAAGAAGGCCGAAGCCGACATCGAGAAGTCACGCACGAAGGACAGCATGCAGGCCTTCGAGAAGCTGACGCACCTCGTCGACGGCGAGCCTCGGATCATCAGCGACCCGCCGCTGATCGTGCCGATCGAGGAGCTCCTCCCCGAGCACATCGAGCAAGACGCCGTCCAGGACGAGATGCGCAACCTCATCCGCTCCTACCGGCGGACGCTCGAGACCGACCGCCGCCACCTGCTCGAGCAGTTCCGGTTCGTCCACCTCGCCCGTAAGGTGGTCGGGGTCGGCAGCGTCGGCACCCGCGCCTGGATCGTGCTCTTCCTCGGCATCGACGAGCAAGACCCGCTGTTTCTGCAGGTCAAGGAGGCGCAGCCGTCGGTGCTGGAGCAATTCGTCGGCAAGAGCGAGTACAAGAACAGCGGCCGGCGGGTCGTCGCCGGCCAACGCCTGATGCAGGCCACGAGCGACATCTTCCTCGGCTGGCAGCACGTCAGCGCTGGCCTCGACGGCCAGGAACGCGACTTCTACGTACGCCAGCTCAAGGACTGGAAGGGCTCGTTCGCCTTGGAAGCAGCCGTCCCCGCGGGCGCGGCCGCGTACGGGAAAACGTGCGGCTGGACACTCGCCCGCGCCCATGCCCGCTCGGGCGACCGGGTCGCGATCGCCTCCTACCTCGGCAAATCAGACGTCTTCGACAAGGCGATCACCGCCTTCTCCGAAACCTACGCCGACCAGAACGAACGCGACTACAACGCACTGAAGGACGCCGTCAGCGAAGGCCGGGTCACTGCCCAAACAGGCCTCTGACCCGCGGCCAGTGGACAGCGAGGGAAGTCGTTCAGACCAAACGGGAAGGAGACGGGTTCATGGAAGAGCAGTCGCCGTCGGGCGTGTCCCCGGTGCTGGCGTATCTCGATCGCGAGGTCGTCCAATCACTGAAGGACTTCAAGGATCCGAGCCAGGAGTGGCGCCGGCTCTTCTCGGAGCTTCTGGGCACGTTCTTCCTCGTGCTCGTCGCCGCAGGTGGCGGGATGATGGGCCAGGCGTTCCCGGACACGATCAGCCGCACCGCCGCGGTCGTCGCGCCCGGGCTGATGGTGATGGCGATCATCCTGTTCATGGGCAAGGTCTCCGGCGCGCACCTCAATCCCGCCGTCAGCGTCGCGTTCTCGCTCCGTGGCGACTTCCCCTGGCGTCGCGTGCCGGGGTACATCGTCGTGCAGCTGATCGGCGCGACGCTCGCAGCGCTCTTCCTGCACGCCGTGGTCAACGTCTCCGCGACGTACGGCTCGAACTACCCGGCGGCGGGTTATTCGGGAGGCAGCGCATTCCTGATGGAGGCGGTTCTGACGCTCGGGCTCGTCAGCGTGATACTCGGCACTGCTTCCGGCGCGCAGAACGTGGGTCTCTTCGGCGCGATCGGGGTGGGCGCCTACATCGCGCTTGCCGGCCTGTGGGGAAGCCCGATCTCCGGCGCGTCGATGAATCCGGCTCGCACCTTCGGCCCGGATCTCGTCGGAACCGACTTCACGAGCTACTGGGTCTACGTCGCCGGCCCGCTCGTCGGCGCAGTGGTCGCGGTGGGAGCGGCCTGGGTGCTTCGCGGAGCCGGCGGAGGGCGCGCCGGCTCGGCTGCCGCACAGGGAGAGCTGTTCACCGAGGTCGAGCGCCCGGAGAAGGATTGAGACGGCCCCCGGGGCAGGAGCCGCGATCCGGGATCGCGCTTCGCGCCGGGATCGCGGCGCCCTTGAGTCGGATTGCGAGAGGAGAGAAACGAGCTGGATAAAGGCTTTGAGAGTGCCCCCGGCATGAATCGAACATGCGCACGCGGTTTAGGAACCAGCTTGCCGAAACGCCAGTTGCAGGGAAAGCAAGCCTCTTGGCCACCTGCGCGCCAGAAAATGCGCCAGCGCTCTAGCGAAGCTGCGCGGCTGGCCCCATCATTCAGGCGAATGCGCGATCTACCTTCCGGAACCGTCACCCTCGTCTTCACCGATATCGAGGGGTCGACGTCCCTCATGACCAGCCTTGGTGACGAGTACGCCGACGTTCTGGCGGAACATCGACGGATCCTGCGTGACGCGTTCACAAAGCGCGGCGGAATCGAGGTGGACACGCAAGGGGATGCGTTCTTCTACGCGTTCACGCGGGCCGGCGATGCTGTCGAGGCGGCGAGTGAAGGGCAGGATGGGCTGGCCGAGGGCCCGGTTCGCGTGCGCATCGGAGTTCACACCGGTGAGCCGCTCGTAGCAGCCGAGGGCTATGTGGGAATCGACGTCCACCGGGCCGCGCGGATCGCCGCTGCCGCTCACGGAGGGCAAGTCGTGATCTCTCAGACCACGCGCGATCTGGTGGACAGCGACCCCGGTCTCCGCGATCTGGGAGTCCATCGCCTGAAGGATCTGACCGCGCCTGAACGCCTCTATCAGCTCGGAGACACCGAGTTTCCTCCACTTCGGACGCTCGATGCGACGAATCTTCCTGTAACGGCGAGCCCGCTCTTGGGCAGGGAGCAGGAACTAGAGCAGCTCGTGACGCTGCTCACGGAGGGGCCGCGCTTGGTGACTGTCACCGGCCCAGGCGGGACGGGTAAGACCCGCCTCGCGTTGCAGGTCGCGGCCGAATTGGTCGGCACGTTTTTGGACGGAGTGTTCTGGGTTCCTCTCGCCGGCCTGACCGATCCCGAGCTCGTCTTGCCGGAGATCGCACGAATGCTCCCTGCCCGCGACGACCTTCTTGGCTATCTGCGCGGGAAACAGCAGCTGCTGCTGCTGCTCGATAACTTCGAACATCTGCTCGCGGCTGCGCCTGACCTCGCGTCGCTCCTCACTGCCGCTGACGGGCTGCGGGTGATCGTGACTAGCCGAGCGCCGCTGAGGATCTTCGGGGAGCGTGAGTACCCACTCGAGCCGCTGCCTCCGCACGATGCGGTGACGCTCTTCCTGGAACGAGCCCGCGGGGTCGGGAAAGACCTCGTGCCCGATCCGACTATCGAGTCGATCTGTCGCCGTCTCGACGGCTTGCCGCTCGCGATCGAGCTCGCCGCTGCACGCACGAAGCTTCTCAGCCCGGAGGCGCTCCTGGAGCGCCTCGATCGCGCCTTGTCTCTTCTCACGGGCGGCGCGCGCGACGCCCCCGAACGTCAACGAACCCTCCGGGCAACGATCGAATGGAGCCACGACCTCCTCGACGAGGAGTCGAAACGTCTCTTCGCCCGTCTCTCGGTCTTTCTCGGGAGCTTTCCGCTCGAGGCCGCCGAGGAGGTCTGCTACGCGGACCTAGACGCGGTGGCAGCGCTCGTCGACCTCAGCTTGCTGAAGCCGATCGCCGAAGACCGCTTCCTGATGCTGGAAACGATCCGTGAATACGCCGCCGAGAAGCTCGAGGGATCAGGCGAGGCCGACGAGTTGCGTAGTCGGCACGCAAATGCATTTCGGTCTCTGGCCGCCGAGTGCTATGGGCGTCGCGTGGATGCGGAGGCCGAGTGCTCTGAGCGCCTTGAATCGGACCACGACGACCTCCGTGCAGCGCTCGAGTGGCTCGCCGCTCACGACCCGGATGCCGAGCTCGAGCTGGCCGGCGCCCTGGGGTGGTTCTGGCTATCTCGCTCACATCTCCATGAAGGAAGACGACGACTCACCGACGCTTTGGCACGATCGCGGGCCGAGGGTTCCGTCCGCGCTGTAGCGCTCACCGCTGTCGGAGGGATCGCTGGTTGGCAGGCGGATGCAGACGGTCTCGCTTGGCTCAGCGAAGGCATCACCCTGTGGCGTGAGCTCGGCGATGTCGCCGAGCTTGCATACGCCCTCGAAACGCTCGGTTGGATTCTTTTCGTCGTCGGTGACAACCTGCCGTCGCTCGCGGCCTTCGAGGAGAGTCTCGAGCTGCGGCGCGCCTCCGGCGATGCTCGCGGAGAGATGCGCTCGCTCGGCGGTGTTTGCCAGATGCTCGTCGCAGAGAGCGAGGTCGACCGGGCCGAGCCGCTGTCGCGGCAACTTCTCGAGCTGGCAGGTGACCTGGGTGACTTGCGGTCTGAGCACTTCGCGTACCACTTCTTGGGCGATTGCGCGCTAATTGGGGGCGACTATGACGAAGCCGAGGATCGGTACAGGGCGAGCCTGCGGGCCGCACTCCCGCTCGGGAATCTTCTGGAGACGAGCTTCGAGGTGCAGGGCGTCGGAATGTCGGCGGCGGGAAAGGGTGACTGGGCGCGAGGGGTCCGCCTGGCGGCAGCCGGCTACGCGCTCTGGGAATCGATCGGCTTTACGCCTTCGGTGCCGTTCTGGAACGCCCTCCTGGACCGCCACATCGGTGCCGCACGCGACAGGCTCGGCTCAGAGGGCGACGCCGTCTTTGCCGAGGGTCACGCGATGTCGTTCGAAGATGCGGTCTCGCTCGCCCTCGCATCTGGCTGAGTGCCCCCGGCATGAATCGAACATGCGCACGCGGTTTAGGAAACCGCTGCTTGCGGGGTAGAACCTCCTACTAATCCTTGAAGGCCACGAGCAAGGATTCTTCTACTCGAGCGGTCGTGACGCGTAGGGGATGGGCACCGTTTGGGGGCGCGCCAGCGCTGGGACGGGGTGTGCACGCTCTCCATGCGGGGCCGGCGATCGCGCGGATGCGCCTGGTACCAGTTGACGTAACGATCCGTCAACGGCTTTGCGGAAAGCCCGTGAGCATAGACGGAGAGGACGATCGTGAAGACCACGGCGACCGTGATCGTCGAGATGTGAGGCAGCCCACCGTCCTCGAGCACGATGATCGTGAAGACGATCGAGGCGAGCCCGCGCGGCCCGAACCAGCCGACGAACGCCACCGTCGGCCGGCTGGCGTGTGTCCCGAGGAGCGAGATGGCCACCGGCACCATGCGCACCACGGTGAGGCTGAGAACGCCGTATAGGGCCGCTCGCCAGGTGAGATCGGCGAGCACCGGTCCTACGATGACTGCGCCGAAGACGATGAAGGTCACGCCGTTGGTCAGCTGGCCCAGTTGGTCCACGAGGTACCTCTCCTCTTCGTCGGTGCGACGGCGGAGGGCGCCAAACGCGAAGCCCGCGACAAATGCTGCGATGAAGCCGCTTCCTCCGAGCGGCGCCGCGAGCCCGTAGGCAAGCCCCGCGGTGGCTGCCGGTAGGACCTGGCTCCAGGCGGAGTCCATCCAGCCGCGCTGGAGTGCGAGCCTCGCCACGAACGCCCCGACGACACCCGCGATCGCTCCGAAGAGAACGCCGTAGCCGATCGCCTCGACGACGAGCACCAGCGCACCGTCGGGAACTCTCGGAGCTAGCTTCGGTGCCGGCGATCGCGAGCCCGATGAACAGCAGAGGCACGCAGATGCCGTCGTTGAGCCCCGACTCGACGTTCAGCCCCTGCCGGATGCGGGAGGGTAGGCGCGGATCAGTCACGACCGCCTGCCCGAGTGCGGCATCGGTCGGCGCCAGGATCACGGCGAGAATCAGGATCTCCCCCAGACTGAACGAGCCGAACATCACCACGCCGAGCGCCCAGCCCGCCAGGATCGTCAGCGGCAGGCCGATACCGAGAAGCCGCGCGGGCACGGTGTACTCACGTCGAAGCGCCGACAGGTCGATGCGCGAAGCGTCGGCGAAGAGCACTAGGGTCAGCGTGAGCTCGGCAAGGATTCGAATTTGCTCGCTGGTCGGTCCGAAGTCGATCCAGCCAAGCCCTTTGTTCCCGACTATCAGGCCGATCGAGAGAAAGAAGATCGGCGCGGTGATCGGCGTCCGTTCGAGGGCGCGCGAGAGCCCGGCATAGGCGATCAGAATTCCGGCGGCGGACGCGAGCGCCCAGGAACTCACCGCGCGATCCTACGGCTTTCCCTCACGATTCTTCCCCGATCTCGGAGGATGAGCCATTGCTCGGCTGGAAGACGCGCCCAGCGATGCCGACTCGGCCTCCACGGAGACCCCGGCGCCGCCGCCGGACCTAGATCGGACCCAATTGGTCCGTTCACAAGGATGCAGACAGCGTCAGCTCCGTGCCCGATCACGATGAGATGTCGCGGCGCTGCTCATGGCTATGTTGGCGCGGAGCTTGGTTTGGTTTGAGCGCCAGGTTGGATTGTCGGGATGCCTCCGGTGAACAGCAGGGCGACGAGCGCGAAGAGTGCGAGGATCGACACGGCGACGCGCAGCCCGTCGATCCGGCTCTCCTGGTTGGTGTGCACGATCGCGTCGACCGTCCGCGGGCGGACGTGCGCGTCCGAGAGCGCGGCCTTCAGGTCGGCGTCTGAGATGAACGGGACCCCACCGGCGAGGCTCGTCTGAGCCTGGGCGGCGACGCGGTCGGGGACGGCAGGGTTGTTCTGGACACCTGTGAGGAACGAGGCGGTCAGCGCGGAGATGAGCACGGCGCCCGCAAGCGCGGTGCCGATGGACGCGCCGAGCTGTGTCCCCGTGTTCTGGATTCCGCCCACCTCGCCGCTCTGCTCGTCGGGCACCGCCGACACTGTCACGCTCCCCAGCTGGGAGGCGATCGAGCCGATCCCGGCACCCGCAAGCAGTAGCGGCCAGGTGACGATCTCCGCTCCGGCGCCGTAGTCGAGCAAGGCGATCAGGAGCACTAGCCCGGCGAACATGGCCATGAAGCCGAGGCGGATGATCCGTCGCGGGTTCGCGTTCGGGAACAGCTTGGGGACTCCGGCAGCGAAGAGCAGCAGCGCCAGCGAAAGGGGCAGCAGATGCATGCCGGTCGCGACCGCCGACAGACCGAGCGCAACCGACAGGAACAGCGGAACGACGAAGAAGATCCCCGCCTGTACCAGGAACAGGAAGAAGAACGACGTGACGCCGTCGCGCAGCTGGATGTTGCGCAGCATCTTCGGGTCGATCAGCGCAGCCTGGCCGCGTGCGATGCGCCGGTTCTCCCACATCGCGAATAGGCCTACAACCACACCGCCCGCGAGCACGAGCCAGATCACCGGCGAGAGCCCGAGCCACTCGGGGGAACCGGGCTTGGGCCGCACGAACCCCCACGCACCCGAGCGGAGGATGCCGATCACGATCAGACCCAGGCCGGCGGCCGACAGCGCCGTGCCAACCAGGTCGAGCTTGGCGCCCTTCTCGGCCGGTGTGTCGTTCACCCGACGCGCCAGAGCGAGGATCACCATCACAATCAGCACCTCGCCGACGAACACCCACCGCCAGGAGGCGTACGTCGTGAACAAACCGCCGATCACCGGCCCGACTGCAGCAGCGATCGCGCCGGCAGCCGCCACGAGTCCGTACGCCCGCGGCCGCTCCGACCGTGCGAAGTTCGAGGCGACCAGCGCCACGATCGCCGGCATGATCAACACCGCGCCGAAACCCTCCAGGAACGACCAGCCGACGATCAGCACCGTCAGGCTGTGAGACAGCGCCGTCGTCAGTGACCCACACGCGTAGACGATGCACCCAATCGTGAACGCACGTTTCCGGCCGATGATCTCCCCGACCCTCCCGCCGGTGATCATGAAAGACGCCATCACCAACGTGTAGAGCGTGATCGCCGTCTGGATCCCGATCACATCGGTCCCGACGTCCTCGGCGACCGTCGCGATCGCCGTGTTCATCACCGTCATATCCAGGGCCATGACGAACTGCCCCGTCGCCAGCGTGAGCAGCACTAAACCCGAAGCCTTCGCAGCGGCAGAAGCTGCGGTCGGCGCGGCCGTCATAACGACGATCCTGAGCAGCACCCGGACGGGCGGCGCCGGACGATTGTGGGCTGCTGATTCGGGTTCACGGAGGGCCTGGGAGGGTGAGGATGAGGACGCCAGCGAAGATGAGCAGCCCGGCGCCGACACCGATCATGGCAAGGCGCACGCCGAGCAGCGGGAACTGGGTGCTGAGCCCGACCAGGAACAAGACGCTCGCGAGGATGACGGTCACCCGCACGTACTCGTCGCCCGTCTCTGCAGCCCTCTGACCCTGCGCGTAGAAGGCGTTGGCACTCGCGTCGAGCAGACGTGATTGCGCCTCGCCGGTTGGGATGTACTGCGGCATCTCCTGCGGCCCCGCCGGCGCATCCGGGTTCGTGAACGGGTGGGTGGCGAGCCAGGCGTCGAACGCGACCCGGTATTCGGGTCGGAAGCGCTTCTCGGCGAGGCGCATCCCGTTCGGGTTGTGGGTCAGGTAGGCCGCGAACCAGGTGTTGAACAGGATCCCATCAGCGGTGCGGAAGGTCAGGGACTCCTGGAAGGCGCGGTTCGCCTTCGTCCGGGTCGCGGAGGCCTTCGCGAGCTTGAGCGATGACTCGGTGCCCCACTTCGCGGCCGAGTAGCCCGACCAGGCCGCCACGATCGTGACGACCGAGAGCAGCACCGCCCCCGAGACCGAGATGAGCCGGGCGCCATGTCCATCCCCGCCATGCTCGCGTCCGTGATCGGCGTGCTCGCCGATCTCTTTGCCGACCTCGATTGGAGACAGACCCTCGGGCATCAGTCCCTCCGGGTGCTTTTCTGGATCCCGATCACATCGGTCCCGACGTCCTCGGCCACCGTCGCGATCGCCGTGTTCATCACCGTCATATCCAGGGCCATGACGAACTGCCCCGTCGCCAACGTGAGGAGAACCAAACCCAAAGCCTTCGCAGCGGCGGAAGACGCGGTCGGCGCAGCCGTCACGACTGAGTTCCTACTGACGGCATCGCTCGGAGGTCTTCGCCGAGGCGATGGTGCTTCACGTCCTCGTCGGCGGCTTCACCTCGAGCAGGGTGAGCGCGAGATTGGAGACGCGCTGCAGGAGATCCGCGAGCTCCGCCTGGTCGCGGATGTTCCCGCTCGACATCCTCGGCCCTTCGCGTGAGGGGGCCACTGTCAGACGCTCATTTCGGCTTTCACGCGGCCAGACGTCACCGCTGCCTTGAGCGCTTTGTAGTCGAGATCGTTCTGGTCGGCGTAGGCCTCGCCGAACGTGGACAGGGCCCGGTCGAGCGCATCGGATGCTCCGAGGTAGCTCGCGATCGCGATCGCGTCCCCGGAGCGGGCGTGGCTCCTTGCGAGCGCTGCGCCGCACACCTTTGCGTAGGTCCTCATCGATTTCGGATTCATCGTTTCGATGTCCGCCGAACCCTTCGAGTCCCAGAGTTGGCGAACGTAGAAGTCACGCTCGACGCCCTCGAGGTCGGTTGTACGCAGCCAGCCCAGCATGATGTCGCTTGCGGCCTGGGTCAGTTGCTGGCCCTCGACGACCCGCTGACCGTGCTGGGAGAACTCGCTCTTGCCCAGGAACGGCTCGAGCACAGATGCCTGTGCCTCCTTGGCCTGGAGGAAGATGGGATCGCTCTCGTCACGGCCGAGCAGGAGCACGATCCAGGCGCGCGTGCCGACGCTGCCGACGCCGACGACTTTCCGCGCAGAGTGGAGGTAGCGGAAGCGCTCGAGCAGCCGCCGGCGGTCGCCCGGCAGCGTCTCCCGGTAGGAGCGGACGAGACCGTGCAGGAACTCGCCGAGCCCGCTGCGCTCGCTTGGCTGCATGAGATCCTCCACCGGAACGATCAGCGGCGGCTGGCTGACGATCCGCGGCTCGCCGTCGACGAGATGCGTCAGCTTCGCGAACGCGGCAAGACTGTCTTTCGCCTGGGCTTTCGCGACGTCACGGTCGGCCCGCTTGGTCTGCTTCTTGCCCGCCTGCTGCCCGAGCATACGGAGTATCTCGTCGACCTCGATGCGCGCGTACCACAGTGCGAGTGTGTCCATGCCCGCGAAGCTCTTCATCGCCTTCCGGTAGGCCTGGGTCACTGCGCGGTTGATCGTCTGTCGCTGTTTGGTGGCGAAGCCGCGGTCGCGGCCGGCGACAGCGAAGCTCGCGACGAGTCGCTTCAGGTCCCACTCGAACGGGCCCGGAAGCGTCTCGTCGAAGTCGTTGACGTCGAAGACGAGCCGCCGGTCGGGCGAGGCGAATGCACCGAAGTTGGAGAGGTGCGCATCCCCGCAGAGCTGGACCTGCAACCCCGTCCTCGGGCTGTCCGCGAGATCGGACGCCATTGGGTAGGCGGCGCCGCGGAAGAACGTGAACGGCGACACGAGCATGCGTCCGTATCGAATCGGGACAAGCTCCGGCACGCGAGTGGCAGCCTGCTCCTCGAGCAGGTCGACCGGATCGCGCCGGTTCGACGCCGGGCCCCACTCGCCGAGGGCCGAGCGCCCCACCTCGGCCCGAGCAGCCTTCCCCCGCGCCGTCCGCTCGACCGGCGTCAGGTGAGGTACGACCGTCGGCCTCGAGGACCGCCTGCCTCGTGAGGCGCCGCTCTTCGCGGCAGGCCGCTTCTGTGAGCGCCCGGCGCGCTTGGGCGCAGGGCTCTTCTCCGCAGCCGGGCTCGGCGCACTTGGCGCAGGCGGCCCGGTCGGAGGGCTCTCTGCCTCCGGCGCTGTGGCCCCGGTCGCTGGCGCGGGCCGAGCGTCGTCGCCCTGGGGCGATGCGTCGTCGAGCTGCTGCGGCCCATGAGGACCGCCCGTCGACTCGGGGGCTGCATCCGGGACCTCGCTGGTGTGATCGTAACCAGTCATTTTTCGCGGCGGCCGAGGATCTCGGAGAGAGAATCCTTGTCTCTCTCCCCGATCGGCCGACGGCCCCAACGCTACGACGGAGACACTCGGCCCTCCATCGGCCACAATGGCCGATATCGCCCGCCCTCACCCGCGTGATTACCCACACGGGGCCGCGAGCTCATTCGGAATCTTCGGAATCAGGATCCGGGATCCTGGGCTGGCCGTCGATCGCTCCGAGGCCGGACTGCTCGACGATCTCAACGGCTTCGGACCTGCTCTTGACACCGAGCTTGTGGTAGATCGAGGCGACTTGAGTCTTGACGGTTGGGCGTGAGAGGTACAGACGATCGGCGATCTCCTGGAGCGAGAGATGCGTCGGCAGGAAACCGATGAGCCGGAGTTCGGCCGGTGTGAGCTCGTAGTCCTTCCCTCGCCTGATCCGCTCTTCGAGGCGCTGCAGCCGGGCGGGAAGCGTTCCGGCGTCGGGGTAGCCCTGGAGTGCGTCGCTCGCAACCTGCGCAAACTCGAGGGCGCCGGAGAGGTCGCCGAGGTTCAGGCTGATATCGGCGCAGCGCAGCGCGAGATCGGCTTCGAGCCAGGGGACCCCATGGAGCAATGGGCGGAGCCGCCGGACGTTCTCGAGCTGGCGCGCGGCCTCCGTGTGGTCACCCCGCTGCTCTTGCGCCAGCGCTCCTGCCGCGTAGGCGATGGCGCTCTGGGCTGCCTCTTCGAGTCGCGCTTCTTCGACCAGTTGTTTCGCTTCGACCGCCCATCTCTGCGCGTTTCGCCGATCGCCGATCTCTGTGGCCGCGAAGGCCATATAGCTGAGACAGTAGAGCCGCACGTGCGCAAGCTCTGGCCGGTGGCTCGACAGAGCGAGTGCCTCACCGAACACGTCGATCGCTTCTTGCGGTCGACCTAGGAGAACGTTCGCCGTCCCTAGAGAGCGACAGGCGCTGAGGAGCCGGCGGGTGCCATCGGTCTTCTCCGCGGCGTAGACGAACTCGGCGTCGCGCAGCATCCCGTGGATTCCGTCGGGAGCGACGGCACTTCGGACATTCGCGACTGCCGAACGAAGGGAGGACGCCCCGTCGGCGGATGCCAGATCGAGCGGCATCCGCTCGGCCGCAGCGACGAACCGCCTGGCTCGGACCGGATCGCCGAGCAGCACGGACACCCAGGCTGCCGCGATCGACAGCTGAGCGTCCGATTCGATCTCCTCATCGGTGCAGCGGTCGAGCCAGAGCCTCAACGTCTCGATGCGCCCGCGACCTGCGAGCTCGTCCCAGTGCCCGTGCGCGATCCTGCCTGCGTGCGCGAGATCGCCGCTCTCGCGCGCGTAGGCGAACGCTTCGTCAGGGCTTCCGTGCAGCTCGCACCAATCAGCTGCCCGCTTCAGGTACACGGGGAGCAACTCCGGATGGCGACGGTTGAGCTCCGCTCGGAGGAAATCACTGAACAGGTGGTGGTAGCGGTACCACCCCCCGCGATCGTCGAGCTGGACGACGAACGCATTCGAGCGCGCGAGGGCCTCGAGCGAATCGGTCGCGTCATCCGTGCCGAGCACCGCATCGCACAACGGTGGCGTCATCCGGTCGAGGATCGACGTACCGAGCAGGAACGTCGTGAGATCGTCCGGCTGGCGCTCCATCACCTCTTCCAGGAGGTAGTCGGCGATCTGCTGCTGATTGCCGGTCAGACCGGCAGCCCTCACGGCGGCATCGTCCCGGTCTCGCAACGAGATCGCTGCCAGTGCGACCGCGGCAGCCCACCCCTCCGTCCGCTCGCGCAGGGCCTCGGCCGCCTCCTCAGACAGCTCCAGACCACCGCGGGCGGCAACGGCTCGCGTCTCGTCCGTGTCCAGAGCGAGGACCGCGGCCCCGACCTCGACCAGATCGCCACTTGCACGGAGGCGGCCGAATCGCATTCCCGGATCGCCACGCCCGACCAACACCAACTGAGAGCCGGATGGCACCTGTTCGGCGAGGAACCCGAGAATCGAGCGGCTCCTCTTGGCTGTGACGAGGTGAACGTCGTCCAGCACCAGCACGAACGGGTCACGCTCGTCGAGGTCGGCAGCCAGGACAGGAAGGGCGACTTCGACGTTCCGCGGCGTCATTCGTGACAACTCCTCGAGAAGGTCGCCTCGGACCGGGCCAGTGCGCTCGAGCGCCGCGGCAATGCGGGCGAGCAGCGCCACCGGGTCGTTGTCGCCGTATGCGAGCTGCACCCAGCCGCTCGCCCTCGGATCCAGCTCGCTCCACTGCGCGACAAGAGTCGATTTCCCGTAACCGGCCGGAGCAGAAACCAGCACCACCCGGCTCCGCTGCACGACCTCCTGCAACGGAGCGAGGCGGGCCCGCGGTACCGCATCGGCCCGCACCGGCGGAACCAGTCCCGCCGACCCTTTCAGCAGGCGTCGACGCGCGAGAGGAGGGGAAGAACTAGCCATAGCTCCGGCCTACCGCCCTGCGGCGCCGTCCTGAGACACGCGCGCCGCTGCCGGCACACACCGCGGCCCGAGCGCAGGGAAAAGCTTGCGGAGGCTGTGGATTTCTAGATGCGAGTCAGCGATCACGGCCACGATCAGCCGCCTTTCACCAGCGAGCGCCCCGGCGTCCGCACTCGAGACGGTCTTCAGACGAGAATATCAACCTCTTTGGCCGATGAAGACCAGTCGGAGCAGGCGTAGCGTTCGGCGTATGGTCAGCCAACCGAGAGCGTCCCACAAGAAAGCATCTCGCACGGCGGTTCATCTGACGCCGACCGAGACGGCCATCCTCACGCTCCTCCCGACCCATCGGACGCTCGCGGCGATCGGAGACCGGCTAGGCATCGGTCGTCCGACAGTGAAGACCCACGTCCAAAACATCTACAGGAAGCTCGGGGCTACGAACCGAGCCGAGGCCGTCGAGTCCGCTGAGAGTGCTGGCCTTCTTCCCACCGGAAATGACCGGGCCGCGGCGTCCGCTGCGCCCCGAACCTCCTGAAAGGAGAATCCCATGGCAGACACACCAGTGCTCGATCTGCTAGCGAGCATGACCGCCGATTCGATCGAGGCGTCGAGCCTCGATCCGGATACCTTGATGCTCGTCCGCATCGCCGCACTCGTGGCGGTTGACGCGGCGCCGATCTCGTACATCGCCAACCTCGAGGTTCTCGGCGACCTCGAGATCGACCCGGATCAGGTTCGCGGCGTGCTCGCCGCAATCGCTCCGATCGTCGGAACGGCACGCATCGTCTCGGCGCTCAGCAAGATCGCTACAGGGCTCGAGATCGAGCTCGAGGCCGCAGAGGTCGCGGCGGAAGCCTAGTAGGAAGCACGAGCCAGAGGAAGCATGAGGGGCGGGTTTGTGCCTTCCGTCCGCCAACAACGAGACTCGAACGGAGACGAAGGAGGAGTCATGGACAGTGACAATCTGATGCTGGTGGCCGGTACGTACGGCGAAGCCGGGGCGGCAGCCGACGACTTCAAGGCGCTGAAGGCCGGAGAGGACGCCGGCGAGTACCAGGTCGTCGGGGCCGTCGTGCTGAACCGCGACGCCAACGGCAAGGTCGATGTGCAGGAGCACGGCGACGCGCACGTCGGCGAGCGGCGCCGTTCTCGGCGGGGGTGCCGGCTCGTGCTCGGGCTGTTCGCGCCGCCGTTGCTGGCGGCGACCGCGGTCGGAGCCGGGATCGGCGCCGTCATCGGCGAAGTTCAACAAGACAGCACGAGGAGAAGCAGCTGGGCGTCGAGGTCGAGGAGTACCTGCCGCCGGGATCCTCAGCGGTCGTGGCGGTCGTCGACGATGTCTATGCCGACAAGGTCGAGAACGCTCTCGTCAAGTCGGACAAGCGGATCAACCAGGCGATCGACAAGGGCGACTACGACGAGCTGCAGAAGGCGATCGCGAAGTCCCAGGACGAGGTGTCGGGCGCAGTCACCTCGTAGATCCACCGAAAGGACACGACATGAACCCCACTCGCACACACAGCCTGATCGCTCTTGCAGCGTCGTTGGCGTTCCTCGCGGCAGGCTGTGGTTCGAGCGGGGGCAGCGGCTCGGCAACGACGACGACGTCCACGAGTGCCTCTGCCACTGATACCTGGGCAAGCGGCGTCTGCTCGTCAATCACGACCTGGCAGGCCGCGATCAAGTCGGCCGCCGGCTCGGTGAAGAGCGATCCGACCAAGAACGGGCTGCAGACCGCGGCCGGCGATGCGAAGGCGGCAACCGAGACGCTCACTTCCGACCTGAAGGGGCAGGGCAAGCCCGACACCCAGAGCGGGCAGCAGGCGAAGGACTCGCTCGACCAGCTCTCCACGACCTTGCAGCAGAACATGACCACGATCGAGAACACGGTCGAAGGGATCTCTGGCGTGAAAGGCGCGCTCACGGCCGTCCCCACCGTGACGGCCACACTCGCGACGATGGAGACACAGGTCAAGACGACGTTCGAGGGGCTCGACGCCAAGGGCGAGCTGAAGAACGCGTTCGCCAGCTCGAGCGCCTGCAACTCTCTGAGGAGCAACGGCTCCTGATCGTCCCGGGCTCGCGGCGATCGCTCGGTCGCGCGCGAGCCCGGCGGCCGCGGGCCTGGGCGTCACACGCCTAGGTCGCCTGCTGCGCGAGCGTTCTCGGATGGCGACAGGCCGAGAAGGACCGGAAAGAGCAGCCGGCCACAAGCGGCGCGCCTGTCGTACAGGCGACGGTCCCGGGAACGGCTACACGAGACGCGAGCCAGATCATCACGACGGCTGACGAGCGGAGGTCGACGCTCGACCGCTACGTCGTTGAAAGTGGTTGCGTCATGTCGCCGCGTGCGCGCAGCACAGCCACGATGGCGATGACGAGATAGCCGAACGCGGCGATCCTGGGTGCCAGTAGCGCCAGCACGATAACGCCGAGGTAGAAGCCGATACTCGGGGTTGTTGCCAGTGCGATCGCATTGAACTCCTCGGCGCTCACTTCTGGTCGAAGGAGATGCCGGTCACGCGCAACAGAGCCCCACAGTGCGCTGATTAGGCACGAGATGACGAGCAGTGATCCGCCGTAGAAGATGACTGCTGCCCGTTCGGCGTCGGGGCTATGGATCGCTTCGGCTAGCAGCTTGGTCGGGAACGGCAGGAACGAGACGGCCATGAGCAGCAGCAGGTTGATCAGCATCAGCGACGTGTTCGCGTACTGCAGCCGCCGGAAGATGCCGTGGTGGGCGAGCCAGATCCCTCCGATCGTGATGAAGCTCGTTGCGTAGGCCAGATAGGAGGGCCACTGCTCGGCGATGCCTCGCCACAGGTTGTCGAACGCCGTCTCGGGCACACTGATTTCGAGGATGAGCAGCGTGATCGCGATCGCGAACACGCCGTCACTGAACGCTTCTGTTCGCCCGGTGCCCCAGTAGTTGTCCAGGCGGACGTGGTTCGCGGCCTGAAGATGGGTTCCTTCCCCCTCCGCCGTCGCGACGTGCCTGCGGCACCGTACTCGCTGACAATTCGCGGACTACTCGCGCCAGGAGAGTTCACTGATCCGGACCACTTAAGGCGCGAGGCGAGCATCGGGCGCGCCCAGGACGGCGTCGCTACAGTCCGACCACTCCGGCCGAGCGGCGGTCGGGAGTTTAGGAAACATGAGTTTAGGAAATCCCGGCCGACTCGAGCCGGGTCGCGAAAGGAGCGAAAACGTGATGGATAGAGGGTTTGAGAGTGCCCCCGGCATGAATCGAACATGCGCACGCGGTTTAGGAAACCGCTGCTCTATCCACTGAGCTACGGGGGCGCGAGCGCAAGATAGCCGAGGCCATGCGCTCTCTTGCCCGGAGCACGGACTGCTCCTTGTCCTTCACCTCGAGCATGCAATCGAGCGGGAGATCGCCCACCTCGTCCACGAGCTCGGCGAATGCAGCGAGGTCGATCGTCTCCGCGTGCGCGCCCGGTCGCTTGCCGGGCGCCTGGGTCGAGAAGTGAATCTTCTGGCGGCCGTCGACCGCCTTCCAGGTCTCGGCTGTCCGGAGCACGAGCTCCCGGGTCGAGAGACCGTGGAGGGACGGCGCGAGCCGATGGTGGAAGACGTCGAGCACGACCGGAACCTCGATCCGCTCCGCGAGGGGCAGGACCTGATCGAGAGCAGTCCGCTCGTCGTTCTCGACGACGAGTCGCGAGCGCGCGCCGTCGCTCAGCCGGGCGAAGCCCGTTTCGAACCGCTCGACCGATCCGACGTGGACGACGATCTTGTGCGAGGCGTCCGTGCCGAACGAGTCCAGGAGCCGGTTCTGGTACTCGAGCTCCGCGACCGCGGCCTCCACGACCTCCGGCCTCTCCGACGAGAGCACCGTGTACTGGCCGGGATGGGTCGAGAGGCGCGCGCCCGACCGGCGAACGAGGCCGGCGATCTGTTCGAAGCGCGCGTCGTGCTCCTCCCACCACGCGAGCCCGTTCACCGGATGAGAGCCGAACGGGATGAGGTTCGAGGTGACGCGGAAGACCTCGACGCCGTGCTGCTCGTTCCAGCGCAGAATCGCCTCCAGCGCGTCGAGGTTCGCGGCGATCAATTCGCGTAAACGCCCACGCGTCGCGTTCGCCAGGCGCACGGTTCGCGCAGACGACGGCAGCCCGGTGTTGACGCACGCGTACCCAAGCCGAAGGCCCCCGTCGGGGACGGGGGCCTTCGTGGAGCGAGCCGAGCCGGGCACGGCTAGTGCGCGGGCGGAATCAGCACACGGTTCACCACGTGGATGACCCCGTTCGACGCGTTGATGTCGGCCTTCGTCACCTTCGCGTCGTTCACGAACACCCTGCCGCCGGCGGTGTGGATCCGAACGGACTTCCCGTTCAGCGTCTTGGCCGACTTCAGCATGACCACCTTCGAGCTCGGTACCCGGCCAGCCACGACGTGGTAGAGAAGCACGGCGCGGACTTTCGCCCGGTTCCTCGCGAGCGAGTTCAGGGTCGACTTCGGGACCTTCCTGAACGCAGCATCGGTTGGAGCGAAGACGGTGTACGGACCCGAGTTCGAGAGCGTTCTGGCGAGACCGGCTTTGACTGCGAGCTTCGTCAGCGTCTTGAACGTTCCGGCCGCCTGAGCCGTCTGAACGATGTTCTTCTCGTCACGTTGCCGCGCCGTGGCCGGAGTGCCCGCAACGGACAAGGCGAGGGCGGCGACGATGCCGATGGGAATGAGCTTCTTCACGTGTTTGGTCCTTTCTCTTCTCAGTGTCAGCGAGCGGCGACTGGCGCCGGGCTAGTGCCACGGACACGGCTGACCAGCGAGACGATGCCGTAGACCGCCGCCAGGCCGACCAGGCCGTAGACGATGCGGCTGGCAGCGTTCGTCTGTCCGAAGTCGAGTCCGAAGATCCATGCGACGAGGTCGAACTTCGCGACCGCGACGAGACCCCAGTTGAGGCCGCCGACGATCAAGAGCGTTGCGGCGAGCAGATCGAGCTTTCTCATTGCTGTATACCTCCTGTATAGAAACTGTCCTGGTGGAAGATAGACGGCGATCCGCGCTTTGTCAAGAAGTTGTCCAAGTGTTGTATAGTCAGCGTCGTGGAACCCGCCCTTCTTCGCATCGGTGAGCTCAGTAGACGGGCCGGCGTCTCGCCGGAGCTCCTGCGAGCGTGGGAGCGGCGGTACGGCCTGCTCCAGCCGACCCGCTCCGCCGGCGGGCTCCGTCTTTACTCGCCGGACGACGTCGAACGGGTTCGGCTCATGCAGCAGCACCTGGCGGAGGGACTGGCCGCGGCCGAGGCAGCGGCGCTCGCTGCCGAGAGCCCTTACGAGTCGCCCGGATCGGCGTTCGACCCGAGCTCGGCACGACGCGATCTCGGTGCCGCGCTCGAGGCGTTCGACGAGCCCTACGCCCAGGCCGTGCTCGACTCGCTGCTCAGCCTGACGATGCTCGACTCGCTGCTCACCGAGGTCCTGCTTCCCTACCTGCACGAGCTCGGCGAGCGCTGGGAGCGAGGTGAGATCACGATCGCCCAGGAGCATTTCGCCTCCGCGGTGCTGCGGGGGCGCTTGCTCGGGCTGGCGCGGGGGTGGGGACGCGGCTTCGGCCCTCAGGCCATGCTCGCGTGCCTTCCCGGCGAGCAGCACGACCTCGGCCTGATCGCCTTCGGGCTCGCGCTTCGCGCACGCGGCTGGCGGATCGCGTACCTCGGGGGCGACCTGCCGATCGAGAGCGTGATCAGCGCCGCTCGTGCCGTCGATCCGGCGTTCGTCGTCCTCAGCGCCGTCGATCCGGAGAGCTTCGGGCGGAGCACAGCGGAGCTGAAGTCGCTTGCGCGCACCCAGCGCATCTGCCTGGGCGGGGCAGGCGCGAGGGAGGCCGAGGCCAGGGCCATCGGGGCCACCCTCCTCGGCGGGGGCCCGGTCGAGGAGGCCCAGCGGCTGACCGAGCTCGCAACATGACGACGTCGCGCACTTCAGTTGAGCGACTGCGCGCACTGATCGGCCGCCCCGGCTCCGTCGAGGTGGACGGGTGGGAAGCGTGGGAGGGCCAGAGGGACGACGGCGCGGTCGAGTCGGAGCAACGCGTCGTTCTCCGCACGCCCGTGGTCGACTTCTCCGTGGCCGGCGGGGAGCACCTTGGTCGCGCGTACTGGCGTGAGGTCGAGCGAATCACCTGGCGTTTGGTGCAGGCGCGGGAGCGGCAGGGCTCGATCGAGCTGCGGCTGCTGGGACGCGGTCCGTCGTTGCTTCGCTTCGGTCCGCCCACGATCGAGGCCACGGCAACCCTCGTCTGCTGCACCTATCCGATCGAGGGCGGTCTGCTCGCGCGGCGTCCGGCGGGAGAGATCGTCTTCGCGCAGGTCGGTGACGGACAGCCCGTCGTCCGCTCGGCGATTCGCGGCTTCTTTCCCAGCCTGGCGTCCCGGACCGCGTCGCCGGATTGGACCGGCGCCCTCTACAACCGGGTGCAGAGCCGGATCCATGTCGTTGTCAGTCGCCGTTACTTCGCGCGGTTGATCGTGGAGGCCGGCGAGTGAACGTCGTCGTCTTCGGCGCCTCGGGCACGATCGGCCGGCCTTTGCTCGCCGAGCTGGCACGTGAGCACGACGTCGTAGCCGTCTCGCGGACTCAACGGCCCGATGCGGGCGATGTGACGTGGAAGACCGCGGACGCGACGGATCGCCGGTCCGTCTCGCGTGTGCTGGAGGGCGCAGAGGTCGTGTACTACCTCGTGCACTCGCTCGGCAGCGCCGACTTCGAGGAGCTGGACCTCAAGGCGGCCGAGACGACAGCACGGGAAGCTGAGCGCGCCGGCGTCAAGCAGCTCGTCTACCTAGGCGGGCTCGGCGACGATTCGCCGGACCTGTCGGCCCACCTTCGCAGCCGGCGCGAGACGGGTAAGCGCCTCGCCGCCACGTCCGTTCCGGTGACGACCTTGCACGCAGCGATGGTCGTGGCCCGGGGGAGCGCCGCGTTCGAGACGATCGTCGCGCTAGTGGATCGCCTTCCCGCGATGGTGACGCCGCGTTGGGTTTCCACACGCACCCAGCCCGTCGCGCTGCCGGATGTGGTCGCCTATCTCGCGGGTGTCTGCGGGCTCGAGGCCGCGTTCGGGGCCGCGTACGACGTCGGAGGCCCCGAGGTGATGACCTACCGCGAGATGATCGAACGGATTGCCCGTCTGCGAGACAAGCACCCCTTCATCTTCGAGGTGCCCGTGCTGACGCCGTACCTGTCCTCGCTCTGGCTGCACGTCGTCACGCCCGTCAAGGCGGCGGTGGCGCGGCCTCTGATCGAAGGGTTGCGAACCGAAACCGTCGTTCGAGACGACCGAATTCGCGAGCTCTTGCCGATCGACCTCACACCGTTCGACACCGCCGCGCGCGCAGCGCTCGAAGAACCGGTCTGAAGTGAGTCGGCAGTGCCCCGAGCTACGGCTCGGGTACCGCTGCTAACCCGTCCAGCGGTGGACTGGCGCGGACGGTAGCTCACCGACTTCGTCCTTCGTCAGAGTGAGCGTGACGGCGTCGGTGAAGACGTGCGCTACTGCGTTGATGGGGATCGTCACTTCTCGCCGACCCCAGAGGTGGCCCCGCTCGAGCACGAAGTGCGTGATGGCATCGTCGTCGTCGACGAGGAACCCGTCCACCTTGCCGAGCTGATGGCCATCCGCCGAGGTGACCTCGCTCGCCCGCCGGATCTCGACCTCTCCTTTGGGGATTCGGTCATAGGTCACGGAGACGTGCGGGTCGTAGTCGGCGGGCACCGTTTCGTAGCCGAGGCCGGAGGCGTAGTAAGGCTGGGCGAGAATGCTCTCGACACCGATGTCCCACCCCGGCTCCAGATCCGGTGCTTCGCCGAGCCGGATGTATGCGTACTCCTCGACGGGTTCGAACTGGCCCGCCTCCTCCACGGAACAGCGAACCGCGATGGCAGGAGTCTCGCGCTCCTCGGCGCTCGCGAGCTCGATCGGCACCAGCCTCGCCTTGCCGTGGTCGCTGTGCGGGTCGACGACCAAATGCGTGACTTGGCGCTTCGTTGGATCGACGACGATGTCCGCGAGCTTCCCGAAGGGCCCGTCCGTGCAGTTCACGAGGCTGCCGAGTTCCAGACGCACGATGTACCTCCGCTGTGTGAGCGCCGAAGCGGAGCTACATTAGCGTCGTTCGTCCATCCGCACCGTACGCTTCAGCCGATGGGCCGGATCGAGCTCGTCCAGGGCGACATCACGAAGCAGGAGGTCGACGCGATCGTCAACGCGGCGAACGAATCGCTGCTTGGCGGCGGCGGCGTCGACGGGGCGATTCATCGCGCGGGCGGGCCGACGATTCTCGCGGAGTCGCGGCTCCTCAGAGGCTGCGAGACCGGTGACGCGAAGGCGACGACGGCCGGCGAGCTGCGGGCGCGACACGTGATCCACACGGTCGGGCCGGTCTGGCAGGGCGGCGCTTCGGGCGAGGCCGAGCTCCTGGCCTCCTGTCACCGCCGCTCACTCGAGGTCGCCGCCGAGCTCGGTTGCCACACGGTCGCGTTCCCGGCGATCTCGACCGGCATCTACGGCTATCCGGTCGAGCCGGCGGCGGAGATCGCACTCCGCACGACCGCCGCGGAGCTCGAGCGACATCCAGGGATCGAACGGGTCACGTTCGTCCTCTTCTCGGACGAACACCTAGAGGCCTACGGCGTGAAGCTGAGCAGCTCCGTCCGTCCGGATCCGCCGGACACGAGCAGTTCCATCACCGGGCCGACGCCCTTCGCGTAGAGCTTCATCTCCTCGACTGTCGGCTCGATCGTCGAGAAGTTCCTCGTCAGCATCGCGTTCCGGAACCTGCTGAATGGGACCTGGACCTGGCTGCCCACCTTCAGCACCTCGGCGGCGTCCTCGGCGTGGCCTGCGTAGTACTCCTCGCGATAGCTCATGCCCTGCTCTGGGCTCGCCGGGACGACCACGCCGGGCTCGGCGCCGTCCACGCCGTAGGCCCACGAGCCTTCCTTCGTCTTCAGCTTCCCGTTCTCGTACTCGGCCGTGTCCTCGCCGAGGTACCAGAGGTTCCCGTGAGCGTCCTGTGCGTACCAGTCGTACGTGTCCTCCAGCGTCTCGCCGTCCCGGCTCACCCGGTCATGGACGACGCGCGCCTCGATCCCGCCCAGCATCTTCGTCCTGTTCGTGACCGTCACGTCGACGCGCTGGGACTCGCCGTTCTCGACCTCGCGGTACACCCAGTGGCTCCCGGGGCGCATCGGCCAGTACGGGTTGTCGATGTTCGTCGTGAAGTCGGCGGGGTCGAGCTTCACCGGCTTCGTGCCCTGCGGCAGGGTTGAGGACGAGGAGCTCGACGGCTTCGACCCTCCGCCGCCACAGGCCGCGAGCAGGAGCACTGCCGTTGCGACTGCGATTGGACGGAACATGCGGCGGACCGTACGCCCGTCGCGTGAGAGACCGATGAGAGAGCTACCCCTCGCGAGGGACCCAGCGGAAGTAGCGCAGCGCGAGCAGTGCTCCGGCGATCCCCCAGGCGAGGATCACGGCGACGTCCTTCGGCTCGTTCCAGATCTGAGTGCCCTTCAGCATCACGTCTCCGACCAGGTCGATGAAGTACGTCAGCGGCAAGACGTCCGCCACCTTCTGGAGCACCTCCGGGAAGTGCTGCTGCGAGAAGAAGGCGCCCGAGATGAACGCCACCGGGAGGTAGATCGCGTTGATCACCGCCGAGGCTCCCTCCGCGCGCCGGATGAATCCGGTGATCGCGACGCCGAGCGCTGCAAAGCACGCGCCGCCGAGAACCAGCGTCACGACCAGGGACGCGGGCGCCTTCGGGAACGAAGCGCCGAAGAGGATCATCCCGAGCGCGATCAGGCAGGCGGCCATGACCGCGAAGGCGATCAGCGTCGTGAGCAGAACTGCCGCTATGTAGACCGGTGCCGGAAGAGGGGTCGCGCGAAGCCGTTTCAGGACGCCGTTCTCCCGGCGGATCACGAGCACGATCGCCAGCCCGGCGAAGGCCGTGGCTATGAGGCCGTAGCCGATCATGCCGGTCAGGAGGTAGTCCGCCGCGTCGTAGCCGTTGATCTCGTCTCCGCTGCCGTAAACCGAGCCGAGCAGCACGAAAAAGATCAGCGGGAGCATGAACGTGAAGAAGGCGAGCTCGCGGCTGCGCGAGTAGAGCTTGAGCTCGCCGCGGAGCTCGTGGACGAAGATCCTCATTCCTGCTCCCCCTCCTTGGTGAGCGAGAGGTAGACGTCTTCGAGGCTCGCTCGGCGCACCTCGAGCCCCTCGAGCTCGTGACCGGTCGCGAGCGCCTCGCTCGTCAGCTCGTGCAGGAGCTTCGTCGGCTTCTCGGTCTGCACGACGACTTCCTGGCCGTTGCGGCGATAGCGAATCTCGGTTGCCGGGAGCGTGGACGTCAGCTCCGACGGCGGCCCGAGGGCGACGATCTCGCCGTTTCGCACGACCGCGACCCGGTCCGAGAGGCGCTCGGCCTCGTCGAGGTAGTGCGTCGTGAGCAGGATCGTCTTGCCCAGGTCGCGCAGCGACGCGATCGTTTGCCACGCCCGGCGGCGTGCCTCGGGGTCGAAGCCCGTGGTCGGCTCGTCGAGGAAGACCAGCTCCGGGTCCCCGACGAGCGCGAGACCGAGATCGAGGCGGCGCCGCTGCCCGCCGGAGAGGCTCCGGACGAGCGTGTCGCGCTTCTCTTCGAGCCCGACGAGCTCCACGACCTCGTCGACCGGGCGCGGCTGCCTGTAGTAGCCGGCGAACAGCGCGAGGTTCTCTGCGACGGTGAGGCTGTCGTAGAAGGACGAGGACTGGAGGACGACGCCGATCCGCTCGCGCCAGTCGAGGCCGGCGGTGGACGGATCCTCGCCGAGCACGGTCACCGCGCCGCCGTCGCGCGCGCGGTAGCCCTCGAGGATCTCGACGGTCGTCGTCTTGCCGGCGCCGTTCGGGCCGAGGAGCCCGAAGATCTCGCCCTGCGCGATCTCGAAGCTGACTCCGCGCAGCGCCTGGAGCCCGTTGTAGGACTTGCGAAGATCGTCGACGGCGATCGCACTAGACATATCTGGCCGATATGATTATCCTATCTGGCAGATATGTCAAGTCTGACCCCGACAGCACGCGTCATCCTCGGCATGTTGAAGCTCGGCGCGCCCACCGGCTACGACATCAAGAAGGCGATCGACGGCTCGACGCGCTTCTTCTGGACGGCGAGCTTCGGCCAGATCTACCCGGAGCTGAAGCGGCTCCAGAGGGAGGGGCTCGTACGTTCGAAGCAGGAGCCGCGCGGCAAGGTCAAGCGCACCGTCTACGAGCTGACCCCAAAGGGCGAGGAGGCGCTCCGCGAGTGGCTGACCGACCCCGAGAACGTGATCCTCGAGATCCGCGACGAGAGTCTCCTGCGGCTCTTCTTCTCCGACGTGCTCTCGGAGGAGGACGTGCTCGCGAACGTGAGGATGCAGCAAGAGGTCTTCGAGCTCGTGCTCGATCGGTTCCGCGAGATCGAAGTCGAGGCGCGGGCCGGCGTAGAGCAGGGTCTCGACTACCCGTACCTCGTTCTGCGTTACGGGCTGGACTTCATCAGCTGGGCGCGCGACTGGTACGCCGAGGTCGAGCGTCGCCTCGAGGCCGGCGAGCCGCTATTCGAGCTCGACGACGAAGAGCCCGCCGGCGGGGAACGCAGGCTCGGGACCGCCGGTTAGGGCGGCTGCGATGCGGCCGCAGTCCGGCTGGTGGCCGACGACGACGACCTCGTCTCCGCGGCCAGCGATCGCGGCTCGGACGCCGTCGGGAGTGGCGCCGGGCGCGAGCCGGTCGTCGTGCTCCGTTGCGACGTCGAGCGCTCGCGCGAGCTCGCCGCCCGTCTCGCGCGCGCGGAGCAGCGGGCTGGTCAGGATCGCTCCGGGTCGCGCTCCGTCCGCGTCCAGCTTCCGGCCGAGCGCCCGAGCCTGCTCACGGCCCTGCTGCGTCAGGCGACGCAGCTCGTCCGGCTCTCCGGGCGCGGCCTCGGCGTGGCGGACGAGGTAGAGGCGCACTGCGGCTGAGGATAGCCTTGCGGCATGGCCGTGATCCCGATGCTGGCCTATGAAGACGGCGCCGCCGCGATCGACTGGCTGACGAGCGCCTTCGGATTCAGCGAGCAGACGCGATTCACGGATGACGACGGGACCGTGACGCATGCGGAGCTCGAGACGGGATCCGGGACGATCATGCTCTCGACGCCGTCGCCCGACTACGTGAGCCCGAAGCGCCTGCGTGAGCTCTCGAACGAGGCGAGGAAGATGTCCGAGGTGCCGTACGTGATCGACGGCGTGCTCGTCGAGGTGGACGACGTCGACTTGCACTTCGCGCGGGCCAAAGAGGCGGGCGCCACGATCCTGTCGGAGCCGGCCGATCAGGTAGTCGGCATCCGGCACTACCGGGCCGAAGATCGCGAAGGGCATCGCTGGATGTTCTCCCAGGACATCTCTTGAGCCGCTTCCGCTACGTCGTCGCCGACGTCTTCACGGACACCCCGCTGCAGGGCAACCAGGTGGCCGTGTTCACGGACGCACGCGAGATTCCCGAGGACAAGCTGCAGCCGATCGCGCGGGAGATGAACTACTCCGAGACCGTGTTCGTCTACAAGCCCGAGGGCGACGGGCACGCGAGGATCCGGATCTTCACGCCGACGATCGAGATGCCGTTCGCCGGTCACCCGATTCTGGGCACCGCGTTCATCCTCAGCGCGCCGCTCTCGCTCGAGGAGGTCAAGCTCGAGACCGGCGCGGGCCTCGTTCCCGTTCGGCTCGAGCGCGAGGACGGGCGGATCGTGTTCGGGCGCATGGAGCAGCCGCTGCCGAAGGTCGAGGCCTTCGACGGCGAGGATCGGCTCCTGGACATCCTGGGAGTGGGGCAGGCGGAGCTTCCGGTCGAGCTCTACGACAACGGCGTTCGGCACGTCTACGTGTGTCTCGGCTCGGAGGACGAGGTCGGGTCGCTGCAGCCGGACATGGCCCGCCTGGCTCTGGAGTCGGCCGCGCTCGGCTTCAACTGCTTCGCGGGCGAAGGCAGGCTGTGGAAGACCAGGATGTTCGCTCCGGCGGGCGGCGTGGCCGAGGATCCCGCGACCGGTTCGGCGGCCGGGCCGCTCGCGCTCCATCTCGCGCGCCACGGGCGGATCGCCTTCGGCGAGGAGATCGAGATCTCGCAGGGCGTCGAGGTCGGGCGCCCGTCGAAGCTCTACGCGCGGGTCGACGGCTCCGCGGACGAGGTGGAGCGCGTCGAGGTCGGCGGCTCGGCGGTCACGGTCGCCCACGGCGAGCTCAGAATCTGAAAGAGGCCGGTCAGGACGAACGCGAGCGCGAAGCTCGGGACAGACGCGCCGATCTGGTACCCGGGCGCCGGCAGCTTCGCGATCAGGTCGCTCCAGAAGCCGAGCTCCGTCGGCTGGTAGAGCCACTCGTAGAGGAGGAAGCCGGCCGCCCAGGCGACGATCGGGCCCACGCGCACGCTCGGGCTGCCGAAGATGTCGTGCTCCGAGTAATGCGCCCCGTTCAGGAGCCAGTGCGCGACGAGCACTCCGAGGAGCGGGACGAAGACCGCTCCGAGCAGCAGCAGGAACCGCTGGTAGCTCCGCATGTCGATCGCCAAGGCACACGCGGTGGCCACGACCGAGGCGCCGGCGATGAGGACGCGCTGCGGGACGCGTGACAGCAGGTTCTGCGTCGACACCGCCGACGAGTACACGTTCGCGAACGCCTCGTCGGTCTCGTCCACGGTCAACGCCAGGAGCGCCAGAGCGGCCGCCGCGCCTCCGCCGGCGATCGCGGTCAGGATCAGCTCCGGGTGATTCGGATCGACGCCGCGCGAGAGCACGAGGATCGAGCCGAAGGCGAACTGGAACAGGGTCGGGAGCAGGTAGCCGATCCCGACGCCGAAGAACGCGCTCCGCCGGTCGCGCGAGAAGCGCGTGTAGTCGGCGACGAGCGGCGCCCACGAGACAGTGACCGCGATCACCGTGTCCACCGCGAGCCAGAACGAGCCGTGGTGCGTGCCCGGGTGCGACCAGAGGTTGCCGAGGTTCGCGCCGTCGACGATCCACCACGCGAGGTAGGCGACCGAGAGGGCGACCGCCCAGATCGCGAACTTGCGCACGAAGCGGCGGACGAAGCCGATCGGACCGAGCAGCGCCAGCGCGGCAGCGAGCCCGCCGAAGAGGAGTTTCCACGCCCAGGTTGCGTGGAACCCGAACAGCCGGTCGCAGAGCAGCCCCGCGGCGGTCGCGATCACGATCAGCTCGAAGATCGCCCAGCCGAGGCACTGCGCGATGTTGAGCACAGTCGCGATGTACGAGCCGCGCTGCCCGAGCGGAGCCCGCTGGAGCACCATCGTCGGCACGCGCCCGTCCGCGCCGATCAGCGCAGCCAGCGCGAGCATCGAGTTCCCGATCAGCCCGCCGACGAGGGTCGCCGCCAGCGCGTCCTTCAGCGACAGGTCGAAGTAGGCCGGCAGCACGAGCACGAGCAGCGAGATGCCGAGGTTGATCCAGAGCAGCGTCGTGTCGACGAAACCGAGCACACGAAGCCGGTCCGGCACGGGCTCGATTCCCCAGGCTGTGGCACGGGGGAACCCATGGTTCCCCCGTGGGCCCCCTCCTTTACGCATCCCTTCGTCCAGCGTCATCGAGGCTCCCGCCGGGCAAAGCCCGGCTCCGCCAGAGGCACTGTCTGATCGCGAAGGCTCAAAACGCACTCCCTTCGCCGGCATAACCCGGATCAGGTTCGACGGGTTTGATCTCAGCCGCTCTTGAGGCGGCACCCCGGTTCGGTCACTCTACCGGTCTCTTGGGAATTTCCGACCGGCGAATCTGGATGCTGGTTGCTCTCGCCGCGGCTCTGATCGTCGGGGCCGTGGGCGCGTGGTTCGCAGTCGCGACCGATGGAGCTGATACCCCCAACGTCACGATTGACGAGCGAACCGGTGCCTATCGGGGCGTTCGCTTCGGAACCTCTGAGAGAGACGTGATTCGCGCTCTTGGCAAGCCGGATCGCGAGCCCGGTTTCGCGCCGGCCGGTGAGAACCCCTCGGAGGTTGGTGTTCCGGAGTCGATACCCGCCGTCGGTCCCGGAGGACTATTGAAGTACAAAGGCGTCGGATTCCTCGGGACGCCTCAGGGCGGCGTCTACGCGTTCATCGTGACGCAGGCAGGTGCGACGACGAGGCGCGGCGTGTCGATTGGCGACCCGATGGACGTCGCGCGGAGCAAGTACGTGCTCGAATGCAGGGAGGTCGCGGGCGGCGAGTCGCTCTTCGGCCGGCAGGAGTTCTACCCCTCCTGCGGCGCTCGCCTCAGGAACGGCGTCCGCATCTGGTTCGGCCGCGATCCAATTCGCAGCATCACGCTCGTTTCTGCTTCACACCTTCAGTCCTGATCGGAGGTCGAGGCGCTTAGGAGAGGGCCGTCAGGCGGGTCGCAGTCGCCTTGAACTCCGCGACGACGACGTCGCGCTCCTTCAGCCCGAGCCGCTCCGCGGACACGGCCGTGATCTCGGCGGTCAGTGGGCCGACCCGGACTCGACGGCGGTTCCCGACCGGCACGATGCTCTCGATCGGCGCTCGCACCCGGTTCTGGGCCGAATCCCCGGTCTCTGTCCTCGAGAGCGAGATTTCCCACGGATGGACGACGACTCCGACCGGGCCGTTCGCCTCGTCCGTGGACACGATCGTCACGCCCGAGTCGAGCACGACCTCGGTCAGGCCGTCCACACGGACCCGCGCGTTGCCCGTGAGCAGGTTCCCGCCCGCGAGCTCCGCGACGAACGGCGTCGCCGGTGCGGCGATCAGCTCTTCGGCGGTCCCGGTCTGGACGATGCGCCCCTCGACGAGCACCGCGATCCGGTCGGCCAGCGCTGCCGCGTCCAGGAAATCGTGCGTGACGAGGATCGACGGGAGCCCGAGTTCGCGCAGGAGCGTGCGCAGCTCGGCCCGGACGCGTCCGCGCGTGTGCGGATCGAGCGCGGCCATCGGCTCGTCGAGAAGCAGGATCTGCGGCTTGTGCGCGAGCGCCCGCGCCAGAGCGACCCGCTGTCGTTCCCCACCCGACAGCTCGGTCGGCTTTGCCTTCGCCAGGTCGCCGATCCCGAGCCGCTCGAGCAGATCGCCCGGATCGCCTCCGGCGAAGGCCACGTTGCGCTCGACCGACAGGTGCGGGAACAGGGCGTACTCCTGGAACACGTAGCCCACGGCGCGCTCCTCGGGCCGGCGGTCGATCCGCTGCTCGCTGTCGAACCAGACCTCGCCGTTCGCCGCGACGAGCCTGCTCTTCGGCTTCGCCAGCCCTGCGATCGCGCGCAGGACGGTCGTCTTGCCCGCGCCGGAGGGGCCGACGAGGGCGACCGTCTCGGCCCCGACGTCGAGCGCTACCTCGACGTCGAAGTCACGAGTCGGAACCTTGAGATCGAGCCGAGCCGTGCCCATGTGAAGACCTTGAGGCCGACGAGTATCGCCGCTCCGAGGAGGATGAAGAGCGCGCTGATCGCCAGCGCGACGTCGAAGTCCTGGTCGAGCTCCGCGTAGATCGCCAGCGGCAGCGTCTGGGTGACCCCCTGCAGGCTGCCGGCGAAGATCAGCGTCGCGCCGAACTCGCCGAGCCCACGGGCCAGTGCAAGCGCGGACGCGGCGCCGAGCCCACCGGCCGCGAGCGGCAGGGCGATTCGCCCGAACACGCGCCACGGCCCTGCGCCGAGCGTGCGTGCGGCGGAGATCAGGTTCTCGTCCACGCTCTCGAAGGCAGCGATCGCCCCGCGCAGGTAGAAGGGGCTCTCGACGAAGGCGACGGCGAGCACGACCGCGGTCTGCGTGAACCCGATCTGGATCCCGAGCGCGTCCATCTGCTTGCCGAGCAGTCCGAAGCGGCCGAACGCGGCGAGGAGCGCGATGCCCGCGACCGCCGGCGGCAGCACGAGCGGCAGCTCGATCAGGGTCAGCACCGCGCTTCGCCCCCAAAAGCGCTTGCGCGCGAGCAGATAGGCGGTCGGAGTGCCGAAGACGAGGACGGAGATGTGCGCGATCGCGCTCGTCTTCAGGCTGACGATCAACGCATCTCTCGCGACGTCGTTGCCGAGCTGCGCGAAGAGCTCCCGTATCGGGATCCGCAAGAAGATCGCGACGACCGGGAGGAGCAGGAAGACGAAGGCCACGGCGGCGGCGATCGCGGTCGTCAGCGCGAAGAGGAACCGGCTCACTTCTGCTTCGGCAGCCCGAACCCCGCGCGCTTCAGGAGCAGGCGGCCCCGCTTCGAGGTCACCTTGCGGATGAACGAGCGTGCCTCGACCCGGCGGGGGGTCGAGCTGACCATCGCGAGCTGGTAGCGGATCGACGGCTGCGCCCAGCCCGGAATCTGGATCTTCGTCACCTTCGAGGCGACCGGCTTGGCGTCGGTGACGTACACGAAGCCGGCATCGGCCTCGCCGAGCGCGACTTTGGCCACGATGCCCTTGACGTCGGTTTCCTGGCTGACGACGTTGTGCATCACGGCGTCGGTGATGCCGAGGGTGTCGAGGAGCTGGCGCGTGTACGAGCCGATCGGCACTCCGCGATCGCCGATCACGACCTTGACGCCTGGGCGCCGCAGGTCGTAGACCGTGTGCAGCTGCGCCGGGTTGGACTTGGGGACGATCACGACCAGCTTGTTCGTCGCGAACGTGATCGGCTTCTTGATGAGGCCGTCGTGATACAGGAGCTGTGGGTACTTCGGGCTCGCCGCCGCGTAGACGTCGGCCGGCGCGCCCTGCCGGATCTGGAGTGCGAGCTGGTCCGAGCCGGCGAAGCTGTAGCGAGGCGTCCTGTCGATCCTCGGAAAGACCTCGGTCAGCGACGCGGCCGCGTAGACGGTGAAGTTCCCGCCGGCGCCGGTCGCGCTCGGGAGCGCGAGCGCGACGAGCGCGAAGAGGACGGCGAGCGCTCTCATCGCTCGATCATGATCGACGTGGCCTTGACGACCGCGGTCGCCGAGTCGCCGGGCGCGAGGGCCAGCTCCTCAGCGGCCTCGCGGGTGATCACGGAGACGATCCGGAACGGGCCGGCCACGAGCTCGACCTGCGCGAGCAGGCCTTCGATCTTCACCTCGCGTACGGTCCCGGTCAGCCGGTTCCGGGCGGAGAGGTCGTGGTGGAGCGACCCCCCGCGGAGCCGCTCCACCTCGCTCGCGGAGACGACGCGCCGGTTGGCGCGGTCCCGATGCGTGCGGATACGCCCCTGGCGGTCCCAGCGCCGGAGCGTGTCGATGCTGATGCCGAGGCGGAGTGCAGCCTCCCCAGCGGTGTACGTCTGCCTAGGCATCGCCTAGGCAACACTACATCAGAACGTCGCGTCCTTCACGCCGGTCGCGATCAGGATCAGGATCGCGGCCGCGAGGCACAGCCGGTAGACCACGAAGACTGTGTAGTCGTGCTTCCGCAGGTAGCCGAGGAGCAGGTCGATGGCGATCAGCCCGACGCCCGCAGCGGCGACCGTGCCGACGAGGAACGGGCCCTCCCAGCCGGATGGGAGAGTCCCGAACGCAATGTTCTTCACGCCCTTGTAGAGGACTGCGCCGAACACGACCGGAATTAGCAGGAAGAACGAGAGGCGCGCGGCGCTGTCGCGGTCCAGCTTGAGGAAGCGTCCAGCCGTGATCGTGATACCCGAGCGCGAGACGCCCGGCATGAGCGCGATCGCCTGAGCGGCGCCGACTCCGAGGGCGGTCCAGAGACCGATGTCCTCGAGCTTGCGGTCCTGCGCACTACGGTCGGCGACGTACAGGAGCACGCCGAAGACGGCGAGGTTGATTGCGATCTGCCACGGGTTGCCGAGGTGCTTCTCGATCGTCTGCTCGCCCAGGGCGCCGGCGAGCGCGGCAGGGATCGTCGCGATGAAGATCAGCCAGGCGATCTTCTCTTCAGCGGTCTCGATCGACCTGCGCCCGACGGAGCGGAACCACGCGCGGACGAAAATTACGAGCTCCGACCAGAAGTAGACGACCACGGACACGAGAGTCCCCAGGTGGAGCGCCACGTCGAACGTCTTGTTGAAGTCCTCGTGCGTCTCCAGGTAGTGCCAGTTCCCGATCCACGGGACGAGGATCAGGTGGCCCGACGAGGAGATCGGCAGCAGCTCGGTTGCGCCCTGGACGACCCCGAGCGTGAACGCCTGCCAGTCGGAGAGCTTGCCCGCCTGCTCGCCCACGCCGAGGGCAGCGAGGACGACCGCGACGGTTAGGAGCGCGGCAGCGGAGCCGTAGACGAGAGCGCGCCGCCGCATCGGCCACAACGTACTGGACCACCGTCGAAAACGGAACCGACAACCGTTCCTGTGATCGGTTGGTGAAGATCCAGCCGCCGCCGGGTGAGAATCGGCTCAGAGACTTTTCCACATGTGTGGAAAACCTTGGCTCGAGGACGCTTTACGATGAGCACGTGCCGCGCAAGACGCTTCAGTACGAGTCCGGAGAACCGTTCGAGCTGCCCGCGCTTCGGGGCCGGGCCCTTCCGCGACGCGACTTCCAGGAGACCTTCTACGACACCACAGGAGGACGGCTCGGGCTCGCCGGCTTCGTGTTGCGGCGCCGGATCGAGAATGGCAAAGGCATCTGGCGGCTGAGCGTCGTCTGCGACGGGATCACGACGCTCGACGCCGAGGCGCCCGGCGGCCCCGTCGGCCCGCCGGAGGAGCTGCGTGAGCTCGTCTCGGCTGCCTCGGCCGGGTTCGAGCTGGCCCCGGTGCTGCACGCCCGGACGCACGCGACCGGGCTGCGCGTCAAGAAGGGAAGCCGGTCGCTCGCCAAGATCAGCGTCGCCTCGATCGCGCTGCTCGACGGACAGCGCGCGACGAGCTCGTTCAGCGAGATCGAGCTCGAGCAGCTTGCAGCCGATCGCAAGGAGCTGGCTCGGCTCGAGGCGGCCCTGCTGAAGGCGGGCGCCGAGAAGATGGACGGCACCGGGCCGCTGGAGCAGGCTCTCGCCCGCGAGCCGCAGCCCGAGCTTCCGCTTCCCTCGTCCGAGCTCGAGCAGTTGCGGCCGTATCTCCGCCACCAGTACGCGCGCATGCTCGCCCACGACCCCGGCGTGCGGGTCGGCAGCGAGCCCGAGGATCTGCACCAGCTCCGAGTCGCGACGCGGCGGCTGCGCTCCGTCCTGAAGACCTCAGCGCCGATCCTCGACCGCGCGTGGGTGGACGAGATCCGAGGCGAGCTCGCCTGGCTCGGCGGTGAGCTCGGCCCCGCACGCGACCTCGACGTGCTGATTCCATACCTGCGGCAGGAGGCTGGAAGCCTGGATCCGGCCGACCGCAAGGCGCTCGCTCCGCTGTTCAAGAAGCTCCAGCTGCAGCACGCCTCGGCAAGGAGAGCCGTTCTCAAGGCGTTGCGCAGCGAGCGCTACCTGGCGCTGCTCGCGTCGATCGAAGCAGCCGCCGCCGGCCCGCCACCGGGAGGGACCGGCTCGCTTCGGACCGAGGTCAAGAACGAGTTCAAGAAGCTGAGGAAGGCGATGGGCGCCGTGGACGCGGACCCGACTGACGAGGCGATCCACCAGGCGCGGATCAGAGGCAAGCGGGCCCGCTACGCGACCGAGCTGCTCGAGGACGAGCTGGGTAAGCCGGGCGCGAAGCTGGTCGCCGCCGCGAAGGACTTCCAGGACGCGGCCGGCGAGCATCACGACGCCGTCGTCGCCGAGACACGGATCCGCGCCCTGCTGCGCGGCGTCCGCGCGCAGCGAACAGCGCTCGCGGCAGGCATGCTCATCAGCCGTCAACGGCAGCGGCGGGAGGCGGCCGCGCAGGCGCTCCCCAAGGCCTGGCGCCGCTTCGAGGAGGCGGCCGGGAAGGTGTGGGCCTGAGCCGCTTGGTGCGAGCAGCCGGCGGAGTCGTCTGGCGGCGTGGCCCGAACGGGCTCGAGGTGCTCCTGATCCACCGGCCGCGCTACGGGGACTGGAGCTTCCCGAAAGGCAAGGCGAAGGACGAGACGGAGAGCGACGAGGAAACAGCCGTCCGTGAGGTCGAGGAGGAAGTCGGCCTGCGGCTCGAACCAGGCCCCGAGCTCGAGACGACGCGGTACCGCGACTCCAAGGGCAGGCGGAAGGTCGTGCGCTACTGGGCGATGGAGCTCCCGGACGGCGACGAGCCGATTCCCGGAGACGGCGTCGATGACGTCCGTTGGGCCGAGCTCGACGATGCAGCGCAGCAGCTGACGTGGGATCGTGACGTCGTCGTGCTCGACTCGCTCCCCGTCGAGGAGCTCGTTTGAGCCTGCTTCTGATCCGTCATGCGACCGCGGGCGACCGCCACGCGTGGGAGGGAGACGACCGCGTGCGGCCCGTGGACGACCGGGGCCGGCTGCAGTCCGACGCCCTCGTCGACGCGCTCGCCATGTTCCAGATCGATCGGATCGTGTGCAGCCCGTACCTGCGCTGCGTGCAGACGGTCGAGCCGCTCGCCGAGGCGCTCGGGCTCGTGATCGAGCTCGACGAGCAGCTGGGAGCGACCCGGCTGGACGAGGTGGGGGACGTGCTCGAGCGTCTGCGTGGAGAGAACGTGGCCGTCTGCACGCACGGAGACCTCCCGTGGCTCGGCGACCGGAAATTCAAGAAAGGTGCGACCTGGGTCCTGGACGGCGAGCTCGAGCCGAAGCGCTACGTCAAGGCGCCGGCTTAGGCGGCCTGTTCTTCTAGCAGCGACTCGAGGACGGCACCCTCGCGGAGGCCGGCCCGTGCGACGACGAGCGGCATGCCCAGCCGCCGCTGCGCCTCGGACAGCACGAGCGCGCCCGCCAGCAGGGTCTGACCCCGCCAGAGCGGGAAGCCGAACCTCTCGGCGAGCTCCTCCGCGGGCGCCGAGCTGAGGACGGCCTCGGCCTTTGCGAGCTGCTTCGCGCCCAACGTTCGTCCGACGACGCGTCGCAGCGCGCGGGCCGTTCCGCCCGTGGCGACGGCGCAGCGCGGAAGCGGCGACGCGTGGCCTTCGAACGCCCGCTCGATGCTCTCCCGAAGCGCGTCGAGCTCCTGGCTCCGCGGCGGGTCGTGGACGAGGTGCCGCTGCGCGAGCCTGAGGGAACCGATGTCGAGGGTCCGGAACCAGACGGGGCCCGCAGCGGTTCCGAAAACGAGCTGCGTCGAGCCGCCGCCGACGTCGACGACGGCGATGCTCGCGGGGGGTGCCGGGAACGTCGAGACGACGCCGGCGAACGCGAGCCGACCCTCCTCTTCTGCGCTCAGCGGCCGCACGGGCAGCCGGGTTGCAGAAGCGATCGCCTCGACCAGGTCGCTCCCGTTCCTGCCCTGTCGAGCCGGCGCGGTCACGAGCACCTCGACGCGTGCGGCTCCGAGCTTGGCCGCGTCCCTCGCGTAGCGCCGGGCGACCTGCGCGGCACGGTCGATCTTCTCGTCCGGAATCCGACCTGTGCGCTCGATGTCCCGGGCGAGCCCGACGGCGGTCCGCTCCTCCCGGAGGGGCTCGACGGAGCCGTCCTCGAGCGTCGCGACGAGGAGCCGCACGGTGTTCGAGCCGACGTCGATTGCAGCGACGCGCATCAGGAGGGCATCTTGATGAGTGGACAGGTCGGCATCGGGGCGCTCAGCTGCGTCTGGAGACGGTGCGGCGAGCGCGCGCGACGGCGTTTCGCATCAGCAACGCCTGCGCGGACACGCGGCGGTCGTCCTTCTTGGGACGCATTCGGCGCCAGGTGCCGTTCCCGTTCAGCTCCCACGAGTTCGTGTTGTCGGACAGAAGGGCGTCGAACATGGCGTTGATCCGCTGGCGCGCTCGGATGTCGTCGACCGGCACGACGACCTCGAGCCGATGGTCGAGGTTGCGCGGCATCAGGTCTGAGCTCCCCATCAGGCACGTCGTCTTGTCTCCGGCCTCGAGCACGAAGACGCGGCTGTGTTCGAGAAAGCGGCCGACGACGCTCCTGACGCGGATGTTCTCGCTGAGGCCTTTGACCCCGGGGCGCAGCGAGCAGTTCGACCGGCAGACGATCTCGATCTCGGCCCCCGCCCCAGAGGCGTCGTACAGCGCGTCGATCACCTTCTCGTCCGTGAGTGAGTTGACCTTGATGCGGATTCGCGCCTTCTTCCCCCCATCCGCGACCTGCGCAACCGATCGGATCGCCTCGATGAGCTTCGTGCGGAGCGTGAAGGGCGCGACGAGCACCTTGCGGAACCTCTGCGGCCGCCCGAACCCGGTCATGTAGTTGAACAGGTCGGCGACGTCCGAGGCGATGCTCTCATCGGTCGTGAACAGCCCGAAATCTTCGTAGCCGCGCGCAGTTAGCGCGTGGTAGTTGCCGGTGCCGACGTGGACGTACCGCCGCAGCTCGTTTCCCTCGCGCCGGACGACGAAAATCATCTTGGCGTGCGTCTTCAAGGTCGGGAAGCCGTAGACGACGTGCACTCCCGATCGCTCCAGCGCGCGTGACCACTCGATGTTCTGCCGCTCGTCGAAGCGTGCCTTCAGCTCGACGAGGCAGACGGTCTGCTTGCCGGCGTCTGCGGCCTCGATCAGGGCGGGAACGAGCGGCGACTCGTCGCTCGTGCGGTACACCGTCGTCTTGATCGCGATCACGTCCGGATCGCGCGCCGCGGCCTGGACGAACGTCTCGACGCTCGTCACGAACGACTCGTAGGGGAGGTGGACGAGAATGTCCCCGCGCTTGATCTCGTCGAAGAGCTCGCCGTCCGTGGTCGGGACCGCGAGGCGCGGCTGGGTCACGCCCCGCCAGCGCTCCTCCTTGAGATCGGGACGGTCGAGGTCGACGATCTGGTTGAGGTCGGCGAGGTCGAGCAGCCCGTCGACGCGGTAGACCTGGTCGTCGCGCGCACCGAGGCCCGCCTTGATGCGCCTCAGCATCTCGTCGGACATCGACTCGGAGATCTCGACGCGGACCGTGCCTCCGAACCGCCGTCGCTGCAACTCCAGCTCGACCGCTTCCAGCAGGTCATCCGCTTCGTCGGAGACCTCGAAATCGGCGTCCCTCGTGACGCGGAACGGCGCGCATTCGGAGATCTCCATCTTCGGGAAGAGCGACGTGAGCGAGTATGTGATCACGTGCTCCAGGGGCAGATAAAGGTGGCGCTTCCCGACGCCGATGAAGCGCGGCAGGAGCTCGGGAACCTTCACTCGCGCGAAGCGTTCCTCGCCGGTCTTAGGATCCCGGACGAACACGCCGAGCGACAGCGACAGAGCGGAGATGTACGGAAACGGCTGGCCCGGTCCGACGGCGAGCGGAGTCAGCACGGGATAGATCTCCCGGTCGAAGAGCGCCGCGAGCTCCTCGAGCTCCTTCTCGGAGCAGTCCGCGATCCGGCCGATGAGGATCCCTTCCTTCTCGAGCGCCGGGCGCAGCTCCCGCTTCCAGAGGCTCGACTGCTCGGCCGACAGCGCGAGCACCCGCTCGCGGATCTCGGCCAGCGTCTGCTGCGGCGTGCGTCCGTCCAGAGAGTGAACCGTGAGCCCCGACGCGTCCTGGCCCATGAGGCCGCTGACGCGCACCGCAAAGAACTCGTCGAGGTGCTGGGAGAACCTCGAGCAGAATGTCAGGCGCTCGAGGAGCGGGAGACTCGGGTCGGCAGCGAGCTCGAGGACGCGCGCGTTGAAGTCCAGCGAGGACAGCTCGCGGTTGAGGAACCGCTCCGGCCCCTTGACGGAGGCTTTCTCCTTCTCCACGGTCGTCACTAGCCCGACCGCGCCTCGACGGTTGCCTCCCCCTTGGGTTGTGCTTCCAGCTTGTAGCCCACGCCATACCGAGTGTGAACGAACGAGTGCCGCGGCGCACGTTTGTCGATCTTCTCGCGCAGCTTGCGGACGAAGACGTCGACCGTCCGGTCGCGCCTCGTCAGCCGGCGGCCCCAGATCTTCTGCAGCAGCTCGTCCCTCGTCAGGACGCGGCCCTGCTCGGATGCGAGGGCGTAGAGGAGCCGGAACTCGGTCGGCGTCAGCGCCACGTTCTCGCCGTCGACATAGGCCTGAAAGCTTCGCGGGTCGACGACGAGCTCCTCGATCTCGATCGTCTCGCCGCGCTGCACCTCCTGGGCGCGAACGCCTCTGCGGGCGGCGACGCGCACTCGCGCCACGAGCTCGGACATCGAGAACGGCTTGACGAGGTAGTCGTCGGCTCCGATCTCGAGCGCGTGCACCCGGTCCTGCTCGCTGCCGCGGGCGCTCACGACGACGATCGGCGTGCCGATGCCCTCGGCCCGCGCGGTCTCGATCAGCTTCCACCCGTCGAGGAGCGGCAGCATCAGATCGAGGACGCAGACGTCGGGTTGCTCGAAGCGCAGGCGTGCGAGCCCGGCCTCGCCGTTGCCCATCCACAAAGGGTCGAATCCGGCCTCCGCGAGATGCGTGGCCATCCCCTTCGCGATCAGCTCGTCGTCCTCGACGATCAAGACCCTGGGCATTGCTTTACAAACTCTTCATGCTCATCGCTCCGCCTGGGGTAGAAGCGTGGTGAACGGGCTGTAACCGAGTGGTGAAGGCGCTTCTCCTACGCACTTGGCATGGGCGAGAGCGTCGGTTCGTTTGCCGTCGGCGGGCGTGCTTTGCGTCGCGGAAAGTGCGCAGCATTTTCCGCGAGTCCCGGGCCAGTGGCCCGGGACCACGAGGAACGGCCCCGCGTCCGGAGCCGTCCCCCTCCCCCGTCGGACCGGAAATCAGGGCTTTGCCGTGAGCCGGTCCTTCTGCGGAGAGTCTCCACGTCGAGCCGCCTGTGATGGGAATCGGGGTGGTGAAGAACGCGTGAGAAGTTGGGTCGAGACGAGCTAGCCGAGCGACGCGATCGCTGTCTGCGGACGGCTCATGACCGCGTCGACGAGGGACTTCATCGCTGCGGCGAAGATGTCGCTGCCGAGCGAGTACTCGTCGTTGAACTCGACTGCGCCGTTCAGCTCGATCACGGCCCAGCCGTCGCCCGCGATCGGCAGCAGGTCGACGCCGACCAGATCCGCTCCCACCGCGGCCGCGGCGGCCAGCGCGAGCTCGATCGCCGGGCGCGGAGGATCCGCGTGCTGGCGCTCCGCTCCGAGCGCGACGTTCGTCCTCCACTCGCCCTCGGCGGCCTGCCGGCGCACCGCGCCGACGACCTGCCCGGCCGAGATGACGATGCGCATATCGTGGCCCAGCGGCGGAATGAGCTCCTGCATGAGCACTCCGTGCGTCCGGAACCACGGCCGCTCCGAGATCTCTTCGAGCGCTTCGGTCAGCTGTCTGCTGGTCGTGCACAGCATCACGTCGCTGCCCCACGACCCGAACCGTGGCTTGAGCACGACCGGAAGCTCGATCGTCCCGACGTCCCCGGCGCCCTCGAAGTGGATCGTGCGCGGATGCGGCAGCCCGGCGGCCTCCAGCAGGCGCGACGTCTGGAGCTTGTCGTGTGTCGCCATCAGTGCGCTGAGCGGATTGAGGACCGGGATCCCCTCGTTCTCGAGGAGCCCGACCTCCCAGCTGCCGGTCTCCATCCCGTCCAGGCTGCGCAGCACGTCGAGACGCGCCAGCGCCGCATCGCCCGGGCCGAGCCACCCGCGGATCCGCGAGGGGCGGACGATCTCCGCCTGGACGCCCGGCGGCGCCGCCTCGACGAGTCTCAGGTTCGTTTCGCTCTCGCTATGTGCGACCAGGGCGACGCGCATGGCAGCACATTGTGCGTGCTCGGGACCGGAAAAACCAGGGCAATCCATCTTTTCACCACTTGGCCTCCACCTCGCCAAGCGTTTCACCTCTGGTTTAGCCGAATCGGCCATTTCTCGCCCTCACCTGCGAGAAATGGCGAAGCCGACGGCGATAGCCCTGGGCGAGCCCGCGAAAGGGTGCGTCGGCCTACCCGAAGCGGCCGGTGACGTAGTCCTCGGTCCGGCTGTCCTTGGGCTGCGTGAAGATCGCTTGCGTGTCGTCGTACTCGACGAGCACGCCCGAGCGGTGGCCTTCCTCGCCCTTGCTGATGCTGAAGAACGCGGTCATGTCCGCCACGCGCGCGGCCTGCTGCATGTTGTGTGTGACGACGACGATCGTGTAGTCGCGCTTCAGCTCGTGCATCAGGTCCTCGATCCGCGTCGTCGCGATCGGGTCGAGCGCCGATGCAGGCTCGTCCATGAGGATCACGTCGGGCTCGATCGCGAGGCAGCGGGCGATGCAGAGCCGCTGCTGCTGGCCGCCGGAGAGCGACCAGGCGCTCCGCTTGAGCCGGTCCTTGACCTCGTCCCAGAGCGCGGCGCGCCGGAGCGCCTTCTCCACGCGCGCGTCGAGGTCGTCCTTCAGGCCGAGGATTCTCGGGCCGTAGGCGACGTTCTCGTAGATCGACTTCGGGAACGGGTTCGGCCGCTGGAAGACCATGCCGATGCGCCGGCGGACGCCGACCGGGTCGATGTTCCTCGCCTGGAGGTCGATGTCGTGGTACAGGATGCGGCCCTCGGTCTTGAAGTTCGGGATCACGTCGTTCATCCGGTTCAGGCAGCGGATGAACGTGCTCTTGCCGCAGCCCGACGGGCCGATGATCGCCGTCACCATCCGCTGGTAGATCTCGAACGTGACATCGCGGATCGCCGGTGCGTTGCCGTAGAACGCGGTCAGGTTCTCGATGCCGAAGACCCGGTCGCGCGCCATCGTCTCCGCGGGCGGCTTGGCCGCCAGCAGGGACGGGTCGATCGCGCTCGGGAGCCCGGTGCGCTCTGGGGGATCCTGCACGCTGATGTCCAAAGGGTAGTTGACGTCGGTCATCTTTCTCCTTTCAGGCGCCGGACGCTCCTATCTGCAAACCAGCGTGCGATCAGGCTGGCGATGAGGATGATTCCGATCAGGACCGCGGCGGCGCCCCACGCCTGCTCGTGGAGAACCGGGTCGGCCTGCTCGGCCGAGGTGAAGATGAACATCGGGATCGAGGCGATGGGCTGCGTGGGGTCGTAGCTGACCGAGTCGCTGTAGAGCGCGCTCGTGAAGAGGAGCGGCGCCGTCTCGCCGGCCGCACGCGCGGTGGCGAGGGTCGCGCCGGTGACGATTCCGCCCACCGCCTGCGGGAGGACGACGCTCAGGGTCGTTCGCCATTTGGCGGCGCCGAGCGCGAGGCTCGCCTCGCGCATCGAGGACGGGACCAGCGCTAACACTTCCTGGGTGGAGCGGGCGATCATCGGCACCATCAGGATGGCGAGTGCGAAGCTCGCCTTCCACGCCGCCTGGCCGTGGCCGACGACGACGAAGATGAAGACGAAGATGCCGAGCACGATCGCCGGGATCCCGTTCAGCACGTCGAAGGCGAGCGTGAGCACGCCGGCCAGCTTCCGGGGCGCGAGCTCGTTCAGGTAGATCGCGGTCAGCACGCCTACGGGCAGCGCCATGAGGAGCGCGATGCCGATGATGATCAGCGTTCCGATGATCGCGCTCGAGATCCCCGACGCGGGACGCGGCCCGAAGCCCGTGTAGATAGCGGGCGTCTTCGTGAAGAAGTCGACGTTGATCGCGGCCCAGCCCTGTCTCACGACCGAGCTGACGACGATGATCAACAACGCGACGGCGAGCAGAGCGGCTGCGGTCGCGGCGCCCTCGACCAGCCTGTTCACGATCCGACGGCGGCGCATGCGCTCGCTGCGGAAGAGATCGGCGGTCGGGGTGTTCGCGCTCATCAGACCTGGTGCCGGCCCGCGACGCGCCGCACGATCAGCTGAGCGGCGAGGTTGGCGATCAGGGAGAAGACGAGGAGGATGACGGCGAGGTAGACGAGCGACGCAACCTGGAGCGCCGTGTCCGCGCCCTGGTACTGGCCTGCGATCCGGCTGGCCAGCGTGTCGCCAGGATCGAACAGGGACGTGTTGATCGCGACTCGGTTTCCGATCACCTGCGTGACCGCGATCGCCTCGCCGAGGGCTCGGCCGAGACCAAGGATGAGCGCGGCAGCGATCCCGGCCCGGGCGTACGGGAAGACGACGCCTCGCACGACCTCCCAGCGCGTCGCCCCGAGAGCGAGTGCGCCGTCCTTCAGCTCGGCCGGAACACCGATGAAGAGCTCGCGGCAAATACTGGAGACGATCGGGATGATCATGATCGTCAGGATCAGGATCGCCGCGAACATGTTGGACCCAACACTCGGCTTCGTGCTGAAAATGGGCACCCAACCGAGGGTTCCGTGGATGGCCGGTCCGAGTGTGCCTGTGATGAAGGGGCCGAGCACGAGGATCCCCCACAGGCCGAGAACGACGCTCGGGATCGCGGCGAGCAGCTCGACGAGGGGCGCGACGACGGCCCGGATCCAGCGCGGCGCGAGCTCACTGAGGAAGAGCGCGATCGCGAGCGAGATCGGCGTCGCGAGGAGCAGAGCTCCCAACGACGTCACCACGGTGCCGAAGATGAACGACTTGGCGCCGAACAGCGTGTTGCCCTTGTCGCCCCACGCCTGGGTGGTCAGGAAGCCGAGCCCGAACTTCTGCATCGCGGGCCACGCCTGGGTCAGGACCTCGTGGGTGATGAGCGCCAGAAGGACGACGCCGGTCAGCGCAGCCGCGCACGTGACGACGTAGAGGATCGCGTCCCCGGGACGGAAGCGGCCCCGCCGCTGGAGGGCGGCGGGGCCGGTCGCTCGTTCTTGCGCGACTGACATGCGCGCGATTCTGACTGCTTAGGAATGAACCTTCTTGAGTGTCGCCTTGCCCCGCTTGACGACGTACTTGGGGACCGGCTGGAAGATCAGCGCCGGCCCGTACTGCTGGCCCGACGTGAGCGCCCAGGTGACGAACGGCTTCAAGAGGTTCGCCTTGTCGGACTGCATCCGCAGGATCACGTACGTGTACGTGCAGATCGGATACGCCTTGGCGAAGCGTGGGCTGCCGGGCGGATTCACGATCGACAGCTCGTTCGACTGCGGGTTGAACTTCCGGTCGGCCTGCGCCGCTGCCCTGATGCCGGCCAGCCCGGGTCGTGCGAACTTCTTCGCGCGGTTTTGCATCGAGAAGAACTTCAGGTGGTTCTTCAGCGCGTACGCGATGTCCGCGTAGCCGACTGCTCCAGGAGTCCGGGAGATGACGCCCGAGACGCCCGAGCTACCGCGTGCGCCGACGCCCGCGGGCCAGTTGACGGTCGTGCCGCGTCCGACCTGCGACTTCCACTGCCGGCTGACCGTGTTCAGGTACGTCGTGAAGTTGAACGTCGTGCCGCTGGAATCGCTCCGGTAGACCGGCGTGATGTCCGTCGAGGGGAGGTTGACTCCCTTGTTGACGGCTTTGATCTTCGGATCGTCCCACTTCTTGATCTGGCCGAGGTAGATGCCGGCCAGGATGGGCCCGGTCATGTGCAGGTTGTTCGGAAGGCCGGGCAGGTTGTACATGACCGAGGTCGCGGACAGCGCCCACGGCAGCTCGACGCAGCCACCGCACGTGTTGAACTGGTCCGGCGTCATCGGGGCGTCACTGGCACCGAAGTCGACGGTCTTGTTCGTGATCGCCTGGATCCCGCCGCCGCTTCCGATCGGGTTGTAGGTGATCTTGACGCCCTTCGCTGCCTCGTACTTCTGCTGCCAGGCAGCGATCAACGGCGCCGGGAAGGTCGCGCCTGCGCCCTTGAGCTCATCTGCGCTGGACCGCGCCTGAGCGCCGCCGACGCTGATCGCCACCGCAGTGGCGATGGCGACTGTCAGAACGGAAAGCACGGCAAGGGGCCGCTTCCTGCGTGTGACGAATGCTTTCATGACTCTCCTCGAGTCTCCTTTCGTGGTCGTCTCAGACCAATGCGGTCCGGCGGGAAGGTATGGCGAGTTCGAGGAGTTGGGGGCTGCGGGATGGTGAAGATCTGGAGTCGAAGTTGTGACCGCGCGTCCCTGGCCGGCGACCCTCCCGGCCGGCGGAGCCGGCCTCCGGGCCGCCTGACGCCGCTGACCGCACGGGGCTCTCCGGGCCCGTGTGCCGAACACTGTGCCCTCCGGCCCCGCACGCTCAGCGGCGTCCCAGGAACGCGCGGACGCGCCGATTCGCGATCTCAGGCGGCTGCGACGAGCTTCTCCGCGAGCTCTTCGGGTAGCCCCACAGCCCCCATCTCGTGGGCAACCGCGACCGCGTCGTAACCGACCCGGCGAATCGAGGCCGAGACCGCACCGCCCTGCGCTTCGAGGATCGCGAAAGCGGCGCGGGGATCGTGGTCCTTGGGCTTGCCGACTGCTCCGCAGTTGACGAAGCGGATCCCTGCGTAGTCGTGAATCCAGGGCTTGTGCGTGTGGCCGAAGACGAGCACGTCGCAGTCGGCCAGCGCAGCGATTCGTTCGAACGTCCGGGCGGGCTTGTCCTCGAACAGGTACTCGTTCACCTTGCGCGGTGAGCCGTGCACGAGGCGGATGCGCTTCCCGGGCAGCTCGAAACGGAGGTCGAACGGCAGGTCCCGCATGAAGTCCTTCGCTTCTCTGCCCGTGTGCGCCAGGGTCCAGTCGACCGAGAGCTGGCCGATCTCGCGATCGTGCTTGTCGATGTAAGCGCAGCCACAGTCCTCGAGGTCTCGGCCGATCGCATAGTCGTAGTTCCCGTAGATCGTGGGAATGTCGCCCGCCTCGATCAGCGCGCAGACCTCGTTGGGATGAGGCCCGTACCCGACGAGGTCGCCGCCGCAGTAGACGGCATCGACGCCGAGGCCTTCGATCTCGGACAGCGTCGCCTCGAGCGCAGGCAGGTTGGCGTGGATGTCGGTGATCACCGCGACGCGATTCACTTCACGCCTCAGGCGGGCGTCGATTCGCCGCGAACGAACTGGTAGACGACCGCGCCCAGGGCTGCGCCGGCGATCGGCGCGAGGATGTAGAGCCAGAGCGCATGCAGATCGCCGCTGATGAATGCGGGGCCGATCGATCTGGCCGGGTTCATCGACGCTCCGGAGATCGGGCCGCCGAACATGGCGTCGAGCCCGACCGTTCCGCCGATCGCGATCGCCGCCGCTTCTCCGACCGCACGCGTGTCGGTGGCGACGGCCATGATCACGAACATCAGGAAGAACGTCAGAACGAGCTCCCAGAGGAAAGACTGGCGCTCTGATCCGGAGGGCAGGGTGGCACCTACGTGCGCGATGTTGCCGAGAGATCCCCGCAAGATCGCAGCGGCGGCGAATGCGCCCGCGAGCTGCGCGGCCCAGTAGCCGAAGAGGTTCGTCCAGGGGAAGTGCCTGCTGAGCGCGAAGGCGAGGCTCACGGCGGGATTGAGGTGCGCGCCCGAGACGTGCCCGACCGCGTAGATCATGACCATGATCACAAGCCCGAACGTGATCGCAACTCCCACGTGTCCGAGGGCCCCGCTTTTCGACTCGACCATGACCGCGCCGCAGCCGGCGAAGACGAGCGCGAAGGTGCCGACGAGCTCGGCGGTGAGCCGACGGGCGGTCGTCAACTCGCTCAGCTCGCCGAAGCGTCTTCCGGGATCAGCTCGGCGATCAGCTTCTGCACTCGTTGGTCGATGTTGTCCCGGATGCGTCGCACGGTCTCGAGGTCCTGACCCTCGGGGTCGTCGAGCTCCCAGTCCTCGTACTTCTTGCCGGGGTAGATCGGGCACGCGTCGCCGCAGCCCATCGTGATCACGACGTCCGCTGCGCGCACGACCTCGTCGGTCAGCGGCTTCGGGAACGCCTCGCTCATGTCGACGCCGAGCTCCTCGAGGGCGATGACCGCGTTCGGATTGATCGCGTCCTCCGGGCTGGAGCCCGCGGAGCGGACGTTGACCCGTCCGTCCGAGCGGAGCTTGAGCAGGCCCGCGGCCATCTGGCTGCGCCCCGCGTTGTGGACGCAGACGAACAGCACCTCCGGCTGGTCCTTCTCGAGGATTCCTTCCGCCTGCGCCAGGGCCTTCAGCCGCTCGCGGGCGAACCGGTGAGCCAGCACGGGGACGAAGACGTTTATCTTCGCCTCGCCGAGGAGGTCGGTGGACTCCGCCATGTACCGGGCGATCGTCTCCTGGGAGAAGATCCCGGCGAACTCCTCGGCCAATCGAGCGGCCGCCTGGTCGATGTGGTGCTGGGTAACGGGATCGAGTGTCTCGGGCACGGTCATCCTCCTCGCTGGCTCGAAGCTCTCAACAGCATCCGGCGTTTGTCGCAGGGACGATCGGGAGCGTCTTCGCGGGCCGGTCGGATCTCACGGCCTTCACGATCGCGCCGTGCATCCCGTCCGCGACCTCGTGCGTGAACTCGACGGAGACGTCCTCGAAGCCGGCGGCCTCAAGCCCGCCCACGTATTCGCTCTTCGACAGCGCGCCCGCGATGCAGCCGACGTGGCTGCCGCGCTCCGCGCGCTCCTCCGGTGAAAGATGGTCCTCGGCGACGACGTCCGAGATGCCGAGCCGCCCACCTGGCTTGAGCACGCGGCCCATCTCCGTCAGGACTGCGGGCTTGTCGACCGAGAGGTTGATGACGCAGTTCGAGATGACGACGTCGACCGAGTCGGCCGGAAGCGGGATCTGCTCGATTGCGCCCTTCAGAAAGTGGACGTTCGGAATGTTGGCCTCGGCGGCGTTCCGGCGGGCGAGCGCGAGCATCTCGTCGGTGAAGTCGAGCCCGTAGGCGGTCCCGGTCGGGCCGACGCGCTTGGCGGACAGGATGACGTCGATCCCGCCGCCCGATCCGAGGTCGAGGACGACCTCGCCTTCGCGAAGGTCGGCGACCGCGGTCGGGTTTCCGCAGCCGAGCGATGCGAGCGCGGCCTCATCGGGGATCTCGTCCCGCTGGGCGGCGCTGTACAGCCCTTCGCCGAAGTCGGTTGCCTTACCGTCGCAGCACGAGCCGTCGCCGCAGGTCGCGCTCGATCCGGTACCGACGGCCCGCGCGGCCTGGGCGTAGCGCTCACGGACCTGCCCGCGCAGCAGGTCGGCGGACTCGGTGGTCATGCGACGACCTCCGGGATGCGAATGAGCCCGGCGAGTTGCTCGAGCGCGTCTTCGTTGAGCGAGAAGTAGGCCCACTTGCCGCGCTGTTCGCGGTCGAGCAAGCCGATCTCAGTCAGCTTCTTCAGGTGATGGCTGACCGTCGCCTGGCTGAGCCCAAGAGCCGGCGTGAACTCACATGCGCAGACGGGCTCGTCGGCTGTAGCGACCAGGCTGAGGATCTTTACCCGCGCCGGGTTGCCGAGCGCCCTGAAGACCCGCGCGGTGGCCTCTGCCTCGTCGTCTGCGAGTGACGGAGTCCCGACCGGAACGCAGCAGTCGATCACCTGGAGATTCGTCATATCGACGTCGATCGTATCGAAAGACGTCGATATGTCAAACGGCTCAATTGGGCTCCGGCTCCTGACGGCTGTCAGGCCAACTCGACGGGATCGCCCATGCTGACTCGGCCGGGGTCCGCGACTGTCGCATGGACGCCGAAGGGCAGCGGCTCCGTCGTATCGCTGCCCGGCCGATAGGCGGCCAGCGCCTTCAGCGTGTCGAGGTCGGGCGCGCCTGTGTCCGGGTCCTGCGTCGTCACTGCACAGCGACCGACGTTCCCCTGAGGCACGACGACCGCCTCCCCGAGCCGCAGGCGAAGTCCGAGCCATTCGTCTTCCTCGTGCTCGCGCAAGCCGTCGATGCCGAAGTTCATGCGGAAGCGGCGCTCGTCGACCGCGCCCACGCCGAGGATGCGGGCGATCGCGCGCAGGGAGCCGGTCCCGAGGAGCGTCGCCGCGCCGCTGCGCAGGCGATCCGTGGCCGGCGCGGGAGCCCGGACGAGCCGAAGGTTCCGGCCGGCGAACTCGGAGATCGCTTCGCTCCAGGGCCCGTCGACGACGCGCACGTCCACGGTCGTGCTCCAGAACCGCGCGTTGAGCGAGCCGTTGAAGCCGATGTCCTGAGCGACCGTCGTGCCGTCGGGAAACGAGAGTGTCAACGAATCCGCTTCGCCGTCGTACAGCGGGACGATCTGCTGGAGGATGCCGAGGCCCTTGCTGTTGACGAGGCGGTCGTTCTCGTCGACGAGGAAGAACTGGCGATCACCTGCTACTCCGGCCTCTGTCAGTTCGCAGCGGTCGAGCTGCTGGACCGCGAGGCCCTTGACCGGGCAGTGCGAGATCCAGGCGACACGCGCGCTCAAGTGTCGAAACCTACCTAGCGGCTACTTCGGCTCCGGCTCGAGCTTGTAGCCGACGCCGTAGCGCGTCTGGATGAAGGTGTGCCGCGGCGCGCGGCGGTCGATCTTGTCGCGCAGCTTGCGGACGAAGACGTCGACCGTGCGGTCGCGGTGGCCCTCGCGGCGGCCCCAGAGCTTCTGCAGGAGCTCGTCGCGGCTGACGACCCGGCCCCGCTCGAGCGCGAGCGCATAGAGCAGCCGGAACTCCGTCGGCGTCAGTCCGGCGCTCTCGCCGTCGAGGTACGCCTGCACGTTGAGCGGGTCGATGCGGAGCTCCTCGATCTCGAGCGGCTCGCCCCGCTCCTCCGGCTGCTCGCGCCCGCCCCGCCGTGAGGCGACGCGCGACTCTCGCGACGAGCTCCTTCATCGAGAACGGCTTCACGAGATAGTCGTCCGCCCCGATCTCGAGCGCGTGCACCCGGTCGTGTTCGGTCCCGCGGGCACTGACCACGATGATCGGCGTCCCGAGGCCCTCGCTCCTCGCCGATTCGATCAGCCGCCAGCCGTCCATGCGCGGGAGCATCAGGTCGACGACGCACACATCCGGCGTCTCGAAGCGCAGCCGCTTCAGGCCCGGTGTCGCCGTCGCGGACCACGACGGGGTCGTAGCCCGCGAGCGACAGATGGTGCGCCATGCCCTGCGCGATGACGTCGTCGTCTTCGACGATCAGGACCTTCGCCATACTGAGGCCGATTATGGAGAACCCCGAGCTCGAGGCGGAACGGGGGCGGCGCTTGCTCGAGGAGAGCTCCGAGATCGTCCTCGTGCTGGACGAAGACGATCGCCTTGTCGTCGCCAGCCGTCGCGCGCGCGAAACGCTGGACTGGCTCGTGGCCGGCCACGTCGTTCCGGAGCAGTTCCTCCAGAGCGAGCCGTGGCGCCCGCGGCGCGTGCCCGTGGAGATCGACGGCAAGCGTGAATCGCTCCTCTACCTGCGCGAGCCGGGTGACCTCGCCGCCTACGAGGAGCTTCGCGCCGGGTTCACGGCGGCGGTCTCGCACGAGCTGCGGACGCCGCTCGCCCGGCTGCTCGCGCTGCTCGAGACGGCGGCGCTCCCCTCGGCGAACGTCGACGAGCTCCTGGAGCAGGGCAAGGCCGAGGTCGAGAACATCCGCGAGCTGATCGACGACGTCCTCTTCCTGAGCGAGCTGGAGACCGGCCGAGCGGTCGTCTCGCTCGCGTCGATTCCGGCGGCGCCGGTCGTGCGCCAGGTGATGGACGGGCTCGCCGAGCGCGCCTCGCGGGCCGGGGTGCTGCTGAAGGTCGAGCTGGACGACGAGGCGCAGGTCCCGCTCCGGCCGCGGATGCTGCGCGTCGTGATCGAGAACCTCGCCGAGAACACGATCCGCTACGCGGGCGACGGCGTGACGTTCTCGATCTCCGTCGAACAGGTCGGCGACGACGTGCTGATCGTGGCCGCAGACGACGGAGTCGGAGTGAGCGCCGCCGACCTCCCGCGCCTGTTCGAGCGCTTCTACCGCGCCGACCGCGCGCGAGCCTCCCGCGGGACGGGCCTCGGCCTCGCGATCGTGAAGCACATCGTCACGAGCGCCGGCGGCTACGTGGAGGCGACGAGCCGCGAGGGCCTCGAGATCCGGATCACGTTCCCCGGATGAGCGACACGCCGGTCTTCGACATCCGCGACCTCGCGGTGAGCTACGACGGCAGGCTCGCGCTGCGCGGCGTCTCGTTCCAGGTCGAGCAGAACGAGGTGACCGCGATCATCGGCCCGTCGGGCTGCGGCAAGAGCACGTTCATCCGCTGCCTGAACCGGATGAACGACGTCGTCCCCGGAGCGAAGGTCGAGGGGACGGTCCTCTACAACGGCCAGGACCTCTACGGACGCGGCGTCGACCCGGTCGAGGTGCGCAAGCGGATCGGCATGGTCTTCCAGCGGGCGAACCCGTTCCCGAAGTCGATCTACGACAACGTCGCGTACGGGCCGCGCTCGCTCAGGATGCGCGGCAACCTCGACGAGCGGGTCCAGGGCGCGCTCGAGCGGGCGGCCCTCTGGGACGAGGTCAAGGACCGGCTCAAGCGAAGCGCGCTCTCGCTCTCGGGCGGTCAGCAGCAGCGGCTGTGCATCGCCCGCGCGCTCGCGGTCGAGCCCGACGTGATCCTGATGGACGAGCCGGCCTCGGCCCTCGACCCGATCGCGACGACGCGGATCGAGGACCTGATGCACGCGCTGAAGGAGACGTACACGATCGTGATCGTCACGCACAACATGCAGCAGGCCGCGCGCGTCGCCGACAAGACCGCGTTCTTCAGCGTCGAGCGCCTCGACGGCTCCGAGCGGACGGGGATCCTCGTCGAGTACGACCTGACGCCGAAGATCTTCACCCAGCCGTCCGATCAACGAACCGAGGACTACGTGACCGGCCGGTTCGGGTAGGTTCGGGGTATGCGCGTGACGCTGCAAGACGAGATGGACACTCTGCAGGCGTCGCTGCTCGAAGAAGGCGACCTCGTTCTGCGCGCTGTTCGCGGGTCGATCAACGCGCTTCGCGAGAACGATCCCGAGCTCGCGGACGAGGTGATCTCCTTCGACGACGAAGTCGACGCCCGCTACCTCGCGCTGGAGCAGCGCATCGAGTCGCTGCTCGCACGGCAGACACCGGTCGCGGTCGACCTGCGCTTCGTGCTCGCGGTGCTGCACTCGAACCTGCACCTCGAGCGGATGGCCGACCTCTGCGTGACGATCTCCAAGCTGACGAAGCTCGCGCACGGGCTGCCGCCCGACGAGACGCTCATCGAAGGCTTCGACGAGATGGCCTCGCGCGCGGAGGAGATGATTCGCGTCGCCCTCGACTCGTTCGCGACGCGAGACATCGAGGGCGCGGAGAGCCTCGTCGACCTCGACGAGCTGATCGACCGTACGAACAGGCGGGTCGCAAGCTACATCCTCGACCTCGGCGGAGACGACGACACCCGCGAGTGGGGCCTGCGCATGCTGCTCATCTCGCGCTGCCTGGAGCGGATCGGGGACCACGCCGTCGACATCGGCGAGCAGACCGCGTACCTCGTGACGGGCGAGTTCCGCGAGTTCACGGACGCCTCGCACCCCGAGCGTCTCGACACCTAGCCGTTTCCCTCCTCCGGAGGCGCCCGGGCCGTCTTAACCGTCCCTCAAACTCGGGTTAACGAGCCGCGGGTTATACAGAGGCCGTGCAGCTACCCGTGCGGAGAGAGTCCCTGCCGATGGCCGGCGCGCTGCTCGCGGCGGCGCTCGCGGGCGGAACGGTCGCGGTGATCGGCGCCGCGCTCGTCGGGACGGGCGAGCACACGACCACGATTCGCGAGCTCGTGCCGGCTCCGCAAAGTCTCCCGGGCGACGTCTCGCAGACGTCCCAGGATCGCCCACTCACCGTCCGCGCCATCTACGACCGCGACGCGCCGGGCGTCGTCCAGGTCACGACGACGACGAAGGTCAAGCTGCCGCAGACCGACTGGTTCGGCAACCCGTTCGGCCCGCCCGGCACCGAGGTGCAGCGCTCACTCGGCTCGGGCTTCGTCATCGACAAGGCCGGCTACATCGTCACGAACTACCACGTCGTCGGCAACGCCCAGTCCGTTCACGTCAGCTTCTCGAACAACGACTCGATGAAGGCCGAGGTCATCGGCAAGGATCCGGCGACCGACGTGGCCCTGCTCAAGGTGCGGGCCAGCTCGCGGGCGCTCAAGGTCCTCCCGCTCGGCGACTCCGACGGCGTTCACGTCGGAGACCAGGTCGCCGCGATCGGGAATCCGCTCGGCCTCGATCGCAGCATCACGCTCGGGATCGTCAGCGCGCTCCATCGCTCGCTGACCTCTCCGGAGGGCACGCCCATCGACCGCGTCATCCAGACCGACGCGGCGCTCAATCACGGCAACTCGGGCGGCCCGCTGCTGAACGCGCAGGGCCAGGTCGTCGGCGTCAGCTCCGCGATCTCGACCGGAGACTCGGGCGAGGCCAACGTCGGAATCGGTTTTGCAATTCCCATCAACACAGTGCGCGACGTCGTCGCCGAGCTGAAGGCTCAGGGCCACGTCGACCATCCGTACCTCGGCGTCGTCACGCGGCCCGTGTCGACGACGATGGCTCGGATCTTCAACCTGCCGGTCCAAAGGGGGCTGCTCGTCGAGAGCGTGGCCGCCGGAAGTGGCGCAGATCGGGCGGGTCTGCATGGCGGCACCGATCAGGTTGTGGTCGAAGGCGAGAGCTATCAGCTCGGCGGCGACATAATCACGAAGGCAGACGGCATGGCCGTCACGACGACGGAGGGCCTGCGCGAGATCGTCTCGCACTACAAGCCCGGCGAGTCGCTGTCCTTCGTGTTCTACCGCGGCACGAAGCCGTTGAAGGCTGAGATCAAGCTCGGTCGGCAATCTCCCCTCCCCTGAGATAAAGGCCCGGCCGTTGGCGGGCTTCGTGGGGGAACCCCTGGTTCCCCCACGGGCCCCCTCCTTGCGATTGGCGGCTCCGCTCGTGTGTTTCAGGAGCCGCCGCTTGGAGGCTCGGTTCGATCGTTCTTTGGGTTTGTGAGCCTCCCGCCGGGCTCAGCCCGGCTCCGGCGGAGGATCGTTGCTGTCTCCTAGATCGTTGACAGACTTGGTTCGTGATCGAGCAACACTTCGGGGAGTCGCCGCCGTTCTCGATCGGGGTTGAAGAGGAGCTGATGGTGCTCGACGCGGAGACGCTTCTTCTCGCTCCGCGGGCGGCTGAGTTGATCGCTGCTTTCGAGGGCTCCGCGCTGCCGGGGACGCTCAAGCGTGAGCTCTTCGCCTCCGCGCTCGAGCTGAACACCGGGGTCTGCGTCTCGCCGGCCGAGGCGGAGGAGGCGCTGCGGGAGCTTCGCGCTGGCGCGATCCGCCTCGCCGAGGAGCGGGGTCTGCGCCTCGCGGCTGCGGGCAGCCACCCGATCAGCCGGCCCGAGGACGAGGTCATCGCGGAGGAGCCACGCTACGACGAGTTCGTCGCCTACGCCGGCGTGTCGGCTCGAAGGCAGGGCGTCAACGGTCTCCACGTCCACGTCGGCATGCCGAGCTCCGAGGCGTGTTTCCACGCGCTCGAGGGCGTCCTGCCCTGGCTGCCGGTGGTGCTCGCGCTCTCGGCCAACTCGCCCTACCTCGCAGGCGAGGAAACGGGCATGCAGTCGAACCGCGCCGAGGTGCTCGCACAGCTGCCCCGAAGCGGCGCGCCTCCCGCGTTCGCGTCCTACGAGGACTGGGAGGCGTTCGTCGACTACTTCGCGCGGCTCGGCATCGGCGCGGACTACACGCGGTTCTGGTGGGACATCCGGCCGCATCCCAAGTTCGGGACGCTGGAGATCCGGATGCCCGACCAGCCGACCTCGCTCGCGGTCACGGCCGGGATCACGGCGATGCTTCAGGAGCTCTGCCGGGCAGTGCTCGACCGGCCTCATCCCGAGCACGACCCGGCAGCGCGCGGGCTCTACCAGCAGAACCGCTGGGCAGCAGCGCGCTTCGGCCTGAACGCGGAGCTCTTCCATCCGGAGGGCGAACGCACTGCGCGAGCGTCGGAGCTGGCCGCCGAGATCGCGGGCGACCGGCTCGACACGACGCGGACCGAGGCCGATCGCCAGCTCGAGGTCGGGCGCACAAACGGCCTCGAAGCCGTCTGCGCGGACCTCGTCGAGCGCACGCTAGGTTAAGAGGCGTGTCAGTCCAGACCGAGACGCTCCAGGTGACGGGCATCCGCTGCGAGCGGTGTGTCGGACGGCTCGCCGCAACGCTTCGCGACCACCCGGGCCTCGAGCAGGCGAACGCGAACCTGATGGGGCAGGTCACGCTCTCGTGGGACGACGAGCAGACGAACCGCGACGACCTGCTCGCCGCGTTGGCCCGAGGCGGCTTCCGCCTGGCCTAGCGCTCCTCCTCCGGACCCGCGGAAGTGACGAGGCTCGCACCCCGCTGGGCGCAGGACTAGGCAACGACCGCCCTCGGAGACCAGTCCGAACCGCCGCCGGAGCCGGGCTTTGCCCGGCGGGAGGCTCACAAACCCAATGAACAATCGAACACGGCCTCGCATGGGCGGCTCCTGAAACACAAGAAGCGAGCCACCGCCCGCAAGGAGGGGGACCACGGGGGAACCAGGGGTTCCCCCGTGAGCGGAATACAGCGGGCTATGCCCGCGTTTTCCAATGCTAGGGTCGCCGGGATGAGCGAGACCTCGTCAGGGGAAGCCCGGCGGTTGGCACAAGGCGCGCGAGATCGCGTCCAGTTCGAGGAGGAAGCGCTTGCGCTTGCAGACCAGGTATATCGGGTTGCCCGAGGGGTCTCTCGCACCAAAGAAGAGGCCGAGGATCTGATGCAGGAGACCTACGCGCGTGCGTTTCGCAGCTGGGAGTCCTACACGCCCGGGACGAACCTTCGCGCCTGGCTCCTCCGCATCCTCACGAACCTGAACATCGACCGCGGCCGGCGCGCCCAACGGACGCCCGATCAGCAGCCGCTCGAGGAAGGCGATTACTTCCTCTACAACCGGCTCGACCCGACCAACGAGAGCGACGAGGAGCGCATCCTCGAGCGGCTCTCGCAGGATCACGTCGCAGAGGCGCTCGCTGCGGTGCCACATGATTTCCGCGACGTCGCTCGTCCTCGTCGACATCGGCGAGTTCAGCTACGCCGAGGCCGCGCAGATCCTCGACATCCCGATCGGCACCGTCATGTCGCGACTTCATCGTGGGCGGCGTATCCTGAAGAAGAAACTGGCAGACTTGGCCGTGGAGGCTCGGTGAGCGAGCGCGATTGCGATTGGTGCGAAGAGGTACTGCAGCCGTACCTCGATCGGGACCTGAACGAGACTGACGTCGAGAAGGTCAAGAAGCACCTCGCCGGGTGCAGCTGGTGCGAGAAGCGCTTCAAGTTCGAGGCCGGCCTGCGGCGCCTCGTGCGGCAGGCGGCGGTCGAGCCGATGCAGCCGGCGCTGAAGGCGAAGCTGGCCGCGCTCAGGCTCGAGCTCTAGAGCGTCTCGGGCACGTCGCCGGGGAAGTCGACGTCTCCCGGGGCGCCCAGGTCGTCGCACGGGACGAGGAGCGCGGGCAGAGTGCGTGCGCCGTCGTCGGGGATTCGCTCCCAGACGGCGCGAGCCAGGACGACGGGGTGGCCCCGGTTGCCCTCGTAGGTGGCGGCCACCACCTCGGCGCCGCTTTCGCGCCAGACCTCGAGCACGCGGTCGATCGCGGCCGGCGAGAGGTTCGGGCCGTCGGCGAGCACGACGACCGCGGCCTCGACGTCGTCTCCGAGCGCCTTCAGCCCGCAGCGGAGCGAGGCGCCTCGTCCGCGCTCCCAGTCGGGGCAGTGCACGGTTCGTGCCGAGCTCGGCACCTCGTGGGCGCCGAGCACGACGATGACGTCGTCGGCCGAGCTCGCGCGAACGCGTTCGAGGACCGGCTCGAGCAGGATGCGCTGCTTGACATCGCCGAAGCGGCTCGACGCCCCGGCGGCGAGCACGACCGCGGAGATCAGCCCGACTCGAGCTTCATCTTGTCGATCGTGACCTTCTCGGTCGGCGTTCCGGCGGGGTCGGCCGGGTTGCCGAGCTTCCCGATCTCCTCGACGACGTCCATGCCCTTCGTGACGTTGCCGAGGACCGCGTAATCGGGCGGGAGGGTGACGACGTCGCTCGTGACGACGAAGAACTGGCTGCCCGAGGTCCCGGCCGGCTCGGTCTGGGTCTTCGCCATCGCGACGAGGCCTTTCTCGTACTTCGTGTCCTGCGGCGGGGCATCGACGACGGAGTAGCCGGGGCCGCCCATTCCGGTCCCCTCCGGGTCGCCGCCCTGGATCACGAACCCGGGCACGATCCGGTGGAAGGTCAGGCCGTCGAAGAAGCCTTTCTCGACGAGGCCCGCGAACGACGACGTCGTGCAGGGCGAGATCTTCGTCGCGAGGTCGAAGGTGAAGTCGCCGTTGCTGGTCTGCACGGCGACCGAGTGCGTCTTGCCGTCGCCGAGGTCGACCAGGTTGGCCTTCGACTTGTCTCCGCTGATCTCGCAGTTCATCGACTTCCCTCCCGACGCGTTGTCGCTCTTCTTGCCGCCGCACCCTACAAGCAGCACGACGAGGGGCAGGAGCAGGAGCAGGCGCTTCATGCGATCGCCTCGAGCGCGCGCCGGACGAGCGCCTGGGCGATCTCGACCTTGTACGCCGTTCCCGGGAGCGGTGTCGCTTCGTCGAGCGCTTCCGGCGAGTCGAGCACCCACGGGACCGGGGCGACGCCTGCGAGGACGATCCTTCGCTCGCCGCCCGTGCGGGCCGCGGCCACCCCGACGATCGGGAACGACCAGCGCTGCCGCTCCATCGCCTTCAGGTACGCGCTCTTCTCCGGTTGCGGGACCTCGAGCTCGAGGATCAGCTCGCCCGGCTCGAGCGTGGTGAGGCTGCGGTCGTCGTCGGTCGGCAGGCGGTAGAGGTCGACGACCGGAAGCTCCCGCGTCGTCGTGCGCATCGTGGCGCCGAGTGCGATCAGGGCGGCTGCGACGTCGGACGGGTGCGCCGAGGCGCAGTAGCCGTTGCCGAAGATCGCGTGCTCGCGGTGCTCGCCGGCGCGCGCGTGGCAGGTCTCGCCGCCGTGCAGGCGGCACGGGAAGTTGAGGCGCCAGTACCAGCAGCGAGTCGACTGGAGCAGGTTGCCGGCGACCGAGCCCATGTTGCGGAGCTGCGGGCTCGCGGCCAGGCGACACGCCTCGCGAAGCGCCTCCGGGATCCCGGGGTCGGCTTCGAGCTCGGCCAGTGTCGTCCCGGCACCGATCCGCGTACCGTCGACCCCGCGCGGCACGATCCCGCGCACGTCGACGAGCATCTCCGCCTCGAGCAGCCCGTCCCGAAGGAGCGGGACGACCTCCGTCCCCCCACTTAGTAACACAGTGTTACTTGGGAGGTTGGGCAGCTCTTGGAGGTCAGACGGCTGTAGGAGCTCCACGCTTCTCCTTCTCGCGTTCCCGGGCTTCGCGCAGCGCGCGGAGCATCTCCTCGCGCGAGATCGGCAGCGAGCGGACGTCGGCCCCGGTCGCGTCGCGGATCGCGTTCGCGATCGCTGCGGCGGTCGGGACGATCGGCGGCTCGCCGAGCCCCTTGGAGCCGAGGTTCGTCAGGTGCTCGTCGGGGATGTCGAGTAGCTCGGTGACGATCTCCGGGACATCGGCGATCGTCGGCAGCCTGTACGCGTCGAACGTCGGGTTGAGCGTCACGCCGCTCGCGGGGTCGAGCAGCCGGTCCTCGGAGAGCGTGTGCCCGATGCCCTGGATGATCCCGCCCTCGACCTGGCTCGACGCGCCGAGCGGATTGATCACGCGGCCGACGTCGTGGATAGCGGCCACGCGCTCGACCCGGATCTCGCCCGTCTCCACGTCGACCGCCACCTCGGCGACCTGGACGCCGAACGTCAGCACCTGCATCCCCGTCGGGTTCGGCCCGCGTGCGCCCTTGCCGAGGATCTGCGCGTCCTCGAGCAGCCCCACGACCTCCTCGAGCGGCCACGACCCACCGTCCGACGAGACGACGTTGCCGCCCATCAGTGAGAGCACCCGGCCCTCCTGGTCGTAGCGCTGCGCCGCGATCTCGAGCACCTGGCGCGCCGCGTCCGCGGCGGCGGCCCGAACGGCCGGGCCCATCGACGGCGTCGTCGACGAGCCGGCGGAGATCGACGCGTACGGCCCGCGGGCGGAGTCGCCGAGAACGAGATCGACCCTGTCGATCGGAAGCCCCAGCTCCTCGGCCGCGATCTGGCTCATCGCCGTCGCCGTGCCGGTGCCGATGTCCTGCATCGCCGTGATCACCGTCGCGCGTCCGTCGGAGCCGAGCCGCACCCAGGCATACGAGGGTGGACCGCCGCCGCCGTACCAGATCTGGCTCGCGAGGCCGACGCCGCGCTTCCACGGTCTCTCGCTCCGCGCGCGCACCTGGTCGCGCCGCTGCCAGTGCTGCTCGGCGCGGCGGTAGCACTCCATCAGGTTCTTCGACGAGTACGGCTTGTCGTCGGACGAGCTCGCGTAGTTGAGGCGCCGCAGCTCGAGCGAGTCCAGGTCGAGCTTCGCCGCGAGCTCGTCGAGCAGGCACTCGAGCCCGAACGTCCCCTCGACGAAGCCCGGCGCGCGGAACGCCTTCATCGGCGGCGTGTTGATCTTCGCCGGGTAGAGAACCGTGCGCACGTTTTCGCAGTCGTAGAGCAGCCGCATCGGGCCGTCGGTCGGCGCGGCCCAGCCGTCCCAGCCGGTCGCGTTCACGAATTCGCCGGCGAGAGCGAGCAGCGTCCCGTCGGCCTTGGCGGCGGCGGTCAGCCGCTGAATCGTGGCGTTGCGGTTCCCGGTGGCGAGGTTCTCTTCGCGCCGCGTGAGCGCGCAGCGGACCGGACGGCCGGTGCGCTTCGCGAGCTCGATCGCGATGAACGTGAAGTCGCCTGCGCCGTTCTTCGAGCCGAAGCCGCCGCCCATGAACTCGCAGACGACGCGCACCTTGTCCGGCGGGAGACCGAGCTTGCCCGCGACCTCGTCGCGGACGCCCCAGATGAACTGCGTCGAGATGTAAACGTCGAGCGAGTCGCCGCGCCACTCGCACACCGACTGATGCGTCTCGAACGAGCTGTGGAGGACGGTCTGCGTCCGGTACTCGGCCTCGACCACGACATCCGCCTGGGCGAGCGCGCGATCCACGTCACCGCGCTCGTAGCGGCTCACCTCGCCGATGAGCCGGCCCTTGTCCGCGGCCTCCTCGGGATCGAGCAGCGGTTTCTGGACGTCCCACTCGACGTCGATCAGTTCGACCGCCGCCCGTGCCTGCTCGATCGTGTCAGCGGCGACTGCAGCGACCGCCTGGCCCTCGTGGCCCGGCTCGTCGGTCAACGCGGCGACGTCTTCGGGGCCGACTGCGCCCCGCACCCCAGGAGCGGCGAGCGCCCGTTCGAGCGAGATCTTCCTCACGCGTGCGCGCGCGTGCGGGGACCTGAGAACCGCCGCGTGCAGCATCCCGGGAAGCCTCAAGTCGGATGTGTAGCGGGCCTCGCCCCGTGCGCGCATCGGCCCGGTCACCCGCTGCGCCGGGCGGCCGACGATCTCTCGAGGCCCGGCCGGCCACTGCTCGAGCGCGTCCTCTTCGACGACGAGCCAGACCTCCTCGTAGCGGCCTTCGATCTCCTTCTCGGTACGGATCAGCCTTGCCATGTGGAGATCGCCTCCTCGATCTTCGGATACGTGCCGCAGCGGCACAGGTTCCCTGCCATCGCGTGCCGGATCTCGTCCGAGCTCGGGCTCGGGTTGCCCTCGACGAGCGCTGACGCCGAGACGATCTGCCCGGGCGTGCAGAAGCCGCACTGGAGCGCGTCCGCGCGGACGAACGCGTCGACCAGCGGGTGCTCGCGCAGGCCCTCGATCGTCGTCACCTCGCGCTCGCCGACCATGTGCACGAGCGTGATGCACGAGTAGACGGGCACGCCGTCGAGGAGCACCGTGCACGCGCCGCAATGGCCCTCCGCGCAGGCGACCTTCGTCCCGGTCAGGCCGAGCTCGTCGCGCAGCGCCTCGGCGAGGGTCGTCCCGACGGGGACGTCGACGTCGTACGCCTCGCCGTTGATCGTGGAGCTCAGGCACGCGTCGTTACCGCCAGGATGTCTGCGATGTGGACGAGCCCGCGGGTGATGCGGGAGACCTCGTTCAGGTCCTCCTCCTCGACCTCGGGGAAGACGCGCCACAGGTCGCGGGCCGTCGTCAGGAGCTCGCGGATCCGGTCGAGATCCTCGCCCGCGTAGCCGTCCCGCTCGTCGGCTCGCGTTGAGCGCGAGCCCGATCACGCCGATCGAGTCCGGCTGGCGCATCCAGAGCAGCGGCGTCGCCATCGACAGGTACTGGTGGATGCGCGCCATCGTCATCGGCTGGGTGAATACCCCGTCTCCGGTCGGCCTGGTCGGCTCCTTCGGCGGCTCACCCCTCGGCGATCCGGTTCGCGCTCCCGGCGAGCATGTCGCGGAGCTGGTCGTCGTCGAACCCGGCGACCTTGGCCGTCCGGACCGCGATCAGGAGCGAGCTCGGCGGCCGCCCGTAGGGGTAGTCCGAGGCGTACAGCACCTGCTCGGGCGAGACGAGGTGGAAGAAGCTGAGCAGGTCGACCGCGCTCCAGACGGACGTGTCGAAGAAGACGCCCGCCTTGCCGGCGAAACGCCCCGCGAGGCCGGCCAGGTCGGCGATGCCCGCGTGCGCGATGATCAGCTGCGCCTCGGGGTAGCCGTCGACGAGGCGGGCGAGATGGTCGGCGATCGGCGGCAGACCCGCGGCCGCCGTGGATGAGGATCGGCACGCGGCGCTCGGACGCGATCGCGAAGACCGGGGCCAGCCGCTCGTCGTTGAGCAGGAAGCGCTGCGCACGGGGATGGAGCTTGATCCCGCGTGCGCCGAGGTCGAGGCAGCGCTCGGCTTCCTCGATCGGGCTCTCCGTCAGGTCGAGCCGGACGAACGGGATCAACCGCCCCTCGGAGCGCTTCGCGTACTCGAGCGTGCGGTCGTTCGGCGCGCGGAACGCGGGATGCCGGTCCGGCTCGTCCATGCAGAACATGAAGCAGCGCGAGACGTCCGGCGGCGTCGTTGATGTCGCTCCAGCTCCTCGTAGACGCCGATCTGACCGTCGATGTCGTGGCCGAGGTGGACGTGCGCGTCGAAGATCTCGGCGTCCGGCGGGCAGCAGGTTGCGAAGCTCGTCCTCGTACCGCGTCAGCAGCGCCTGCGCCCGCTCGAACTCCTCCTCCACGAGATAGTCAGTCTATTCAGAGGTCGGTAGGATGCCGCGCGGTGCCCGACGTCCTGATCTTCGCGAACACCGAGACCTCACCCGAGATGCGGCACGAGGTTCCGGTGCTCGTCCCGGACCCGTTCCTCTACGTCGAGAAGGACGGCAAGAAGCTGACGGCCTCGACGGCGTTCGAGGTCGAGCGGATCAAGGCGGCCGGGATCGAGGCGCACCCCTGGGAGTCGTTCGGCTACGACGAGATGCTCGCCGAGGGCGTCCCGCGCGAAGAGGTGACGTGGCTGCACATCAACCTCAATGTGTGCCGCGAGTTCGGGATCACGGATGCGGTCGTGCCGCGCACGTTCCCCGTCCTGGTCGCGGATCACCTGCGGGCCAACGGGATCAACGTCACGCCCGACCACAAGTTCTTCGCCGATCGCCGTCGGGTCAAGAACGACGCAGAGATCGCCGGCATCCGGCGCGCCCAGAAGGCGGCAGAGGCCGGAATGGGGGCTGCGAAGGAGATGCTCGCTCGCGCGGAGGCCTCGAACGGCAGCCTCACGGTCGACGGCGAGACGCTCACCTCGGAGCTGATCAAAGGCGCGATTCGCCGCGCCTTCACCGAGCACGGCGTCTCGAGCGACGACTTCATCGTCTCGCACGGAGCGCAGACGGCGATCGGCCACGAGCTCGGCTTCGGAGCGATCGCGCCGGACGAGCCGATCGTGATCGACCTCTGGCCGAAGGATCCGGAATCTTCCTGCTACGCGGACATGACGCGAACGTACGTTGTCGGAACGCCGCCCGACGAGCTCGCCGAGTACTACCGGCTCGTCAAGGAAGCCCTCGACCGCTCGCTCGAAGCGACGAAGCCGGGCGTCCTGGGCCTCGATGTCTTCACGCTCGTCTGCGACCTCTTCGAGGAGAACGGACAGCCGACAGTGCTGTCCAAGAAGTCTGGTGAGGTGCTCGAGGACGGCTTCTTCCACGGTCTCGGCCACGGTGTCGGGCTCGAGGTGCACGAGGCGCCGATCCTCGGCCGCGGTGGGACGGCCGAGCTCGTGCCGGGTGACGTCGTCACGCTCGAGCCGGGTCTCTATCGACAGGGCTTCGGCGGCTGCCGGCTCGAGGATCTCGTCCTCGTCACCGAGGACGGCGCCGAGAACCTCACGGACTTTCCCTACGACCTGACTCCATGAGCCCAGACGCTCGATCGCCCGCGATCGAGACGATGTTCTTGGAGGAGCGGCGGTATCCGCCGTCGGCGGAGTTCGCTGCGCAGGCGAACGCGCAGCCCGACATTTACGACCGCTCCTTCGAGGACTTCTGGGAGGCCGAGGGCAGGGAGCGGGTTTCGTGGTTCGAGCCGTACACGAAGCTCCTCGAGTGGGAGCCGCCCTATGCGAAGTGGTATCTCGGCGGTCGTCTGAATGTCTGCTTCAACTGCCTCGATCGCCACGTCGAGGCCGGCCGGGCCGAGAAGGTCGCCTACCACTGGGAGGGCGAGCCCGAGGACGAGCGGCGAACTATCACCTTCGCCGATCTCCAGCGCGAGGTCGTCCGGCTCGCGAACGCGCTCAGGAAGCTCGGCGTCGGCAAAGGGACACCGGTCGGGATCTACATGGGCATGGTGCCCGAGGTCCCGGTCGCGATGCTGGCCTGCGCACGCCTCGGAGCCCCGCACACGGTCGTCTTCGGCGGCTTCTCGGCCGACTCGCTGTCCGGCCGTCTGAACGACATGGGCTGCGAGCTTCTGATCACCCAGGACGAGGCCTGGCGCAAGGGACAGCCGGTGCCGCTGAAGCGAAACGCCGACGAGGCGCTCGCCGAGGCGCCCGCAGTCCGGCACGCGGTCGTCCTGCGCCGGACGGGGAACGAGGTGGCGATGCAGGAGGGCCGCGATCTGTGGTGGCACGAGCTGACCGAGGCGGAGAGCGACGACCCGGCGAGCTGCCCCTGCGAGCCCATGGACGCCGAGGATCTCCTCTACCTGCTCTACACGTCGGGCACGACCGCGAAGCCGAAGGGAATCGCGCACACGACGGCCGGCTACCTCGTCGGCGTCGCGGCGACGCACCACTACATCTTCGACGTCAAGCCCGACTCCGTGTACTGGTGCGCGGCCGACGTCGGCTGGGTGACCGGGCACTCGTACATCGTCTACGGCCCGCTCTGCAACGGGACGACCGGCGTCATGTACGAGGGCGTCCCGGACTACCCGGATCGCGACCGCTGGTGGGCGATCGTCGAGCGCTACGGCGTCGACATCCTCTACACGGCGCCGACCGCGATCCGCTCGCACATGAAGTGGGGCCGCGAGCACGCCGACAAGCACGACCTGTCGTCGATCCGTCTCCTGGGCTCGGTCGGTGAGCCGATCAACCCCGAGGCCTGGGTCTGGTACCGCGAGGTGATCGGCGGAGACCGCGTGCCGGTCGTTGACACGTGGTGGCAGACGGAGACGGGGATGATCCTGATCACGCCGCTGCCCGGCGTGACGACGTTGAAGCCGGGCTCCGCGACGAAGCCGTTCCCGGGGGTGGACGCCGCCGTGTACGACGAGCAGGGGAACGAGGTCGGGCCCGGTGGCGGCGGTTACCTCGTGCTGCGCAGGCCGTGGCCCGCGATGCTGCGCGGGATCTACAAGGATCACGACCGGTACGGGGAGACCTACTGGTCTCGCTACTCGGACACCTATTTCGCAGGCGATGGCGCCCGCATCGACGAGGATGGCGACTTCTGGCTGCTGGGGCGCGTCGACGACGTGATGAACGTCTCCGGCCACCGGATCTCGACGATCGAGGTCGAGTCGGCGCTCGTCGACCACCCAGCGGTCGCAGAGGCCGCCGTCTGCGCACGCGGCGACGAGCGCACAGGGCAGGCGATCGTCGCCTTCGTCTCGCTGAGGGGCGGCGAGGAGGGCTCCGTCGAGATGCTTGACGAGCTCCGTGACCACGTCTCGCAGAAGATCGGGCCGATCGCGAAGCCGGCGAACATCGTCTTCACGCCTGAGCTGCCGAAGACGCGAAGCGGCAAGATCATGCGGCGGCTCTTGCGGGACGTGGCGGAGAAGCGGCCGCTCGGGGACACGACGACGCTGGCCGATCCGACCGTGGTCGAGGAGATCCGCGACCGCTCGGTCGCCGAGGCGCCAAACGAATGAGCGAGGAGCGACAGCGCGGGGTCGACCTCTTCAACGAGGCCTGGCGCCTGATCGAGACGCGCGAGGACGACGACAAGCTGCTGCACGTCACGCACGCGTCGCGGTACCACTGGGGCGAGGCGGAGGAGTGCAAACCGGAGAACCTCGCGCGGGGAGAGTGGCTGGTCTCGCGGGTCTACACCGTTCTCGGCCGGCCCGAGCCGGCGATCTGGCACGCGCGCCGCTGCCTCGAGCATTGCGACGCGAACGGGATCGGCGACTGGGACCTCGCGTACGCGTACGAGGCGCTCGGGCGAGCACATGCGCTTGCCGGCGACGGCGAGGCAGAGCAGTGGAAGGCGAAGGCCCGCGAGGCGGGCGACGCGATCGCCGACCCAGAAGACCGCGAGCACTTCGACGAGGACTACGCCACCTTCTAGACGGGGTCAGACCCCGCTCCAAGAGAGTGACTTCTTTGTAACGGGACTGTCACCGCCCGGAGCATGTCGCCCGCAAACTGCGTAGATCGGCTCCTATCGCCGTCACACATTCGTGACGGGGTCTGACCCCTACGCGAGGAGGTTCTCGAACCGCTCCTGCTGGTCCTGCTCGAACGGGCCGATCAGGCCGAGGTTCAGCCCGTGGCCGCCGATCACGTCCTGCGCGACCCGCTGCACGTCCTCGGCCGTGACCGCGTCGAGCCCGGCGAGGATCTCCTCCGGCTCGGCCGCCTGCCCCTCGAGCACCTCGCGCCGGAGCCCGAACATGATCAGCCCGTGCGGGCTCTCCGTCTGGAGGACGAACCGCCCCTTCGCGACGTTGCGCGCCTTCTCGAGCTCGTCCGACGGCACGGCCTCGTCGGTGATCTTCTTCAGCTCGTCGCAGATCGTCGTGATCGCCTCGTCGATCCGCTCGATGTCGACGCCCGCCTGCGAGAAGAGCGAGCCGACGTCCGTATAGCTGTGGTTGACTGCATAGATGTAGTACGCGAGGCCGCGACGCTCGCGAACCTCGGTGAAGAGGCGTGACGACATGCCGGTGCCGAGGGTCGTCGACAGCAGCTGCAACGCGTAGCGGTCCGGATGGTCGAGCGGGTAGCTCGGGACTCCTAGGCACAAGTGGGCCTGGTCCGACGCCTTGGTGTGGATCTTGACCCGTGCGTCTCCGTTCGCCGCGAACTGCGCAGGCGCGGGGGTGCCTGTCTCGGAGGGATCGAGGTCGCCCAGGAGCCGCTCGATGTCCGCCTGCAGGTCGGCGTCGAGCTTGCCCGCGACTCCAACGACCATGCGCTCCGGGTGGTACCACTCGTCGATGTAGCCGAGGAACGTGTCGCGGGTCGCGCCGCGGACCGTCTCCTTGCGCCCGATGATGTCCCAGCCGATCGGCTGGTCGCCGTACAGGAGCGAGTCGTACACGCCGCTGATGTAGTCGCGCGGCGTGTCGAAGTACATGTTCATCTCCTCGATGATCACGCCCTTCTCGCGATCGATCTCCTCGGGGTCGAACTTCGAATGCCGGAGCATGTCGACGAGGACGTCGAACGCGATCGCGCGGTGCTCGCCCGCGCAGCGCACGTAGTAGCCCGTGTACTCCTTGCCCGTGAATGCATTGAACTCGCCGCCGATGCCGTCGATCTCGGTGCCGATGTCGCGTGCGGTCGGGCGGTTCTCGGTGCCCTTGAAGAACATGTGCTCCGAGAAGTGGGCGATCCCGCTCGTGTCCGGCGTCTCGTAGCGCGAGCCGGCGGCGAGCATGATGAAGCAGGAGACCGACTGCGCGTAGTCGATCGGCGCGGTCAGAAGCCGCAGGCCGTTGGAGAGTGTTTGTCGCTCGAACACGGGCATCAGGCTGCGAGCGCCTCCTTCCAGGTCTCCGGCAGCTCGACGGAGCGGCCGGTCTTGTAGTCGTAGGACACGATCACCGTCTTCGCCTCGGCCGCGACAGTGTCGCCGCTTCGCACCTGGTACTCGAGCTGGAAGCTCTTCGTCCCGACCGAGGCGGGCCGGACGCCGATCTCGAGCTCGTCGCCGGAGCGCAGCGGTGCTCGGAAGTCGATCTCCGCGCGGGCCAGGATCATGTCCGTCACACGGGCGTCGAAGCGGAGCAGGTAGGCGATCCGCGCCTCCTCGATGTACGTGAGGAAGACCGCGTTGTTCACATGCCCCATCTCGTCGACGTCCCGAAAGCGGACCTGTTCGCGGTGCACGAAGTCGAACCCCTCCACCGGCGTGATGCTACCCGCCTTCCCAGGCTTCCAGGAGCGCCGCCTCGCGTGCGGGGGAGAGGCCGGCGGCCTCGGTCGTCTCGGCGAGCTCGAGTGTCGCTGTGATGGTCTCCGCGAGCGGCCGGTGCGTGAGGCCGGTCTGAGCCGCCCTGGAGATGTCGGCGCGGTGTAGCCCCCTGTCTGCCTCGTCCTCGATCCACATCGGGAGGCCCATCCATTGCTCGATGCCCTGATCGAGAAGGAACTGGCCGTCGATCCAGACAAAGGTCGCATCGGAGCTCGAGACGTCGCGACAGGTCTCCAACAGGTCGGACCAGCTGACACCCTCGTTCACGGCGTTCAGCTCGCCGCCGTCGCCGCGTTCGCACAGCCCGACCATCCAGCTCGCGAGGTCGCGCACATCGATGAACTGGACGCGGTCCTCCGGCGGCGCGGGAGCCGCCACCTGGCCGCCGCGTGCGACGCGGTGTGGCCAGTACGTGAAGCGCCCGGTCGGGTCGTGCGGGCCGACGATGAGCCCGGGCCTGACGTTCGCGTGAGAGTCGGGAAACGTTTCGGCGACGGCCCGCTCCGCGAGCGCTTTGAGCGCGCCGTAGTTAGAGAAGTCCTCGAGCAGGCGGTCGTCGGGCATGTCGCCGAGCTCCTCGAGCGCATCGCCCTCGACCATCGTCTTGCTGCGGTCGGCATAGACGGACAGGCTCGAGACGAACAGGTAGAAGCCGACGGATTCGGCGAGCTTCTCGGCCGACGCCCGGACGACGCCTGGCACGTAGCCGCTCGGATCGACGACCGCGTCCCACGTTCGGCCGGTGAGCTTGGACAAGTCGTGCTCGCGATCGCCGTGCAGCTTCTCGACCTCGGGGAAGAGGTCCGCATTCGTCTGGCCGCGGTTGAAGAGGGTGACCTCGTGGCCGCGTGCCAGGGCCGCTTCGACCGTCGCGCGGCCCAGGAACTTCGTCCCGCCGAGCACCAGGAGCTTCATGGTGGGAACGCTATCCGTCCACAGGCTGTGGATTTTTGACTGGACTGTCTGAAAGGGAGTAGGTTGGCCATCGTGAGGTTGCGCGCGCTGAGTGAAGCCGAGGCTTACGCGCGGTGCTACGGCGAAGGCGACGAGAACGTGCGCTTCGTCAATATGGAGCCGCGCCGGCCGCGCCTGTTCTATGGAGTGTCGGGCGAGGACCTGCGGCTTGCGTTCGAGACGAGGCTCCAGAGCCGGGAGCCCGCGCACGAGACGATCGCCGAGGTGCTCGCGGAGGCGGTTCCGGATTCCGCTTCGGACCCTGCGTCGAACGGCCACAAACCGGCCGCCGCCGCCTAGTCAGGTACCCCCAACCTCCTCCCCACTGCGATCGTAACGAGGAAGTCGTGGCACGTGGGAAACGCAATCGTGCCGACATTGCGCCAACGGCCAGCGCGGTCCCGGATGTGCTCGGGCCCGGGCTCGATGTCGTCTTCTGCGGCATCAATCCCGGGCGCGTGTCGCACGCCGCTCACGCCCATTTCGCGAATCCGCGCAACGACTTCTGGCGACTGCTCCACGACGCCGGGCTGACGCCGAGGCTGCTCGAGCCGAGCGAGCAGTTCGAGTTGCTCGACTACGGCGTCGGCGCCACCAACGCAGCCGCCCGCACGACGCCGGGGTCGAGCGACCTGCGCCGCGCAGACTTCGCCGACGCCGCGGGCCGCCTGAGGCGCATCGCCCTCGAGCTCCGGCCGCGCGCGATCGCGTTCGTCGGCAAGGAGGCGTACCGCGGCGCGTTTGGAACGCGGGCCGAGCACGGCCCCCAGGAGCGAACGATCGGCGACGTCGGCCTTTTCGTCCTCCCCTCGACCTCGCCCGCGAACGCAGCGGTCCCGTACGCCGAGCGGCTCACGTGGTTCCGCGACCTCACCGACTGGCTCGAGCCCGTCGACCGGATCGCGGTCCGCGCGCTCGTCGTCGACGAGGAGCGGCGCACGCTGCTCGTCAAGTTCCGCGACGACGAAGGCCAGGTCTGGTGGACCACGCCCGGAGGCGGCATCGACGAGGGCGAGGACCTCGAGGCGGCCCTGCGCCGCGAGCTCGCCGAGGAGCTCGGGCTCGACGACTTCGACCTCGGCCCGGAGATCTGGACGCGCGAGCACACGTTTGCCTGGCGCGGGACGATTCACCGGCAGCGCGAGCGGATCTGGCTCGTCGAGATCGCACGGCACGAGCCGTCCCCGCGCGTCGATCTCGCTGCGGAGCTCGTCGTCGACGTTCGCTGGTGGACGCTCGGCGAGCTGGACGCGGCCACGGAGACGCTCGTACCCGAGCGGCTGCCGCACCTCCTCCGAGACCTGCGCGAGCAAGGCCCGCCCGCGGAGCCGTTCGACGTCGGCGTCTAGTCGCCCACGCCGATCGCGGCCAGGAACACGAGCACGACCGTCGTCACCGCCAGCGCCCCGTGCCCCGCGACGATCGCCACTGGGAAGTGCTGCTCGGCCGGCATCGCCGGATCCACGGTTTGCGCCGCCGTTCCCTGCTGCCGGCGTCGCCACCAGATCGCGAACATCGTCCAACCGAGGAGTGCGACCACGACGAGGATTGCGAACGCGATCCAGGCGAGCGCGTCGGAGCCCGTCGCCACGAAGATGATCCAGAGCACGAGCCCGGTCGCGGCCAGCGCGAAGTGGCCGAGGATCAGACCAGGCCGGATTCTCGACCCGGGCTCGCGAGCCTGCTGCATGCCGCCGCGCGCGACCCAGATCGAAAGCAGGACGAAACCGCCGACTGCCGTGAGAAGCCACGCGATGAGCGCGATCCAGTCCATGGTCCCTCCTCGTTCGTGGGAATCGGAGAAACCTATTCCCAGCTGGAGCAGATTTCAGCCGCGCCAGCGCGCTAACCGCGCCAGCGGTTGGTGATAGGCAGGCGCCAGTCGCGGCCGAACGCCTTCGGGCGCAACTTCACACCAGGAGGCGCCTGTCGCCGCTTGTACTCGGCGCGGTCGATCATCGCGAGCGCGCGGTCGACGACCTCAGGGTCGAATCCGTCGTTCGTCAGGTCCTCGCGCGACTGGTCGAGCTCGACGTACGCCTCGAGCACCCGGTCGAGCTCCCCGTAGGGCGGCAGCGAGTCCTCGTCGAGCTGGTCGGCGCGAAGCTCCGCACTCGGCGGGCGCTCGATGATCGAGGCCGGGATCAGCTCCCGACCCGCTCGCTCGTTCAGATGCCGGGCCAGCCGGAACACGTCCGTCTTGTACACGTCCTTGAGGAGCGCGAATCCTCCGGCCATGTCCCCGTAGAGCGTGGCGTAGCCGACGGAGAGCTCGGACTTGTTCCCGGTCGCGACGACGAGCCAGCCGAACTTGTTCGAGAGCGCCATCAACATCACGCCGCGAATGCGCGCCTGGATGTTCTCCTCGGTCAGATCCGGCTCGCGATCGCGGAACGGCTCGGCCAGTGTCTCGAGGAAGTCCTGAACGAGCGGCTCGATCGGCAGCTCGAGGAAGTCGGTCCCCAGCCGCTCGGCGAGGAGCCTTGCGTCGCTCCGCGTCCCCTCCGAGCTGAACTGCGACGGCATCGACACGCAGTGCACGCGCTCCGGCCCGAGCGCCTCGCAGGCGATAGCCGCCGTCAACGCCGAGTCGATCCCGCCGGACACGCTGACGACGACCTCGCGGAAACCGTTCTTGTCGACGTAGTCGCGCAACCCGAGCTCGAGCGCGAGCCGCATCGATTCGAGCTCGTCGAGCAGCGGCGCGACCGTTCCAGATACCCGCTCCGCAGGCGGACGCGGAGCGCCCACGTGCACGACGGGGAGCTCCGGGACAGCCTCCCGCTCGCTCTCCAGCGAGCGCCGGCGCACGTCGCGCAGGCGCCGTCCGACCGCCTCCTCCGGCTCGACGTCGACCACGAGCAGCGCCTCCTCGAAGCCGGGTGCGCGCGCGAGCACCTCCCCCTCGTCGTCGAGCACGACCGAGTGCCCGTCGAAGACCAACTCGTCTTGCGCCCCGACCGCATTCACGAAGGCGACGTAGCAGACGTTGTCGCGCGCACGCGTCTGCAGCATCTGCTCGCGCTCGCGCTCCTTGCCGACGTGGAACGGCGACGCGGAGATGTTGACGATCAGCTGCGCACCGGCGAGCGCGAGATCGGTCGCGGGCGGCCCGGGCTGCCAGATGTCCTCGCAGACCGTCGGCCCCATCAGCACGTCGCCGTGCTCGAGGAGGAAGAGGTCGCGGCCGGGCGCGAAGTAGCGGTGCTCGTCGAAGACGCCGTAGTTCGGGAGGAAGCGCTTCCGGTAGAGCGCCTTCACCTCGCCGCCGGCGCAGACGGCGCACACGTTGTAGAGGTCGCGGTCGAGGTGGGGAGTGCCGACGAAGGCGACGATGCCGCGCGTCTCGCGTGCGATCTGCGCAAGCGACTCCTCGGCGGCCTGGACGAAGCTGGGGCGGAGCAGGAGATCCTCCGGGGGATACCCGGTGATCGCGAGCTCGGGGAAGAGGACGACGTCTGCGCCGGCCTCCTTCGCCTCGGCCAGCCGCGCGAGGATCCGATCCCGGTTCCCGTCGAGGTCTCCGACCGTCGTGTTGATCTGAGCGAGCGCGAGTCGCATAGGTTTTCGACTGCGAGTCTAAAACATACTCTACCTCCGATGGAGACCCTCACGATCAGCGCTCGGTTCAACGGCCCCGACGGCTCGGCCAACGGCGGCTACACCTGCGGGCGGATCGCCGCGCTCCTCGACGGGAGCGTTGAGGTGACCCTGCGCTCGCCGCCGCCGCTCGAGCGAGCGCTCGACGTCGAGCGCGACCGTGACGGCCTGCGGGCCCTCGACGGCGAGACCCTCGTCGCGGAGGCCGTGCCCGGCTCGGTCGACCTCGACCTGCCGACGGCGCCGTCCTGGGACGAGGCCGCGAGAGCCGCGGCGCGCTATCCGGGCTTCGCCAAGCACGCGTTTCCGCGCTGCTTCGTCTGCGGCCCGGAACGCGAACCGGGCGACGGCCTGCGCGTCTTCGCCGGTCCGCTCGGCGACGGGCGCTTCGCCGCCACGTGGACGCCGTCCGATGTTCGCCCGGAGCTTGTCTGGGCGGCGCTCGACTGTCCCGGCGCGATCGCAGTCGGCTTCCCGGATCGCGGAGAGACGCTGCTCGGCCGCTTCGCGGTCACGATCGTCGAGCTTCCGGAGCCGGCGGAGCCCTGCGTCGTGCTCGCCTGGCCGCTCGGCGAGGACGGTCGGAAGCTCTTCGCGGCGACGGCCCTCTTCGGCGAGAACGGACGACCGCGGGCCTGGGCGCGCGCGACCTGGATCGCGCCTTCCTAGCGCTGTAGGCGAATCGCGTTCAGATCGTTCGCCTCGATCTCGTCCGCGCGGGCGATAAGATCCTCGATGTCGTCGTGCTCCGCGTGGATGTACCGCCCGGCGAGCGCGTCCGCTCGGCCCGAGGCGAGGACGCGCACGAGCCGCGGCGCGAGCTCCGGCGGCGTCCAGGGAAGATCGTCTCCCCAATGGTCGGTCATCGCCGTCTTCACGAGGCCCGGGCTGAAGAAGAAGACCGGGATCCGCCCACGCAGCTCATTCGCCAGCGTCTCGCCGTAGCGGCACACGGCCGCCTTGCTGGTCGAGTACGCGGTGCTGCTCGAGCCCGGAAGGTACGCGGCGCCGCTCCCGGTGATGATGATCCGGCCGCTGCCGCGCTCGAGCATCCCGGGGATCACCGTTCGGCAGCACAGGTGGACGCCGAGGACGTTGATCTCCTGCACGCGCCACCAGTCCTTCGGGTCGACCTCCCAGGTCGCGCCGTCAGGGCCGCTGACACCGGCGTTGGCCACGAGCAGCTCGACGTCGCCCGTCTCGGCCACTACGCGCTCGACTGCCTCGCGGTCGGAGACGTCGAGCTCGATCGCCCGGCCGCCGATCTCGTTCGCTACCGCGTCGACCTGCTCGCGGCTGCGAGCGGCGACGACGACCGACCAGCCGTCCTGCGCCAGCTCGCGGGCGATGCCCGCGCCGATTCCGCGTCCGCCTCCTGTGACGAGTGCTGTTCCACGATCAGACGGCATTTGCGATCTCCTCCAGTGATTCGGGGTTTTCCAGTGACGAGAGGTCGCCCGGGTCGGAGCCGAGCGCCTGCGCGCGAACCGCCCGCCGGACGATCTTTGCGCTGCGCGTCTTCGGCAGAGCGGACACGAAGATCACTCGATCCGGCTTGAACGCCTTGCCCAGGTCGCCTGCAACCGCTGCTGCGACCTCGGCCGCAAGCGCGTCGTCGGCCTGCGTGCCGGGCGTGACCACGCAGAAGATCCACGCCACCTCGCCCTTCACGTCGTGCGGGACGCCGATCGCCGCAGCCTCTGCAACAGCCGGGTGACCGACCGCGGCAGACTCGAGCTCCGCGGGCCCGATCCGCTTGCCGGCGATGTTCAGCGTGTCGTCGGAGCGCCCGTGCAGGAACCAGTACCCGTCCCCGTCGACCGAGGCCCAGTCCCCGTGCGTCCAGATCCCGGGGAAACGGCGCCAGTACGTGTCGAGGTACCGCTCCGGGTCGCGCCAAAACCCGCGTGTCATCCCGGGGAACGGCTTGCGGCAGACGAGCTCGCCGACCTCGCCGCGCAGGGAGTTGCCCTCCGAGTCGACGACGTCCATCGCCATTCCCAGCGCAGGCCCGCCGAGCGAGCACGCCTTGATCGGGATCGCGGGCGTCGGCGACAGGAAGCACGCGCCGACCTCTGTCCCGCCGGAGCAATTGATGATCGGGCAGCGCCCCCCGCCGACTTCCTCGAAGAGCCAGCGGTACGGGTCGGGGTTCCACGGCTCGCCGGTGGTGACGATCGTCCGCAGCGACGAGAGGTCGGTCTGCGGCTCACCGTGCGGAATCAGCGCGCGCGTCAGGGTGGGGGAGATCCCGAGCACCGACACGCGCTCCGACTCGATCAGCTTCCACAGCCGGTCCTGCGGCCAATCCGGGGCGCCCTCGGCGAAGACGAGCGTCGAGCCCATGGCGTGGCCGCCGACGACGGTCCACGGGCCCATGATCCAACCCATGTCGGTGACGAAGTGGATCCGGTCGTCCGGGCCGGAGTCGGCCTGGTAGCAGACCTCGCGCGTGATCGAGACGAGGAAGCCGCCCTGGACGTGGACGACGCCTTTCGGGGTGCCGGTCGTCCCGGACGTGTACGTGAGCAGGTACGGCGCCTCCGAGTCGAGCTCGGCGGCTGGCAGCTCGCCGGGCGAGCCTGCGACCAGCTCGTCCCAGGGCGCGACGACGACGTGCTCCACGCTCGGCGCCTCGCGCCGCGCCTCCTCGAGGATCTCGAGCATCGGCACCTCACGTCCGCGGCGCGTCGAGATGCGCGTCGTGATCGCGACCTTCGCCTCCGAGGCTTGCAGCCGCTGGGCGACTGCGGGCGCCGCGAATCCGGAGAAGATCGGCACCTGCACGGCTCCGATGTGCGCACAGGCGTGTGACGCCACCGGCACCTCGGGGGACATCGGGAGGAAGATCGCGACGCGATCGCCTTCACGCACGCCGAGCCGGAGCAGCGCCTCGGCCAGGCGAGTCACCTCCCCCGACAGCTCGGCGAACGTCTGCTCTCGGCGCGAGCCGTCCTCGCCGAGACCGACCGACGCGATCGCGTCGGGCCTGCGCTCCGCCCAGCGATGCACGCAGTTCCTCGCGATGTTCACCTTGCCGCCCACGAACCAGGTCGCCCACTCCGGCCCGCGCGAGAGGTCGACGACCGCGTCCCAGGGCCGCGAGAACTCGAGCCCCATGTCCTCGATCGCCGCCGGCCAGAACCATTCGGGGTCCTCCTGGGAGCGCGCGACGAGCTCCCAGTAGCCCTCGAACCCGTGCTTCCGCATGAGGCGGACGACGTTCGCCCGCTCGAGAGTGGCCGCATCCGGCTCCCAGATGAACTTCGTCGTTGCCTGCGCCATCGTTCTGGTAACTTAGTGGGCGCTAACCACCCGGAGGGGGTCAGGACGTGCGAGCACGCATCTTCGCAGAGGAGAACCGCAAGTGGTGGACGCTGGGAGCCGTCGCGTTCGGCCTGTTCATGATCATGCTGGACAACACGGTCGTGTTCGTGGCGCTGTCCTCGATCCAGAGCGACCTCAAGATCTCGCAGTCCGAGCTCGAGTGGGTGGTCAGCGGGTACGCGCTCACGTTCGCCGTGCTCATGCTCACGGGCGGCAAGCTCGCCGACATGTTCGGTCGCCGGCGGATCTTCATCGTCGGCCTGGCGATCTTCACCGCCTCTTCCCTCGCGTGCGGCCTGGCGACCGGGGCGGGCTTCCTGATCGGCGCACGCGTCGTCCAGGGCGTGGGAGCGGCGCTGATGAACCCGGCGACGCTTTCGATCATCGTGGCCACCTTCCCTCCGCGCCAGCGCGGAACTGCGATCGGCATCTGGGTCGGCGTCTCGGCGATGGCGCTCGCGATCGGCCCGCTGATCGGCGGCATCCTCACCGAGCAGATCAACTGGAGCTGGATCTTCTTCATCAACGTCCCGGTCGGCATCGCGGGCATCGTCGTGTCGCGTCTCTTCATCACCGAGAGCCGTGACGAGTCGAAGGAGCAGCGGCTCGACCTACCAGGATTGCTCTCATCGGCGATCGGTCTCTTCGGGCTCACGTACGCCCTGATCGAGGGCAACAACTACGGCTGGAGCTCGGGCCGAATCCTCGCCAGCTTCGCCGTCGCGGCCATTGGGCTTGTGACCTTCGTCCTGCTCGAGCACCGTCAGCGCGTGCCGATGCTCGACCTGTCGCTGTTCAAGAACTCGACCTTCTCCGGCGCGAACGTGACCATGCTGCTCGTCGCGCTCGCCATGTTCGGCGTCTTCTTCTTCAACTCGCTCTACCTCGGACAGGTGCTCGGCTACTCGCCGATCCAAACCGGCGCGGCATTCCTCCCGTTGACCGTTCTCGATCGTCTTCGTCGCCCCGCTCGCCGGTCGGTTCTCGGACAAGATCGGCTCGCGCTGGCTCATGGGTGCGGGGCTCGTCCTGCTCAGCGGCTCGCTGCTGAGCTTCTCGACCCTGGGCGTCGACTCGACCTTCTGGGACATCGTCCCTGGCCTGATTCTCGGTGGCTTCGGGATGTCGCTCGCGATGACTCCGACGACGGCGGCGGCAATGGGCTCGGTTCCCGTCGACAAGGCTGGTGTCGGCTCGGCCGTGCTGAACAGCATGAGGCAGGTCGGCGGTTCTCTCGGAATCGCCCTGATGGGCGCGATCGTCGCCTCGTCGGTGAGTGTCTTGCCAACGAGCCCTGAGTACCCGGCCCAGTTCGTCGAGGGCTACCACAACGCGCTTCACGTCGCGGCTGCGATCGCGATCGTCGGCGCCGTCGTCGCCGTGGCCACCGTCCGCAAAGTCGCGCACCCGGAACCTGAAGCGCAGCCCGCGCTCGAAGGCGCGTAACCGATGGCGACACGCCTCCCGGCGGAGCAACGCAAGGCTGCGGTGCTCGACTGCGCCTGCGGGATCTTCTCCACCGGGAGCTATCGCGGGACGACGACCGCCCAGATCGCGCGCATGGCAGGAGTCACCGAGCCCGTCCTCTATCGCCACTTCGCGTCGAAGCGCGACCTCTATCTCGCGGTTCTCGAAGAGTCGTGGCGCCGGCTGCGATTGCTGTGGGATGCGGCCGTCGAGGCCGAGCCGGACGCGCGGCTCTGGGTCGGTGCCATGGGCCAGGCGTACTTCGAGGCGAAGGACCCGAAGGTGCGCTGCGCGGACCTCTGGGTGCAGGCGCTCACCGAGGCGAGCGACGACCCCGTGATCCGGAAGTTCCTTCGCAAGCAGATGCGCGAGGTGCACGACTACGTGACCGACGTGATCCGCCGCTCCCAGGCGGCCGGCGGGATCTACCCCGACCGCGAGGCGAGCCCCGAGGCGTGGATCTTTCTCGCGATCGGACTGCTCGGCACGGTCGGCCGCCGCGTCGGCGGGCTGATCCGCGACGACTTTCCCGCGATCGTCACGCAGCGGCGCCGCTGGATGACCGGCATCGAGGAGACGCCGGACATCTCGGACACCCTCGATATCTGAGCTCTCGGTTTCCTGGCGCTAGACATCTGAGCTCTCGGTTTCCTGGCGCGAGGCGGGCGAAGCCCGCCGGCCAGGGAAGCGAGAGCAAGGGAGAGCCCCCGGCTGCGGCCCCGGGGGCTCATCCCTCAGCGGCGAGAAAACCCACCACCCCTACGCGCCTGGGAGGCGACGGCCCGGAGGCTGTTGGCTCTGCGGCCCAGCCAATGCCCCCGGGCCTTCACGTCGCCACATCTGGCGCGCCCCTCGCAGGAACGGTCTGGCGTATGGCCGTCACTGCAAGGTTGAACTCACAATAGATACGGTCTCCCGGGAAGTCAAGTAGCTCAGTCAAGTGATTTCGCAATTGGCTACTTGACCCATGTTTCCCCGTAATTGCCACCCTTTTGGGGGATCTCACCCGAACGGTGCTTGCGAAAAGGTGAAGTGTGCGCTTGACTGTGCGTGGAAGTAGCCGCCACTTGAGTCGCCCCACGCCCCCGACCTCCGTCGCGCAAGCCGCGCGTCCCGCAGCCCTTCGGCTCGGTGAGCGCCTGCGCCAGCTGCGCATCGCCGCGGGCCTGACACAGAGCGAGCTCGCCGGGGATCGCTTCTCGAAGGAGTACGTCAGCCAGATCGAGCGCGGCAAGACCCGCCCGACCGGCAAGACGATCGCGTGGCTCGCGAGCCGCCTCGATGTCGACGCCGGCTATCTGGCCAACGGCGTCTCGACCGACGAGCGCGGCCGCGTCGAGGCCACCCTGACGCGTGCCGAAGCGCTCGTCGAGGCGCACCGCTACGAAGAGGCCGTAGCCGAGTTCGAGCAGATCCGCCCGGACGTCGCTGCGACCGGGGCCACCGAGCTCGAGGCCCGCCTCCTCTCCGGCGAGGCCTGGGCGCGGATGCACAACGGCGAGCTCCGCGAGGCGCTCGACTTGCTCACGCGCGCGAGGACCGTGACCCAGCACGAGCCGTTCTCGGAGCTCGACCGCGCGGAGATCCTCTACCGGCTCGGTGTTTGCCGCTACAAGCTTTCGAGCATCTCGACCGCGATCGGCCTCTTCAACGAGGCGTACGCGGTGGCGGAGGGATCCGGGCTGCCCTGCGATCTCCTCCGCTCGAACATCCTCGCCTACCGCTCGCGCTGCTACCGCCGCCAGCGCGACCTCGAAGCTGCGCGTGAGGACGTCGAGCGCGCACTCGAGCTCGCCCAGTCGCTCGACGACAGCCCGACGATGGCGAACGTCTACGTCCAGGCGTCGCTCGTCGCGGAGCGCATGGGCCACTGGGTGCTCGCGCGCAACTACGCGGAGCGCGCGAAGGGCGTTTACGAGGAGCTGAACGACCAGCGGAACCTGGCCGGCCTACTGAACAACCTCGGCGGCCTCAACCTAATGCTCGGAAGGCCCGACGAGGCGATCGAGTACCTGAAGTCCTCCTACTCGACCGCGCTCGATGCCGACAGCAAGGAGGAGGCAGCACAGGCGACCGGCTCACTCGCCGCCGTCCATCTCGAGCTGAACGACTTCGAGCAGGCGGAGAGGTTCGCCCGCCAGGCGCTGTCGCTGCTCGAGGGGCGCGTCGACTTCCTGCACGAGATCGGTCCCTCACAGCTCGTCCTCGGCCGGGCGCTCATGGAACAGGGGCGGCTCGACGAGGCCGAGGAGGCCTTCAAGGCCGCAGACGGCAGTTTCGAGCAGCTGTCCTCAGCCAGCCACCGCGCGCGTGCCTGGATCGCCCTCGGCGACCTCGCCGCCCGGCGGGGCGACGACCGGTCGGCCGCACGTCACTATCGCAATGCCGCTGACGCGCTCCAAGACGTCAGGTTCTAACGGAGAGGAGGTGAACGCATTGCGCGCAAGGCTCCTCTTTCTCGTGATTCTGGCGTGCCAGCTGGCGCTGGTGTTCGGCGAATGGATGCCGGACAGCTGGTGGGACGGTCCGTGACGCACTGAGCCTTTCCGCGGGCGGCAGGCGTGTTCTCTTCCTAGGCGTGGCGGGCGTTTGCCACGCGCCCTGGGCTGAAAAAGCGCGGCGACGGTTCGAGACCGCCGCCGCTGTCAGGGGAGAGGAGGAGCTTTTCTTTCCACGGCGTTCGACGGGGGCGTAAGAAGCCCTGTTTTTGCAGTCGGGTTTCGGGGAATGCCCCATCGCGGATCGGCGTTCTTGCAGCTACAGTCCGCCCTTCCGGGGAGTCCTGTTGGATCTCAACGCCGCTGACGTCAAGCTCACCGACCTCGCCTCCTGCGGAGGGTGTGCCTCGAAGTACTCGGCCGCCCGGTTGGAGCAGCTCCTCGCCGGCTTCGTGCCGGTCGAGGCCGAGAACCTGCTCGTCGGGTTGGCCCCTGCCGACGACGCGGCCGTGTACAAGCTCGACGACGAGCGCGCACTGATCTTCACGCTCGACTTCTTCCCGCCGATCGTCGACGACCCGGCGGACTACGGCACGATCGCGGCGACGAATGCGTTGAACGACGTCTTCGCGATGGGCGGGACGCCGATGCTCGCACTCTCGATCGCCGCGTTCCCCGAGGAGCTCCCGCTCGAGATGCTGGGGCAGATCTTCGCGGCCGCGGACGAGCAGGTTCGCGCCTCGGGCGGCCTCCTGGCCGGCGGGCACACGATTCGCGACGAGGAGCCGAAGTACGGCCTCGCGGTCGTCGGCACGGTCCATCCGGACGGAATCTGGACCAAGGCCTCTGCCCAGCCGGGCGACGCGGTCTACGTGACGAAGCCGCTCGGCAGCGGCCTGATCATGAGCGGCCACAAGAAGGGCGCGATCGGGACACAGCAGCTCGAGCGCGCCGTGCGCTGGATGAAGACGCTGAACAAGGATGCAGCCGAGGTCCTGCGCGCGCACAAGGTCAATGCGGTCACGGACGTCACCGGCTTCGGGCTCTTCGGCCACGTCTATGAGATGGCCGAGCGGAGCGGCGTGCGGATCACGCTCGAATCGGAGCGCTTCCCTGCGATCGACGGGGCGCTCGACCTCGCGCGCAAGGGCATCCGCACGAGCGGCGATCCGCGCAACCGGGACTTCGCCGGCCGGCACCTGACGCTGCGCGAGGTGCCCGAGACGCTCGTCGCGCTCGGCTATGACCCGCAGACCGCGGGTGGGCTGCTCGTCTCGCTGTCCGCGCTCCAGGGCCCCGTGCTGGAGGCGGAGTTCTCGTCGCGGAAGCTGTTCCTGCGGCGTGTCGGCACAGTCGAAGAGGGCTCGGGCGTCGTAGTCGTCTAGCTTTCCCCTCCGCGATGACACGCGGGATGATTCACGGCAGGTTCCAGCCCTTCCATCTGGGCCACCTCGAGTACATGCGCGGCGCCGCCGAGCGCTGCGACGAGCTGTGGGTCGGGATCACGAACCCGGACCCGGCGCGGATCCTTCCCGAGGCGAGCGATCCGGCGAGGCACCTGCCGGAGTCGAACCCGTACACGTACGACGAGCGGCTGCTGATGGTGAAGGCGGCCGCCGGCGACCTCGGGCTCGACCTCGAGCGCGTGCACGTGATCCCGTTCCCCGTGAACGAGCCGGACCTGTGGGGCGCGTACGTCCCCGAGGGGATCACGCAGTACCTGCGCCTCTTCTCCGCGTGGGGCGGCGAGAAGCACGAGCGCCTGTGCGCGGCCGGGTACGAGGTCGTCGTCCTCGACGAGGGCGCCGAGAAGCAGTTGTCCGGGGCAGACGTGCGGGCCGCCATGCGCTCCGGGGCCGAGTGGGAGTCGCTCGTCCCGCCGGGCGTGGCGCGTGTCCTGCGTGACCTCGACCGCGTCGCCGTCTAGTAGAGCGCCTGTAGCCTCACGCCTCCGTGCATCCGATCTTCGTCGTCCTGCTCGACGGGCTCGCCGACCGCGCGCACGAGTCGCTCGGCGGGCGAACCGCGAACGAGATCGCCGAGACGCCGAATCTCGACCGGCTAGCGGCAGAGGGCTCATGCGGGCTGATGTTCAGCCTCGGCCCCGGGCGCGCTCCTGCGAGTGAGCTCGCGCACTGGGCGATGCTCGGCTACACGCCGGAGGAGTTCCCGGGCCGGGCCGTGCTCGAGGCGACCGGTGCGGAGCAGGAGATCGACCCGGGGCACGTGTTCGCCTTCGCGGCGCTGCGCCCTGCCGAGCGGCGCGACGACGGCCTCTGGCTCACGGGCCGGCCGCGCAGAGGTGAGGACGAGGAGGACTCCGCCGGGCTCGTGGCCGCCTGTGATGGGCTCGAGATCGACGGTCTGCGGTTCGAGCTCGAGCACCTGCAGCGCGGCGAGGCGATTCTGCGCGTGTTCCCGGGAGCGGACGATCGCGTCACCGACTCGGACGCCTTCTTCAAGGAGTGGTATCCGGTGCTGAAGCCGCAGGCGCAGGTTCCCGAGGCGGAGGCGACGGCTCGCGCCGCGGAGACGTGGACGCGGGAGACGATCGAGCTGCTCGAGAGCCATCCCGTCAACGAGCGCCGCGCCTCCAGCGGGCTCCCGCCGCTGAACGTGATCACGCTCAAGTGGTGGGGCAGGAGCCGGTCGAACCCGAGCTTCCGCGAGCGCCACGGCCTGCACGGCAGCTTCCTCGGCGACTCGAAGTTCCTGCTCGGGCTCGCGCGGACGATCGGCCTCGAGCCGCGCCACGTTCCGGAGACCGGCGACGCACCGGCCGACCTGCGCGCGCGCCTGGAGCCGGCTCGCCGGCGGCTCGATGAGGGCGACACGTTCGTCTTCTCGCATCTGAAGGCGACAGACCTGGCCGGCCACACGAAGGACCCGCAGATCAAGAAGAGCACGATCGAAGCGCTCGACGCAGAGCTCGGCGACCTCCCGACCGACAGCGCGATCGTCTGCGTGACCGGCGACCACGCGACGCCGACGTATCCGGACGTCATCCACTCGGGTGACCCCGTCCCCTTCATTCTCAACGGGCCGGGCGTCCGCGCCGACGAGGTCGAGGGCTTCGGCGAGCTCGACTGCGCCCGTGGGATCCTCGGCCACCTGCGCGGGCCCGACATGATGCCGGTGCTCCTGAACGCGGCCGACCGCCCGCTCTTCCTCGGCTCGCGCCCGACGCCGTTCGCCGGCGCCGACGGCTACCCGGATCTTCTGGAACCGTTGATCTAGATGGAGATCACAGCTCGGATCCGCAGCTTCGAGATCTCGCCCGTGCGCTTCGTCCAGGTCGCGTGGACGAATGCGTTCCTGCTCTGGCTGATCGTCGGCACGGGCGCCGCTGTCCGGCTCACCGACTCTGGTCTCGGCTGCAGCCACTGGCCGGGGTGCGAGCGCGGGGCGCCGCTGCCCGAGAAGAACGTCCACGCGTTCGTCGAGTTCGGGAACCGGCTGGTCGGCGGCGTCGTGATCACGGTCACGCTTCTCACGTGGCTCGCCGCCCGGAAGACTCCGGGCCTACCAGTCTGGGCGCGGAAGCTGGCGCTCGCTGTCCTGCTCGGCGCGCTCGCCCAGGCGCCGCTCGGCTACCTCGCGGTGGCGAGCGACCTGCGCTGGCCGGTCGTGATGGCGCACCTCCTGCTCTCGATCGCGCTGCTCGCCGGAGCGGTCGTGATCGCGGTCGAGGCGGTCGGCCTGCGCGACGGCCTCTCGGAGCCGATCGTCCCGCTCGAGCTGCGCCGCATGGCGATCCTGTTTACGGCAGCGGGTTTCGCGCTCGTCGTCAGCGGCACGTTCGCGACCGCGGCCGGCCCGCACTCCGGCGGAGGCGAGCACATCGACCGCTTCGGCTCCCTCCAGCCGACCGTCTATGTGCACGGTGTCCTCGTCGGCTTCTTCCTGATCTCGTTCCTGCTCTCGATCGGCTATCTGGCCGCGTACCGAGACCGCTCGCCGAGGCTCTTCCGCTTCGCGCTGATCACGCTCGGGCTCCTGATCGTCCAGATGGGCGTCGGCGAGCTCCAGTGGCGGACGAAGCTGCCGTGGGAGATCGTGCTCGTGCACGTGGCGCTCGCAGCGGCCGTCTGGGCGTGCACCGTCACGCTGGCCGCGCTGTTCTTCCGGCCACCTCGTTCTCTCCTGGCCGGGAACACCTAGTGCCTCGTCCTTGGGGCACTAAACTCAAGGGAGTGTCCGAGGAGCTCCTCGTCTCGAGCCGCCCAGAGCTCGAGCGTCCCATCTTGATCGCCGCGTTTCGCGGCTGGAACGACGGCGGCCAGGGCGCGTCGCTCGCCACCGGCTACCTGGCCAAGCTCTGGGACGCGAGGCGCTTCGCCGAGATCGAGCCGGAGAATTTCTTCGACTTCCAGGCGACGAGGCCGCACGTCTCGCTCGAGGACGGCCTCACTCGACGCATCGACTGGCCCTCGACGGTCTTCTACCACGGGCGCCCGGCGGGCCTCGACCGGGACGTCGTGCTCCTGCTCGGGATCGAGCCCAACCTGCGCTGGCGGACGTTCTCGGAGCTGATCGTCGGCTTCCTGCAGGAGCTCCGAATCGAGCTGATCATCAGCCTCGGCTCGCTGCTCGCGGACGTGCCGCACACGAGACCGTGTCCGGTGACCGGGAGCGCGAGCGACCCTGAGCTCGTCGAGCGGCTCGGGCTGTCCGCCTCGCGCTACGAGGGCCCGACCGGGATCGTCGGCGTGCTCCACGACGCGTGCCGCGAGGCCGACCTGCCCTCTGCGAGCCTCTGGGCCGCGGTGCCGCACTACGTCTCGCTGACGCCGAGCCCGAAGGCGGCGCTCGCCCTCTGTGAACGGCTCGCCGACGTACTCGGGGCGCCGATCGACACGACCGAGCTCGCCGAGGCCGCGGAGAACTACTCGGAGCAGGTGTCGGAGGCGGTCGCGTCCGATCCCGACACCGCGGCGTACATCGAAGAGCTCGAGCAGCGCGCGGACACGCTCGCCGAGGAGGCGGACCTGCCCTCGGGCGACGCTCTCGCGGCCGAGCTCACCCAGTTCCTCCGTGACCGCGAGCGAGAAAACGGCGACGACGTCGCCCGCGACCAGTAGCACTCAGAGCTAGCCGAAGGTAAAGGCGTACGCCTCGACGCCCGGGCTGAAGTGGAGCTCGAGTAATCTGCTCTGCGCCGTCGGGAGCCGCGCGAGCGTGTACAGCCGGCTTCCACGGACCGAAACGACGCCGACCGGGGTCCCGTCGACGATCACCGCGACCGACCCGTGCCCGCCGAGGACGAGGTGCACGCTGCGGGCGACGAACCTGAGGCGGAGCTGGGCGCCGGGGCCCGCGACGATCCGCTCGCGCTCGACCTTCCAGCGCCCCCCATAGGCGAGCTCGTTCTCCTGGAGATCGCCGGCCGGGAGGTTGTACGTCGCGAACCGGCCGGGCGTGATCGTCTTCTGCGCGAAGCGCGCGAGGCGCTCGTAGCCGAGGTACGACTCGGGCGTCATCAGGCCTGTCGGGGTCGGGTCGGAGAGCTCGTTTGCGACCGGCAGCATCCCGGCGTTCTCGCCGAGGAGGGTGCGGATGCGCGCCTCCGTCGTGTCGTAGGAGCCCTCGCCGAAGTGGTAGTAGCGCAGGTGGCCGCGCCGGTCGATCAGGTACTTCGCCGGCCAGTACTGGTTCTGGAAGGCGTTCCAGGTTGCGTAATCGTTGTCGAGGGCAACGGGGTACGTGATCCCGAGCCTGCGCACCGCGCCGCGGACGTTGCTCGGCACGTGCTCGAACGCGAACTCGGGCGTGTGCACGCCGATCACGACGAGCCCCTTGTCGTGGTACGCCTGGTACCAGGCCTTCACGTGCGGCAGCGTGCGCAGGCAGTTGATGCACGAGTACGTCCAGAAGTCGATCAGGACGACCTTGCCGCGGAGTTGTTTGAGCGTCAGCGGCTTGCCGTTGATCCAGTTCGTAAGCCCGGTGAGCTGGGGCGCCGGGCCGAAGTCCCTGAGTGACGTCGTCGCGGCGACCTGGCGGGTGCTCCCGCGCAGCTTCTGCAGCTGCCGCTGCGCGTTCGAGCTGTCCTCGACCTTGTTCTGGAGCGCCTGTGTGTAGCCGGGAAGCGCGGTCTGGAAGTGGCGGTCGACGTTGAACGCGATCGCGAGCGCAGTCAGCCCGACAACGACGCCGAGCGCCTGCCGGATGCGATGCGCGTGCGGCCTGAGCGCGGTCATTCCGGCTCGGCCGCCGATCGCGACGAGCAGCATCGGGATGGCGGCGCCGATCGCGTACGCGAGCGTGAGCACGATCGCGCGGAAGCCGACGTCCTGGGTCGCTCCGACGACCGTGATCGCCGCCAGCACCGGGCCCGCGCAGGGCACGAACACGAGCCCGAGGCTCGCCCCCAGCAGCAGGCCTCCGCCGAGGTCACCCCTCGGTCGCCCCGTGAGGCGCAGGAAGGGCCGCTGGACGATCTCCTCGACCTTCGGGAAGAGCAGTGTCGCCGCGACGAGGAAGAGGAGCGCGATCGCGAGGTTGCGAAGGAGGTCCTCGGGCAGGCCGAGTGTGCGCAGGAACCAGACCCCGAACAGCGTGAAGGCCGAGAAGCTGAGAACGAGCCCGGCGATGATCGCGAACGGCCTCCGTCGGCCACCGGTCGCTCCACCCGCGAAGACGATCGGCAAGATGGGGAGGACGCACGGCGAGATGGCCGTGATGAAGCCGGCGGCGAGACCGATTCCGATCAGGACGAGCATTCGTCCTTAGGGTAGAGAGCAGGCGGTTAAGCGGGAATTACGACGCTTCGGCTGCCCGCGCGGGCTCCGGCTCGCGATCCGGAGCGGCCTCTGTCTTGTCCGCCTGCGCCGGCTTGCGCCGCCTGCGCCGTTTCCTCGGCTGAGCGCCCTCCTGACCGGGCTGTGCAGCCTGAGCCTCGCCGGTCTGCTGGCCGCCCTTCTTCTTGCGTCGCCTGCGCCTGCGTCGGCCGGCGTGCGCCTTGGGCGGCGGGAGGTTCTCCGCGAGCGCGTACGCGACCTCGGGGAGCGTCCCGATCTTCTCGCGCGCGCCCTCGATCAGCTTCGTCGCGCGCGGCGTGTAGCCGTCCGCCGACGCGAGGAGGGCGACGCCGACGCCGATCGGCAGGTCGAGCGCCGCGTTGACGAGCTTCGCGGCATTCTCCTCGTGGCGATGACCGCGAGAGTTCGCGAGCGCGCCCAACAGCCGCTTCGCCTCCGGGAACTCGGCGCTGACCCGCCGGTCCTGCGCCTTGCGCGTCGCACGGGCGAGCTTCCACGTCCAGCGGGCGAGGATCTGCTCCGGCGCGTCTGCCTTCCCCTCGCCGATCGCCCGCAGCAGGATGCGAGCACCCTGGACGCGGTCCTTGTCCCAGGTCGCGCCCTGGATGACGAGCGTGACGAGGTCGTCGAAGTCCGCGCGCTCGACGGTCATCGAGACCCGGTCCGAGAGCGCCATCATCCGCAATCTGCGATTCGGGTTCTCCGCCGCGGCCGTGGCCAGGAACTGTTCGAGGCACGCCTTGCTCGCCTTTCCGTCCGAGAGCTTCTTCACGAACTCGGCGCGCTCCTCGAAGCGCACCTGGCGGCCTGCGATGGACGCCCAGTACCGCTGCTCGTCCTCGTCCAGGTAGCGCGGGTCGATCCGCTGCCACTCGCGCTGGATGACGGCGAGGCGACGGCGCACGTCCGGCGTCACGGGCACGAGCCACGGCGCGGGCGAGAGCTTGCGTCGCGCGCGGCGGTTCGGCCGGCGGCGCGGCGCGGGCGTGACGCGGGCGCCCTCGCGGTAGAAGTCGGCGCCGAGCAGGCTGTGCAGCGAGATCACGCGGTCGTTGTGCGTCGCTCCTTTGTTCACGAAGTCGACGACGATCCCGGCTTCCTTGCGCGGGTGCATGCGCATGATCCGGCCGATCCTCTGCTGGTAGACGCGGCGGCTGGCCGTGGGCGCGAGATGCATGACGACGGTTGCGCGCGGAGAGTTCCAGCCCTCCGCGAGGAGCATCGCGTTGATCAGGATGTCGATCTCGCCCCGCTCGTACGCGGCGAGGATCTCGGCGAGCTTGACCGGAGGCGTCCGCCCGCTGACCGCTTCGGCTTTGAGACCCGCGGCGCGGAACTCCTGCGCGAGGTTGTACGCGTGGTCGACCCCGGCCGCGTAGACGATGCCGGGCGTCGAGTCGAAGCGATCGCGGTAGAGGCTGGCGGCGGCCTGGTTCAGAGCCTTGTGGTCGAGGACGGCAGCGAGTGCCCGCTCCTCGAAGTCGCCGCCTACGATCGGGACGGAGTGGATCGCGGCCGCCGGAGGCACGCGCAGGTTGCGCAGCGGCGCTATCAGGCCACGTCGTGCAGCATCCTGAAGTGGGAGATCGTCGACCGAGGCCGGGAAGACATCCGAGACCTGCTTCGCGATCAGCTGCTCGGTCGCGGTCATCCCGATGTAGATCGGGTCGGGGAAGCTGCGGATCGCGTGGCTCGTCTTCTCCCCGAGCGCCGTGTGCGCCTCGTCGGCGATCACGAGCTGGTACGTGTCGCGGCTGACGCTGTCGTGGTGCCGCGCGAACCATGCGTACGTCTGGACCGTGATCGGAGCGGGCTGAGGCGAGGTCTGTCCTTGCTCGACGATCGGGGTCAGCCGGTCGCCGTAGCCCTCGGCGGCGAGCTCGCGGTTGAACTGGGAGACGAGGAGGCGCCGGTGGGTGAGGATGAGGACGCCCATCGTCCGCGCCGCCTCGACGAACCCGGCGGCGGCGATCGTCTTGCCGGACGCGGTCGGGTGCCGGAAGCGGTAGCGGCGAACAGCGCCGGGATCCTCGTCCGGTGACAGCTCTTCGGCGAGCAGCTCCTCGTCGACGACGCCGAAGTCCGCGTCCTCCTCCTCGAGGTCGCCCGGCTCGACTTGGCCGTTCGCGCTCCCGTTGCCGTTCAGCGGCTCCTCGGCCTGGCGCTGGTTGGCGGCGATCAGCTCCGTGAGCATCCCGGCGAGCGCGTCCACCTGATGGCGGCGCAGCTCGGTACCGGACGCCAGACGCGGAGACTTCTCGGACAGCACGCGCTCGAGGCCGAGCATGAGCGCGAAGTGCACCTTCCACTGCGAGGACGGCTGCTTGTTGCCGGCCTCGATCTCGGCGAGCGCCTCGTCGAGCGCATTCCGGCGCGCTGTGCCGGGCGCGAGCACCTGACCCGCGTCCTCGTCGTCGTGGAGCAGGGGCTCGCCCGACCAGTCTCCGGCCGTTCGTGCGGCTGCGACGAGATCTTCCATCGCAGGAGTTGCTGATAGCTGCTCTGTCGTTTCCTGCATGTAGGCGGCGCAAACGGCCGCGATGCCTCAGAAATTAGAGAGGGCGCGCTCCGAGTCCCCACTGAGCGTCGCTTCGCGAAGCATAGCGCTTCGCTCGCTTACACGGGTGAACCCCTGGTTCCCCCCCGTGGGCCCCCATTTTCTAGTGGGGGCTCAACTGGAACGAGTAGCCACGCTCGGTGAGGTACGGCGTTAGGCCGCCCATGAAGAACGGGAAGCCGGCGCCCAGGATGAGGGCGGTGTCGATGTCCTTCGGTGAGCCGACGACGCCTTCCTCGAGCATGTGGCCGACCTCGTCCGCGAGCGCCTCGAGCACGGCGTCGCTGATCTCCCCGACGCTTCGGACCGGGCCCTCCGCGTTGATCCCGAACCGGTCCGGGAAGGCAGCCTGGAGCGTCTCGCGAACATGGGTCGCGACCTGCTCGCCGACCATCTGCAGCAGCACGGACGGCGCCATCGGCAGGCCGAGCGCGAGGACGCCCTCGTCCGCCTCTTCGACCGAGTTGCCCCGTTCGACCGACTCGAGAACGACGAGCATCATGCGGGTCAGCAGCCGGTTGACGACGAAGCCGGGAGCGTCGTGGACGAGCACCGGCCGCTTGCGGAGCTTGTCCGCGACCGTCCACGCGGTCGCCACCGCAGTGTCGTCCGTATCGGGTGTGCGGACGAGCTCGACGAGCGGCATCAGGGCGACCGGGTTGAAGAAGTGCATCCCGACCAGGCGCTCGGGGTGCTCCAGGTGCTCGCCCATGGCGGTCACCGAGAGGGCGGACGTGTTCGTCGCGAGCACGCAGCCGTCCGAGACCACTCTTTCCAGCTCGCCGAACACCGTGCGCTTCACGTCGAGCTCCTCGAAGACGGCCTCGATCACGAGGTCGCACTGCTCGAACCCGTCGTACGACGTCGTGCCGGTCGCCTGCGCGGCCAGCGACAGGGCCTGCTCGTGGTCGAGTCGGCCCCGGGCGGCCGCGCCTGCGAGCTCGTCGCGGATCGTCTCCAGCGCGCGCTCGACGATCGCCTCGTCGAGGTCGCGCAGGACGACCGGCATGCGCAGCCGGCGCAGGAAGAGCGTCGCGAGCTGCGCGGCCATCAACCCGGCGCCTGCGACTCCGATCTTCGCGACGGTGCGCGGCTCGGCCGACGGGCGACCCGCGCCCCGGCGGGCACGACGCTCGACCAGGTCGAATGCGTAGAGCGACGCCTTCGCCTGCGGCGTGAAGAGCAGGTCGGCGAGCGCCTCCTCCTCGGCCAGGTAGCCCTCGTCGATGCTCCAGGCCTGCGCGCCCTCGATCAGGTCGAGCGCCCGGTACGGCGCCGGCGCCGCGCCGTGCAGAGAGTCGTCCAGGTGACGGCGCGCCTGCGCGACGACCTCGCTCGTCGACGAGAGGTCGACCGGGTCGCGGGTCGGCTGCTCGAGCGCGATCGTGATCGCCTCGTCGATCAGTCGCTCCAGCTCGATCACGCGATCGACGAGGCCGAGCTCGTGCGCCTGCTCCGCGTGCAGCATCTTGTTCTGGCGCATCGGGTTCGTGACCATCAGCTTCACGGCCGCCTCCGGGCCGATCAGTCGCGGCGCGAGCTGCGTCGCGCCCCAGGCCGGGACGAAGCCGAGCAGACATTCGGGCGACGCGACGTGCCTGACCTCGTCGGCGATCACGCGGTAGTCGCAGTGCAGCGCGAGCTCGACGCCTCCGCCGAGGGCGCCGCCGTTGATCGCGGCCACGGTGGGGTACGGAAGCTTGCGGAGGCGTGCGAAGAGGTCGTGTCCCGCGCGGCTCCCTTCGATCGCCTGTTCGCGGGTCTCGATGCGCGGAAACTCGTCGAGGTCGGCGCCGCCGGAGAAGCTCCCCGGCTTGCCGGTGATCACGAGGGCCGTGAACCGGCTCTCCTCGAGCTCTGCCAGAAGCCGCGCGAGTGACTCGAGCGCGCCGCGGCCGAGGATGTTCGGCCGGCCCGCGCGCGTCCCGTCGTCCATCGTCACGAGCGCCACCGAGTCACGCCGCTCGAGATGGAACTGCGTGACGGGGTCGGGCACGAAGGGAGGTTATCTTCCGGCAGGTGGCCGACTGGGACATGCATGTCGAGCGTGAGGCGTCCCGCTACGCGGACGGCGAGGCTCGGCTACCCGGGGATCCCGACGCGCGACAACGACAGCTGACGCGGATGGGCAACGCGGCCGGAGGCGCGGGGCTGGCGCTGCTGATGATGGGCCGCGCGGACGAAGCCGCCGACTGGCTCCACCGCGCGGCCGAGCGCTACCGCGAGAGCATCGTCGGTGCACCGCCCGGAAGCTGGGGCCGGCCGATCGGCGCGATGAAGGCACTCGTCCTCGGCGGAGACTGGCCGCAGGCAGAGGAGCCTGCGCGCTGGGCGCTCGAGCTCGGGGCCGCGGAGGCGGAATCGCCGATCGGGCGCTACGCCGCCGCGCTCGCGCTGCTCGTCCTCGGCCGTGACCACGACGCGGTCGTCCACGCGGATGCGATCCGCACGAGTGACGACTTCCCCCACGATGTAGGAGACGCGCTCGCGTTCCTCGCCGCCGGGGACCTCGTCGGCTATACGCATGCCGTCGAGAGCGTCCTCGACTCCTTCGAGTCGCGCGAGGAGTACCTCGAGGACATCCCTGTCGCCGACACCGTGCTCGTCCTCCAGGCGCTCGCCGCGCGTCGCGGCCTCGCCGTCGAGCTCAGCTCTTCGCTTCTCCCCGCGACGTCGGCGGGTGCATGAACGCTGTGATCACAAGCGGCTCGACGGACGGATCTTCCAGTTCCTGCACTCGCTCGACGAGCTCGGTGATCATCTCGATCGCCTGCTCGGGGGTGACCCGGCCCGTCACCTGAGCGCTCCTGAACTGGGCCTTGTCCCGCTTCGCGAACCCGGCCTGGACCTCGTTCAGCATCGCCGCCTGGAGATCGCCGGTCAGGCGTGACCCGAGCAGCTCCGGCCCGACGCGGACAGTGCTCGCGACCGCGCGGTAGGGCTTCTCGCGTCCCTTGCCGCCCTCGGCGCGCTCGATCAGGCCTGCGCGGAGGAGCATCTTGACGTGGAAGTGCAGGTGGCCGGGATCGACGTCGAGCTTCTGCGCCAGCTCGCGGTTGGTCAGGCTCTGGCCGCCTTCGTCGCCGAGCATCTCGAGCACACGAAGGCGAAGCGGATGGCCGAGCGCCTTGAGCTGCTCGGCGCGCACGATCGTGAAGACATCGTTCGATGTGGTGGTCGGTGCCACGGTCATATAGATCCTACATATAGGGATTCAGGCGCCGTTGTCAAGCCTGGCGGCGGCATCGCGGTCGAGGAGCACGATCGTCTCGCCGTGCTCCGACCGCAGCAAACTCGCGGGGACGGCAGGGTCGGGCGCATCCGCGAACGCGCGTTTCACAGCCTCCGCTTTCGCCTCACCGAGCACGAGGTAGACGACCTGCGCCGCGCCGGAGAGCACAGGCAGCGTCATCGTCACGCGCTCGACGTCCTCGTGCGGGGTCGCGACCGCGCGTCGTTCGCGCTCCTCGAGCGCCGGAGAGCTCGGGAACAGCGACGCCGTGTGCCCGTCCGGGCCGAGCCCCTGGAGTGTGAGCCCGAGCCGCACGCCTTCGAGCTCCTGGTCGTACTCCGCCGCGGCTGTCTCGCCGCCGAGCTCGCCGCGGATGCGGTGCACCTCGGTAGGCCGCGTCTCGAGCCCATCGAGAAGCGTCCGCTTGGCCAGCAGGTAGTTCGAGCGCTCGTCGTCCGGCGGCACGCAGCGCTCGTCGCCCCACCAGAGCCGCGCCCCGCTCCAGTCCGGCTCGAGCTCGGCGGCGAGCTCGAACGCGGGGCCGGGCGCGTCCCCGCCCGAGAGCGCGACGTGCTCGCCGGCCCGCGCGGCGGCGACGAGGAGCTCGGCGGCCGCGCGCTGCGCCTCGTGAGCGGTCTCGAAGACTCGGATGTCAGTCAGGAGTCGCCCTCGGCCAGCTCTTTCGAGCGCTCCATGGCCGCCTGGATCGCGTTCAGGAACGCGGCGCGCACACCGGCACGCTCGAGCTCGCGGATCGCGCGAATCGTCGTGCCGCCTGGCGACGTGACCATCTCCCGCAGCTCGACCGGGTGCATCTCCTCGTCGCGGAGCAGTTTCGCGGTGCCGAACATCGTCTGGATGACGAGCTGGGTCGACACCTCCCGCGAGAGCCCGAGCAGGATCCCGGCCTCGATCATCGCCTCGGCGAGGAGCGCGAAGTAGGCCGGCCCGGAGCCCGAGACGGCCGTGACCGCATCCATGTAGGGCTCCGGGATCTGGACGACGCGGCCGACGTGTCTCAGCACCTCGTCGGCCATCGCGAGGTGGTCGTCGCCTGCATGTGCGCCTGCGCAGAGCCCCGCGACGCCCTCGTGGACCGTGGCGGGCGCGTTCGGCATCGCCCGCAGGACCGGTACGCCGTCGGACAGGTGCCGCTCGATCTGCGCCGTCGGAACCGCTGCTGCGACCGACAGCACCGTCTGCTCGGGCGTGAGCAGCCCGCCGACCTCGCCGAGCAGCACGTCGAAGTCCTGTGGCTTGACCGCGATCACGATGAACGCTGCGCCGGCGACCGCATCCGCGTTGGAGAGCGTCGTCTCGACGCCGTAGCGCTCGGCGAGCTCGTCGACCCGCTCCTGGCGGCGACCGGTGACGACGATCTCAGCCGGCTTGCGCCAGCCGGAGCTGAGCAGGCCCGCGAGCAGCGACTCGCCGATCTTGCCGCCGCCGAGGATCGCGATGCGTCGGCCGTCCACAGCCATGTTCGTGAGTTTAGGCGGCGTACCGCGCTCGTATGCGTTCGCGCCGGACCTCGGGTGGGCTCAGCTTGAGCGGCACCATGCCCCGCGCCGCCCCGGCCATCAGGTACACGCACGCGAGGCCCGCCCACTCCTCGTAACGCGCGAGGATCCTGGCCGTGTCGTCCGGCTCGACCCAACGGCCCTCGATCGCAGAGCAGATCTTGAGCAGCCCGAGGTCGCCGACGATCCCGCGGTCGTAGCGGCCGAGCCCTGCCGTCCAGACCATGCCCACCGAGTACGGGCCGATGCCGCGCTCGCGCTCGAGCCTGGCGGCAGCCGCGTCGGCCGGCAGACGCCTGAGGCGCTCCGGGTCGAAGGTGCGGCAGATCCGGACGAGCGCAGTCGCCTTCCGCGCGGGTAGACCGAACCCCTGGAGCTGGGCCGGAGCGAGGCCGGCGAAGTGGTGGGGCAGGGGCGGTGTGACGAGCCTATCGATGCGTTCCGTCGTCGCGTGCAGGAGCCGCCACTCGATCGAGCGCGCCTCGCGCGAGGTGATCAGCTGGCTGACGATCGCCCGCAGGAGCGCGTGTGTGACGGTCGCCGTGCGGATCGGGCGCAGGCCGCGGAGGTGGCGGATCGGCCCGGCGAGCAGCTCGTCGTCGCGGAAGCGCTCGAGGAACGCGCTGTGGTCGTCGTCGGCGCCGAGGACGAAGCGCAGCTGCTCGATGCCGGCGTCGGTCTCGGCGTGTAGGACGAGCGCTCCGTCGGAGAGCTGGCGTGCTCCGGCGCGCTTGCCGCCGGCGAGCAGGCAGGTCAGGACGCCGTTGCCGAACCGACGCGTCGGGATCAGATGCGCGCCGGCCGGATAGCGCGAGCGAGTAGGGCCCGCGGGGCCTGATCGTCCGCTCGACGGTCACGCCTCCACCCTACGCTCCTCGACGGCCGGGCCTGTTCCCGCAGTCGGTCCGCGTGCTCCTTCGTGATCAAGTTCTGCGTCTGCACGTCGACTGGATACATTGGTCGCCCCCTTCGAGGTGAAGTATCTTGAGATCGAACTATCAGGAAGGTAACAGGCGAATCGCTTGACGTCAAGAGTTTTTTCATCAAGACTGTGACCATGAAGAAGGTCGAGGAACGGGACCACATCGACGAATGGCTGGAGAAGGCCTGGCTCCAGGACATCCCGAATCTCGATCTCGCGGTCGAGGGAATCGTCGACCGCATGAGCGGGCTCACTCGTCGCTTCAAGCGGAGCCTCAACGACGTGCTGGCCGAGCATGGGCTGACGTTCGAGGAATGGGACGTCTTGGGGGCCCTCCGGCGCGCCGGCCCTCCGTTCAGGCGCTCGGCGGGTGAGCTCGCGAAGTTCTCCGAGCTCTCGAGCGGGGCGATGACGAATCGGCTCGACCGGCTCGAGAAGGCCGGCTTCGTCAAGCGCCTGCCCGATCCGGACGACCGCCGCGGCGTGCTCATCGAGCTGACGGAAGCGGGCGGGACCAAGTGGCTCGAGTCGACCGGTACCGAGGCCGAGCGCGAGGCGCTGATCGCGGCGGCTCTGACGAAGACGGAGAAGGAGCAGTTGAACGCCTTGCTCCGCCGGCTGATGCTCGAGTTCGAGCGGCGCGAAGGCGGCGAGTCGAAGAAGCCGTAGTACCGTTTCCGGCATGAGCCAGCTCGACCCGGCGGTCGACATCGGCCATGTCCATCTGAAGGTCGCCGACCTCGAGCGCGCGATCGGCTTCTACCGCGACGTGCTCGGCTTCGATCTCATGCAGCAGATGGGCGACCAGGCCGCGTTCCTGTCGGCGGGCGGCTACCACCATCACATCGGCCTCAACACGTGGGAGTCGAAAGGCGGGTCGCCTGCGCCGCCCGGGACGACGGGGCTCTACCACGTCGCGATCCGCTACCCGAATCGCGCAGCCCTGGCCGACGCGTTGAAGCGCCTCGTCGACGCTCGCGTGCCGATCTCGGGCGCCTCCGATCACGGAGTGAGCGAGGCGATCTACCTCAACGACCCGGACGGCAACGGCATCGAGCTGTACCGCGACCGGCCGCGCGAGGAGTGGCCGGTGGCCCCCGACGGCGAGGGCGTGGCCATGGTCTCGATCCCGCTCGACCTCGAGGCGCTGCTCGCCGAGGCGCGCTGATGGCGAAAGGCTACGCGGAGGGCCCCGCGGCGGAGGAGGCCGAGCGCCGGCGCGACGAGCTCGAGCGCCGGAGTGGCGAACCGGAGCCGGTGCAGCGGCTCGCGGTCTACGGGTCGACCGAGGACGAGCCCGAAGCGCACTTCATCGCTTGGCGCGACGACGTCGATCCCGACGAGCTGTTCGCGTCCGGGAGGGCCTGGGGCCTGAACGTCGTGCGCGTCCCCGACCGTTGACTTAAGCAGAACGCGCAGCGAGCGGGCGATCTATCCGCTGCTCAGCCGCCTGCGCCGCGACGGGCTCGTCGAGACGACGTGGCGAGAGTCGACGTCAGGCCCGCCGAGGCGCTACCAATCGGGGTCGCGGGCCTGATCGTGCTGATCTTGATCCCGCTCCTTACGACTGGCTATCTGGCCCACAGGCTCCGCCACCACCGAGCCGGCGCGACGGCCTGAAGAAGGCTGCTATACCTCCCACAGAGGCGATGGCCAAGCCCATCGAGCAGCTGCAAGACGTCATCATCCGCTTCGCCGGCGACTCCGGCGACGGCATGCAGCTGACCGGCGGGCGCTTCACGAGCGAGACAGCGCTCTTCGGCAACGACCTCTCGACGCTGCCCGATTTCCCGGCCGAGATTCGTGCTCCGGCGGGGTCGCTGCCGGGTGTCTCCGGCTTCCAGATCCACTACGCGGACCACGACATCCTCACGCCCGGCGACGCGCCGCACGTGCTCGTCGCGATGAACCCGGCAGCGCTTCGCAAGAACCTCAAGGACCTGCCCGCGGCCGGGACGCTGATCGTGAACAGCGACGCGTTCAGCGACCGCAACCTCCAGAAGGCCGGGCTACACGGCGAACCCGCTCGAGGACGGCTCGCTCGACGAGTACCGCGTCGCACGAGGTGCCGCTGACGTCGCTGACGCTGGAGGCGGTCAAGGGCACCGGGCTCACGAACCGCGAGGCGGAGCGCTCGAAGAACATGTTCGCGCTCGGGCTCATGTCGTGGCTCTACACGCGCCCGACCGAGGGCACGATCGAGTTCATCGCCAAGAAGTTCGCGAAGCGGCCGGAGATCGCCGAGGCGAACACACGCGCGTTCAACGCCGGCTACGCGTTCGGCGAGACGAGCGAGGGCTTCGCCGTCCACTACGAGGTCGCGCCCGCGCCGCTGCCGCCCGGGACGTACCGGAACATCACCGGCAACCAGGCCCTCGCGCTGGGCCTCGTGGCGGCGAGCGTGCAGTCGAAGCTGCCGCTCTTCCTGAGCGCGTACCCGATCACGCCCGCCTCGGACATCCTCCACGACCTCGCGCGGAACAAGAACTTCGGCGTCCGCACCTTCCAGGCCGAGGACGAGATCGCGGCCGCGGGCGCCGCTCTGGGCGCGAGCTTCGGCGGCGCGCTGGGCGTCTGCACCTCGAGCGGGCCGGGCGTGATCCTCAAGCAGGAGACGATCGGGCTCGCTGTGACGCTCGAGCTCCCGCTCGTCATCCTCGACATCCAGCGCGCGGGGCCCTCGACCGGGATGCCGACGAAGCCGGAGCAGGCCGACCTGCTCGCGGTCATGTTCGGGCGGAACGCGGAGGCGCCGGTGCCGGTCGTGGCCGCCTCGACTCCGGGCGGCTGCTTCGACGCGGCGATCGAGGGAGCGCGAATTGCCTTGAAGTACCGGACGCCCGTCTTCGTGCTCTCGGATGCGTACCTCGCCAACGGGTCGGAGCCGTGGCTGCTCCCCGACGTCGACACGCTGCCGGACATCTCGATCGAGTTCGCCGACCAGCCGAACGTCGACGGCTCGTTCATGCCATACCGGCGCGACCCGGAGACGCTCGCCCGCGACTGGGCGATCCCCGGGACGCCCGGGCTCGAGCACCGGATCGGCGGGCTCGAGAAGGAGGACGTGACCGGCAACGTGTCCTACGACCCGGACAACCACGACCACATGGTTCGGTTGCGCGCGCAGAAGGTGGCCGGGATCGCCGCGGACATCCCGGAGCTCGAGGTCGACGATCCCGACGGCGCGTCGCTCCTGGTGCTCGGCTGGGGCGGGACGTACGGGCCGATCCAGTCGGCGGCGCGGAGGCTGCGGCGCGACGGCAAGAAGGTCGCGCACGCGCACCTGACCCACCTGAACCCGTTCCCGCGCAACCTCGGCGAAGTTCTGCGGAGCTACGACCGGGTGCTCGTGCCGGAGATGAACCTCGGACAGCTGCTCAAGCTCGTACGCGCCGAGTTCCTCGTCGACGCGGTCGGCTTCAACCGTGTGCGCGGGTTGCCGTTCCGCTCCGACGAGCTCGCGGACGCGATGGAGGCGATGCTCTGATGTTCCAGAGGTGGCTCGACAGGTTTGTCGAGATGCTACGAGGGAGCTCCCGGGAGCCGGACGATCTCGCGCTCGGCACGAAGCGTCCCGGCGATTTCATCGAGCCTGAAGAGGGCGAGGAGCTGATCCTGCCGAACCCGCACGATGAGGACGAGGAGTCGCAGTGAGCGAGAACGGCGGCAACGGGAAGCTGGTCCAGCTGACCGCGAAGGACTTCAAGTCCGACCAGGAGGTGCGCTGGTGCCCGGGCTGCGGGGACTACGCGATCCTCGCCGCGGTGCAGTCGTTCATGCCCGAGCTCGGCCTGCCGCGCGAGAAGATCGTCTTCATCTCCGGGATCGGCTGCGCCGCGCGCTTCCCGTACTACATGCAGACATACGGGCTGCACTCGATCCACGGGCGGGCGCCTGCGATCGCGACCGGCCTCTCCACGTCCCGTCCGGACCTGTCCGTCTGGGTCGTGACCGGCGACGGTGACGCGCTCTCGATCGGCGGCAACCACCTGATCCACGTGCTGCGCCGGAACGTGAACGTGAAGATCCTGCTCTTCAACAACCAGATCTACGGGCTGACGAAGGGGCAATACTCGCCGACCTCGCCGCTCGGGACGCGCAACAAATCGACGCCGATGGGCTCGCTCGACTACCCGTTCAACCCGGTCTCGATCGCGCTCGGCGCGGAGGCGACCTTCGTCGCGCGCTCGATCGACACGGACAAGAAGCACCTGACCGAGGTGCTGCGGCGGGCGGCGAACCACAAGGGGTCGGCGCTCGTCGAGATCTACCAGAACTGCAACGTCTACAACGACGGCGCCTTCGACGCGGTCAAGGAGGAGACGGAGAACCAGATCCGCCTCGAGCACGGGCAGCCGATCCGCTTCGGTGCAGAGGACGAGCGCGGCGTGAAGCTCCGGGTCGATGGCTCGTGCGAGTTGGTTTCCTCAGACGAGGGCGACCTGCTCGTCCACGACGAGCATCAGGAGGTCGGGTCACTCGCGTTCGCCCTGTCGCGGATCTCGCACACCCCGCACGGCCCGACGCCGATCGGGATCTTCCGGGACGTCGAGCGCCCGGTCTACGACGAGCTGATGTCCGGGCAGCTGGAGACGGCTACGGCGGAGCGCGGAGCGGGCGACCTGAAGTCGCTCATCCACGCCGGCGACACCTGGGTCGTCCACTAGTCGCCTGTCGTCGGGCTCACGCCGTCAGACCAGAGGCGCCGCGCCCCGGCGAGCTGGTCATGCGGTCGGGAGAGGAGATTCTTAAGGAGCGGACTTCTCGAGCTGAATTTCCGAGATCAGCTGCTCGACGTCCTTGACTTCGAGAAGTCGGCGCTGGTGCTCGTAGTGGGCTCGCCTGGCATCCGCTCGCCTGCGCTCCGGCGTCTTGCCGTCGCCGAGGTCGAGGACTTCGGGTGGCTCGGGTGCTCGATGTCGTCTCAGTCGGAGCACGGCTGCACTCTCCGGGGTGGTCGGCGTGGGCCGCCAGCGCCTGTGGTTACCTGTCGCTACGCAGTATCGGTGAACTCGGCGGCGCCGAGTATCCCCCGATCAGGTGAGGTAGCCGGCCAAGCGCGTCAGGGCGCCTGTGCTCGCGGCAGTGACCAGGGCAAATGCTGAGAGGCAGAAGATCGTGAGGACTGAGAGCGTCCTCGCGTACTCCGTCATCGTCGGGCCGCCTTCGAGGTGGAGCTCGCTGTTTCGCATGGTGGGACCATCGGCCGATCGCACCGGCACGCGGATCCCCTCGTGGCGTGATCCGCGTACCGCAAAGCGGTCGGCCGGCTAGTGGATGTAGCCCGCGATCGTCAGGACCCTCTTCCCGATGCTGGTCGAGAGATAGAGGAGCGCTGTAGTGGACGCGAGAGTGATGATTGTGAGGACGAGGCCGTACTCGGCCATCGTCTGCCCGTCTTCACGAGCCAGCCGGTTGTAGAGCTTGCGCATTGGGTGCAGACCTCCTGGACGATTTCGGCGCCGGACGAGCGCCGGTGGTTGGCCAGTCCTTTCATCGGCCAGGAGCGGGTCGAACGTCATCCCCCGCGAAAGTGAAAAGAGAAGCGGCGCGGCTCGGAAACGAGTGTTCCAAGCCACGCCGCCAGGTCTTGCGGGGGCTCGACTACGTGATGTAGCCGGCGACGCGGGTCAGCGCGTTCGTGATGTTGCCCGAGAGCAGGGCAAGAGCGCCGAAGACCGCAATCGTGACGACGGCGAGGACGACTGCGTACTCGGCCATCGTCTGCCCGTCTTCACGGGTGAGCCAGTTGTAGAGCTTCTGCATCGGAGCAGACCTCCAGGTCGAAACGACGCCGACGGACGCGTCTGGTTGGACCCCGGTGTCATCGGCTCGATTGGGAGCGCGTGAGATCCCTCTGCGAGGTGATCCCGGCTACGCCGAAGTGGAAGGGCGTGGCCGGAATCAGCGATCCCAGGCCACGCCTCAGACGTTCGAGCTCGACTACGTGATGTAGCCGGCGACGCGGGTCAGCGCGTTCGTGATGTTGCCCGAGAGCAGGGCAAGAGCGCCGAAGACCGCAATCGTGATGACGGCGAGGACGACGCCGTACTCGGCCATCGTCTGCCCGTCTTCACGGGTGAGCCAGTTGTAGAGCTTCTGCATCGGAGCAGACCTCCATGGTCGAAACGACGCTGACGGACGCGTCTGGTTGGCTCCCATTTCATCGGCCGCCGAAGAGCCGTTCGTATCCCCCTGGGTGGTGATATCGGCTACGCAAAAAAGAACGGCGTGGCTCGGATCAGGCGATCCAGGCCACGCCGTCAGGTCACACGGGTGCGGACTGCTACGTGATGTAGCCGGCGACGCGGGTCACAGCGTTGACGATGTTGCCCGAGAGCAGGGCAAGCGCGCCGAAGACCGCGATCGTGATGACGGCGAGGACGACGCCGTACTCGGCCATCGTCTGCCCGTCTTCACGGGTGAGCCAGTTGTAGAGCTTCTGCATCGGTGCAGACCTCCATCGACGATCGGTACGGGAAGGGCACCGCACCGACAATTGCGTTTGGTGGCAACATCGACCGTCCGCAGAGCCCGGTTCATCCCTCACCTGAGCGTTCCATTTCTCAAGACAAAGCCCGCCTCGAGGGGCGGGCTCTGTGGGAGCGAGGCTGAGGGAGGGGGAGATAGCCGTCGTCCTGTGCCGTCCAGTCAAACTCCCGCGCATGTGCAGGGCGTTTGCGATCTCTGAAGATTCGGTAAGGGTTCGGGCTCAGCCTGAGTAGTCGAAGTTCGCGGCGTACCCGCACACGCCCGCGTACTCGAAGCGGAGCAGCGCGTCGTCGACGCTGAGCTCGCCGGCGACGATCTCCTCTCCTGGCTGTTCGTGGCCCGGGATCACGCAGGTGATCGTCTCGGCGCCTTCGTAGGGGCCTGAGACGCGGACCGTGACCACGTCGCGCACCCTGAACCATTGCCGGCGCAGGGTGTGGTCGAGCTCGATCTGGGCCGGCTGCACGCCGAGGAGGTGGCTCGGCTTCCACGCCCACGGGAAGTGCTCCAGCTGCTCCCCGGCGACGCGGCCTGCCCAGATCTCCTCGAGCACCCGGTGCTGCTCCGGGGTGCCACGCTCGTCGAGAAAGAGGATCCAGCTCCACGGGGAGCCCTCCTCGTCGTCGCTGTAGCGCGTCCCCAGCACGACTCGGAGGTCGGAGAGGTCGAGGCCGTCGGCTTCTCCGTCGACGATCTGCCAGCACAGGGCGCCTTCGCAGATCCCGTGCGTCGATCGTCCTCCCGGGACGCCGTCGATGCGTCTACACGGGCAAGGGGCGTCGCAGTTGCACGACTCGACGTACGTGCCGGCGACGCGCCAGCTCACGCTGCGTCGAGTGCGATCACACGCTCGGCCCGCTCGTCGCGGTAGCCCTCGCCGAGCGCGTCGGTGAGCGTCTGCTCGAGAGCACCGGTCGCCGCCAGCTCCTCGACGATGTCCGCGCCGCCGACCAGCTCGCCCTTGACGAAGACCTGAGGGATCGTCGGCCAGCCGGACAGGCTCGAGAGCTCCTGGCGGAAACGTGGATCGGGGAGGATGTCGACGGCCGTGACGGGCGCGCCCGCGGTGCGCAGCGCCGAGAGGGCGCGCTGCGAGTTGCCGCACGCGACGAAGCTCGGCGTTCCCTTCATGAAGAGCGCCACCGGCTCGGTCTCGATGATCTCGCTGATCTGGTCTCGGAGAGTCATGTTGTTCCTTTCGTCTTGATGCGGAGCTCGTGGATCGAGCCGTCTGCGAGCGGCGCGGCGAGCGCGTCGTAGACCAGGCGGTGCTGATCGACGAGGGAGAGCCCGGCGAACTGCGGGGTCGCCACGGTCACCTGGAAGTGGTCGCCGCCGCCGGTGCGGTCGACGACGGCAAGCTCCGTGGCGTCCGGGAACGCCTGCTCGAGGAGCGTCTGGAGCGGTTCTGTCGCCACGCTTCGGATCGTAGCCTTCGTGGTTCGTTGCGGTTTTGGCTCTGTCTCGTGACCCACGTATGCGCTGTTCGCCAATAGGCTCGCATTGGGGAGGAGGCCAGGGACACCTCGGCAAGGCGCGTGTACATCTAACGGGCTCCGGTGCTCGGGCCGAGCTCCTCGAGCTGCCAGTCCCGCCCGTAGGTCCGCGTTCGTCGCCGGGTCCGGTGGCGCGGGTGCCGGCGCGCGGGAAGCCGTGCCAGGACCCGTCCGCGCGCACGTAACGACTTCTCGACCGCCGCGCGCAAGGCCTGCGGCGGGCGCGGGAACCCGAACGCATCGAGGAGCGGCTCGTCCATCAGCGCATAGATCGCCTGCGAGCCGAACCGCCTCGGCAAGCCGGGGAACCAGGCGAGGAACATGTCCCGGGTCGCGCGCCCCACGCGCTCGGTGGCCTCGGTGCGCCGGAAGCGCTTGCGCTCGTACTCCTCGTTGAACCGCTCGAGCTCCGCGTAGCGGTCAGGAACGTCCCGGATCGCCATGCGGCGCCCGACCTCGCGCCAGAACTCGAACGTCGCGAGCTTCTCCGTCTCGATCAACGGACGCCAGCCGAAGCGCGCGTTCCAGCGAATCGGCTCGAACACGAACGACGAGAGCACGTACAGGAAGTCCTCGTTCGCGATCTCGAAGCGCCCGTGGATGCGGTTCATCTGCCGGATCGCCCGCTTGCCCGTATCGCTGTCGTAGCCCGCCTCGACGATCGTCGACAGGATCAGGTCCGTGTCGTCGTACCGCTTCTGGGCGGCCCGGCCGAACTCGCCGGTCTGGTCGAGGAGCTCGGCGACCGAGGGCACCGCGAACGTCCGGAACAGCGCAAGCTCGAGCGACCGCGTCGTGTCCCACGGGAACTCGAAGCACGTGTCGAGATAGACGATCCGCGAGTGGTCGGCCACGGGGTCGAGCCGGCGGATCTCGCGTAGATGCGACGACTCGCCCACGAGCGAGGAAGCTAGCCCTTCCTGCAAGCTACGGCGATGAGGAGCCGAACGCTCTGGATCGCCGTCTTCGGCGGGATCATCACGCTCGGGCTCGTGGCGGCGGTGGTCACCGCGTTCGTGACGGACAACCCCGCCCCGTCGGCGTCGAGCACCTCGACGGGCTCGTCGTCGGTTTCGGACACGTTTGACCTGCCGATCGGGCTGCAGAAGGACACGCTTGCGCTGGCCAAGCATCAGCGGGATCTCCTCGTCGGGCTTGCCGCTCAGCCGGGCGGCCCAGTGGAAGTCGCGGTCGTGCGCGGCGATACACCCGTGGGCAGCGATGCAGTTCGAGTCTCGGTCGACGGCCGTGACGTCCCGACCGAGTCGTGCGGAACGGGCTGTTCCCGGGCGCAGGCTGATGTCCTGCAGGGAGGGCCGAGTGTCGTCACCGTTCGCGCCGGCGGGGCGCCGGTCTCGTTTCGGTTGCCGCGCTCGCTGCCAGCGTCGGGCCAATCCGCATTGGATCGGGCGCGGCAGACGATGGGTGCGCTCCGCTCGTACCGGTTCACCGAGCGGCTCAGCTCGGGCGGCGGAGTCGTGTTCACGCGCCTGGCGGTCCAGGCGCCCGACCGGCTCAGCCTGAGGACGAACAGCGGCTTCCGCTCGGTGATCATCGGACGCAAACGGTGGGACTACCAGGGCGGCCGCTGGCATGAGGGCCCGTTCCCGGGCCTCGCGGTCCGCGAGGTCCTGATGTGGTACGACGCTATGAACCCGCGCATCGTGCGGCGGCTCCCGAACGGGGACGTGCAACTCGCCGCCTACGGGCTGAAACCGGTTCCCGCGTGGTTCCGGCTGACGGTCGAGCCCTCGGGGCGTGTTGCCGAGGCCGAGATGACGGCCCCCGCGCACTTCATGCTGCACCGATACAGCGACTTCGACAGCGGGCCCGCGATCAGGCCGCCGCAATGAGCGTTCACCGGCACGACCACGGTTATCGCGCCCAGAGCCGGCGCGCGCTCGGCCTCGTCCTGGCGCTCACGAGCGCCTACACGGTGTGCGAGATCGCCGGCGGTTGGCTCACGGGCAGCCTCGCTCTGCTCGCGGACGCGGGCCACATGCTCGGGGACTCGGCGGCGCTCGCCTTGGCGCTCGTCGCCGCATGGCTCGCCGGGCGGCCGGCGACCTCGGAGCGGAGCTTCGGCTACCGGCGCGCGGAGATCCTGGCGGCGCTCGCAAACGGTGTCGCGCTGGCGGTGATCGCGATCTGGGTCTTCATCGAAGCGGTGCAGCGGCTCGACAACCCCCGGGAGATCCTCGGCGGCTGGATGCTCGCGGTGGCGCTCATCGGGCTCGTCGTGAACGTGGTCGCGGCCGGCATCCTCTCGCGCGCGGGCGACAACCTGAACGTGCGGGCCGCGCTGAGGCATGTCTTCGCTGATCTTGCGGGCTCGGTCGGAGTCGCAGTGGCGGCTCTCATCGTGCTCACGACCGGCTGGGAACGGGCCGACCCGGTGGCGGGGATGGCGATCGGCGTGCTGATCCTCGGCAGCTCGTGGTCGATCGTGCGCGACGCGGTGTCGATCCTGCTCGAGGCGACCCCGGCGGGAATCGACGCTGACGAGGTCGGGCGGCGCATGGCCGCAGTCGAGGGCGTCGTCGAGGTGCACGACCTGCACATCTGGACGATCACGTCCGGCTTTCCCACGCTCTCGGCTCACGTCCTCGTGCGGCGCGGCGACGATTGCCACATGCGACGGCGCGAGCTCGAGCAGCTCCTCGCCGAGGAGTTCGGGCTCGAGCACACGACGCTCCAGGTCGAGCACGTCGGCGAGCGGAGGGGGCTCCAGATCGAGCCCCTGCGCCGCCGCGCCCGCTAGGCACCGCCTCGATCGGACACGTCCGGTGCCTGGCACCGGACAGGGCTGTTTCGGTCAGCGCCGGTCGCGGCGGGTGCGGCGCTCGTCGCTTGCCGACGCCAGTGCGTCGAGGCCCGCGAGGAAGCCGGGCTGGGCCGGCGGTTGCTCCGTCTCTCTCGGTCTGTCCGCCTCGACCTGCGCATCGGAGAGCGCGCGCTCCCGAGCGGCGAGCTCGTCGCTCGCCCGGCGCAGGCGCTCGGCCTCGTCCGCGCCTGCCTTCCTGGCGGCTTCGGCGTGCCGCTCTAGCTCCCCGACCGCAGCCGATCGCGACTCGAGGTCGGCCTCCGCGTTGGAGAGCGCTTGCTCGCGGGACTCGATCGTCCGCAGCGTCTCGGCCGCCGCCTGCTGCCCTTGCTCGACGTCCGCCTGAAGCCGCGTCAGCGTCCTTTCGATCTCCGTGATCGTGGTCGCGCGTTCTTCGAGCGCCGCCTCGCGCTCGGCGATCCGCTTCTCGACCCCCTCGATCGCAGCCGCCCGCTTCTGGAGGTCGCTCTCCCGGGCCGCAAGCGCCGTCTCGGCATAGACAGGATCCGGGCTCTTCTCGCTCGGGGGCTCCCGTTTACGCCGCGCCTTGCGCTCTCGTTCCTCGACCTCGGCCCGTTGCTGGGCGAGCGACGCCTCGCGCTCGCCGATCTGCCGCTCCCGTTCCTCCAGGAGACGCTCGCGCTCCGCGGCCAGCTCCGCGGCCGCGGCGGCCGCAACCTCGCGTTCCGCGAGCGTGGCGACCGCGATCTCGCGCAGGTCGACCTCGCGCGCCCGCTCCGAGAGCTCGTGCTCCGACTCGGCGAGCTGAGTGTCTCTACGGTCGAGCTCCGAGAGGTGCTGCTCGAGCTCGGCCCGGCGCGCGTTGAGATCCGCCGACTCGCGCTCGAGCCGGTCCCGTTCCTCGGCCTCGGTGCGCTCGCGCCGCTGCTCGAGCTCGGACTCCGACCGGCGAAGCTCGTCGCCCCTCGCGCTCACCTCGGCCTCGCGCGCGGCGAGCTCCTGCTCGCGCCGCGTCAGGTCGGCCCGCATCCGCTCGACCTGCTCGGCCTTGGCCGGGTCGGCGCGCCGGTTCTTCACCGGCGTGAACCAGCTGCGTTCGGCGCGCAGGGCCCGGAGCCGCCGTCCCAGACGCCGCTCGCGGAGGACGAGCTTCCGCTCCACCTGCTCTAGCTCCCGCTCGCGGACCGCGACCGCAGCGGCCCGTTCCCGCAGCGTCCGCTTCAGGTCTTCGAGGTCTTCGTCCGCTCGAAGCCCGTGCTGATCGCGCTCAAGAACCCGCTTCGCCACCGGACCTCGAATGTACAGGCTCTTTGCGGAATCGGACACCAGGCATACGATCAGGCATCGTGATGGAGAGCTGGCCCAGGGCGGTACTCGTTGGCGTCACGGTCGCGCTGGTAACCGCCGCCGCTGCAGCGGGCGGAAGCGTAGTCGCGACCCCGATCAGCCAGGACCCGTACTCGAACCCGGAGAGCCAGCACAGGACCCAAGTCGAGCCCGACTCGTTCGGCTACGGCAACACGGTCGTCGCCACGTTCCAGACCGGACGGTTCAACGTCGGGGGCGGCTCGAGCAACATCGGGTGGGCGACGACGACGAACGCGGGTCGGACGTGGACGACCGGGATGCTGCCCGGCACGACGATCTACCAGGGCGGCCCCTGGTCGCGCATCAGCGACCCCTCGGTCGCGTATGACCCTCTGCATCAGGTCTGGATGATCTCGACTCTGACCTTCGGAATGGGGTTTGGCTCCACGCCGTTCGGGTCGCCGAGCGGGATCCTCACGAGCCGCTCGACGGATGGTGGGTTGACGTGGCAAGACCCCGTCGTGACCTCATTCGACCCGGGCTTCTACGACAAGAACTGGATCGCGTGCGACACATGGCCGCAGAGCCCGCACTACGGCAACTGCTACACGGAGTGGGACGACAACGGGGCCGGGAACCGCCTCTACATGAGCACGTCGACGGACGGCGGCCTCACGTGGGCTCCGCGGGTCTCGCCCGGTGGGCTCCCTTCCGGCTTGGGCGGCCAGCCCGTCGCGCAGCCGAACGGAAACGTCATCGTGCCCTACACGACGGGGAACGAGATCAGGGTGGTCCGCTCGACCGACGGCGGGCTCAACTGGACGAGCTCGACCTCGATCGACCATGTCACCGAGCACGCGGTCGCGGGGAACCTCCGCACCTCGGCGCTCCCGTCCGCCGAGGTCGACGGCGATGGCCGGGTGTACGTCGTCTGGCAGGACTGCCGCTTCCGAACGGGATGCGCGCAGAACGACATCGTCATGTCCACGGGGACGGACGGCCTCAACTGGACGACACCCGTCCGGATCCCGATCGATCCGACCTCGAGCACTGTCGACCACTTCATCCCGGGGATCGCCGTCGACCGCCCGACCTCCGCCGGCACAGCCCGGCTCGCACTCGGTTACTACTACTACCCGGTCGCCGCGTGCATGGCGAGCACGTGCGACCTCACCGTGGGGTTCGTCTCCTCGACCGACGGCGGCTCGACGTGGACGCAGGCGCGCAAGGTTGCCGGTCCGTTCAAGGTCGCCTGGATCGCGCAGACAGATCAGGGGCCGATGGTCGGGGACTACATCTCGACCTCGTTCGCGGGCGGGCCGCTCGCCTTCCCGGTCTTCGCGATCGCCAAGCCGCCGGTGAGCGGCGTGTTCAACGAGCGTGCGGCAAGTGCGAGATTCGACGTCACGATTCCGCAGGCCGGGAAGCCGATCCCGGTGCGACGTGACCGAGTCCGGTACCGGGGGCGCGTGCAGCCGCGGCCGCCGATCCAGCTCGTCACCAGGCGCTAGCCGAATCGGATCGAAAGGCGTACGATCAGAGAGCTCGTGGGGAGGGGAAAGCGAAGAAGGGTTGCGTCGGTCGCCCTGCTCGTGCTCGTCGGAGGCCTCGCGCTTGCCGCCAGCGTCTACGCAGGCAGCGTCGTCGCGACGCCGATCAGCTCCGACCCGTACACGAACCCGGATAGCCAGCACCGGACGCAGCTCGAGCCTGACTCGTTCAGCTGGGGCAACACGGTCGTCGCCACGTTCCAGACCGGCCGCTTCTTCGACGGCGGCTCGAGCAACATCGGCTGGGCGACGACGACGAATGCAGGCCGAACCTGGACGACGGGCATGCTGCCCGCGACGACGATCTTCGCGACCCCGGCAGGCCCGTGGGCGCGCATCAGCGATCCAGCGGTCGCCTACGACCCGCTGCACGACGTCTGGATGATCTCGACGCTTGCGATCGACGACTCCGTGTCGGGCGCCGCCGTGCTGACGAGCCGCTCGACCGACGGCGGGCTCACCTGGCAGAACCCGGTCACGACGTCGCTCTCGAGCGGATCCTTCTACGACAAGAACTGGATCACCTGCGACACGTGGGCGCAGAGCGCGCACTACGGCAACTGCTACCAGGAGTGGGACGACTCGAGCCTGACGATGAGCACCTCGAGCGACGGCGGCTTGACCTGGGGGCCGCGAAGGTTCCCGGGAGGCAGCGGCGTCGGCGGGCAGCCGGTCGTCCAGCCGAACGGCAACGTCATCGTTCCGTACGAGGGCGGCGCGGGCATCCGCTCGTTCCGCTCGATCGACGGCGGCGCCAGCTGGCAGGCCTCGGTTGCGGTCGCGAACGTCAGCCAGCACGGTGTGGCAGGCAACCTGCGCACGTCGCCGCTTCCGTCAGCCGAGGTTGCCGGAGACGGCAAGGTCTACGTCGCCTGGCAAGACTGCGGATTCCGCTCAGGCTGCACTTCGAACGACATCGTCTACAGCACCTCGCTCGACGGCGTCGCGTGGACCGCCAAAACGCGGGTCCCGATCGACCCGACATCGAGCGGCGTCGACCACTTCATCCCCGGGTTCGCCGTCGACCGCTCGACCTCCGGCAGCAGCACGCGGCTCGCGCTGGGCTACTACTACTACCCGGTCGCTGCGTGCGGGTCCAATCCGCCTTGTCAGCTCACGGTCGGCTTCACGGCCTCGACGGACGGAGGCGCGACGTGGTCGGCCGCGCGCAAGGTGGCCGGTCCGATCAGCCTGTCCTGGATCGCGAGCACGAACCAGGGCGTGATGGTCGGCGACTACATGTCGACTTCCTTCGCCGGCGGCAACTTCGCGTTCCCGGTCTTCGCAGTCGCCAAAGCGAAGACGGGCGCCGTGTTCGACGAGCGGATGTACAGCGCTCGGTTCGACGTCACGGCGCCGGGGCCCCGTGTGCGCGCGCGCCACAATCGCCTCCGGTTCACGAAGCACAACCTCGTGCCCGACCTCGAGCTTCCTCCGGTCCCCAACTAGAAAACGATCGCCGGAGCGGATTAAGATCGGGGGCATCGTGGGGGAGAGAGCGCGAAGGGTCTGGACCGCCGTCGCAGTGACGGCGCTCGGCTTGCTCTTCGTCGCAACCGTCTCCGCCGGCAGCGTGATCCCGACTCCGATCGGCGACGACCCGTACACGGACGGCGGAAGCGGGCACCAGCACAAGACGCAACTCGAGCCCGACTCGTTCGCATTCGGACAGACGATCGTCGCGCTCACGCAATCCGGCCGCTGGTTCGGCGGCGGCGGCTCGAGCAACCTCGTCTTCTCGACCTCGCAGAACGGGGGCCGCACGTGGACGACCGGCGGCCTGCCCGGGACGACGATCAACTCAGGAGGCCCGTGGCCGCGGATCAGCGATCCGTCGATCGCCTACGACCCGCAGGACAACGTCTGGCTCGCACTCGGCCTCGGGATCGATGACGGCGGCTCCGGGCACATCCTGCTCGTCAACCGCTCGACCGACGGCGGCCTGACGTGGTCGAACCCCGTCAACGCGGGCGAGGCTCCCGGAAGCTTCTGGGACAAGACCTGGATCACGTGCGACACGTGGGCGCAGAGCCCGCACTACGGCAACTGCTACGTCGAGTTCGACGACAACAGCGCGGGCAACGACATGAGCATGGTCACGTCGACCGACGGCGGCGTCACGTGGGGCCCCGTCCGTTCCGCAGGCTGCTTCTCGGGCCTCGGCGGCCAGCCGGTCGTCCAGCCGAGCGGGCACGTGATCGTCCCTTACTCCGAGAACGGCGGAGCGCAGGCCGTCTTCCAATCAACGGACGGCGGCACGACGTGGACGGGCTGCACCGAGATCGTCGGCGTCCAAGAGCACCCCGTGGCGGCGAACATCCGCACGTTCTCGCTCCCTTCGGCGGAGGTCGCGGGAGACGGCAAGGTGTACGTCGCCTGGCAGGACTGCCGGTTCCGCTCCGGATGCCCGGCGAACGACATCGTCTACAGCTCGTCGCTGGACGGACTGACCTGGTCGGCCGTGACACGGATCCCGATCGACCCGGTGAACAGCAACATCGACCACTTCTTGCCCGGCATCGCGGTCGACAAGAACACGTCCGGAAGCTCGACCCATCTCGCAGTGGCCTACTACTATTTCCCGGTCGCCAACTGCAGCACGAGCACGTGCGAGATGACCGTCGGGTTCACGTCGTCCCTCGATGGCGGCGCGAGCTGGACGCCGGGGCTCAAGATCGGCGGCCCGATGAAGGTGCCGTGGATCGCGAACACGAACCAGGGCTACATGGTCGGCGACTACATCTCGACCTCGTTCACCGGCGACGGCAAGGCGCACCCGGTCTTCTCGCTCGCTAAGGCTCCGGACACGGGCGTGAACGGCTCCTGCTATCCGAACAACACCGGGTGCCATCAGCGCCTGACGAGCGCGAGCTTCGACATCACGCTCCCGCCGCCGAGCCCTCGGGTGAAGACGCGCAGAGAGCCGGTCGCGCGCGGGCTGCACAGGCATCCCGAAGACGCGGTCGAGCCGCGGACCGCGAACTAGCCGCCAGGCGGGACGGCTCGTTCGAGCCAGGGACGTAGCTCCGCGAGGAACGATGGTTCGACAGCGTGCGGGAGCGGGTACTCGCGGTAGAGCACGTCCGCGCCGGCGCCTTCCAGCAGCTCCTTCGCCTGCCGGCCCCACTCGACGCCGATGACCGGGTCGTACGTCCCGTGGCCGATCGCGATCGGCGGTAGCGGCGGGTCGAGGTCGTACTCGAGCCCTTCGACCCGGGGGAAGAAGCCGCTCAGCGCGATCAGGCCGGCGGGCCGCGGCCGTCCCGCGGCGAGACCCAGCGCGTAGCTCATCACCGAGCCCTGGGAGAAGCCGCCGAGCACGGTTCGCTCGGGCGGAACCCCGGTCTCGGCGCTCAGGCCGTCGAGAAACCCCGACGCCGCGCGGAACGAGGGCAGGAACGTGTCCGGAGGCGGATAGCCGAGCTCGCCGAGGACGTACCAGTGCCGTCCGCCCGGCGGCAGAGAAAGCGGCCCGCGCGGAGTGACGCCGTGCAGGCGCCGCTCCGGGTCGAGCGCGTCGAGCAGTGGGAAGAGGTCGTTCTCGTCGGTCCCGCGCCCGTGGAAGAGGACGAGCGAGCCGTCCGGCTCCCCCGCGGCCGGGCGCGTTCTCGACTCGAGGCTCAGTGCGCCGCCCAGCTCTCCCGCGGGTTCGTGATCGGCGTCAGCACGGGCTCGACCTGCTCCCGCAGGTGCTCGAAGTCCGGCGGGAGCGAGAGGCGCTCCCCGAGGGTCTCGAGCGTCTCGTCGGTCGTGAACCCGGGGCCGATCGTCGCGATCTCGAACAGGACGCCGCTCGGCTCGCGGAAGTAGATCGACTTGAAGTAGTAGCGGTCGATCACGGGTGTCGGCCGGCCGCCACCTTCGAGAACGCGCTCGCGCCAGGCCTCGTGCTGCTCCGGGGTCGAGGCCCAGGCGACGTGATGGACGGTGCCTGCGCCGGGGATTCCCGCCTGGTCCGTCGTGTCGTACTCGTAACGTCCGCCCCGCTGCTCGCCGCGCGCCTCGAAGCCGGCGTCGCCGCTCTGCGTGAACTCGAGCGACTCCTCCAGGAACCGGCGACTCGCCTCGGGGTCGCGCGTGAAGGCGCGCACGCGGTCGAAGCCCTGGATCCGGTGCTCGACCGGGACCTCCGGGCTCTCCGCGGTCAGCGGCTCGTCGTCGGTCTCGACCACCGCGAGCTCCAGCCCGAGCCCCTCGGGGTCGCTGAACGTGAGGCTCCCGTCCGCGCGCGAGACCGAGACGCCCTCCTCGGCCAGGCGCTCCGCCCAGAAGCCGAGCGCCTCCTCGGAACCGACCCGGAAGACGACGCGATGCACCATGCCCGCCCCCGCACGCCCTCGCCGCGCGCCCGGGTACTCGAAGAACGTGATGTCCGCACCCGCTGATCCGCGCTCGTCTGCGTAGAACAGGTGGTAAACCGTCGGGTCGTCCTGGTTGACCGTCTTCTTGACCAGTCGCAGGCCGAGGACGCGCACGTAGAAGTCGACGTTGCCCGGCGCGTCGCCGGTGATCGCAGTGACGTGGTGAATTCCCTCGAGGTGCATGGCAGGCTCCCTGGTCGCTTTCCGACCGAGAACCTACCGATCAGATCGTGGGCCGACGTGCATAGTCTTTCCCGTGGCCACTGCACGGTCGAAGCATCTGGTCCTGATCCTCGCGCGAGAGCTGGCGTCGAATCTCGCCACGCCGACACTGATCGCCGACGCTGAGGGCACGCTCGTCTTCTTCAACGAGGCCGCCGAGGAGGTCGTGGGGCGCCCGTTCGCCGAGATCGGCGAGATGTCGATGGAGGAGTTCTCGGCGAGCTTCACGCCGCGCACCCGGAACCACACGCCGCTGACCGAGGAGAAGCGGCCGACCCGGATCGCGCTCGAGGAGAGGCGCGCCGCCCACGAGCAGCTGTGGGTCGTGAGCCGTGACGGCGTCGACCGGCAGATCGCGATCACCGCGTTCCCGCTCTTCGCGGAGGCGGACGAGTTCGTCGGGATCGTCGGAATCTTCTGGCGGGAGTAGGTTTGGTGACGTCTTGCGCGTGAGGATCTGGGGCTGCCGCGGCTCGGTGGCGACGCCCGGCCCGCTGACGGTCCGCTGTGGCGGGAACACGTCGTGCATCGAGATCTCGCTCGACGACGGCACCATCTTCGTGCTCGACGCGGGGACGGGGATCCGCGAGCTCGGCACCGACCTGCTCGAGCGCGGCGTGAAGCGGGTGAACCTCCTGCTCACGCACCTGCACCTCGACCACCTCGAGGGACTCCGGTTCTTCGCCCCGCTCTTCGATCCGGAGACGACGATCCACCTCTGGGGGCCGCGTTCCCCGGTCCTGACCCTGAAGGAGCGCATCAGGCGCTCGTTCTCGCCGCCGCTCTTCCCGATCGACCTCATGGACACGCCTGCGGAGGTGGTCTTCCACGACCTGCCCAAGACGCAGTGGAGCATCGGAGCCGCGCAGCTCACTGCGAGCCTCATCGTCCATCCAGGCCCCACCGTCGGCTACCGGATCGAGGCGGACGGATCGAGCGTCGCCTACATCCCCGACCACGAGCCGGCTCTGGCCGGCGACTTCACCCAGCGATCGCGCGACTGGATCTCGGGCGGCTCGATCGCCCAGGACGTCGACCTACTGCTCCACGATTCGCAGTACTTCGCGGAGGAGTACGACGGTCGCCTCGGCTGGGGTCATTCGAGCGTCGAAGGCGCGGTTGCGTACGCGGACGCGGTCGGCGCCCGCCGGCTCGTCCTCTTCCATCACGACCCGACTCACTCGGACGAGATCATGGAGCAGCTCGAGGCTGAGGCCAGGTTGCTCGATTCGAAAACGGAGGACCCGCCGGTCGTGGCGCGTGAAGGAATGGTGCTCGAGCTCCCGAGCAGCTGAGCTGTCAGCGCACGCGCCGCGCGGCAACGAGTGCTTTGCCGTACCCGGAGGCGGCCAGCCTGACGACCTGGACACGCTCGCCTGCGTGCGGGGCGTGCACCATCCGTCCGTGGCCGACGTAGAGGCCGACGTGGCCGAGGCCCCAGAAGAAGAGCAGGTCGCCGGGCCTGAGCCGCGAGGAGCGAACGGGACGGCCCTTGCCGGCGAGCGCGTACGAGCTGTGCGGGAGCGCGATTCCGAGGCGTCCGTAGGCCCAGTAGACGAGCCCTGAGCAGTCGAAGCCGCCGCTCGGGGAAGTGCCGCCCCAGCGGTAGGGCACGCCGACCTCTCTGAGCGCGATCCTGGCGGCGCGCTCGCCGAGCGTCCGCTTCTTGTGCCGCAGGCGCTTCGGTAGCCGCCAATGCCCGATGGAGACCTGGAACGGCCTGTGCTTCACGTGTGGCCGGTGCGTGCGCTGGGTGGCGCCCGCGGGGCCCGAGAGCAAGATCGCGCAGGCAAAGCCGCACGCGGCAAGGGCGAGCGCAAGCAGGCGGCTGCGAAGGCGGTTCGGCATAGAGGCGAGCGGGTCGTCGGGCTGCGGAAGATGTGGGCGGACGCAGCCCTGGCCTGTTCGTGATCCGCCGATCCTAGACGGACGTTCCGGCCCGTCGACCCCCCAGATGGGTCATTTTTCGAGATCATTAGTGGCAATGGATTCGATCGTCGACGCGATCGGAAACACGCCGCTCGTCCGCCTCCGCAGCTGTGCGCCCGCGAACGGCGCCGAGCTCTGGGTGAAGCTCGAGTACTGCAACCCGTCGGGCTCGATGAAGGACCGTATGGCGCTCGCGATGATCGAGGGCGCCGAGCGGGACGGCCTGATCTCGCCCGGCGACACGATCGTCGAGTACACGGGCGGCAGCACAGGCCCCGGGCTGGCGCTCGTCTGCGGTGCCAAGGGCTACCGCACGCTGATCGTGATCGCGGACTGCTACACGGAGGAGCGCTTCCAGCTGATGCGCGCGCTCGGCGCCGAGCTGGACGTAGTCGAGTCGGTCGAGGGTCGCCCCAAGGTGACGCCGAAGGACATCGAGAACATGGTCGCCCGCGCGAAGGAACTGGCGCAGGCTCCTGGGCACTACGCCACGGACCAGTTCACCAACCCGTACATCATCCCCGGCCACCGCGACCACCTCGGCCGCGAGATCTGGGAGCAGACGGGCGGGCGGGTCACCGCGTTCTGCCAAGGGGTTGGAACGGCCAGCTCACTGATCGGTGTCGCCGAAGCGCTGAAGCCGCACGGGGTCTTCATTCAGGCGCACGAGCCCGCTTCGTCGGCCGCGATCGGCGGCGGGCAGCCGGGGCCATTCCTGATCCAAGGGTGGGCCGGCTTCGTCGTGCCGCACTGGGATCGCGCCTGGGTCGACCACGTGGAGCCGATCGGCGACGAGGAGGCCGTCGAGATGACGATGCGGCTCTCACGCGAGGAGGGCATCTTCGCGGGCATCTCGACGGGCGCGAACGTGGTTGGCGCCCACCGGCTCGCGGAGCGCCTCGGGCCGGAGGCGGTGATCGTCACGCTCGCGGTCGACAGCGGGTTCAAGTACCTGAGCGTCAGCCCGTTCGCGGAACTCGCCTGACGCACGGCTCCCGACTCGTATAACGTCGCCGCACAACGCGAATTCAGGAGGGTTCCATGTTGCTTGCTTCGAGCTACCCGTTCCTCGACGTCCTGTGGACGATGTTCATCTTCTTCCTCTGGGTGATCTGGTTCTGGCTCCTCTTCACCGTCTTCATCGACGTCTTCCGCCGTCACGACATCCACGGAGGAAAGAAGACCCTCTGGCTGATCTTCGTGATCATCCTGCCGTTCCTAGGCGTCTTCATCTACATCATCACGCAGAACGACGGGATGACTCAGCGGAATATCGAGCGAGCCCAAGCACAGCGGGCCCAGCTCGACAACTACGTCCGTGAGACCGCGAGCGGCGGCGCCGCTGCCGAGATCGCGAATGCCAAGGAGCTGCTCGAACAGGGCACGATCACGCAGGCCGAGTTCGACGCGATCAAGCAGAAGGCGCTGGCCTGAGTCGGGGCGGGGCGGCTCGCGGATAGAGGTGGCGCCGCGTGTCGACCGCTGACGTAACAGCCACCGAGAGCACCATGTCCAAGCGGGCGAGCGGCTCGATGCTCGTCCTGCTCACGCTTGCCGCCGGGCAGTTCCTGATGACGCTCGACAGCTCGGTGATGAACGTCTCGATCGCGACCGTGGCCGAGGACGTGGGCACGACCGTGACCGGGATCCAGGGCGCGATCACCGCCTACACGCTCGTGATGGCTGCGCTGATGCTCACCGGCGCCAAGATCGGAGCGATCATTGGCCGCAAGCGGGCCTTTGCGATCGGGTGCGTCATCTACGGCTGCGGCTCGTTCACGACCTCGATCGCTCCCAGCCTGCCCGTGCTGCTCTTCGGCTGGTCGTTCCTGGAGGGAGTCGGCGCCGCGCTGATTATGCCCGCGATCGTGGCGCTCGTCGCCGGGAACTTCCCGGCCGAACGACGGCCGGCCGCCTACGGACTGGTCGCTGCGGCCGGGGCGATCGCTGTGGCCGTCGGCCCGCTGATCGGTGGCTTCTGCACGACGTACTTCTCGTGGCGCTGGGTCTTCGCCGGAGAGGTCGTCGTCGTGCTCGTGATCCTTCTCTTCACCAGGCGGATCGCGGACGCACCGGTCGAGGAGCGCCCGAAGCTCGACGTGGTCGGATCCATGCTGTCGGCCCTGGGGCTGGGACTGGTCGTGTTCGGCGTGCTGAGGACGAGCGAGTGGGGTTGGATCCAGCCGAAGCCGGATGGGCCGTCGTGGGCCAATCTCTCGCCCACCGTGTGGCTCGTCCTCGGAGGCCTGCTCGTGATCTGGGTCTTCTTCCGCTGGGAGCATCGCCGCGAGGCGAGGGGGGACGAGCCGCTCTTGCGGCCGGACATGCTCCGTAACAGGCAGCTGAGCGGCGGCCTCACGATGTTCTTCTTCCAGTTCCTCGTCCAGGCGGGCATCTTCTTCGTCGTGCCGCTCTACCTATCGGTCTGCCTCGGCCTCTCGGCACTCGCGACCGGAGCTCGGTTGCTGCCGCTGTCCGTCACGTTGCTCGCGGCCGCGATCGGGATCCCGCGGCTGTTCCCGACCGTGTCCCCGCGCCTGATCGTGCGCAGCGGCCTCCTGGCCCTGCTCCTGGGGACGGTTGTCCTGCTCGCTTCGCTCGACACGGACACGGGGCCGGAGATCGTGTTCGTTCCGATGCTTCTCGTCGGCCTTGGCATCGGCGCCCTCGCCTCTCAACTCGGGGCAGTCACGGTGTCCGCGGTTCCGGACGAGGACAGCCCGGAGGTCGGCGGCGTCCAGAACACGGCGACCAACCTCGGCGCATCGCTGGGGACGGCGATCGCGGGCTCGCTCCTGATCGGCGCGCTCGCGGTGTCGTTCTCGTCCAACATCGACCAGAGCTCTGCGATCCCGGCGCGCGTGAAGGATCAGGCGCAGGTCCAGATCGCAGGCGGCGTGCCGTTCATCTCGGACGCGGATCTACAGGCGGCACTGGACGAGGCCGGCGTCAACTCGAGGACCGCCGACGCCGCGGTCGACGCCTACTCCGAGGCGCGCCTCGACGGCCTGCGGGCGGCTTTGGCGATCCTGGCCCTGCTGGCTCTCTGCGCGCTCTTCGCCGCGCAGCGAATACCCGAAACCCAACCTGGAGGCGTAGAGTCCTAGCTCCGTGTGCCGCTGGCTCGCCTACTCGGGAACGCCGATCAAGCTCGAGGAGCTGCTCCTCAAGCGCGACCATTCGCTGATCGACCAGAGCCTGCACTCCAGGATGGGAGCGACGACGACGAACGGCGACGGCTTCGGCGTCGGCTGGTACGGCGAGGACGAGACGCCGCGCGTCTACCGGAGCACGCATCCGGCGTGGAACGACCGCAACCTGCGCGAGCTCGCGTCAGGGATCTCGTCGCCGCTCTTCCTCGCGCACATCCGCGCGTCGACGGGTTCCGCGATCCAGGAGACGAACACGCACCCGTTCCGCTACGGGAAATGGCTCTGGATGCACAACGGGCTGATCCGCGAGTTCCCGCGCGTGCATCGCGAGCTCGTGAACAAGATCGACGACGCGTTCTTCAACTCGATCGAGGGCACGACCGACTCGGAGACGATGTTCTACCTCGCGCTCACGTTCGGCCTCGAGAGCGATCCGGTGGGCGCCGTCGAGCAGATGGTCGGCTTCGTCGAAGAGACAGGCCATCGGCACGACATCGAGCACCCGATACAGATGACGATCGCGGCCACGGACGGGAGCTCGATCTGGGCGTTCCGCTACTCGAGCGAGGGCGACTCGAGGTCGCTCTGGTTCAGCACGCGGATGGACGAGCTGAAGCTGCTCTATCCGGCGGTGCAGGAGCTCGAGAACCTCTCGGACGAGACCAGAGTGGTCGTCTCGGAGCCGCTCGGAGACCTCCCCGGGGCCTGGAACGAGGCGCCGGAGTCGCACTACGGGATCGTGCAGCCCGGCATCGACAAGCTCGGCCCGTTCGCGCCCAGAAGCTAGGGCCCGTCGACCGACCACGCCGTCGCCCAGGGATCAAGTCGACGGCCGGTGTCGTCACGAGCGCAGCGCTCGCCCGGTCGCCATCGGGACGAGCGCGTCGTACGCTTCACACGTGTTCGGGCAGGAGCTCTTCGTGCGAGAGGCGTCCGGAGACGAGCTTCCGGCCCTGGTCGAGACCATCACGCTCGCCTTCCACGACGACCCGACCTGGAGCTGGGCCTTCCCCGACCCGAAGCTGCGTCATGAGCATTTCGGCGTCTTCTGGGCCTTCATGCTCGCCGGGGCATTGCGCTACCGCTGGGTCCTGTGCACCGATCACCACGAAGCGGTCGCGGTCTGGATCCCTCCCGGCGGAACGGAGCTGGCCGAAGAGGACGAGGCGCGACTGGCACCGTTGCTGGCGTCGCTCGTCGGCCCTCACTCTGACGAGGTCATGGAGCTGCTCGCACAGTTCGAGGGCGCGCACCCGCACGAGGAGCCCCACTTCTACCTGAGTCTCCTCGGCACGCATCCAGCCCATCGCGGACAGGGAATCGGCATGCGACTGCTCGCGGAGAATCTCGAGCGAATCGACGCTCAGCACATGGCCAGCTACCTGGAGTCGAGCAACCCGGCGAACAACCACCGCTACGAGCGGCTCGGCTTCGAGGCGGTTGGCGAGTTCCATCCGCCTGCCCGCGAGTCGGCGCCAGTCACGACGATGTGGCGCGCGGCGCGCTGACCGCGTCCGGGTCTGGCGTACACCGCCATTGCTATCCTCTTGCTCCAGACGTACTATGTAAGTGTACGATGTAAGTTAGACGTACACCGTAAACCTGTCAAGAAGAGATGGCTGCCGAACCCGAGACGAGCCCCCAGCCGCGCATCCCGCTGACACGGGACCGCGTCCTGCGCGCCGCGATCCGCATCGCCGACGAGGAGGGCCTCGAGGCGCTCACGATGCGCCGGCTCGGCCAGGAGCTGGACGTCCAGGCGATGTCGCTCTACAACCACGTCGCCAACAAGGAAGACCTGCGGCACGGCATCGTCGAGATCGTCATGGGCGAGGTCGAGGTGCCCTCGGACGCGGCCGACTGGAAGGCGGCCCTCCGCAGCAGCGCGATCTCGGCGTACGAGGCGTTCATCCGCCACCCGTGGGCCTGCAGCCTGCACACGGCGACGCCGAGGATCAGCGACGCGCGCATGCTCTGGATGGAGGGCGTGCTCAAAACCCTGCGTGAGGCCGGCTTCTCGCCGAACATGACGCACCATGCGTACCACGCGCTCGACAGCCACATCACCGGGTTCACGCTCTGGGTTGTGACCATGCCCTTCGACAGCCGCGAGGAGCTTCTGGACATGGCAGAGAAGTTCATCCCCCAGATCCCGGACAGGTACCCGTACGTGATCGAGCACGCGAAGGAGCACCTGGACGATCCGGACCCGGACGAGCCGAGCGAGTTCGAGTTCGGCCTCGACCTGATCCTGGAAGGGCTCGAGCGGCGACTCGACGCCGCCTGAGCGGCAAAGGTCACAGCTTTGTGACCGGAGTCGACCAGTGGTGAAACAACGCCCTGGAGTGGGGTGTGCCCGTGTCTAGGTTGGCCGCATGGACAACTTCTCCAGGCACGTTCTCATCGTCGCCGCCGTCCTCGCCCTGGTGCTCGGGGCCGGCCTCGCGACGCAGGCGGCGGGCGGTACCGTGCGCGCTCCTGCAGCAACGCACCTCGTCCTCAACGAAGTCGACTACGACAACGTCGGCGCCGACAACCGCGAGTTCGTCGAGGTCTTCAACGGAACCGGTGCGCCCGCCGACCTGACCGACAAGGCCGTCGTCCTGGTCAACGGGCTGACCGGGACCGAGTACACGCGGGTGGCGCTGGGGCCGAACTGCCTCGCGCCGAACCAGTACCTGATCGTGATGGATCCGCTCGTCGTGCCGGCTCCCGGTGCGATCTCGATCCCGTTCCCCGGGGCGGACAACCAGGTGCAAAACGGCGCTCCGGACGGCGTGGCGCTGATCGACACGGCGTCCCTGACCCTCGTGGACGCGCTCTCGTACGAGGGCTCGATCACGAGCGCTCAGATCGACGGGTTCCCGCAGCCGGTCAGCCTCGTCGAGGGCTCGCCGACCCCGGTCGAGGACTCGAACGTCAACGAGGGCTCGCTCGATCGTGAGCCGAACGGCGTCGACACGGACAACGCGGTCGCCGACTGGGCACTCGACACGACGCCGACACCCGGTGCGTCGAACGCAGGAGCAGGGAAGACCGCTCGACCAGCTGTGTCCGCGGGCTGCGGTCCTCCTCCTCCTCCTCCTCCTCCTCCTCCTCCTCCTCCTCCTCCTCCTCCTCCTCCTCCTCCTCCTCCTCCTCCGCCTCCGCCTCCACCTCCACCGCCTCCGCCTCCGCCACCACCGCCTCCGCCGCCTCCTCCACCACCCCCAGCTCCTCCACCGCCGCCTCCACCTGAGGCTTGCCGAGTGCCGAACGTCGTCGGTCTGACCCTGCCCCGAGCGAAGTTCCGGATCCGCCGGGCGAACTGCTCGATCGGCCGAATCTCCTCGAAGCGGTCACGCTGGGTGGGCCGCGTGATCAGGCAGCACCCGAAGGCCGGCGCCGTGAGGCCGGCGGGAGCGAGAGTGCGGCTCGTCGTCGGACGCCCCTGAACGACAACGCCAGAAGCGAGCGGGCTGCCTGATCAGCCGCCCGCTCGATCGCTTTCAGGAATGCGGACGAGGTCGAACCGGACCGGGGGCGCCTGCGAATCAGCTCGGAACCTAATCCGAGACAAAGGAGCTCCTCATGCGGTTCATTCCGACCAAGCTGCACGCGCCGCTCGACTACATCGTCGGCGCCGGGCTGATCGCAGCCCCGTGGATCTTCCAGTTCTCCGAGCACACGACGCCGACCGTGCTCTCGGTCGCGCTCGGGATCGGGCTGATCGTCTACAGCCTGTTCACCGACTACGAGCTCGGTGTCTGGCGCACCTTCCCGATGGCCGTCCACAACCTGTTCGACATCGGTGCGGGCGCCCTGCTCGCAGCGTCGCCGTGGATCTTCGGGTTCGCGGACGAGGGCACGAACGTCTGGGCGCCCTTCGTCGTCGTCGGTATCGCCGCGATCGGCCTCGGCCTGACGACGAAGCAGTCGGGCGGGTACAGCTACCGCAAGACCGGCGCCACCGCCACCGGTTGACCGACACTTCCGCGCGGCGGGCTCAGCGCCCGCCGCGCGTTCTCTCAGGGGTCCGCGACCGCGTCCGGCTCGTGCTCAGCGAGCCACGCCTTGGCGACTCGGTTCTGCGCACGAGTGAGCCACGCCTCGACTACGAGGTCGCGGAGCTCCTCGCGGTTCATCCGTTTCAGTGTCGGGATCCGCATCAAGACCGCGGGGTAGCCGCTGAAGTGCGGCGTCGTGAAGAAGAGGCCGCGCTCGTCGGCGAGCAGCAGGTCCTTCTCGTCGAGGTCGGCGACGCGGAACATCAGCACGTCTTCCATGCGCTCGCCGGTCTCGGGATCGATCGCGTCGGGCCGGCGCCCACGGTGGAAGCAGAAGAGCTTCCCGTGGACGTGGTACGAGGGCCTGCCGTCGTCGGAGACGTCCTTCGTCGCCTGGGGCATCGCGAGCGCGAGCTCGTCGAGGTCGGCCATCGTCGCCACGGGCCTACTCTGCCAGTGTTGACGTGGGGCCGACGGGGGCGGGATGATCGCTCGACGAAGACCGTGAACCTGACGACCGTCGGCGCCGTCTGCGCCGTGCTCACGACGCCGCTGCTGATTCTCGGGCCGATCCTCGCCGTCGTTGGGTTCGTCTTCGTGACGATCTCGCACGCGATCCCGCTCGTCCTCGCATACGAGTTCGTCCCCGGCTACGTCGATGCGACCGGCGCGACCCAGGCTGCGCTTCGCGTCGACTTCGACACCTGGGCCGTCGCGTGCCTCGTCTTCAACTACATCGGTGACGCGCTCGTGTGGGGCGTCGTCGTGCCGCTCTATGCATGGGCGTCGCTGCGGACGCGGGTCGTGCCGCGCTGGATCGGTTGGTTGGGGCTCTTCACGGCCGTGTTCGCCGGCTGGCTCGGGGTGTTCGCTCCGGCCTCGAGCGTGATCGACGGCCTGACCTTTCTCGGGTTCGTCGGGTTCTTCGTCTGGATGGCCGCGATGGGGATCGCGCTGCTGCGGCGCCGCTCGGGCACCGAAGAGCTGGCGCCGGTGGCTGCGCACGGCTAGACGCTAGGCTCGGCCCATCCTCGAGCTGGAGACTCCTTTTGGCCCCGCGCGGGCGTATGTCCACGTTGCCGACGAGGCCAGGGCGGCGCTCGTGCTCGGGCACGGTGCGGGTGGCGGCGTGGAGTCGCCGGACCTCGTGGCCGCGAAGGACTCGGCGCTCGGGGCCGGACTGAACGTCGTGCTCGTCGAGCAGCCCTACCGGGTCGCCGGCCGGCGCAGCCCGGCTCCGGCGCACCAGCTCGACACGGCCTGGACGACCGTGCTCGCAGAGCTTCGCGACGGCGTGCTGCTCGACATGCCCGTGATCTGCGGCGGACGCTCGGCGGGCGCTCGCGTTGCCTGCCGGACGGCTGCCGAGGTCGGCGCCGCCGCCGTCCTCTGCCTTGCCTTCCCCGTGCACCCGCCCGGCCGAGGTGACGACCCGGCGAAGAGCCGGTTGCCCGAGCTCGACGCGGTCACCGTGCCGACGCTCGTCGTCCAGGGCGAGCGTGACCCGTTCGGCATCCCGCCCGAGGGCCCGAACCGGTCTGTCGTGCTCGTCCCCGGGACGCACTCGCTGCGGAGCACGGCCGCGATCGCCGCCGCGGTCTCCGACTGGCTCGGAAGCGGCGTCCTCGCGCTCGACAAGGTGCCTTGACCGCGCACAAGCTCACGAAGCCGCACGCCCGCCGCATCGCGGTGCGGGCGCAGATGCTCGACTCGTCACGGCCGCGCGACCTGATCGCGGTCGTTCGGCAGCTGACGATGCTCCAGATCGACCCGACCGCGGCGATCGCCCCCAGCGCGGACCTCGTCGCCTGGAGCCGCCTCGGCTCGACCTACCGGCCCGCCGACCTGACGCACGCGCTCGAGCAGGACCGCACGCTGTTCGAGCTGGACGCGATGGTTCGGCACGTGGACGACCTGGGCCTGTACCTCGCGGGCGCCGCGGAGTTCCCCACGTACGAGCGGTCGCGGTCCTGGTTCCGAGACAACGACTCGTTCCGGAAGGACATCCTGAAGCTGCTCCGCAAGTCCGGGCCGCTCGCCTCGCGCGATGTCCCGGACACGTGCGCGGTGCCGTGGGCCTCGACCGGGTGGACGAACAACCGCAACGTCACGCAGATGCTCGAGTTCATGATGATGCGCGGCGAGATCGCGATCTCCTCGCGCGTCGGACGCGAGCGGGTCTGGGACCTGGCCGAGCGGGTCTATCCGGACGTCGACGTGCCGACGGTCGACAAGGCCGAGCGGAGGAGGAACGAGCGGCGGCTCGCGTCGCTCGGCATCGCGCGGCCGAAGGGCCCGAAGATGCCGATGGAGCCGGTCGACGTCGGCGAGGCGGGCGAGCCGGCCGTGGTCGAAGGCACGAAGGGCGAGTGGCGCGTCGACCCCGCGGCGCTCGACCTGGACTTCGAGGGCCGGACAGCGCTGCTGTCTCCGTTCGACCGGCTCGTTCACGACCGACGCCGAACCGAGGATCTGTTCGAGTTCGAGTACGTGCTCGAGATGTACAAGCCGGCCGCCAAGCGCCGCTGGGGCTACTTCGCGCTTCCGATCCTCCACGACGACCGCCTGGTCGGAAAGGTCGACGCCAAGGCCGATCGCAAGGCGTCCGTGCTCCAGGTGAACGCGATCCACGAGGACGTGAGGTTCACGCGTGGGATGAAGATCGCGGTGCAGGCCGAGCTCGACGATCTCGCCTCGTGGCTCAAGCTGCGCACGGTCGAGCACGTATAGCCGGCGTCGTCAGGCGGTCTCGTCCGCGGCTGCGAGGACCTCGTCGACGATCGCCCGAACGTCCTCGTCGGTGGTGCGGTGGTTGACGAAGCAGGCGCGCAGCCCAACCGCGTCACCGACCTTCGAGTTCGATACCCAGACCCGACCACGTTCGATCAGTCTCCGCAAGATCCGTGTGTTGCGGTCGTCCAACGTGGCGTCGTCCGGGCCTGTCCACCGGAAGCAGACGGTGCTGAGCTCGACCGGGGCGAGGAGCTCGAGGGACGGCTCGGACTCGATCATCTGGGCCAGCAGGCTCGCCTGCCGGAGGTTCTCGCCTATCGCCTCGCGGAACGCGTCGAGACCGTGGTAGCGCAGGGAGAGCCAGACCTTCAAGCTGCGGAACCTCCGCGTGAGCTCGGGCGACTGGTCGAAGAAGACGAAGCCCTCGATCGGGTCGTCGGTCATCGGCTTCACGTACTCGGCGCTGTAGGCGAACGCCTGGCGGGCGAGCTCGATGTCGCGATACAAGAGGACGCTGCAGTCGAGCGGCTGGTAGAGCCACTTGTGCGGGTCGAGCGAGATCGAGTCGGCAAGGGCCATGCCTTCGAACTTCGCCGGCCGGGCGAGCGCGGCCAGCGCGCCGTAGGCGCCGTCCAGGTGAAGCCAGAGATCATGAGCGCGGGCGATCTCGGCCAGCTCCGGGAGCGGGTCGATCGCGCCGGTCATGATCGTGCCGGCCGACCCGACCAGCGCGATGCCGCGTCGACCGGCTCGCTCGTCGGAGGCGATCGCAGCCTCCAGGGCATCGAGGTCGATCCGCAGGTCTTCCCGAACCGGGATCAGCCGCAGGTTCGCTCGGCCGATGCCGAGCATGGCGACGGCCTTCGGAATCGACATGTGGACCTCGTCCGACGCGTAGACGACGCACGGCTGGGCTCCGTCCTCGTTCGCCGGAGCGCGCGACTCGCGCGCCATCGTCAGCGCGATGAGGTTCGCGAGCGACCCGCCGCTGGTGAAGATCCCGTCGAAGTCCTCGCAGCCGATCGCCTGGGCGAGCCAGCCGACGACGGTGCGCTCGATGGTGACCGCAGCCGGTGCCGACCGCCATGTGCTCGCGTTCTGGTTCAGCACCGAGGTGTAGAAGTCTCCGAGCGCGGCGACCGGCTCTCCCGAGCCCAGCACATACGGAACGCGGCGGCCGGTCGGCGCGCGCACGTGGCGCAGGATCAGTTCCAGGTCGTCGACGATTCCCTCGCCGAGACCCTGCTCGGGCAACGGCTGATCGAACGCTGCGGTCGTGTCCTCGCCCGCCGACTCGGAAAGCGTTCGGCGGGCGTCGAGGTCGGAGAGAAAGTCGGTCGCGACCTCCGTGACACGGTTGGCCAGGCTTCGAAACTCTTCCGGAGAAAGCTCCAGCGGCCGCATCGACGAGAGTCTTCCACGCGGCCGTCTCAGCCGACGGCTATCGACGTCGCCGCCTCGGGCAGCTAGCTCATCCTCGCTCGAGCTGAATGGGGTCGAGGCCGACTTGGGCCGGTCCTCGCCACTCAGGACGAGTTCGATTCGCGGGCTTAGCTTCCAAGGTCGACGTAGGCGGGTGCCCGCAACGGCAACGCCTCTTGTTCGCGTCGTGGCCCGGAATCGTGCTCGGACACGTCGGCGGCGTGGCCCTCGATCGCCCGCATCCCCGGCATGAAGAGTGCGCCGAGTGTGAATACGGCACCGATCAAGGCCGCGCCAATCAGTGTCGCGCGAACGCCGATGAGGGCCGCGACAGGAGCGGTCAAGGCGAAGGAAAGCGGAAGCAGGCCGATCGAGATCAGCCAATCGAGGCTCGAGACCCGACCGAGCATCGAGCTGGGAACGTGGCGCTGCTTGATCGTCGACCAGACGATCAAACCTGCCGTTTCGAAAGCGTTGAAGAGCAGACAGGCTCCCATCAACTGCCAGGAGGCCGTGGCGAGCCCGTAGCCGGCGATGGCGAGCGTCGCAAGCGTCCAGGTGACATACATGAAGGTCACGTCGCGTCTCGGATGACCACGCTGGCTCATGAGCAGAGCAGCTCCGATCGCTCCAACACCTCCTGCGGCGAAGACAAATCCGAGGTCGCTCGCCGAGCCGTCGAGCTCGTTCTTGAGCAGGTACGGCAGGAGCACTTCCGCCGGCCCCATGAAGGCGAGGTACGCGACGGCTGCCGAGAGCAGGGTGCCCCACAGCCACACCCGTTGCCGGACGAACAGGAATCCCTCCTTGACGGCGCCGACGGATGACTGAATGTGCTCTGAGCGCTCGTGGGCCGGCGGGCGCATCAGGAAGACGGCAACGGCCGACGCGAGGAAAGAGGCGGCGTCGACGGCGAATGCACCGCCCGCGCCGAGTGAGGCGACGAGCACCCCGCCTAGTGCCGGGCCGGCCAGACGGAGCGCAATCGGCCGGACGAATTGGTCAAGTGAGTTGGCGGACGCGAGATCGGCCGCTGGGACGATGTCCGGGACGACGGCCTCGAAAGCGGGCGTGAAGAACGCGGTGCCGACGCCGTAGAGCGCAACGATCACCACGAGCTGCCAGAACTCGAGGTGGCCCGTCAGAGACAGGAGCGCGAGCCCGCCGATGACGAGCGCGCGCGCCGTGTCCGCATACAGCATGAGCGAGCGGCGGTCGAGCCGATCGCTGAGGATCCCAGCCGGGAGCAGGAACGCGATCGTCGGAATCGTGATTCCGATTCCGACCAGGGCCAGCGCAGCCGGGGCGTTCCAGAGCTCGTACGCCTGCCACGCCATGGCGACGAGGAAGATCCCGTCCCCGACGAGAGAGATAGTCATGCCCGTCCAGAGGAGGCGAAAGTCTCGGTGCCTCAGCGGAGCAAGGAGGTTGACACGAGAGAAGCCTCCCGGGCGATCGAGCGTCTCGTGGCTATGCTGCACGCGACCGCCGCTTGGCCGAGTCCGTCAGCTTTCCGTTGAGGTAGCTGACGACTGCCCGCTGCCTCATCGGCTTGCCGAAGAAGAACCCTTGCCCCAGCTCGCAGCCGAGCGCACGGAGCGCCACGATTTGCTCGGGCCGCTCGATTCCTTCGGCGATCACCTGGAGCTTCAAGCTCTTGCCTAGGGCGATGATCGCCGCGGCGAGCTTCGAGTCCTCGTGCTTCGGCGAGAGGAACGAACGGTCCATCTTGATCACGTCGACCGGGAAGCGACTCAGATAGGAGAGTGACGAGTATCCGGTCCCGAAGTCGTCCATCGCCACGAGAACCCCGATCGACTTCAGGTCGCCCAGGCGCTGAACGGCCAGATCGGTGTCCACCATCATCGCCGTCTCGGTGATTTCGAGGACGAGAGCGGAAGGCGGAAGACCGCTCTCCTCCAATGCCTCCCGCACGTCGTCGACGATCGTCTCCGACTGCATCTGCTTCGCAGAGAGGTTGACGCTCATCGTCAGAGGCTCCGGAAGAGGGAAACGCTCGTGCAGGCGAACACCCTGCCGGCAGGCCTCCGCAAGGACCCAGCGACCGACGGAGATGATCAGATCGGTCTCCTCGGCGAGGGGGATGAACTGCTGCGGTTGGATCACCCCACGCGTGGGATGCATCCAGCGGATCAGCGCCTCGAAGCCGTAGTCGACGCCCTTGCCGAGTTGAACCACCGGCTGGTAGCGAAGCTCGAGCTGGTCGAGCTCGAGCGCGCGCTGCAGCTCCGCCTGGAGCTCGAGGCGCTCGACGACCCGCTCGTGCATGGCGGGCTCGAAGACGCGGTAGCTGCCTTTTCGTTCCCGCTTGGCCATGTACATGGCGACGTCTGCGTTCCGCAGCAGCTCCTCGGCGTCCGTCGACCCGAACGTGCCTCCCGCCAGACAGATACCGAGGCTGGCACGCGGATAGACCGCCTTTCCGCCGACGTCGTAACGAGACTCGAGGCCGCCGAGGATGCGTTCGGCGATGTTCGCGGCCTCCGTCGGATCGATGACCTCGTCGAGCAGGACCGCGAACTCGTCTCCCCCGAAGCGCGCAACCGTGTCGGCCGGGCGCACGAGGTCCTGGAGCCGTCGAGCGACCTCCTTGAGGACGTCGTCGCCGGCCGCATGGCCGAGGCTGTCGTTGACGGTCTTGAAGTCGTCGAGGTCGATGAAGACGACGCCGATCGAAGGGCCACCGCGGCTCGACCGCTTGATCGAATGCTGGACACGGTCGGCGAAGAGAGCGCGGTTCGCGAGCTCGGTCACGGGATCGTGGAATGCCTGGTGCGCGAGCTGTTCCTCGAACGCCTTGCGCTCGCTGACGTCCCGTCCGTTCAAGACGATGCCGCGGACATGCTCGTCCTCGAGCAGGTCCGTGTGCTGCACCTCGAACTGGAGCCAAGTTCCGTCTCGATGCTTGAGCGAACACTCGATGACGTGGGTCTCGGAGCCCCCGCCTACGTACGCCTCGCCGACCCCGGAGAGGATCTGGGTGAGCCGCGGCCGGTCAGACGGGCTCAGTAGATCGGCGAAGTCACGGCCCTCGATCTCGTCGGCGCGATACCCGAGCACGCGCTGGACGGAGGGACTCTGGTAGGTAACCATCCCCTGTGAGTCGAGGACGGTGATGAGGTCGCTCGAATGGGCGACCAGCGAGCGGAAGCGAGCCTCGCTCTGACGTCGGTGCAGGTCCTCTGCCAGCGAGGCGCCCTCGACGGCGAGCGAGACCTGTGAGGCGAGCGCGACGAGGGAGTCGACGAGCTCCCGCGACAGAACGTCCGGGGATGACAGGATCAGGAGGCCCCGACCCTCGTCACGCGCCGAAAGGGCCAGCAAGAGAACACGTCCGCGCTCGAGGAGCCGGAGCTCGCTTCGCACCTCCTCTGACAGGCTCGCAAGCGCGACCTGCTCGGTTCCTGGGGCCGATTCGCGAAGCCATGCGTTCGTCGTCTTCGACAGCTCCCATTCTCCGGCCCACTCGGACGAAGCGGCTACGACAGCGCCGCCTTCGCGCCGAAGCACGAGGCGGACGGCTACGCGGTCACCCACGAGCGCCCGGACGGCCGAGATGGCCGCTTCGTTGACCTGCTCGCCGCCGCCTGCCGCGACGAGCTCGACCCCCGCGGCCCGCAGCGCCAGCTCGCGGGCAGTCGTCCGCACCTCTTGACGAACCAGGCCCGCCATGCGTGTGACGACGAGCAGGAACAGGAGCGCGGAGGCGACGATCAGGACCAGCCGGTCCGGATCGCCTAGCGACTGGTAGAAGCGGATGCCGGGTGCGATCAGACAGGCTCCAGCAAGCAGACCGAGCCGGGCGGGAGTAAGCCTGGTGCGCGATTCGAGTGCGGGCTCCTCGAGCGTGCGCATCGATGGGTGGAGCGCCGCCGCTCCCCACAAGAGGTAATACGCGATCCAGCCGACGTCGTACACGAGCTGGTGGTGGTAGGTGTCCGTGAGGAGCGCGAGCGCATACGCTGAGTCGACCGCGAGGAGCGAGACGATGCTGGCGGCGAGGAGGTAGAAGGCCGGCGCGCGCTTGCCCGTGTCGACCGCGAGGCGCAGGGCAGCGGCTAGGAGGAGGATGTCCCCGAGGGGGTAAGCGACCGACACCATCTTCTCGGGCGTCGTGAGCCCGGAGAGGTGAATGTTCGGTGCGACGAGGAAGACCCACGAGAGGAGGCTGATTCCGACCGTGAGGATGAGCGAGTCGATCACGGCCGCCCGGTCGCCCTGCGGGTTGCGCCGTCTCACGAGAACGAGGAGCCCGGCGACGAGCGCTGGGTAGACGGTCAGGTAAATGGCATCGCCGAATGACGGAAACTCGACGTCCGCTCCGGTGAGCTTCGGATAGCTGTACGTGTAGAGGTCGCCGGCGAAGAAGAGGAACTGGCCGACGATGAACAGCAGCCAGGCAGCGCGGGCCCTCGGACGGTGGAGATAGATACCGACGGCGATCGCGAGCGACGAGGAGAGCCCGAGAAGATTGATCAGCGGGCCGTTCGCCTTCAGCGGCGGCACCCAGAGGTACGCAGCAGTCAGCAGGGCGCCTGCCGCGAGGTAGATCGCCCAGACGTGCCCGCGCCAGTCGAGAGGCCTGTCGAGACGTCGCGGTCGGCTCATGCCGCGTGCTGTGCCCGGGTGCTGGGCCGCAGGTCGAAGGCGTTGGCGAGCTTGCCGAGTACGTGCACGAGCTGCTCGATCTCGCCCTGCGAGTTGGCGGCGGTGATCTGAATCCGGAAACCGACCTCGTTCTTGGGCACCAGGGGATACGCGGCGAGCGTGACGTAGATGCCGTTCTCGAAGAGGAATCGCCCCGCTGCGTCGATGTCCTCGTGCCTGGCCAGCGGGACCTCGATGATCGGGAACCCGGAGCGATTCGGAGTGTGGACTCCGAGGCGTTCCAGGCACTGGAGCACCTGATCCGTTTTGCCCCAGAGGTCGGTTCGGATCGAGTCGCCTCGGGCCTCGTTGACGTCCAGGCCGCTTAGCACGGTGGCGAGCGAGGCGACCGGAGACGGCCCCGAATAGAGGTAGGGCGGCGCGGCCGTCTTGAGCAGTTCCTTGAGCTCGGTCGGGCAGGCTACGAATGCCGCGAGTGACGAGTACGACTTGGAGAAGCCGGCAACGAGGACGATCCCGTCGTACGACTCGCGGCAGTAGCGGACGACGCTGTTCCCGCGAACGCCATAAGGGCTCGCTTCGTCCGGCGCACGCTCGCCGATGACGCCGAACCCATGAGCGTCGTCGACATACAGCAGAGCGTCGTAGTAGCGGGCGAGGCGTGCGAACTCGCTCAGGTCGGGCGCGTTTCCGGTCATGCTGTTCACGCCGTCCATGCAGATGAGCCGGGTCGACGACCGATCCTGCCGCAACAGTCGCTCGAGATCGTCTGGATCCTCGAAACGGAAACGCTTGACCTTCGCCCCACGGGCGGCCGCGAACTGGCAGCCGTCATAGATCGTCTTGTGCGCGCGGTTGTCGACGAAGATCGTTCCGTCCCCCGCGAGGACCGGGATCACTGAGAGGTGAATCAGGGTGATGGTGGGGATGACGAGCGCGTCCTCGCAGCCGAGGAGCTCGACCAGGCGCTCCTCGATTTGCGGGTAGAGCACGGGGCTGCCGAGCATGCGCGACCAGCTCGGATGCGTCCCCCACTGCTCGAGATACCCGGGGACGGAAGCGATGATCTCGGGTTCGAGGTCGAACCCGAGGTAGTTGCACGAGGCAAAGTCGGCCAGCCACTGGTCCCCGATGCGAATCATCCGGCCGTCGATCTCGTCGATGACGGCGTCCGTCATCGGGTTGGACCGCTCGAGCTCGGCCAGCTCGCTGCAGGCGGCGAGCCAGCGATCGATCCATCGAGGGGACGCGGTCGGCGCCCAGGGTCCGTCCGGGCGGTAGGGCCTCATCCGCTCCTCACCAAGCTGCGAGGCGAGCGCCGCTGATCGCGTCGCCGCATTCTCGCCGGGATCTGGCAGGGTCTTGCTCTTCCTTCGAATCACGCACGCTCCTCAACATCGAGGCACCGCAGGGCGCCGTTCAAACAGACGGTAGTTCGCGGTTTGGCGCGCGTGCTTCCCTCAAAAGGGGGAACGGCCAGCTCGTCCCGCTCGGCTGTAACTTGCCGAACATGCGGTCGATCTCGTTCGCCGAGCTTCGGCGGCTCGTCGTCACGGCTCAGGACTACGTGGGGCGCATCCGCCGGGCGGGAGCCGACGACGTAGAAGCCGCGATCAGGCACGCGTCGTGCATCCAGCTCGACACGGTCACGGCCGTCGAGCGCAGCCACCGGATCGCGATTGCGAGCCGCGCAGGCGTCTATCCGCGGGACACCGTCTCCGAGCTCCTGAGCGAGGGGCGGATCGTCGAGAACTGGGTCCACGCACTGTGCGTGATGCCGGCCGAGGACTGGCCGCTCTACGGCTGGGTTCGCGAACGCATGCACGACGGGGTTCCGTGGCACGGCGACGTCCGCGAGCGCTACCCCGGGCTGGCCGAGCGTGTGCTCGACGAGATCCGCGAGCGCGGGGCGCTGGGGTCGAAGGACTTCGCCGGTAAGGCCGATCCAGCGCCGCACAGGGCGGGGACGTCGTCGGAGGCGATGTGGAGTTGGAAGCCCGCGAAGCAGATGCTCGACGCGCTGTTCGCGTCCGGAGAGCTGGTGATCGCGGGCCGAGTGAACTTCCAGCGGCGCTACGACCTGCCGGAGCGCGTGCTTCCACGCACGGTGCTGGAGGCGCCCGTGCCGTCGGAGGAGGAGGCGGTGAAGACGCTGATCGTGAAGGCCGTCCGGGCCCGCGGCGCGCTGAGCGAGTTCGCGATCGCCGAGCACGTGCGGCCGATCTGGGGCTACCTGGGCGGCGCAAAGGCCGCGGTGCCGTACGTCGACTCGCTCGTCGCCGAAGGGAAGCTCGAGCGGCTCGCGGTCGAGGACGGCAAGGCGCCGGTCGTCGTCGAAGCCGGGGTCGAGCTCGACCGTCCGCGGCCCAGCGCCGCCGTCCTCCTGTCGCCCTTCGACAACCTGCTCTGGGGCTACCAGTACGCGACGCGCATCCTCGGTTTCGAGCACGTGATCGAGCTCTATAAGCCGGCGCCCCAGCGCCGCTACGGCTACTACGTGCTCCCGTTCCTTTGGCGCGACCGGATCGTCGGGCGGGCCGACCTGAAGTCGGAGCGGAAGGAGGGCGCGCTCGTCGTCAAGGCGTTCCATCTGGAGCCGGGAGTCCGCCGCTCGAAGGCGCTCGACGACGCGTTCGAGCGGGCCCTCGACCGGGTCCGGCGAGTCGCCGGCCTGGAGCGCGTGACGAGGGCCGACCGCTAGCGTAGAAGCGTGCCGGCCGATCCAGCCGTCGAGACCAGCCGCCTGCACAAGAGGTACGGCGACGTCCAGGCCCTACGCGGCGTCGATCTACGCGTCGCGACGGGCAGCGTCTTCGGCCTGCTCGGCCCGAACGGCGCCGGCAAGACGACAGCGGTGCGGATCCTGACCACGCTGCTCGCCCCCGACGAGGGCTCGGCGCGCGTCGCGGGCTTCGACGTCGTCCGCGACGCGGCGAAGGTGCGCCAGCACATCGGCCTGGCGGGCCAGTACGCGGCGGTCGACGAGAACCTGACCGGCTTCGAGAACCTCGAGATGGTCGGTCGCCTCTACCACCTCGGGCGCGGTCCCTCGCGCGAGCGGGCGCGAGAGCTCCTGTCCTCCTTCGACCTGGCCGAGGCCGGCGACCGCCTCGTCCGCACGTACTCGGGTGGGATGCGCCGCCGGCTCGACCTCGCGGCCGCGCTCGTCGCCAGACCGCCGGTCCTCTTCCTCGACGAGCCGACGACGGGGCTCGACATCCGCAGCCGGATCGGGCTCTGGGATGCGATCGAGGCGCTCGTCTCGGAGGGGACGACCGTGCTCCTCACCACGCAGTACCTGGACGAGGCCGACCGCCTCGCCGACCGGATCGCCGTCATCGACCACGGCGTCGTGATCGCCGAGGGGACGCCCGACGAGCTGAAGACCCAGGTCGGCGGCGAGCGGCTCGAGATCCACCTCTGCGACCGGCAGCGCGGCGAGGAGGCCGTCGTCGCTCTGGCCTCGATCGCCAGCGACCGCCCGTTCCTCGAGGACGGGACGGTCCGCGTTCCCGTCACCGAGCGGCGCGGGACGATCGCCGATGCCGTCCGCCGCCTCGACGAGGCCGGGATCGCGATCGACGACATCTCGGTCACCACGCCGACCCTCGACGACGTCTTCCTGACCCTGACCGGGCGCGCTGTCGAGCAGGAGACCGAGGAAGCGGAGGCGCAGTCCAGGTGACCGCGCTTCGCTACGGGATCTCGGACACGCTCGTCCTCGCGAGGCGCAGCCTCCTGCGCATCCCGCGCCAGCCGGACCTGCTCGTCGGCTTCACGGTCCAGCCGATCCTGTTCGTGCTGCTCTTCGTCTACGTCTTCGGCGGCGCGATCCAGACGCCGGGCTTCGACTACGTCGACTTCCTGATGCCCGGGATCATCGTCCAGTCGATCTGCTTCGGCGGCTTCGTGACTGCGCTCGGGCTCTCGGACGACCTCAAGAAGGGGCTCATGGACCGCTTCCGCTCGCTGCCGATGACCCGCTCCGCGCTTCTGACCGGCCGTACGCTCGGCGACGTCGTCACGAACGTTTTCCAGCTGATCGTGATGCTCGTGGTCGGACTGCTCGTCGGCTTCAACTTCTCGGGCAGCGTCGGTGAGGTGATCGCGGGGATCGCGCTGTGCCTGCTCATCGGCTATGCCTTCTCGTGGGTGTTCGCGTTCATCGGGCTCACGGCATCGTCGCCCGAGGCCGCGAACGCATACGGGTTCACGATCCTCTTCCCGCTCACGTTCGTCTCCTCCGCATTCGTTCCGGTCGCTTCGATGCCGAGCTGGCTCCAGCCGATCGCGGAGCACAACCCGTTCACGTACATGGTCAACGCGGTCCGCGCGCTCTTCCTCGGGATCCCGGCCGGGAGCGACGTCTGGCTGGCGCTGCTCTGGACGATCGCGATCATCGTCGTGTTCGCGCCGCTCTCGGCGTGGCGCTACCGGCGGGTCGTTGCCCGGTAACGCTCCGTCCATCCGCCGGCTGACCGCGGAGGACGCGGGCGAGCTGGCGGCGCTCCTGGTCGAGAACCGCGCGTTCCTCGCTCCTTTCGAGCCCGACCGCGACGAACGCTTCTACACCGTCGAGGGCCAGCGAGAACGGCTCGAGAGAGAGGACAAGCACGAGTTCGCGATCCTCGACGGAGGGCGGATCGCCGGGACCGTGTCGCTCTCGAATGTCGTGCACGGCCACCACGACAGCGCCAACCTCGGCTACTGGGTCGCCGAGCGGGTCAACGGCCGCGGCCTCGCGACGAGGGCCGTCGGCGAGCTGATTGGGGTCGCGTTCGGCGAGCTGGGGCTGCACCGGCTCGAGGCAGGGACGCTCGTCGACAACCTCGCGTCACAACGCGTGCTCGAGAAGAACGGGTTCGAGTCGATCGGGATCGCGCGCGGCTACCTGCACATCGCAGGCGAGTGGCGGGACCACCTGCTGTTTCAGCTGCTCGCGGACTGAGGCGCGATCCCGCCAGATCGTCTCCAGCAGCTCCTCGGCGCGGCGATCCTCACGTCGTACGCGGTCGCCGACGGCTTCCCCGACGAGCAGGCGTACACGATCGCCTTCAGCCTGAGCGCGGTCGCCGCCGCGGTCGCGAGCTGCGTGGCGATCTTCATCACGGCGCCGTTCCGCGCGAGGCGTCAGGCGACTCCGGCCGAAGCGCTCGACTGAGTACCATCGCGCCGTGCGCGAACTTGCGTCCGGTCTCTGGCACTGGGAGGCACCGCACCCGGACTGGGAGCCGAGCGAGCCCTGGGGCGAGGCGGTCTCCTCCTATGCGATCGACGACGGCGAGCGGCTCCTGCTCTTCGATCCGCTCGGAGTCCCGGCCGAGCTCGAGGGCCTCTTTGGGGAGCGCGAGACGGCGATCGTCCTGACCGCGCCCTGGCACGAGCGCGACACGCAGAGCCTGGTGGAGCGCCACGGCCTCCCGGTGTTCTCGCCTCCGCCCGACACGCAACAGGATCTGATGGACAAGTTCGGCGTCACGGCCGAGCAGGCCGAGGGAGGCAGTCCCGACCTGACCTGGCTGCAGGAGGCGGGCAACGGCAACTTCTACGTGGCGACCGACCAGCTGCCGTTCGCGATCGAGGTGTTCACCGGGCGCGAGCACAACGACGTCGTTCTCTGGGTGGCGAGCAGGCGGGCGGTGATCTCCGGCGATACGTTGGCCGACTTCGGGCTGGGCCTGCTGATCGTCAACGAGTGGCTCCGCGGGGGCGTGAGCCGCGAGGAAGTCGTCGAAAGACTGCGCCCGCTGCTCGAGCTACCCGTCGAGAACGTTCTCGCGGCGCACGGCGGCCCCAAGGATCGAGCGGCTCTGGAGAGCGCCCTCGGCGAGGTCTGACCTGGCGAGGTCTCGGCTCGACCTCACGCGGTCGCAGATCCTCGCGTTTCGACGGCGCGTCGGAGCGCTCGACCAGCGGCTCCCACCCGGCGCGCGCTCGCTCCGGCGTGCGGCGTGGGCGGGCCTGCAGGACAGCATGCCGCGCGCCGCGCTCCTCTCGATCCACGCGCGGGTCGAGAGGGCTCACCCGTCGAGCTGGGAAGATCCGTCGCTCGTCCAGGTCTGGGGGCCGCGGTTCAGCACATACGTCGTGCCGGCGCGCGACCGCGCGCTCTTCACGCTCGGGAGGCTGCCGGACGACGCCCGCGGCCGGCAGAGAGCAGAGGACGTGGCCGCCCGCCTCCATGCCTTCCTCGACGGTCGGCGGATGGGCGACGGCGAGGCAGGACGCGCACTGCGTGTGAACTCCAATCTGTTCCGGTACGCCGCACCGACCGGAACGGTCCTCATCCGCTGGGACGGCGCGCGACAGCCGACTATCTGGACCGTGCCCGCGCCCGAGGTCGATCCATTGAACGCGCGCCGCGAGCTGGCGCGCCGGTACCTGCATGTCTTCGGTCCCTCGACTTCCGCGGCATTCGCCACGTGGGCCGGCATCGGTCCGGCAGAGGCCGGAGCAACGTTCGACGCGCTGAAGAGATCCCTGACGGCGGTGCGAACGCCGATCGGGGAGACGTGGATCCTGACCCGCGACGAGCCGGCGTTCCGCGCCCCCGCAGGGCCCGCGGCCGCGGCGCGGCTCCTGCCCAGCGGCGACGCGTACTACCTCCTCCAGCGAGCCGATCGCGAGCTCCTGGTCCCCGACGCCGAGCGTCGCAGTGCGCTCTGGACGTCGCGCGTCTGGCCGGGCGCAGTGCTCGTCGCGGGGGAAGTCGTCGGGACGTGGCGACGATCGCAGGCGAACCTGACGATCCAGCCCTGGCGGCGGCTTTCGCGGGCGGCACGCGCTGCGGTCGAGGCGGAAGCAGAGGGCCTGCCCCTACCCGGCGTCGGCGGGCGGCTCGTCGTCCGCTGGGACCACTGATTCGCGAGCTCGCGCCCGGCATGTGCGGCTCAGCCTCGTCCTGCAAGGCAAGAGCCACGGAACGTCGATCAGTGCGTCCGCCCGGATGCGGGCTTCGCGCCGGGGAGCCGAAAGAAATCTCGGTCGGACGGTGTTAGGGTCGAAGCGCGCTGAGGCCTGAGGGGAGTGCCGCCCGCGACCTTCGGGTGCGGCGTATGGAAATCCACGCTCCTCATGAAGGGAGGGCTCCATGAGACGAGTTATCCCGCTAGCGGCGGTCCTTGCCGTGCTGGTCGGCTTGATCGCCAGCGCGAGCGCGATCGGCCTAGGGAAACCCACACCGACGACTCCTGCCGTGGCAACGCCTCGGTGGGTCACCCATGTCGCGCGCTACCCGGGCGGCATCTCCAACGGCGTGCGCGCGGTGTACGCCACCCAGACGGCGAGGGCCGGAACGCCGGCGAAGGCGCCGGCGGGGCCGGCCTCCCCCGCCAACGACCACGGGGGCAACGTCCAGATGAACGCCGACAGCTACCCGCCGATGCCCCAGAACGAGACGGCGGTCGCGTACAAGACGACGAATCCGGACGTGGCGGTGGCCGCGGCGAACGACTACATCACCGGCGGTGTCATCGTCATGCGGACTTCCGACGCCGGCGAGCACTGGGCGACCAACTTCATCAGCCCGCAGTTCTTCGGGACTCGTGACTTCTGCACGGGGGGCGACCCTGGAGTCGCGTACAGCCGAAGGGACGGAGCGTTCCTGATCTCGCAGCTCTGTTTCTTCCGCGCCCTGCCGTTCTCCGAGATCCACGTCTACAAGTCGGTCGACAACGGCAAGACGTGGACGCCGGGCAGGCAGGCCGCACGGGCCGCGTCGAACTTCGACTACGTGTCGGGCACAGTCGACGAGTCGATCTTCCTCGACAAGGAGCTGATCGCCGTCGACAACAACCCGAGTAGCTCTCACTACGGCCGGGTCTACGTGACCTACACGAAGTTCCACCTCCAGCCGGACGGGTTCAGCGACTACTGCCCGCTCCAGCTCTCCTACACGGACTCGATCCCGACACAGAACCCGCAGCTGACTACGTGGCAGCACACGGCCATCCAGCCGGACGATCCCGGCGGTGACGGCACGGGCGCGTCGGCGAATCAGTTCAGCGTCCCCGTTGTGGAGAGAAGCGGGACGCTCGACGTCGGGTTCGTTTCCGAGAACTGCAACGACAGTCTCGACCCGCACCTGCTCTTCCAGAGGTCGACCGACGGCGGCAACACGTTCCTGGCGAACGCGGTGCAGATCGACAAGCCCGGGCAGTACGCGGACTTCGACGACGGCACCGGCGGGGACACGATTCCGCCGACCAACTTCCGCGCGCCGAACACCCCATCGCTGGCCTACAGCCCGCGGACGGGCAAGCTGCTCTACGTCTACCAGAACAACATCAACCGGCCGGTCTCTGCGGCCGACATCTCATACCAGACGTCGAGCGACGGTGGGCTGCACTGGTCGAACGCAAGGTTCCTCTCGACCGGCGGAGGAGGCCAACCGGCTGCGAACGATCAGTTCTTCCCGTGGGCGGCTTCTGACGAGAACGGGAAGTTCTACGTGATCTGGTTCGACCGCCGGCAGGATCCGGACAACGTCCGGATCAATACGTGGCAAGCGAAGTCGAGCAACGATGCGGCGACCTTCTCCAGCGCCAAGATCAGCACGCACGACTGGGATCCCAACGACGGGTTCTTCACGAGTGGTGCGTTCATCGGCGACTACAACGGGCTCGCCGCGAGCACCGAAGCCGTGTACCCGGTTTGGACGGACGGGCGGAACTCCGCCCGCGGTGAGACCGGCATCGGCGAGACGGACATCTTCACGAACGTCCAGCATCACTAGCCGGCGTTTCTCATAGGAAGTCGTGGCCCGGGCCCAGCGCCCGGGCCACGATCCGTCAGCGGACCTGGATCCGCGAGATCGTTCCTGACCTGGAGTTCGCGACCCACACGCTTCCGGCGGCGAACGCCACGCCTCGGGGCTTCACGCCGACGCGCACGCGCCGTTGCACCCGGCCGGTGGTCGGATCGACGCGCAGAGTCTCGCCGCGATCGTATATCGCGACCCAGAGAGACGAGCCGTCGAAGACCACGCCTTGCGCGCCGGTGCCGCTCGTGAGCTTCCCGGCGACCCCGGCCGAAGGCTTCGAGCGCCGATCTCGTGGAAAGCGGCGACTACTAGGCGAAAGACGAGACGGGAGCGACGGGACTCGAACCCGCGACCTCCGGCGTGACAGGCCGCTTCGGGGTCACGACGTCGACGAGGATCGCCGCACAATCGCTCTTGCGACGGAAGGCAAGCCCTCCTGGGACCCAGTCGACCATGGGTTAGCTCCCTCTGGTGCGGGAAAGCCGCAGTTGGTTCAGTGATCGTGCGGATGCCCGGGTGTCACCCGGGCACCAGTCTGGTCGAACGAAAGGGATCCGATGATGTTCGGCTGCCTCCCCGAAGGCCGCGAGAAGTATTTCAGTCGTTAGAGAGGAGGCGCGGATCATGAGAAGGCTGTCAGGTGCACGCGCTGGGGCGGGGGATCGCATCTCGAAAGACGGGCGCTGGCGACGGTTTGTGGGTGCCCTCGGGGTGACGGCGATGCTGATCGGCCTTACGGCCGGCAGTGCCGGAGGAGTAAGCACACTGCCCGTGCTGTGGACCGCGGGGGGTCTTGATCCGGGCGCGACAGGAGCGGGCCAGGCAGGCCGATTGACCGCCGACGCCGCGGGCAACGTCGCCGTTGTGTCGGGGCCTATCGGTGGCCGTGATCTCGCGGTCACCTCGTACACACCGAACGGAACGCTCCGCTGGCGTCGTACGCTCAGCCCGGCCTCAGGAACGTTCCGAGGGGATTGGGTAGTGGCAGCCCCCAGTGGCGATTTCGTGGCGGTCGGTCACAACGTCACCTCGCGCGGCAATCCGATCGCGATCACCATGGCCCGCTACACGTCCGACGGAACATTTCTGTGGCGGGTTGACCTGGCCCGCACGTTTCCGTACGTGGCGCGGCTGCTCGTCGATGCGGGAGGCAACGCCTATCTGGCGTTCAGCTCGGTGGGTGACGGCCAGGACATCCAGGTGCACAAGTACAGCTCCACGGGCGCACTGGTCTGGTCGCAGGTGGTCTCGACAGGCTTCTTCGCCAACGACATCGCGACGTCACTGGCATTGAGTCCGGACGAGACCGATGTCGTGGTGACGGGAGATATCGCGGGAGGAGCGGACTGGATCACGGCCGCCTACAACGCGACGACGGGTGCCCGCCGGTGGCTCGTGACCGCGCCCGAAGGCATCGCCGCCCACGACGTCGTCGTGGACTCCAGCCGCGTGTACGTGACCGGCGAAGGCAACGTCGGAATCGACGGCTTTCTCACCGTGGTCGCCTATGACCGGGCGACGGGGACACGGCTTTGGCGCACGGACAAGAAGCCCGCCGACTCCGGCGGCGCCGCCGGTCTGTGGATGGACTTGGCGCCCAACGGGAGCCTGGTCGTCGCTGGCCAGGCCGCACGTGGCTTCCTCGACTGGTACACCGTCGCTTTCCAGACCACCGGGGCGGTTCGGTGGGAGGCCGTTCGCGATGGTGGATTGAATACCGACGAGATCCCGCGCGGCGTGCTGGTGTTGGCAGACGGCACCACCGTCGTGACGGGGCGGGGCGGTCCCAACCTTCCAGGTGGGTACATCCAGGGTGTCACGGCTGGATATGGGGCAAACGGGACCTTGCGCTGGGAGGCGTTCTCGAGAATGGAAACGGTCTGGGCCATCGGCCTCGCCAGTGGGAACGTGTGCGCCTCGGGCGGCTACGACGCGCTGATCACATGCTGGCGCGTCCCGCGTGTGCAGGCTTTGCCGCAGCCGCGGACGTGACGTTCACCCGCGCGGCCTGAGACCGAGCCTCGGTCTCCGCGTGTAGCGGGGCGCGGCGTGACGTGGTTTCATCCCCACCGAGGAGGTCTCGTGGACGCCAAGCAGCCATATCCAGTCCGCATCGAAGGCGAGCTCGACCCGAATGTGAGCCGCTGGCTGTGGCTCGTGAAGTGGCTCCTCGCGATCCCGCACTACTTCGTGCTCGCGTTCCTCTGGCTCACGCTCCTGGTCCTCACCGTCGTCGCGTTCTTCGCGATCCTCGTCACCGGGCGGTACCCGCGAGGGATCTTCGACTTCAACCTCGGTGTGTTGCGCTGGACGTGGCGCGTTGGCTTCTACTCGTACGCCGCTCTCGGGACCGACCGCTACCCGCCGTTCACGCTCGACGACGTGCCCGACTACCCGGCACGGCTCGATGTCGCGTATCCGGAACGGCTGTCGCGAGGGCTCGTGCTGGTGAAATCGTGGCTCCTCGCGATCCCGCACCTCGTCATCGTCGGCATCTTGGTCGGCGGCGGAAGCTTCGCGACGGCCCAGGTCGACGAAGGGGCATGGGGTGCCGGCTTCCACGTCGGTCTGATCGGGGTCATCGTCTTCTTCGCCGGCGTCGCGCTGCTCTTCACCGCGCGTTACCCGCAGGGGATCTTCGACTTCGTGCTCGGGCTCGATCGGTGGGTCGCCCGTGTGGCGGCCTACGTGCTTCTGATGCGGGACGAGTACCCGCCGTTCCGGCTCGACCAGGGTGGAGCGGACGCTGCCGAACGAGGCGAAGAGGCATCAATGACCGTCGCAGCCGAGCCGGCTCCCGCGCCTGCGGCTCGCGGCGGCGGGACCGCCGGACGAGTCGTGCTCATCGTCGTCGGCGTCATCGCGGGGATCATCGCTTTCGGCTTGCTCGCCGGAGGATGCGCGCTTGTCGTCGTCGATCAGACCCAGCGCGACAAGGACGGCTACCTGATGTCACCGACCGTCAAGTTCTCTACCCCGACGTACGCAATCGTTTCTGACCGTGCCGACATCGACGCTGACGGTGGCGAGCGCGCGCTGGACACCTTCCTCGGCACGGTTCGCATCCGCAGCAAGAGTGATCGCGCCGTCTTCCTCGGCATCGGCCCGGCCGCCGAGGTCGACAGGTACCTGGCGGGCGTCGAGCGGGACGTCGTGACCGGCTTCGACAGTGGCTTCGGCAGCGACAACCCGACCTACTCACGACGAGCGGGTGCCGCCCCGTCTGCTCCCCCGGACACCCAGTCGTTCTGGGTCGCGTCGCAGACCGGCGCGGGCGAGCAGACGATCCAATGGGACCCGGAAGACGGAAACTGGCGCGCCGTCGTGATGAACGAAGACCTCGTCCGCGGTGTGTCCGCCGACATGAGCATCGGCGCCGAGCTCGACTCGGTGCTGTGGATCGGCCTGGGGCTACTCCTCGTCGGAGTCCTCTTTGGAGCCGGGTCGGCGCTGGCGATCACCGCCGGCGCCCGTCGCCGCGCATGAGCGCCATGTGAGCGCCGGGTCGAGAGTGAAGCGGGAGCGACGGGACTCGAACCCGCATTTCCCGAACGTGACAGTGCGACGGCCGACGAGACGCGGGAGCTGAACCTCGGTCAGGGTGACGTGTGCGCCATGTCCGTCATCATGCATCGCGCATGAACAAGCCGCGCATCTTCCTCGGGTCGTCGGGCAAGCAGGCCAAACTGCTCCAGGCGATCACGCGCGGGCTCGAGGACGTCGCCGATGTCGAACCCTGGACGACCACGTTCAACCCGGGGCGGTCCACCCTCGACCGGCTCGTCGAGCTTTCCCAGGAGGTCGATTTCGCCGCCTTCGTGTTCGCCCAGGACGACTGGACCACGACGGATGCGTCCCAGTCCGGTGAGGCGTCGCCGCGCGACAACGTGGTGTTCGAGGCCGGGCTGTTCGGCGGCGCGCTCGGCATCCGGCGCACGTTCATCCTCCACGCGCACGGTTCGAAGCTGCCGAGCGACCTGCTCGGGTTGACCTCCGTCCGCTACGACCCGTCCACCAGCCCGGCGGAGGTTCGCGCGATCAACCAGAAGCTCCGCAAGGCGATCGAGACCGAGGGTCGCCGCGGCCCGGTCGAGGGGCTGTGGTGGCAGCTCTCGCTGACCATGCGGAGCGAGGACGAACCGTCGGCGGTGAGCCTCCTGCGCATCTCGCGGGACCGCGACGGTGGCCTGAACGTGAACGGCCGGTCCTGGCAGGAGGACGGCACGCTGTCGGCCCGCTACTGGAGTGAGGCTGCGAAGGAGCGCAGGGATCCGGCCGGCATCCTCTACTTCTGGAAGGGCGAGCGTCCTCGGGCTCCGAATGCCCCGCAGCTCGAGGGCACCGGCGAGATCAAGGTGGAGACTGCCGACCGAGCCACCGGGTACTGGACGACACGGTCGGATCGCGACCCGGGGCTGAATGCCCGAACCGCAGGCGTCTACCTTCGAGCCGACCCTTCAGACCTCCAGGTGCTCGACGGCGGGAGCGAGGAAGAGCGGGCCGAGCTCATCGCGCAGCGCCTCCGGGAGTGGAAGTCGGTTTCGAACGCATTCTGAGCACCGACCGCCTAGCGTGAACGATCGTCGGCCTCGATCGCCCGTCGCGAGATCGATCACCTAAGCGTGCTGTCGGGGCGGACGCTACCTGCGCGCCCCCTCTGAGGGCTCAGAGATCGCCTCGACGAGCTCACCGGTCTTCTCGTTCTCCCTGAGGGCGATGTCGGCCTGGGCAACGATGCCGACGAGCCTGCCGTTCTCGACAACGGGCAGCCGCCGAACTTGGTGGCGGGCCATGAGTTGGAGCGCCTCTTCGAGGTCTTTGTCGGGCTCAACACTGATGAGGTCCCGAGAGTAGACGTGCCCGACCGACGTCACCTTGGGATCTGCGGCCTCGGCGACCACTCTCATCGTGATGTCTCGGTCGGTGATCATCCCGACAAGCTTCTCGTCGTCGGTTATCGGGAGCGAGCCGATGTCCTGCTCTCGCATCAGTTGCGCGGCCTCGACCACCGACGCCGATGCGCCGATCGAGCGGGGATCCTCGGTCATCGCGTCGCGAACGCTCTCCGCCATCGTGCCTCCTGTCCTCTTGATGTGCGATCTTAGCCCTGTTGCTCTCAGATCGTGAGAGAGGAGCAGGGCGCCGCCACGAAGGTTGTGGGCTGGCAGGAGGATGTCGAGGCCGCGATGGCTACGACGGGCTCGAGCTCGCGCTCGGCCGGCGCGCCGGAGGCCTTCTCGTTCCAAGACCGTTCCAGACGAGCCTACGAAGGAACGAGCTCCTGCGCGAGGCGGCCTAAAGAACCGCGGTTGCAGGAGCTTCGAGAGACGGGAGCGACGGGACTCGACCGCGTTTCCCGAACGTCGACGTTAGAAAGCCTTCGCCGCGGCTCGAGTGACTCACTCAGCTCTCTTCCGGACTTGAGCCGGATAGGTAGCTTCTAAGCTTGAGTTGAGTGGGCTCGGTCGGCCAGCTCGATAGAAAGCCTTCACTCGTCAACTGATTTCGTATAGCCGGCCACATAAAGGCTGTCGCCTTCCCCGCAGATCACGACGCGTGGTTGGGCGAGTTTTGAGTTCGAGCCTGCGTTTGGTCAATCCTGCGCAAGTGTAGGGTGGCGGCCCGTACTCGGGTGGCGGCCCGCACTCGTGGTGCCGGCGTCGCTCGCAGCCACCATCGCCCGTGTCGATTAGGCTCCTCTGTGGGGAGTCCGGGCAGGTCGTCCTGAGCCCGCACTCAGATGATGACGGCTCGAGCGGCACCTGACCCGACAGCCGGAGCTGGCACGTCGCCAGCCGCTCCAACGGCTGAACGACAGGAGCTCGAGCTCTCCGCCATGGCAACACTGCCGGCGGCGGACGTGCTGAGCAAGCTCGGCTCGTCCGATGGGGGTCTTTCGAGCGCCGAGGCGAGCCGGCGCCTGGGAATCTACGGGCCAAACGTCTTGGCCGCGCACGGAGTCAGTGCCTGGTCGGTTCTTGCCCGCCAGCTGCACAGCTATCTGCTCTTGTTGCTGCTCGTCGCAGCCGTCGTCTCGGCCGTGGTCGGCGACGTGACGGAGGCGTTGATCATCGGTGCGATCATGGCGATGAGCATTGGTCTGAGCTTCTTCAACGAGTACCGCTCGGAGAAGGCGGTCGAAGAGCTTCATTCCGAGATCAAACATCTTGCCGTTGTCGATCGCGACGGCGCTCCGGCCGAGATCGCTGTCACACAGCTCGTCCCCGGTGACGTCGTGCATCTGCGGGTCGGGGATGTGATTCCGGCCGATCTGCGGCTGCTCGAGGTACACGAGCTCGAGTGCGACGAGTCGGTGCTGACCGGTGAGTCGCGGGCCACGGGCAAGACGGCCGAGGCCCAGCCGCCGGGGGACTCGCCCCTAGACCTGCGCCCGTGCGCCTTCATGGGCACGCTCGTACGCGGCGGCGACGGGCGCGGCGTCGTCATTCGCACCAGCTCGCACACAGCGTTCGGCGCGATCGCGGTGCGCCTGGGCGAGCAGCAGGGGAAGACCGCGTTCCAGCAGGGGCTCCAGGACTTCTCCCGCCTGCTCGCCACAGTGACCGCGGTGCTGGCTGGCTCGATCTTCGTGATCAACGCCGTGGTCGGACACTCGATCCTTCAGTCGGCACTCTTCGCGCTCGCGATAGCGGTGGGCCTGACGCCACAACTACTGCCCGCAATCGTCACCGTCAGCCTGTCGACCGGCGCCCGCCGCCTGGCCAAGAAACGCGTCATCGTCAAGCGTCTGGTCGCGATCGAAGACCTCGGCAACGTTCAGGTGCTGTTCACGGACAAGACCGGCACTCTGACCGAAGGTCAGATCTCGTTCACGCAGGCGCTCGACAGCGCAGGCCAGCCGGACGACCACGTCCGCGTCCTGGGTCTGACCTGTAGCGACAAGGCCGGCAACGAGCTCGACCGCGCTCTCTGGGCTGCACCGAAGAGCGTCCACAGCGACAACGTCCCGACGCCGCTCGACCTCCTCCCCTTCGACCACGAGCGACAGCTGGCCTCCGTCCTCGCCGACACGCAGCAGGGACGGCTGCTGATCTCCAAGGGCGCCCCGGAAGGAGTCCTCGCTCGCTGCACGAACGTCCCCGCCCAGGCGCAGGCGATCCTCGACACCCTCTTCGCCTCGGGTACGCGGGTCGTCGCGGTCGCGAGCCGCCCGCTCGCCAGCGACCACCTCGGCAAAGAAGACGAGCACGACCTCTCCCTCGAGGGATTCCTCTGCTTCACCGACCCCGTCAAACCCAACGTCAAGGAATCGCTCGCGCGGCTTGCGCGGCTCGAGATCACCGTCAAGATCGTCACCGGCGACAACGGTAAGGTCGCGGCGCACCTCTGCGGCGAGGTCGGCCTCGACCCAGGAACGTTCGTCACCGGGAAAGAGCTCGAAGAACTCGATGACGCCGCCCTCGTGGCGCTGCTGCCGAAGACGACCATCTTTGCCCGCATCACGCCGGAGCAGAAATCACGCATCATCCGCGTCCAGCGCAGCCTCGGCTCGGATGTCGCCTTTCTCGGCGACGGTGTCAACGACGCGATCGCGCTGCATCATGCCGACGTCGGGATCTCGGTCGACTCGGCGGCCGACGTGGCCAAGGACGCCGCGGCCGTCGTCTTGCTCGACAAGGATCTCGGCATCCTTGCCGACGGTGTCGTCGAGGGTCGGCGCATCTTCGCCAACACGATCAAGTACGTGCTGATGGGCACCTCGTCGAACTTCGGCAACATGTTCAGCGCGGCCGGCGCGTCGCTCTTCCTGAGCTTCCTGCCGATGCTGCCGACGCAGATCCTCCTCAACAACCTTCTCTACGACGTCAGCGAGATGACCATCCCGACCGACAACGTCGACGAGGAGCTGCTCGCTCGACCCGCCAAGTGGGACATCCGCATGATCCGCCGCTTCATGTCCTTCTTCGGACCGATCAGTTCCATCTACGACTTTCTGACCTTCGCGGTCATGCTCTACGTCTTCGACGCCGGCCCGGTTCTGTTTCGCTCCGGCTGGTTCGTCGAGTCCCTCACGACCCAGACACTCGTCATCTTCGTGATCCGCACCCGCCGCGTTCCCTTTTACAAGAGCCGTCCCAGCCGCCCGCTTCTCGCCACCACCCTCGCCTGCGCCGCCTTCGGCGTCGCTCTCCCCTACATCCCGCCGCTCGCCCACCTGTTCGGCTTCCGACCACTCCCGCTCACCTTCCTCGCGATCCTGGCCGTGATGATCGTCACCTACCTCGTACTCGCCCAAATCGGCGTCGCGCTCTTCTTCAAGCCACAGGGCGGCCGTCCGCTCGCACGCGCCATCAGCGCCGCGGAGCGGCGCATCAGCCGCAGGGCATCACGCTGGGGCAGCTGGCGACATCGCACCCCACCGACACCACCGCTACCGCGACCCGCCGGCTGAGCTCGGACACAGTCGCCCACCACAGGACCCGCTCGCGCTCGCACATCGGCGGGGGGTGTGCGCCTCCCACCGTCCCGCAGAATCTTTCCTCAGGGGCGGACTCGGATCTATCCAGCCCGTTCCCGGTGACGGAAGACACCTGCTGCCCGCAGCCCCAGAGCCTCGTTCGGGAAGGAGAGTGAGCTCTTCATACGGTCTATACCGGGCATGTTGTCTTTCCACCACGAAGCGACAGCGCGCATCCTTTCGCCCGGCGCTGTCGCGAAGTAGTGAAAGTGCGACAGGGCCGCGAGGCAGCACGCTTCGATCTCAGTCGGTCGCGGCCCGGGCCCGTCGCCCTTGACCGCCGCGAGCGACTCTTCCATCGACGTTACGACCGCCATGTTCGTCTCCTCCTCACATGGGCGAGCTTCCGACCCAAGTGCCGCAGGCGCCTGCCATCCCTTGCTGTGCTCAGGCTAGCCTGCCCTCCCAAGTGCCTGACCGGACAGCCGAACAGCGGTTCCTGCTCCAACGGGTGCAGCCAGCTCTCGTTGGTCTCATCGATGGTTCGCTCTCTACGCTGGCCCCGATCTTCGCCGTCGCCCTCGCAACCAAGAACCCTCATTACGCTTTCATCGCCGGGCTAGCGACCGCGATCGCCGCAGGCATCAGCATGGCCTACTCCGAAGGGCTATCCGACACCGGAGAGCTGACAGGACGCGGCCCCGGGCTGCTACGTGGAGCGATCACGGGTCTCGCCACCTTCTGCGGTGGCATCCTGCACACCCTGCCGTTCCTGCTCCCGAGCTTCCACACGGCCGTAACGTTGGCGCTCGTGGTCGTCGCCGTCGAACTCGTCGGGCTCGCCTGGATCCGGTGGCGGTTCCTCCACACCCGTTTCCTGACCTCGGTACTACAGATCACGCTCGCCGGTGTAGTCATCGTCGCGATCAGCATCGCCCTCGGCACAAGCGGCTAGGCGCGTCGATAATCCGAGGGACATCGAATGGGATTGCCGGCTGCCGTCACCGTCGGGGGCTAGGGTCGGGCGGCAGTGTCCTTCTGCGGGCGACAACGCAACACGCCTATGTGCAGGCATTTGGAAAGACGGGAGCGACGGGACTCGAACCCGCGACCTCCGGCGTGACAGGCCGGCGTTCTAACCAACTGAACTACGCCCCCGGGCGCGGGACAGTGTAGCTACGCGATTTCGGTCAAGCCGAGCTGGCGCATGAGCGTCACCCCGTCCGAATAGACGTCCTTGCGCGCGACGAGGCCGTTCCGGATCGGGATGATGTCCATGCCCCGGTACTCGACGGTGCGGCCGGTCGGCTCGATCGTCATCCCGGAGCGGTTCATCGGCCCCTCGTGCGTGCCGCGCGCCGTCCACTCCTGGACGACGAGGTCGTCGCGGACGTACTGGCTCCGCGCCTCGAAGCTCAGGTCGGGAAAGACCCCGAAGATGCCCGTGATCGCCTTCGCGATCGCGTCCTTGCCGATGTTGACGTCGCCCGTGGTGTGGTTTTCGAACACCGAGTCCTCGCCGTGCATGGAGACGATCGCGTCGACGTCGTGGTCGTTCCAGGCCGCGTTGTAGCGGTCGATGAATTCCTGTAGCTCCGCGCCCTCCATCGCGTCAAGCCTAAAGTGTCGGGGAGCAAGTGCGAGCTGGGAGGATGCTTTCGTGAGCACGCCACGCGGCGACCAGCGTCAGGACTCGAGCACGCCGCCGGCGCAGCGCGGCTCCTCGCCGACCTCGCCGCGGCCGCCTCGCTTCGCCTTCGGCAGGAACTGGATCCTGTTCCTGATCGGGCTGCTGCTGCTGAACATCTTTCTCGGCTCTCGGGCGATGAGGGAGCCGTCGCGGGTGCGTGTGCCGTACAGCCCGTTCTTCCTCCAGCAGGTGCGACAGGGCAAGGTCGAGCAGATCACGTCCAAAGGGACCGCGATCCAGGGCTCGTTCAAAGAGCCGGAGACGTACAAGGACTCCAAGCCGACGACCCGCTTCCGAACGGAGATTCCCGCGTTCGCCGACAACACCTCGCTGTCGAAGCTCCTCCAGAGCAAGGGCGTGATCGTCAACGCCCAGCCGCTCGACACGGGATCCCCGTGGTGGCAGAGCCTCCTGCTGTTCTTCGGGCCCACCCTCCTCTTCGTCGGGCTGCTCTTCTTCCTCATGCGCCGAGCAGGGAACGTGCAGAACGTCCTCGGCGCGTTCGGGCGCTCGCGGGCTCGCCGGTATCAACCGTCGGGTGATCGCGTGACCTTCAAGGACGTTGCGGGCGTCGAAGAGGCGAAGGAGGAGCTGAGCGAGGTCGTCGACTTCCTCCGCCATCCGGACAAGTACCAAAAGCTCGGTGGACGCATTCCGCACGGCGTGCTGCTCTCGGGCCCGCCGGGCACCGGCAAGACGCTCCTTGCGCGAGCCGTTGCGGGTGAGGCCGACGCTCCCTTCTTCTCGATTGCCGCCTCCGAGTTCGTCGAGGCGATCGTCGGAGTGGGCGCCTCGCGCGTGCGGGATCTGTTCGCTCAGGCGAAAGAGGCTGCGCCCGCAATCGTCTTCATCGACGAGCTCGACGCGATCGGGCGGTCGCGAACGTCCGGGGTCGCCGGGTTCAGCGGCGGGAACGACGAGCGCGAGCAGACGCTGAACCAGATCCTCACCGAGATGGACGGTTTCGACTCGTCGACGAGCGTGATCGTGATCGGCGCGACCAACCGACCGGACGTTCTGGACAAGGCCCTGCTTCGCCCGGGCCGCTTCGACCGCCGCGTCGCCGTGCAGCCGCCGGACCGAACCGGACGTGAGGCGATCCTGAAGGTGCACACCCGCGGGGTGCCGGTGGGGCCGGACGTCGACCTCGGCCGGATCGCGGCGACGACGCCGGGCATGGTCGGGGCCGATCTGGCGAACCTCGTCAACGAGGCGGCGCTGCTCGCGGCTCGCCGCAACCACGACGCCGTCCTCGAGGCCGACTTCACGGACGCGCTCGAGCGCATCATCCTCGGGGCGGAGCGGCAGGTGATGATGACCGAGGAGGACCGGCGCAGAACCGCGTACCACGAAGGGGGTCACGCGATCGTCGGCATGCTCACCGAGGGAGCCGATCCGGTTCGCAAGGTGTCGATCATTCCGCGCGGCCTGGCGCTCGGCGTGACGTTCGCCGCACCGGAGACCGATCGCTACAACTACCGCGAGCCGGAGGCCCTCGCGAAGATCAAGGTCGCTCTCGGGGGGCGTGCGGCCGAGGAGGTCGTGTTCGAGGAGATCAGCACGGGCGCGGAGTCGGACATCGAGCAGTTGACGGAGATCGCGCGCCAGATGGTCGGTCGCTGGGGGATGAGCCGTGCGATCGGGCCGATCGCGGTCCTCCCGCGGGACGGGACGGGGCCCTTCTTGCCGGCGGGCACCGAGACCTCTCCCGAGACCCAGACCCTCGTCGACGCGGAGGTGCGCCGGATCGTGGAGGAGTCGCATAAGGAAGTCCTGGCGCTGCTGAAGGACAACCGCGCGAAGCTCGACTCTCTCGCGGCCGCGCTCCTGGAGCACGAGACCCTCGACGAGGAGGACGCCTACGCAGCGGCCGGCGTCGAACGGGCGCCGAGCCCGAGGGCCGACTCCTACGCGGCCGCGGCCCGATCGCGCATCGAGGACTAGAGGTTTACGACAGCAGGTCGAGGATCCCGAGCGGGCGGCGGAAAGGAGCCACGACGTATGCGCCCTGCGCGCGGTCGCGGGAGCCCTCGAGCAGCTCCCTGCCGATCTGCGTCCCGACCTCGGCCGCGCCCGGGCCCGCGTCGCGGAGTGCGTCCAGCACGGGCTGCGGGACGACGATCCCGGGCACCTCGTTGTGCAGCCGCAGCGCGAGCTGGTGGCTCCAGACCGGGAAGATCCCGACCAGGACCGGGATCGGCCACTCGCCGCCGAGCCGGTCGACGAAGCGGTCCATGTACTCGAGGTCGTACAGGATCTGCGTCATCGCGAAGTGCGCGCCGGCCTCGATCTTGCGGTGGAAGCGGTCGAGCTCCAACTCGAGGTCGTCGGCGGCCGGGTTGACCGCGACGCCGATGTAGAACGACGTGGGCGCGTCGATCGCTCGCCCGTTGTAGTCCTCGCCCCGGTTCAGGCGGGCCATCAGCTGCGCGAGCCCGATCGAGTCGATCTCGTAGACGCCGCGGGAGCCGGGGTAATCGCCGACCTCCGGCGGATCTCCGGTCACCGAGAGCACGTTGCGGATGCCGCACGCGTGCGCGCCGAGGAGCTGCGACTCGAGGCCCATGATCGTGGCGTCTCGCGTCGTCAGGTGGGGGATCGTCTCCACGGCCGTGCTGCGCTCGATCTCGACCGCGAGCATGAGCGCGCTCGCAGCGGCGCGTGCGGTGGCGTTGTCGTTGATGTCGACGAAGCCCGTGTTTCCGGACTCCTTGAGGGCGCGCGCGACGTCGATCATCCCGGTGTAGCTGCCGCCGAGCGGTGGGTCGATCTGCACGGAGACGACCCAGTCGTTCTCGCGGAAGGCACGGGCGAGCTCGGTCTCCTCGCGCTGCTCGGGGACCGCGACCTGGACCTCACGCTCCGCGAACACGAGCGGCGCGCTCGGCTCCCGCTCCTCCTTGACCGCCGAGGCGATGGCCGCGATCTCGGTGGGCGTCGTCCCGCAGCAGCCGCCGATCACACGGGCGCCGAGGTTCCGTGCGTGCGCGGCGAACTCCGCGAAGTACTCGGGCGAGGCGTGCGGGTAGATGATGCGGTTGCCGGCCATGCTCGCGAGGCCGATGTTCGGCATCGCGGCGAGCGGGAGGCCGTTGCCATCCATCTCGCTGAGTGCGGCGAGCGCGGCCTGGATGCCCGCGCCGTGGTTCGCGCCGATCGCGGCCACGCCGAGCTCGCGGAGCCGTTCCGCGGCACGGGCGGCCGAGAGCCCGGAGAGCGTCTCGGCGCCGGCGTCGAAGGTGAGCATGGCGAGCACGGGGAGGGAGGAGACGCTTCGGACTGCTTGGATCGCCGATTCCAGCTCGTCGAGGTCGAAGAAGGTCTCGACGGCGAAGAGGTCGACCCCGCGACCCTCGAGGACCGCGGCTTGCTCGGCGAAGATCTCGAGCCGCTCGTCGGGGTCGATGCCCGGCTCGCCGAGGGGGCCGATCGAGCCTGCGATGAAGACGTCGCGGCCCGAGATCTCCCTCGCCTCGCGCGCGAGCTTGACGCCGGTGCTGTTGATCGCGTGGAGCTCGTCCTCCAGGTAGATGGCCGCGAGCTTGCGGCGGTTCGCGCCGAACGTGTTCGTTTCGATCACGTCCGCTCCGGCCTGGATGAATCCGACGTGGAGCTTGACCACGGTCTCGGGTGCGCGCAGGTTCGCCTCTTCCGGGATGCGGACGCGGGGCGCCGCGCTCGAGACGAGGACGCCCATGCCTCCGTCCGCGACGAGTGGCGGGCCGTCGGCGAGGCGTTCGAGCAGGCGGTTGGCCATCGGCGGAGCCTACTTCCGGCGCGGGGCCGGGTCGCGGGGCCTGCGTTGTCGGAGCATCGAGGTCACCTCCATCGCTCTCGGCGGTAGCACCGCACCCGCGGGCCGGTTGCTGCGACGTCTCAGGGCCGAGTCCCTCGGTCGCTCGTGATGGACATGCCGAGCCTAGCAATCGCAGCGGCAGAATCGCCCCACGTCCCCACCCTGGGAGGGGATCGAGGCTCCACCCGCCACCCGCTTTCGAGTCTAGTTCCGGAAACCGGACGGATTCGTGACAAAAGGGGGCCGAATGCGTCCACGCTCCGGCGTAGGTGAAGCGCCGCGGTCAACCGCGAAAAGGGGATAGATCAATCGATATCCACTCGGCACAATGCGGGAGACCGAGCGGCCCCGATGCGGCGGGGGCTCTCGGAAAAACGAGTAGGCCCCAATGCGGCAGGGGCAACTCGACATCACTGCGGTTCTCTACGGAGACGTCAGAGCGGGCCGGGCGGCGGCCCGCTCCGTCGTTCTCGGGTGAGGTGGTGCCCGGGCTAAAGCTCCTCGCCCGCCACGCCGAAATAAGAACAGCTCCTTTCGTGGGCCGGGGACTGACGGCAAGCATTCCTGCGGCTACTGGAGTTGCGAAGCGGCGGAGAACCCGCCGCTTCGCTGTAGCCGCAGCAAGAAGACGGCCACGCGGGCAAAGCCCGCATCGCCTCTAGCAGCATCGCAAGCGACGCCGTGACGGCTACTGGAGTAGCGAAGCAGCTGCGAACCCGCCGCTTCGCTGTAGCCGCAGGAAGAAGACGGCCACGCGGGCAAAGCCCGCATCGCCTCTAGCAGCATCGCAAGCGATGCCGTGGCGGCTACTGGGGTTGCGAACCGGCGGCGAGCCCGCCGCCTCGTGTTACTCGTTCAGGACCCGCCCCTCCATCCCGCCGGCGACGGTCACGACCTGTCCGGTCACGTGGCCCGACAGCTCGTCCGAGGCCAGCACTACCACCTGCCGCGCGACGTCCTCGGGCTGCGCCACCTTGCGCAGCGGCATCGTCCGCGTCACGCGCCGGACGAGCTCGGGATCGGCCAGCGTCGTGCGCGTCATCGGCGACTCGGTCCAGCCCGGGCAGACGACGTTCACCCGCCCGCGCGGAGCGATGCGGACGATCTCGTTCTTCAGGCTGAGCAGCAGCCCGTGCACGATCGCCGACTTCGCGGCGGCGTAGTCCGCGTGCCCCGCTTCCCCGAACAGCCCGGCCGTCGACCCGATCATGACGAGGCTGCCGTGCCCGGTGCGCTCCACCTCGCGCAGAAACGCGCGCGCCGTCAGGTACGTGATCGTCAGGTTGGCGCGCAGCGTTGCCTCCCAGCGCTCGAGCGGCAGTTCCCATAGCGGCACGTCCTCCTCGGGCCACTTCCCGGCCACGGCCGCACAGACGTCGAGCCCGCCCAGCTCCTCGACGCTCCGGCGAAAGAGCTCGTCGACGGCCTCCTCGTCCCGGAGGTCCCCGCCGACGATCGGCGCCCCTCCGAGCTCCTCGCTCAGCGCCTCGGCTCGCTCACGCCCACGGTGATAGTGGACGACGACGCGGCTGCTCTCACTCGCGAACTCGCGCGCGCACGCACCTCCGATTCCGCCCGAGGCGCCCGTGACGAGGATACGCTTGCCCGCAAGGCCGGTCTCCACAGGCGTGAGGCTACGGCCTAGGGATCAAGGCGGCGCGCAGAACGGCCGAAAAGGCGCTTGCCATGACGCTTCCGACCGAGTTCGACCACCGCGAGATCGGCCTCGCCGTCCTCGAGGCGCTGGACCCGAACAAGGAGCTGACGCCCGAAGAGCTCGACCACAGAGCATGGCGCCTCGGGCAGCTCCTGGAGCACGGCTACGAGCTCGAGGACGCGATGGTGGTCGCCCGCGCGGACCACATCGACCTCGAATTGGCGACCGCGCTCGTCGCCGTACATGGCTGCTCGTCCCGCCTGGCGGTTCGAATCTTGCTCTGAACGGCGTGGTTGCGCTTACATTCGGGGAGTGCCAGTCGCGGAAACCGACGCACAACTCGTCGCCCGCTGCCGCTCGGGAGACGACGACGCGTGGCGCGAGCTCGTCGATCGCTTCTCGCGTTACGTGTACGCAATCTCCGTCCAGGCCTTTCGCCTCCCGGAGGCGGACGCCGAGGATGTGTTCCAGGAGGTCTTCGCCCGCGCATACCAGAACCTGCCGAAACTCCGGAACGACGCAGCGATCCGTCCCTGGCTGGCCCAGCTGACGCGGAGGCTCTGCCTGGACACGATTCGCGCCGGAGCGCGCGAGCAGCCGGGCGAGATCCCCGAGCCGTCGGGTGTCGACGACACGATCGCGACCCTCGACGAGGCCCTCTTCATCCACGACGCGCTCGCGACGCTTTCCAGCAACTGCCGCGAGATCCTCGACCGCTTCTTCGCCCAGGACGAGAGCTACCGGTTGATCGGCGAGGCGCTCGACCTCCCGGCGGGCACGATCGCGAGCCGCATCTCCCGCTGCCTCGTCAAGCTCCGAACCGAGCTCGAGGGAAGAAATCCGGTCCCTGCGGAGTCTGGTGGTTGATCACGTATGCGTAACTACGACGAGGAAACCCTGGCTTTGCTGCTTCGCACTCTTCCCGCCGCTCCCGAGGCGTGGGTCAAGGCTGCGCAGGAGATTCCGCTCGCGCGGAGAGGTCTGGACGACATCGTCGAGCGCGCTCGGGCGGATCAGGCCTTTCGCGAGGCGCTGATCGCGGACACCGAGAACACGCTCGAAGGGGCCGGATACGACCACGATCCGAGCCTGCTGGACGCCGTTCGCGAGCGCTTCTCCTCGTAAAGGCAGAAAATGGTCCCGGCATGTCCGGCGACCTGCTTGACGCACCCCTCGGCGAGCTGCTCGACATGCTCGCGGGCGACACACCGTCCCCTGGAGGGGGCTCCGCCGCGGCGATCGCCGTCGCCATGGCGGCCGGGCTCGTCTCGAAGGTGGCGCGCGCCTCGCACGGCTACTGGCAGGAGTCCGGCGGCGTGATCGGCCAGGCCGAGACCTTCCGCGCTCGCGTGGCTCCGCTCGCCCAGGCCGACGCGGAGGCCTACGACGAGGCGCTCGCCGCGCTGCGCGGCCGCGAGGAGCTGGCCGAGCGTTACCGCGACCAGCAGCTGCGCGCGGCGCTCGAGCGCGCCGCGGAGATCCCGATGCGCATCGCGGAAACTGGCTGCGACCTCGCGTGCCTTGCCGCGCTGCTCGTCGAGAACGGAAACCCGGAGGTCCGTGCCGACGCAGTCGCCGCGTCGATCCTCGCGTGGAGCGGCGCCCGCGTGGCCGCGGCGCTCGTGGAGACGAACCTGGGCGCAACGGAGGACGACCCGAGGGTGCGCCACGTCCGAACGCTCGTCGCGGCCGCCGCCGAGGCCTCGGAGCGGGCCCTCGCCGCGGCCGGGTAACCGTCGTACGATCCACCCATGGCCCGACCGGATCCCAACCAGGAACAGGAGCCGCGCGGCGAGCTGCGGCCCGCCTGGAGCCTGCCCGCAGGAGCGGGCGCGGAGATCTCGCTGCCGGTCGAATGGCCCGGCGAGATCACGCGGGAGTGGGCGTGGGGCGACTCGACGGGCAAGGGAGTTCGCGTCTGCATCCTCGACAGCGGCGTCGACGCGGAGCACCCGCTCGTCGGACGCGTCCAGCACGCGGTGGCCGTCTCGCTCGACGCGAACGGCGAAGCCGTGGTCGCCGACGACACGGAGGGCGACCTCTGTGGGCACGGGACCGCCTGCGCGGGGATCGTCCGTGCGCTCGCACCGGACTGCGAGCTGACGAGCGTCCGCGTGCTCGGGGCCGGCTTCACCGGGAGCGGAGACGTCCTTCTGGCCGGCCTGCGCTGGGCGGTCGAACAGGGCTTCGACGTCGTGAACATGAGCCTGTCGACGACGAAGCGGCAGTTCGCCGGGATCCTCCACGAGCTCACCGACCGCGCGTATTTCCGACGCACGGTGCTCGTCGCATCGGCCCACAACATGCCGGTCGAGAGCTACCCGTGGCGCTTCTCCTCGGTCATCTCCGTCGGCAGCCACGAGGAGCCGGACGCGCTGACCTTCTACTACAACCCGGATCCGCCGGTCGAGTTCTTCGCGCGTGGCGTCGACGTCGAGGTCGCCTGGACGGGCGGAGCCCGCATCCGCTGCACGGGGAACAGCTTCGCGACGCCGCACATGACCGGCCTGTGCGCGCTCGTCCTCGCCAAGCACCCGGATCTGACGCCGTTTCAGCTCAAGAGCGTTCTCTACCTGACATCGTCGAACGTAGGAGGAGGTCGATGAGCGAAGAGCTCAAGGCCGCGGTTGCCGCGGGCGTGGTCGGATCGCAGGACACGTTTCGCTCCCTGCTCGAGTCCGTCGTCGAGGTTGCGCGGGCGATCTTCAGCGCCAAGGCGTCGTCGATCTTCATCCTCGACGAGGAGACGGACGAGCTCGTCTTCGAGGCGATCGCCGGATACGGGGCCGACACGCTCCTCGGGCAGCGCTTCCCGTCGAGCACGGGCATCGCCGGCTGGGTGCTCGTCACGCGCCAGCCGCTCGTGATCGAGGACGTGACCGAGGATCCGCGCTTCGCGAAGAACTTCGCGGAGACGACGGGCTATGTCCCGAAGGGTCTGATGGCCGTCCCGCTGCTCCACGAGGAGCGGGCTCTCGGCGTGCTCGAGGTGCTCGACCGGCCACAGCGCTCGCAGTTCTCGCTCGTCGAGATGGACCTCCTGGGCCTGTTCGCCAACCAGGCCGCGATCGCGCTCGACCTCTTGCGCAGGGCACGGCGCGCCGAAGCGGTGCTTGCCTCGAGCGGCGACGGCGCCGACGTGGTCGCCCGGCTGGCAATGACGGTGGAGAGTCTGGAGGACGAGCAGCGCGCCGCTGCGTTGCGGACGCTGGCAGCGCTCGAGGAGGTCTTGAGACGCAACGAGGGCGGCTGAGCCGCCCTCGCATTAGCGCGCGCTTCGTTCGCGACTAGCCGACGTTCTGATCTGTCGGTGTGCCGACGTTCTGACCGATGTTCTGCTCGGTCGTGCCGACGTTCTGGCCGATGTTCTGGCCGATGAGGGCGTGGCCCTCGACGTCCGGCTCGTCGTCGTCGTCGTCGTCGGTGTGGCCGACGTTCTGACCGATGTTCTGCTCGGTCGTGCCGACGTTCTGGCCGATGTTCTGGCCGCGGAGGCTGTGCCCCTCGACGTCGCCGACGTTCTGGTCGCGATCCTCGCCCGAGGTCTGCTCGCGATCTTCAGTCACTGTTTCTCCTTTCGCTGCATGCCGCCTTGCATCGATGTGACGCTAACAAGACGACCGCGGATGGAGAAATCTTCCCTCTTTTCGATGCGATCGGTCAATAGCGGCCCCTAGCCTCGTCGCGACGACCCTGCAATTGTTCTCCTGTGCTCGGTTCGTTCCGCGAGCGGTTCGGGGAATCGATGGATGCGTTCCGGGCCGTCGTCACCAGTCCCGCGCTGCGCCGCGTCGAGCTCTCCTGGGCCGCTTCGATCACCGCGTACTGGGCGTTCATCATTGCGCTGGCCGTCTATGCGTACGACCAGGGCGGCGCGGCCGGGGTCGGGCTCGTCGGGGTGATCCGCGTCCTGCCCGCCTTCATCGCAGCGCCGTTCGCAGGCGTGCTCGGCGATCGCTATCGCCGCGAGCTCCTGCTCGTGATCCTCTCGTTCGTCCGGGCCGGCTTCATGGCCGCGACCGCGGTCGTCCTCTTCGCGGGCGGGGCGACCTGGCTCGTCTACACACTGAGCGCAGGCGTCGCGCTCATGGCCAGCACGGTGCGCCCGATGCAGTCCGCATTGCTCCCCCAGCTCGCGAAGACGACGGAGGAGCTGACTGCGGCGAACCTCGTCCTGACCACTGTCGAGAGCTCTGGGATCTTCCTCGGGCCCGCGCTCGGCGGGATCCTGCTCGCCGCGACGAACACGCAGACCGTCTTCGCCGCGGCCGCGGTTGCATTCGTCGGCGCGTCGGCGCTGCTCGTCGGGCTGAAGGTCGAGGCCGCTCCGGAGCGCGACGTCGAGGGCAGCTTCATGCGCGAGTTCTTCGGCGGCTTCGGGGCGATCGCGAACGACCGGAAGCTCGCGCTGATCGTGACCTTGTACGGAATCCAGACGTTCGTCGCCGGCGCGCTCAACGTCCTGATCGTCGTCGCCGCGCTCGAGCTGCTCGATCTCGGACAGGCGGGAGTGGGTTTCATGAACTCGGCGGTCGGGATCGGCGGGCTGTTCGGCGCGGTCGCAGCGTTTGCCCTGGTCGGGCGGCAGCGCCTCGCCTCCGACTTCGCTTTCGGCCTGCTGCTCTGGGGGATCCCGATCGCGCTGATCGGCATCTTCCCGCGGCCGCCGCTGGCGCTGATCCTGCTCGCGATCGTGGGCATCGGGAACACGGTCGTCGACGTCGCCGCGCTGACGCTCCTGCAGCGGACGGTGCCGGACGAGGTGCTGACCCGCGTGTTCGGGGTGATCCAGAGCGTCTTCATCGGGACCGTCGGGCTCGGCGCGATCTTCGCCCCGCTGATGATCAACCTCGTCGGCATCCGCTGGGCGCTCATCCTCACGGGCGCGCTGTTGCCGCTGAGCGCCGGGCTCACGTGGCGGCGGATCACGTCCCTCGACGCCGGCGTCGTCGCCCCGACGAAGGAGATCGCGCTGCTCCGGACGATCCCGCTCTTCAAGCCGCTCCCCGCGACGACGATCGACGAGCTCGCGTTGAGCCTGATCCAGGTCCGGGCCGACGCTGGAACCGAGATCGTCCGCGAGGGCGACCACGGCGACCGCTTCTACGTCATCGACTCCGGCGAGGTCGACGTGTCCGTCAATGGGGAGCACGTGGGGACGATGAGCGCCGGCGACCATTTCGGTGAGATCGCGCTCCTGCGTGACGTGCCGCGCACCGCGACGGTCACCGCCAAGAGCGAGGTCAGCCTCCACGCGCTCGAGCGCGACGAGTTCCTGAGCGCGGTCACCGGGCACCCCGCGAGCGTCGAGGCCGCGGACGCGATCGTCGCCAGTCGCCTGTCCGGACTCCGCCCGGGCATGGCCTCCGTCTGAGCGCCTAGCTGCGGTTGCCGCGGACCGGCTCGGTCGTTTCCGGCTGGGCGAAGGCGTAGAAGACGAGGTAGCTCATCGCGAGGAAGACGGTGAAGAGCACCATCACGGCCAGCGCCCGCGGGTGATCCTGCGGATGAGCGACGTGCGGCAACAGCGACTGCACCAGGTGGCCGGGGCGCGTAAAGACGTCCCAGGAGTTCCAGCGCTCGAAGCGTCCGAGGTAGACGCCGAACGCGCCGAGCGCGAGGGTCGCGAACGCGAACACCCACGCGCGAGCGGCGCCGAAAGCGTCTCGAACGACTCCCTGCATCAGGTAGAGCGACGCGAACCCGAGCAAGAGCCCGCACCAGGCCGCTGACGAGACGAGCACGATGTCGTACCAGATGGGTGCCCCGGCCCAATCGTTGAGCCACTTGAAGTCGGTGACGATGTACAGCGCGTTCGGGAAGAACAGGAGCCAGAGCCCCCCGGCCGCCCAGAGCCGGTGGCGGCCCCGGCCCTTCCGGTAGCCGTCGTAGGCGTACACCGCGAGCCCGAACGGGATCCACGCGAGGAACAGGTTCCAGACGAGGTTCGTGAAGTAGTCGTTGCCTGTGTAGACGACGCGCACCGCAACCATCGCCACGACGAGGGCGGAGAGGCCTCCCAGGGAGGCGAGGATGGCGAGGCGCCGACGGCTCATCGCCCCTAGGTTAGCCGGGCTGTGGCGGAATGCTTTCCGGGTGCCGTGGAAGGCCGTCGTCCGGAATCGGCTCCCACGCGGCGGCGTAGGTCACGAACTGCCGGTACGAGGGCCGGACGCCGGGGTCGTCGTCGAAGGCGCTCATGCGGACCGACGAGATCTCGTTCGTGTGCGGATTGACGCTCCAGAGCGCGGAGCCGCAGCCGGAGCAGAAAGCCTTTGGAAAGCCGTCGGGCGGCTCGTACGCGCGCACGAGGTCTTCGCCGGCCGTGATGCGGAGCGATCCGGGGACGATCCGGGCCTGCGGAGAGGCTGCGGTGCCGGTGCGCTTCTGGCAGCGCGTGCAGTGGCAGTAGCTGGCGGATGTGGGCGGCTCGGTGACCTCGAAGCGAACGCCTCCGCACAGGCAGCTACCGTTCAGCACCTCGGCCACGAGTGGGAGTCTACGGCCGGCGCGGATCTAGGAGGGTTTGGCGAAATATGGTCTGAGCCGCCGGGCCGCGCTGCTCGCCCCGACGCCGGGTCCTCAGTCGCCCCGGTAATGGCGATTACCGGGGCTCCCTGCGTCCGCGGCCTCGGAACGAGCATCGCACCCCGGCGACGAGCAACATTCCGCCAAACCCTCCTAGAGGGCGGCGGCGATCGTGGCGAGCCCGGCGGGACCAAGGAGCTCCGTCGCCCGGCGCAGCGCCTGGAGAACAGCGGTGCCTGCACCTACGAGAGCTCCCGCCTCCTTCAGCGTGTGTGCAGCTGCGCCGAGGTGCTCTCCGACCTTGTACCGATCCGGCTTCGTCGCCTCGGCCTCTTGGGCCGCGGCGTCGAGCGAGTGGCTCACCGTCTCGAGCAGGGGAGGTGAGAGACCCAGCCCAGCGACCTCTTCCCGTGTTCGCGCGATCGTTCGGCGGAGCTCGACGGTCTCCCACGTCGCGGTCGCGTGAATGCCGCCCTCGATCGTCGCATCGCCGCCGATGTTCTGGATGCTCGCCGCGTTCTGCTGTCCGATGTTGAAGGTCGCCATGACTCCCCTAGCGCCTTCCCAGGACGCGGCCGAGCAGCGAGACCACGATCCCGACGCTGAACAGGGTCACTGCCGGCTGCCAGATCGTCGCAACCGCCCCGGTGTAGTACGAGGCGTTCGAGGGCCAGAAGTCGTTCGCCTGGAGCGTGTTGGCGGTCCTGATTCCGGTCAGGACGAGCAGACCGAGGCCCGTCAGCCAGAGGGCGAGCCCCAGGAGGGAGATCACGCGCGGAACTCGAGACCGGCGTTCACCCGCGTAGACCGTCTGGCCACCGCCGATGTTGGTGATTGCCGCAGCCGCTTGGTTCTCGATGTCGAAGGTGACTTCATCCATGTCACCGCCTCCTTTGTGTTGCGACTGTGTCTACAGGACGGGTGGCGGGGTCGCGTTCTTCCCGCAAGCCACGGCTTGTGGGGCACGCCATTGCCCAAACGCTGCCCACGGCCCTGGCCGTTGACGACGTAAAAGACGAAAGCCTCGCCTTAGCGGGGCTTTCTGCTTGTGGGCGGTGACAGGATCGAACTGCCGACCTCCTGCTTGTAAGGCAGGCGCTCTCCCAGCTGAGCTAACCGCCCGTTGACGCTCTCTCGAGCCAGTCTAGAGGCCGCTAACCGCCGCCGATCGGCGGTGACTGTGCGAACGTCGCGTTCAAGCCTGCGATGAGCGCGTCCTTCTCTGCCTGGTCGAGCTTCGCGTTCGGATGGAGAGGCAGATAGAACCAGGGCGGCATCGAGCCGCTGCGAATCGTCTCCGTGATGTCGTCGATGCCCGCGTCTTGCGGCCTGTCCCACTCGGAGAAGTTGAGCGCCGCCCGACCCCCGTCGACGTCTCGTTGCACGAGCCAGGACATCGGGGCGACGTTCGAGTACCAGCGCCAGTTCGTGAGGTTGCTGTGGCAGTCGAAACAGGCGTCGGCGGCAAGCTGGCGTGTCCGCGCCGAATCCCATTTCGGCTCCTGCGTCACCGGCGGGTTCGAATGGTCGCGGCCGTACGGGATGGCCTGGATCGCGACGAACAAGAACAGGGCGACGACGGCGCCCCAGACGAAAACTCGACGCCAGCTTCTGGGTCTTCGGAGGCGCGTTGGCACCCGTCGACGATCGCAAAGACGTTCTCCCGCGGCAATCGGTAGGCCTACTGATCCACGCTCAGTGTTGCCACGGACGACGCGACTGCTCAGCCGCCGTACGGCGAGGCTAGCGTCAGCGAATAGGGATGCCCCCAGCGGGATTCGAACCCGCGCTGCAGCCTTGAAAGGGCTGTGACCTTGACCGCTAGTCGATGGGGGCCTGCTGGTGAGTCTAGCCGCGACCTCCGGGCTACACTCGGCACGCGAGGGCCGGTAGCTCAGTTGGTAGAGCAGGGGACTTTTAATCCCAAGGTCACAGGTTCGATCCCTGTCCGGCCCATGACAGAAGTACCTGTAAATCCGCTGTTTTCTCGTTCCACCTAAGGGTGTCTTGGGCCGGTGAGTGTACGGTGGGTGTACGGAGAACGGCCTCGTCAGACCGGAAAGGCTCCCTCCATCTTGGCGGCCTGCAGCTTCCGCTCGGCACGTTCCCAGTGGCCGTAGATATCGGTCGTCACCTTGAGTGTGGAGTGGCCGAGGTGCCGGGAGAGCCACCGGCCGTCTCGCCCGGCTTCCGCCCGACCACCGACGCCCCCGCGGCGACGAGCCCGAGGATGACCGTCGGCACGACCGTCAGAAAGCGGTAGATCATCGTCGCCGCGACCGCCTCGGCGTTGCTCGCACCGAAGGCGACCAGCACACCGGTTAGACCGAGCTCGACGAAGCCCACGCCGCCGGGCGTGATCGGGATTGCGCCGAGGATGCGCGCCAGCGTCCACGCCGCGAAGGCCTCGACAATCGTCACCTCGGTGTGCGTGACGCCGACGGCGCGCAGTGAGACGGATAGGACGACGAAGACCGTCAGGTGCCCGGCGAGCGTCGCGGCGGTGAGAAAGGGCCAGCGCCGGCGGATGAGCTCGAGCGACTCATCGCGGAAGTGGACGAAGGACGCGCCGTTCCACTTGACCGGGGCCTTCTGGATGAGGCGCCCAGCCGCGCTGACAAGACGTGCGGCGCGGTCGCCGACCCGGTTTGCAAGCCGCTCGCTCGAGAGGGCGATCGCGAACCCCGCGACGATCACCGCGAAGACGGCGAGGCCGACGAGCGCCGCGATCTCCAACATGCGGTTTCGGGCCCCCTGCGCCGCAAGGCCGGCGACGGCGAGGATCGGGAAGCCGAGGATCACCGACTGGTTCCAGACGCTCATGACGACGACGGCGAGCCCGACGGGGCGGCCACTGAAGCCGCGCGCGCGCAGCATCGCGACCGTCGTCGCCGCGCCAGCCGCGGCGCCGCCCGGAGCGATCACGGAGAGCGCCGTCGACGCGAGCGTGACGCGCGACGCGTGGAAGTAGGAGAGCCCGGGAAGCGCGGCCATGAGCGGCGGCCCGTAGGTGGCGAGGTTGAGGAGCGTCGCGAGCCCAAGCACGACTAGCCACTGCCACGACAGCTTGTGGATCTCGTCCCAGACGTCACCGTAGTCCGCGACGCGCGGCAGTGCGAACGCGAACACCGCGGCGATGACAGCGACGGAGACAAGGGTGCCGACGATCCGCGCGCGTCCCGTGCGGCGCTTCCGGCGCGCCTCGTCGAGCTCGGCGCGGACGAGCTCGTCTTCGGGAGAGGAGATGCCCGTATCGATCTCGCTCGAGGGCACGGACCGGTATTCCCTTTCGTTAGGCCGGGTACTCGCGGTCCAGCGCTCGGTCCAGCGGGCGAGCGGCATGCGGCGCGTGATCATTCCGGCCAGCCAGGTCTCGGAATCGGCGACGACCTCGCCGGCTCCGAGCTGTCGTCACAGGGGGCGGCTGCGTCTGCGCCGTCAGGCGTGAGCCCGCGCTGCCGAGGCGTCGTAGGTTCCGGCCGGCCCGGAAAGGTCATGGAGAGCCAGCTCGCGAATCCGCTCCGGGAGCACCGCGTGCTGCTCGATCGCGCCAGAACGAGCTTCGAGGCCGAGCAGGATGCGCAGCAGGAAGAGCGGTGCGCCCGTCGCCCAGGCCTGGGGGCTGCAAGCAGTCGGATACTCGACCGGGTAGTCGGTCAGCGACCGCTCGTACCCGGCGAAGGTCTCGGGGAGCCGTCCGAGGAAGTACTGGGCCGCTTCGAGAATCGCGAACGCGATCGTCGCGGCTTCGTCGTGGTAGCCGTAACGGCGCAGACCGGCTGCGATCAGGGAGTTGTCGTGCGGCCAGACCGTTCCCTGGTGGTAGCCGATCGGGTTGTACCCGCCGTCCCCTTCGGCCATCGTGCGTACGCCCCAACCTGAGAAGAGCCGCGGCCCAAGGAGTTGCTTGACGACCTCTTCCGCGCGATCGTCGTCGACGATCCCGCTCCAGAGCAGGTGGCCGATGTTCGACGTGAGGGCGTCGACCCGCTGTTTGTCGCCGTCGAGCGCGAGGGCGTAGTACCCGCGATCCTCGAGCCAGAAGTCGTCGTTGAACGAGCGTTTGAGCTCGTCCGCCTGGTGCTCGAGCTTCTGGCCAAGCGTATTGTCGTCCCAGATCTCGCGTGCGAGTCGTCCGCACCGGCGCCGTGCGTCGTAGACGTACCCCTGCAGCTCGCAGGTAGCCCGCGGCAGCCTCGCCAGCGTCCCATCGGCAAAGAGGATCGAGTTCCACGAGTCCTTCCAGCATTGGTTCTCGAGCCCCGTCTCCGTGTTGCGGCGCTCGTACTCGACGTAGCCGTCCCCGTCGCTATCGCCGTACTTGTCGATCCACGCCAACGCGGCGCGGGCGTTCGGCTCCAGGCGGCGCACCCGATCGACGTCCCCCGTGAAGCGCTCGTACTCGTCGAGCAGGATGAGAAACAGCATCGTCCCGTCCGCACTGCCGTAGTACGGCGAGTGCGGCCGCTCCTCGAACGCGGTCAGCTCGCCGAAGCGCAGCTCGTGCAGGATCTTGCCCGGCTCTTCGTCGCGGAAGTCGTCATAACCCGTGCCCTGCAGCGAAGCGAGCACGTCGAGCGTGCTCGCAGCCAACTCCGGCACGACGTGCAGCGCCTGGTAGCTCGTGATCAGGCTGTCGCGGCCGAAAAGCGTCTGGAACCAGGGCAAGCCGGCCGCGGGAACGGCCACCTTCGAACTCTCATCGGGATAGAAGCGGAGCGCCGCCAGATCCACGAGGCTGCGCGCGTACGTCAGTTTCAGCGGCTCCCAATCGGTCTCCAGCTCCGGGGCGACAGCAAGAAGCTCCGAAACCGTCGGATGAGTTCCCACCTCGCTCCGCGAAGCGGCGCGCGGCTGCGACTCGTCATGTGGGCTGTAGCGCGTCCGGTCATGACCCGTGGGCGTGCCGTCGACCGCCGTCACGACTTCGATCCACGTGCTCCACGTGCCCTGAGGTGCGATCGTCGGGCGGAAGGCGATTCGGTCCTCCGTGACCTCGGCGTCTTCGTCGTGCGGCCTGATCCATGTCTCGCGGATGTAGCCGCCCCGCTCGTAGCCGAGGACGAGGACGCCGTCCTCGATGCGAGCAAACGTCTCCCCCGGTTTCTCGATCGTCGCGTCCTTGACCTCGAACAGATCCGCGAAATCGGCGCCGACGACGATCGCGATCTCCGGTCGGATCGGCTCCGTCCCGTGGTTCAGGACACTGAGCTCCTCGAAGAACCCGTCCCCGACGATGCGCCGCCGGATGACCGAAAGCGTCGCATCCGTGTACTCCGAGCCGGTGCCCGGGACGAGGAAGAAGTGCGCCGAGAACGACTTCGTGTCGTCCGTCGACAACGGAGCGAGGCTCAGGCCGTCGATCGTCAGCAGCCAGCGAGACAGGTGACGGGTGTCTCGGTGAAAGAGCCCGTGCGGCTCTCCCGGTGCCGCGTCGACGTCACCGTTGCGTCGACCGACGACGAACGTGTTCCCCTCGAGGATGCTGACGGTGTCGAAGTTCATCGTCGTCGGCTGCTCACGTAGTCGCTACGTGATCTCGTCGCAGGAAGTCGGCGACATTCAGCAGGCGCTTGCCGTAGAGGTCGGTGTGGTCACGTGATCCGAAGCCTCCCGCGCGCCGCTGCCACCACGCTGCCACCCATTCCGCGCCTGCTGCCATACGCTCGGCTCGACTCCGAGCGCGGAGCGCCGAATGCGCGCGCAGCGCTCCGAGCAGACGATCGCGCCTTGTCAGCAAGCGCCCCCGATTCCGCTAAGGCCCGCCGCGGTCTGGCGTCAGCCGCGCCCTGACGTGCAGCGTCGACGGCGCTCGGATCATTCCGAGCGGGCTGAACGTCATCCCGAGCTCCCGTTGGTCAACCGTGGTCGTCGCCTCGATCTCGAGATCGTCGCCGGCTTCCCGCACCCTCGCACCGAATGCAACCGGGACCGTCCGTGCCGCGGCCTCGAGGTGGCCGACCACCGCCAGCGTTCCGCCGAGGTCGTTGACCAAGGTCGAGGTGAATCGCACCTGCGGATGCGCGCGGACGTTGAAAAAGCGCTCCGCACGCAGGTGCCTGTCGCGGGTGCCGTTGCCTGTGTCGAGACTGTCAGCATCGATCGCCAGCTCGATCGCAAGCACATCCTCGGAATCCCGGCCGTAGAAACCGTGGAAGCGGTCGAAATGTCCGACGACGGTACTGAGGCCCCAGAACGTCGGGACCCGGAACTCGACGATGGAGCGCGCCGAGTCGAGCTTCCACCGGCGCGGCGCCGTTGTTTGCGTCCGGTCACTCCCAGCGGGCCGCACCTCTCGAGCGTCAACGCCGCCGCGGCGAGCTGCCGGCGGCTTTTCGAACGTGGTCTTCGGCATCGTCCTGCTCTCCTTCCGTGTCTTGGTTCCGAAGGGAGCGTCTCGGAGGCCGCTGCCAGATCGCTGCCGTCGGGCGCGGCGCTTGCTGCCGCGGCACGACATGCGTGGCAGTAGCGGCGGCACCCGCGGCAGCAGCCTGGCAGCGGCTTTCGACACGGTCTGCCTGGATCGAAACCCACGACGGAGGAGCGTGATGATCGCGCCTGTGCTCAAGGGAGAGATCGATGGAGTCCGCACGAACCTCGAGACGAGGTTCTGCGGCGGATGAGACTCGAGATCGGTGGCCGCGTCGACTGCAGCGACGGCACGTTCGGCGAGCTCGCCGACGTCGTGATCGATCCAACGACGAAGCGGGTCACGCACCTGGTCGTCAAGGCCGAGGGGCAGCCCTCGGTCGAACGACTCGTCCCCATCGAGCTTGCCGACCGCGGTGACGGGACGCGTCGAGTGGTTACCCTGCGGGCGACGGCCAAGGAGGTCGGCAGCCTTCCCCCGGTGCAGGAGGTGGCCTACGTGCAGCTGGGCGACTTCCCGCTCGACGATCCCGACTGGGACGTCGGCATCAAGGAGGTATACGCGCTCCCGTACTACCCGGCGTACGACGTCGAGCCCGGGCCACTCGACGTCTCCATCATGTACGACCGCATCCCGAAGGGCGGCGTCGAGATACGCCGCGCCAGCGATGTGTACTCCGCCGAGCGACACCACCTCGGACATGTGGACGGCCTGATCGTCGACCGCGACGAGCACATCACGCACGTCGTGCTCGAGCGCGGGCACCTCTGGGGCCGGCGCGAGGTCACGATTCCAATCGGCGCTGTCGCGAAGGTCGAGACCGACGATGTGACGTTGAGCCTGACGAAGGATCAGGTCGGCTCGCTTCCCGAGGTGTCCGTTCGGCGCTGGCCGACGTCGAGTGGTAAGGCGCGCGACGCCGCCGCCGGACGGGAGCAGCCCATCCAGACACAAGGTGCAGGAACCACAACAGAGGAGGCCCACGATGAGTGAGGTGGTAACGGACTACCGGCTCGTCGAGGCGCGCAGCCACCGCGAGAGCCTCGAGGAGGATGCGCGAGGCAGCGCTGAGGAGCATGCGCGAATCAGACGCCACCTCGACGCCGTCCGCGCGGCCGAGGCATCCGCCGCCGAAGCCGCACGCGGGACGCGTGACCGGTTCGAGGACGCGCTCGAGGACCTCGGAACGAGGCTTGTGATCGCGCGTCACCGACTGGTCGCAGAGCTCACCAACGACCGCCGGCTGTTCGAGCGCGCCGTCGAGGCGGAGCTTCGCGAGTGGCGCGTTTACGGCGAGCGCCTGCGACAAAGAGCGGCTGCCAAGGGCGGCAGCGCTGCCGAGCGGTCGCAGCTCGCACTCGCCGAGCTCGAGTCGCGCAATGACGAGGTCGCGAGGCGTCTGCGTGAGATGCGAACCGCATCGGATGAGACCTGGCGGGAGCGCAGGGAGCGCGTCGATGCAGCGCTCGATGAACTGGAGCACGCAGCGGACGCGCTCTAGGTGTACGGCCCAGCGGATGAAGAGCGGGTGGTCGGGGCAGATTCCGGCTCGGGGGTCAGGGAGATCGTTCGGTCCGAGATCAATGTCTCGATCTCGATCCGGACGATCCTGCTAGTCGCGGGCGTCGTCGCCGTGGCGTGGGCACTCGCGTCGATCGCGGACGTCCTTCTCGTGATCTTCGTATCGCTCTTCGGCGTCGCTGTTCTCTCGCCGGTGGTGAGTGCCATGGAGCGGCGGTTGGGCTGGAGTCGGGGTTGGTGCTCTGCGGTGCTCGTACTGGCGATCGTGCTCCTCGCCGGTGTCCTCGCGTTGGTCCTCGTGCAGGCGATCAGCGGCTCAGTGCGCGGGTTCAGCGACGACCTGCCACAGATCGTCGACAAGGCCAGGCACAGCGATCTCGGCAACTTCGTCAACAGCGGGAGTGACTCGCTCGACACGTTGAGGAAGCACGTGAGCGACATCGCCAATGGGGTGGGAAAGGTGTCGGGCGGCGTCGCCCATGTCGGAGCCTCGGCCTTCGGGGCGGTCACGCTCGCCTTCTCGGTCGTCTTCCTGACGATTTTCGGCCTGATCGACGGACCGCGCTGGCGAGACTGGATCGGGAGCCTGCTGTATCGGGACAAGCGGGAGCGGTACCTGCGAGTCACGGACCGGATCATCCACACGACCTCGCGCTACATGCTCGGCAACCTGGCCATCTCTGTGATCTGCGGGACGGTCTACGGCGTCAGCGCGTTGGTTCTCGACCTTCCCTACCCGCTCGCCCTGGCCGTCATCGCGGGGATCCTCGACCTCATCCCCACCATCGGCGCGACTATCGCGGGCATCATCATCGGAATCGTCGCGCTGTCGGTCAGCCTCGAAGCCTTGATCGCCTTCGTGATCATCATGGTCATCTACCAGCAGATCGAGAACTACATTTTGCAGCCGACGATCATCGGCAAGGCCGCGCAGCTCTCCGGCTTCACCGTGCTTGCCAGCGTCCTGGCGTTCGGAGCGCTCTTCGGGTTGATCGGGGCGATCATCGGCGTGCCGATTGCGGCGGGTCTCCAGATCGTCGCGGAGGAGCTCACTGCCGGCAGGAGGGCTCGCATATCTGTCGCGGACGCCGCGAACAAGTAGCCGGCGCGACGGTTGAGGCCGCCCCTGGCTAGGCCTTCGGTGCCTCCACGTCGGCCCGCCCGTCTGGCTGCTCGGTCGGCTTCCTCGAGAGGAGCGCCTTGACCTGCGAGAATCCGAACACCCAGAGCATCAGGGTCAGCCCGAGAAGCACGTTCCAGACCGCCAGGATCGAGTCCTGCGTAATCGAGAAGGCCGCCACGCTGCCGGTCGGGGCGAGGCTTCTCAGCGTCGCGACGTCCAGCGCCTGCGTCTGCCCGACGCCGCCGGGGGTGATCGCGAAGATCCCCGAGAGCATGTGGGACGAGGCGACCAGGAAGACGGTGAACGCGGTGATCGGAATCCCGAAGGCGGCCATGAAGACGACGTTGACGCCGATCCGAAAGCAGTAGGAGACGGCGGACGGCAGCGCCACCTCGCGCGCGTAGCGGCGCCAGTCGCTGAAGATCGCGGCGCCCTGCTTCGCCTTCCGCCATTGCCCCTCGATCTTCGGCTTCAGGCGAGGCCACAGCACGTAGAGCACCACGAGCACCGCCAGGCCGACGAGTGGGATCAGGAGCGGGTGTGCGGCGAAGAAGCCGCCCGTCTCGTCGGACGGCGACCCCTTCGAGACCGTGCGCGGGCGGAAGAGCGCTGTGCAGATCACGATCACCACGCTTACGGCCGTGAAGAACAGCGACTGCACGACCGCGGCCGAGGTCACCCCGGCGACCGACGAGCCGCGAATGCTCGACCGGAAGAGCCCGATCATCGCCGCGGTTCCGGCCTGGGCGGGGGTGATCGCGTTGATCGCCGTCCCTCCCTGCGACGCGGCCCAGGCCGTCCTGAAGCGCAGCCCGCTCTGCGGGTACGCAGCCCGGAGGATGTTGCGCCAGGCTAGTCCGATGAACGCCGACTCCGACGTCTTCAGCACCAGCGCGAGCACGAGCCAGTAGACCGAGACGTCGCCGATGCGCTCGAAGACGCCAACGATCCATCCGCCTAGATCACCCAGCAGAGCGAACACCCTCTTCGTAACTATCGCTCCAATCACCATGAGACGCGCCCCGACGCGCCTTGGATCGCGGAGAGGCTTCAGTCCAGCAGAGGCAGCTGGTCGAGCGCGTCGGCTACGTGCATGAGGCCCTCCTCGTCGAGCACGAACAGGCTCCCACCGAGGAGGTCGAGCGTGTCGCACATCACGAGCGACACGCTCGACTTAGACGCACGCACGCCGCGGAGTGCCTGGGCGAAACGCGCAAGGACGTCGCCGCCCGACTCACCCGACACACGCGGCGCGAGCAGCGGCTCCTCGAGCGTGAAGACCCAGCGGTCTCCCACGGCGCTCGCCGCCGCCTGCCGCGCGCGATCTGTCGGGCTCGTGACGACAAGGTCGATCGGATGCGGGAGCTCGGCAGCGCTCCGCCTCGCCTCCTCCGGCCTGAGCGCCGACGCCAGGAGGAACCTGCGGTCCCTCGCGTTCTCTCCCCAGCTCGCTTCCATTCGGTCACACCTCCTCAGCGCACGACCAGCACGTCGCACGGCGCCTCGACGACGAGTTCAGCGCTGACCGAGCCGAAGAGGAGGCGTTTGATCAATCCGCGGTGGCGGGAGCCGACCACGACGAGGTCGGCGCCGTCGCGCGCGGCGTCGAGGATGGCCGCGGCCGGCTGGCCGACCTGCTTGGCCGTCGTCGCGTCCACTCCGCGGCCGCGCAGTTCCTCCGCCGCTTCCTCGAGCAGGCGGCGATGGCTCTGCTCTTCGCCGGGATCGACAAGGCCCGCATACCGAGGCTCCTTGTAGATCGGCTCCGCAACGCTGACGACCGCCACCTGACTCGGCACCGCAGACGCGATCTCGCCGACTCGATCGAGTGCGTGCTTCGCCTCGGCGGAGCCGTCGTAGCAGAGCAGGATGCGCCGCCGTGGCGGCGTTGCTTCCTGCGAGCTCGGCGTCGGATGCACGTCGGGTGCCATCGCGTCGCTACGAGGTCGCCGCTGCGCGCGGTCGCGCCGGTGCGGTGCCTGCGTCAGCGGCGCCGTGCTGGATCTCGCGCACCTGGAACGCGAGCACGATGTCCCTGACGCCTCGGATCAGCGCGAACGCCGCTACCCAAGCGACGAGCAGGATGGCGCTTCGACCCCAGTAGCCGGCTGCCCAGAGGCCGAGCGCAAGCTCGATGATCCCGCCGACCAGCTGCAACCACCAGGCATCGTTCTCGCGCCGCGCCGAGATCGCGTAGATGATGTCGAACGCGCCGGCGAAGACGAGCACGAAGCTGAACACCGCGGCCAACGCCGCGAACGTGTTGCCGGGATGGACGAACGCGACGATCGCCGCCGTAATGAACGCAACCGCGAGAACCGCGTTCAGCACCTTCCACCAGCCTTGCGCGAGGAACATCATCCCGATCTCGGCGACGCCCGCGGCGAGCGCGACGAAGCCGAAGAGCAGCGCGATCGAGGAGACGGACGTGTAGTCGAACCGAAGCACGATCAGCGACACGACCATCCAGGCGATGCCTGTGATCAGGAACAACCACCACGGCGGCAGCGCGCGCGCGAGCGTGCGGCGCCCCATGTCGAACGGTGACAGCAGCGCCGACTCGTGTTTGTAGTTGGAAACCGTCTGGCTCATCGCTTCATCCTCCTGTCTGTGTCGTTTCTCCGCCACGCGAGCAGGCCCTTGCCGACACCTGCGCGCACCATCAACACGCCGACGCCCATCGCGACGAGCGCGGGCACGAGAATCGGGTCCGTTATTGGCATTGGTCTCTCCTCTCGCTCCCTAAGGCATCAGTTGAACTTCGCGGAGACCTCATCGGCCTTCCGCTCCAGGTCGTCGCGCGCCGCCGCGATCCGCTTCTTTTGCTCGTCCCATGCCTCGCCCGACGCGCTGCGGGCGTCGGCCAGCTGTTCGGCCAGCGTGTTCCGCCGCCGCCTCAAATCGCTGATCGCCGCCTCGGACTGCTCACGCGCGCTCGCTGCGCGCAGCGCGGTCTGCGCCTGCAGCCGCTCGAAGTAGGTATCCCAGCTGTGTAGCTCGTTCTCGAGAGCGTCCGCGAACTTCTTGTGATTGTCTGCAAGGTCCGCGGCCAGTGAGCTCTGGGCGACACGGAATCTGGCCTCGAACTGCTCGAACTTCTCATCGAAGGCCTCAGCCCCGTCGTGCGCAGCCGCACGGGCAGACGCCTCCTGCTGGCGCAGTGCGCCGAGCTGACGCTGGATCCGCGACTTCGCCTCGCCTTCACCAGCACGCGCCTTCGTCTCGAGCCCGTCGATCTGGTGGCCCATCTCCGCGAGCCGCTCCTCGAACGTCGTGGTCGGCATGACACTCCTTTCGTTTGCGATCGGCTATCCAACGGTCGCGTACCGGACTGCCAGGCGGCTGCCACACGTGCGGCCTCGACTGCCACCTGGCACTGCTCGGCGCTCGCGGCGAGGCTCGGGGCTGCCGCGCAGCGCGCTGCCAGCCGACCGTGCGGCTCAGGCGAGCGCGAGCCCGGCGCGGGCGCGCAACTCGTCGGCGGCGTCGGCATCGCCGTGGGCGTCGGCGAGCTCGGCGAGACCGAGGAGTGCGGCCGTCCCCGGGCTGCCGACAAGCGCGATGAAGAGCGCCTCGCGGGCCCCGTGTTGGCGCGGCTGCTCGGACCAGGCGATCACGCCGCGATAGAGCGTCACGGCGGCCTCGGCGTCGCCGACTGCAGCCAAGACCTGCGCGAGCCTCGCTCTCGCATGTGCGAGCAGCCATGGCGCGGATGCCGCCTCGGCAACCGCCACCGCGCGGCGATACCGCGCTTCTGCCTCGCCGAGGCTTCCGTCGGCGAAGGCGATCGCGCCGAGGCCGGAGAGCGCGAACGACGCGTGCTCGGTGAAGCCGGCCCGCTCCGAGCGCCCGAGCGCCCGCCGGTACGCGTCGGCCGCCGCTTCCGCGTCGCCGCGGCGCTCTGCCAACAGGGCCTCGAGCAGCGTCGCCGGGATCGCGCCGACGTCGTAGTCGCCATGGATGCGAACGCCTTCCGCGATCAGCGCGGTCGCGGTCGAGATGTCCTCCCCGCGGAGGGCGCCGAGCGCGCCGGTCACCGCCGACGATGCGGCTCCCCAGCTGTCCCCCAGTTCGTCGAAGCCTCGGCGCGCTTCCTCGGCGAGCGCGACCGCGCGCTCGTACGGCCCCGCACGGTCGTATGCGAACGCGAGCGCCAGCCGGACCATTGCGGTTTGCCACGGCGCGTCGCTCGTGGCAGCGAGCGCGAGGCCGCGCTGGCCCGCCTCGATCGCCGCCTCGAGATCGTCTTCTTCGGTCGCGAGGTAGCAGATGTACGCCAGCATCTCGACGCGGAGCGGCAGCGGTGCCTCGTCCGCCGACGCCAGCGCGGCTTCGATGAACGCGCGCCCCTCGGAGACACGCTCGGCGGTGCCGAAGTACCACCCCAGCCCCGCTCCGAGGCGGGCGGCGGCGAGCGGATGGGGCACCTCGCGAGCGTAGGTGAGGGCAGCCCAGAGGTTGTCGTGCTCCAGTTCGAGCCGTTTCATCCACGTCTGCCACTCCAGCGCGCGTAGCCCCGTCCGCGCGCCTTCGGCCAGAGTCGCGAAGTACTCCGCGTGCGCCTCGCGGGCAGCGGGCAGGCCGCCGGCTTCGGCGAGACGCTCGAGCGCGTAGTCGCGGACGGTGTCAAGCAGGTCGTAGCGCGCCTCGCCATCCGGGAACGAGACCGAGACGATCGACTTGTCGACCAGCGCGCCGAGCAGGTAGGTGACCGTTGCCTCGTCGAGCCCGTGCTTTGCAGCGATCGCGAGGAGCGACGGCCGGGAAGCGCCGCCTCGGTGCACCGCAACATGGTGGAGCAGCTTCTTCTCGTCCGTATGCAGCAGCTCGTAGCTCCACTCGACGAGCCCCCGCAGGCTGGTGCGGCTCGGCTCGGCTGCCGAGCGCTCGTCGAGTAGCGGCAGACGGCGCTCGACGATCGACAGGAGCTCGGCGAGCCCGAGCACGTTGACGCGCGCGGCGGCGAGCTCGATCGCGAGCGGCAGTCCGTCGACTCGGCGCGTGATCTCGGCGGCGAGGCGGGCGGCGTCGGGGGTGAGGTCGAATCCCGGCCGCGCCGCCTGTGCGCGCGCGGCAAACAGCTGCACAGCGGGGGAGCCGGCGCTGTCCGCGGAGCCGGGAGGGGGCAGCGGCAGCGGTTGGACGTGGAGCCGCGCCTCGCCGGCGAGGTGCAGCACCTCGCGGCTCGTGGCGAGAATGCGGACATCGCGACATTCGGCCAACACCGCAGAGGCGACGCGCGCTGCCTCTTCGAGCACGTGCTCGCAGGCGTCGAAGAGCAGGATTGCCTCCGCGTCGCGCAGGCGGGCGATCACGCGCGCCAGCGGATCGGGGCCGCGAGCGCCGACCACTTGGGCGACGAGCCGGACTACTCCCGCCGCCCCGCCCGCTCGCGCAAGCTCGATCTGCCAGACGCCGTCACGCAACTCGCTCTCCAGCGAGAGCACGGCCTCGAGCGCGAGCCGGCTCTTGCCCACCCCCGGCGGTCCGGTCAACGTCACCAGCCGGTGCTCGCGCAGCAGTCCGACCGCGTCGGCGAGCTCGTGCTCGCGGTCGACGAACGACGTCGTGGGAGTGGGCAGGTTTCCGCGCCTCGATACGACCCGGCCGGCTGCGATCGCGGGCTCGTGCGCGAGGATCGCGGCCTGGAGGCGCTGGAGGTCAGGCCCCGGCTCGAGCCCCAGGTCCTCTGCGAGCACGCCCCGCGCTTCCTGGAATGTGTCCAGCGCATCCGCCTGGCGGCCGCTGCGATACAGCGCCAGCATCAATTGCGCCCAGAGCCGCTCCCGGAACGGGTTTTCCTCGACCGCGGTGCGGAGCGCGGACACGATTTCCCGATGCTCTCCAAGCGCGAGGGCAGCCTCGAACTGCTCCTCGAGCGCGTCGACTCGGAGCACCTCCAGCCGCCGCGCCTCGGCACTGAACCATGTCGTACCCGTGAGCCCGTGCAGCGCCGGACCGCGCCACAGATCGAACGCCAACGCAATCGACTCCGCCCCGGCGGCGGCGTTGCCTTCGCGCATGGCGACGCGCGCCTCTCCGAGCAACTCCTCGAATCGCAAGGCGTCCACGGCCGCATCCACCAGCGCGTATCCGTCGTCGGAGGCGACGATCGCCTCCTGCCCGAGCACGGCGCGCAGGCGTGCGACGTGGTGCTGGAGAGCGTTGCGCGGCGCGGCAGGCAGCTCCTCGCCCCACAAGGCATCAATGAGATCGTCCACGCCCACCACGCGACCGCAGCGGAGCGCGAGCAGCGCGAGCAGGCCGTGCCGCTTGTTGCCGCTGACGTCCACCGGACGTCCGCCGACGGCGACCTCAAAGGGTCCGAGGAGCCGGATCTCGAGTGAATGCGTCATCGGACGCGTCGCCTTTGCGGTGAATAGCATCCCACGCTGCGCCTGCCCTTTCAAATTGGGGCTAAGCCGCGCCTCGACCTCGGTTTTCGTGCGCTTTTACGTGTGCGCGCTTTACGTGTGCGCGCGGCGCGGGATGCTCACGCTCGGACGGCTCGGCGGCGCCTCGGCTGGTGCTGGAGCCTGCGTCGCGTAGTCGCCGGACGGCTCGAGCCCTGCCGCCCCGTAGGCCTCCGGCCCGTCCAGCGTTTCCGCTTGGAAGAGCGCCTCGGCCAGCCCGTCCAGGCGGTGGCGGTTCTCGGAGAGGAGTTGCACGGCATCTTCGTGTGCCCCCCGCACGATCCGAGGCATCTCGTCGTCGACGCGTTGCCGCGCGCGCGCTCGGAGACCTCCGAGTAGCCTAGCCGGGCATCGCCCCGTTAGAAGCGCGATTGCAGTCGGGATGATCGCGGAGAGGACGACGGCGATCGGATCACCGGGGCCGACGGCAGTGGCCCTTTCGCGGAACGCACGGACGCGCAGAAGCCGGGCGGGGCACCGCTCTTCTGAGCGGCGCCGCCCGGACGCTCCGCCAGTGTCAGGTGTGAACCGCCGCCAGCTCGGTCGCTTCTGCGCGTGCGTACACAGCGTCGAGAACGGCCCACTCGGCATCCTCGATCGCGAGATACGCGAAGTCGACCGCCGCGACGGCGTCGTCCTCGGCCCGCGCCGCCCGATGCTCCGCACGGTCGACTTTGAACTCATGCTTCTGGTTGTCGACCTTGCTCTGGATCTCTGCGATGTGGTCGTGCCACTTCTGCCTGATCTCGGTCCAGCGCTGCGATCCTTCGTCGCGCGCAGCGGCTGACTTCGCGTCGAGCTCGCGCCGGGTCTTGTCAGCGGCGGCTCGCGCCTCGGCAACTTGCGATTCGAGCTTCTCCTTGGTCTCGCTCGTCGAAGCCTGCACACGAGCCGCGGCCTCTTTGGCGCGGTCAGCCAACGTGTCGATGCGCTTGTTGGATTCGGACATGACGCTCCTTCCGTTTACGACGGGGTCCCGGGCTTTGCGCGTGGTTCTTGCGCAAGCCACGAGGAGGAGCGTGCACGGAGCGGCTGCCATCCGTCTGCCACGAACGGCCGACTCGCTGCCGCGGATCGAAGCCATCGGTGCGGCATTGAGGCAATTCGTCGGCGGCCGGAGATGAAAATCGCATCCCTTAGATTCCTCGCCGCTGCGATCGCTCGCGCGAGGAAGACGTCTCTTGCCACGCGCGGTTGCGTGGTCGCGCTTCCAGGCCGCTTCCGCGCACACCGGTCGATCGGGAAGCTGCGTGGCAGCCGCGATGTCAGAGGAGGCAGCAGCGTGGCAGTACCGCGGCCCACGCTGCAGCGATGCTGCCGATCGCAGACGGAGTGCCAGCGTTCGAAGGGCCGGCGCCGAGGTGAAGCTCGCCGTCCTCGGCGCGACCGGCAGCGTCGGCCGCGAGCTCGTCACGCAGGCGCTCGCAGCCGGCCACGAGGTCAGCGCGCTCGTACGCGAACAGCCGAAGCCCGGCGAGCTCGATGATCGCGTCGCGCTCGTCCTCGGCGACGCCAAGAGCGCCGAGTCCGTGGAGCGCACGGTCGCCGGAAGCGACGCGGTCGTCAGCGCGCTCGGCCACGCGAAGGCTGCGCCCGACGACGTCCTCGCCCGGGCGACCGCGAACGTGATCGCGGCCATGCGCGCGGACGCAATCGACAGGCTCGTCGTGCTGTCGTCGCCCACCGTGGAAGACACGGCTGACCGACCCGGGCTCTTCTACCGGTTCGCGCTCCTCGTCATGCGCATCGCGATCGCGAGCGTCGTGCATGACCACCGAGAGCAGGCTCACCTGATCGAGGAGAGCGGCCTCGCCTGGACGCTCGTCCGTGGCCCGGTCGTCTTCACCGACGGCCCGCACACGGGCACGTACCACGCGGGGCCGATCACGCCTCACACGAGTCCCCGCATCTCCCGCGGCGACCTCGCCGACTTCATGCTTGCGACCTCGACCAAGGGCGACTTCGTCCGGATGAAGCCGCTGGTGAGCAGGTAGGCAATTGCGACGCTGCCGCTCTCCGACGGACTCCACCCGCGACGATTCTGATCGAGATCGTGCCAGTGATCGGCCCGCTCTTCGGCTCGATTCTTGTCCTCGCCGTCGGCGTCCCGCAGTCCCTGCACGTCGCCGCTCTCTCCCTGCTTTGGCTCGTCGTGCGCGAGTTCCAGAGCTACGTCGTCAACCCCCACATTGGGCAGACGGTCGGGCTGTCGCCGCTCGTCACGCTCGTGTCGGTCGCAGTCGTGGGCGTGCTGTTCGGCGGGTTCGCGGTCGTCCTCGCCGTGCCGTTCACGTCGGCCGTCGCGACGCTCATCGACGTCCTCTTGCTCGGACACGAACCGCCCACCGCGCAACCTCGCCGGTCGTTCCGGCCACGTCGCTGAGACACTCTCCCCTTGACTCGTGCTGAGATGCGCTCCGGCTGGGAAGCCGCGGATCCGCCGCAGCGGCCCGTGCTGTTCGTCAACCCGAAGTCCGGCGGCCGCAAGGCCGAGCGCGCCGGCCTCGCCGAGCGGGCGCGCGAGCGCGGAATCGAGGTCATCGTTATGCAGCCGGACGAAACGCTTGCGAGGATGGCCGAGGAGGCCGTGGCACGCGGCGCGGATGCCCTCGGCGTCGCCGGCGGCGACGGCTCGCTGGCCGTCGTTGCGGCAACCGCGCTGGCACACGGGCTTCCTTTCGTCTGCGTCCCCGCCGGCACCCGCAACCACTTCGCGCTCGACGTCGGCGTCGATCGCCGCGACCTGGTCGGCTCGCTCGAAGCGTTCACTGACGGCGTCGAGCGTCGGATCGACGCAGCGGACGTAAACGGCCGCCTCTTCCTCAACAACGTGTCGCTCGGGATCTACGGGGACGCGGTTCGGCAGCCGACCTACCGCGACGCCAAGGCCCGCACGCTGCTGGAGACGACAGCGGAAGTGCTCGGGCCGAGTGCGGCCACAGTCGACCTCAAGCTCGTGGACGACCGCGGCCGCGCGCATCGCAACCCCGCCGTCGTGCTCGTGTCGAACAACCCCTATTCGCTCGATCCGGTGAGTGCGGCCGGCAGCCGGCCGACACTCGACAGCGGGGGGCTCGGGATCGTCGTCCTCGAAAGGCCGCGCGCCGGCCAAGGCCCGGGGCGAGCGTGGACCGCGGCGCGTCTCGAGGTGAGCGCTCCGGCGCCGGTGCACGCCGGAATCGACGGCGAGGCGGTCGAGCTCGCCCCGCCCCTCGAGTTCGTCATCGACCCCCGCGCGCTCCGGGTCAGGATCGCCCGCCGCCACCCGGGCTTGTCACCGTCGGCACTGCTCGCGTCGAGAGCCGGCCCATGAACGCGCTCGTCGACATTTGCGTGGACCTCGGCCTTGCGCTTCTCGCGCAGCTCTCGCCGCGCTTCGCGCGCGGCGGCGTCAGCGGCCTCTTCCGCCGCCTCGAGCTCGCCCATGACCTCGGCAACCGTTGGAAGCTCCCCCGGTTGGACTAAAAGCAGCTTGCAAGCAGGCACTTTCAGATGCGGGGGACAGCACCGGGACAGCACGGGCTCGCCGTTATCGCACGGATTGGGCAAATGAATCGCGCCGACGGCGGCGTCCCCCGGCCAAGTCGCGGCGGTGTTCCCGGCGTTTCATCCCGTGAGGGTGATGTGCTTTCCCCGAATCGCGCTAGGACCGCAGTGTTCGTTCCAGCGTCCCTCACAACGCAAGAGGAGGTAGCAGATGGCGGCGTCAGACGAGTTCACGAAGCTCAAGGAGCAGGTCGAGGAGGCCGACCGGAGCATCAAGGCGGCAGTATCAAAGGAAGATGCCGAGTTGAAGGCCATGGTCGACGACGCGCGGAAAAAGGCCGACGATCGGGCGGCTCAGCTGCACACCAAGACGACTGAGGCTGCAGACCAGGCCCAACACCAGTGGAACCAGGTCCAGACCGACTGGGACAAGCACGTCAAGCGCATTCGAGAGCGCACCGACGCGAAGAAGGCCGAGATCGATGCCGGGATGGCCGAAGACGACGCCCAGTGGGCCGAGGCCGACGCTTACGACGCCGTCGCGTTCGCGGAATCCGCAAACGAGGAGGCCAAGTACGCAGTCCTCGACGCTGTGATGGCGAGGAGGCGCGCGGACGTGATGGCGGCCGCGACCTGAGACAAGCCGCCTAACCGCGGACTTCGACGTGGTCCATCAGAGCAGCCCGGCATAGTCGAGCTCGGCCTCGTCCATCAGGACGTGCGTGTAGGTGTTCGCGGTCACGTTCAGGTCGCGCTGGCCCACGAACTCGCCGATCCGCGCCCAGGGCACGCCGCGCAGGTGCAGCAGGCTGATCCGGCGGTGGCTCAGGTCGTGAGGCGACCACAGCGGGATCGCTGCAGCCCGGCACGCCTTCGCAATCGACGTTCGCAGCGCGTCGGCACCGGAGCCGGCGAACAGCCGCGCCTGCGGGTCGCGGTCCTCGCGCGGGCTGAGGCTCGCCTCGAGCGCGTCGCCGAGGACCGCGGTGGTGGTGTTCCACATGGGGCGCCGGCGGATTGTCGAATACGAGTCCTTAACCGCCCAGGATCCGGTCGAGCTCACCATCCTGTTCGAGCATGTCGGCCACGGCGCCGGACGGCTGCGGGATCTTCCGCATGTTGCTAATTATGGCGACAGGGGCAGAGTCTCAGAGACGTGCGAACGCGAGGGGGCTCGTGTCTTCCCGCGTGAAGTCCCGCGTGCTCGACCAATGGCGCAAGGCCCGGCAGGGCGCCGCAATCTTCCGAGACTGGCGTCGTTACGGAAGAGAGGTGGCGCTGCCCTCCGCTGCATCCTATTGCTGCCGCATTGGCGTCAACGTTGTCTTCATGCTCGCTTTCGGCATCCCGGTGATTGCGTTCACCGTCACTCTGGTTGCGTCTTCGCACATGCTTTCGGGGCTTTTCGCGATCACGCCGGGAGGCGTCGGCCAGACACAGGCGCTCGATGTTGCCACGCTTCGCAGCTACGTCCCCACCGGCGACGTCGCCGCGTTCTCGATCACACAGAACTCGGTCATGACGATCTGGGCCGTCGTCCTCGGGGTCATCGTCATGCTCTGGGCCTTCGGCTACACGCAGATGAAAGCGCTTCTCTCGAGGGAAGGGCTCGGGGCACACCGCGGATCAGCCCGAAGGCTCGAGCTAGAACGGGTAATCGCTGGGTCACTCCGGGCCCGACGACCGGCTGCCGCCGGCGCTGGAATCCGCGAGCGAGCGTGCGAGCACGTGAACCTCCTTCGTGAGCTTCAGGGTCTGCCTCGAGAGGTCGAGGAGTTCGACGTTCTGCTTGTCCTCCTCCTGAACCATCTTCCAGTGCTCATCGGCGATCACCTGGCGCCTGGTGTCGGCACGGTTCTGCGAGATCAGCACGAAGGTCGAGAGGAAGATCGCCTCGAGCGAGACGATCATCGTCAGGAGCCCGTACGGATACTCCTCCACGCCGAAGCCGATCCAGCAGGCGAACCAGACGACGTGGACGTAGACGAAGAGCATCGACCCCGCGAAGGAAGTGATCTTGTCCGCGAGCCGGTTCTGCCTCGCCTCCGCGCGCTCCCGTTCGCGCTTCAGCAGAACCGGATTGATCGGGGGTCCCAACTCCGGGGACGGAAAGAGAAAGCGGTGCAGGCGTTGGCCGAGCGTCTTGCCGTTGGTGTCACCGTTGGACGCCGAACCAGCCGCGCTCTGCGATCTGTCCTGAATTGACATCGGGTCTCCTTTCAGCAGGGGCTCGGGGGCCCTGTGCCGAGTCTCTCAGGCGGAGCGATCCTGCCGGGCAATGTCAATGAGTCAGGATTCCCTCGCCGCCCAATCGCGTTCGGCGTCTGCTTCCATCCGCTCGAGCCGCTCGTAGTAGTCGGGAAACTCCTTCATGTGCGCGAGCGCGATCTTTCCGGTCAAGATCGGGTCGTCGCCGGTGACGTCCGTTTGCGGATCGTGCGACCCGTGTTCGAACTCGACGTCCATCCCGAAGCGGAACTGCTCCAAATCGAACTGCTGCCAGTCGACTCCGATCTCATCGCCGACGCGTCGAGCCTCTTCGATTGTGGTTCGCCTGCTCCCTGTCATGTCTCTGCCTCCTCAGCGCTAGCTGCTTGCGAGCCGCGGGGATTCCGTCCGCGGTACATCGTGCCGAGGACCACTTGGACTTCGATCGCCTGCCGCGCGACCGCGTCCGGGAGGTATTGCGCCTCTTCGGCGGCCGCTCAGAATTCCGACGTGGAGCTCCGTGCCGCCGCGCGGGCGGGCCTTCATGGAAGCCGACGACGTGCACTCGTGGTTTCGCTTGCAGCTGGGACGGTGCGATGCTCTGGTTTGCGGGTTAGCGATGAGTGTCGGCTCGGATAGTCGTCTTCTGCGCGATTGGGGTAAGTATCGGCGGCCGCCCGGCCGCGGCCTGCCGCGCTGGATTTGGTTGCTGGTCGCGATCTCGGCGGTGGCGGCTGTCGGGGTTGTCGTCTGGCTTTCCCGGAGTGCGGAGCGGTGGCGGCCGCCGAGCGGCTCTCCGCGGTTTGTCTCCTGCACATACGGCGGCCACGTCGACGGCTGGTGTGGGCGCCTGCGCGTGGCGTTTGATCCGGGCAAGCTGCAAGGGCCGACGATTTCCCTGCGAGTCACGGTACTGCCGGCGACGAAACAGCCGGCAGCCGGCGCGCTGTTCTACCTCGAAGGCGGTCCCGGTCGGGCGGCGACCGCCGCCGCGCTGTCCGTGAACGCCTTCTTCGCAGAGGTGGGGCGAACGCGCGATCTCGTCATGGTCGACCAGCGCGGCACGGGCGGGTCGAGCCGTCTCGCCTGCCCCGACCGGTACGTGCGCAGAGCTGACGCGGGGGCCGTCAGCGGCTATCTGCGAGCCTGTTTCGCCCATCTCGACGCGGATCCGCGGCTGTACACGACGAGCGTCGCCGCGGACGACGTGGAAACCGTCCGGCGCGCGCTCGGGTACGGGAAGATCGATCTTTACGGCGGCTCGTACGGCGCGACCCTCGCGCAGGCGTACATGCGCCAATACCCGAAGTCCGTGCGCAGTGTCATTCTCGACAGCGGCTCCCTCCCGGATGTTCGGATCTACGACGTCTCCGCCCGCAATGCAGAACGCGCGCTCGATGCGCAGCTCGCCCGCTGTGCCGCCGAGCGCACTTGCGAGCATGCCTACCCTCACCCGAGGCGGCAGCTCGACGAATTGCTCGCCCGTCCACCTCGTCGCGTCACTCTTGTCACCGGGAAGAAGGTTCTGCTTCGACCGAACGACATCGCTTGGACGGTGGACTCGCTCTCCGAGACGGCCGAGAGCGCCGCGGTGATCCCGTTCGCCATCAACGCGGCCGTGCACGGCGACTACACGCCGCTGGCCTCAACGTACGCCGCCTGGATCGGCTCGAAGCTCGATTCCCCCGCCCGGCTCGTCGCTTACTGGGTGATCCTCTGCTCCGAGCCGTGGGCGGCCTTCGACCCGGCGACGACGGCGCGCGTCGGGAGGGGGAGCTACCTCGCGCGGGCCGCGCTCGCGCGCGCGAGGCTCTTCCGTCGCGCCTGCCGAGAAGTCCCCAAGGGACTCGTCTCGCCTGCCGACGGCGGCCTCCGCGTCGTACGTGTGCCCGTGTTGCTGCTTGCGGGCAGCGCTGACCCGCTCGACCCGCTCGTCAACCTTCGCGGCTGGCGGCGCCTCTTCCCCCATGGACGGCTGATCGTCGTCGCGGGCGCGGGCCACGGCACGATCGAATACTCCTGCGTTCAGGGACTTGTCGCCCGCTTCATCGAGCACGGCAGTGCGACACGGCTCAACTCGGCGTGTGCCCGACACGTCTCGCTGCCGTCGTTCGCGACCGGCTAACGCCCACTCGTTTCAAGGATCGAAGCTGCAGGCGGCGGGAACTGCCACCTCCGCGCGGCGACCACGGCGCTCGAACTCGAGAAAGCCGCCCTGAGCTACCAGCGCGTTCCGCCCGGCTATCTCTTTCCGTACGGCCACACGCACACGACGCAAGAGGAGGTGTACGTGGTCCAGTGCGTGCCTGCTCCGAAGATGAGGTCCATCAGGCTGCCTCGGTCGGCCCGCGTTCGTGCTTGTGCGCCTGCCCGCGGTTCGGGCGTGCAGAAGGCTCCAACGCTAGCGCTCACATTGCTCACATTTGCAGGACTTTTAATCCCAAGGTCACAGGTTCGATCCCTGTCCGGGCCTACTCCCAAAGCGTCTGCAATAGGTGGGTTCTTCGGACGTAGAGAGCGGCTTCGCGTGCTCCACCTGCGCCGGTTCGTCCGAACGAGGCATACCTGATAGCCCGCAGAGCGATCAGGGCTTCCACCGATGGCACGCAACCGCCCTGGCTGGACGCTTTCTGCGTCGAGACAAAAGGAGATCTCCATGCCCAGTCAAGAAACATCAAAGGCTGGGTCGCTTCCCGAGCACGCACTGCTGGAAGTCCTCGCGCAGAGCGGCCTCGGATACGAGCTGATCCAGCACCCACACACCGAGACGGCAAGGGGCGAAGCGCACGCTCTCGGCGTGACGCCGGAAGAGGTCGCAAAAACCGTCATCGTGAGAACCGCCGACGGGTATGCCCGGGTCGTGGTTCCCGCGTCCGAGCGAGTCGCCCTGAGCAAGGTGCGCGCGCTCCTCGACGTGGATACCGACGCCCGGCTGGCGACGGAAGCCGAGCTCGCCGCCGCCTATCCCGAGTTCGAGCTCGGAGCGGTTCCGCCGCTGGGTGGGCCGGCCGGCGACGCGATCATCGTCGACCGACGGCTCGCCGAGCGCGAGCGGCTCGTCTTCGAGGCAGGCAGTCACGACGAGTCGGTCCGGGTGGCCACGGAAGACCTGCTCCGTCTCTCGAAAGCCCGAATCGGCGACGTCTGCGTGGATTAGGCGTGAGGGTGCAGCGGTGCAGAGGCCGCGAGCCTCGAGGAGATCGAAGCGTGACCGGGTGCACGAGGCCTCAGAGCAGCGACGGCAACTCGTGTACGCAGCCAGCTCGACGGGAAAGCGCGGACGACGGTCAGTGGCAGCCCCGATGCCGCCGACCCATCCCCGGCGCGATCCTTCGAACAGTCAGACGGAAGGAGGTTGCGATGGCGCATTCACAGAGCGCACACGTTGGCGACCTGATCGTGATTCATGAGCACCGGCTCGGCGAGCCCCGCCGCAAGGGCGAGATTCTCGAGGTTCTCGGAACCGCCGAGCACGAGCACTACCGAGTGCGGTGGGACGATGGCCGCGAGGCGCTTTTCTACCCGGGCGCTGATGCTGTCATCCAACGCGCTGGAGACGCCGACGATGAGCCGGTGCTCATCCACGACCCTTGAGGCGAAGCCTGATGTCCCGTTCAATGGCACAGACGTACCCTGCTCTTGGACAGCTTCGCGTCGTCGACGCGATGCATCCCGGTCTGATTTCTTGTTCGCTCGACATGCCGCTTCGAACAGTCGCGCGCATGATGGCGACGTACCGGGTGCATGCGATTCTCGTCACCGCGCACGGAGCGGAGGAGCTTCCCGGCGGAAGTGTGTGGGGTGTCATCTCGGACGCCGACCTGCTCCGCGCGGCTCAGGCTGGCGACCTCGACGAGCAGGCAGCGCGGACGATCGCCGCCACGCCGGTCCTGACTGTGACGGCCGGCGAGGAGCTGGTGCATGCCGCGCAGCTCATGGTCGAGCACGAGGTCTCGCACCTGATCGTGGTCGAGCCGCGATCGGCCCGTCCGGTCGGCGTGCTTTCGACACTCGACATCGCACGAGCACTAGCCGGATTCCCCGAGCGGCATCCGGTACCGCAGTAGCACCGCGGGTCTGGCGCGCGACCGTGGAGTGGCGTGTCAACGCTCCGACTGGTCGCCTCGAGCTCCTCAGCTCTCTTTGAGTACCGAGTACCAGACACGCTCGGCGACTTCGCGCAGGTCTTCGCTCGTGCGGGCGAGGCGACGGTACAGCTCCCGTTTCGCGGCCACCTCGCGCAGGTCATCGACAGCGACCAGGTCCGACATCGCGCGCCGGTAGACATGCTCGAGCCGGCTCTGGCTCTTGGCCGCCCGGGTAGCCGCCTCGGTGGCGAGCGCGGTGCGGTCCCGGCCCCTGCCGAGCGCGGCGAATGCATCGGAGAGGTGCGCCACCCCGTCTGCGAGCTCGGCGGCCATCTCCGCGATCGCGCCGTCGGGCGCCGTCTGCATCACTTCCGCCTCGCGCACGGCATTCTTCGCGTTGTTCAGCACCCGGTCGAGCCCGCGTGAGAGCTCGAAGATGTCCTCGGGCTCGAGCGGGGTTGTGAAGGCAGTGGTCAATGCGGCACGGAGCTCGCGCTTGGAGTCGTCGGCGCGGTGCTCGCAGTCGCGCAGCCGATCGACCGCTGCCGCATCTCCGTCCGCCCACGCCACGAGTGCCCGCATCCCTTCGACCGTGATCACGACCTGCTTGTCGAGCATCGCGAGCAGATCGGGGGTTTCCGGCAGGAACCAGCGGCGCATTCTCATCCGAGCTCTGTCCAAACGAGGACGCTAACCGCTCCCAGCACACCGGCGGCGGGAAGCGTCAACAGCCAGGCAAAACCCATCGCACGGACGACCGTCCAGCGCACGTGGCGCCAGCGCCGCCGCCCCGCACCGATGCCCACGACCGACGACGCGACGACGTGTGTCGTCGACACCGGCGCGCCCGCGAAGGACGCAGGCAGGATCACAGCCGTCGATGCGGTCTGGCTCGCAAACGCGTCGAGCGGCCCGAGGCGAATGATCCCGCGGCCGACGGTGCGCACGATCCGCCACCCGCCCAGCAGGGTGCCCACGGTCAGCGCAGCACCGCAACCGAGCTTCACCCAGACCGGCACCGTCAACGTCTGTTCGCGACCTGCCGCGAGCAAGAGCGCGGCGATCACCCCCATCGCCTTCTGCGCATCGTTCGCGCCGTGGCTGAAGGAGAGCGCTGCCGTCATCCCCCATTCACCTGACCTGATCGGCGTATTGACCCGCCAAGTCGCGCGCCTGAGCAGACGCCGATCAAGCCTGATCAGAAACGCCCCCGAGACGAACCCGATCAGCGGAGACAGCGCCAGCGCGATCAAGACTCCGACCACACCGACCGGCCTCCAACCGTCCAGGCCGCCCCAGTTCACCGCGCCGCCTCCGTCCGCTGCGAGAGCAGAGCCGACGAGCCCGCCGACGAGAGCATGTGCAGAACTCGATGGCAAGGCGCGCCACCAGGTCAGGAGGTTCCAGACAACGGCCCCGAGCACACCGGAGCCGATCACGGCCACCGCATCCGGTCCCGAGACCGTCACGATCCCGGCGATCGTGTCCGCCACCGCCGTACCGACCAGCAGCGCCCCCAGCATGTTGAAGACCGCCGACAGCAGAACGGCCTGTGCCGGCCGTGCGCCCCTTGTCGCCACGAGCGTCGCGATCGCGTTCGCCGCGTCGTGGAAGCCGTTCGTGACCGCGAACGCCAGCGCGAACGAGACCGCCAGCCACAATGCCATGGCCCATCATGAGCTGTCCCGCGCTAGCGAGGGAGAGGCGCCTTATCCAGGCGGGGGCGGCGGTGGAGCAAGCGGGGGCACCGGAATCGGGATCGGGATCCGCGGCGGCGGCGATGGTGGTGGTGGTGGTGGCGGCGGCGGCGGTGGTGGAGGTGGAGGTGGAGGCGGAGGAGGCGCCGGCGGTGGTGGAGGAGGAGGCGCCGCTGGTGGCGGTGCAGGCGGCGGCGGCGGGACCGGAGGCGGAGGCGGCGGCGGGGGTTGCGGCGGCGGAGGAGCATCCGTAGGCACAGTCGGCGCAGGATTGCCGCCGCCGTGAATGGCGAGCGCGATTCCTGTCGCAGCACTGCCGAGGAGCAGGAGCACGACCGCGAGCGCGGCCATCCGCACGGCCCGTCGGTAACCTCTTCCGCCTCCCTGCGCTCGGTCGCGGCGGGCGGAGTCGAGGTTGTGGCGCGTCGCGCACCGGCCGACCGAGTCGCCGAGCTCGTCCTCGATCCGGAGCGCCTCGCGCAGGTGCCCCTCCGCCTTCTCGGGCTCCCCGGCGCAGAGATGGAGCGACCCAAGCTCGTGGTGCGCCCACGCCTGTCCGGGCAGGTGCGCGGCGGCCTGCGCCGAGCTCAGGAGCGACCGGAGCGCGCGGACGAGCTCGAGCCAACGCAAGCCGAGAACCGCCAAGCGGTTGACGGAGCGCATGACCTCGAGCTGCTCCCCGAACCGGCCGCTCCGGTCGAGGCGTCCGGCGAGGTCGAGCAGCGAGCCGATCTCACCGGTGATCAGTCCCGGGTCGAGGAGCTGGCCACCAGCGGCGGCCCGAAAGACCCTGTCCGCCTCCTCGATCCGGCTCGTGACCTCCGACGCGCCGGTTTCGAACGCCACGACCGCGGGCGGGCGGCCCTCCACCTCGTCCGCGAGCCCAGCCCGCAGCTCGTCGGCATTCGCGGCCTCCCGCTCCGGCTCGAAATGGGCGAACGACCCGCCAACCGGCCCGACCTCGAGCGAGTAGCCGCCGATCCGAACGGATGCCGCTGCCGCAGGAGAGTCGCCGCCGAGCACCATTCGCCCTCCCCGTACCGAGTCTTCCTCGACGCTACGCCTCTCGGTGAGCACGGTCAAGCCACCCGCGGAGCGCTACAGCCGGAGGCGTTTCCATCCGATACCTACACCGATGCAGCACGCCGCAGCCGCTTCGCCGTTCTACGGCGCGGATTCAGCCACTCCCGAACGAGAAGCCCTCCTCGAGGCGGGCCGGCTCGGCTCGCTCGGAGAGCTCGTCCGGGGGCTCGCGCACGAGATCAACAACCCGCTCTTCGGGATGCTCGGCCTCGTCGACGTTCTGCTCGCCGACCTCGAGCCGGGATCGCCCGAGCACGACCGGCTGCTTCTCGTTCGGCAGAGCGGGCTCGAGATCAAGCAGATCACACATTCGCTGCTGCGATTCGCCCGCGCCGAGCCCGACGACGTCGGGACAGTCTCGCTGCACAGGATCTCCGAGGACGCCGTCGAGCTCGTCCGCTGCACGAACGCGGACAAGAACGTCGATCTGCGCGAGGAGTATTGCCGCGAGCCGCTCGACGTCCACGGCAGCCCCGCCCGGTTGAGCCAGGTCTTCCTGAGCCTGCTCGTCAACGCGCAGCAGGCGCTCACCGGGGAAGGCACTGTGACCGTTCGGCTCGAGCGCCAAGGAGCGTGGGCCGTCGCGAGCGTCACGGACACCGGCGACGGGATCGATCCGTCCATCCGCAACCACCTGTTCGAGCCGTTCACGACGACGAAAGCGGGCACCGGGCTCGGGCTCGCGGCGAGCTTCGAGATCGCTCGCGCGCACGGTGGCGTCCTGAGCGTCGTCTCCGTCGGCACGGGCGCGACGTTCGTCCTCAGACTCCCACTCGCCGGAGACGCGTCGTGACGAAAGTTCTCGTCATCGACGACGAGGCCGTCGTTCGCGAGGTGATCGCGGCCATGCTCGCCGGGTCGGGTTACGAGGTCGTCTGCGCGTCGACGGCAGCCGAGGCCCTGGAGCTCTTCGCCGACGAGAGCATTCGCGTCGTGATCACGGACGTGTTCATGCCCGACGGGTCGGGGCTCGAGCTGCTAGAGACCATGCGCATACGGCGGCCGAACCTGCCGATCGTGCTCGTGACGGGCGCGACCACCCGCGACGACCTGAGCGAGGCGCTCGCCCGCGGCGCGGACGGGTTCGTCGGCAAGCCGTTCACGCAGACCGAGCTCGAGCTGGCGCTGGCGAAGGCGCTCGACCGAGCCGGCCGAACCGAGCGCGACCTCCGGGAGCGCCTGCTGGCGCCGACGCTGACGAGCGCGCTCGCAAACGCGATCGAGGCCCGCGCGGAGGGGATGCGCGGCCACGCGGAGCGTCTGACCCGGCTCGCGACGCGCCTCGCTGCCGAGGTCGGCCTCGGGGAGAGGGAAATCGAGACCATCCGTCTGGGCGCGCTGCTGCACGACGTGGGCAAGATCGGCATCCCCGACAGCGTGTTGCTGAAGCCGTCGGCGCTGACGGCCGAGGAGAGCTCGCTCATGCGCGCGCACGCCGAGATCGGAGACCACCTCCTCGAGCCGCTGGAACTGCTCGCGGCGGTGCGCCCGATCGTGCGCCACCACCACGAGCGCTGGGACGGGCTTGGCTATCCGGACGGCCTGACCGGCGAGAGGATCCCGCTCGGAGCCCGGATCATGGGCGTGGCCGACGCCGTCGAGGCCATGTCCGCGAGCCGCGTGTACCGCAAGTCCCTGCCCCAGGAGCAGATCGTCCGCGAGCTCGAGCGTGGCCGCGGCAGCCAGTGGGATCCGACGATCGTCGACCATGTCCTGAGGCTTGTTGAGAGCGGCGCGATCAGTTTCGCGCGCGACGGCCTCGAGATCGCCGAGCGGCCTCCGGGCGCCGCCGTCCTACGCTTCCCGGGGCGGAAGGCGCGCCGTAACCGCCGCGGGCACCTCGGAGAGGCCGCGCAGTGAGCCGTCAGTATCGCTGCCTCGTTGCGGACGACCACCCCGCGCTCGTCGCAGCCGTCTCGGACTTCCTGGAGAGCCATGGGTACGAGGTTGTCGGCCGCTCCCGTGACGGCGTGGCCGCTGTCGCCGACGTCAAGGCCACGGAGCCAGACATCGCGCTCGTCGACTACCGCATGCCGCACCTCGGGGGCGTCGAGCTCCTCGAGCAGATTCGGAAGGCAGCGCCCGACACGCTGATCGCCGTCTACACCGCGGATACCGACCGGAGCATCGTCGGCGCCGTCTTCGACGCCGGAGCCCACGCGCTGATCCTCAAGGACGCACCGCTCGCCGACCTGGCACAGGCGCTCGAGACGATCTGCGCCGGACAGCGCTACGTCGATCCCGCGCTCGCGCCGGTCATGCTCAACGGCGCGGCGAGCAAGCCGGCGCTCACGCCGCGCGAGGCGGAGGTGCTCGCCCATCTCGCGGACGGCCTGTCGCACGCGGAGATCGGCAGCCGGCTGACGATCAGCCCCGAGACCGTGCGGACGCACGTGCGCAAGGCCTGCGAGCGGCTCAACGCGCGCACCCGCACGCATGCGGTCGCGACGGCGCTCCGCCTCGGTCTCTTCCAGTAAGCCTCGGCGCCGTTAAGGTTCGCCACTTGGCCTCACTCGAGGACAAGACGGCTGTCGTCACCGGCGCCTCGAGCGGGATCGGTGCAGCCACCGCGCACGCGCTCGCGGATGCCGGCGCGAGGGTCGCGGTCGGCGCACGCCGCGTCGAGCTGCTCCCGGACCGCGACGGCTTCTACGCGTTCGACCTCGACGTCCGGGACGAGGAGAGCTCCCAACGGTTCGTCGAGCGCGCTGTGGCTGACCTCGGGGGAATCGACATTCTCGTCAACAACGCTGGCCTGAGCCTGGGGCGCGAGCCGTTCTGGGAGTCGAACGCGGAGGACGAGGCGACGGTGATCGAGACGAACGTGCTCGGCCTCCTGCGCCTGACCCGGCTCTCCCTTCCGCACATCCGCGACGGAGGTCACATCGTCAACATCGGCTCGATCGCCGGCCGGCAGGCCTACGCGAACGCTGCCGTCTATATCGCCTCGAAGTACGCAGTCCGCGGGTTCACCTACGCCTTGCGCGAGGACCTGCTTGGGCGCCCGATCCACTTGACCGTCGTCGACCCCGGCCTCACCGAGACTGAGTTCTCGAAGGTGCGCTTCCGTGGAGACGAAGCTCAGGCGAAGGCCGTCTACGAGCGAGTCGAGCCGCTGACGCCTGAGGACATCGCCGAGTGCGTCCTGTTTGCGGTCACGCGTCCCCCGCACCTGAACGTCGACGAGCTCGTCGTCAAGGCGCTCGCTCAGTCGACGCCGACGAAGATCGTCCGGGAGGACGCCTGAGTGGCGATCACGATCCTCGAAGGATCGAACTTCTGCATCAGCGACGAGAACGGGGACTTCACGTTCACCGCGAGCGGGCTGTTCGCGTTCGACACCCGTTTCCTCTCGAGGCTCGAGCTGACGATCAACGGCGCCCGGCCGTTGCTGCTCTCCGCCGGTAAGGCCGAGTACTACTCGGCTGCCTACTTCCTGCGCAACCCGCCTGCCGAGGGGCTGCGGCAGGACTCGGTCTCGATCGCGCGCCACCGCTTCGTCGGCGAGGGCATGCAGGACCGGATCATCGTCCAGAACCAGACGCGCAAGCCCGTCTCGCTCGAGCTCGCGCTCGCGTTCGGCAACGACTTCGCGGACATCTTCGCGGTCAAGAACTACGACTTCGCGCTCGGCGACCCGGAGAAGGCGGGGGCACTGCCGCCCGAGGTCGAGGTGGCCTATGAGGAGAGCGAGAACCAGTTCGTGCTCGTCGACGACGGCGGCCTCGCGCGCACCCAGATCATCCTCACGCAGCGCGGGCTCGTCGAGTCGGACAGAGTGCGCTTCTGGATCGAGCTCGAGCCGCGCGCGTCGTGGGAGCTCGGCTTCGACGTCGTGCCGTCGCTCGACGGGGGCGAACTAGGCCCGCACGTGGTGCAGCAGCGGTTCGGCGAGGAGCGAGACCGGATCGAGGCTTCGCTCGCGGCCTGGAACCTGCGTGTGCCGAGGCTGCGCGCGTCGTGGGACGACCTCGATCACGCGTTCCCGCGCTCCGTCGCCGACCTCGCGTCGCTTCGGCTGCAGGGCGCGGGCGGGTTCGGGAACCTTCCGGCCGCAGGGATGCCGTGGTTCATGACCGTGTTCGGGCGGGACACGATCATCACGTGCCTGCAGACGCTTCTCTTCGGACCCGAGCTCGCCTGGAGCGCACTCGAGGTGCTGGCCGGCCTGCAAGCGGTCGAGGACGACCCGTCGATCGACGCCGAGCCGGGGAAGATCGTCCACGAGCTGCGCCGCGGGAAGGCGGCGCGCAACTGGTTCGAGCGCTACTACGGGACGATCGACGCGACGCCGCTCTACCTGATTCTGCTCTCGGAGGTCTGGCGCTGGACCGACGACGCGGCTCTCGTGCGCCGCTTCAAGGAGCCGGCGCTGCGCGCGCTCGCCTGGATCGACGAGTACGGCGATCGCGACGGCGACGGCTTCGTCGAGTACGAGCGGCGCAGCGAGACTGGCCTCGCCAACCAGTCGTGGAAGGACTCCTGGGACTCGCAGCGCTACTCGGACGGGTCGCTCGCGGACCCGCCGATCGCCCCGGTCGAGGCCCAGGGCTACGTCTACGACGCCAAGCGCCGCCTGGCGGAGCTCGCACGCGAGGTCTGGCGCGAGCGCGACCTGGCGGAGCGCCTCGACCGCGAGGCGGACGAGCTGCGCGCCCGCTTCGACGAGGCGTTCTGGAACGAGGACCGCGGCGGCTTCTACGTGCTCGCGCTGGACGGAGACAAGAAACAGGTCGACTCGCTCTGCTCGAACATCGGCCACCTGCTCTGGAGCGGGATCGTCCCGCCGACGAAGGTCGACGCGGTCGTCGACCGCCTGATGGGGCCGCACCTCTGGTCGGGCTGGGGCGTGAGGACGATGTCCGACGCGGACGGCGGCTTCAACCCGCTCTCGTACCACAACGGCACGGTCTGGCCCCACGACAACTCGCTCATCGCGTGGGGCCTCGCCAACTACTCGCGCTGGCCGGAGGCGCAGCGGATCATCCGCCGCATGCTGAACGCGGCCGGCCATTTCGAGTACCAGCTGCCGGAGGTCTTCGCCGGCCTCCCGCGCGCGGAGACGCCGTTCCCGATCGCGTATCCGACGGCGGCGCGCCCCCAGGCGTGGGCGGCGGGCGCTCCGGTGCTGCTGCTGCAGATCCTGCTCGGGCTCCGACCCGACCGCAGGAACCACCAGCTGCGCTCCGTGCTCCCGCTCGAGCTCCCCTCCTGGGCCGGAGCATTGCGGCTCAGCGGGATCCGCGCGTTCGACAAGAGTTGGGACGCGCGCGTCGAGGATGGCATCGTTCGGGTCGAACCGCATGAGTGACTGAGGCCCCGCTTGCGGTGCCGCCTCAGGACGGACGGGGTTCCCCGGCCGTCCGTCTGAAATGACCGGTCGAGCCGTTCAAGTCAAACTATCCGCGTGAGCATGCGCATCGCTGTTCTATCTCCGGTCTGGTTCGCCGTGCCGCCGACCGGCTATGGGGGCATCGAGCTCATCGTCTCTCTGCTCGCGGACGGGCTCGTCGACGCAGGCCACGATGTGACGCTCTTCGCATCCGGCGACTCGCTGACGAAGGCGAACCTGTCGTACATCTTCGAGGAGGCGCCGAGCGAGCTGATCGGGCGGACGCTCCCGGAGATGCGCCACGCGTTCGCCTGCTACACGCGCGCGGACGAGTTCGACGTGATCAACGACCACTCGGGGATCCCGGCAGCCGCGCTCGGCGGCCTGGTCGAGACTCCGGTCCTGCACACGGTGCACGGGCCGCTCGACACGCACGAGGCGCAGGACGCGTACGGGTCGATCGCCAAGGTCTCGCCGGGCGTGAGGCTGATCTCGATCTCCGAGAACCAGCGGCGTCCCATGCCCGACCTGCCGTGGGCGGCGACGATCCCGAACGCGATCGACCTCTCGCTCTACCCGTGCAAACCGCACCGCGGCGACTACCTGCTCTTCCTGGGCAGGTTCAGCCCGGACAAGGGCGCGCACCGGGCGATCGCCGTGGCGATGGAACTGGGCCTGCCGTTGAAGATGGCCGGCAAGAACCGCGAGCCGAAGGAGCGGCAGTACTTCGCCGAGTTCGTCGAGCCGCACGTCGGGCACGGGGGGATCGAGTACCTCGGCGAGGTCACGCACGGCGAGAAGGTCGAGTTGCTCCAGGACGCGCGCGCCACGCTCTTCCCGATCGAGTGGGAGGAGCCGTTCGGGCTCGTCATGATCGAGTCGATGGCGTGCGGGACGCCCGTGATCGCGACCCGCCACGGCGCGGTGCCCGAGGTGATCGACGACGGGCGGAGCGGGATCATCGTCGAGAACATCCGGGAGATGGCGGAGTCCCTGGAGCGCGCCGACGAGCTCGATCCGATGGAGTGCCGCGCATACGTCGAGGAACGCTTCGCGCCGGAGCGCATGGTGCGCGACTACGAGAACGCCTACCGAGCCGCATTGACCTGAGCGTGAGCAGACGGAGGACGATGAAAGGGAAGGGCCAGAAGGAACCGAGTAGGCGTCAGGTCGAGCGCGCGGCGACTGTGCAGAGACTGCGTGAGCTCGAGGCGCGTGGCTGGGCCGAGTTGAACCGGCGCCGTGCGCGGCCGAGCCGCTCGAGCTAGTCGGCGTTGCCAGCCAGCTGCTTGTCCCAGTAGCGCCTGAGGCCGCGGTACGACTGCCAGAGCGGGGCGGCGCGCTCGTAGTACGGCGCATCGCCGGCCTCCTCTTCGAGGTCCCCGCGCACGGCCTCGACGAACGCTTCCTCGCTCAGGCCCTGCCGGACACGCTGGCTCCAGATACGGAGCTGGCGGCGCAGTCGGCGCAGGTGGTCGCGGGGCTGGTCAACGACGCCGAAGTGGATGAGCGCGAGCCGCTCCGGTGCGCGCGCCTCGAGCTCGTCGATCGTGCGCTCCCAGGCGTCGAGGTCGATCTCGGGCGGCGGAGAGACGGGCCAGACGGGGCGCTCGGGCAGGATCCGGACCCCCGCCGCGTCGCCCGTGTAGATCGTCCCTGCACCGTCGACGTAGCAGACGTGATGTCCCGCATGGCCGGGAGACGGGAAGCACTCGAGCCCGAGCACCGACGAGCCGACGACGTGCACGTTCTCTTCCGGAACCGGCGCGAGCTCGCCCCAGAGGCGGTCGAAGTCGTCGCCGTACAGCCGGCGCGCGCTCGACTCGAGCCGCGACGGATCGACGAGGTGCGGCGCCCCGATCTCCGAAACGTGCACCTGGAGGCCCGGATGCTCCCGAACGAGAGTGCCCGCGGCGCCGGCGTGGTCGAGGTGGATGTGCGAAAGCAGCAGGTGGCGCACGTCGCTCAGCACGAGCGCGCGCTCGGCCAGCTGCTCCTTGAGCTTTCTGATGCAGGTCGACGGCCCGCAGTCCTGGAGCGCGAGCCCGTCCTCGGTCTCGAGCAGGTAGACGCCGATCACGCGCTCCGCACCCTCGTGGTGCAAATCAAGAGGATCCGGCGCGACCGTCGTCACGCGCCGGATCCTAGAAGTCAGAGCTAGGTGGCGGTGCCCCGGAGGTGGCGTCTCGTGAGCACTGCCGCTGCTCCGATTCCGAACAAGACGAGCACGAAGGCTCCGATCTTCCCGGTCGAGAAGAACCCGGCAGAGCTCGACGTCCTGGCCTTCTCCGCGGGCGCGCTCTTCGGAAGGCCGGCAGCGACGAGCACGCCCTTCAGCCTCTGGTCGGTCCACCAGCCGCCCTTGGTCTGCATGTCGAAGATCGGCTGGCCGGGCTTCGTGTACGTCAGCGCGTACGACCTCGCGGCGTACGGATAGAGGTCCTGACGGATCGTGAAGTTGCTGAAGTTGCCGCCCGGAACCTCGTAGGTGATCACGTACTTCGGCCCGAGGTCGCCTTTCGGTCTCGCGATCAGCGGATTCGGCTCCTGGCCGAACGCTGCCGGGAAGAACCCCGCGGCCTCGGCGAGGCTCATGATCGGAGAACCGTCCGTCTCGGTTCCGCTGATCTTGATCGGCTTGTCGAGCCCGGGCCCGGTGATCCTGGCCTCGGACGGTCCTTTGGCGGAGGCGGCGGCAGGCAGGACGAGCGCGGCGGCTGCGAGCAGGAAGAGGAAGCGCTTCATCGGTCGAGCTCCTTTCGAGGTGGCGTCTCTGCCGCCTCTACACCGCTCACTTCTTCAGGGTTCCGCCCCACTCGGCAGGATCGACATCCGCGATCGACTCCGAGAACGTCCAGCGGTCGCCCGGGTCCTCGGCGCTGTACTGGCGCTCGCTCGACCTCCTAGACGCGGTCGAGATGGGTGTCCTTGAACGCGCTCGGATACTTGAGCCCGTAACCGAGGAGCCGGTCGAGCCCGATGTGCGCCAGCCAGATCAGGGCCAGCTGCACGCACCAGTCCGTGTCCGCGAGCACGCCCACCGCGGCGAGGGCGATCGGTCCGATCGTCGTGTGCAGGGTGTTGTAAACGCTCGCTCCGATCTTCGGGCCCGCGAGGTAGCCGGCGAAGGACAGATCCGGCGCGAGGAAAAGGACGACGAGCAGCAGCCAGCCGTAGCCCTGGTCGAAATAGACGACGAGCGCGCCGGCGAAGAGTGCGAGCCCCTCGAGTCGGAGGAGCCGGCCTGGAAGGAGCACTACGCTCCTGCTGTTGCCGTCGAGCGGACGAGCGCCGCCTCGAGGTCGGCGATCAGGTCGTCGGCTGACTCGATCCCGACGGAGAGCCGGATCAGGCTCCGTGGCGCGGCGAACGGGGAGTCCGCCGTCGACGCGTGCGTCATCTGGGCCGGGTGCTCGATCAGGCTCTCGACCCCGCCGAGCGACTCGGCGAGCGTCCAGACCTTCGTGCGGGCGACGAGGTCGACGGCCTCCTGCTCGGAGCCGGCGAGGAACGAGACCATCCCGCCGAAGTCGGACATCTGCCGCTTCGCGATCTCGTGCCCGGGATGGCTCGGGAGCCCCGGGTAGAGCACCTGCTCCACGGCGTCGTGCGAGTCGAGGTACTCGGCGACGCGCAGCGCGTTCTCGCAATGACGCTCCATGCGCACGGCGAGCGTCTTCAGGCCGCGCAGCACGAGCCACGCGTCGAACGGGCCGGGAACCCCGCCGAGCGACTTCTGCAGGAAGTAGAGCCGCTCCGCGATCGTCGGGTCGTTCGTCGCCGCAAACCCGCCGATCAGGTCGGAGTGGCCGCCGAGGTACTTCGTCGTCGAGTGCATGACGATGTCCGCCCCGAGCTCGAGCGGCCGCTGGAGGTACGGGCTCGCGAATGTGTTGTCGACGACGACCATCGCGCCGACGGCGTGCGCCGCCTCGGCCGCGGCCTCGATGTCGATCACGTTCAGGAGCGGGTTCGTCGGCGTCTCCAGCCAGACAACGCGCGTGCGCTCGTCGATGTGCGCCGAGAGGTCCGTGTTGATCTCGTCCGCGGACAGGAACGTGACGTCGTAGCCCTTCGGCCCGTAGACCTGTGACAGGAGCCGGTACACGCCTCCGTAGACGTCGTTGACCGAGACGATTCGCTCACTCGGGTGGACGAGGTGCATGATCGTGGTCACCGCCGCCATCCCCGAGGCGAAGGCGACTCCGTGCTCGGCGCTCTCGAGCGAGGCGAGGCAGACCTGGAGCGCGGTCCGGGTCGGGTTCGCGACCCGTGAGTAGTCGTAGCCCTTGTTCTCGCCGACCGCGTCCTGCGCGTAGGTCGACGTCTGGTAGATCGGAACGATGACGGAGCCGGTGGTCGGATCGGGCTCCTGGCCGTCGTGGATCGCGCGGGTCTCGAAGTCCATGGCCCGATTCTAGGCCCAGAGCGCCGGGTCGAGGACGGCCTTGTCCAGGACGACGCTCTGGAGCTCCGGCCGGCCCTCGCGGACCGAAAGCGGAACGTTCGCGTCGCCGACCCACTGCGCGATCAGCTGAGGATCGCCCTGGAGCCGCAGCTCGTCGATCGCCGCCGACTGCGCGAGCGCCTCGCCCGGGTACGGCGTGCCGGGTCCCCACTCGATGAAGAAGGGCAGCGAGGGCTCCTCCGCGGAGCGCTCGAGGCCCGCCATTCGCCAGCGCAGCACGGTTCCGTCCGGGCGAGCGCGTGCGCCGTCGGCGATCTCGAGGCCGAGCCGGCCGGCCACGGAGTCGAGGTCGTCGGTTCGCACGCACCAACCGAGCAGGCGTGGAAGGTCGCCTCCGGCCACCCAGCTTCCAAAACCGCTCTCGGCGGCCTCGGCTTCGTCGACGACGGCGACCAACTCGAGGTAGGTCTCACCGAGCGGCACGATGCGGTTGCCCGTCCCCAGACCTTGATGCCGGCCGCCCTCGACCGACGCCAGCGCGTACCGGTCTTCGACCTGCCGCGCGGCAGACTCCAGGTCGGAGACCGCGATCAGGACGTGGTCGAGCTCCATCACCGAAGGGCCGAGCGCCAGATCGTCGGCACCTTGCGCGAGTAGACGATGTCGGTCGCTCCGAGCCACTTCGCGAGCCGCCTGGTCGCGCCCGCGATTCCGGGGCCGGCACCCGCGGGCGCACCGGGCTCGGCGAAGACGCCGTGCACGTGAAGCACGCCCGTCTTGCGGTCGAACGCCGGTTCGATGCGGCCGATCAGCCGGTCGCCGCGCAGGATCGGCAGGACGTAGTAGCCGTACTCGCGCTTCGCCTTCGGGACGTACATCTCGAGCCGGTAGAAGAAGTCCCAGAGCGCCTCGGCGCGGTCGCGGTTCTTGACGAGGCCGTCAAAGGGCGACAGGAATGTGACCCTGGTTCCGGGCACACGACCGTCCCTTGCGCCCGAGTGCGCGACGAAGCCCTGCCTCGCGAGCTTCACGCCCTGCGCTCGGAACCGCCTTTCGTCGAGGATCCGCCGAGCCTCGGCCAGGGGCACGGTCTCGGTCGGCGGATAGACGCGCTCCGCGAGGTCCCACAGGCGCTGGCCCTTGAGGCGCCCGGCCACCGCGATCCGTCCGCGTGTGTGCAGGAGCTCGAGCATCCACGTCATCTGCGCGCGGGTTCCCCACCAGACCGTCTTCTCATCGAGCCGCGCGGCGTGGTGCTCGAGCTCGCGCGAAGGCAGCGGGCCGTCTCGCTCGAGCTCGCGCAGGATGTAGCGCCGAAGCCCGGACTGCTCCTTCATGAAGTCCTTCTGCCACTGCTGCCACTTGGCGTCGCCCCAGGGCGCGCGCATGAGAGCCTGCACGAGCGGCAGGTCCTCGATCGGATAGATGAACGCTTTCCATTCGAAGAGCTTCCGTTCCTCCCAGAGGAGCCGGTCGAGCTCTGCGCGGTCGTACGGGCCGAGCCGGCTCCAGAGAACGAGGTACTGCGGCGGCGCGACGGTCGAGATCGGGTCGATCTGCAGGCGGCCGAGGCGCCGAACCGTGTCCAGCACGCCCTGCGCGGAGCCGTCGAGCAGCTGCGCCCGCACGGCGATGCGGCGGGCCTCGGCCGGTGTGACCTCGCTCACCGTCTGTGCGCCAGGTACTCCAGGAGGTCGGTCCGGGTCAGGACGCCGATCGGCTTCCCGCCCTCGGCGACGACGACGGCGTTCGCCCGTCCGCCGCTCAGCGTCGAGAAGACCTCGTCCAGCTTCTCGTCCGCGTCGATCGCGGCCAGGGGAGGCTGCATCGCGGCGCCGACGCTCTCGTGCAGCGCGTCCGGGTTCTTGAAGACGCGGTCGAGCAGGTCGCGGTCCTGGAGCGATCCGATCACGTCCGCCAGCGAGTCGAGCTCGCCGTCGCGCACGACCGGCAGCTGCGAGATCGAGTAGCGCTGCATGAGGTCGATCGCGTCGCCGACCTTCTGGTGCGAGGAGATCGTGATCAGGTCCGGGATGTTCGGCTCCTCGGTCTTCTTCGCGTTCAGCACCTCGGCCACGCTCGGTGAGGGCTCATCGCGCTCGAGGAAGCCGAGCTCGAGCATGTAGTTGTCGTCGTAGAACTTCGAGAGGTAGGGCCGGCCACTGTCGGGGATTAGCGTGACGACGACCTTCCCCTTGCCGAGCTGCTTCGCGACCTCGATCGCGGCGTGCACGGCCGTTCCGCCGGAGCCGCCGATCAGCAGGCCCTCCTCTCGGGCCATGCGCCTGGCCGTCAGGAACGAGTCCTTGTCGGTCACGGTCACCCACTGGTCGACGATGTCCTTGTCGAACGTCTCCGGGTAGAAGTCCTCGCCGACGCCCTCGACGAGGTAGGGGTGCATGTCCTGCTCGCCGGAGGTGTAGATCGAGCCCTCGGGGTCTGCGCCGACGACGATCAGGCCCGGCTTCTGCTCCTTCAGGTAGCGCCCCGTGCCGGAGATCGTGCCGCCGGTTCCGACCGCGATCACGAGCGCGTCGACCTCGCCGTCCGTCTGCTCCCAGATCTCGGGTCCGGTCGTCTCGTAGTGGGCCTGCGGGTTGCCTTGGTTCGTGTACTGGTCGGGCTTGTAGGCGCCCGGGATCTCCTCCGCGAGCCGGTCGGAGACCGAGTAGTAGCTCTCCGGGGACTCCGGGGCGACCGCGTACGGGCAGATCACGACCTCGGCTCCGTAGGCGCGCAGGAGCGAGATCTTCTCCTGGCTCATCTTGTCGGGCATGACGAAGATACAGTGGTAGCCCTTGATCGCGGCCGCGATCGCGAGGCCGACTCCGGTGTTCCCGGACGTGGGCTCGATGATCGTCCCGCCGGGCTTCAGCTTTCCTTCGCGCTCGGCCTTCTCGATCAGCTTGATCCCGATCCGGTCCTTGACCGACCCGCCGGGGCTGATGTACTCGAGCTTGGCGAGCACGGTCGCCGCGTCGTCGGGAACGATGCGCTGGAGCCGCGCGAGCGGCGTGTGGCCGACGAGGTCGAGAACGGTCGGGTACTCGCGCGCCATGCGTCGAAAGCTTAGTGCCACCCCACGGGGTCAGACCCCCTTACAAACGGATCGTCCCGCACGGACAGGCGGCGGTCCAGCCACCGCGTCGTTACGTCGGGCTGTGGACGAAGTGTTCCACTTCCTTGACGGGGTCTGACCCCACGCGGGTTACGGCCACGACTCCGGGACGAGGACGATACGGAAGCCGTCCGGGTCGACGAGCGTGACTCCGTGTTGCTTCCAGTACGGGTTCCCAGGCTCGACCGGCTCTGCGCCGAGACGCAGGCAGGCTTCCTCGACCGCCTCCCCGCTGCCGAGGTAGAGAACGAGCAGCGTCTCCGGGTGCGGCTCCGGCAGCTCATGACCCGGGCCGCTCGTGAACTCGAGGTGCGCGCCGGTCCCGGGCAGGCCCAGGAAGACCCCGTCGTATCCGTCGTGGTCGTCGAAGCGCCCGATTTCCGGGAGTCCGAGCGCGTCGCGGTAGAAACGGACGACCTCTTCTAGCTGGCCCATATGACGCGCGAAACGGACCTGGATCTTCCTCTCCCCGGCCACCGGGCTAGTGGCGGAAGTGGCGGCGGTTCGTGAAGACCATCGTCGCGCCGGCGTTCTCGACCGCGTCAATCACCTCAGGGTCGCGCTTCGAGCCGCCCGGTTGGATGATCGCCGTCACGCCCGCGTCGAGCGCGATCTGCGGGCCGTCCGGGAACGGGAAGAACGCGTCCGAGGCGAGCACGGCGCCGGTGAGGTCGTGCCCGTGGGCACGCGCCTTGTCGACGGCGATGCGGACCGCGTCCACTCGGCTCGTCTGACCCGCCCCGATGCCGAGCGTCTGCAGCCCCTTCGCGATCACGATCGCGTTCGACGTCACGTTCTTGCACACGCGCCACGCGAAGAGCAGGTCGCCCCACCCGTCCTCCGAGACGGACCCCGTGACGACCTCCATCGTCTCGCGGTCCTGCACGTCCCAGTCACGATCCTGGACGAGCAGGCCGCCGTAGACGCGCTTGTAGTCCTTCTCGCCGTGGTCGAAGCGGCGCCGCTCGCGGTCGACGAGGATCCTCGTGTCCGGCTTCTGGCGCAGCGCCTCGAGGGCGGCCTCGTCGTAGTCGGGCGCCAACAGCACGTCGACGAACTGGTTCGCGATCTGCCCGCCGAGCTCCGCGCCGACCGGCCGGTTGAGGACGCAGACCATCCCGAACGCGGACATCGGATCGGCGGCGAGCGCCCGGTCGTAGGCCTCTTCGATCGATCCCGCGACGGCAACGCCGCACGGGTTTGCATGCTTGACGATCACGCAGGCGGGCAGCTCGAACTCGCTGAGCAGGATGCGGCCCGCGTTCAGGTCGTACAGGTTGATGAACGAGAGCTGGCGCCCGTGCAGCTGCTGCACGCGGGAGAGCAGGTGCCGACGCGCTCCGAGCTCGGCGTAGTACGCGGCGCGCTGGTGCGGGTTCTCCCCGTACGCGAGGTCGGTCACCTTCTCGAAGCTCGGGATGAAGAGCTCCGGGAAAGCGTCGCGGTCGGCGAACCAGCGCGCGATCGCGGCCTCGTACGCGGCCGTGAGCGCGAACGCCTCGGCGGCGAGCGCGCGCCGCGTCTCGAGCGAGATCTCGCCCGGTCTCGCGGAGCTCGGCCAGGATCGAGCCGTACCGCTCGGGGCGGCACACGGGCGCCACGTGGGCGAAGTTCTTCGCCGCGCCGCGCAGCATCGAGGGGCCGCCGATGTCGATCATCTCGACGGCGTCCTCCTCCTTGACGCCGTGCCGCGAGACGACCTGCGTGAACGGATAGAGGGTCACGCAGACGAGGTCGAACGGATGGATGTCGTGCTCGTCGAGCGCCGCGAGGTCGTCCGGGTGGTCGCGCCGCGCCAGGATCGCCGCGTGGATGCGCGGGTGCAGCGTCTTCACGCGCCCACCGAGCAGCTCCGGGATCTCGGTCAGCTCCTCGACGCGCGTCACCTCGAGCCCGTGCTCCGCGAGATGGTCTGCGGTGCCGCCGCTGGCGACGATCTCGACTCCCAGCTCCGCGAGGCCGGCCGCGAACTCGGCGAGCCCCTCCTTGTCGAACGCTGAGATGAGCGCGCGCTCGATCACGAGATCAGCTCCCTGACCGCCTGCGGGAGCAGCCGGTGCTCGACTTCCTGGACCCGCGCGCGCAGGGTCTCGACGGTGTCGTCGTCGCGCACCGGGACCGGCTCGGCCACGATCACCGGGCCGGTGTCGACGCCCTCGTCGACGTAGTGGACTGTCGCCGCGGTCTGCTTGACGCCCGCCGCGAGCACGTCCTCGATCGGGTGCGCGCCCGGGAAGTCGGGCAGCGGCGCCGAGTGCGTGTTCACGACCCGCTCGAAGCGCTCGAGGAACGCGGGCCTGAGCAGGTGCATGTACCCGGCGCAGACGACGAGCGTCACGCCGTGCCCGACGAGCCAGTCGGCCATGGCCGCGTCGCGTTGCTCGCGGCTCTCGTAGTCGTCGAGCTCGAACGCCGCGCCCGGGATTCCGGCCGCCTCGGCCCGCTCGAGCGCCTGCGCGCCGGCCTTGTTCGAGGCGACCGCCGAGACCGGCAGCCCCGCGTCGATCAGCGCCTGCAGGTTCGTGCCCTCGCCCGAGACGAGCACGCCGATCACGTCACGCGTCCGATCACGAGCCCCGCTCCCGCATCCACGGCCGGAACGACCGCGCACATCCCGATCCCCACGTTGAACACGCGCCGCTGCTCCTCCTCGCTCACGCCCTGCTCGCTCAGCCACGCGTAGACGGGCGGCCGCTCCCACGATCCCCAGTCGAGCTCGACGTCGCGCCCGTCGGGGAGCACGCGCCTGAGGTTGCCGAGGATCCCGCCGCCGGTGACGTGCGCGAGCGCCTTCACATCGGCGCGACGGCGCAGCTCGCGCACATCGTCGACGTACAGCTTGTGCGGCGCGAGCAGGAGGTCGGCGTCGAAGTCGCCGTCGCCGATCAGCCGGCGGACGAGCGAGAAGCCGTTCGTGTGCAGGCCGAGAGACGGAAGCCCGAGCACCACGTCCCCGGCCTCGACCCGCGAGCCGTCGATCACGTCGGCGCGCGCGACCAGCCCCACGCACGTGCCGGCGAAGTCGAGCTCCTCCTCGCGGTAGACGCCGGGCATCTCGGCCGTCTCACCGCCGAGCAGCGCACAGCCCGCCGCGCGGCACGTCTCGGCGGCGCCCTCGACGAGCTCGGCCACCTGTTCCATCACGAGGGAGTGCCCGACGACGTAGTCGAGGAAGAAGAGCGGTTCCGCGCCGGTCGTGATCACGTCGTTCACGCAGTGCGCGGCGAGGTCCGCTCCGATCCCGCGCAGCCGTCCCGCCTTGCGCGCGAGGACGAGCTTCGTGCCCGCGCCGTCCAGCGAAGCCGCGAGCAGGCGCTCCTCGTCGAGCGGGTACAGGCCCGCGAATGCGCCGAAGCCCGTCGTGCCCGTCGACTCGACGGCCGCGCGGAGCCGCTCGACGACCGACTCGGCGAGCGCGAGCGAGACCCCTGCGGCCTCGTACGTCTTTCCCTCCACAACAGCGAGTCTATTTCGCCAAGCGGAGGCCTACACTCGGCGAGTGCTCCTCGCTCATTCCGCCCAGACCACGTGGTCGTTCGAGCCGCTCCAGCTCGTCCCGATCGCGGTCGGAGCGCTCCTCTACTGGAAGCGGGCCAGGACGCTCTCGCGCAAGGGAACGCCGGTCGCGGAGTGGCGCTACTTCCTCTTCTCGCTCGGCATCGGTCTCCTCGTCGTCGCGCTCGTCTCGCCGATCGCGACGCTCGGCGAGGAGGAGTCGTTCGCGTTCCACATGGTGCAGCACCTGCTGCTCGGCGATCTCGCGCCGCTCTGCATCGTCGCGGGGCTCACCGGGCCGATCCTTCGGCCGCTCCTCTCGCTGCGCGCGGTCCGCACCCTGCGGTTCCTGACGCACCCGTTCGTCTCGCTCCCGCTCTGGGCGATCAACCTCTACGTCTGGCACCTGCCGATCTTCTGGGAGGCCGCACTCCGCCACCAGTCCGTGCACGCGCTCGAGCACGTCTCGTTCTTCACGGCCGGGGCGCTGATGTGGGCGACCGTGATCGAGGTGCTGCCCGGCCCGGAGTGGTTCGGCACGGGCGCGAAGATGGGTTACATCGTCGCGGTCCGGGTCGCGACAACGATCCTCGGCAACGTCTTCCTCTGGGCGGGGACGCCGTTCTACGGCATCTACGAGCAGGCCTCGCGCCCGTGGGGCCTGTCCGCGGCCGCCGACCAGGGGATCGCCGGGGGCGTGATGATGATCGAGGGCTCGCTCGTGACGATCGGCGCGCTGGCCTGGCTCTTCCTGCGACTCGCCGAGGAGGGAGAGCTGCGCCAGGAGCTCCTCGAGCAGGGCTTCGACCCGCGCTCGGTCCGGCGGGCCGTGCGCTACGGACGGGCGCGGGAGTTGTCTGAGACATCGTGACGCCGCTCCTCGCGGGCTCGCGCCGTCCTGCGGGCGGCACTCGCTTTCTGCGCGACCGCGCAGAAAGGCCGCGCCCACGAGCTCTCAGAGTCGACCTGACTTCTTTACGATCCGGCCGGTTCCCACACGCGGCCTGAAAGGAGAACGCATGGCGACACCGCCCGAGCAGCCCGAGCAGCCGCCCCGCACCGGCACGTACGGGTACCAGCCGGGGACGACGCTCGACATCGCACGGTTGCCGATTCCGGGCAACGCCGAATTGCTCGTCTACGTGCTCGTGCTCCTCGTCTTCGCGCTGATCGCGATCTTCGACGACCAGGTGAGCGCCGACAGGTTCGTCTGGGGTGCGACCTGGGTGACCGTCGGCTACTTCGTCAGCCGTGGGCTCGCAAAAGCGACGCGCGTGCTCGAGCAGTAACACGTCGGTGGCGTGCCTGGCGGGCCCACCGGCCCGTCAGGGCCCGCCGGTGCCGGTATCTGAGCAGCCGTGACAGGACCGGCGTCGCGGACAGCGTCGGCAGCAGCTCTTCCTGCGTCTGCGCGTTCAGGTGCGTGAAGGTGGCGCCGTACACGTTCGCCGGGAGGACGTAGTCGAAGACGTCCTGACCGCGACTGATGTCGTTCGTGTAGATCTTCCCGTTGTACCAGTAGGACGACCACGCATCACTGGCTACCGGACTCCCCTGCGCGTCGTAGTAGGCGATCTCGTGCGGGCTGGTCGGGTTGGTGAAATCGATCACGCTCGTCCCGCCGCCGTACCAGGCGGCGACCAGGAGATAACGCCCGTTGACCGGGATCAGGTTCCCGTTGTGCACCGAGCAGTACGTGTTTCCCTGTGGGCGCGGGATCATGTACGTGCTCATCAGCTGCCCGTCGCTGACGCGCCAGATCGAGATCTGGCCGTCGTTGCCCTGCTGGCAAGTCCCGGTGAAGCTCTCGTCGTCGGTTACGAGGTACTGGCCGTCCCAGGTGAACTCGGCCGAGTGCCAGAAGTTCACACCGGCGCGGTCGATGCGCATGGGATGCAGCGTGTCCGGGTTGGCCGGGTCGCTGATGTCCCAAAGCTGCGCCTGGGTCTGGCACGAGGCGGCCGCCTTGTGAATCGCCATGAAGACGGTGATGTCGTGACACCCGACGCCGATGTACGCCGGTGCGTCGATCGGCGGAGTCGCAATCACGCTCGCCGTTTCGGGTGCGTCTAGCGGCACGGCGACGATCGAGATCTTCGCGTGCGGCGACTGGCAGTTCGGCCCCGTGCTCGACGGATACGAGGAGACGTAAAGCAGCACGCGGTTGTTCGCGAGGTCGGGCACGAGCGTGTGCGTGTGCGAGCCGCAGTCGGTGTAGACCGCTTTGATCAGCTGCGGCACGGCCGGGTTCGCGAGGTCGAAAATGCGGATCCCCTCGAAGCAGGCCGGACCGCACGCGGTCGTGTCGCTTTGCCGGTTCGGGCTGCAAACCGTGGCGCCGTTCGTCTGGGGCGTGTCGTTCGAGAGGAAGGCCAGCAGATGTCCATTGCTGGCGGGCCAGAGCGAGACGTCGTTCTGCGGGCCGCGACACGGGTAGCTGACGATCAGCTGATGCGTGTCCGTGTCGAAGACCCGGAAGCCGTCGTAGTTGCCCGCGACCGCGATGTTGCCCCAGAACGCGATGTCCGAGTGCGTTCGGCCCCCGAACGTGTCGATCAGGCTGTAGTCGATCCGCATGTTCGGGCTGTTCGATGCGGTTGCGGACTGGACCGCGAGGACGCTCGCGGCGAGCGCGAGCAGCACGACGAGACGGCGGGCGGTCATCACGCCAGCGAGATGCTAATAGGTTCCGTTACGCGCGACTAGGCTCAAAACGGAACTTCGCGAGCGTCTTGTCGGCCGGCACGCGCGTCGGGTACGTCCGCGTGAAGCACGCGCGGCAGAACTCGTTCTCGGGCCTCATCGTCGCGGCCTGGACGCCCTCGAGCGAGATGTACGCGAGCGACGTCGCGCCGATCTGCTCCCGGACCTCCGCGACGGTGCGCGACGAGGCGACGAGCTGCTCCTCGTCGGCGAAGTCGATCCCGTAGAAGCACGGCGAGACGATCGGCGGCGACGAGACGCGGACGTGCACCTCCTGGGCGCCCGCGTCGAAGAGGAGCGCGACGATCTGCCGCATCGTGTTGCCGCGCACGATCGAGTCGTCGACGAGGACGACGCGCTTGCCGGCCACCTCCGAGAGCGGATTGAACTTCAGGCGGATGCCCTGCTCGCGCAGACCCTGGTCGGGCTCGATGAACGTGCGGCCGACGTAGCGGTTCTTGATCAGGCCCTCGGAGAACGGGATGCCGCTCGCCCGCGAGAAGCCGATCGCCGCAGGGGTGCCCGAGTCGGGAGCGGGCATCACGAGGTCCGCTTCGACGGGCGCCTCGGCCGCGAGCCGCTCGCCCATCTTCACGCGCGCCGCGTGCACCTCGATCCCGGCCAGCGTCGAGTCGGGTCGGGCGAGATAGATGAACTCGAACAGGCAGAGCGCGCCTGCACCGGCCTGCGGGACGGCCTGCGTCGCCGCGACGCCGTTCTCGTCGACGAGGACGAGCTCGCCGGGTGCCACCTCGCGCTCGTGCGTCGCCCCGACGAGGTCGAGCGCGCACGTCTCCGAGGCGAGCACCGGATCGCCGTCGATCCGGCCCAGGTTGAGCGGGCGGAAGCCGTGTGGATCGCGGAAGCCGACCAGCTTGCCCTCGGCGAGCGCGACGATCGTGTACGCGCCCTCGAGCCGCCGCATCGCATTCGCGACGGCCTCGTCGAGCGGGGCGGAGTCGTTGGCGATCAGCGCCGCGATGACCTCGGTGTCGGACGTCGTCGAGAGCGTGACGCCGTCCGCGGCCAGCTCCTCGCGCAGCTCCTGGGCGTTCGTCAGGTTCCCGTTGTGACCGAGGGTCACGACCCGCGAGCGTCCGTGCTGGACGATCGGCTGCGCGTTCGTCCAGTGCGTCGAGCCGGTCGTCGAGTAGCGGGTGTGGCCGATCGCGACCTCGCCCTGGAGGCCGCTCAGGTTCTGCTCGTCGAAGACCTGGGCGACGAGGCCCATGTCGCGCAGGACGGTCAGGCGGCCGCGGTCCGAGACGGCGATTCCCGCCGACTCCTGGCCCCGGTGCTGAAGCGCGAACAGGCCGAAGAACGTGACGCGCGCGACGTCACGCTCGGGGGCGCGAATGCCGAATACACCGCACATCAGGGACTCACCTCGTAGGAATGCCGCAGGTCGTCGATCCGGACACCGAGGAGCGTAGCGCCGCCGACGGACCCGATGCGGGGGAACGGGAGCTCCTCGCTCGAGGCGAGGATCGCGCGGCCGCCGCCTTCGCCGAAGAGCGTGAGCGCGTCGTCGGCCAGGTCGAGCCCGGCGCCGACGCCGCCGGCGATCGCGGCCTCGGCCAGAGCGATCGCGAGGCCGCCCTCGGAGACGTCGTGGACGAACGAGCAGCGCGGCGCGATCGTGTGGAGCGTCCCGATCAACTCGGCCTCTTGCGCGAGGTCGAGCCGAGCTGGGCGACCTGCGAGCTCGCCGTACGCCGCCTGGTACTCGGAGCCGTCGAACGAGAGCTCGGGCTCGCCGGCGAGGTAGATCGCGTCGCCCTCACGCCAGGCGCCCGGTACCTGGCGCACATCGGCGACGAGACCGACGCAGCCGACGACCGGAGTGGGGTGGATCGAGCGGCCGTCCGTGTCGTTGTAGAGCGAGACGTTGCCGGACACGACCGGGATCCCGAGTGCCTCGCAGGCGGCGGACATGCCCTCGATCGCCTCGGCCAGCTCCCAGGCGATCTCCGGCTTCTCGGGGCTCCCGAAGTTGAGGCAGTCGGTGATCGCAAGCGGCTCCCCGCCTGCGCAGGCGACGTTGCGCGCCGCTTCGATCACGGCCATCGCTCCGCCTGTGTGCGGGTCGAGCCGGGCGATCCGTCCCGAGCCGTCGAGGCTGACCGCGAGCCCACGGTACGAGGGGCGCAGGCGCAGAACGGCGGCGTCGAGGCCGGGCCGGCGAACCGTGCGCGAGCCGACGAGCTGGTCGTAGCGGCGGAAGACCCAGGCGCGGCTGCGGAGGTTGGGCGAGGCGAGCAGCTCGAGCAGGGCGTCCGTCGTCGGCGGTCCTTCCGGAGCCGGGGCGGGCTCGGCCGGAGGTCGCGGCTGCCTGGGCACGTCGTACCGGGGCGCCTCGTCGGTCAGATGGGCGGCGGGGATCGCTCCGACGAGATCTCCGTCGAAGAAGGCGCGCAGCTCCGCGGTCTCGGTCACCTCGCCGATCCGCGCATGCGCCAGCTCCCAACGGTCGCAGACCTCCTCGACCGCGGCCAGCTGCTCGGGGCTGACGACCGCAACCATCCGCTCCTGGCTCTCCGAGATCATGATCTCCCAGGGCTCCATCTCCTCCTCGCGGAGCGGGACGCGGTCAAGGTGGACGTCGATCCCGCCCCCGCCGCGCGCCATCTCGGCCAACGAGGACGCGAGCCCGGCGGCCCCGCAGTCCTGGAGCGAGACGACGAGGTCGCGCTCGACGAGCTCGAGGCTCGACTCGATCAGCTTCTTGCCGGTGAACGGGTCGCCGATCTGCACGGAGGGGCGCTTGTCCGCGTTGCGGACGCCGGCCACGGCGGCTGAGCCGCCATGGCCTTCAGTCGCCGTCGCAAGCGACGGCTCAGCGCCGAGCTCCTGGCTGGCGAGCACGCTCGCGCCGCCGATGCCGTCGCGGCCGGTTGTCGAGCCGTACAGGAGGACGACGTTCCCGGTGCCGCGAGCCTGCGCCTTGAGCACGCGCTCGGTTGGGAGGAGGCCGACGCACATCGCGTTCACGAGGCAGTTGTCCGCGTACGACGGGTCGAACACCGTCTCGCCGCCGACCGTCGGCACGCCGACGCAGTTCCCGTAGTGCCCGATTCCGGCCACGGCCCGCTCGAACATCCAACCCGGCTCGCCGAAGCGGAGCCCGTCGAGGAGCGCCACCGGCCGCGCGCCCATGGCGATGATGTCGCGCAGGATCCCTCCGATCCCGGTCGCGGCGCCCTGGAACGGCTCGACCGCGGACGGGTGGTTGTGGCTCTCGACCTTGAACGCAACGGCCTCGCCGTCACCGAGATCGACGACGCCCGCGTTCTCGCCCGGCCCCTGTAACACGCGCGGCGACTCGGTCGGGAAGCGCTTGAGGAGGAGCGCCGAGTGCTTGTAGCCGCAGTGCTCGGACCAGAGGAGCGAGAAGACGGCGAGCTCGAAGTGGTTCGGCTCGCGCTCGAGCAGCTCCTGGATACGGTCGAACTCCCCGTCGGTCAGTCCGAGGGCGCGGTGGAGCGGCTGTTCGGCGACCCACGTCAGGTAGTTCAGTCTAGTGTCCCTCGGTGACGGGCATGGCGGTCGAGACTCGCTACGCGAAGACCGGCGACATCCACATCGCCTACCAGGTGTTCGGAGACGGGCCGGTCGACCTCGTGCTCGCGACCGAGTTCTGGCACTCGATCGAGGTCCAGTGGGACCAGCCCGAGCTCGCCGCGTTCCTCGACCGTCTCGGTTCGTTCTCGCGCGTGATCTCGTTCGACCAGCGTGGAAGCGGGGTCTCGGATCCGGTCTCACTGCATGAACTGACGTCGCTCGACCTCTGGATGGACGACATCGACGTCGTCATGGACGAGGTCGGATCGGAGAGCGCCGTCCTGTATGGCATCGGAGGCGGCGGCACGATGAGCATGCTCTACGCGGCGACCCATCCGCAGCGTGTTTCCGGGCTCGTGCTCGTGAACAGCTTCGCGCGCCTGTCCCGTGCGCCCGACTACCCGTTCGGCCGAGCGCCCGAGCTTGAGGAGCAGGTGTTCGACGTCATGCGGACCGGCTGGGGTCGCGGTGTCTTTCTCGACCTGGTCGCTCCCGACCGTGTCGGGGACGAGGAGTTCCGAGCCTGGTGGGCGCGCTATCAGCGCATCGGAGCCAGCCCCGGGACGGTGCTGTCGATGCGGAAGATGCTGGGGGCAATCGACGTGCGTGACGTGCTGCCGAGCATCCGGGCGCCGACACTCGTCCTCCACCGGGCCGAGACGACGTGGAATCGCGTCGAGCACGGTCGGTATCTCGCGGAGCACATCCCCGGTGCCAGGCTCGTCGAGGTGCCCGGAGTCGACCATTTCTCGTTCCTGGGCGACCCGGAGCCGATCCTGCTCGAGACCGAGAGGTTCGTCGCCGGCATCGTCGGCCCGCCCGAGTCGGACCGCCAGCTCTCGACGGTGCTCTTCACCGACATCGTCGGTTCGACGAAGCTCGCGGCGGAGATCGGCGACCAGCGTTGGCGCGAGCTGCTCGAGGCGCAGCGCGTGATCGTGCGCAAGGAGCTCGGCAGGTTCCACGGCCGCGAGATCGACACGGCGGGTGACGGGTTCTTCGCGGCCTTCGAGGGGCCCGCACGAGCGGTTCGCTGTGCTCGCGTCCTGCGCGACGCGGTGCGACCGCTCGGGATCGAGATCCGCGCCGGCCTGCACACGGGGGAGGTCGAGGTCCTGCAGGAGGGCCTGGCCGGCGTCGCCGTGCATATCGGGCAACGCGTCGTCGCGGAGGCCGGGCCGGGGGAGGTTCTGGTCTCGAGCACGGTCAAGGACCTGACCGCGGGCTCCGGGCTCGAGTTCGAGGATCGCGGGCTGCACGCGCTGAAGGGCGTCCCGGACGAGTGGCGCCTGTTCGCAGTTCGTTAGCCGGGACGAGCCGATCGGCGTTTCGGGGTGTCGCGGCCCTGTTCAAGGCGCACCCAGCCTCCTCCCCAAGGCGATCGTATTGATGAAAGCCGCGCGTGTCTGTGCCGGTCCTGCGCCAGATCTGTGACTCGGCACTCGATCGATAGCCTGCTTGCATGCGCGGCTACGTCGCCCTCGTGCTGCTCCTGGCCGCGATCTGGGGAGCGTCGTTCATGTTCATCAAGATCGCGGTCGACGACCTCGCGCCGACGACGACGATGTTCCTCCGGCTCCTCTTCTCGGCGCTGCCGCTGCTCGCACTGGTCGTCTATCGACTCGGACTGCAGCCGGCCGCGGGGCAACTGCGCTCGATCACGAAGCCGGCGATCATCCTGGGCGTCATCAACACCGCCCTGCCGTTCACGCTGATCGCCTGGGGCGAGACGAGGATCGACTCGGGCGTGGCCGCGATCGGGAACGCGTCGATGCCGCTCTTCGTCGTGCTGTTGGCGTTGCGCTTCGTCCCGAGCGAGCGGGCGACCGGCTTTCGGCTCTTCGGGATCCTGCTCGGCCTCGTCGGGGTCGGCGTGCTCGCAGGCGTCAACCCGCAAGGCGGCTGGAGTGGCGTGCTGGGGACGCTGGCGGTGATCGCCGCTTCGCTCTCCTACGCGGCCGGTTCGCTCTACACGCAGGGCCTGCTGACGGGCGTGCGAAACGACGTGCTCGCGGCAGCCTCCATCGCCTGGGGTGCGCTCTGGCTCACGCCGTTCGGGCTCGTGCAGGCTCCGTCGGCCTTTCCGGGCTGGGCGCCCATCGCCGCAGTGCTCGCGCTCGCGCTGCTCGGCACCGTCGCCGGGCAGCTCCTCTACTTCCGCCTGATCTACAGCTACGGGTCGTCGCGGGCGAGCCTCGTCGTCTACCTGCTGCCGGTCACGGCTCTCTTCTACGGAGCCCTGCTGCTCGGCGAGCCGATCACGGCCTCGGCTGTCGTCGGTCTCGTGCTGATCCTGACCGGGACGCCGATTGCGTCGGGAGTGCTGCGCCTTCGCCGGCAGCCGGCGGTCGTCCCAGCGCCGTGAGCGACATCGTCCAGGGAGACGGCTTTCGCCTTAGACGCGCGACGGCCGAGGACGTCGACTTCCTCGTTGCGCTCGTCGGCCACGAGGACGTTGAGCCCTTCCTCGCCGCAGTGCGCGCCCGCGACGCGGACGGCGTGCGGGACGAGATCGAGCGCTCCATCGTCGAGCCGCAGGAGTCGGGCCGGTTCGTGATCGAGGTCGACGAGGACGGAGAGTGGCGCCCCGCAGGCGCGATGGGCTTCGACCTCGCCAACAAGCGGAGCCGGATCGCGAACCTGGGCGGTCTAGCGATCCACCCGGACTACCGCGGGCGCCGGCTGTCCGACGACGCGGCGCGGCTCTTCCAGCGCCACCTGCTGCTCGAGCTCGACTTCCACCGCCTCCAGCTCGAGATCTACGGCTTCAATCAGCGGGCGATCGAACACGCGGAGCGGTCGGGCTTCGTTCGCGAGGGAGTCAGGCGCAAGGCGTACTGGCGCCACGGCGAGTGGGCCGACGGCGTGCTCTTCGGGCTCGTCCGCGAAGACCTGGACGACTAGGCCGAAGCTCCGCCCCACAGCGTGGGGTCGAAGCCGAACGTCTGCGTGAGACCCCGTCGCGTCGCGGCGGCCGCGGCGGCGCGGCTGTCGCTGTACGTCCACACCGTCTCGCTGTTCCCGCCGCTCGTGCGCTGGATCTCGAGCCCGTCCGGGTTCGCGTCCTCGATGTGCTCGGCGGAGAACTCCACGGCCTCGAGGAAGCTGGCGCTCTCGTAGAGCACTTCGTGTGCCTTGTAGTGGGGCTCGTAGGAGATCTCGAACACCTGGTAGACGAACTGCTCAGTCACCAACGGTCGTACGACGGTCTCGACGCCCTGGCTCTGATCGAGCACGACCCCGTTCTGCTTCGTGAGCGCGCGCGCAAGGTCGATCCCCGAGAGAAAGCCTTCCGCGACGAGGATCTCGCCCAGCTTGCGCCGCCCTCGGCTCTCCTGCTGCCGGACCAACGCCTGCTGCAGCTGGTCCTTGGTCAGGAACCCTTCCTCGACGAGGAGCTTCCCGAGAGGGCGCCACACCGCCGGAGCCGGCGCGGCGGGCTCGGGCTGCGTCTTCGGAGACTGGATCTCGACGCCGTGCTGCTCGGTCAGTGCGCGGGCGAGCGAGAACGCGGAGAGTGTGCCGGACTCGACGAGGATCTCGCCGAAGAGCCGGCCGGTCCGCTGCTGCTCGGACAGCGCCCACTGGAGCTGGTTCTCCGTCAGCAGGCCTTTCGCCACGAGGAGCGCTCCCAGCGGCTGCCAGGAATACGAGGGATTCATCTCAGCCCTTATCGGCCGGAACGAACCGATTCCTGAGGGTCTGCCAGAATCGGCGCATGGAGCTGATCCACACCTGCTACCGGATCACCGATATCGACCGCTCCGTGGCGTTCTACGAGGCGCTCGGATTCGAGGAGCGTGGCCGGCTGCCGATCGGTGACGAGGCGGTCAACGTCTTCATGGGGCTGCCGGGTGACGCCGACCGGCTCGAGCTCACCTACAACTTCGGGGTCGACTCGTACGAGATCGGCACGGGTTACGGCCATATCGCGGTCACGGTCGACGATCTCGACACGACCCTCGAGCGCCTCGCCGGCCAGGGCATCGAGCCCGAGCGGCCGCCGTACTCGGTCCGTGAGGGCGGCTCGCGACTGTGCTTCGTCAGAGATCCCGACGAGTACAGGATCGAGCTGATCGAGCGCCGCGGAGCGTAGCTCGGCCTTACGCCCGGTCGACGACCTGTCGTTGCCAGGCGGCGCGGACCTCGCGGGCTCGCGACTCGAGGGCGGACAGCAGTTCGCGCAACTCCTCGACGTGCGCCCGGAACTCGTTCACGCGGCGAAACGCGTCGGTGATCGCGCTGAACGAGGCATGCGGATCAGCGTCGAGCTCTGCGAGCCGCCGCTCGAGCCGGTCGAGCTCGCCGCTCAGAATGAGCATGCACGCGCGGCCTTCTTCCAGCAGGCTCCGGAGCTCCGCCTCGGTCACCGGCCGCGGCGGTTCTCGGAGCACGTCGCGCAATCGCTCCCTCAGTACGGCGTCGAGCTCCAGCCAGCGCTCGGCCATGACGGTGTCGGAGGGTAGTCGATCAGCTAGCGTCGGAGCCGTGCGACCCGAGTTCGTCAGCCCGCCGACTCTCTTCGCGGGAGCGCCTTACGAGTATGCGGCGATCGCTCCGCCCGGGTCGCGGCTCGTCTTCGCCGCCGGCGCCTGTCCCCTGAACGAGGCGGGCGAGGTCGTGGCTCTGGGCGACTACGAGGGGCAGACGCGCGCTTCCGTCGAGAACCTCAGGGTCGCGCTCGAAGCCGCGGGCTCAGGGCTCGACCAGGTGCTCAAGACCACCGTCTACGTTGCCTCCGCCGATCGGGCGCAGCTGGTGCGTGTCTGGGGAGTCGTCGAAGAGGCCTTCGCTCCGGCGAGGCCTCCGAGCACGCTCCTCGGCGTCGCGACGCTCGGCTACTCGGGCCAGCTCGTCGAGATCGAAGCGGTCGCGCTGGCTAGCGCGTGAGGTAGGCGACGCGGCCGTTCGCGCCCGAGGCCCAGCAGGCCCTCGGGCTCGCGCAGTCGACCGTGTCCAGGCTGCCGTCGTCGAAGCGCGTCCACGTGCGGCCGCTGTGCCTGCTGAAGTCGCTGCCGGACAGGCCGACGGCGAGCGCGGTGTTGCCGTTGAGCCACGTCGCGCCGGAGCGGTACTCGGCCGGCGCGCCGGTGATCAGGTCCCAGCTCGCGCCGCCGTCGCGCGTCTTGGCGAAATTGTTGGGCGAAGCGGTCGGCGCGGCGAAGTCGCCGCCGACGGCGAGGCCGTGCCGCTGGCTCTTGAACGCGAGCGCGTTGATGCCCGTGGTCGGGCCGCTGTTCAGCGGCGTTGCGCTCACGGTCCAGGTGCGGCCGCGGTTCCGCGACGTGAAGACGCGCGCCTGAGCGGATCCGCCGGATCCGAACCAGGCGGTGTGCCCGTGATTCGAGGTCAGGCACTGCCCGCTCGCCGCGAAGGCGAACTCGCCCGGCAGCGCCGGAGGCATCCCGGCCGGATCGACGATGTTCCAGGTGCGGCCGCCGTCCGTCGTCTTGATGATCCGGAACTTCAGTCCGTCCGGCGGATCGGAGACGGCCAGGCCGACCTTGCGGTTGAAGAACGTCATGCAGTCGAAGAACGCGTTCGGCTCGGTGTTCTGGAAGACGAGCGTCCAGGTCTGGCCTCCGTCGGCGGTGCGGTAGATCTGCGAGTCCGGACCGGTTCCCGACGACATGACGACCGCGTGGTTGGCGTCGAACGCCTCGATGTCCCGGAACTGGAGCGTCGGGGGAGTGCCCGCCGGGCTGACGTCCTGCCAGGTCGCGCCGCGGTCGAGCGTGCGGAAGACGACGCCGCCGGTCGCCGTGTAGCCGCTCACCCAGGCCTTGTTGGCGCTGAGCGCGGCCAGGCCGCGGAAGTGCGCGGTCGTGCCGGTTGCGACGTCGTGCCAGGCGAACATGTGGTGGTGTCCGTGCCCCTTGCCGTGATGGGGCTTCCGCGGCTTCGCCGGCTTGGAGGCGAAGGCGACGCTCGCGACGGCGAGCGCGCCCACCAGAGAGGCCACGAGCAGAATCGTTCGTCTCCGCATCGCGGGGAAGTATTACCGATTCGCGGACGGCTGAAACTTCAGCCGGCCCAGGGAGGCCGTTCGAGGGCCTGCTCGAAGGCCGCGCGGTCGTGCACCGGCTCCCCGTGCGAGACGATCACGTGCTCGAACGGGAGCTCGAGCAGCTCGCGCAGCGCGGGCAGGGCCCGCTTCTCGTGCCAGGGCAGCGTGCCCCAGACGCGGAGCTCGCCTCCGGGGAGCCGTCAGCGCATCGGCGAAGACGAGGGCACGCTGCTCGGGAAGCCAGAGCGGCGTCTCGTTGCGCCCACGGCCGTCGTAGAGCGTGACGAGCCCGCCCGGCAGCTCGCGCTCCGGCTCGAGCCCTTCGAGCTCGGTCCTCGGCGCGTCGCCGCCCCAGAAGAGGTAGGGGCCGAACGCGGCCCGGAGGTCGTAGCGATGCGCGAACAGGTCGACGCCGCGCACGTGGTCCGGCTTCAGGATCACGGCCATCGTCGGCGGGCTCGCGTCGAGCCGATCCCAGATCTCGGCCGCGTCCTCGGGCGGAGCGAGCGGGTCGATGAAGCGCGACCTCGCCGCCGGACTCGACGACGGTGGAGGTGACGAGCGGCTCCCAGTCGTAGCCCTCACGCCAGGCGGGGTGCTCGAGCCGCCAGAGCCAGAGACCCGGCGCGACATCGCGAACCTCGTTCACGGCTATGAATTGTCGATCTTGACGACGAGCTGCGAGTCGGAGGCCTCCGTCGCGAACGGCTGCTTCCCGTCCAGGCCGATGACCCACGTCACCTGGCCTTCGAAGTCGCCGGTCTTGACCACTTCCCGGACATGGGAGAACCCTTCCGTCGGGATGCGGTTCGGCCCCGTGTAGGTCTTCGTCACCTGGTCTCCGTTGATCCTGGCGGTCATCGCGGGCGTCAGCTTGACGACGAGGAACGCGTCCCCGACAACATCGACCGGATTCCCCGAGCCGTCCTCGATCTTCGCCGTACCTCCAGGTTCGTACGACACCTCGTACCCCGGTCCCGGGGCCTGATTCTGAAAGTCGAAGGCGACCTCGTCGCTGCAACGCTCGGTGCTGGGCGTGACGTTCGTGAGGTACATCGTTTCGCGGTTCTCGTTCGCCGAGCTCTTCCGTGGAGACGTCGAGGCGCTGGGCGACGGCATGCAGTCCGGGACCGTCTGCATCGACGGCGGCGAGGTCGCGGTGGTCGTCGGAGATGCGGCCCCGTTGTCGTTCGAGCCGCTGCCGCAACCGGCGAGTGCGAAAGCCAGGACGACAATTGCGGCGAGTCGAGTCACGCTCACGAGCTTACTTTTCGCTCGAGGCGCCGCTCTACCTCCCCACGGCCGAGCCCGTCGACCTCGACCACCTTCGCCCGCCCGCGCTGCCCACCCACGACCCGCACCGAGCCCCTAGGCACCTCGAGCGCCTCCGCAAGGAGACCGACGAGCGCCTCGTTCGCCCGCCCGCGCTCCGGAGGAGCCGCCACGCGGGCCTTCCATCCGTCGCCGTGCCGCCCGACGAGCTCCGTCCGCGCCGCGCCTGGCGAGACGGTGACGTTAATCCGAGCCCGTGAGATCCTGCGCGAGCTCTTCGAAGACGGCGATGTATGCATCCGCGGCCTCCTCGGTGTGCATGACCGAGAGCGTCCACTCCTCCTCACGGCCGGGGGTCGCAAAGATCCCGCGGTTCAGGTTGTAGAGCCAGGCCAGCTCGGTGACCTCGGCGTTCTGCTTCGTCATGAACGTCTCGTAGTCGACGATCTTCGTCTCGGAGAATGTCACGCAGCCCTTCGAGCTGATCCCCACCGTGTACGCGGGCAGCCGGTAGCGGTCGACGACCTCTTGGCAGCCCGCCATGAGCCGGTCGTTGATCTTGTCGAGATGCCGGTACGCCTCGGGGGTCAGTACCTCGAGCAGCCCGGCGCGCGCGGCCGCCATCGTCAGCGGATTGCCGTTGAAGGTGCCGACCTGGAACACGGTCTCGCTCTCGACGACCTCCATCACCTCGTCCGTGGCGCCGATCGCGCCTGACGGAAGCCCGGCGCCGAGCGTTTTCGCGAGCGTGACCATGTCCGGCTGGACGCCGAAGCGCTCGGTCGCGCCGCCCGCTGCGATCGCGAGCCCTGTCTTCACCTCGTCGAAGATGAGCACGACGTCGTGCTGCTTCGTTATCTCGCGCACGGCCTCGAGATAGCCCGGCTCGGGGAGAACGACCCCGAGGTTCATCATCGCCGCCTCCATGATCAGGCAGGCCGGCTTGCGCCCCTCCTGCTCGAGGCGGACGAGCCGCCGCTCGAGCGCGTCGGCGTCGTTGAACGGGACCGCGACCGTCAGGTCGGCGACCTGCTGCGGAACGCCGCCGCCGTACGGGAACGACGGGATCTCGTCCGGGTCGACCTTTCTCCAGTCACCGCTTTCACCGGGGGCGACGGCGCTGACACCGACGGCGACCATCACGCCGTCGTGGTGGCCGTGGTACGAGCCGAAGATCTTCATAATCGTGTCGCGTCCCTTGAGGCCGCGCGCGATCCGGATCGCGTCCATCGTCGCCTCGGAGCCCGAGTTCGTGAAGCGCCACTTGGGAAGCCCGAAGCGCCGTGCGAGCTCCTCCGCGACCACGATCCCGTCCTCGGTCGGCGCCGCGAAGTGCGTCCCCAGCCGGGCGCGCTCGGAGATCGCCTCGACGACCGCAGGGTGGGCGTGGCCCATGACCATCGACCCGAAGCCGTTGTGAAAGTCCCAGAGCTCGCGTCCATCGACGTCCCAGACCCGAGCGCCCTCGCCGCGCTCGAGGTAGATCGGCCAGGGCTCGCGCGCGTGGTACGAAGACGGAACGCCGAGCGGCATGACCTTGTGCGCGCGCTCGAACATGCGCCGCGACTCCTGCGTTGCCTCTTCGAGGCGATCCCCCTCACGCGCGGTCAACTCCTTGACGCGCTCGCTGTCGATCTGTGCGTGGACTTCGGTGCTCATGCGGGGACTCCCTCCCGTCGCCGCTGAACCAGCACGTTGATCAACATCAGGCCGAGCGCGACGACGAAGATAACGGTACCCATCACGTTAACCTGCGGCGGCACCCCGCGCTGTGCGGCGCCCCAGACGAAGAGCGGGAACGTCACCTCCGACCCCGAGTTGAAGTACGTCACCACGAAGTCGTCGACCGAGAGCGCGAACGAGAGCAGCAGCCCAGAGAGGATCGCGGGGGCGATCAGCGGCAGCGTCACCTTGCGGAAGGTCGTGAGCTCGTTGGCGCCGAGATCCATCGCCGCCTCCTCGAGGCTGCGGTCGAAGCTGATGAGCCGGGCCTTCACGGTCACGACGACGTAGCTGATGCAGAACATGATGTGCGCGATCAGAATCGTCCCGAACCCGAGCGTGACGAAGCTGCTCAGGTTGAGGAACAGGAGCAGCAGCGACGCGCCGAGCACCACCTCCGGCGTCGCCATCGGCACGAAGATCAGCAAGTTCGTGCCGCCGCGGCCGCGGAACCCGTAGCGCACGAGTGCGAGGGCGATCAGCGTCCCGAGCGCCGTGGCCACGATCGCAGCCAGGAGCGCGATCTCGAGCGAGAGCACCATCGCGTCCTTCAGTCCGGGCACCCCGTCCCAGTTCTGCCACTGGCGGAGCGTGAACCCCTGCCACGTGTAGTTGTAACGGCCTGCCGGGTCGTTGAACGAGAACGCGATCACGATCGCGATCGGGACGAGCAGGTACGCGAACGCCGCGATTGCGTACGCCGTGAGCAGGTGCCGGCGGACGAACTTCATCCGGTCAGCTTCTCCGTCCCGATCACGCGCGCGTAGACCGCGATCAGGATCAGCACCGCGGCCATCAGCGTGAACGAGAGCGCAGCCGCTCCCGGGTAGTCGAGCAGGTTGAAGAACTTCGACTGGATGACGTTCCCGATCATCGCCTGCTGCGGCGTGCCGAGCAGCTGGGCGTTGATGAAGTCGCCCGTGGCAGGGATAAACGTGAGCAGCGTCCCCGCGACTACGCCCGGCAGCGAGAGTGGAAGCGTCACCCGGAGGAACGCCTGCACGCTGCTCGCGTACAGGTCCTCGGCGGCCTCGATCAGGCGCTTGTCGATCGATTCGAGCGACACATACAGCGGCAACGCCATGAACGGGAGGAAGTTGTAGGTGATGCCCGCGACGACGGCCGTCGAGGTGGCGAGCAGCCGGCCGTTGGCGCCGAGGATCCCGACGTCACGGAGCACACGGACGACCGGGCCCTGGTCGGCGAGGATCGTCTGCCAGGCGAGCGTCCGGATCAGATACGTGACGAAGAACGGGGCGATGATCATCACGAGCAGCAGGTTCTTCCAGCGCCCGCCCCGGAACGCGATCCAGTACGCGAGCGGATAGCTGATCACGAGCGCGAGCAAGGTGGCGAGGCCCGCGTATACGAGCGACCTGATCAGCCACGGGTTGTATTGCCGCAGCGTGTCCCAGTAGTTGCCCCACGCCCAGTTGAACGCGTAGCCGACTGCGAAGTTGCCCGACTCGAGTGACTGGTGTGCGAGGAACCCGAGCGGCACGAGGAAGAAGACCGCCAGCCAGGCGATGCCAGGGGCCAGCAGCAGGTACGGCGTCAGCCCCCGGTGCCGGTGGAAGAACCCCATCGCGTTGCTTCAGGCGCCCAGGACGGCCTGCCACTGCTCGTTGTAGCTCTGGTTCTTGAGCGCCTCCGGATCGATCAGGTGGACGCGCGACAGCGTCGCCTCGCTCGGGAAGATCAGCTGGTTGCTCGCAAGCTTCGAGTCCGTCTTCGAGAGGACCGCCTGCGTGCCCTTCACCGGGGTCACATACTGGATGTAGGCGGCGATCTTGGCCGCGACCGCCGGGGTGTACACGTAGTTCATATACGTCGATGCCGTGTAGGCGTCGCCGCCCTTCGGGATCAGCATGTTGTCTGTCCAGATCATCCCGCCGGCAGTCGGGATGCCCCACTTCAGGTCGGGGTTGTCAGGCAGGAGCTGGACGATGTCTCCCGACCAGGCGATGCAGGCCTTGAGATCGCCCTTGCTCAGCGGCCCGGTGTACTCGTTCCCGGTGAACTGGCGGATCTGCCCCGAATCGGATGCGGCCTTCACGCGGTCGAGCGAGCTCTTGAACGATGCGTCCGTCACCTTGCTCGGATCGTCGCCGTTCGCGAGCATCACGAGGCCGAGCGTGTCCGAGAAGTTGTTGAGAGCGGTGATCTTGCCCTTGAGGCTCTTGTCCTCGAACAGCTGATCGATCGAGAGGATCGGCTTCGTCAGCTTCGGGTTGTAGGCGATGCCGGTCATCCCCGATTGCCACGGCAGCGTGTACTCGCGGTTCGGGTCGAAACCGGGATGCTTCTGGACGTCGACGAGGTTGGTGATGTTCGCGATCACGTCCTTGTCGAGCTTCTCCGCCCAGCCCTTCTCGATCATCAGCGAGAGGTACTGCTCGTTGTCGGTCAGGACGATGATGTCCCGGTTGATCGACTGGCCGCGTGAGAGCTGGCCCTGGATCTTCCCGAAGAACTCGGAGTTCGAGTTGATGTCCTCGGTGTAGGCCACCTTGACCCCGGTCTTCTTCGTGAACGCATCGAGCGTCGGATGCGACTTCGTCTTCTCGTCGACGTCGATGTAGAAGGGCCAGTTCGAGAAGCGAAGCGTGTCGGCGAGCTTCTGAGTACTTCCGCTCGAACTGCCGCTGCTGCTACTGCTACCGCCGCATGCGGCTGCGAAGCCCGGGATCGAGGCGAGTGCCGCTCCGAATGCGGCGCGCTGCAGGAGCTCTTCTCGGGTCAAACGGTGATTCACGCCACTTCCTCCTCTGCAAGATCGACGACAAACGTGGCCTCGGGATCGAAGCCGATGGAAATTGTGTCGCCCGGGGCCGCCATGCCCGCTCCGGGCTCGGTGTTCTGCACGTAGACCATGACCCGCCCCGCGGGGGTGTCGACGACGTACTGGGTCGCGACGCCGACGTAGGCGCGCTCGAAGACCTTCCCGTGGAGCGCGTTCGGGGCTTCGGTGCCGACGCGGATCTTCTCCGGGCGGATGCCCACCGCAACGCGGCCGGTGCGACCGTTGAGCGCCTCGGGGGAGACGGTGACGGTCGTGCCGCCGTCGAGCGCGATCGCACCCGGGCCGGATGCGGTTCCGGCGAGCAGATTCGAGACTCCGAGGAAGCCGGCGACGAAGGCCGTCTTCGGCTGCTCGTAGAGCTCGTCGGGCGGACCGAGCTGCTCGATCCGGCCCTTGTTCATGACCGCGATCGTGTCGGCCATCGTCATCGCCTCCTCCTGGTCGTGCGTGACGTGGACGAACGTGATCCCGACATCGTGCTGGATCGTCTTCAACTCGAGCTGCATCTGCTTGCGGAGCTTGAGGTCGAGCGCTCCGAGCGGCTCGTCGAGGAGAAGCACGTCCGGCTTGTTCACGAGCGCGCGCGCGAGGGCGACGCGCTGCTGCTGGCCGCCCGAGAGCTGCCTCGGCTTGCGCTTCTCCATCCCTTCCAGGTCGACGAGCCCGAGGATCCCGCGCACCCGTCCGGCCAGCTGCGCGCCGCGCACGCCCTGGCGCCGCATCCCGAACGCGACGTTCTCGAAGATCGAGAGGTGCGGGAAGAGCGCATAGCTCTGGAAGACGGTGTTCACGTTCCGCTTGTACGGTGGCAGGCCGACGACATCGTGGTCGCCGAGGAAGATCGAGCCCGAGTTCGGGTCCTCGAAGCCTCCGATCATGCGGAGCGTGGTCGTCTTGCCGCAGCCCGAAGGGCCGAGGAGCGCGAAGAACTGTCCCGACTCGATCGTCAGCGAGATCCCGTCCACGGCGACGACGTCGTCGAACTCTTTCGTGACGTTCTCGAGGCGGATGTCGGCCGGCCGCTGGGTGGGCTCGGGCTCGATCGTCGGCTGCACCGTGCTAGCCAAGGAGCTCGCTCACCGCCTCCCGGAAGACCTCGCCGTGCTTGTCGACGTCTGCCGCGGACGTCCCCGGCGAGATCAGTGCCATGTTGTGGAACGGCGTCAGGAGCACGCCGCGGTTGAGCGCGAAGACGTGCATGTAGCGGTCGAGCTCGGGATCGATCGCTGCCGCGGCCTCGGCTCCGGTCCGAGGTGGATCGCGGCGGAACCGGTACTCGGCGCGGCAGCCGAGCCTCGTCAGGTGCCACGGGAGGGCAGTGTCCTCGATCGTTTCTGACACGCTTGCCGCGAAGCGCTCGGCGAGCGGAACCGTCCGCGAGAACGCCTCCTCTGTGAGCACGTGCTCGAGCGTCGCGCGGACTGCTGCGAGCGAGAGCGCGTTGCCGGCCAGCGTCCCGCCGATCCCGCCCGTGTCCTCGTAGTCGGCCTCGGTGCGCTCGGTGATCCGCTCGGCGAGCTCGGCCGAGACGCCGAACGCCGCGGCAGGCATCCCGCCGCCGATCGCCTTGCCGACCGTGACGAGGTCCGGCTCGAGGTCCCAGGCCGTTGTGCAGCCGCCGGGCCCCGCGCTCAGTGTGTGCGTCTCGTCGATCGCGAGCAGCGTGCCCGTGCTGCGTGTCAGCTCGCGGAGCGCGTCGTGGAACCCGTCGTCCGGGAGGACGATCCCGATGTTCGTGAGCGCGGGCTCGGCGAGGACGCAGGCGACGTCACCGGGCTCGAGCGCCTGCTCGAGGGCGTCGAGGTCGTTGAACTGGACGACCTTCGTCGTCAGAGCGGGGTGGATGGCCGGGCCTACGTTCCCCAAGCGAGGGCCGACGACGCCGTGCATGGTGGTGGCAAGCGCCTCGTCGACCGACCCGTGGTAGCACCAGTCGAAGACGAGCACCTTGCCACGGCCGGTCACCTCGCGCGCAAGCCGCAGAGCGAAGCGGTTCGCATCGGTCGCGGTCAGCGCGAACTGCCAGAACGGGAGGCCGAAGCGCCGCGCCAGCTCCTCGCCGACCCACACCGCGTCCTCGGTCGGCAGCATCGCGGTCGAGCCTCGCGCCGCCTGGGCCGCCACGGCCTCGACGACCGGCGCCGGCGCATGTCCCGCCATCGCGCCCGTGTCGCCGAGACAGAGATCCACGTATTCGTGCCCGTCCACGTCGACGACCCGGGCGCCCGTCGCTTCGTCGACGAACACCGGGAAGCCTCCGGCCCAGCGCGCCATCCAGCTCATCGGGACGCCGAACAGGAGCGAGGAACGAGATCGCTCGCTGAGCTCGAGCGAACGCGGGTGCCGGTCGCGAAAAGCCTCGACCTCATCGTCGAGCAGGGCCGCAAGCCGGCTGCGCTCGATCACCGTGTCGAGTCGGCCGTGCGCGCTTGCCGTCATCCGGTTGGAATCACGAGCATCGGAACCGGGCAGCGCTGAATGAGCTTCAGCACGACGGATCCGAGAATCGCACCCGTGATCGGCCCCTCACCGACGGTTCCGACGACGACCAGCCGTGCGCCCGTTTCCTTCGCGACGTCCATGATCGCGTCCGCAGGCTTGGCCGAGACGAGTTGCGAGGACGCCCTGATCCCCTCGGCTTCGAGGCGACTCACGGCTTCGGTCGCGGCATCAGTTCCGACCTTCTCGAGCGCAGCCTTGTAGTCGTGCACGTCTCCACCGCCGAGCGGGCTGATGTAGTAGCCGAAGACGACGACGACCTCGGCCTCGAGCTCCTTCGCGAGCGTCGCGGTGTGCTCGAGCGCGGCCTGCGCAGACTCGGAGCCGTCGTACCCGAGGACGATCGGGCCGCTCATAGCGCCAGCTCCGGATCCGGGCGCTCGGATTTGCGCCGGAAGAAGACGGGCTCGACGCGCCACTGGAGGAGCATGACGACCACGCCGAGGATCAGGAAGAGAATCGCGATCACGAGCGGCGGGCCCAGCCCGAACCAGGAGTTGCCCGACTCCGAGTTCGCAGGGTTCGCCAGGTCGATGCACGACTTGACGAACACCCAGGTCAAGATCAGCGCTCCGGCGAGGGGCGCGATTCCGGCGAGCAGGACGCCCTTCGCGCTCCGCAGGTTTCTGCGGAAGAACCACACGCATGCATAGCCGGAGAGCCCGTAGTAGAAGGCGATCATCAGGCCCAGCGCGGCGATCGAGTCGAAGAGGATGTTCTCGCTGACGACGGTCAGCGCGGCGTACCAGACGATCGAGACGACACCCATCCAGATCGTCGACGTGCTCGGGGTCAGGTGACGAGGGTGGATGCGGGCGAAGTAGGTCGGGATCGCCCGGTGCGCCGCCATCGAGAGCGACGTGCGCGTGGTGGGGAGAATCGTCGTCTGGGTCGAAGCGGAGGCCGATGTGAGCACCGCGATGATCAGGATGAAGTGCCCCCAGCCGAGCACCTCGGTACCGAGCGCGCTGAGGACGTCGTCGGAGTTGTCGATCAGGAACTGCGTCCCGGCGTAGGCCTGCGCGGCGAACGAGACGGAGACATAGATGAAGAGCAGGAGGATCGTGCTGACGACGGCGGCGATTCCCGGTGTCCGCTCCTTGTCTTCCGTCTCCTCGTTCACCGACACGAGGCTGTCCCAGCCCCAGTAGATGAAGATCGCCACGAGCAGTCCGGCCGTGAGCGCGCTCGTCGAGGGGATGTCGAAGGGGTTGAGCCAGCTCAGGCTGGGCCGAACGGAGCCGGCCGGCGGGTCCGCGTAGACCTTGACGAGTGCGACGACAGAGAAGAGGAAGAGCGCGATGATCTCGGCACCGAGGAGGTACCACTGCGTCTTCGCCGAGACCTCGATTCCGACGTAGCAGATCCACGTCATGACGGCGATCCAGGTCACCCCGAGCAGCATCACCCAGTACTTGTTGTCCGCGTAACTGTCGGCACCGAAGAGCAGGAACGTGTACCGGCCGGCGATGTCCGCGAGGTTCGCCATCACGATCACGTCGGCGACGATGATGCCCCAGCCGCCGAGCCAGCCCACCCAAGGCCCGAACGCCTTCGTCGCCCAGGAGAACGTCGTGCCGCAGTCCGGGTCGACACGGTTGAGGTAGTAGTAGGCCGTGGCGACCAGGAGCATCGGGATGAAGGAGACCCACATGATCGCCGGCGACTGCAGCCCGACTGCGGCGACCACGAGCCCGAGCGACGCGGCGAGGCTGTAGCCCGGCGCCGTCGACGCCACGCCGATGACGACGCTGGAGACGAATCCGAGCGCGTCTGCCTTGAGGCCCTTTTCCCCGGGAGCGCCTTCTGCACCGACTGGGGCGGCCGCCGCCTCGGTCGCCATCAGTCGATCTTCGCCATGACGTGTTTGATCTGCGTGTAGTCCTCGAGCGAATAGACCGACAGATCCTTGCCGTAGCCGGATTGCTTGTAGCCGCCGTGCGGCATCTCCGACACGAGCGGGATGTGGTCGTTGATCCACACCGTCCCGAACTGGAGCTTGCGCGCGGCGTTCAGAGCGCGGCCGATGTCGCGCGTCCACACGGAGGCTGACAGGCCGTACGGGACGTCGTTCGCCCACGCGAGCGCCTGGTCGTCGTCGGCGAAGCGCTGGACGGTGACGACGGGGCCGAAGACCTCCTTCTGGACGATCTCGTCCTCCTGGCCGACCTCCGTGATCACGGTCGGCTGCACGAAGAAGCCGCGGTCGCCGTTCGAGCCGCCGCCTGTGAGCACTTTCGCTCCGGACGCCCGCTCGAGGAAGCCGAACACGCGCTCCTGTTGCGACTTCGAGATGACCGGCCCCATCTCGACGTCCTCGCTCGTCGCCGGGTCGCCCACCTGCAACGACTCGACCGCCGGCACGAGCTCGTCGAGGAGCTTGTCGTAGATCCCCGGGCCGGCCATCACCCGAGAGGCCGCGGTGCAGTCCTGGCCCGAGTTCCAGTAGCCGGCGATCTTGATCCCCTCGGCCACGGCCGCCGGGTCGGCGTCGTCGAACACGACGACCGGCGCCTTGCCGCCCAGCTCCAGGTGGACGCGCTTGAGCGTCTCGGCCGCTGTCCGCGCGATCTCCTTGCCGGTCGCGACGTCGCCCGTGAGCGAGACCATGCGCACGTCCGGGTGGCGGACGATCCCTGCGCCGACCGGCTCGCCGTCGCCGGTGATCACGTTCAGGACGCCCGCAGGAAAGATCTCCTCGGCCAGCTGGGCCATGCGCAGCGTGGTCAGCGGCGTCTGCTCGGACGGCTTCAGCACGACGACGTTCCCGCCCGCGAGCGCGGGCGCGATCTTCCAGACCGCCATCATCAGCGGGTAGTTCCAGGGCGCGATCTGGCCGACGATGCCGACCGGCTCGCGGCGGATCATCGACGTGTAGCCGCGCATGTACTCGCCGGCCGCGCGCCCTTCGAGCAGCCGCGCCGCACCTGCGAAGAAGCGGATGTTGTCCGACGAGACGGGGATCTCGTCCCGCGCCGCCGGCAGCGGCTTGCCGACGTTCTGAGACTCGAGTTGCGCGAGCTCCTCGGTGTTCGCGTCGAGCGCGTCCGCGAGCCTGAGCAGCGCCTCGGCGCGCTCCCCGGGTGTCGTCTCGAGCCACTCGGGCAGCGCTGCCTTCGCTGCCTCGACCGCCCGGTCGACGTCCGCCTGGGTCCCATTCGGCACTTCGGCGATCGTGTCGCCCGTGGACGGGTTGATGATCTCGGCCGTCCCGCCCTCGGCCGCGCCGACCCACTTGCCGCCGACGAAGTTCTCGAACGTGGAAACCATGACGCCCATTTCAGCTCCCTCCGCTTCGCCTGAAGGCTGGGAGGGTACTCCTACGCAAGCGGCGGAAACAACCCCCTACCGCAGTTACTTCTCGCCGCCGGGCACGCCCGTCGCCGCGCCCCGGCTCAGCTTCTGCGCGAGGTAGACCGGCACGATCGAGGCCAGAAGAACGAACAGCGCGACGACGTTGACGACAGGCAGCTCCCGTGGCCGCTGGAGGTTGGCGAAGATCCAGATCGGGAGCGTCTGCTGCGCACCCGAGGTGAACAGCGTGACGATGACCTCGTCGAACGAGAGCGCGAATGCGAGCAGTGCGCCGGCGAGCAGCGGAGTGCGCAGCTCCGGGAACGTCACATAGCGGAAGGTTTGCCACGAGTCGGCGCCGAGGTCGGCCGACGCCTCCTCGAACGAGCCCGACATGCGCCTCAGCCTCGCGAGCGCGTTGTTGTAGACGACGACGATGCAGAACGTCGCGTGGCCGACGATGATCGTCAAGAGGCCGAACGCGATACCGAACCTCTGGAACGTCGTCTGCAGCGCGAGCCCGGTGATGATCCCCGGCAGCGCGATCGGCAGGATGACGATGAACGAGATCGTCTCCCGCCCGAAGAAGCTGTACCGCGAGACTCCGAGCGAGAGCAGCGTGCCCAGGGCCATCGCGACGAGGGTCGCGAGCAGCGCGGCCTGCACCGAGAGCCAGAGGGCCTGCCGGACAGCTTCGTCGTCGTACGCGACCCGGAACCACTTCGTGCTCCAGTCCTGGATCGGCCAGCCCTGTGTGACCTGCGCGTTGAACGCGTAGAGGCCGATCACGACGAGCGGGGCGTAGAGGAAGGTAAGCGTCGCTGCGGCGCCGAGCCGCAAGAGGATTCTCGTGGTCAGTGACTCGACCATCAGAGATTTTCGAACGCGCCGAGCTTCCGGGCCACGAACAGGTAGAGGATCATGATCGCGATTGGCACGAACGTGTACGCGGCGGCGAGCGGGAGCGCCTGGCCGCGGATCGAGTAGATGACCGTGCCGATGAACTGCTCGCTCGTGATCAGCCCGGGGGCGATGTAGTCGCCCAGTGTGAGCGAGAACGTGAAGATCGAGCCGGCGACGACCGCCGGGAACGCGAGCGGCAGGATCACGCGGACGAAGGTGTGCAGCGAGCGCGCGCCGAGGTCGGCGGACGCCTCGAGCAGCGAATTCGGGATCCGCTCGAGCCCCGCGTAGATGGGCAGGATCATGAACGGGAGCCAGAGGTACGTGAAGACGAGCCAGAGCCCGGTCTCGGTCAACCCCGGGCCCGCGAGCCCGATCGGCGCGAGCGCCCAGTTCAGCGCCCCCTCGTGCGCGAGCATCGTCCGCCACGCGTACGCCTTCACGAGGTAGCTGGCCCAGAGCGGCATCACCACCGCGACGACGAGGATTCCGCGCGTCCGCGGCGAGGCGACGCGCGCCATGTAGTACGCGATCGGGAACGCGAGCACGGCGTCGGCGACGGTGACCATCGCCGCCATCCGGACCGTGCGCCAGGCGACGTTCCGGTAGACGTCGCGCTCCCACAGAGTGCGGAAGTTGTCGAGCGTGAACGTGTGCACGACCTCAGACGTGAACGGGTCCGTCTGCCAGAAGGACGCGACGAGCAGGACGGCCAGGGATCCGATGTAGACCCCGAGCAACCAGGCGACGGGCAGGGCCAGCAGCGCCGCGAGCCGGACCCGCGGGTGGCGATGGAAGAAGGCGGAGACCCGCCGCCCCAGCCGAGGCCGGGGCGACGGGTCGCGGTAGGCGACCGAAGTCACTTACCTATCCGCGTATCTCGGTCCAGGCGGCCTTCCAGTCCTCCTGGGTCTTGCAGACGTCACCGCGGTCGTCGCCGCAGTCCGCGGTCGGCGTCGTCCAGTAGTAGACGTCCTTCCACCACGACTCGTCCTGGGCATGGAACTTCGCGCAGTGCTGCTTGTCGACCGTGAGCGCGCAGGCCTTCGGGTTGACCGGCGCCTCGCCGAACGACTCGGCGACCTTCGCCTGTGCCTCCGGCGAGATGATGTAGTTCATCCAGAGGTACATGCAGTTCGGGTGCTGCGCCTTGGAGTAGATCATCCAAGTGTCCGACCACCCGGTTGTGCCCTCCTTCGGCTTGACGGCCTTGACCGGCACCTTCGCCTGGTCGAGCAGGTTCACCTGGTACGGCCAGGTCGTGCCGACGACCGCGTCCTTGTTCGTAAACGCCTGCACCTGCTTCGCGACGTCGCCGGGCCAGTAGTCGCTGACCTGCGGAGCCTGCTTCTTGAGCAGGTCGACCGCCGCGCTGAACTGCTTGTCGTCGAGCTCGTACGGGTTGTCGATCTTCAGGTCGGGGCGCGTCGCCTTCAGGTAGACGGCTGCGTCCGCGATGAAGATCGAGTCGTCGTAGATGGAGAGCTTGCCGTTGTAGGGGGCCGACTTGTCCCAGATCACGGCCCAGCTGTTCGTGTCCTTCGGGACGACGTCCGTCCGAAACATGAGCAGGTTCGGGCCGCGGCCGTGCGGGACCCCGTACGGCTTGCCGTCGAGGCTGTTGTACGACTGGTTCTTGATCCCCTCCTGGACGTCCGCGAAGTTCGGGATGTAGTCCGTGTTGATCGGCGCGACGTCACCGCGCGACATGAGCCGCACGCTCGCGTTGCCGGACGCGGAGACGCCGTCGTACTGCCCGGTCGAGAGCAGGTCGATCATGTCGTCCGAGCTCGCGCCGTCCTTCGTGTTCACCTTGCAGCCCGTCTGCTGCGTGAACGGCTTCGCCCACGACGGGTCCGCGTACCCGGACCAGATGACGAGGTTGACCTGCCCCTCGTCACGGGCCTTCTGCTGGATGTCGTCGAGGCTCGTGCCGAGCCCCGAGATCTGCTCCGCGCTGCTCCCGCTGCCGCCGCCCCCGCCGCCGCAGCCGGCAGCCGCGAAGGCGAGGAAGACGAGCAGCCCCGAGAGCGCGACTCCGCCGAGCCGGTGCTTCCAGGCTCTACTCATTGATGCTCCTCCTCTTTCCCCTGTTCGATTGGGTACGTGTGTTCTGGGCGCCACGCGAGGCGGACCCGCCTGCCACGGGCCTCGAGCGCCTCGCCTGATGTCGTTTCGAGGTTCTGCTTGACGACCATCAGCGTTCCGCCCTCGTCGAGCGCCACGGCATATCGCGTGACCATGCCGACGTAGACGACTTCCTGGATCTCCCCGGCTTCGGTGTGCGCGCCTTCTTCCGGGGTCTCCTGCTCCGCAAGGATGCGGATCTTCTCAGGGCGGACCGTGAAGCGGCTCGCCCGTCCGTTCATCGTGCGTTCGAGGACGTTCGAGACGCCGACGAACCCGGCCACGAACTCGGTCTGCGGGTGCTCGTACACGTCCGCCGGCGATCCGACCTGCTCGATCCGGCCCGCGTTGAACACCGCGAGGCGGTCGCTCATCGTCAGCGCCTCCTCCTGGTCGTGCGTGACGTAGACGAACGTGATCCCGACCTCCTGCTGGATCCGCTTCAGCTCGATCTGCATGTCCTGCCGGAGCTTGAGGTCGAGCGCCCCGAGCGGCTCGTCGAGCAGCAGCACCTGCGGGTGGTTGACGATCGCGCGGGCGAGCGCGACCCGCTGGCGCTGGCCGCCGGACAGCTGTGAGGGCTTGCGCTCCTGGAGGCCGGTGAGGCGCACGAGCTCCAGCGCCTCGGCGGTTCGCTTCGTTCGCTCCCTGCGCTTGACGCGCTTGATCTTCATCCCGTACGCAACGTTCTCGCCGACCGTCATGTGCGGAAAGAGCGCGTAGTCCTGGAAGACGGTGTTCACGTCGCGCGAGTAGGGCGGCTCGGCGGTCACGTCGGCGCCTTTGAGCAGGACGCGGCCCTCGTCGGGCGACTCGAAGCCGGCGATCAGGCGCAGCATCGTCGTCTTACCCGACCCGGACGGCCCGAGCATCGTGAAGAACTCGCCGGCCGGGATCTCGAGCTCGATCCCGTCCACCGCGACCACGTCGCCGTACGACTTGCGGACCTCTTCGAGCCGGACGTCAGCCGGCGGCTGCGTCGACAAGCGACTCCTCCAGGATCTCGAGACCCCGGGCGAGATCGTCGTCGTCGATGACCAGCGGGACGAGGATGCGGATCACGTTGCCGTAGGTGCCGCAGGAGAGGAGGATCAGCCCGCGCTCCCGGGCGCCCGCGGTCGTCCGCTTCGCGAGCTCGGCCGCAGGCTCCTTGCTCTCCCGGTCGGCGACCAGCTCGAGGGCGAGCATCGGGCCGAGGCCGCGCACCTCGCCCACTGCGTCCAGCCGCGACGCGATCCCGTCGAGCCGCTCACGGATCCGGGCGCCGAGCTCCACCGCTCGCGGGTGGAAGTCCTCGCCTGCGACCTCGTCGAGCACGGCGAGGGCTGCGGCGCACGCCACCGGGTTGCCGCCGAACGTGCCGCCGAGGCCGCCGGGATCCGGCGCGTCCATGACCTCGGCCCGGCCGGTCACGGCGGCCAGCGGGAGCCCGCCGCCGAGCGACTTGCCGGAGACGAGCAGATCGGGCTCGACGCCGTAGTGCTCGATCGCCCAGACCGGTCCCGTGCGACCGACACCGGACTGCACCTCGTCGTCCACGTACAGGACGTCGTGCTCGGCGCAGAGCTGCTTGAGGCGGCCGGGGAAGTCCTGGGGCATGACGATGAACCCGCCCTCTCCCTGGACCGGTTCGAGAACGACACACGACACGTCATGCGTCTCGAGCAGCGTCTCGACCGCTTCGAGGGACTCGTTCGAGGACACGCCGCGATACGGATACGGCCCGGGCGCGCGGTAGACGTCGGGCGCGAACGGCCCGAACCCCTTCTTGTACACCTCCTTGTGGGTCATGGTCATCGTGAGCAGCGTCCGGCCGTGGAACGCGTTCTCGAAGACGACGACTCCGGGCTTGCCGGTGGCTGCGCGTGCGATCTTGACCGCGTTCTCGACGGCCTCGGCTCCGCTGTTCGCAAGCAGGCTCTTCTGGTTCTCGCCCGCGCACGGGGACAGCTCGGCCAGGCGGCGGCAGAGCTCGACGTACGGCTCGTAGATCCCGACCATGAAGCACTGATGGAGGTAGCTGTCGATCTGCTCGTGCATCGCCGCGACCGCTGCGGGGAGGCCGTGGCCCGTGTTCTGGCAGCCGAGCCCGCCCGCGAAGTCGATGTATTTCTTGCCGTCGACGTCCTCGACCGTCGCGCCCTCGGCACGGGCGACGACGATCGGCGTGGTGGCGATTCCACGGGGGACGAACTCCTCGCGGGCCGCCAGGATGCGCTCACTCTCGGTGCGCTGGCCCACCGCCATGAGACGATTCTGACGTGATCAGCGTCGTCGGGGCAACGGGGACTATCGGACGGAACGTTTTCTCGTTCCTGGAAACGTGGGGCGCGGAGGGCGCTCGGAGGGACTTTCGGCTCGAGGGAGAGGAGCACGTGGATGCCCGCGACCCCGCTTCGCTACGGCATGCGCTCGAGGGCGCGGACGTGGTCGTCAACGCCGCCGACTACCGGTTGAACCTCGATGTGATGCGCGGCGCGCTGGCCGCGGGCGCCGACTACGTCGACCTCGGAGGCCTCTTCCACGTCACGCGCAGGCAGCTCGAGCTCGACCCGGAGTTTCGCGAGGCCGGGCTGACCGCGATCCTCGGGCTGGGCTCGGCGCCGGGGAAGACGAACCTGCTCGCCGCGGCAGCCGCTCGACGGTTGGGGCGCGATCCGGTCTCGATGGAGATCTGGGCGGCGACGCGCGATCCCGCGGCGGCGGATCACCCGTTTCCCGCGCCGTACTCGGTGCAGACGCTGCGCGACGAGCTGCAGATGCGCCCGGTCGTGCTGCGAGAGGGCGAGTTCGAAGAGGTGGAGCCGGTGTCCGGAGCCGCCGAGCGCGACTTTCCCGAGCCGGTCGGGCGCGCGGAGGGGATCTTCACGCTGCACTCGGAGCTGGCCACGCTCCCGGTGAGCCTTCCGACCCTGCGCGAGGCCAGCTTCCGGCTCTGCCTGTCGTCCGGGTTGCTGGCGAAGCTGCTCGCGCTCGAGGAAGGCGAGCTGCCCGAGCCGTACACGCAGTCTCCCGAGTCGGTCGCAGTGCACGAGGTCGAGCTGTGCGCCGGCGATGCGCGGGTCGTGGGGCGCACGGTGACACGCGGCGGCAGCGCCAGGTCGACGTCGGAGCCGGCGGCGCGGGGCGCGGTCGAGCTTGCCGAGGGACGGCTCGCCAAACCGGGTGTGCACCCACCGGAGATCGCGGTTGACGATCCCGAGGCCTTCCTCGCGTTGCTCGACACGGAGGTGAGCTGGTTCGGTCCGTGATCTGTCGCGAAGCTGCGACAGACACGTCACAGGTTCCGCGCTAGGTTGCCCTTCGTGGCAACGAAGACGACGACACCCTGGGGGCCTGCGACGCTCGTCGAGGAGTTGAGCGTCCAGCAGCGCTCGGGTGACAAGCGGTTCGCCTCGGTCGTGCAGTTGCTCGAAAGCCCGAAGGGCGAGCGCCTCGTGCGCTTCGCCTACTCGACCGGCGGGACCGCGCGGCGCGGGCCCGTCACGTTGCGTGCGCGGGACGTGGAGAGACTCGTCGACGGCCTCGCCCGGTGCCCGCAGCTGGCCGCGACGCTCGGGTTGCCGGGCATGAAGGAGGGCGCCAACGGGAACGGCTAGCTGACATTGACACTGCTCCCGCTACTCGTGATCGAGCAGGTCGTCTTCGAGGACGGCTAGGCCGCGGCGAACAGACGCTCGCGGGCGCGATCGACGAGCGCCTGCAGGATCAGCGCGCCGTCGGTCGAGCCGAGCAACGGATCGACGGCGTGCTCTGGGTGCGGCATCAGGCCCATGACGTTGCCCTCGGCGTTGGCGACACCCGCGATGTCGTCGACCGAGCCGTTCGGGTTCTCCCCGTCGTAGCGAAGAACGACCTGGCCGTTGGCCTCGAGCTGCTCGAGGAGCTCGACGTCGGCGAAGTAGCAGCCCTCGCCATGCTTGACGGGAATCGTCAGCCTCTGGCCGGTCTCGCACGCGGCGAGGAACGGCCCCTCGTTGCGCTCGACACGCATGGGGACGTCCTGGCATACGAACGAGAGCGACTCGTTCGGGCGCAGCACGCCCGGGAGCAGTCTGGCCTCGCACAGGACCTGGAAGCCGTTGCAGATCCCGAGGACGAAACCGCCGTCGGCGGCGAAGTCGGCCACGGCGCGCATCGCGGGCGAGAAGCGGGCGATCGCCCCTGCGCGCAGGTAGTCGCCGTACGAGAAGCCTCCGGGCAGGACGACGCCTCCCACCTCGGGCAGCTCCGGGTCGGCGTGCCAGTGCAGGACCGGGTCGGCCCCGAGGCTCTCCAGCGCGAGCGCTGCGTCACGGTCGTCGTTCGAGCCGGGAAAGACGACGACGGCGATGCGAGGCGCGGCCTCGGTCACGTCTTCTCCGTGAGCTCGATCTCGTAGCTCTCGATCAGCGGGTTCGCGAGCAGCTCGGCGCACATGCGCTCGACCTCGGCGCGCGCCTGGTCGGGGTCGGATGCCTCGACCTCCAGGTCGAGCAGGCGCCCGACTCGCGCTTCGTCGACCTTGAACCCGAGATGCCGGAGCGAGTCCTCGACGGCTTTGCCCTGAGGATCGAGGATCCCCGGCTTCGGGCGGACGAGCACGGTCGCCTTCACACCAGCACCTTGGCGGGGTCGGCCGCGTACTCGTCGAACGACAGCCCCGTGATCTGCTGGAAGGCCTCGAGGTAGCGGGCGCGCGTGCCGGCGACGACGTCGGCGGGCAGTTCGGGGCCGGGCGGCGTCTTGTCCCATCCGAGCGACTCTGCGTAGTCGCGCACGAACTGCTTGTCGAACGAGGGCTGCGGCGCGCCGAGCTGGTACTCGTCCGCGGGCCAGAAGCGTGACGAGTCGGGTGTGAAAACCTCGTCTCCGAGCACGATCGTGCCGTCGTCGGTCAGCCCGAGCTCGAACTTGGTGTCGGCGATGATGATTCCCTTCTCGAGCGCGGCTTCGGCTGCTGTGTTGTAGAGCTCGATCGAGATTCGCTCCAGCTCTGCGAACCGCTCCACACCGATCAGGCCGGCCGCCTGCTCGGGGGTCAGCGGCTCGTCGTGCCCCTCGGCTGCTTTCGTCGTCGGCGTGAAGATCGGCTCAGGAAGCCGCTCCGACTCGCGGAGGCCCTCGGGAAGCGCGATCCCGCAGACCTCGCCGTTCTCCTGGTAGCTCTTCCAGCCCGACCCGGACAGGTAGCCGCGAACGACGCACTCGATCGGCAGCATGAGGAGCTTCCGGCACTCCATGGAGCGGCCGTCGTCCCCAATGGACAGCAGGTGGTTCGGGACGATCGACTTCGTGCGCGAGAACCAGTAGCCGGAGAGCCCGGTTAGAACGCGGCCCTTGTCCGGGATCTCGGTCGGCAGGACGACGTCGAACACCGAGATCCGGTCGCTCGCGGTGAGCAGCAGGCGCCCGTTGTCCAGCTCGTAGAGCTCGCGGACCTTTCCACTGGCGACGTGCACGGTTTCAGGCATGTACCGGCTCCTCCTTGTTCGTGATGGCGGCCAGGCGCTCGAAGACGGTATCGACGTGACGCGTGTAGTGGCCGAGATCGAAGATCGCGTCGAGCGCTGCCGGGTCGAGGCGCTTGCCGATCTCGCCGTCGCCCCGAACGAGCTCGGGGAAGTCGAGCTCCTCCTCCCAGGCGCGCATCGCGTGTCCCTGCACGAGCCGGTACGCCTCCTCGCGCGAGAGCCCCGCGTCGACGAGCGCGAGCAGGAGGCGCTGGCTGAAGAAGAGCCCGCGGCTGAGCTCGAGGTTGCGGCGCATCTGCTCGGTGCGGACGACCAGCCCCTCGACGAGCCAGGCGAAGCGGTCGAGCATGTAGTCGAGCGCGAGGAACGCGTCCGGGATCGTCACGCGCTCGGCCGATGAGTGCGAGATGTCGCGCTCGTGCCAGAGCGCCACGTTCTCGAGCCCGACGAGGGCACTCGCGCGCACGACCCGTGCGAGACCGCAGATCCGCTCGGCGACGACCGGGTTCCGCTTGTGCGGCATCGACGAGGAGCCTTTCTGGCCCTGGCCGAAGGGCTCCTGCACCTCGGCCACCTCCGTTCGCGCCAGGTGGCGGATCTCGAGCGCGAACCGCTCGAGCGAGGCCGCGGTCAGCGCGAGCGCGGAGAGCAGCGCCGCGTGCCGGTCGCGCTGCACGATCTGCGTGGCGGCCGGCTCAGGCTCGAGCCCGAGCCGCTCGCACGCGAGGCGCTCGACCTCGGGGTCGATCGCCGCGTAGTTCCCGACCGCACCGGAGAGCTTGCCGACCCGAACGCCCGCGAGCGCGGCCACGAGCCGCTCCCGGTCGCGCTCGAGCTCGAACGCCCAGACGGCGAGCTTGAGGCCGAAGGTCGTCGGCTCCGCGTGCACCCCGTGCGTGCGCCCGATCGTCAGCGTCAGCCGGTGCTCCTCGGCGCGCTTCGCAACCCCCCCGAACGCGCGGTCGATGCCGCTCAGGACGAGCTCGCCGGCGGCGCCGAGCTGGAGCGCGAGCGCCGTGTCGACGACGTCCGAGGACGTCAACCCGTAATGGAACCAGCGCCCGGCCGGCCCGAGCTCGCTCGCGACCGCGTCGACGAACGCGGCCAGGTCGTGGTGCGTCTTCTGTTCGATCTCAGCCACTCGGCCGGGGGTCGGAACCGTCGCCGTCGAGCGAATCTCATGCGCCGCCTCCGGAGGGACGACCCCGGTCTCCGCCCATCCGTCGAGTGCGGCGAGCTCGACTTCGAGCCAGCGTTCGAGCCTGCCCTCGTCCGACCAGATTCTGGCCATCTCCGGTCGCGAGTAGCGCGAGATCACTGCTCGGATTGTATGGACGGCGCCTGCGGGTACCCGCCGCCCTGGGCGAGGATCCGCGCCGCGAGGATCGCCGCGTTGCGCGATCCGTCGACCGAGACGCAGGCGACCGGGACGCCCGGCGGCATCTGAGCGATCGCAAGCAGCGCGTCGAGGCCGCCGCCCACGCTCTTCGACGAGCGCAAGGGCACGCCGATGACGGGGAGGTCGCTGTAGGCGGCGACGACACCGGGGAGCGCGGCCGCCATCCCGGCTCCGGCGATGATCACGCGCACCCCGCGTAGCTGCGCGGTCGACGCGTACTCGGCGACGCCGCGCGGATTGCGGTGCGCGGACAGCACCTTTAACTCGTGCGAGATGCCGCGCTCGCGCAGCTCGGCCAGCGCCGGGTCCATCGCCTCGAGGTCGGACTCGGAGCCGACGAGGATCCCGACGAGTGGGCCCAGCTCGTCCAGTTCCTCCAGCAAGCCGATCGGTGACGGCTGCGTCTCGTGCTCAGCCGGCAACGTTCACCGCCTTCGCCGCGATGTCGCGCCTGAAGCGCGCGCCCTCGAACGAGACGAGCTCGCACGCCTCGTACGCGCGTGCCCGCGCCTGCTCGAGGGTGTCGCCCAGTCCGGTCACGTTGAGGATCCTGCCACCACTCGTCACGAGTTGCCCGTCCCGCATCGCCGTGCCGGCGTGGAAGACGAGCGCGCCCAGTGCTTCGGCCTCCTCGGTGCCGGTGATCGCCGAGCCCGTGTCACGACCTTCGGGGTACGTCCCGGCCGCGAGCGCGACGGTCACCGCGCACGTGGTCGAGACGGGCAGCTCGACCTCGGCGAGATCGCCTCGAGCCGCACCGAGCAGCGCCTCGCCCAGGTCGCCTTCGACCCGCGGCAGGATCGCCTGCGTCTCGGGATCGCCGAAACGGCAGTTGAACTCGAGCACGCGCGGCCCGTCGGCGGTGAGCATCAGGCCTGCGTAGAGGCAGCCGATGAACGGTGTGTCACGCTCGGCGAGCGCCTCGACGACCGGGCGGTGAATCGTCTCCACGAGCTCGGCCACGCGACCGTCTTCCAGGTCGGGCACCGGCGAGTACGAGCCCATGCCGCCGGTGTTGGCGCCGGTGTCGCCGTCGCCCACGCGGCTGTAGTCGCGCGACTCGGGCAGCGCGAGCACGTTGCTTCCGTCGACGATCGCGAACACGGACAGCTCCTCGCCCTCGAGCAGCTCCTCGATCACGAACTGGTCGCCGAGCGTCGCGACCGCGCGCAACGCCGCGTCGAGCTCCTCCTGGGTGTGGCACATGAACACGCCTTTGCCGGCCGCGAGCCCGTCGGCCTTGACGACGCAGGGGACCCTCGCCACAGACATCGTCTCGGCGATCGGCACCCCTGCGGCACGCATCACGTCCTTGGCGAAGCTCTTCGAGCCTTCGATCTGGGCCGCCGCCGCGCTCGGGCCGAAGACCGCGACGCCGCCGCGACGCAGCTGATCCGCGATGCCCGCGACGAGCGGCGCCTCGGGGCCGACGACGACGAGGTCGGCGCCGATCGTCCGGGCGAGCTCGAGCAGGCTGTCGGAGTCCTCCGCGCGGATCGGGTGGCACTGCCCCAGCTGCGCGATGCCGGGGTTGCCGGGCGCGGCGTGAACCTCGTCCACCGACGGGCTCCGCGCGAGCTTCCAGGCCAGCGCGTGCTCTCGCCCGCCGGAACCAACGACGAGGACTCTCACCGGGCAAGCCTAATCTCGTCCCCCGAGGTTTGAAAGGCGTTTGTCCTTGTACGATCGCCTGGTGACAGAGGCGAAGGGCGCCGCTACGTTTCGCGATGCGGCCGACATGTACGAGCGGTTCGTCGGGCGCTATGCGCCGTCCCTCTCGGCCGCGCTGATCGAGGCCGCGGGCATCGAGCCCGGGAGGCGGTTCCTCGACGTGGGCTGCGGACCGGGCGGTCTCACCCGCGCGCTCGCGGCCGTCGCCGGCGCGGAGAACGTCTCGGCGGTCGACCCGTCCGAGCCGTTCGTCGAGATCTGCCGCGCGCAGCTGCCCGGCGTGGACGTTCGTGTGGGGGCCGCCGAGGAGCTCCCGTTCGACGACGAGTCGTTCGACGGGGCGTTCGCGCAGCTCGTCGTCCAATTCATGAGCGACGCCGAGCGCGGCGTCGGCGAGATGAAGCGAGTCGTGAGGCCGGGCGGGACAGTTGCCGCGTGCACGTGGGACTACGCGGACGGGATGACGATGCTGCGAGCGTACTGGGACGCGGCGCACGAGGCCGCTCCGGAGGAGGCGGCGCGAGCCGACGAAGCCTCGACCATGCGCTATTCAACCCTCGAGGATCTGACGGGCCTCTGGCGGAACGTCGGGCTCGACGACGTCCAGGCCGGAGAGCTCTGGGCGACCGCCCAGTACGAGGACTTCGACGATTTGTGGGCGCCGTTCCCGAGTGGGATCGGCCCCGCGGGCGCGTTCTGCGCAGGGCTCGAGCCTGAGCGTCAGAAGGTGCTCCGCACGGCTCTCGCCAGGCGGCTCGGCGATCCGACCGGCCCGTTCGAGCTGCGCGGGCGGGCCTGGTACGCCGTCGGGCGGGCCTAGCTCAGAACGGCTTCGACTCCTCGGCGCGAGAGCACGCGCTCGCGAGAGGCCCCCGTCCCGATCAGGCAGACCTCGACGCCGAGCTTCCGCTCGACGAAGTCCACGTAGTCGCGGGCGGCCTTCGGGAGCGTGGCGACGTCGTCGATCGCGTCCAGCGGCTCGTTCCAGCCGGACAGCGTCTCGTAGACCGGTTCGCAATGGTGGAAGTCGCTCTGGTGCGCCGGGAACTCGTCCGTCTCCGTCCCGTCGCGCAGCCGGTAGCGCACACAGACCGGGAGCTCGGTGAACGACGAGAGGACGTCGAGCTTCGTCAGCGCGAGCGACGTCATCCCGTTCAGCCGCACCGCGTAGCGCAAACCGACGAGGTCGAGCCAGCCGCAGCGCCGCTGGCGCCCGGTCACGGTCCCGTACTCGCCCCCGAGCTCGCGCAGCCGCTCCTGGTCGGGCCCCACGATCTCGGTCGGGAACGGCCCCTCGCCGACCCGCGTCACGTAGGCCTTCGCGACTCCGATCACGCGGTCGATTCGGGTCGGCCCGATCCCGATCCCGGTCGCGGCCGCGCCGGCGATCGGGTTCGACGACGTGACGAATGGATACGTGCCGTGGTCGAGGTCGAGCAGCGTCGCCTGCGCGCCCTCGAAGAGCACGGCCTTGCCGTCCTTGAGGGCGTTCTCGACCAGCAGGGACGTGTCGGCGATGTACGGGCGCAGCCGCTGCGCGTACCTCTCGACCTCTTCGGCGACCTCCTCCAGGTCGAGCGGCGCGGCGCCATAGACCCGCTCCAGCCAGACGTTCTTCTCGGCGAGCGCAACCTCGATCTTCTGGCGCAGGATCTTCGCGTCGAACAGATCCTGGACGCGGATCCCGAGCCGCGTCGACTTGTCCGCGTACGCGGGCCCGATGCCCCGGCGGGTCGTGCCGATCTGGAGCTTCCCGAGCCGCCGCTCGCTCGCGCCGTCGAGCGCGACGTGCCACGGCATGATCAGGTGCGCGTTGCCGGAGAGGCGGACGGTCTCGGTCGAGATGCCGCGCGCCTCGAGATCGTCGAGCTCCTCGACGAAGACGCCGGGGTCGACGACGAGGCCGGCGCCGAGGACGCACTCCTTGCCCCACAGGATCCCCGAGGGCATGTGCTTGAACTTGTACGTCTCGCCGTCGGCGATGATCGTGTGGCCCGCGTTGGGGCCGCCCTGGTAGCGGCAGACGAGGTCGGAATGCTGGGCGAGCAGATCGACGATCTTGCCCTTGCCCTCGTCCCCCCACTGCGCGCCGACGATGACTGTCGCAGGCACGACGAACCAGTCTGCCAGAAGCCTCAGCCGGCGCCGTCGTCATTTCGAGGGTCATGAATCCGCCGAGGCTGCCGATAGGGATCGTGAGCCCCGGTTGGGTTGGCCGCAGACCCTCCTCCGGGGCTCTTCCTATGCCGCGAGGTCCGCGAACTTCGCGTAGCGCTTCATGAACGACAGCTTCTCGGAGCCGGTCGGCCCGTTGCGGTGCTTCGCGCAGATCACCTCGGCCAGGCCTTGCTGGTCCGACTCCTCGTTGTAGTACTCGTCGCGGTAGATGAAGAACACGAGGTCGGCGTCCTGCTCGATCGCGCCCGACTCGCGGAGGTCGGACAGGATCGGCCGCTTGTCGTGGCGCTGCTCGACCGCGCGCGAGAGCTGGGACATGGCGAGCACCGGCACGTCGAGGTCGCGCGCGAGCACCTTCAGCTGGCGCGAGATCTGCGACACCTCCTGCACGCGGTTCTCGACCGAGGCGCCCGAGGTCATCAGCTGCAGGTAGTCGACGATGATCAGCCCGAGCTTCGGCTCCTGCGTCTTCAGCCGCCTCGCCTTGGCGCGGATCTCCATCATCGTGATCGAGCCGGTGTCGTCGACGTAGATCGGCGCCTTCGCCAGCTTGTCGCACGCCGCGGTCAGGCGCGGCCAGTCGTCGACGGCGAGCTTGCCCGTGCGCAGCCGGTTCGACTCGACCTTCGCCTCGCTGCACATCAGCCGCTGCGTGACCTCGGACTTCGACATCTCGAGCGTGAAGAGGGCGACCGGGGTCTTCGTCCGCACGCCGAGGTTCGCGGCCATGCCGAGCCCGAGCGCGGACTTGCCCATGCTCGGCCGGGCGGCGACGATGATCAGGTTGCCGGGTTGGAACCCGCCCGTGATCCGGTCGATGTCGCGGTAGCCCGAGGGCACGCCGGTCAGGTCCTCGCCGGCCTCGTAGAGCTGGGTGATCCGCTCGAAGCTCTCCTTGAGCAGCTCCTCGATGTGGCTGAACTCCGACGCGACGCGGCTCTGCGAGAGTTCGAAGACGATCTGCTCCGCCTGGTCGACGAGCTCCGCCGCCTCGCCCGGCCGCTCCCAGCCGAGCCGCGCGACCTCGCCGCCGACGCGGATCAGGCCGCGCAGGGTCGCCATCTCGCGGACGATCCGCGCGTAGTGCGCCGCGTTCGCCGTCGCGGGGACGAGCGCCGCCAGCTCGTGGATCCGCTCTCGTCCGCCCGCCCCCTCGAGGTCGCCGCGCTCCTCGAGCTCGTCGACGAGCGTGATCGCGTCGACCGGCTCGCCCCGCGCGTAGAGCGAGAGCGTCGAGCGGTAGATCTTGGCGTGGCTCTCCCGGTAGAAGTCGCCGGCGTCGAGGACCTCGCTGACGGCCCCGATCGCACCCGGCGAGAGCATCATCGCGCCGAGGACCGACTCCTCCGCGTCGAGGTTCTGGGGCGGAACAGGGGCGTTCTGCGTTGACGAAGCGAGCACGGCCACGTCGGAATTAGTGGTGGCTGGAAGCGCCGATTTCAACGGGTGGACAACCGGCTTCCGCACAGGGTCGGCCCGAGCCGAAACATCGCCGCTTGCAGGGTCAGGGAACGCACGTTCGCCCGATTCTCCCCAGCCTGTCGGATGTCATCCCCAGCTCGCTGAACACGATCCGCGCGCGAATTTCGCGCTGCAAGCGGATTCTTCGTCGATTCGTCCACAGGCTGGGCAGAACCCTGTGGAGAATTAGTTCGCCTCTTGTGACTCCTCCGGCGCGGGCTCGGCTTCGGAAGCGACCTCGGCCTCAGCTCCGGCCACGGGCTCGGCTCCCGCAGCGACCTCGGCCTCCGGCTCCTCGACCGCCTCTTCCTCCGCGATCTTCTCCTCGATCGCGGCTTCGGCGGCGGCATGCTCCTCCTCGGCCAGCGCTTCGGCCGCCGCGGCCTCGGCCGCCTCGGCCTCCTCGATCGCCTGCAGGTCCTCCTCGGGCGGAAGCTCCCCGCCCTCGGGCACGACGAGCACGCGCGTCTCGACGGTCACCTCCGCGAACAGCTCGATCGGAACCTGGTAGCGGCCGATCCGCTTCAACGGCTCCTCGAGCCCGATCTTCCGGCGGTCGACCCGGACCTTGAGCTTGTCCCAGATCGTGTCCGCGAGGTTCGTCTGCGTGACCGACCCGAAGAGGACGCCCGTCTCGCCGGCCTTGACGTCGAAGCGGAGCTCCGCCTGGCCGAGCCGCTGCGCGATCTCCTGCGCCTGCTCGAAGCTCTGCGCCTCGTTCAGCGCGCGGCGCGCGTTCACCTTCTCGAGCTCCTTCACGCGCGCGGGGGTCGCCGGCTCCGCGAGCTGCCGCGGGAGCAGGAAGTTCCGCGCGTAGCCGCGCGCGACGTCGACGACCTCGCCGCGCAGCCCGAGCTTGTCCACGTCTTCCCGGAGAACGACCTTCATCGTCAGTTCGAGACGTACGCCGAGGCACCGCTTGCGGTGCCGGTTTCAGGACGTGCGAGCTTTGCTCGCGCGTCCGTCGGAAATGACCGGTCGATAACGCTCATCATCAGTTCGAAACGTAAGGAAGCAGTGCCATCTCCCGTGCGCGCTTCACGGCGACGGCCACCTGCCGCTGGTGGCGGCGGCACGTGCCGGTGATGCGGCGGGAGCGGATCTTGCCCTTCTCGGAGACATAGCGGCGAAGCTGGTTGAAGTTCTTCCAGTCCACCTCGTCGATCTTCTCCTTGCAGAAGTAGCAGGGCCGGCGCTTGCCGGGCCGCTCCATGGGCTGGCGACGGCGGCCTCCCTGGCGCTCTTTCTGGTCTCGGTCGCTACGCGCCATCAGAAGGGAATGTCGTCGTCGTTCGCGTTGCCGAAGTCGGCGTTCTCGGTGGTCGTCGTCGCGCCCGCGGGCACGAACTGGCGCTCGCCGCCGCCGCCCTCCGCATCGCCGCGGCTGCCGAGGAACTGGACGCTGTCGGCAATGATCTCCACCGCCTGGCGCTTGGTGCCGTCCTGCGCCTCCCACTCACGCCAGTCGAGCCGGCCGTCGACGCCCACTGGGCGGCCCTTCGAGAGGTACTGCGCGCAGCTCTCGCCCTGGTTGCCCCAGACGGTGACGTCGAAGTAGTTCGGCTTGTCGCCCCACTCGCCGGTCTGCGCATCCTTCTGACGCGTGTTCACGGCCAGGCGGAGCTTGCAGACGGCGGTGCCGCTGGGTGTGTGGCGCAGCTCGGGGTCCTTGGTCAGGTTTCCGACGAGGACGACTCGGTTGATGTTCGCCATTACTCCTCTCCTTCCAACTGTTCCGCGGCGCCGGGCTCGGGCCCGGCACCGGATTCGGCGAGTGTCTCAGCGTACTCCGGCTCGCGGTCGGAGCTCGGCGGCGGTCCCGAGGGGGTCGCGCCGGGCTTCAGCCGCCTGACGGCGAGGTGGCGCATGACGCCGTCCGTGATCTTGAGCACGCGCGAGATCTCGTCCAGCGTTCCCGGCTCGACCGTGAACGTCAGCAGGTGATAGGTGCCTTCGGCCTTGTGGTCGATCTCGTAGGCGAGCCGGCGGCGTCCCCAGACGTCGTGGCTCTCGAAGGTCCCGCCTCCGCCCTCGACGAGCTCTCGCATGCGCGTGACGATCTCGTTCTGCCGCTCCTCGGGGAGCTCGACGTCGAACAGCAGCAAGATCTCGTAGTCGATCAAGTTCCCTCTGGCCTCCTTCGGTCTGAGTCGGCCTCGCTCGGGGCTGCGCCGCTCGGGAACGATGCGGCGGGTGGCGAGGCAGGTGCCGGGCGACACTGTAGCATCGGCCTCGTGCAAGGCCGGCTGGCCCTCCTGCTCGGCGGAGCCGTGGTTGCGGGAGCCGCGGCGTACCGCGTCCTCGTGCGGCGCCAGCCCCCGCCGGTCGTTCCCGAGCCGCACGTGGAGGCGCTGAAGTCGAAGCTCGCAGAGTCCCGGGTCGTGGCCGAGGACCGCGAGGAATTCGAGGCTGCCGAGACCCCGGTCGACCAGGCCGAGGCCGTCCCGCCCGAAGTGGGCGACCGCCGCCGTTCCGTCCACGAGCGGGGCCGAGAGATGGCGGAGCAAATGCGCCAGAACGCCACGCCGCCCGAGTAGTCGCCGGGGTCAGACCCCGTGACAAGTTGGTGACGGCTCCCGGGCGGGGCTTGGCTCCATTGCGGCCGTCGGGCCCGGCGCCGTGACAGTTCTGTGACGCTTTCGGAGCCGATTTTTAGCCGGGTCTGACCCTGTCAGCGCGGCGGTGTGAAGGCGGCCACGCCGGCGGTGAAGCCACGGGCGATCCGCCACTGGTACGAGCCCGACTGCAGGCGGCGCCGCTCGACAGGGTTCGTCATGAACCCGGTCTCGACGAGGATCGCCGGCACGTTCGCCCAGTTGAATCCGGTCAGGTCGCCCCGCCCGGCGAGCCCGTTGTCCGCAGCACCGGTGGCCGCGACCGTCGCTCGCTGCACGAGGCGGGCCGCGCGGAGGCTGCGGACGTAGATGTCGTTCGTCCAGCCACGGTGGTACGACGGGTACAGCGTCGCCATCCCGTGGCGCGAGGAGTCCGTCGACCCGTCCGCGTGGATCCGGAGCATGAGCGCCGCGTGCCGGCGGTTGCAGAACTGGGCGCGCGCCACGTTGCCGCCCGTTCCGTACCGGAAGATGGGGCCGGTCCGCGTCATCGCGACCCGGTAGCCGCGCCGCAGGAGGAGCGTCCGCGTCTTCCGGGCGATCGCGAGCGCGACCGCCGCCTCGCCCGAGGCTCCTCCTCCGTCCTTGATCTTGTACACGCGTGAGCCGGGCCCGATTGGCTCGGTCTGGCGCCCGACGGCAGGCGGCGTCCCATGGCCCGGGTCGAGGCAGATCAACGCAGCCGCTACCGCTTCGACGATCATCACCGGAAGATGCTAGAGAGCGGCGCGCTCGGCGCTGCGCAGACCTCGCCACGCCCATACCGACAATCCGACCGCGAGCGCGATCGCGACGGGGAACGCGACGGAGACGTGGTCCGTCGAGCCCGAGATCAAGCTGCGCCCGGCCTCGAGCAGCGAGGTCGCCGGGTTGACGCTCGCGACCGAGTGCAGCCACCCGCTGAGCAGGGCCAGCGGCACGTAGACGGGCGCAAAGAAGAGCGTCAGGAAGACGGGCAACTGCATGATCGGGCCGGCTTGCACGGTACGCAGGCGCATCGCGACACCGCTCGCCCAGAACGTCCCGGCGAGGTTCACGATCAGCGCCAGCGCGTACAGAGCGACGAGGTCGATCCCACTCCCGCCGACCTGCATCCCGACGGCCAGCGCGACCACGGTCAGGATCACCGCCGTCACTGCCCAGCGGCCCGCAGCCGCCAGGGCGTAACCGGCGACGATCCCGCTCCGGCGCGGCGCTGCGATCAGCAGTCGCCGCGCGAACCCGTACTCGAAGTCGCGAGCGATGCCGAAGCCCGTGAACACGCCGCCGAACGCGGCCGACTGGAGCAGCACGAAAACGAACTGGAACGCCGTGTACCCGTTCGGGAAGTCGAAGCCGGGAATGTTGTCCACGCGCGACAGTCCGCCGGCGAACGCCGTGAAGAAGAAGAGCGGGAAGATCATCCCGGGGAGGAACAGCGACGGCGTCGTGAACACGTTGTGCAGTACACGCCAGGCGACGGCGAACGCCACGGACCAGAAATTCCTCATGTCCTCGTCAACCTCATCTGAAGCGCCCAGTTCGCAAGCACCATGGCCGCGCCGGCGAGCACGGCCGCGAAGCCGAACGCGAGCCCGAGTGCCTGCCAGTTCCAGCCCTCGATGATCAGGCTGCGCAGGCCTTCGATCAGGTACGAGATCGGGTTGAACGTCGCGACCGTCCTGAACCAGCCGATCTCGATCAGGTTCCGCGGCAGGTTCATCGACGAGAGGAAAAGCCCGACGAACAGGAGCGGGAAGAGGCCCTGCACCGCCTCTCCCGAGCCTGTGCGGAGCGCAAAGAACGCCCCGAGCGCGCCGAACGCGATCGCGACCCCGGTCGCGAGGATGATCAGAACGATGCCGCCGACTATGCCCGACTCGAGCCGCACTCCGGCGATCAGCCCGACCGTGAGGTAGTAGCAGTTCTGGATGAAGGCGAGCACCGCGATCCCGCCCAGTTGCCCGACGATGAGCGCGCCGCCGCGCAGCGGAGTGAGCGCCAGCCGGTTCAGGAACCCGGTCTGGATGTCCCGCGCGAGATCCGTGCCCGCGTTCATGGTCGCGAAGAGCGCGCCCTGGATGAACGGGAAGGCGAGGAAGAAGGCGAGGAACGACTTCGACGGGAAGCCGGGGAGCTTCGTCGCGGGGCTGAGCCCGGCTGAGGTGACCGCGAGCAGCGCCGTCGGGAAGACGAACGGGAAGATGATGTTCGCGGGCTGGCGCGCGGTCCGGACGATCGAGCGGCGGGCGACGTACCAGACCTGCGCGAGGGCGCTCATCGGGCGGTGGGCTCCGCTTCCTCCTCCTCCGCTGCGCCCTCGAGCGAGCGGCCGGTCTTGGCGAGGAAGACGTCATCGAGGCTCGGGGCGTGCAGCGCGAGGTTCTCTAGCTTGATCCCGCCGGCGTCGAGCGCCCGCACGATCCCGGCGAGGTCCTCGACGCCGTGCTCGAGCCGGACTGCGACGCCCTTCGCGGAGCCGCCGGTCGGCTCGCCGAACTGCTCGAGGATGCGCGCGATCGCCTCGGGCGTGGCGCCGTCGGCGGGAATCGCCTCGACCGTCGGCCGGCCGATCTGGGCCTTCAGCTCCGACGGTGTGCCTTCGGCCACGATGTGCCCGTGGTCGATGATCCCGACGCGGTCGGCGAGCGAGTCGGCCTCCTCCAGGTACTGCGTGGTCAGGAAGACGGTGACGCCGTCCTCGCGCGCGAGCCGCGCCACCTCGCCCCAGAGTGCGCTTCGGCTCTGCACGTCGAGCCCGGTGGTCGGCTCGTCGAGGAAGAGGATCGTCGGCCGATGCGCGAGCGCGAGCGCAAGGTCGAGCCTGCGCTTCATCCCGCCCGAGTAGCCGCCCACCTTGCGGTCGGCCGCGAGCGTGAGCCCGACCCGCTCGAGCAGCTCCTGCGAGCGGACGCGGCGCTCGGAGCGAGGGATCCCGTGCAGCGCACACTGGAGGTTGAGGTGCTCCCGGCCGGTGAGCAGGTTGTCGAGCGCGGCCTCCTGGAGCGCGGCGCCGATCGCGGTGCGGACCTTGGGCCCCTCCTTGACGATGTCGAAGCCGGCCACGCGCGCGCTGCCCGAGGTGGGGGGCAGGAGTGTCGTCAGCATGTGCACCGTCGTCGACTTCCCGGCGCCGTTCGGCCCCAGGAAGCCGTAGATCTCACCGGGCTCGACGCGGAGGTCGATTCCGTCGACCGCGCGGATGTCGCCCTTGAACGTGCGGACGAGCCCCTTGGCCTCGATCCCGTGTGCACGAGCCATTCCTCGACTCTACAGGAAGATTCTTGAGACAGTCAAATATTGATACTTGCAGAGGTCAAAGCTCTCAAGTACCATGACAGCATGGCCGTCCTCAGCAAGGCGAAGACGCCCGCGCACGAGGCACAGGAGCTCTTCTTCGAGATCGGCATGGAGACGCGCAAGCGGATCGTGGCCCAGCTCGCCGAGCTCGGCTTGACGTTCCCGCTCGCACACGCTTTGCGCGTGCTCGAGCCCGGCCGTCCGCGGCCGATGAGCGAGCTCGCCGAACTGCTCCTCTGTGACGCGTCCAACGTCACGGCGCTCGCGGATCGCCTCGAGAGCAAGGGCCTCGCCGAGCGCCAACCCCATCCCGGCGACCGCCGAGTGAAGGCGCTTGCGCTCACCGACGATGGAACGGACATCCGCGACCGCGTGCTCGACCTGATGTCCGAGCCGCCGCCGCCGATCGCCGCGCTCCCGGCCGCGGATCAGCGAGCGCTCCGCGACATCCTGCGCCGCGCGGTCGAGATCCAGCGCCGCGGCTAGAGGCGAAGTGCGCCGGAAGGACAGGGAGGGCAGTGCTTCCGACGAGGTGCGTTAGACGGCCGCGCCGGCGAAGCCGCCGCGGCCTCTCTGGTCGGCGCCGACGAGTCGGCGCCTTAGGCCGCTACAGAGTGATGCTGGTGAGCCAGCTCGACGAGACCGGCCAGGAGCTCGGTCAGCGCGGCGCCCGCGTTCTCGTCCGTCAGGTTCAGGTCGGGGTCGAACCGCTCCCAGGCGATCGGGAGAGCGACCTCCGGGTTCTCGAGCACGACGGCCCCGGGGAAGAGGAGCGCGTCACGGACTTGCTGCTGAGCACGACGAGTCCCGCCGCGGCCGCTCGAGGCGCCCATGATCGCCACGGGCTTCCAGCGCAGCACGGACGCGAGGGCCGGCCGAGAGAGCCAGTCGATCGCGTTCTTGAGCACGCCGGACGTCCCGCGGTTGTACTCGGGCGTCGCGAGCAGGAGCGCATCGGCCTCCGCGACGGCCGCCCGCAGCTCGGCCACGGGCTCGGGGTCGCCGGCCGTCTCGAGGTCGTCGTTATAGAGCGGGATCAGCGACAGGTCGAAGAGCTCCACGTCCGGCGGTGCGAGCTCGGCCGCAGCCCGCAGGAGCGCGGTGTTGTACGAGCGCTCCCGCAGGCTGCCGGAGATGCCGAGGATCTTGGTCACGAACGCACCGCGGTGATGTCGGCGGTGATCTCGACGCGCGTCGGGCCCCACTCGATCTCGCCCTCGACGCGGAAGAGCGTCTTCTCGACGCCGTCGGCGTCCTTGCCCGTCGCCTGGAACTTCGCGTCCAGCTCGACCGGGATCGCAACTTCCTTGACGGTCAGGTCGCCGAAGATCTTGTGGCGATCGCCGTCGACGTGCTCGATCCGGCTCGACTGGAACGTGATCTCCGGATACCGCTCCGTCCCGAGCAGGTCGTTCGAGCGCAGGTGATCGTCGCGCATCTCGTTGTCGGTGAGCACGCTCGGCGTGCGGACGACGCCCCGCGCGGACTGCTCCTCGCCGCCCTCGACGGTACCCTCGAAGTCCGTGAACCGGCCGCTGATCGACTTCATCATCGAGTCCGTGTCGACGACGTCGAAGCGGATGCTCGAATGGACCGGGTCGACCGTCCATGTTCCGGTGGGGATGAGGGTCGAGGTCTCTGTCTGAATGGCTGACACGTGGTCTCCTTCCCTAAGTAGTGCTAATATTTGTGCGCTCAATAGTTGAGCAGTCATGAATATAGCGGAGAATGATTGAGTAGTCAAGTAACAGATCTCAGAGGCATCGAGCTCGAGGCGTGGATCAACTTCCTGCGCGCGCACGCGGCCGTGACGCGCCAGTTCAACGCCGAGCTGCTCGCGACGCACGGGCTGACGATCAACGACTTCGACGTGCTCGCCCAGCTTTCGCTCGCGCCCGACCAGGCGCTGAAGCGCGTCGATCTCGCCGAGAGGGTGCTCCTGACGCCGTCCGGAATCACCCGCCTCCTGAAAGGGCTCGAGGAGGCGGGCTTCGTCAGCAACCGCCCGTGCGCGGAGGATGCGCGCGTGACCTACGCCGTGCTCACGCCGAAAGGCAGCAAGAAGCTCGAGCAGGCCAAGAAGACGCACGTCGCGAGCGTCCGCGTGCTCTTCTCCGAGCGCTTCGAGCACGACGAGCTCGAGACCCTGGCGTCGCTCCTCGAGCGGCTGCCGCTGCGCGAGACGAACTGCGATTGATCGAGCTCAGGCCGATGACGCCGGAGTTTCTCGAGGCGCTCCTCGAGGGTGACCGCGAGCGCGCTTCGAAGGCGCTCGACGTCGAACTGCCCGACGGCTTTCCGCTCGAGGGCGGCATGCGCTTCTTCGCGCTCCGGCTCAGCCAGATGCGCCGGGACGAGCGCTTCCGCGAGTGGTGCCCGCACGCGGTCGTCCTCGACGGGCAGATGATCGGGCACGCCGGCTACCACGGCCCGCCGGGCGTGAACGCCAACCAGAGCCCCGACGCGGTCGAGATCGGCTACACGATCGAGGAGCCGTGGCGCGGCCACGGGTACGCGACGGAGGCCGCGACCGAGCTCCTGCGTCGTGCCGAGGAGCGCGGCGTGCGCCACTACGTCGCCTCGGCGACTCCGGACAACGAGCCCTCGCTGGCGATCATCCGCAAGCTCGGCTTCCGGCAGACCGGCGAGGCGATCGACGAGGAAGACGGGTTGGAGCTCGTCTTCGAGCTCGAGCGGTAGAGCCGGCACGGGAAGGATCAGGCGTGCTGCACGACCGGAGCGCTTGGCTCCGTCGTCGGCGCGGCGGCGAGCGGGAGCTCGACGACGAAGGTCGAGCCCTCGCCTTCCTTCGAGCTGACGGTCAGCCGTCCGTCCATCCGGCGGACGAGCTCGCGGCAGATGTAGAGGCCGAGCCCGGTGCCGCCGACGCCGCGCGAGAGCTGTGGATCCACTCGGTAGAACTTGCCGAAGATCCGTTGCTGCTCGCGGTGGGGGATGCCGAGGCCCTCGTCCGAGACCGACAGGCGCAAGTTCGTCCCGTTCGACTCGACGCGGACCTGCACGGCGCCTCCGTCGGGCGAGTACTTGACGGCGTTGTCGACGAGGTTGATCAGGACCTGGCGGAGCTTGTCGGCGTCGCCGGCGACGAACGAGCCCGGCTCAGCCGCTAGGAGCTCGAGCGTGACGTCGTCCCGGTCGGCGAAGCAGCAGCGCATCTGCTCGACGACGTCCTCCGCGAGGCGTGCGACGTCGAGAGGGCTCGTCTCGAGCTGCAGGCGTCCGGAGTCGATCCGATTCGCGAGCAGGATGTCCGCGGCGACCCGTGAGAGCCGCTCCGACTCCTGCGCGATCACGTGGAGCAGGCGCTGCTGCTTGTCCTCGTCGATCACGATGTCGTCCCGGAGCAGCGTCTGTGCCGAGCCGTAGATGGCGGCGAGTGGCGTGCGGAGCTCATGCGACACCGTGGCGACGAACTCGCCCTTGAGCTCGTCGAGCGCGCGCTCCTCGGTCAGGTTCCGGAACGCGTAGACCACCCCGTCTTCGAATGCGACTCCGGAGATCGAAAGCCAGACCTCGCGGCCTTCGATCACGAACGGGAGCGTCCTCGCGTCGGTACTGCCCGGTCCGGGGACCGATGCGACGGGAACGGTCGGCCCGACCGCCTGCCAGTCCGGCAGGACGTCGTCCGCGCGCTGCCCGAGGACCGCGCTCGGGGTGAGCCCCGTGATCTCGGCCGCCGCGGGGTTCCAGTGCTGGATCACGCCCGCGTCGTCGACGAGGAAGACGCCGTCGTCCACGTGCTCGAGCACGCTCGCGTGGCGCTGGAGCACGAGTCGCTGGCGCTCGACTTCGCGGTCGAGCCGGCGCATTCCGATCGCGCGCTCGAGCGAGGCGATGAAGTAATCACGGTCGATCGGCTTCGCGACGAAGTCGTAGGCGCCGCCGCGGAGCGCCCGGACCGCGACGTCGTGCTCGCCGTGGCCGGTGATCAGGAGAGTCGGTGTTCCGGGCCGCACCAGCCCTATCTCCTCGAGGAGGGCGAGGCCGTCCATTCCAGGCATCTTGATGTCGGTCACGATCGCGTCGTAGTCGACCTCCTTGATCCGCTCGAGCGCGTCCGCCCCCGTCACCGAGGTGTCGATCTGGACTCGCTCCATGCCTAGCAAGATCGCCTGCGGCAGCGCCTCGAGCAGCGTGACATCGTCGTCCACGAGCAGGATCCGCGCGTCGCGTTCCTCGAGGTCCGCGGCCTCGCCGCCGCGGCGCTGTGCCTCCTGTTCCGCTGACATCGTTCCCTCGGTGTCGTCGGCCGTGAGCGTCGGGATCACCGCGTGCACCTCGCCGGCGGGCGCGCCGTTCCCCTTCGTGGAAGTGCCGTTTCGCTCGACGGTCGGTGAAGGCTTGACGGGAGTCTTCTTGGCCACAGGTCCTCCCTGGAGGTCTAATTCGTGCTGAATGGCGAGGCGGCGTTTTCATTCTGAGCGCTGTGTTTCGTCCTCGCAATAGCCTGTTCAGAGCGGCTTCAGGCTATTTCTACTGCTATCTGGCCGAACCTAACGAAATCGATTCTCTCGAACGGCCGAAATCCCTCGTTCGGCGCTGTCCAGTGGAATAGGCGCGGCCTGCTGAGCGTTCTTCTAAGTGTCGAGGGTAGGGACCCTTTGGGCTCCCGTAACGCCCTCCATGAAGGAGGAGATTTCTTTGAAGCAGATTCATCCTGAGCTAACGCTCACGAGCGTCCGCTGTACGTCCTGCGGCAGCACGTTCACCACCCGCTCGACACGGAGCGAGCTGGTCGTCGACGTCTGCTCGAACTGTCATCCGGCCTACACAGGCCGAGAGCGCGCTACCTCGAGCGGCAGCCGCACAGAGCGCTTCGAGCGGCGGCGGCAGAAGGCGAGGAGCCTGTGACAGTGATTCTGGAAGAGCCGATTCAGGCATTCCTCGGCCACGCCGAGGAGCGCGGCACGATCGAGGAGAGCGAGCTCGAGGCGTTCGCCGTCGAACACGACCTCGACGAGGACGAGCTGGCCGCGCTGCGGGCCGAGCTCGAGGCTCGCGAAGTCGACGTCGCCGCTGCCTCCGCGCGTGGCGGTCGAGGGCCACGCGCTTTCGGGCTCGACCGATGGTCTGACCCTGTTCATGAGCAGGGCCGGCCAGTATCCGCTGCTGACCGCGGCCGAGGAGGTCGCGCTCGCCAAGCGGGTCGAGCGCGGAGACGCCGCAGCGAAGGAGCGCATGATCAACTCCAACCTGCGGCTGGTGATCTCGATCGCCAAGCGCTACCAGGGGCACGACGTGCCCCTGCTCGACCTCGTCCAGGACGGGGTCATCGGGCTGAACCGCGCGGTCGAGAAGTTCGACTGGCGGCGCGGATTCAAGTTCTCGACGTACGCGACGTGGTGGATCCGGCAGGCCTGTCAGCGCGCGATCTCGGGCCAGTCGGCGACGATCCGCGTTCCCACCCACGTCCACGAGCGCCGGCTCAAGCTGGCGCGGATCGCAGGCAAGCTGCGGACGCAGCTCGGACGCGAGCCGACGCGCGAGGAGCTGGCCGAGGCCGCGGAGCTCTCGCCAAAGCACGTCGACGAGGCGCTCGATGCGGCCGAGGCGCCGGTTTCCCTGAACCAGCGTGTCGGCGCCGAGGACGAGAGCGAGCTCGGCGATCTCTTCGGCGATCCGTTCGCCGCGGATCCGGAGGACGAGGCGGTCGACTCGCTGCAGCGGCTCGAGGTGCGGCGCGCGCTGAGCCGGCTGCCGGAGCGTGAGCGTCGCGTGCTCGAGCTGCGTTTCGGCCTCGACGGCGATCCTCAGCCGCTGGAGACGATCGGCAAGGAGCTCGGCATCTCCCGCGAGCGCGTCCGCCAGATCGAGGGTGAGGCGATGGCCCAGCTCGCGGAGCTGCTCGGAGGCCTGGAAGCCTTCGCAGACGATCTGGAGCAAGCCGCCTGACGCCCGCTAGATAGGCTCGGCGGTCGATGAGGGCGATCGCTCGAGAGCTCGAACGCTGGCGAGACCGTGGCGACGGCCATTTCGCTCTCGCCACGGTCCGGGCGACTCGCCGGTCAGCGCCTCGACCGGTCGGCTCGCAGCTCGCCGTCTCCGAGCAGGGCGAGCTGGCCGGTTCGGTCTCCGGCGGGTGCGTCGAGGGCGAGGTCGCGATCGTCGCCCGCGAGGTGCTCGGCGGCGGGGAGTCGAGGTTGCTCACGTACGGGATCTCCGACGAGCAGGCCGGCTCGGTCGGTCTGCCGTGCGGCGGTGAGATCGACGTCTCGGTCGAGCGGGTGCCGCTGAGCGATCTCGAGCGGCTCGTCGAGGCGGCGGCGCCGTTCAAGCTGCTCGTCTTCGGCGCCGTCGACATCGCCGAGGCGCTGTGCCGCGGCGCGAAAGGAACTCGGCTGGGACGCTGTCGTCGCCGACCCGCGTGCGACATTCGCGACCCGGGAGCGGATCGGGAGCGCGGACGAACTCCTCGTCGAGTGGCCGGACGCGGCGCTCGAGCGCCTGGTCCTGGACGACAAGACCGCCGTCGTCGTGCTCACGCACGAGGAGCGACTCGACGTGCCCGCACTCGCCGGCGCGCTGCGCAGCGACGCGTTCTACGTCGGCGCACTCGGCTCGCGGCGCACGCAGGAGCGCCGCCGGGAGCGGCTGCTGGCCGAGGGCCTGTCCGAGGCGGAAGTCGATCGAATCTCAGGCCCGACCGGCCTCGACCTGGGGGCGGAGACGCCCGCCGAGACCGCTGTCTCGATCCTCGCCGAGATCCTCGCGGTGCGCGCGGGCCGCGCCGGAGGGCGGCTCAGCGACGCTTCAGGCCGCATCCACGCCGAGCTCCAGCCAAGATAGGCCCGTGGCGAAAGTCCTCTGCGTCCTCTACGACGATCCGGTCGACGGCTACCCGCCGCGTTACGCGCGCGACGGAATCCCCGAGATCGCCGGCTACCACGGCGGCCAGACGACCCCGACGCCCGAGGCGATCGACTTCACGCCCGGCGAGCTGCTCGGCAGCGTCTCGGGCGAGCTCGGGCTCCGGAGCTTCATCGAGGGCCGCGGACACGAGCTCACGGTCACGTCTGACAAGGACGGGCCCGACTCGGCCTTCGAGCGCGAGCTCCCGGACGCCGAGATCGTCATCTCGCAGCCGTTCTGGCCGGCCTACCTGACCGCGGAGCGGATCGCCAAGGCGCCCAACCTGAAGCTGGCCGTGACCGCCGGGATCGGGTCCGACCACGTCGACCTCCAGGCGGCGATCGACAACGAGATCACCGTCGCCGAGGTCACCTACTCGAACTCGATCAGCGTCGCGGAGCACGTCGTGATGATGATCCTGGCGCTCGTCCGCAACTACCTGCCCTCGAACAGGATCGTGCTCGAGGGCGGCTGGAACATCGCGGACGCCGTCTCGCGCTCGTACGACCTCGAGGGCATGCAGGTGGGGACGGTCGGCGCGGGCCGCATCGGCTCGGCCGTGCTCCGCCGCCTGAAGCCGTTCGAGGTCGGGCTCCACTACACGGACCGCCACCGGCTTCCGGCGGAGGTCGAGCAGGAGCTCGGTGTCACGTTCCACGAGACGCCGGAGGAGCTCGTCGCGGTGTGCGACGTGGTCACGATCAACGCGCCGCTCCATCCGGAGACCGAGCATCTCTTCGACGCCGACATGATCGGCCGCATGAAGCGCGGCGCCTATCTCGTGAACACGGCCCGCGGGAAGATCTGCGATCGCGACGCCGTCGCGGCGGCGTGCGAGAGCGGCCAGCTCGCCGGGTACGCAGGTGACGTCTGGTTCCCGCAGCCGGCGCCCCGGGATCATCCGTGGCGGACGATGCCGCACCACGGGATGACGCCGCACACGTCGGGCTCGAGCCTCTCCGCGCAGGCCCGCTACGCGGCCGGGACGCGCGAGATCCTCGAGTGCTGGTTCGAAGGCCGCCCGATCCGCGAGGAGTACCTGATCGTCGATCGCGGCCATCTCGCCGGAGCCGGCGCGCACTCGTACAGCGAGGGCGACGCGACGAGCGGCTCGGACGAGGCCGCGCGCTTCAAAGCCGGCTGACCGCGGGAGCCGGCCCGCTGAGCGACGAACTCGTCAACGTCTGGGACTACGAGCGCGCCGCGGAGGCGCGGCTCGACCCCGGCGCGTTCGGCTACGTCGCAGGCGGCGCGAACGACGAATGGACGATGCGCGAGAACCGGGCGGCGTTCGAGCGCTGGATCCTGCGGCCGCGAATGCTCGTCGACGTCTCGCAGGTGACGACCGAGACGACGGTGCTCGGGACGAAGAGCTCGATGCCGCTGTTCGTGGCGCCGACTGCCTTCCAGCGGACGGTGCACCCGGACGGGGAGCTCGCGATGGCTCGTGCGGCGGCGGCCGCAGGGACCGTCATGTGCCTCTCTACGTTCGCGACGGCGACGATCGAGGAGGTCGCCGAGGCCGCGCCGGGCGCGCCGCGCTGGTTCCAGCTGTACTGGTCGAGCGACCGCGGGTTCGTCCGCGACATCGTCGAGCGGGCGGAGGCCGCAGGCTTCGGCGCGATCGTCCTGACGGTCGACCTTCCTCGGCTCGGACGGCGGGAGCAGGACCTCCGCACGGGGTTCGAGGTCCCGGAGGACCTGCCGGTTCCAGCCTTCGTCGCGCTCGCCGAGGCCAGCCGTGCGGTGTCTCCGGAGGACATCAGCTGGGCCGTCGACGACACGCTGACCTGGGACGACCTGGAGTGGCTGCGCTCGGTTTGTTCGCTGCCGCTGCTCGTGAAGGGCGTGCTCACGGCCGAGGACGCGCTGCTGGCCGCGGAGGCCGGCGCGGCGGGTGTCGTCGTCTCGAATCACGGCGGCCGTCAGCTCGACGGGGTCGCGGGGACGCTGGACGCGCTGCCGGAGGTGGTCGAGGCGGTCGGCGATCGGCTCGCGGTGCTCATGGACGGCGGGATTCGCCGCGGAACGGACGTCGTCAAGGCGCTCGCGCACGGAGCGCAGGCGGTGCTCGCCGGACGGCCTCCACTCTGGGGGCTCGGAGCCGACGGCGCCGACGGCGCCCAGCGTGTGCTCGAGCTGCTCCGCGACGAGCTCGAGCTCGCTCTCGCGCTGTGCGGCTGCACCTCGCCGGCAGAGGTCTCGCGCGCACACGTGGCTCGCGCAAGCGGCGCAATCTAGGCTCGCCGCGTGCTCTACGACCCGGAGCTCCACGAGCCGCTGACCGACGAGGCGTGGAGCGAGGGACGGGCTCGCGACGCGAGCGCCCGGATCGTCGCCGACGCCGACGCGGCCTTCGACTCGGAGCGGCTCTGGCCGGCCGAGGAGTGGGACGTCTACATGGCGACGCCGCCGCTCAAGGACCTCTACGTCGGTGCGTCTGGCGTGATGTGGGCGCTCGACGCGCTCAGGAAGCGCGGGCTCGCGGAGACCAGCATCGACCTCGCGGCCGCCGCGGCGCGGACGCTCGAGGCCTGGCGGGAGCTGCCCGACTACGCGCAGTGGGACTCGGTCCCGGACGCGGCGGCCTCGGCGCTCCTGGCCGGCGAGAGCGGGCCGCTGATCGTCGCCTGGCGGCTCGCCCCGAGCAGCGAGCTCGCCGACGAGCTCCACGCGCGCGTCCGCGAAAACGTCGGCAACGAGGCGGTCGAGATCATGTTCGGCGCGCCAGGGACGATGCTCGCCGCGCAGGCGATGCTCGGGTGGACCGGGGAGGAGCGCTGGGCCGATGCGTGGCGGGAGAGCGCCGAGTCGGTCTGGGCGGCCAGGGACGAGGACGGCCTGTGGACGAACCGGCTCTACGGCGAGACGTTCCGCAGCCTCACGGCTCTGCACGGCCTCGTCGGAATCGTGCTCGCTCTCAGGCCGGATCCGCGCCGAGAGCAGCTCGAGCGCGAGACCGCCGAGACGCTCGCCCGGATCGCCGTGCGCGAGGACGGGCTCGCGAACTGGCCGACACGGGAGGTGATGGACGAGCCGCGTCTGCGGCTCCAGTGGTGCGCCGGCGCGCCGGGGATCGTCGCGGGCGCCTCGTCCTACCTCGACGAGGAGCTCCTGCTCGCCGGCGCCGAGCTGGTCTGGCGCGCCGGCCCGCCGGGGATGGAGAAGGGCTCCGGCATCTGCCACGGCACGGCCGGGAACGGTCACGCGCTTCCTGAGGGTCTTCGAGCGCACCGGCGACGAGCTCTGGCTCGAACGGGCCCGCCGGTTCGCGCTGCATGCCCTCGGCCAGGTCGAACGGCGCGGGGCCGGGCGCTACTCGCTGTGGACGGGCGACGTGGGAGTGGCGCTCTTCGCGGCCGACTGCATCGACGGCCGGGGCGCGTATCCGATCCTGGAGTCCTGGGGCTAGCCGGCTACGGGTGGATCCGCCAGAGCTCGCCGTCGGTCGAGTTCGAGACCCACGCGTCCCCTCCGACCTCGGCGACCGCGAGCGGGCCCTGGCCGACGGTCAGCGTCGTCCGCACGGCGTTGCTCGCCGGGTCGATCACCGAGATCGTGCCGTCGTCGATGTTCGGCACCCACAGCTCGCCTGCCACCCAGGCCGAGGCGAGCGGGTTCGTTCCGACCGGGATTCGCGCGAGCACCGCGCCGGTCGCCGGATCGAGCCGGACGACCTCGTTCCCTTCCGTCGAGACCCAGAGCGCGTCGGCCGAGGGCGTGATCCAGTCGGCCTTCGGCACGTCGTAGCGGCCGACGACCTTGTTGCGGCGGACATCGACCTTCAGCACCTTGCCCCCGCCCAGGTCGGCGACCCAGATCGCACCGAACGCGTAGACCACGCCGTTCGGCTGCCTGCCGGCCTTGATCTTGACCGCGACGCGGTTCCGCTTCGGGTTGATCCGGCGCAGGGTCCTGTCGCTCTCGCTCGTGACCCAGACGCTGCCGGCCCCGAAGGCCAGCCCGTACGAGCTGAAGCCGATCTTGATGCGCGCCTGCACCCTGCTCGTCCGCGGGTTGATGCGTGTCAGCCGGTTCAGGGAGCGGTCGGAGACCCAGAGGCTGCGCGCGCCGTAGGCGAGGCCGAACGGCCGCTGGCCGGCCTTCATCCGCTTGACGATCGCGTTCGATGCGGGATCGATCCGGACGACGCGAGGGATGACGAGGTCCGTCGTCCAGAGTGCGCCCGCGGCCGGGAGCACCATTCCCGACGATGCCCCGATCCTGATCTTCGCGACAGGCTCGTTCGCGGCGGACGCCGAGGCGATCACTGCTGCCCCGACCACACTCGCCGCTGAGAGCATCCGCCACACTTAGTACAATGTTGTAGCAAATCTAGAACAACCTTGTACTACATTGCCCGCCACCGGCCCACCGACGATCCTCTTCGAAGTCTTCTGGACGCAGCAGAAGCGCAAGCGTCTGGTCGAGGTCGCGCTCGAGGGGCTCGACCTGCCGCCCGATGACTACCCGTTCTACGTCACGATCGGCGCGGACGGCCCGCTGACGCCGACCGGGCTCGCCGAGCTTCTCGACCTGCCGCTCTCGACTGCCATCTTCCGGGTCAAGAGGATCGAGCGCCGAGGGCACGCCGAGCGGATCGCGAATCCGGCGGACAGGCGCTCCTTCCTGATCCGCCTGACGCCGTCGGGCCGGCGGTTGCTCGCCAAGGCGCGGCCGCGCTTCCGCCGGTACGCCGAGGCCGTCGAAGCGCGGCTCGGCAAAGCGAAGACGACATCCCTCACGTCAGCGCTCGTCGAGTTGAGAAACGCGATCGACGAGGAGCTGGCGGTTACGCCTGCCGCATCCGCCCGGTCATGAGCTCCGCGGTGGGGACGGCGCCGTGCCGGATGTGTGAGCGCGCCTCGCGGTAGCGGAGCGCCTCGTAGGCGATCAGCACGACGAAGACCGCGGCCGCCACGGAGAGCGCGGCCAGCGCGGGCACGTGGTCCGCGAACGGCCAGAAGACGATCAGGGCCGCGAGCGCCAGCGGGCGTCCGCGGCCGATCGTCCGCGAGATGCGGTAGCGGAGGAGCACATGGGCGAGCAGGTACGCGCCCAGGCCTGCGCACAGCGCGGTCGCGGGCACCGCAGCGAGGTGGGCGTCGTAGTCCCCGAGCGCCTTCTTCAGGCTCATCGCGAAGAGCACGATCCCGGCCACCATCACGAAGTGGATATAGCTGTACGCGTCGCGGGCGAGAGTCGTCTGCGCTGTGCCCGTCGCCTGCCGTAGCCGGTATTCGAGCAGGATCGCGACCCAGTCGAAGTAGGTCCACCAGAGAGCGGTGGCGATCGTCATCCCGACGAGCGCGGTCGTGATCACCCCGGTCGTGAGCGGCGTCCCGGCGGCGCTCACGCCGAGCGCGACGATCGACTCGCCGATCGCGATGATCACGACGAGCCCGTGCCGCTCGGCGAAGTGCCCGGGCGAGAGCCGCCAGCCCTGACCGCGCCCGACGAGCACGCCGAGATAGTCGATCGCGAGCGCGAGCACCCACAGCGTGGTGCGCTCCTTGCCCTCGAGGAACCCGGCGCCGAGGATCAGGAAGCCGCTGATCGTCGAGGAGGGCGTCATGCGCAGTACCGCGCCGAGCAGGTCGGGGTCGCCGCGCGCGGCCAGCGAGTAGAGGACGAGGTGCATGGCGCGCACCACGAGGTAGGCGACGCCGAAGATCACGCCGTGGTCGCCGAAAGCCTCCGGGACCGCGAGTGCGCAGACCAGCATCGCCCCCATGACGACGAACATCGCAATCCGCACCAGCCCCTCCTCGGGGTTGAGCGTGTTCGTCAACCACGCGTACGCGGCCCACGCCCACCAGAGTGCGGCGAGCACGACCAGCCCGCGCAGCAGACCGCCCCACGTCGGGTCCGCCGAAAGAAGCGTCGTGACCTGCGTGATCGCGAAGACGAAGACGAGGTCGAAGAAGAGCTCGAGCGGTGTGACGCGTTCGACGCGCGCGGATGCTTCCACGCGGCAGGACGCTATCGATTCAGTGCACGACGAGGACGTCGCAGGGCGCGCGACGGATGAGTCTCGCGCTCACCGACCCTGGGACTAGCTGGTGCACGCCGTGATGTCGGCCGATCACGATCATCTCCGCGCCTGTCGTCTCGCCTGCCTCCCGTATCTCCCTTACCGGATCCCCGGCCGCCGCGATCGGCACGATGTCGACCTGCCGCGCCGAGAGGAGCCGACCTGCGTTGCGCAAGATCTCGCGCTGCTGATCCCGTTGGGCTTCGCTCACAGTCTCGAGCCGTGAGCTGATCGACTGGACCGGAATCACGTTGACGACCGACACCGATCCGTCGGGGCCGACGAGCTCGGCCGCGTGCATGAGTGCTCGCTCGGCTTCGGCCGATCCGTCGTAGGCGACGAGTATCGTCATGCGGTACGGGTCGGTGAACCGTTCTCCTGGCTCGGGCCGGGACGCAAGATGAGGGTTTCGCTGGGGGCGTTCGAGAGCAGCCATTGCAGCTGCTTGGGCGTAAAGCCCGTCCCGGCTCTGGCCGGCGCCGGCGCGACGATCCGGTCGAAATGCTCCGCCTCCCACAGGCGCCGCAGCGCATGGGTCGGGCTGCGGCCGCTCTCCACCCTCGCATCGACGGGTACGCCTGCTCGAAGGGCGGCGTGCTCGACCGCCTCGAGCAGCGGCATCGCGAGCTCGACCTGCTGGTGCATCGCTGCGTCGAGGGTGTACTCGAAGGGCGTCACGATCAGATACGCAGGGACCATCGTCGCCTCCTCGGCCTGCGAGATCCGGATTGCGGCCGCGAGGACCGTCGGCTCGAGCTCGCCGTCCGTGAACGGAACCAGGATGCGCCTCTGCCGAGGCGCAGGCCGCCGCGAGCGATGCCACCACGAGTAGCCGAGGATCGCGGCCACCGCTACGACGAGACCGACGAGGATGTCGACGAGGATCATTCGTTCGGTTCCTCTCGGAGCGCCCGGTCGGCGACGACCCGAAGGTCGATGCCGGGAAGCTCTCGCACGAGCCGCGAGAGAAGCGAGCCCTTCAGGACCTCCCGTCTCCGAGACTCATCGGGCGTGCCGAGGATCACGTACGTCGACCCGCGCTCGCGGACGACGCGCCGTACGGTCTCGGCCAGATCGTCGCCGTCGATCTCCAGGAAGTGCACGCCGAGGATCGACGAGAGCCGCCGTAGCGCAGAGAGTTGTACCTGCTCCTCCTTCGTGGGCTCGTAGCCTCCGGGCCGAACCCAGATCGCATCCATGTCGGCGCCGAGGCGCTGCGCCGAGCGCCACGCGCGCCGCATGATCCGCTGTGACTTCGGCTGGGGCTCGACCAGGGCGAGCACACGCTCGCCCACTGCCTGCTGGCTGAGCGGCTCGAGGACGGTCGTCCCACGCCGCGCCTGGACGTCCTCGGCCACCTCGCGCAGCGCGACTTCGCGCAGCGCGGCGAGGTTCTCGTGCCGGAAGAAATTCTCGAGCGCGATCTGGGCCCGCTCGCGCGGGTAGACCTTGCCGGCCTTCAGCCGCTCCTGGAGCTCTTCCGGCGAAAGGTCGACGAGCACCACCTCGTCCGCCTCGTCGAGGATCCGGTCGGGAAAGGTCTCCCGAACCCGGACTTCGGTCAGCTCGAAGACGGCGTCGTTAAGGCTCTCGAGGTGCTGGACGTTGACAGTCGAGATCACGTCGATGCCGGCGTCGAGGATCTCGTCGATGTCCTGGAAACGCTTCGCGTTCCGCATCCCCTCGGCGTTCGTGTGTGCGAGCTCGTCGACGAGGGCGAGCTCGGGCTCCCGCGTGAGGACCGCGTCGACATCCATATCCTCGACCCGGAGGCCGGCGTGGCTCACCTCCAGCCGCGGAACGACCTCGAGGCCCTCGGCGAGGGCCGCCGTCTCGGGCCGCTCGTGTGGCTCCAGGTAGCCGATGACGACATCGCGACCGGCCTCCTTCGCCTGACGGCCCTCGAGCAGCATGCGGTAGGTCTTGCCGACCCCCGCTGCCATCCCGAGCAGGATCCGGTAGTGACCACGTGCCACTTCATGCCCCGAGCAGGTTGTGAACCACGAGGTCGATCAGCTTGATTCCGACGAACGGGAGGATCATGCCCCCGAGCCCGTAGATGAGGAGGTTCCTGCGCAGCAAGGCGGTGGCTCCGATGGCCCGGTACTTGACGCCTCTTAGGGCGAGCGGCACCAGCGCTGGGATGATCAGCGCGTTGAAGATGACCGCGGAGAGGATGGCGCTCTTCGGCGTGCCCAGGTCCATAACGTTCAGCGCATCGAGGGGGCCGCGCGCTCCCGGCGTCGCAGCGTACGTGAACGCGAACATCGCCGGCAGGATCGCGAAGTACTTGGCGACGTCGTTCGCGATCGAGAACGTCGTCAGCGCGCCGCGCGTGATCAAGAGCTGCTTGCCGACCTCCACGACCTCGATCAGCTTCGTCGGGTTGTTGTCGAGGTCGACCATGTTCCCGGCCTCCTTCGCGGCGGAGGTGCCGGCGTTCATCGCCACGCCCACGTCGGCCTGCGCGAGGGCGGGGGCGTCGTTCGTCCCGTCGCCGGTCATCGCGACCATGCGGCCGCTGGCCTGTTCCTCCTTGATCAACGCCATCTTCGCCTCGGGGGTGGCCTCGGCGAGGAAGTCGTCGACCCCGGCTTCCTGCGCGATGACCGCGGCGGTGACCCGGTTGTCGCCGGTGATCATCACCGTGCGGATGCCCATCGCGCGCAGTTCGTCGAAGCGCTCGTTCATCCCACCCTTGACGACGTCCTTCAGGTGGATGACGCCGAGCACGAAGTTGTCCTGGGCGACTACGAGCGGTGTCCCTCCGGCCCGGGCGATCTTGTCGACTTCCTCGTCGAGCCTGGCTGGCACGCGGCCACCCTTTTCCTCCACGAAGCGCTTGACCGCGTCGGCCGCTCCCTTCCTCAGCTGCTTGCCGTCGAGATCGACGCCGCTCATGCGTGTGGTCGCCGAGAACGGGATGAAGGTCGCATCGTGCGGCCCGAGCTCCTGTCCGCGGAGGCCGTACTGCTCCTTCGCGAGGATCACGATGGAGCGCCCTTCCGGTGTCTCGTCCGCCAGCGAGGAGAGTTGCGCCGCCTCGGCCAGCTCGTCGGCGTTGATCCCGTCGACAGGGACGAACTCGGTCGCCTGGCGGTTCCCGAGCGTGATCGTGCCGGTCTTGTCGAGCAGGAGCACGTCCACGTCTCCCGAGGCCTCTACCGCGCGGCCGGACATCGCGAGCACGTTGCGCTGGACGAGGCGGTCCATGCCCGCGATGCCGATCGCGCTGAGGAGGGCGCCGATCGTAGTCGGGATCAGCGCGACGAGGAGGGCGATGAGAACGGTCTGCGAGACCGGCGTGCCGGCGTAGATGGCGTACGGACGGAGGGTCACCGTCGCGGCGAGGAAGGTGATGGTCAGGCCCGCGAGCAGGATGTTGAGAGCGATCTCGTTCGGCGTCTTACGCCGCTCGGCGCCCTCGACGAGCGCAATCATCCGGTCGAGGAACGACTTGCCGGGCTCCTGGGTGACCATGACCACGAGCTGGTCGGAGAGGAGCTTGGTGCCTCCGGTCACTGCTGAGCGGTCGCCGCCCGCCTCGCGGATCACCGGTGCGGATTCGCCCGTGATCGCCGACTCGTCGACGGAGCCGGCGCCCTCGGTCACGTCGCCGTCGGCGGGGATGGTCTCGCCGGCCTGGACGACGACCATGTCGCCGCGCTGGAGCTCAGGCGCGGGAATGTCTTCGAGCCCCCCGCCGTCGGCCTGGCGGTGGGCGATCGTGGTCGTCCGCGTCGCGCGAAGCGCATTCGCCTGCGCCTTACCGCGCCCCTCGGCGATCGCCTCGGCGAAATTCGCGAAGAGAACCGTCAGCCAGAGCCAGGTCGAGATCGCCGCCACGAACCACAGCTGGTCGTAGTTCCCACGGAAGAGCTCCAGGAAGAAGATCACCGACGTGATCACGCTGCCGAGCTCGACGATGAACATGACCGGGTTCTTGAACTGCTTCCGCGGGTCGAGCTTGGGGAAGGAATCCCAGATCGCAGCGATGACGATGTCGCGCGAGAAGATGCTGCTCTTGCGGCCGGCCACTAGGTCGACTCCTTGTCGAGTGCGAGGTTGAGCTCGAGGACGTTGACGCCGGGCTCGCCGAGGAAGCCGAGCGAGCGGCCGTCGGTGTTGTCGTCGATCAGCTGCTGGACGCGGTCGAGCGGTAGGTGCCTGACGGCGGCGATGCGGCGCGCCTGGAGCCGCGCGTACGCCGGTGAGATGTGCGGGTCGATGCCGGAGGCCGAGGTGGTCACCGCGTCGACGGGGATCTGACCAATCGTCAGGCCCGGGTTGTAGGGGCCTTCGAGCTTCACGATCGCCTGCGCCGCGGCCTTGACGTTCTTCGCGAGATCCGGATTCGTCGGCCCGAGGTTGGCGAAGGTCGTGGCGGCCGCGTTGTAGGCCGGTGTCGTGCCCGAGGGACGCCCGTGGAAGTAGCGCGGGCTCTTGAACTCCTGCGCGGCGAGCCGCGAGCCGACGACCTTTCCGTCCCGCTCGACGAGGCTCCCCTTCGCCTTGTCGGGGAAGGCGACCGCGGCGAAGCCCGTCATCAGCGCGGGATAGCCGAAGCCGAGCACGAGCGTGAAGACGACCACTGCGATGACCGACGAGATGATCGAGCGCACCATCAGCCCATCAGCCCTTCGACGATCGGACCGAGCGTCAGTGCGGGGAAGATCATCAGGCCGGCGGTCAGTGCGATCACACCGATGAGCAGCACGACGAACGTCGGACCGTCAGTGCGGAACGTTCCCGCAGAGACCGGATGGATCTTCTTCCCCGCGAGCGAGCTACCGAGGGCTAGCGCCGCGATCAGCGGCACGAAGCGGCCGAGGTAGAGCGCGAGCACGCCCATCTCGGCCGAGAAGTTCGTCGCGCCGTAGCCGGCGAACGCGCTCCCGTTGTTGTTCGACTGCGAGTCGTAGGCGTAGAGAGACTCGGTGAAGCCGTGAACACCGCTGTTGTAGATCGACGCGAGCCCGTCGGTGGTCACGACTGCAAGCGCGGTCAGCGCCAGCACCATCGTGGGCACGAAGAGAGCCCCGACCGCGGCGATCTTGATCTCGCGCGCACCGATCTTCTTGCCTAGCCATTCGGGCGTACGGCCCACCATCAGCCCCGCCACGAAGACGGCGATGACGATGTAGAAGAACATCCCGTATAAGCCGGAGCCGACGCCGCCGAAGATCACCTCACCCACGAACAGGTTGACGAGCGGCACGGCGCCGCCCGGGGCGGTCTGTGCGTCGAACCCTCCGTTCACGGACCCGTTCGAGGCGTCGCTCGTCGCAACCGTCCAGGTCGCGGTGTTGGCCAGGCCGAACCGCACTTCCTTGTCGGACATGTTCCCGCCGCTCGAGCCGTCGCCCTGCGTGATGTTCACCCCGGAGTCGCGGAGGACCTGCGAGCCGTGTTGCTCGGAGGGGAGGTTGACGGCGACGCCGATCGCGAACATGAGGAACATTGCGAGGAACACCATCCAGGCATGCCGGCGCGCCAGCACCATCCTCCCGAACATGAAGACCTGCGCCGCGGGGATGAGCAGGATCGAGAGCATCTCGAAGAAGTTCGAGAGCCCGGTCGGGTTCTCGAACGGGACGGCCGAGTTCGAGTTGTAGAAGCCGCCGCCGTTCGTGCCCAGCTGCTTGATCGCGATCTGCGACGCCGCGGGGCCGCGCGCAATCGTCTGCTGTGCGCCCTCGAGAGTCGTCGCCGTCGCGTGGCCGTGGAACGTCTGGACTACGCCCTGCGAGATCAGGACCACCGCGAGGATGATCGAGAGCGGCAGGAGGATGTAGACGACCGACCGGTAGAGGTCTCGCCAGAAATTGCCGAGCGTGCTGCTCGAGCGGCGTGCGATGCCGCGGACGACAGCCACGAGCGCCGCCATTCCAACTGCCGCCGAGACGAAGTTCTGGACGGCGAGACCCGCCATCTGCGTCAGGTACGACATCGTGTACTCGCCGCCGTAGTACTGCCAGTTCGTGTTCGTGACGAAGCTCGCGGTCGTGTTGATCGCGATGTGCGGGGCGACCGCCGGCAGATTGTCTGGATTCAGGAAGAGACCGTGCTGGAGCCGCTGGATCGCGTAGAGGACGAGCGTGAAGCAGACGCTGAAAACGAGGACGCTGACGGCATAGCTCTGCCAGCCCTGCTCCTTCGACGGGTCGGTGCGGACGACTCGGTAGAAGCCTCGCTCCACGGCGGCAAGCCAGCGCGGACCGCGCCACGTTCCGTACACGCGCGCCATCCAGATCCCGAGCGGATAGGCGAGCGCGACGAGCACGGCGCCGTAGAAGACGATCTGCGCGATGCCCTGGCCGCTCACAGCTTCTCCGCCCTGAAGAGGGCGTACACGAGGTACGCGAGCACGAGCAGCGAGATGACGAGCCCGATCAGGTCGCCGGCGGCCATCAGACCTTCCCGAACGCCCAGACGAGCAGGAACGCGAACGCGAAGCACGCAGCCGCGATGGACAGTGCCGCGAGATCGAACATGGTTCGAGCCTAAGCGGTGAAAACTGAGCGCGGCCTGAAGGTTTCGGTGCTTAGCCTGAAGAAGTTCTGAGGGACCTGAGCCAGAGTACGAGCGCGACGAGCGGCACGAGGAGCCCGCCCAGGCCGAAGATGACGAAGGCCGTGAACGAGTCGACGTGGTCGACGAGCCAGCCGAAGTTCTGTCCGAAGAACCCTGTGATGAACGTCAGCGGCAGGAAGACGGTCGCGACGATGGTCAGCCGGTTGACGACACGGTTCTGCTCCGCGGCGATCTCGCTCTGTCGCACGCCGATCAGCGAGAGGTGGGCCTCGAGCACGCTGATCAGCTGGTCGCGCTGGGCGATGATCTCCTCCTGGATCCGGTGGACGTGGTCGGCGATGTCGCGGAAGTAGCGCAGGAGTGCCGGATCGACAGGCTGGAACGCGCCCCGCTCGAGCGCGTCCAGCGGGGTCAGGAGCGGATGGACGGCGCGGTAGACGTCGTTGATCTCGGTCTTGAGCACGTAGATCTGCTCGGTCAGGTTCTTCCCGCCCGCGAACATGGCGTGCTCCATCTGGTCGATGTCCTCCTCGAGCCCGTCGACGACGGGGCCGTAGTCGTCGACGACCGTGTCGAGGATCGCCCAGACGGCCGCGGCTGGGCCGCTCTTCAGCAGATGAGGGTGCGCCTCCAGGTGGCGCCGCGCCCGCTCGGGATCCCCGGGCTCGCCGTGGCGGACGGCGATCACGAACCCGGCGCCGAGGAAGAGGTCGAGCTCGCTGAACACGACCCGGTTGGTCGGGGCGTCGTAGCGGGCCGACTTGTAGACGATGAAGTAGAAGTCGTCGTACGGCTCGACCTTGGGCCGCTGATGCGCCTGGAAGGCGTCCTCGATCGCGAGCTCGTGCAGGCCGAAACGGTCTCGGACCTCGGACATGAGCTCGTGGCCGGGCTCGTGCAGCTCGATCCAGACGAAGTTGTTGCCGCCTCGGTGGAAGGAGGCCGCGTCCTCGAGGGTGGTCTCGCCATCCGACGGCTGACGCTCGCCTCGCGAGTAGTGAGCGCAGTCGATCATGCGATTCGGTTGTTCGACAGCGACTGCTCTTCGCCTACGTGCGAGTCTTCGGGTCGACCAGCCTGTAGCCGGCCCCGGGCTCGGTGAGGAGGTACCGGGGACGCGCACGGTCGGGCTCGATCTTGCGCCGGAGCTGAGAGACGTTCACGTGGAGGAGGTTCGAGGCGCCGTCGTAACCGGGGCCCCAGACCTCGTGCAGCAGCATCCGGTGCGTGAGGAGCTTGCCCTCGTTCTGCGCGAACACCCGCAGCAGGTCGAACTCGTGTGGCGTCAGGTGGATGGGCGCGCCGTCGAGACTGACCGCCTGCTTCTGAAGGTCGACGACGAGATCGCCGATCTCGATCACCGGGTCTCCGGACGGGGTGGTCCGCCGGAGCACAGCCCGGACTCGCGCGAGCAGCTCGTCGATCCCGACGGGCTTCGTGACGTAGTCGTCGGCGCCCGCGTCGAGCGCGGCCACCTTCTCCTGCTCGTCGTCCACGGCCGAGAGGACGATCACCGGCGCAGAGCTCCACTTGCGCAGCTCGCGGAGGACGTCTGCTCCGGTTCCGTCCGGGAGGATCAGGTCGAGGACGACAGCCTCGGGAGGCCGCATGCCGGCAGCAGCGAGAGCCTCTTCGGCTGTCTCGGCGGTGTCGACTTCGTAGCCGGCTCCGCGCAGGCTGGTCTGCAGCGCGCGGAGGATCTGCCGCTCGTCGTCGACGACCAGCACCCTGGGCCCGCTCACGTCGTTTCCCCAGGCTCGATCGCGGGCAGCGCAAGGACGAACGTGGCGCCCTGGCCCGGACGCGACTCGGCCCAGACGCGGCCGTTGTTCGCCTCCGCGAAGCCGCGGGCGATCGCGAGACCGAGCCCCGCCCCGCCGCCGGTCCCGTTCGAGCCTCGCTGAAACGGCTCGAAGATCCGCTCGAGATCGCGTGGAGGGACACCCTCGCCGCGGTCGACGACGCGGATCAGAACCTCGGACGGAGTGGTCGTCACATGCATGCCCACGGTGTCCGACGAGTACTTGAGCGCGTTCTCCATCAGGTTCACGAGGACGCTCTGGATCTGGTGTGCGTCGACCCGGACCGCGGGCGACTCGTCGGGCAGAGCGACCTCGACGCGTCTTCCCGCGTCGCCCAGCTCGTCGAGCGCCTGGACGACGAGGTCGTCGACAGTCCACACATCCGGGGCGGGCTGGGCGGCACCGGCCTGCAGTCGGGAGAGGTCGAGCAGGTTCCCGACGAGCCGGTTGAGCCGTTCCGCCTCGGCGAGGATCGTCCCGGAGAGCTGGCTGCGGTCCTCGCGCCCTAGCTCGAGGTCCTCGCGCGCGAGTGCGCCCGCCGAGGTGAGGATCGCCATCAGCGGCGTGCGCAGGTCGTGGCTGACGGCTCGGAGAACGGCCGTCTTCATCGCGTCGCTTCGGCGGAGCGCTTCGGCTTCGAGGGCCTCGCGGGCCAGGCGCTCGCGGTCGATCGCGATCCCGAGCAGCGATGCGAGCGCCGGGAGCAGGTGCCGTCGGCTCGCTGCGCTTCCGGCCCGAGGCCGCTCGAGGTAGATCGTGCCCACCCTTCGGTCGCCCGCCTCGAGCGGGTAGCTGTCGTCACCCTCGCGCCGACCGGCCCCCAGCTCGATCCGGGCGCTCTCCACCTGGAGCGCCCGAGCTGCTTCCTCGGCGATGCGGTCGAGCTCGCTCCGCACCTGTTCGCGCTCGAGCAGCGAGGCGGCGATTTCAGCGAGGAGAGCAGATTCTTGCGCTCTCCGCCGGGCACGCGCCGCGAGGACGCTGACGACGACAGCCGTGAAGAGGTAGACCGCGAGCGCGACCCAGTTCTCGGAGTCCTGCAGCGTGAACGTGTGTGTGGGCGGCAGGAAGAACCAGTTGAAGGCGAGCATGCTCGCCACCGAAACCGGGATCGCGTACGCAAGTCCGAAGAGCACTGCGACCGCCAGGACGGCGAAGACGTAGAGCACGCCCAGGCTGAGCACAGGCGCAAACGAATCGAGAACGAAGATCGCGCCGGTGACGAGCGCAACCGCTGCGGCGCTCGCGAGCAGCGCTGCGACATGGCGGGCAATGCCCCGCTTTGGTAGCGCTGTGTTCACCTTCGAGGGCCTCGGTCAGAGCATAAGCACCACGCGCGGCCTCACGTGCCCGCCACGCAGGCGCCCTGCGCGCTCAGCATCCAACTCGTGCCGACGGCGGTGCCCTCGATGGCGCGCACCGTCCACTGGCTGGCCGAGCTCGCGTAGGACTCGTTGACGACGACGTCCCCGGTGTTCGCCGCCGCGCCCGTCACTCGCACGCCGGCGCCGACGACCCGCTTGCCGGCGGGGCAGTTGACGAGGACGACCTTCGGGCTCGAGGAGTCCTGGGCGCTCACGGCGGTCACGAGCTCGAGGCCGCTGAGCCCGGAGAAGACGGACGCCGGGAACTTTTTCGTCGTCCCGAGGGCGAGCAGGCGCCCGGCCTTGGGCAGGCGCGACGCGTGGATGCCGTTGACGCGGTCGGAGTTCAGCGCGAAGCGCGCCTTCGGGGTGATCGCGTCGCGCGCTGCCTGGCCGACGGGCGTCAGCGACGCGAGGGCGATCAGCAGAGCGGTCGCGGAGAGGACGGTCGGGAGTCGACCCTTCATCTCGTGCTCCTTTCACTTGGCGGGAGTCGACGCGAGCCTAGTACGGTGGTCGGTCGATGAACGGCCGCTCGGAGCTCGTGGACACCCTCGGCAGGCTGACGCTCTTCGCCGACTTCACGCGGCCCGAGTTGGAGGCGGTCGCGCACACGGTCGACGAGGAGATGTTCGCGGAGGGCCAGCGCGTCCTGCGGCAGGGATTGAGCGGCAACGGGTTCTTCGTGATCCTGGAGGGCCTGGCCGCGATCCACGTCGACGGCGAGGCGCGCTGGACGCTGAAGCCGGGTGACTTCTTCGGCGAGATCTCGGTCCTGACCGGCGAGCCTCCGACCGCCGACGTCGTCGCGAAGAGCCTGCTGCGGTGCGCGGTCGTGGCGGGGCCAGACTTCGAGCAGTTCCTGATGGAGCGCCCGCGGTTTCTCTTCCGCCTGCTCCAGGCAGAGGCGCACCGACTGCGGAACGCGCTCGAATGGCGCCAGTAGAGGACGACCGGCCGTTTCCGCCGGGCGACTACGACGTCGTCGTCGTCGGGAGCGGACCGGGCGGGCTGCAGACGAGCTACGAGCTCCGTGCGCTCGGCATCCGGCACGCGGTGCTGTCGGCGGACGACTCGCCCGGCGGGATGTTCCGGCGCTTCCCCGTCTTCGAGCGCCTGATCACGTGGACGAAGCCGGACGCGCCCTTCGCGCGCGGGACCCGCGAGTACGAGTGGTTCGATCACAACAGCCTGCTCGCGAAAGAGCCGGAGTGCCGCGCGCTCGTCCCCGCCCTGATGGACCGCACGTTCGACGTCCCGTCGCGCGATGAGATGGAGGCGGGTCTCGTGGCCTTCGCGGAACGGGCACGGCTGGAGATCCGCTACGGGTGCTGCTGGGAGTCGACCCGGCGCGAGGACGACGGCTTCGTGCTTGTCACCTCGGACGGCGAGTACCGGTGCCGCGCGGCCGTGTTCGCGATCGGCGTCACCGAGCCGTGGAAGGCTCCGATCCCCGGCGTCGAGCTGGCGGCGCACTACGTCGACACGGGAGATCCCGAGCGGTACCGGGGGCGGAGCGTCTTCATCGTCGGCAAGCGCAACTCGGGCTTCGAGGTCGCGAGCGGACTGCTCGCCTGGGCGGCGAGGATCGTGCTCGCCTCGCCGAGGCCCGTCGACACCTCGCAGATCGGCCGCTCGCCGGTTCGCGCCCGCTACCTGCAGCCGCTCGACGAGTACGCCCGGGGCGGCGCGAGCGCGTACGTGGTCGACGCGACGATCGAGCGGATCGAGCGGAAGGACGGCGGCTTCCGCGTCGTCGCGCACGGGACGACGTGGCCCGGTGAGCTCTTCTTCGAGGTGGACGACGTGCTCGTGGCGACCGGGTTCCGGACGCCGCTCCTGGATCTGCCCGCGCTCGGCCTCGCGACGGTCGCCGACGGCCGGATCCCGGCGCTGACCCCGTTCTTCGAGAGCGTCTCCGTGCCGGGCGTCTACTTCGCCGGAAACGCGTCGTCGGGCTATCCGGGGCTGCGCAAGCAGGGGCTCGGGTCGAACTCGACGTCGGTCAGCGGCTTCCGCTACAACGCGCGTGTCCTGGTGCGGCATCTCGCCGAGACGCGCTTCGGCAAGCGCCTCGAACGGCCGGTGCTTCAGCGGGAGCAGGTGCTGCCGTACCTGCTGCACGAGCTCGCGGTCGCACCCGAGCTCTGGGTGCAGAAGGGGTACCTGGCGCGCGCCATCAGCTTCGACGGGGAGATCCGCGACGAGGGGATCGTGCCGCTCGAGCAGTTCGTCGACGAGGTCGGGCCGAATGCGATCGCCGTGGCCGTCGAGATGAACCGCGACGCGGAGATCCATCCGTCGGTGTACATCCGCTCCTCGAGCCGGCTGATCGAGGCGGCGCTGCCCGCCCATCCGACGCGCTCGTTCGACAGCGAGCAGCACCGCCGCGAGCTGGCCACGCTGCTCGAGCTCGTCGGCTAGCTAATCTCCGGCGCATGTGCCGAAACATCCACACGCTCTACAACTTCGAGCCTCCGGCGACCCGCGAAGAGGTGCACGACGCCGCGCTCCAGTACGTGCGCAAGATCAGCGGCTTCACGAAGCCGTCGCAGGCGAACGAGGCCGCGTTCGAGCGGGCCGTCGAGGCCGTGACCGCGGCGTCGGCGCGCCTTCTGGACGAGCTCGTGACGACCGCGCCGCCGAAGGACCGCGAGGTCGAGGCGGCGAAGAAGCGCGCCCGCTGGGAGCAGCGGGTCGCCTAGCTGATCGTCTAGCTCAGTCGAGCCCGCCCGCGTCGATCACGACCGTCTTCAGGTCGGTCATGTCGAGCATCGTGTAGCGCCCGCCGATCCGGCCCCAGCCGGTCCGGGTCCCTGATGCTCCGCCGAACGGCTCGTGGGCCTCCCAGTAGTCGGTCGAATCGTTGACGACGACGTTGCCGACCCGGAGATTGTCGACGAACCGGAACGCGCGCTTGAGGCTGCGCGTGTAGACGGCCGCCTGCAGGCCGAGATACGAGTCGTTCGCCACCTCGAGCGCATGGTCGTCGCCGTCCACCCCGATCAGCGGGACGATCGGCCCGAACGTCTCGTCGTGGTTGATCAGCGTCTCGACGCCGACCCGGTCGACGACGGTCGGCTGGTAGTAGAGGCCGGTCGGGCGGCCCGGGTCGCGTGAACCTCCGACCACGACCTCGGCGCCCTTCGCGACTGCATCCTCCAGGTGGGCGTCCATCTTCTGCGCGGTGGGCTCGTTGTTCATCGGGCCGACGAGCGTCTCGTCGTCGAACGGGTCGCCGAGCTTCCAGCGTTCCGCCTCCGCGACGACCGCGGCGAGAAAGTCGTCGTGCACCCGCTTGTCGACGAGGACGCGCTCCGTCGCACAGCACACCTGGCCCGCGCAGAAGAAGCCGCCGTAGACGGCGCCTTTGGCCGCCGCCTCCACATCGGCGTCAGCGCACACGACGACCGGCCCGTTGCCGCTCGCCTCGATCAGCGATCGCTTCAGCCCCGCCGCGCGGACGATCTTCTCGGCCGTCGTGTGCGACCCGATGAAGGCGATGCAGTCGACATTGTCGTCCGTGATCAGGCGCTCGCCGACCTCTCCGCCGCCGTAGACGACGTTGACGACGCCCTCGGGCAGGCCCGCATCGGCCATTGCCTGCATGAAGGTGGCCATGGCGATTGGCGTCCACTCGGACGGCTTCATGACGATCGTGTTCCCGGCGGCGATGCCGGGCGCGATCAGCTCGACCGGGATCAGCGTCGGGAAGTTCCACGGCGTGATGGCCGCATAGACGCCGTTCGGGACGCGGAAGGTCAGGATGCGCTTGTTGACGTCCTGCGACGGGATGATCGCCGACTCCATCCGTTTCACGTCCTCGGCCGCGATCCGGAAGTTGTCGGCCGTCTCCTCCATGTCCGGAATCGCCTCGGCCGTGAACGGCTTGCCCTGCTCGAGCGAGAGCTCGCGAGCCATGTCCTCGCGGCGCTCGTCGATCAGGTCGGCGATCGCGTGGCAGATCTTCGCCCGCTCCCAGGCGGAGAGCGCCGCCCACTTCGGCTGGGCCTGGCGCGCGGCCTTGGCGGCTCGCGTGATGTCCTCCGCGCTCGCATCCGGCACCTCGGCGAGCGTCTCTCCCGTCACGGGGGAGACGATCTCCCTCACGTTGTCGCCGGTCGCCTCGGCCCAGTCGCCGCCGATGAAGTTCCGGAGTGTGCGGACGGTAGTCGCCACAGAAGTGCTCCTTTCTCGGTGCAGCAGATTAGAGCAGCGAGCTAGCCGGTGAACTGAACACGCGCGTGCAGCACGTGCCTCTTCCGGGCGCGGATCCTGACTCTGGCGCGTGCGCTGCACGCCCGATGCTGCCGCTTGGAGATCTTGGTGGCGAGCCGCGGGCAGTTGGAAACGTTCAGCCCCGAGACCTCGACGACATTGACGCCGACGCCACCCTGATTGCCGACCGCCTTGGCGACGACGAGGAACCGTCTGCTCTTCCCGGGGCCGAGCTTGCCGATGGTCCAGCACAGCTGGCCGTTCACCTCCTTGGCACCGGGAGCGCGAACCAGCTCGAGCCCGGGCGGAAGCTTGTCGCAGACGCGAACGCCTCGCGCGGTGCCGGGGCCCTTGTTCGTCACCTTGATGAAGAACCTCACGCGTTGCCCTGTTCGAATCACCTTTGGCCTCGCGGTCTTGGTGACCACAAGGCGGGCCGGTGGCGGACGCCTGGTGTTCGCGACGGTACAGGTCAGGACGCCGCCCGGAGTGGCCGGGCTGGTCACGGTGAAGGGGCCGCCGGTATAGCGCTTGATGCTCAGCGGGCCCGTGCCGCAGTTGATGAACGCCACAAAACCGGCAGGAACTTGGACCTCGCCTAGGGTGACCTGGGTCGACGGTGGATAGTCGAAGGAGACGCTGTCTCCGTCCACGCGCGCGAGGGAGGACACGTCGTACGGTGCCTGGCCGGTCCGGTCGACGAAGATCGTCGCCGAGCTCGGCGTGCCTGCCCACTGCTTGATCACGCGCACGGTCGTCTGGGGCGTGTTGGTGACCGTGCAGGTCAGGGTGGCCCCCTCCTCGGCCGGGGACGTGACCGGGAACGGGCCGCCCCCATAGGCCTGCGGGCCGGCGCCGCAATCGATCTGCGCCCGGAAGCCGGCCGGGACGGCTGTCTCGCCGAGGGTGACCGGAGTCGAGACGGGGTATGAGAAGGATGCGTCGTCGCCGCTCGCTGTCGCCACTCGTGGACGCGTCGTACGGCGCCGAGCCGGTCGCGTCGACGAAGATCGTCGCGCTGGATGCGCCCCCGGCCCATTGCTTGACGACCTGCACGGTCGAGCGCAGCTGGATGTTGGTGATCGTGCAGGTGATGGTGGCGCCGCCCGTGGCGCGGAGCGGCGATCGGGAACGGGCCGCCGGCATACGGCTGCGGCGCCTCCCGGGTCCGGCCGCAGTGGATCGTTGCGCGATATCCCGCAGGTACGGCGACTTCTCCGACCGTGACGGGGGTCGAGAGCGGGTAGTCGAAGGAGGTGGTGTCGCCGTCGGCGGTCGCCACCGTCGAGGCGTCGAACGGCGCCGCGCCGTCCTGGTCGACGAAGATCGTCGCCGAGGCGGGCGTGCCTTCCCAGTGCTTCACCACGCGGACGGTGGAGAACAGCTGGGTGTTCGTGATCGTGCAGGTGAGCGTCGCGCCGTCGGTCGCAGGGGCGATGACCGGGAACGGCCCGCCAGTGTACGGCTGCGGGCCCTGGCCGCAGTCGATCGTCGCCGAGTAGCCGGCGGGCAGCGCGACCTCGCCGACGGTGACCGGCGTCGAGAGCGGGTAGTCGAAGGAGGCGTTGTCACCGTTGGCGGTGGCGACCGTCGACGCGTCGAAGGGCGCCACGCCGTCCTCGGTCGACGAAGATCGTCGCCGAGCTCGCGGCGCACCGACCCACTGCTTCACGACGCGAACGGTCGAGACCGGGGGCGGAGGGACGATGATGTTCGTGATCGTGCAGGTGAGGGTCGCCCCGCCGACGGCCGGGGACGTGACGGCGAACGGCCCGCCGGTGTAGGGCTGTGGGCCTGCGCCGCAGTCGATCGTCGCCGTGTAGCCGACGGGCAGCGTGACCTCGCCGACGGTGACCGACGTCGAGACCGGGTAGTCGAAGGAGGCGTTGTCGCCGTTGGCGGTGGCGACCGTCGACGCGTCGAACGGCGCTACGCCGTCTCGGTCGACGAAGATCGTCGCCGTGGAGGGCGCGCCCGACCACTGCTTCACGACGCGCACGGTCGAGAACTGCTGCGTGTTCGTGATCGTGCAGGTGAGGGTCGCGCCGCCGATATCCGGGGACGTGACCGGGAACGGCCCGCCGGTGTAGGGCTGCGGCCCTGCGCCGCAGTCGATCGTCGCCGCGTAGCCGACGGGAACCGCGACCTCGCCGACGGTGACCGGGGTCGAGAGCGGGTAGTCGAAGGAGGCGTTGTCGCCGTCGGCCGTCGCGACCGTCGAAGCGTCGAACGGCGCAGCGCCCGTGCGGTCGACGAAGATCGTCGCCGAGGCCGGCGCTCCGACCCAGTGCTTGACCACGCGCACCGCCGAGCGCTGCTGCGTGTTCGTGATCGTGCACGTGCGGGTGGCGCCGTCGATCGCCGGGGACGTGACGGGGAACGGGCCGCCGTTGTAGGGCTGCGTGCCCAGGCCGCAGTCGATCGTCGCCGAGTAGCCGGCGGGCACCACGACTTCGCCGACGGTGACCCCCGTCGAAACGGGGTAGTCGAACGAGGCGCTGGCGCCGCTCACGGGAGCGGCCGACGAGGCATCGAAGGGAGCGGCTCCCGTGGCGTCGACGAAGATCGTCGCCGAAGCGGCTGCCCCGACCCAGTTCTTGACTACGCGCACGGTGGAGCGCTTGAGGTGGTTCCGGACCGTGCAGTCGACATTGTCGCGCACCTTCAACCCCTGGAGGGTGAACGAGACGACCGTCGCAGGAACGTCGGTGGAGAAGATGGTCGTGCCCCCCGACACACATGTGGCCGAGTGCGGCGTGTACGCGGCCGGCACGCTCTCCGAGACGGTGAGGCTGCTCAGTGAGTCCGCCGCCGTCGGCCGCCAGACGAACCGCAGCCTCCCGTCGGCGCCCGTCGTGCCCGACTGCGTCGCGGTGGTCGTGTCCACGGGGTCGACCACGTTCGGCTCGAACCACTTGTATGCGAACTGCGACGCTGGAGGCTGCATCAGCGCCCGCCCGCTGAAGCCCCAGCCCGGCTTGTCGACCCAGGAGTCGCGGACCTGCTCGTCCGTCTCCTTCTCGACCGTGACCGTGACGCTGCACAGGTTGGAGGCGATGTCCCCCAGCGCGTCCTCGAGCTCGTCGAAATCGGTGACCAGCGTGTAGTCCGCCGTCGAGATCGGATACTCAGGGAAGCTCTTCGTGCCCGAGACCGCCTGGAGCCGCAGGGCGCTGAGCGCATCGGTCACGCCGACGCCGACACCGATCACGAACATGTGCGACGTCTGCTTGAACTGGTCGGCGACGGTGGCGGCTCCGGCCATCGGCGTGTAGTAGCCCTCTTCGTACGAGGTGCTCCCGTTGCCGACCTTGTTCGGGTTGCCGTCAGTGAGGAAGACGACGAGGTCCGGCCGGTCGCTCAACGTCTCGTTGCGAGCCTGGGCCAGGCCCGATTCCCAGTTGGTGGAGCCGCCCGGGCTGTACCTGTTCAGATACGTGGTGAGCCCGCCGTTGATCCACGACTGGGTGACGGTCTGGTACGGGCCGATGAAGTCTGGGTCGGCCGTCGTCGAGAACTTGAACACGGACATGCGCGCGCCCGTGCCGACGAGGCCCTGGGCGAGCGCCTTCGTCGCATCCCGGACCTTTTGCGTCGCGCCGGCGCTCCCGATCGACCCCGACTCGTCGAGGACGACCGCGACCTTCATTCCCTGGCAGGCGGCCAGCAGCTCCTCGTTGGGACCGGGAACGTTCGCGGTCAGCGGCACCTGGCTCGACGCGAGCGGGATCCCGGAGCAGTTGTCGTTGTTGAAGAGCTCGACGGTCAGCGGCGATCGTGCTGCCTGGCGGAGGCGACGATCACGTGCTCGCTCGGGCCGACCTTGTTGGGGTCCGGCAAGAGCCCTTCCTTGATCGCCGAGTTGTTCTCGTACTGGTACGCAAGCGTGACGGTGCGATTGCCGGCGCTCTCATCGGAGTGGTTGACGCAGCGAGGAACGCCGCCGGTGATCCAGCGGGTCGATTCCCATTTCGTGTCGGCGACCGTGGCCTGGATCCGGATGTCGTATCCCGACCCCATCGGCCCGCTCGTGATCTGCGTGTTCCCCGCCCGCGCTTGCAGGCTCGTGATCGTGATCGTCGGCGCCGCCACGGTTGCGGCCGCAAGAATCCCTGCGGCGCTGGAAAGCGCTAGAACTGCGACGAGCAGTCTCCAGCCGTTGCGCACCCGACCCGTCCTCTCCGACTACGAGGCGGCCGCACACCCCCTGATTACCGGGCTGTCAATGGGATCGTACGTCTCCCGCCCGCTGTGTCAAACGCCCATTTGCGCGGCTTCGTCCGCGACCGCCTGGTTCCAGAGGCGGATGACCGGCGTCTCTCGCTCGTAGCCGAGGGTGCTGAGCGTGGCAGGATCGAGAGCGAACAGCCGGCCCGCGTCGGGCTCCAGGCCGAGCCATCGTGCGGCAAGGACGCGCAACACGTGACCGTGCGCGAAGAGCAGCGCGTCGCCCTCGACCGAGCGAATCTCGGCGATCACCCGGTCGACGCGCTCGCCGACCTGAGCACCCGTCTCGCCGTCGGGGACGCCATCGTCCCAGAGCGTCCAGCCGGGCCGCTCCTCTCGGATCTCAGTGGTCGTCCTGCCCTCGTAGGCGCCGTAGTCCCACTCCATCAACTCGTCCCGCTGCACGGCCCGCTCGCCGAACCCGGCGAGGCGGCAGGTCTCGAGCGCGCGCCCGAGCGGGCTCGTCAGGACGACTGCGAACCTGCGGTTCCGGAGCGCGGAGCCGACCGCCTCGGCCTGCTCGCGGCCGTGCCCGGTGAGGGGGATCTCGGTACGCCCTGTGTGCCTGCCGCTCCGCGACCACTCCGTCTCGCCGTGTCGGACGAATACGACCTCCACTGCGCCTAGTCCGGCGTCACATAGGACGCGTGAGGCCCCGTCGACGAGAAAGGTGGCACCGGTCACGTAGGACGAGTCGTCACTGGCGAGGAAGAGAGCCGCCTGCACGATCTCGCGCGGTCTGGCGAGCCTTCCGGTCGGCCAGTGGATCCGCCTGCGCTCGAACGCGGCCGGGTCGTCGCCGTAGATCGAGAGCAGGAGCGGCGTCTCGACGGGACCGGGGCAGAGGGCGTTGACGCGTACGCCGCGGCGCGCGAACTCGACGGCGAGCTCACGGCTCATCGCCAGCACGGCGCCCTTCGATGCGGTGTAGGAGATCTGCGACGTGGCGGCGCCGACGATCGCGACGAACGAGGCGACGTTGATCACCGAGCCGCCGCCGCGGTCGAGCAGGAGCGGAATGCCGTGCTTGCAGCACAGGAAGACGCCCTTCGCGTTGACGTCCTGGACGCGCTGCCACGCCTCGACGCTCGTCTCCAGCACCGACGCATCGTCGCCGGGCGAGATGCCGGCGTTGTTGTAGAGAACGTCGACGCCGCCGAAGCGCGAGGCCGTCTGCTCGTACATCGACGCGACCTGCTCCTCGTGGCCGACATCGACCTCGACCGCGAACGCTTCGCCCGTGCACAGCGAGACCGTCTCTTCGGCCGCCTCGCGGTTGACGTCGGCGACGCAGACCCGCGCCCCTTCCTCGGTGAACAGAATCGCGGCCTCACGGCCCATGCCGCCGCCCGCGCCCGTGATCACCGCGACCTTGTCGTCGAGCCGTCCCATCACGCCTCCGTCGAGAGGAACACGGTCTTTACCTCCGAGTAGCCGTCGAGCGCCTGCATCCCGAGCTCGCGGCCGAAGCCGGACTGCTTGAACCCGCCGAAGGGCGTCTGCACGCGCACGGAGCTGTTCGAGTTCACGGACAGGGCGCCGGTCTCCAGGGCCCGGGCGACGCGCAGCGCCCGCGCTCCGTCACGCGTCCAGATCGAGCCGGAGAGCCCGTACGGCGTGTCGTTCGCGAGCGAGATTGCCTCGGCCTCGTCCCCGAACGGGATCACCGCGGCCACGGGGCCGAACACCTCCTCGCGCGCAACGCGGTCACCGTTTGTCGCCTCGACGAGCGTGCACGGGAACCAGTAGCCGGGGCCGTCGGGCGCCTTTCCACGGAAGAGCGGCTCACCGTTGACGAACGAGGCGACCGTCTCACGGTGTTGCGCCGAGATCAGCGGGCCCATCTCCGTGGACTCGTCGGCCGGGTCACCGACCTCGACCGAGCCGGTCGCGTCGATCAAGAGCTCGACGAACCGGTCGTAGACCGAGCGCTGGACCAGGATCCGCGATCGTGCGCAGCAGTCCTGGCCGGCGTTGTCGAAGACCGCGTACGGAGCCGATGCCGCGGCCCGCTCGAGGTCGGCGTCCTCGAAGATCACGTTCGCCGACTTGCCGCCGAGCTCCAGCGTGACGCGCTTGATGCGATCGGCTGCGCCCCGCATGACGTCGCGGCCGACCTCGGTCGAGCCCGTGAAGCCGATCTTGGCCACATCGGGATGCTCGACGAGTCGCTGCCCGACGACCGAGCCGGGGCCGACGACCACGTTGACGACGCCTTCGGGAATCCCCGCGTCGAGCGCGAGCTCGCCGAGGCGGAGCGCCGACAGCGGCGTCAGCTCGGCCGGCTTGAGCACGACCGTGTTCCCGCACGCGAGCGCCGGGCCGAGCTTCCAGCTCGCGATGTTGAGCGGGAAGTTCCACGGCACGATCAGCCCGACCACTCCGAGCGGCTCGCGGAACGTGGCCGCCACGCCGCCTGCGACCGGGATCGTCTCGCCGCCGTGCTTGTCGACCGCGCCGGCGTAGAAGTGGAAGACCTGCCCGACCATGGCCACCTCGCCGCGGGCGCCCGCGATCGGCTTGCCCACGTTCTCGGACTCGATGCGGGCGAGCTCCTCCGCGTGCTCCTCGACCAGGCCGGCGAGCCCCCGCAGCAGTCGGGCGCGATCCTGGGGCGCTAGCCCCTGCCAGGCGGGGAATGCCTTCTTTGCCCTCGCGACGGCCTCGTCCGTCTCCTCGACGCCTGCCTGCGGAAGCTCGGCGATCGGCTGCTCGGTCGCCGGGTTGACGACGGTGAGGCTCATCCTCGCTCGAAGAGGCGCTCGCGCTCGTAGCCGGTGACGACTTCGTCGAACAGCCGCTGCTCCGTGCGGGCGTAGTTGAGGTAGTGGTCGACGACCTGGTCGCCGAACGCCTCGCGCGCCATCGTGCCCGACTCGAGGGCGGCGATCGCCTCGTGCATCGTCGAAGGGAAGCGCTCGACGTCGGACTCGTAGGCGTTCCCCTCGAGCTCGGGCGGGGGCTCGAGCCCGTGCTCGATCCCGTGCAACCCGGCCGCGATCAGCGCGGCGAAGGCCAGATACGGATTGACGTCCGCTCCGGGGATGCGGCTCTCCACGCGCAGGCCAGCGCCGTGGCCGACGACGCGGAACCCGCAGGTCCGGTTGTCGCGGCCCCAGGCGAGCGAGGTCGGCGCCCAGCTCCCGGCCATGAACCGTTTGTAGGAGTTGATCGTCGGCGCGAGGAAGATCGCCAGCTCGCACGCGCACGCGATCTGCCCGGCGAGGAAGTGGCGGAACTCGTCGGTCTCGCCGCGAACGCGTTCTCCTCGCCCCGCCACAGGCTGGCGTGGATGTGGCACGAGGATCCGACCTCCGTGTGGTACGGCTTGGCCATGAAGGTGATCGAGCACTCGTGCTGGTGCGCGATCTCCTTGGCGCCATTCTTGAAGACGACGTGGTTGTCCGCGGTGCGCAGAGCGTCCGCGTACTTGAAGTTGATCTCGTGCTGCCCCGGCCCCGCCTCGCCCTTCGAGTTCTCGACGACGAGCCCGGCGCCCTTCATAGCGTTTCGGATCGCGCGGATCAGGCCCTCGTCGTACGTCGTGGCGAGGATGTGATAGTCGAGGATGTAGGGGACCGAGGGCGTCAGGTCGCGGTAGTGCTTGGCGTGCGCCTCGGCGTAGGTCTCGCGGAAGAGGAAGAACTCGAGCTCGGAGCCGAACATGGCTGAGAGCCCGAGCGCCTCCGCCTTCTCGATCTGCGCGCGCAGCACCTGGCGGGGAGAGGGGGCGACCGGCGAGCCGTCGTGCATGAGCACATCGCACAGGACGAGCGCCGTCGCTTCGAGCCACGGGATCCGTCGCAGTGTCTCCAGGTCGGGACTGAGCCCGAAGTCGCCGTAGCCGCGCGCCCAGCTCGCGATCTCGTAGCCGGGGACGGGATCCATCTCCATCTCGAGGGCGAGCAGGTAGTTGCACCCTTCCACAGGGTGCCCGGCGTCGAGCTCCTCGAGGAAGAACTCGGCGTCGACCCGTTTGCCCATGAGGCGGCCCTGCATGTCCGTGAACGCGACGACGACGGTGTCGATCGAGCCCGACCCGACCTCGGCCTGCAGTTCGGAAAGCGCCAGCACGGCCGCTCGATCCTAGTGCAACCTCGACGCGCCGCCGCTGCCGTCGAGCGGCCCCTCGCTTGACTCGCCGCCACCCACTCGGGAGACTCCGCGCGAGAAAAGGAGGTGTGTGATGAGCTGGAAGACCATCGTCGTGGGCATCGACGAGGGCGAGCCGTCGCAGCGCGCACTCGAGCGTGCGGCCGACCTGGCGGAGTCGTCCGGCGGGCAGCTGGTGGTGACGAGCGCTGCGGCGGTGTTGACCGGAATGGCCGCCGCGCACGGGGTCGGGCCTTGGGATCCGGCGGATCCACCGGAGCAGCACCGCGAAGAGCTCCAGCACGCTCATGAGTACCTGAGTCGCCGGAACGTCGCCGCGGAGTTCGTGCTCGGGGGCGGCGATCCGGCCGACGCCATCCTGGAGGTGGCCGAGAAGCACCACGCCGACCTGATCGTCGTCGGCACGCGGGAGGCCGGCTTCGGAGAACGTCTGCTCAGCGGCAGCGTCAGCAGGGCCGTCGCAAAGAAGGCTCACAACGACGTCCTCATTGTCCACTGATTCCGGGCCGGCGCCGCTCGACCCGGCAACGGCTCCAACGCAGAATCCTCGGGCGCTCGATCCCTTGACGGAGGCTTCTGCAGCGGGGGTAAATGGCCCACCACGAACTTGGAGGTCGGATGAGTAGCGGACCCGAGGTTTCGCAACACAGCACCGCCATCGACGACCGGGCACAGCTGCACAGGCTCGGTTACGCGCAGGAGCTGTTCCGGTCGATGGGCGGGTTCCAGAACTTCGCAATCTCGTTCACGATCATCTCGATCCTCGCTGGGTGCCTGACGTCGTACGCGATCGCGTTCAACCAGGGCGGCCCGGTGGCGATCACGTGGGGGTGGCTGATCGTCGGCGGCTTCTGCATCTTCGTCTCGCTGGCGCTGGGTGAAATCGCTTCCACGTACCCAACGGCCGGCGGGTTGTACTTCTGGTCGTCGAAGATCCCCGGAGGAAGTCCCGGGTGGGGCTGGTTCACCGGGTGGTTCAACCTCGTTGGCCAGATCGCCGTCACTGCCTCGATCGGCTTCGGCTGCGCGATCTTCATGACGTCGTGGCTGAACCTGATCACGGACGGCAGCTACGGCAACACGTACCACTGGATCTACCTCACCTACGCCGGGATCATGCTCGCGGCCGGCCTGATCAACATGTTCAAGGTGTCGATCACGGCCGTGCTCAACGCGTTCTCGGCCTGGTGGCACATGATCGGCGTGCTGTTCATCGTCGTGGTGATGATCGCGATCCCTGATCACCACCGGTCCGTCGGCTACGTCTTCGGCCAGACGATCAACAACACCGGCTTCAGCGGAGGCACGACATCGGGAATCGTCTTCTTCTACGTCTTCCTGACCGGCCTCCTGATGGCCCAGTACACGATCACGGGCTACGACGCTTCGGCGCACATGAGCGAGGAGACGCGGAGTGCCTCGATCGGCGCGGCCTGGGGCATGGTCATGTCCGTCGTCGTGTCGGTGATCTTCGGCTTCATCCTGCTCGTCGCGGTGACCTTCGCCGTCCCCAACGACAAGGACGCGGCGGCGGCCGGAGGAGGCATCGTCACCTACATCTGGCAGACGTCGATGAGCACGCACTGGGCCGAGGTGCTGCTCTTCATCGCGGTGGTCGCCAGACGTTCTGCACCATCGCGTCGACGACTTCGGCCTCGCGGATGATGTTCGCGTTCTCCCGGGACGGCGCAGTGCCAGGGCACAAGCTCTGGAGCCAAGTCTCCAAGGGCGACCGCATCCCGATCTACACGGTCTGGGGCATCGTCGTCATGGCGTTCCTGACGTCCCTGCCGGCGTGGTGGTTCAACTACACGGGCTACTTCGCCTCGACCGCGATCGCGGTGATCGGCCTCTACATCGCGTTCATGCTGCCGGTCATCCTCAGGCTTCGCGCAGGAGACAAGTTCGAGCGCGGCGCCTGGAGCCTCGGCCGGCACTACAAGTGGATCGACTGGATCGCGATCCTCTGGATCATCTTCATCTGCATCGTGTTCATGCTTCAGTTAATAGGGGTGGTGGATAGTTGATGAATTATAAAAAAAAAAAAAAAAAAAAAAAAAAAAAAAAAAAAAAAAACGCGTCGAAGCGCCCGGCGATCGGGCGGGCGGAGTGCAGCCGGCGCAGCAGCTCGCCGACGAGGCCCGGCTCGGCACGTCCGACCTGTCCTTCCGCGAACCGCGTGACGAGGACGCCGTGGTCGAAGCCGGCCACCTCGGGGCCGATGCCCAGCTCGGCCGCCAGGACCGCGGCCTCGTGCTCGTGCTCGCGGTCGATGCCGAGCAGCTCCGTGTCCTTGCCGCCGATTCGGAGGACGAGCGTCTCGCCGCCGACGACGATCTTGAAGTTGTGGTTCGTGATCCCACCGCCGAGCGACTCGACCTCGACCGGCTTTCCGGGCCAGAGCCGCTCCACTGCCTCCTCGACGCGCATGCGCGATCCTAGACCCGTGCGGGCATTGCTCTTCGACTTCAACGGCACGCTGTCCGACGACGAGCACGTGCAGTGCGGCATTTACCGCGAGCTCTTCGCCCAGCATGGGCGGCCGCTGAGCGAGGCGGAATACTTTGCCGAGCTGGCTGGCCTTTCCGACGCCGAGATCGTGTCGCGCTGGCTTGGAGCGGGGCATCCGGCGGCGGGCGAAGTGCTCGAGGGCCGTACGAGGCTCTTCCGCGAGCGTTTCGGGGACGGCTCTACCGTGCCGCCTCACGTTCGCGAAGCTGTGCTCCACGCCGCTGATCGGACCCGCGTCGCCGTCGTCTCGGGCGCGGCGCGTTCGGAGGTCGAAACGGTGATACGCGCCGCCGGCATCAGCGTTTTCGACGCGATCGTCACAGCCGAGGACGTGGCCCACGGCAAGCCGGACCCCGAGGGTTACCTCCGGGCACTTGACCTGCTGGGGCTGGCGGGAACCGAAGCCGCGGCGATCGAGGACACGCCTCCGGGGGTCACCGCTGCCAAGGCCGCGGGCTTGCACTGCGTGGCGGTCCTGGGCACGGTCGCTCCGGAACGTCTCCACGAGGCGGACGAGATCGCGCCTCGGCTGGACGCGACGCTCGTCGACCGACTGCTCGCGCTCTAGTCCGCAACGCGACGGGCTGCTCAACCCAGGGAGCAGGGTCGAGCAGCCCGTCTCCGAGTCGATCAGAGCCTCGACTCGATGGAGCGTGCGCGGTCGAGCCAGGGATCGAGGCGGTATCGATCGAGCCCCGTACCGCCGAACACCCTGTCGCGAGCCTTGTCGACGGCGCGCACGGTGTCGTCTCCGCCGTTGCCCTTGAGGACGTCCCGCCCTGAATTGCCGACCAAGACGTCGTTTCCGCGGCCGGCGACGAGGCGGTCCCGGCCCGGGCCGCCGAACAGCCGGTCGCTGCCGCGGCCTCCGAGAACGAGATCGTTGCCGGGGCCGCCGTAAACGATGTCGCGGCCGCCGCGGCCGATGATCACGTCGTCGCCGCCGCGCGCATAGAAGACGTCGTTTCCGGGCGTGCCGACGAGCGTGTCGGCGTGGTTCGTGCCCTGGAAGAACTCGCCTTCGCCGTCGTCGCCCTCGTCATCGCCCTCGTCCTGGTGCTCCAGGCGGGACGTGTCCTTGTCGAAGCCGACTACCTGGATGACGTCGTCGTTGGCGCCGCCTATTACCCACGCAGCCAAGGCGTTGTTGGGCGATTGTGCAGTGACGATGCTGCTCCAGTACCCCTCGTCTTCCTCGTTGTAGCCGGACAGGAGGTAGTCGTCCTGCCACGGCTCGCCCGCCGGCTTGTAGGTCGCCGACACCTCGTATCCGTCGTCCCAGACCATGGTTGCGTCGCCGAGGTCGTCCAGTGCGATGTGGGCGCCAAGCCCGCCCCAACTGGCGGTGATCGGGACGCGCGTCCACTTCGTCTCGCCGGGCGCGCGGAACGCCGTCTTCAGGCCGCCAGCCTGGACCCAGCTGATCACCGCGTCTCCGCGCCGGTTCATTGCAAGGTCGATTGAAGCGGCGTTCCGGCCACGACGCGACAGGTTCCGCGGCAGGCTCCAGGCACCACCGGCCGGCCGGGACGCCGTCTGCGCCGCCGGCGCGATTCCGTTCGAGCGGATCCAGGCGGCGATCGCGTTCCCGGCGGCATCCATCGCGACGATCGGAGCTGTGGCCGTATGTCCCGGAGCGGAGAGCTCCTCAGCCGTGGACCAGGTGCCGTTGGATGAGCGGATGGCAGCCTCGATGCGACGGTACGAGCCGTCCCACCACTGCCACGCCGCCACGGCTCCTCCTTTGTCGTCCATCGCGACCGTCGGCGCATAGGAGCCGCCGATTGGTCCGGAGATCATGGCCGGCGGCGTCCAGAGGGTCGTCATGGTCCGGCTGGCGGTCTGAATCACCGGCCGCCACTGATCGCGCGCGACCCAGACGACGATCATTCGACCCGCTTCGATCGAGACGTCTGCGCCGAAAGCCGGCTCGCTGGGGTCGGACACCAGCTGTGGTGCGCTCCAGGCACCCCCGACGGGCCGAATCGCGGCCTGGACGACGCTGTCGTGTGCTGTCGTCGATACGTGCCACACCGCGACGGCATTGCCGAGCCGGTCCATGGCGACGCGTGGCGACTCGGTCGCGACGGCCGGAAGGGAGATCGTCTCCGAGTCTCCGAAGCTTCCGTACCTGGGTCGGTATGCCGCCCGGATCGACTCGGCGTTGTCGTCGACGTCACGCCAGACCGCGACCACGTCGCCCGAGCCGTCGGAGGCGAGCTGGGGCTCCGAGCCGGATCGGTGAGTCGGCGAGATGGTGTCCGGCTTGAGCTCGCTCGCCCCGCTCTGCGGGAACGCGATGATCGCGAGAACTGTCAGGAGCGCTGCAAGCTCCAGGGGTCGAATGCGCTTCATGGCTCCTCCTGTGTCCAGGTTCGATTGTCTGGAAGGAGTGTCCGAGGGAGCCGCTCCCGCTTCCATGGGCGCGGAGTGGGAGGCAGATGGGAACTGGGGCCGGGTGCGAGGCCCGGCTACGGCTGGATGTTCTGGTTCAGGCGGAACATGTTGTCCGGGTCCCATTCGCGCTTGAGCGCGACGAGCCGCTCGTACTTCGCATCGCCGTAGACCATGCGGGCCAGGTCCGCTCCGACTTCGGCGACGTCGTTCACGTACCGTCCTTCCGAAGCGAACGGCGCCAGGTCGGCGAGCGCCTCGCGACCCCACGCTCGGCACTCCTCGTCAAGCGCGGCGTCGTCCCACATCGCCTCGGCGGCCAGCCACGCGGCGGCGCCGCGGCCCGTGAAGGCCGTCCCGTTTTCGGGCACGTCGGCGATCCGGCGGCCCCATGCCCAGGTCGAGAAGCCGCACTCGCTGCCATCCGGCGCGCGCGGCGCGTGCTCGACGAGCACGTCGACCGCCTCGTCGGGCAACGCCGGGAGGAACGCGCTCTTCATGTAGAAGCGGTGGCCCCACTCCTGCGCCTCGTCGGCCAGATGCTGCGTCTCGATGTAGGTCATAGCCTTGATCGAGTCCGACGTCGGCGGCCCGAACGCGCGCAGGTCGGCCAGATCGCGCTCGGCCCGATCAGGCGGCCCCGAGTGCAGCGCCGTGACGTACGCCTCCTCCTCGTTCGTGACGCCGAAGGAGAGGAAGAGCTCGTCCGGCCCGTTCTCGGTCAGCTCGCGCCACAGCGCGGCGAGCTCGCGGGCGCGCTCCAGCGGGTGAGTGACCGTCCCGAAGGTGATCGGGTGGTCGAGCGGGTGGAGCCGGAACTCGAACGAGGTGGCGATGCCGAAGTTGGGACCGGCGCCGCGCAGGCCCCAGAAGAGCTCCGGATGGTCGTCCTCGGACGCACGCACGAGCCGGCCGTCGGCCGTGACCAGCTCGACCGCGAGCAGGTTGTCGATCGTCAGGCCGTGCTTGCGCTGGAGCCGTCCCATCCCGCCGCCGAGCGTCAGCCCTGCGACGCCCGTGTGCGAGACGACGCCGACCGGGCAGACGAGCCCGTGCTCCTGGGCGGCGCCGTCGAGGTCGGCGAGGAGCGAGCCGCCGCTGATGCGCGCCGTTCGCTGCTCGGGGTCGACCTCCACACTCCGCATCCGGGAGAGGTCGATTACCATCCCGTCGTCGCAGGTCGAGAGCCCGGGGATGCTGTGGCCGCCGCAGCGAACCGCGACCACGAGCTCCCCCTCGCGCGCGAAGCGAAGAGCCGAGACGACGTCGTCGACGCCGGTTGGCCGAACGACGAGCGCGGGACGCCGGTCGGTCATCCCGTTCCAGACCGCCCGCGCCTGGTCGTATCCCTGGTCGTCCGGAAGGACGATCTCGCCGCCGAACGTCTCGCGGAAAGTACTCAGGCCTTGCACGGCCGCGAGCCTAGTCGACGGGCGGCGCCGCTCCGTACTCCTCGTCGGTCACGTGGTCGCCCCACGCGGCCGGATTGCCGTCGTCGTCGACTTCGACGATCGCGATGTGCGTCATGAAACGGTTCGGCGCCGCGCCGTGCCAGTGCTCCTCGCCCGGCTCGAAGAAGACCCGGTCGCCCGGGCGGATGACCTCGACCTCCCCGCCGCGTCGCTGCGCAAGGCCGACGCCCTCGGTCACGTAGATTGTCTGCCCGTTCGGGTGCGTGTGCCACGCCGTCCGCGCACCGGGCGTGAAGTGGACGCTGCTCGCGCTCACACGCGACGAGCCGGCCGGCGCCGCCACCTGGTCGAGGTAGACGGCGCCGGTGAACCAGTCGGCGGGGCCTGGATTGGTATCGATCCCGTTCGTGGTGACCTGCATGCGGGGTCGGCCGGCTAGTCGGCCATCCGGACCGCGACGTCGTACTTCGCCACGGACGTGCGCTGCCCCGGCGTATCTGACGCAGGCATGGCGTTGAGGGCAGCATCGCCCTTCGCGTAGTCCTCCTCGTTCTCGAAGAACACGATCGCGAGCGACTTCGAGGACTCGGGATCGTGAAGCACGATCAGCTCGCTCGCCGGGATGTCGTCCGGACGCTCGCCTTGCTCCATCTCCTGGCGCATCTGCGCCATCCGCTCGCTGTCGACTCCCTCGAATGCAACAACACGGGCAAGTGCCATCTGAGCCTCCTTGTCGGTGAGTGAAGCCTACGCCGATACGCTCGGGCACCGAACGGTTCTCACGAGCGCCGCTGACGGCTGTTGCACGAGTTAGTGGAGGTGCGTCGGGGGCGTTGGCGCTTTGCGGGGGCCGGCGGCTGATCGGACCTGCGGTAGGCCCGATGCCCTCGGGGGAGAGGGGATGGAGGGCGCTCAGCGGCGGCCCCCGGGAACCCACGGTAGCGACCGGACATCGGCCTGCGTCGTGGCGCTCAGAGGCGCTAGGCCCCGAGCCGAGACGTCGTCCCCATGATCGTGGTGAGGTCCTGGAGCTGACTCAACGGAGCGGCGCAGAGTCGAACCTACCGAGCCGTGGGTTACACGACCGCACCGGCTTTGAAGACTTAGCCCGTTCCGCTTAGCGAAGCGGCTTCGGCCTCCTGCGCGCCAGTCTGCGCGCCAGTCGGGAGCGAAACGACCTCGGCGGCGCCCCCGTTCAGGTACTCCTCGAGCACGATCGTGTTCTGGGCGTGGCCCATGTAGCGGTCGGCCCGGGCCTCGCTGATCCCGGCCGCAGCGAGGAACGGGTCGAGGCCGTGGCGGCACTGATGGAGCGTGAACCGCTCGAGCTCAGCCTCCGTTCAGGCTCGTCCGCATGGGCGCCGATCGTCCACGGGACGAAGGACGCGCTGGCAGTCTTGCCGAAGATGGAGCGCTGGCTCGAAGAGAGTGCGGCCGCTCGCGCTGGAGGCATCGTGGTGACGGCGACGTGGCTAATGGCGCCTGTCGCGCGAAGCTGCCGCAACGAGCTTGTGGGAGGCGGCCATTGCGGACTGACGCCCGCAGAAGCCTTGACGGCGGCATTGAGGCCTCTTTTCAGCGCGCTCTGCACACGGACTCTCTATCCGTGCCAGGGTCAGGCCCGTCGGGGCGACGGGGCGCATGGTTAGGTTCTGCTCGCATGCGCGTTGACCGTGGGGAAGTGCAGATCCAGGAGCTGGCGGAAGAGCCGCGGCCGTTCAGGGCGCTCTACGAGCACTGGGAGCGGCACCAGTGGTCGCCCTTCGCGATCGACTTCTCTACCGATGCCGCCAGTTTCGCGGCCCTTGACGAGGCGACGCGCGACGGCCTGGTCATGGTGTTCGCGCACCGATTCCACGCCGAGTTCAACGTCGCCGCCCTGCTTGCGCCGTTCCTGCTCGCCGCTCCCGACTACGAGGTGCAGCTCCTGCTCGCGACGCAGGTCGCCGATGAGCACCGCCACATCGAGTCGGTCCTGCGTGTGTACTCGGACGTCTTCGCGGTCGAGGGCGGGATCGCGGCGGTCAAGGCGGTCGCGGATGCGCAGCTCGATCCTGTCGCGGCCGCGCTCTATGCGGCGCTCGACGGCGTCGTCGGCGCGCTCGAGGCGAGCCGTGACGAGGACAGCTTCCTGAAGGCCGTTGTCGCCTACCACTTGATTGCCGAAGGGTCGATCGGGCGTGCGAACCAGAACTTCGCCGCGGCACAGTTCGATCGGGTCGGCTCGTTCCCCGGCCTGCGCGAGGCGCAGCGGCTCGCGGTGCGGGACGAGGTGCGCCACATCGGCATCGGTGTGTCCTATACGCGCCGACGGCTGACCCGCGACGGCGCCCACGCCCGGGCGCTGATCGAAGAGATCGTCGAGGGCTTCCGGGCGCTCGGGGACAGTCTGCTCGAGGACACGGCTCCGAGCGTGCTCGACGACTTCGCCGGCGCCTACGGCGCGGAGCCTGCGACGCTCTGGGCCGAGGTGCTCCACCAGCTTCGCCTCCGTCTACGCTCGATCGGCTTCAGCGATGCGGGACGCGACTCACCAAGGCGCGTCATCCACTCCTAGTTCGGTGCGGCGACGGCCGAGCGGCCTACGCTGGCACTCGCCCAGCCTCGCGCGCTTGCGCTGCGCCAGCCAGAGCACTCTGCACCGGAGCGAGGTCTGCAAACTCCGGCTCCAGCCGCTTCAGCGCCTGTACCTGCAGCTGGCGCACCCGCTCACGGGTGAGCCCAAGCTCGCTCGCGAGCGTCTCGAGCGACTGCGGCTCGCACTGAAGGCCGAAGCGACGCTCGACGATCAGCCGCTCCCGGTCTGGCAGCCTTTCGAGCCTGCGCCGCACCGTCTGCCCGAGAAGCGAGCGCTCTGCCTCCTCGACGGGGTCAGCGGCAGCCGGATCGGCAAGGAAGTCGGCGAGCTCGGTCTCGCCGTCTGGGCTGACCGCCTGGTTGAGCGAGGACGAGGCCTCGGCGCAGTCAAGCGCCTGGCGGACGCGTCCGAGCGGCAAGCCGGTTGCCTCGGCGAGCTCCTCCAGGCTCGGCTCGCGCCCGAGTGCGGGCGCGAGCGTTCGGGCGGCGAAAGCAAGCTTGCGCTGGCGCTCGCCGATATGCGTGGGAATGCGGATCATCTTCGCCTGGTCTGCGATCGAGCGCGAGACCGCCTGCCGAATCCACCAGTGGGCGTAGGTCGAGAACTTGTAGCCCTGCCGCCAGTCGAACTTGTCGACCGCGCGGTTCAAGCCGAGCGCGCCCTCCTGAATCAGGTCGAGGAAGGGGAGGCCCTGGTGGCGGTAGTTCTTGGCAATCGAGACGACCAGGCGCAGGTTCGATTCGATCATCGTCTGCCTCGCGCCCGCGTCGCCACGTTCGACCAGCTTGGTCAGCTTCACTTCCTGGGCCGCGGTCAAGAGCGGACGGCGACTTGCATCGCGCAGGAAAAGGTCGAGCGAATCCGTCGGCGCCTCGTTGTTCGACATCGGATGTCCTCTCTCTGGACCGGAAACCGGTCGCAACGAGTAGAGGAGCCGGCGACTTCCGATGGGCTGGCTTCGGCGTCCGCTACGACTGCTCGCCGTGGCCTGAGCCTGCAGTCTAGCCACACGGCCTCTCGACCGCTGACTCGCGTCCTCTCCCTCCCCGACCTACTGATCCTTCCTACTCAGGTCGTAGCGGCCTCTTGTTCGCGAAGGTCCCATGACCCCGCGGGACTGGCCGGTCGTCGAGTACTCTCGGGAAGCCGCGGCCCGGAGTGGAAAGAGCCGTTTCGGACGCTGTTGGAGGCACCGTCCCGTCGTCTGAAACCTCTCGGGGAATCTGCCGGACTGAGCCCGGGTTCAAGCCTCGCCTGGGCCAGTGTGAGGGAATGTCCCTTGAGGCGTGTTGGTCGCGGCCCCACGCGGTTCACGGACGAGCGAATCAGGTGGCAAATCCTCGAACCAGTCGCCGCAACGGGCGTCATGTCGAACGAATCTGAGGAATGAGCGCACGCGATCAAGCACGCCTTGGCCTTGGCAGTCGGCGCGTCCGGATTACGCCTGATCAGCGGCCGCAAGAGCTTGTCAGCATCGTCGGCCTCAGGCGGGAGTTGGGCGTCACTCGATCTTCGTTGACGGCATCGCTTCATCCCACAGCCGGAACGCGCCGACGAAAGCGTTGTCGTTTGCTCCGAGCCGCGCGTTTGGAGGCAAAGCGTCGAGCTTCTTCGCGTTTCCGCCGCCGAGCACTACGTAGTCGGGCTCCAACGCGGCAGTCAATCGCTCGATCGTCTCGCCGACGGCCTTCTCCCATTTCTTCTTGCCGAGTCGCAGGCGGCCTCGCTCGCCGACATAGTCCTCGAAGGTCGCCTTTCTGAAGGGCAAGTGGCCCAGCTCCATCGGTACGACCGTACCGTCGACCGCCAGCGCCGAGCCGAGGCCGGTCCCAAGCCCGAGGAAGAGCATCTTGCCGCCCTCGTAGCTTCCGAGCGCCTGCATGGCGGCGTCGTTGGCAACCTTCGTCGGGCGCTCGAAAGCAGCCTCGAGGTCGAAGCTGACCCAACCCGGACCCAGATTCACAGGGTCTGAGAGGACTCGGTCACCACGCACAGGTGACGGAATGCCGACCGAAACGACCTCGTACGACCAGTCCTGCGTGATGGCTCTGACACCCTCCACCATCTCCTTTGGCCCGAGCTTCGATCCCGAGGCAAACCGTCGGCGTTCGTGGCCGGCGCTCGACACCAGTACCTTGACGTGAGATCCACCGACGTCGACTGCGAGCACGGCGCGCCCAGACATCGTTGCAGCATCGATCCTGCTGGCCACTGAATGCAAGTCCCCGCACACTCTCGAAGCCGATGCGTGGCCGCTCCGGCGCGTCATCGTCTCTGCGCTCGTAACTATCCAGCTGGCTTGAGCAGAGTTCCGCCAGGGCGCTCGACTGATCGCCGGCAGCACAGGTCTAGGTGACGCCACGCGTTCGGGCCTGATTCCGGGCCTGGGCCTGTCGGTCGTGCGCACACGGAACGCGCGCCGGTTGCGCGCCGGTCCATGTACGCGTCAGGGGGTCCCCAGCCGCCTCGGTACATCTTCGGCACCGGCGAGGCCGGGGTCAGCGAGGCGGCAAAATCGCTTGGAAATCGATGTCTTTGGCTCTACGGAGCGGCGCAGGAGTCGAACCTACCGAGCCGTGGGTTACACGACCGCACCGGTTTTGAAGACCAGCTGGGCCACCGGGCCCGTGCCGCTCCCTGCCCTCGATGGTAACGCCCAAGGGAACACGCCAGCCGAGCCCGGCTCGGCCGGGCGTGCCGTCCGGTCGGAGATGTTCACTCCACGCACTTACCCGAGGGAAGGACGCGAGCATGAGCGCAACTGCAACCGTCGAGTCTCACCATCGATCTCGACGCCTCTCTCGCGAAGCCGTCGGTTCTCTGCTCGCCGAGCTTCGAAGCCCTCCGAACCTCCTCACAGCCGCGCGGCTCGTCCTGGTGGCCTTGCTATGGGGGTTCGCGCTTTCGGGGCACTCCGTCGTCGTCGGCATCGGCTTGGGGCTCGCGTTTCTCACCGACGTCGCCGACGGGTACCTCGCGCGGCGCCTGAACCGCGTTAGCGCGTTCGGCAGCAAGTTCGACTCCATCGTGGACGGCACGGTCGGGCCGTCCGCGATCGTCTGGATCCTGTTTCTCCAACCGGAGGTCGTGACGCATCACCTCGTGCTCGCGGGGCTCTGGGTCGCCGCGACGTACGCATCGCTCGCCATCGGCCTCGTCCGGAACCGGCGCTTCGCAAACCTTCACCTCCAGTCCTCCCGGATCGCGTGTGTGGTGCAGTACGCGTTCCTCGTGGACGTGTTCGTGGCGAGCTCGTACAGCCCGCCGCTCCTGTACGTCGCTGCGGCGCTCGGCATCTACTCGTCGGTCGAGACACTCGTGCTCCAGCTCGCCTTCGACGACGTGAGCGATCAGGAGCGGTCGCTCTGCCGCGCGCTGAGGCGCCGAAGGGCGACTGCGTGAGGCGCTGGGCACGCGGTCATCGCGGCCACACGCGAGGGTTCCTCCTCGCCGGTATCGCGACGAGCCTCGGTATTGCGGTCGTGCTCCAGTGGGACGCCGTCCGCACGTTCGACTGGCGGCTCTCTTGGCCGCCGTTCGCAGTAGCCGTCTGCCTCTTCGCGATCGGGCCGTTCGTCGGCGGGCTCAGCTTCTGGATCGTCCTGCGCGATCTCGCCGCCGGCGCGCGGCCCGGCGCGTCGCTCTGGGTCTGGGAGAGGTCGTTCGCGGCCCGGTACATGCCGTCGGGGGCGCTGACCATCACTGTAAGGCTGGTAGAGCGAGAGCGACTCGGCGCCACCCGGGGCCAGATGCTCTCCGCGACGGCGTTCGAGCAGCTCGTCGCCGCAGCAGGTGCGGCAGCGGTCTCCCTGGCCGCGTTCTCGGCGTCCGGCCGCCGGCCGCCGGCTGTGGCGGTCCTGGTCCTCGCCGCCGTTCTCACCTTCGCGGGCGTTGCGCGTCCCACAGCCGCGTGGTGGGGCCGTCGCAAGGTGCTCTCCGGTGTTGAGAGGGATCCCTTCCCAATCGTCGGGACGCCGGCGCTCGCGACGGCTCTCGCTCTCTGCGTGTGCGGATGGCTGGTCGCGGGAGCTGCAGCGTGGGTCTTCGTTGTGGCGCTCACCGCGGGTCCTGCGCCGGGGTTCCTCTTTCTGCTCGGCGCCTACACTTTCGCCTGGCTCGTGGGCTTCGTCGTCCCCTTTGCGCCGAGCGGGCTCGGAGTGCGGGAAGCCACCATGATCGCCCTGCTCGCGCCCGTGCTCGGCGCGGCTCCGGCGACTGCGCTGACCGTCGGGATACGGCTGGCGAACGTCGCCGGCGACTTCCTCGCGATCGGCGCGATCGAAGGAGCTCGGCTCGGTGCGCGTCGCTGGCGCCGGGGGCGCCGCGCACACGCCGCCGTGTGGGACGTCTCGTGACCTTCGGGCTCGTCGCAGTGCTCTTCGTCGGGCTCTGCGTCGGGGTCGAGGTGCTCGCTCGGCGTGTCGGCTTCCTCTCTCCCGAGCTCGTACGCAAGCTCGCGCACATGGTCTCGGCCGCTCTCGCCGCGCTCCTTCCGTTCGTCCTGTCGTTCGGAGAGATCGCGCTGCTCGGCGTACTCTTCGCGGGCCTGATGGCCGTCTCCCAACGGTCGGGGATCTTCACGGCGATCCACGGTGTCTCCCGCCGGACGTACGGCGAGGTCCTCTTCCCGCTCGGGATCGCGGCGCTGGCACTCCTCTGCCCGAGTCCGCAGTCCTTCGGGTACGGAGTCCTCGTCCTCGGCCTCGGAGACGGACTGGCCGCGCTCGTGGGCGACAGGTTCGGGCGACGGACCGTTCCTCTCCTGCAGACCCGTAAGACGCTCTGGGGAACCGGTGCCTTCCTCGCGGTCTGCTTCGCGCTCGGGCTCGTACTGCTCGCGCCGACCAGTGTCTCTCCCGCGCACCTGGTCGCAGCCGCGGCTGCGATGGCGCTCGCGCTCACCCCGATCGAGCTGTTCCTCACCTATGGCTTCGACAACCTGGCCCTGCCGCCCGTCGCGGGCCTGCTGCTCACGGTTTGGCTATGAGGCTCCTGGAGACTGCCTACCTCATTCTGCCGCTGCTCGTCGCCGGCGCCGTGCACGCGCCCCTAATCAAGAAGAACCTGCTGCCGTCGCTCGCGCGACCGCTCGACTTCGGGCGGAGCTTTGGCGGGCGGCGGATCTTCGGCGCTAACAAGACGTGGCGGGGAGTGCTCCTTATGTCCGTGGTCTCCGTGCTCGTCGTGCTCGCGCAGTCGCAGCTTTACGCGCTGGAGCCGTTACGGGAGATCAGCATCGTCGACTACTCGCGGACGAGCTGGCTCGCCCTCGGTCTGGCGCTCGGCCTGAGCTACTCACTCTCGGAGCTCCCAAACAGCTTCCTCAAGCGGCGGCTCGGGATTCCGCCCGGCGGCGTCTCGAGAAGCAGGGCGGCTGTCCAGTACGTGGTAGACCAGGCCGACTCGGCGATCGGCGGGACGCTCGCCCTCGCGCTCTTCCTCGGCCTCCGGTGGGACCCGCTCCTGCTCGTCTTCGCCCTCGGCTTCCTGCTTCATGTCGCCATGGATCAGCTCTTCTTCCTGTTCGCGGTCAAGCGGCGCGCGGCGCCCGCGCACGTTCCGCTCGAGGGGCAGACGACGTGCTAGCCGGGGCACGCGTACTGCTGACGGGGGCGACCGGCAGGCTCGGGCGGTGCGTCGCGGAGGAGCTCGCCGCGGCGGGATGCGATCTCGTTCTCATCGTGCGTGCCTCCTCGCCCGAAGCAGCGCGCAACCGCGTGCGGCAGGCGCTCGCACCGAGCGTGAGCTGGAGGCAGCTGACTGCCATCAGCGGCGATGTGAGCCAGCCGTGGCTCGGTCTCGGCGTCCGCGGGCGGAGGCGGCTGCTCGCTTCGCTGGACGCAGTGGTGCACGCTGCCGCTACGACGAGCTTCACCTCGCCGCTCGAGGCCGCAAGGGCCACCAACGTCGCTGCGACCCGGCACATCCTCGCGTTCGCGGAGCGAGCGCCGCGCCTGTTGCGGTTCGCCCACGTGAGCACCGCGTTCGTCGCGGGAAGGCGCACCGGCCGCATCCTCGAGCCCGAGCTCGAGCACGACAACGGCTTCCTCAACACGTACCAGCAGTCGAAATACGAGGCGGAGCTCCTCCTCGCCCACTACCGCGATGTCCTGCCGATCGTGGTCTTCCGGCCGAGCATCGTGCTGGACGGACCGGGCTCGCTGCAGAGGAGGAGCGCGTTCCGGTTCGCGTTCGAGCTCGTCAGACGAAGTCTCATGCCCGCGGTGCCGGGTAGCGCGTCCACGCCCGTCGACCTCGTCACGGAGGGGGACGCTGCACGCGCGATCGCACGGCTCCTCTTCATGTCCGGTGCGGACGGCGTCTACCACGTCGCCGGCGGCGAGCGGGCACTAAGGCTAGGTGACATCGTGGGGCCGTTCGGGATTCGCTACTTGGGCGAGGAGCAGTTCGCTTGGGAGATCTCGAAGTGGCGGCACGAGTATCCGCGGCTGGCGCCGGTCTACGACGAGCTCGCAAGCTTCATCTACGAGCTCGGTTACCCGAAGGTCTTCGACACGAGCCGGAGCGAGTTGGCCCTCGGGGAGCCGGTTCAGGTGGAAGATCCGCTCGCCGCGCTGCTCGCCGACGACCCGAGCCTGCGCGCGCGAGCCGAAGCAGGAGCGCCGGTGCGGTGACCGAAGCGCTTCTAGACACTCGTCCGCTCGCCGCGCCGCCGAGACCGCACGCTCTCGCAGAGGTCGTTGAGCTTCCAGCTCCTGTGCCGCGCCTTCGCGGCGTCTCGCATGAGAAGGCATTCGCCTTCGCACCGGCTCTAGGCCTGCTCCTGGTCGCGTCGGCAGAAGGCGCGCGAGCCGTCGTGGCGGCCTCCCTGTTCGCAGCGACGATGACGCTGATGCTCGGCGTCAGCGCCGTCAATCACCGAGCCGCGGTCCCGTCCCAGTATCAGCCGTGGCTTCGGCGCCTCGACCACACCACGGTCAACCTCTTCCTCGCCGGGACATGGACGTCGTTCGCGCTCCTGGTCCTTTCCGGTCCGACAAAGCTCGCGCTGACCGCCGGCGTCTGGGGAGGGGCCGTTGCGGCGAGCCTTGTGACGATTCTGTGGGTGCAGGTGCCCGGCTGGATCCCGGCGACCATCGGGCTGACCGTAGGCTGGTCGGTGGTTGTGATCCTTCCCGATCTCGGAGCGGCCGTCGGCCCGGCCGGGCTCGGGCTCTTCCTGCTGGGCGGGCTCTTCTATACGGCCGGGGCGGTGGTCTACGCGCTTCGCCGGCCGAATCCGTTGTCAGCCAACGTTGGCTACCACGAGATCTTCCACGCCCTCGTCCTCGCGGGAGCAGCCTGCCACTACCTGACGCTAGCGTTCTTCGTCCTGCCGCTCGCGTCCTGAAGGAGGAGAGCGCCTCCGCGCCCCGCGGCGGGCCCCCGCTCGATCCTAGCGCCGAGTGGCCGCGCGGCGAAGGACGCGCTGGTCGCCGACCCGCCGCGTGAGGCCGTCGGCGTCGAATCGCTCGAGCAGGAGCTGGGCCGGCCTGCGGGAGATGCCGAGCAGGTCGCGGAACCGGGCGAGCGTGATCTTGCCCTCGCGCTCGCATTCTTCGATCAGGGCGCGCTTCGCCTGCTCGTAGGCCGACACGCCGATCGCCAGGCCGTCACCGACCCGCACGAGCCGTCCGGACTCTTCGAGGAAGCGCGCGAGGCCGGCGTCGGCGACGGGTGTGGGCGTAGCGCCCGCCTCGGCGAGCTTCTCCTGGAGCGCGGCGGCCTCGTCCTCGCGTTCGCCGAGGCCCGCCGCGGTGCCCGGCAGATACACCTTGCCGTTGCGGCGCTCCACGTCGAGGAGCGCGAGAATGGCGTCGGCCCACGGTGCTCCGGGGAGCAGCTCGGCTGCGTTGACGCCCGGATCGAGAGGCGTCGCCTCGGCACGCAGCATCAAGCGCGTCCTCGTCTCGCGCTCCATCTTCTCGAGCCAGTCCGGGGCGAAGTACCACTCGCCGGAGTGCGCGACGGACGCGAGGCCGTGCTCGAGCTGCTCGGGTGACAGCAGCGCGCGGGCTGCGAGCTCTGCCGAGCGGACCGGTTCGTACACGAGCGCCTTCACGATCGACGCCGGATCGTCGGTGGCGAGCAGCTCGAGCCGGGCCAGATCCGGCGCGCGTGGGGGAGCCGGATCGAGGATGCGGCCTCCTCCGAGCGTCGTTCGGTCGCGGAGCACGAAGCGGTCGCCACGGGCGGCGACGACCGGATCCGCCAGACGGAGCTGGGCGAAGCGATCCCCGACGCGAACGAGCCGGGCCGGCGTCTCTATCGTCCCATGATGAAGGTGCACGCGCGCGTGGTCGGCGATCGGCTCGAGCTCGTCGAGCTCGACATCGAGGCGGTAGCTGAGCGGATAAGCGCCCGGCTCGATGAGAGCGTCGCCGCGATGCAGAACGTGGCGCTCGACGCCGGGGACCGCGAGCGCGACGCGCTGTCCCGCTTCGGCGCGCTCGACCGGCTCGTCGTGGACCTGAACGCTCCGCACGCGGACGTCGGCGCCGGCCGGCTCGGCTCGGAGCTCATCACTCTCGGCGACCGACCCGGACCAGAGCGTCCCGGTGACCACCGTCCCGATCCCGTGCAGCGAGAAGACGCGGTCGACGTAGTAGCGGGTCGCCGCCAGCGGAGTCGAGTGCTCCCTGCGCTTGGCGACAGCGGCCAGCGCCGTTCGCAGCTCGTCGATGCCCGAGCCGGTCTTTGCGCTGACGGCGACGACCTCCGCACCGGGGACGAGCTCGCGCGCCTCATCGACGACTGCCTCGAGCAGGTCCGGCTCGGCCGCGTCCGCTTTCGTCACTGCGACCACGCCGTCCTCGATCCCGAGCAGCCGCAGGATCGCCAGGTGCTCGTGCGTCTGCGGCCGCGCGCCCTCGGTCGCGTCGATCACGAGCAGGAAGAGGTCGATCCCGCTCGCCCCGGCGACCATGTTGCGGATGAACCGCTCGTGGCCGGGCACGTCGATCAGCGAGAGCCGCGTCCCGTCGGGCAGGTCCAGCGGCGCGTAGCCGAGGTCGATCGAGATCCCGCGCTCCTTCTCCTCGGGGAGCCGGTCGGTGTCCTTTCCGGTCAGAGCCCGGACGAGCCAGGTCTTCCCGTGGTCGATGTGGCCCGCTGTGCCGACCGTCAGCGGCATCGCGCCTGGATCAGCTCGTGCTCGATGCTCGTCGGCTCGAAGCCGTTCTCCTCGAGCAGCTGGCGCCACTGGGCCTCGTTCCGCTCGCGCCCGGCGAAGAGCGCGAGCATGAGCAGGTCGAGCCATTTGCCCCCGCCCGGCTCGTTGCCCTCGGGGACGACCGCCTCGAACAGGATCAGACGCGTGTCGGCGGACTGGTGCCAGACACCGCCGAAGAAGTGCGCGAACGCGGCCCAGCCGGGGCGGAGTAGCTGCTCGGAGACGTCCGTGTTGCGAAAGACGCCCGGCGCTTCCTCGGCGAAGATGCCGTCGCTCGCGAGCGCGCGCAGCAGCCGGTGGAGCGTGTCCGGGTCGGCGCCGCTCTCCTTCGCGAGCTCGACCACGGGCCGCGGGCAGTCGGCAAGCTTGTGGGCGATGCCCAGTTCGGAGACGATCCCGAGCGCGCGCGTGACGAGTGCGCCGCGGACCGCGTCCCAGAGGTCGGACTCGGGCGCGCGGTTGCTCATCCGCGGGCCGTGTCGACGGCTGCCGCGACCTCCTCTGCCTCGGCGTCGCTGAGCGTCCGGCAGTCGAGCAGGAGCCGGCCGTCGCGCACGACGCCGACCACTGGCGGCTCGCCCGCACGCAGCGGTGCGGCGAGTTCCTCCTCGACGGCGCAGGCGAAGCTCGACAGCTCGGCCAGCGGGAGCGCACCGCCCCCGATGCGGCCGACCGTCTCCTCGACCTCCCCGCCTGTCAGTTCCGCCAGTCGCTCCGCGCGGCCCCGCACCGCGTTCACGTCCTCGAGGGCCATGCGCAGGACGGGCACCTCGCGGAGCGCCCGCTCGGGCTCGAGGTAGAGCGTGAGCGTCCCTTCGAGCGCGGCCAGCGTGAGCTTGTCCGCGCGCACGGCCCGCTGGAGTGGGTGGCGCCGCAGCCGCTCGACGAGCTCTGCGCTCCCGACGACGATCCCGGCCTGCGGACCGCCGAGGAGCTTGTCGCCCGAGAAGCAGACGAGATCCGCGCCGGCCTCGAGGCTCTCGCGAACCGACGGCTCCTCACTTAGTAACACAGTGTTACTTGGGCTCAACGCGCCGGAGCCGAGGTCGTCGACCAGCGGCAGCTCGTGACGCTGCGCGACCTTGGCCAGCTCCGCGACGGTCGGAAGCTCGGTGAACCCGACCAGACGGAAGTTCGACTGGTGCACGCGGAGGAGGACTGCCGTGTCCGGGGTGATCGCCTGCTCGTAGTCCGCGGCTCGCGTGCGGTTCGTCGTCCCGACCTCGACGAGCCGAGCTCCCGAGCGCGCCAGCACGTCCGGGATCCGGAAGCCGTCGCCGATCTCGATCAGCTCGCCGCGCGAGACGAGCACGTCGCGGCCCTCGGCGAGCGCGGCCAGGGCCAGGAGCACCGCAGCCGCGTTGTTGTTCACGACGAGCGCCGCCTCGGCCCCGGTCAGCCGGCGCAGGATGCCCGCGACGTGATCCTGCCGCGAGCCGCGAGTCCCGGAGCTCAGGTCGTACTCGAGGTTCGAATAGCCGCGGCCGACCTCGCGGACGCGCTCGAGAGCCGCCTCGGGCAGCGGAGCGCGGCCGAGGTTCGTGTGCACGACGACGCCGGTCGCGTTCAGCGCGCGGCGCAGCGTCGCGCTGCGGGCCGCAGAAAGCTCCTCCCGGAGCCGCTCTTCCAGGTCGCCGGGATCCGCGCCCGCTTGTATGTCCTCGCGCGCGCGCGCGAGGACCGCCCGAGCCGCCTCGACGGCGAGCGCGTCGTCGCTCCCCCGCGCGAGCTCGTCGACCGAGGGCAGGTCGCGCAGCCTCACCGAGCGTCGGCCTTCTTCGATCGGAGCGGGACCTCCGCACAGTTCTGCTCGTAGCACTCGATGATCGTGCTGACCGCTTCTTCGTGATCGTCTGTCGCGTGCAGCAGGTTGAGATCCTCGGCCGAGATCATCCCGTCGGCGAGCAGCTCGCTGCGCACCCAGCCGAGCAACTCGCCCCAGTAGTCGGTGTCGATGAGCACGACCGGGAAGTTCTCGGCCTTGCCGGTCTGGATCAGCGTCAGCGCCTCGAACAGCTCGTCGAGCGTGCCGAAGCCGCCCGGGAAGATGACGAACCCCTCCGCCGGCTTCACGAAGCAGACCTTGCGGGCGTAGAAGTGCTTGAACGTGTACGAGATGTCGAGGTACCCGTTCGAGCCCTGCTCGTGCGGGAGGTCGATGTTGAACCCGACGGAGAGCCCGCCGCCCTCCTTGGCGCCGCGGTTGGCCGCCTCCATCACTCCGGGCCCGCCGCCCGTGATCACGGCCCAGCCGTGCTTCGCGAAGCTGCGGCCCACCTTGCGCGCGGTCGCGTACTCGCGGGAGTCCGGCTTGACCCGGGCGGAGCCGAAGATCGAGACTGCGGGCCGGTCGATCCTGTCGACGGCAGCGAACCCGGCCCAGAACTCGCGGGCGATCGAGAGCACGTTCTCGGGCAGCGCGCCCTGGTGGCTCGTGAGCAGCTGCTCGTCGTCCATCAGCGAAGGACGTCGCGCGGGAGGTGCGTGGCCTCCATCCCGAGGACGAGCAGCGCTGCGAGCCCGAAGTAGAGCGACGCGATGATCAGGCGCCGCGGCGCCGTCACCCGGTAGTAGGCCTGCAGCTCCGGGTGGTTGCGCATGCGCCACCGATTCCAGAGCTCGAGGCCTGCGATGACGAGGATGATGATCAGGATCGGGTTCGGCGAGAACGCGACCAGGACGAGCAACCCGACGAAGCCGACCACCCAGAGCACGGGATGGAGCGCCGCCACGATCCGACCTCCGTCGAGCGGCACGACGGGCAGCAGGTTGAAGAGGTTGAGGAAAAAGCCGAGAAAGGCAAGCGCCTTCAGGTGGTTCGAGTCGGTCGCAGCGCCCGCGACCCAGAGCGCCGCCGCGCCGAGCGAGCCGAGCAGCGGTCCCGCGATCGCGACCTTCGCCTCGTTCCAGGCGTCCTGGGGCATCTCGCGCATCGTGATCATCGCGCCGAGGAACGGAATGAACATCGGCGCGCTCACCGGCAGGCCCTGTCGCTTCGCCTCGATCACGTGTCCCATCTCGTGCACGAACAGCAGGACGATCAGGCCGATGCCGAACCACCAGCCGCCGAACCAGACGTAGAACGCGGCGGAGATGAAGATCGAGAACAGGAACTTGAACTTGAGGAGCGGCGCGCCGAACTTGAGCAGGAACGCGCCGGCCGCGACCAGCGGCGCCAGCAGCTTGCGCAGGAACGGGAAGCGGCCCTCGTGGCGCACCGGCTCCGGCGGCTCGTAGTACGAGAGTTCGGCGAGCCTCGCGCGCTCTTCTGGGGTCAGCTCGGTCATGCGACTCATGGTACCCGGGAGGGTCATCGGCAACTCCGCGCCGAAACCGTGACGAAATTGCCCGTTTGCGCGCCTGAGCGCGTGTGGGCCGGTAGTTGAGGAGACCACTCGTTTCCGACCGAGGAGGTCACTCGTGCGAACAGCTCGAATCATCGCCGCGCTCGGCGGCGCCGCGTTCCTGCTCGTCCTGCTCGCTGCATCGCCTGCCGGGGGCGCGGCCGGGCGCTCGATCGCTGCCTTCGCCCGGAACGCCGGAGCGGTGAACGGGATCAAGGCGTCACGCACGCCGAAGCCCGGCCGGCTCGTCCCGCTGGGCTGGAACGCGAAGCTCCCGAGCTCCGTCGTCCCGACCGCCCGCGGGGCCCGCGGGCTCCGGGGGCCGCAAGGCCCGGTCGGCCCAGCCGGGCCTCAGGGAGCGACCGGTCCGGCGGGCCCGGGCGCCTCGAAGATCGGCTTCGACGTCCCCGCGAGCACGCCGACGAGCACGATCCTCACCTTCGGCGGGCTGATTCTCCGCGCCGCGTGCTCCTCGGCCGGAGACATGACCGTCGGCGCGCGGTCGACGCTCGACAACGCCCGCCTGCACGTGGCCGGCGTGGACGACACGGGCGCGTTCTACCGCGAGGACGACGACCTCGACGCGGGCTCCGACTACGACGTCCTCGGCTCCGACGACGACGACGTTGCCGGGACGATCGTCTACCGGACGCCGACCGGCAGCGGGACGGTCAGCGTCTCGTTCCTGGGCGAGGAGTACTCGATCGCGGGAGTCGCCCGGTGCCAGTTCGCGGGGACCGCTGTGGCCGCGCAATAACAGGTTGCGCTCCAGGCGGACCCGGCGCTCCGCCTGGACGCAAAACCTTGTACACAACGCACAAAAGTCCTAATCTCCCGGGCACCAATTACCCAGGGAGGGGACGCTGTGCCAGGCAGATTGAAGCTTGCGATTACGCTCGCGCTCGCCGGGCTGATCGTTGGTGCGACACCGGTTTTGGCGAGCAATGACAGCCACGGGCGCACGCCCATGGCGGGGTACACCGGCAAGGTCCAGAACCTCGTTCTGCGTGACACGACTGCTGGACGTCAGTCGTCGTTCATCATCGAGCTCACGCAACAGGCGGACCTGAGCAAGGCGTACACCATGAAGGACCAGGACGCCCGCGGCTGGTACGTGTACCGGACGCTCAAGCGGACGGCCGAGAAGACGCAGGGCCCGCTCAAGGCCATGCTCGACGCGCAGGGCGTGTCGTACAGGTCGTTCTGGGTGGCGAACGAGATCGTCGTCCACCAGGGCAGCCGTGCGCTCGTCGACACGGTCGCCGGCCGGCCCGACGTCAAGGTGATCGAGGCGAACGACGCCTCGAACTGGCTTAGCACCACGGACGCGGCCACGGCGGACTTCGACTCAGTGACCACGGTGGAGGCGAACGCGCCGAAGAGTCCGGACACCATCGAGCCGAACGTGACCTGGTGAAGGCTCCCGACCTCTGGAACCTCGGCTTCACGGGCACCGGGATCGTCGTCGGCAACCAGGACACGGGCATGCGCTGGACGCACGACGCGCTCAAGCCGCACTACCGCGGCTGGGACGGCGCGAACGCCGACCACAACTACAACTGGCACGACTCGATCCACGCCGACATCAACGGCAACGGGACGAACCCGTGCGGTTTCAACGCGATGGCGCCGTGCGACGACCACGGCCACGGGACGCACACGACCGGCACGGCAGTCGGAGACGACGGCGCCGGCAACCAGATCGGCGTCGCTCCCGGCGCGAAGTGGATCGGCTGCCACAACATGGACGAGGGCGTCGGAAGGCCCGAGACGTACACGGAGTGCTTCCAGTGGTTCATCGCGCCGACCGACCTGGCGGGCCAGAACGCCGATCCGACGAAGCGGCCGCACGTGATGAACAACAGCTGGGGTTGCCCGACGAGCGAGCTCTGCGCGGCGGACAGCCTCCAGACCGATCGTCGAGAATACGACCGCGGCCGGGATCCTCGTCGAGGTCTCCGCGGGGAACGCCGGGTCGGGCTGCAGCAGCGTCAACGATCCGCCGGCGATCTACCAGGCGTCCTACTCGACAGGCGCCACCACGTGGAACGGTAACCCGGTTTCACTGGCCGGCTTCAGCAGCCGAGGGCCGGTCACGGTCGACGGCTCGAACCGGATCAAGCCTGACATCGCGGCGCCCGGGGTCAACGTGAACTCTGCGTTGAACGGGAGCGATACCCAGTATTCCGGGCAGTCGTGGAGTGGAACCTCGATGGCCGGCCCGCACGTCGTCGGCGTCGTCGCGTTGCTCTGGCAAGCACATCCCGCGCTTTCCCGAGACATCGCAGCGACGAGGGCTCTGCTCAACAGCTCAGCCAATCCGAACATCTCCGTCAGCAACGGGACGCAGTGCGGAAACATCGACCACGTTCCGAACAACCACTTCGGATACGGCCTCGTCGATGCGCTCGCCGCCTACAACGGCGGCGGCCCGCCTCCTCCGCCACCGCCGCCTCCTCCGCCTCCGCCGCCACCACCGGGGCAGTGGGAGAACGTTGCTCCGCTTCCGCAGGACCTCTTCGGGGCGCCCGCGGCGAGTGACGGCACGTACGTGTACAGCTTCGGCGGTTACTCGTTCACGACGGCGCAGACGCTCGACGTGGTCTACCGCTATGACCCGGCGACGAACGCGTGGGCGACCATGGCTCCGCTTCCGAGCAAGGAGATCGTCGCCTCGGCCGTCTACTACCCGCCGACGAACAAGATCTACGTCTTCGGCGGCGCCCAGCGCGACGAGGCGATCGTGCTGGACACGACCCAGATCTACGACATCGCGTCGAACACGTGGTCGTCGGGCGCGAACCTGCCCGCGCCGCGGTCGCAGCAGGCCGCGGGCTACAACCCGGGCAACGGCAAGATCTACCTGAACGGCGGCTACGAGACCTCGACGATCGACTCCATTCAGAACACGACCTGGGAGTACGACCCGGTCGCGAACACCTTCACCGACAAGGCTCCGTCACCGCAGATGCAGGGCGGAACCTCCTCCGGAGTCGCCAACGGCCATCTGATCATGGCCGGTGGTCGCACGAACCCGGACGCGACCCTCGACCTGACCTGGGACTACGACATCGCCACCGACACGTGGCAGTCGCGGTCGAACCTGCTCACGCCGAAGAACGTTCCTGCCGGCGTCGTCGTCGGCGGCAAGCTCTACTCGATCGGCGGCGGTAACGGCGCGCCCCCGTTCGACGGGATGAACGACGTCGAGAGCTTCGACCCGGCGACGAACACCTGGTCGCCGGAGCCGACGTTGATCGCAGGTCGTTCGTTCCCGGGCGGGACTGTGGTCGGGAACACCCTCTACGCGGTCGGCGGCCGCAACGGCCCCGCGACCTCGCTCTCCACGGTGGAAAAGCTGGAACTGGCCGGCCCACCTCCACCTCCACCTCCACCTCCACCTCCACCTCCACCTCCACCTCCGCCTCCGCCTCCGCCTCCGCCTCCGCCTCCGCCTCCGCCTCCGCCTCCGCCTCCGCCTCCGCCTCCGCCTCCGCCACCACCGCCGCCTCCACCTCCACCACCTCCACCACCGCCTCCGCCTCCGCCTCCGCCTCCGCCTCCTCCGCAGCGCTGCCGCGTCCCGAGAGTCCTCGGGCTGCGACTGAACGCCGCGAAGCGCAGGATCCGGGCGGCCCACTGCTCGGTCGGCAGGGTGCGACGCGTTCGCTCGCGCCGCTCACTGCGCGGCCGTGTCGTGAACCAGGCACCGAGGCCCGGCACGATCAAGCGCCGGAACTTCCCGGTCAAGCTGGCGGTCGGTCGGAGCTAGGGGAACCGACTCCGAACACCAAGGGGGCCGTCCTTCGGGGCGGCCCCCTCTCTTTAGTCGGCGTCCGATTCGGCCGATACGTTCTTGCCCGGAAGATCCCATCGCCACGGCGGGTCTTGAGGGCAAAGGGGTCCAACAACCAAAAGGAGGGTCATGAAAGGCATCATTCGCCGCCTGCGGCCATCGCCCGCGATGGTCGTGGCGTGTACCGCACTGCTCTTCGCAATGACGGGCGCCGGCTATGCGGCCGGCATGCTCGGCCCGAACACCGTCGGCACGAAGCAGCTCAAGAAGAACGCTGTCATCGGGACCAAGGTCAAGAACAACTCGTTGACCGGGGCCGACGTGGTCGAGTCGAGCCTCGCCAAGGTGCCTTCAGCCGCTAGCGCCGATTCCGCCAGCACGGCCAATACGGCCAACACGGCGACCACGGCCGCGAACGCGAACACGGTCGGCGGAAACACCGTCCGGAAATTCGGCGTCGCGGTGGCGCCTGGTGCTCCGGCGGCGACCGTCGTCGACCTGGGCGGGCTGATCATCACTCTCACCTGCCCTGGCGGCGCCATCGCTCTGCGGGCGAACAACAACTCGGGTGAGGGAGCACAGTTCCGTTGGGACGTGCACGGCAACACCGGAGGCGAGTTCAACAACGGCTTTGCGAACTTCCAGGCCACCAGCAATGCCAACCTGAACAACGACGAGAACCTCGGATCGGGGTCGGCGCACTACATGCGCGCCAACGGGGGCGTAGTCACCGCCAGCTACGGATGGCGGAACGACAACCTTCAGGGTCTCGGCGTAGCTTGCCGCGTCTTCGGGGAGGCGATCGGCTAGTCATTGAACGAGGGGGTCGGGCCTTCGCTCGAGGAGGCTCGGCCCCGCTCGGGATCGAGTGAACCGAATGAAGCGTCTTCTCCAGAGCCTGACACCCGCTCGTGTTGCGATCGCGTGCGTCGTATGCCTGGTCGCGCTCGGCGGAACCAGCTATGCCGCGCTCAGTCGAGGGTCGAGCTCGCACTCGAACGACGTCGCCCGCTCCGCCACGAGCGCGAAGCGCTCAGGGGGTGCAGCGACGGCGTCGGCGGTCGAGCAGCGTCTGGAGCGGAGCCGGCACGCCGCCCGGCCGGGAGTTGCACGTGCAAAGACGCGGGCCAAGGCCAGGGCTCACGCCAAGGTCCGGAAGGCTGCGCACAAGCAGCGGTCTCGGCCTCATCCCGCCGCTGCGACCGCCGCTCGCGCTGCTCGGCCCAAGGCACGTTCCGTGACGCCCGTCTCGACGAGCAATCCCTCTCGGGCCCGCAGGGCGCGGCGCACCGACCGGTCCCACGCTGCAGGGAAGCGATGCCGCCGGCGACCGCCGTCTACGCCGGGCATCAAGCGGTCGGATCATCCCGCGCCGGTCCCGACCTGCAAGCGCCGTTCGACTCAGCCACCTCCGCCGCCTCCGCCCCCGCCGCCTCCGCCTCCCCAAATCGGCGACGACCGCTGAGCCCGGCTACGAGCCGCGGCCGATCCACTCTTCGCCGCCCACGTAGAGCTCCTTCTTCCAGAGCGGCACCTGCGACTTGAGTGCCTCGATCGCGTCTGCGCAGGCCGCCAGCGCGTCCTGCCGATGAGGCGCCGAGACCGCGATCGCGACGCTCGTCTCGCCGACCTCGACGCGCCCGAGGCGGTGTGACATCGCGACCTTGCAGAGCTCGTACCGGGTCCGCAGCTCGTCCGCGATCCCGGCCATGACCTCCTCGGCCATCTCCTCGTAGGCCTCGTACTCGAGGGCGATCACTTCGCGGTCCCGGGAGCGCGCGCGGACGGTGCCGAGAAACGTGGCGATCGCGCCGGCCTGCTCGTCGCCGACCTCGACGACGACGGAGGTCAGGTTCACCGGGCCGTAGGTCAGCCGGAAGGTGCCGCCGGACACGGGCGGGATCAGCGCCACCTCGTCTCCCTCGCCGAGCGGCTGTCCACGCTCCGCATACGTCCGATTGACGGCGTAGAGGAGCCCAGCCGGCTCGTCGCCGAGGTCGAGCGCGGGCCACACGTCCCCGACCGACGCGCCGTCGTCGAGGTCGAGCTCCCGCCGGTCCGCGCCCGCCCGCTCGCGAAGCCCGGCGAACAGCCTGACGACCACCCTCACGGTCGTAGCGTAGATTGAGAGACATGGCGACTACGGAGGATCGCCGGGAGACCGACTCCGGAATCGAGATCAAGCCGGTCTACACCGACGAGGACGTCGCGGACCTCGAGCTCGAGCTCCCGGGCGAGTTCCCGTTCACGCGCGGCCCGTACGCGGACATGTACCGCGGGCGGCCGTGGACGATCCGCCAGTACGCGGGCTTTGCGTCGGCGGAGGAGACGAACGCGCGGTTCCGCTATCTCCTCGAGCGCGGACAGACCGGGCTTTCTGTGGCATTCGACCTCCCGACGCAGCTCGGCTATGACTCCGACGACTCGCGCGCCGTGGGCGAGGTGGGGCGGACCGGGGTCGCGATCGACTCGATCGCCGATATGGAGCTCCTCTTCGACTCGATCCCGCTCGGCGAGGTCTCGACGTCGATGACGATCAACGCGCCGGCGTCCCTGCTCCTCCTGCTCTACGAGCTCGTCGCCGAAGCACAGGGCGTCAAGGGCGACCGGCTGCGCGGCACGGTCCAGAACGACATCCTCAAGGAGTACTGCGCGCGCGGGAACTACATTTTCCCGCCGAAGCCCTCGATGCGCTTGACCACCGATCTCTTCGCGTACGCGCGCGAGCGGCTCCCGAAGTGGAACACGATCTCGATCTCGGGGTACCACATCCGCGAGGCGGGCTCGACCGCGGTCCAGGAGCTTGCGTTCACGCTCGCGAACGGGATCGCCTACGCGCAGGCGGGCGTGGACGCTGGGCTCTCGCCCGACGAGTTCGGCGAGCGGCTCTCGTTCTTCTTCAACGCGCACAACCACTTCTTCCAGGAGGTGGCGAAGTTCCGTGCGGCCCGGCGGCTCTGGGCCGAGATCATGCGAGAGCGGTTCGGCGCGACGAATCCGAAGGCGCTGGCGCTCCGCTTCCATGCGCAAACCGGCGGCTCGACGCTGACGGCGCAGCAGCCCGAGAACAACATCGTCCGCGTGGCCATTCAGGCGCTGTCCGCTGTGGCCGGCGGTGCGCAGTCGATCCACACGAACGCGTTCGACGAGGCGCTCGCGCTGCCGACCGAGCGCTCGGCGAAGATCGCCCTCCGTACACAGCAACTCCTGATGCACGAGGCGGGTGGAACGGACACGGCCGACCCACTCGGAGGCGCGTACTTCATCGAGGCGCTCACTGACGAGCTCGAAGCGGCGGCGCGCGAGCTGATCGAGCGCGTGGACGAGGTCGGCGGCGCGGTCGCGGCGATCGAGCAGGGCTTCGTCCAGCGCGAGATCGAGGACGCCGCCTACAAGCACACCGCCGCGGTCGAGTCGGGCGAGAAGGTGATCGTGGGCGTGAACCTCTACCAGGAGGAGGAGGCGGAGCCAATCGAGCTGCACCGGCTCGACCCGGAGGCGGAGCGCCGCCAGCTGGAGCGGACGGCGAAGGTGCGAGCGGACCGGAACGCGGACGAGGCGGCGAAGGCGCTGGCCGAGGTGCGGCGCGTGGCCGAGGGCGACGGCAACCTGCTTCCGCCGATGCGAGACGCACTGCGTGCGCGCATCACGGTCGGCGAGATCTGCGACGAGCTCCGTGACGTTTTCGGCACGTACGACGCGCAACGCGCGTGAAGATCCTCCTCGTCTCGCAGATGTACCCAGGGCCGAGCGATCCGGATCTCGGGGCCTTCGTCCAGGGGATCGAGCGGGCTCTCGCGGAGCGCGGGCACGAGATCGAGCGCGCCGTCACGGCCGGGCGGGGTGGCGGCAAGCGCCGGCATCTGCGGCTCGCGCGGGAGGTGCGCCGCGCTGCCCATCGGTTCGAGCCGGACGTCGTCTATTCGCACTTCCTCGTTCCGACCGGCCTGTCCGCGGCGCTCTTCGGCGGCGCGCCGCTCGTCGCCACGGCCCATGGGCGGGACGTCCGCAACATCGGCGCGTATCCCGGAATCGCCTCCGCGACGCGGTTCGTCGCCCGGCGCGCCGCCTCGCTGGTCGCAGTCTCCGACTACCTCCGCCGCGAGCTCGAAGCGAAGATCCCCGAAGCCCGCGGCAAGACGGAAGTCGTCGACTGCGGCGTCGACCTCCGTCTCTTCGAGACACGTCCGGTGCCTGGCACCGGACAGGGCCGGAACGGGCCTGTCTTCGTCTGCGTCGGGAGCCTGATCGAGCGGAAGAACGTCGTCCGGCTCGCGGATGCCTTCGCCCGGCTCGAGACCGGCCTCCTCGTGTTCGTCGGCGACGGCCCGCTGCGGGGCGAGCTCGAAGGGCGCGCCAACGTCGAGATCACGGGACGTGTCCCGCACGAGGAGGTGGCCCGCTACATCGCCGAGTCGACCGTCCTCTGCCAGCCGTCTCTGATCGAGCCGTTCGGCCAGGCGCTGCTCGAGGGCATGGCTTCCGGCCGGTCGGTCTTGGCCACGCGCGTCGGCGGCCCGCCCGAGTTCGTCCCACCCGAAGCCGGAGTCCTCGTCGACCCGCTCGACACCGCCGCACTCGCCGACGCAATGCGCCGCGCCGCCGAACTCCCGACGCCGAACCCCGCGGCGCGAGAGGCCGCGGCGGCGCACGACGTCAGGGCTCAGGCGGAGAAGATCGAGTCGATCCTGGAAAGAGCCGCTCGAGGTCCGCGAGCCTGACCTCGACGAGCGGCCGGATGCGACCCTCGAGCCCGGCCTCCTGCGCCAGCCGCAGCGCCGCCTCGTAGCTCTCCCGCGCCTTCTCCGGCGAGACGCCCTGCTTGAGCCGGTTGTCGCCCGTCACGAGGTGCTTCTGGATCCGCTCACGCGCAGAGTCGGCCACGCGAGAAGCGTAGCTTCGGCCGTCTCGGGGAAGACCTCGGTAGATGGAAGCCGCCCACGACCCCCGCGAGCGGCCCGTTACCGTGCTCATCGCCGACGACGAGCGCCTGTTCGTGGACAGCGTCGAGGCGCTGCTGAGCAACGACGATCGACTCAAGGTGATCGGGACCGCGGACAATGGCCAGGACGCCGTCGACCTCGCGCGCGCGCTCGTCCCGGACGTGATGCTGATGGACATCGCGATGCCCGTGCTCGACGGGATCGAGGCGGCGAGGCGCATCCGGCTCGAGCTTCCGAACGCCTGCATCCTGATCCTGACCGGATCGAGCATCGCCGCAGACGTCGACCGCGCGCGCCAGGCCGGCGTCGCCGGCTTCCTGACCAAGGACCGGATCGGAACGCAGCTGGTGAGCGCGATCCTCGAAGCGGCCGACCGGTAGCGGCTACTCTTGTCCGCGTGCTGCCCCTGCTCGTGTCTGTAGACAGCTTTAGCCGCTCGGCGTTCGTCTTCTTCGACTTCGTCACGGCCATCGTCCTCATCGTCCTCGTGCTGATGCACTCGGGGCGCGACACTGGCATGGCCGGAATGGGCTACGTCCCGGCCTCACAGGGCGGAACGCACATCGTCGAGCGCAACCTGACGCGGCTGACGGTGGTCGTGGGCGTGATCTTCTTCGCCAACTCGATCGTCCTCTACCACCTGCTGAAGTAACTACAGCCCCGGCCCGGAGCCGGTCCCGCTGATGTGGAAGCGGGCGGTCGCGATCGCCGGCACGAGCGCGGCGTGCGCGAAGCGCTCGTCGTAGAGGTCGCTCAGGTTGACGAGCATCCGGTCGCGGGTCAGGCCGGGAACGTCGCCGAGGACGTCCGACATCGCGACCGTGAAACGCAGGTTGACGAGCGGCTCGGCGACCTTGCCGTCGCGGATCCTGAACGTCCCGTCGCGGGTCATCCCGGTCAGCACGCCGCCGCGCGGGTCGACGATGCTCAGGTAGTGGAGCCGCGTGACGTAGATGCCGTCGCCGACGAGCTCCGCCAGCTCCTCAGACGAGCCGGCCTCGCCGGCGGCCATCGAGTATGCGGCCGGCAGCGGGCCGAAGAACCGCCACGCGTCCGGCGGGGCGTGTCCGGTCGAGACCTGTCCGTCCTGGGCGCGGGCCGCCGTCACGCGGTCCCAGACGACGCCGCGGATCACGCCGTCCTCGATCATCGGCACGCGCTGCTTCGGCGTCCCCTCGAAGTCGAACGGCCTCGGGAGGTTCGCCGAGTCGAGCGCGTCGTCGGCGATCGAGACCTTCGGGTCGAAACCCTGCTCGCCGATCCGCCCGCAGAAGTAGCTCCGCTCCTCGAGGTAGCCCTGCGCGCCCATCGAGTCGTACGAGAACCAGCGCACGAGATCGCCGACGGCGACCGGCTCGAGCACCGCCCGGTATGTGCCCGGCTCGAGGTCTCCGCCGCCGCGGGTCCGCGCCGCAGTCTCCGCGGCCTCGCGCGCCGGCTCCGCGGGGTCGACGTCCGCGGCTCGCCAGCCGGTCCGCTCGGCCCAGCCCGACGCTTCCTTGTCGGCGGCCAGGCAGAGACACACGGCGTCCGTGGTCGTCTGCTCGGCGGCGAGGCCAGTGGAGGACGCAACTGCGATCTCGGTCACTCCGCTCGTGTAGATGCCGTAGAGCCCGATGTCGCCCGCGGCCTCGATCGCAGCCGCGGCGCGCCGGGCCTGGTCGGCGGCCTCGAGCGCTGCGGTCTCCTCGTCGTAGCCTCCGACGTCCGCGTAGTCGGCCGGCAGCGCGAAGCCGGGAAAGTCGGGATCGGGCCTGGCGCTGTCGGCGGCCTCGCCCGCGCGGCGCGCGACGTCGGCGAGCCCCTGGCCGTCGACCCGGTTCGTGGCCGCCCAGCCGATCTTGCCGTCACGCAGGACGCGCAGGCGCACGACCGAGTTCTCGATCAGCGTCGGCTGGTGGACGATCGACGCGGCGAACCGCGCAACGCCGGAGCGCTCGGCATGCACGACCACCTCGGCGTCGTCGCCGCTCGTCGCCCGGAGCGCTGCTTCGGCCAGATCGAGGCTGCGGCTCACGCGGAGACCCCGACCTCGACGTCGCGGAACCGTGCGTGCGCGGCGCCGTGCGAAACGTGCGCTTCCTGTCCCGGCTGGCCCTTCCCGCAGTTCGTGAGCCCGAAGAGCTTCCATTCCTCCGGTCCTGCGACCGCGTCGAGCTTGCCCCAGAAGACCGGCGTCACGCCCGTGTAGGTCGCGTCGCGCAGCATCCGGCCCAGCTTGCCCTCCTTGATCTCCCACGCGACCTGCGTCCCGAACTGGAAGTTGAGGCGCTTGTCGTCGATCGACCAGCTCTTGTTCGTCTCCAGGTAGAGCCCGTCGTCGACGTCCGCGAGGAGATCCTCGAACGAGCCCTCGCCGGGCTCGAGGTGGAGGTTCGTCATCCGGACGAGCGGCATGCGCGCCCAGCCGTCGGCGCGCATCGACCCGCCGCGCCCGGCGCCGAGCTGCGCGGCCGTCTCGCGCGAGCTGAGAAACCCGTGGAGCATGCCCGCCTCCACGATCGCCTCGCGCGCGGCGGGAACGCCTTCGTCGTCGAACGCGAAGGTGCCCAGGCCTTCGGGCGTCGTGGAGTCGGCCGTGATGTTCATGTGCTCGGAGCCGTAGCGGAGGCTGCCGAGATCATCCGGCGAGAGGAAGCTCGTGCCCGCGTACGCCGCCTCGGTTCCGTACACGCGGTCGAGCTCGGTCGGGTGCCCGACGGACTCGTGCACCTGCATGATCGCCTGCTCCGGCGCGAGGACGATCGTCGTCCGGCCGGGTGGGCACGCGGGGGCGCGCAGGAGCGCTGCGGCCTGCTCGCCGACGCGCGGCGCCTCGCGGTCGAGGCCCATCCGCTCGACGTACTCCCAGCCGCCCTGGCCGCTGATCCCCGAGTGCTGGCTCGGGTAGCTTCGTACCTGGGACACGTCGTCGGAGGACGCGTACGCGTCGATGCCGCCGCCGCATTCGTAGAGCTCCTGCTCGACGTTCGTGCCCTCCGAGGAGACGAGGACCTTGTGCTCGCGCTGGGCGCGGATCATCGCGACGGTGACCTTCACGTCGGCGTGCCGCATGCCGTCTTCGGCCCGCAGGCAGAGGTCGATCTTCTCGGTGAGCGGGACCGCGAACGGATCGCGCTCGAGTGGCGTGCGGTACTGGCCGGTGTGAGCTTCTACCGGCGCAAGGCTCGTCTGGTGCCGTCCGGGCGCGGCGCGGGCGAACTCGACGGCTCGAAGCGCCGCGTCGCGCGCACCGGACTCGTCGAGCCGGCCGACGCCGGCGAACCCCCAGGCGCCGTCCACGAGCACGCGGACTCCGATGCCTGCGCTCTCGGCGTCGCTCATGTCGTCGACCTGGCCGTTCTTCGTGATCACGTACTGGCGGCGCATGGACACGGCCCGCGCGTCCGCGTAGGACGCCCCTGCCCCCAGTGCCGCGTCGACCGCCGCTTCGGCGAGCGCTCTCACGCGAGCAACCCTAACCCCATGGGGTCAGACCCCTTTACAACTCCTGCTGCCCCGGGCCGCTCGGTCACGCGTCCTGTGGACGAGAAGTGCGCGATCCGTTCGAGATCCGTGCGCGTCTCGAGTCGGGGTCTGACCCCGGACGGTGCCCGCTACTATTCGCGTCGCGCGCTGGTGGCGGAATTGGTAGACGCGCAAGGTTGAGGGCCTTGTGGGGTTAAGACCCCGTGGAGGTTCAAGTCCTCTCCAGCGCACTCATCGCGCGAAATCCGGCCCCGCTGCGCGGGGCCATGATGATTTCGCGCGATGTCGACCTCGGATCCGTGCCGTAGTGTGCGGCGACGGGCAGAGCCCGGCGCCGCGGCGGTTCTCGTCAGTGCGATGGCATGCGGATGGACCGGACAATGCGCCACACCGCGTCCTTGTCTTCGTTTGACGCTTTCGGGCCGAACCAGACGAACACGTGCCATGTGGAGCCGTTTGCGTTGATGGGCTGCTTAGGAAACGGTCCATCCGTCCTGCGGCTCGCGGTACTTGGCCAACGCCGTGTGGTGTCCACACGAGGCGAGCCCGAGCACGACCGTCGCGAGAACGAGCGTCTTCATGTCACTTCCTAGGCCGCCGGCGCGAACTCGGCGGTTTGACGCCGTCCGTAGCGGCCGCTACCGTGATCGAACACATGTTCGCGGAAGGAGACCAAGTGCTCACCGAGCGGCAGCGCCAGATTCTCGACTTCTTGACGAAGTACGCGGACGCGCACGGGTATCCGCCCACCGTCCGCGAGATCGGCGAGGCGGTCGGCCTCGCGTCCCCTTCGACCGTCCATGCGCATCTCGCGAACCTCGAGCGCGCCGGCTTGATCAAGCGCGATCCGACCAAGCCGCGCGCGATCGAGTTGCGACGTGAGCCGAAGCCCATCGCGGCCGACGTTCACAAGCTTCCGCTCGTCGGCGAGGTCGCCGCGGGTGGGCCGCTGCTCGCCGAGGACAACGTCGAGGGCTACCTCGCGGTGCCCGAGCCGCTCTCGCGCGGGGGCGAGGAGTTCCTCCTGCGCGTCAAGGGCGACTCGATGATCAACGCGGGCATCCTCGACGGGGACATCGCAGTCGTCGAGCGGGCGCAGGACGCCAAGAACGGCGACATCGTCGTGGCATTGGCGGGTGACGACGAAACCACCGAGGAAGCGACGTTGAAGCGTCTCTTCAAGGAAGACGGCCGCGTGCGCCTGCAGCCCGAGAACGACGCGCTCGAGCCCATCTACGCGCAGCACGTCCAGCTGATCGGAAAGGTGATCGGAGTCTTCCGTCAGCTATGAGCGTGGAGTCTCTCAACCGGACGCTAGAGCAGGAACTGTTCGCGCTCCTGCGCGGAGCGAGCCTGGAATGCCTCGTGTGCGGCGAGTTCGTGCTCCACCGGGCAGGGACGATCTCGTGTCCCGAGTGCCAGGCCGAGTTCCGAAGAAGCGGAGAGACGCGGCTACAATTGACCCTGCAGGCCGGGTGACCGCGAGCCGTTCGCGGCTCGAGGAAAGTCCGGACACCGAAGGGCAGGACGCTGGGGAAACCCCAGGCGGCGAAAGCCGACGGAAAGTGGCACAGAAAGGAGACCGCCGGCAGCGAAAAACTCTCCGGAGACGCTGACGGTAAGGGTGAAACGGTGGGGTAAGAGCCCACCAGCGCTGTGGTGACACAGCGGCTCGCCAAACCCCGTCCGGTGCAAGGTGAAACAGGCTCCGCTCGACGCGGCCCGCCGAGGAGCCGGGTACACCGCTCGAGCCACCGGGAAACCGGTGGCCTAGAGAGATGGTCACCCTCGACAGAATCCGGCTTACAGGCCTGCTACTGAAAAGCCCCGCCTTGCGGGGCTTTTCTATTTGAGGGACGATCGACGAAGAAATATGACCCCCGAGATCGTCGGCAGAGAAGCGGAGCTCTCCTCGCTCCGCACCTTCATCGAACAGGACGAAGGACGCCCGACGGCGCTGTTGCTCGAAGGCGAGGCGGGCATCGGGAAGTCGACGCTCTGGCTAGCGGGTGTGGAACACGCGTCGACGCGCGGGCTCCGCGTCCTCACTGCCCGACCGTCTGAAGCCGAGCGCGGCCTCGCGCAAGCGGGGCTTGGAGATTTGTTCGAAGGCGTCCTCGACGACGTGCTGCCGACCCTCGCGCCCCCTCGCCGGCGCGCGCTCGAGGTCGCGCTGCTCTTCGAAGAAGCGCACGATGATCCCGTCGACCACCGGGCACTCGCTGTCGCAGTGCGGGACGTTCTGGACGTGCTGAGCGATCGCGAGCCAGTCGTCGTCGCGGTCGATGACGTCCAGTGGTTCGATCCATCGTCCGCACGCGCTCTGGCCTTCGCCCTCCGGCGGCTCGGGGAGAAGAACGTCCGCGTCCTCCTTGCCCGGCGGCTCGTTGCCGGAGCCGAGGTGTCCGAGCTGGAGTCGGCCCTGCCACTGGAGCACGTCGAAATCGGGCCGCTCAGCGTCGGCGCCGTCCACCGGTTGCTCCGCGATCGGCTCGGGAGATCATTTGCTCGCCAAACGCTGCTCCGCATCCACGAGCGGTCGGGCGGAAACCCGTTCTTCGCCCTCGAGATCGCCCGGGCGCTCGACGGCGACGTCGACCCGCTCGAACCGCTGCCGGTCCCCGAGACACTCGAGGGCCTCGTCCGCGTGCGCCTGACCGGTCTCCCACCGACGACGCGCGATGCGCTCGGGCTCGCGTCGGCAATCGGAACGCCATCTGAAGCCCTTCTCGCGCAAGCGGGCGTCCCGAAAGGGGCACTCGATCCTGCGATCGCCGCACATGTCGTCGAGCGCGAGAACGGGACGGTCCGCTTCACGCATCCGCTGTTGTCGTCGGCGCTCTACAACGACCTCGGCGACCAGCGACGGGGCGTTCATGCTCGCATTGCAGAGGTCGTCGAGGACACCGTCGTTCGTGCGCGCCATCTCGCGCTGTCCCGCGACGGACCGGACGCCAACGTTGCGACGACCCTCGACGAGGCTGCGATCCTCGCCGCTGACCGAGGCGCCTCGGCCGTCGCCGCCGAGCTTTCCGAACAGGCCCTGCGGCTGACGCCCGAAGCCGAGGTCGACGAGCGCGGTCGTCGAGCGCTGGCCGCGGCTCGTGCGCATCAGGCCGCGGGAGAATGGACACGCGCGCGAACCATTGCGACCCGGCTCGCCGAGGCCGAGAAAGGGGCGCTGCGCGCGGAATCGCTCATCGTGCTGGCGGACCTCGAGTCGATCGACGGTTCAATCGCTCTGCTCGAGGATGCCCTCCGGGAGGCGGAGTCGAGTCCCCTGCTACAGGCCGACATCCAGATCCGGCTCGCCTCTGCGATCCGCTTCCGTGAGGGGTTCGTCAAGGCCCACGAGCGCGCCGGCGCAGCGCTCGAGCTCGCGGAGCTTCTCGACGACGACTCGCTTCGGGTGCGGGCACTCACGGTGCTTGCGGATCTCGGCGCGGCCATCGGCGACGAGGAGGCTCAGGCTCAGGCCGCTATCGCGATCGAGCTAGCCGGCGAATCCGGCCAGCCCAGGCTGGAGCACATAATGGCCTATATCGCGGCAATCGCGGTCGGCGATGAGCAGCCAGGCGCGTCCGTCAACTTCTCGAGGATGAGTACGAACGCTGGCGGGAGCGCGACGAGCCGATAAGCGCCGACGCGCTCTGGGAGCTGTCTCTCGTCGAGCTCGACGCGGGAAGCTGGGAGCTTGCCGCCGAGCATGCCGCTCGCGCGCGCGAGATCGCGTCTCAGTACGGAATCGAGATACCCCAGCACCATCTCCCGATTGCCTGGATCGCCGTCCATCGCGGCCAGCTCGACCTCGCGCGGGAGACATCACAACGCGCACTCGACCTCGCCGAGACGCAACTCGGACTGCATCCGCCCTATCACCTCGCTGTCATCGGACTGGTTGCTCTGTGGCGTGGAGACGCTTCGACCGGCGCCGACTGGCTCGGCCGGGCGCACTCGCGCGCGCTGGAGCTTGGGTGGTTCGAGCCGACCAACCGTCCGTGGACCGACGACTACGTCGAGGCGCTGCTCGAGCTCGGCCGGATCGACGAGGCCGTGAAGGTTCTCGACAGATGGGAAGCCGACGCGAGGCGACTCGGGCGACAGAGAGTCCTCGCGCAGGTCCTGCGCTGTCGGGGCCAAATCGCAGCCGCTCGCGGAGATATCGACGAGGCCATGGCCCTCCTCGACAAGGCGGCCGCTCGACACGAACAACTCGGCGATCTTTACGGACAGGCCCGCGCCCTCCTCGCGCTGGGTGTGGTTCGCAGGCGCGGCTTGCAGAAACGCGCGGCCCGCGGCGCGATCGCCGAAGCACTCGCCGGATTCGAGCAGCTCGGCGCGGCAACCTGGGTCGAGCGAGCCCGTTCGGAGCTCGGAAGCATCGGCGGCCGGAGTCGCGAGGAAGGCTTGACCCCGGCAGAACGCCGCGTTGCGAGTCTCGTCGCCGAGGGCCGGACGAACAGAGAGGTCGCTGCCGCGTTGTTCCTCGGCGAGCGCACGGTTGCGAGCCACCTGACGCACATCTACGCGAAGCTCGGGATCCGTTCGCGAACCGAGCTCGCACGCGTGCTCGACTGACGAGCAAAGTTCAGACGTTCTGACGTTTTCTCGACGCGGCCTCCGTCGTAGCGTCGAGGGCGTGCCGAGCTACCTCGTCGAGACATACCTCGCCCGCGGCCACGCGGGAGAGCAGGCGGCGCGTGAGCGGCGGGCGCGCTCGGCAGCGGACGAACTGACGCGAGTCAGCTTCGACCGCTCGATCCATGTTCCAGAGGACGAGCTCTGCTTCTTCGTCTTCGATGCACCGTCGAGCCGAGATGTGCTCCTCGCCGCGGAGCGCGCCGAGCTCGGTCCGATCCGGATCGTCGAGGCGGTCTCGTCCCCAACACCAAAGGAGGACTCATGAAGTCCAAATGGCTTTGGGCGCTCCTCGGCGTTCTGGCTGTGGTCGGCGTCTACGCGGGAACCGTTCTCGCGACGCCGCCCTCGGGCCAGTCGACCACGACGCTCGCGAAGGCGCCCTTCGATCCGCTCCGGCTCAGGGCCAAGGATCCGGCCAGCACGTGGCGGGCAAAGATCAAGACCCATGGGGTGTCGGACCTGTACGTCGTCGACAACACGTTCGCAGCGAACGGCGGGACGAGCGGCTGGCACTCGCATCCGGGGCCGAGCCTGGTCTTCGTCGTTTCCGGCACGATCACGAACTACATGGTGCACGGCCGCCACTGCATGCAGCAGGACTACACGGCCGGGCAGGGGTTCGTGGACGAGGGCGGCGACCACGTGCACATGATCAAGAACAACAGCGCCGAGCCTGCGAGAACGATCGCGGTGCAGTTCCTGCCCGCGGGGGCGACGAGGCGGATCGACGCGGACGAGCCCAACTGCCATTGAGGTAGTAGCTCTCTAGAGAAGGAGCTGTCGGGCCGCCTCCTGGAGGCGGCCCGACAGCGCGCGGTCCGACAACCGGTCGGCCCGCTGCAGAAGGAACCGTGCACTCGACCGAAGAGCGTTGACCGCGGATGGGAAGAGCCCGCGTATGCGGGCTCTTCCGTCGGTGCGCGAGAAGCTAGGACGAGTCGTCACCAGGTGGCGATCGCCTTGCGGATCGCCAGCCGGTACGGCTCGCCCATGAACAGGTCGTACGTTTTGTTCTGCTGGGTCTTCCAGTCGCGGCACGCCGCGTTCTGTGATTGCGAGGCCGTGTCCTCGTTGCATGGAGCCTTGAAGTTGTCGACGAAGTAGCCGCCGACGAAGGTTTTGATCGGGAACCCGCGTCCGGAACGGAACGGCAGTTCGAGCCGGCCGAAGAACCCGCGCCCGCCCTGGTACGAGCCGTCCGACTGCGGGATGAGCGTGCCTCCGCCCTTGCCGTTGAGCGTCACCCTGCTCATGAATCCGTTCACGATTCCGCTCTTGCCGGCGGCGGCGGCCTCGCTCGCGACGACGTTCTTGATGCCGTTCGTGCCCCAGTTCGCCATCAGGCCGTAGAACTCGCCGCTGACCTGTGGCCAGTGGTGCGGGAAGTAGGTCTTGTTGTCGACGTTCTCGAAGAGCTTGCCGAGCTCGCCGAGCGTGCTCCGGTTGTACGTCCAGTCCTTGTGGCCTGCCGGCTGCTTGCAGCCCGGGTACACATTCGTATGGGTCAACCCCAGGGCATGAGCCTTGTTGTTGATCGCCGCAGGCCCGTACTTGTTGACCAGCGCCTCGTGTGCGCGGTTGAGCGACTCTCCGAGCCCGCGAGTGAGCGTCATGCGGAGCGTCTCCGAGTACGTCTGCGTCTGCTGGCCCTGCATGCTGTTGGGGCAGTAGATCTCGTCGGGCTTTCCCTTGAGCGCCTTCCAGCTGATGCCGTTCGGCTGGTCGAGCAGGTCGAGACCCGGATCGTTGTCCAGGAGATTCATGACGTAGAGATGCGGGATGAGCTTGAGGACGCTGAGCGGCTGGTAGGCCATGCTGTCCGCCAGACCGACGTCGACCGGGCCGCCGACCTCTTTTGCGTAGATGCCGAACCAGGCGTCGTTGCCGCCGGGGGCCTTCGCCATCGTGCTCGAGCGCCAGATCGAGCGGACGCGCCGATTCTCGGGCGTCGCGTTGTCGATCAGGCTCGCCGCATAGCGGACGTGGCCGTTCTTCTTGTACCGCTCGAGATCGGTGATGCGCACGCCGTTCGACGCCTCGAAGCGCATGAGGTCGGTCTGCGTGTAGTCGTAGACGAAGCGCGAGTAGGCGCCCTCGTCGTTGCGCTGCATGATCACGGTCATCCGTCCGGTCTTGGGCCGCTCGACGTCGATCAGGCGGGCGCCGTGTGCGACGGCCTGCTGCTGGACGAACTTCGGAGTGACGTTCACGTACCACCACCAGGCGCGCGCGTCGACGCCCGTGTTGGCGATCCCGATGTAGGCGTAGCGCCGCTTGCCGTCGACGACGTAGCTGGAGAGGTCGGTGAGGCGGATCTTGTACTTGTTGATCTCCTTGACGACCCCTTTGACGCTCAGGTCGTAATTCCAGTGCCAGCCCTTGCCCGCGTCGCCGCTGTTCTTGACCCACACGTACGCGAGGCGCCGCTTGCCGCCCACCGTGAACGGCTCGAGGTCGATCAACCGAGCCTTCTTGGCGTTGATCGTGTGCGTCACTTCAGCCTCTGTCCCGTACGACCAGCTCCCGGTGCGCGCGTAGGGGCCCGTGTTGCGGACGAGCACGGCGCTGAAGCGCAGCGGGCTGGCGGAGTCGAGATTGACGTCGACCACCCGCTCCCCGGCCTTCTTCGCGTACTTGTCGATCTTGTGCTTGCTCTGCCCGACCCAGAAGTGCCAGCCCGTCGGGGTCGTGGCGTTCCGCTCCGGGTCCTGGACGGCCGCCGCCATGCTCGCCCTCGACATGCCGATCATGGTCGCGGCCAGGACGGCCACGGCGAGGGCGGCGAGGGTCGTCTTGCGTCTGAGGCCTGCGGAGATGGCGGTGAACATGCGTGTCCTCCTTCGCGTCCGGCGGAGGCCGCAGGCACCCGCTCACATTCAGGTCAAGACGCGCGCGACGCCGGGTGTCTTCCGTCGGCTGGCATAGTTCCGGCGCGATGCCGCAGCTGAACGCGATCGGAATCGTCGCGTCCGACATGGCCGAGTCGATCCGCTTCTACCGCCTCCTCGGGCTCGACGTCCCCGAGACGCCGGACGAGGGGCATGTCGACACGTTTCTCCCGAACGGCGTCCGCTTCATGCTCGACAGCGAAGAGACGATGCGGAGCTTCATCGACGACTGGAGCCGCCGGGACGGCAACCAGATCTCGCTCGCGTTCGAGTGCGAGAGCCCGGGTCAGGTCGACGAGATTTACTCGCGTGTAACAGAAGCGGGCTTCGAGGGCGAGAAGGAGCCCTGGGACGCGTTCTGGGGACAGCGCTATGCGCTGCTCCTCGATCCGAACGGGGTCTCGATCAACCTGTACGCCGCGCTGCCGGCTCAGTAGACCGTCTTCCTCCGGCTTCTCGCGAACCTCGCCCGCTCCTTGCGCGCCTCGGAGCGCAGCCGCGCGTCCTTGCGGATCGCGAGCGCCCGCAGCTCGCGCTGGAGCTTGCAATAGCTGTCCCAGCGGTCCCGGGCGAGCGTCCCGTCGTTCAGCGCCCGCCGGATCGCGCAGTCCGGCTCACGCTCGTGGGAGCAGTCGGCGAACCTGCACTGCGTTGCGAGGTCGCTGATCTCCGAGAACGTCGTGTCCAGGACTTCCTCGTCGGCCCAGAGCTGCAGCTCGCGCATCGCCGGGCGTGTCGAGGAGGACGGCGCCCGAAGGCAGCGGTACGAGCTCGCGATGAGTCGTGGTGTGCCGTCCGCGACCGCCCGCACTCGTGTCGGACGTGGCCAGGACCTCGCGTCCGGCGAGACGGTTCACGAGCGTCGACTTGCCGACGCCCGACGAGCCGAGCAGCGCGACCGTCTGGCCGGGTTCCAGGTAGCGGCTCGAGAGTCGTCGAGACCCTCGCCGGTGACGGCGCTTACGGCATGCACGGACACGCCCATCGTGACCGGCTCGACCTCGAGCAGTTCGACTGCGGGGTCGTTCGCGGTGTCGCTCTTGTTGACGACCACGACCGGGGTCGAGCCGCTGTCCCAGGCAGAGGTCAGGTAGCGCTCGAGCCGCCTCGGGTTGAGGTCGAAGCCGAACGCGGTGACGACGAACACCGTGTCGATGTTCGCGGCCACGACCTGGACCACGGTCCGCTGGAACGCTTCCTTGCGGGTGAAGGACGTTCGCCGCGGCAAGACTGCTTCGATGATCGCCTTCCGCTCGCCGTCGACGGGCCGAACCGCGACCCAGTCGCCGACCGCGGGCAGGTCCTCGTCGGACAGCTTCCCGGCCGGGATGCCGCCCATCGGACCGAGCTCCGTGAGCAGCTCGCACGGCCCGTGGTGTCGCGCGGAGACCCGCGCGGGAATCAGATTGTCTGCTGCGTATGGCTCGAACGCGTCCGCGAAGAACGCGTCCCAGCCGAGGTCTTGCAGGTTCAAAACGAGCTCCTTTGGCTGTGGGAACACGAAGCGCCCGGTTCGGGCGCGCGTACGGTGAGCCTCAGGAGTGCCGCGTGCTAGTAGACGCGACCGGAGGCTCGGGCAACGGAGAACTCAGTCATCGTCGAACCTCCTTTTCGTCGCGGGACTGCCTCAGGGTACGTGAGGAACCGGCGCGATTCAAGCGAAGCCCTCGAGCGCGGCGTTGACGAGCCTCGGCAGCGTGCTCAGGTTGTAGCCGCCCTCGAGCACGGCCGCTGAGCGTGGAGCGAGCGCAGCGCTCCGGCGGGAGAGCTCGCGGAAGCCGTCCTCCGTCACGTTCATCGACGCGAGTGGATCCTCGGTGTGCGCATCGAAGCCGGCGGAGACGATCACGAGCTCGGGCTCGAACGCGCGCACCGCGGGCTCGACGACGTGATCGAAGGCGCGCTCGTACTCCTCGTCGCCGGAGCCGGCCGAGAGCGGGATGTTCAGCGTCGTGTCGTCCTGGTCGTCGGGGCCGCCCGTGCCGGGATAGAACGGCCACTGGTGGAGAGAGACGAAGAGGACCGACGGGTCGCCGCGGAAGATCTCCTCGGTGCCGTTCCCGTGGTGGACGTCCCAGTCGACGATCGCCACGCGCTCGATGCCGAGCTCGGCCTGGGCGTGCCGGGCCGCGACCGCGACGTTGTCGAAGAAGCAGAAGCCCATCGCCGCGCGCGGCCGCGCATGGTGGCCCGGCGGCCTGACGAGGGCGAAGGCGCCACGCTCGACGGCGGCGATCGAGATCCCGGCGGCGAGTAGCGACGCCTCGTACGTCGTGCCGGACGCGATCGTGTCGCCGTCGAGCCACGTCGGCTCGGTCAAGGACTGGAGGCTCGCGATGTACTCCGGCGAGTGGCAGCGCGCGACCTGCTCCTCGGTCGCCGGTGCCGCCTCGCTGAACTCGCCGACCGAGTCGAGCAGCACCTCGATCCGCCGCGGCGTGTCCGGATGGTGGCCCGTCGGATGCAGGCGAATCAGGTCGGGGTGACTCAGAACCTCCACGACCCGCCTTGTAACACAGTGTTACTTGGCCGGCTCCAACCGACCTTGTAACACAGTGTTACTTGGTCGGTTCGGCGCGGGCGGCAAGGCGCTCGGCCATCTGGTTCATGCCCCAGTCACCGAGGAGGCGGGACGCCTCCGTCCAGAGAGGGGACTGGGTTTCGAGGGGAGGGAGAGGGGCGGAGGCGTCCAACGTCGCGATTCGACGGTAGAGGCGCAAATCCTCTGCAATCGGTCCGAAACGCCCCGCCTTCAACGCTCCTTCCAGCGAGCCGTACTCGTGCAGGATCTGCGCCGCCCCTTTGGGCCCGACGCCCGGCGCGCCGGGCAGCTTGTCCGACGGGTCGCCGCGCAGCGCGATGAAGTCGGGCACCTGCTTCGGCTCGACGTCGTAGCGCTCGCGAACCTCGTCCGGGCCGATCCGGGCCAGCTCGCTCACCCCGCGGGTCGGCGTCAGAATCGTCACAGACTTCGACGCAAGTTGGAACGAGTCGCGGTCCGAGGTCACGACGAGCGCCGGCCAGCGCTTCTTCTTCGCCGCCGCCACGGCCGCAGCCAGGAAGTCGTCCGCCTCGTAACCCGGCGCCTTGCCGGCCGTGAAGCCCAGCGCGCGCACGAGCTCGGGCAGCATCGGGAGCTGCTCGAGCAGCGCGGCGTCGAACACGCGGCCGCTCTGATAGCCGTCGAACGCCTCGTGCCGGTACGTCGGAACCTCGAGCGTGTCCCAGCCGACGACAACGCTCCGCGGCTGCTCCGCGTCCCAGAGCCGCGTCAGGAAGTTCGTGAACCCGACGATCGCTCCCGAGGGCCGGCCGCCTGCCCGCTTGATCGTCTTCGGCAGCGCGTGGTAGGCGCGGTGCGCGAGCGAGTCGCCGTCGACGACGAGAAGCGGCTTCACAGCGTCCCTTCCAGCTCGGCGATTGCCGCCATCAGCCGTTCGGTTCCGATCTCGGCTGCCTCCCTCACGTCGCGGTCACGAAGATCGTCCAGCTCGATCGCCGTACCGTAGGCGACTCGCAGTGGACCGAGCCGACTCAGGCGATCCGTACCCGAGATCGCTGCCGGGATCAGCGGCACCCCCGCCACGAGCGCCACCCGCACCGCTCCGGAGTGCGGCCGCGCGACGCGCGTCTTCATCAGCCCTTTCCTGCGCCGGGTCCCCTCCGGGAAGATCGCCACCACCTCGCCATCGCGGACGAGCTGCACGGCCGTCTCGATCGCAGTGGTGTCGCCCTCGCCGCGCCGAACCCGGAATGCACCGCCCGCCTTGATGAACGGGCCGAACGGAAAGCGAAAGAGCTCCGCCTTGGCCATGAAGCGGATCTGCCGGCGCGGAAAGAGCGGGAGTCCCAGGGGCCAGGGGTCGAGGTTCGAGAGGTGGTTCGCGGAGAGGACAAAGCCGCGTTCGCGTGGAATGTGCTCCTTCCCGCTTGACCGCAGGCGGAAGATCAGCCAAACCGGCGGGCCGGTGACGATTCCTGCCAGGAAGTAGAGCGGTGAGGTTGACAACCGGCGGTAAGGTCCGAGACGAAGTGAAGACGCTCATCATCGCCGAGAAGCCGTCCGTCGGGCGCGACATCGCGACCGCGTTGGACGGCGTCTTCCAGAAGCGGACGCTCGCCGACCTCGACCCCAAGCGAAAGAAGGCCACGAAGGACGAGCCGACCTTCCTCGAGTCGGACGACAACGTGATCGCCTGGGCCGTAGGCCACCTCGTCCAGCTCGCCGAGCCGGAGGAGTACGACGAAAAGTGGAAGAAGTGGCGGATGGCCGACCTGCCGATTGTGCCGCCGAACGGGTTCAAGCTCGTTCCCCGCGACGCGAAGTCGAAGAAGCAGCTGAAGCTCGTCGAGACGCTCCTCAAGCGCGACGACGTCGACCGCGTCGTGAACGCGTGCGACGCCGGACGCGAAGGGGAGCTGATCTTCGCGTACCTCTACGAGTCGGTCTTCGGCACGGCGCCGACCAGCCCGGAAGCGCCGAAGCCCGTCGACCGCCTCTGGATCAGCTCGATGACGAAGCAGGCGATCCGCGAAGGGTTCGACCAGTTGCGCCCCGGCGATCAGCTGCAACCGCTCGAGTCCGCGGCCCGCGCACGGTCCGAGGCGGACTGGCTCGTCGGCATGAATGCGACCCGCGCGGCGACGATCCGCGGCCGTGCCTGGGTCGGCGGGGTCGTCTCGCTCGGCCGCGTCCAGACGCCGACGCTCGCGATCATCGTCCGGCGCGAGCGCGAGATCCAGGCGTTCGTCCCCGAGCCGTACTGGCTCGTGCACGCGAGCTTCGACCCGCGCTACGAGGGCCTCTGGTTCGACCCGATCAGGGCCGACGACAAGGACACGCCGACCGGCCAGGAGACGTGGCTCAAGGAGGCCGAGCGCGCCGAGGAGATCGTCGACAAGGTTTCCGGGAAGACCGGGACCGTCGAGGACGTCGAGCGCAAGGAGCAGTCCGAGCGTGCGCCGCTTCTCTACGACCTGACGTCGCTGCAGCGTGACGCGAACCGCCGCTTCGGCTTCTCCGCGCGCCGCACGCTTCAGGCCGCCCAGTCGCTCTACGAGGGCAAGAAGGCGCTCACCTACCCGCGCACGAGCTCTCGCTGGCTCTCAGGCGACCTCGTCCCGCAGCTCAAGCCGACCGCCGGGACGCTCGTCGACATCCCCGAGTACGCGACCGCGGCGCAGTTCGTGCTCAGGCTCGAATCGCTTCCGCTCGCCCGCGTCGTAAACGACGCGAAGGTCGACGACCATCACGCGATCATCCCCACCGACGTCGAGCACGACGTGAGCGAGTTCTCGCCCGACGAGCGCCGCATCTTCGACCTCGTCGCGCGGCGCTTCCTGGCCGTGTTCCATCCGCCTGCCCGCTATGCGCGGACGACGGTCGTCACCGTCGTCGAGAACGAGCGCTTCCGCACCCGCGGGAAGGTCACGCTCGAGGCCGGCTGGCGCGGGGTCTACGGCGTAGAGGCCGACGCTGAGAAAGAAGAGGACCCGGAGAGTGCCGAGCTTCCGCCGCTCGAGAAGGGCCAGCAGGTGAAGGTCGTCTCCGCCGAGAGCGAGGCCAAGGAGACCCGGCCGCCGCCGCGCTACACGGAGGCGACGCTGCTCTCCGCGATGGAGACCGCCGGCAAGCTCGTCGACGACGAGGAGCTCCGCGAGGCGATGAAGGAGCGTGGCCTCGGTACCCCGGCCACACGCGCCGAGACGATCGAAACGCTGATCCGGCGCGAGTACATCGAGCGCGGCGGCAAGGATCTCATGCCGACCCCAAAGGGCCTCCAGGTGATCACGATGCTCGAGGAGAACAAGCTCACCTCGCCGGAGCTGACTGGTGACTGGGAGAAGCAGCTCGGCGACATCGAGCACGGCAAGGGCGCCAAGGACGACTTCATCAAGGGCATCGAGGAGTTCGCCGAGTCGACCGTCAAGGCGATCGAGGCGCTCGACAAGGAGAAGCTCCGCCCGGAGCGCGTGGAACTCGGCCTCTGCCCGCGCTGCGGCGCCGAGACCGGCGAGATCATCCGCGAGAACGCGAAGGCCTACGGCTGCACGAGCTGGAAGTCGCGCGAGGAGACCGGCTGCGGCTTCGTGATCTGGAAGCGCGTCGCCGGCCGTACGCTGACGCCAGAGGTCGCCCGGCAGCTGCTTGAAGAGGGCAAGACGAAGGAAGTTCTGTCAGGCTTTCGTTCCAGAGCCGGCAAACCTTTTCGCGCGCGGCTCGTCTTGAATGACGAGGGCAAAGTCGAGTTCGAGTTTCCGGCTCGAGCGAGATCCAAAGAGCCCGCCGCAACGGAATAAGCAGGTACGAGAACGCGTTTTCCTTCGTAAGCCGCAGTAGGGAGCCGCTTCCTCCTGGAAACACCAGGAAACACGGCCTACAGTAAGAAGTCGATGACCGGACGCCGTCTTACAGTGCAGCAAACCGGGAAGGTAGGAAAGGAAGAGGAACCGCAGTTGACGCACCAGCAGATTTCCGAGCTACTGGAGACCGAGGGAGCCCGCTCCCTGGTCGAGGCCGCCGAGGAGCGCGGCCATGTCGAGTCGACCGAGCTCGAGGCTTTCGCGCTCGAGCACGAGCTCGACGACGCTGACGTCGAGCAGCTGACGCGGGAGCTCGAGGCGATCGGCCTCGAGGTCAACGACCCACGGTCCGAGGAGGACGCGAAGCCGGTGCGGCCCGAGCAGAAGACGCCGAATCCGGACGTGGTCGTCGGCTCCGCGGACTCGCTCCAGCTCTTCCTCGCCGACGTCGGCCGCCACAAGCTGCTCACCGCCTCCGAGGAGGTCACGCTCGCGAAGGCGATCGAGCGCGGCGACATGCTCGCCAAGCGCCGGATGATCGAGTCGAACCTCCGGCTCGTCGTCTCGATCGCGAAGGGCTACCGCGGGCTCGGCGTCCCGTTCCTCGACCTGATCCAGGAGGGCACCCTGGGGCTGAACCGCGCCGTCGAGAAGTTCGACTGGCGCCGCGGCTTCAAGTTCTCGACCTACGCGACCTGGTGGATTCGCCAGTCGGTGCAGCGCGCCGTCGCGAACCACGCGCGCACGATCCGCGTGCCGGTGCACGTGGTCGAGCGCCAGCAGAAGCTCTCGCGCGCGGCGCGCCGGCTCGAGGTCGAGCTCGGCCGCGAGGCGACGAAGCACGAGCTCGCCGAGGCGACGGGCCTGCCGATGCAGCACGTCGACGAGGCGCTCGGCGCCGCGCACGCGTCGGTCTCGCTGAACCAGACGGTCGGCTCGGACGACGAGGGCGAGCTCGGCGATCTGTTCGCCGACCGCGAAGCCGCCGACCCGTTCGACGAAGCGGAGGAGTCACTCCGCCGCCAGGGCGTGCGCAAGGCACTCGACGCTCTCCCCGAGCGCGAGCGGCGCATCCTCGAGCTGCGCTTCGGATTCGACGGCGAGCCGTGGACGCTCGAGGCCATCGGCCACGAGCTCGACCTGACGCGTGAGCGCGTCCGGCAACTCGAGGCCCAGGCGCTCGCCCGCCTCTCCGCGCTGCGCGAGCTCAGCTCCGTCGCGGTCGGCTAGAAACCTCACGGCACGGCGCTGCGCATTGACGTGCGCCTTCCGGCGCGCGACACTTGAGGTGACCAGGAGGAGACCAGATGGCACGTGCTCTCCCCCTGCGGCAGTTCATTGGCGCCCTAGCCCTCGTCGCAATGACGGCCGGGCCTAGCCAAGCATTTCTGGCTTTATGACTTGAAAAGTGCGAAACTCCGCCGGCCCCCGGAGCAAAGAGGGCAGCCGCACGAAAGGAGACAAGGTGAGGGGAATTGCGTTCAAAGTCGTCGGTCTTGCCCTCGCGGCCTGCGCCGTCCCGGCTGTAACTGTCGGCAGCGGTGGAGGAAGCAAGGCGAGCTCGACGCTGATTTTCGCGGGAGCCGCGGATCCGACGTACCTGGATCCCGCGCTCGCGTCCGACGGAGAGACCTTCCGGGTCACGGAGCAGATGTACGAAGGGCTCGTCGCTCTGAAGCCCGGCACGGTGAAGATCATTCCGAAGCTGGCCACGAAGTGGAAGTCCACGAACCACGGCAAGACGTGGACGTTCTGGCTCCGCCGCGGAGTGAAGTTCCACGACGGAACCCGGTTCAACTCGGCGGCCGTCTGCGCCAACTTCAACCGCTGGTACAACTGGACCGGACCGTTCCAGGACCCGTCGGCTACGTTCTACTACCAGGCGATCTACGGAGGCTTCAAGCACAACGAAGTCTCAGGCCTCCAGCCGGCGCTCTACAGGAGCTGTGCGGCGAAGGGCCCGTACAAGGCGGTCATCAAGCTGCGGAAGGCGTCCGGGACGTTCTTCCCGTCGCTCGTCATCGCGCCGTTCTCGATGCAGAGCCCGACGGCGATGAAGAGATACGGCGCCGACCAGGGTTCGCTCCAGAACGGCACGTTCAAGGCCACCGGCTCGTATGCGTTCGAGCATCCGACCGGAACCGGCCCCTTCAAGTTCAAGTCGTGGACGATCGGCCAGAAGGTCGAGATCGTGCGGAACGACGCGTACTGGGGCAAGAAGGCGAAGCTGAGCCGGGTGATCATCCAGCCGATCGCCGACGCGACGGCACGCCTGCAGGCGCTCCAGAACCACGACGTCAACGCGTACGACCTCGCCGCGCCGCAGGACATTCCGACCCTGAGCAGCAACCCGAGTCTCAAGGTCGTCAAGCGGCCGGCGTTCAACGTCGCCTACGTGACGATCCATCAGGGCTCCGGCCCGATGAAGGACCTCAAGGTGCGTCAGGCCGCTGCGTACGGCATGAACCGCAAGGCCGTCGTGAACCAGTTCTACTACGGCACCGGCAAGGTCGCGAACGAGTTCCTCCCGCCGAGCCTCTACGGGTGGAGCAACAAGGTCAAGAAGTACCCGTACAACCCGACGAAGGCGAAGCAGCTCCTGAACTCGTCGAGCTGCCATGTGCCCTGCCACGTCGACTTCTGGTACCCGACGGCAGTATCCAGGCCGTACATGCCTGACCCGGTGCGGAACTTCCAGGGGCTCGCAGCGAGCCTCGAGAACTCCGGGTTCTCGGTCACCCCGCACAGCGCACCGTGGCGGCCGACATACGTCGCGAAGGTGAACGAGGGATCCGCCGGCGACCTGAACCTGATCGGGTGGACCGGCGACTACGGCGACCCGGACAACTTCGTCGGGACGTTCTTCAACCCGACGACGGCCGGTGCGCAGTTCGGCTTCTCGAATCCGAAGATCTTCAACCTCCTCGAGAGGGCGAAGAACGAGTCGAGGTTCGCGAAGCGCGTTCAGCTGTACCAGAAGCTGAACGTCCTGCTCATGAACTACCTCCCGGCGGTGCCGTACGCACACGCCACCCCGGCCCTCGGAGCGGAGAAGCGCGTTCACAACCTGATCGCGACTCCGGTCGGAGGCGTCTGGTTCCAGTACGCAACGGTCGGGTGATCTAGACCGCGCAGCTACAGTCGGCGGACGACGAAGTAAATGTTCCGATACGTCGTCCGCCGACTGCTGCTTCTCGTCCCGATCCTCTTCGGGCTCTCGATTCTCGTCTTCTTCTGGGTGCGCGCCCTCCCGGGCAGCCCGATCTCGTCGCTCCTCGGTGAGCGCGCCACGCCCCAGCTCGTCCAGCAGTACAAGGACCGCTACGGCCTCGACGAGCCGGTCTACAAGCAGTACATAAAGCAGCTTCGCGCCTGGACCCACTTCGACTTCGGGACCTCGACGGCGACGCACCGGACGATCACGTACGAGATCAAGCAGCGCTTCCCGGCGACCTTCGAGCTGGCGATGGCCGCGATGATCTTCGCCGTCGGGATCGGTCTGCCCTTAGGTTTCTTCGCGGCGAAGAAGTACGGAGGCGCCTTCGATCACGCGAGCCTCTTCATCTCGCTGATCGGGATCTCGATCCCGGTCTTCTTCCTCGCGATCATCCTCAAGTACATCTTCGCCGTGCGCCTCGGCTGGTTGCCGACGGTCGGGCGCCAGTCGGTGCTCATCGAGACCGAGCACCCGACGAACTTCTACGTCCTCGACGCGATCATCACGCGTGACTGGGCCGCGCTCGGTGACACTCTCAAGCATCTGATCCTGCCTGCGATCGCGCTCGGCTCGATCCCACTCGCGATCATCACGCGGATCACGCGCGCCTCGGTGCTCGACGTCCAGAACGAGGACTACGTGCGCACTGCGCGCGCCAAGGGCCTCGCGCCGCACACCGTCGACCGCCGGCACGTCCTGCGCAACGCGATGCTCCCGGTCGCGACGATCATCGGCCTCCAGGTCGGGCTGCTGCTCTCTGGCGCCGTGCTGACGGAGACGGTGTTCGCGTACCCGGGGATCGGCTCGTGGCTGCGGGACGCGATCGTCAACCGCGACTATCCGGTGATCGAGGGCGGGATCCTGTTCGTTGCGTTCGTCTTCGTGATCATCAACCTGATCGTGGACATCTCGTACGCGATCATCAACCCGAGGATCCGGTACTCGTGAGCATCGCCGAGGTCGAAGCCCAGGAGCTCGCGATCGAGGGGATGGAGGGCTCGGGCGGCCTCTGGGCCGACTCGTGGCGCAAGCTGATCAGGAATCCAGGAGCGATCGTCGGCGGGCTGATCGTCGGAGGCCTGCTTCTGATCGCGATCTTCGCGCCGCTGATCGCGCCGCATGACCCGGAGGCGCAGAACCTCAACCTGCTCAACCGCGGCCAGCCGGTCGGGCCGAGCGCGGAGCACTTGTTCGGGGTCGACACGCTCGGGCGCGATGAGTTCTCTCGCGTCGTCTACGGAACGCGCTACTCGCTGTTGATCGGGCTGGTCGCGGTGACGATCGGCCTTACGGTCGGGCTCCTCCTCGGATCGATCGCAGGGTATGCGGGCGGAATCGTCGACTCCGGGATCATGCGCTGCATGGACGTCATGCTCGCGATCCCGGGCTTCCTGCTCGCCATCGGGATCGTGGCCATGCTCGGGCCGGGGCTCGGCAAGATCATGGTCGCAATCGGGATCGTGAACATACCGATCTTCGCCCGGCTGTTACGCGGATCGATCCTGGCGCAGAAGGAGAACGACTTCGTGCTCGCGGCGAAGGCGGTCGGGGTCCGCGGACGCTCGATTCTGGGCTCGCACATCCTCCCGAACGCGATCTCGCCCGTGATCGTGGCGGCGACACTCGCGATGGCGACCGCGATCATCGACGTCGCCGGCCTCGGGTTCCTCGGGCTCGGCCCCCAGGATCCGTCGACTCCTGAGTGGGGAACGATGCTCACCGACGCGAACAACTACCTCTCGATCGCCCCGTTCCTGGCCATCATCCCGGGCCTGGCGATCGTCCTCTCCGTGCTCGGCTTCAACCTGATCGGGGACGGCCTGCGAGAGACCCTCGACCCCAAGCTTCGTGGACGATAGGGGGCGGCTCCTCTCCGTCGAGGACCTACGCGTCCAGTTCTGGACCCAGCGCGGGACGATTCACGCGGTCAACGGGATCACGTTCGACATCCGCCCGGGTGAGACGCTCGGGATCGTCGGCGAATCGGGCTGCGGCAAGAGCGTCACCGCGCTAGCCCTGCTCGGGATCCTTCCGCGGGCGGGGCGCGTCTCCAGCGGCAGCGCGATCTTCGGCGGGCGCGATCTGATCCAGCTCTCGGACAGCGACATGCGTGACATCCGCGGGCGCGAGATCGCGATGATCTTCCAGGACCCGATGACGAGCCTGAACCCGGTGCTCACGATCGGGCGCCAGCTCCGGGAAGCGCTGGAGACGCACTTCGACATGAAGAAGAAGGAGGCCAAGCAGCGGTCCGCAGAGCTGCTCGACCGCGTCGGGATCCCGAGCGCGAACCAGCGGATCCGCGACTACCCGCACCAGTTCTCGGGCGGCATGCGCCAGCGGGCAATGATCGCGATGGCCCTCGCCTGCAAGCCGAAGCTGCTGATCGCCGACGAGCCCACGACCGCGCTCGACGTGACCATCCAGGCGCAGATCCTCAATCTTCTGCGCGAGCTCGTTGCCGAAGAGGACGCGGCTTTGATCCTGATCACGCACGATCTGGGCGTCGTCGCCGGCATGTGCGAGCGCGTTCACGTCATGTACGCGGGCATGTTCATGGAGACGGCAACGGCTTCGCAGCTCTTCGCCAAGCCGCGCCACCCGTACACGCTGGGGCTGCTCCAGTCGATCCCGCGGCTCGACGCAACCCGCAAGACGCGCCTGCAGCCGATCGAGGGCGCGCCGCGCGACATGCTTCGCCCGCCGGCCGCGTGCCCGTTCCAGCCGCGCTGCCGGTACGAGGTCGAGGCATCGAGCCAGGAAGTGCCGCCGCTCGAGGAAACCGAGCGCGGTCACAAGGTCGCGTGCTTCAACCCGGTGCCCGAGGACGAGTGGCAGAACCTGCGCAAAGCAGTGGTCGCCCCGTGAGCTCGCTCGACGGCAACCTGCTCGAGCTCCGCGACCTCAAGGTCTACTTCCCGATCAAGAGCGGGGTCTTGCTCGATCGCCACGTGGGCGACGTGAAGGCCGTCGACGGCGTCTCGCTGGACATCAAGCACGGCGAGACGCTCGGGCTCGTCGGCGAGTCGGGCTGCGGGAAGTCGACGGTCGGCCGCGCGATCCTCCGCCTCTACGAGCCGACCGACGGGTCGATCGTCTTCGACGGCCAGGACATCACGCACCTGAAGGAGAACGACCTGCGGCCGCTGCGGCGGCGGATGCAGATGGTCTTCCAGGACCCGTACTCCTCGCTGAACCCGCGGCACAGCGTGGGGCGGATCGTCGGCGAGCCGTTGCGGACGCACGGGCTCGCGGGCAGGCGCGAGGCGGCGGGGCGGGTGCGCGAGCTGCTCGGGATCGTCGGGCTGCCCGCGGACGCCGCGACCCGGTATCCGCATGAGTTCTCCGGCGGCCAGCGCCAGCGCATCGGTCTCGCGCGGTCACTCGCTCTGAACCCCGACTTCGTCGTCGCCGACGAGCCCGTCTCGGCGCTCGACGTCTCGATCCAGGCCCAGATCATCAACCTGCTCGAGAACCTCCAGGACGAGTTCGACCTGACGTATCTCTTCATCGCGCATGACCTCGCAGTCGTCCGCCACATCTCGGACCGGATCGCAGTCATGTACCTGGGCTGGATCGTCGAGGTCTCGAACGCGGACGAGCTGTACGAGAACCCGCTCCACCCGTACACGATCTCGCTCCTGTCGGCGGTGCCGATCCCCGACCCGGAGGTCGAGCGGCAGCGCGAGACGATCCTGCTCGCCGGCGACCTCCCGAGCCCGGCGAACCCTCCGGCCGCCTGCCGCTTCCACACGCGGTGCCCGTACGTGCAGAAGACGCGGTGCACGACCGACGTGCCGCCGCTCCGCAAGCTCGGTGACGGGCACCTCGTCGCCTGCCACTGGGCCGAGGACATCAAGGCGGGCCGCATCCAGCCGCACGAGGTGGCGCCGGTCTTCGAGCCGGGGCCGCAGGAAGCGGTTCCGGAGCCGCCGCCGGTGTAGGAGTGTGTCGTCCGGTGCGTTGGCTAATCTGCCAACGTGATCGTTGCCGAGACTGAGAACACGGCTCTGGCGGACCTGTCCGTCGACGAGCTCGAGGCCGAGATCGCGACGCTCGCCTCGCACATCTATGCGGGGACCTGCCGCTGGCTCGACCTCGTCGCCGAGCTCGATCGCCGTGGCGGCCTCTTCGGCTGCTCGACGGCCGAGTGGCTCGCCTGGCGCTGCGCGCTGACGCCGCGCGCGGCGCGTGAGCATGTGCGCGTCGCGCGGTGCCTGGGCGGGCTGCCGCTGATCCACGAGGCGTTTGCGGGCGGGGAGCTGTCCTACGCCAAGGTGCGGGCGCTCACTCGTGTCGCGCAGTCCGCGAACGAAGAGGAGCTGCTCGAGCTCGCCAGGCACATGACCGCGTCCCAGCTCGAGCGCGCCGTGCGCGCCTATCGCCATGTGACCGCGAAAGAGGCCGATGACCTCCATGCCCTGGCCCACGCCGGCTACACGTGGGAGGAAGACGGCTCGCTCGTTCTCCGCGCCCGGCTGGCGCCCGAGGACGGAGCGCTCTTCGTGCGCGCGCTCGAGGCGGCGCGCGATCGGCTCCAGGAGCGCGCGTGGTCCGAGGAGCGCGGTTCCGCGGAACCGCGGAGACCAACGAGTGCTGAAGCGCTCGTTGCGCTCGCGGACATGTCCCTGGTCGGCGATGCCGGTACGGGGTCGGCAGGCGAGCGGTATCAGGTCGTGGTCCATGTCGAGCCCACCGAGGGCTCCTACGTGCTGGAGGACGGGCCGGCTCTCGCGCCTGAGACGGCGGAGCGGCTTGCCTGCGACGCGTCGGTCGTCGAGATGGTCGAGCGGAATGGAGAGCCCCTTTCGGTCGGCAGGAGAAGGCGCACGATCCCGCCGGCGATCCGACGGGCCCTCGAGGCGCGCGACGGGCGCTGCCGCTTCCCCGGCTGCGAGAACAGTCGCTTCCTGCACGCCCATCACATCCGCCATTGGGCATCCGGCGGCGAGACGAAGCTCGCGAACCTCGTGCTCCTCTGTCCACGCCACCACGGCTTCGTGCACGAAGCCGGCTACTCGATCGTCGATTCCGCCCTCGGCCTCGCGGTCGATGCACTGTTGTCACTGGCGCCTCCGATCGGGCCCACGTAAAGCGCAGCGGCTACCGCAAACCGGTGTCCCTCGTTCTAGGGGGAAGCTAAAGCAGGCGCCTGGGGACGCCGATACGCGGGGCATCGTGGATGCTGCGGAGCGCAGAAAAATCCTGTCCCGATACGTGAGCCATTCGCGTCGGTTCGACGAGGTGGCCGCGAAGCGTGGGCAGGGGAACGCAGAGGTGATCCCGTTCGCCGCTCCGCTTCGCGAGCTCGAACAGGAGCCGACGGCCCGCGAGATCGAGGTGCTCCAGCTGATCTCGGAAGGGCTCGTCAATCGCGAGATCGGCCAGCGCCTCTTCCTCTCGGAGGAGACCGTGAAGAGCCACGTTCGGCACCTCCTGGCGAAGCTGCAAGCACGCTCTCGCGCCCATGCAGTCGCCGTCGGCTTCCGCCGCGGCCTGATTGCCTAGCAACTACGCCGGGACTCGCAGCTCTGGCCCGTTATCCACACCCTGTGGATATCCCTCAACAGGGGGATGCCCGTTGGCTGTGGAGAACGGAAGCTACGACGCGGTAGCTACCAAATGATGATGCCGCCGGGATTCGCGGCCCGGGAAACAAGGCGAAGCACGATTTTCCGCACTTTCCGCTCCTTCGTAGGGAACTGACGGCAAATCGAGAGTAACCCTTTCGGGGGAGGAAAAAACACCGTGACTGAAATTTCGCTGAAACGGCTCCAGGTCGCGTTACACAGCCGGAACTCGCGGGTTGAGCTCTATGCGATTTTTCTTGCCGGAAGCAGCATCGCGGTTGCTCTTGCGCTCCTCGGGGTCCCCAATTCGCTGAAGAACCCCCCGGCTCTTGTATTCCTTTGTATCGTGGCCGCCGTCGCTCAGCGCGGTCAGATCGATGTCACGGGAGCGCACAAGGTCTCGATCTCGCTCTTCCCGATCCTGCTTGCTGCTGTTCTGTGCGGCCCAGTCGGAGCGATGGTCGTTTCGGTTTCGTCCATGCTTGGAGAAGAGACGCGCCCATTCACGCGTTGGGTCCTCTACACCTCGAGTCGCTCGCTCACCGGCGCTGCTGCGGGCCTCGTCGCTCTTAGTTTTGCCTGGACACTCTTCCCTCGATTCTCGCAGCCACCGCTGTCGCAGGCGTCTGTACACAAGTTCTTGACTTCGTCTTCGCTGCGCTTGTGTTCAACTTGAGGGGCCACGGCAGCCGCTTGCGGCACTACGTGAGACTGGACCTCTGTCCCTTACAGCCTTGCCTGTCTATGTACCAGCCGTATCTCTGCTCGCGTTGGGTTATGGAGACGGTTCCCGCGGTGGGTGCTACCTCTCTTCTTGGCACCAGCGCTCGCCGCCCAGCGGTCATTCGTGCTTTACCAGGCGAGAGCGTCGAGCGCTGGAGATCTCGCCGAGGCGAACAGACACCTTGAACGTGCGAACCTCTCGTTCGCGACCGCGCTGGTCGCCGACTCTCGATGCGAGAGATAGATACACGGCCGGTCACTCTGCCGCTGTAGCGTTTATGCTCGCGACATCGCGATCGCCTGGATTCGCGGAACAGCAGCAGATTCGCTCGCTCACTTGTGCGGACTCGTTCATGACATCGGCAAGATTGGGCTTCCCGCAGGACTCCTTGAGAAAGCCGGGTGCCCTGACACTTGACGAACGTCGTCAGATGGAGGAGCACTCTGTTATCAGCGAGCGAATTCTGGCGAATGTGGACGACTACTGCGGAGATCGCCAAGATCGTTCGTCACCATCATGAACGAGTTGATGGTCAGGGCTACCCGGATGGTCTCGTGGGCGATGAGATTCCATTGATTTCGAGAATCATCGCCGTCGCCGACGCCTATAATGCGATGACATCAGATCGTCCCTACCGCGACGCTATGCCGAGCCAGGTCGCACGCCTTCGACTTGCCCAGGCAGTTGAAAGCCAGTTCGATACGATAGTTGTGGCGGCATTCGAGGCAATTCTGGCTTCGGCAACGGAGACGTATAAGTCCGGTGGCTCGTTTAGCTTTACGAGTCTCGCGCATACTCATCAAGACGAGCGCGCCTTCTTCGCCGGCAACAAGCCGATTGCCGAGGACGCCGTGGCGAACGCAGGCGCAGCTTAGGTCTTACCGAAGTCGCCTCTTGCGGCCGCCTCAGTGCGGGACCGTACTCCCAGCTTCTCCAGTATTCGGCTCACATGCACTTTCACGGTGGCCTCGCTGATGAAAAGGGACTTCGCGATCTCCTTGTTTGAGAGCCCCTGGGCCAGGAGTTCGTAAACCTCGGTCTCCCGTGGAGACAAGTCCGAAGTCGTTCGGGATTGCCTGTCAGGCAACGTGAGGCCGACTTCCTTTGCGAGCGAGTGATCACCCGCGCGAGCCATAGCCCCGCCGAGGTCGGTTCGGAAGCTCTCATCTCGCGCCAAGATGTAGGCGATGTCCGGGCGGACGCGGTACGCACGGACTAGATTGTTGAAATTTGCGGAGCTGCGGACGAGGACAAACCCGGCGTGTACGAGCTCGTCCGCTTCTCCATCACCCTTCTCAAGCGCCATGATGCTTCGTGCGAATGTAGTTAGTACTCGTGGCTCGATCGCGGTCGATATGTCGACAGCCAGTTGCGCGTTGTGAGCTGCCTCCTGATTCTCACCGCTGCAAGCAAGCACCAGCGCACGAGCTGCGAAGTATTCGGCACGCATCCACGGTAGAGAATGCTCGTAAAGTTCAGAACCCAACATTTCCCGGGCTCGCTCCACATCGCCACGCGAGAGACAGATGAGTGAGCGAAGGGTTGTGACCGATGCATCGACATATTGTTCTTGGGCAGAAAGCTGATCCACCTTGTCGAGCGCACGCATCGCGTCGGTGAACCGTCGGATTCCTTGTAGGGCAGCGGCCTTCAGAAGGTACGAATAGGGCAACGCGAACGCGAATCCATATCTCTCGAGTTCCGCAATCTGGCGATCAATGGCCGAGAGCGCCTCCTCATAGCGACCGCTAAAGACGAGAGCATGGCCGTAAGCGTGTCCAAAGGAGAGGCGAACTAGGGGATCGTCGACGCGTTCAACGATGCTTGAGGCGGCGAAGTCATCTGGGTTGAGGCCGGAGCCCTGCCGACACGCCAGGAAGAGACGCCCGGCGGCAACCCGTACAGCCTCCGGTGGGGCGGGCGAGCTAAGCGAAGCAAGCTCCTCAAGAATGTCACCAGCATCAGGTCGCTCAACCTCCAGACCTGAAATGAAGCCTCCCCAAAGTGCGTTTGCGAGATCGTGATCGTTTGTCGCCGTGGTACGAGCTAATCGCTGATGCTCGAAGGCAACCTCTCCTCTCGATTCGAGGTGAGCGCTCAGGCCCGCTCGGAAGTAAGCACGGGAAACATGCGGGTCCTTCGGACCGAGTGAGTCAGCAGCCGCTAGGGCCAATCGCTCAGCTCGGCTGTAAGCTCCCTCGCGCCAGGCGACTTCAGCTTCGACGAGGTCGAACATCGGGGATCGGGCGTGGAGTTCATCTGCCCGGTTAAGCCAGCCTGAGAGGGTTGCGACGCGACCTTCTGCAAGCAACTCTTCCCAAGCTGCTGCCACAAGGCGGAGCAACAGCTCCCGTTCTCCGAAACGCGTTGCCACCGCGAACACACCGTCCCAGTCCGCTCGCTCAACCAAGGCCTCCCCCACAAGGCTCACGACCGAATGGACTGATGCGGTGCCGAACTCGTCGAGTTTCGTTTCGAGAAATCGACGGAGAAGTGGATGCAGCTCAAATCTGCCCTGGTCAGGATTCAGAACACCCAGATCCACGGCATGCTCTAAGAGAAGACTTGAGTGAGCAGACCCGAGCACGCGTGATGCTAGTTCGACGTCTAGCGAAGGAGGAACTGCCAGCTGGCATAGGCCCCACCGAATCTCCGGGTCGGCGGCTTGGTAGAGCTCTTCGGCGAAGTATTCGTAAAGCGCTAGCGGAAGCGTGTCAGTGGGGAGAACGGACGAAGGGCTCAATGCCGCGAGGCCGAGGACAGCCGGCCAGCCGCTCGCTTCAAGAAGAAGTTCAGAGCTATTTTTGCCACGCGGGCCGAGCACCGCCACGGCTTCCGTATCGTTCATCGAGAGTTGAGCGCGGTCGATCTCGATGAGCTCGCCGTAGAGCCGCCTCCTGGCTGTTGCCCATCGCGGTCGTCGTCGAGTTATGACCAGCGCCTTCACGTCGGCGGATGCACACATCACGTCTACGAACTCCTCGCAGGCAGGCGAGTCCATTGCGAACTGGTAGTCGTCGATCACCAACCAGGCGTCGCTCGGCCAGTCGGCGACGTCCTCAGCCAGCATCTCGGCCAGGATCGTGGCGGCTTCCTCGGGGCGATCGGTAGCGCGTAGCCGCTGGCGCATGCGGTCGCCCGCATTCGGGACGACCTCCGCAGCAGCGCTCGCGAGGCCGACGGCGAGGGCGGCCACGTCGGCTGACGCATGACTCCCGCGATACCAGGCAGCGCGCTTGTCCTCGAGCCACTCGTGGGCCAACGTCGTCTTGCCGTAGCCGGCCGGGGCGACCAGCAGGATGATTCGGGCGCCGCTCTCGTCGAGCATGCGCGTGAGCCGCGGCCGCTTGATGATTCCGCGCCGACTGGCAACAGTCGCAGGACTCGCTTCCCCGGCCATCCCTTGTGGGCGCAACCGTAACGGGGGTGACGCGAAATATCGACTTCTCGAAAGGGGGCCTGTACCTGCGCCCGGGCGCAGGTACAGAGCCGTCAGTCCCCGGATGCGGAGGCTCCGGACCCGAGGCTTCGTGAGAGCGGGTCGTCGCCGGTGAGCAGCCGATACGCGACGGGGATCTGACGCCGGCGAGTCACGCCGAGCTTCTGCCGGAGGACATCGCAGTGCGCTTTCGCCGTCCTCGGCGAGATGCCCAGCCGCTCGCCGACCTCGTCGTTCGAGAGACCCGCTGCGATCAACTCGACGACCTCGCGCTGCCGATCGGTGATCTTCAGCTCCCGCTCGTTCAGTACTTGTGCCATGTCGCCGACGCTAACAACGGCTTGGCTCGGCGTACATTGGCCGAAAGGCGTATTTCGGCCGAATACACCTGCGGGGCCGGATCAGCGGTAGCCCTGCGCGGCGGCGTACTCGTCGGCCACCCGCTTCGGCACCGTGAAGGCCCACGCATCCTCGACGAGCTCGCGCATCTCGTCCGCGTCGATCTTGTCGAGATCCACGTGCACCCAGTGGTAGCGCATGTCGTGCTCGCTCGGCAACGAGAACTTCTCGGGCTCGGACTCGACGAGCGCATCGCGCCAATCCTTCGGGAACGCGAAGCCCATCGTCGCGCCGTCGCGCGAGATCGCGAGATAGACGATCCGGCCGACCCGGAACTTCACGTTGCCGCGAACGAGGCCCTCGTTCGTGCGCGGAAGCGCGCTCGCGACTGCGCGGATCTCTTCGACCGTGACCATGCCCTCACAGAGATAGTGCCGACTCATGCCGTTCGGATACCTGATCACGACGGGGGTGATGCTGGCCTACGTCCTGTTCGCGGTGGCTCCGCCGCGGCCGCGGCGCTCGAGCCCGTGGCGGGTGAGCTTCTGGCTCGGCTACCTGGTCAACGAGCTGCCGTTCCTCGCCTTCTTCGTGCTTGCGGCCTCGACCGCGCTGGCGGTCGTGCAGGGAGACATCGCCACACCGGTCGGCTGGATCGGACTGGGCCTGGCAGTCCTGGCGACCGCGGGTCTCGTCGTGATCGTTCGACGGGCGCTTCGGACCGGCGACGTGATCGACCGCGCCCTGATCGAGGCCGGGCTGCCCGCTCGGTCGAGGCGACGCCTGCCTTGGGCCCGGATCGTGCTCTGGCCGTTCGCCTTTCCGCACCCCCGTGTCGAGCGCCTCTCGAACATCCCGTACGGCGAAGCGGGGCGCGGGAACCTGTTGGACGTGTACCGCGCTCGCTCGCGGCCGGCCGGCGGCCCGACGCTGATCCACTTGCACGGAGGCGCATTTCGCATCGGCAACAAGAGCCGCGAGGGGCGGCCGCTCTTCTACCGACTCGTGCGCCGGGGCTGGGTCTGCATCAGCGCGAACTACCGGCTTCGTGCGCAGTTCCCGGATCCACTCGTCGACGTGAAGAAGGTTCTCGCCTGGGTTCGTGAGCACGGCCCTGAGTACGGCGCCGATCCGAGCGTCGTGTTCGTGGCCGGCAGCTCCGCGGGCGGTCACCTCGCTTCGATGGCCGCCCTGACCGCGAACGATCCTTTGCTCCAGCCCGGGTTCGAAGAGGCGGACACGTCGGTGACGGGGGTCGTCTCGCTGTACGGCTACTACGGCTCGGCCGGGCCCGGGCGGTCTTCACCGATGGCGCTCGACGCCCACGGCGCGCCGCCGTTCTTCGTGGCGCACCCCGATCGGGACACCCTGGTCGTCGTCGACGACGCGCGGCGATTCGTCGAGCACTTGCGCAAGACGTCGCCGAACCCGGTCGTGTACGCGGAGCTGCCCGGCGCACAGCATGCGTTCGATTTCTTCTACTCGATCCGGTTCGAAACCGTGATCGAGGGGATCGAGACGTTCGCCGACTGGGTGCTCTCGAGACGGCGCTAGGTCGGCTCGACGAGGCTCGACTTGTACTCGCTCCGGCTCAGGGCTCCGAAGGGAACGAGCTCGATCTCTGCCCTGACGGTCAGCTCCTCCCGCAGCTTCGCGCCGATCGCCTCGGTGAGCTGAGCGGTCGCCGCGGCGTCCCTCGCGAGCTCGATGCTCACAGGAAGCGGAGGCTCCTGCTTCACGCCCGGCGATCGCGGCCGGACGAGGATGTGGCCGCTGACCTCCGGAGCGAACGTGTTCACGACCTCCCGCAGCGCCGACGGGAAGACGTTCACGCCGCGGACGATCAGCATGTCGTCACTGCGCCCGATGCAGCGGATGCGCGGGCCTTCGCGGCCGCACGAGCACGGGCTCGTCTTCAGCGTGACGTGGTCTCTCGTCCGGAAACGCAGGAGCGGGGCGGCCCGGTGCCGGAGGTGCGTCAGGACGAGCTCGCCCTCGACGCCGTCCTCCAGCTCGCGCGCCTGGCCGGTCTCGGGGTCGATCAGCTCGAGGTGGACGAAGCCGTGTGCGCCGAGGTGCATGCCGTCTTGCTCCTCGCACTCGCCGAAGAGGGATGGGCCGATGTCGCCGACGCCCATCGCCTCGGTCACCTTCGCGCCCCAGCCCTCCTCGAGCTTCGCGCGGAAGGCCGGCTCCCCGCCGCCGGGCTCGCCCGCAACGAGGACGCGCTCGACACTCGAGCGGCGCAGGTCGTGGATCTCGGCGAGATGGGCCGCGTAGGACGGCGTCATGACGACCGCCTCCGGCTCGAGCGTCTCGATCGCCCGGACGAGCAGCGCGGTGTTCCCCGTGCCGACCGGGATGTGCACGAGGCCGATGCGCTCGAACGCCGCGAGTGCCGCGCCCGCGACGAACGGGCCCGCGTTATAGGTCGAGACGATCCGCTGGCCGGGCTCGACCCCCGAGGCCGCGTAACTGCGCGATGATCCGACGAGCCAGCTCTCGACGTCGTCGGCGGTCAGCGGGATGTAGCTCGGCGAGCCGGTCGTGCCGCTCGTCGAATAGATGCGGACGATCTCGGACCGCTCGGCGCAGAGGTGCGTGCCGAATGGATTCTCGGGCGTCACGCTCGCGTGGAGCTCGGCCTTCTCGGTCAGCGGGAGCTCGGCGATGTCCTCGAGCCGGTCGCTGGGGCCGGAGCCGAGCTTCTCGCGGTAGAACGCGGAGCGCTCGAGCAGGTACGCGATCTGCGCGCGGTAGCTGTCGGCGTCAGCGCTCGTAGTCGACCGCCTCTTCCGCCTTCGCCGCCAGCTCGAGGCCGATCGGGTCCTCCTGCTCCTCGGCCAGGTGGGCGAGCAGGCTCGCGGTGCGTGCGAGGATCGGGACGGCTTTCACCGCGCTGACCGGGTAGCCGAGATCGAGCAGGACCGAGGCGATCGGCAGCGAGACGTTCATCGTCAGCGGCTTGCCCCAGACCTCGGCGACGGCTCCGCTCAGCCCGCGTGCGAGCTCGGTGTGCGGCCCGCTCGCGCCGCGCTCCTCGGCGAGCTCGAGGATCCGCTCGGCGCGGGGATCGACGGGCGCGTGCACCGGGTGCCCGAAGCCGGGCATCTTCTCGCCGCGCGCGTGGACCTCTCGTGCGATCTCGAGCGGCTCGCGTCCGAGGTTCGCCTCGAGCAGCCGCGCGCACTCCTCCGAGGTGCCGAGGATGACCGGGCCGCAGCCGAGGATCCCGGCCGCGACCGCGCCCTGCAGCGAATCGGGATCCGCCGCGAGCGTCATCCGTGCGGCGATGTTCGTCGGCATCAGCCCGTGCTCGGCGATCGCCACGAGCAGGAGGTCGAGGAAGAAGCGCTGCTCCTCGGTTGGCTCCTCGCCGGTGAGCAGCAGGTGGAAGTACTCCGTGAACGTGAGCCGGCCCATGACATCGCCGGTCAGGTCGCGGCCGCGCACCTCGACGCGATCCGGGTAGGCCTGGCTGATCCGAGTCTTCATGCTCGTATCTTTCTACCGATGCACCGGCTCGCGACGACAGTGATCGGCAGCTACCCCCAGCCGGACTGGCTGATCGACCGCGAGAAGCTCGCCGGGAGACTTCCGCCGAGAGTTCCCGCGCACGAGCTCTGGCGCGTGGGCGAGGCGTGGCTCGTCGAGGCGCAGGACGACGCGACGAGACTCGCTGTGCGGGACATGGAGGAGGCGGGGATCGACGTCGTCACGGACGGCGAGATCCGGCGCGAGAGCTATTCGAACTACTTCGCGAATGCGCTTGACGGCCTCGACCTCGACGAGCCGGGGACGGCTCTCGACCGGACGGGTCATCCGAATCCGGTGCCGCGTGTAGTGGGTGAGATCCGGCGCGCCCGCCCGGTGCAGGTGCGTGACGCCGAGTTCCTGCGCGCGCTGACCGAGCGGCCGATCCGCGTCACCGTGCCGGGCCCGTTCACGATGAGCCAGCAGGCGCAGAACGACCACTATCCCGACCTGCGCTCGCTCGCGTTTGGCTACGCGGAAACGGTGAACGAAGAGCTGCGCGACCTCGTCACCACGGGCGCGGACGTCGTTCAGATCGACGAGCCGTACCTCCAGGCGCGGCCGGACGACGCGCGCGAGTACGCGCTCGAGGCGATCGCGCGGGCGTTCGAGGGCGTGGGCGGGACGAAGGCGCTCCACACGTGCTTCGGCTATGCGGCGATCGTGCACGAGAAGCCGAGCGACGGCTACCCGTTCCTCGCCGAGCTCGACGCGTGCCCGGCGGACGAGATCTCGATCGAAGCCGCCCAGCCGCGTCTCGATCCGTCGCTCCTCGAGCAGCTGCCCTCGAAGCGCGTGATTCTGGGCGTCCTCGACCTGAGCGACATGGAGGTCGAGAGCCCCGAGGTCATCGCCGCTCGCATCCGGGCCGCGCTCGACCACATCGATCCCGAGCGCCTCATGGTCGGCCCCGACTGCGGCATGAAGTACCTCCCACGCGAGGTCGCCCGCGGCAAGCTCCGCGCGCTCGTCGAGGGCGCCGCGCTGGTTCGAGCGGAGCTCTGAAGCGTGGCGGACCACGGCGACAACGACTGGATCGAGCGTCGCAACCGCATTCTCGACGCGCGAGACCGACGAGATGAGAGCTACCTCATTGATGCCTTGGTCGACCCTGAGAACCGCGGTCTCGCTGCGGACTGCCTCGGCGAGCTTGGTGCCGAAATCGGCGATCGAAGCACTTCTGCGACTCCTTGCGGCTTCGGACCCTCATGTCCGAGTCTCGGCCGCTGCGGCGCTGGGGAAGATCGGCTCTGAGGACGCTCTTCCGCGACTCCGAGAGGTGGCCATCGGCCACGAGAGCCGATGGTTCGAATGTGGGCGATCGGCGCACTGGGAAAGATCGGAGATCCGACCGGTGTGGAGCTGGTCCTTCCGATGCTGCTCGATCCGTCGTGGCGGGTCCGTGGTGCTGCCACCCAAGCTCTCGGCGACCTCGGTGACGCGAGGGCAATCGATCCGCTCCGTGCGGCACGCCGGCGGCTCAGACGGAGCCCCGTGGAGTGGTGGGCCTCCTCAGCTTCGGGAGGAATATCCTTGTCTCGGCAAGCAACCGGAGGAGGGCACGTCATGGCCATGAAGCTGAACATGCTTCCGCCGAGCGTGAACAACATGTCCGTCCGCGTCTTCGTGCGAGCGGCCGGGATCCCCGTCGAGGAGGAGAACGTCTGGGGCCAGACGCAGGGCGAGGAGTACCTGTCGAAGTACCCGCCCGGGCTGACGCCGACGATCGAGGACGACGAGCTGCCGAAGGGCGTCCTCGGCGAGAGCTGCGCCGTGATGATGTACCTCTCGACGCGCGAGGGCCGTGACGACCTGTACCCGTCCGACCCGAAGAAGCGCGCGATGGTCGACGCGGCCAACTTCTACACACTGAGCATCTTCTACCCGCTGATGGCGCGCGCGACCTATCCGCGGCTCGGCTTCGCCGGCTATCCGGGCGAGGTCTCGACCTCGGACGCGTCCGACGAGCTCAAGGAGTCGGCGCGGAAGTCCGCGGAGGATGCGCTGCCGCGGATCCTCGACGTCTATCCGGCGTTCTGGGGCACGGACACGGGCTTCATCGGCGGCGGCGACTCGCCGACGATCGCCGACATCCGGCTCGCGGCGACGCTCGAGTTCCTGGCGGCCACCGACACCGGGATCCCCGGCTGGGCGAAGGACTACATCGGGCGCGTCGAGTCGGCGCTCGGAGACGCGTACTCCGAGCCGGCGGGCGACGTGCGCGGCTACGTGGCGCAGGCCACGGGCGAGACGGTCGCGGCGGGCTGAGCGCGGCTACATCGTCTCGAAAGTCGCTCGGCGTCGGCCGTCGATCTCGAAGAGTCTCAGTAACGCATAGGCGAAAGCCGCATAGAAGACGCCGATGAGGAGCTCGGTCACGACGAGTCCGGAGACGTCGCCGAGCGACGCGCCGTCAGCGACCTGCCGTGCGGCCGCGATCCCGTGCGTGAGCGGCAAGACCCTCGACACGGCTTGCATCCACTGCGGCAGTACGTCCACCGGAACGTTCACACCGCAGAAGAGCAGGAACACGAAGATCATCAGGTTCGCGAAGAAGAAGATGTCGCGGCCGCGCAGGCCGAACGCTCCGATCAGTGTCCCGAACGCGGTGCACGAGAACGACGAAACGACGACGATGAGCGCGATCGCCGGAATCGAGCCGGCCGGGAACGAGACGCCGAGAAGCAGCGAGCCGACGACGAAGCCGACCGTCGAGACGATGACGCCGTTCGCGATGTTCGGAAGAGCCCGGCCGAGGAAGAGCGCGAGGCGGTTCGCCGGCGTGACGAGGATCGACGACAGCGTCTGCGTCCAGCGCTCGCCGCCGATCGTCATCGCCATCCCGAAGATCCCGCCGAGCGCGCAGATGGCGACCGCATTGCCGACGAGGAAGAACTTGTCGGACTGTGACCCGGCGTAGCGACCGATGTAGGCGAAGAAGAGGATCTGGAAGATCGGCCCGCCGAGCATCGTCGGCACGTACATCGTCCAGTGGATCCAGTTGAAGAGCGCCCGGTAGGCGAGGTAGCCGCCGACGAAGAAGATGCGGACAGCGTTCATGCCGAAGTGGTTGTTGCTCGCTCGTGTCGACTGGTCGGTTCAGACGGCGCCCGAGCGGAGCTCGCGCGCCTGAGGACGGCATCGCAAGCGACGCCTCGGTCATCGCAGCGCGAGCGTGGCGCTCTTGCGAGCGCGCACCTCGAAGTAGCCGAGCGTGTAGTGGCCGATCGCGAGGTAGATCAATCCGAGCGCGACGCACATGAGGAACGGGACGACCGGGTCACCGCCGAGCGCGGCCGCGCGGAGCCCGCGGATGCCCCAGGTCGGCGCGAGCACCCACGAGATCGGCCGCGTCCAGCCCGGCAGGAGCGAGAGGCTGATCAGCAGCCCGGTGACGAGCCAGACCGGGTATTCGAGGAGGTTCGAGAGCGAGTTGGCGTTGCGCAGGAGCACGAACGTCGACGACAGGACGAGCCCGAGCAGGCCGAGCGAGACGATCGCGGCGACGAGCGCGAGGAGGAACCATGCGGGATGCACGAAGTCGAGCGGGAGGCCGAAGATGACCCGCCCCCAGAGCAGCGTGGAGGCGATCGAGTAGAGGCCGATCGAGGCGGTTGCGACAGTCATCGGCAGGACGACCGCGATCAGGCGCGGCGGCACTCCGATCACGTACTCGAGCGTGCCCTGCCAGCGCTGCCACTGGATGAGGCCGCCGGATCCGAAGAGCACCGACGACCAGATGCCCATCATCCCGGCGCCGAGCGACGCGTACAGCAGCCCCGACCCCGGCCGCGCCCCGCTCGCGAACATGTAGTGCGCGATCGTCGCGAAGAAGATCGGCGAGATCGTCGCGTTGAGGATGAAGAAGCCGGACATGGTCAGGTTCTTGACGTTGAAGACCCAGCCCGTCCAGAAGAGCCGGAACGAGTGGCTCAAAGCTGCTCGAGGGTCGCGTGCTTTCGGCCTTGCCACTCGAAGACGCGCAGCAGGACGAGGCCGCCCACGAGGTACGTGAGGCCGATCCCGAGCTCGGTCGCGAGCAGGCCGGTCACGTCCGAGAAGGGCTCGCCGGCGGCGAGGTCGCGCGCGGCCTGGATCGCGTGCGTCAGCGGGATTACGTGCGAGATGTCCTGCATCCAGCCCGGGAGCTCGGAGATCGGGACGTTGGCGCCCGTGAAGATGAGCAGGAACCCGAAGATGACGTTCGAGAGCACGGCGTTCTCGCGAACGCGAAGCGAGACCGCGGCGTTGGTCAGACCGAGCCCCGTGCACGAGAACGCGGCGACGAGGATCACGACCGCGAGCCCCGGGATCGATCCGGCCGGGAGGCTCACGCCGAGGATGATGCAGCCGGCCGCGAACGAGAAGGCCGAGACGAACGCGGCGTTGCCCATCACCGGCAGTGCACGCCCGACGAACAGCGGGAACCGCTTGGCGGGGCTGACGAGGATCGCGCTGAGCGTGTTCTGGTTGCGCTCCCCGCTCACGGTCTGCGACATCGCGAACAGGCACGGGATCGCCGCGTACTGGATCGCGTTCCCGGTCACGTAGAAGACGTCCGACTGGAGGCCGGCCGAGCGGCCGATGTATGCGAAGAGAAGGATCTGGAAGATCGGCGCGACGATGAGGCTCGGGATGTAGATCGTCGGCGAGAGCCAGTAGAAGAGCGCGCGGTAGCTCGTCAGGCCCCCGACGAAGAACAAGCGGACCGAGTTCACGTCAGCGAGAGCGCAGCGCGTTCACGGGCGGCTCTGAGCAAGCGGTCCATGACGAGGAAGCCGAGCGCGATGTACGCCGTGCCCAGTGCGAAGCACATCAGCAGATCGGGGATCGGTGAGCCGCCGAGCGAAGACTCCCTGATCGCGTTCATCCCCCAGGTCGGCGCGAGGATCCAGGAGATCGGCCGCACCCAGTACGGGAAGAAGGTCAGCGGGACGAGGAATCCGCAGATGAGCCAGACCGGGTACTCGAACATGTTCCCGAGCGCCCACGCGGCGCGGAAGCGGACGAAGCAGACCGCAAACAGGAAGCCGAGCGCGCCGAACGCGAGGACGGTCGCCGGGATCGAGAGCACAAACAGGAGCGGGTGGACGAGCGTGAGCTGGATACCGAAGAGGAGCCGTCCCCAGAGCAGGGTCGCGACGAGGCTGTAGATCCCGATCGTCGCCATCGCGATCGTCACCGGGAGCAGGATCAGGGCGAAGTTCGTGGGCGTGGCGACGAGCGCCTCGAGCGTTCCCTGCCAGCGCTCGCGTTGCATCGCCGAGCCGGCAGTCGTGCTCGTCGCCGACCACATGCCCATCACGGCCGCGCCGAGCGACGCGTAGAGGAGCGTGCGCGGGCTGTCGCCGGCCCGGAAGACGAAGAAGGCGACGGTCGCGAAGAAGAGCGGGTAGATGACCTGGCCGACCCCGTCGAAGGCCGAGCGCATGATCATCTTAAAATGGAAGAGCCAGCCGATTCCGAGCAGCCGAGGGTTCTCACGTCCCTGGCCGCCTTCGGCTCCCGCCCGGCGAAGCCGGGCTCCGCCGATGGCTGACGGCGCTGGCGGCACGGTGCTCTCCGGGCCCGTGCGACCTAGCACTGTGCCCTCCGGCCCCGCACCGCCAGCGCCGCCCCAGGAACGTGAGCGAGCTCACTCGTCCTTGACCAGCGCGACGTAGGCGTCCTCGAGCGTCGGCTCGCGGTGCGAGACGCGGCCGACGTTCGACCCGTTCAGGTGGCCGAGGATTGCCGCGGTCAGCTGGACGTCCGCGCGGGTCTGGACGCTCAGCACCTGCGCCTGTTCGCGCTCCTCGACCCAGACGGACATGACGCCTTCCAGCGTGCGGAGGCGCTCGACGGTCTCGTCGGGGATGCCGTAGACCTCGACCTCGGTCACTGCGCCCGACGCGACCCGGCTCTTGAGCTGCTCCGGTGTGCCCTCGGCGACGATCTCGCCCTGCGAGATGACGGCGATGCGGTCGCACAGCGCGTCCGCCTCGAACATGTAGTGGGTCGTCAGCAGGATCGTCTTGCCGGCATCGGTGAGCGTGCCGATCGTGGCGCGCAGCTCGCGTGCGCCGACCGGGTCGAGGCCGATCGTCGGCTCGTCGAGGAAGACGACCTCGGGGTCGTGGAGCAGCCCGCGCGCAACGTGCAGTCGCTGTTTCATGCCGCGCGAGTACCCCTCGGTGCGCTCGTGCTCGCGGCCCTTGAGGCCGACCAGCTCGAGGAGCTCTTCGATGCGCGGCTTCTGGGTCTTCGGGGGCACGCCGTAGAGCTCTGCGAAGTAGCGCAGGTTGTCGTAGCCCGAGAGCCGCTCGTAGACGCCGCGCTCGCCGCCGAAGACGTAGCCGATCCGCTTCCGGACCTCGCGCGGCTCCTTGACGACGTCGTAGCCGAGCACGCTCGCGCTGCCCGCGGTCGGGATCAGCAGCGTGATCAGCATCTTGATCGTCGTCGTCTTGCCGGCGCCGTTCGGCCCGAGCAGGCCGAAGAGCTCGCCCTTCTCGATCTGGAAGCTGACACCGCGCACGGCCTCGATCTCCTTGACGCGGCGACGAATCGTTCCCGTGTGCGTCTTGTAGACGCGGCGCAGGTCGTGTGCCTCGACGACGGCCATGGCCTCAGCCTATCGAGAGGTTCCGAAGCCTCCTCCACCCGGAGTCTCGATGCGGACGACGTCACCCTGCGCCAGTTCACGGGTCGCTTTCGCCGGCAGGGTTTCGCCGTTGATGTGGTTGGCGCCGGGCACTCCGGGCTCGCCGCCCCGCACGCCTCGGGGCGCGTGCTTCCGGCGCTCCGAGATCACCGACAGGCTGCACGGCTCGAGCACTGTCAGCTCCCGGATGACGCCGTCGCCGCCGCAATGGTGTCCGTCGCCGCCGGAGCCGAGCCGCAGCGCGTGCCGCTCGACCCGCAGCGGGTAGGCGAGCTCCAGGGCCTCGGCCGGAGTAGTCAGTGTGTTCGACATTGTCACGTGTACTGCCGAGGGGCCATTCGCGTCGGGGCAGGCGCCCTGTCCGCCGCCGAGCGTCTCGTAGTAGGTGAAGCGCTCGTTGCCGAAGGTGAGGTTGTTCATCGTCCCCTGGCCCTGGGCAGGCACCGGCAACGCGTCGCCGAGGGCGGCGAAGAGGGTGTCGACGATGCGGCCCGAGGTCTCGACGTTTCCGGCCGCGACGGCGGCGGGTGGACTGGCGTTCACGAGCGAGCCCTCCGACGCGCTCACCGACACGGGTGCGAAGGCGCCGCCGGACGAAGGGAGGTCGGGCGCGGTCAAGCAGCGGACGACGAAGTAGCAGGCCGAGCGGGTGACCGAGATCGGGCAGTTGAGGTTTCCGGGATGCTGTGGCGCGGTGCCGGAGAAGTCGCAGACGATCTCGTCGCCGGCGATGGTCACGGCCGCGCGGATCGCGAGGTCGCCCTCCGCCGCCTCGAGCACGTCCTGACCCTCGAAACGCCCGTCGGGCAAGCGGGTGATCGCCGCACGAACGACGCGCTCGGAGTAGTCGAAGAGCTCGTCCATGGCCGCGACGACGCGGTTGGGTCCACGGCGCTCGCAGAGCTCGGCCAGGCGTCTCTCGGCGAGCGTGTGGGCGGCGAGCTGGGCGCGGAAGTCTCCGCGACGCTCTTCGGGGTTGCGCATCCTCGCGACGAGGCCGGCAAGGAGCTCGTCGTCGAGACGCGTCGGCGGGATGACGACCCCTTCGTCGGCAAGCGTGCGCGAGCCCGCGGGCATGCTTCCCGGCTCCGCGCCGCCGACATCGGCATGGTGCGCGCGCGTGACCGCGAAGCCGACCTCCGTCCGCGACACGAGCGTCACGTCCGGGAGGTGCGTCCCGCCCGAGTACGGGTCGTTGAGGATGAAGACGTCACCAGGAGCCGGGTCGTGGCGCATGACCGCGGCCACGGCATCGGGCATCGCGCCGAGGTGAACGGGAATGTGCTCGGCCTGCGCGATCATCCGGCCCCGCTCGTCGAAGAGAGCGGTCGAGCAGTCGCGGCGCTCCTTGATGTTCGCGGAGAAGGAGGAACGGACAAGCACTGCGCCCATCTCCTCGGCGATCGAGCGCAGCGCGCTGCCGAGAACTTGGAGCTCAATATTCACGATCGTGTGAGCCTCCAGCCGGCACCCTTCCCATCCCTAGCCCCCACCCACCCTGGGGGAAGCCAGCAGGTGGTGGTGTCCAGTTCGACCATGGCTGGGCCGGTCACTTGCGTCCGCGGGGTGGTGCCGCGGTCGATCGTCGGGCCGGCGCGGACTTCGGCCGTGCGGATGGCGACGAGCTCGATCGGGCGTGACGGGTCTGCGTAGCCGTAGCGCTCCTCGTGCGCACGGTGAAACGCTTCGGCCAGGTCGGGCCCGAGCGGCACGCTCAGCTCGAACGACTGGCCCGCGTAGCGCAGATCCGCCTCGCCCTCGAGCGGCAGCTCGCCGGCCTCGTCGAGCGGGACGAGGTACGAGCGAACGGCGTCGCGCCGCTCGTCGCTCGCCGCGAGGCCGAATGCGGACAGCACGCCGGCGCTCTCCGGAACGAGCACCGAGTGCAGCTCGAGCTCGTCCGCGAGCTCGCAGGCGTGGAGCGGTCCCGCCCCACCGAATGCCACGAGCGTCAGCCCGCGCGGATCGTGCCCGCGCTCGATCGAAACGAGCCGAACGGCCCGCACCATCTCGGCGTTGACGGCCTTGACCACGGCCTCCGGATCGATGTCGCCGAGCGAACGCTCCGCTGCCGCGCGGTCGAGGCGGAGCCCGCCTGCGAGCCCGTCCGGCAGCCTGCCCAGCACGAGGTTGGCGTCAGTCACTGTCGCTCGCGTGCCCCCGCGCCCGTAGCAGGCAGGTCCGGGGTCTGCGCCGGCGCTCTCCGGCCCAACGCGCAGAGCTCCACCCTCGTCGAGCCACGCGATCGAGCCCCCGCCGGCACCGACCGTCTGGATGTCGACGCTCGGAAGCCGGACCGGGTACCCGGCGACGCTCCGCTCCACGCCACGCTCGACCTCGCCGTTCCTGATCAGCGCGACGTCCGTCGACGTGCCGCCCATGTCGAGCGAGACGGCGTCCTCGACTCCGGCCGCTCGCGCGGCGAGCGCCGCGCCGACCGCGCCCGCCGCAGGGCCTGAGAGCAACGCAAAGGCGGGATGCGCGGCGGCTTCGGCGATCGTCGCCACGCCCCCGGACGAGCGCATCACCAAGGGCTCGGACAGCCCTTCCTCGACGCATCGAGCCGCGAGCGCCTCCAGATAGCCGGCGAGCGAGGGGCCGAGATAGGCGTCGATCGCAGTCGTCGATGCGCGCTCGTACTCACGGAACTCGGGCGAGATCTCGTGCGACGCGACGACGCGGGCTCCGGGCAGCCTCTTGCGCAACTCGTCGGCAACCGCAGCCTCGTGCGTCGGGTCGCGGAACGAGAAGAGCAGGCAGACGGCGACCGCTTCGGCATCGATCTCCGGCAGCGACTCGAGATCGAGCGGCCGCAGAACGCCGTCCGGGCCTACGCGCTCGTCGACGCCGAAGCACCGGTCGAGCGGCACGAGCGGCTTCGGATGGTCGGCGCAGAGGCGATAGAGGTGAGCGCGCGCCTGGCGACGCAGGTGGAGGAGGTGCTCGAACCCGTCGGTCGCGACGAAAGCCGTCTTCGCACCCTTGCGCTCGAGGAGCGCGTTCGTCGCCACCGTCGTCCCGTGTGTGAAGCGCTGAAGGTCGCGGGCACCGACGGCTCGAGCGGCCGCGAGCACCGACTCCTCCTGATGCGGCGCGGTCGGCACCTTCGCCGTCGAGATGCGGCCATCCTCGACGAGGACGGCGTCCGTGTACGTGCCGCCGACGTCGACGCCGAGAATGCCCACGGCGCGAATGTACGCGGTCGTCGCTGCGTTGAAGGAGTAGATGTCGGCACGCACGACGGAGATCGAGCTCCGCGGCGCGGGCGGCGAGCCGGTCGACCTCCGCCGGACGATCGCGTCGCACGGTGTCGCCGACCTCCCGCCGAACCGGATCGACGAGGAGGCTCGGTCGCTCGAAGTGACCCTGCTTCTCGGCCGAGTTGGCGCGACCACGATTCGCATCTCCGCCGGCCGCAAGGGGCACGCCAAGGTCGAGGTGCTCGCCGGCCGGGCGCCCGCCGCTCAGATCCGCGCCGCGGCCGCCCACGTACTGCGCCTCGACGAGGACCTGAGCCCGTTCTACGCCGCGGCAGCGGCCGATCCGGAGCTTGCGTGGGTGACGAGCGGCGCGGGGCGCATGATCCGCAGCCCGACCGTCTTCGAGGAGGTCGTGAAGACGATCTGCACGACCAACTGCACCTGGTCGGCGACGATCCGCATGGTCTCGGCGCTCGTCGAGCACCTCGGCGAGGCCGTCCCGGGCCCAACAGACGGGCCGCTCGGCCACACGTTTCCGACCCCGGAGGCCATGGCTCGCAAAAACAGTGCGTTTTACACTGAAACTGTCAGAGCGGGTTATCGAGGCGAGTACCTGCGGAGCCTGGCCAGCTCGGTCGCGTCCGGCAAGCTCGATCTCGAGGCGCTCGGCCGGGCGAACGCCGAGGAGCTGCCCGACGACGAGCTCGCGCTGCAACTGCTCGCCCTCCCAGGAGTCGGCCCGTACGCCGCGGCGCACATCATGATGCTGCTCGGCCGCTACTCCCGGCTGATCCTCGACTCGTGGACACGGCCGAAGTACCTCCGCGTCTCCGGTGCGAAGCAGGCCAAGGACTCAACGATCGAGCGCCGCTTCCGGCGCTACGGCCCGTACGCGGGCCTCGCCTTCTGGCTCTACCTCACTCGGGACTGGGTTGCGGAGTAGCTATCGAGAGGGCCTGAAGCGGATCGCGCCGGTGGCCCCGGCCTCGGCGAGCTTCGGCATCGCCTTCGGGATCCTCGCGTCGACGGCCGGCATGGGCTCGGTCGCCCCGATCGTCATGTCCGCGACGACGTTCGCCGGCTCCGCCCAGTTTGCCGCCGCATCCGTGCTCGACGACGGCGGGAGCATCGCCGCAGCAGTCATCGCCGCAGTGCTGCTCAACGCTCGCTACCTCGCGATCAGCATTGCGGTCTCGTCCGCGTTCGAGGGGTCCCGGACCAGACGTCTCTTCGAATCGCAGCTGATCGTGGACGAATCCTGGGCCGTCGCCCAGCGAGGCGGGGGCCGGATCGACCGCCTGATCCTCATCGCCGCCGGACTGCTGCTCTATCCGTGCTGGGTCGGCGCGACTGCACTGGGGGTCTTCGGCGGCGGTCTCCTCGGCAAGCCAGAGCGCTTCGGCCTCGACGCCGCCTTTCCGGCGCTCTTCCTCGCCCTGCTCGTCTCGGTCGTCAAGACCCGCCGCGAAATTGCCGCGGCGCTCGCGGGCGGAGCGATCGCGCTCGCCTTTCTGCCGTTCGCGCGTCCCGGCGTGCCCGTGATCGCAGCGAGCGCCGTCTGCCTCGTGGGGCTCTGGAAACGATGAGCGCGACGTGGGTCGCCGTCCTGGTCGTCGGGGCGTTCACGATCTCCTTCAAGGCGGCCGGCCCGGTGCTGCTCGCGGGACGTCAGCTGCCGGCCCGGCTCGCTTCCGTGTTCGAGCTGCTGGCGCCCTCGCTCCTCGCCGCGCTCGTCGTCACGCAGTCCGTCGGCGGCAAGAACGGCATCGTGCTTGACGCCAGGCTGGTCGGGCTGGGCGCCGCGGTCGTCGCCATCAGGCTTCGCGCCCCGCTGATCGTGGTCGTGGTCGTCGCCGCGCTGGCTACGGCACTCGCGCGACTCGCGCACTAGCTCGTTCAGCCTCTGCCCTTTATCCTGCGGACCCTGCGACACTGATTACAAGCCGCAACGGGGGGTCAGGAGGTACGACCATGACCGAGTCGCGCAACATCTCTGCGCGGATGGCCCACTGGAGCGCGCAACACCGCAAGCTCGCCATCTTCGGCTGGCTCGCGTTCTGTTTCGTCGCGTTTGCGTTTGGGACGTTCGCGCTCGGCGTGACCAGTTTGGACGCCTCGAATGCCGGTGTTCGCGAGTCGGGCCGCATGGACCGCCTGCTCAACAAGGACTTCAAGACTCCCGCCGGAGAGCGGGTCATCGTTCAGTCCCGAACGCTGACTGCCACTGACGCGCGATTCGCCGTTGTGTTCGCCGACGTTCTCCGCCGCCTGAAGGCGAACAAGACGGCGACGAACTTCACGACGCCGGCCCAAGACACCGGGCTCGTCTCGGCGGACCAGCATTCGGCCCTGATCGACTTCGACGTCACCGGCGATCCAGACACCGCCTCGGATCGCGTTCAACCGATCCTCGACACGACCGCGGCGGCGCAGGCGGCGCACTCCGATTTCGTGGTCGAGGAGTTCGGCGCCGCAAGCGGCGACAAGCAGCTGAACAAGGTCTTCACGGACGACCTCAAGAAGGCAGGCGAGCTTTCGATTCCGATCACGCTCGGAATCCTGCTCCTGGCCTTCGGGGCGCTCGTCGCGGCCGGCATCCCACTGTTGCTCGGGCTGACTGCTGTGATCGCGACCATGGGCCTTCTGGCGATTCCGAGCAAGATCTTCCCGATGGACGACAGCATCGGTGCGGTCGTCCTCCTGATCGGGCTCGCCGTCGGGGTCGACTACACGATGTTCTACTTGAAGCGCGAGCGAGAAGAACGCCGAGAGGGCAAGAGCCCTGAAGAGGCCCTCCAGATCGCTGCCGCGACCTCCGGCCGCTCCGTGCTCATCTCCGGGATCACGGTGATGATCGCCATGGCCGGGCTGTTCCTCACCGGCGACCCGACCTTCAAAGGATTCGGCGCGGCCACGATCCTCGTTGTCGCCGTGGCGGTGATCGGGTCGCTGACGGTCCTGCCGGCGACGCTGTCGTGGCTCGGCGACCGGGTCGAGAAGATCCACCTCCCGGTGGTCAAGAGCCTTCGCCCAGAGCACGGCGAGAGCCGGTTCTGGAGCGCGATCCTCGGCCCCGTTCTCCGGCACCCGATCCCCGCGATCGCATTGTCGGCAGGCTTCCTTCTCATCCTTTGTGGGGTCGCCTTGCAGCTGAAGACGGTCGTGCCGGGAGCAGACACGTACCCGCAGTCTCTACCGGTGGTGAAGACCTACAACAAGATGCAGAAGGCCTTCCCCGGCGGCGAGACTCCGGCCCAGGTCGTCATCAAGGCGGACAACGTGCGTTCCGTCGCGGTCAAGGAGGCGATCGGACAGCTCAGCTGGCGGGCGCTCATAAAAAACGTCATGCACGAGCCGATCCTCACGGACGTGAACAAGTCGGGGACGGTCGCCGTCGTCTCGATACCCGTGGCGGGCTCAGGGACCGACGCTACCTCACAGAAGGCCGTGAACGCTTTGAGGGACGAGATCCTCCCCAACACGCTCGGCCTTGTGCCGACCATCGACGACTACGGGGTGACCGGCGACACGGCGAGCTCGAAGGACTTCAACGACCAGATGGGCCAGAGACTCCCGTACGTCTTCGGCTTCGTGATCCTCCTCGCCTTCCTGCTCTTGATGATCACGTTCCGGTCGATCGTCATCCCCACCGTGTCGATCGTGCTCAACCTGTTGTCGGTCGGAGCCTGCTACGGCATCCTCGTGCTCGTCTTCCAGGACGGGATCGGGAAGGGGATTCTCAACTTCTCGTACACCGGCGGTGTGGCCGGGTTCATACCGGGTTTCCTCTTCGTGATCCTCTTCGGGCTCTCGATGGACTACCACGTCTTCATCCTGAGCCGGATTCGTGAAGGCTACGACCAGGGACGAACGACAGCGGATGCGGTGGAGCACGGCATCAAGGTGAGCGCGGGCGTCGTGACGAGCGCCGCCATCGTCATGGTGTTCGTGTTCGCGATCTTCGGGACGCTGCAGATCCTCTTCTTGAAGCAGTTCGGCGTCGGGCTCGCCGCGGCGATCCTGATCGACGCGACGGTCATTCGAGCCGTTCTGCTCCCGGCCACTTTGAAGCTCCTCGACGATTCGATCTGGTACCTGCCGCGCTGGCTCGAGTGGCTTCCACGGATCGAGCGCGAGAAAGCACCCGAGGCGCCGCCGATGCTGGCGCCCTAGCTCTTCTGCGAAGGCGGGTCGCAGTGTTGCGGCTCGCCTTCGCAGCACCCGAGCTTGAACCGGCAGCGGGGGCACTGCCACGTGCCATGACGCCACTCCATCTCGGCGGCACAGCGCCAGCAGCGCTCGGAGGCGGTCACAGAATGGCTGCTAATCTTCGACGGCTCGGCGGCGTAGCTCAGTTGGTTAGAGCAGCGGAATCATAATCCGCGTGTCGGAGGTTCGAGTCCTCCCGCCGCTACCTCCTCGTAGACTGAAGAGAAATGGCATCCGGAGTCAGAGACGCAATCACGCTTGCCTGCACCGAGTGTAGGCGCCGCAACTACCAGAGCTCGAAGTCGAAGCGGAACACGCCCGACCGCGTCGAGCTCAAGAAGTACTGCCGCTGGTGCGGTCGCCACACCGCGCACCGGGAGACGCGCTAATGGCCCGGAACACCAGGCAGCGCAGGCGCCAGCGGCGTCGAGCGCAGAGCAGCGCCGGAGGAGGAGCCGAGCAGGCGCAGCCGCAGGAGAAGAGCGTCACCCAGCGAGCGCGGGCGCGCCAGCAGGCCGTTCGCCCGTCCGCTCAGCCGCAGAAGAGCCAGACCGGCGCACGCCGTGTCCCGGGCAGCGGCTTCAGGCGCTTCGTCTCCGAGTCCTGGGCCGAGCTCAAGAAGGTCGAGTGGCCGACCCAGAACCAGGTCGTCCAGGGCACGATCGTCGTCATCATCGCCTGCGGGATCGTCGGCGCCTACCTCTGGATCGCCGACCTCATCTTCAAGCCCCTCGTCCGCAACATCCTTCTCTAGAGTCGTGTTTCGCTGGTACGTCATCAACACCTACTCGGGGCACGAGAACAAGGTGAAGACCAATCTCGAGCACCGGATCATCTCGATGAACCAGGGCCCGCGGTTCCGCCGCGTTGTCGTCCCGACCGAGCAGGTGATCGAGACGAAGGACGGCCAGAAGGTGCAGATCGAGAAGCGCGTGCTTCCCGGCTACGTGCTCGTGAACATGGACCTCGACGACGACGCCTGGGGCGTGGTCAAGAACACGCCGGGCGTCACCGGGTTCGTGGGCGCCGGCAACACCCCGGTGCCGCTGTCCCAGCCGGAGGTCGACAGGATCCTCAAGACGGGTACCGCGCTCGGCGAGCGCCAGCGTGCCCAGGTCGAGTTCTCGCTCGGCGAGTCGGTGAAGGTAACCTCAGGGCCGCTCTCGGACTTCGACGGCGAGATCGTCGACGTCAATGCGGACGCCCAGAAGCTCAAGGTGCTCGTCGACATCTTCGAGCGCCAGGTGCCCGTCGAGCTCGGATTCGACCAGGTGAAGAAGCTGGACTGACATGGCGAAGAAAGTTCTGACACTGATCAAGCTGCAGATCCCGGGCGGGCAGGCGAACCCTGCGCCGCCGGTCGGTCCTGCACTCGGCCAGCACGGCGTCAACATCATGGAGTTCTGCAAGGCGTTCAATGCCCAGACCCAGCAGGAGAACGGGCGGATCACGCCGGTCGAGATCACGGTCTACGAGGACCGCTCGTTCACGTTCATCACGAAGACGCCGCCGGCGGCCGTCCTGATCAAGGAGGCGCTGCGGCTGGAGAAGGGCTCCGCCGAGCCGAACCGCGAGAAGGTCGGACGGCTCACGCGCGACCAGGTACGCCAGATCGCCGAGGTCAAGATGCCCGATCTGAACGCGCGCGACGTCGAGCAGGCGATGAAGGTCGTCGCCGGCACCGCGCGCTCGATGGGAGTGGAGACGGACCTGTGAGCCACGGCAAGCAGTACCGAAACGCGCGTGCGGCCTTCGACCGAGAGGAGCTGTACTCGCCGGCCCAGGCGATCAGGCTGCTGAAGGGCTTCGAGACCGCGAAGTTCGACGAGACCGTGGAGGCGCACTTCAATCTCGGTCTCAACGTCCGCCACGCGGAGCAGCAGCTGCGCGGGACGCTGATGCTCCCGCACGGCACCGGCCGCGAGGCCAAGGTTGCCGTCTTCGCCGAGGGCGACAAGGCGCGCGAGGCGCAGGAGGCCGGCGCGGACATCGTCGGCACCGCCGATCTCGCGTCGCAGATCGAGGAGGGCTTCGACGACTTCGACGTCGCCGTCGCCACGCCCGATCAGATGAGCGTCGTCGGCAAGCTCGGGCGGATCCTCGGCCCGCGCGGGAAGATGCCGAACCCGAAGACCGGCACCGTGACGATGGACGTCGGCAAGGCCGTCCGCGAGGCGAAGGCCGGCAAGCTCGAGTACCGCACCGACCGCGGCGCGAACGTCCACGTGACGATCGGCAAGAAGAGCTTCGACGAGCGCCAGCTCGCCGAGAACTACGCCGCGCTGATCGACGAGATCATGCGCGCGAAGCCGGCCGCCGCGAAGGGGCGCTACATTCATTCCGTTACCCTGACGAGCACGATGGGGCCGGGAGTGCGCGTCGACCCGGCCCGCACGAGAGGAATCGTCGAAGACCTGGAGGCAGGACAGCCCGAAGCAGTTTCAGCGTAAGGAGCCCGTCGCCAAAGACAGTTGGCAGTCTTGAAGACGGCCGCGCCAGCGAAGCTGGCACGGCCTCTAGCGGCATCGCAAGCGATGCCGTGGGCAGAAGTCCAGCCGAGGTGCGGTCGCAGCGAGAGTCATCTCGTCGACCCGCCTGCGTGCGGGTCGAAGTCGTTTAGGAGGTGATTCGATGCAGAAATCTGAAAAAGAACGAGTCGTCGCGGAGCTGACCGAGCGCCTGCAGGGCGCCGAGACGCTCATCGTCGCCGACTACCGCGGCCTGACCGTGACCCAGATCGCCGAGCTGCGCGGGAAGCTCTACGAGCACGGGGCGCGTTTCTCGGTCGTCAAGAACTCGCTCACGAGGCGTGCGGCGGAGTCCGCCGGCATCGAGCCGTTGCTCGAGCTGCTCGACGGCCCAACCGCGATCGCCTTCCTGGAGTCGGACGGCGATCCGGTCGCGGTCGCGAAGGCGCTCGACGACGCCGTCCGCGCGGACACGATCACGCTCAAGGGCGGCCTGCTCGAGGGCGCACAGATCGGCGCGGACGACCTCAAGCAGCTGGCCAAGCTTCCGCCGGCCGAGACGCTGCGCGCGCAGCTCGTCGGCGCAGTCGCCGGCCCGGTGACCGCGATCGTCGGGCTGTTCGCGGCGCCGATGCGCGAGCTCGTCGGTGTGATCGACGCCCGGATCCGCCAGCTCGAGGAGCAGGGCGAGACGGCAGAGCCGCCAGCGGAGGACGAGGCCCCGGCCGAGGAACCGGCCGCAGAGGCCAAGCCCGCTGCAGAGGAGCCGGTAGCTGAAGAGGCGTCTGCGGAAGAAGAACCTCCGGCTGAAGAGCCGGCCGCCGAGGAGCCGGCTGCCGAAGGCGAGCACGAGGAAGCACAAGCAGAACCTGAGCAGGAATCCCAGGAAGGAGAGGAGCAGTAATGGCAACCAAGACGGACACCGACAAGCTCGTCGAGTCGCTGGGCGGGATGACCGTCCTCGAGCTCGTCGAGCTGAAGAACAAGCTCGAGGAGGAGTGGGGCGTCACTGCGGCAGCGCCGATGGCCGTCGCCGCTGCTCCGGCTGCGGGCGACGGAGCCGCGGCCGCCGAGGAGAAGACGGCCTTCGACGTCGTCCTCACAGAGGCCGGCGGTCAGAAGATCCAGGTGATCAAGGTCGTGCGCGCGATCACCGGGCTCGGCCTCAAGGAGGCCAAAGACCTCGTCGACGGCGCGCCGAACCCGGTCAAGGAAGGCGTCGCGCAGGATGAGGCCGACCAGCTCAAGGCGCAGCTCGAGGAAGCAGGCGCCACCGTCGAGCTCAAGTAGCGTTCGCCTCGACAGACAGGTCTTCGACCCGGTTTCCTGACGCGTTGCTGCGTACCCGTATGCCGGTGGGACAGTGTTAGCCACACGGCCCGCCGGCAGGAGGGTGCGCAGCAGCGCGAGGCGAGGGCGGAGCCGGGCTTTGCCCGGCGGGAGCCCTCGCCGGTCAGGGAAGCGGGGCTAGCCCGCGCCGCCGAGAGTCAGGAACGCCGCAGCCGTTACGCAGAGGCTGACGAACGAAAATGCCAGCAGAAGCCGCATGTTTCGCCCCGAACGGTTACACGGATCAGCCCCTTCTGCAAGACGTTTCTTGACGCAGGGGATATAGTCGATCTCGTAGCGAGGGCCGTCGCGCTGCAGCGCTTGCGCAGCGACGGTCCGTTTCGCTATTCTGTTCTGTTCCGGCCGTAGATCCGCGCACCCGCACCCGCTCGCCGCAATACAAGGGAGGCTCCACACTTGAGCAGCACGATTGCTGCGCCAGACGCGCGCAAGAGTTTTTCACGCCTGAAGCACGTCCTCGAACTACCGAATCTGATCGACATCCAGAAGGCTTCCTTCAAGTGGTTTCTGGAGGAAGGCCTTCGCGAGACGATCGACGACATCTCGCCGATCGAGGACTACACGGGCACGCTCGCCATCGAGTTCGGCGAGTACGAGTTCGGCGATCCCCCAGTCTCGATCCAGGAATGCCGTGAGAAGGACCTGACCTACCAGGCTCCGCTCTCGATGCTGGTCCGCTTCGTCAACAAGGAGACGGGCGAGATCCGCGAGCAGCGGGTGTTCATGGGCGACTTCCCGATGATGACCGAGTTCGGCACGTTCATCATCAACGGGACGGAGCGCGTCATCGTGACGCAGCTCGTACGCAGCCCGGGCGCCTACCTGATGGAGCCGAAGGACGCCGCGAAGCAGGTCTTCACGGCGAACCTGATGCCGAGCCGCGGCTCGTGGCTCGAGCTCGAGATCGACAAGAAGGGCGTCGTCTACGCCCGCATCGACCGGAAGCGCAAGCTCCCGATCACGACCCTGCTCCGCGCGCTCCCCGACGAGGATCCGACGACCGGGTTCCAGCTCGACACGAGCTCGAACGAGGCGATCCTCAAGCTGTTCGGCAACTCGATCTACGTCGTGAACACGATCGAGAAGGACCCGGCCACGCGCGAGGAGGAGGCGCTGATCGAGGTCTTCAAGAAGCAGCGTCCGGGCGAGCCGCCGACCGTCGAGAACGCGCGCAACCTGCTGAACTCGCTCTTCTTCGACCCCAAGCGCTACGACCTGACGAAGGTCGGCCGGTACAAGCTGAACCAGCGGCTCGGCGTCGACGTGCCCGAGGGCACGCGCGTGCTGACGACCCAGGACATCCTCGCGCTCGTCCAGAAGCTCGTCGAGCTGCCCTCGAAGCTCGGCGTGCCCGAGGACTCGAAGGACTACGCCGCCGAGGCGATCACGCTCTCGCGTGACCCGATCCGCGGCGAGCTCGACGAGTACGAGCACTTCGGCAACCGCCGGCTGCGCACCGTCGGCGAGCTGATCCAGGAGGCGTTCCGCGTCGGTCTCTACCGGATGGAGCGCGTCGTCCGCGAGCGCATGACGACGGAGGACGTCGACACGATCACACCGCAGACGATCATCAACATCCGCCCGGTCGTGGCCGCGCTGAAGGAGTTCTTCGGCTCGTCGCAGCTCTCGCAGTTCATGGACCAGACGAACTCGCTGGCCGGGCTCACCCACCGGCGCCGCCTCTCGGCGCTCGGCGCGGGCGGCCTGACACGAGAGCGCGCACCGATCGAGGTCCGCGATGTGCACCCGACGCACTACGGCCGGATGTGCCCGATCGAGACCCCGGAAGGCCCGAACATCGGCCTCATCGGCTCGCTCGCCTCGATGGCGACCGTCTCCGAGTTCGGCTTCATCCAGACGCCGTACCGCGTCGTCAAGGCCGGCAAGGTGACCGACGAGATCATCTATCTCGACGCCGCCGAGGAGGCGCAGTACACGATCGCGCAGGCCTCGGAGCCCGTCGACGACAAGACAGGGCGGTTCCTCCACGACGCGGTGCTCTGCCGGTCGAAGGAGGGCGAGGCGGTCACGGCCTACCCGAAGGACATCCAGTACATGGACGTCGCCCCGGCGCAGATCGTGTCCGTCGCCACCGCGCTGATCCCGTTCCTCGAGCACAACGACGCGAACCGCGCGCTGATGGGCGCGAACATGCAGCGCCAGGCGGTGCCGCTGATGATCACGCAGGCGCCGCTCGTCGGCACCGGGCTCGAGTACCGGGCCGCGGTCGACACGGGTGACGTGGTCCTCGCGCGCGAGAACGGCCAGGTCGTCGACGTCGACGCCGAGAAGATCGTGCTCGAGACGAAGGACGGCAAGGACACATACGAGATGACGAAGTTCATGCGCTCGAACCAGGGCACGCTGATCCACCAGAAGCCCGTGGTCGAGCTCGGCGACCGCGTCAAGACGAACGAGGTGCTTGCGGATGGCTCGTCGACGGCGAAGGGGGAGCTCGCGCTCGGCGCGAACCTGCTCGTTGCGTTCATGCCGTTCGAGGGCTACAACTTCGAGGACGCGATCGTCATCTCCGAGCGGCTCGTGAAGGAGGACGTCCTCTCGTCCATCCACATCCACGAGTACGAGATCGACGCCCGCACGACGAAGCTGGGTGACGAGGAGATCACGCGCGACATCCCGAACCGCTCGGAGGAGTCGCTCAAGGACCTCGACGAGCGCGGGATCGTCCGCATCGGCGCCGAGGTCGGCTCCGGCGACCTGCTCGTCGGCAAGGTGACGCCGAAGGGCGAGACCGAGCTGACGGCCGAGGAGAAGCTGATCCGCGCGATCTTCAAGGAGAAGGCGCGCGAGGTCCGCGACACGTCCCTCAAGGTGCCGCACGGCGAGGGCGGCAAGGTGATCGACGTCAAGACGTTCTCGCGCGACAACGGGGACGACCTGTCGCCGGGCGTCAACGAGCTCGTCCGCGTCTACGTCGCGAAGAAGCGCAAGATCGCGGAAGGCGACAAGCTCGCCGGCCGCCACGGAAACAAGGGCGTCATCGCCAAGATCGTCCCCGACGAGGACATGCCGTTCCTCGAGGACGGGCGGCCCGTCGACGTGATCCTGAACCCGCTCGGGGTGCCGAGCCGGATGAACATCGGCCAGATTCTCGAGACCCACCTCGGGTGGGCGGCCGCGCACGGCGTCTTCTCCGAGAACGGCGACTCGAACGGCGAGCCGACCCCGGTCGCCACGCCCGTCTTCGACGGCGCGAGCGAGCAGGACGTGGACGAGGCGCTCGTCGAGTGGGTCAGGCGGAACCCGGACTCGCCGATCAACTTCAACGTCGACCAGAAGCGGCCCGAGGGCCGCAAGGCCTCCGGCAAGGTGCGGCTCTTCAACGGCAAGACCGGCGAGCCGTACAACCAGAAGATCACGGTCGGCTTCATGTACATCCTGAAGCTGCTCCACCTCGTCGACGACAAGATCCACGCGCGCTCGACCGGCCCGTACTCGCTCGTCACCCAGCAGCCGCTGGGCGGCAAGGCGCAGTTCGGCGGCCAGCGCTTCGGCGAGATGGAGGTGTGGGCGCTCGAGGCCTACGGCGCCGCGTACACGCTGCAGGAGATGCTCACGATCAAGTCCGACGACACGGTCGGACGCGTCAAGGCCTACGAGGCCATCGTCAAGGGCGAGAACATCGCGGAGCCCTCGATCCCGGAGTCCTTCAAGGTGCTCCTGAAGGAGATGCAGTCGCTCGCGCTCGACGTGGACGTGCTCTCCGAGGAGGGCGCGGAGGTCGAGGTGCGCGAGGAGGACGACGAGCTCCTGCGGGCGGCCGAGGAGCTCGGCATCGACCTCTCACCCGGCTCGCTGCGCGCGGCGGCGCGGCCGGCCGACGCCCAGGAGACCGAGGAAGGCCAGGAGCGGGTCGACCAGGACGGTGAGCTGGCTCTTCCCGCCGACGAGACCCTGACCGACCTGGCCGAGGTCGAGGTCACAGAGGAAGCAGCGGCAGAAACCACGGAAGAGAGCTGAGGGAACCTTGATCGACATCAACGATTTCGACGCGATCCGCATCGGTCTCGCGTCGTCGAAGCAGATTCGCGACTGGTCGTCCGGCGAGGTGACGAAGCCCGAGACGATCAACTACCGCACGCTGAAGCCCGAGCGTGACGGTCTCTTCTGCGAGCGCATCTTCGGTCCGACGAAGGACTGGGAGTGCTACTGCGGCAAGTACAAGCGAGTCCGCTACAAGGGCATCATCTGCGAGCGCTGCGGCGTCGAGGTGACGCGCCAGAAGGTGCGCCGCGAGCGCATGGGGCACATCGATCTCGCCGCGCCGGTCTCGCACATCTGGTTCTTCAAGGGCGTGCCGAGCCGCATCGGCTACCTGCTCGACATCGCGCCGCGCGAGCTCGAGAAGGTCCTCTACTTCGCCGCCTCGATCGTGACGACAGTCGACGCCGCGAAGCGCAAGAAGGACCTGAACGACCTCGAGAGCAAGGTCGAGGCCGAGAAGGAGCAGATCGACGTCGACCGCGACGAGGCGCTCGCCGCGCTCGAGGACCGGCTCAAGCGGCGCCGCAACTACTTCACGAAGAGCACCGAGCGCAACTTCGACGAGGACGACGAGTTCTGGACCCGCGGCCTGTCCAACTGGGCCGAGGAGCAGGCCATTCCGCCGCTCGAGGAGTCGCGCGAGCTGGTCTCGAAGCTCTTCCTCGACGTCGCCACCAAGATCACGACCGAGGACTCGAAGAAGATCCGCGAGCTCGTCCGCAACGCCGCCATCCGCGACGACCGGCGGCTGACGCCGAAGGAGCTGGATTCGGTCGCGAACGCGGCGATCCAGATCCGCGAGGCGCTCAAGGGTCTCTACAAGGACCTCGCCAAGGCGACCGGCTCGAAGAAGGGCGCGGTCACGAAGCACATCAACCGCGTGCTCGACGGCCTGCTCGTCAAGAAGGCGCAGATCCACGAGGACGACCAGGAGCTCGTGTCCGCGATCGACGAGAAGCTCGTCGAGAAGGCGCGCGACCTCGGCAAGGGCCTGCTCCGGGAGGTGCTGGAGACGGCCGAGCCGAACGCGAGCGCCGATGAGATCCGCGAGCTGACGAACGACCTCTGCCTGCGCACGGACGGGAAGATCCAGAAGGAGGATCTCGACGCGATCGTCCAGTGGTCGCTGAAGGTGCGCGAGATGTACCTCGACATCGAGTCGCGGCGCCAGGACGCGCGCGAGGCAGCCGAGGACTCGAAGCAGCGGCTCGCGGACACATGGCAGCTCTTCAAGGACCTCGAGCCGAAGCAGATCATCGGCGACGAGCAGCTGTTCCGTGAGCTGAAGGACCGCTTCGGCTCGCCGTACGGGTTCGACGTCTACTTCACGGGCGGCATGGGCGCGGAGGCGATCCGCGAGCTGCTCAGGGACCTCGACCTCGACGCCGAGGCCGCCTCGCTCCGCGAGACGATCAAGACGTCGAAGGGCCAGAAGCAGCAGCGCGCGATCAAGCGCCTGAAGGTCGTGAACGCGTTCATCAAGTCGGAGAACCGTCCCGAGTGGATGGTCCTCGAGGCGATCCCGGTCATCCCGCCGGAGCTGCGCCCGATGGTGCAGCTGGACGGCGGACGGTTCGCCACGAGCGACCTGAACGACCTCTACCGGCGCGTGATCAACCGGAACAACCGCCTCAAGCGGCTGCTCGACCTCGGCGCGCCCGAGATCATCGTCAACAACGAGAAGCGGATGCTGCAGGAGGCGGTCGACGCGCTGTTCGACAACGGCCGCCGCGGCCGTGCGGTCACCGGTCCGGGCAATCGCCCGCTGAAGTCGCTCTCGGACATGCTCAAGGGCAAGCAGGGCCGCTTCCGGCAGAACCTGCTCGGGAAGCGCGTCGACTACTCAGGCCGCTCGGTGATCGTCTCCGGGCCGTACCTGAAGCTCCACCAGTGCGGCCTGCCGAAGATCATGGCGCTCGAGCTGTTCAAGCCGTTCATCATGAGCCGGCTCGTCGACCGCAAGAGCGTGCAGAACATCAAGGCGGCGAAGAAGTACGTCGACTCGATGACGCCCGAGGTCTGGGACGTGCTCGAGGAGGTCATCGCCGAGCATCCGGTGCTGCTCAACCGCGCACCGACGCTCCACCGCCTGGGCATCCAGGCGTTCGAGCCCGTGCTCGTCGAGGGCAAGGCGATCCAGGTTCACCCGCTCGTCTGCCACGCGTTCAACGCGGACTTCGACGGCGACCAGATGGCAGTCCACCTTCCGCTCTCGGCCGAGGCCCAGGCGGAGGCGCGGCTGCTGATGCTGAGCTCGAACAACATCCTCTCGCCCGCGAACGGGCGCCCGCTGGCCACGCCCGGCCAGGACATGGTGCTCGGGGGCTACTACCTCACCTACTGCGAGCAGGACCTGACCAAGACGACGGTCGAGAAGCTCAAGCCGCGCCCGAAGCGCTTCCAGAACGAGGAGGAGGTCGAGCTCGCCGTCGAGGCCAAGCAGGTCGGGCTCCAGCAGCCGATCGAGTACCGCTGGCGCGACGAGCTGGTCCTGACCACGCCCGGGCGGGTGATCTTCAACGCCGAGGTCGAGCGCGCCCTGCAGGAGGCGTACGAGGAGGGCGAGGAGTTCGAGCCGCCCGAGTTCGTCAACCAGACACTCGCCAAGCGCGAGACCGACGATCTCATCTCCGACCTCGCGAACCGCTACGGCGCGTTCGTGATCGCCGGCGTCCTCGACACGATCAAGACGCTCGGCTTCAAGTACGCGACCGAGGGCGGGATCACGATCTCGAAGAACGACATCATCGTCCCCCAGAACAAGCAGGAGATCCTCGCGCGCTACGAGGAGCGGGTCGAGAAGGTCGAGGATCAGTACGAGCGCGGCCTCATCACCGAGGAAGAGCGCCACGAGCAGATCGTGAACATCTGGACGGAGGCGACCGACGAGGTGGCCGACGCGATGGAGAAGACGCTCTACACGCTCAACCCGATCTACATGATGGCCAACTCGGGAGCGCGCGGATCGTTCAAGCAGATCCGCCAGCTTGCCGGGATGCGCGGCCTGATGGCGAATCCGAAGGGCGAGATCATCGAGCGCCCGATCCAGGCCAACTTCATGGAGGGCCTGTCGGTGCTCGAGTACTTCATCTCGACGCACGGCGCCCGCAAGGGCCTGGCCGACACGGCGCTCCGCACGGCCGACTCCGGCTACCTGACGCGGCGCCTCGTCGACGTCGCCCAGGACGTGATCATCCGTGACGAGAACTGCAAGACGAAGGACTTCATCGAGCTTCCGGTTCTCTCCCCGGACGGCCTGAACAAGAGCGCACTCGGCCGGATGCTGGGCGAAGACGTGATGAAGCCGCTCTCGAGCGGCAAGCCCGGCAAGACGAAGCTCGCCTCGAAGGGCGACATCGTCACCGCACCGCTCCTCCAGGAGATCGCCGACGAGCTCGGCGAGCAGGCTGCGGAGACGACGCTCCCGGTGCGCTCGGTGCTCAAGTGCCGCAGCGACTACGGCGTGTGCCGCGACTGCTACGGGATCTTCCTCGCCACCGGGGAGATGGCCGACATCGGCGACGCGGTCGGGATCATCGCCGCGCAGTCGATCGGCGAGCCCGGGACGCAGCTCACGATGCGCACGTTCCACACTGGCGGAGTCGCCGGCGCCGACATCACGCACGGCCTCCCGCGCGTCGTCGAGATCTTCGAGGCGCGGAACCCGAAGGGGGCGGCGAAGCTCGCCGAGGTGTCCGGCCTGGTCGATCTCGAGCAGACCGACCGCGGCGTGAAGGTCACGATCGTCCCCGATGAGAAGGGCAAGGACGGCGAGGAGCTCGACGAGGTCAGCTACGCGCTGCCCCGCCGGACCCGCCTGCTCGTCAAGAAGGGCGATCGCGTCGAGCTCGGCGACCCGCTCCACGAGGGGTCGATCGCGCCCGCCGAGCTGCTGGCGGCCCACGCCCTGGCCGGAAAGGGCTCGACTCCGACCGAGCTGTACCTCGTCTCCGAGGTGCTGCGGGTCTACCGCTCACAGGGCGTCGAGATCCACGACAAGCACATCGAGCTGATCGTCCGGCAGATGCTCAAGAAGGTCCGCATCGAGAACGCGGGCGACACCGAGCTCCTGCCCGGCCAGCTCGTGGACAAGGTCGTCCTCGAGAAGGAGAACGCGCGCGTCAAGAAGGAGAAGGGCGAGCAGGCGACCCACGAGCCGTTGATCCTCGGGATCACGAAGGCCTCGCTGGCGACCGAGTCCTTCCTCTCGGCCGCCTCCTTCCAGGAGACGACCAAGGTGCTGACCGACGCCTCGATCGAGGGCAAGGTCGACAACCTGCTCGGCCTCAAGGAGAACGTGATCATCGGGAAGCTGATCCCGGCCGCGACCGGTCTCAAGCAGTACCGGAACGTCGAGATCGGGCCGTCCGAGAAGGTGCCGAAGGAGACCTACGAGCAGGCCACGCTGCTGCGGGCGCTCGAGGAGATCGGCTCCGGCGAGGGCGAGAGCCTCTCGCTCCAGGATCTCGGCATCGACTTCGGCGGGGAGCCGACGAACGGCGGCGACGGAGCCGGCAACGGCGAGCCCCGTGACGCGATCGAGGCCGAGGAAGTCCCCGAGGTCGACTCTCCACTCGACAACGAGTGAACTGACGAAGCGCGGGGGCGGCGCAAACGCCGTCCCTTGCGCTTCGTGACGGGGTCAGACCCCTTTACAAGAGCAGTATCGGGCCGGAGCGGACTCGCCTTCGTTCCACGTCATGGGGATAGAACCGTGCCCTTCCGGCTCGAAGGCGTCACGCTTTTGGAGCGGGGTCTGACCCCGGGTTAGCCGGCCTGCGAGCTCGGTGGCTCTTCGGGCGGCGGGACCGGGCTGAGGCCCGGCGGCATGTTCGCCGGCGGCTGTGGCTGGATCAGGCTCGCGGCCACGACCTGGCCCTTGCCGGCCTCCTTCGCGCCGTAGAGCGCGTGGTCGGCCCGCTGGAAGAACGCGATTGCATCGTCGTCCGCCTGGAGCTCGGCGACACCGGCCGACATCGTCAACGGCCCTGCCTCGCCGACGGGCTTCGACGAGAGCGCGGCACGCAGCCGCGCATAGAGCTGGTCCGCGTCCCTGAGCCGCGACTCCGGAAGGATGACCGCGAACTCGTCGCCGCCAACGCGGCACGCGATGTCGGCCGAGCGCACGACGTCGCGGACCCGCTCGGATGCCTCGGCCAGGACGCCGTCTCCGGAAAGGTGCCCGATGCGGTCGTTGATCGCCTTGAAGTCGTCGAGGTCGAAGATGATCAGGGCGAGGTTCCGGTTGTAGCGGTGTGCGCGCGCGACCTCGCGGGCGAGCGTTTCGTGGAAATAGCGGCGGTTGTGCAGGCCGGTCAGTGCGTCAAGGTCGGCGAGCTGGCGGGCCTCGCGGAAGCGACGCGCGTTCTCGATCGCCGGGCCTGCGCGCAGCGCGAGCTCCTCCAGCTCCGAGACCTGCGCTTCGCCGAAGGTCGGCTCCGTCGAGCGCGTGAAGATCGTGAGCAGTCCGAGCTGGGCGGTCTCGCCTGGCAGAGGGACGGCGACGCCGGAGCGGATCGCCTCGCTGTCGGAGCCGTCCTCCTCGGTCCCGTACTCGTACGACATCGAGATCGCCCGCGCTTCGCGGCCGTCCGGCGGGCCGAGCACGGCCTGGCGCTCCGCCTCCTCGGTCGAGAGGCCGAGCGTCGCGACGATCGGCTCGCCACCCGGCGGCGTCGCGACCGTGATCAGCGCGGCATCCACGCCGTCGATCGCGCCTGCCGCCTCGAGCACTCGGTTCAGCACCTCGTCGAGGTCGATCGAGCCGGCGAGCTCTCCGAGCATCCGCGTGCGGTGGCCCTCGGCCTGCGTCCGCTCGATCGTGTCGGTCAGGTCGCGGACCATCGCGTCCATGCGCGCCTCGAGCTTGTCGACGGCGCCCGAAAGCCGGTCCTCGGGCTCGCGGCGGCGCTGCCAGAGCCACAGCACGAGCAGCGTGACCAGCAGCGTGGCGAGCGCTGCTCCAACGGCGGCGAGGGCGATCGTCATCGCCGCTCCCTCACAATCTCGCTCCTCTCATGGTCTCGGCCGCTTTCCCGCGAAATCCGAGCGGCCGGGGGCGGTTTCATCTTCACTGTAATCGGCATTTTCGGGACTGCCTATAGGCCGAATGGCCCCTTCAAGCCTCTTCGTTGCGCGGTTTGCGGGCAGAGCCGCGTTTTCGCTACCATTCCTCGCTCGGTTGGCAGGTGCCGTCCTGCCGACCTTTGTTGTGTCAGAACCTATCTCCGGGAGCTCATGCCCACCGTCAATCAACTCGTTCGTAAAGGTCGCCGCGCGCCCAAGAGCAAGACCAAGCGCCCGGCCCTCACCGGCGCCCCGCAGAAGCGGGGGGTCTGCACGCGCGTGTTCACGCACACGCCCAAGAAGCCGAACTCGGCGCTTCGCAAGGTAGCGCGCGTCCGGCTGACGAACGGGTTCGAAGTGACGACATACATCCCCGGCGAGGGGCACAACCTCCAGGAGCACTCGGTCGTGCTCATCCGCGGCGGCCGTGTCCGCGACCTGCCGGGTGTCCGCTACAAGGTGATCCGCGCCGCCCTCGACACCGCGGGCGTGAGCGACCGCAAGCAGGGCCGCTCGAAGTACGGGGCCAAGAAGAGCTAGCCATGCCTCGCCGCGCAGAGATCCAGGTCCGCGACGTCTCTCCGGACCCCGTCTACAACTCGCAGCTCGTCACCCAGGTGATCAACAAGGTGATGGCGCGGGGGAAGAAGTCTTCCGCCGAGCGGATCGTCTACGGCGCGCTCGACCGCGTCGGCTCCAAGACCGGCAAGCCGCCGGTCGAGGTGCTCGAGCAGGCCGTGAAGACCGTGACGCCGGTGCTCGAGGTTCGCCCGCGGCGAGTCGGCGGCGCGCAGTACCAGGTTCCCGTCGAAGTCCCGCAGCGCCGGGCCCGGACGCTCGCCGTCCGCTGGCTCGTGGTGTTCGCGCGGCAGCGGCGCGAGAAGCACATGGACGAGAAGCTCGCCGGCGAGATCCTCGACGCCCTCGAGCAGCAGGGCGGAGCGTTCAAGCGCAAGGACGACCTCTACCGGATGGCGCAGGCCAACAAGGCCTTCGCGCACTACCGCTGGTAACGACGATGGCCGAGACCACCACCAAGGCACCGCCGGCGCTCGAGCGCGTCCGCAACATCGGGATCATGGCCCACATCGACGCGGGCAAGACGACGACGACCGAGCGGATCCTCTACTACACCGGCCGCACCCACAAGATGGGCGAGGTCCACGAGGGCGCCGCCGTCATGGACTGGATGGCGCAGGAGCAGGAGCGCGGGATCACGATCACGTCGGCCGCGACAACGGCGTTCTGGCGGGACTTTCGCATCAACATTATCGATACGCCCGGGCACGTGGACTTTACCGTCGAGGTGGAGCGCAGCCTGCGCGTCCTCGACGGCGCGATCGCGGTCTTCGACTCGGTCGCCGGCGTCGAGCCCCAGTCCGAGACGGTCTGGCGCCAGGCCGACCGCTACAAGGTTCCGCGGATCGCCTTCATGAACAAGATGGACCGTACGGGCGCGGACTTCTTCGCCTCCGTGCAGACGATGGTTGACCGCCTCGGCGCGCGCCCAGTTCCGGTGCAGCTGCCGATCGGCGCGGAGGAGCACTTCCGCGGCGTCGTCGACCTCGTCGAGATGAAGGCGATCACCTGGTCGGATGACCTCGGCACCTCGATGGACGTCGGAGAGATCCCGGCCGAGCTCTCGGAGCAGGCCAACGAGTACCACCACCAGCTGATCGACGCGGTCGCGGACCACGACGACGAGCTGCTGGAGACCTACCTCGAGGACGAGTCCGCGGTCACACCGGACATGTTGCGGCGCGCGCTCCGCGCGGCGACCCTCGACACGACGGCCACGCCTGTGCTGCTCGGCTCCGCCTTCAAGAACAAGGGCGTGCAGCCGCTGCTCGACGCCGTCATCGACTACCTGCCGAGCCCGCTCGACGTGCCGCCGATCCACGGGACCGACCCGCGCACGGAGCACGAGCTGTCGCGGCGCCCCGCGCTCGACGAGCCGTTCAGTGCGCTGGCCTTCAAGGTCATGTCCGATCCGTACGTCGGCCGACTCACGTATGCCCGCGTCTACTCCGGGCAGATGAAGGCCGGCGACAAGGTCCTCAACGTCACGACCGGCAAGACCGAGCGGATTGGTCGCATCCTCCAGATGCACGCCAACTCACGCGAGGAGCGCGAGGTCATCGGCGCGGGTGAGATCGCCGCCATGGTCGGGCTCAAGAACACCTCGACCGGCGACACGCTCGCGATCGAGACGGCTCCGATTCGCCTCGAGTCGATGGAGTTCCCGGACCCGGTGATCTCGGTCGCGATCGAGCCGAAGACGAAGGGTGACCAGGACAAGCTCGGCGCGGGCCTCCAGCGGCTGACCGACGAGGACCCGACCTTCCGCGTCCGCACCGACGAGGAGACCGGCCAGACCCTGATCTCGGGCATGGGCGAGCTCCACCTGGAGATCATCGTCGACCGCCTGATGCGCGAGTTCAACGTCGACGCGAACGTCGGCCGCCCGCAGGTCGCCTACCGCGAGACGATCTCGAAGCCCGTCGAGAAGATCGAGGGCAAGTTCGTCCGCCAGACGGGTGGCCGTGGCCAGTACGGCCACGTCGTGATCAACATGGAGCCCGCCGACCCGGGCGACGGCTACGAGTTCCTGGACAAGATCGTCGGCGGCAAGGTCCCGCGCGAGTACATCTCGTCGGTCGACATCGGGATCCAGGAGGCGATGGAGTCGGGCATCCTCGCCGGCTACCCGGTCGTCGACCTGCGCGTGGCGCTCGTCGACGGCTCCTACCACGACGTCGACTCGAGCGAGATGGCGTTCAAGGTCGCGGGCTCGATGGCCTTCAAGACGGCCATGCAGCGCGCGAAGCCGAAGCTGCTCGAGCCGGTCATGGCGGTCGAGGTCGTGACGCCCGAGGACTACCTCGGCGACGTCATGGGCGACCTCAACTCGCGCCGCGGTCACATCGAGCACCTCGAGCCGCGGGGCAACGCGCAGGCGATTCGCGCGCGCGTCCCGCTCGCAACCATGTTTGGCTACGCAACCGACCTGCGCTCGACGACGCAGGGCCGGGCCACGTTCACCATGCAATTCGATCGCTACGAGGAAGTGCCTCAGTCGATTGCCGGCGAGATCGTCGACGCCGAAACGTCGTAGAACCGGAGGAGGAGAATGAGCAAGGAGAAGTTCGAGCGCACCAAGCCGCATCTGAACGTCGGCACGATCGGTCACATCGACCACGGCAAGACGACGCTGACCGCGGCGATCACGAGCGTTCTCGCCGAGAAGACCGGCGGCACAGCCCGGAGCTTCGAGTCGATCGACAACGCCCCCGAGGAGAAGGCCCGCGGCATCACGATCAACACGTCGCACGTCGAGTACGAGACGGAGAACCGCCACTACGCGCACGTCGACTGCCCGGGTCACGCCGACTACATCAAGAACATGATCACGGGCGCCGCCCAGATGGACGGCGCGATCCTCGTCGTCTCGGCCGCCGACGGCCCGATGCCCCAGACGCGCGAGCACATCCTGCTCGCCCGCCAGGTCGAGGTGCCGTACATCGTCGTGTTCCTGAACAAGGCCGACATGGTCGACGACCCCGAGCTGCTCGAGCTCGTCGAGATGGAGGTGCGCGAGCTGCTTTCCCGCTACGAGTTCCCGGGCGACGACATTCCGATCGTCACCGGCTCGGCGCTGAAGGCGCTTGAGGGCGACGAGGAGCAGAAGGCGAAGATCCTCGAGCTCATGGAGGCCGTGGACAGCTACATCCCCGAGCCCGAGCGCGACATCGACAAGCCGTTCCTGATGCCGATCGAGGACGTCTTCACGATCACGGGCCGCGGCACGGTCGTCACGGGCCGCATCGAGCAGGGCAAGATCGAGTCGGGCAACGAGGTCGAGATCGTCGGGATCCACCCGGCGATCGAGAAGACCGTTGTCACCGGGCTCGAGATGTTCAACAAGACCCTCGACTACGCCCAGGCCGGCGACAACGCGGGCGCTCTCCTGCGCGGTACGAAGCGCGAGGAGATCGAGCGCGGGCAGGTGCTCGCGAAGCCGGGGTCGATTACTCCGCACACCGTGTTCAAGGCCGAGGTCTACGTCCTGTCGAAGGACGAGGGCGGGCGCCACACGCCGTTCTTCAACGGCTACCGGCCCCAGTTCTACTTCCGCACGACCGACGTGACCGGCTCGATCAAGCTCCCGGAGGGCCAGGAGATGGTCATGCCCGGCGACAACACGAACATGGACATCGAGCTCATCCAGCCGATCGCGATGGACCAGGGGCTCCGGTTCGCCGTCCGCGAGGGCGGGCGCACCGTGGGCGCCGGCGTCGTCACCGCGATCGAGACGTAAGAGGGAGATCAGCCGCTTGCCGCAGCAGAAAATCCGCATCCGCCTCAAGGGGTACGACCACCAGCAGCTGGACCGGTCGGCCCAGTCAATCGTCGACACCGCTCAGCGCAGCGGCGCGACGATCACTGGTCCGGTGCCCCTGCCGACGGAGAAGAACGTCTACTGCGTGATCCGCAGCCCGTTCAAGGACAAAGACTCGCGGGAGCACTTCGAGGTGCGGACGCACAAGCGGCTGATCGACATCCACAGCCCCACGCCGAAGACGATCGACCAGCTGATGCGACTCGATCTCCCGGCAGGCGTCGACATCGAGATCAAGCTCTGATGAACACGCTACGCGTCCAAGTTACGCGCCGCGGGCCATGCACAGGAGGGACACCTCAGTGAAAGGGCTGATCGGACGCAAGCTGGGAATGACCCAGCTTTTCGATGAGGAGAGCGGGCAGGTAACGGCCGTGACCGTGATCGAGGCCGGCCCCTGCCCCGTGGTCCAGCTCAAGACCGAGGAGACGGACGGCTACGAGGCCGTCCAGCTCGCGTTCGAGGAGGTCCTGGAGCGGAAGGTCACGAAGCCGCGCCTCGGGCACCTGAAGAAGACCGACACGAAGCCGCACAGGCACCTCGTCGAGTTCCGCGGCCCGAGCGAGGCGGTGATCGGCGAGCCCGTGACGGTCGAGGTGTTCGAGCCCGGAGACACGATCAAGGTCACGGGCATCTCCATCGGCAAGGGCTTCGCGGGGACGATCAAGCGCCACAACTTCAGCCGTGGGCCCGTGACACACGGCTCGCACAACATCCGCAAGCGCGGCTCCATCGGCTCGTCCGCGACGCCCTCGCGCGTGTTTAAGGGCATGAAGATGGCCGGGCAGATGGGCGCCAAGCGTGCGACCCAGGTCGGGCTGACGGTCCACTCGGTCGACCCCGAGCACAACCTGTTGCTGGTCAAGGGCGCCGTGCCCGGTCCCAAGAACGGCGTCGTCGAGATCAGGGAGGAGAAGCGTGGCGGCTCCTAGCGGCGTATTCGGTTGGAGTTCAATCGGATCGACCGGTCATTTCCGACGGATGCCGGGCGGAGCCCGGCATCCTGAAGGCGGCATCGCAAGCGATGCCTAAGGCCCCGTTGCTCGGAATCAGCGGCCAGTCGTCGCGCGAGGCCACCCTCGACGAGGGTGTCTTCGGTTCCGAAGCGAAGCCGCACCTCGTCCATGAGGCGGTTCGCTCGGAGCTGAACGCGCGTCGTGCCGGCACCCAATCGACGAAGAGCCGCGGCCTCGTCGCCGGCGGCCGCGCCAAGCCTTGGCGCCAGAAGGGAACGGGCCGCGCACGCGCGGGAACGATCCGCGCGCCGCAGTTCACGGGCGGAGGCGTGGCCTTCGCTCCGCAGCCTCGGGGCTATTCGGTCAAGGTGAATCGGAAGGCCTACCGCTCGGCTCTCCGCGGAGCGCTCAGCTCCCACGCGTCCGAGGGCACGCTGGCCGTGGTCGACAAGTCCGCGTTCGACGAGCCGTCGACGAAGAAGGCGGCAGCCTTCCTCGAGTCCTGGGGCCAGGAGCTGCCGGTGCTGCTCGTCGCCAACGACGACGAGGCGGGTCTCGTCAAGTCGTTCCGGAACCTGGAACGCGTCGTCGTCGTGCCCCCGTCCGAGGTCGAAGTGGCCGCGGTCGTCTGGGCGCGCGCGCTGCTCGTCAGCGAGGCCGCGCTCGAGGCCGTGCAAGGGAGGGCCTCATGAGCCTCCATCCGAATGAGGTGCTCCTTGCGCCGGTGGTCTCCGAGAAGAGCTACAGCCTGATCGAGGACCGCAAGTACTCGTTCCGCGTGCACAAGGACGCGCACAAGACGCAGGTCCGGCAGGCGGTCGAGGAGCTGTTCGGCGTCAAGGTCACAGCGGTCAACATCATCAAGGTCCCGGCGAAGCCGAAGATGCGCAACTTCCGGAAGGGGTCGCGCCCGGGCTGGAAGAAGGCGATCGTCCAGCTGAAGGAAGGCGACGCGATCGAGATCTTCGAGGGGGCCCAGGTCTGATGGCTCTGAAGAAGTTCAAGCCCACGTCACCGGGTCGCCGTTGGATGACCGTCTCCGGCTTCGAGGAGGTCACGCGCTCGAAGCCCGAGAAGAGCCTCACGAGCTCCGTCAAGAAGACCGGCGGGCGCAACAACAAGGGCCGCATCACTACGCGCCACAAGGGCGGCGGGCACAAGCGCCGCTTCCGGGAGATCGACTTCAAGCGGACGAAGGACGGCGTGCCGGCCAAGGTTGCGGCGATCGAGTACGACCCGAACCGCTCGGCGAACATCGCGCTCCTGCACTATGCGGACGGCGCGAAGGCGTACATCCTCGCCCCGGCCCGCCTGCAGGTCGGCGCGAGCGTCGAGTCCGGCCCGAACGCGGACATCAAGCCGGGCAACGCGCTCCCGCTCGAGAACATCCCGACCGGGACGCTCGTCCACAACGTCGAGCTCAAGCCGGGCCGCGGCGGCCAGATGGCGCGCAGCGCCGGCTCGGGGATCCAGCTCGTCGCCAAGGACGAGGGCCACGGCGTCCTGCGCCTCCCCTCGGGAGAGCTGCGCCGCGTGCTGCTCACGTGCCGTGCGACCGTCGGCCAGGTCGGCAACTCCGATCACGAGAACATCTCCGGCGGGAAGGCCGGCCGCAGCCGGTGGCGCGGCAAGCGCCCGACCGTGCGCGGCTCCGCGATGAACCCCGTCGACCACCCGCACGGCGGCGGCGAGGGCAAGTCGAAGGGCGGCCGCCACCCCGTGACCCCGTGGGGCGTGCCGACGCTCGGCAAGCGCACCCGCTCGAAGCACAAGGAATCCGACCGCCTGATCGTCCGCGGCCGCCGCCGCGGCAAGGAGAAAAGATGAGCCGTAGCTCCAAGAAGGGGCCGTACGTCGAAGAGCGCCTGTTCAACCGCATCGAGGCGATGAACGCCTCGGGCTCGAAGAACATGATCCGCACCTGGTCGCGCACCTCGACGATCTTCCCCGAGATGGTCGGGCACACGATCGCGGTCCACGACGGCCGCAAGCACGTGCCCGTCTTCGTCACGGAGCAGATGGTCGGGCACAAGCTCGGCGAGTTCGCTCCGACCCGCACGTTCCGCGCGCACTCCGGCGACCGCAAGGTGGAGGTGAAGCGCACCACATGAGCACCCAGGAGGTGAAAGAGGTGCGCGCCGCCGCGAAGTGGCTGCGGATCACGCCCCGCAAGGCGCGGCTCGTCGTCGAGCACATCCGCGGCAGGACCGTGCCGGAGGCGCGGACGATGCTCGCCTTCACCGAGCGCGCCGCGGCCCGCGAGATCGACAAGCTCCTGCGCTCGGCGGTCGCGAACGCCGAGGCGAACCACAACCTGATCGGCGACGACCTCGTCGTGAAGACGGTGTACGTCGACGGGGGCCCGACGATCAAGCGCTGGCGGCCACGTGCCCGTGGACGCGCGGCGCAGATCCGGAAGCGGATGTGCCACATCACGATCACCCTGGCCCCGGCAACCACGGCTACAGTGACTCGAGCGCCAGCACCCGAGGCGCCGGTCGAGGAGAAGCCGAAGCGCGCTCCTCGCCGCAAGGCCGCGCCCAAGGCGAAGACCGAGGCCAAGCCCGAGGCGAAGCCCGAGGCGGACGCGAAGCCGAAGGCGGAGGCCAAGCCGAAGGCATCAACGACGCGGAAGCGGGCACCCGCGAATAAGAAGGAGGAGAGCGACTCCTAATGGGTCAGAAAGTTCATCCCGGCGGCATGCGCGTCGGCGTCATCCACGACTGGAAATCGAACTGGTTCGCCGGGACGAAGGAGTTTCCGGAGGCCCTGCTCGAGGACATCAAGATCCGCGAGCACATCTACAACAAGCTCTCCCACGCGGGGCTGTCCGACGTGCTCATCCGCAAGGACAAGCAGCGGATCACGATCGACATCTACACCGCACGCCCCGGGATCGTGATCGGCAAGTCCGGCGCCGAGGTCGACGCCCTGCGCAAAGAGATCCACGGGATGACGCACAAGAACGTGCACATCAACATCAACGAGATCAAGCGTCCCGAGCTGGACGCGAAGCTCGTCGCGCAGTCGATCGCGGAGCAGCTCCAGAACCGCGTCAGCTTCCGGCGCGCGATGAAGCGCTCGCTCGCCTCGGCGATGCGCTCCGGCGCCCACGGCGTGAAGGTGCAGTGCGGCGGCCGGCTCGGCGGCACCGAGATGAGCCGCTCCGAGAGCTACTCCGAGGGTCGCGTCCCGCTGCACACGATCCGCGCGGACATCGACTACGGCTTCGTCGAGGCGAAGACGACCTCCGGCCGCATCGGCGTGAAGGTCTGGATCAACAAGGGCGAGATCATGCCCGAGGGCTTCGACAGCGTCGCGCAGCAGAAGGAGACGCGGCTCGGCGACCAGGACACGGCGCGACGCCTCGGCGGGCGCACCGAGGGCCTCTCCGCCTCACGCGAGAGCGGACGCAACAGGTCGCAGGACCGCGAGGGTCTCGGCCCCGTGCGCACGCGGCGGCCGCGGCGAGGCGGCGGCGCCCGGCGCGGGCAGCGATCCGACGCCCCGCCGGCCGAGGCGCCTCCCGAGGACGCGCAGGCGCCCGAGGCGCCCGCTCCCGAGGCGCCCGCTCCCGAGGCGCCGGCTCCCGAGGTGCCGAAGGCAGAAGAGACCGGGGGCGAGAGCTAGGTGCTGCTCCCCAAGAAGACGAAGTACCGCAAGCAGCAGCGCGGCCGGCGCGCGGGCGTCTCGAAGGGCCAGACACGCGTCCAGTTCGGCGACTTCGGCCTCAAGTCGATGGAAGCCGCCTGGGTCACGAACCGCCAGATCGAGGCAGCTCGTATCGCCATGACCCGAAAGATCAAGCGCGGCGGGAAGGTCTGGATCAACGTCTTCCCGGACAAGCCGGTGAGCCAGAAGCCGGCCGAGACCCGCATGGGCTCTGGCAAGGGCGCCCCGGAGCACTGGGTCGCCGTCGTCAAGCCCGGCCGGGTCATGTTCGAGCTGGCCGGCGTGCCCGAGGACCTGGCCAAGGAAGCACTGCGGCTGGCCGGGACGAAGCTCCCGGTGAAGACGAAGTTCGTAAAGCGGGAGGCTGATCTCTTTGCGCGCTAGAGAGCTGCGAGACATGAGCGACGACCAGCTCGCGGACGCGCTCGCCGAGCGCCGCCAGGAGCTGTTCAACCTGCGCTTCCAGTCGGCGACCGGAGCGCTCGAGAACCCCGCGCGCCTGAAGCTGGCGAAGCGAGAGATCGCAAGGATTCTGACCGTACGAAACGAGCGCGAGCTCGCGAAGGAGACAGGTGGCTGACGAAGAGAAACAGGACGTAGAAGCGCAGGCGGAAGAGCCTCAGGCGGAGGAGACTCCCGCCGAGGAGACGTCTGCCGCAGAGGCGGAGGCTCCGGCCGAGGAGGAAGCTCCGGCCGAGGAGCCGGCAGCAGAGGCTCCGGCAGAAGAGCCGGTAGCCGAAGAGGCGCCTGCCGAGGAAGCGCCCGCCGAGGAAGCTCCGGCCGACGAAGCTCCGGCCGAGGAAGCTCCGGCCGAGGAAGCGCCTGCCGCCGAGGCCGAAGCACCCCCCGCCGAGGAGGGCGCGGAAGCCCCTGCCGCCGAAGCCACGGGCCCGCGCGCGAAGCCGAAGCGCAAGCCGCGCACCGAGCGCCGCAAGCGCTCGAAGCCGAAGCGCGAGAAGCCTGAAGGCCGCACGCCGATCACGCGCGTCCCGAAGCCGGTCCATGACCGGGGCCGGCGCCAGGAACGCCGCGGCGTCGTCGTCTCGAGCGCGATGGACAAGACGATCGTCGTCCGCGTCGACACGGTGAAGGCGCACTCCCGGTACAAGAAGGTCGTCCGCCGCTCGACGAAGTTCCACGCGCACGACGCAGAGAACACGGCGAAGGTGGGCGACGTCGTGCGGATCGTCGAGACGCGCCCGCTTTCGAAGACGAAGAACTGGCGCCTCGCCGAAGTGCTCGAGGTGGCGAAGTAGATGATCCAGCAGGAGTCGCGACTGCGCGTGGCCGACAACACGGGAGCGAGAGAGCTCCTCTGCATCCGCGTGCTCGGCGGCTCGCATCGCCGCTACGCGCGCGTGGGCGACGTCATCGTCGGCACCGTCAAGACCGCGACGCCGCAGGGCACGATCAAGAAGGGCGAGGTCGTCCAGGCCGTCGTCGTCCGCACGAAGAAGCCCTACGGGCGCGATGACGGCACACAGATCGCCTTCGACGAGAACGCGGCAGTGATCATCGACCAGGCCAGGAACCCGCGCGGCACCCGCATCTTCGGCCCGGTCGCGCGCGAGCTGAGAGAGAAGAACTTCATGAAGATCGTCTCGCTCGCCCCGGAGGTCCTCTAGATGAAGTCGATGAGGATCCGCAAGGGCGACACCGTCCACATCCTCGCCGGCAAGGACCGCGGCAAGCAGGGCCGCGTCCTCGAGGCGCGCCCTGACGAGAAGCGCGTGCTGGTCGAGAACCTGAACATGGTCAAGCGGCACTCGAAGCCGAAGCCGATCAAGAACCCGAGCCGGATGGGCGGCGCCCAGTTCACCCCGGGCGGTGTGATCGACCTGGCGGCTCCGATCCCGATCTCGAACGTCATGCTCGTCTGCCCGACGTGCAACCGGCCGACGCGAATCGGCTACGTGATGAGGGAGCGCAAGGACGAGGATCCGATCAAGGTGCGCGTCTGCAAGCGCGCCGACTGCGGCCAGGAGATCGACAAGTAATGGCCACGGCCACCGCGACGCAGACAGCCCAGCGCCCGCGCCTGAAGGAGCGCTACGACGATGAGCTCCGCGCCAGGCTCAAGGAGGAGCTCGGACTCAGCTCGGTCATGCGCGTCCCGCGGCTGACGAAGATCACGCTCAACATGGGCGTCGGCGACGCGAAGGTCGAGGCGAAGCTGCTCGACAGCGCGATCGAGGAGCTGACGACGATCGCCGGTCAGCGCGCGCAAGTGCGGATGGCCCGCAAGTCGATCGCCAGCTTCAAACTCCGTGAGGGAATGCCCATCGGGGCGCGCGTCACGCTGCGCGGCGACCGGATGTGGGAGTTCCTCGACCGCCTGGTCTCGATCGCGATTCCTCGCATCCGCGACTTCCGCGGCCTCGCGCCGGAGTCGTTCGACGGGCGCGGCAACTACTCGATCGGCATCCGCGAGCAGATCATCTTCCCCGAGATCAACTACGACGACATCCAGGCCGTGCGCGGGCTCGACGTGGCGATCACGACCACGGCCCAGAACGACGACGAAGGCTTTGCCCTCCTGCGGGGCCTCGGCCTTCCGTTCCGAGAGAAGGAAGGAGCGCCCGAGAGTGGCTAAAAAGTCCTTGGTCGCGAAGGCCAAGCGCGAGCCGCGCTTCAAGGTGCGGAAGTACTCGCGCTGCAACCGCTGCGGCCGGCCGCGCGCCGTCTACAAGAAGTTCGGCCTCTGCCGGATCTGCCTGCGCGACCTCGCGCACGAGGGCCAGATCCCCGGCATGACCAAATCGAGCTGGTAACGACATGCATACCGATCCGATCGCAGACATGCTCACCCGCATCCGCAACGCCAACAAGGCGATGCACGACTCGACGACGATGCCGACCTCCCGCGTCAAGGAGGACATCGCCCGCCTGCTCAAGGAGGAGGGCTACATCTCGGACTTCCGCGTCGAGGACGGCGAGAGCTTCAATACGCTCACGATCGACCTCAAGTTCGGCCGGAACCGCGAGCGCATCATCACCGACCTGAAGCGGATCTCGAAGCCGGGCCGGCGCGTGTACGCTCGGAAGGACCGCCTGCCGCGCGTCCTCGGGGGGATGGGCACAGCGATCCTCTCCACCTCGGGCGGCCTGATCACGAGCAAGACCGCGGAGGAGCAGGGCGTCGGCGGCGAGGTCATCTGCTTCGTCTGGTGAACCAATGAGTCGAATCGGCAAGCAACCAATCGCGATCCCTGACGGCGTCAACGTCGCGGTCGACCCTGGCCGCGTGACTGTCAACGGCCCGCTCGGCGAGCTGACCCAGAACGTCCCGGCTCGAATGCTGATCGAGAAGGAAGACGGGCAGCTCCTCGTCAAGCGCCCCACGGAGCGCGGGGACGACCGTGCGCTGCACGGCCTCACGCGCTCGCTGGTCGCGAACATGGTCGAGGGCGTCACGAACGGGTTCGAGAAGCACCTCGAGATCCAGGGCGTCGGCTACCGCGCCTCGTTGCGCGGCACGGCGCTCGAGCTGAACGTCGGCTACTCGCACCCGGTGGTGATCGACGCCCCCGCGGGGATCACGTTCGAGGTCCCGGTGCAGACCGAGGTCATCGTCAAGGGCATCGACAAGCAGCAGGTCGGCGAGATCGCCGCCGAGATCCGCGCCGTGCGCAAGCCGGAGCCGTACAAGGGCAAGGGCATCCGCTACCGCGGTGAGTACGTGCGCCGGAAGGTCGGGAAGCGAGCGTAATGGCGACCCTCTCCGTCAGGCAGGCGCGCATCCGCCGCCACAGGCGCGTCCGCAAGAACCTCTCGGGGACAGCCGAGCGGCCGCGGCTCGTCGTCTTCCGTTCGAACCGCGGCATCGAGGCGCAGCTCATCGACGACGTCGCCGGCAAGACGCTCGCCGCCTCGAGCTCGCTCAGCCTGAAGTCGTTCAAGGGCAACAAGGTCGACCAGGCCGCCGAGGTGGGCAAGACCCTCGCCGCGGCCGCGAAGTCGGCCGGCGTCGAGTCCGCGGTCTTCGACCGGGGCGGCTACCTGTACCACGGGCGCGTGAAGGCGCTCGCCGACGCAGCCCGCGAAGGAGGACTGAAGTTTTGAGCACGACTCCCGTTGAGAGAGAAGTCATGCGGCGCGAAGAGACACGCGAGCTCAAGGAGCGCGTGGTCGAGATCAACCGCGTCGCCAAGGTCGTCAAGGGCGGGCGGCGGTTCTCGTTCACCGCCCTCGTCGTCATCGGCGACGAGGTCGACCGCGTCGGCCTCGGCTACGGCAAGGCGCGCGAGGTGCCGCTCGCGATCTCGAAGGCCGTCGACGACGCGAAGAAGAACCTCTTCACGATCCCGCAGCACGGGACGACGATCACGCACGAGATCATCGGCAAGTTCGGCGCGGCGCGGGTCATGCTGCGCCCGGCGAGCGAGGGAACCGGGGTCATCGCCGGTGGCGGCGTCCGCGCCGTGCTCGAGCTCGGCGGCGTCCGCGACATCCTCGCCAAGAGCCTCGGCACGACGAACCCGATCAACATGCTGAAGGCGACCGTCGACGGCCTCAAGCGCCTGCGCCGGCCGGAAGAGGTCGCCGCCGCGCGCGGCCTGACCATCAGCCAGGTGCTCCCGGTCAGCGCGAGGCAAGAGCCCGAGGCGGAGCCGACTTTGCAACACAGTGTTACGAAGTCCGAAGAGGAGTCCGCGGTGGCTACAGAGGAGCCGCAGGAGACCGAGAGTGGCGAAGGTCAAGATCAAGCAGACGCGTAGCGCGATCGGCCAGAGCCAGCGCCATCGGGGCACGCTCCGGGCGCTCGGCCTCGGCAAGATCGGCCGCACCGCAGAGCATGCGGAGAGCCCACAGCTCGCCGGTATGCTCAGAAAGGTCCGCCACCTCGTCGAGGTCGTGGAGGAATAACGCGTGGCCGACAAGAAGCTCAGTCTCTCCTCGCTCCAGCCTGCCGCGCCGCGCAAGAGCCGCAAGCGCATCGGCCGCGGCCTGGGCTCGGGCAAGGGACGCTACTCGGGCCGCGGGATCAAGGGCCAGAAGGCGCGTTCGGGCTCGAACAAGATGCGGCCCGGTTTCGAGGGCGGCCAGATGCCGATTTACATGCGCCTGGGCAAGCAGCGCGGCCCGTACTCGAAGGACGCGATGCCCGTCGGCCCGCACCGAACCCGTGTCCACGCGGTCAATGTCCGCGACCTCGAGCGCTTCGACGGCGAGATCACTCCGGAGCAGCTGAAGGAAGCCGGCCTGATCCGGAACACGAGGCTCGACGTCAAGATCCTCGGCCACGGTGAGCTGACGAAGAAGCTGACCGTGTCCGCGCACCTGTTCTCCGCGAGCGCGCGCGAGAAGATCGAGGCCGCCGGCGGGTCGATCATCTGGTTGCGCGGCGAGCCGAAGCCACGGCCTCCGAAGCGCCGCGAGCGCAAGGCCGCGCCGCCGCCCGAAGAGCCGGCTGACGAGCTGACCGCCGAGGTCGAAGAGGCTCGCGAAGAGGCTCCAGGCGAGGAGCCTCAGCCCGAAAACGAGGACGAGAGCTAGGCCATGTTCTCCTGGCTGTCAAATGCCTGGCGCGTCCCGGAGCTCCGGCAGAGAGTCCTGTTCACGGCCATGATCCTCGCCATCTACCGCTTCGGCTCGTGGGTCCCGGCCCCGGGGGTCGACTCGAGCGCGATCAAGGACTACTTCAACCAGACGGGCGGCACGGTGCTCGGCCTCCTGAACCTCTTCTCCGGCGGCGCGCTGTCGCAGTTCGCGATCTTCGCGCTCGGGATCATGCCGTACGTCACGGCGTCGATCATCCTGCAGCTGCTGACGGTCGTCGTCCCGCGCCTCGAGCAGCTCCAGAAGGAAGGCGAGGCCGGCTACGCGAAGATCAACCAGTACACGCGGTACCTCACGGTCGTCCTGGCCGCGGCGCAGTCGCTCGGCTACGCGTACCTGTTCAAGCGCCAGGGCGTCCTTTCAGCTGGCCTCGGCCGCACGTTCCTGATCGTCCTCACGCTGACCGCGGGCACGACGCTGCTGATGTGGATGGGCGAGCTGATCACGAAGCGCGGCGTCGGCAACGGCATTTCGCTCCTGATCTTCGCCTCGATCCTGACCAGCATGCCGGCCGGCATCAGCGCCTGGTACTACGGCGGCGTCATGGAGAAGCTGTTCTTCCCGCTCATCGCGCTCTCGATCGTGGCCGCGGTCGTCTTCATCCAGGAGGGCCAGCGGAAGATTCCCATCCAGTACGCGAAACGGATGGTGGGCCGCCGCATGACCGCGGGCGGATCAACCTACATGCCGCTGCGCGTGAACATGGCCGGAGTGATCCCGATCATCTTCGCCGCGGCGATCATGGCGTTCCCACCCACGATCGCCCAGTACTTCCCTCAGACGCAGAACTTCGTGAACGCGCACTTCACCCCGAGCAACCTCACCTACCTGCTGTTCGAGGCCTTCCTGATCGTCATCTTCACGTACTTCTACACGGCGGTCCAGTTCAACCCCGTCGACCAGGCCGACCAGCTCCGCAAGCACGGCGGCTACATCCCGGGGATCCGGCCCGGCCCGCCGACCGCCCAGTATCTCGACCGCGTGCTGACGCGTTTGACGCTACCCGGCGCGCTCTACCTCGCGACCGTCGCCATCCTGCCGAGCATCTTCATCCGGTACGGCGGCTTCTCGCAGGCGAACTCGCGCGCGCTGGGCGGTACGTCCGTGCTGATCGCGGTCGGCGTCGCGCTGGACACGATGCGCCAGATGGAGTCGCAGATGATGATGCGCTCCTACGAAGGCTTCCTGAAGTAGTGCCACGGCACGCTCGGTCCCATTGCCGCGTCTCTGGGGTGCGAGAACCAAGCCAGGCAAGGACGCTGGGAGCGCACGGGCTAGATCGCCCGAGCGCGACTGAGGACGCCGCATGGCGCAGCGTTCTCGCGCGCCAGAGGCCCGGAGGATGGGGCCGAGCGTGCCGTTAGACGTGCTGCTCCTGGGCGTCCAAGGGTCCGGGAAAGGGACGCAGGCGAAGCGGCTCGCCTCGGAGTACGGGCTCGCGCACCTCTCGACCGGGGACATGCTCCGCGGCGCGATCGCCGAGGGCAACGAGCTCGGCCGCAAGGTCAAGCCGATCCTCGAGAGCGGCGACCTCGTCCCGGACGACCTGATGATCGAGCTCATTCGCACGCGCCTCCAGTCGCCCGAGGCAGCGGACGGGTTCATCCTCGACGGCTTCCCGAGGACGATGGCCCAGGCGGACGCACTCGACCCGATGCTCTCGGAGATCGACAGGCCGCTGGCGGTCGTGCTCGAGCTCCAGATCCCCGACGAGGTCGCGATCGAGCGCCTCCGCAAGCGCGCCGTCGAGGAAGGTCGCTCCGACGACACACCCGAGGCGATCGCCAATCGGATCGAGCTCTACCACGAGCAGACGAAGCCGCTCGTCTCCCACTACCGGCTGGCGGGTAACCTCGTCGGGATCCACGGCGACCGGCCGGAGAACGAGGTGTTCGCGGAGATCCAGCAGGCAGTCGAGCAGGCGAAGGTGGCTTCGTGAAGGCCGCGGAGCGAGGACCGCGCGCGAGGCGTGGGCCCGCGGGTAGCGTGAGCTGATGATCATTCGCAAGTCCACCGCCGAGATCGAGAAGATGGCGAACGCCGGCCGGATCGTCGCGGACACGATCGACCTGCTCCAGGAGCACATCCGGCCGGGTGTCTCGACCGGCGAGCTCGACGAGCTGGCCGACGACTACATCCAGTCGCAGGGCGGCACGTCGTCGTTCAAGGGCTACCGCGGCTATCCAGCGTCGATCTGCACGTCGCCGAACGACATGGTCGTGCACGGGATCCCGAACGGCCGCACGGTCTCCGAGGGGGACATCCTGTCGGTCGACGTGGGGGTCGTGCTGGACGGGTTCGTCGCCGACTCGGCCTTCACGTTCGCGGTCGGCGAGATTTCCTCCGACGCGGAGCGGCTGCTCGAGGAGTGCCAGGCCGCACTCGCTGCGGGGATCGCCCAGTGCCGCGCGGGGAACCGCCTGTCGGACGTCTCGCACGCGATCCAGGTCGCCACCGAGGAGGCGGGCTTCTCCGTCGTCCGCAGCCTCGTCGGCCACGGGATCGGCCGCGCGATGCACGAGGACCCGCAGATCCCGAACTACGGCCCGCCCGGCCGCGGCCCGGAGCTCCAGCCGGGGATGACATTCGCGATCGAGCCGATGATCAACGCCGGCGGCCCGGACGTGTACCTGCACGACGACGAGTGGTCGATCTCGACCCTTGACGGCTCGCTCTCCGCCCATTTCGAGCATACGGTCGCGGTGACGGAAAACGGCCCCAGGATCCTCACCACTACGCAGAATCCGGCCGGAGCCCTTTTGCTACCATAGTTTCTCGCCGCGCAGCCTGTCTGTGCGTGTTTTCGTGTCCTGACACCGCGCTCCCGAGGCGCGGTTCTTACGAGGTGGAATTTGAAGGTTCGAGCGTCAGTCAAGCCGATGTGTGAGCGATGCCGCGTGATCCGCCGGAACGGGCGGACCATGGTCATCTGCTCCAACCCGCGCCACAAGCAGAGGCAGGGCTAGGCGTGGCCCGAATCGCAGGCGTCAACCTCCCCCGTGAGAAGCGGCTCGAGGTAGCGCTCACGTACATCTTCGGGATCGGCCGCTCCACCGCAAGCAAGGTGGCCGACGAGGTCGGGATCTCCCGCGACACGAAGGTGAACGACCTCACCGACGGCGAGGTCACGCAGCTCCGCGACTACATCGACGCCAATCTCCAGGTCGAGGGCGACCTTCGGCGCGAGCGCCAGCAGGCGATCAAGCGCCTCGGCGAGATCGGCGCGTATCGCGGCATCCGCCACCGGCGCGGCCTGCCCGTGAACGGCCAGCGCACGAAGACGAACGCCCGTACCCGGAAGGGCCCCAAGAAGACCGTCGGCCGCGGCAAGAAGGCACCCTCCAAGACGTAATGGCACCCCCGCGCAGACAAGCGGGACGCGGCCGCACCAGGCGCCGCGTCCGAAAGAACATCGCCATCGGCCAGGCGCACATCAAGACGTCGTTCAACAACACGATCGTCACGCTCACCGACACCGAGGGCAACGTGATCGTCTGGGAGTCGGCCGGCTCGGCCGGTTTCAAGGGCTCGCGCAAGTCGACGCCGTTCGCCGCTCAGGTGACCGCCGACTCGTGCGCCCGCAAGGGCATGGAGCACGGCCTGCAGAAGGTCGAGGTCTTCGTCAAGGGCCCGGGCTCCGGGCGGGAGACCGCGATCCGGTCGCTCCAGGCCGCCGGCCTCGAGATCCTCGGCGTCAAGGACGTGTCCCCGCAGGCGCACAACGGCGTCCGACCGAAGAAGCGGAGGCGCGTCTAGTGGCCCGCGACCGTTCCCCGAAGTGCAAGCAGTGCCGCCGCGAGGGCATGAAGCTCTTCCTCAAGGGCGAGCGCTGCCTGACCGAGAAGTGCGCGATCGAACGCCGCAGCTATCCACCGGGCGAGCACGGACGCGGGCGCATCAAGCAGTCCGAGTACCTGCTCCAGCTGCGCGAGAAACAGAAGGCGCGCCGCTACTACGGCCTGCTCGAGAAGCAGTTCCGCACCTACTACACGAAGGCCGCGAAGGGCTCGGGCATCACGGGCGAGGAGCTCCTGCGCATGCTCGAGCGGCGGCTCGACAACGTCGTCTACCGGCTCGGCTTTGCGACCTCACGGGCGCAGGCCCGCCAGTTCGTCCGCCACGGCCACTTTCACGTCAACGGCGGCCGCGTGAACATCCCGAGCTACCAGGTGCGGCCTGACGACATCATCACGATGGCGCCGAACAGCTCCGCGGAGCAGGTCATCCGCGACGCAACCGACCTCACCGCCTCGGTGGCGCCCTGGCTCCAGGCCGACCACGAGGCGCTGACGGGCAAGATCCTGAAGCTCCCCGAGCGCTCGGAGATCGACACGCCCGTGCAGGAATCGCTCATCGTCGAGCTCTACTCGAAGTAGAAAGGAAGGCATGGCAACACGTACGTCTCTGATGGATTTCCAGGTGCCCCGAATCGTCCACGAGGAAGTGGACGAGCAGCGCGGCCGGTTCACGATCGAGCCGCTCGACCGCGGCTTCGGCTACACGTTCGGGAACTCGCTGCGCCGCGTGCTGCTCTCCTCGCTGGAGGGCGCCGCAGTCACCTCGGTCAAGCTCGAGGGCACCGCGCACGAGTTCACGACGCTGCCGGGCGTGAAGGAAGACGTGACCGACATCATCCTGCAGCTCAAGAACATGATCGTCCGCCTCGAGGGCGAGTCGCCCGAGATCGAGGTGCGGCTGAACAAGAAGGGCCCCGGCAAGGTCACCGCCGGCGACATCGAGGCTCCCGCCGACCTGGAGATCCTGAACCCGGACCTCCAGATCGCGACCCTGTCCGACAAGGGCAGGCTCGAGCTGACGATGACGATCGGTCGCGGGCGCGGGTACGTCCCGGCCGAGCTGAACCGAGGCCCCGAGCACACGATCGGCGTGATTCCGATCGACTCGATCTTCTCGCCGGTGCGGCGCGTCTCGTACGACGTCGAGGCCGCCCGCGTCGGCCAGCGCACCGACTACGACAAGCTCAACCTCGACGTCACGACCGACGGCTCGATTGACCCCAAGGAGGCCATCGGCGAGGCCGCCGACATCCTCATCCGCCAGCTGATGATCTTCACCGACATCGATCGGATCGAGGGGTTCGGCGAAACGCCGAGCGAGGCAGTGCCGGCCGAGGCGCCGCTCGCCCACGGGATGGAGAACTTCCCGATCGAGGAGCTCGAGCTCGGAGTCCGCTCGTACAACTGCCTGAAGCGGGTCGGGATCGAGACGATCGGCGACCTCGTCGTCAAGAGCGAGAACGAGCTGGCCGCGATCCCGAACTTCGGCAAGAAGTCGATCGAAGAGGTCAAGGAGACGTTGGCCACGCACGGGCTGACCCTCCGCGGCGACGAATGAGGCACCACCGCAAGGGCAAGAAGCTCGGCCGCGACTCGGCGCACCGCAAGGCGCTCTACTCGAACCTTGCCGGCGCCGTGATCGAGCACGGCCGGATCAAGACGACCGTCGCGAAGGCGAAGGCGGTGCGCCCGATCACCGAGGAGATGATCACGCTCGGGCGGCGCGGCGACCTCGCCGCTCGGCGCCAGGCGCTCGCGTACCTGCGCTCGAACGACGTCGTGACCATGCTCTTCTCGGATGTCGCCCCGCGGTTCGTCGACCGGCCGGGCGGCTATACGCGGATCGTGAAGCTCGGCCCGCGCTTCGGCGACTGCGCCGAGATGGCGTACCTCGAGCTCGTCGACTTCGTTCCGCCGGCGCCGAAGCCGAAGCGCGTGCGGCAGCCTGAGCCGCAGGAGCTCGAGGAAGAGCCCGCCGCGGTTCCGGGCGTTACCGCCTAGAGGCGCGACTCGAGCAGGACGAACACGGGCGTCGGGATGTCGTCCGGGTTCGCATCGACCGTGACCTCCGCTTGGGCCGGGGCCATGTCCCGGAGGCGGCTCGCGAGCTCGTGCGCGTGCTCCTCCGTGGCGATGTCGACGGTCAGGTAGCGCCAGCGTCGGTGGACGCTGAGGCCCTCGCCCTGTAAGAGCTCCTCGAGCTTCTCGGCCTCGCTTCTCGAGGGCATGTCGATCTTGACGAGCCAGTCGTAGGTGCCCTCCCGCCGCTCGGTCTCTTCCCGCCGTTCGAGCTCTTCGCGCTCTTCCTCGTCGCTGCGAGGAAGCGGGATCGAGGCGTCTTTCCACTCTTCCTCGAGCGGATGCCAGCGGGTGACCGCGATGTCCGCGCTGAGGTCGTCAGTGGCGACGAGCTCGCGCGCGACCAGCTCGGCCTGATGCGCCCCGGCCTCGTCGCCGGCATAGAGGAAGACATGCGGGCCGTCGCGGGTGACGACGATGCGGTGCCCCAGCCGCTTGCGCGCCTCGTCGTCGAGATCATGCGCGCGAAAGCGCTCGCCGAGGCCGAAGCCGTGCGCCTCGTCGTGGAGGTCGATCTCAACGCGCCATTCGTCTTCCTGCACGGGATTGGATGATATGCGCCCATGCGCCTCAAGCTGACGCTCGAATACGACGGGTCGCGGTTCCGCGGCTGGGCGGCGCAGCCGAGCCTGCGCACGGTCGAGGGGGTCATGCGGGACGCGCTCGGCTGGGTCTACGGCTCGTGGGAGCGGCTGGCGGTGGCGGGGCGGACGGATACGGGCGTGCACGCGGTGGGCCAGGTGGCGAGCGTCGACGTCGAGGGCGGGCCGCCAATAGAGCGGGCCGCCAAGGCGCTGAACACGGCGCTGCCGGACGACGTTTCGGTGGTCGCGGCAGAGGATGCGGCGCCCGACTTCCACGCACGCCACTCGGCCGTCGCGCGGAGCTATCGCTACCGGATCTGGACGCGCCCCACCCCGTCGCCGTTCGAGCAGACGCGCAGCTACTGGTACCCGCACCGGGTCGACTACGAGGCGCTCGCGGACAGTGCGGATCTCCTGATCGGGGAGCACGACTTCCGCGCGTTCACGCCGACCGTGACGCAGCACGAGGTCTTCACGCGCGAGGTCCGTTCGGCGGCGTGGTTCGACCGCGGCGACGCGCTCGAGCTCGAGATCACGGCCAACTCGTTCGTGCGCCATATGGTGCGAACCCTCGTCGGCACGATGCTCGAGCAGTCCCCGGAGCAGGTCGCGCTCCTCCTGCACGGCGCCTCGCGTGATGAGGCCGGCACGACGGCACCCGCACACGGCCTCTATCTCGAGCGAGTCGAGTACTGACGCCTCTCGACAGGGTCTGACCCTAGAAGCGGTACGAGTGTTGCCGACTGAGGAAGACGCCGTGGCCGCTACGGTTTCGGCAACGGAGGCCTGAAAGGACTGATTTGCAGGTAAAAGCGCCTGCGTGCCACCTGGTTCCGTAGCGGACGACCCGCGCGCTCGGTGAGAAGACCGTGTCGCCGGCACACACCCTGTGTGCACGACCGCGAGCATCGATCTCGTAGCCGAACGTCCAGTCGTCCATGCAGCCCTTCGGCTTCGGTGGCGGCGGCTTCAGGCCGCTCCGGATGTCGCAGCGCAGGTACGCGGGCGAGCTCGAGTACACGCAGCCGATGTTGTGCGACGGCGTCTGGAAGAACACGAACTTCGCCGACGCCGATGCGGGGAGGAGAAGCGCCACCAGGATCGCGAGTCGGGCCAACTGGGCGACGCTAGCATCACGTTCGATGGCGACCAAGACCGTCGACAAGCGCGTCGAGGAGCTGCGCGAGCAGCTCGACCACCACCTCTACCGCTACCACGTCCTCGACGACCCCGAGATCTCGGACGCGGAATACGACCGCCTCTTCGACGAGCTCAAGGAGCTGGAAGAGGAGAATCCCGATCTGATCACGCCCGACTCGCCGACGCAGCGGGTCGGCGCGCCCCTCAGCGGCCGCTTCCAGAAGGTGCAGCACCTGACGCCGATGGGCTCGCTCGAGAAGGTCACGACCGACGAGGCGCTCGAGAAGTGGGCCGGCGACGTGCGCAAGCGGCTCGACTCCGACGAGCCGGTCGCCTTCGTGACCGAGCCGAAGATCGACGGGCTCGCGATCAACCTCACGTATGAGGGCGGCCTCCTCACGCGCGGCGCAACGCGCGGCGACGGGCTCCAGGGCGAGGACGTCACGGTCAACCTGCGCACGATCTCGTCGGTGCCGCTGCGCATGCGCGGCGACGGCCCGCCGCCGGTGGCCGAGGTCCGCGGCGAGGTCTACATGCCGATCTCCGGCTTCCGCGAGCTGAACGAGCGCGTCGCCGAGCTGGGCCAGAAGCTCGCGCCGAACCCGAGGAACGCCGCCGCGGGCTCGCTTCGCCAGAAGGACTCGTCGATCACGGCCTCTCGTCCGCTCGCGGTCTGGATGTACGGCCTCGGCGCCGCCGAGGGGCTCGACCTGGCGACGCACTCGGAGGCGCTCGAGTGGCTTCGCGAGCACGGCTTCCGCACGAACCCGTTCGCCGAGCGGCACGAGTCGATCGAGTCCGTCGCCGAGACCTGCCGCGTCTGGGAGACGAAGCGGATCGAGCTCGACTACGAGATCGACGGGATCGTGATCAAGGTCGACTCGTTCGACCAGCAGCGGCGCCTGAGCGAGCTCCACGGCCGCCCGCGCTGGGCGCGCGCGTACAAGTGGGCACCGATGACCGCCCAGACAAAACTCCTGCAAATCCACATCAGAGTGGGGCGAACCGGCGCGCTCAATCCCTGGGCTCAGCTCGAGCCGGTCGAGGTCGGAGGCGTCACCGTCTCGACCGCGACCCTGCACAACGAGCAGGACATCAACCGCAAGGACATCCGCGTCGGCGACACGGTCATCGTCCAGCGCGCGGGCGACGTGATCCCGCAGGTCGTCGGGCCGGTGCTCCCGCACGCGAAGGGCTCGCGCCGCTTCCGGATGCCCAAGAAGTGCCCGCTCTGCGGCGCGGAGATCGTCAAGCCCGAGGGCGAGGCGATGCACCGCTGCCCCAACCCGAAGTGCGAGTCGCGCGGCCTGGAGACGCTCATCAACTGGGTCTGGGACATCGACGGCGTCGGCGAGCAAGCCATCCGCAGGCTGTGGCGGGAGGGGATCGTCACGTCGCTGCCCGATCTCTACCGGCTGACGAAGGAGCAGCTGATGGAGCTCGACGGCTACGCGGAGATCTCGGCGGGCAACGCCGTCGCGGCGATCGAGCAGTCGAAGCACGCGATGACGTTCCATCGAGTCCTGGCCGGGCTGAACATCCCGGATACCGGATGGGTGACCGCGCGGAACCTCGCCGCGCACTTCGGCTCGATCGACGAGCTCGCCAAGGCGACCCAGGAGGAGATCGAGGAGGCCGAGGGCATCGGGCCCGGTCGCGCGGAGGGGATCGCCGAGTGGTTCTCGGACGAGGAGAACCTGAAGCTCGTGCAGGAGCTGCGCGACCTCGGTCTGCGCTTCGAGACGGGCGACGAGCTGAAACCGGTCGAAGGGCCGCTCTCAGGGCAGACCTACGTGATCACGGGCACGCTCGAATCGTTCACGCGCGACGAGGTGGCGCGGGCGCTCGAGGCGAAGGGCGCGAAGATCTCGAACTCGGTCTCGAAGAAGACCGCGGGCCTGATCGTCGGCGAGGAGCCGGGCTCGAAGCTGAAGAAGGCCCAGGGCGCGGGTGTGCCCGTCCTGGACGAAAAAGCCCTGCAAAAGCTGCTATCTGGCTAGGACTGTCGCGAACTGATCCTGGGCCACCCGCGCCCAGTAGATCGAGATCCCGGGGCCGTTCTGGATCACCGAGAACGCGTAGCGGCGGCGCACGTAGCCCGAGAGCGCGGAGGCCTCGTTCAGCGTCCCGGTCTTCGCGCGTACGCGGCCCGCGGCGACGGTCCCGCGCATGCGGGAGTCGAGCGTCCCACTCCGCCCGGCGACCGGCAGCGCGGCGATCAAGAGCTCGCGGAGGTCCTGGTCGAGCCAGCTCGAGCGGAGCATCGCGACGACGGCCCCCGTCGTCAGCCGGTCGAGGCGGGACAGGCCCGAGCCGTCGACGATGCGCACGCCGGCCAGCGGGATCTGCTGTTCCTGCAGCAGCTGCAGCACCGCCTGCGCTCCGGCCGCCGTCGTCCCCTGGAGGCCGATGCCCGCGCCGAGCTGCTTGAGCAGCATCTCGGCCGTGAAATTGTCGCTCTCATGGTCCATGAAGCGCAGGACGACCGCCAGCGGCACCGATTCGATCGTCGCGAGCGGCACGGCCGCGGAGTCGGCGGTCCCGGTCAGCGCGCGGCCCGCGACCGAGATCCCCGCGCGCAGGAGCGCGGCCCGGAACGAGAGCGCGGCGGCGAGCGCGGGCTGGCGCGTCGCACGACCCTTGTAGCGACCGCGGTCGACGGTCAGCGCCGAGAGCGCGGGCGACTCGTTGAGGAAGAAGTAGGACTTCCAGCCGGGCCCCATGCGCTTCGCGTCGAAGAACGACTCGTCGCCGATCACCTGGCCGGTCACGCGCCTGACGCCCTGGGAGCGGAGCTGCGACGCGAGCGAGAGGAGGTCGAGCGTGGACAGCGTCGGGTCGCCGTAGCCCTTGAGCACGACGTCGCCGCGCCAGAGCGTCCCGTCGAGCTCGCCCTCGCCGAGGACATCCGTCGAGAAGCGGAAGCTCGGCCCGAGCGCGAGCAGCGACGCGTAGGTGACCGCGAGCTTCTCGTTCGAGGCCGGGATCAGCGACAGGTTCAGGTTGCGCGCATACAGCTGTCTTCCCGTCGCGAGGTCGACCGCCAGAGCGGACGTGCGCGCCCTGGACACGTGAGGGACCGCGAGGGCGCGGGAGAGCTTGCGGGCGAGCGGCGTCTGGCCCGCGGCGGCGGCCGGCGACGGCGCGAGCAAGACCACCGCGAGGGCGGCGGCCGCGATTCTGGGCATCGCGACATTGTCGAGAGACGCCCCGGACAGCGTCAAGTGTCTAGGACCAGGAGCCGGGGAAGATGGGTCGCTCGGCCCATAGCCCTCGGGCGACCAGCCTGCAAATAATCGGCTCCTGGTGGCCGACGACCGGGATCTCCTGGAGCGTATCCAGGCGCTCACCGCGGCGGTGGCCGAAGGTCAGGCCCTTCCTCGCGACGAGGTGGAACCAACCGTGACCGACGGCTACGCGCGAGCGCTCGAGCTCGATGCGGAATGTCTTCGCATCGAGCGGCGCATCGACGAATTGACCCACGACACGGTCGTGGTGGGGCACGACATGCCGCGTGGGGAGCTTTCGGCCTTGCTCAGGCGCCTGCAACATGCGACTCGCCAGAGCACCGAGCTCCGGGAACTGCTCGCGCCGCTGCGCAAGCTCGTCGCCAAGGCCGCTTAGACGATTCCGCTGCGCACGGCGTAGACCGCCGCCTGGATGCGGTTCTCGATCTGCAGCTTCATCAGGATGTTCGAGATGTGGTTCTTGACCGTCTTCGGGCTGATGTGCAGCGCGGCGGCGATCTGGGAGTTGTCCTTCCCGTTGGCGATCAGGCGGAGGACCTCGAGCTCGCGGTCGGACAGCTCGGCACGGATCGTCTCGGCGCCCTGGTCGAGCGTGACGGCGCGCATCCGCTGAAGCACTTTCGCGGCGATCGGCGGTGAGATCAGCGACTCGCCGACCGCGGCCGACGTGATGCCGCGGATCAGCTCCTGGATCGACGAGTCCTTGACCAGGTAGCCGCAGGCGCCGGCGACGATGGCGTCCATCACGTCCTCGTCCTGGTCCGAGATCGTCAGGACGACCACGCGCGTCAGCGGCGCGAACGACGTGATCTCCCGGGTCGCCTCGACGCCCGTCATGCCGGGCATGTTCAGGTCCATCACGACCACGTCCGGAGCGGCTTCGCGTACCGAGCGCACGGCGTCCTGGCCGTTGGCCGCCTCGCCGACGACCTGGACCCCTTGCTCCTCGAGCAGGTTCCGGAGCCCGGTGCGGAACAGGTCGTGGTCGTCGACGAGCAGCACACGGAGGCCGTCACCGTCCTTCTTGACCTTCGGCTTGGCCGCTTGGGCCATGCGACGCCCCTTGGTGGTGTCCGCTCGATTCAGTGCAGCGTCACGGTAACTGTTCTGCTGCCCCACGCGAGCGCCTCGGCTTCCGTCGGGAACCAGAGGTCGATGTGCGCACCCGAGACCGCGCCGCCCGTGTCGGCTGCGACGCCCTCCCCGTAGCCGGGAATCGCCATCTTCGTGCCGAGGGCGATGACGCCCGGGTCGACCGCGACGATGCCGTAGCCGACCGGGACTCCCGTCGACGTGTGGCCGGCCAGCGAATACCCGGTCGCGAGCACCGTCAGCGTGCGGCCGCTCTGGCCCGCGCCGGGGATTGCCGCGAGCTCGCGCGCCTGCGATTCGAGCGTGGAGATCTGCGACGAGTTCGCGCTTCGCTCGGCGCGGAGCGAGGCCATCGAGGCCGCCTGTTCCTGCTGAGCCGCCTGGAGCGCAGCGACGGTGGCGGCGGTCGCAGCTTCCGTCTCCTGCGCCCGGGCCTCGTCGGCCGCCAGGCGCTGAGTGAGGACGGTCAGGTGGGCCCGTGCCGCTTTCGCGGCGCCGATCACCTGACGGTCGAGGCCCGCGATCCGGTGCAGGTTGTCGATCCTGCTGAGCGCGTCGTCGACCGAGGTCGCGCCCACGAGCACGGACATCGGGTCGGTCGGCCCCTGTTCGTAGAGCAACCGCAGCCGGTCGGCCAGCCGTCGCTGCGAGACCTCGAGCGTGCGCCGCGCGAGGCGCAGGCTCTGCTCTGCCTCGGCGCGTTGCGCCGAGATCGCCTCTCGCCGGGCCCTGAACCGCACGAGCGCGGCCCGGGTCTGGTCGAGACGCGTCGAAAGCGTCACCGAGCTGAGCCACGTTGCCCGTGCCTTGCCCGCGAGCGCGGAGTTCTCGCTACGCAGCTCCTGAGCCCGCTCCTGGAGCCGCGAAGGCGACCCGGCGCCGATCGCAGCGGGCAGTTGCAACGCGGCCAGAGCGACCACAGACGCGGCTACGAGCGCAGCTCGCAACCCCCTACCTGGCTCTCCCACGGCGGGGAACCTAACACCTGCCAGCCCTCTCCCGTCGGAGTCCCGCGAGGCCCGAGTTCGTCGCAGACGGCACTTTGTTGGCCGTTTGCGGTCATCCGAAAGGGTTGTTAGGCTGCCGTGCTCGTGACGTACCGGCCCCCTTCCGGTGCGCCCGTCGTGGCCGGGACACGCGCATCCTCCGGCTCTTGCATGCGGCAGGCGCGATTGCTCTTCATCGCCCTCGCGGCAGCCCTGGTGGTTGCCTCGCCGTCGTTTGCCGCGCCGGGCTCCGTCTCCTCGAAACAGGCCGAGGCGCGCAGTGTGATGGCTCAGATCCAGGGTCTCGACGCGAACCTCGAGCGGGCCGTCGACTCGTACAACCTCGCCAACGAGAAGCTCGCCGGGATCGAGAGCGACCTCCGCACGAACAAGGCCGAGCTCAAGCTCGCGAAGGCGAACCTCAAGCACGCGCAGAAGCAGCTGAACGCGCATCTCGTTGCGATGTACACCTCCGGGAACCAGGACACGGGGCTCGAGGTGCTCCTCGGGGCAACGTCGATGGACGACCTGATCTCGCGAATCGACACGATGAGCCGGGTCTCGAACCAGAGCGCCGACGTCCTCAGGCAGGTGAAGGTTTTCCGCGCGAAGGTGAAGCAGGAGCGCGCGCGGCTCCGGACGGCGCACGTGCAGCAGGCCAAGCTCGTGGCCGAGCGCTCGGCGGAGAAGGCCTCGATCGAGGGCCAGCTCTCCTCGCGGCAGCAGCTCCTGTCCTCGATCAAGAGCGAGATCACCCAGATGCAGGCCGCGGAGCAGGCCCGGCAGGCCCAGCTCGCGGCGCAGGCCCGCGCCCGGCTGGCTTCGACGGGCGCGACGGTTCTGAACGCGAGCGCGGGAGCCATCACCTCGCCGCAGCCCGCACCGATCTACGCGCCGCCTCCCTCGAAGTACGGCGGCGTCGTCGGGATCGCGATGCAGTACCTCGGAACGCCGTACGTCTACGGGGGAGCGAGCCCGGGCGGCTTCGACTGCTCCGGGTTCGTGATGTACGTCTTCAACCAGATCGGCGTGTCGCTCCCGCACAACGCCGCGGCGCAGTACGGCTACGGGATGCCGGTCTCGCGCGACCAGCTGCAGGCCGGCGACCTCGTCTTCTTCAACGGGCTCGGCCACGTGGGGATCTACATCGGCGGCGGCCAGTTCATCCACTCGCCGCACACCGGAGACGTCGTCAAGATCTCGAGCCTCACCGGCTGGTACGCGTCCACGTATGTGGGCGCGCGGCGCCTCTAGCTCAGGTGTAGAGCTCTTCCAGCTCGGCCGCGAAGTGCTCCTCGCAAATCCGGCGCTTGAGCTTCAGCGTCGGCGTGACCTCGTTCTCGTCGGGTGAGAAGTCGCGCGGGAGGATCGTGTAGCGGCGGATCTGCTCGTGGTGCGCGAGGTCGCCGTTCATGCTCTCGACCGCCTGCTCGATGAGCGTGCTCGCGTCGTTCTGCCCGTCGAGCTTCTTGACCTCGTCCTCGTCGAGCGTGATCAGCGCGACGAGGTACGGCCGCCGGTCGCCGACGACGAGCGCCTGCGAGATCCACGGGACGGTCTTGAGCGTGTTCTCGAGGTTCTGGGGCGCGACGTTCTTCCCGCCGGCGGTCACGATCAGGTCCTTCATGCGATCGGTGACGGTCAGGAAGCCGTCCTCGTCGAGCGTGCCGACGTCACCGGTGTGGAGCCAGCCGTCGCCCGGGAGCGCGGCTCGCGTCGCCGCCTCGTCGTTGAAGTAGCCTGCGAACACGGTCGGCCCGGCGATCAGGATCTCGCCGTCGTCGCCGATCTTGACCTCGATGCCGGGAATCGCAGGCCCGACGGTGCCGAACTTGTAGTGCGTGGGCAGGTTGACGGTCGCAGCGCTCGTCTCCTCGGTCTGGCCGTAGCCTTCGAGGACCAGGACGTCGAGCACGTGGAAGAACTCCGCGATCTCCTTCGCGAGCGGCGCTCCGCCTGAGATCGCGGCCCGCATGCGTCCACCGAGGCGTTCCTTCACCTTCGAGTAGACGAGCCGGTCGGCCAGGCGGTGCTTGAAGGCGAGGCCGCTCGGGATCGGCTCGCGCCGCTGACGAAGCTCGCTCACCTCCTCGCCGACTCCGAGCGCCCAGTCGACCAAGCGGCGCTTGACGCCGGTGGCGGCCGCGAAGTTGGCGGACACTGCCGTGTGCACCTTCTCGAGCACGCGCGGCACCGTCGGCAGGATCGTAGGCCGAACCTGCGTCATGGCGTCGCCGATCCGGCGCGGGTCGGACAGGAGCGCGATCGTGAATCCCTTGTGCGCTCCGAGCAGGTGCATCAGCCGCCCGAAGTTGTGGGCGAGCGGCAGGTAGAGGAGCATCACGTCCGTCGGGAGGAAGAAGTCCTCGATCTCGTCGATCGTCCCGACCATGTCGTAGTAGTTGCGGTTGAGGATCATGCAGCCCTTCGGCGGCCCGGTCGTCCCCGACGTGTAGATGAACGTGAAGAGGTCGTCGTCGCCGATCTGCTCGCGGGCCTGCTCGAGCGCGTCCGGGTTCTTCTCGGCGTGCTCGCGACCCTGCGCGCGCAGCTCGTCGAGCCGCTCGCGCTCGAAGACGTGCTCGAGCTCGACCCCGTCGATCTTCCCGCGCAGCTCGGCGTCGACGAGGCAGCCGACTGCATTCGCGTGCTCGAGGACGTACGCGCACTCGGCGGACGTGTTCGACGGGTAGATCGGAGCCGCGACCGCCCCGACGTGCGCGAGCGCAAAGTCGAAGAGCGACCACTCGAGGCGGTTGCGCGCGAGGATGCCGAACGCGTCGCCCTTCTGGAGGCCGATCGCGAGCAGCCCGTTCGCGAGCTCCTGCATGATTCGGTCGGCCTCGTCCCACGAGACCTCCCGCCAGCCGTCCTCATCCTCGACGAGGTACGCGGGGTTCTGGCGATTCTCGGCGATTGCCTCCTGCCACAGCGACCAGATCGTGCGCATCTGGCGGATCTTACGGGGGAGGAAAAGGACGTTCCAAGTACAATTCGTTCTCTCCATGCGGACGATCTGGAACGGATCCATCAGCTTCGGCCTGGTCAACATCCCGGTCGGGCTCGCGCTGGCCACGAAGCCGGCCGCGCGCCAGTCCGACGTGTCCTTCCGCACGCTGCACCGCGAATGCCTGACGCCGATCAAGCAGAAGCGCTGGTGCCCGACGCACGAGCGCGAGGTCGAGCGGGACGAGCTCGTCAAGGGCTGGGAGGTCTCGAAGGGCGAGTTCGTCGTGGTCGAGGAGGCCGACCTCGAGGCAATCATGGAGATCGACGACTCGAAGGCGATCGCGATCACGCGCTTCGTGGACGCGTCCGATGTCGACCCGGTCTACTTCGACCGCACCTACTACCTGGCTCCTCCTCGCGAGACCGCTGCGCAGCGCCCATACGTGCTGCTGCTGCGGGCAATGCAGGAGACTGGCAAGGCCGCCCTCGGCCGCTTCGTGCGCCAGGGCTCGGAGCACCTGTGCCTGATCCGGCCGAAGGGGGACGCGCTCGCGCTGGAGACGATGTTCCTCGCCGAGGACGTCAACTCACAGGCCGAGATCGAGGAGGCGGTGAGCGAGAGCACCGTCAAGCAGCCGGAGCTCGACCTGGCGCGTCAGGTGATCGACAGCCTCGTCGGCGAGTTCGACCCGGCGGAGCTGACGAGCGAGTACCGCCAGAACCTGCGCCAGATGCTCGAGGCCAAGCTCGAGGGCGTGGAGCTCCAGAAGCCCGAGCCGGTGGAGGAAGAGACGCCGATCGTCGACCTCATGGAGGCGCTCAAGAAGAGCGTCGAGGAGGTTCGCGAGACGAAGCCGGCTCGCAAGAGAGCCGCTTCGAAGAGCGGCTCCCGGAAGCGCGTGGCGGCTCGAAAGAGCGCCTAGGCGCCCGAACTACGAGGCGAGTGCCTGCGGCGGCGGCTGCGAGCCCAGCGCCGCGAGCTGTGCCTGGAAGAGGGTCTTGTCGATCTTGCCGTGGTAGATCGGCACGCCTTCCTGCATGCAGACGCGGATCACCTCCTGGCGGTCGATCCCAATCTCCTTCGACAGCTCCTCGGGCGTCAGGTGGTTCGCCATGCCACTCCTCCTTTAGCGTAGGCGTCGAGTCCGGGCACTAAAAAACCCGACCGCTCTCGGGCGCGTGTCGGGCTCTGGTGTCCTCTGGATATGTCACGCGGAGCTCAGACACCCCGCGCGTCGGAAACAATCACGTCTCGAACTGTACCGCCGCCCTCCGACGGTGGCAATGGCCAACTAAACGGGGTTGGGCAGGTCGAAGAACTCCCACTCGAGCTCGAAGCGCGCCGCCAGGCGCTCGGCCAGAGCCTGGATTCCGATGCGCTCGGTCGCGTAGTGCCCGGCCGCGACGAAGTGGATCCCCAGCTCACGCGCCGTGTGCAGGCTCGGCTCGGCAGGCTCGCCGGTCAGGAACAGGTCGTAGCCCTCGCGGGCGGCGTCGGCCAGGTAGCGGGCCGCTCCGCCCGTGATCACTGCGGCGCGCTCGATCCGCTCCGGACCGTGCGCGAAGACGACCGGATCGCCTCCGAGCCGCTCGCGGACCCGCGCTGCGAACTCGTCGACGGAGACGGGCTCCGCCAGGGGGCCGCCGAAGCCGATCCCGGCGAACTGCTCCGAGGGCTCGATGCCCAGCTCACGCGCGAGCAGGGCGTTGTTTCCGAGCTCGGGGTGGGCGTCGAGCGCGAGGTGGTACGCGGCCAGCGTGATCTCGGCGTCGAGGAGCGTCTTCAGCCGGCGGCGCAGGGCGTCGTCGATCACGCGCGAGTCGCTGTCCCAGAGCAGGCCGTGGTGGACCAGGAGCATCTGGGCGCCGGTGGACGCGGTGCGCTCGAAGAGCTCGAGCGACGATGAGACCCCGCACGCGATCCGGTCGACCTCACGGGCGCCGGCGACCTGCAGGCCCATCGGGCCGTAGTCCGGGTACGCGTCCAGATCGAGCAGTTCGCTCGCGAAGGCGAGGATCGCGTCCCGGTCGGCCACTGGCCGCCGATTCTAGGCAGGACTGGGTGCTTCGAACGGGATGTCCGCAGCCTCCTCCTTTCCCCGCGACGACAGGAACTCGACCCGGTTCGCGACCACCTCGACGGCGTTCCGCTTGTTGCCGTCGGAGTCTTCCCACGAGCTGCTGCGCAGGCGTCCGTCGACGCCGACCTTGCGCCCCTTCGCCAGGTACTGGGCGCAGATCTCCGCCTGCTTGTTCCAGGTCGATATGCGCACGAAGTCGGCCTCGTCCTTTCCGGGCCGGTCGACCGCGAGCAGGAAGGTCGCTACCTGCAGGTCCTGGCCCACCTCTCGGAGCTCGACGTCCGTGGCGAGATTGCCGATCAGCGTCACGACGTTCACGCCCGCACCTCCTCTGTTGACTGAGAAGGCAACGCTAGCTGGAAAAATGTGGCGGCACTGTGTCGAACACGTGCCGCCTTTCAATCGGGGTGCCCAGATTTGAACTGGGGACCTCTCCGACCCGAACGGAGCGCGCTACCAGGCTGCGCCACACCCCGAGAACCGTTACAGGTTAGCGACGTCTGCCCTCGGTTGTAGTCGGCGGGCGGAGTCGGGCTTCGCCCGGCGGGAGCCCAGGAGCCGTTTGACGCTGAGTACTGAAAGTAGCGGGCCAACGGGGAACCATGGGTTCACCCGTTCTTCTCTCCGACCCGAACGGAGCGCGCTACCAGGCTGCGCCACACCCCGAAGCGTCACAGTTAGCTCAGATCCGCGGGTATCCTCAGCGCGATGGCCGACCGGATTCGGATCGCGTGCGTGCAGCTGACGAGTGGGCGCGACAAGGCCTCCAATCTCGAAAAGGCGGAGCAGCTCGTAGCGCAGGCGGCCTCGACGGGCGCCGACGTCGTGGCGCTTCCCGAGAAGTGGAACGTGATCGGCCCGCCAGACGTGCTCCACGAGACGGCCGAGACGATCGAGGACGGGGAGTCGGTCGCCGCGATGCGCGACTGGGCCCGCACGCACGGCGTGACGCTGATCGGCGGCTCGATCACGGAGCGGCGCGAGGGGCGCGAGAAGCTCTCGAACACGTGTCTCGTCTTCGACCCCGAGGGCGAGCTCGTGTCTGTCTACCGGAAGATCCACCTGTTCGACGTCGAGGTCGGCGGGCTGACGTACCGGGAGTCCGAGGCCGAGGAGCACGGCGACGAGCCCGTCGTGACCGAGGTCGAGGGCTGGCCGGTGGGGCTGACGATCTGTTACGACCTCCGCTTTCCGGAGCTGTACCGCGTGCTGGCGCTCGAAGGGGCGCTGCTTGCAACCGTGCCGGCGCATTTCACGCTCTTCACCGGCAAGGACCACTGGCACATGCTCCTGCGTGCGCGGGCGGTCGAGAACGGCTTCTACGTCGCGGCCCCGGCGCAGGTCGGCGAGACGGGGATCGGACGGCCGAGCTACGGGCGCTCGCTGATCGTCGACCCGTGGGGGACGGTGCTCGCGCAGGCGCCGGACGAGGAGACGGTGATCTCCGCCGAGCTCGACCGGGCCTGGCTCGAGGAGGTGCGGCGGCGGCTGCCGTCGTTGTCCCAGCGGCGCCCGGAGGCGTACCGCTGGCCGGCCCCGGCCTAGACGCGACCTGGCAGGAGCGCCTCCCCGGGCTCGTCGCCGACTGCGCGGCGCTGTGGGGACTGGAGCTCGAGGAGCCGTTCGCGGGCGGGTTCGCCTCGCACGTCGTGCCCGCAGGCGACGTCGTTCTGAAGATCCAGTGGCCGCATCGCGAGAGCGATCACGAGGCTGACGCGCTCGAGTTCTGGCAGGGCGAGGGCGCGGTTCGGCTGCTGGCCCGCGACGACGAGCGCCATGCTCTCCTGCTCGAGCGCTGCCGCCCGGGGACTCCACTGAGAGAGAGCGCGCTCGACGTCCTCATCGATCTCCTGTCGCGGCTCTGGAAGCCGGCCGTTGCCCCGTTCACGTCGCTGGCGGACGAGGCTGCCTGGTGGGCGAGCACGATCCGCGGCGAGTGGGAGGAAGCCGGGAGGCCGTTCGAGGAGAGGCTCGTCGACGCGGCGATCTCGACGTTGGAGGAGCTGGCCGTGACCCAGGGCGAGCAGGTGCTGCTGCATCAGGACCTCCATCCGGACAACGTTCTCGCCGCTGAGCGCGAGCCGTGGCTCGTGATCGATCCGAAGCCGCTCGTCGGCGAGCGTGAGTTCGCCGTCGCGCCGATCGTCCGGTCGTTCGAGCTGGGGCACAGCAAGCGGGCCGTGATCGGTCGTCTCGATCGCCTGACGGTCGAGCTGGGGCTCGACCGCGAGCGTGCGCTCGGCTGGACGCTCGGTCAAACGATTGCCTGGAGCTTCAACAGCGAGTTCCACCCCGCGCACGTAGAGACCGCCCGCTGGCTGCTACAAGCAGCGTGATGACCGTCCGAGCGGTGCTCTTCGACGTCGACTTCACGCTCGTGAAGCCCGGGCCGGATCTCGGGCCGGAGGGGTACCAGGCGCTCGGTAGGCGTTTCGGGCTCGAGCTCGATCCGAGTCGGTACGCGGAGGCGCGTGCCGCGGCGGTCGCGGCCGTGGAGCGACATCCAGAGCTCGATCACGACGAGGAGGTCTGGGTGCTCTTCACCGAGCGGATCGTCCGGGGGATGGGAGGGGACTCTGATCGAGCCTACGAGGCGGCTGTGGAGATGACACGGGCCTGGGAGCACGCCGAGAACTTCGAGCTGTACGAGGACACGCTGCCCGTGCTGGGCGCGCTTCGAGAGTACGGGCTCAAGATCGGGCTCGTCTCGAACACGGGACGCGATCTGGCCGCGTTCGTGGCTCACCATGCGCTCGACGTGGATGCGGCGGTCGGGTCTGGCGCGCACGGGAAGACGAAGCCGCACCCGGCGATTTTCCTGTCGGCGCTCGGCGAGCTGGGCGTTCGCGCCGAGGATGCTGCGATGGTCGGTGACTCGCCGGAGGACGACATCGAGGGGGCTCGCGCGCTCGGCATGCGGGCGTTCCTCGTCGACCGCGAGGGCCGCTTCCCGGAGGCGGTAGGCATGTTGCCGGATCTCTTCGCCTTGCCGGCCGCGCTCGGTCTAGCGGCAGACTCGTTGGCCGGCGGCGAGTAGAGCGAAGCCCCAGACCTGGATCGTGCAGGTCGGCGAGCTTGCTCAGCCTCTTCGAAAAGTCGAGGCGGCCGTGTTACCCGACTGCCCCGGGATTAGCCGTACAGGACGTCTCCCGACTCAGGACGTCCGGCCGGCGAGGACCGAGGCCCACGAAGTCAGCGGCGATACCTCGCCGCCGCGGCCGTTGAGCGCGCGATACCCGAGGGCGTGCTCGGCCTGCATCATCTTGTGCACCTGCGTGGTGCCCTCGTAGATGATCGGCGCCCGCGCGTTCCGGAAGTAGCGCTCGATCCCGTATTCGGCCGAGTAGCCGTAGGCCCCGTGCACCTGGATCGCCAGATGCGCCGCCCGGAAGGCCGACTCGGTCGCGTGCCACTTCGCGAGTGACGTCTCCCGCGTGTTCCGCCTTCCCTCGTTCTTGAGCCACGCCGCCTGCATGACGAGCAGCTTCGACGTCTCGTAGCCGAGCACCATCTCGGCGATCATGTCCTGCACGAACTGGTACTCGCCGATCGGCTTGCCGAACGTCTGCCGCTCGCGCGCGTACTCGACCGACCGCTCGAGACAGGCGCGGATCACACCGCATGCGCCCGCAGCGACCGTGAAGCGCCCCTGGTCGAGCCCGTACATCGCGATCTCGAAGCCCTGGCCCTCCTCGCCGAGGAGGTTCTCGGCCGGCACCTCGACGTTCTCGAAGAACAGCTCGCCCGTCGAGCCGGCCCACACGCCGAGCTTGTGCTCGGTGTCCGTCGCCGTGAACCCGGGCATCCCCTTCTCGAGCAGGAACGCAGAGATGCCCTTGTGCTTCGCGGACGGGTCCGTCTTGGCGAAGACGAGCGCGTGGTCGGCGACGGTCGCGTACGAGATCCAGTTCTTCGAGCCGTTGAGGACGTAGACGTCGCCTTCGCGCCGGGCGGTCGACTTCATCGAGGCGACGTCCGAGCCCGCGGCCGGTTCGGTCAGCCCGAAGCATGCAAGCTTCTCGCCACGTGCCTGCGGCGCGAGCCAACGCTGCTTCTGCTCCTCGCTCCCGTAGCGCAGGAGGGCGAGCGAGTTCAGGCCGACGTGGACCGAGATCAGCGTGCGGAACGCAGCCTCGCCGCGCTCGATCTCCTCGCACGACAGCGCCTCGGCCACGAAGTCGAGCCCCGCCCCGCCGTACTCCTCGGGGATCACGATCCCGAGCAGGCCCAGCTCGGCCATGCCCTCGATCACTTCGAGGTCCAGGTGGTGGTTGATGTCGTTCTCGATCGCGTTCGGAAGCACGCGGGCGTCCACGAAATCGCGAACCGTCTCCTGGATCAGGCGCTGCTCGTCTGTGAGCTCGAAGTCCATTCGCGTGAGTCTATGCGTCGAGCGGATACCATCGATTCGCAGGCCGAGCACCGATGGCGATCGCCGAAGAGTCGACTGCAAGCGGGATCTCGTTCGCTCTCACCGACGAGCAGAGCGACCTGCGGGCGCTGGCGCACGAGTTCGCCGAAAAGGAGATCCGCCCGGTCGCCGCCGAGTACGACGAGCACCAGACGCACCCGGCCGACGTCATCGTGAAGGCGCACGAGGTCGGCCTGATGAACGTCCACATCCCGCAGGCGCTCGGTGGCCCCGGCCTCTCGATCTTCGACGGGATCCTGATCGGCGAGGAGCTCTCGTGGGGCTGCTCCGGAATCGCGGTCTCGCTCGTCGCGAACACGCTCGGCTCGGCGCCGGTCCTGCTCGCCGGCACCGACGAGCAGAAGCGGGCCTGGCTGCCTCCGCTGCTCGAGGAGCCGCTCCTCTGCTCGTTCGCGCTCACCGAGCCGAACGCCGGCTCCGACGTCTCCGGCATCCAGACGACCGCCGAGCGACACGGCGACGAGTACGTGCTCAACGGTTCCAAGATGTTCATCTCGAACGCCGGGCACGCGGCGTGGATCGTCGTCTTCGCCTCGACCGACAGGAGTGAAGGCCAGCGCGGGCTCTCCGCGTTCGTCGTCCCAGCCGACACCGAGGGCGTCATCGTCGAGAAGCACCTCGACAAGATGGGCCAGCGCGCGACCGACACCTCCGCGCTCGCGTTCCAGGACGTGAGGGTGCCGTCGGCGAACCGGCTCGGCGAGGAGGGCGACGGCTTCAAGATCGCGATGCGGACGCTCGACCACACGCGCCCGGGCACTGCGATCGGGGCCGTCGGCGTCGCGCGCGCGGCCTACGAGCTCTCCGTCGAGTACTCGCGCGAACGCGTCCAGTTCGGCCAGCCGATCGCGATGAACCAGGGCGTGAACTTCCTGATCGCGGACATGGCCGCCGAGATCGAGGCCGCGCGTCTGCTGACCTGGCAGGCCGCGTGGCTGCTCGACCAGGGCAAGCGCGCGACGCTCCAGTCCTCCTGCGCGAAGCGGTTTGCGTCGGACATGGCCATGAAGGTCACGACCGACGCGGTGCAGATCTTCGGCGGCTACGGGTACATGAAGGAGTACCCCGTCGAGAAGCTGATGCGCGACGCGAAGCTGTTCCAGATCTACGAGGGGACGTCGCAGATCCAGCGGCTCGTGATCGCCCGAGAAATCTTCTTCCCCAGGGACTAGGCCGAAGAAAGTCCGGCGCGCTGCGCGCGCCATGACGACTTTCTCCGGGTTGTCCTGGGGGCCCGGCGGATGTGGGCGGACGCGGGCAAAGCCCGCATCCGCGGCCGAGGAGGAAGACGACGATCCTCGGCCACGACCCGCGTCCGCAATCCGGCTGCCGTGGCCGTTACACTGGTCGACTTGTCGGTACGGGTAGCACACCTTCCCCGGGACCGCCGGCGTCGGCGTGCCCGGGTACGGCTCCTGTGGCAATGGAGCCTCCTCGTGGCGATCGTCGTCATGCTCGGCGCGATCGCGCTCGGGCTCGCGTTCGCCGGCTCGCCCGAGCGGCTGCCCGCCGGCACGCAGATCGCAGGCGTCAACGTCTCGGGGCTGACCGCGGGACAGGCGCGATCGCTGCTCGAGAAGCGATCCCGCGAGCTCGCAAACGTCCCGGTGCTCTTCACGGCCGCCGGGAGGCACTGGCGCGTGAAGCCGAAAGCGGTCGTCGTCGACGTCGACTGGGGCGCCGCGGTCGAGGCGGCTCAGCGCCAGGGCCAGGGCTTCGGGCCGCTCCGTGGCCTGAAGCGCCTCGGCGTTCGCGTCTTCGGGGGCGAGGTCGCTCCGACGAGCCGTGTCTACCAGTCCGCGGTCGACGTCTACATGGGCAGGTTCGCGCGCGGGGTCGACGCCGCGAGCGTCGAGCCGTCGCTGGTGCTTCGCGGCTCGGCGCCGGAGATCGTGCCCGGCCGCAATGGGCGCCTGCTCGATCGAGCTGCTGCGGAGAAGGTCTTCGTCCAGGCGCTCACGGCTCTCTCCCGCCAGCCGGTTCCGGTTCCGCTCAAGGTCGACCGCGCACAGCTGTCGACCCGCGATCTCGTGGGGGCGAAGGTGAAGGCCGAGACGGCGCTGTCGGCACCCGTCGACGTCGCGTACGGACCGGGACGCTGGCATCTCACCGTCGCCAAGATCGCCCGGCTCCTCGAGCTGCCCAGCAACGGGGACACGGAACTGAAACTCGCCGGGCCGCGGGCCGACCACTTCTTCGCCAATCTGAAGAAGCGCGTCGAGCACGCCCCGAAGGACGCGTCCTTCGCGGTCGGCGCGCGCAACGTCGTCCGTGTCCTCCCCGCGCAGCCGGGGCGCACGGTGGACATGGAGGCGACGACCCGCAACCTGATGGCCGCCCTGCTGTCGCCGACGAGCCGCAAGGCCGACCTCGCAGTGCTGACGGCGTCTCCCGAGCGGACGACCCGCGACGCGCGCGCGATGGGCATCACCGGCCTCGTCGGCGCGTACGAGACGTTCTACGGCGGCATCGCGAACCGGATCCACAACGTCCAGCTCGTCGCGCACCTGATCGACGACCACTTCATCGCACCGAACGAGGAGTTCTCGTTCAACGCGACCACCGGCGAGCGCTCGGAGGCGAAGGGCTTCCTCGAGGCGCCGGTGATCATCAACGGCGAGCTGAAGACCGGTCTCGGCGGAGGCGTCTGCCAGGTCTCGACGACGACGTTCAATGCCGCGTACGAAGCGGGCCTGCCGATCACCGACCGGACGAATCACGCGCTCTACATCAGCCACTACCCGCAGGGCCGCGACGCGACCGTCAACTATCCGGACACCGACCTCAAGTTCGTCAACGACACGGGCCACTGGCTCTGGCTGCGGACGTTCGTCAGCGCGTCGTCGCTGACCGTCGCGCTGTACGGGACGCCGCAGCATCGCGAGGTGCAGAGCGAGGTCTCACCGCTCGTCGTCACCGGGCAGCCACCCGTGAAGCGCGTGCCCGACCCGAACCTGACCGTCGGCACGACCGTGCTCGACGAGTCGGGCTCGCCGTCGCGCTCGACGAGCGTCAGGCGGAAGGTCTTCAGCTCGAGCGGGAAGCTGCTCTACGACCACACGTGGTACTCGACCTACTCGGCCGAGCCGCGCGTGATCCGCTACGGGACGAAGCCGAAGGCCGAGCCGCCTCCGCCTCCACCGCCGCCCGAGAAGAAGAAGGGGACGCCGCCCCCGCCGCCTCCTCCTCCGCAATCCCCGCCGCCGGCCGGTCCCATCGGTTAGGCCTCGGCCTCAGCGATCGCCTCGGCGAGCCACGCGGGCACCCGCGTCGGCCGGTGGTCCCCGACCGAGACGCATGCGTGCGTCGTCCAGCCGTCCGCGACCTGGGCGCCGTCCCGCTCGACCGAGTAGTCGAACCGGAACCTGGCGCCGTGCACGTCGCCGCACCGGGCGCGGATCGTGAGCCGGTCGTCGAAGCGAGCTGCGTCCGCGTAGCGCGTGTAGGCCTCGAGTGTCAGCGCGTCGACGCCTTCTTCGCGCAGCCCCGCGTAGCCGCCCCGGAACCGGCGCAGGTACTCGATCCTCGTCACCTCGAACCAGACGAGGTATGCGGCGTGGTGCGCCACGCCCTGGGCGTCGGTCTCCGCGAAGCGGACGGTCACCTCGTTCGCGAACTTGAAGTCCACCGGCCCGTAGCATCGCAGCGGTGTCCACGGAGCGTCTCGCCGATCTGATCCGGGACCGCGGGCCTTGCGTCGTGCTGACCGGAGCAGGCGTCTCGACGGAGAGCGGCATCCCCGACTTCCGCTCGCCGACCGGGATCTGGGCCGACATCGACCCGATGGAGTACGCGTCACTGCGCGCGTTCCGCGCCAACCCGGAGAAGGTTTGGAGCTTCTACGCGAAGCGGATCGAGATGCTGACCGCCGCAGAGCCGAACGACGCCCACTACGCGCTCGCCGAGCTCGAGCAGCGGGGCTTCGTCAGCGCCGTCGTGACGCAGAACATCGACCTGCTCCACACGCGAGCCGGGAGCCGCGAGGTGGTCGAGGTGCACGGCTCGATCAGGACCGCCTCCTGCCCGTCCTGCGGTGCGTCCCATCCGCTCGACGCGTCGCTCTTCCCGCTCCCGCGCTGCCGCGACTGCGGCGCCGTGCTCAAGCCGGACGTCGTTTTCTTCGGCGAGCTCCTGCCGGCGACGGCGATCGATCGTGCCTACGAGCTCGCGCGCAACACCCGACTGCTGGTCGTGGTCGGCTCCGCGCTCGAGGTCTATCCGGTCGCCGAGTTGCCCCTGGAGACGGTTCGCGCCGGCGGCTTGTTCGCGATCGTCAACCGCGGCCCGACCGCGCTCGACGGCGAGGCCGTGCTGCGGATCGACGGATCGGCCGGCGAGACGCTGCGCGCGGTTGCGACGGTTCTCGGTTGTCGCAGTCCTCCTCGTTGGCACGTTCGCGGGTGAGAACTGCGTGATCCCGCCTCCGGGCGCGGAGTTCTACCCCGTCTACACGACTGCTGAAAGCCAGGGCCACGGCCACGGCCACGAACACGGCCACGATCACGGCCACGACTGCGTGTGGCACCTCGGCGGCCCGTACCTGAAAGACACGACGAACACGTTCGGCGGCAACTCGACCGCCGAGTACGGCCCGCTCCTGCTGAGCAACTACATGGGCGTCGGCTTCATGCCCGTGTTCCGCTACAACAACTTCCGGCAGATCCTGAACCACAACCCCTGCCGGGCGTAGCAACGGAACGATCGATCGAAGGGGGGCGTCCTCAGGCGCCCCCTTCGTATGCGGCGCTACGCCGCTGCGCCGCTGCGCCTGAGGCATCGCTTGCGATGCCTTCCGTGAGAGGCGATGCCGGCTTTGCCGGCGTCGGCGATCTTCTTGCGGAAGGGCTGCGGCCGCTACGCCGCTGCGCCTGAGGCATCGCTTGCGATGCCGACCGTGAGAGGCGATGCCGGCTTTGCCGGCGTCGCCGATCTTTTTGCGGAAGGGCTGCGGCCGCTAGGCCGCAGCGCGACGCAACGGCCGCTCGTCGAGGACCCGCCGGCAGGACGAGCACATCTTGCGCTCGACCTCGTACGGGACCCCGCCGCGTTGACCCAGAACGTGGGTCGTGACCGTCTTGTGGCGATGTGCTTTCGTGGGTCTCATTCGTGCCACCGCTTTCAGGCTAGAGAGGGCGTCGGGTGTTTCGTGCCTCTCACATTCGAGACGAAACGTGCATCGGTTTGTTGGCCCGAAATAGTTAGGAGTTGGTGAAAGGGGTAAGGTGGGCTCGATGGCCTCTCAGGCGGACAAGGATGTCTTGACCAGGCTGGCCGACCGCGGAGAACAGGTCGTCGGGCGCATCACGGACCTCCCGGGCGCCAAGGCGGTCATGGATGCGACGACGTCGCTCGGGAAGCGGCTCGACGAGGTGCAGAAGCGCCTGCGCAGCATCGACCCGCTCGAGAAGCGGATCACCGCGCTCGAGAAGCGCGTCGACCAGCTCGAGGGCAAGCCGAAGCGCGCCTCCGCGAAGCGGAAGCCCGCCTCGAAGGCGGCGAAGAAGCCGGCGGCGCCGAGCAAGCCCCCCGCGAGCTCGGCCTAGGGGACGCGCAGGCGCAGAGCGCGCGGGACGACCTCGAAGGTCGCCGGCGTCGTGCCGGGTTGCTCGCCGTCCAGCTCGACCGGGAGCGGGATCGGCGCTTCGAGCGAGACCTTCGCGCCGCGTAGGAGCTCCGCCTTCGGGTGCGGCAGGTGCGTGCCGCGGTAGATCTTCGGAAGCGTCAGGATGAGGTCACGCTTCGTGACGTCGCCGATCAGGAGCACGTCGAAGAGGCCGTCGTCCGGCTCCGCGTCCGGCGTGATCTTCATCCCGCCTGCGAGGAAGCGCCCGTTGGCGACGATCACGTCGTACATCGGCCCGGTCCGCTCCTCGCCGTCGACCGTGACTGTGAGCTGAACGTTCTTCCAGCGGGCGAAGACGGCGACCGTGCTCCACGCGTACGACGCCTTGCCGCCGAGCGCCTTGCCCGTCTCGTTCACGCGCTTGGCGACCGCGCCGCTCATGCCCGCGCTGGCGATGTTCGCGAACCACTGGGTCGCCTCCGGGCCGGCCCACGTGTCGTAGGTCGCGCGGCCGAGGTCGATCTGGCGCGTCGTCGTGCCCCGCGCGACGTCCAGGGCGCCGTCGAGGCGGTGCGGGATGCCGAAGGTGCGGACGAAGTCCCCACCGGTGCCGCGGTGGACGATCGCGAGCTCGACGCCGTCGACGCCCGCGATGCCGTTCACGACCTCGTTCACGGTTCCGTCCCCGCCGACGGCCACGATCAGGCGCGCGCCGCCGGCGGCCGCCTCGTGCGCCAGCTCCGCCAGGTGCTCAGGGCGCTCGGAGAGGAACGCGTCGCCGGTCAGGCCGCGGTCGGCCGCGCGGCGGGCGATCTCGGGCCAGCGCTTCCCGGTCGCGCCTCCGTCCGAGGCCGGGTTGACGAGGAACGCGATGTGGCTAATCGGACGTGACCGTCGTCAGCGCGACCCGCGTCATGCGGTCGACGGCTGCCTGGAGGTCCTCGTCGGAGATGCGCGTGAACTCGCCGCCGACGACGATGTCGCTGACCGTCAGCAGACACCCGGCCTGGACCTTGCGCAGCGCGCCGAGCGTGAAGATCACCGCCGCTTCCATCTCGACGGCGAGCACGCCACGAGACGACCAGCGCTCGTGACGCCCCTCGTCCGGGTCGTAGAACGTGTCCGAGGACACGATCGCGCCCACGCGCATCGGCTGGTCGAGCTCCTTCGCCGCGTGGACGGCGCCGTGCACGAGCTCCCAATCGGCGGTCGGGCAGTGCGGCTCGTGACCGACGTAATGCTGCGCCGTGCCGTCCGCCGGGACCGCGGTCAGCGCGACGATCAGGTCTCCGAGCTCGAGGTCGGACTGGAGCCCGCCGCACGTGCCGACGCGCAGGAAGCGCTTGACGCCGAGCTGGACGAGCTCCTCCATCACGATCGCCGCGGTCGGGCAGCCCATCCCGGTCGCCTGCACCGAGACCGGCCGTCCCTCGTACTCGCCCGTGTAGCCGAGCAGTCCACGCTCCTCGTTGCGCTGCACGGGCTTGTCGAAGTACGTCTCGGCGATGTACTTCGCGCGGAGCGGGTCACCGGGAAGCAGACACGCCTCGGCGTAGTCGCCGGGCTCGGCTCGGACGTGAATCGGCACGGCGTGAGCCTATAGGGAGGGCCTGTCGGGGTCTGGCTGAGCCGCAGGGCCGCGCTGCTCGCCCCGAGGCGGCGTCCTCAGTCGCCCCCGTAGTTCATTCACTACGGGGCTCCCTGCGTCCTTGCCTCGGAACGACCATCGCGCCCCTGCGACGAGCAAGACCCCGACAGTCCCTCCCTTGCGAAGATTCGAGCCCGTGCTGATCGACCCGACCCTCGACCAGATGCTGGCGTACTGCGCCGGCGACCCGATCGAGCGCGTTTTCCTCGAGGACGCGGCCCGGCGGGGGCACTCACGGTTCCGTGCGGTGCGCGGCGACGACGGCATCGACGGGCTCTGCTACTTCGGTGCGAACGTCGTCCCGTCGGGCCGGGGCTGCTGGGAGTTCGCCGGTGAGGCGGCGAACCGCGCCACGCGCATGATCATCGGCCAGGAGGAGGCGGTCAGCGAGCTCTGGAGCGCCGCGCAGCTCGTGATGCCGAGCCCGCGCGAGGATCGGCCGGGGCAGCCGGTCTACGTGCTTGAGCAGGCGCCGGAACCGAGCTCGAGCGGTCTCCGCGCAGCGACGCTCAAGGACCTCGACCTGCTCGTCCCCGCCTGCGCGCTGACGCACGAGGAGGAGCTCGGCGTCGACCCGCTGCGGCGCGATCCGGTGGGCTTCCGGCGCCGGACCGCCGCCCAGATCGAGGAGGGTCGCTCGTGGCTCTGGGTCGAGAACGGAACGATCCTGTTCAAGGCAGAAGCGTCTGCGTGGACGCCGAGCGCCGTCCAGCTCCAGCAGGTCTGGGTCGACCCGGAGGCGCGGCGAGCGGGCAACGCCACCCGCGGGCTCAGCGACCTCTGCCGGCTGCTCCTCGAACGCACGCCGGCGGTCTGCCTCTTCGTGCGTCCCGAGAACGGGGCGGCGCTCGGGCTCTACGAGAAGATCGGCATGCGCCAGGAGGGCACCTACCGCAGCGTCCTTTTCTAACTTAGTAACACAGTGTTACTAGGTACCTTTCGCGCATGGAACCGCGTCAATTTCGGAAGGCAGTCGAAACCGACGTCCGCGGGCACGACCTGATTGCGCCCGGAGGTGCGGTCACGTGCCTGGTGTCGGGCGGCGCGGACTCGACCTGCCTCTGGCACGTGCTGCGCGAGCTCGGATACGGCGTCTCGGCGCTGCACGTGAACCACGGCCTGCGCGGACCCGAGTCCGACGAAGACGCCGAGTTCTGCCGGGACGTCTTCGGAGCCGAGGTCGTGGACGGCAGCGGCGGGCGTACCGAGGACGAGTGGCGCGCCATCCGCTACTCGTTCGCGGCCGACCGGCTCCGCGCCACCGGCCACACCGCATCGGACCAGGTCGAGACGGTCATCTACCGGATCGTCGCGAGCGGGGCCCCGGGCAAGATCGACTGGCGCCGCGACGACGGCGTCGTCAGGCCGCTGCTCGGCCGCTGGCGCGAGGAGACCGAGGCGTACTGCCTCGCCGCGGGCCTCGACTTCCGCCGCGACAGCTCGAACCCGGGCTCGAAGCGCGGCCTGATCCGCGACGAGATCCTGCCGCTCCTGCGCCGGTTGCACCCGGCCGCGGAGGGCAACCTGCTGCGGCTCGCGGACCGGAAGACGGCGCCACCGGAGCTCGTCGAGCTGCTCGACTCGATCGACGGCTCAGCGCGGCTCGACCTCGGCGGCGGGCGCCAGATCGTCCGCGAGTACGACCGCGCGTGGGTCGAGCGTTCCCCGGTCGCCCTCGACCAGGAGGTGCGCTGGGGCCCGTGGCGGATCACCGCCGAGGAAAAGGGGCTTAAGGTACGCGGGTGGCGTCCGGGCGATCATCTGGCAGGGCGTAGGAAGAAGATCCAGGACGTGTTCGTCGACGCGAAGGTGCCCCGGTCGGAGCGCGAGTCGTGGCCGCTCGTCGTGCGCGGCGACGAGGTGGTGGCCGTGCCGGGCATCGTCGAGGTCGACGGAGTCGAGGCGGTTCGTGAGCCAGACTGAGCTCGAGAGCGCTGTCGCCGAGATCCTCGTCGACGAGGAGTCACTCCGCGCGCGCGTCGCAGAGCTCGGCGAGGAGATCTCGACCGACTACGCGGGCCGCGACCTGCTGCTAGTCGGGGTGCTCAAGGGCGCGGTCTTCTTCATGGCCGACCTGATGCGCCAGCTGACCGTCCCCTGCGAGGTCGACTTCATGGCGATCTCGAGCTACGGCGCCGCGAGCGACTCCTCGGGCGTCGTGCGCATCCTCAAGGACCTCGACATCCCGATCGAGAGCCGGCACGTCCTCGTCGTCGAGGACATCATCGACTCCGGGCTGACGCTCTCGTACCTGATGCGGAACCTCACCGCCCGCCGGCCGGCCACGCTCGAGGTGTGCGCGCTCCTCACCAAACCCGAGCGGCGCGAGATCGACGTGCCCGTCCGTTACGTCGGGTTCGAGATCCCGAACCGGTTCGTGGTCGGGTACGGGCTCGATCTTGCCGAGAGATACAGAAACCTCCCGTACGTGGGCGTCCTGCAGGAAGACGCGGGTGGAGGTGTAACGAGGCCGTAAGCCATCGCTCGTCGATGCCGATTTCAGGACGCACGGCCTTCGGTCGTGCGTCCGTCGGAAATGACCGGTCGAACCAACCCGAATCCTCACCGCCAGCGTTCCAGGAAACCGCTCGCGGGGGAAAGTACGAATAAGTAACGCTGCTACTGTGCTACAGGACGCCCTGCTATGAACCGATTTTTCCGCTCCGGACTGCTCCCACTGATCCTCATCGTGCTGGTCGTGTACCTCGCCAGCACGCAGTTGATGAGCGGCAACAAGGGCGAGAAGAAGGTCACCCTGTCGCAGTACCAGAACTACGTGCTGGGGGATCAGGTCGAGAACGCCGTCTTCAACCCGAACAAGCAGTCGATCAGCTTCAATCTGAAGAATGGCGACAAGGGCTCCGTGCACTACCCGAGCGAGCAGTCGGTACCCGGGCTCACGAGGCAACTCCAGGAGCACGGCGTCCAGTACGACTCGAAGGGAGTCGGCTCGTCGGCCTGGTGGTCGATCCTGACCGGCCTCCTGCCGTTCGTCCTTCTCTTCGGCTTCTGGATCTTCCTGATGAACCAGGTGCAGGGCGGCGGCTCGAAGGTGATGAGCTTCGGCAAGAGCCGCGCCAAGCGGATGACGCCCGACTCGCCGAAGATCGGCTTCAAGGACGTGGCCGGAGTGGACGAGGCGGTCGAGGAGCTCCAGGAGATCAAGGAGTTTCTCGAGAACCCGAAGAAGTTCCAGGCGCTCGGAGCGCGGATTCCGAAGGGCGTGCTCCTCTACGGGCCGCCGGGCACGGGTAAGACGCTCCTCGCGCGCGCGGTCGCGGGCGAGGCGGGCGTGCCGTTCTTCTCGATTTCCGGCTCGGACTTCGTCGAGATGTTCGTCGGCGTCGGCGCCTCGCGTGTGCGCGACCTCTTCGAGCAGGCGAAGCAGGCTTCTCCGTGCATCGTGTTCATGGACGAGATCGACGCTGTCGGCCGCCACCGCGGAGCCGGGCTCGGCGGCGGGCACGACGAGCGCGAGCAGACCCTGAACCAGCTCCTCGTCGAGATGGACGGGTTCGAGCTGAAGGACAACATCATTCTGATCGCGGCCACGAACCGGCCCGACATCCTCGACCCGGCGCTGCTCAGGCCGGGCCGCTTCGACCGGCAGATCGTCGTCGACCGGCCCGATCGCATCGGCCGCCGGAAGATCCTCGAGGTGCACGCGAAGGGCAAGCCGCTCGCCGAGGAGATCGAGCTCGACACGCTCGCGGCCGGGACGCCCGGCTTCACGGGCGCAGACCTCGCCAACCTCGTCAACGAGGCCGCGCTTCTCTCAGCGCGCCGAGGGAAGAAGACGATCGGCCAGGAGGAGCTCGAGGAAGGGATCATGCGCGTGATCGCGGGCCCCGAGAAGAAGACGCGTCTGCTCTCGGAGGAGGAGCGAAAGATCACGGCGTACCACGAGATGGGGCACGCGATGGTCGGCCACTACACCGACCAGGACGCCGAGGTGCACAAGATCTCGATCATCAGCCGCGGCCAGGCGCTCGGCTACACGATCTCGCTTCCGCGTGAGGACCGGTACCTGACGACGAAGACGTCGCTCATGGACGAGCTGGCCGCGATGCTCGGGGGACGCGCGGCCGAGGAGCTCGTCTTCAACGAGGTCACGACCGGGGCGGCGAACGACATCGAGAAGGTGACGCACACCGCGAAGCAGATGATCATGCGCTACGGGATGAGCGAGAAGCTCGGCCCGCGCGTGCTCGGGCGCAACCAGGATCTGCCGTTCCTGGGCCGGGAGATGGCGGCCGAGCCGGACTACTCGGAGGAGATCGCACGCGAGATCGACGACGAGATCCGACGCGTGATCGAGGAGGCCCACACGAGGGCCCGCCAGGTGCTCGAGCAGCACATGGAAGAGCTGCACCGCCTCTCGGCGATCCTCGTCGAGCGCGAGACGATCGACAAGGATCAGTTCCTCAAGCTGCTCGACGGCGCTCCGCAGGAAGAGGTGTTCCCCGAGGAGCCCGCCGAGGAGGAGCCGGCGCAACCGAAGGCCGACGATCGGCGCAAGCGCCTGCCGAAGCCGAAGCCGTTCCCGCTCCCGGGCCAGGCCATGCAGCCGCCCGACCCCGAAGGCGCGAAGGGCTAACTCGCTTCCCTGGCCGGCGTCGGGCTCCCGCCGGGCGAAGCCCGGCTCCGCCCGCCGCCTCGCGGCGCGCCAGGAAACCGAGAACGACCCGGCATAGGCCGGCGTGAGCCCTCGTTGTTCGAGGCATGAGCGAGCGACGGACGGCGTATCTGCTCCTCTTCGCGATGGCGGTCTGCTTCGGCGGGACCTGGCCTGCCGGGAAGCTCGCCGTCGAGGCCGTCACCCCGTTCACCGTCGCAGCGACGCGGTTCACCCTGGCGACGCTTCTGCTCGCCGTCTGGGCGGCCCGCCGCGACGGCTTCGTTCGGCTGACCCGTCGCGACTTGCCGCTCGTTCTCGCGCTCGGAGCGACTGCGGTCGCCGGGTACAACGCGCTCTTCCTGTACGGCCTCGAGCTCGCGCCGGCTTCCGACGGCGCGATCATCGTCCCGGGCCTGGCGCCGGTCTTTTCGATGCTCATCGCGTGGCCAGTTCTCGGTGAGCGGATCGGCGGACGGGGGATGGCGGGCCTCCTGCTCGCGTTCGCGGGCGTCACCGCCGTGATCCAGCCGAGCGGCGGCGTCGACCGCGACCGTGCGCTGGGCGCGCTGCTGTTTGTCGCGGGCGCTGCCTGCTGGGGCATCTACTCCGTGCTCGGGAAGAGTGCGACCGCGCGTTTCGGCGCCGTCACCGCCACGCTCTACGCGACCGCGACCGGCGCTCTGATGCTCATCCCGTTCAGCATCGGCGAGTCCGGCTGGTCGAAGCTCGCTGATGGGGATGCCGCGGCCTGGGTGTCGATCCTTTACCTGGCACTGTTCGGGACCGTGCTCGCGTTCGTCCTCTTCTACGAAGGTGTGAGCCGGATCGGCGCGTCGCGGGCCACCGCCTTCGCACTGCTCGTCCCGATCTTCGGTGTCCTGGGCTCGGTGCTCGTGCTCGGAGAGTCGATCGGCGCCGGGACGCTGGTGGGCGGGATCGCGATCCTCGCCGGCCTGTGGCTCGTCCAGAAGCCCGCACAGGAGCGCAAGACGGCCGCGGAGCCTCACCTGGCCGCCGACTAGGCTGCGCCCGATGAGCGCCATCGAGGAGCGGTTCCCGCGCCCGTCGGTGATGGGCGTCGTCAACGTCACTCCGGACTCGTTCTCCGACGGGGGCGTCAACTTCCGGCCCGAGGACGCTGTCGCATCCGCGCGTCACATGGTCGAGGAGGGCGCCGCGATCGTCGACATCGGCGGGGAGTCGACGCGCCCGGGCTCCGTCGCCGTCCCGGCCGACGAGGAGCTGCGCCGGGTCGGTCCGGTGCTCGAGCAGCTCGGCGGCGACATCCCCGTTTCGATCGACACGGCGAAAGCCGAGGTCGCGCGGCGCGCGATCGAGCTCGGCGCCGAGCTCGTGAACGACGTCACGGCTCTGCGCGGCGACCCCGACCTGGCCGAGGTCGTCGCCTCGTCCGGCGCGTACCTGTGCCTGATGCACATGCAGGGCGAGCCGAGGACGATGCAGGACGACCCGACGTACGAGGACGTGGCTGCCGAGGTCGCGTCGTTCCTCGAAGATCGCCTCGCGTTCGCCGTCGAAGCGGGCATCCCCGAAGACCGGATCTGCCTCGACCCGGGCTTCGGCTTCGGAAAGACCGTGGAGCAGAACTTCGAGCTCCTCGGCCGGCTCGGCGAGATCGTGGCGCTCGGCCGGCCGGTGCTGGTCGGGCTCTCGCGGAAGCGGTCGCTCGGCCGGATCCTCGGCGACCCGCACGCGACCACGGCCCCGCTGTCCGCGAGCCTCGCGGCTGCCGTAGAGGCTTACGAGCGCGGCGCTGCGATCTTCCGCGTGCACGACGTCCGCGAGCACATCGAGGCGCTGACCGTCGCGGCGGCGGTCCCCCGGTGATCCTCGAGCTCGAGGGCCTCGCGATCTTCGGCCGGCACGGCGTGCTCGAGGAGGAGCGGCGCGATGGCCAGGAGTTCCATTACGACATCAGCCTCGACGTCGGCGACGCGGGCGCGTCGGATCGGATCGAGGACGCCGTCGATTACCGAGAGGTCGCCGACTGTGTGCGCGAGGTCTCGGACAGCAGGGACTTCAACCTGATCGAGGCGCTCGCCCAGGCGGTCGCCGACGCGCTCCTCGAACGCTTCCCGGCCCGCTTGGTGCGAGTCCAGGTGACGAAGACGAATCCCGCGGGCGTCGGCGCCCGCTTCGCGAGCGTCAGTGTCGAGCAGGCTTCTTCGCGTTGACGACCGAGGCCGAGAGGAGGTAGCTGACCCCGGCCGGGTGCCGGGAGGCGTTGGCGTTTCCGCCTGCATAGGACGCCTCGGCGTAGAAGTAGGCGCCCTTGCGGCCGGTGTTCTGAACGCGGAGGCGCTCGCGCTTCTTGCCGGACCGCTCCGAGAGCCCTCGCGAGTCCCGCTTCCGGGCCCGGCCCGTCTCGAGCACGCTCACGGTCTTCGGCCCCCAGAGCGCGAGGTCGACGTCTCCGCCGCCGGGCTGGAGCGCGACCGAGGCCGCCTTGCGGCCCGGCACCCAGAGCCGGTAGACATCGCGAGGGTCGTCGCCCCGGTCGAGGCGCGCGGCGATGCTGCCGCTCTTGTGCCCGGCCAACGTCAGCGGCGCGGCCGCGTGGTGGAGGATCCCGCTCGGCTTGATGTACGAGACGTCCTCGTTCGGCTCCTGCGGGTCGCGCGGCGGCGGGGCCGCCGCCAGCGCGGCGGGGATGTCGAGCCGCCCGAAGCCGGAGAACTGGTCGAAGCCCGGCATCCACACGTCCTGGGCCGACGCACGCATCACGTCGAATACCTGCGCGGCGTCGAGCGTCGGCCGGACCGTCCAGACCCAGTCGGCCGCGGCTGCGACCATCGGCGAGGCGAAGCTCGTCCCGTCGAACTGGTCGTAGTTGTCGGGCGGGTGGAGCGTCGTCGGAACAGCAACCCAGATGCGCTCGCCCGGCGCCGCCAGGTCGACGTGCGGTGAGCCGGTCGTGAAGAACGAGGGAACGCCGGTCGAGTCGAGGGCGCCGACGGTCAGGACATGGGGGAGGCTGGCCGGATACTCGGTCGGGCTCCCGTTCTGGCGGCTGTTCCCCGCGGCGGCGACGACGAGCGTGCCGGCGGCTTGCGTGACCGCGATCATCCGGTCGATCAACGGGTTCCTGATCTCGGAGCCGAGGCTGAGGTTGACGACGCCCTGGCCGACGTGGATCGCCGCGTCAAGGCCGCGGATCACGTCGCCCGCGGTGATTCCGGTCCCGGCCGGGCTCGCGTCCCAGACGTACAGGTTCGCCTGCGGATAGACGCCGACGACGCCGAGGTTGTTCCTCGGCGCGGCTGCGACCGACGCGACTGCGGTCCCGTGCTCCTCGTTCTGGCCGGACGTGCTCTGCCGGTTGAGCGCCGTTGTGAAGGGTCGCCCCGCGAACTCCTCGTGCGTGAGGTCGACGCCCGTGTCGATGATCGTCAGCGGCTTGCCGGCACCGGGCGGGACGGCGCCGTCCGCGTGGACGAAGGGAATCCACCAGTCGTCCCCCTCCCGCGGCAGCGCGCTCAGCGTCGACAGCGGCTGGTCGGGAGTGACCTGGGAGACGAGGCCCGAGCGCAGCAGCCCAGGAAGCACCTGCAGCGCCGAGCGCGTGGGCACCCGCCAGATCGGAAGCGCCGACGCGATCTTCTCGCCGCCCGCCTCGCGGAGTGCGGGCCCGGCGCCGGGCTTCGCGAGGACGAGCCCCGCGCGATAGGGAGCGAGCTCGCGCCCGAGGGCACTCCCGGCGAGCGCCGTCGACGGCACGGCGAACGCGAGAGCTGCGAATACGATCATGATCCCGAGACGCTTCAAGGCGGCGAACATAGCACCAGTCTCCAAAACTGCTTTCGTCGGTATCGGCTCCAATCTGGGCGACCGTGAGGACAACCTCCGGCGCGCCGTCGAGCTGCTCTCGGCGGAGGAGGGACTCGTGGTCACGGCCGTGTCCGAGATCCGTGAGACGGAGCCCGTCGGGCCGGTCGAGCAGGGGCCGTTCCTGAACGGCGCCGTCCGGATCGAGACCGACCTCGGGCCGCGGGAGCTGCTCGAGCGCCTGCTCGCGGTCGAGCAGCGCCTCGGGCGCGTGCGCGAGGAGCGCTGGGGGCCGCGGACGATCGATCTCGACCTCCTCCTGTACGGCGACCTGGTCGTAGACGAGCCCGGCCTGACCGTCCCGCATCCGCGGCTCCACGAGCGGCGTTTCGCCCTCGAGCCCCTCGCGGATCTGGCTCCCAGCCTCGAAATACCGGGGAAAGGGCCGATTTCGATGTTGCTCGCGGGGCTAGAATGACCAGGTGGCACTCGCGGCAAGATTCGGCGGCGCCAGGCCCGCGATCACGCGGCGCCATGCTGCGTCCTCAGTCGCGCCCGGGCTGACTAGCCCGAGCGCTCCCTGCGTCCTTGCCTGGCTTGGTGCTCGCGACCCTGGCATCCACCAATCTCACCGGGAGAGCCACTGATGTCGCACATCGACGAGCTCGACGAGTTCGAGGCGGAGCTCGAGCTCCGGCTGAAGCGCGAATACTCCGACGTCTTCGAGCTGTTCCGGTTCTGCGTGCTGACCCAGGACGCGACCTATCTCTGCAACAAGCTCGACCTGACCTACTCGCCGCAGCCCAGCTATCCGTTCTACCACCTGAAGATGGAGGACGTCTGGGTCTGGGACAAGAACCGCCCGACGAGGCTGATCCCGCGGGCGGAGATCTACACGTCCAGCGATGTCACGGTCGAGGAGCTGCGCGGGGAAGGCGGCGGCCCGAAGCTGACCGCCGAGGCGCTCGCCGAACGCCTTGGCGAGCCGCTCGCCGGCGAAGACGACCTCTAACGCGCCGTTGACTTCGGTCGTCTAAGTAGACGACGTGCCGCGTCGCGTACTCGAGCCACCAGCCCGTCGTGATGCAGGAGAGCTGCGGGTCGATCTGCACCGAGGCGCCGGTCGCAGGGCCAGGCCTTGATTCGAGCGGCTCGAATCCGAAGAGCCTCGTCTACCAGGGGATCTACTCCGACTGGAGCATCCCGGCGCTCGCGCTGAAGTAGGCTCGACTCATGCTCCTGGCCGTCGACGTCGGCAACACGCAGACGGTCCTCGGGCTCTACGACGGCGACCGGCTGACCGAGCAGCGGCGGCTCGCCACCGAGGCGAGCCGGACCGGCGACGAGCTCGGCGCGCTCCTCGGAGAGCTGCTCGACCTCGAGTCGGTCGACGGGATCTGCCTGTCTTCGACCGTGCCCGCGCTCGTCCGCGAGTTCGAGCTCTTCGCCGAGCGCTGGGCGCAGGCGCCGATCCTCGTCGTCGGGCCGGGCACCAAGACCGGGATCCCCGTGCGCTACGACGATCCCCGTGAGGTCGGTCCGGATCGCGTCGTGAACGCCGTCGCGGCGCGGGAGCGCTACGGCTCGCCGTGTATCTCGGTCGATTTCGGGACGTCGACGAACTTCGACGTCGTCTCCGCGGACGGCGAGTACGTGGGCGGCGTGCTCGCGCCGGGCATCGAGATTTCGATGGACGCGCTCTTCGCGCGTGCGGCCCGTCTGATGCGGATCGACTTCAGCGAGCCGCCCACGGTGATCGGAAAGACGACCGTGCACAGCCTCCAGTCGGGGCTCGTCTACGGCTTCGCCGGCCAGGTCGACAGGATCGTCGAGGAGATCCGCGGCGAGCTGGGCGCGGAGGCGACGACGGTCGCGACCGGCGGGCTGGCCGAGCTGATCGTCCCGCACACGCGGACGATCGAGCGAGTCGACCAGGATCTGACCCTGGAGGGCCTCCGGCTGCTCTGGGCGCTGAACGCGTGACCGAAGCCGAGCTCAGGAGGTGGATGGACGCGTACACCGTCGCCTTCAACGCGCAGGACTCGGAGGCTGCAGCGAGGCTCTTCACGGAGAACGGCACCTACCAGTGGGGCCCGTTCGGCGAGCTCCTCGTCGGGCCTGACGCCATCCGCCGCGCATGGGACGAACACCAGGACCCGGACGAGGTCGCGGAGATGACGTACGACGTGCTCGCCGTGGCACCGGACGTGGGCGTGGCGCGCTGGATCGCCTCGCACACGAACGAGCGCGAGCGGCGGCGCTTCCGGTACGACGGCGTCTTCGTGATCACGCTGACCGACGACGGCCTGTGCGACTCGTTCCGCGAGTGGTGGGACTCGCGGGAAGAAACGCTCTAGCGGCGCAACCAGGCGCGGAAGCGTGCGGCTAGCGACGGAGGCCGCTCGGCTCGGAGGCGCTCATCGCGTGCCGCCTGTCGCTTGGCGAAGGCACGTTCGCGCATGACGCGGGTCGGATACTTCGGCTTCCAGTAGACCAGCTTTGGCACTAGCCGCCGCCGTAGATGGAGATCGGGAGGTCGAGGAGGATCTCGTCGCCCTGGGGCAGCTCGTCCTCGAGCCGCTCGAGCACGAATCGCGCGCCCGGCGCCGCCGCGAAGAGGTGCTGCTCGACCTCGTCGAGCGTCTGGAGCCGGACGAGCTCCTGCTTGAACGGCTTCGGGAATCGGCCGCGGCCGAGATACCAGCCGTAGAACTTCTTCAGGAACCCGGTCGCTTGGTGCTCGCCGAGCTCGCGGACGGTCTCGCGTATGAAGAGCACGAGCTCGGCGACGACCTCCTCGCGCGCCGGCTCTGCGTCCTCGCCCATGATCTCGCTCAACGCCCACGGGTTGCCCTGTGCGGCGCGGCCGACCATGACCGCCGCCGCGCCGGTCGTCGCGAGCACCGTCTGCGCCCGGGCGCGGCTCGTGATGTCGCCGGACGCGATCACGGGCACGTCGACGAGCTCGACGAGCTCCGCCGTGAGCGTGTGGTCGGCCTCGCCCGTGTACATCTGCTTCGCCGAGCGCGGGTGGAGGGTGAGCGACGCGGCGCCGGCGTCGACGAGCTGCGGGCCGATCTCGAGGCAGGTCCGCGAGCCGTTCGCGAGGCCGCGGCGCATCTTGACCGAGAGCGGGAGCGAGATCGCGTTCGCGACCGCCTCGACGATCGCGCACGCGCGTGCCGGCTCCTCGAGGCAGTGCGCGCCCGCGCCGGTCTTCGTCACCTTGCGCACCGGGCAGCCGAAGTTGATGTCGACGATGTCCGCGCCCGCATCCTCGACCATGCGTGCGGCCTCGGCCATCACGCCGGGCTCGGCCCCGAAGATCTGGACCGCGAGCGGGTGCTCGTCGGCCGCGATCCGCAGGTAGCCGAGCGTGCGCTCGTTCTGGTGCGAGAGCCCGGCGCAGCTGACCATCTCCGAGCAGACGAGCCCGGCGCCGAAACGGCGCCCCTGCCGGCGAAATGCCTGCACGCTGACCCCTGCCATGGGCGCGAGTACGAGGCGAGAGGGGATCTCGACGTCCCCGATTCGCCAGGATTCGCGGAGATCTACCTGCATAGAGGGCAAATCGTAGCCGTGGTTCCGGAGTTTGACGGATGGCGACGCCGCAGGTACCATGCTCGGCCGCGACGGCGCCTTTGCGCCGCGCATTTTTCTTGAGGAGGCACGAAACGTGAAGGAAGTGATCCTCACTTCTGAGGGCTACAAGAAGCTCAAAGAGGAGATCGAGTACCTGTCGAACGACAAGCGCCGCGAGGTCGCGGAGCGGATCCGCGTCGCGCGGCAGTTCGGCGACATCGCAGAGAACTCGGAGTACGACGACGCCAAGAACGACCAGGCGCTGCTCGAGCACCGCATCGCGGTGCTGGAGGAGAAGTTCGCCAACGCGCGGGTCATCTCCAAGAAGGACGTGGCCAAGGACGTCGTCTCCGTCGGCTCGCACGTGAAGCTGCGCGACGTGTCCGCGAAGGAGACTGTCGAGTACCACATCGTCGGCTCCGCCGAGGCGAACCCGTCCGAGAACAAGCTCTCGAACGAGTCGCCCGTCGGCAAGGCGATCATCGGCAAGAAGAAGGGCGAGACCGTCGAGGTGCAGACGCCGCGCGGCAAGGCCCTGAAGTACAAGATCCTCGATTTCAAAGCGGCGTAACGCCAACAGGCGCGTCGCACTTTCGTCACAAGGGCCTGTCCCTTGTTAGGGCCTGTCCCTCGTCACCGGCGGGCGCTTAGACTCGCGCGCTATGACCTTGCCGAAGAGATTTCCCGACCGGGAGGAGATCGCCGCCGTTCGGGTCCACGCTGACAAGGTCGAGTCGGGCGAGGAGGGGGGCGAATCGCGGCGTGTCGCCGGGCGGGTCATGGCTCGGCGGGACATGGGGAAGCTCGTCTTCCTCGACCTCGTCGACCGCTCCGGGAAGATCCAGCTGCTCGTCGCCGAGGATCGCGCCGGGCCCGTCGACCTCGACCTCGGGGACATCGTCGGGGCGACCGGGATTCCCGCGAAGACGAAGCGCGGCGAGCCCTCGCTCGCAGTCACCGAGCTCGAGCTGCTCGCCAAGATCCGGCGACCCCTGCCCGACACCTACCATGGGCTGACCGAGACCGAGACCCGCTACCGCCAGCGCTACCTCGACCTCCTGATGAGCGAGGAGTCGCGCCGCGACTTCGAGGTGCGCGCGCGGATGGTCGCCTCGATCCGCCGCTATCTCGACGGCCACGGCTTCGTCGAGGTCGAGACGCCGATCCTCCAGCCGCGCTTCGGCGGCGCGCTCGCCGACCCGTTCGTGACGCACTCGAACGAGCTCGACCAGACGCTCTACCTGCGCATCGCGACCGAGCTCTACCTCAAGAGGCTCATCGTCGGCGGGCTCGAGCGCGTCTACGAGCTGGGCCGCGACTTTCGCAACGAGAGCGTGTCCTTCAAGCACGCGCCCGAGTTCACGATGGTCGAGTGGTACGAGGCCTACGCGGACTACCAGGACACGATGCGGCGGATCGAGGAGCTCGTCGAGACCGTCGCGCGCGAGACGATCGGGACGACCAAGGTCACGTTCCGGGGGCACGAGGTCGACCTTGCCGCGCCCTGGAAGCGCGTCAAGCTCGTCGAGCAGCTCGAGGAGCGGGGGCTCTGGACGCGCGACGAGGACGAGCTCCGTCGGCTCCTCGACGAGCGCGGCGTGGACACGAGCGCGAACGACACGTGGAGCAAGCTCGTCGACCACGCGCTCAGCCACTTCGTCGAGCCCGACCTGATCCAGCCGACGATCCTCCACGACTACCCGGTCGAGGTCTCGCCGTTCGCGCGGCCGACGGACGACGACCCGTCGATCGTCGAGCGCTTCGAGTTCTTCGTCGGCGGGATGGAGCTCGGGAACGCGTTCTCGGAGACCAACGACCCCGACGAGCAGGCCGAGCGCTTCGCGCAGCAGGCGGCGGACGCGCAGGGACAGCAGGGCGACCCGGACTACGTCGAGGCGCTCGCCTATGGGATGCCGCCGACGGGCGGGCTCGGCTTCGGGATCGACCGGCTGGCGATGGTGCTCACCGGCAAGGAGAACATCCGCGACACGATTCTCTTCCCGGCGCTGCGCGAGCGGGACTAGTGCGCGTCGGCCTCGACGTGACGCCCGCTGTGACGGCGAAGGCGGGGCTCGCGCGCTACACGGAGCAGCTGTGGCGCGAGCTCGTGCGCCGCGACGACGTCGACGTCCACGCCTTTGCGCTCGGACGCGGGCCGGACGGCGACTTCGGGCTCCCGCTCACCCGGAGGCATCTGCCGCTCAACGCGCTGCGACCGGTCTGGCGGGCCGTGCGCTGGCCGCGGGCGGAGACCTTCGCCGGCGACGTCGACGTCGTCCACACGATCGCGCTGACGCCGATCCCGACGCGCAAGCCGCAGGTCGTGACGATCCACGACATGCTCCCGATCACGCACGCGGAGCTCTATCCGCCGGGAGCGGACCAGGGGCAGCGCGCCGAGCTCGCTGAGGCGAGGCGAGCGCAGGCGATCGTGACGACGTGCGAGGCGACGGCCGACGAGATCGTCCGCATCGCGGGGCTTCCGCGCGAGAGGATCGTGATCGCGCGGCCCGGTGTGCTGCCGCCCCAGGGTGAGGCGCCGATCCCCGTCGAGCCGCCGTTCATCCTCGCGGTCGGCCAGGTCACGCCGAGGAAGGGCTTCGACGTGATCGCGGAGGCTGCGGCGCGACTCGGCGAGCGCTGCCCGCCGGTCGTCCTCGCCGGCCCCGACTGGTGGCGCTCCGAGGACATCCGCAGCCGGATCGCCGAGGTCGACGTTCACCGGCGCGTGCGCCTGCTCGGTCCCGTCGACGACGCCACGCTCGCCTCGCTCTACCGGGCCGCGATGATCGTCTGCCACGCGAGCCGCGGCGAGGGCTTCGGGATGACGTGCCTCGAGGCGATGGCGTTCGGCGCCGCGGTCGTCGCCACCGACCTGCCGTCTGTCCGGGAGCTGTCCGCGGGGACCGTCGAGCTCGTTCCGGTCGGCGACGCCGAGGCGCTGGCCGACGCGCTGTGGGGGCTGCTCGACGACGAGTCGCGCCGCCGGGAGCTCGGCGAGGCCGCCCGCAGGCGCGCCGCGGAGTTCAGCTGGGAGCGGACGGCCGCCGAGGTCGTCGACGCCTATCGGCTCGCGCTCGCCGCATGAGGTCGCTGCTCGTCCTGCCCGAGCCGCCTCTCCCGGAAGGAGGCGCCTCGGGCCGCTGTGCCCTGGCGCTGATCCGCGGGCTCCGGGAGCACGGCGTCGACGTCCGAGTGCTCGCGGCACGGCAGGAGTGGGCCGTTCCCGGAGATCCCCCGGCAGGGATCGAGGTCGTCGACGTCGAGCCCGAGCCGGCGGGGCTGCGGCCGAGGATGCTCAGCCTCACGCGGCCGCTCGAAGAGCTCGCGCGGAGCAAGCTCGCGGACCGAGTGCGAGCCGCTGCTCGCGAGGCGGACGTCGTTCAGCTCGAGGAGATTCCGACCGCGGCTCTCGGGCGCGACCTGTCGCAGCCCGTCGTCGCGCACCTGCACTACCTCGTCCGCCGCGACCGGGCGTTCGGCGCGCCCTGGCGGCGAGAGTTCCGCCAGGTGCTCGAGCTCACGCGGGCAGAGGAGCGCGCGATCCGCAGCTACCGCTTCCTGATCGCGAGCTCCCCGGTGGTCGCGGACGAGCTCCGGTACCGGGCGCGGCCGCTGACGCGGGTCGTCCTCGCGCCGCTCTCGCTCGAGCCGGAGCGCTACCTGCCCGCGCCGCTCGACGGCCCACCCGTCGCCGGGCTGATCGGAAGCGCTGCCTGGCCGCCGACCGCCTCCGCGATCCGCCGGCTCGTCGGCGACGTCTGGCCGCGGGTGCGCAGGCTCGCTCCCGACGCGCGGCTGCGGATCGCCGGCCGTGGCACCGACGCGCTCGTCGCGGGAGCGGAAGGAGTCGAAGCGCTCGGCGAGGTCCCCTCCGCGGGCGAGTTCCTGCGTGGCCTCTCTGTCCTGCTCTATCCGCTCGAGCGCGGGAGCGGGATGAAGGTCAAGGTGCTGGAGGCGATCGCTTCCGGTCTGCCGGTGGTGACGACCGCGAGCGGTGCCGAGGGCATCGACGCGGGCGCGGTGGTCGTCGAGCCGGATCCCGAACGGATGGCGAGCGCGGCCGCGTCGATCCTCCGCGACGAGGCCGAGCGCAGGGAGCGCGGCGCCGAGGCTCGGCGGGTCTTCGAGCGCCTGTACACGCCGGGTCCGGCAACCGCGCCGATCGCAGAGCTGTACGAGCGGATGGCCTAGGCGCGCCAGCGGTCCCAGGCGGGGCCGAGCAGCGGATCCTCCATCCAGACGGGGGCGATCCGCTCCGCGGGCGGGATCTGCGCCTCCGCGCCGAGCTTCTCACCGCGCTTCACATGCGAGAGGCCGTGATGGAGCCAGCAGAGCGTCGCGAGCGGCCCGACCGCTTCCGCGGGAATCCCGAGCCCGGACACGTAGCGCCGGATCGACTCGAAGAGCGTTCGCGAGGCAGACAGCTCTCCGCGGAGGAGCCGGATCGCATGCTCGGCGCGCTGCTCGGCGGTTCGCGCCCCGTCGAGCTGCCCGAGCGCGTCCACGGCGAAGTAGAGGAGGTCCCAGAGGGGCAGCCCGTCGGCGCAGGCGGACTCCCAGTCGAGGATCGTGAACTCGCCGGGCGCGGCCCAGACGGTGTTCCACGTGCCGAGGTCGTTGTGCTGGAGCACCGCGGGCAGCTCGGGGAGGCCGGAGAGGAGGCTCGCGGCCGCTTCCCAGCGGGGCAGGACCTCCCGCTCCAGCCGGGCGAGCTCCTCGCCCAGCGCGCCCACGGTCGCTGTCTGCGCTCCGACGTCCGAGACCCAGGCCATGAGGTCTGTGAACGCCTGCCGTCCGCGAGCCCGATCGCGCGCGAGGAGTGTCGAGAGCCGCTCGCCGACGGCCGCGCTCTCGACGGACGCGTGGCGCCGCTCGACCTCGAACCGCCCGAGGAGGCGCGGAGCGTGCCGGAACGCAGCTCCGCCGGCCGCCTCGACGAGCGCGAGGCCCGCCTCGTCCTTCGCGAACGGCTCGTCGTACCCCGGCACGCGAGCCGTCTTGACCACCCATCCCGGATTACGAGCGCCCGGGGCGAACACGTGGAAGACCGCGCGCGTGAGGTCGTCGCCCTGGCCGAGCGTCAGGAACCATCCCGCGTCGGCCGGAACTCCGAAGCGCGCTGCGGCCGCGATTGTCGCCGGCGGGCCGGGCTCACGCAGGCCGAGGGCTTGCAGGGGGCGCGGGTCCGGAACGAAGCGCGCCAGTGACGCGAGCGCTCGATTCCGTACCTGCTTCGCGCGCGTGTCCGCGGGCCGCCAGGTGGTCAGCGCGTAGCCGACCGGGGCGTCGCGCTCGAGCGGCAGCAGGAGGTCCGGCGCCTCGATGCTCGGAAGCGGGAGACAGCGCGTCGTCGCGTAGTCGGCTCGCCGCAGCTTCCGCGCACCCCCGCGGCCCTCGAGCACGACCGCGCGGGCGCCGAGCCCGAGCGCCTCGGCTGCTCGCTCGACCGGGGCGACCGCAAGGTCGAGGTCCGTGTCCGCGAGCTCGACGCCGGCCTCGTCGAGGCCGTGGCGCCAATCGTCGAGCCCGATGACCGCGGCGCGGCGGACGGCGTGGGGGAGCGCGAACCGGAGGTCGACCCGCCGGAGGCTCACGAGCGACGTCGCCAGGGCGGCGCCTCGCCGGTCACGACCTTCCACAGCACCGTCAGCGGCCCGTCAGGGGCGTGCACGGCGATCCGCCGCAGGCACCAGGGGTCGGTTCCGACTCCGTTGCGCCCCTTGGTCGTGGCCCACGCGGCTCGATACCCGGCCGAGACCGTCGCCGCCCGCACCGCCTCGTCGTGACTTCCGTGCGGGTAGGCGAAGAGCGGCCACGCGCCGGGCAGCCGCTCGCGGAGATCGGCGAGCGAGCCGGCGATCTCGCCCTCGAGCTCGGCGGCGTCGAGGCCTGCGAGGCGACGGTGCTTGCGGGCGTGGGCGCCGACGATCACGCCGTCGCGCGCGAGCTCCTCGAGCTCGGCCCAGGAGAGAAGCGGCTCGCCGTCCACCCATCCGGCCGAGCCGCCGACCTCGCGCGTGCAGACGAAGAGCTGCGGCGCCGTGTCGGCGTGTGCGGCGAGCGGGCCTCCGCAGTCGGCCATGCCGTCATCGACGGTGACGACGAACGCACGGCGTGGGAGCGGGCCGTTGCCTTCATGGAACTCGAGCACCTGCTCGGCGGTCAGCGGGCGGAAACCGAGCCGGCGCAGGAGGCGGAGCTGGGCGGCGAAGCGGCTCGGGTCGAGGTCGATGCGGTCCTGGCCGGGCTTTCCGTCGCCGGCGAGCCTGTGGTAGAGGAGCGCGCAGTAGGAGACCGTGAGGCGGCGCCACTCGTTGCGCGTCGCCGCGGATCGTACGCCTGCCCAGAACGCGCGATCGGCCGCGGCCCGAAGCAGCGAAACGTTTCCTCGACCCGGGAGCGGGAGCCGCCTCGTCATCCGATGGCGGGGCCCGGCTTCGCACCAGGCCCCGATCTGAAGCTCGGTCAGGAGCGTCGGGTCGCCGCGGAGCACGTCGACCGACGAGCGGCCGCGCTTCTTGCAGAGCTCGAGCAGCGCGCGTGGTCCGGACAGCTCGTCCGGAGCGCCCCACTCGAGACTCACGCCGAGCCGGCGGAGCCGTACGGCCAGCGCCTCGGCGTGGGCCGCGCCGGCGGGCAGCCCGCGGGCCGCCTCCTCCAGCAACGAAGACTGCGCCGAGACGCGGTGCACGATCCGATCGAACGGCCCGACCAGCACGCGATTCGTGGCGACGAGGGTCGACGCCTCGGTGACGTGGCTCGGACCGGCGATGGAGTGCAGCGTCGCTTCGCTCACCGGCCGAGCGCCTCCTCGTAGACCTGCACGGTCTCGGCCACCATCTTCTCGACGCTGAACCGGTCGCGCGCTCGCGCGTGTGCAGCGGCACCCAGCGTGCGGCGCCGCTCGGGGGACGCGGCCAGTTCGTGGAGCGCGGAGGCGAGGGCCTCGGGGTCATCGGGAGGAACGACGAGCCCGACTCCGTCGAGGGCGAGGCGCACGTCGCCGACGTCGCTCGCAACGCAGGGCAGGCCGCTCATCATCGCCTCGAGCAGCGCGAACGGCAGCCCCTCCCAGCGCGAGGGGAGGCAGAAGGCCTCGAGCTCCGCGTGGAACGACGGCACGTCGTCGACGAAGCCCCGGAGGTCGACGGCGAGCCCGTCCGCCTGCGCGGCGAGCGCGGCGCGGTCGGGGCCGTCGCCGGCGATCACCGTCTCGACCGGCACGCCGTCCTGCCGGAGCCGGCGGACCGCCTCGATCAGCACGTCGAATCCCTTCTGCTCGGTGAGACGGCCGATCGCACCGACGCGGAACGGCCCTTCGCCGAGGGTTACCTCCGCAGGTCGCTCCTCGACCCCGTTCGCAATCACCCGTACGTCGCGCAACGCAAGGTCCTCTCCGAGCTGGCGACGAGTTTCCTCGGACACTGCGATGAACCCGGCGAGTCGTCCATACGCGCGGCGCAGGATCGCACTTTGAGCGGCGCTCTCGATGGGCGCGACGATGTGCAGGGTCGCGACCGCGCGCATCCGGAGCAGAGCACAAAGCCCGAGGATGTGACGGTTGTTGGCCGCCGTCGCCATGTTCACGTGCACGAGGTCGGGCCGCGTCCCGCGCAGCGCCCGGCCTGCCTGCGCGAGGCGCACGACGTCAGCCTTCCCGCGCGGCCGCTCGAACGTGACCAGGGCGTCACCGGCTGCCTCGCGAAGCTGCTCGGGGACGTCGGGCGTCGCGAGCAATGTCCGCTCGAAGCGCTCCGGAAGGCCGCGCAGCAGATGCGCCGCGTAGGCCTCGGCGCCGCCGTAGACGTCGCTGTCGACGACGATCGTCACGCGGGTCGGGCCCATGGCACGGACGTTACTGCCCGCCGAGGATGCGCTAACCCGACCGAGCTACGATCATTCGAGGCCGATGTCCACGTTCCGTGAACGCATCGAGCGTCGGCTCCGCCACCTGCCCCCTGAGAGGCGCCTTCGCTTCATGCTCGCGCTTCGTTCGCTCGACGGCTTCGCGGACGGCGCACCGCTTCGCGTCCTCGATGCGGGCGCCGGCGAAGGGCTCCTGTCGCTCACCATCGCGCGGCAGTACCCGGACTGGACGGTCGTGGCGGCGGATCTCCGTCAGGACGCGCTCGAGCGCGGACGTGCGGACGCCGATCGGGAGGGCCTGCCCAACGTGCGCTTCGAGCCGATCGATGTCACGCGCCCGATTCCCGGCGGTGGCTACGACGTCGTGCTCGCGATGGAGTGCCTGGAGGAGATCCCCGACGACGAGGCCGCGACGGCCGCCTTTGCCGGAGCGCTCCGTCCCGATGGGCTCCTGCTCGTCCATGTCCCCGAGCGGAGCTGGCAGCCGGTATTGCGGAGCAGCGCCACGACCTGGAAGGACGAGGTCCGGCACGGCTACTCGCGGACCGAGCTCGTCGCGCTCCTCGAGCGGCACGGGCTTCACGTCGAGCGCCTGACGCCCACGAGCCGCGGCACCGTGAGGATCGCCCAGGAAGTGCGGGACCGGATCAAGACCGCGCGGCCCGCAGTGCGCGCACTCGCGTACCCGCCGCTGACCGCGGCGCTCTGGCTCGAGCGCCTCGGAGTGACGTGGGGGCCGGCCCGCGCGCTCTACGCCGAGGCCCGGAAGCCGGTATGAGGCGGGTCCTCGTCCCGGAGCCGGACGGGCAGGTGCAGCCCGGCGCTCCCCCTCGCTTCTCGGTGCTCATCCGCACGTATCAGAACGCGGATTCGGTTGTGCCCGCCGTCGAATCCGCGCTCGAGCAGACGCTCCCGCCGTTCGAGGTGGTCGTGTACGACGACGGGTCGACCGACGGCACGGACGAGGTGCTCACGCCTTTGCGCGACCGCATCGTGTACGTCTGGGGGGAGAACATGGGCGCGGCGCAGGCGTTCAACGAGGCGATGAACGTTGCGACGGGCGAGTTCGTCGTCGTGCTCGACGCCGACGACGTCTTCGAGCCGCAGCGGATCGAGGCGCTGTCCGAGCTGGCCGCGGCTCGACCCGATCTCGACATCGTGACGACGGATGCGGTCTGGGAGTTACGCGGACATGACGTCGGCCGTTTCAACGGCGAGGCGAACCCGTTCGAGGTCGAGGACCAGCGCGCCGTCATCTTCGAGCGCTGCTTCATCGCCGCCCCGGGCGTCAGGCGGGACGCCGTGCTGGCGGTCGGAGGGCAGGAGCCCAGGCTCGAGGTGGCCGCGGATTGGGACTGCTGGATGCGGATGATCGTCGGCGGGTCGAAGGCCGGATCCGTCGACGAGCCGCTCCTGCGGTACCGCCTGCGAGAGGGCAGCGTCAGCTCGAGTCGGATGAAGGCATTCGAGACTCGCGTGGCGATGCTCGAGCGGCTCCGGACGAGCCCCGCGCTGAAGGACGCCGATCTCCGCGCGTACGAGCAGGCTCTTTCGCGACACCGGCAGACGCTCGCGCTCGCAAGGGCCTACGACGCGGCCCACCGGGGTACCGCTGACGCCCGTGAGCTGGCGCTCGCGGTAGTCCACGAGCCCGCTCATGGTCGTAAGACGAGGCTCAAGGCTGCGCTTCTCGCGGTGACGCCGTCTGCGCTCCGTTCCCGGCTCGTCGACCGGCTCGGATTCGCGCCGCGTCCCCGCCGCGAGGTTGGGGGCTCCGACTGAGCCTCGAATCGACGACCAACCCGACGGCGCAGGGCGAGGACGCGGCGGCCGCGACCACCGGCGCGTCGGTGCTGCGCGGCGGCGGCTGGAACCTCGTCGGACGGTTCGTCCCGCAGCTCGCGCTGATCGTCCTCTCGATCGCGGCGGCGCGTTTTCTCGGCCCGCACCAGTTCGGCCGCCAGAGCTTCATCGCCTTCGTCGAGGTCTCGCTGGTGATGCTCCTCGCGGGTGGATTTCCGCAGGCGCTCGCGCGCTTCGCCGGAGATGCGGTTGGCCGCCGTCGCCCCGGGGTCGTCCTGAGCTTCACGCGTGGGGCGAGTCGAGTGGCGTACGCAGGCGCCGTCGTCGGAGCCGGCCTCATGATCGCGATCGGGCTCTCGGGCGCGACGCCGGAGGCCGCGTGGTATCTGGCTGCCGTGGTCGTCGCGGCGTCGCTGATCCAGCGCGTTTCGTCCGCGGTGCTCAACGGCCTGCAGCTGTGGCGAGCGGCCTCGCTCGTCGGAGTCGTCATGGCCGTTGTCGCGGCAGCCGCAACGGTGCTCGTGCTCTGGGCCGGAGGCGGGATCGTCGGCATGTTCGCCGTCGAGGCCGCCGTGACGCTCGCGAGCCTCGTCTGGCTGTGGTTCCTCGCGCGGAGGGCCGAGGCCCCCCTCGGGCCGCGCGAGCCGGTCGAGCCGCCGCTCAGGCGCGATTTCGTGCGCTACGCGCTCGTCGGGTCGGTCGGCGTCGTCCTCACGTTCGTCGTCTGGCGCCGGTCCGAGTTCTTCTTCCTGAACCACTACTCCGCCGACTCCGAGATCGCCCTCTACTCCGTCGCTTTTTCCGCCGCTGCGACCTTGCTCCTCATCCCGCAGGCGCTCATCGGCGTCCTCTTGCCGGCCGTGGCGACGCTCCTCGGCGGCGGGGCGTCCGAGCGCATCCGCCAGGGCTTCGAACGTGCGATCAGGCTTCTGCTCGTGCTGATGCTCCCGGTGACGGCCTTCGCGATCGCTCTCGGGCCGCTCACCCTGCGGCTCATGTACGGCGAAGGTTTCCACGGCGTCGGTCCCGTCCTCATCCTGCTCCTGATTCCGCTCCCGATCGTGACGCTCATGAACCTGAGCTCGGTCGTGCTGCTCGGAATGGGCAAGCAGGGGTTCCAGCTCGCGAGCGGCGCGGTCGGCGCGCTGGCGAACATCGCTCTCGACTTCGCGTTGATCCCGCACTACGACGCCGTCGGCGCGGCGCTGGCGAACGCAGGTGGGCAACTCGTCTCGGGCCTGCCGATCCTGGTCTACGCGATACGCAGAATCGGAGTCAGGCGCTGGGAGCCCGCGGCACTCGCGCGGACGGCACTGGCGTCGGCCGGCGCCGGGATCGCCGGTTGGCTCGTGCAGTACTGGCTCGGGGGCGGCGTGGCGGGCCTCCTCGTCGGGCTCGCGGTCGCGGCGGCGCTCTTCGCCCTGCTGTCCGTGGTGCTGAGGATCCTGACCACCTTCGACGCGATCTGGCTGGACGACATGCTCGGGCGCCTGTTCGGCGGCCGTCTCGGACGCCTGATCCGGCTGTGCGCGCGGCCTCAACAGCGGGAGGCCGCATGACGTCGACACTCGCCCCGCGCGCACCTGAGGGCCTGGAGCCGGGGCCGGAGCCGTCCTTCAGCGTGATCATCGCCGCGTACAACGTCGCCGGTTTCATCGCCGAGGCGATCGAATCTGTGCTCGGACAGACGAAGCTCCCGCTCGAGGTGATCGTCTGCGACGACGGGTCCACGGACGACCTCATGGGCGCGGTCGCGCCGTACTCGGAGCGGATCACGCTCATCCGGAAGGAGAACGGCGGCCCGTCGACGGCCAGGAACGCGGCCGCCCGTGTTGCGTCCGGCGACTTCGTGGTCATTCTGGACGGAGACGACGTGTACGTGCCCGAACGCCTCGAGGCGCTGGCCGACCTCGCGCGGGCGCGACCCGATCTCGACGTGCTGACGAGCGACGCCGTCCTCGAGGTCGACGGCGTGCCGGTGCGACGCTCCTATACGCCCGAGCTCCCGTTCGAGGTCGACGACCAGCGCTCGGCGATCCTGCGCTGGAACTTCGTCTTCGGGCTGGCGGCGGTGCGCCGCGAGCGATTCGCGGCGGTCGGCGGGTTCGACGAATCGATCCGGTATGCGGAGGACTGGGACCTCTGGGCGCGGCTGATCCTCGACGGATCGCGGGTGGGGGCCGTGCTGGAGCCGCTCGCGCGCTACCGGCTCCGCGCTGGAAGCCTCAGCGGCAGCCGCGCCAATCTGATCGCCGGCCGCATCCGCGTGCTGGAGAAGGCGGCCGGTCATCCGTCCCTGTCTGCGGCGGAGCGTCGAACGGTCGATGATTCGCTCGCCCTCGAGCGGCGCCGCCTCGCGCTCGCCGAGGCGCGGGCGGCTCTCGCGGGTGAGCTCCCGGATCCCCGGCGGCGCTCGCTGCGGGTCGTGTTCGGGCGGGGACACGGCCTGCGGACTCGCGCCAAGAGCCTGGCCGCGGCCGTCGCGCCGGGCTGGGCGGCAAGCCGGCTCGCCGCGGGCGACCGCGAGACGACCGGCGGCGTCCGCCTACCCGCGGGCTGAGAAGGACCGTCCGGCCTTGCGGGCGACCCGGGCCGCTGCTCCGGAGCGGCGGCGCACGGTCAGCCGGAAGCAGCGTCGACGCCCGCACGCCGCCCGCAGGACAACGGCCTGCGCCGGCCCGACCGTGACCGTCGATCCGACCTTGCCGTGCGGGAGCACGTAGTTGCCGCCGAGCCTGACGCTCTGATAGGTCGAGGGCGACGGGTCGAGCACGACGATCCCGTTCGCGAAGACGCGTTTCCACGCCACCCCGGCACGCACCCGCGGCCCGGCCGGTGCGCCGATGTCGGTCGTCCAGTCCGCGAAGTAGGGATCCTGCGCCTCGGGTGTCGTCGGCTCGAAGGCGAGGGCGCTCGGGCCGCCGTTCCAGTCGAGCAGGAAGCTCGCACGGGCGTAGCGCATCGAGCGCACGTCGCCGGAGGGCGCGTACGTGACGCCGACGAACGTCTTGCCCGCGGCCTGCGTGCGCGCGAACAGCGCCTGGCGCCCGCTCCAGTCGTCGTGCGTGCCGTCGTCCGTCAGCCAGCGGCTGTCGTCGCGGCCCCACTTCGAGAAGTACTCCTGGACGGCGCCGGACGAGTAGGAGACCCAGCGATCCCACCGGGCCCGGCCGTTCTGCGTCCACCAGTCGTCGAGCGCGATGTTCGGCATGGCCATGAAGCCCGCGGCACGCAGAGTGGGGCCGACGTGCGCGAGGAAGCTCTCGGACGCGCCGGTGTATGCGTCGGCCGTCGGATACCGCGCGATCGTGCGACCGCAGAGGTGCCAGGTCTCGGACTGGTTCACGTCGTCGAGCATGACGCCGTCCCAGGGCGCAGAGCGCAGGTCGGCCAGGACGTTGGCGAGCCAGGCCTGCTCGTACGAGGCGTCGCCGACGTCCATCTGCCACGCGCCGTGGAAGTCGCAGAACTCGATCCTCGCGCCGGTCGTGTCGGTCAGGAACCAATCGGGCCGGTTCGTGTCCGCCCAGCAGTAGCCGACGCCCGCCGGGAGCCTCACGTCGTCGACGCCGCCGTGGCACGCGTACGAGACGCTGGCCGCGGCGTCCTTGTAGACGAGCACCTTCAGGCCCGGGCTCGCGCTCTTCAGCTGGGGGATCAGCCTCGCCTGCCAGGAGTGCAGGACGACGTACGAGTAGCGGCCCGGGACGGAGAGGCCGTAGTCGGCGCAGCCGGTGCAGATGCGCAGCGCAGCCGTCGTCGGTGGGCCTTGCTGCCTCGGGATGCCGCGCGCGCTCTGTGCTCCACCGAGCAGGGGCAGCGCGAGTGCGAGGGCGGCGAGGAGGGTGCGGCGTGGGCGGCTGGACAAGCTGGGCATCCCTTGAAGACATGCCGCAGCTTTCGTCTTCGCATCGACGCCCCGCCGCGCAGGCGTGACACTCGAACAAGTGAAGCAGGTTTCAGGTCAGCGTGTCGTAGAGGGCCATGGTTTCGCGGACCATCCGCTCCCGTCCGAACTCGCGCCGGACCCGCTCGCGGCCCGCCTCGCCCAGTCGAACCGCGCCTTCCGGGTCGGCGAGGATCCGCTCGACCGCGGCCGCCGCCGCTGCTGGATCGCCCGGCTCGAAGAGGAACCCGGTCTCGCCGTCGACGACCTGCTCCGGAACGCCGCCGACGCGCGTCGCGACGACGGGGACGCCCGCGGCCATCGCCTCGAGCACCGTGTACGGGAGCCCCTCGTAGTCGCTCGTCAGCAGGAAGCACGCCGCTTCAGAGAGCAGCTGCGCCACGTCCGCAGCTCGGGTCAGCAGCCGTACGTGGTCGCTCAGGCCGAGGTCGCCGACGAGCGCCGCCGTCTCCGCCTCGAGCGGCCCGTGCGCGGCCAGGTCGAGCGCCGCCTCGGGAAACCGCTCGCGCACGCGCGCGAGTGCCCGAACCGCGACGTCGGGGCGCTTCTGCGGCGCGAGCCGGCCGACGACGACGATGCGCCCGGGCACCACGCGGCGGGGCCGGTCGAACGCATCCGCGTCGATCCCGTTGTGGATCACCCGGTACTGGGACGCGGTGCCGACGCGAGCCTCGAGGCCGGCGCGGCGTTCGGCGTCGGACACGCCGACGATTGCGCGGCACCAGTGCGCGGCTCGCCGCTCGAGCGCCAGCCAGGCGCGAGAGCGCCGCTCGCGCGCCCAGAACGACCAGGCGTGCGGTGTGAACACAGTCGCGTTCCGCCGCCCGCGCAGCGTCGCCGCGAGCCGGGTGACGAAGCCTGCCTTCGACGCGTGCGCATGGACGACGTCCGCTCGCGCGACGAGCCCGAGCAGGCGCCTGAAGTCGACGGCGTCCGACGGCCCCGGCTCCTTCCCGGGCCTGAGCGGATGCATCGTCACCCCGGGCCGCTCCGAGAGCTCGAGCCACGGCTCGGACCCCGGCGGGCAGGCGAGGTCGACCGCCCAGCGCTCGGGATCGAGCCCGTCGACGAGGTCGATCACGTGCCGCGTCACGCCTCCGTCCGGCGGATACAGGCTCAAGAGCAGGCGCCGCGGGCCCGACGAAGAAGAGGGGGCTATCCTTCGATTGCCTGTCGGCACGCCGTCCTCGGTTTCATGAACCTCACAGAGATTCTCTCCGTACTGTGGCACCGGAAGCTGGTGGTGCTGGGGGTGACGGCGCTCGTGATCGCGTGCGCGGTCGGCGCGCTCGCGCTGATCACGCCGCAGTACCGGTCGACGTCGACGCTCGCGCTCGAGCCGCAGAAGCTCGGCAACGACCTGCTCTTCTTCCAGACGATCGACTCGATCACGCCGATCTACGCGGCGGCCGCCGAGTCGGAGACGACGCTCGACAAGGCGAAGTCCTTCAACGACGGGCAGCTCGCGGACATCTCGGTGCGCACGTTCCAGCAGTCGCCGATCTTCAAGATCGACGCGCAATCGACCGACGCGAGCCTCGCGCAGAGCTCGGCCCAGTCGGTGACCAACGTCCTCCGCGGCCGGGTCGCCAGCGGAGAGGTGGGAATTCCCTCGCTGCAGCTGACCCAGATCGACAAGCCGACGGTCGCCACGAGCCCCGTCTTCCCGAACAAGAAGCTGACGATCGCGGTCGCCGTCCTGCTCGGGCTCGGCTTCGGCGTCGCGGCCGCGCTGCTGATGGAGCGCTTCACGAGCCGCATCCGCACGAGAGCCGACCTCGCCGAGGCGAGCGGGCTGCCGATCTACGCCGAGCTGCCCCGCCAGGGGTCGCTCTCGCGTGTGACGCCGGAGCTGCTCACGAACAGCCCGGCTCTCCGCTCGATCAACGAGGCGTTGCGCGACCTGCGCACGAACCTCGCGTTCGCAGGCAACGGCGAGATCGAGACCGTCGCCATCACGAGCCCGGAGGGGAGCCACGGGAAGACGACGGTCGCGTTCGGGCTCGCGGTCGCGATCGCACGCTCGGGCGCGAAGACGCTGCTGATCGACGCCGACCTGCGGCGAGGACGGGTCGCGGAGATGCTCGACGTGCCGCGCATCCCGGGCCTCTACGAGGCGATGAACGGCTCGGCGCTCGGCCCGGGAGTCATCCGCCAGACGGCGCTCCCGAACCTCGACCTGATCACCGGCGGCCGCCTCGTCAGCGACCCCGGCGAGCTGCTCGCGACACGCTTCGCCGAGGTGCTCGCCGAGCTCCGGCCGCGGTACGAGGCGATCGTGATCGACACGACTCCGGTCGTCCCGGTCAACGACGGCCGCGTCGTCGCGAGCCTCGCGAAGGCGACGGTGCTCGTTGCGAGCTCGGGTGGAGCGACCCGGCGCTCGGTCGAGGAGGCCGTGAGCCGCCTGTCGCTGATCGCGGTCACCCCGGCGGCAGCCGTGCTGAACAAGTCCCGGAGCCGTCAGGCGCGCGGCTACTACGCGCGCGACGGCGCGGATCGCGCGGACGACGAGCAGCCCGTCCGCGAACGGGTCTAGCCCCCGGGGCGATGGCCTTCGGCGCTTCGGCGACGGATTCGATCCGGAGCTTGCGGCTCAGCGACGCGCTCGCCTTCGTGCTGATGGCGGCGATCGCGGTGCCGCTCGCGATCGGCGCAGCGACGCGGCCGAGCCTCGTGCTCGGCGGGCTCCTCGCGCTCGTCGTGGTCGGCGTCTGCCTGGCTCGGGTCGACCTCGCGCTGCTGCTCCTGATCGCGGCCGCGCCACTCGAGGCGCTGTTCCCGGGTGGCGCGAGCGGAGGCCTGAGCGTGACGAAGGCGGTCGGCGCGCTCTGCTTCCTCAGCTTCGGGCTGAGCGCGGTCGCCACGGGGCGCCGGCTCTGGTTCGGCGTGCCGCACGCCCTCGTGTTCGGCCTGCTCGGGATCGCGATGCTCTCGACGCTCGGGGCGCAGTCGACGTCGGACGCAATGGCGACGACGACGCGCTACGCGAGCTTCGTCGCGCTCTTCTTCGTGGTCAGCCAGTTCGTCGGCGACCACGCGCTGCACACGAGGATCGCCTGGGTGCTCTCGGCGGCCTCGACCGTGGCGGGAGGGGTCGCGTCCTGGTACTTCCTGTCCGGGAGGACGCTCTCGGCGCGGCTCCCCTACGGCGACCCGAACGACGTCGCGTTCATCCTCGCCACGACTCTGCCGCTCACCTTCTGGCTCCTGCGAGAGCCCGGTCGGCGGCGCGCGCTCGTCGTCGCGATGATCGGCGTGATCTCGGTCTCGACCCTGCTCACGCTGTCCCGCGGCGCCCTGGTGGGGCTCGGAGTGGCCGTGCTCTGGCTCGCGTTTACCGAGCGCCGGTTCGTGAAGCCGCTGCTCGCGGGAGCTCTGGTCGCGGCGCTGGTCCTCGGAGCCGTCTACCACGTGAAGCAGAACCGGATCGAGACGGGGCTGCGCGCGAAGGAGAAGGTGGCGGGCGCGAACGTGTCGAGCCGGCTCGAGGCATTCAGCGCGGCCGCTCGGCTCTCGGTCGAGCACCCGCTGCTCGGAGTCGGCCCGGGCAACTTCCAGTTCCACTTCCTCGAGGCGACCGACAGCCCGCCGGGCGCGCAGCGGCTCGTCGTCGTCCACGACGCGTACCTCGACATCGCGGCCGAGCTCGGGCCGCTGGCGATGGTGCTCTTCCTCGGCTACCTGGGCGTCGTCTTCGCGCAGCTGAGCGGGGCAAGGCGCCTTGGCCTCGGGCCACCGGGCATGGCTGCGGCGCTGCGCATCTCGCTCGTCGTGGGGGCGTTCTCCGCGCTGACGCTGTCCGAGCAGTACTTCGCGCCGTTCTGGCTGATCGGAGGCCTGGCGGCGGCCCTGTGGCAGGAGCAGAGCATGAGCGAGCGGCCCGCGACCGCGTGAGGGTCGTCTACGCCTGCAGCCTGACCGCCGGAGGGCCGCTCACCCACCTTCGCGACCTCGCGCCGAACGTGGCGGCCGAGGGGGTCGACGTCCGCGTCGTCTGCGCGGACGAGGACGTCGCAGAGTCGTTCCGCGCCCTCGGAGTCGAGGCCGTTGCCAGGCCGCTGCGGAACAAGCTCGATGCCCCCGGCGCCGGGCGGACGTGGCCCGAGCTCGCCGACGCGGACATCGTGCACACGCACGACCGCCGCACGGGTCTCCTCCTCAGGCCGCTCGCGCGTGGACGCCGCGCCGCGGCCGTGCACACGTTCCACGGCGTCCCGGACGAGCTCTTCGGCCGTGTCGGCAGTCAGGTGCCGGTCGAGGACCCGACCGCGTCGAGGGCGCGGCTCCTGTGGCTCGAGCACGGGCTCCTGCGGATGGAGGCGCTGCTCAGCTACCTCGGAACGGTCGTCGTCCCCTCGCAGGCGCTCGCGGACTACGTGGCCGTGCACGGCTTCCCGCGGAGGAGGCTGCACGTGATTCCGAACGGAATCACGGTCCGCAGGCGCGAGCCCGCACCGGCTCACGAGCCGGTCGTGATCGGCACCGCGGCGCTGCTCGAGCGGCGCAAGGGCATCGACGTCCTGCTCGAGGCGAGCGCCCGCCTGGCGACGCCGCACCGCCTCGTGATCTACGGGGACGGCCCGCTGCGCGCCGAGCTGGAGGCGGCCGCGCGCGACCTGGGCGCGCCCGCCGAGTTCCCGGGCTTCGTCTCGGACGTCGAGGAGAGGATCGCGGAGCTGGACGTGTTCGTGCTCCCGAGCCGCGGCGAGAACCTGCCGATCGCGATCCTCGAGGCGATGGCCGCGGCGCTGCCCGTGGTCGCGACGCGCGTCGGCGGTGTGCCGGAGGTGGTCGTCGACGGCGAGACCGGGCTCCTCGTCGAGCCGGAGGACGCCGCCGGCCTCGCGGCTGCGCTCGACCGGGTCGCTTCCGACGAGGCGTTCAGGCGGCGCCTCGGGCAGGCCGGCGCGACGCGGGTCGTCGAGCACTTCGACGCGCGGTCGACGGCACGGCAGATGGTCGAGCTCTACCGGAAGCTCGTCTGATGCGGATCCTGCACGCGATCCAGGAGCTGGGCACGGGCGGCGCGGAGCGTGTCGTCGTCGCGCTCGCGAGGGGCGCGCAGGCGGCCGGGCACGAGGTCGCGGTTGCCTCTGCCCAGGGTGGCCTCGTCGCCCAGTTCGACGGGCCGCACTACCCGCTGCCGCTCGTCGAGCGCCGGCTCTCGCGACTGCCCGGGGCGATCTTCGCCGTGCGCCGCGCCGTGCACGCGTTCCTTCCCGACCTCCTGCACGGTCATAACCCGGGAATCGCCGCAGCCGCCGGGCCGGCGACGCTCCGTGGACGGCGCCCGCGCGGGCTCGTCAGCGTCCACGGCGTGCCGGACGAGGACTATCGGCGCGCCACACAGGCACTCCGGTTCGCGGGGCTGCCGGTCGTCGCCTGCGGCCCGGGCGTCGCCCTCGGGCTCGAGGAGGCGGGCCTCGAGCCGGCGACGACGATCCTGAACGGCGTCTCGCCCGCACCGCCGCCGGCCGATCGCGCGGCGCTCGCGCAGGAGTGGGGCATCCCGCCGGACCGTCCGCTCGTGCTCGGCGTCGGCCGGCTCGTGCCCGTCAAGAACTTCGAGCTCGCGATCCGTGCTCTCGCCGAGGTCGACGACGCGTCGCTCGCGATCGTCGGCGGAGGCCCGCTGCTCGACGAGCTGCGCCGGGCCGCCGCGGACGCGGGCGTCGAGGAGCGGGTCGTCTTTGCCGGCCTGCGGCCCGATGCTCGCGAGCTGATCGGCGCCGCGGACGCAGTCGTCCTGCCGTCCCGCGCGGAGGGCCTCCCGCTCGTCGCGCTCGAAGCGCTGGCCGCGGGGACGCCTCTCGTCGGGACCGCGGTCCGCGGGGTGCGTGAGCTCGTCGACGACGGAACCGCTCTGCTCGCGCCCCCGAACGACCCGAGCGCCCTCGCCGCCGAGCTCCGGCGCGTGCTGGCGGACAAGGCGCTCGCAGAGCGCCTGAGCCGAGCCGGCCGGGAGCTCGCCGCTCGGTACAGCGAGGAGGCGATGGTTGCGGCGTATCTCGACCTCTACGAGCGCCTGGCTGCGCGCGGCTAACGTTCGTCGCCCGTGAGCGACGAGCTCGACGTGGTGGTCATCTGCAGCGGCAACCGATTCCGCAGCCCGATCGCGGAAGCCCTCCTCCGCCGCGAAACCGAGGGCCTCCCCGTCCGCGTCCGCTCGTTCGGGACGATGGACCTGCCCGAGTCGACGGTGCTTCCCGAGGCGCTCGAGCTCGCCCCGGGGCTCGGCCTCGACCTCACCTCGCACCGCTCGCGTCCGCTCACACGCCAGGATCTGAGCGGAGCCGACCTCGTGATCGGCTTCGAGCCGATCCACGTCTCGATGGCAGTCGTCGGGGCGCACGCCCGGCGCGAGCGGACGTTCCTCATCACCGAGCTCGTCACCGGCCTCGAGGAAAGCCCGCCGCAACCCGAAGGCGGCGTCGTCGAGCGCGCGCGCTCCGCGATCCACGGAGCAGACGAAGCGCGCAAGGCGGCCCCCGGCGCCGTCCGCGAGATCGCCGACCCGATCGGCGGCCCGTCTGCCGTCTACCGGAGGACCGCGGACGACGTGTACAGCCTCACGAGCCGGCTGGCCGAGCTCCTCTTCCGCTAGCCGGCCGGAGCCATCCGGACGCTCTCGATCACGTCCGCGAGGATCCGGTCGAGCCCGATCGTCGGCTCCCAGCCGATGGCTCGCTCGATCTTCCCGATCGCCGGCGCGCGGTGGAACATCTCCTCGGCGACGCCGCCCTCGTAGACCTCCTCGTAGGGCACGAACGCGAGCTCCGAGCGCGAGCTGGTGACCTCGAGCACGCGTTCCGCCAGCGCGCGGATCGTGATCCGGTCGGTCGACCCGACGTTGTAGATCTCACCGTCCGCGAGCTCGAGCAGGCCGCTGAGCGCGCGCACGACGTCCGAGACGTGGCAGAAGCACCGCGTCTGGCTTCCGTCACCGTGGATCTCCAGCGGCTCCCCGGCCAGCGCGCGCTGCACGAACCGCGGGATGACGTTCCCGTAGCGGCTGTTCTGCCGCGGCCCGACGGTGTTGAAGAGGCGCGCGATCACGCAATGCAGGCCGCGCTCGTGGCGCAGTGCCAGCGCGAGGAACTCGTCCAGCGCCTTCGTGTCGGCGTAGGCCCAGCGCTTCGCGGTCGTCGGCCCGTAGATCCGCTGGGCGTTCTCCTCGAGCAGGACGTCCTCGGGGTGGTTGCCGTAGACCTCGGAGCTCGACGCGATCAGGACCGGCTTCTCGAAGCGCGCGCAGTACTCGAGCACGTTCTCGGCGCCCTGCACGTTGGTCAGCAGGGTGCGGCCGGGCTGCTCGACGATCAGGCGGACGCCGACGGCCGCGGCCAGGTGGAAGACGACGTCGCAGCGGTGCACGAGCTCGCTGACCACGGACTGCGAGAGGACCGAGTCGACGACCAGGTGGAACCCCTCGTGCTCGCGGAGAGGGAAGATGTTCGCCTCCTCGCCCGTCGAGAGGTCGTCGAGGGCGAAGACCTCCCAGCCCTCGTCGAGGAGAAGCTCGGAAAGGTGCGAGCCGATGAAGCCGGCCCCGCCGGTGACCAAAGCCCGCATCTTGCGGAAGATTAACGTCGTCATAACACGAAATAACCCGAACGAGGCATACGGAAGAAGGCTGGGTGCGGATACGTTGAGTCCAGCGGATGAGGCGAATCGTCTGCGGGACGGGAGTAGCGGCGTACGAGGAACTGCGGTCAATCAGGGGTAGAGCGGAAGGGAACAATGAGATCGAAATCTGCGGCACTGTTCGCCTGCGCGGGGCTAACCGTCGGCGCCATCTTGGGCCTCGCCGGACCTGCGGCGGCGACACCGGACACGTCACAACGAATCTTCAGCGACCTCGCCGACAACGGAAGGCTTGACGGCAACTACACGCGCGCGCAGATCAACCGCGCGCTGCACGCGCCGTCGCTACGCGGGTACGACCGAGGTCAGCCGGTCGGAAAGCTCGCCTCCGCGCCCCGCTCGTCGATCCCGAGCTCGTCCGCGGACGGGCCCCTCCCGTTCAGCGGCCTGGACTTCGTGCTCTTCGCCGCGGTCGGCGGGCCGCTGCTCCTGGTCGGCGGTGGCGTCGGGCGCCTGGCCCGCGTGCGGGTGAGCGCGGAGTGAACGACGTAGCCGAACGTCCGGCGCCGCCGGCGCTCGCCGGTGCACCGGCCGAACCCGGCGCGCTCCGTGCGGTCGGCCGGCGTGCGCAGAGGGTCACCGGGATCGGGGTTCGCCCCGGTCGCGCGTGGACCGTCGCGCGCGTCTCGCTCGACGCCTCGATGCTCTTCGTCGCCGCAGCCGCGACGACGTTCGGCTCGAGCGCGGCCGGGCTGCCCGCTCCACCCCCGATCTGGCTCGCCGCCTACTCCGTCTTCGTCCTTGCGTTCGCCGGGCTCCGCGGCCTGTACGGCACGCGCCTTCGCTACGAGCTCCTCGAGGAGCTGCGCGCAGTCCTGGTCGCTGCCTCCCTCGCGACCGTTCCTCTCCTCCTCCTGCGCGGGCTCGCGTCCGACCCGGCCGACCTGTGGCCGCAGGGGATCCGCGCCTGGGCCTTCGCAGCGGCCTATCTCGCCGCCGGCCGCGTCGCGCTCCACTGGACACGCACGCAGGCGTACCGCCACGGCGAGTCGTTCCGCCCGACGCTGATCATCGGCGCCGGCAAGGTCGGCAAGCTCACGGCCGCACGGCTCCTGTCGCAGCCCCAGCTCGGGCTCAAGCCGATCGGCTTCCTGGACAAGGACCCTCTGCTCGTCGAAGACGACTCCCTGCCACTCCCCGTCCTCGGCGCCAGCTGGGACCTCGACCGCATCGTCTCGCAGTACGGCGTCGAGCAGGTGATCGTCACGTTCTCCCGCGCGCCCCACGAAGTGCTGCTCCGGCTCGTGAAGCGGTCCGAGGAGCTCGGCATCCAGGTGGCCTTCGTGCCGCGGCTGTTCGAGAAGATGACCAACAGGCTGACCATCGAGCACTTCGGCGGCCTGCCGCTCATCTCTGCGCGCTCTCCGAATCCGAAGGGCCTCCAGTTCGCCGTCAAGTACGCCGCCGACCGCATCGTCGCGCTCGGCCTGCTCCTCCTCACGCTGCCCGTGATGATCCCGGCCGCGATGGGCGTCCTGCTGAGCACGGGCCGTCCGCTTCTCTTCCGCCAGGTCCGCGTGGGCCGCGACGGCCGGACGTTCGCGATGCTCAAGTTCCGGACGATGCGCCCGCCCGAGACCGCGCCCGCGCAGCCGATCGACCTCCCGCCGGACACCGCCCCGGGCGGTATCGAGGGCGGCGACCGCCGGACGAAGTTCGGCTCGTTCCTGCGCAAGACCTCGATCGACGAGCTGCCGCAGCTGATCAACGTGCTCAAGGGCGAGATGAGCCTGATCGGCCCGCGACCCGAGCGCCCCGAGTTCGTCGGGCGCTTCGAGGAGAGCATCTACCGCTACGGCGACCGCCATCGCGTGAAGGCGGGCATCACCGGCTGGGCGCAGGTGCACGGCCTCCGCGGCAAGACGTCGCTCTCGGACCGCGTCGAGTGGGACAACTACTACATCGAGAACTGGTCGCTCTGGCTCGACCTGAAGGTATTGATGCTGACCGTTCTCGCCGTCGTCCGGACGCGGCACGCCGAGTAGCCGCGCAGGCTCGTAAAGGCTTTGTGAAACCGTGCCGATTGACTCATGTGGGTCACCGGCAGCGACAGAGGCGTGAGCTAACATGACCCGCAGTCCGTCGTTCTACCGTTAGGGAGTGGTTGACCCCTTGTTCGAACGTTTCACGGAGAGAGCGCGCCAGGTGGTCGTCCTCGCACAGGACGAAGCCAGGGCGCTCAAGCACAACTACATCGGCACCGAGCACATCCTGCTCGGACTCCTCCGGGAGGAGGAGGGGCTCGCCGCGAGGGTGCTGGAGTCTCTGGACATCACGGTCGAAGAGGTGCGGGCCCAGATCGCCCGCATCGTCGGCCAGGGCGACGAGGTGACGACCGGCCAGATCCCGTTCACGCCGCGCGCGAAGAAGGTGCTCGAGCTCGCGCTGCGCGAGGCGCTCTCGCTGGGTCACAACTACATCGGCACCGAGCACATCCTCCTCGGCCTCGTCCGGGAGAACGAGGGTGTCGCCGCACGGATCCTGCTCGACTTCGACGCCGACGCCGAGAAGATTCGCAACGAGATCATCCGCATGCTCTCCGGCCCGGGCCGGCGCCAGCAAGGCGGGGGCCAGGGAACCGGCGAGAAGGCGAAGAGCTCGAAGCTCCTCGACCAGTTCGGCCGCAACCTGACTCGGCAGGCCGCCGAGGGCAAGTCCGACCCGGTCGTCGGCCGCCAGACCGAGATCGAGCGCGTGATGCAGATCCTCTCGCGCCGCCAGAAGAACAACCCCGTGCTGATCGGCGAGCCGGGTGTCGGCAAGACGGCCGTCGTCGAGGGCCTCGCCCAGCGGATCGCCTCGGGCCAGGTGCCCGAGCTCCTGAAGGGCAAGCAGATCTACACGCTCGACCTGGCCGCCCTCGTCGCCGGCTCCAAGTACCGCGGCGAGTTCGAGGAGCGCCTGAAGAAGGTCATGAAGGAGATCATGCAGCGGGGCGACATCATCCTTTTCATCGACGAGCTCCATAACCTCGTCGGCGCCGGCGCGGCGGAGGGCGCGATCGATGCGGCCTCGATCCTGAAGCCGGCCCTCGCGCGCGGCGAGATGCAGACGATCGGCGCGACGACGCTCGACGAGTACCGCAAGTACCTCGAGCGCGACGCAGCCCTCGAGCGCCGCTTCCAGCAGATTCGCGTCGAAGAGCCGTCCGTGGACGACACGGTCGAGATCCTGCGCGGCCTGCGCGACCGCTACGAGGCGCACCATCGCTGCAAGATCTCCGACGAGGCGCTGCACGCCGCGGCGGTCCTCGCCGACCGCTACATCCAGGACCGCCACCTGCCCGACAAGGCGATCGACCTCATCGACGAGGCCGCGTCGCGCATGCGCATCAAGAACATGACCGCGCCGCCGCGCTACCGCGAGCTCGAGGAGGAGATCACGAAGGTCCGCGGCGAGAAGGAAGAGGCGATCGAGTCCCAGGAGTTCGAGAAGGCCGCGTCGCTGCGCGACAAGGAGCGCAAGCTGACGCAGAAGAAGCGCGAGCTCGAGGAGAGCTGGCACGCCGAGGAGTCGGTCGACCAGCCGCAGATCGGCGAGGACGAGATCGCGGACATCGTCTCGATGTGGACGGGCATCCCGGTCTTCAAGCTGACCGAGGCCGAGTCGCAGAAGCTGATCCGCATGGAGGACGAGCTGCACAAGCGCGTGGTCGGCCAGGACGAGGCGATCGTGGCCGTGTCCAAGTCGATCCGCCGCGCGCGCGCGGGAATCAAGGACCCGAAGCGCCCGACCGGCTCGTTCATCTTCCTCGGCCCCTCGGGCGTGGGGAAGACCGAGCTGGCGCGCACGCTCGCCGAGTTCCTGTTCGGCGACGAGGACGCGATGATCCAGGTCGACATGTCGGAGTTCATGGAGAAGCACTCCGTGTCCCGGCTCGTCGGCTCGCCTCCGGGCTACATCGGGTACGACGAAGGCGGCCAGCTGACCGAGGCCGTTCGTCGCAAGCCGTACTCGGTGCTCCTACTCGACGAGATCGAAAAGGCGCACCCGGACGTGTTCAACATCCTCCTCCAGATCCTCGAGGAGGGGAAGCTGACCGACGCCCAGGGGCGCAAGGTCGACTTCCGGAACACGATCGTGATCATGACGTCGAACATCGGCGCCGCTTCCATCTCCAAGAATCAGTCACTCGGCTTCTCGATCGGCGACGACTCCGGCCTCTCCTACGAGGACATGAAGGAGCGCGTCATGAGCGAGCTGAAGAAGGTCTTCCGGCCCGAGCTCCTGAACCGCATCGACGAGGTGATCGTCTTCCACAAGCTGACGAAGGAAGAGATCAAGATCATCGTCGACCTGCTCATGAAGCGCCTGCGCGACCAGATGGGCGAGCACGCCGCCGACGTCTCGTTGACGGAAGAGGCCAAGGAGCTGCTCGTCGAGAAGGGCTACGACCCGACCATGGGCGCGAGGCCGCTGCGCCGCGCGATCCAGCGCTACATCGAGGATCCGCTCGCAGACTTCGTGCTCGGCAGCGAGGTGACCGCGGGCTCGACGATCCTCGTCGACAAGAAGCGCGATTCGGACGACGAGGTCGAGATCACGATCATCCCGGGCGCTCCGCCCGAGGACATGGACAAGGTCACTGTGCCGCCCGAGGAGCCCGTCGCCGAGGGCGACGACGACTCGGACGAAGCGCCCGAGTAGCGACCCTCAGCCGGCGGGCCGGGCGTATGCTGCGGCCGTGACCGCGACGAAGTTCCTCCTGCCGGAGTCGGAGATCCCGACCCGTTGGTACAACATCGCGTCCGACATGCCGAACCGGCCGCAGCCGGTCCTCCATCCGGGGACGGGCGAGCCGGTCGGCCCGGAGGATCTGGCGCCGCTCTTCCCGATGGAGCTGATCCTCCAGGAGGTGAGCACCGATTCCGAGGTCGCGATTCCGGACGAGGTGCTGGACATCTACCGGCTGTGGCGGCCGACGCCCCTCTACCGTGCGGAACGGCTCGAGCGCGCGATCGGCACGAAGTCGCGCATCTTCTACAAGTACGAGGGCGTCAGCCCGGCCGGGAGCCACAAGCCGAACACCGCGGTCGCCCAGGCCTACTACAACAAGGCGGAGGGCCGCGCGCGCCTCTCGACAGAGACCGGCGCCGGCCAGTGGGGCAGCGCGCTCGCCTTCGCGTGCAAGCTCGTCGGGCTCGAGTGCAAGGTCTACATGGTCAAGGTCTCGTACGAGCAGAAGCCCTATCGGCGCTCGCTGATGCACGTGTGGGGGTCTGAGGTCGTGGCCAGCCCCTCAGACGAGACCGAAGCGGGCAGGAAGGTACTCGCGGAGCACCCGGATTCTCCGGGCAGCCTCGGCATCGCCATCTCGGAAGCAGTCGAGGATGCGGCCGGCCGGGACGACACCGCGTACTCGCTGGGCAGCGTCCTCAACCACGTCCTGCTGCATCAGACCGTGATCGGCCAGGAAGCGCTGAAGCAGATGGAGCTGGCAGGCGCGTTCCCGGACGTCGTGATCGGCTGCGTCGGAGGCGGCTCGAACTTCGCGGGGCTATCGTTCCCGTTCCTGCGCGAGAAGATCGCGGGCAGGGAGATCGACGTCCTCGCCTGCGAGCCGGCCGCCTGCCCGACCCTCACGCGCGGGCCGTTCGCCTACGACTTCGGCGACACGGTCGGCCTGACCCCGCTCGTGCCCATGCACACGCTCGGGCACGATTTCGTGCCGGCGCCGATCCACTCGGGCGGCCTGCGCTACCACGGCGTGGCGCCGCTCATCTCGCAGCTGGTGCTGGACGGGATGATTCGCGCCGAGGCGTACCTGCAGCAGGAGGTCTTCACCTCGGCTGTCGAGTTCGCCGGCGCGGAGGGGATCGTGCCCGCGCCGGAGTCGGCGCATGCCATCCACGGAGCGATCCGAGTCGCACGCCAGGCCGACGAGTCGGGGAAGGAGAAGACGATCCTCTTCAACCTCTCCGGCCACGGCCACTTCGACATGGCTGCCTACGACAATTTCTTCGCGGGGAAGCTGGAGGACGTCGCGCTCGACGAAGGCGAGATCGAGCGCGCTCTGAAGGCGATCGAGGGGCTGCCGCAGCCGGTCTAGCCGACCCCTCCGAGGCGTCGTCTGTTCGGGCTACGCCCGGAAATTGACACCTCTGAAACAAAGGTGTAGCTTCGAGGTGCCCTTCGGGGCACCGGAGGGCGAAAAAGGAGAAGGGTTCTGGGGCAGCAAGTCTCAGACCTGCGGCGACGCCAGAGCCCTAAGGGTTCCGGGCACCGCGTGCGCGGGCTTATTCTCGTCGCCCTTGGCGTAGCCGTCTTCCTGTTGCCCGCGGGAGCGAGCGGGCGAGCCGCCCCCAATGTGGGGACCGTCAGGCCGGTCATCTACGGGACACAGGGCGCCAACGGCTGGTACATCACGAACGTCACCGTGAACTGGGTGATCGAGCCGCTTCCGGTCCAGATGACCGAGGGCTGCGACGCGCGGCTAATCCAGGTCGACACGGTCAATACGGACTTCACGTGCCACGCGTGGTGGAGCGACGGCGACTACTCCGCGACGGTCCACATTCATCGCGACGCGACACCTCCGACGGTGACCGTCGTCCCGGACCGCGCTCCTGACGCCAACGGCTGGTACAACCAACCGGTCGCGTTCACCTTCAGCGGCGCCGATCCGACCTCGGGGATCCAGGCGTGTAGCCGCATCGCGTACGCCGGCCCCGACAATGCAAACGCATCTGTCGTCGGGACGTGCCGCGACAACGCCGGGAACGTCACCCCGCTGGCCAGGAGCCTCAAGTACGACGCGACGCCGCCCAAGATCAAGAAGCTCGTGCTCAAGCCTCGCAACGGCCGCGCCAAGCTGGTCTGGCGAGGGTCGGCCGATGCCAAGTCCTTCGAGCTCATGCGCGCGCCGGGCCGCAAGGGTGCCGCGCAGAGCGTCGTCTACCGAGGCGCCGGCCTCTCGACCGGATACGTCGACCGGGGCCTGCGGCCCGGACGCGAGTATCGCTACCAGCTGACGGCCGCCGACGACGCGGCCAACAAGGTGACCAAGACGCTCGACTTCGTCGCCCGAGGAGCGCTGCTCGCCCCGGCTCCCGGCGAGCGGGTGACGAAGCCGCCGCTCCTCGTCTGGTCGGCCGTCCGCGGAGCCAGCTACTACAACGTCGTGCTCGTCCGGGGCGGCCGGGTCTTCAGCGCGTGGCCGGCGACCCCGCGGCTGAAGCTGCCGCGCGTCTGGACGTACCATGGTCATCGCTACAAACTGCGGCCGGGCTCGTATCGCTGGTTCGTGTGGCCCGGATTTGGCTCGCTCTCTGCAGGGCAGTACGGGAAGAGGCTCGGCGGAAGCGCATTCACGTACGGGGGCTCGGGCTAGGAGACGGGAATGCGCCGACACCGCCTGCTCCTCGTCCTCGGTGTCTGCGCGCTTCTACTGACGCCGAGCGCGGGCGGGGGCCCGATGATCCCGGGCGACCCGACGCCGCCGGTCGTCACCCCGCACTTCTTCGGGACGCAGGGGCTGAACGGCTGGTGGGTGTCGAACGTCACGCTCAACTGGACGGTCGAGGATCCGGAGTCGCAGATCCTGGAGACGCGCGGCTGCGACGCGGTCACGCTCACCAACGACACGACCGGCACGCCGTTCACCTGCTACGCGAGGAGCGACGGCGGCGAGACGACCGTCACGGTCACGATCAGGCTCGACAAGACCGGGCCGGTCGTCACGGCCACGCCGTCGCGCTCGCCCGACTCCAACGGCTGGTACAACCACGCCCTCTCGGTCGGCTTCAGCGGCACCGACGCGACCTCGGGCATGGACTCCTGCGTCTCTCCGCAGAGCTATTCGGGCCCGGACAATGCCAACGCGTCCGTTTCCGGCTCCTGTCGCGACCGGGCGGGCAACGTAACGGTCAAGAATTTCTCGCTCAGCTACGACGCGACGGCGCCGCAGGTGACCGGCGCCAGCGCGTCTCGCTCCCCGGACCGAAACGGCTGGTACAACCACACGCTGACGGTGACGTTCGCGGGGACGGACGCGACCTCGGGGATCGACTCCTGTACCCAGACGAGCTACTCGGGCCCAGACTCGGCGAACGCGTCCGTGAGCGGGGTCTGCCGCGACCTGGCCGGCAACACGAGCTCGAGCAGCAACTTCGGCTTCCAGTACGACGAGACCGGCCCCGCGGTGACCGCCACTCCCTCGCGCAGCCCCGACTCCAACGGCTGGTACAACCATCCGCTCTCGGTCAGCTTCAGCGGGACCGACGCGACCTCGGGGGTCGACACCTGCTCCCCGCCGCAGAACTACGCCGGCCCGGACAACGCGAACGCCTCGGTCTCGGGGTCGTGCACCGACCGGGCCGGGAACAGCACACAGCGGACGTTCGGACTCAGCTACGACTCGACGGCGCCGCAGGTGACGGGCTCGAGCCCGTCGCGCAGCCCGGACTCGAACGGCTGGTACAACCATGCGTTCACGATCACGTTCTCGGGTAGCGACGCCATGTCCGGGATCGACACCTGTACCCAGACGACGTACTCGGGGCCCGACGACGCGACGGGCACTGTCAACGGCACGTGCCGCGACCGGGCCGGGAACACGAGCGCGAGCAGCGCCTTCAACTTCCAGTACGACGCTACCGGCCCTGTCGTTACCGCTACGCCCTCGCGCGCTCCGGATTCGAATGGTTGGTATAACCATGCGCTCTCGGTCAGCTTCGCGGGTACGGACGCGACCTCGGGGATGGACAGTTGCGTCGGGCCGCAGGGCTACTCGGGGCCCGACTCGCAGAATGCGTCGGTCTCGGGCTCGTGCCGTGACCGGGCGGGGAACACGACGGTCAAGGTCTTCTCGCTCAGCTACGACGCGACGGCGCCGACGGTGACCGGGGCGAGCGCCTCGCGCGGCCCTGATCATGCGGGTTGGTACAACCACGCGCTTTCGATCGCCTTTGCGGGGGCGGACGCGACGTCGGGCATCGACTCGTGCACGCAGACGAGCTACTCCGGCCCGGACTCTGCCAACGCTTCGGTCTCCGGCACCTGTGTCGACCGTGCGGGGAACACGAGTGCGACCTCGAGCTTCGGCTTCCAGTACGACGAGACGGGCCCCGTGGTGACCGCGACTCCGTCGCGTAGCCCGGACTCGAACGGCTGGTACAACCACGCGCTCTCGGTCAGCTTCGCCGGCACGGACGCGACCTCCGGGATCGACTCCTGCGTCCCGCCGCAGGGCTACTCCGGCCCCGACTCGGCCAACGCCTCCGTCCCCGGCTCCTGCGTCGACCACGCCGGGAACACGAGCGTACGCTCGTTCGCCCTCAGCTACGACGGGACCGGCCCGGTGGTCACCGCCACTCCCGGGCGGAACCCGGACTCCAACGGCTGGTACAACCACTCGCTGACGGTCAGCTTCAGCGGGACTGACGCGACGTCGGGCATGGACTCCTGCGTTCCACCGCAGACCTACTCCGGGCCCGACTCGCAGAACGCCTCGGTCAGCGGGTCCTGCAGCGACGTGGCCGGGAACACGACGGTCAAGGTTTTCTCGCTGAGCTATGACGCCACGGGGCCGACGGTGAGCGCGACCCCGGGCCGCGCGCCCGACTCGAACGGCTGGTACAACCACGCGCTCATCGTCACCTTCTCCGGAACGGACGCGACGTCTGGGGTCGACACGTGCGTGGCGCCGCAGACGTACTCCGGGCCGGACGACGAGAACGCGTCGGTCAGCGGCTCGTGCACGGATCGAGCGGGGAACACGACCGATCAGGCGTTCGGGCTCAGCTACGACGCCACCGGCCCTGTCGTGACTGCGACTCCTTCGCGTGCTCCGGATTCGAATGGCTGGTACAACCATGCGCTCTCGGTCAGCTTCGCGGGTACGGATGCGACGTCGGGGTTGGATAGTTGCGTTCCGGCGCAGGACTACTCGGGGCCTGACTCGCAGAATGCGTCGGTTTCCGGTTCGTGCCGTGACCGGGCGGGGAACACGACGGTCAAGGTCTTCTCGCTCAGTTACGACGCGACGGCGCCGACGGTGACCGGGGCGAGCGCCTCGCGCGGCCCTGATCATGCGGGTTGGTACAACCACGCGCTTTCGATTGCCTTTGCGGGGGCGGACGCGACGTCGGGCATCGACTCGTGCACGCAGACGAGCTACTCCGGCCCGGACTCTGCCAACGCGTCGGTCTCCGGCACCTGTGTCGACCGTGCGGGGAACACGAGTGCGACCTCGAGCTTTGGCTTCCAGTACGACGAGACGGGCCCCGTGGTGACCGCGACTCCGTCGCGTAGCCCGGACTCGAACGGCTGGTACAACCACGCGCTCTCGGTCAGCTTCGCCGGCACGGACGCGACCTCCGGGATCGACTCCTGCGTCCCGCCGCAGGGCTACTCCGGCCCCGACTCGGCCAACGCCTCCGTCCCCGGCTCCTGCGTCGACCACGCCGGGAACACGAGCGTACGCTCGTTCGCCCTCAGCTACGACGGCACCGCGCCGCACGCAGTCGCCGTTCCGGCACGAGGGCCGGACTCGAACGGCTGGTACAACCAGCCGCTGCGCGTGACGTGGGACGGCACCGACGCCACCTCGGGGATCGGCTCCTGCAGTGCGCCCGAGGTCTACTCGGGCCCGGACGACCCGAATGCGTCCTTGACCGGTAGCTGCATCGACCGGGCCGGAAACACGAGCCCGGTCGAGACGTTCTCGCTCGGTTACGACGCGACGGCTCCGCAGGTGGCCGGGACGCCCGGCCGGGCTCCGGACGCGAACGGCTGGTACAACCACGCGCTGACCGTCGACTTCAGCGGCGTGGACGCGATGTCCGGAGTCGACGGCTGCACCCGCGCGACGTACTCGGGACCCGACAACCTGACCGCCGTCGTCGGCGGCTCCTGCCGTGACCGCGCCGGTAACGAGGGCACCGCGAGCGTCGCGTTCAAGTACGACGCGACCGCGCCTGCGGTGACGCTGCTCGTGCCCAAGCCCGGCAAGGGCACCGCCGAGCTGATCTGGCGGACGACGCCCGACGCGCAATCCGTGCAGCTCCTGCGCTCGCCCGGGCTGAACGGCGAGTCGGAGAGCGTCGTCTTCCGCGGCACGAGCTCGGCGACGAGCTACCTCGACACCGGGCTCCGTCCGGGACGGACGTACCGCTACCGTCTGAGCGCCGTCGACGAGGCCGCCAATGTGGGTACTCGCACGCTCGACTTCGTGGCCCGCGGGGCGCTGCTCTTCCCGGGCCCGGGGGAGAAGGTGGCGAAGCCGCCGCTGCTCGTCTGGTCGGCGGTGAAAGGGGCCCGCTACTACAACGTCGTCCTCGTCCGCGGCCGCCGCGTCTACAGCGCGTGGCCCGTGCGGGCGCGACTGCAGCTACCGCGCACCTGGAAGTACCACGGCCGACGCTACAAGCTGCGCCCAGGGACGTACCGCTGGTACGTGTGGCCCGGCCGGGGCAAGCTCTCCGCTGGCCGTTACGGCAAGCTGCTCGGCGCCAGTTCGTTCGTCGTGTCGCGCTAGCGCTGCTCTCGGAGCACGCGCGCCGAGATCGCGAGGAACGTCGCGTCGCCCAGCACGAGGACGAGCAGGGCGAGCCCGCCGAGGAACAGCAGGCGATTGGAGTCGCTCGTGCCGGCGGGGATCGCACCGAACGCCACGGCGGTTGCGGGCAGCTGCATCGTGTGCGCGATCGAACGGACGGCGGTCCTGACCTGACTCGTCGCTCTGGGCGGCGCCGGAGGACGTGCCTGGGGCTTCGGCCTCGAGCTCGTGGCGGGTCGCTGCTGGGGCGGCGCCGACGTGGTCGTGGCGACGAAAGTCCGTGACGTCGCCGGAATCGTGGTCTGCGAACTGCTCGTGGTGGTCGTCGACGTGACAGGAGTTGCCGCATGCGCAACAGGCGCAGGCTCCGGGCCGAGCCTCGCGGGCGCCTTGACGGGAGGGCGCTCCGGTCCCGCTCCGAGTGCGGCCCCCGGGGCGATGACGAGCCCGGACAGCCCCAGCACGGTCACGAGAGAAACTCGTGCAAGCCGCAGTCGCTTAGCCTCAGGCCTCACAAACAGTCCCCCTCCTGCCTTGTCTTAGTGGTACTACCCAATCACAGGGCGCTTGTCAACGCCTCTGTGCAGGGGTTTTTCAGGTAGAAGCGCTCCTCGGCGGCCGCAGCCGGAACCGCGTCGCCCAGAACCACACCGCCAAGAAGGCGACGTAGATCAGCCCCAGGAGGGCTCCGATCTGGAGCATCAGGCGGGGGTCGCTGCTTGTGCGCTCGTTCGCTGCCGCGATCTGCGAGCTGATTGAGCCGCTGTTCTGCGAACCGATCCAATCGTCGGACTGCGAACTGACCGACGCGTTGCTTTTCTTGTGTCGTTTCGGTGACGAAGATGCGAAATCCGGTGATATCACGAGTGGATAAATAGAGTTAGCCAATTCACTACGGGACGAGCCTCGTGCGCGTAGCCAAGCCGAAATCGGCCCTGAGCTCGCAGCGATCTCGTGATACTGCCTCGTGTTTGTGCCGTGATACTGCGGGATTTTGTCCTCCTGGGCGGTTCGGAAGGCCGTTCCGGGCCTCGTGGCGCCTACGGCCGGAGCGAGCGCAAGGAACGCGATGGAAACGACGAGCATCGTCGCGGCCTCGCGAGGACGGCGTCGCCGGACGAGCCGGCTCGACGCGATGTGATTTCGGATACGAACGAGTGTGAAGATCTTGAGCTCGATAATTAGAAACCTACCCATTACCGAAACTCGCAAGTCATAAGTCAACGCGACATTGCATTCGACTAATCGCGAACGGCGAGCTATTATCGAACGCGAAAGGGGGAAGAGGCTTCACGATGGCAGTGATGGAAGTCGCCGACAGGGCGGCGCACAGACGGGGAATTTCGAGGACGGGAGCGGCGCGGGCTCACGCACCGGGCGGGCCGCCGCCTGTCGCAGAACAGTCGAGTGCGGCGAGCGTCATGGCCTCACGCGCCCTGCTGCACGCGTACCACCGGCAGGGAGATCTGGAGGCCCGACAAAGGCTCATCCAGCAGTACCTGCCGCTCGTGAGGAGGCTGGCGCGCCAGCACGCCGGTCGCGGCGAGCACCTGGAGGATCTCGTTCAGGTCGGCTCGATCGGCCTGATCAACGCCATCGACCGGTTCGAGCTCGACCGCGGCGTCGACCTGGCCGCCTACGCGATCCCGAGCATCGTGGGCGAGATCAAGAGGCACCTCCGCGATCGGGTCGGGCCGATCCGGATCCCGCGCCGGCTCCAGGAGGTGAACGCCTCGCTCAGGGCGAGTGCGGCCGGGCTGGCGGCGACGCTCGAGCGTCCGGCGACGATCACCGAGGTGGCTCGCGCGGCGGGTGTCGAGCGCGATGTGGCTCTCGAGGCGCTCGTGGCCCTTCGCTCGCACGAGCCCGTCTCACTGTCGCGGGATGCGAACGGCGAGGGCCCGGAGATCGAGGTCAAGGCGTCGACCGAGCTCGGGTACGAGAACGGAGAGGACCGTGCGCTGCTGGCGAGGGGCTTCCGCGCTCTCGACCAGCGGGAACGTCGGCTCCTCCATCTCGCCTTCTTCGCCGGCATGAGCCAGGCTCGCATCGCGCGGGAGGTCGGCATTTCGCAGATTCACGTCTCGCGTTTGACGCGCCGGGCGCTCGAGAAGCTGCGCGCCGAGATCGGGCCGGGCTAGCGACACCGAAGGCCCGTCTGTGCCGTTTCTTGCGGCGAGGCGTAGAATTTCCAGGGTGAACGGGAGGAAGCAGTGAAGCGTTACTCGAGCCCCGTCGACCGCTACCTCGAACTGCCGTACCACATCACCCTCGTACAGGACGGCGAGGAGAACGGCGCGAAGTGGGTCGCGGCCGCCGAGGAGCTTCCGGACTGCACGAGCCGCGCCGACACGGCTGAGCAGGCGATCGGTCGACTCAAGGATGCGATGGCCGCCTGGATCTCCGCCGCGCTGAAAGAGGGCCGAGACATTCCGGAGCCGAGGACGGAAACCACCCCGAGTGGTCGTCTGCTGCTGCGCATGCCCCGCACGCTGCACGCAGCGCTGACGAAGGCCGCCGAGCGCGAGAATGTGAGCCTGAACCAGTTCATCACGGATTCGCTGGCCAGCGTCGTCGGCTGGCGCCGAGTCCCGACGGCCGGGAACGCGGGCAGCGGACCGGCGCCGATCAATCAGGAGCCGGGTGCGGCCGGGCTGACCGCGAAGCCCCTGGCGAGCACGCCGCGACAGGCTTCGGCTACGCGCCGGGCGTGGCGGGTGCGGCCGCGACTCCTGACGGCCGCGCTGACGGCGAATTTCCTGCTGGTCGCGATTGCCGGCACGATCGCGATCCTCGTTCTGATCGCCGCCCACCCGTAAGCGCTCAGGCAGCGCTGCGGCGAGGGCGTGCTCTCAGGAGCGGGCCCGCGAGCGCGGCCAGCACGTCGAGATCGCCGCGGTGCGGCACCAGCAGTGCCCGCCAGGCGAACGGGCTGACCCGACGGTAGGTGATGAGCGCAATCGCTCCGCCGGCCAGGAAGGCCACGCTGGCCGCGGCGGCCGCCCCGGTGGCGCCGTACTGTGGAATCAGGGCGAGGTCGAGGGCGAAGCCGACCGTGAGCGACACCAGGGGACCGACCGACGAGAGACCCGGTGAGGACGACCCGACGAGCGCGTTCGAGAAGACGGCGCTGGCCGCGTAGCCGAACGTGCCCGGCAGGAGCCAGAGGAAGGGAATGACCGACTCGTCGAACGCATCTCCGAAGACGGCCGGGAGCACCACGGGCCCGAGCAAGGCCGCGGCGGCGACCCCGGCTGCGGTCACGAACACGACCGAGCGGAAGGCGCGCAGCGTCTCCTCGCCCCGTCGGCGCGGCTCCGTCCGCGCGATCACCGGCAGCAGGGCCGTCGCGGCCGACGAGGGCAGGTACAGCAGCACCTCCGAGACGTTGACCGCGACCGCGTAGAAGCCGAGCGCGGTCTCCGTCGCGATGAACCCCATCAAAATCTGGTCGGTGCGGAAGTTCAGGAACCGCGCGAGGCTGCCCACCCAGAGCCGGATGCCGAAGCCGATCTCCTCGGCCAGGAGCCGTCGGTTCGGCAACCGGAGCACCGTCCCGCGGCCCGAGAGCGTCGCGAGGACGATTGCGCGCAGCGCCTCCGTCGCCGCCCAGGCGAGGGCCGCGCGGCCGACCGTGAGCCCGGGGCCCGCCCAGAGGACGAACACGAGCGCCGCGTAGACCCACGATGCGCAGCCCGTGACGAACGCCAGCTGGCCCAGCCGCTCGGTGCCGAGCAGGAAGGAGTAGCCGGCCTCCCCGACCGCGCAGGAGACGATCCCGAGCCCGAGGATGACGAGCTCCGGTGTGCCTACCCCGGCAGGCTCGATCCCGCTCAGCGAGAGGCCGAGGAAGGCGAGCGTCGCCGCGACGAAGCCGCTGCAGAGGAAATAGGCGAGCGCATTGGCGAGCAGAACCGGCCGTCGCGCCGGGTGCCGCGCCGAGAGCACCGTGGTCGCCTCGCCGACGCCGAGCCCTGCCATGTGAGCCACGACGAGCGCGGTCACCGTGATGAAGGCGACCGTTCCGCGCCCGGCCGGGCCCAGGCCGCGCGCCAGGATCAGCACCGCGACGAAGTAGCCGCCGTTGCCGCCGATCTTCGCCCAGAAGAGGTTCGCCGACCCGGCCGCGAGCGGGTCCCAGGCGCGCGTGGCCGCCTCGGGCTTGCCGGGCTCCACGGTCAACGGATTCGACATGGGCCGCTGGTGATGTTGGCGGTCATTCGATTCCGTCTCGGCACGGCGCGCCGGCCGCTGTCGTAGTACGCGGACTGCTCCCGGACGAGCTCCTCGTCCCCGGCGCGGCAGCCGACGTTCCGGCGGACGACGTTGTCGGATGTGCCTTGGAGGACGATCGCGGGCCGCGCTCCTCCGACGAACACGTTCTCGGCGATCCGGTTGCCGTCGTCGCCGACGTCGACGAACAGGCCGCCTTTCGAGGCGGAGACGATCCGGTTCGACGTGAACGTGTTGCGCGTCGAGCCCTGCCCGTCGTGGAACCACTCGACGTTGATCCCGGTCCTCGTGCCGAGGACGACGTTCTTGGAGAAGAGCGAGCCGTTCGTCGAGTGCTCGAGATAGATCCCGGTGCGGGTGTCCCGGATCACGTTCCCGACGACGGTCGTCCTCGTCGAGGAGCCGACGGTCTCGATGCCGTCCCAGCGCGCCCGCAGGACGGTGTTGCCGATGATCGCGGCCTCGGCGCCGCCGGTCCAGATGCCTCCCTCGTTCGTGCCGCACTTCGGCGTCGTGTTCGGCGCGTACACACAGCCGTCGCGGGCGGGGTCGCGGATGTCGCTGACGACGTTGTCGAGGGCGAGGCCGTGCAACGCCGCCGCCGGGCGGCCGTGCTCCTTCTGCGCGAGCAGGATTCCGTGCGAGCGGAAGCCGCGGACCTTCGTCCGGATGACGCTGGTGTCCCGAGAGCGGTCCGAGCCGAGTGCGAAGACGCCGGTCTGCGCGGTCCCGTCGCCGTCGATCGACGAGTCCTGGACGGATACGTTCGAGAAGGCGCCCCAGACGTTCACCCCGGCGGTGCGCACGCGGGTCAGGCTCAGCCGGCTGAGCCGCACGTTCCGCGAGCCGTCGAAGACGGCGACGGAGATTCCCTGGCCGCGGCCCGGGCCGCCGCCGTCGACCATGAGGTCGGAGATGGAGATGTTGCGGCCGTGCGCGACGAGCACGGCGAAGTAGGGGCCGGTCGGAGCGGCGATCACGGTGCGGGGGCCCGATCCGATCAGCCGCGCGCCGTTTCCGATCCGCACGTCGTGGAGCCGGTAGCGCCCAGGGGCGAGGCGTACGGTGACGTTCCCGCGGCGCAGTGCGGCGAGCGCTTGGCCGAGGCCCCGGTCGGGCGAGACGGACAGCCCCTCGGTTTTGTGGTACTTCGTCTCGACGGCGACCTGTCCCGTCGAACGGCGCCGGCCGAAGCTGTCGACCGCGCTCGCCCGCAGGCGGTGCCGGCCCGGAGAGACGAGCTCCGGATCGAGGAGCAGCCTGAACGGAGCGACGGTGTCCGAGCCGAGCGGCACGCCGTCGAGCAGGAACGTGACGGCCACGACGCGTCCCGAATGCGCCTTCGCCGTGGCCTTCAGCGTTGTCGGCCGGCCGATCGTGCCGTGCGGGCCTGCGAGCGCCACCGAGGGCGGTGCGGCGGCGTTTGCAGAGAGGAGGGAGCCCATTGCGCGAGAATGAGACGGTTCCCTGCGGCCATTCTGGCGAACGATTGCGAGGGTCACCACTGCCACCGCGACAAGCCATACGAGGGCCATCGCCACGGCTTTCCCCGCCGGAGACGAGATCCACCCAGGGGCCGAGTGGATGTGCCGCGGCGTGGGACGAGCGCTATCGTCAGGGGCCATGGCGGACCGAAGAGTGATGGGCGACGCCGTCGGACGGTACACAGCGCCCGAGCTTCCTCCGGACGAGCCGGTCGAAGTCGGGCGCTACGTCGACGCCCTCAAGCGCAGCCGCTGGCTGATCGCGGTCATCGTCGTCTCGCTGACCGCGGCGGTGCTCGTGATCTCGCTGCTCCTGCCCAAGACCTACCAGGCAACCTCGAAGCTCGTCCTCGATCAGACACCGCAGTCGCTGCCGTCGTCGGACGCCCAGTCGACCCAGCGCGACCTGGCGACGGTCCGCGTCCTGCTGACGACACGGGAGCTGCTCGCCGCGGCTGCGAAGAACGGTCTGCAGGGCGAGACGGTGGACTCGCTGCGCGGCAAGGTGTCCGCGAGCGTCGACCAGGACGCGAACGTCATCAACATCGTCGCCACCGACGACACGGCGCGCGGGGCGGCCGCGATCGCCAATGTCGTCGCGGCCACGTTCCTCGCCAGGGAGCGGCGCGTACAGCAGCGCCAGGTGAACCGGACGCGCGCCGTGCTCGAGAAGGAGCTCGCGGACCTGCAGGCGTCGCTCACCCCGCTGAACCAGGCCGAGATCGGATCCCAGATCGCCACGGTCAGACAGCAGCTGACCGACCTTGCCCTGAACGCGAACAGCGGCTCGACGCTCCAGCTCGCCGAGCGCGCGAACGTGCCCAGCTCGGCGAGCTCGCCGCAGCCGATCCGCAATGCGCTCTTCGCGGCCTTTGCGGGGCTCTTCATCGCCGCGCTCGTCGTGCTCGCCCGCGCCCAGCTCAGGCCGCGCGTGAGCGGCTCCCGGGAGCTGGGCCGCCTGCTCGACCTTCCGGTGATGGTCGAAGTCCCGTTCGTACGACGCCGGTTCGGACATTCGCCGAACACGTTGAGCGCGGTCGAATACGAGGCTTACCAGACGCTCCAGGCGACGCTCCGCATGCAGCTGCCGCCCGACAGCCAGCGAACCGTGCTCGTGACGAGCGCCCTGCACGGAGAAGGCAAGACCGAGGTCACCGCGGCACTCGGTCTCGTGCTCGCGCAGGCCGGACAGCGGACGTGGCTCGTCTCGGCGGACATGCGCTGGCCGAGGCTCCACGAGCTCTTCGACGTGGCTCAGACGCCCGGGCTCGCCGAGGTGCTCGCGAGCGGCCGGCACGGTGAGGGCGCCGTTACCGTCGGCGCCCGCAAGGGGACGACCGAGAGCGGCGGCCGTCTCCACGTTCTCGCCAGCGGGCAGAGACCGCCCGACCCGGCGCAGCTGCTGGCCGGAGACGCCCTGGACGGCTTCTTCGACGACATCAAGGAGTCGGAGTACGACTACGTGCTCCTCGACGGGCCGCCGCTCCTCGGGCTTGTCGACAGCCAGGTGCTCGCGCAGCGCGTCGACGGCGTGATCGTCGTCTGCCGGCCCGACCGTCTGACGTCGGAGACCGCGATCGACATGCGTGAGCTGCTTCAACGGCTCAGGGCTCCTGCGCTCGGCCTCGTGGTCATCGGCGGCCGTAGCTCGCGGATCTCATACCTCGAGAGCTAGTCGGGGACCACGTCTGTCCGCGTGGGCTCACGCTCGCCGGGCGCGCGGCGCCGGCCCAGATGAGGGCGGCGAGGAACCAGAAGTGCCGCCAGTGCAGCGTGTCGATGAAGATGCTGTTCGCGAGCAGTCCGCACCAGGCGGCGAGCAAGGCGGCTGAGCCGATCCCGTAGGTGTCTCTGCCGAGGATCGCGTTGCGGCTCGCGAAGGCGAGCGTCAGCAGCAGGAGCGTCAGCAGGACGAGCAGCCCGAGCACGCCCTCCTCGGAGAGCGCGCGGACGTAGGTGCTGTGCGCCGAGATCGGCGAGATCCTCTCGAACTGGCCGGGCCCGATGCCCAGCGGGTACTTGACGGCCAACTCGATGCCGGAGTGCTGCGCTCCGAACCGCTGGGTGTCGTACGTCTGAAGGCGCGCGCGCTCGCTCAGGAACGTGAACGACGAGGTGACCGCGAGGACGGCGAAGAGGACCGCCGTCGCCGAGACCGCCACGACGACGAAGGTCACGGCCCTGCGCCCGCCGCCGCGGCGCAGCGCGAGCACGCAGAACATGACGAACGCACCGATCACGAAGTTCAGCCACGCGGCTCGCGAGAAGGCGAAGAGGATCCCGATCGTCAGGATCGAGAGCAGGACGAGCTTCGTCGGGAGGCGCGCCCGCAGCAGGCGTGGGGCGATCGTCTCCTCGAGGAGCATCAGGGCGGCCGGGACGAGGAACGGCCCCAGCACGTTCGGGTCCTTGAACAGGCCCTGCGCGCGCGGACCGAAGACGAGGTACTGGTGGCCGGGGAACGCCACGAAGAGCGCGAGCACCGCGATCGCCGCCGAGAAGACCGCGGCCGCGATGTAGGCGCGCAGGACGGTGCGCGCGGTGAAGGCGGAACGCACGTACCCGGTCAGCCAGAGGGCGAAGATGACCAGGTAGAGCGTGATCGCGAAGAACGTGATTCCCCGTCCGACGTCGATCAGCTCGACTGACGCGAGCATGTTCAGCGTCAGGAACACGCTCAGCAGAACGGTCACGATCAGCGGCACGCGGCGGATGTAGAACCGCCCGGTCACGAACGCAACCGCGATCACGACGAAGAGGATCAGGTCGGCCGGGGCGGGCTCGACGCGAACCGCAGCGAGCAGGAAGATGCCCAGCCCGACCGCGGCGTCGTAGCGGGCGATGGCGAGCGCGAGCGTCCCCAGGAGCCCGACCCCGAAGGCGAGGACGAGCGTCATCGGCAGTGGGTGCTTGGAGAGAGCGACTCCCGTTGCGACCGCGAACAGGAGCAGCCCGGCGGCGGCTGCGAGCCGGCCCGCGCTGCGTGCTGCGAAGTCGCCTGGCCCGTGGGCTACGGCCGGGTGCGCCGCGCTCACATGTACCCTTCCGCGCCATGCCGGACGCGAGTCCGCGTCCACGAGTGCTGCTGGTGATCACCCTGGCCGAGGTCGGCGGCGCCCAGTCGTACGTGGCCGCGCTGCTCCCGGCGTTGGCCGAGCGCTACGAGGTGGTGCTCGCAGCACATGGGGAGGGCCCGCTCCGCGAGGCGGCGGCTCGAGCAGGCGTGCGCTTCGTCCCGCTGGAGCACGTGCGGCGGCCGATCAATCCGTTCCGCGATCTCGCCGGTCTCGTCGAGCTGACCCGTCTCCTGCGGCGAGTGCGGCCCCAGATCCTGCACGCGAGCAGCTCGAAGGCCGGAGTCCTCGGGCGTCTCGCTGCCGCGGCGACGCGGGTGCCGATCCGCTTCTTCACCGTCCACGGCTGGGCCTTCTCCGCGTACTCCGGGCCGGCGGGGCTCCTGTACCGAGTCTCGGACCGGCTGATGGCCCCGCTGACGACCGTCACGATCTGCGTCTCCGAGCAAGAGCTCGCCGACGGGCTCGAGGCCGGCGCGTGCCGCACCGAGAGCAGCGTCGTCATCCACAACGCGGTCGACGTCTCGGCCGCTCCCCGCTCGGGCCACGATCGTCCGACCCCGAGGCTGATCGCGGTCGGGCGGCTCAAGGCTCCGAAGGACTTCCTGACGCTGATCCGCGCGCTGGCCGCCCTCCCCGCGGACGCCTTCGAGGCGCTGATCGTGGGCGACGGCCCGGACCGCGCCGAGGTGGAGGCCGAGGTTCGACGGCTCGGGCTGGAGGGGCGGGTGCAGCTCGCGGGCGAGCGCAGCGACGTCCTCGAGCTCCTCGCGGCGTCGGACGTCTTCGTGCTCTCGAGCCGGTCGGAGGGACTGCCTGTCTCGGTGCTGGAAGCCATGGCCGCGGAGCTGCCCGTGGTCGCGTCCGACGTCGGCGGCCTGTCCGAGCTCGTCGTCGACGGCGAGACCGGGGTCCTCGTTCCGCCGGGCGATGCCTCGGGGCTCGCGGATGCGCTCGGCCGGCTCGTCGTGGATCGCGAGCTGCGCCGGAAGCTCGGCGCCGCCGGCCGCGCTCGCGCGGACGAGCACTTCGACCTCGCCGCGTTCCGCCTGGCTCACCTCGAGCTTTACCATCGGCAGCTCGAGCTAGCCGGCGCTGTAGCGGAGCCGCCGGTAGAGACCGCGGAGCGGGGGTGAGGAATCGTGGCCCCCGCCGAGCTTCGCTCTGAAGTCGAGCAGGCTGTCCCGCGCATCGACCTGGCGGCGCCGAAGGGCGAACCGGTCGGTCGCGCGGTCGTTGACGCCGGGCTCGCACGAGACCGCGATCCGGTAGCCGGCCTCGGCGGCGATCCTCGACTCACGCTCGCCGTAGAGCCCCGTCGGATAGGAGAACGCCCACACGACCCTCCCGAGGCGGTTCTCGAGCTCCCGCTTCGAGCCCGCGATCTCCTCGCGGGCCGACGCGTCGTCCAGCGCCGGCAGGTTCGGATGGGTCAGCGAATGGGCCTCGAACCGGAGCGTGCCGTCGCGGTCCAGCTCGACGATGTCGTCCCAGTTCAGGAGCGGAGGCTGCTCGCTGTACCAGGAGAACGACGCCCTGCCGTCCGTGACGGCAGGAGAGACGAAGACGGTCGCATGAAACCCGCGCTCGGACAGGATCGGTAGGGCGTGCTCGGCGACGTCGAGGAAGCCGTCGTCGAACGTCATCGCGACCGTGCGCGCCAGAGGCTTGCCCGAGTCGAGGAGGTCGATCGCGGTCAGGACGTCGACGACGCGGTACGCCTCGGAGGCGAGGTAGTCCATCTGCTCGGCGAACGAATCCGGCGCAACGGCGAGCTCGTCCCGGTCGTGGGAGACGCGGTGGTAGAAGAGGATCCGCAGGCCGCTCGTGTCGAGGCGCCCTCGTGTCCGCATCAGCCACGCGGCCGACCGGGCCCGCGTGCTGCCGGCCTTGGCCAGGTAGAACGCGGTGTTCACGACCCACTCCCGAAGTGGAGGAGTCGCCTGGCCGGCGCCAGCCCCTCGTAGTAGAACCGGCGAATCGTGGGCGACCGCTTGACGAACCGGCGCAGCCGCACGCTGTTCAGGCGCCCGGAGACGACGACCTTGCCCGCCACGCTCTCAGCCAGGCCCAGTCCCTCGTGGAGCGGCTCCGTCCGGTCGGTGAGCTCCATCTTGTAGCGCTCCATGCCGCCGAAGAACTCGACCCGCGTCGCGCCCTCGCCGAAAGCGTTGGCCAGGGTGTCGTACCGGTTCACGAGCCCGGGGGACAGGCGCTGGAGATCGGGGTCGAAGGCCAGCCGGTGGCAGCACATCGTTCTCTCGAGCGCGAAGTAGTAGGCGAAGGCGATCGGCCGCCCGTCGAGCTTGAGGGTCACGATCCGGGGCACGTCGAGCTCGGCCATGGCCGCCGTCGCCTCACGGTGGAACTGCTTTCCTCTCTCGCTTCCGAAGGCGGAGCGATCGGGCCTGCCCTGCCAGCGCAGCGCATGCAGCTCGAACGCCTCTTCGAGAGCGGGCGCGAGCTCCTCGGCGGTGCGCGCGACGGTCGTCTCGATCGTTCCCAGCTTGGCGAGCTGGCGCATCCGCCGGCGGTGGAGCGCGCGCTGGTTCGACGAGAGCCGCGTCGCGTAGTAGGTGTCCCAGTCGAGCCCGTCGAGCTCGAGCACCGGAGCCTCGGCGCGAACGATCAGCTGAAGGCGCGAGTGGCCGAGAGCCTCGGTCAGCTGGCTCGAGCCGGGGAGGCCGTGGAAGTCCGCGTAGTCGTGCTTCGTCGCCGCCGCCCGCTCGGCGAGTGCAGCGCCGACTCCCGCTCGCTCTCCGTCCGCGATCAGCAGGTCGGCGAGCGTCACTTGCTCCGCGCCCAGGAACGTCAGCACGGCGACTCCGCGGCGACGCTGAACGCAGAGCGGCAGGGCGCCCACGAGCCTGTCCCCCCGGTAGGCGACGTGGACGGCCAGCTCGCTGCCCTCGTTGAAGTGCCGCCACCAGGCGAGGAGCCAGGCGTGCAGGAGGTGCGGGCTCGGTCGTGGCATCGCACGGACGAGGCCGTCCCACGAGTCGCCGAGCGCGGCGAACGCTTCCTCCGTCGAAATCGTCTCGAATGTCACCCCGGGTGGAGCGGACAGGCTCACGTCAATAGAGATTCCCCGAGCGGGGCTCGATGAGCCTTCACGTCCGCGAGAAATCTCTGCACGTCCTCCTCGCTGCGCAGGATCGCGACCTGCTGACGTTGCTCGCGCCGCTCGAGGTCGGCGAGGAGTGCGGGCCGGACGACCCTCCGATACTCCCGGAGGAACCTGAGGAACCGGGGGAATGCCCGGTAGAACGGCGCCGGCTTGCAATCGGCGGGCATCTCCGGGCCGTCGGAGGAACCCAGCCTGCGCCTGATGACGCGCCAGATGCACATGAGCGGCGAGGCGTCGACGAAGACGATCGTGTCCGCGGCGTCGAGCCAGAGATCCGGCTTGATCCTCCCCTCCTGGATGCCGTCCGCGATCCAGGAGTCGCGCTCGAGCTCGCGCAGCTGGACCGCGTGCCACTCCGGATCCGGTGTGGCGACCCAGCCGGGCTTCCAGTACAGACGGTCGAGGTGGATGACCGGCAGGTCGAGGATCTCGGCGAGCTGCCGGCCGAGCCAGGACTTGCCCGCGCCCGCCGGACCGAGGAGTGCAATGCGCCGCATAGCACAAGGATGGAACTCGGGCCGCCGCAGGGCAAGGGCTCATCGCCCAGGCACTTGGGTATATCAGTCCATGGAGAGAGGAGGGACTTGGCAACGCGGATGCACGATCCGGGGGGATTGGCGGTTCCATCGACCCCTGGTCCGCTCGGGTCTTCGATCCCGACTCTGGCCGGGCGGATCGACGCCAGAGGCGTGGCAGAGATCGGGCGGGCGGCCACGATTCTGGTTCCCGTCCTCGCTCTGACCGACGCGCAGCTCTCGTCGATCACGGCGAGCCTGGTCGTCTCCTCGGTGATCGTGGCCGTGTGGTTCTTCACGCTACGGAATGCGTACGGCGCGGTCCCGTTCACCCTGGGCGCCGCAGTTCCGGCGAGCGTGGGGACGCTGACCGGCCTGGTCGCCATCTCGGCCGTCAACTTCTGGATCCCGTTGCCGGGAGCCGAGCTAAGTCTTCCGACCCTCGCGCTGATGGCGATCTCGGTCTTCGCCCTCTCCACGCTCTGGGAAGCCGCCTGGCGCCGCCAGTTCGCCGCCAAACGGCGTGTGCTCGTGGTCGGGACGGGCGCCTGGGCGAGAGACCTCTCCGACAGCGCCGAGCACGCATCGGACGTCCCGTTCCGGGTCGTGGGCATCGTCGATGACTCCGCGAGGAGCGAGACGGACGCCGGCGTGCCCGTCCTCGGGAAGGTCGCCGACCTCTCGGAGATCGTCGAGGCGCAGCGCCCGGACCTGATCGTCCTCACCGAGGGCACGAGCTCCGGCCGCGCGCTGGAATCGCTGCTCGACGTCGCCTCCAGCGGCTTCAAGGTCGTCGGTGTAACGCACTTCTTCGAGCACGTGTTCGGCTGGGTTCCGCTCCGGCACCTGACGTCTGGGTGGTTCATGAGCATCCTGCACCTTCACCAGCGGACGTACAGCCGCTTCGCGAAACGCGCGCTCGATATCGCCGGCGCCTGCGTGGGGATGCTGCTCGCGGCGCCGCTCGTGCCGTTCATCGTCCTCCTGGTGCGCCGAACCCCCGGTCCGGTGATCTATCGGCAGGTGCGGGTCGGAGAGAGCGGCGAGCTCTTCACGATGTACAAGTTCCGGACGATGGACGAGGCCGCCGAGGCGCCCGGCATGCCCGTCTACGCGGAGGAGAACGACCCTCGGGTGACGCATTCGGGCCGCTTCCTCCGGCGGACGCATCTCGACGAGTTGCCGCAGCTCTGGAACGTGCTCAAGGGCGAGATGTCGATCGTCGGCCCTCGCCCCGAGCGGCCGGAGTTCGTCCGGATGCTGGAGACGACGGTTCCCTTCCAGGCCCGCCGCGTGTTGATCAAGCCGGGCATCACGGGCTGGGCGCAGCTGCGCTGCGACTACGCGTCCGACTCCGAGAGCGCCGCCGACCGGCTCTCCTACGACCTCTGGTACCTGCGGCACCGGAACCTCACGGTCGACCTGGCGATCTGCGCGAAGACGTTTTCCGCCTTGCTCTTCCATCCAGGACGCTGAGCCGGCCGCAGTCCGCGGTAAGCTCCGGCCCTGCGGTCCATGGCTGGGAAACGAAACCCCGAGCAGCCGTCCGTGCCCAGGACGGCCTACTTCGATGCGGAGGGCAACCGCACCGAGGACCCTGCGCGGGCCGTGCGGGGCGAGATTCACGAGCAGGACGCGGACGGGCGTCGCACGAGGCGCACCTGGTTCTTCCTCGAGGAGGTGGAGATCAAGTGGCTCCCGGTGAGCGAGAGCGCGTTTCTGCTCTGGGTCCTCCTCGGGCTGCTGCTGACCTGGGTGCTGATCGGACTCGTGTTCGGGCTGATCTAGGTCTTCCTGCCTAGCGCCTACTAGAAGGTTCGCTCGGCCGGTGCAACAATCTCGCCCTGAGCGATCTGCCTTCGAATCCCGTGGCTCCTGCGGCCTCCGGGGCCGAGCAGATGCTCCATGCGGCCCCGTACGCGAGCTGGGGACGGCGCGCGGTCGGGTACACGCTCGACCTGTTGATCGTCGTAGTTGCCCTCATGCTCGTGCTCGTGGCGCTGATTGTCCCGGCGAGGGTGGGGGGCGGAGCGGCGGAGGGCGCGGCCGTCGCGCTGATGCTGGTGCTCGTCTTCCTCGGCCCGGCGGCCTATTACGTCTACTTCGTCGGTAACGAACGCGGCCAGACGTACGGGCGACGGGCGCTCGGTATCCAGGTGCGAGACGCCGAGACGCACGGCCCGATCGGCTACGGGCGGTCCTTCGGGCGCTACGCGATCGTCTTCGTTTTTGGGTTGCTCACCTTCCCTCTGATCTTCGACTACCTCTGGCCGTTGTGGGATGGAATGAACCAGACCCTGCACGACAAGATGGTCGGGAGCGTCGTGCTCGACATTCGGCCCGGAGTCGAAGAGCGTCCCCGCACGGAACTTGCCTTGCGCAGGGGTTGGTCGGTAGGGCGTGCCGCGGTCGTCGTGATCGGTGCGCTCGTCGGAGCCGCGGTCGTCGGCCGGCTCGGCAGTGCAATCAACCACTCCCTGACGTATTCGGTCATCGACGGAGTTGTGTTCATCTGCGGAGCGGTCGGCGGCGCAGCCCTCGGCGCGGCGGTCGGCTTCGCGGTCTTCGGATGGAGACTCGCCCTGCGCGGAGCATTCGTTGTGCTAGGCCCGGCCGCCCTGGGCGCTCTCGCTCTGGGCGGGCTCATGGTCGTCGGCAACCGGGAGGACGTCCGCTCCGGAGACGAGTACGCGGCCACATTCTCCGACCAGTGGATGTTCGCCGTCGGCGCGATGATGGGCGCGGCGGTCGGCGCGTTCATCGGCGGCCTGATCTTCTTGATTTGGGCCTCGCGCCTGGTGCGCAAGCCCGAAGCGCCTGTGGGCGGCGCGGCGCCCGCGTAGCCGCTACGTGTTCGGCGGCGGCGCGTCCGGGTAGCGCGGAAGGCCGTCGTCCGGAAGCTCGTCCCACGGGGCACGCGAGTCGACGTACGAGTGCCGTGAGGGGCGCACCTGCGGATCGCCGTCGAGCGCGCCGAGCCTGACGGACGCCATCTCGCCTTCGGGCCAGGCGCCGCCGAACAGGCTCGAGCCGCACTGCGAGCAGAACGCCTTGACCCGGCCGCCGTCCGGTGGCGCGAAGACGCGGATCAGCTCCTCGCCCTGAAGCACGTGCACCTGCTTCATCGGGACATGGCCCACGGTCAGCCCGAACGCGCCCGACTGCTTGCGGCAGCGCGAGCAGTGGCAGTGGATCGCGCGCGTGAATGGAAGGTCCACCTCGAACCGCACGCCTCCGCAGAGGCAGCTGCCGCCGACCGTCTCGGCCATGCCCCGAGTCTACGTAGGCTCAAGGGGTGCGGCGCGCGCTCACTGAGAAACCGGCTCTCGGAGTGCTCATCGGTGCGTTCCTCATCGCGTTCTCCGGGATCCTGTTCCGCAAGTCGCACGTGTCGCCGGCAACCGGCGCGTTCTTCCGCTGCTTCTGGGCGCTGCCGTTCCTGCTCGCGCTGGCGATCTGGGAGGACGGGCGGGTCGGCCGGCGCCCGCGGCACGTTCGTCGAGCCGCTTATCTCGCCGGTGCGTTCTTCGCCGCCGACCTGATCCTCTGGCACTACTCGATCGAGTACGTCGGCGCCGGCCTCGCGACGGTGCTCGGCAACACGCAGGTCGTCCTCGTCGGGCTGCTCGCATGGGCTCTTTTCGGAGAACGTCCCGCCCGGAACGCGCTGTACGCGATCCCGGTCGCGATGCTCGGGATCCTGCTCATCTCGGGCGTGCTCGAGAACGGCGCCTACGGGAGCAACCCGCAGCTCGGCGCGATCTACGGGCTCCTCACGGGCATCGCCTACTCGGGCTTCCTGCTCGCGATGCGCCGCGGCTCCGAGGAACGCGGCCGCGTCGCCGGGCCGCTCTACGACGCGACCCTGGCCAGCGCGATCTGCATCGTGCCGATCGGCCTCGTGATCGGGAACCTCGACTTCACCCCCTCGCTCGAAGCCACGGGCTGGCTGATCCTGCTCGCGCTCAGCTCTCAGGTCGTGGGCTGGCTCCTGATCACGGTCTCGCTCGGACGGCTGCCCACCGCGCGCACCTCGGTGCTCTTGACGCTCCAGCCGCTACTCGCGGTCTTCTTCGCCGCGCTGATCGTCGACGAGCGGCCCTCGCCGCTCCAACTGGTCGGCGCCGGCGCGATCCTCGCGGGCCTCCTGATCGCCTCGGCGGGCAGGCGTCAACGAGCCCCCCTCGAGACCGTGCCCGAGCACTGACCGGCTTTACTTCTCGGTCTTCGGGCTCTCCCCGCCGGGCAGCGCCTCACCGAGCTGGCCGAGTGCCTTCGTGAACTCGCTCGGGATGATCCAGACCTTGTTCGACTCGCCCTGCGCGATCTGCGGCAGCACCTGCAGGTACTGGTACGCGAGCAGCTTCGGGTCGGCATCGCCTGCATGGATCGCCTGGAAGACGGTCCCGATCGCCTCCGCCTGTCCCTGCGCCCCGAGGATCGTCGCCTGGCGCTGACCCTCGGCGCGCAGGATCGCGCTCTGCTTCTCGCCCTCCGCCTCGAGGATCTGCGACTGCTTCACGCCCTCTGCGTTGAGGATCGTTGCTCGCTTGTCACGCTCGGCCCGCATCTGCTTCTCCATCGAGTCCTGGATCGAGGCCGGCGGGTCGATCGCCTTCAGCTCGACGCGGTTCACGCGGATGCCCCACTTGCCGGTCGCCTCGTCGAGGACGCCCCGCAGCTGCTGGTTGATCTGGTCGCGTGACGTCAGCGTTGCCTCGAGGTCGAGTCCCCCGATCACGTTTCGCAGCGTGGTGACCGTGAGCTGCTCGATCGCCCGAATGTAGTTGTTGATCTCGTATGTGGCCGCCTTCGGCTCGGTCACCTGGAAATAGATCACCGTATCGATCGAGACGACGACGTTGTCCTCGGTGATCACCGGCTGTGGCTGGAAGGAGACGACCTGCTCCCGCAGGTCGATCACTTCGCGGATCCGGTCGACGAACGGCACCACGATCGTCAGGCCGGCGTTCAGCGTGCGCGAGTAGCGGCCGAACCGCTCGACGACGCCCGCGCGGGCCTGCGGCACGACGCGAATCGTGCGCGCGAGGGTGAGCACGACGAGGGCCAGGACGACCAGGAGCACGATCAGCTCGATCACGAAGACCTCCTATTGGTAGACGAGAGCGGTCGCGCCCTCGATCTTGACGACCTCGACCCGTTCTCCGGCCTCCATCACCTGATCGTCGACGAACGAGCGGGCCGACCACTCCTCGCCGCCGATCCGCACGCGGCCGCCGTTGACGTCGACACGTTCGAGGACGAGCGCCTTCGAGCCCACGAGGGCCGCGGTGCCCGTACGGAGGAGCGGCGGCACATGCAGGTGGCTGCGGGCGAGCGGGCGGAGGATGGCGACCGACGCGATCGAGGCGACCACGAAGCCGACGATCTGGACGACCGGCCCCAGGCCGAGCAGCGCGAGCACGCAGGCGATCACCGCTGCCACGGCGACCGGCCCCAGGAAGAACAGGCCCGGCGTGAGGATCTCCCCCACGGCGAGCAACACGGCCGCAATGGCCCACAGCAACCAGGCTGGCACCGCTGCGAATCCTACGGCGTCCGGGCCTCGTTGCGAAGGCGCGCCGAGTCGGTGCACTTCTGTCTCGAATCCGGCACGAGCGGCGTCGGACCGCGCTCATAGACTCGACGCGATGGCCAAGGCTCCGGCAGTCCATTTCTCCTGCGCCGAGTGCGGCTACTCGACCGGCCGCTGGCTCGGGCGCTGCCCGTCCTGCGGGAGCTTCGGCACGCTCGCGGAGGAGGCTCCGCCGGCCGCGAACGGGAGCGCCGAGGCGAAGCCGCTCCTGCGCCTGGCCGAGGTCGAGGTCGAGGACGCAGCACGGATCCCGACGGGAGTTCCTGAGCTCGACCGCGTGCTCGGAGGCGGGCTCGTCCCCGCGTCGCTCGTGCTCGTCGGGGGCGAGCCGGGCGTCGGGAAGTCGACGCTCCTGCTGAGCGCCCTCGCCTCGATCTCCCGCGACCGCCGCGCGCTGCTCGTGACCGGGGAGGAGTCGACCGCTCAGGTGAAGCTGCGCGCCGCGAGGCTCGGCGGCGCGGAGAAGGTCGAGATCCTCGCCGAGACGAACCTCGACGCGGTCTGCGCGACGCTCGAGCGTGAGCGCCCGGACGTGTGCGTGATCGACTCGATCCAGACGCTCTACTCGGCCGAGATCGGCTCCGCGCCGGGCTCGGTCGCCCAGGTGCGGGAGGCGGCTGCCCGGTTGCTCCGCGTCGGGAAGGAGTCAGGCGTCGCGCTGTTCCTCGTCGGGCACGTGACGAAGGACGGCTCGGTGGCCGGTCCGCGCGTGCTCGAGCACCTCGTCGACTGCGTGCTCCAGTTCGAGGGCGACCGGTACCACGCGCATCGTGTCCTTCGCGCGGCGAAGAACCGCTTCGGCTCGACGAACGAGCTGGGCGTGTTCGAGATGACGGGCACCGGGCTGCAGGGCGTTCCGGACCCGTCGGCGGTCTTCGGGCAGAGCGACGGCGAGGTCGGCGCGGCCGTGGCCTGCGCGCTCGAGGGCACGAGGCCGCTCCTGCTCGAGATCCAGGCGCTCGTCTCCCAGACCGACCTCGCGATGCCGCGCCGCGTCGGGACGGGGGTCGATCCGAAGCGGCTCGCGATGATCGTCGCGGTGCTCTCGCGGCACGCGGGGCTCGCGCTCGGGCAGGCGGACGTGTTCGTCAACGTCGCGGGCGGGGTGCGGATCGACGAGCCGGGGGCCGACCTGGCCGTCGCGCTCGCGATCGCCTCTGCGGCGAAGGGCGTGCCGTTGAGAGCGTCCACGGCTTCCTTCGGCGAAGTGGGGCTGACCGGCCGGCTCCGGCCCGCGACGCAGGCGGAACGGCGCGCTCAGGAGTGCGCCAAGCTCGGTCTGGGCGCCGTGATCGTGCCGAAAGGCACGGACGCTCGCGCGAAGATCTCTCTCGTCGAGGCCGAGACGCTCCGCAAGGCCGTGTCAGCGGCCCTCGAGAAGGCGGAACCGGCAGCCGCGTAGCCCGCTCTGAGCAGGACTTTTTCGTTCCGAAGGCAAAAAAAGTGGCCTTTTCCAGCAACTTTTGCTATCCTGGTAGTCACTCGCCGGCGGTTGTCCACCCGTCGGCGGTTTGTTGAAACCACACGGAACGGGGAGGTCGGGCTTGTACAAAGTCGGCGATAAGGTCGTGTATCCGCACCACGGCGCGGGCACCGTGGTCAAGAAAGAAAAGCGGACTGTGCTCGGAGAAGAGCGCGAATACCTACAGATCCAGATCCTGCACAACGACATGACCGTGCAGGTTCCGACCGAGAACGCCGACCGCGTCGGCCTCCGGAAAGTGATCGATGAGACAACCGTCGAGCAGGTGCTGAAGGCCCTGCGCGGCAGCGGCACCACGATGCCCAAGAACTGGAACCGACGGTTCAAGCACAACCGCGACAAGATGAAGACCGGCGACATCTTCGAGCTGGCCGAGGTCGTCCGGAACCTGTCGCTGCGCGACCACGAGAAGGGCCTCTCGACCGGCGAGAAGCAGATGTTCGTCAAGGCGAAGAAGATCCTCGTCTCCGAGCTCATGTACGCGAAGGGCATGGACGAGGAAGAGGCTGCCGAGTGGCTCGACGACATCCTCGCGGGTGTCGGCACGAAGAAGACTCGCGCCAAGGTCGCAGCTAAGGCTTAGCGGAACCGATCAGTTGCCAGGGCGACCTGGCGCCCGAGCTCGCCGGTCGGTATGTGGCCGGCCTCGTCGACGATCACGAGCTCGGCTCGTGGCCATACACGCCTGAGCGCGTACGCGTTCTCGATGGGCGCCTGGAAGTCGTAGCGGCCGCTGACCAGCACACCCGGGATGTCGGCCAGGAGGCTGGCATCCCGGAGCAGGGCGCCGTCCTCCAGCCAGGCGTTGGCGCGCACGTAGTGCGCCACGATTCGCGCGAACGCGAGCGCGTAGTCGGGATCGCGGAACCTCTCAGCGAGCTCTGTCGTCGGCGGCCAGGCGGGCGTCGCGGATTCCCACATGCACCACTCGAAGGCGGCGTTCCCCCGGACTGAAGGGTCCGGATGGACGAACAGGGCGCTGTAGGCGTCGACGACGTCCGGGTCGCTTTCTGCCTCCGGCACGAGGGCGCGTAGGCGCTCCCACTGCTCCGGAAAGAAGCGCGCTAGGCCTCCGCGGAAGAGCCAGTCGAACTCCTCGTGCCGCCCGGTCGTCACGCTCGAGAGGACGATCTCCGTGATGCGGTCCGTGTGCGTCACCGAGTACGTGAGCCCGAGCGTGCTTCCCCAGGAGCCGCCGAACACCAGCCAGCGCTCGATCTCGAGCTGCTCGCGCAAGAGCTCGGCGTCCGCGACCAGGCGCCAGGTCGTGTTTGCGCTTAGATCGGTGTCGGGGTCGCTTGCGTGAGGCGTGCTTCGGCCGCAGTTGCGCTGGTCGAAGAGCACAAGGCGGTATGCGTCGGGATCGAAGAACGACCGAAACCAGGGCGAGCATCCGGAGCCCGGGCCTCCGTGGAAGACGACCGCCGGCTTGCCGCGCGGGTTGCCGCAGGTCTCCCAGTAGACCCGGTTGCCGTCGCCGACCTCCAGGAAGCCCTGATCGTGCGGCTCGACTTCGGGGTACACGGGGCCATACCCTAGTAACCTCGGTCCCGTGAGCGTCTGGGCGATTCTCGCGGCGGCCGGGAGCGGCGAGCGACTCGGGTTGGACCGCCCGAAGGCGTTCGCGCCGCTGAACGACAGGCCGCTCATCGCGGAGCCGCTGGAGCGGCTCGACGCCTCCGCGTGGATCGACGGGATCGTCATCGCGGCCCCGCCCGAGTGGGAGGAGCCGTGCATCCTCGTCGCCGAGGAGATCGCGGCTGGAAAGGTGGCAAAGGCGGTGACCGGCCGCGAGACGCGCAGCGAGTCGGTGCGCGCGGCGCTCGCCGAGGTGCCGGAGGAGGCGACCGTCGTCCTCGTCCACGACGCTGCCCGGCCGCTCGTCGGGGACGAGGTGATCGAGCGGGTGATCACCGCGCTCGGCGACGGCTGGGACGGGGCCGTTCCGGTTCTGCCTGTCTCGGACACCGTCAAGCGAGTCGACGGCGAAGCGATCGCCGAGACGATCGAGCGGGAGGGTCTCTTCACCGCCCAGACCCCGCAAGCCTTCGACGCCCAAGTCCTCCGAGACGCCTTCGCGACCTTGCAACACAGTGTTACTAAGTCGACCGATTGCGCCTCGCTCGTAGAGGCCAACGGCGGTCGCGTGCGGGCAGTTGAGGGCGATCCGCGCCTGCTCAAGGTGACCACCTCCGCCGACCTGGAGGTCGTCGAGTCATGGCTGTAGCAGTCGTCTTCGACTTCGGCTACACCCTGGTCGACGAAGACCGCGTCTGGAGGGAGACGGCTGCACAGATCGGGTGTCCGGACTCGGTCTTCTTCGCAACGCTGGGCGCCGTGATCGAGCGGCGGGGGCACCATCGAGACGTCTTCCGGCTGCTCGGCGACGGCGGTCGGCCCGATCCGGTGCCGTTCGCTCCGGAGGACTTCTACGACGACGCGCTTCCCTGCCTCATCGCCTTGAAGGAGCGCGGCCTCGTCGTCGGGATCGCGGGCAACTTCAGCTCCGAGATCGAAGAGTTCCTCGGCGAGCACATCGAGGCCGACTTCATCGCGTCGTCCGAGCGCTGGCGGGTGGAGAAGCCCAGCCCGGAGTTCTTCGCCAGGATCGTCTCCGAGGCGGGCTGCGCACCTGAGGATGTCGCGTACGTCGGCGACCGAGTCGACAACGACGTCGTCCCGGCGGCGGGCGCTGGGATGGCCGCCCACTTCCTGGTCCGTGGCCCCTGGGCGTTCGTCCAGAAGGACTGGCCTGAGGCCGACCGCGCATCTGTCCGGCTCCACGATCTCAGCTCCCTAGTGGCCGCGTGAGCGAGCTGCGGATCGGGCTCGGGGTCGACGCGCACCGCTTCGAGGACGGGATCCCGCTCGTGCTCGCGGGAGTCGACTTCCCCGGTGAGCCCGGGCTCGCCGGCCACTCGGACGGCGACGTGGTCGCCCATGCGCTGATCGACGCGATCCTGGGCGCGGCCGGCAAGGGCGACATCGGCGAGCTGTTCCCGTCGGTGGATCCGCAGTGGCTCGACGTCTCCTCGATCCGGCTTCTCCAGCGGAGCTACGAGGTCGTCCGGATGGGCGGCTTCGAGCTCGTGAATGCGGACTGCGTCCTGATCGGCGAGCGTCCGCGGATCGCCGACGTGCGGGTCGCGATGGGCGCGCGGCTGGCGGGCGCGATGGGAGTCGACATCGACCGCGTCACGGTGCGCGCGACGACGACCGACGAGCTCGGCTTCACGGGCCGCGGCGAAGGCCTCGCGGCTCAGGCAGTCGCGCTTCTGAGACGCTCCGCCTGACATGGCACTCCACTTCCCGACTCGCGCCGAGCGGCCCGGCAAGCTCCCGCACGCGGCCAGCCTCCAGCAGGGCATCTGGCCCGAGTTCATGTACCACGACGCCGTGCTCGAGCAGCTTTTCGGCCGCGTGATCTCCGAGTACGCCCAGTTTCAGTTCTACGTCTGGGACGACGAGCGCGAGGAGGTCGTCGGTGCGGGAAACGCGCTGCCGGCGACGTGGGACGGCCGGACCGAGAGCCTGCCGGACGGGGGAGTCGACGCGGTCGTCGAGGCCAGGTTCGCGGACGAGCCGGCAACGGCGAACGTCCTCTGCGCGCTGCAGATCCTGATCGCGCCGGAGTGCCGCGGCCGGGGGCTCAGCAGCCGCATGATCCAGCGTATGGCCGAGATCGGCCGGGCGCACGGGCTCGAGACGCTGATCGCTCCCGTGCGGCCGAACCTCAAGCACAGCTACCCGCTGACCCCGATCGAGAGCTACATCGAGTGGCGGCGACCCGACGGAATGCTCCTCGACCCATGGCTGCGGACGCACGAACGCCTCGGAGCCGGGATCGCGAAGGTGGCTCCCGAGTCGATGCGCGTCCTCGGCACCGTCGCCCAGTGGGAGGAGTGGGCGGAGCTCGCGTTCCCGGAGAGCGGCTCCTACGTCGTGCCCGGCGCGCTGGTGCCGGTCGAGATCGATCGCGAGCGGGACCAAGGGCTCTATGTCGAGCCGAACGTCTGGATGGTGCACCCGCCTAGCGCGGGAGCGTGACGAGCCCGCCGCGGACCTGCACGAGCCCGTCGGCCTCCAGCGCGTCCACCGCCTCCTCGTCCACCAGGTGGCGCCTGCGAGGCTTTTCCGCCACGAGGCTGAGCGCTCGGGCCCGTCGCTGGCGGAACGAGCCTTCGAAGCGGCCCTGCTTGCGGAGCGCCTCGTAGCGCCGGCCGCGCGACGGGCAGCCGCTCGCGAGTGGACATGCGCGGCAGCGGGGGATCCGCGCGAGACAGACCGTCGCGCCGAGGTCCATGAGCGCATGCGCCGAGAGTGGTCCGAACGAGCCTGCGGTCCGGTCGAGCACACGGCGCACGTTCACATCGACCGGAAGCACCGGGCGATCGAACGCGAACCTGGCCACGGCATCGGCGGTGTACCGACCCACTCCCGGAAGCTCGGTCAGGTCCTCCGGCCAGCCGTCGGCGGCGATCCGCCGGGCGGCCCGGTGCAGGCTCAGCGCCCGGCGGTTGTAGCCGAGCCCCTGCCACTCGCGGATCGCGTCCGCGGGCGTCGCGGCGGCGAGCGCCTCGACCGAAGGCCAACGCTCGAGCCACGCGAGGTACCGCGGAACGACGCGCGCGACCTGCGTCTGCTGGAGCATGACCTCCGAGACGAGAATCGCGTACGGGTCGCGAGTCTTCCGCCACGGCAGGTCTCGTCCGTGGTCTTCGTACCAGGCGAGGAGCTCCTCCTCCACGGCGCCGACCCTACAAGGGCAGCCTGATCCACACGTCCGCGCCGCCGTCCGGGCGGATCGTTGCGCCGGCAGTCCCGTCGTGCGCGCGCGCGATCGTCTCCACGATTGCGAGCCCGAGCCCGCTGCCGTTGCCCGACGGCGTGGCCCGCGTGAACGCCTTGAACGCGTGGTCGCGGAAGTCCGGCGGGAGACCGGGGCCCTCGTCGAGCACGTGCAGCTCGACGCTCGAGTTGTGCCTGCCCGCGGTGATCGTGATCGGGCCGCGGCCGTGCTCGAACGCGTTGTCGACGAGGTTCCCGAGCGCCTGCTCGACCCGCGGCCGATCGACCCGCGCCACGGGCGCTTCGTCCGCCTCTACCGTCAGCGAGCGCCTTTCGAGCTCGGCCCGCGCGCCGAAGCGGTCGCGAACCTTCTCCACGACGTCCACGAGGTCGGTTGGCTCGGGGCGCAGCGCCAGCGTGCCCTGCTCGGCGCGAGCGAGGATGAGCAGGTCGTCGGCGATCCGGGACAGCCGGTCCGTCTCCTCGGCCGCGGAGCGGATCGAGTTCTCGAACTCCTGCGTCGTACGCGAACGGCGCAGCGCCAGCTCGAGCTCGGCCCGAAGCGTGGCGAGCGGAGTCCTCAGCTCGTGGCTCGCGTCGGCGACGAAGCGGCGCTCGCGCTCGAGCCCGTCCTCGAGCCGCGCGAGCATCTCGTTCAGCGTGCGGCCGAGCCGCGAGACCTCGTCGTCCGCAGGTGGGACGGGCAGCCGCTCGTGGAGAGAGGACGTGGAGATCTCGTCGGCGCGCCTGCGCATGGACTCGATCGGCCGCAGCGCGGCGCCCGCGAGCACGTAGCCGCCGATCGACATCAACAGGAGGGCGATCGGGCCGCCGACGAGGAAGGCCGCCTGCAGGCTCGTCAGCGTGTCGTTGCGATGCTCGAGCGTGGCGCCGACGACCAGCAGGTTGTTCTGAACAGGCAGAGCGAGCATGCGGCCAGACTCGTCCTGGCCCGGAATCCGCGGCCGGTCGAAGAACCGCTGCTCCTTCGCCGCCAGAGCGACCTGCGATGGCGACAGGAGCGGCTGCCCATGCAGCAGTGGAGTCGAATCGACGACGCGCCCGTCCGGCGTGACGAGCTCCGAGAACGTGTCGACGCTGCCGGTGGGGCGGACGGAGCCCCCGCGCTGGATGAGCGCGGACAGAGCCTGGGCCCGCGAGCGCAGGTCCTTGTCGAATGCGCGGTCCATGTCCGAGGCCACACGCACGTAGACGAAGAGCCCAACCGCGGCCAGGACGATCGCCATCGCGACGGCGAAGATGAGCGTCAGCCGGATGCGGATCGGGATCCGGCTCACGTGTCCCTCAGCCGGTAGCCGACGCCGCGCACGGTCTCGAGCGACTCCTCGCCGAAGGGCCGGTCGACCTTCTCGCGCAGGTAGCGCACATAGACGTCGATCACGTTCGAGCGGTTCTCGTACGCAAAGTCCCAGGCGTGCTCGATCAGCTGCAGCCGGCTGAGAGCCTGCCCGGGCCGGCGCATGAACGTCTCGAGCAGCGCGAACTCCTTCGGCGACAGCGGGACCTCGGTCTCGCCGCGCCAGACACGCCGCGACGCAGGATCGAGCCGCAGGTCGCCGACGACGAGCTCCGTGGGCCGCTCGACGCCGCCTCGACGCGTGAGTGCCCGGAGCCGCGCGAGGAGCTCCGCGAAGGAGAACGGCTTCGTCAGGTAGTCGTCGGCCCCGGCGTCGAGCCCGTTGACGCGGTCGCCGACGGAGTCCCGCGCGGTCAGCATCAGGACGGGCGACCAGACGCCGGCCTTGCGCAGCTCGCGGCAGGTCTCGAACCCGTCGCGCCCGGGGAGCATGACGTCGAGCACGATCGCGTCGTACGGATGCGCCTCCGCCATCCAGAGCGCGTCCTCACCGGACGTGGCGACGTCGGCGGCGTGTCCCTCTTCGGCCAGGCCCCGCCGGACGAGGCTCGCCATCTTCAGCTCGTCCTCGACGATCAACACCCTCATTGCGACCACTCACATTATGAGAGTCAGATGAGCGATCGGCGCCGCCGCCGGACTCCCACGAGCCCGAGAGCAAGCAGCACCGGGATTCCGAGTGCGAGCGGCACGACTCCGCCGGAGTTGAGTCGTCGCTTTTCCGCGACCGTCGTCCGCAGAGGGTTGCTGGCCGTCACCGTGTCGGCACCGTTGCGGTCGACGGCCGCGACGTAGACCACGAAGTGCCCGCTGTTGACCGCCTGCACGGTCCACTCGATCCGCCTCGACTCGCCCGCGGCGAGCGTTCCGAGGTAGCGCGTCCGGTGGGACGACCAGTCCTCGGGGTCGACGTAGACGCTCGGGTCGAGGCTGACGATGTTCAGGTGCGCGACCATGTCCGGCACCGGTTGCGACTCGAGGTTGCGAAGCGTCGACGAGAAGTGGAACTTCTCCCCGATCCGGGTCGACACGCCCGTCCGGTCGAGCTCGACCGTGACGGCCCCGGCCGAAGGCGCAAGGACGGCCGCGCCGATCAGCAGCGAGACGACGAGCCGCTTCACGGCCGCTCTCCGGCCCGCAGCGAGACGCGTCCGCCGAAGAGAAGCGCAGCCGCGCACGCGAGCACCGCCGCGATCACGGGCGACACGAGCCAGGACGCGTCCTGCCCTGCGCCGTGCCCGTCGACGACGATCTTCCCCAGGTAGTGCAAGCCGGAGCTGAGCGGGTCGATCCGGAGCAGTAGGTCGCCCGCCCAGCCCTGCTGCGCGCCGGTCGGCATCTGGTTCGGCGCGTAGAGCGCGAGCAGGACGAAGAGGCTGATCGAGAGGCTCATGCGGTTCGAGCCGGCGAGCGCGCTGATCAGCAGGCCGAGCCCCGCGAGGAAGACGGCAAGCAGCGTCCCGACCCCGAGGCCCGAGAGGAGGCTGACTCCAACGATGTTGATTCCGCGGCCGATGAACCAGACGTACGGGATGAGGACGAGGAAGGCGCCGAGCCAGAGCGACAGCGCGGCCAGCCCCTTGCCGATCACAAGCTCCCGCCGCGGCGCAGGTGTCAGCAGGAGCGATTCGAGGGTGCCGCGCTCGCGCTCGCCGCTGAGCGCGTCCGCCGCGCCGAGCAGCACGATCAGCGCTCCTACGGCGACCCCGATCTGGAGCGTCAGGTTCACCGCCTCGCGCTGCTCGAGGAAGTTGAGCGCCTGGTTCGTCGCCACGAGGTACGTCGTGACGCTGACCAGGACGCTGAAGGCGAGCATCATCGCGAGCGCGCGGCCGGCGATCCACAGATCTCGCAGCTCCTGCCCGGCGACCACGAGCCAGGCCGGTGTCGCCACCCGTGGAGCCGAGTGCTCGAGCGTCGTCATCAGGACGTCATCTCGAGGAACGCGTCGCTGAGGCGTCCATGCTCGACCTCGAGGTCGAGCACCGGGACGCCGGCTTCTGTGAGGGCTTCTTTCGCCTGTTCGCTCAACTCGGCCGGCACGCGCACCTGCGCGGCCCGCGGAGCTGCGGCCCGGGAGGCGACCTCGGCGACAGTCCCGTACACGACGACGCGCCCGCGGTGAATGATCAGCACGCGGTCGCAGACCTCCTCGACCTCGGCGAGGAGATGCGTGCTGAGCACGACCGTTGCGCCGCGATCCCGAGCGATGCGGCCTACGAGCCCGAGCACCTGGCGCTGGCCGGCTGGATCGAGGCCCAGAGTCGGCTCGTCGAGGAAGACGACCTGTGGGTCGTTGACGAGGGCGCGTGCGATGCCGAGGCGCTGCCGCATCCCCCGGCTGTAAGCCGAAACGACAGAGCTGGCGCGCTCGTCGAGGCGCACCTCCCCGAGCAGCCTGCGTGCCGAGGCATGCGCCGAACTCCGGGACTGCCCGTAGAGCCGCGCGTGGTACCGGAGGAACTCTTCGCCGGTCTGCCCGTCCGGGTAGCCGGCGCTCTCGGGCAGGACGCCGACCCGGCGGCGGATCTCCTCCGGTCGGCTGTCGGGAATCCCGGCCACCTCGAAGGAGCCGGCCGTCGGCCGGAGGATCGTCGTCACCATCCGGATCAGCGTCGTCTTGCCGGCCCCGTTCGGCCCGAGGAAGCCGAGCACCACGCCCGGCTCGAGCTCGAGGTCGAGCGGCTCGACCGCCCTCAGCGGGCCGTACGACTTGGTCAGACCCCGCGTGACAAGTGCAGCAGCCACAGGCATCCGCACGGTACGGAGGCGAGATGAGCGGAAGATGAGAGGCGCTAGCCGGGTACGAGGTGAATGTTGAACGTCGCGCCGCCGGCCACGCCCATCAGCCGCACCCACAGCGCGACGTACAGCTCTTGCCCGCGTGCGGCGGTGATGTCGCCGAGATCGAGGATCCGCTCGGCGGGCCAGCCGAAGCTCTTGAGCAGCTCCACGACCCGAGCCTTGGCCTCGTCGTCGTTCCCGCTCACGAAGACGTCGTGCTCGCCGGGAACGATGCTCGGGTCGACCATCACGTTCGCGTTCACCGTGTTCAGCGCCTTGACCACCTTCGCCTCGGGAAAGGCGCGCTGGATCCGCTCGCCGAGGCTGTCGTCGATGGAGACGCCGACGAGCGGCGGCCCGCCCTGCGAGAAATCGAGCGGGTTGGCGACGTCGACGAGAACCTTCCCCGAGAGGTTCTCCGCGCCTGCGGCGTTCAACGCGTCGAGCGAGGCGAGGCCGTTCGTGCAGTTGAAGACGAGCTCCCCGTGAGCGGCCGCATCGGCGAACGGGACCGCGTCGTCTCCGGCCGAGCGCGACCCGACGAGCACGTCGTGGCCGAGCTCGCGCAGCTTCCCGGCGATCGTCCTGCCGACGACTCCGGTTCCGAGCACGCCGATCCTCATGAGCGTCAGTCTACGATCGGAGCCGTTGACGGAGATTCGGGACGCTCGAGCGGAAGAAGGGCCGATCCTGGCCGCGGTGCAGGAGCGAGCGTCTGTCGCCGCGCTCGCGCACATCTTCCCGCCCGACCTGTACCCCTATCCGCGCGAGGCGGTGCACGCGCGCTGGGTTGCTGCGGTCGCCGAGCCCGAGACGCGGGCGCTGATCGCCGTGAGCAATGAGGTGCCTGTCGGCGCGGCCTGTGTGACGGAGGGCTGGCTCGCCGGGCTCTACGTCGTCCCGGAGCTGTGGGGCACCGGGCTCGCGGACGAGCTCCACGGCCGCGCGCTCGAGGTCGTGCGCTCGCTCGGTTCCGCGTTCTGCAGGCTCTGGGTGCTCGAGGACAACATGCGTGCGCGACGCTTCTACGAGCGCCGCGGGTGGCTCGAGAACGGCCAGACGCGCGTCGTCGAGTTCCCGCCCAACCCGCTCGACATCGGCTACACGCTCGACTTCGGGAAGGTTTGACGGAACGTTGCTCGTCGCCGGGGTGCGATGGTCGTTCCGAGGCCGCGGAGGCAGGGAGCCCCGGTAATCGCCATTACCGGGGCGACTGAGGACCCGGCCTCGGGGTGAGCAGCGCGGCCCGGCGGCTCAGCCATGTTTCGTCGAACCTTCCTACACTGGCTTCATGACGAGAGTGCGCTTCGCACCGAGCCCGACCGGGTCGCTCCACGTCGGCAACGCCCTGAGCGCGGTCGCGAATCGGGACTTCGGCGACTGGTTTCTCCTGCGGATCGACGACACCGACGCGTCGCGCAACATCCCAGGCGGCGAGGAGGCGATTCGCGCCGACCTCGAGTGGCTCGGCGTCGAGTGGGACGCGGGGCCGGTGCGCCAGAGCGAGCGGCAGGGCGTGTACGGCGAAGCCGCGGCGCGCATCGGCGGGGATCGGTTCGGGAAGATCACCCTCCTCCGCGAGGACGGAACCGCCACGTACCAGCTGGCGAGCGTCGTGGACGACATCGAGTTCGGGATCACGCACGTGATTCGCGGCAACGACCACCGTCCGAACGAGCAGCTCCATCGCGACCTGACGCGGGCACTGGGCGCCGAGCCGCCTGAGTACCTCCACCACGGGCTGATCCTGGGCGAGGACGGGCGCAAGCTCTCGAAGCGCGAGTTCGGTTCGACCGTCGCCTCGCTCCGCGATGCGGGCATCCCGGCCCAGGCGGTTCGCCGCTACCTGGACGAGCTGGGCCTTCCGAAGCACGACGTCCACTACGACGTTCCACGCATCCGCCGGCTCTCGATCGAGGCGATCGCGGCGATGAGCGACGAGGAGCTGGCGGCCGCGGCCGGTGCGCCGATCGAGGTCGTCCCGGCGCTGCGAGGTGCGCGCGACCTCGTCGAGGCCCATGACTATGCGCGCCAGGTGCTCGAGCCCGAGCCCGTCTCCCTCGGCGAGGACGCCCGCCCGACGCTCGAGCGGTTCAAGGAGCTGAACGCGAACGGGACAGGGGCGAAGGACGTCGTCCGCGAGTTGAAGGCGGTCGGTGGGGACCTCCGCGCGCTCCGGCTCGCGCTGACCGGACGGGAGCGTGGCCCCGAGCTGTCGGCGATCCTCGCGGCCCTGCCCAGCGACGAAGCCGTGAGGCGGGTCGATGCGGCTCTATAACACCGCCACCCGCAAGCTCGACGAGCTGCCCGCGCCGCCCGGCCCGATCCGCATGTACTTCTGCGGCCCGACGGTCTACCAGCGGATCCATGTCGGCAACGCGAGGCCGTTCATCGTCTCGATGTGGCTCGAGCGCTGGCTCGAGCACCAAGGCTACGACGTGATTCTCGTCGAGAACATCACGGACATCAACGACAAGATCTACCTGGCCGCGCCGGGGAACAGCGCTCAGCTCGCGGCCGACGCGTCGCAGTGGTACATCGAGGATACGGAGGACCTCGGGCTCGGCCGCCCCGACCACGAGCCGAAGGCGACGGAGACGATTCCCGAGATCGTCGCGCTCATCGAGGAGCTGATCGAACGCGACCTGGCCTATCCGGCCGGCGGCGACGTCTACTACCGCGTCGAGCGCTACCCCGACTACGGCGTGCTCTCGGGCCGGCTCGACGAGGACTCTGTGCGCAATCCGTCCGAGGAGGAAGAGCAGACCGCGCTGAAGGAGAATCCGCGCGACTTCGCGCTCTGGAAGGCGCACAAGGAGGGCGAGGACACGTCGTGGGACTCGCCGTGGGGGCCCGGTCGTCCCGGCTGGCACATCGAGTGCTCGGCGATGGCCGAGAAGCACCTCGGGCCGGTCTTCGAGATCCACGGCGGCGGGCTCGACCTCGTCTTCCCGCACCACGAGAACGAGATCGCCCAGTCGCGCGGCGCGGGCCGCGAGTTCGCGCAGCTCTGGATGCACAACGGGATGCTCCAGTTCGCCGGCGAGAAGATGTCGAAATCGCTCGGGAACGTGGTCTCGCTGCGCGATGCGCTGGACGAGTGGGGCCGCGAGACGCTGCTCACGCTCTTTCTCGGAGCGCACTGGCGGAAGCCGATGGACTACACGGACGAGACTCTCGCCGCCGCGAAGGCGCGCGCGGACGGCTTCCGCGAGGTGTTCCGCAACCCGTCCTCGCCCGAGGGCTCGTGGGCCGATCTCGTCGCGGCCCTCGATGACGACTTCAACACGCCGGAGGCGCTCGCGGTCATGCACGAGTGGCGCGACCACGATCTCCTGCGCCGCGGCCTCGAGATCTTCGGGCTCGGCTCGCTCGCAGAGCAGAAGGATGCGCCTGCGGAGCTGGACGAGCTCGCACAGCAGCGCGCGACCGCGCGGAGGGGCGGCGACTTCGACGAGGCCGACCGGCTGCGGCACGAAATCGAGGCACGGGGCTGGGAGGTCCGCGACGTGGCGGGCGACTCCGGCTACCGGCTCGTTCCGAAGCGATGACCGCCGACCAGGTGTACGGGCGGCGCGCGGTGCGGGAGGCGATCCGCGGCCCGCGGGAGGTGCTCGAGCTGTGGGCGACCGAGCGCGCCATCGCCGCCGAGCCGTGGCTCCAAGAGACACGTCCCGGGACCAGGTCCCGGGTCATGGCTGAAAGGGAGTTGACCGAGAAGGTTGGTACGCGCGACCACCAGGGCGTCGTCGCCAAGGTCGCGCCGTACCGGTACGCGGACGCCTACGAGCTCGCGCAGCAGCCGAGCCCGCTGCTCGTTTGCCTCGACCGCGTGACCGACCCGCGGAACCTCGGCGCCGTCGCCCGGAGCGCCGAAGGAGCTGGCGCGACCGGGATCGTCGTCCCCGCCCACGGCTCGGCGATGGTGACGCCCGCGGTCTGCCGCTCGTCCGCCGGAGCGGTCGAGCACGTTCCGATCGCCGTCGTCCAGAACCTCGCCCGCTATCTCGGCGAGGTGAAGGGGCCCGACCTGTGGGTCTACGGCGCCGCGGGTGAGTCCGGCAAGCCGATGTGGGAGACCAACCTCTCGGGCGGCGCAGCGTTCGTCTTCGGCGCCGAGGGACGCGGTCTACGGCCGCTCGTCCGCCGAACCTGCGACGAGCTCGTCGCGATCCCGCTCGCCGGCACCGTCGAGTCGCTGAACGTCAGCGTCGCGGTTGCTGTCTTGCTCTACGAAGCGCGCAGGCAGCGCGACAGTGGCTGAAGCAACCTTCTATCTCTTCGACGGCTTCAACCTGCTGCACGCGGGCGGCTTCGCGGACTCCCGGGAAATGACAGACAAGCTCGCGAGCTTCGTCGCCGAGAAGGGCGCGCGCGGCGTTCTCGTCTTCGACGGGACCGGGGAGGACCTGACCTACGGCCCGCTCGAGGTGCGTTTCGCCGAGGACGCGGACTCGCTGCTCGAGCGGCTGGCGGCGGAGCACCGAGGAACGGAGCAGGTCTGCCTCGTCTCGTCCGACTCCGCCGTGCGCGGCACCTCGGGCCAGGAGGTGATGAAGCTCTCCTCGGCGACGTTCTCACGCGACTTCGAGCTGGAAAGCCACCGCGAGCACAAGCCGATGCGCGTCGAGGACAAGCTCGACTCGGAGACGCGGGCGAAGCTAGAAGAGCTGAGAAGGGGCAAGGGTCAATAACGAACGGGACCTTTGCAGAATTCTTGTAATTTCTTGACATAGGTGCTACTTTGGCGCTAGCAAAAGGCACTACTGCAAACGCTCAGAAACCCGTGCGCCTATGGCCGCCGCCGCCCGTCCAGCCCCTGGCCCCCGCCGACAGCAGAAGGCGGAGCGTGAGCTCGAGGATCTCCAGCTCGTCGTCAAGGCGCGCAACGGGGACTCCGCCGCGATGGATCACCTCATCCGGCGGTACACCGGGTTCGTCCGGCTGAAGGCGAGCTCGTACTTCCTCGCCGGCGGTGACGGGGAGGATCTCGTCCAGGAAGGGCTGATCGGGCTCTACAAGGCCGTCCGCGACTTCCGCCACGACAAGGAGACGTCGTTCCGCTCCTTCGCCGAGCTCTGCGTGACGCGCCAGATCATCACGGCGATCAAGACCGCGACCCGCTTCAAGCACTCGCCGCTGAACAGCTACATCTCGTTCAGCCACACGCCCGCGGGCCAGGATCCCGACGGCGAGTGCACGCTCGGCGATGCGCTACCGGGCTCGCACGTGAACGACCCGGTCGTCTCCGTGATCTCGACCGAGGAGCTGCAGAGCCTCGTCTTCTGCCTCGGCACCGGCCTCTCGCAACTCGAAGCCGATGCGCTGCGCCTGTACCTCGAGGGCTCGTCCTACGAGGAGATGGCCGAGCTGCTGGACTGCGACACGAAGACGATCGACAACGCGCTCCAGCGCGTCAAGCGGAAGATCTACACGCACCAGCGCTCGCGCCAGGTCCTGCAGTAGCGCTCCAGGTCGCCGACGCGGGTCGTGGCCGTGTCCATTTGGACAACAGTTGAGAGCCCGGACGACCGAAAGTGGCGTACGATGAAGCAACCGCCGGAGTAGCTCAGTTGGTAGAGCGTGTGATTTGTAATCACGAGGTCGGGGGTTCGAGTCCCTCCTCCGGCTCTGTGGGCCGTGACCTCTGACCTGTTCACCGCCGCAGCGCGCGGCACAGGCCGCGTAGCTACCATGCCGGCGGCGCTTCCGGGCGCCGTCTCATGACGGATCGCTGACCCGATAACGAGTTTCCCGCGCATTTTCGGCGAAGCCGAAAAGTGAGTGCCGCGCAGCGGCGCGAACCCGGGGCGTGGGCCATCGGTTCAGGAGGTCCCTTCGATGCAGCACTTCGGCGGCACGCTCGCCGCACACGACATATCGGTTCACCGCGGAGCGGACGCGATCCTCGAGCGCGTCTCGCTCGCGGTCACGCCCGGCAGCCGGATCGGCGTCGTCGGCCCGAACGGCCGCGGCAAGACGACGCTCCTGCGCGCGCTCGCCGGCCTCGAGGAGCTGGACGGCGGCTCCGTGAAGCGCAACCCGCCGAGCCTGCGGGTCGGCTACCTCCCGCAGGAGCGCGACCTCCGTTCGGACGAGACGCTGCTCGCCTACCTCGAGCGGCGCACTGCGGAGGAGGCGACGACCGAGTTCGAGGCGCGGGCCGGTGCCGTGCTGAGGCGCGTCGGCCTCGACCTCGAGCTCGACCGGCGCGTGGCCGAGCTCTCCGGCGGGGAGCAGAGTCGAGCCGCTCTCGCCTCGATCCTCCTAGCGCGCTTCGACGCCTACCTGTTCGACGAGCCGACGAACGACCTCGACTTCGACGGCCTCGATCTGCTCGAGCGCTTCCTGCTGAGGCTCCACGGGGGCTTCATCGTCGTCTCGCACGACCGCGCGTTCCTCGACCGGACGGTGAACCGGATCGTCGAGCTCGAGTCGGGCACCGAGCGCGTGCATCACTACACCGGGGGCTGGAGCGAGTACGAGGCCGCGCGCGAGCGGACCCGCTCCGAGCACGAGCGCGCGTACACACTGTGGAGCGAGGAGCGCTCCCGCTTCGGCGAGCTGCACCGCGACCGGCGCGAGCAGGCCCGTGTCGCGGGCAAACAGGCGAGCCGCCGTGGCACGCATGCGCTGATGTCGAAGACCCGCGCGGCGGCGCGGCGCGTCGAGTGGCTCGAGCGCGATCGCGTCGAGAAGCCGTGGCAGCCGTGGGAGCTGAGGCTCGACCTCGCTCCGGCCGGGCGCTCCGGCGATCTCGTCGTTGCGTTGGAGGACGCGGTCGTCGAGCGCGGGCCGTTCCGGCTGGGGCCGGTCGATTTCGGCGTCCAGTGGGGCGAGCGGCTCTCGATCGCGGGCTCGAACGGGAGCGGCAAGACGACGCTGATCGATGCGCTGCTCGGGCGCTTGCCGCTCGTCAGCGGGGCTCGCCGAGTCGGTCCGTCGGTCGTCTTCGGCGAGATCGGACAGGAGCGGTCGCTGTTCGCTGCGAACGAGCCGCTGATCCGGACCTTCTGCGCGGGATCATCCCTGCGCGAAGGAGAGGCGCGGACGCTCCTGGCGAAGTTCGACCTCTACGCCGACCACGTGCTGCGGCCGGCCCGGAGCCTCTCGCCGGGCGAGCGCACGCGGGCCGAGCTCGCGCTCCAGGCGGCGCGCGGGGCAGGCTGCCTCGTGCTCGACGAGCCGACGAACCACCTCGACCTGCCCGCCGTCGAGGAGCTCGAGCGGGCGCTGGGCGCGTTCGACGGCACGCTCATCCTCGTCACGCACGACAGGCGCTTCCTCGACCGCGTGGGTGTGACCCGTGTCTTCGAACTCAGGCCGGCAGGGCCTGATCCAGATCGGTCCACAGCTCGTCGACGTCCTCGAGCCCCACGCTGAGCCGAAGCAGGTTCTCGGGCACGCGGTCTCCTTCCCAGCGGTAGCGCGACTCCATCGTCGACTCGACTCCGCCCAGGCTCGTGGCGTTCTTGATCAGGCGGGTCGACGTCTCGACCGTGCGTGCGTCGCCGTCGACGTCGAACGAGAGCAGGCCGCCGAAGCCGGGATAGCGGACGCGTTCGACCTTCGGATGACCCTCGAGTCGCCGCACGATCTCCTGCGCGGACTCGGTCTGGCGGCGAACGCGCACTTCGAGCGTCTTGAGCCCGCGGAGCAGAAGGTAGGCGGGGTCGGGCGCGGCGACGATTCCGGTTCGGGAGCGGAACTCCCGCAGGCGGCCTGCGGTCGCGGGGTCACGGCAGATGACCGCGCCAAGCAGTACATCCGAGTGTCCCCCGAGGTACTTCGTCGCGCTGTGCAGGACGAGGTCGGCGCCGTGCTCGAGCGGGCGCAGGTTGACCGGTGTCGCCGCGGTCGAGTCGACCAGCACGGGAGCGGCGTGCGAGGCTGCGGCTTCGAAGTCGGGCATCGTCAGGAACGGGTTCGACGGCGCCTCGAGCCAGACGAGCTGCACGCCCTCCGGCGGCGGCCCGGTCTGGTCGAACTCGACGTGCTTCAGCCCCCAGCGCTCGAAGATCCGGAACATCGTCGGCGTTCCGTAGTAGCAGCCCTCGGCGACCGCGATCGTGTCGCCCGGGCCCAGCAGTCCTAGCACGACGGAGGTCGCAGCTCCGGTGCCCGACGAGAACAGGAGCGCCTCGCCGCCGTCGAGCTCACCGAGTGCCTGCTCCGCTGCGACGCCCGTCGGGTGTGCATAGCGCTGGTAGTAGAACTCGCCCAGTTCGCCGTCCTCGTACGGCCACAGCGTCGAACGATCGACCGGCGGAAGTCCCATCGGCCCGACTGTACTAGGCTCCTTCGCCGTGGCAGAGCCAGACGAATCGACCCAGGGGAAGCTCGAGCAACTCGAGAAGCTGCGGGACGAGACGCTGCATGCGGGGAGCGAGCAGGCTGTCGCGCGGCAGCGGGAGCAGGGCAAGCTGCTGGCGCGCGAGCGGGCCGAGAAGCTGCTCGATCCGGGCTCGTTCGTCGAGCTCGATCGCTACGTGCGGCACCGGAACCCACTGTTCGGGATGATGGATCGGAGGCCGTACGGCGATGCGGTCGTGACCGGCTACGGGACGATCTTCGGCCGCAAGGTCTTCGTCTTCTCCCAGGACTTCACGATTTTCGGCGGGTCTCTCTCGGAGTCCTTCGCCGAGAAGATCTGCAAGGTCATGGACATGGCCGCGAAGTACGGCTGTCCCGTGATCGGGATCAACGACTCGGGCGGGGCCCGGATCCAGGAGGGCGTCGTGTCGCTTGCCGGCTACGCGGAGATCTTCTGGCGCAACGTCCAGGCCTCGGGCGTCGTCCCGCAGATCTCGCTCGTGATGGGGCCGACCGCGGGCGGGGCCGTCTACTCGCCGGCGATGACCGACTTCGTGCTCATGGTCGAGGGGACGTCGTACATGTTCATCACGGGGCCCGACGTGGTGAAGACGGTCACCGGCGAGGAGGTCAGCTTCGAGGAGCTCGGCGGCGCGGCGACACACGCGGCGAAGTCGGGTGTCGCGCAGTTCATCTCGCCGAGCGAGGAGGCGTGCCTCGAGGACGCGCGCTACCTGCTCTCGTTCCTGCCGCAGAACAACCTCGACGCGCCGGCCTTCTTCGAGCCGTCCGACCCCGTCGATCGCGAGGACGCCGAGCTCGACACCCTGATCCCGGACAACCCGAACAAGCCGTACGACATGAAGGACGTCGTGCGGCGTGTCGTCGACGACGGCGAGTTCCTCGAGGTGCACGAACGGTTCGCGGAGAACATCGTGTGCGGGTTCGCGCGGCTCGGCGGCCATTCGGTGGGGATCGTCGGGAACCAGCCGCGGGCGCTCGCGGGCGTGCTCGACATCGACTCGTCCGTGAAGGCGGCGCGCTTCGTGCGGACGTGCGACGCGTTCAACATCCCGCTCGTCACGTTCGTCGATGTTCCCGGATTTCTGCCGGGCACCGCTCAGGAGTGGGGCGGGATCATCCGCCACGGGGCGAAGCTGCTGTACGCGTACTGCGAGGCGACCGTGCCCAAGCTCGCCGTGATCACGCGCAAGGCGTACGGAGGCGCGTACGACGTCATGAGCTCGAAGCACATTCGCGCCGACTTCAACGTCGCGTGGCCGACGGCCGAGGTCGCCGTGATGGGGCCCGAGGGGGCGGTGAACATCGTCTTCCGGAAGGAGCTCGAGGAGGCCGACGACCCGGAAGCGCGGCGCGCGGAGCTCGTTCACGAGTATCGGGAGCAGTTCGCGAACCCGTACGTGGCGGCCGAGCGCGGGTACGTCGACGACGTGATCGAGCCGAGGCGCACGCGTCCGGTGCTGATCGACGCGTTGGGCACGGCGCTCACGAAGCGCGAGCCGAGGCCGCGGCGCAAGCACGGGAACATCCCGCTCTAGCTAGGCCGTCGTCGCCCCGTCCTCTTCAGCCAAGGCCCGCCCGCCGGGGCCGGTACCCATGACCTCCTCCCCGATGCGATCGTAGCGAGGAAAACCGCACGCGTGGGTGACGGGAGCGTGACGAATGTGTGCCGTTCTCGGGGCGGCTTACGAAGCGACCGCGACGGCGAGGTCGCCCTCGGCTTCGAGCTCGAGCTCTTCGGCGAGTGCGGCTACGACCGCCGGGTCGAACTGCGTCCCGGCGCAGCGCTCGAGCTCGGCGAGCGCGTCCGCCTGCGTCAGGCGACCGCGGTAGACCCGATCCGACGTCATTGCGTCGTACGCGTCGACCACGAAGATGATCCGCGCACCGAGCGGGATCTCGTTCCCCGGCAGGCGATCGGGATACCCGCGCCCGTCCCAGCGCTCATGGTGGTGCAGGATCCAGTCGGCCACCGGCTCGATCCCGAGGCTGTCGAGCATCCGGAACCCGATCTGCGGGTGACGCTCGAGCACGAGCCGTTCGGGCCCGGTCAGCGGTCCGGGCTTGCGCAGGATCTCCTCGGGGATCGCGAGCTTGCCGAGGTCGTGCAGGCTGCCGGCGAGCCGCGCGAGCTCGATCTGCTCCTGGTCGAGGCCGAGGCGCGCCGCAACACGGGCCGCGAGGTCGGCCACGCGCGCCGAATGGCTGCCCGTGTACGTGTCGCGAAGGTCGACCGCCTTCGCCAGGCTCGCGGCGGCCCTGAACCGTGCCGCCCGGTCAGGGCCGGTCGCGAGTTTCCTGAGCTCTGCGAGCTCAACCACGTCGGGCCGATAGACGTGCACCCGATTCTTTCCGTTCTCCTTGGCCCAGTAGAGCGCGCTGTCCGCGAGGCGGATCAGCTCGCCCCGGTCAGGCGCCTGGCGCGGGAAGGTCGCGACACCGGCGGAGACGGTCACCGAGCCGATGTGCTCCAGACCGAGCTGCGAGATCCGCTCGACGATCGCGCCCGCGGTCTTCACGGCCTCGCTCTCGTCGTAGTCGGGGAGCATGAGCGCGAACTCGTCGCCGCCGAGCCTGAACGCCTCGCCGTTCTGGCGGAGAGTCGTCGCGAGCCGGGACAGCACGCGGTCGCCGGCGGGGTGACCGAAGAGGTCGTTCACGCGCTTGAAGTCGTCGACGTCGACGAGGCAGAGGCTGAAGCTGCGCTCGTTTCGCTCGGCCTCGATCAGCTCGCGCTCGAGCCGGTCGTGGAAATGTCTGTGGTTGCCGAGCCCGGTCAGCGGATCGGTCAACGCGAGCTTCATCGCGCGGAGAGCGCGGTAGGTCGAGCGCTGGTAGAGGGCGATCGCGAGCAGCGGGCCGACGAGCGCCGCGGACAGAAGCGGCGAGCGCTGCCAGAGGACGACCAGCATCAGCGCGGCCGACGCCATCAGCGCGAAGACGATGATCGTCCAGCGGAGGCTGGAGCGGATGAGCTCGAAGAACGGCCGTCGGGAGGTAGCGGCCACGACGAGCGAGATGAGAACGAGGTTGATCCCGTACTGGGTCGAGGCCGACACACCGACTTTGGAGATCAGCGCGTCGGTTCCATCACCGTGGATGAAGCTGACCAGGGCGCCGCCGACCGCGGCTGCGCCTGCGAACACCGAGCCGTTGTAGCCGATCCGGATCAGCGGGCGGTGCTCGGTCAGCTGGATCAGGACCGGCGCCGCGAAGGCAACGATCACACCGGCCGCCCAGCCGAAGAGCACGATCGCGCTTGCGGCGAAGACGAACGACAGCGAGACGCCGCCGCTGTTCGGGCCCTCGATCGGAACCGGATAGCGGCTGGCCAGCGTCGAGGCCGCGAGCAGTGCGGCGACGCCAAGCAGCATCGACGCGCTGTGACTCGTGGTCGCGAACGACCATGTTGCGAGGAGCACCGAGCCCAGGCCGAGCAGGCACACGGGCACGACGATTGGCGTGAGGCGCCGATTCATGGCTCCCCCTCTCCTACCTCAGCCGCCTACCACTCCCAGTTGTCGAAGAACCACTCGGCGTAACCGCTCGCGAGCGCGGCGGTCAGCACGAGCGCCAGAAGGACCAGGACAGCTGTGAAACGGGGCTTCCATTCGAGCACTTTCGTTTCCTCCCAGGTCAGAAGTGCAGTCCAACGATTTTCCCGGCAGCAAAGCCCCGGGTAATCACCCATTCGGGGGAAAACTCGTGTCCTGAAGGAACGGTTTCAGCGCGGCTACAGGCCGGCTTCGGCGAGCGGGCGACGGCCCCAGGCGAGGCGACGCTGGTACCAGCCGCTCACCTGTTCGAGGGCCACGCCGTACCCCGACGACTCGATCAGCCAGCCGTTCCCGAGGTAGACGCCGACGTGGTCGATCCGTGCCGGCCGCGCGCGCGGGCCGCCGGGCCCGAAGAACATCAGGTCGGCCGGTGCCAGCCGCGCCGGCTTGATCCTCAGGCGGCGCGGGACTTCGCCGGCCATCGCCGCGGCGGTCCGGCCGCGCAAGATGCCCGCCAGCTGCGGGGCGCCCGGATACGACTGCACCTTGTAGACGCGCCAGGCGAAGCCCGAGCAGTCGAACCCGCCCTGCGGCTGAGCCCCGTACGGCGATTGCGGCCGCTCGAACTCGCCGCCCCACACGTACGGGTACCCGATGAACCTGACGGCGGTCGTGAGCACGCGCTGCTGCCACGTGGTGAGCACGGGCAGCTCGAAGGTCGCGGCTTCGTCCTCGACCTGTGCCTTCTCCGACTCGGACACGCTCAGGAGGCGGGCCACCGAGTACGCGGCTTCCGCGCGCGGCGCCGGGTCGTTGGGGAGCCGCTCGAGGGTGTCCTGGCCGGCCGGATGGTTCGTGCGCAGGCCGAGGAGGCGCGCCACGACCTCGGTCCCGAAGCGCGCCGGAGGACGAAGTCCCGCCCCGGACGCAGCGTCATAGAACACGGCCGCGTCGTCGCTCAGGTCGAGCACGCGGACGAGGCGCGCGTCGAGCTGGGCCATCGTCACGGGAGCCGTGGGGTCGGCTGCCGGGCGCGGCGGTTCCTGCGTGAGCGCGGCGACGATGTCGGCGAGCTCCCCCTGGGTGAGCGGGTCGTTCGGCCGGAATGAGCCGACGCTTCTCGCCATCAGGCCGTGCGCGACGACGAGCCTGATCTGGGGCTGAGCCCACGAGCGGCTCGTTCTCGCCGGAGACGCTGCCGCGGTGGTCGCAAGACCCGCGACCAGGCAGGCGAGCACGGTGAGCAGGCGCAGAGGTCTCACGCCCCCGACATCGTCGGATCCGCGCGCGAGCTTTAGTCTCTCCCGCCATGGAGATCGAGATCACGCCTGACCCCTCGCCGGAGGAGCGCGCGGCCCTGCTGGCGGCGCTCGCCGAGCGGGACCAGGGCCAGGCCCAGAGCTACGGAAGCGTCTGGCGGCTCGCCGGGCTGCTCGAGAACGTCGATTCGGCCGATTTCGCGCCTTGCGCCGAGCCCGCAGTGGGATCGCCTCGCAGCAACCGCGGCGCGAGCCGCGCGTAGTCGAGCCCCGAGACCCAGGTCAGGATGAGCGCGACGACGAGTGCCCACTCGGCGATCCTGTCGTCGAACGCGCCCGCGGCGGCGAGCCCGCCCAGGCCGGCGGCAACGGCCTGTGTCCAGGTCTTGAGGCGTCCGAGGTCGCGCGCTTCGAGAACGACGCCGCGCTCGAGCGCGGCCAGGCGCAGGCCCGAGACGAGCAGCTCGCGCGCGACGATCGCGGCCACGATCCAGCCCGTGAAGACGCCTCGGCCGACGAGGACGATCATGACCGTGAGCACGAGCAGCTTGTCCGCCACCGGATCGAGCAGCGACCCGAGCGCGGAAGTCCGGCCGCTCCGCCGGGCGAGGCGGCCGTCGAACCAGTCGGTCGCCATTGCGAGCGCGAACAGCGCCGTAGCCCAGTAGTCGTGGTTCGGGAAGTCCCAGACGTAGAGCAACACGACGAACGGCACGGCCGCGGCCCGCGCCAGGGTCAGCTGGTCGGCGAAGCTCACGGATTGGAGAATACGCGGGAGATGAAGCCCTTCACCAAGATTCTGGTCGCCAACCGCGGCGAGATCGCAGTTCGCATCTGCCGGTCGCTCCGCGAGCTGGAGATCGCGTCGGTCGCGATCTACTCGGTAGCCGACCGTGGATCTCTCCACGCAGCGTTCGCGGACGAGGCGTATCTCGTCGGCCCCGGGACGCCTGCCGAGAGCTACCTGAACCAGGAGCGGATCATCGACGCCGCGCAGCGGTCCGGCGCCGAGGCGGTTCATCCCGGGTACGGGTTTCTCGCCGAGAACGCCGACTTCGCGCGTGCCGTCGAGACTGCCGGGCTCGTCTGGATCGGCCCTCCGCCGGAGGCGATGGAGCTGATGGGCTCCAAGGTTGCGGCGCGCCAGACGATGAGCGCCGCCGGCGTCCCGATCATCCCCGGCACGACCGAGCCCGTCGAAACTGCCGCCGACGTTCGCCGGCTCGGCGACGAGATCGGCTGGCCGATCGCGATCAAGGCCTCGGCCGGCGGCGGAGGGAAGGGCCTCAAGGTCGTCGCCTCGGCGGACGAGGTCGAGCGCGCGTTCGAGGCCGCTCGCCGCGAAGGGCAGGCGTACTTCTCCGACTCGGCCGTCTACGTCGAGCGCTACCTCGACGACCCGCGTCACGTCGAGGTGCAGGTGCTCGCCGACGGACACGGATCCGTGATCCATCTCGGCGAGCGCGACTGCACGATCCAGCGCCGCCACCAGAAGCTCGTCGAGGAGACGCCTTCCCCGGCCGTCGACGAGGAGCTCCGCGCCGAGATCGGCCGGATCGCGGTCGACGCCGCCCGTGCCGTCGGGTACCGCTCGGCGGGGACGATCGAAGGCCTCCTCTCGAGCGAGGGCGAGTACTTCTTCCTCGAGATGAACACGCGCCTCCAGGTCGAGCACACGGTCACCGAGCTCGTGACAGGCCTCGATCTCGTCCGCGAGCAGGTGCTGATCGCGGCCGGTGAGCCGCTATCGCTGAGCCAGGAGGACGTTCGGCTGAACGGGCACGCGATCGAGTGCCGGATCAACGCCGAGGATCCGTCCGCCGGCTTCCTGCCCGCGCCCGGGCGGATCACGGGCTACCGGGAGCCGGCCGGCCCCGGGGTGAGGGTCGACTCGGGAGTCAGGGAAGGCAGCGAGGTCGTCGGGCTGTACGACCCGCTGGTCGCGAAGCTCTGCGTTCACGACGTCGACCGCGAGCACGCGAGACGGCGAATGCTCCGGGCGCTCGCGGAGTACGAGATCGAAGGAGTCACGACACTCGTTGGCTTCCACCGCGCGCTGCTCGGCCACGCGTGCTTCGGCGCGGGCGAGACGTGCCACGGGATCGTCGAATCGGAGGAGCTTGCCGAACAAGCTGAGCAGTTGTCTCATTTGACAACGAGCGTACCGGCGGCGTCGGACGGACGCCTTCAAGGGCGGAACATCCGGGCCGAGATCGAGGGTCGCCGCTTCGACGTCACGCTGCTCGAGCCCGAGCCGCCGCACGCCGAGCTCGCGCGGCGCCGGCGACACCGGGACGCACAGCAGGGCCACCACGGCGCTGCCCGCGACGCGATCGTCACGCCCATGCAGGGGACCGTGCTCGCCGTCGAGGTCGCCGAGGGCGACGAGGTCGTGCCGGGCCAGGTCGTGATCGTCGTCGAGGCGATGAAGATGGAGAACGAGATCACGTCGCCGCGAGCAGGCATCGTGTCCGAGCTTTCCGTGGAACCGGGCCAGGCGGTCACGACGGGCCAGGTCCTCTGCCTGGTCACGCAGGACGAGGGTTGACGGATCGCGGGCCCTTCTGCGCGGACCTCTCGCGCGAGAACGACGAGCCGCTCGCCGCGACTGCCAGTCGAATCGACAACTGGTTCCTGATCGAGTACCGGGGGCTCTGGGCCCGGGATGCGCTCACGGGCAGCGGGCTCACCGACCAGGTCAAGCAGCACCTGCGGGAGCAGGTCCGCTCGGTTCCGCACGGCCGGCTCCTGTTCGTCAGGCGCCCGGATCGGAGAGGCCGGCCAGAGCTCGTCGCCTTCACGGCCACATCGAGGCCGGGCGCGACGGCCGTCACGAAGACCGAGCTCGAGGCGTACGACGACCTCCGCGGGCTCGACCTCCTCGACGGAAAGCCCGCAGGCCATCCGCTCCTCCTCGTCTGCACGCACGGCAAGCACGACCCGTGCTGCGTGCGCTACGGGCGTCCGCTCTACGAGGCGCTCCGGGACGAGCTCGAGCCAGACTGGGTCTGGCAGGTGTCGCACATCGGAGGCGACCGGTTCGCCGGCAACCTCGTCTGCCTTCCGGAGGGGCTCTACTACGGTCGCGTCGATCGCGAGACGGCCGGGTCGGTCCTCGACGAGCACCTTGCGCGGCGCATCCAGATGGCGAGCTACCGGGGGCGGTCGATCTACTCGTTCGCGGTCCAGGCAGCCGAGCGCGCGGTGCGAGAGCAGACGGGCCTTGTCGGGATCGACGACCTCGTCCTGCGACGAGTCGAGCGGGCGAACGGGTCGACCTGCGTCACCTTCGCCGTCGACGGCGAGACACACGAGGTGCGCGTCGACCGCGAGCCGGGAGACCTGACCCGGCTCACGTGCAGCTCGGAGTCGCTCGAGCGGCCGCCGCGCTTCGTCGTCAGTCCAGCCTGATCCGGAGGAGGCCCTCCCGGACGAGGCGCCGGACGAGCACGAGCCGGCTCTCCTCGTCGAGCCGCCCGGGAAGGTCGGCGGCCGTGAACGACTCCTCGACCCGGAGCAGGTATTCGAGCTCGGCCGCCACGCGCGGCGGGAAGCTCAGCGTCCGGCCCTCGAAGGAGACCCGCGCCTGGCGGTCGTCGACGACGAGGTCTGCGATCACGCTCTCCCTGCGCTCGAGCTCTGTCTCGGAATCGAGCTCCTCGAGCGCCCGCAGCTGATCGAACGCATCTCCGCGGATCGCCCGGCGACCCTCGACGAACGACCGGCGCTGCCGCCGCGCGACCGCTTCGGGTGTGAGCCGGGCGGCGAGAGCCTCGAGGAGCCCGTCGGGAGCCGCTCCGTCCGCGTCCACGCCTCGCCGGAACACCAGGTCCTCTTCCGCAGCCTCTTCGACCGCGTCCCGAACCGCGTCGCGCCAGGTCGCGACGTTGATGCCGACGGTCAGGTGCAGCGAAGCCGTGTCCGACGTCATCGCCTGATGGAGCCAGCCGCGCGGCAGGTACAGGGTGTCGCCGGCCTGCATCGTGACGTCCAGGACCGGATCGCCCGGTTCGCCCAGCTCGGCCGAGTACTTCTGGTTCTTCAGCGGCAGCTCGAGGACGGGCGGGTAGACCAGCCAGCGCTTCTCGCCCTCGACCTGGAGGCACAGCACGTCGTGCGTGTCGTGGTGAACCTTGAAGCCCTGCGCGCTCGACGGCGTGTAGTACGCGTTCGCCTGCACCGGATGGCCGAGCTCGCGCTCGAGCTCCCGGCAGAAGTCGGCGAGCGGCGGGTGCTGCAGCTGCAGGGCCTGGAGGACGATCGTCGCTCCGTTCTCGAACTGCGCCGCGACCCGCTCGACCCGGGCGCTCCCGGAGAACGACGTCGGCGTCCACGGGATGTCCTCCGCGTAGTCGCCGAGAACGATCTTCGCGTCCTCCTTGACGACCCGGAACGCGGGGTGCCGGAGCCCGCCGGCCGCGACCCGCCGCTCGACCTCGGCGATCGAGAGCAGGTCGAGGAAGCGGCCCTCCTCGTCGCGCGGAACGAGGAGGGGCTCTCGCTCCCAATACCCACCGAAGAAGCGCTCTGCTTCGACGGGTGCAACACAGCGCTGAAGCGCGCTGCTACGAGTCGCTGCCGTCGGAATCGCTGTCCGAGCCGTCGGCGTCGGAGTCGCTGCCACTGTCCGTCCCGTCGCTGTCTCCGCCGGAGTCGGTGCCGTCGCTGTCGCCCTCTTCCGCCTCTTCGCCGCCCATCTCGGTCGACTCGCCGCGGATTTCGTCTTCGGTGAGGGTCGTCTCATGCTCGCTCATTCGCGCCTCCTTGGTCGGTGACGCAGGGACTCTAAGCTAGAGTCGCGCGCGCCGGTGGACCTCTACGAGCATCAGGGCAAGGAGCTCTTTCGCCGCTTCGGGATTCCCGTCTCGGAGGGTCGTTTGGCGACCACTCCCGACGAGGCTCGCGCAGCCGCCGAGGAGCTCGGCACGCAGGTCGTCGTCAAGGCCCAGGTGCTCACCGGGGGCCGCGGCAAGGCCGGCGGGATCAAGCTCGCCAACTCGCCCGACGAGGCCGCGCAGCACGCAGAGGCGATCCTCGGCATGGACATCAACGGCCACGTCGTCCGCAAGCTCTGGATCGAGCAGGCCTCGGACATCGAGCGCGAGTACTACCTCTCGGTCACCTTCGACCGCGGCGAGAAGAAGGCCCTGTTCATGCTCACGAAGGAGGGCGGGATCGACATCGAGGAGGTCGCGTCCGAGCGGCCCGAGGCGCTGGCGCGGCTCCACGTCGACCCGCTCGAGGGTTTCCAGCCCTACCAGGCGCGCAGGCTCATCTACGCGGCCGGGATCGACGATCCCGACGAGCAGAAGCAGATCCTGGCGATCGTCGGGAAGCTCTACGACGCATTCATCGGCGCTGACGCGATGCTCTGCGAGATCAACCCGTTGATCGTCACGCCCGATGGTCAGGTGAAGGCGCTCGACTCGAAGTTCACGGTCGACGACAACGCGCTCTACAAGCACCCGGACATCGCGGAGATGCGCGACCTGGAGGCGTACCCGCCCGAGGAGCGCGCCGCTCGCGAGAAGGGCGTCACCTACGTGAAGCTCGATGGCGAGGTCGCGATTCTCGGCAACGGGGCCGGTCTCGTCATGTCCACACTGGACGTCATCGCGCTGGCCGGCGGGAAGCCCGCGAACTTCTGCGACCTCGGCGGGGGCGGTGACGCGCAGGGCGTCGTCGATGCGCTCGAGATCATCAGCGCCGACCCGCAGGTCAAGTCGATCATCTTCAACATCTTCGCGGGCATCACGCGCTGCGACGTCGTGGCCGAGGGGATGCTCCAGGCGCTCGACCAGACGAAGATCGAGCACCCGATCGTCGTCCGCTTCGACGGGACGAACGCGGAGGAAGGACGGCAGACCCTAGAGGACTCGGGCCGCGACAACATCCACGTCGAGGCGACGATGCTCGACGCGGCGAGGCGAGCCGTGGAGCTGGCCCGGTGACCGATACCTGGTCGCGGCGAGCACAGGCGATGCGCGAGAGCCCGACGCACAAGGCCGGGCCGGACCTCAACCGCGTCGTCGAGCTGTGCGAGCCCGCGCCCGGTGTCACCGCGATCGATGTCGCGACCGGCGGCGGCCACGTCGCGCGTCGCCTGCGCGAGATGGGCGCGAACGTGATCACGCTCGACCCTGCACCGGGCATGGAGCCCGACGTCGTCGCGCGAGGCGAGGACATCCCCTTCGCCGATGACTCCTTCGACGTCTCGGTCTGCCGGATCGCGGCGCACCATTTCGAGGACGTCGTGCTCGCGGTGCGGGAGATGGCCCGCGTTGCGCGCGACCGGGTCGTCGTCCAGGACAACCTGTACCTGGGCGAGCAGGTCGAAGAAGCCGAGCGCCTGCACGACCCGAGCCACGTGCGCTGCTACAGCGAGGAGGAGTGGCGTGGCTTCTTCGAGGCAGCGGGGCTTGAGATCGACGAGCTGGACATCGTGCACCGACGCCTGCCCCTGGAGCCATGGCTCGAGCGGGCCGAGACTCCCCCGGAAGACGCCGTTCGCGTCCGCGAGCTGCTGGCCGATCGCACCGAGGACGGGCTCTTCGAGAGCGCGGCGATCATCATGCGCGGGAGGAAGGCCTAGTCGTGGCGATCGTCGTCGGCAACGAGACGAAGCTCGTCGTCCAGGGCATCACCGGCTCGGAGGGCTCGTCCCACGCCGTCCGCAACCGCGACTACGGGACGAACGTCGTCGCCGGCGTGACGCCCGGTAAGGGTGGCCAGGACGTCTCAGGAATTCCCGTCTTCAACACGGTCGCCGACGCGGTCGCAGAAACGGGCGCGAACACGACGCTCGTCTTCGTCCCGGCGCGCTTCGCGGCCGACGCGATCTACGAGGCGGTCGACGCGGGTATCGAGACCGTGATCTGCGTCGCCGAAGGGCTACCGGCGCACGAGATGCTGCGGATCTACAACTACATCAAGCCGAAGGGGATCACGATGCTCGGCCCGAACTGCCCGGGCGCGCTCTCGCCGGGCAAGGCGAACGTCGGGATCATCCCGGCCGACGTGCTCGCGGAGGGCCGGATCGGGCTCGTCAGCCGCTCGGGGACGCTCACGTATCAGATCGGCTACGAGCTGGCCCAGCGCGGGCTCGGGAACTCGACGATCGTCGGGATCGGCGGCGACCCGGTCGTGGGCTCGTCGTTCATCGACATCCTCGGCAAGTTCGAGGAAGACGACGAGACCGAGGTCGTGGTCATGGTCGGCGAGATCGGCGGCGACGAAGAGGAGAAGGCCGCGCGCTACATCGAGGCCGAGATGTCGAAGCCGGTCGTCGGCTACGTCGCCGGCTTCACGGCGCCGCCCGGCAAGACGATGGGCCACGCGGGCGCGATCATCACCGGCTCGTCGGGAACCGCCCAGGCGAAGAAGGCCGCGCTCGAGGCCGCAGGCGTCAAGGTCGGGACGACACCGACCGAGGTCGCCGAGCTCGCAGCCGAGACTGCGGGCACGCTCGCCTAGCGGCGACAAGCTTCCTGTCCGGGCCGGATTCTAGGGTGCCTCTCGTGGAGCCGATCTCCCTCGCCCGCGGCGTTCCGGCGCCCGAGTGCCTCGCGCTCGACGAGCTCGCCGACTGCGCGCGCGCCGCGATCGAGCGGGACGGCGCCACCGCGCTGAACTACGGCCCGGCCGGCGGCTACGCGCCTCTCCGCGAATGGATCGCCGACCGCCACCGAGTGGAGCCGGAGCGAGTCGTCCTCACGAACGGCTCGCTCCAGGGCTTCCGCTTCCTCGCAGAGCTGCTCTCGCCGATCGGGACGGTGATCGTCGAGGCGCCGACCTACGACCGGCCGTTGAAGATCCTCGCCGAGCTCGAGGCCGAGGTCATTTGCGTCCCGCTCGACGAGGAGCCGGCCGTGGACGGAGGCGTCGCGTTCTTCTACACGATCCCGACGTTCCAGAACCCGACCGGCCGGACGCTGTCCAAGGACCGCCGCAAGCAGCTCGCGGATCGCGCGCGGAACGGCCTGCTCGTGCTAGAGGACGACCCGTACGGCCTCGTCCGCTTCGAGGGCAAGTCGCCGCCAACTGTGTTCGAGCTGGCCCGCGGAGAGAACGTCGCCTACAGCTCGTCCTTCTCGAAGACGGTCGCTCCGGGGCTCCGGGTCGGCTATCTCGTCCTGCCGACCGCGCTCGCCGAGCGGGTCGTTGCGGCTGCGACCGCGTCGTACATCACCCCTGCGCTGCTTTCGCAGGCGACTGTGTACGAGTTCCTGCGCCGCGGAAGCTTCGAGCCGAATCTCGAGCGCATCAACAGCTTGCTGCGAGAGCGCCGCGACGCGATGGTCGCCGCGCTCGAACGGCATCTACCGGAGGCGACATGGGAGGTCCCTGAGGGCGGCTACTTCCTCTGGGTCGATCTCCCGGACGGGATCGCGGCCTCGGACCTGCGGGCGGAGGGCGTCACGTTCGTCCCCGGCTCCGATTTCTTCTGTGGGCCGGGCGGGGAACGAGCGCTCCGGCTCGCGTTCAGCTACGAGTCGCCGGCCGCGATCGAGGAAGGCGTCCGCCGCCTGGCCTCAGCCGTTCGCGCGGCGATCGTGCTCGGCCGCGCGGCCTAGGTCGATTCAATTCTCCGGTAGCCGTGAACGTCCGGACTGACGTCTTCGGCGATAGAGCTGCGAGCCCAACACTCCGCCGAGAAACCCGATCGCGATCAGGAGGATGAAGAGCCAGATCAACCGCGCATGCGTGGAGAACAGGACGAAGTCGATCTTGACCGGGTCGTTGTTCTTGACGATGAACGCGATCAGCCAGAGCACGATCAGGACGAGCCCGATCGCGATCGCGTAGAGGCGAGGCTGCCAGTCCTCGGCCGACCCGCTGGGACGGCGAAACAGACTCATGAGCCGAGTCTAAAGACCCCCGAGTGGGATGAAACTCTGCGGGCCGGCCAGCGCGCCGCTAGGCGGCGTGCTGGGCGACCCGCGGAATCAGGCTGGCCTGCTGCGGGGGAGAGAGAGCGCCTCTGCCGACCGGGCGAAAGGTCGGGCAGGGGGACTCGGGGAGGGCGCATAGGCCCGCCTGCCTGAAGTAGCAAAGATTACAGCTTGCTTTAGTCTTTTTGGCCACAGTCTGTTTTGCTCCCTACCGCGCGTACCCAGCAATCGGGGGATCATGAGGGCTAGTGCTTCGAGTTTCAAGAGTCCCGACGGACGAAAACTGAGCAAATTCCGGCATGATCAAACTGCCGAAATTTGCGGATTTCCGATGCTTTCAGTTCAGCGTTGCCAGCACGTGCAACGCCTGTCGATAAGTGTGCACAGGGATGACGCGCATGTTGCCTGCGTATCGGCGCGCCTCCTGTGCGTTTTCCCCAGCGGGAACGAGAAAGACGTCCGCTCCGGCGCGCCTGGCGCCGATCGTCTTCTGCTTGAGGCCGCCGACGGGGATCACCGAGCCGTCGATGCACATCTCGCCGGTCGCCACCACCCTGTGGCCGTGGTCGACATCGTGTCCGAGCTTCTCGGCGACGTCGAGCGCGAAGGCGAGCCCTGCCGACGGCCCGCCGACCTGGCCGAGGTCGATGTGCACCGGCACGGGAAGCGAGATCTTCGTCGGGGTCTGCAGCGCGCAGCTCGTCAGCACGCCGATGATCGAGCGCTGCTTGTCCTGGGGATCCGGCGCGGTCTTGACGTCGACCCTGCGGACGGTGCCGTCGCGGCGCACCGTGAGCGCGACGCTCTGGCCCGGGCGGTGCCTCGTGATCTGGCGGCGGAGAGCCGGGAGGGACGGGGTCGGGTGGCCGTCCACGGCCGCGATCGTGTCGTTCGCGCGCAGCTTGCCCGCCGAGGGCCCCTTCGGGTTCACGTCGGCGATCACGGTCCCCGGCGACTTGATCGGCACTCGGTAGCCGAGCTCCTTGAGAGCGACGGCTGCACCGATCTCCTGGGACTGCGCCATCGCCCGCAGCTCCTGGCGCTGATGCTGCCGGTCGCTTTGGCCGGGCGCGACGACAGCCGCGGCGGGAACGAGCGTCGAGCCCTCGCGGAGACCCGGGAACAGCTTCTCGAGCAGGCTCGCCTTCTTCACCTGGACCGCGACGTAGTAGATCCCGCCACCGTTGCGGTCGGAGCGCTCTCCCTGCACCGTGACGTACGGCGCGAGCGGCCGAGCCTTGTCGGGCAGGAAGATGTACTCGTTCGAGGGGATGATGTAGAGGAGACCTGCAACGGCTGCCAGGACGAGGCCTCCGGCAAGCAGCAACTTGAAGAAGCGGGCCATTTCCTCAGGATACGGGCGGCGCGTAGGTGTGGCTCAGAGCAGCGAGCGAGTAACGCCGCCGTCGACCGGGATGACGGTGCCCGTCACGTAGGAGGCCCGTTCGGAGGCCAGGAAGCAGATCACCTCAGCGACTTCCTTCGGCCGGCCGAAGCGGCGCAGCGGGATGAACGCCATCTCCTCGGCGCGCGAGCGGTTGACGAACGCCTCGGCCAGGCGCTCGGTCTCGATCCGGCCCGGTGCGATCGAGTTGACCGTGATCCCGTCGGGGCCGACCTCGCGGGCAAGCGTCTTCGCCCAGCCGATCACGCCCGGCCGCACTGAATTGGACAGCGCGAGGTTGTCGAGCGGCTCGCGGACCGAGCTGGACTCGATGTTGATGATCCGCCCCTGACCGCTCCGGCGGAGGTGGGGGAGGCAGAGGTTCGTCAGTCGGATCGCGGAGAGGAGGAGCAACTCGACCGCGGTTTCGACGTCTTCGTCGGTCATCTCGAGCGCGGTCGTGCGCGGAGGGCCGCCGCTGTTGTTGACGAGGATGTCGATGCCGCCGAACGCCTCGAGTGTCTTCTCGACGAGGCGCTTCAGATCCTTCGGGTTCGTGACGTCGCCGCGGACTGCGAGCGCTCCGAGGCGCTCCGCCTGGCGCGCGAGCTCATCGCGCCGGCGCGCGAACATGGCGACGTTGGCGCCCTCGGCGCTGAGCGCCTCCGCGGTGGCGAGGCCCATCCCGGCGGACGAGCCGCACACGATCGCAGTGCGCCCGCTGAGGCCGAGCTCCATGCTAGGAGCTGAGGACCCCGACGACCTCGCGAACGGCCTCTGCGGAGGTCTGGAGAGCCGCGCGCTCCTCGTCGTTCAGGTCGAGCTCCACGATCTCCTCGATCCCACCCGCGCCGAGCTTGACCGGAACGCCCATGTACAGGCCGTCGATTCCGTACTCGCCCTCGAGATAGGCGGTGCAGGGGAGCACGCGCTTCTCGTCGAGCATGACCGCATCGACCATCTGCGCCGATGCGGCGCCGGGCGCGTACCAGGCCGAGGTGCCGAGCAGGTCGACGACCTCGCCGCCGCCCTTGGCCGTGCGCTCGACCATCGCGTCGATCCGGTCTTCGGCCACGAGCTTGCTCAGCGGCACGCCGCCGACCGTCGTCGCGGAGACGACCGAGACCATCTGGTCGCCGTGGCCGCCGAGGACGGTTGCCTGCACGTCTTTCACGGACGAGCCCGTCTCCCAGGCGATGAACGTCTGCAGGCGGGCCGTGTCGAGGATCCCCGCCTGGCCGAAGACGCGCTCCTTGGGCAGCTCGGAGACGTTCTTGGCGACGTGGCACATCGCGTCGAGCGGGTTGGAGACGATGATCAGGATCGCGTCGGGCGACTGGGCGACGGCAGCCTCGGTGACCGAGCCGACGATCTTCTCGTTCGTCGTCACGAGGTCGTCGCGGCTCATCCCTGGCTGGCGCGGCAGGCCGGCCGTGATCACGACGACGTCGGACCCGGCCGTCGCCTTGTAGCTCGTCGAGCCGGTCACGTTCGGCTCGTAGCCGAGCACGGCGCCGGCCTGGTTGATGTCGAGCGCCTTGCCCTCGGGCAGCCCCTCCTTGATGTCGACGAGCACGATGTCGCAGTAGTCGCGCCGCGCGAGCTCCTGCGCGCACGTCGCGCCGACGTTCCCGGCTCCGACGACGGTCACCTTGCGCCGCTGGCTCAAACTCGTACCCCCATCTGCTCGATGATCGCGTCCGCCACGTCGCTCGTCCCGACCGCGGTCGGATCGTCGCGCGACGGCTTCATGTCGTAGGTCACGCTCCTGCCCTCGGCGATGACGGCTGCGATCGCGCCCTCGAGCCGGTCGGCCGCGTCGGCCTCCTCGAGATGCCGGAGCATGAGCACGCCGGAGAGCATCATCGCCATCGGGTTCACCTTGTTCTGGCCCGCGTACTTCGGCGCGGAACCATGCGTCGGCTCGAAGACGGCCGCCTGGGTGCCGAAGTTCCCGCCCGGGGCGAGGCCGAGCCCGCCGACCAGGCCTGCGGCAAGGTCGGAGACGATGTCGCCGTACAGATTCGGGAGCACGAGCACGTCGTACTCCTCGGGCCGCTGGACGAGCTGCATCGAGAGGTTGTCGACGATGCGGTCCTCGAAGTCGATGTCCGTGTTCTGCTCCGCGACTTCGCGGGAGACCTGGAGCCAGAGCCCGTCCGTGAACTTCATGATGTTCGCCTTGTGCACGGTCGTCACCTTGCGGCGGCCGAGCCGGCGCGCGTAGTCGAACGCGAACTGGACGATCCGGCGCGTGCCTTCGACGGAGATCGGCTTGATCGAGATCCCCGAGTCGTCGGGCAGCTGGCCGCCGTGGGCGCGGATCCACTCGGCCAGCTCCGTCGCCTCTGCCGAGCCGACCTCGTACTCGATGCCCGCGTAGAGATCCTCGGTCGCCTCGCGGACGATCACGAGGTCGACGTCCTCGTAGCGCGACCGGACTCCGGGATAGCTCTTGCACGGCCTCACCTGTCCGTACAGGTCGAGGCCCTTCCGGAGCGCGACGTTGACCGAGCGGAAGCCGCCTCCGACCGGGGTCGTGATCGGGCCCTTGAGCGCGACGCCGCTCGCCCGGATCGCGTCCAGGACGCTTTCAGGCAGCGGATTCCCACCGTACTGCTCCATGACGTCGCTGCCCGCGTACTGGACGTCCCAGTCGAACTCGACGCCGGTCGCCTCGAGGACGCGGCGCGTCGCCTCGCTCAGCTCCGGGCCGGTGCCGTCGCCCGGGATCAGGGTGACTCGGTGGGCCATCGGCGGCGACTCTACCGATAGATTTCGAGCGGATGAACGACTTCAAGCCAGGACTCGAGGGCGTCGTCGCGGTCGAAACGGCGATCGCCGCGCCCGATCGGGAGGGCGGCGCGCTCCGCTACCGCGGCTACGACATCGAGGATCTCGTCGGGCGCTACCCCTACGAGAACGTGTGGGGGCTTCTCGTCGACGACGACATCGACTCGAGGATGCCCGACCCTGAGCCGTACGTGCCGAAAGGCCTGACCGGGAATGCGCCTGCCGACCTCCAGTCCGAAGTCGCGCACCTCGCGGGCGAGTGGAAACTCCAGAAGCTCGTCGACATCGACGACGAACAGGCGCGCACCGACCTCGGGCGGCTGTCCGCGCAGATGATGGGGATCGTGGCGCGCTCGGCCGCCTTCGCGGAAGGACGCGAGGCGGCGCCGGACGACGTCGTGGCGCAGGGCGAGACCGCGGCCGAGAAGTTCCTGCTTCGGTGGCGCGGCGAGGCGAACCCGGATCACGTCAAGGCGATCGACACGTACTGGATCTGCACCGCGGAGCACGGCCTCAACGCCTCCACGTTCACCGCGCGGGTGGTCGCCTCGACCGGCGCCGATTGCGGCGCCGCCATGTCAGCGGCCGTCGGCGCGCTGAGCGGACCGCTCCACGGCGGGGCGCCCGCACGTGTGCTGCCGATGCTCGACGAGGTCGCGAAGACGGGCGACCCCGAGGGCTACGTCAAGAACATCCTCGAGCAGCACGGTCGGATCATGGGCTTTGGCCATCGCGTCTATCGCGCCGAGGATCCTCGGTCGCGGATCCTGAAGCGCGTAGCTCAGGAGGTTGGTTCGCCGCGCATCGAGGTCGCCGAGGCGCTGGAGGAGGCGGCGCTGGCCGAGCTCCACGAGAGAAAGCCGGACTACGTGATCGCGACGAACGTCGAGTTCTACTCCGCCGTGCTCCTTGACGCCGCCGACGTGCCGCCGGACCTGACACCCGCGATGTTCGCCTGCTCACGCGTCGCGGGTTGGTCAGCGCACATTCTCGAGCAGAAGCAGACCGGTCGGCTGTTCAGGCCTGCAGATCGCTACGTCGGGCCCGACCCGCGGTCGTTGTCCGCTGTCTGAGCTCGCGACAGCCGCCGCGCAGGCGGATTCGCTCGCAGGCCAGGGCGCGGAGCGTGAGCTCGCGGATCTCCGCACTCGCTGGCAGGACGAGCTCGAGGCTTCCATCCGTTCGCCGGACTACCGCGAGCGCGCAGTCGCGTACCGGGCGATCGGGCAGTTCCGCTTCCGGCAGAAGACGGAGCTCCTGCGGCGCGGGCTCGAGGACGAGAGCCCCGCGTGCCGCGGCTCTGCGCTGATCTCGCTCGAGCTTCTCTCGCGCGAGCATCCCGGGCTCGTCAACGACGTGCGCTCGCTCCTCCACGAGCTCGCCTCGCACGACGACAACCAGGCCGTGCGCAGGCTCGCGGTGATCTGCCTCGACCATGGCTCTCCGCAGCGCGAGACGATCCTGCTCCTGGGCTCGATCGCAGACGACGACGAGCAGGACCGAGAGCTGCGCGCGGCCGCGGGCAAGATCGGCGAGCGGCTGAGAAAGAAGGGCGCGGCTCGGCGCTAGCAGCAGCTGCAGGGCGTACGCCCGCATGAAGGGCACGTGCGGCGCTTTTTCCAGTCGAGCATGCTCTTGCCGACGCCGCTCATGATCATCAGATAGCCGACGCCGCTCGTGAGGGCGAAAAGCACTGCCATGTGCGGGTCAAGCTGCGCCATCCTTCTTCGGTGTTGCCATCGGCGCTTCGCCGGAAACCTTGAGTGTTCTCTTCGCGTGCGGGTGCGCGGAGAAGTAGGCCTCGCGGCGCCTGCGGTCGGTCACATGCGTGTAGAGCTCGGTCGTGGCGAGGTCCGCGTGGCCGAGCATCTCCTGGACGCTCCGTAGGTCGGCGCCTCCTTCGAGCAGGTGCGTGGCGAACGAGTGGCGGAGCAGGTGCGGGTGGATTCGCGTCGGCTCGAGGCCCGCTTTCCCGGCCAGGCGGCGCAGGATCAGGAACGCGCCGGCGCGCGTCAGCGGGCCGCCCTTGGCGTTCAGGAACAGCTCCGGCCGGTGGCGCTTGTCCAGGAACGGCCGGCCGCGGCTCAGATAACGGCGGAGGGCGTCGGCCGCGCTGCGCCCGAGCGGCACGATCCGCTCCTTGCCGCCCTTCCCGATGGAGCGGACGAGCCGTTCCTCCAGATCGACCCCGTTTCGCTCGAGGCCGACCGCTTCGCTGACCCGTAGCCCCGCTCCGTAGAGCAGCTCGACGAGCGCGCGGTCGCGGAGATCGCGAGGGGCGGTCCCGTTCGCCGCCTCGACGAGCCGTTCGGCTTCGCCGGGCGAAAGCGTGCGCGGCAGGCGGCGCGCCCGGCGCGGGAGGCCGATGTCCGCGGCGGGATTCGCCTCCTGGGTGCCGATCAGGACCTGATGGCGGTAGAACGACCTCGCGGCGGCCATGCGGCGCACGATCGTCGTCGCCGCCAGCCCGCGCCCGCGCAACTCGGCTACGTAGCGCTCGAGCTCCTCGGGCGTCGCCTGCGAGGGCTTGTGGCCGAGGAAGTCCGTCAGCGCAGCCAGGTCGCGTCGATAGGCCTCCACGGTTCGAGGCGCCAGCCGCGCCGCGGAGACGGCGAGGAACCCTTCGACTTCAGGATCTCGGGTGGGCGCGGTCATAGACCTTGCGCAGCCGCTTCCCGTCCACGTGGCTGTACGTCTGCGTCGTCGACAGCGAGCTGTGGCCGAGCAGCTCCTGGATCACCCGCAGGTCGGCGCCGCCCTCGAGCAGATGCGTTGCGAACGCGTGGCGCAGCCGGTGCGGGTGCGGGAACAGCCGCCTGAGCGTGCTCGTGTCGAGTCGCCGCCCGCGCGCGGAGACGAACAGCGCGTCCTCGGCGCCGTTGACGAGCTGCGGACGTGCGTCATGCAGGTAGAGCCGCAGCCGGTACGCGGCCTCCTCGCCGAGCGGGACGACTCGCTCCTTGCCGCCCTTGCCTCGCACGTGCACCGTCTCCTGTTCGAAGTCGACGTCGCCGAGATCGAGGTCGACCGCCTCGCGGCTGCGCAGCCCGGCCGAATAGACGAGCTCGAGCAGCGCACGGTTGCGAAGCGCAAGCCGATCGACGCCCGCGTGCTGATCGAGCACCGCGTCGACCTCGTCGGACTTCGGCGCATCCGGTAGGCGGCGGGCGCGCCTGGGCCCGAGCTGCGCGTCGGGGACGCGTCCTGCCCCGAGCGCGAATCGCAGCAGTGCGCGCACCGCGGCCAGCTTGCGCGCGATCGTCGCGGGGGCGAGCTTGCTCGGATCCCGTCCCGGGCGCGCGGCACCGAGCTCGGCCGTGTACGCGCTCAGGGTCGCCGCGTCGACGTCCTCGAGCGACTGACCACGCCGGCCCAGCCAGCCGGCGAACTCCTCGACGTCGACCCGGTACGCGCGACGGGTCGCGTCCGAGAGCTCGGGCGATTCGAGGAAGCGCTCGATGAGGGCGCGGTCCGCCACCTCGACGGATTCGCGCTTCGAGGCCCGACGCCTGCTAGTGAACCGAGCTGACGATCTCGGCCGAGAGGCTCGGGAACTTGGCCAGGAACTCGGCGCGGGCATCCTTGAGGCGCGCGATGCCCTCGTCGCAGTCCTGCTTGCGTCCCGTGGCCTCGTACAGCCGCTGCGGCTGCAGGATGTCGATGTCCTCGGAGTCGATCCCCGGCACCGACGCGGCGACCAGATACCCGAAGTCGGGATCCTCGACCCACTCGATCGTGCCCTCGGCGATGCCCTTCACGATCGCGGACGAGTGCTTGATCTTGACCTTCGTCGAGCGCTCGTCGTCGTCACCGCCGCCGACGCGTCCGGTGTTCAGCAGATAGACCTCGAGCGGGTGCTCCTCGAGCAGTTCGAGGAAGCGGTTGCCCTGGAGGTCGTGCGGCATCGGGAAGAACGGGTTCGTCCCGGGCACGCGCAGGAACACGCCGGCCTCGTCGGCGCCGCCCGCGCTCGTGCCCTGCGTCTCGCCGAGCATGAAGAAGGCCGCCGCCTGCGGTCCTTCGAGCTTCGCGACCGCGGGGATGATGTTCTCGTTCCGGTTCAGGATGAGCAGGAAGTGCGCCTCGTCGACTTCCTCGTCGACGCCCGACTCGATCACGCCGAAGGGGAACGTCGCCCGGCCGTTCGGCGTGTAGCTCGTGTCGTAGAAGTCGACCTCGTCGCCGTGCTGGGACACGTTCTCGAGGTACGAGTCCGGCTGCGTGACCGCGCCGTAGATCGTCGGCTCGTCGTCCGGGTTGAGCCCGAACGTCTTCGCGAAGCAGCCGTTCTCGGTGGCCATGATCCGCCCGTCGGGCGTCCAGGCGACGAAATCGTCCTGGACCGGCAGCGAGCCGTTCTGGCGCGTGAAGGTGGTCGTCGTCTTGCCCGTGCCGGAGAGGCCGACGATCAGCCCGACCCTGCGGCCGGCGGGCGTCGGGATGATCTTGCAGCCCGCGTGCAGCGGTAGCCCGCCGCGGTCGTAGACGAGCTTGTTCCACATGCGCAGCCCGCCCTTCTTCGACTCGCCGAAGTAGTCGGAGTTGAAGACGCGCGTGACGCCCTGCTCGAGGTCGACCGCGATCAGCCGGTCGTCCGGATAGCCCTCGGCCTTCAGGTTCGGCGTGTAGACGACGGTCAGCTCGGGCTCGTGGTCGCCGTCGCCGGGCGTGAAGTAGAGCTGCTGCTGCATGGCGGCGATGTTCGCGTTCGCCGCCTCGATGTACAGCCTTGCGGGCGTGCGGAAGTCCGGGTCGTTTCCGATGAAGCCGTCGATCACGACCATCTCCTGCTCCGCGATGAACGCGTCCTGCGCCTCGGCCCACTTGTGGCCTTCCTCGCGCGTGATCGCCTGGTTCTGCCCGTCGGGCTCGTCGGTGACGATGAACGTGGAGCGCTTCGAGCGCGACACGACCTCGGTCTGCACGTTCAGGTTGCCGTGCCGCGTCGGTTTCGCGTTCGGCATTTCGGCGGCCAGCGCCCTGACCTCCTCGGCGCTCGGGTTCTCGATCACCTTGGCCGCCTGTGGCAGCCGAAACATCATCCTTGCCACGGCTCAGGATGTTACCGCGACGGGGTCGAAAATCCTGCCGGCGCTACGAGCGCAGGAACGCGAGCACGGCGAGGACGCGGCGGTGATCGTCCGGTGCGGGCATCAGGCCGAGCTTCATGAAGATGTTCTTCACGTGGGCCTCGACCGTCTTCGGGCTCAGGAAGAGGCGCCCGCAGATCCCGCGGTTCGACAGGCCTTCCGCCATCAGGCCGAGCACCTCTCGCTCACGAGGTGTCAGCTCGGCGAGGGGATCGTCCTCCCGCGGACGGCCGAGCAGCTGTGCGATCACGTCCGGGTCGATGGCCGTCCCACCGCGCCCGACTCGCCGCACCGCCTCGAGGAAGTCGTCGATCTCGAGCACGCGGTCCTTGAGCAGGTAGCCGAAGCCCTCGGGGCGCTCGCTGAAGAGCGCGAGGGCGTGCGCTGCCTCGACGACCTGCGAGAGCAGCAGGACGCCGATCTCCGGGTACTCGTCTCTGATCTCTCGCGCCGCGCGCGCACCCTCGTCGGTGTGCGTCGGCGGCATTCGCACGTCGACCACCGCGACATCCGGCTTGTGTCGCCGCACTGCATCGCGAAGCTCGTCGGCGTTCACGCACTGGGCGAGCACCTCGAAGTCGCCCTCGGCGAGGATCCTGGCCAGGCCTTCGCGCAGAAGCGCGGAGTCTTCGGCGATCACGACGCGCATGGGATCTCCCCGGTGATGCGCGTGCCGCCTCCACGCGGGCTCTCGATCCTCAGGCGCCCGCCCTGAGCCTCGACCCGGTCGGCCAGGCCGCGGAGGCCCGTGCCGCCGTCAGCAGCTGCGCCACCAATGCCGTTGTCCGCGATCTCGATCACGAGCGTCCCATTCTCGACCGTGACGCGCAGCCAAGCTGACGAGGCTCGCGCATGCTTCGCGACGTTCGTCAGGGCTTCGGAGGCGACGAAGTATGCGGTCGCCTCGAGCTCGGGCTGAAGTCGATCGAGGTTCGCCTCCACGGTCACGGGCACGGGTGCCTTCCCGGCGAGGGCGTTGAGCGCGACCGTGAGCCCGCCCTGCGTGAGGATCCCCGGGTGGATGCCTCCGGCGAGCTGCCGGAGCTCCTCGACGGCGACCTGTACTTCCTCTGCTGCTGCGGCGAGCAGGCGCTCGACCTCGGGGTCGGCGCTTCGGTCCAGGTGCCGCTCCGCGCTCTTCAGCTCCAGGGCGAGCGCCACCAGCCGCTGCTGGGCGCCGTCGTGCAGGTCGCGCTCGATTCTGCGTCTCTGCTCGTCTCCGGCGGCGACGATCCGCGCGCGCGACTCCTTGACCTTCGCGAGCTGTGCCTGCACCTCGGCGTGGAGACGCGCGTTGTCGAGCGCGAGCGAGCCGCAGCTGCCGCGGCGTCGATCAGCTCCGGCTCGTCTCGCAGCGTGGGATCGTGCAGGAGCGCGGCGAGCGGCTCGCCGCCCTGGTCGAGCATCGTGACGGCACGATCCGGCCCGTCTTCGGGAACCGTCACCGGACGGCCGTCGACGTCCGCGAACTCGCGGCGATCCGGTAGCCAGAAGACGACCTCGAGCGTGGGATCGTGCGAGCGTGTCGCCAAGCGCGTCCCGAATGCCGCTGGGAGGCGTGTGCTCGAGCTTCAGAACGAGGTCGCCGATGTCCGCCCGGGCGAGCCGCGAGCGGATCAGCCCTGCGAAGAGCGCGATCGGGAGGGCGGTGAGCGCCGCGATCTGCCACCAGAAGAGATTGTGCGTGACGGAGCTCGGCGCCGGTGCTGCGAAGGTGAGAACGCCGTTGTACACCGACCAGAGAGCCGCGAAGGCTGCGGCGAGCAGGAGCGGTGCCAGGATCCGGCGAGCCCTTGGAGTAGCCAGCCACAGCTTGCGTGCGATGAGGCCGATGAAGATCGCCCCCAGGACTCCGTACGCGATGACGACATACGCGTCCAGCAACGAACTGGCGAGACCGGTCGGCGTGGATGCTGAGCAGGCTCTTACGCGGGGAGGGGGTTGAAGTAGCGGAGCCGCTGCTGCCCGTCGTGGACGAGGAGAATCGCGAGCGGAAACGCGAGGACCGTCCCGTAGGCGATCTTCAGAAAGAGTCGCTCGGCCCGGTCTGTGACTCGGCCTGACGGATACGCGAGCGCCGTATGAGCGACCAACACGTAGCAAAGCTCACCGAGGGCGAAGAAGACGGTGAAGGCGAGTGCCTCGTGGCTGTACCTGAGCTGCCGCGCCAGGAGCGCGAAGCACGTCGCGACCATGAGCGGCCCCAGCCTGTTGGCCGGTCGTCGTGACCAGGCGGCGACGCCGGCTGCGAGGAACGCCCATGCCGCTCCGACGCTCGCTGCCGCTTTGAGGGTCGTGGTGGCGGGCCCCAGGTTGTCGATCTGGAGTTGTAGGCCGCAACTCCGAGCGCGATGCCCGCGGCGACAACGAGAAGCCGGACGTAGGTACCACGGGAGAAATGGTCACACGCGCGGCGCGCCGAGACAACGGGGCTAGCCCTGAGACGGCGCGGGGTAGCCACCGAATCAGCGGCGCAAATCCGGTCGCCGGCTCCGGGTGCGCGGCGCAGGAAGTTCGGGGCAGTAGTCGCTCCAGGTCCGGGTCTGCCCGCTTACGCCGAGAGCCCTCCGGACCTAGGCTCGAGGGAGAACCGAGCAGGCCCCCAAACCGCTCGGCACCTCACCAGCCCGGAGCCCCTTCCAGGGGTCTCGAGAGTCGGCCATGCCCCGGCCTACTGGCCCTGGTCCGAGCACGGGGGCCTCGAAAGGAGGTGACCCCGTGCTCGCCAGGATCGTCATTTTTCTGGCCAACGTCGCCATCGCGGCCGTGATGGCCAACTACGGCGGCGGCAGCGGAGGCCCTTGATCGGGACTCCGTGCATGCCACCCGGTCAGCTCGCGAAGAGCCCCGTGACGGGGCTCTTCGTGTAGCTGGAAAATCATGCGACGGTCAACTCGCTCAACAGCGCTCGCGCGGCTTGTCCCGAAACGACGTCGCCCTTGCGCTCGAACAGCTTCACGGCCCGCCCCACCTCGTCCACCGCGTCGGCCGGTCGCCCGGAGATGCGTAGGACCTCCGCGACATCGAGCAGCACACGCCCGTGGTCGTGCAGTGCGTCAGTTGCGCCCGCGACGCGCGCTGCTTCCAGAGCGAGGGTCTCCGCCTCGAGGTGGGCGCCGTCGCGGACAAGGAGCTTCGACCGCACTCGCCGCCACGTGTACTGAGCGCTCACGTCGCCCACTGGGGCGCGCGTTTGTGCCAAGTCGAGCCAGCCGCCAGCCTCTTCATAGCGGCGCTGCACGTAGAGAGCGTCGCCGAGCTCAGCCGCAAGAGTCGAGAGCCCGGCCTGATCATGCGCTCGTTCGAAAGCGGCGCAGCAGTCCGTCAGCAGGCGCTCTGCGGCGACGGGCTCGCCAGCGAGCATCTCGATTCGACCCAGGATCCGTCCGCAGTTGTTCACGCGGGCACGGAGCTCTCCGATCTCCTCATACGTACGGTCGGCCTCGTCCACCCGGGCTCGAGCGTCGTCGAAGCGTCCGTCGAGCGCGTCGAGACCGCCCATGAACGCGAGGACGCTCGCTCTGCCTGCGCGGTCGGTTGCCTCGTCGAGCAACCCCTCGCACTTGACAAGCGCTTCCGCGACGGGCGTGGGACCGTAGAAGAGGGCGGCGGCCAACTCGCCCAGGCAGCCGGAAGCCGACCAGCCTGAGCGCCGGTAGTGAACGAGCGCACGCTCCTCGGCTTCTTGCCAATCGGCGAGTCGCCCTTCTACTCCCCGCACGTACCCCACCTGACGCCAAGTGCGGCCCAGCGCTCGCTCGTCGCCTAGCTCCTCGAACAGCGGAATCGCCTTTGTCGCGAGTTCGAGCAGCTCTCCTGAGCCGCTCTTCGAATCGCTGAACAGGCGGAGGTGGGCAAGTTCGATCTCCGCTCGCTGACGCATCCGCTGGTCGTGGGTTGAGGCGGCAGCCTGGCTTGCTTCGACAAGTGCTTTCTCGCAGCCTTCGAAGTTACCGGCCTCCTTCAGGGCGACACCCAGCTCGCACAGAACTTCGAGCCGGTCCTGCCTTTCAGGCGGCAAGAGCCCGGCGGCCCGCCCGAGGAGGTTGATCGTCGCCGGCGTGTCGGCGCGCTTCCACGCGCGGATCCCGGCGGCGCCCAGGCGTTCTCCCGCCCGCTGCGCAAGGTTCGGCAACTCCGGGTCGCCGGGGCGGAGCTCCGCGCGATAGCTGTGCGCCTGCTCGAAGTGGTAGCCGACGAGCTCGTCGGGCTCGCTGCGCTGCTCGAGCGACGAGCCATGGCGCTCGTGGAGGTCGGCGCGACGCTCCTTCGTGATCCCGGCATACGCGACGTCTCTGATCAGGACGTGGTGGAAGCGGAACCCGTCCTCCTGCGACCGTGCGCGACGCCCGTGGATGAGCCCCTTGCGCTCGAGCGCCGCGAGGCGCGCATCGAGCGTCGCCAGCGTCTTGGGCGGCGAGAGGTGCAGGACCGCGGTCCGTGGGAAGTCCTTGCCGACGACGGCGGCTCGCTCGAGGACCGCGCGGTCCTCCGGCTCGAGGGAATCCAGGCGGCTGGCGAGGAGCGCCTCGATCGAGGGCGGGACGGATTCGTCCAGGATCTCGGGGGCGACGTCCTCGGTCACATAGGCGAGCAGTTGCTCGACGAAGAGTGCGTTCCCCTCGGCCACCTCGAGGATGCGGGCGTGTGTGCCCTCGGGGAGGTCGGCGTCCCGCGCCAGGTCGGCGAGCAGCGACTCGCTCTCGTCGCTCGAGAGCGGGTCGAGAGAGATCGTCTCGGTGGTCGACCGCAAGCCCGGGCGCTTCTCGAGGAGCTCCGGTCGCGCGATCAGAAGCACGAGCAACGGAGCCTCGGAGACCCACGCGCCGAAATACTCGATCAGGTCGAGCAGCGTGGGCTCCGCCCAGTGAACGTCCTCGAGGACGACGACGAGCGGACGTTGCGCCGCGAGCGCCTCGAAGAACCGCCGCACCGCCCAGAACAGCTCACCTGTCGGCGCAGAGCCCTCGCTTCGGCCGGTGAGCTCCGCCATGCGCTCGGCGATGAGCGCCGCTTGCTCGTCGCCCTCGAGCAGGGCCGCGATCGTCGCCTGCGGGCGGGCCGGGGCTGCCTGGCGGACGATCTCGGCCAGGGGCAGATACGTCGCTCCTTCGCCGTACGAGACGCAGCGACCAACGAGGCACTGCGCCTCCGCTTCGACCGCTGAGACAAACTCGGAGACGAGCCGAGTCTTGCCGATTCCGGCTTCGCCCAGAACGGCGACGACCCGGCTACGCCGCTGGTCGCGCATGGCCTGGAAGGCGATCCTCAGGGCAGCGAGCTCCGCCTGCCGGCCCACGAGCGGCACGCCGGCCGGGGCCTGAAGACGGCTGCCCTCGCCGACGGTCAGGAGGCGAAACGCATCGACGAATCCGAGCGCGCCGCCGGCCTCGACCTGCTCGACCGGCTCGGACCTCACAGCGTCCCGGAGGAGCGCGTGGGTGACCTCGCCGAGCAGCGTCTCGCCCGGAAGCGCCGCCTGCTGGAGGCGCATGGCAACCGTGACCGCCGCCCCCGTCGCAAAAGGTTGGTCGGCAGCAGCATCGCCGGCGAGCACTTCGCCCGTGCTGATCCCGGTTCTGATCTGAAGCACGAGCCCGTGATCACGCTCGAGATCGGCATTGAGGACGAGCAGAGCCTCCCGCAGGTCGTCAGCAGCCCGCACGGCCCGAAGGGCGTCGTCCTCGTGCATCTGCGGCACGCCGAACACCGCCATAGCCGCGTCGCCGATGAACTTCTCGACCGTCCCGCCGTGCCGCTCGACGATCGTCCGGACGGTGTCGAAGTAGCGCCGCATGACGCTCCGCAGGACCTCCGGGTCGAGTGCGGCATGAAGGCTCGAGGAGTCGACGATGTCGGCGAAGAGCACGGTGACGGTCTTGCGCCGCTCCTCGCCTGACGGCGCGGCCGACACTGCCGCGGGCTCCGGTAGATCGAGCTCCCGGTCTTGGCGGAGGATCGACTGCTCCAGTTGCTGCAACTCGGGTGACGGCTCGATCCCGAGCTCGTCGACCAGCGCCTCGCGCGCCTGCCGGTAGGCCTCGAGCGCCTCGGCCTGCCTGCCCGAGCGGTAGAGCGCGAGCATCAGCTGGCCGCGGAGACGCTCGCGCAACGGGTTCTCGGCCACGAGCGTCTCCAGCTCTGCGACGAGCTGGGAATGGCGTCCCAGCTCGAGCTCCGCCTCGACGAGCTCCTCTCGCGCCGCCGTGCGGAGCTCTTCGAGGCGAGCAACCTCGACATGCGCGAACGGCTCGAACGCGAGATCCGCCAGCGGCGGCCCGCGCCACAGCGCCAGCGCTTCGTGCAGCAGGGAGGAGCGCCTTTCGGCGTCGCCGCCTTCGGCCGCCTGCGCGAAGAGCCGCTCGAATTGGTGCAAGTCGATGCAGGCTGGATCGACGTCGAGCATGTAGCCCGGCTCGCGAGTCTGGACGGTCTCGCGCCCGAGGGTCTTGCGCAGGTCGGACACGAGGTTCTGAAGCGAGCCGAGCGCCGCCTTCGGAGGCTTCCCGGCCCACAGCTCCTCCACGAGGCGGTCCGTGGAGACGACCTCACCGGCATTGAGCAACAGCAAAGCCAGGAGGGAGCGCTGCTTCCGCCTGCTCAACTCGAGTGCGTGTCCCTCCACCAGAACCTCGAACGGCCCCAGGACGCGGAACTCGACGTCTTTCACCGAGGCGGTTCTACCACTGTCAAAGGTCGATTCCTAGGTTGCGCGCGTGAGCCGCGTGTGAGCGCCGCGTGAGCGAGACGTCGCACCTTGAGCCGACATTCCCCGACAGGAGGTGACGCATGTCCACCTACGCAGTGCGAGGAGCGGTTTCCCTGGCCGCAGCGCTCCTCGTCGCACTCGGCGCCGCAAACGTCGCCAGTGCGCATTCAGACCATCGGTTGCTGGACAAGTACCAGCCCGTGACGCACTTCGATCCGGTCGAGCGCTTCGAGCCCACCAACGTGCGCTCGTTCGTCCGCGATTCGGATCTCGAGCAGCTCAATGGCTCGACCTGGGTGCTGGTCGACCCGGATCCGCGTCTCCGGGACCTTCCGGGGCCGGGAACGGGTGTCTGGCGGCTCAACCAGGACTCGTGCTCGCCGTTCCTCGCACTGGGCGGGCTCGAGTGCTACGACGCAGCCGAGGAGGCCGGCCACCACCGCAGCGTCGTCTATGCACGCGTCGCACGGCCGGAGGGAGCGATCGTGCTCCAGTACTGGTACTTCTACTACGACGACGTCTACTCGTACACCCACCCGCCGTCGGACTTTCTCTGGCAGGCGCACGAGGGTGACTGGGAGGTCGTCAACGTCGTCCTGTCCGACGACGAGGAGCCGCTTTACGTCGGCTACAGCCAGCACTGCCTCGGCCAGCAGCGCTCCTGGAGCGTGACCCCCCGGCTCCGTAACCATCCGATCGTCTACGTCGCCGCCGGATCGCACGCGAACTACTTCTCCGTCGGCACGCATGCGATCAACATCGCCTGCATCCCTCCCCAGGCCCTCGCGCTTCTTCGTGCACTGGGCCTCCCGCCGCCGGTCGACTACACCGGTGAGGGAGACGTCGCCGGGCCGCCAGCGGCCGGTGGCATCCACACGAAGGTTCACGTCGTTCGCGACGACCACCCTGCGTGGATCGCGTTCCCGGGCTTCTGGGGCGAGCTGCAGTACTTCCACGCCCCTGCTCCGATCGGCACCGTCCCCTTCGGGACGTCGCCGAACGGGCCCGCGTACCACTCCGTCTGGAACGACCCGCTCGGCACGATCGCGGGCTGGCCGTCCGGATAGCGAGCTCTCGACAAGCGCCAGCCGGGCCTCACCGCGAGGCCCGGCTGGCGACCTTCGCGTACCGCCTTTGCCGCATGTGAGCGCCGCGTGAGTGGCGCGTGAGCGGCGCCGCCCATCCTCGTTCCCATGAACGAACCGAGGCGAACGGATCTCATCACGGAGGCGGAGCGCTACCTCGCTGCTGTCGCCGTCTTTCGGGCCGAAGGCTGCGAGCCGCACTGGCGGCTCGAGCCGGGCGTCCGGGCGCGGGGCAGGAGTGCTGGCCGCTCGGCCCTGCGAGGGCCGCTCGATCGGCAAACCAACAGGAGGTGATTCATGTCCGGAACGACCAACAAGCGATCTGCCACCGCCTCGATCCTCGTTGTCGTGGTGCTGGCAGTTGCGGCGCTGACGGCCTCGGGCGCCGGCGCCTCCGCGAGTCAGGTGCCGAAGTGCCTCGAGGAGACGCCGACCCAGGTCGGCACACCCGGCGACGACTTCCTCGTCGGGACGAGTGACGACGACGTGATCGTCGGTCTCACGGGCAACGACGTGATCATCGGCCTTGCCGGCGAGGACCTGATCTGCGGCGGCGAGGGCAACGACGACGTCGACGGCGGCCCCGACGAGGACCTGCTCTCCGGTGACGCAGGCGACGACAAGCTCGACGGCGCGGAAGACGACCACGATATCGCAGTCTTCTTCGACGCACCGGCACCGGTTCAGGCGAGTCTGATCACGGGCGTCGCCACGGGAGACGGCACCGACACCTTGGCCAATATCGAGGGTCTCGCCGGTTCCCAGTTCGACGACACCCTCGAGGGAAACGAGCTCAGCAACGTGTTCGTCGGCTTCGAAGGCAGTGACCGGTCGACGGGCGGTGGCGGAGACGACTACTTCAACGGTGACGACGGGGACGACGCCTTCGACGGAGGCTCGGGCAATGACCTCGTGTATTTCGACTTCTCGCCTGGTCCCGTGACCGTCGACCTCGCGGCGGGAACGTCCGTCGGGTACGGCACCGACACGTTCGCGAGCATCGAGGACGTGTTCGGATCCAAGTTCAGCGACCGGCTCATCGGAGACGGCGGTTCGAACTGGATGAACGGGTACAAGGGCGCCGATCTGATCTCGGGCGGCGGCGGGCCCGACGTGATCCTCGGTGACCGAGGCAACGACGTTCTGCTGGGGGGCCCAGGCGCCGACCGTCTGAACGGCGGCCCCGGAAAGGATCGCCTGAACGGCGGCCCAGGACGGGATCGCTGCGTCGGCGAGAAGAAGCAGCGCTGTCCATGACACGCCCTACAGAAACCAAGACCGTCTCGAGGAAAGGAGGTGAATCATGAACGAGAAGTTCCCCAACAGAATCGGCACGAGGCTGGCGGTATCGGTAGCGATCGTCACCGCCGGCCTGGCCGCCTCCGCAACTCCCGGAGCGGGCGCGCCCGGTCGGCAGGACCGAGCCGACGAATACCCGTTGGCGGTGGTCGCCGTACAGACCGACCCCAAGCGCCCGAAGGCAGGCAAGCCCTTCACCGCGATGATCGGGATCGTCAACCAGGACACCCAGGAAGTCGTGCAGTCCGGCGACGTGGCGTGTCCCGCTCAGATCGGCCACCACGGAATCCGGAGGGTCGACAAGGGCTTCGTCACCGGCACCGGGATCGCCATGTGCACGTGGGCAATTCCGGCCAAGGCTGGGGGCAAGCACCTCGTCGCCAAGGTCGAGGTCTACTCCGACGAAGGGACCGTCAGGTCCCGCTTCCTGCGAGTGGTCCGGCGCTAGTGATGGCCGCTGCCGCAAGCAACCCCTGAGGGGCGGCCTCGACGGCCGCCCCTCGGAGTCGGAGGAGCCTGCGACTGCGCGTTTTGGGCGAACCTGCGACTGTTGTAACGAGGCCGCGCGGCATTCGCTTTCGATAGCGTCGGGGGCACGCGAGATGGCGCCCCGGACCTGCATGGCAAGAAGACGTAACTTGGACGCGTAGCGTGGAAGCGACGCACGACGTCCTCGTAGTGGGCGCTGGGCTCGCCGGCATGCGCGCAGCCATCGAGGCCCACGATCTCGGCGCCGACGTCGCGCTCCTCTCGAAGATCCATCCGGTTCGCAGCCACTCGGGCGCGGCCGAGGGCGGGATCAACGCGGCGCTCGGGAACGCCTCCGAGGACAGCCCGGAAGAGCACGCGTTCGACACGGTCAAGGGCTCCGACTACCTCGGCGACCAGGACGCGATCCAGATCCTCTGCGACGAGGCGCCCGGCGACGTGTACCAGCTCGAGCACTGGGGCGCGGTCTTCTCGCGCACCGAGGACGGGCGGATCGCGCAGCGGCCGTTCGGCGCGGCCGGCGCCCCGCGGACCGCGTACGCGGCGGACATCACGGGCCACGTCCTGATCCACGTCCTCTACGAGCAGGTCATGAAGCGCGACCTCCAGGTGTACGAGGAGTTCTTCGCCTGGAAGCTCGTTGTCGACGACGACCGCTGCCAGGGCGTGATCGCGTGGGATCTTCTCAACGGCGGCCTGAAGACGATCGGCGCCAAGACGGTCGTCCTGGCCACGGGCGGCGCAGGCCGTCTCTACACCGGAACGACGAACGCGTACGCCTGCACCGGGGATGGAATGGCCATGGCTTTGCGGGCCGGGGTTCCGCTGAAGGACATGGAGATGATGCAGTTCCATCCGACGACGCTCTCGCCGACCGGCGTCCTCATCACCGAGGGCACGCGCGGAGAGGGCGCCTTCCTCCTGAACTCCGAAGGGGAGCGCTTCCTGAAGCGCTACGCGCCGAACGCGATGGAACTGGCCAGCCGGGATGTCATCTCGCGGGCGGAGCAGGTGGAGATCGACGAGGGCCGCGGCATCAACGGGAACGTGCTGCTCGACATGCGCCACCTCGGGGCGGAGAAGATCCTCGAGCGCCTGCACGGAACGCGCGAGCTGGCGATGACGTTCGCCGGCATCGACCCGATCTACGAGCCGATCCCCGTCCGGCCGGGCGCCCACTACCACATGGGCGGTGTCGACACCGACCACGAGCTGGGCATCACGGAGCTCGAGGGCCTGTATGCGGCTGGCGAGTGCGCCTGCGTCTCGGTGCACGGCGCGAACCGCCTCGGCGGGAACGCGCTCATGGAGACGATCACCTACGGCCGGCGCGCCGGGGCAGCCGCGGCCGACTGGGCACTGACGCACACGACCGTGGCCGTCCCGCCCGGGGTCGAGGCGGACGCCGAGCGCGAGCTGAAGACGCTGCTCGACCGGCGTGAGGGCGAGCGGCCGTGGCAGATCCGCGACGAGCTCGCGAAGACGATGCACGAGAACTTCGGCGTCTTCCGCCGCGAGAACCAGATGAAGGAGCAGGAGCGGATCGTCGGCTACCTGCGCGAGCGCTACGAGAACGTCGTCGTCGAGGACAAGGGCGAGGTGTTCAACAACGACCTGACCCAGGCGCTCGAGCTCGGGTACCTGCTCGAGCTCGCGGCCTGCATGGTCGTGGCGGGGATCGAGCGCAAGGAGAGCCGGGGCGCGCACGCGCGGCCGTACGACTATCCGGAGCGAGACGACGAGAACTACATGCGCCACACGATCGTCCGCTGGGTCGGAGATCATCCGGTGCTCGACTGGAAGCCGGTGACGATGACAAAGTGGCAGCCTCAGGAGAGGAAGTACTAGTGCGTGCCGTGGCGCCGGCATTCGGGGTCGTGGCCCTCATGGATCAGCTGTTCGAGAAGTCGAAATGAGCGAAGCTGCCGACATCCACAGCTGGGACGGGCCGACGATGGACGTCGCCATCAAGATCTGGCGCGTCGACGAGGACGGCGAACGCGATCTCGTGTCCTACGAGCTCGAGGCGCCCGAGTGGGCGTGCCTGCTCGACGTGCTCGACCTCATCAAAGACCGCCACGACGGGACGCTCGCGTACCGCAAGAGCTGCCGGATGATGATCTGCGGCTCCTGCGGGATGCGCATGGACGGCCGCGCGGTCCTCGCCTGCAAGGAGCGGATGAAGCCGATCGTCGAGAGCGGCCACGTGCCCGTGATCTCGCCGATGGGGAACCTGCCGATCATCAAGGACCTCGTCGTCGACATGGGCCCGTTCTGGCAGAAGATCCGCGACGTCAAGCCCTGGCTCGACTCGGGCTACGATGAGGCGTCGGAGCGTGAACGGGTCGTCTCCCAGCAGCAGATGAACGTCATCCAGAAGGAGGCGCTCTGCATCATGTGCGGCTGCTGCGTCTCCGAGTGCAACGCGATGGAGGCCGACCCCGACTTCCGCGGGCCGGCCGCGCTCGCGAAGGGCATGCGCTTCGTCGGCGACCCGCGCGACGAGACGGCCGTGGAACGCCTCAACGAGCTGAACGACGAGCACGGGATCTGGGACTGCACCCGGTGCTACTTCTGCAACGAACGGTGCCCCAAGGGCGTCGATCCGCGGGACGCGATCGCCAAGCTCGGCGCCGAGTCGGTCAAGGAAGGCATCGACTGGGACATGGGCGTGAAGCATGCGAAATGGTTCATCACCTCCACGAAAACCACCGGGTGGCTCCGCGAGACCGAGCTCGTTCCGAAGACGCAGGGCATCCTGAGCGCACTCAAGGAGACGAAGTTCGCGCTCGCCCTCGCGCGCCGCGGCAAGGTGCCGCCGCCAGGGCCGATCCACGTCGCGGCCGACGTCGACGAGGCGCGCAACCTGTACGACCTCGTCAAGGAGCAGGGGCGGGATGGCGCGCTCGGGATCGTCCAGGGCGAAGCGGCGCTCGCCAAGATCGAGCACATCGAGGCCGAGAGAGCACACGAAGAAGAGGAGGAGACGTCGGCGTGAAGGTCGCCTACTACAAGGGTTGTCTGGCGTCGCTGTCGGCCAAGGAGCTCGACACGTCGACGCAGGCGCTGGCGCCGAAGCTCGGGATCGAGCTGGACGAGCTCGAGTCGGTCACCTGCTGCGGCGCGGGCGACATCCACGAGGCCGAGCCCGACTACTACCTGCACCTGAACGCGCGCATCCTGGCCTACGGCGAGCAGACCGGCGCGGACACGCTGATGACGATCTGCAACGTGTGCACGCTGAACCTGCGGCAGGCGAACTGGCAGCTGAAGAACGACGACGATCTGCGGGCCCGCGTGAACGAGAACCTCGAGACCGTGGGTGCCCCGCCGTACAGCGGCAACGTCGAGGTCAAGCACTTCCTCTGGCTGATCGCGGAGGGCGACGGCTACGAGAAGCTGAAGGCGGTCGCGCACAAGGGTCTCAAGGGCCTGAAGGTGGCGCCCTTCTACGGGTGCCAGATCCTGCGCCCGTCGAAGATCCTCGGCTTCGAGGACCCGGACCGGCCGCACTCGCTCGAGGCGATCATCGACGCGTGCGGGGGAGAGGCGATCGACTACCCGGCAAAGATCAAGTGCTGCGGCTTCCCGATCATCCAGGCCCGGGAGGAGACCGCCCTCGGCGAGCTGCTGCAGCCGATCGAGCAGGCGACCGAGGCGGGGGCCGACGTGATGGTGACGCCGTGCCCGCTCTGCCACCTGTCGCTCGACGCGTGGCAGTCGAAGCTCCGTGACCGGACCGGGAAGGACTTCCAGATGCCGATCCTCCACCTCTCGCAGCTGATCGGAGTGGCCGCGGGGCTCGAGGAGTCGGAGCTGAAGTTCAAGCGCCACGTGGTCCCGGTGCAGCCGGCGCTCGCGAAGATCGAAGTCTGACCGCCGACTAGGCCGGTATTTGTTCTCCGGAGGCCGGTGCGGGCCGAGGGCCGCAATCGGTCCAGCGCCGGCCTCCTACGGCTTGAAACGGCGCACGTCGCGACCTGCGTAGCTCGTCACCCACATGGACTTGTACGCGCGCAGGGTCACGTACGCGCCCGGGCCGGCCGGGAACGAGTCGACCACGCGCCGGCGGGCCGGATCGACCCGATACACGATGCTCTGCTCCTTGTCCGGGACCCAGATCGTCCCGTCGGGCGCGACGGCTCCCTGGGCGAGCGTCCGTCCGACCTCGAGATGGGCGAGGACGCGCCTGGCGATGGGATCGAACTGGAGCAGGTCCCCGGTGTTCGCCTGGATCCAGAGGTCTTTCGTACCGGCGACGAACCCCCTGGGCTCGGGTACGCCGACGTCGATCCGGTCGACCCGGTAGGTGCGCGGGCTCACGCGTGCGATCGAGGTCGCGTCGCGGCCGAAGCCGACCCAGACGGCACCGTTCCGCACGGCGAGGCCGGCGGGCTTCGAGCCGACGTCGATGCGGCGGACGACCCTGAGCGTCCGTGGGTCTACGACTGAGAGCTTGCCGGCTCCCCACGTGGTCACCCAGACCCGTCCGAAGGCGGCGAGCACGTTGTCCGGCGTCGCGCCGACCGCGATGCTCTGAACGCGGCCGCGGGGCGTGACCCGAACGAGGCCTCCCTTGTAGTTGGCGATCCAGAGCGCGCGTGCGTCGGCGGTCATGAAGCACGCGCCTGCGCCGACGCGGATCCGCTTTCGGGCTCGGTTCGTGCGCGGATCGATCCGGACGAGCGTCCCGCCGTCGTTCGCCACCCAGACGGAGCCGAATGCGGACACGATCCCGCATGGATGCGTTCCCGTCGTGATCGTGGCGATCAGGGCCGGTTCCTTGAACGAGCTGGCCGGCACGCCGAGGAGTGCGGTCGCCAACCCGGCTATCAGGATTCGCATGTCGCCTCTACACCGCAGCGCCGCTGATGGTTCCCGTCAGCGGAGGAACTCGAGCATGGCGCGGCGGAACCCCTCGGGCTCCTCGACCCAGGGCATGTGGCCGACCTCGGGCATGACGACGGCGCGTGCGTCCGGGATCAGGGACTCGAGCTCCGATGCGGCCCACGCACCCCACGGGTCGAGCTCCCCGGTCAGGACGAGCGTCCGCGCTTCGATCCGCGGGAGCAGCGGGCGGAGATCGAGCGTCGGCGCGACCCGTTCGTTGAAGTACGTCAGCGCGGGAACGTGGTACCTGACGTTCGACGCCGCGGCTCGCGCCATGAACGCCTGCTCCTTCTCGCCGTAGCGGCCGAACAGGAGCGGCAGCCCGCGGAGCGCGAGCAGGCCGAGCTCCTCCTCGTCGTCCGGCGGGCTCTCTTCCCGCAGCCGCCGTGCCGCGACGGCGTCCGCGAACCGCGGATCGTTCTCGCGCTCGGCGAGGAAGCGCTCGAAGGCTTCGCGCGACTCGTCCGAGAACCGGGCGAACGTCCCGCAGAGCACGAGCCGCCGCACACGCGCCGGATAGGTCGCCGCGTAGACCATCGACATGATGCCGCCGGCGGAGTGCCCGAACAGATCGATCGTCTCGAGCCCGAGCTGGGCGCGGAGCTCCTCGAGGTCGGCGGCGTAGTCCTCGAGCTCGTACGTCTCCGCAGGATCCGAGCCGTCGACTCCACGGGGGCTGAGCAGGATCAACCCGAGCTCCCGGTCCAGGCCCGCGAGATCGTCGAAGATCTCGACCGGAATCCCGGGGCCGCCAGGATGGCAGACCAGGGGCGTGCCGCTACCGAGCTCCAGGTACGCGAGCGTGCGACCGTCCGTCGTCGTGAGCGCGGGCACCACAATGGAGTCTGAATGAAGAAACCGCTGGCCACACTGGGAGCCCTCGGGCTGGGCGCCGTGCTCTGGGGCCACTTCGAGGCCGGCTGGGTTCGGCTGCGCTCGATCACGGTGCCGATCCCCGGACTGCCCGAGGAGCTGGACGGGCTGCGCGTCGTGCATCTGTCGGACTTCCACCTCGGATTCCCGTCGCGCGGAGAGCGGGCCGTCGAGCGGGCGATCGACTGGACGGCCGCGCTCGATCCCGATCTCGTCCTGCTCACCGGCGACCTCCTCTCGCGGCCCGGAGCCGAGGGCAGGCTGCGGGAGCTCCTCGAGCGGGTGCCCGGGTCGTTCGCGGTCCTCGGGAACCACGACTTCGCGTTGTCGCGCGACCCGTTCTCGAAGCCGAGCGCTGTCTCCGATCTGCCCTCGACGACGGTCCTCTTCGACGAGGCGAGGACGCTCGAGCTCCGAGGTCGCAGCGTCCAGATCGTCGGCGTCGACCCGCGCACCTACCGGCTCGGATCCTCGCGCCCGTGCGAGCTCGCCGACCTGGACGCGGACCTGCGCATCCTGCTCTGCCACTTTCCGAGCGTGATCGACCGGGTTCAGCCCGGCACGTTCGATCTCGTCCTCGCCGGTCACCTCCACGCGGGCCAGATCGTCGTGCCGTACGGACGCGGGAAGGTCCGGTTCGCACACATGCGGTGGACGTACGCCGAGGGTCTCTACCGGCGGCCGGGCGGCGCGCTCCACGTCTCGCCGGGCCTGGGGACGACCTTCGTTCCCTTCCGCTTCTTCGCGCGGCCAGAGGCGACCGAGCTCGTTCTCCGCCGGTGACTGGCATCGCCGCGGCGGCGTATGTTCGGTGGATGATCCGTGCGATCGTGATCGGCGCCGCGCTCGCGCTTCTTCTCAGCGGGTGCGGGAACGGGGCCGACAAGCCCGAGGAGGGCGCCGATGCCTCGCTGCACGTGAAGCACGTACTCGATCCCGCCGCCGAACAGCACTACATGGAGGGGTCGATCTGGCACGTGCGGGTCGTCGACGCCGACGGCGCCGAGGTCGTCGACCGGAAGCTCCCGGGCGCGAGCGTCTCGTTGCGTCTCGGAGCGGGCCGGTACAGGCTCGAGAGCGAGGAGCTCCCGTGCGATGGGAACTGCAGCCGTCTCGACCCGGGCACGGATGGCTGCTCGACTGAGCTCACGGTCCAGCCGGGGCAGGAGCTCGCGGCCACTGTCACGCTCGAGGCCGGGGCACGGCTGTTCGATCGCGGTGCTGAAGTCGGCCCGAACCTAGAATCAGCTCCGTGAGCACGAGGGTGGCGGGGTTGACCGGTGTGACGCTCCAGCAGGCGCCACAGGTCTGTCACGACTGCATCTGGTGGCAGTCGAGCGCGGGCCGTGGTGTCGACAAACGGCGCTGGATCGAGCGTGCGGAGCTCGATTGGGGCGCCTGGGGAGCCGTGTATCGCGACGACGACGGGACTGTGATCGGCTCGATGCAGTACGGGCCGGCCGAGCTGTTCCCGCGTGCCCGGGAGCTGCCCGCCGGGCCGCCGTCGAACGACGCCGTGCTCGTCACGTGCGCCTACCTGCTCGACCGCGCGAGCCCGTGGGTCATGCAGTCGCTCTTTCTCGCCGCGATCGGGGACGCGCGCGACAAGAAGGCCGGTGCACTCGAGACGTTCGCCTACCGGTACGCGGAGGGCGAGTCGCCGCAGGAGCGGTTCTTCGTCCACCGGACGGTCTTCCCGCGTGACTTTCTGTCCGACTTCGGGTTCGAGACCGTCCGCGCACAGGGTCGCGTCGAGCTCGCGCGGCTCGAGCTCGGCGGCCTGCAGCCGGTCGCCGAGGGCGCGCGGGAGAAGGTGCTCAGGCTCGTGAAGGAAGCGTTCTCGCCGGCGCCCGCACCGGTCCCGCCGGGCCCCTAGGCCGAACGGACAAGTCCCGGGACCAGGTCCCAGGACGTGACTCCAACAGCCATGCCCTGGGACCAGGTCCCTGGACACGGCTCGAATGGACGCTTACGCGGCCAGGGTCTGGCGCTCGAGCAAAAGCTCGGCGATCTGGATCGCGTTCAGGGCGGCACCCTTGCGCAGGTTGTCGCACACGACCCAGAGAGCTAGACCCTTGCCGGCGCGGTCGGGCCGGATTCGCCCGACGAGCACGTCGTCCCGCCCCCGGGCGTCCTTCGCCGTGGGGCGCTCCGTCACGCTGACCGAGGGGGCCGCGGCAAGGATCTCGGCCGCTTGCACGGGCGTCAGCGGTTCCTCTGTCTCGATCCACACGGCCTGCGAGTGGCCGACGAGCACCGGCACGCGCGCACACGTGGCGCTGAACGGAAGATCCGGGAGCCCGAGGATCTTGCGGCTCTCCGCGCGCAGCTTTGCCTCCTCCTCGAACTCGTCGCCCTCGAGTGGCCAGTCCATGTCGACGTTCCCCTCCGCGGGCGCCCTGGACCGAAGCTCGTCCATCCGGTCGATCCCCGCGCCGGAGGCGGACTGGTAGGTCGCTACGCGCACGCCCCGGAGGCCTACCGCCTCATGAAGCGGTGCCAGCGCGCACATCAGCTGGATCGTGGAGCAGTTCGGGTTGGCCACGATCCCCTCGTGTGTCTGCGCGGCGTCGCCGTTCACCTCGGGCACGACGAGCGGCACTCCGTCGACGAGCCGGAAGGCGGACGACTTGTCGATGCACACGGCGCCCCCTTCGACGGCCGCCGGCACGAGCTCGCGGCTGGGCCCGGTCCCGACGGAGAAGAAGCAGAGATCGAGGTCGCCGGCTGCGAGAGCCGCCGTCGTCGCCTCCTCGACCTCGAGCTCGCGATCACCGTAGGCAACGGTCGAGCCGGCAGAGCGACCCGATGCGAACGCGCGCACGTGGCCATAGCCGCGTTCGGCCAGGAGCTCGAGGACGACAGGCCCGACGGCACCAGTCGCGCCAACGACGCCGATCCGCGGCTCAGCCATGCGGGCGCTCCGCTTCCGGGCGCTCGAGCTCGAACGCGGCATGCAGCGCCTGGACGGCCGGCTCGACCTGGTCGCGCGCGACGAAGCAGCCGATCTTGATCGGCGACGTGCTGACGATCGCCGGCTGGATCCCGAGCTCCTCGAGCGCCGAGAACATCTTCGCGGCCACTCCGGGGTGGCTCTTCATCCCGGCGCCGATCACGCTGACCTGGCCGAGATCCTCGCGCGCCGACCACTCGACGCCGAGGCTCCCGAGCGCGTCCTCTGCCTCCGGCCCCTCGTCCGCGGAGAAGACGATCTCCGGGCCCGGTCTGGATCACGGTGTCGACGTTGACTCCCGCTACTGCCAGCGCGTCGAAGAGCCGCGCCGCGGACACGCCCTCGACCCTGTACACGGTCTCCGCCGCCTTGTGCGTCACGCCTGAGATGAGCGCCTTCTCGAGCATCCGTTCGTCCTCCTCGCGAATCCAGGTGCCGCCGGCCTCCGAGAAGCTCGACCGGACGTGCAGCTTGACATCGTGGTTGCGCGCGAACTCGACCGACCGCAGCTGGAGCACGCGCGCACCCGAGGCGGCCATCTCCAGCATCTCGCCGTAGCTGACCGCGTGCAGCTTGCGCGCGTTCGGGACGATCCGCGGGTCGGCGGTGTGGACGCCCTCGACGTCCGTGTAGATCTCGCAGGCATCCGCGCCGAGCGCGGCGGCGAGCGCGACGGCTGTCGTGTCCGAGCCGCCCCGGCCGAGCGTCGTGATGTCGAGCTCCGTCGAGACGCCCTGGAAGCCGGCAACGAGGACGATCCGCTCCTTGTCGAGCGCTTCGTGGATGCGGTTCGCGCGGATGTCGACGATCTTGGCCTTGCCGTGCGCGGTGTCGGTGACGATCCCGGCCTGCGAGCCGGTGAGCGAGATCGCCTTGTGGCCGAGGTCGTGGATCGCCATCGCGCAGAGCGAGCACGAGATGCGCTCGCCGACCGAGATCAGCATGTCCAGCTCGCGGGCCTCGGGGCGCGGAGAGATCTCGTGTGCAAGCCGGACGAGCTCGTCGGTCGTGTCGCCCATCGCGGAGAGCACGGCGACGACCCGGTTTCCCGCCTCGCGGGCGGCGACCAGCCGCTGGGCGACGGCTCGCAGGCGGTCGACGTCCGCGACCGACGTCCCGCCGAACTTCATCACGATCGTGCCGGCGCTCGGAGCCGGCGCCTCTTCAGCGAGGGCCGGGAGAGCCTCGTAGTCCGTCGCCGTCACGCCGGGATCCTAGGTCACATCTCGCGGCGCCCAGAGAGAGCACGCCCGAGTGTGACTTCGTCGGCGTACTCGAGGTCTCCTCCGACGGGAAGGCCGCTGGCCAGGCGCGTCACCCGCACCCGCCCGCGCAGGCGGTCGGCGAGATACGCGGCCGTCGCCTCGCCGGTCATGTTCGGGTTCGTCGCGAGGACGACCTCCTGGATGCCGTTCCGGTCGACCCGGCCCATCAGCTCGTCGATCCGCAGGTGCTCGGGCTCGACGCCGTCGATCGGCGACAGCGAGCCGCCGAGGACGTGGTACAGCCCGCGATATTCGTGCGTGCGTTCCAGAGACACGAGGTCCGCCGGCTGCTCGACGACGCAGACGAGCGTCCGGTCGCGCCGCTCGTCGCGGCAGATGTCGCAGCGCTCCTCCTCGGTCAGGTTGCCGCACTCGCTGCAGAAGCGGACGCGCTCCTTGACCTCGTCGATCGCGGCGGCGAGGGCCTGCGCCTCGTCGCGCGGGACCCGGAGCAGGTGGAACGCGAGCCGATGCGCGGTGCGCGTGCCGACTCCGGGCAGGCGCGTCAGCTGCGCCACGAGGTTCTCGACGGCCGGCGAGAGCATGTCCGAATTGTGCCTTGGGGAGTCGGATTGCCCGCTCCGCCGGCGAGGATGCGGGCTGTAGTGTCCTTGCAGTGAGCCTCAGGATCCTGATCGTGGACGACGAGAGCGCGATCAGGCTCGTCTGCCGGCTCAACCTCGACTCTGCCGGGTTCCAGACCCTCGAGGCGGCGGACGGAGAGACCGCGCTCGCGCTGGCCCGCTCCGAGCAGCCGGACCTGATCTTGCTCGACATCATGCTCCCGGGCATCGACGGCTGGGGCGTCGCAGAGGAGCTCGCGGCCTCGCCGGAGACGCGCGAGATCCCAATCCTGTTCCTGAGCGCCCGCTCGGATCGAGCGGACGAGGAGCGCGGCCACGAGGTCGGCGGGCTGGGCTACATCACGAAGCCGTTCGACCCCGAGGAGCTGATCGACCGGGTGCGCGAGGTCCTCGAGCGGACTCGCCGCGGCGAGCGCCAGGCGGTGCGAAAAGAGTGGAAAGAGCGGCTTTCGCCGGACCAAGTGCAGCCCAAATCTTCCGCCGGATAGCGCAGGACTGTCCGAATTAGCGGGAAATCTGGGTGAACCCAGACTGTTCAGAGCGGCCGCCACAGGTTACGTTCGCGTTGTGCCGTCGCTTCACCCGAGCCGCAGCTTCGGAGAGCTACGCGTATTGATCGCCGACGACGACCGTCGCTTTGCGGAGTCGCTGCGCGCGACGCTCTGCTCGGACGAGCGCGTCGAGGTGATCGGGATCGCCAGCAGCGGAGCCCAGGCGGTGAGGCTGGCGGCGTCGCTGCTCCCCGACATCGTGCTCATGGACGTCAGGATGCCCGGCGTCGACGGCCTGACGGCGACCCGGCGCATCCACGAGCTCGGATTGCAGTGTCGAGTCCTGATCCTCACAGGAGCGAGCGGCGACGTCGAGGAGGCCGAGGCGCTTCGAGCCGGGGCCGACGGCTTCGTGCGCAAAGAGGGTGGAGTCGAGCAACTGCGCGAGGTCTTCTTCGAGGTCGCCTCGCTGACGTCGGCGCTCGCAGCCGTCGGGAAGCTCGCGGGCTAGAGACCGGGGAGCCCGAGGCCGCCGAGGTCGCCGAGCCCGGACATGCCGCCGAGCTTCGACTGGGCGAGCGCCTGGGCCGAGCGCAGCGCCTCGTTGACCGCCGCCAGGACCATGTCCGAGAGCATCTCCGGGTCGTCCGGGTCGATCGCCTCGGGCGCGATCTTGATCTCGGTGATCTGCAGGTCGCCGGTTGCCTTGACCGTGACCACCCCGCCGCCGGCCGAGGCCTCGACGATCTCGTTCTTCAGCTCCTCCTGCGCCTGGGCCATCTGCGCCTGAAGCTGCTGCACCTGCTGCATCATCTTGTTCATGTCCATTACTGGTCGTCGACCTCCCGGGCGTCTAGCTGGTCCTTCATCAGCTGGATGATCTGGTCCTCGCCGGCCGGCGCTTCGTCCTCGGCCGGTTCGTCGTCACCGTTCTCGCCGACCGCGAAGTCGAGCGCGAGCTTGCGGCCCGTGACCTCGTAGAGGGCGTCTGCCAGCAGCGTTGCGTTCTTCGGCTCCTCGGCGAGCTGGCGATGGAACGACGCCGCGGCCGGGAACTCGACCGTCAGCCGGTCCTCGTCGAGCTGGGACGGATGCGCCTCGCGCAGCATCGACGCGGTCGGGATCGACTTCTGCTCGACGGCCGGGAGGATCGTCCGCTGCCAGGCCTCCTGGAGCTGAGAGAGCTCGACCGACGGCGGCTCGCTCGCGGGCGCAGACGCCACCTCCTCCTGACCTTGTAACACAGTGTTACTTGGTTCCGGAGGCGTGGTTCCCTGAGGCGTGCGCTGCTCCAGCTGCTCGAGGCGGTACGCGATCGATTCGCGCTCCAGGTCAGCCGCCGGCCGCGTGACCTTGACCAGTGCAAGCTCCAGCGGTAGGCGCGGGTCTCCGCCCTGCCGCATGTCGTCGACGGCCACCGCGAGCAGATCGCAGAGCCGAAGGACGGTCGCCTCGCCCAGCTGGTTCGCCTGCGCCCGTAAGCGCTCACGCATCTCATCGGTCAGGGGCAACGAGTCGGGCACCTCGCCCATGTGCTGGACGAGCAGGAGCTGTCGCAGGTGCTCGAGCAGATCCGTGACCAGGCGTCCGAGATCCTGGCCCTGTTCGGCGAGCTCCTCGAGAAACGTCAACGCACCGGCCGTGTCGCGATCGACGACGAAGTCGCAGATCCGGAACAGCGCCTCCTCCTCGACCGCGCCGAGGAGCTGCAGCACCGCCTGCACGGTGACCTTGCCCCCGGTCGCGGCAGAGAGCTGGTCCAGCGTGGACACCGCGTCGCGGAAGCTCCCGCGCGCCGAGCGGGCGATCAGCGCGAGCGCCGCCTCGGGCGCCTCGATGCCCTCGCCTTCGGCAACCGTCTTCAGGTAGCGGATGATCTCCGGTAGCCGCGGCCGCGAGAGGACGAACGTCTGGCAGCGCGACCGGACGGTCGACAGCATCTTCTGCAGCTCCGTCGTGCAGAAGACGAACACGAGGTGGGGCGGAGGCTCCTCGATCAGCTTCAGGAGCGCGTTGAACGCGGCATCCGTGAGCTGGTGGGCCTCGTCGAGGATGTAGACCTTGTAGCGGCCCTCGACCGGCTGCAGGACGACGCGCTCACGGATCTCTCGAATGTCGTCGATGCCGCGCTGGGAGGCCGCGTCCATCTCGACGACGTCGAGCGAGGTTCCGGCCGCGATCGCGACGCACGCGTGGCACGTCCCGTCCGGGTCCGGCGTCGGCCCGTGGGCGCAGTTGAGCGCCTTCGCGAGGATGCGCGCGAGCGACGTCTTCCCCGTCCCGCGGGGCCCTGCGAAGAGGTACGCCTGCCGCACGTTCCCGGCCGAGACCGCGTTCCTCAGCGTGCGGACGACCGGCTCCTGGCCGACCACGTCGTCGAACCCTTGCGGACGATATTTGCGGTAGAGCGCGGTCAAGAAACGGCCTGAAGCGATTCAACCAGAAACGCCGTCTCTCGCCCGATGGACGAATTCGCGGGTCCTGGGGGTAGGTTGCCGCCAGGAGGGGAGTAATCGACCGAGCCGCAAGGGCTTGGGGAGAGGATATGAAGACAGCGCTGACTGCACTAGTCGTCGCGGTCGCGGCCACCGTGGCGGTCTCGACCGCCTCCGCGTCGGGCTTCAGGTATCTGCAACCCGGCGACCCGATGGCGAACCTGCCGGAGCGCCCGGAAATCGGGGCCTCTGCGCCAAATTCGCGCGGGGCTGCCTTTCATCACCGGAGGTCTGAGCCGCTTCGCGCCGCGGATTTTTTCGCGCCGCTCGCGCGGCCCCAAAAAAGCCCGGTCACGCACCCTCTTTCGAAGGCTCGACCGAGCCGGTGCGTTGCGCCATTTGCTCGGGCCAGGCCGACCCGCGGCACCTGGAAGGGATTGCTTAGCGCTGCTTCCTCCCGGATCTGACGCGGTTCGCAAGCTCCCAGTGCGCGGAACCTGGCCGTCAACGCTCACGACGCAGGCCCGTGTCTCGAACGGTGCCCCCTTGAGAGGGAATTCGGCCCCGCTGAAGCGGATTGCGGGTTCAAGGAACCGCTAGCTCCCCGCCTAGCGCGACCGGGCAAACGCAGCGTAGCACCGGCTAATCTGAGCAGCCCCCAGGCGCGTAGCCCAGAGGCCACGTTCCTGCCCCACGTTCTGCGACAAGAAAGGAACAAGTCGATGAGGGGCATCAGGTACTTCCTGCGGAACGTCACGGCGACGGCCGTACAGGAGCACTTGCGCTCCCAGATCGAGGACACCAGCGGCTCTCCGAAGCTGACGCCGAAGGAGATCGAACTGGTGCGCTTCATTCGCGACGGATCGTTCGACTGGGGCACCTTGCCGTCTGGGCGTCCCGACTCGTAAGGTCAGCATGCGATCAGAGTTCGGCTAACGTAAGCCGTTCCCGGGCGCGTAGCTCAGCGGGAGAGCGCCCGCTTCACACGCGGGAGGTCCCTGGTTCGATCCCAGGCGCGCCCACTGAGAGACCCGCTGGAAGCGGCGGGTTTTCTCTTGCCGGGGCTGAGCAGGTACCTACTCGAATCCGCTTTTGGAAGCCAACGGCAGCTCCGAGGGGACACGTCCTAGTGAGCCGTTCGCCGTGCGGCTCGACGAGCTACTCGACAGCACAGGCGATGCGAAGTGGCGATTCACGGAATAGCCACTCGACTCCCCGCTCGAGGGCAGAACGGCCTCAGAGCGCGTACACGATTAGCACCGCCGCAGTCGCGACAACGATTGCGACGCCGGCGGTGACCTCAGCTAGCCGATCGCGGCGGCCGCTCACTTGGAACGCGATGAAGATCCACAGCGCTGCGAGCTGGCTGATGAAATCCAGGCGCACGTCGAGGATGTTCTTCGCCACCACAGCCTCGACGAGGAGAGCAACGGCTGCGAGCAGCGCGATCCTGACTTGCGGGTCGCGGATAGCGGCACCAAGCCGATGAGTCCGCTCGTGCGTGAGCAGTTCGGCGGGCACAACAATCACCCCCTTTCGGAACCATCTCCATTCTCGTGCCCCTGCTGCGTCGCGTCGTCGGTGCGGGCGCTGATCCGTTGGTGTGGGGAACGCGCAGTAGAGTGCCTTCTCCCGAGCTCGAAGGCCGACAACCGGGGGAGGGGCCTCGCCTAGCTAGAAAGTGTCCTCCCCCGAAGCTCCCACCCACGTAAGGGCGAGATTGCGGCCGACCATTGTGCTGAGCTCAGCTCCCGTCCCGGGTGGAACTGGTGCATCCGGGATCACGTACATAGCCGTGTGGACACCCCACCATTTCGCCTTCTTGAGGACGAGGAAGCCACCCGCTACCTGCGACGCGGGGACGATCATGCTCGAGGATCGCGATGCGTCTTGGGTGAATGCCGTCCCGCGAAGCAGTCCAGACCGATCGTAGAGCTCCGCTGCTTTCCACCATGTCATCCTCGGCGGGGCGATCAGCGTCACCATAAAAGCGCCCGGCGTGCCGGGTCCACCATCTGAGAGCGCGATCGTGTCCTCTCCGCCAGGAACAACCGGCGCAGTACCGGAGAGAGCGGCCCAGGGGATCGTGAGCGCCCCCCGAAAGAGGTTGACGATCAGCGCAGCAAGGCCGATCGTCGCCGCGGACGACACAGCCCCAGATAATCGCCCCGAAACCCGAGTCGCCCCCGCCGCCGCCGTTGTCGTCATCAAAGTCGCCCCCGCCGCCCCCATCGTCATCGCCGATGCGCGCCGATACCTCCTCTGAGCTCTCAGGGAGGTCCTCGGACTCTGGTGTGGCCACTCCCTCGGAGCTCTCTACGCCTTCCACTCTTCTGGTCCTAAGTAGAAGCGGCTCCATCGGTAGAAGCTCCTGCTTCTGCATTGCCATCACCCCCATGTATTTCCCGATGGACGGTGTGGCGCGCCAGTAGCCATTCTACGCCCGATGAACCGAAAAGCCAACGTCGCCGAAGGCTGTCTTGCGAGGCGGCCAGGGTGTTCGCAGGCGCTTAGACGGAAACCACCACGAGCACCGTCTCGCCATCCTGATCCCGAGTCTCGACGACCCGTACGGCCCCCCACCCGCCCCACCGGGATCGTGTCGCAGGAGCCCAGTTCGGGACGGCCGTGTGAAGAACGGGCGGGTCGGCCGGCGACCCATCTCGGGATCCCGGACTTGGTGTCTTCCTGATCGCCACGATCCTAGGAATCATTCTCCTGGTCGACGACCGCGGTGCCCGTCCGCCGCCGAGCATCAAGGTCTCTTTCAAGGCCGATCCCGCCAAAGAGACCCTCAAGGTTCGCGTCGTCGCCAACAAACGGAGTGCACCAGCTGTCCCGCGTGGAGGAGGCGCTTTCCGTGGAGCCGAGAGGGCCTGTCAGCCCTTGGCGACCGCGGTCGTCTCGCGCTGCTCGCGGTGCCAGGCGATCGTCTCGCGAAGCCCGTCCTCGAGGCCGACCGTCGCCTCGAACCCGAGCAGCTTCTGCGCCTTCGTCGTGTCCGGAACGCGATGCCTGACGTCCTGGTAGTTGCCGGGCAGCGACTCGTACGGAACGAAGTGCGCGCGCAGCGGCTCCGGAATGCCGAGATTCTGCTGGACGAGGCGGGCGATCTCGAGGATCGTGGCCGTTGCGCTCGAGCCGACGTTGACGATCTCGCCGCGCGACTCCTTCCGCTCGAGCGCCCGAACGAACCCGTCGACGGTGTCCGTCACGTAGGTGAACGTGCGGGTCTGCTGCCCGTCCCCGTGGATCTCCATCGGCTCGCCGTCGAGCAGCGCTTCGGTGAAGGCGGTCGTCGGGCCGCCCCACCAGCTCGGGTGATTCCGCGGCCCGTACGCGTTGAAGAGGCGCAGGATCGTCACGCGGAGGCCTTCCTCGGTAGCCAGTGCAAGCGCGAGGTGCTCGTCGTAGAGCTTCGAGACCGCGTACGACCAGCGCTTCGTCGTCGAAGGCCCCAGCACGAGCTCGCCGTCCTCGCGGAAGGGCGGCTCCGCCATTCCGTACACGTCCGAGGTCGACGTCATGACGAGATCGGCGTCGAGAGCGAGCGCGGCCTGGCACGCGGCGTGCGCCCCGCCGACGTTGACCTCGAGCGTCGAGACGACCCCGCCGAAGCGCGGGATCTTCTTCGCGGCGAGGTGCAGGATCGCGTCGCAGCCGTCGAACGCTGCCCGCAGCTGGGGCACCTGCGAGCAGTCGAACTGGTGGAACGTGAAGCCGGAGTCGTTCAGGAACGAGCTCATGTTGGCCATCGACCCATAGGACAGGTCGTCCACGCCGACCACCTCGTTCCCCTCCCCGAGGAGCCGTTCGCACAGATGCGAGCCGATGAATCCGGCAGCGCCGGTGACACCCAACCGTCTGCTCATGCGGCCAGCCTCCCTTCGGCGGTCAATCGGTCGAACAACGGCGGGACGACGCGGTCGGCAACACCGATCACCGCCTGCCCGCTGACGATCTCGGGATACACGTGAGCCGTCGATGCGAGAGCGAGACCGGGGGCCGGGAACATGTCGGGGATGCGCTTCGCTCCTCCGAGCAGGTGCACCGGCTCGGTGACCCGCGCCCGCTGCACGACGGCGTCCAGCACGTCCTCGTCGGACAAGTCCGGGAAGATCGTCTTCGCGTAGCGCAGGTAGTCGGCGTGAATCTCTTCCAGCGGGCGAGCCTGGTCCTCATGGCCAGGGTCGACGTACTTGGAGACGTAGAGCAGGTGGCCACCGACGTGCGAGGAGTCGACCACGTGAGTCGTCTCGACGATCGTCGTCAGCGGGACGCTTCGGTCCGTGATGTTCAGGTGGTAGTACGGGCTGATGCTGCGACGCGTCCGGAGCAGCAGGCAGACGACTCCGAGATACCTGCAGTGGTCGTCCGGAGCGCGCTCGAGCAGCCCAGGAGCCATCAGGCCGCGAGCCATCGGCGGCGCGAGGGTGCAGAGGACGTGGTCGAAGGACCGGTAGCGGCCCTCGACGACCAGGCCGGTCGCACCGCCGCCGTCGCCGGCGATCTGGTCGACGGTCGCTCCCGTGTGGAGCTCTCCGCCGAGCTCCCGGATGCGGTGCTCCAGGCGGTCGATGAGCGTCTGGTAGCCGCCCTCGAGCCAGCCGAGCACCTCGCCGCCCGACTTGTCGCGAGTCTTCGACATCCGGCGCGAGCGAGCCCAGATGTAGGTCGCAGGGAGATCGTCGTAGCGCCCATCGAACTTCGAGTCCAGGAGCGGCGCCCACATGCGCTCGACCACGCGCCGGCCGCAGCGCTTCCTCAGCCAGTCCAGGAGTGGCTCGTCGTCGAGGCCGGCGTAGTCCTTCTTGAGGTTGCAGCGGGCGACGAAGAGCCCGAGCCGGATCCTGTCCGCGAAGCCGAGGAGCGGAAACGTCAGCGCTTCCTTCGGCGTCGTCATCGAAAAGACGCGCCCGTCGGCGTAGAAGCCGACCTTCGTCGGGCTGAAGCGGAACCGGTCGCCCAGCCCCAGTTCCTCCGCCAGCCCGATGACACGGTCGTCGGTCGGCAGGATCACGTGGTAGAAGCGGTCGACCGACAGCCCGCCGAAGTCGAATGACCCGACGAGCCCGCCCAGGTCGGGCGCGCGCTCGAACAGACTCACCTGCACGCCCTTTTGCGCGAGCCGGAGCGCTGCCGTCATCCCGAGGATGCCGCCGCCGACGATCCCCACCGAGGGACGCCTCACGGCGCCCCTCCGGCGCTACGGATTGCCTGTTGGAAAACCTGTCTGAAGCCGCAAGCCATCAGTGTCTGTTCTCGTTCGAAGACAGCGCGAAGCGCTGCCAGAACTGACACTAGGAGGGAGAGCCCAGTGGGGAAAGGCCAGAAACGAAAGACTCACCCGGCGGTCGGGCAACTAGCCACACGGTTAGTTCGGGTGGCCCGATGAGCTCAGGCTTCGTCGCGTCGCAATGATCGCGAGCCGGCCACTGAAGGCGCGACAGGCGTCCGTGCGAAGAGCTGCCGGCCCATCATGCGCCAGTACGCGGCGATCGTTCGGCCGATCGGCATCTTGCTCTTGCCGACGCGCTTGGTCGTGTCGAGCGTGACCTCGACCTCCTCGACGCGGGCGCCGAGATCGGACATCTTGGCGAGGATCTCGGCCTTGCAGGCGAATCCCGGCTCGCGGATGAGGGCGTCGCCGTAGTGCTGGAAGGCGTTCCGCAGCGCGTCGGCCCGGTAGACACGGTAAAAGGACGAGACCGTCTTGGCGTTCAGGCCGAGCATGAGGCGGACGACGAGGCCGGCGGCGCCGCTCAGCGCGCGCCGCTTGAGGCTCACGTTCTCCATCACCCAGGACGCGAGGACGAGGTCCGCACCGGACCGCGCACGGCCGAGCATCTCCGGCAGCGAGCCCAGATCGCTGGTGGAATCGGCTTCCAGCGTGACGATCAGGCCGTCGTCGGGGCACCGGTCGAGGGCGGCGTCGAACCCTGCGCGGAAGGCCATGCCCGGGCCTCCGTTCTGTTCGAGCCGGATGAGCTCGAGCGACAGCGGCCCCTGGTAGGCGCGCACGAGGTCGGGTGTCGCGTCCGCCGATCCGTCGTCGACGACGAGGATGCGGCTGCGCGGGGACACGGCTTCGGCGCGCCGTTCGAGGTCGCCGAACAAGCGCGGGAGGTTCTCCTCTTCGTTGTACGCCGGGACGACGAAGAACATCGGCGGCTCCGGACCGATTGCGGCCCGATGGGGCTCCGCCGCGTGGAGCGGCGCAGTGGCGGTGATCGCCGTCAACGCTTTCCTCCCTCTCTCCCTCGTTGCGTTCTGCTTCAGGCGCCCGGTCGAACCTGTTCGGGCCTCATCGAGACTAGAAACCCCTGGTGCGGAGCGCTAGGTCAGGACTGGAAAACCCGTCGCGGGGACGGGGGCCACACGTTCGAGGGGTTTTGCGGCTCTTTTTGCGGCTCGATCCTGTTCCTAAGGGGAATGTCGCCGGGTCGCCGCGCTGTTGATCATCAGGGATGTGCAGCGTGGCGTCGTCGCTCAGCCCTTCCCGCGGGACGTCGCCCGATGAGCAGCGGAGCGCACGTGATCGCGCGGCCTGCGACCGGGCGCGTCGGCCGTAAGGCAACGCTCGCCGGCGCCGGCCTGCTCTCGTTCGCGATGCTCGGCTCAGGCCTGCTCGTGTACGTCTTCCTCGTTCTCACGGCCCGCGTCCTCGGCGCAGACGAGTATGGCGGGGTCGCCGTTCTCTGGGCGGGGACGTTCATTTCGGTGATCGTCGTCTTCAGGCCGCTCGAACAGACCATCTCGCGCTCGATGGCGTCACGGCGCGCGCGCGGCCAGGAATCGGTCAGCGTCGTTCGTGCGACCGGGATCGTCGCGCTGTGCACGGTCGCGGCGATCGCCCTTCTCGGCCTGATCGGGTGGAGCTTCATTCGCGACCGCCTGTTCGCAGGCGACGCGGTGCTCACGGCCGCGCTCCTGGCGAGCATCGCTGCGTACGGGCTCTCCTACCTCGTCCGCGGCCTGGTGGCCGGGGCGGGCTGGTACCGGGGCTACGCGATCTTCCTGCTGGCCGACGGCATCGCGCTGCTCTCGATCGCGTCGCTGATGCTGTTCGTTCCCTCGCGCTCGATCGCGGCCTGCGCCATCGTCTGCGCCGGTCTCGCCGGGGCGATCGTCCCGTTGCTGGTCGGACGCCGACGCCTCGGAACGGCGCTTCAGGGATCTGCGGGGCCGCGTTTCCACCTGGGGTCGGCTCTCACCTTCGCCGGCCCTGCGGGCGTGATCGCGATCTCGGATCAGGTGCTCGTGAACGGCGGTCCGATCCTCGTCATGCTCGAGGGGGGCACGATGAAAACGGCCGGGCTCGTCTTCGCGGCGACGATCCTCGTTCGGGTCTGCGTGTACGTCTACCAGGGCTTCGCCGCTTCGCTGCTTCCCAATCTCACGCGCCTGCACGCCGAGGACGAGGACAGCCTGACGACTGCTGCCGGGGAAGTGATCGCCGTCCTCCTCGCCGTCAGCGCCGTCATCATCGCGGGCGCGGCGCTCATCGGGCCGGAGCTGATGACGGTCGTCTTCGGCAACGGCTTCGACGTCGGACGCCTCGCTCTGGTGCTGATGGCGATCGGAATCGCCGGCTACCTCGGCGCCTCCGTTTGCTCACATGCGCTGCTCGCCGCAGACCTGGGGCGCCGCGCGGCGGTCGGCTGGAGCGCTGCCGCAGTCGTCTTCCTGGGGGTGTACTTCGGAGCGCCGGGCGGCGAGCTCACTCGAATCGGCGCGGGCTTCTGCCTCGGAGCGTGCACCGCACTCGTCTTGCTGGCAGCGAACCTGATCGTCAGCTTCCGGCGCTCGCGTCGCGCCGCGGTCGACGCGGTTACGGTTTAGCGAGGTTCGGCGAGCCGCGCCCGACGCGGCTGCGGCGGAGAGTCGACCGAGCGGAGGTTTTCGGCAGCGGCCGCGTGATCGGCCATGCGCTGGAGCCGAACGATTCGTTCGACCAATCCGAGCCGAGTCATGATCCGGTAGCGAAGCGTCACGTCAACCTCTTTCCCTCGACCGTCCCTTTTTCGGCAGGTTGGGCCGTTCGCCTACCCCCTACGGAAGGCTAGTTTCTCACACGGGACGGCGGACGCGCTCGTCGAGCGGCGCCGGGGAGGGAAAGGGTCGAGCTCGGCTTACGCCTGGGCTGCCGCGCCGGCGGGGAGCGCTCTGCGCTCCGCGGTCACGTCGTTCAGGATGTCCTCGAGGCTGCGCTCCGGCTCCCAGCCGATCGCCTCGGTGATCTTGGTGATCGACGGCTGCCGATGGAGCATGTCCTCGATGCCCTGTCCGTACACGCGGTCGTACGGGATGAAGACGAGGCTCGACGAGCTGTCCGTGAGCTCTCGAACGCGCTCCGCGAGCTCGCGGATGCCGATCTTGTTGCCCGACCCGACGTTGTAGATGTCGCCTGACGCCGACGGGGTCTCCATCAGCCCCTTGAGCGCGCGAATCGTGTCGCTGACGTGGCAGAAGCAGCGCGTCTGGCTTCCGTCGCCGTGGATCTCGATCGGACGCCCCGCCAGGGCGCGCTCCACGAAGGTCGGGATCACCATCCCGTACGACGAGCTCTGCCGTGGGCCGACCGTGTTGAAGAGGCGCGCGATCACGCAGTCCAGCCCGCGCTCCTGCGCGTAGGCGAGCGCGAGGAACTCGTCCATCGCCTTCGAGTCCGCGTAGGCCCAGCGCCGAGCGGTCGTGGGGCCGTAGATCCTGCGGTCGCTCTCGACCAGCGGGCGCTCCACACGATGGTCTCCATAGACCTCGCTCGTCGAAGCGATCAGCACGCGCTTGCCGAAACGAGTGCAGTAGTCGAGCACCGTCTCGGTGCCCTGGATGTTCGTCATGATCGTCCGGACCGGCTCTTCGATGATCAGCCGGACGCCGACTGCTGCGGCCAGGTGATACACGACGTCGCACTTGTGGACGAGCTCGTTGACCACTGCCGGCGAGAGCACGGAGTCGACGACCAGGTGAAAGCCCTTGTGATCGAGCAGATGCGAGACGTTGGCGGCGGAGCCGGTGGAGAGGTCGTCGAGGACGAAGACCTCCCAGCCGTCATCGAGGAGGAGCTCGGAGAGGTGCGATCCGATGAAGCCCGCTCCACCGGTGATCAGCGCCCGGCGGCCTGACGCGCCCGGAAGGTCGACCGACGCCAATCGCCGGGCGTGGGGCTCGGCGCCGTTTGTCTCGGCTGAATCCATCGACTCGCACAGTGGCACCTCAGCGAGGCGGTTTCGATAGCCATTCGAGCAGGATCGCTCGCCGGCCGGCATCAGACGTAGGTCGCAGAGGTCCCGGTCTCCTACTAGACCAAGGCACAGGTTTCGCGCCATCCTCTTCTACGTTTCCTGAAATATCGCTAGGTTCCAAAGCTGAACTTCCTGATAACTCCTCAACGAAAGGCGGCCCTTTCGATGGGTGACCAGAAGCACACCGCAGTCATATTTGACCAACAGCCCCTCTGGCTCGATGCGCTCGGGACCGTTCTCCAGCGCATCGACGTGGGCGTCGCGGGGCTCGCTGTCACTGCGAACGAAGCACTAGAGGCGATCGAGCGGACGAGGCCCGATCTCTTTCTCTGCGAGGCGTTTCCCGAGGGAGACCATCACGAGACCGGCGCGTTCATCAGGCGTGCGCGCGAGCTCGTCTCGAACCTGAAGGTGATCGTGCTCTCGTCCCGGCGCGACCCCGAGGCGATCACGGAGGCGCTCTCTGCGGGAGTCGTCGCCTACGTCGTCAAGACTGCCCATCCGGACGACATCGCGTCCGCTGTCAGGCAGGCGTTCGACCATTCGATCTTCTTTGCCGGCACGCCGGGCCATCAGCCCGTTGCTCCCGCGGTGAAGGCCGAGGACATCGCTCCGGGCCTGACCCGGCGCGAGGTGGAGATCCTGCAGCTCGTGTCGGAGGGCCATTCGAACGCCCAGCTGGCGCGGATGCTGTGGGTGACCGAGCAGACGGTCAAGTTCCACCTGTCGAACATCTACCGGAAGCTCGACGTCGCCAATCGAACCGAGGCGGCGAGGTGGGCGCAGGTGCACGGCCTGCTCGACGCTGCTCCCGCGACCAATGTCGCGGTGCCCACGGCCAGCGTCGCGTAGCTCCCGCCCGTACGACCGAGAGATCTAGGAAACCCGTTGGAAGGCGACGCACGAGAACTCGTGCGTCGCCCCCATCAGGCGGAACGTCATCGGGTTCTCGTCGAGGAACTCGCTGAACGCCCGGAGCTCGTCGGAGCGGTGATGGAACTGGTCGAAGTAGAGGTAGGAGCCTTTCCCGAGGTGGCCCTTGACGAAGTCGAGCACGGCCACGGTCGACGCGTAGAGATCTGCGTCGAGCATGCACACGAGCGCGTCGTGGTCGGGCCAGACGTACTGCGGGAACGTCTCGTCGAACCACCCGGGGAAGAGCTCGACCCGCGGATCGTCGATCGACGGAAGGCTCCCTCCGGTTGAGAAGTACCCTCGTCCGTGCCCCTCGAGGCTCCAATCGTGCGGGAGCCCGAGGAAGCTGTCGAATCCATGCAGATGTGACGCAGGATTTGCGAGGAGCCCGGCCCAGTAGCTCATCGAGACGCCCTGGGCGACGCCGAACTCGAGATAGAGCGTCTCGCGGCCGCCGATCTCGGCGGCGATGCGGTCGAAGAGCTCGTAGCGGGAGGGGAAGAACTCTCCCGGCTCGAAGCCGTGCGAGCGGAGCCACCAGCCCACGTGCAGGTAGTTGAAGGCTCCGTTCAGGTTGTAGATCGTTCGCCCGCTGCTTGCCGCTCCCGTGTGAACGAGCAACCTCTTCGCGATGGTCTTCGCAGTCGCGCCGCGCGTAGCGGGCCGATGGCGGAGCCGGTTGCGGTGCAACGGTCTCAGCACTGGGATCGTTCTAGCTCTGTTCGAGAACCTGCGCAACCGGGAACCGTCGCTGGACCGAAGTTCCCTGAACAGGTGGCGAGTCGGCCCCCGCTCTCCCGGTAGAAGGCTCGCTCTCCTACTAGCCGGTTCGACTGAAGACTCGCTCGCTACTCCCCGAACGAGGGTGGTAGTCGCGATTCGCGCGGCTTAGGCTCGCCGTTCCTGGGTGCCGGGGCCGCACGGCGCCCACCAAGGCCGCGGATTCTCGCGGCCCGCAAGCAGGGCGGGCCGCTCCCCGTCTATGCCTGGGGAGCAGTCCGCCTTGTGTCCGCTACTCTGTCGCGCCTGATCGACTGCCGCCCAATCGATCTGCCAACTGAGCCCCCGTCACCTCACCGCACACCGCAGCGGCCGAGTTGCGAGGATGGACTCGTGGCGTGCCGGGTCAGTCGGTGACCGGACGGAACAACCGGCCGGAGCGTCGAGAGCTCGTCGATGGTCCACTGCGGGTACTCGTCGCGACTGCGGACGTGCTCTTTGCCCGGCGGTTCGTCTCCGAGCTGTCGAATGACGGGAGGCTCGAGCTCGTCGGGCTCGCCTCCTCCGCGAACGAGGCCGCGGCGATGGACTCCCAGTTCGAGCCCACCGTGCTCGTGCTCGACGAGGACCTGGCGGCCGATGAGGCCGCAGATGTCGTTGCACACGGACTCCGAGAGCGAGAAGGTCGAGTCGTCGTCGTCGTCACCGCGAACGCGTGCGCCATCAGCGAGTCGTCGGACGAGATCGGCGCGTATCTCCCGCGCGCTCGCGGCCCTGAGGCGCTCGCCGCCTCGCTCTTCGAAACCGCCTCGTTGGCTCTCGGTCTGAGTCGAAAGCCGCTCATCCCCTAGGGCGGCTCGTCAGGTGATCTAGTCGGCGCTGTTTCCTGCTGCGCGGAACTGATCCGCCCGGAGGTAGACGACCGCCGCTTCCGTCCTGTTTGCGACGCCGAGCTTCCGGTAGATCGCGGCGAGGTGGAACTTCACGGCGTGCACGGTGAGCCGTAGCCGGCTCGCGATCTGGATGTTCGTGAGGCCCAAAGAAGCCAGGTCGAGCACCTCGAGCTCCCGCGGGGACAGGCGCGCCCTGGGCTCGGCATCATGCGTATCCTGGCGAGCTTCGTCGAGCACGTAGCGGATCATGAGCACTGCGGCCTCCGCCGCCTACGCGACGACGGGCCAGCGTTCGAGCGCGTTGACACTAGCCCAATGGTTAGCTCGATCTAGCGTCACGGCTGTAGGCAAACCGGTTTCCGCAGCCTACGTTGACTGAGTGCGCTTCACGATCTCTCGCAAGCTCACCGTCGCCGCCGCGACCTCGCTGATCGCCCTCGTCGCGTGCCTGAACGTCTGGACGACGTTCGAACGCCCCGTCCACTGGACACCGGACGCGCTCTTCTACCAGGAGCGGCTGCTCGAGTTCCGCGGCGTGGGGCACCGCGCGGCGGTCGACAGGACGTTCGAGGCTCCTCTCTCGGCAGAGCTTCGCGGCCGCGACCCGGAGCACACCGGCGATCCAAGCTGGGTCGCCTACAACGAGCCGTTCTACAACCGGAGGGTCGCGGTCCCGCTCGCGGGAGCCGCGATCTACTCGCTGGCCGGCGATCGCTCGCTGCTCTATGTCTCGCTGGTCGGGTACATCGCAGCGGTGCTCGCGATCTTCGTGTTGCTGTTGCTCCGGTTCAGGTTGCTGGTCGCCACGGGGGTGGCTCTCGCAACCGCCTTCTTACCGGCGCTCGTCGATCACTCGTCGTTCCCGCTGACGGACAGCTGGGGCCTCGCTCTCGAAGTGACGGCGTTCATCGCGGCCATCGTGGCGCTGGACCGTGGTCTCCGCTGGCTGCCGCTGTGGATCGCCGCGATCGTGCTGCTCGCGTTCACACGGGACAGCATGTGGATCCCGATCCTTGCGGTCGGGCTCTGCGCCTGGCGGCTGCGGTCGCGAAACGCTGCGTGGCTGTTCGGGACCGGGGTCGCTGCGGCCTTGCCCGCTCTGATCCTCTACAGCACGCCGGTGCGCAGCCTGCTCGGGTTGCTCGTGAACAACTCGGACATCCCTCAGGACGGCTCGTGGTCGTTCATCGTCCGCCATTACCCGGGCGCCGCCGTCGAGCTCGTTCGCTCAGACGTGGGCTTCCTCCGCGACGGCGCGTGGTACACCGGCCTCTACCTCGTCGGCGGGCTCGCGCTCTTGCTCGTGTTCGCAGTTCGAAGCCGGCACCACATGAGCCCGACGACGATGCTGATGACGGCGGGCGCGGGCCTCGGCTGTCTGTATGTGCTCGCGGCGCCGGTCTACAGCGCCTTCCGCCTCGAGCTCGTCCTCGTGCCGATCGCCGCTTACGGGCTCGCGATGGGAGCCGATGCGCTGCTGGCCCGTGCGAGACGGAGAGCTCAGGTCGGCGAGCTGGCACCGGTTCGCGTCCCTGCGCCGTAGCTCCCACACGGCCGGTCTAGACCATCGCGGAGGGAGGCTTGTCCCTTTGCGGGGTGCCCGTAGGAGCGCAAGTCTCCATCATCCAAGGATGCGTGGAGACCGCGGCGGCGGCCTGCGCGGCGTACGGGGGGCGAGATTCCTCGTGGCGGTCGCAGTGGCCTTGGTAATCGCCCTCCCGGCGATTCTGCCGGCGACGGCGCGTGCGGCCTCAGGGCCGGTTGCCGCGTACTCCTTCGACGAGGGCTCGGGCGTCACGGCCGGCGACGCGACCGGTAACGGCCACGTAGGGGCGATCCTCGGCGGCGCGACCTTCATGCCGGGACACACCGGCAGCGCACTGCTGTTCAACGGAACCGATGCGTCCGTCGACCTCGGCGCACTCGGCACCTTCTACCAGCAGGGCTTCACGCTCGAGGCCTGGGTCGACAAGACGAGCGCAAACGTCAACGACGTCGCCGTCGTCGGGACGTGGAACGGAGACGGCCCGATGATCTGGGTCGACCATCTCGCCACCCGTTACAACCTGACGCTCGGCAACAGCCTTGGCACGTACCTCGACTCGGGCAGGAATCCCGTCGCGGGGCAGTGGCAGCATCTTGCCGCGACGTACGACGGCACGACTGCCCGCTTTTACATCGACGGCGTTCAGGTCGCCTCGAGCACGTTCACCGGAACTGTCGGGACCTCGAACGTCTGGCGCATCGGCGCGTATCGCGCTTCGCCGGCCGGGTTTTTCGACGGCCTGATCGACGACGTGCGCATCTACGACCGGGCTCTGAGCGCGACCGAGGTCCAGAGCGACATGAACCAGCCGGTCGCTCCCGACACTTCGCCGCCGTCTGCGCCGACCAACCTGACCGCCACCGGCAGCATCGGCCGCGTAACGCTGAACTGGGGAGCGGCCACCGACAACGTCGCGGTCGACCACTACAACGTATACCGCTCGACGACCTCCGGCTTCACGCCGAGCCCCGCCAACAGAATCGCCCAGCCGACCGGGACGAGCTACGTCGACAACGGGCTCGCCGCGGGCACCTACTACTACCGGGTGACGGCCGAGGACCACGCCGGGAATGTCGGTCCGCCGACCGACGAGGCGAGCGCCACGGCGCTCCCCGACGCCGCGCCCACTGTCGTGATCACGTCTCCGTCTGGCGGGAGCACCGTCAACGGCATCGTCACCGTCACAGCCACGGCGAGCGACGACGTCTCGGTTGCGGGCGTGCAGTTCAAGGTCGATGGGCAGAACGCCGGCGCCGAGGTGACTGGGAGCCCGTACACGTTCGCCTGGGACACCCGAGGGGAGCTGAACGCTCAGCACGCGTTGACGGCAGTCGCACGCGACAGCGCCGGGCAGACAACGACCTCCACGCCGGTCACGGTGACCGTGTTCAACACCGGCGTCTCGACGACCGGGCTCGTCGCCTCCTACTCTCTCGACGAAGGCAGCGGCGCGGTCGCACGCGACTCGTCGGGAGACCACCGCGACGGCACGCTGAACTCGGCTTCGTGGACAGGCTCGGGCCGTTTCGGCGGAGCGCTCACTCTCGACGGCAACGCGGGGTATGTCGACCTGCCGGCGCTCGGCACCTTCTACAAGACCGGCTTCACGTACGAGGCCTGGGTCCGCAAGCAGACGGCAAAGACCGATGTCGCGATTCTCGGAACGTGGACGAGCAGCGGCGGCGGCCCGATGCTCTGGGTCGACTACTCGGCCGGGCGCTACGAGCTGACGCTCGGCAGCAGCTCCTCCAACTACCTCGACTCCGGGCGAACGCCTCCCACCGGACAGTGGCAGCACGTCGCGGCCACCTATGACGGTACGACGGCTCGCATCTACGTCGACGGCACGCTCGCGGCGTCCAGCACGTTCACCGGCAACGTCGGCGACTCGAACACCTGGCGGATCGGCGCCTACCGCGAGACGCCGTTCGGCTTCTTCGACGGCGACATCGACAACGTCCGCATCTACAACCGGGCGCTGAGCGCATCCGAGGTGCAGACGGACATGATGTTCCGGGTCCCGCTCCCGGACACGACGCCGCCGTCGGCGCCCGCGAACCTCACTGCTACCGGGGCCGTGGGCAAGGCCACGCTGAGCTGGTCGCCGGCGACCGACAACATCGGCGTGACGATGTACAACGTGCATCGATCGACGACGTCCGGCTTCACGCCCAACGGCTCGAACCGGATCGCGCAGACGACCACGACCGGCTACGTCGACACAAGCGTTTCCGGCGGCACCTACTACTACAAGGTGACCGCGCAGGACTACGCACAGAACATCGGACCGCCGTCGAACCAGGCGTCTGCGGTCGTCACGGCGGACACGGCGAGGCCCACGGTCTCGATCACGTCGCCCACGGGCGGAACGCTGAGCGGCGTGGTGACGGTCTCGGCGACCGCGAACGACAACGTCGGGGTCGCGGGCGTGCAGTTCATGCTCGACGGAGTTGCGCTCGGCGCGGAGGACACGGCGGCGCCGTATACGTTCAACTGGGACACGCGCGGCGAGACCAATGACCCGCACACGTTGACGGCGGTCGCACGGGACGGCGCCGGGAACACGAGGACGTCCGCGGCGGTCGCGCTGACGATCGCAAACCCAGTCGTGTCGTACACCGGTCTCCGCGCTGCTTACGGCTTCGACGACGGCAGCGGGACGATCGCACGCGACTCGTCGCTCAACAACCGCACCGGCACCCTCGTAGGCGGCACGAGCTGGACCTCCGGAGGCCGCTTCGCGAGCGCGCTCACATTCGACGGGGTCAGCGGCGACGTCGACCTTCCGCCTCTGGGCACCTTCTACAAGACAGGTTTCACGCTCGAGGCCTGGATTCGCCGGCCCTCGGTGAAGACGGACGTGGGCATCGTGGGGACCTGGAACGGCGGCAGCGGCGGTCCGATGCTGTGGGTCGACTATTCGGCCGGCCGTTACGAGCTCACGCTCGGCGGGAGCTCCTCGAGCTACCTCGACTCCGGAACGACGCCTCCCGTCGGCCAGTGGCAGCACGTCGCGGCCACCTACGACGGAGCCACTGCGCGCATGTACGTGGACGGTGTGGAGGTCGGGTCGAAGGCGTTCACAGGCAACGTCGGCGACTCCAACACTTGGCGGATCGGCGCGTACCGCGATCCGGCTGCAGGGTTCTTCCAGGGCCAGATCGACAACGTGCGCATCTACGACCGGCCTCTGACGCCCGCCGAGATCCAGACGGACATGAACCTGCGGGTCCAGCCCGATAGGACTCCGCCGCAGGTGACCGCGTTCACTCCATCGGCCGGGGCAACCGGGGTCAGCGTCGGAGGGTCGGTCACGGCGACCTTCAACGAGCCGATGGATCCGGCAACGGCGGCGAACGGGATCGAGCTCAGGAACTCTTCCGGCGGCCTCGTGTCCGCGACCGTCACGTATGACCCAAACAGTCAGGTCGCGACCCTCACGCCGCAGGCCGCGCTCCAGTTCGGCGCGCAGTACAGCGTGAGGGTTCCGACGAATCGCATGCGCGACCTCGCCGGAAACGGTCTCGCGTCCACCGTCACGTGGACGTTCACGACCGAGCCGACACCTCCGCAGATCCTCGTTGTGAAGGCGGCCTCGAATCCGTTCGCCTCCTACCTGACGGAGATCCTGGGCAACGAGGGCGTGGACGCGTTCACGACGATCGACGTCTCGTTCCTGTCGACGTCGCTGCTCAACCGTTTCGACGTCGTCCTGCTCGGCGACACCCCGCTGACTTCGGCCCAGGTCGGCTTCTTGACGACCTGGGTGAACCAGGGCGGGAACCTCGTTGCGATGCACCCCGATCCGCAGCTCGCCTCGCTGCTCGGGCTGGCGAGCGCCTCCGGCACGCTCTCCAACGCCTACTTGAAGGTGAACACCGCTCAGCCGCCGGGGCAGGGGATCGTCTCCCAGACGATCCAGTTCCACGGAACCGCCGACAAGTACACGCTGAACGGGGCCACCGCGGTCGCGACGCTCTACTCGGACGCGAACACGCAGACCGTCAATCCGGCCGTCACCCTGCGCTCGGTGGGCGGGAACGGCGGACAAGCCGCCGCTTTCACCTACGACCTCGCACGCTCGGTCGTCTACACGCGCCAGGGCAACCCGGCCTGGGTCAACCAGGAGCGAGACGGCGTCCTGGGCCTCCGCCCGGACGACCTCTTCTACGGGGCGAAGGTCGGCGACGTGCAGCCCGACTGGGTGAACACGTCGAAGATCGCGATCCCGCAGGCCGACGAGCAGCAGCGCCTGCTCGTCAACCTGATCACGTTGATGGAGCGCGACAAGCTGCCGCTGCCCCACTTCTGGTACCTGCCGCGCGGGCTGAAAGCAGCGGTCGTGATGAGCGGCGACGACCACGGCAACGGTGGAACGGACGCCAACTTCGACTACCTCAGCCAGCTCAGTCCGCCGGGCTGCAGCGTGGCCGACTGGCAATGCATCCGCTCGACCTCCTACATCTACACGGAGACACCGCTCACGAACGCTCAGGCCGCGGCCTACGACGCGATGGGCTTCGAGGTCGCCCTCCATCCGCACAGCCCTGGCGGTGGCTGCGACGCGACGCCGGCGACCACGGCCCAGCTCACGAGCTGGTACGACACCCAGTTCAGCCAGTTCACGAGCAAGTACACCAGCATTCCTGCGCCGGCCACGAGCCGCTTCCACTGCGTCGAGTGGCCCGGTTGGGTCACGCAGCCCAGGGTCGAGCTCGCGCACGGGATCCGGATGGACGGCAACTACTACCACTTCCCAGACACGTGGCTCGCGGACAAGCCCGGCTTCATGAACGGCGGCGGCTTCCCGATGCGCTTCGCCGACACCGACGGGTCGATCATCGACGTCTACCAGGCGAACACGAACATGACCGACGAGTCGGGCCAGCAGTATCCGCAGACGCTCGACACGCTTCTCGATCGCGCAGTCGGCTCGCAGGGCTACTACGGCGCGTTCGGAACCAACATCCACACCGATCACCCGCCCGAGCCAGACATCGATGCAATCATCGAGTCGGCTCAGGCGCACGGCGTCCCGATCATCTCGTACAAGCAACTGCTGACCTGGGTCGACGGCCGGAACAGCTCGACGATCCGCAGCATGAGCTGGAGCTCGAACACCATGACGTTCACGACAAGCGTCGGCTCGGGAGCGAACGGGCTCCAGACGATGCTTCCCGTCCTCGGGCGGAGCAAGACCCTCAGCGCGCTCACCTGCGGCGGCTCCACGATGCCGTACACGCTGACGACGATCAAGGGCGTCCAGTACGCGATGTTCACGACCGTCAACGGCACCTGCCAGGCGACGTACTCGTAGGCGCTCGCCGCCCCTCTAACGGCTAGCCCCTCGTCGCCGGGACAGGCTTTCCGGTCTGGTCTGGTGCCTCTGATTTCCCTTTCCTAGGCTGATTCTTTGCCCCTCGGGAGGAGGCCCCGCGCGAGTGTTCGCCGAACGACCGTTGCACCGATTCCGGATGGCCGCTTGATACTCGTGCGCGCCGTCGGCCGACACGCGAGGCGGTGGGGCCGTCTCGGGCTGTTCCTCTGCCTGACCGTCGTCGCGGTCGGTCAGCTCGGCGGCTCGCACGCGCGCGCGAGCACGGTCGGCCTGGTCGCTGCGTACAGCGCCGATCAGGGCTCCGGCAGCACGCTCACGGATCTCTCCGGGAACGGCAACAACGGGACGGTCAGCGGGACGACGTGGTCGACCACCGGCAAGTTCGGCGGCGCTCTCAGCTTCAACGGCACGACGAGCATCGTCAACGTCGCCGACTCGAACACGCTCGATCTCACGAACGGGATGACCCTCGAAGCCTGGGTCAACCCGAGCGCGCTGGGCGCCACCTGGCGCACGGTCCTGATGAAGGAGCAGACGGGAGACATCGTCTACGACCTGTACGCGGCCGGAGCGGGCTCACCCAAGGTGCCCACGACCGAGGTCTTCGTCGCCGGCGACAAGACGCTGAGCGGCGGGAGCGTGCTGCCGCTGAGCACGTGGACGTACCTGACCGCGACCTACGACGGGAACATGCTCAGGCTCTGGGTGAACGGGAACCAGGTGTCGCAGCTCGTGCAGGTCGGGTCGATGCCGGTCTCGACCGGAGCACTGCGGATCGGCGGCAACAACGTCTGGGGCGGGGGCGAGCACTTCCAGGGGCTGATCGACGAGGTCCGGATCTACAACCGGGCGCTCTCGCAGTCGGAGATCCAGAGCGACATGGCGTCGCCGGTGGCGAACCCGGATCAGCAGCCGCCGACGGCGCCGACGAACCTCGTGGCGACCGCTTCGGCCAACTCGGTCAACCTCACCTGGACTGCGGCGACCGACAACGTGGGCGTCCACCACTACAACGTGCACCGCGGGACGACGTCGGGCTTCACGCCGACAACGGCTAACAGGATCGCGCAGCCGACCGGGACGACCTACACCGACCCCGGGCTCGCCACGGGCACCTACTACTACAAGGTGACCGCGGAGGACGCGGCCGGCAACGTCGGGCCGCCCTCGAACGAGGTCAGCGCGACGATTCCGGACACCCAGCCGCCCACCGCACCGACGAATCTCGTTGCGAACGCATCGGGGAGTACGGTGAACCTGACGTGGACTGCCGCGACGGACAACGTCGGCGTCCATCACTACAACGTGCACCGCGGGACGACGTCGGGCTTCACGCCGACGACGGCGAACCGCATCGCGCAGCCAACGGGCACGAGCTACGCCGATACGGGCCTCTCGGCCGGAACGTACTACTACAAGGTGACCGCGGAGGACGCGGCCGGCAACGTCGGGCCGCCCTCGAACGAAGCCAACGCAACGATCACCGACACGCAGCCGCCCACTGCGCCGACGAACCTCGTCGCCACCGCTTCGGCCAACTCGGTCAACCTCACCTGGACGGCCGCGACGGACAACGTCGGCGTCGACCACTACAACGTGCACCGCGGGACGACGTCGGGCTTCACACCGACAACGGCTAACAGGATCGCGCAGCCCACCGGCACGAGCTACACCGACCCCGGGCTCGGCACGGGCACCTACTACTACAAGGTGACCGCGGAGGACGCGGCCGGCAACGTCGGGCCGCCCTCGAACGAGGCCAGCGCGACGATCCTGCCCGATACGGATCCTCCGACCGCGCCGTCGAATCTCGTTGCGAACGCATCGGGGAGCACGGTGAACCTGACGTGGACTGCCGCGACGGACAACGTCGGCGTCCATCACTACAACGTGCACCGCGGGACGACGTCGGGCTTCACGCCGACGACGGCGAACCGCATCGCGCAGCCGACCGGCACGAGCTACACGGACGCGGGCCTCTCGGCCGGAACGTACTACTACAAGGTGACCGCGGAGGACGCGGCCGGCAACGTCGGGCCGCCCTCGAACGAAGCCAACGCAACGATCACCGACACGCAGCCGCCCACTGCGCCGACGAACCTCGTCGCCACCGCTTCGGGCACCTCGATCAGCCTCACTTGGACGGCCGCGACGGACAACGTCGGCGTCGACCACTACAACGTGCACCGCGGGACGACGTCGGGCTTCACACCGACAACGGCTAACAGGATCGCGCAGCCGACCGGCACGAGCTACACGGACACCGGCCTGGCGACAGGGACCTACTACTACAAGGTGACGGCCGCGGACGTGGCCGGAAACGTCGGCCCGGCTTCGAACGAGGCCAGCGCCACGATTCCCGACACGCAGCCGCCCACGGCCCCGACGAACCTCGTGGCGACCGGCTCCGGCAACTCGATCAACCTCACCTGGACTGCTGCGACGGACAACGTGGGCGTGCACCACTACAACGTGCACCGCGGGACGACGTCGGGCTTCACGCCGACGACGGCGAACCGCATCGCGCAGCCGACCGGCACGAGCTACACGGACGCGGGCCTCTCGGCCGGAACGTACTACTACAAGGTGACCGCGGAGGACGCGGCCGGCAACGTCGGCCCGCCCTCGAACGAGGCCAGCGCCACAGCGACCGCGGCGCCGTCCGGCCTCGTGGCGGCCTACGGCTTCGACGAAGGGTCCGGCCTGACGACGGCGGACCAGTCCGGCAACGGCAACGCCGGCACGCTCGCGAACGCAACCTGGGCCGGCGCCGGCCTCGGCAGGTTCGGCAATGCGCTCTCGTTCAACGGCAGCAACGCGATCGTCAATGTGGCCGACAGCGCGTCACTGCACCTGACGACCGGGATGACGCTCGAGGCGTGGGTGAAGCCGACGTCGATCGGCGGCTGGAGCACGGCGATCTTCAAGGAGCGGACGGGCTACTACGCGGAGGCGATCTACGCGAACACGAGCACGAACCGCCCGTCGGCCAACGTCTACACGGCGGCCGACAACGACCTGCGCGGCACCGCACAGGTACCGGTCAACACGTGGACGCATCTCGCGGCCACCTACGACGGCACGGTGCTTGCCCTGTACGTCAACGGCACACAGGTCGCGACCATGATCGTCAGCGGCCAGATCATCAGCAACACCGGCGCGCTGAGGATCGGCGGGAACACGATCTGGGGCGAATACTTCAACGGGCTGATCGACGAGGTCCGCGTCTACAACCGAGCGCTGACGGCGGGCGAGATCCAGACGGACATGAACTCCTCGGTCACGATGCCCGACACGCAGCCGCCGTCTGCGCCGGGCACGCTGACCGCGGCCGGGGGCCTCGGGCAGGCATCCCTCGCCTGGGGTGCGGCGACTGACAACGTCGGCGTGCACCACTACAACGTTCACCGCGGAACGACGTCCGGCTTCACGCCCTCGGCCGCGAACAGGATCGCGCAGCCGACCGGCACGAGCTACATGGACACGGGGCTCGCCGCCGGCACCTACTACTACAAGGTGACCGCCGAGGACGCGGCCGGCAACGTCGGCCCGCCTTCGAACGAGGCGACCGCCACAGTCGCCGGCGACACGAGCCCGCCGACCGTCTCGATGACCGCGCCGTCGAACGGCGCAACCGTCTCCGGAACGGTGACGGTCACAGCCACTGCCTCCGACAACGGGACGGTTGCCGGCGTTCAGTTCACGCTCGACGGAGCGAACCTCGGCGCAGAGGACACGACAGCCCCGTACTCGATCTCCTGGGACACGTTCTCGAGCCTGAACGGCACGCACACGCTCTCGGCGGTCGCCCGGGACGGGGCAGGTAACACCGGAACCGCGACCCCGATCACGGTGACCGTGCAGAACACCGCCTCGGCCGGGATCGTCGGCGCCTGGGCGTTCGACGAAGGCAGCGGCACGACGACGGCCGACCGCTCGGGGAGAGGCAACAACGGGACGCTCTCCAGCACGACGTGGGCCTCGAACGGCCGGTTCAACAAGGCGCTGCTGTTCAACGGCTCGAGCTCTTGGGTGACCGTGCCCGACTCGGGCTCGCTCGACCTGACGACCGGGATGACCGTCGAGGCCTGGCTCAAGCCGACGGTGGTCAACGGCTGGCAGACGGCGGTCGTGAAGGAGCAGTCGAACGACCTCGTCTACGGCCTGTACGCCAACACGTCCTCGGGCCGGCCGCAGGCGCAGGTGTTCGTGTCGGGAGCGATCAGGAAGGTGGACGGCACCGCCCCGCTGCCGGTCGGCGTGTGGACACACCTGGCGGCGACCTACGACGGCTCCACGCTGCGGATGTTCGTCAACGGCTCGCAGGTCGCGCAGCTCTCGATCGCCGGCCAGATCCTCACGTCGTCACAGCCGCTCCGGGTCGGCGGCAACGGCATCTGGGGCGAGTACTACAACGGCCTGATCGACGAGGCTCGCGTCTACAACCGCGCGCTCAGCGCCGGAGAGATCCAGAACGACATGTTCACGAGCGTGACGCCCGACACGGTCGCGCCCACGGTCGTCGCGAAGACCCCGGCCAACGGCGCGGCCGGGATCAACGCCGGCACGTCGGTGACGGCGAGCTTCAGCGAGCTCCTCAGAGCGAACACGGTGACGCCGTCGACGTTCGTCCTCCGGGACTCGACGAACACCATCGTCCCGGCCAACGTGACGTACGACTCGCAGACGAGTGTCGCAACGCTCGTGCCGCAGGCGGCGCTCCAGTACGGCGCCACCTATTCCGCCACCGTCGCCGGTGGGAGCGGAGGCGTGACGGACTACGTCGGCAACCCGCTCGCGGCCGACGTGAGCTGGTCGTTCACCGTCGAGGCCTCGCCGCCCCAGATCCTGATCGTCACTTCACCGACGAACCGATTCGCCTCGTACCTGACGGAGATCTTGCGGAATGAGGGTGTGGATGCGTTCACGACGATCGATGTCTCTTTCCTCTCGCCGGCCCTGCTCTCCCGTTTCGATGTGGTTGTGTTGGGGGAGACGGCGCTGTCGTCGGCTCAGGTTGGCTATTTGAGTGATTGGGTGAGCGCTGGGGGGAATTTGGTTGCGATGCGTCCTGATTCGCAGCTAGCACCGCTGCTCGGGTTGTCGAGCGCGTCGGGGTCGCTGGCGAATGCGTATTTGAAGGTGGATGTGACGCAGCCTCCGGGGCTGGGGATCGTGTCGCAGACGATCCAGTTCCACGGGACGGCGGACAAGTACACGTTGAATGGGGCGAGCGCGGTCGCGAGTTTGTATTCGGATGCGAACACGCAGACGCCGAACCCGGCCGTCACGTTGCGTTCGGTCGGCTCGAACGGGGGTCAGGCGGCGGCGTTCAGTTATGACCTGGCTCGGTCGGTGGTGTATACGCGGCAGGGGAATCCGGCCTGGGCCGGTCAGGAGCGTGACGGTGTGCTCGGTGTGCGCCCGGATGATCTGTTCTTTGGTGCGAAGACGGGTGATGTGCAGCCGGACTGGGTGAACACGGCCAAGATCGCGATCCCGCAGGCCGACGAGCAGCAGCGCCTGCTCGTCAACCTGATCACGCTGATGGAGCGCGACAAGCTGCCGCTACCGCACTTCTGGTACCTGCCGCGCGGACTGAAAGCAGCGGTCGTGATGAGCGGCGACGACCATGCGCTGGGAGGAACCGGCCCGACGTTCGACCGCTGGAAGGCGCTGAGCCCCGCGGGCTGCAGCGTCGTCAACTGGGAGTGCGTGCGGGCGACGTCCTACATCTATCCCGACAGCCCGCTCACGAACGCTCAGGCAGCGGGATACGCCACCGACGGCTTCGAGGTCGCATTGCACCCATCGGACGGCGGTTGTAACGCCATACCCTCGACGCTGGATCACGTCATCTCGCAGTTCGATACTCAGCTGGCGCAGTTCGCCGCCAGGTATACGAGCGTCCCCGCGCCAATGACGAGTCGCACTCACTGTGTCGAATGGCCCGGCTGGCTGACCGACGCGACCGTGGAGCTCGCCCACGGCATCCGGATGGACGGCAACTACTACCACTTCCCCGATTTCTGGATCGGGAACAAGCCCGGCTTCATGAACGGCGGCGGCTTCCCGATGCGCTTCGCCGACACGGACGGGTCTCAGCTCGACATCTACCAGCAGAACACGAACATGACCGACGAATCGGGCCAGCTCGAGCCGTTGACCGTGAACGCGCTCCTCGACAAGGCGACCGGCGCCGAGGGCTACTACGGAACCTTCGGCGTGAACATGCACACCGACCACGCCCCGACCGCGGACGCAGAGGCGATCGTCGCCTCCGCACAGTCGCACGGCGCGCCGGTCATCTCCTACAAGCAACTGCTGACCTGGGTCGACGGCCGGAACACCTCGACGATCCGCACCATGAGCTGGAGCGCCGGCACGTTCAGCTTCACGACGACGGCCGGGATCGGCGCGACCGGCCTGCGGACGATGCTCCCGACGCAGGGGCCGACGGGGACGCTGAGCGCCCTCACCTGCGGCGGCTCGGCCATGTCGTACACGCTGGCGACGATCAAGGGCGTGCAGTACGCGATGTTCGCCACGATCACGGGGTCGTGCCAGGCGATCTACTCGTAGACGCCCACTAGCCGAACGAGTAGGTGGACTCCTTGGAATCTGGCCGCTCGTGGCGTGTTCAAGGCGCGATTTCGACTCTACGATCGAGGCATGGTCGAAGTCAGGGGACCTGATCCCCGCATGGTCGGGGCCATGCGGGATCGATGACGTTGCTCAGGAGTAGGGGGCAGGTGTAAATGGATCTTCAACTCGCGATGCGCGTGCTCTGGCGCTTCAGGGTGCTCGTGGCCGCGGGCCTGGCGCTCGGGCTGAGCCTGGCGTTCCTCTCGATGGTGCACGTTTCGCTGACCGGAAGCCCGCACTTCTCGTACCGGGCGAAGCCGCAGTACCAGAGCACGACCACGGTCGGCGTCACGACGAACGGCTTCTGGCAGGGCTCGCTGAATCTCCACGCCGGCTCGAAGGTCCTCAACGCTCCGCGCGGCCCCGTCGACACCGGCGTGCTGCGGAACCTCGCGTCGTACTACCTCACCCTGGCCACCGGCAACGACGTCATGAAGGAGCTCGCGCAGAGCGGCAAGATCGACGGCGTCATCCAGGCCTACCCGGTGCTGGCGCCGGACAGCACGACCCAGCCGCTCTTCGGGTTGACTGCGATCGCGCCGAGCCAGCAGCAGGCGTACTCGCTCTCCGTGCGCCACCTGCGGGCCTTCCGATCCTGGCTGCGCAAGAGCCAGGAGCAGGTGGGGACGAAGCCCAACAGCCGGGTCATCCTCCAAACCGTCGCCGGGCCGACGCCTCCTACGCTGCTGATGGGACGCAAGAAGACGAAGCCGATCCTGATCCTCCTCTCGACCCTGGTCGCCGTTTGCGGCCTGGCGTTCGCGCTCGAGAACCTGCGGCCGCGCATCCGTTCCGTCTCGGAGAAGTCGGATGACGACGAGAAGCATGACCGGCCGACCCAGCGCCTGACGGCCTGATGCGAGTCGTCCCCGGCGCCGCGGAACGCGGTCCGGCCGTATCGGCAACCCTGTTCGTGGGAGCGCTCGCCGCGCTCACGCTGTCGGTCGTCGAGCCCTCGGCGCTCCTGATCGGGATCCCGCTTGCGCTGCTCGTCCCGCTCGCGTACGCGCACAGCTGGCTGCTGGCCTGGCGCCAGATGATCGCGCTCCTGATCCTCGTCATCCTCTTCATCCCCATCAAGCGGTACGCGATGCCGGGTCATCTACCGTTCGACCTCGAGCCCTACCGGCTCCTCGTCGCCCTCATCTTCTTCGCCTGGGTCGTGTCGCTGCTGATCGACCCTCGCGTGCGTCTGCGCAAGACCGGCGTGGAAGGGCCGATACTGCTGATCGCACTCGGCAGCGTCCTCTCCGAGGTCGCGAACACGGGGCGGATCCACAGCCTGGGCGTCCAGGCCGAGGTGATCAAGGGCTTGATGTTCCTCGGCAGCTTCTTCCTGATCTGCTTTCTGATCGTGAGTGTCACGAAGACGCGCGCAAACGTCGAGCGGCTGATCGAGGTGCTCAGCGTGGGGGGCGGCGTGCTGGGGATCTTCGCCGTCATCGAGTACCGAACCCACTACAACTTCTTCGATCACCTCCACGGAGTGATGCCGTTCCTCATCCCGCTCTATCCGAGCGGGCTCGGGATCGCCCGGGGCGGGGACGTGCGCGTGTTTGCCTCCTCGCAGCATCCGATCGCCCTCGGCGGGCTGTTCGTGATGCTCGCGCCGCTCGCCATCTATCTCGCGACGCGCCCGGGCAAGCGCCTGTGGTGGATCGTCGCCGGCGCCGTGATGATCGGGGCGGTCTCGAGCGTCTCGCGCACAAGCATCGTGATGATCGCCGGCGCCGGACTGGTCTTCCTTTGGCTGCGCCCGCGACAGACCCTGAAGATGTGGCCGGCGATCGTGCCGGCGATCCTCGTGATCCAGTTCTCGATCCCCGGCGCGCTCCGGTCGCTCGAGAACTCGTTCTTCCCGGCGGGCGGGCTGATCGCCCAGCAGCAGTCGCATGCGGGCTGGACGAACAAGAACCGGCTTGCCGACTGGGGGCCGACTGTGACGCAGTGGGCGCAACAGCCGCTCGTCGGCCAGGGATTCTCGACCCGCCAACCCGGGCAAGCGGGGACTGACGTTCTCGACGATCAGTGGCTGAAGACGCTCGCCGAGACGGGGCTCATCGGGATCCTCGGGTGGATGTGGCTCTTCGTCCGCTCGATCAGGAGGCTGGCCCGGCAGGGAAGGGAGGACGCCGAGGACGGAGGATGGCTCGAGGTCTGTCTCGCTGCGAGCATCGGCTCGTTCGCCGTGGGGATGTTCTTCTACGACGCGTTCTCGTTCATTCAGGTCACCGTGATGCTCTTCATCCTCCTGGGGCTCGGAGCCGTACTCGCCCAGTCGGGTGAGCGCACGCCGCGCGAGGAGAGTGGTCGCGGCGGGCTACGGGTGCTGCGCCTGCGCGACCCTTCGGTCGCGCGGAGCTAGCGGGACCGCCGCCCGGCGATCCACATCGACGCCAGGCCGGTCGCGAGGAGCATCCAGCCGGCGAGCTCGCTCCCGTGCTTGACGATGACCTTGATCTGGTAGATCCAGGAGTCGCCGCCTCGGCCGAGCTCGGTCACGAGCCACCCTCCGAAGACGTGGGCGACGAACGAGACCCCGAGCACAATGCAGGCGGCCCGCACCACGCGTCCCGCGATCGAGCCGCCGGCCGCAAGCCTCCAGAGACACACGAATGCTCCTGCTGCGAACGGCGCGGCCAGCAGGGCCGCATGCGGGACCATCGAGAGCTTGAGCGCGACGATCGTGGTCAGACACAGCGCCCCGATGATGCTCGTCCCCCGCTGCTCGGCTCGCGTCGCGGCAAGGAGCCATGCTCCGGCTGTGGCGGCGGTCAGCAGGAGCATCGTCAGGCCGCCGACGAGGCTCCTGTCCGAGCTGGAGTCGAGCGCGAAGCTACGCAGACCGAGCTCGTAGTCGACGACCTGGGCAACGGCAACACCCACTCCGAGCATGACCGCGATGCACACGCCCCCGATCGCGATCCACCGGTCGAGCCGAACGCCGTCGGGCCGGGGAACCGTGCGGGTCAGCGTGACCACTGTGCTGCTAGCCCGCCGTCTTGCCGAGAGCCTCGCGGGCGCGCAGCGGAAGCTCGCGCAGCCGCTGGGACCGACGGATGTAGGCTCGGGCGTCCGGATCGGGAAGGACGGGAGCGCGGGCGGCCGCAGCGCGCACGTACCCCCAGACCATCGCTAGCGCGGCCGGCTCGCGCCGCGCCTTGAACACGGCGCGCCCGAGCAGGTAGGAGAAGCGATACCCCATGTAGCGGGCCGTGTCACCCTGGTCGAGCCAGCGCCTGCGGCCTCCATCGCGACCGCCTTCCGCTCGCAGATGGCGAAACGGGACGTCGAACAGCGTCCCGACGTCCCAACCGCGCAGCCGAGCCTTGATCGCGTCGATCTCGTCCCACCCCTGCCGCTCTTCGAGAGGCCAGACCTCCCGCAGGCAGGCAACCCGATAGGCCCGCGAGGCGCCCCAGACATGAGACCGGGTCCCGTACTCCGGCTGCCACTCTCCGCTCTTGAGCTCGTAGCAGAGCCCGCTCGCGATCCCGAGACGCGGGTTTCGCTGGAATCCGGCGAGGAGCCCGGCGAAGTAGTCGGCGTCGAACTCGAGGTCGGCGTCCAGCTTCACGATCACATCCGGCAGGTCCGGCGCCAGGGCGGTCACGCCTGCCGTGAAGCCCCGGACAACGGGAGCTCCTCGCGCCGGGACGTCCTGGGGCGAGTCGATCGCGCGGGCCCATGCGTGGCGCTCGGCGAGGTCGGCCGCCACCGACCGCGTTGCATCGGTCGATCCCGTGTCGACGATGACCCACGTGACGGGGCGGACCGACTGGGCGTCGAGGCAGGCCGCGAGCCGCGGCAGGTTGTCCGCCTCGTTCCAGGCCGGCGTGACGACCGAGTAGCGAAGCCTCATCAGGCCGCTCGAGTCGCCGGCGTGGAGACCGTGTCCGGCGATCCGACCGCGCGCGGCAGATACGTCGATAGCCAGACCTCGAGCATCAGGACGCCGACGAGCAGATGGATGTCGACCGGCCTGTGCTCCCGGTGCTGACGGACGAGCCGCTCGACCACGTCACGGTCGAGGAAGTCGGCATAGCGCGGATTCGGCCCCAGCAGGTAGTCCGAGATCGAGCCGTCCATCTGCGAGTGCAGCCAGCCATCCGTCGAATGCCGGAAGAAGCCCGCTTTGCGCTTGTCGACGACGCGGTCGGGGAGCAGGTCTCGCGCGGCGCGCTTGAGGATGTACTTCGTCTGCCAGCGTCGCACCTTCATCGCCGCCGGGATCCGGGCGCAGTACTCGACGACCTCGTGGTCGAGGAACGGCACGCGCACCTCGAGCGAGTGCATCATCGAGGTCCGGTCGAAGTAGTGGAGCATGTCGTCGACGAGGGCGAGTTGGCCGTCGATGTGGAGGGTCGTCAGGAGCGGATCGTCCGCGACGCCCGCCGCAAGAGGCTCGAGGGCGCGCCGCGCCGCACGGCCGTCCGCCAGCGCGAGCGGCCCGCGGTACAGCTCGCCGCGCAGCTCGTCGTCCATGCGCCCGCTCATCGCGAGCAGGCGATCGACCGGGTCCGCCGCGAGGAGCGTCCTCGCAGCCCGGCGTGTGCGGAGCGGCGTCTTCCTGATCGTGCCCTCGCCGAACGAGCGGATCGGCCCGGGGAGCTTCCTCCAGCGGCCCACGAGCGCGGCGGCGCGATGCTTCTTGTAGCCCGCCAGCAGCTCGTCGGCGCCCTGGCCCGCGAGCGCCACCGTCACGTGCCGTGCGGCGAGCTCCGAGATCGCCAGGAAGCCGAGCGAGGAAAGGTCGGCGACGGGCTCGTCCATCGCCCAGACGAGGCTCGCGAGGTCGATCTGCTGCTGGTTGTACGAGAGCTCGAGCTCGTGGTGCTCGGTGCCGAACAGCTTCGAGACGTAGGCCGCGTCGCCGAGCTCGTTGTTTCGGCCGTCCTCCGTGAACCCGACCGAGAACGTCTTCACCGGCTCAGTCATGTTGCGCGCCATCAGCGCGACGATGAGGCTCGAGTCGAGGCCGCCGCTCAGCATCGCGCCCAGAGGGACGTCGCTCATCAGCCGCAGGCGCACGGCCTCTTCGAGCCGTTCCAGGAGGCCCGCGGCGAGGTCGTCTTCGGATGCGCTCAGGTCCGGGTTGGGCTCCGGATAGCTCCAGTAGCGCTCCAGACGCAGGCCGCGCCCGTCGACGATCATGCGCTCGCCGGGCATCAGCTTCCGGACACCTGCGAGGGGGGTCATCGGCCCTGGAACGAAGCCGAGAGTCATGTACGCCTCGATCGCCTCGTAGTCGAGCTCGGTGTCGACGAGACCGCTTGCGAGCAGGCTCTTCAGCTCCGACGCGAAGGCGACGAGGTCGCCGACCTCGGCGTAGTACATCGGCTTGACGCCGAGCCGGTCCCGCGCGACGACGACGCGCCGCTCCCGGCCGTCCCAGACGGCGATTCCGAACTTGCCGCGGACCCGCTCGGCGAAGCCTGCTCCGACCTCTTCGTACAAGTGCGGGAGGATCTCGGTGTCACAGCGGCTGTTGAGGCGATGACCGCGCCGCTCGAGATCGCGGTGGACATCCTCATGGTTGTAGAGCTCGCCGTTCTGGACCGCCCACACCCGCTCGTCCTCGCTGGACACGGGCTGGTGGCCGCCCTCGACGTCGACGATGCTGAGCCGCCGCACGCCGAGCGCGATTCCCGGTGCTGAGAACGTTCCGCGGTCGTTCGGGCCGCGATGAGTCATCGCGTCGGTCATCCGGTCGAGAACTTCAGGCTCGACGACGTGGCGGCGCTCTCCGCCGACCTGGACGACTCCGCAAATGCCGCACATCTCCTGGTCGAACGGTATGCACGGCACCCGTCACGCGACGACGGGCAATTCGGCCAGACGTGAGGGCACGCGCTAGCCGAACGGCTAGCCCGGCTCAGCACTCCGCTCCAATGGTGAGTCGAAGAGCCGCCCGCCGCAGGCTACGGTGCCGGAGGATGACTGCGACGCTCCAGGCGCCGCCCGGGGCGCATAGGGTCACGACCGCTCGGACGGTCGCCGAGCTCGAGACCGTCCGCGACGCGTGGCACGCGTTCCGGTGGCCGCGGGTCGATGCGGATCTCGACTTCCTGGCTGCGCTGATCGAGGCCTCGCCCGGGGACGTTCGGCCCCACGTCTCCGTGCTCGAAGCGGGTGGAGAGCCGCGGGCGATGCTCGTCGGCCGGGTCGAGAGGACGCGGCTCGAGACACACGTCGGGTACCGCACCGTTCTCCGGCCCGGTGTCCGGATGCTCACGGTGGCCCATGGAGGCCTGGCCGGCGGCGACGCCTGGTCGTCGGCGCTCGTCGAGGAGGCGGAGCGGACGCTCGCCGCGGGCGAGGCCGACGTGGCGAGCCTGCCCTCCCTGCGATCAGATTCTGCGCTGTATTCGAGCGCACGCGCGAAACCCTCGTGGCGGTCTCGGGACCGGATGGCGAGCGTCCAGGCGCACCGGCGGCTCGAGCTGCCGGGCTCGTTCGACGAGTTTCTCCGGAGCCGGTCGAAGTCGACCCGCGAATCGATCAAGCGGTACTCGCGGAAGCTCGAAGCAGCGCTCGGCGATCGTCTGTCGTTCCGCCTGTTCGACGCGGCCGGGGAGATCGACGAGCTCTTCTCCGCCGTCGAGCCGATCGCCGTCAAGACCTACCAGCGCGGCCTCGGCGTCGCGCTCGGCGACGATCCCCGGAATCGGCGCCTCATCTCTCTCGGGCTCGAGCGAGGGTGGTTCAAGGTCTGGGTGCTCTCGCTCGCCGACGAGCCGGTCGCCTTCTGGCCCGGCTGGCTCTACGACCGGACCTTCTTCATCGGGACTCCAGGCTACGACCCGGCCCTGTCGGAGCATCGGCTCGGGCAGTACGTGCTCATGCGCGTGATCGGCGATCTCTGCGAGGACTCCGGCGCGGACGCCTGCGACTTCGGCTTCGGCGACTCCGAGTACAAGCGGCGCTTCTCGAACCAGGAGTGGGAGGAAGGGGACGTGCTCGTCTTCGCACCGTCGCTCAAGGGCGCGCGGCTCAACTTCTCCCGGACCGCCGTCCTGCTCGGCGAGCGTGGGCTGAGGCGCGCCGTCGCGCGAGCAGGCCTCGAGGAACGGCTCAAGCGTGGCTGGCGGCGGCGCCTGAGCCGCGCGCCCGAAGCCGGCTGAGCACGGCCTCGACGAGATCCTGCGGAAGATGCGGATTGCTCGCGAGTGGAGTCGCTTCCGGCTTCGGCTCGATCTGTAGCCGGCCGAAGTCCTCGGCGGAGGCGAGGAGCTCCAGTCGTCCGACGCTCGCCAGATGGCGGTCGACCCCGCCGATCGCGCCCTTGAAGATGCTGTACGACGGAATGCCGAGGTAGGCGGCTTCCCGGGCCATCGTCCCACCCGAAGCAACCACGGCGTCCACAGCCTTCAGCAGCGGTAGGAACGGCGTGGACTCGGGGAGGACGACCGGCTCGTTCCGCCACACGATCTCGTCGAGATACGAGGTCTGCCACGAGTAACGGGGCGAGAGGACGACCTGCGCCCGCTCCTGTGTGGCGAGGTACTGGAAGACCTCGCGCGCGATGAGCCCCGAATCGGAGTGGTAGTAGTGGCTCTCCTCTGCCGGCGGCCGGACGAGCACCCGCACGAGCCCGTCGATCGCGCCGGGGAGCTCGAACGGCTCGACCTGAGCGAGATCGGTTCCCGCGAACGTCAGGTCTTCCTTCAGGCCCTCGTAGGGCAGCATCCGTTCGGGCGGGACGCCGTTCTTCACGAACACGGACGCGTCGAACACGCGCGGATGGAGAACCCAGCAGTGCGTGATCCGGTCGACGGTGACGTTCACGAACTCGTAGTCGCGAAGGCCGAACGAGGGAATCCGGAGCGCCCAGGCGGCGAGGGCGGGCGCTCGCCCGGCGTGGACGACGGCGTCGGGCCGCCTACGCCCGCCGAAGAATCGCGTCAGCGTCGCCGTTCGGCGCGCCAGGCCGCTCGCCTTCCGCCACCGAGCCTTTCCGTAGCTCGCTCCGAGGCGGTGGAACGGCACGTCGCGAGCCTCGAGCAACGCATACGTCGATCCGTAGTCGCGCGCGGTCAGCACGACGTCCGCGCCCGCGTCGCGGAACGCGTCGGCGAGCGGGCTCAGGTACTGGACCTGAGGAGGATTCTCGACGTCGATCCAGATCCGCACGGCCGGCAGCGGCTCAGGAAGCGCGAGCGGGCCGGAGGGCTGCTCGCAGCGCGGCGGCGTGTCCTGCGCGGGCGGGGCGGCCTCCACTCGCGATGACGATGTGCGTCAACGCGGTGAGGGCGATTCCGAGCCGCTCGAGCACGGCGACGAGCCAGCCGGAGTGCTTGCGCGCGTACCGGACTCTGCTTTCCGCGAGCACGTGCGCGAGGCTGTCGCGCGGAGCGGAGGCGCCTCCCTCGTGGTGGACGATCGCGTGCGGCTCGAAGCGGACGTCGTAGCCGGCGTCTCGCGCTCTGCGGCAGAGGTCCTTGTCCTCGCAATACATGAAGAAGCCCTCGTCCCAGCCGCCGAGCTCTTCGAGCACGGCTCGTCGCACGAGGAGACAGGCTCCCGAGGCCCATTCGGGGCTTCCCGGCCGCTCGTAGTCCGCCGGATCGCGAACGAGCTCGCTCGCCCAGCGGGCACGCGGAAAGAGCCGGTGGAGGAAGAGCGCGTGGGCGTACGTCGAGCGGAGCCGCGGGAACCGTCGCTGCGAGAGGCCGAGCGACCCGTCCTCCTCGAGGAGCTTCGGAGCGGCGACCCCTACGCGCTGATCGGCCTCGAGCGTCTCGACGAGGGCCGCGAGCGAGGAGGCGTCGATCCTCGCATCCGGGTTCAGGAACAGGACGTACGGGCTCGATCCGGCCCGCCAGCCGACGTTGCAGCCGCTTGCGAACCCCTGGTTCCGCTCGAGGGCGAAGGTCGTCAGGGCCAGGCCGTCGAGAACGGCCAGGCTCTCGACCGGTGAGGCGTTGTCGACCACGAACACATGTACGCCTTCCTGTCCCAGCAGGGGCTCAACACAGCCAACCAAGCGGTCCCGGCTGTTGTAGGAAACAGTGACGACGTCGACGTCGCTGGTCACACGCCAGACGCTAGCGCGCCGTTTCGGGGCCTGCGACCGCCGTTCGTCCAGTGCTGCTGCTACGACTGAAGTCCGTTATGGTGCCACCCCATCGGGTGTCAAGCGCCCAGACACCGTGGCCGACAACTAGCCGTGCAATGAGGGAAGCCGCATCCCTACATTGCAAGCACGGCGTGATTTGGACTGCCGTCGTTCTTGCATCAGTCTTCGCCCTGACCGCCGCCGGTGACCGCGCTTCCGCGCGTTCCGTCTCGGGCTCCGCTCCGACCCGTGCTTCGATGTGGGGGCTCGAGGTCGACGCCCGTCTCGCCCGCGTCCTCACGGTCGGCTGGCTGGAGCAGCGTCGCGCGCACGGCACGACGACCGTCATCGTCGAGCGGCGCAGGCTGCGGCCGAAGGTGCTGCGGCGTGTCCGCAGACAGGCTCGTGCGGCCAAGCTCGGTTTGCTGGTCGCGACCCGGATCTCCTCACGGGCGGCGAAGTGCACCGACGCCTCGCCCTGTGTCGCATCCTCCGCAGCGCGCGCCGTCGCGCGCTCGAAGCCGCCGAAGAGGCTCGTCCTCGTTCGGCTCAAGGGGCCTGGAAGGGTTCACACGCTCCGCAAGCCGCGCAACGGACGACTCGTCGCGATCGTTCGTCTGCGCCGGCCCGGAAACCTCGGGCTCTGGAAGCGGGCGATCGAGATCGCGAAGGGCGACGAGACGCTCGACCTTGCGGTCACTCCGGCGCCTGGCGCTTCCGGCTCGGCCGCTCTGGCCATGTACGAAGGCGCGCTGACGGGCGCCGAAGGCGGCCCGCCTCCTCCCGCACCCCCCGGGCCGCCGCCTCCTCCTCCGCCGCCGCCTCCGGGTCCGGCGCAGGTGTTTATTGCTCCGAATGGTTCGGATGGGAATGCGTGTACGCAGGGGTCGCCGTGTAAGAGCTTCGATCGTGCGTACCGTGTTGCTCAGCCGGGTCAGGTGGTCGAGGCTGCGGGTGGTCTGTATCCGCAGCAGTTCATCTATGCGGACTCGAGCAAGAACTCACAGTCGGACGTGTTCTTCCGGCCGGCGCAGGGGGCGGTCGTGACGATCGACTGTGACACGGTCACTGCGGAGAACGGTCGTGAGATCGGCGGTCAGAGTTGCCTTGACATCTCCGGCTCGCACATGACCTTCGACGGGGGCCTGAACAAGGACATCCGTTCGCAGACCTATAACGAGGATGGCGTCGTCTATCAGGGGCGGATCGATACCGAGCGTGGCGCGAGCGACATCACGTTCCGGCACATGGACATCGGCGCGGCTGCGATCGGTTCCTCGCAGACGATCCTCTCCCATAACGACATCGGGCCTTCGGTCGATCCGTTGAATAGTCGCCAGGCGTCGGGCACGGGCAACGTTTGGCAGGACAACCTGATCCATGACTACCCGATCACGAACGGGGGGCACTTCGAGTGCATTACGTGGGATGGGGGTACGAACATCACGATGGAGTACAACGAGTTCCGCTCCTGTGAGGTGTTCGCGATCTTCGCCAAGCCGCTCGACGACATCAGTGGCCTGGTCGATCACAACGCTTTCTGGAACCCGCGCCAGCTGACGACGAACCAGGACGTGCGGATCGTGCTCGGCTCCGGCGCCCAGAACTGCAACGTCACTGTCAGCAACAACTGGATCTCCGACGGCACCTACTACACGTGCCCCGGCGTCATCGACTTCGGCAACACCTACCACGACCCGCTCGAGCAGCCGCCCTCGCCCATCCGCGGACCCTAGGAGCAAACAATGCCGCCCAGTCACGTGCTCAACGAACGCCGAACGACAAGGTCCGCAGCCACGCGCGCCGTCGTCGCAATTGCGGTCTTGCTGGCATCCTGCGCCGCCTTCGCCGCCGGCGATCGAGCGGCCGCGGGACCCCTCTCGCGCTCGGTCTCCGCGGCGCCGCCCAAGATGTGGGGCGTCGAGGTCGACCGCGCTCGAGCGAGGACGCTGACGGTCGCCTGGCTCACCGAGCGGCGCGCGCACGGCACGACGACCGTGATCGTCGAGCCGCGTAGGCTCGGGCGGAAGCTGCTGAGGCGCGTTCGCCACAAGGCGCATGCGGCCGGACTCGGCCTGCTCGTTGCGCGCCGGGCCTCGTCGCATGCAGGGAAGTGCACGAGCTCGGCGCCGTGTTTCGCACCGTCCCCTCAGAGCGCGCTGATGCGCGCGAAGAAGCCCAACAGGCTCGTCGTGGTTCGGCTGAAGGGGCCGGCGAGGGTGGGGGCGCTGCAGAAGCCGAGGAGAGGGCGGCTCGTCGCGCTCGTCCGCCTCCGCGGCGCCTCGGACGTCGGCCTCTGGCTGAGGGCAATCGACGTCGCGCGGACCGACCCGACGCTCGACCTCGCCGTTTCGCCGCCAAAGGGAGCGGCGGGTGCTGCCGCGCTCGCGATGTACGAAGGCGCGCTCGCCGGCGCCTCGGGAGAGCCGCCGCCCGGTCCTCCGCCTGGACCGCCGCCCCCTGCACCGCCGCCGCCTCCTCCACCGCCACCGGCTCCTCCGCCGGGCCACTACGGAATCACGACCTCGAGCGGAGAGTCGATCGTCCCGGGCACGATCGACAGCGGGAACCACTGCGACGAGTGCACGACGCTGATCGTGTTCCCGTTCCCCGTCTATCTCTACGGACTGGCCTACTCGACGGCGATGGTGGGCTCGAACGGGACGCTTCAGTTCGACGGGCAGTTCGTCGACGATCACAACACGTGCCTACCGGCCTTCGCGTACGGACGCTCGCTGGTTCCGTACTGGGACGACCTGCGCACCGACACCGGCAGCAGCGGCATCTACACGGTGACCACGGGGACCGCGCCGAACCGCCGGTTCTACGTCGAGTGGCGAACCCAGTACTACCCCGGGGTCGGCTCGGCCAACTTCGAAGTCGTCTTCAACGAGAGCGACCAGGTGCTGAAGGTCGTCTACGGAACGGTCACGAACGGCGGCGACTCCTCGACCGAGGGCGTCCAGGACGCCAGCTTCGGCGTCTCCGACCAGTTCGGTTGCAACGGCGCGGGCGGTGCGATCTCGCCCGGCCTCGGGGTGACCTACACGCCGGGCGGACCACCTCCGCCTCCGCCTCCGCCTCCGCCTCCGCCTCCGCCTCCGCCACCACCTCCGCCACCACCTCCGCCTCCGCCTCCGCCTCCGCCTCCGCCACCACCTCCGCCACCACCTCCGCCACCACCTCCGCCACCACCGCCTCCGCCGCCTCCGCCTCCGCCGCCACCCCCGCCGCCTCCGCCTCCGCCTCCGCCTCCGCCACCACCTCCGCCGCCTCCGCCGCCACCTCCGCCACCACCTCCGCCGCCTCCGCCTCCGCCGCCACCCCCGCCGCCACCCCCGCCGCCTCCACCTCCTCCGCCTCCGCCGCCACCCCCGCCGCCGCCGCCGCCGGGTCCGGCGCAGGTGTTTATTGCTCCGAATGGTTCGGATGGGAATGCGTGTACGCAGGGTTCGCCGTGTAAGAGCTTCGATCGTGCGTACCGTGTTGCTCAGCCGGGTCAGGTGGTCGAGGCTGCGGGTGGTCTGTATCCGCAGCAGTTCATCTATGCGGACTCGAGCAAGAACTCACAGTCGGACGTGTTCTTCCGGCCGGCGCAGGGGGCGGTCGTGACGATCGACTGTGACACGGTCACTGCGGAGAACGGTCGTGAGATCGGCGGTCAGAGTTGCCTTGACATCTCCGGCTCGCATATGACCTTCGACGGGGGCTTGAACAAGGACATCCGTTCGCAGACCTATAACGAGGATGGCGTCATTTATCAGGGGCGGATCGACACCGAGCGTGGCGCGAGCGACATCACGTTCCGGCACATGGACATCGGCGCGGCTGCGATCGGCTCGTCGCAGACGATCCTCTCCCATAACGACATCGGGCCTTCGGTCGATCCGTTGAATAGTCGCCAGGCGTCGGGCACGGGCAACGTTTGGCAGGACAACCTGATCCATGACTACCCGATCACGAACGGGGGGCACTTCGAGTGCATTACGTGGGATGGGGGTACGAACATCACGATGGAGTACAACGAGTTCCGCTCCTGTGAGGTGTTCGCGATCTTCGCCAAGCCGCTCGACGACATCAGTGGCCTGGTCGATCACAACGCTTTCTGGAACCCGCGCCAGCTGACGACGAACCAGGACGTGCGGATCGTGCTCGGCTCCGGCGCCCAGAACTGCAACGTCACTGTCAGCAACAACTGGATCTCCGACGGCACCTACTACACGTGCCCCGGCGTCATCGACTTCGGCAACACCTACCACGACCCGCTCGAGCAGCCGCCATCGCCCATCCGAGGGCCCTAGGAGCGCGTTGACGTTGCGGCTGGAGGGGTCGGTAGGGTAAGCGCCCGGTCGATGCGGCAGTTCCACCTCCTCCTGGGCGCCATCCTGATCGCGGTCGTCCTGGCTGCGGCGGGCGCCGCGCTGGCGGGGCCGAAGGGCTCGGAGCGCAAGGCGCCGCTCTACGTCTCGGCGAACGGCTCTGGCGTCGCCTGCACCCGCTCCAGGCCCTGCGGAAGCTTCGCTCGCGCATACACGTCCGCCCGTCCCGGCCAGGTCGTCGAGGTCGCGGGCGGCACGTACGGGCCGCAGCAGATCCCCGTCGACTCGTCGAAGACCTCGTCCGCGGACGTCGTCTTTCGCCCGGCTCGCGGAGCGAACGTCACGATCGGATGCCCGCCCGACGGTGTGAGCTGCATCGACATCTTCGGCAACCACGTCACGATCCGCGGGCTGCGCGTCGCCTCGATGCCGCCCGTGAACGGCTACGCATGGCAGGGAACGGTCGACACCGAACGGGGCTCGAGGGACGTCACGCTGATCGGGATCGACGCCGGCTCGCTCAACGCCGTCGCCGCGAACATGACCGTCATCGGCGGCGACTGGGGCCCGTCGATCGACCCGCACAACATGCGGATCGACGACGAGTGCGTGAACTGCACGTTCGACCACATGCGGATCCACGACTTCGCAGTGGCCCAGGGCGGGCATATGGAGTGCCTCACGTTCGAGGGCGGCACGAACGTCACGATCCGCAACTCCGAGTTCCGCTCGTGCGCGATCTTCTCGATCTTCGCCAAGCCCGGCAACACGATCGACGGGGCGGTGATCGAGAACAACGTGTTCTGGAATCCGCGCGGCTTCGACCTGGCGAACGACATCAGATTCACGAACGGAGGCGGAGGCACGTGTCGGAACATCGTCATCCGATACAACGTGATCGGGGACAACGTCAGCGATGAGTGCGGCTCGACGACCGTCGTCGGCAACATCCAGCTCGCGAATCAGTCGGGCTGCGGGCCTTCGTGGGACTACAACGTCTTCGTGAAGGCCCGTCCGTGCGGTGACCACGCAGTGCAGGTCGGAACAGCGCGCTTCGTCAACGCGGCGAAGGGAAACTTCCACCTTCGGCGAGGGTCGCCGGCGATCGGGCGCGGCTCACCGAAGATGTATCCGCGTCGCGACGTCGACGGGCAGCGGCGGCCGATCGGCGCCCGGCCAGATGCCGGTGTGGACGAGGTTTCACGGCATCGGCGCAAGTCGCGCTGAGGGCGACAACACCCCTTGCGGCCAGTTTTCGAACGGCCGCGACCGGCGTACTGTTCAGTGGCAGCCGGCAGAGCGGCAGCCGCGATGCTCGGAAAGCTCGACACTCACCTGCGCACGTTCGTCCTCGTGGCCGTCCTCGGCGTCACAGGGCTCGGCGCGCAAGCAAGCGCCGGGTCGCCGCGCGGCGGGCCCTCGCTCTTTCTCTCACCGACCGGCTCCGACAGCGAGAACTGCACCCAGGCCGACCCCTGCAGGACGTTCGCCCACGCCTATCTCGTCGCCCAACCGGGACAGGTGGTCGAGGCCGCCGCCGGTGACTACGACCCGCAGGTCATTCCCGTCGACCCGTCGAAGACGTCGGAGGACGACGTCGTGTTCCAGCCCGCTCCGGGGGCGACCGTCACGATCGGCTGCCGCGAGGACGGTGTTGGCTGCATCGACATCCTCGGCGACCACGTCACGATCAAGGACGTCCACGTCGCGTTCATGCCTCCGGTGAACGGCTTCCCGTGGCAGGGAACGGTCGACACGGAGCGCGGCTCGGACGACGTCACGCTGATCGACATCGACGCCGGCTCGCTCAACGCAGTCGCCTCGAACATGACCGTGCGCGGAGGGGACTGGGGGCCGTCGATCGACCCGCACAACATGCGCATCGACGACGAGTGCGTGAACTGCGTTTGGGACGGGATGCTGATCCACGACTTCGCCGTCGCCCAGGGCGGCCACTCCGAGTGCCTCACGCTCGAAGGGGGCACGAACGTGATCATCCGCAAATCGGAGTTCCGCTCGTGCGAGATCTTCTCGATCTTCGCCAAGCCCGGCGGAGGCGTGTACAAGATCTTGATCGAGAACAACGTCTTCTGGAACCCGCGCGGGCTCTTCCAGTCGAACGAGATCAAGTTCACGAACAGCGCCGGCGGCGTGTGCGAGAGCGTGGTCATCCGGAACAACGTCGTCTCCGACGACATCAACGACGAATGCGGGTCCTCGATCCATGTGGTGGGCGACATCCAGCTCGCCGCCCAGGGGGACTGCGGCCCCGGCTGGGACTACAACGTCTTCGTCGATGCCCAGGCCTGCGGCGACCATGCGCTCACGGTCGGCGATGCACGCTTCGTGGACGCGGCCGCCGGCGACTTCCATCTCCTGCCGGACTCCCCGGCGATCGGTCGTGGCTCGATCGAGAACTATCCGGCCGACGACATCGACGGGCAGCCCAGGCCCCTCGATGACGTCGACGCCCGGGCGATGCGGTCCGTTGGGCCGCTGCCGGACGCCGGCGTGGACGAGGTGCCGTTCGAGGGCCCGGGCTCTAGGCGGTCACCCTCCGACTCTGCGGTTCATGTCGGTCTGGACCTCGCTCGCCGATAGCGCCCGGTTGTAGACCCGCACCTCGTCGATCAGGCCCTGGAACCATTCGCCCCAGAGGCCGTTGCCGCCGACCTTGAGCGCCCCCGTCGAAACGAAGATGTTCCCGGCGACCGCTCGCGTCGCGGCGAGCGTCCCGTTCACGTAGAGACGCTGCGCCGATCCGTCGTACGTCGCCGTCAGATAGGTCCACGTGTCGAGTGGGAGGCCGGTCGTTCCGTCCGCCGACGACACTGACCCGCCGGTGAAGAGCTCCGTGGTCGGGACGCCGGACGACCTGTTCGCATAGAGGTCGTAGACGATGTCGTTCGTCTGCTCTTTCATGAGGACGGTTCGCCAGCCGCCGAGTGAGGTTGGGCGGACCCAGGCTTCGAGTGTCATGCCGGTGGTCAGGTCGAGCGTGTTCGCGTCGGGGATGTTGACGAAGTCGTTGACGCCGTCGAAGGAGAGCGCGGCGCCGAACTTGCCGGCCGCGTTCCAGGCAACGCCGCCGGTGAGGGTGCCCGTGTTCGTGTTCCCGGAGGCGTCGGCCGCACTGGTGCCCTGGTTCTCGTCGAAGGCCCAGGCGCCGACCAGGCCGGTCGGCGGGGGCGGGTTGGTGACGACGGCGGAGGCCTCGTTCGAGAACGGGCCGACGTTGCCGGCCGCGTCCTCGGCGCTCACCCGGTAGTAGTAGGTGCCGGTCGCGAGCCCGGTGTCGGTGTAGCTGAGCCCGGTCGGCTGCGCGATCCGGTTGGCCGCCGAAGGCGTGAAGCCGGCTGTCGTTCCGCGGTGCAGGTTGTAGTGGTGGACACCGACGTTGTCCGCTGCCGCGCCCCAGGCCAGCGCGACCTGGCCGGGGCCGCCGGTCGCGGTCAGCGTGCCCGGCGCCGATGGCGGCTGCGTGTCCGCGGTCACCGTCGCCGAGGCCTCGTTCGAGACCGGGCCGACGTTGCCGGCCGCGTCCTCGGCGGTCACCCGGTAGTAGTAGGTGCCGGCCGGCTGCCCGGCGTCGGTGTAGCTGAGCCCGGTCGGCTGCGCGATCCGGTTCGCCGCCGAAGGCGTGAAGCCGGCTGTCGTCCCGCGGTGCACGTTGTAGTGATGGACACCGACGTTGTCGGTCGCCGCGCCCCAGCTGAGCGCGACCTGGCCCAGCCCACCGGTCGCCGTCAACGTGCCCGGCGCCGACGGCGGCTGCGAGTCCGGATTCGTGATCGGACGGCCCATATCCGTCGTGATCTCCGCCCCCGTCAGCGCCCGGTTGTACACCCGCACCTCATCGATCAAACCCTGGAACCACTCACCCCAGATCGCGTTGCCGCCGACCTTGAGCGCGCCGGTCGAGGTCGCGATCGAGCCGGCGAAGACGGTCTGGCCCGACTGGACGCCGTTCACGTACATGGTCAGCGCTGTGCCGTTGTAGGTCAGCGCCAGGTGCGTCCACGTGTTCACCGCGATCGCCGCCGAGCCGTTCACGTTGCGGCTGCCGCCGCCGGCGATGATCTCGCCGACGGGCACGTTCGTCCCCGAGCGGCTGCCGTACAGGTCGTAGACGAGGTTCCCGGGCTGCTCTTTCATGAGGACGGTTCGCCAGCCGCCGAGTGAGGTTGGGCGGACCCAGGCTTCGAGTGTCATGCCGGTGGTCAGGTCGAGCGTGTTCGCGTCGGGGATGTTGACGAAGTCGTTGACGCCGTCGAAGGAGAGCGCGGCGCCGAACTTGCCGGCCGCGTTCCAGGCAACGCCGCCGGTGAGGGTGCCCGTGTTCGTGTTCCCGGAGGCGTCGGCCGCACTGGTGCCCTGGTTCTCGTCGAAGGCCCAGGCGCCGACCAGGCCGGTCGGCGGGGGCGGGTTGGTGACGACGGCGGAGGCCTCGTTCGAGAACGGGCCGACGTTGCCGGCCGCGTCCTCGGCGCTCACCCGGTAGTAGTAGGTGCCGGTCGCGAGCCCGGTGTCGGTGTAGCTGAGCCCGGTCGGCTGCGCGATCCGGTTGGCCGCCGAAGGCGTGAAGCCGGCTGTCGTTCCGCGGTGCAGGTTGTAGTGGTGGACACCGACGTTGTCCGCTGCCGCGCCCCAGGCCAGCGCGACCTGGCCGGGGCCGCCGGTCGCGGTCAGCGTGCCCGGCGCCGATGGCGGCTGCGTGTCCGCGGTCACCGTCGCCGAGGCCTCGTTCGAGACCGGGCCGACGTTGCCGGCCGCGTCCTCGGCGGTCACCCGGTAGTAGTAGGTGCCGGCCGGCTGCCCGGCGTCGGTGTAGCTGAGCCCGGTCGGCTGCGCGATCCGGTTCGCCGCCGAAGGCGTGAAGCCGGCTGTCGTCCCGCGGTGCACGTTGTAGTGATGGACACCGACGTTGTCGGTCGCCGCGCCCCAGCTGAGCGCGACCTGGCCCAGCCCACCGGTCGCCGTCAACGTGCCCGGCGCCGACGGCGGCTGCGAGTCCGGATTCGTGATCGGACGGCCCATATCCGTCGTGATCTCCGCCCCCGTCAGCGCCCGGTTGTACACCCGCACCTCATCGATCAAACCCTGGAACCACTCACCCCAGATCGCGTTGCCGCCGACCTTGAGCGCGCCGGTCGAGGTCGCGATCGAGCCGGCGAAGACGGTCTGGCCCGACTGGACGCCGTTCACGTACATGGTCAGCGCTGTGCCGTTGTAGGTCAGCGCCAGGTGCGTCCACGTGTTCACCGCGATCGCCGCCGAGCCGTTCACGTTGCGGCTGCCGCCGCCGGCGATGATCTCGCCGACGGGCACGTTCGTCCCCGAGCGGCTGCCGTACAGGTCGTAGACGAGGTTCCCGGGCTGCTCTTTCATGAGGACGGTTCGCCAGCCGCCGAGTGAGGTTGGGCGGACCCAGGCTTCGAGTGTCATGCCGGTGGTCAGGTCGAGCGTGTTCGCGTCGGGGATGTTGACGAAGTCGTTGACGCCGTCGAAGGAGAGCGCGGCGCCGAACTTGCCGGCCGCGTTCCAGGCAACGCCGCCGGTGAGGGTGCCCGTGTTCGTGTTCCCGGAGGCGTCGGCCGCACTGGTGCCCTGGTTCTCGTCGAAGGCCCAGGCGCCGACCAGGCCGGTCGGCGGGGGCGGGTTGGTGACGACGGCGGAGGCCTCGTTCGAGAACGGGCCGACGTTGCCGGCCGCGTCCTCGGCGCTCACCCGGTAGTAGTAGGTGCCGGTCGCGAGCCCGGTGTCGGTGTAGCTGAGCCCGGTCGGCTGCGCGATCCGGTTGGCCGCCGAAGGCGTGAAGCCGGCTGTCGTTCCGCGGTGCAGGTTGTAGTGGTGGACACCGACGTTGTCCGCTGCCGCGCCCCAGGCCAGCGCGACCTGGCCGGGGCCGCCGGTCGCGGTCAGCGTGCCCGGCGCCGATGGCGGCTGCGTGTCCGCGGTCACCGTCGCCGAGGCCTCGTTCGAGACCGGGCCGACGTTGCCGGCCGCGTCCTCGGCGGTCACCCGGTAGTAGTAGGTGCCGGCCGGCTGCCCGGCGTCGGTGTAGCTGAGCCCGGTCGGCTGCGCGATCCGGTTCGCCGCCGAAGGCGTGAAGCCGGCTGTCGTCCCGCGGTGCACGTTGTAGTGATGGACACCGACGTTGTCGGTCGCCGCGCCCCAGCTGAGCGCGACCTGGCCCAGCCCACCGGTCGCCGTCAACGTGCCCGGCGCCGACGGCGGCTGCGAGTCCGGATTCGTGATCGGACGGCCCATATCCGTCGTGATCTCCGCCCCCGTCAGCGCCCGGTTGTACACCCGCACCTCATCGATCAAACCCTGGAACCACTCACCCCAGACGGCATTCCCTCCGATGTGCAGGACACCGTTGGAGACGGCGATGTTCCCGGTCTGGCCCACAGAAGCCACCTGCGTCCCGTTCACGAACAGCGTCAGCGCAGAGCCGTCGTAGGTCAGCGCCACGTGCGACCAGACATTCACCGGCAGCACGCTCGGTCCGCGGACTTCAGCCGCGCTCCCGGTCACGAACATCTGGCCGTCGGGGCGTCCGGACCAGCCCTCGGGGTAGAGGCCGTAGACGAGATCGCCGGGCTGCTCCTTGAAGAGAAGTGTGTGCCAGCCGTCGTTCACGCTCGGTCGGACCCAGGCCTCGAGCGTCATCGCCAGTGTGAGATCGAGCGAGCCCGAGTCGGGAACCGTTACCCAGTCGCTGTTGCCGTCGAAGGAGAGCGCGGAGCCGAACTTGCCGGCCGCCGTCCAGGTCGCGCCCGAGACCGTCCCGTTGTTCCCGTTGCCGCTCGCGTCGGACGTGGTCGTTCCCTGGTTCTCGTCGAAGGCCCACGCGGCCACGGCGGGTGCTCCCGGCCGTGCAGTGAACGTCGCCGTGTACGTGGTCGCCGTGGCGGGAGCGACGAAGATGTGGCTCCGCGCGCCCCCGTCGCTCCACGACGTGAAGTCGTACGTTCCGGAGCCGCTTACCTGCGGGCTCGGCGCGCTCACCGAGTTCGTCGAGCCGATGATCACCTGGCGGGTGAACGGCGCGATCGCGTCGGTGGCGTTCACGACGATGTGCAGTCCGGGTGGGCTCGAGGCGAAGTTGAGCAAGACCGTCTGCGGGTTCAGATCGACGCTCGTGCTCGCCGACAGGCCGGCCGAGTCGGTCGCCGTCAGCGTCAGTTCCATGTGCGACGGGTACTCGTGGTCGGGAGCCGTGAGAGAGCCGCTCGCGGTCCCGACGAAGTCCTGAATGTGGTGCACATGACAGTTGGACGGACAGTGGTGCATGTCCAGTGACCAGCTGAGCCGGGCGGCGGGCTCGGTCCCGTCCTGCGTGTCCGTAGCGGAGCCTGAGAAGTTGATCACGTCGCCGACGCGCCACGTGGTGTTCGAGGTCGGGGTCGTGATCGTCGGCACGGGCGGCGTGTTGTTGCCGACGTTGACGACGATCGACGTCGTGTCCGACGCTCCCGGCGGGTCGGTGACGCGGAGGCGGACGTTGTACGTGCCGTCGACCGCATAGGTCCGGCTCGGAGAGACAGCCGTCGAGTCGCCGAAGACGCCATCGCCGTTGAGATCCCAGCTGTAGGAGAGGTTGCCGCCCTCGGGATCGCTCGAGGAGGATCCGTCGAAGTTGACCGTGAGTGGTGAGAGGCCGTGGTCCGGGTTCGCACGTGCGATCGCGGTCGGCGGACCGTTCGAGCCGAGGTAGCGGATCCGATGGATCGTGCCGCCGTTCAGGTCGGCGTAGAAGAGGTCGCCCGTGGGGCCGAACTGGAGGTCGACCGGGCCGGGCGGGCCGACCATGAACGTCGCCCGCGTGGCGGGATCGGGCTGGCCGTTGGCGCCCCTGAACATCACCCACATGCAGTCGCGCGAGTAGTCGGCGAAGAAGAGGGCGCCGTCGTAGCTGGCGGGATAACTGCCGCCCGGGTTGAAGGCGATGCCGGAGATCGACGAGCTCCCGGTGGGGCAGGCCTCACCGTTGACGACCTGCTCGCCGTGCGAGTAGGTGTAGTAGGGGCCGGTCACGGAGCCGCTGCCGGCGTTGTAGAGCGACTGGCAGATGTTGAGGCCGGCACCGTCGTAGCCGCTCTGGTGGCCTGCGCCTTCGAAGCACGGCCAGCCGAAGTTGTCGACGGCGGAGTCGGTGACGCTTCCGAGGCGGTCGAGTTCCTCCCATTCGTTCCAGCCCACGTCACCGGCCCAGATCTCGCTCGTGCCGGGCTTGACGGCGAACCGGAAGGGATTGCGGAACCCTTCGGCGATGATCCGACGGGCGTTCAGGTCCGGATCGAGTGCGAGCGGGTTGTCGGGCATGCCCAGGCCCGTGTTCGGGTCGATGCGGATGATCGAGCCGTCGAGCGTGACCGGATCTCCCGAGGTTCGGAGATCCTGGGCGCGCAGAGCGCCGCCTTCCGCGGTCGGCGGAGTCTGGTTGCCGCCGACGCCGGTCGGAGGATCGCCGCACGGGTTCTTCGGGGTTCCCGTCTGGCCCCAGTCGGCGAAGTTGAAGCTTCCGCCGTCACCGGCGCCGGCATAGAGCGCGCCGTCTGCGCCGAAGGTGAGTGTCCCGACCGAGTGGCTCGGGAACTGCTGGCACCAGTCGTTGACGAGCACCTGCTCGGAACCGGTCCAGACGTCGCCGTCCGCCGTCAGCCGGGAGATCCGCCCGCTGACGACGCAGCCGTCGCCCGTCGGGCCGGGTGGCGTCGGGCATGGATCGGAGAGGATCCCGGGCGTTCCCCAGCGCGGTGCAGTGCCGCCGATGGCGGCGTCGAACGTGTAGAGGACGTAGACGTAGGGCCGGCTCGGGAACTGGGGGTCGAGCGCGAGGCCGAGCAGGCCCCGGTCCCAGAAGTTGTAGACGTTGGTCGAGAGGTCGGCGAAGATCGTCGGCGTGGGGTCGTTGACGTTGTCGTAGACCTTGATCAGGCCGCTCTTCTCGGCGACGAAGATGCGGCCGTCCGACGCGAATCGCAGCGCAGTCGGCTCGCTCAGGCCGCTGAAGACGACCGAGTCCTGGAAGCCCGCCGGCACGGATGCGGCCCCGGCCCGGTTCGAGGCGAGGAGCGCGGATGCGATCGCGATCGCGCCCAGGAGAACGAGGAGGCCTTTCTTCACAGCCGCACTGAGGACGGGGAGATCGTCAATCGCCTATGTCAGTCCGTGCGCCCTCACGAAGCGGCAAGTCTATGACGACGCGACGAAAAAGGCGAAAGGGCGATCAAAAGCCTCGCCGAATGGCTAGGTACGGGATGAGCGCCAGCTCGACGAGCCCAGGGAGCAGATCGTCACGCGCAAAGACGGCCTCGGTATTCGAGCGGCGAACGCTGCGCACATAGTCGCGGACGCGGAGCCGCCGACCGACGATTTCGAGGATGCCCGTCGGTAGGTCCGTCACGAGCCGAACCCAGCTCTGTCCCGGAACGGCTCGCTTCGCGTCCACCGCGTCTCCAACTTGGTCGCGGTAGAGGAGGTACGGGAAGTCGACCCCCGCGCACGAGCCGAGGGTGTGGTAGCCCCACGTGCGCGCGTTGACGTCGAGCAGCTTCGCCCGGCCGTCGCGCTCGTCGAGCTTGAACTCGACCTCGACGAGGCCGTAGTAGCCGATGGAGCGCAGAAAACGGCAAGCGTCGCTCTCGAGCGACTCCATCTCGACGGTGCGCACGTACGTGCTCGCTCGACCGAACTCCGGCGGGTGCTGGCGGCAGCGCTGGGCGACCATGCTCGCGATCGGCTCTCCGTCGCGGAACAGCGCGCAGTATGCGAACTGGCTCTCACCGCCTCCCGGGATCAGCTCCTGGACGATCACCTCGCCCGGGCCGACGAGCTCGGCTGCACGCCGAACGAGCGTGCGCAGCTCGTCGCGGCTGTCGGCGCGCCACGCCTTGTCCTTCGTCTGATAGATGAAGTTCTCCTTGATCGCCGGCTTGATCGCCCACGGGGGCTCCCCCTCGACCTCGTCGACCTGCTCCGCCCCGTCGAGCCGCCACGTGCGCGGCGTCGGGATGCCGAGCTCCTCGGCCCGCGCGTACGTGTTCCGCTTGTCGCACGCCCAGCGGACGACGTCCCAGGACGGCGTCGGCACGCGCAGGACGCGGGCGAGGCGGTCGCGGTCGACCGAGAACGCGGCGACGAGCTCGTCCCGGGTCGGGAACAGCACCCAGCCGTCGAGGCCGAACCGCTCCGCCGCGGCCAGCGTCGCCTCGACCGCCGCGGCACCGTCGCGCAGGTCGGAAACGCGGAGCGAATGGGTGGCGTACCGCGAGTACTTCGCAATCGACTGCTCGTCGTCGACGACGCAGGTCGGGATGCCGTGCCTGCCGAGGCTGCGGATGATCCCGAGGCCCTGGTAGTCGCCGCCGACGACGACGGCGCCCAGCCGGCCGCCGGAGCTCACGTCTCGATCGAGCGGGCCAGCGACTTGCCGGCCCACCACGTCCCCGACACGAAGCGCATCAGCGGCCCGAAGCTCCACGCCGCCGGCGCACCGAGGAAGTGGAGGCCGGTCACCGACGACTCCAGCCCGCGGCCGAGCAGCGGGTAGCCGCCGACGCAGCGAATCGCCGCGCGCAGCTCGTCGTCCAGGAACTCGTAGCCCGCCAGGTCGATCCGGTAGCCGGTGCCAAGCACCACCTGGTCCGCCTTTCGGCTCGTGCGGTCGTCGAGCTCGAGCTCGACGCCCGTTCCGTTCCGTGCGTTGATCACGGTTCGGCCGGTCGTCAGCGGGACATCGACCAGCCGGTTCTGGAGCCACTTCGCCCCGGCGGGCCGAATCGCGCGCCGGGCCATAGCGTCCTGCGCGTTGTGCGGGAACAGGCGAAAGACCTCGGGCACGGCGAGCAGCCGGCTCATCCCGATCGGGCCGACGTCGGTCGGTGCGTAGAAGAGCGGCTTGAACGGGCCCAGCTTGCGCTGGATGACGCCGCCCCTGAGCCAGTTCAAAGAAGGCCTGCGGGCGATGACCTCGACCTCGGCGCCCGCCTCATGGAGCAGAGCGGCCGACTCCAGAGCGCTCTGGCCGCCGCCGATCACGATCATCTGCCGCCCGGCGAACGGCGCGAAGTCGGAGCACTCGGAGGTGTGGAAGGCCGAATGGCTCGGTACCGACTGGAACTCCACGGGCCGCCTGGCGAAGGGCTCGATGCCGGCGGCGATGACGACGCGCGGAGCACGGAGCTTGGCGCCGTCGTCGAGCGTGACCAGGAATCCGCCGTTCTGCCGCGCAATCGACGTCACCCGCCGCGCGTCGAGATCGGGGGCGACGTGCTCCTGCACCCACCGCCCGTACTCGACGAACCGCTCGAGCGGAATCGGGGCGCCGAAGCTCTTCCCGGTCGCGGCCAGGAATGCGTCCAGCGTCAGCGCTCCCGACGGGTAGGCGATGTGCGATGCCTCCCATCGTGAGCGGAGCAGCATCCCGCGCGGCATCGATTGCCAGAACGACATCGAGTCGCCGAAGATGCGCACGTCCAGCTTGCCGCCTGACCGCAAGTGGGCCGCCGCCGAGAGCCCGTACGGCCCCGCGCCGACGATCACGACGTCTGCGGTGCTCGCCGCCGGCTGTTCTCCGTTTTCTCGCTGACTCGGGCGCTCGTTCATGGGCGAACCTGGCTCCGCTCGCGCGGACGTACCGGCACTCAGAATCGCACGAGCATCGGGTCACTCCAACTAGCCAATTGGTCAGTGTGGCGATGCGAGCACCGGCATGACAATTGGTCGACGATGGCAGTCGCCGCGAGAGAACGGAATTGGAGTCCCAGCATGATGGACGAGGGAGGGAACGTGCTGTCCGGCCTGCTCATGCCGCTCGAGCAGCCGTCGGTCGACAGCGCCGCTGGAGCGGGCCCGCCTGCGTGGATGGCCGCGGACGGCTGGCGGCTCCTCGCACGGCCCCGCCCGGTACTCGAGCGGGGAGAGGAGCTGGCGCGCTTCGAGCTCGAGTCCGGAGGCTCGGTCGGCGTGTTCAACGACACCGTCGGAGGCGTCGTCCGCGTCCCCTTCGACTTCGACGAGGCCTATGCGTACTTCGTGACCGAAGCCTGGCGCGGTCATTCCGAGACGCAGGCGCTGAGCGTCGGACAGCTGCGGCTCTACTACCAGGTCAAGAAGCTCATTCCACGATCGTGGCTCCTGGCCGCCCGCCGCGTTTTCATGCGCTGGACGGGCCTCCCCGACTTTCCCGCGTGGCCGCTCGACGACAGCGTCGTCCGCCTGCTGCGCTTCTACGCCCTCTGTTCCCTCACCGCGGCCGGCAACGACGAGCAATCGTTCAGGTGGTTCTGGCCGCGCGGATACCGGGCTGCGCTCACATTGACGCACGACGTCGAGTCGGCAGCCGGCCTGCGCCTGGCGGTCGAGCTGGCCGACCTCGAGGAAGAGCGCGGCTTTCGCTCGTCGTTCAACGTCGTGGGCGACGACTACCCGATCGACTACGGCATCGTGCGCGAGCTCGAGGCCCGCGGCTTCGAGATCGGCCTACACGGGCTGCACCACGACCGCTCGCTGTTCTCGTCCCGAGCGGAGTTCGAACGCCAGCTGCCGAAGCTGCGCGAGGCGGCCCGGGAGCTCCATGCCGAGGGATTCCGTTCACCCGCGACGCATCGGGTCGTCGAGTGGCTCTCGGAGTTGCCTGTCGCCTACGACTGCACGATGTTCCACTCCGACCCGTACGAGCCCCAGCCCGGAGGCTGTTGCACGCTTTGGCCGTTCTGGCTCGGCTCGGTCGTCGAGCTGCCCTACACGCTGCCGCAGGACCACACACTGTTCACGCTGCTGCGGCACGGCTCGGCCGACACGTGGTTGGCCCAGGTGGACGCGATCGAAGAGCGCTTCGGGCTCGTGCAGTGCCTCAGCCACCCGGACCCCGGCTACCTCGGTGACGCGGACAAGCGCGCGCTGTACCTCGAGTTCCTGGACGCGCTCGCCCATCGAGGCTCGCTCTGGCGCGCGCTTCCTCGTGACATCGCCGCCTGGTGGCGGCGGCGTGGGTCGCTGCCGTTGTCCGATTCGGAGCTCGCGCTCGGGACGATGCGCCGTGACGGGCTCGACGCCCTGCTCGAAGCTCCGGTTCCCGCGCCCTAGGGCACAGGACGGCGGACCGCGACGACCGACACCTTCGCTTGCGGCGGCAGCGGATGACGGACTCGCCGCTGCAGGCGATAGAGGCCGTACGGAAGGATGTTCCAGAAGGCTCGGCTCGGCTCCTCCGGCGTCCGCGGGTTCTCGACCGCGAGGATCGCCGATGCGACGGGCTCGAACCCGTCGCCGACGAGCCGGCCGAGCTCCGCGTCGGTCGGTCGGAACATGGTGTCGATCGGATCGGGGTGGTACGGGTAGACGTGCGGCGCGGTGACGACGAGCAGGCCCCCGTCCGACGTCAGCTCACGCAGGCGGCTCACGACCAGCTCGCGGTCGGTGACGTGCTCGAGCAGGTTCGAGCAGAGGACGATGCGCGCGCGCGGGATCTCGTCGAGCTGTTGCCCGAGATCGGGCACCGTGAGGTCGCAGACCACGTCGACCCCTTCTGCATCCTTCACGTCGAGGTGAATGGGCCTGGCGCCGCGCTTCCGTAGCGGTCGAAAGACGTGGTAGTCGATATGTGGCTGCTCGACCCGCCGGAAGTACTCGGTCGACGAGCCAACGTCCAGAATCGGGGCTTCCGGCTCCAGGGGCTCGGCCGCGAACAGCTGCTCCAGCCACTCGGCCTCCTCCCGGAACACGGTGTCTCAGGCCTCCGCGGAGGCCGACGCGGCCGTGGCGCTGCCGATCAGGTGCTCGCGGCCGCACCACGCCTCGAGCAGCCAGCCGAGCTCGTAGGGGCGACAAGTCGCATCGAGCTTCGTCTGCGTCCCTTGCAGGACCGCGCTCCGCCCGAGTGCGATCGACGTGACGGCGTTCACGGAGCGAATCGCCTGTCTGAAACCGCGCTTCCGGCGGATGCCCCGGTAGATGAAAGCTTCCTCGTCGTCGACCATGTCGAGCTCCAGCTCGTTGGCGCCGTGAATCCAGGCCAGTCCGCGCTGGGCGGCGTCGACGTAGCGGCGCTCGCCGCTCGCCTCGGCGAGCTGGAGGAGACCCATAGGGGCCATCGCATGCTGATGCACCGAGAACAGCCCGTACCGCTCGATGACCTGTCCGCGGCGCGCGTCGTAGAACCACGGCCAGCCGCCGTCGGCAAGCTGCAGCTCGATCAGCCGATCGGCGACTGCGCAGGCGTGGCCCAACGCTCGATCGTCGACTCCTTCCGAGGCGGCGGTGGCCAGGCCGAGCGTCCCGTAGATCTGGTCGGCGAAGTTCGCAAACCGGCGGCGAGCCTTCCGGCCGGCGTAGTGGGCGAGAAGACCTGAGGGCTCGCGCCGGCTGATCAGGTCGTCGAGCGCTGCGCGCAGCAGGCGAGCGCCGGCGTCCGTCTCCCGAGCGGCCGAATGACGGACCAGCCCGAGGATGACCCAGGCCACTTCCTGACACTCCCGTGTGGACAGCCCGCCTCTCGCGGCAAAGGCCCGTTCCGCGCGGGCGATGAGCTCTACGCCGTCGCCTCCGGGGCTCGAGGCTCCGTCAACCCAGAGGTAGAGCCCGAAGTCGCCGGGCAGCAGCTCGTCGGAGTCGAGCTCCTTCCACATCGCGTCGCGGATCGCGTCGAGGTCGAACCCATGGTCGAGCCCCACCTGCTCCGCCTTGACGAGGCCGAGATAGGTCATCAGCGAGTAGCGAACCGAGCGCCCTTGCTCACCGGGCACTCCACGTACGCGCTCGAGGCAGAAGAGCCCGTCGGGGAGCTGCATCCGACGGAGTCCGCGGATGGCGAGAGCAGTCAGGCTCGAGACGTCGTGGTTGGGCATCGAGGCGTTCTCGGGCCATGTCGCGGCCCCGGCCCATGATAGGCCGGGTCGTCGGGAGCATCCTCGTCCGAACGGGCTCCCGGCTCAAACTAGCCAATCAGCTAGTGACGGAACCCGCCGGCGAATTCCTACGATCAAACGCGGGTTGTCAGACGCATCGACCACACGGCCGTCCGCGCGAACGGTGCTGTTCCTCGCGTACTACTTCCCGCCTCTGGGCGGCGGCGGCGTCCAGCGTTCACTCGCGTTCGTCCGCTATCTGCCGGAGCTCGGCTACCGACCCGTCGTCGTGACCGGCCCCGCCACGGATGCGGTCCAGTGGGGGCCCGTCGACGAGACTCTCGCGGGGCGCCTGCCCGAGGGGACCGAGGTGATCCGGATTCCGGGTCCCGAGCCCGGTCGCAGCACGGGTTGGCGCTGTCGAGCGGAGCGCTGGCTCCGAGTCGAGGAGGAGTTCTCGCAGTGGTGGGTGGACGGTCTGGTCGCGACGGTGCTCGAGCGCGGTCCGGCTGTGGATGTCATCTACGCCTCGATGTCGCCTTTCGAGACCGCCAGGGCCGCAGCGCGCATCTCGGCGGAGACCGGCACGCCGTGGATCGCCGACCTCCGCGATCCCTGGGCGCTCGACGACTGGCTCGTCTTCCCCACGGGGGCTCACCGCCGGCTCGAGCTCTGGACCATGCGCCGCGTTCTGTCGACGGCCTCTGCGATCGTCATGAACACGCCGGAGGCGACCGAGCAGCTGTTGAGGCATGCGCCCGAGCTCGGCGACAAGCCCGTGCTGACGATCACGAACGGCTTCGACGCCGGTGAGTTCGACGGCCCGCCGCCGGCAAGAGATCCGTCCGCGTTTCGGATCGTCCACGCAGGGCACGTGCACACGCGCCCCGAAAGCAGCTCGGCGCGTCTCGGACGCCGTGCATTGCGCGGAGCCGCCGCAGGCCTCGACACTCGAACGCGCTCGCACATCCACCTCGTCGAGGCGGTCGAGTTGCTGCTCGAGCGGCGCCCGAGAGCTCCGTGGGCGCATTCGGATCGAGCTCGTAGGCCCCCTCTCCGAGGCGGACCGAGCCGCGCTTCCCGACTTCATCCTCGGCCACGGCTACCTGCCCCACGACAGGACGATCGAGCTGCTGCGCTCCGCGGACCTCCTGTTCATGCCGATGCACGAGCTCGCACCGGGGTTGCGCGCCCGGATCATTCCCGGCAAGACGTACGAGTACCTCGCCTCCGGGACGCCGATACTCGGCGCCGTTCCCGCCGGCGACGCCCGAGAGCTGCTCGAGAGCGCCGGCAACGCCGACGTCTGCGATCCCGCCGATGCCGGCGCGATGAGCGCTGCGATCGAGCGTCGTGTCGACCACTGGCTCGCGGGGGGACAGCCCGAGCGCCCCGATCCCGTCGTCCTCGGCCGGTTCGACCGGAGGCGGCTGACGGCAGACCTGGCGAGCGTCTTCGACACGGTGCTCGGCGGACCCGCGGGTGAGAGCGGCTCCGAGCACGCCGCGCGAACGGCGGAGGTGGTCGCGTGATCGCGATGGTCGTCCTCACCTACAACCGCCTGCACCTGCTGCGGCTCTGCGTCGAGAACGTGCTCCTGCGGACCTCGGATGCGACGACCACGATCATCATCTGGAACAACGCGTCCACCGACGGGACGACCGAGTACCTGGCCGCGCTCGATCACCCCAGGATCCGCGTCGTCAACCACGACGAGAACATCGGCCAGAGCGCCTATGCCCGGGGCTTCCGCGAGACGACCGAGCCCTACCTGCTCGAGCTCGACGACGACATGATCGACGCGCCGCAGGACTGGGACCGGATGATGCTCGAGGCCTACGACGCGCTACCGAAGGTCGGCTTCCTCCAGGCTCGTCTCGCGGACGACGGGCTCAGTCCGGGCTCGGATCTCTTCTACCGGATCAACAAGCACCTGTACGAGCTCAAGGACGTGCCCGGAACCCCATACAAGATCTGGCAGGGCGGGCCGGTCGGGGGAGGCTGCACGATCACCGACCGCGAGCTCCACGACCGCGCGGGCGGTTTCGTGGAGAACAAGAAGCTCGTCTTCTTCTACGAGGACCAGGAGTACGTGGGAGCGATTCGCAACCTCGGCTTCGAGACGGCCGTGCTGGACGACGTCGAGGTCTTCCACGCCGGCGGCGAGCACTACGCCGAGACCGTGCCGGAGAAGTTCGTGTTCTGGGCCCATCGCGACCGCGTCAAGCGGCGCAAGGACCTGGTGAAGCGGATCCTGCTCGCGATCCCGTTCGTGGCTCCTCTGAACGCACGGCGCGGGTGGTTCCAGCCGCCTGAACAGCAGGAGACGTGAGCGAAGAGCCCACCCAGGCGGGAGAGCCGCTGAGCCCGCTTCGCCGGCGTGTGATCACCGGCGTCAAGTGGGGAACGTTGTCCGCGGGCGTGCTCTTCGTCCTCGGCCTCGTGCAGACCGCGGTCCTGGCCCGGCTGCTCACTCCGAGCGACTTCGGGTTGATGGCGGCGTCGCTCGTCGTGATCGGCCTCGCCCGGGCGTTCGCGGATCTCGGGCTCTCCAGCGCGATCGTCGCGAAGCAGGTCCGCGACCACAACACGCTCTCGAGCCTCTACTGGGCGAGCCTGATCGCGGGTTTCGGCGTCTTCGTCGTCGTCCTCGCGCTGACGCCTCTGATGGTGCGGTTCTTCCGCCAACCCGAGCTGTACCACATCCTGCCGTGGGCGGCCCTCTCGTTCCTGATCATCCCGATCGGCCAGCAGTTCCAGATGCTGCTCCAGATGGACCTGCACGTCGACCGGCTCGTGAAGGTCGACATCGTCGCCGCGGTCGTGTCGCTCGCCGTCGGGATCGGGTCCGCTCTGGCCGGTGAAGGGGCACTCGCGCTCGTGTTCAGCTACCTCGCGCGGGTGGGAACGACGTCGCTCCTGTTCGCGATCTGGGGGTGGCGCCACTGGCGGCCCCGGCTCCGTCTGCGCCGCGCAGACCTCGACGGCTACATCAGCTTCGGCCTCTACCAGATGGGTGAGCGCACGGCGAACTACCTCTCGGCCAACGTCGACTACCTGCTCATCGGCCGCTACATCGGCGTGAAAGCCCTCGGGTCGTACTCGGTCGCCTACCAGCTCGTGGTCAAGCCAGTGTTCGAGCTGAACCCGATCCTGACGCGCGTCGCCTTTCCCGCGTTCGCCAAGAAGCAGAAAGACAACGACGCGCTCGCGCGGGGCTACATCGAGGTCACGCGGCTGATCGGCTTCATCGTCGTGCCGACGATGGCGGCTGTGGCCGTCCTGGCGCCCGTGCTCGTGCCGGTCCTCTTCGGGCCCCAGTGGTCGTCCTCGATCGTGCTCCTGCAGATCCTCGCCGTGGTCGGCGTCACCAGGGCTCTGACGAGCCCCGTCGGCGACCTCGTCCTTGCGATGGGCCGTCCTGACCTGACGTTCAAGGTCAACGGGCTCCTGCTCGTGATGATGGCCGTCGCCCTGCGCGTGGCCGTCGAGTTCGGGATCGTGGCCGTGGCCTGGACCTCCGCGACGGTGAACACCCTCGACTTCTTCTTCTTCCTCTTCGTCGTCGCACACCTGACCGGGATGCGCCACGCGCAGTACTGGAGAGCGCTTCGCTGGACGTTCGTCAACTCGGCCGTGGCGGCGGCGGCGATGCTCGGCGTGCGGCTCGCCCTCGAACCGCAGCTCGGAGTGGGCCTCCTCCTGCTCCTCGTCGCCGCGGCCGCGGGCGTGGTCACGTACCTGGGCCTCGCGCTCCTCTACGAGCGCAGGTACGTCCTGCACATGATCTCGATGCTGCGTCCCGCGCGCCTGGCGGGCTCGTCAGCCTGAATGTCTTCGCCGCGGCGACCGCTCGGCGAGCTCTTCGTACGCGGCGATCTGCCGCTCGATGAGGATCGCGGCGTTGTAGTGGCGCTCGACGTGCCTGCGCCCGGCCTCGCTCATCTCCGGAAGCAGCTCCGGATGCGCCGCGAGCCGCTCGAGCCGGTCGGCGAGCGCCCGCCAGTCGCCCTCTTCGACGACGAACCCGTTGACGCCGTCGAGCACCTGCTCGGGCAACCCGGAATGGCGGGTCGTGACGACCGGCAAGCCGCACGCGAGCGCCTGTGTGACGACGGTGTTCATCCGCTACTCCATGTCCCCGTTCGCGGCCGTCTTCGAGGGTTGCACGAGGACGTGCTTGTCGGCGAGGTGGTCGATCAGCTGCTCGACCGGCAGATACCCCTCGAAGCGGGCCACGCCGTCGAGCCCGAGCGACGAGTGCAGGGCCCGCAGCTCGTCATCGAGCGGGCCGCCGCCGACGATCGAGCAGGTGACGCGGCGCCCGGAGACGTCCTTGACCGCCGCCAGCGCTCGCAGCAGGTCGTCGAAGCCTTTCTTCTCCACGAAGCGGCCCACCGAGACGAGGCGCAGCTCCTCGTCTCCCGAGAGCCTGCGCTCGCGGAACGGGTACTCGTCGACCTCGACGCTCACGGGGTGGACTCGAACCTCGTCCGTGGGGAAGCCGTGCGCGACGACCCGGCGCTTCATGTCCTCCGACATCACGAAGTAGAGGGAGCACGCCTCCTTGAGCGGGTCGTAGAAGTCGGCCGGGCGGTCGACGAAGATCTTGCTGACGTCGATCCCGTAGAAGGTCGTGACCAGCTCGCCCGTGATGCCCGCGACCTCGCGGACGGAGACGAACTCGCGCGCAACCGTGCCGAAGTGGCAGTGGACGACATCGTAGTCGCGGCCCGCGAGCGGTTCGGCCCAGTGCAGGAGCTTGAGCGCCAGCGCATCGCTGCCGTAGCGGCGCACGTTCAGCGCGCGGAAGAGAGCCGACGGGTCGCGCCGCGCGAGCCGCATCGCCTTGGGCACGGCCGCCGCAAGGCGGGCCAGCTTCGGGATCGGGTAGTCGAGGTACCGGACGCGCGAGCCCATGTCGTGGTCGAAGTAGCGCTGCGACACGAAGGCCTCGTCCCCGCGCGTCATGGAGTAGATGTCGACGTGGATGCCCCGCTCGTCGAGGTCGGCGATCTGGTCGATGATGAACGTCTCCGACACCAGCGGGAAGATCGCGACGACGAATGCGATCCTCAGGTCTCGGGCCTTCTCGCTCATGTTTTCACTGTAAGGCCCGCCGTTAGTGTGTCGCCGGTGCAGGCACGGAGGACTCTTCGATGATCGCACCTGATCTGGCAGACGCGTTCCGCGGCAAGCGGGTCCTGATCACCGGCGGCCTCGGCTTCATCGGCTCCAACCTCGCGCGGGAGCTCGTCGAGGCGGGCAGCGAGGTCGCTCTGATCGACTCGCTGATCCCCGAATACGGCGGCAGCCTGGACAACATCGCAGGGATCGAGGACCGCGTGCGCGTCAACATCTCGGACGTCCGCGACGAACACAGCCTCTCGTACCTCGTCCAGGACCGGGACGTCCTCTTCAACCTCGCCGGGCAGACCAGCCATCTCGACTCGATGCAGAACCCCTACACCGATCTCGAGATCAACTGCCGCAGCCAGCTGTCGATCCTCGAGGCCTGCCGGCGGAACAACCCGGAGATCCGCGTCGTCTTCGCCGGCACCCGCCAGATCTACGGGCGGCCGGAGTATCTGCCGGTCGACGAGCGTCATCCGCTGAACCCGGTCGACGTCAACGGCATCAACAAGACGGCGGGAGAGTGGTACCACCTGCTGTACGGGGAGCTGTACGACATCCCGGTCACGGTCCTCCGGTTGACGAATACCTACGGGCCCCGGATGCGCGTGAAGGACGCGCGCCAGACGTTCCTCGGCTACTGGTTCCGCCTCGTCCTCGAGGGCGAGGAGATCCAGGTCTGGGGCGACGGCGAGCAGAAGCGCGACTTCAACTACGTGGACGACGCCGTCCGGGCGTTCCTCCTGGCGGCTGCCCGGGACGAGGCCGTCGGCAAGATCTACAACCTCGGCGACGACGAGATCGTGAGCCTGAAGGATCTCGCGGAGCTCGTCGTGACGGCGAACGGAAGCGGCAGCTACCAGGTCGTGCCGTTCCCGCCCGACCGCAAGGCGATCGACATCGGCGACTACTACGGCAATCACGGTCGCATCCGCGCCGAGCTCGGCTGGGCTCCGAACGTGAAGCTCGCTGAGGGCATCGAGCGTTCGCTCGCCTTCTACAAGGAGCACGGGCAGGCGTATTGGTAGCCGTTCCGTTCCTTGACCTCGGACGGCACGTCGCTGCTATCCGGGACGATCTCGATCGAGCCCTGGCACGCGTCCTCGACGGGGGTCAGTTCGTCTTCGGCACGCCCGTGGACGACTTCGAGGGCGCGTTCGCCTCGTACTGCGGCGCGGCGCACGCGATCGGCGTCGCGTCCGGGACCGAGGCGATCACGATCGCCTTGCAGGCGGTCGGCGTGGGGGAGGGGGACGAGGTGATCACCGCTGCCAACACGTGCGTTCCGACCGTCGCCGGGATCGAGGCGACCGGCGCTCGAGCCGTGCTCGCCGACGTCGACGGGGAGACGTACACGCTCGATCCGGCAGGGCTGGAGGAACTGGTCACCGACCGGACGCGTGCGATCGTTCCCGTCCACCTCTACGGCCAGTGCGCGGACATGGACCCGATCCTGGAGCTCGCGAGTCGCCGCGGCCTGAGAGTGGTCGAGGACGCCGCCCAGGCCGTCGGAGCCGAGTACCGAGGCCGCCGGGCGGGCTCGATGGGCGACGCGGCGGCCTTCAGCTTCTACCCGACGAAGAACCTGGGCGCGCTCGGCGACGCGGGGGCAGTCGTGGCCATGGATCCCGAGATCGCCGAGCAGGCGCGGCTCCTGCGCAACTACGGAGAGCGCTCGAAGTACGACTCCGTGCGCCGAGGCTGGAACAGCCGTCTCGACACGATCCAGGCGGCGATCCTGAGCGCCAAGCTCCTCCACCTCGACGGCTGGACCGACCGCCGCCGCGAGCTCGCCTCGCTGTACGACGACGCACTCCAAGGGTCGGCCGTCGTCATGCCCGCCGTTGCGCCCGAGCGCATCCACGTCTACCACCTCTACGTCGTGCGGGTCGAAGGCCGCGACTCGGTCCAGGATCGTCTGCGTGACGAGGGCGTCGGGACGCTCGTCCACTACCCGCGCCCCGTCCATCGGCATCCCGCCTACGAGGGCCTCGACCGACCGGGCCGCCTGGCGACGAGCGAGCGGCTGTCGGAGGAGATCCTCAGCCTCCCTCTCTACCCGGAGCTCGAAGACGCCGAGGCCGAGGCCGTCGTCGACGCAGTTCGGCGTGTCGTGGGCTAACCGGTCCGCGTGACCCGGGCGGGGACGCCCGCGACCACGGCCCCCGGCGCGACGTCCTTCGTCACGACCGCGCCCGCGCCGACGAGCGCTCCGGCGCCGATCCGGATTCCCCCCATCACGATCGCGCCGGAGCCGATCGCCGCGCGTCGTTCGACGACCGTCGGCATCAGCGTCCAGTCGGCCTCGGTCTGCAGCTCGCCGCTGTCCGTCGTCGCACGGGGAGACTTGTCGTTGATGAACATGACCCCGTGTCCGACGAAGACCTCGTCCTCGATCGTCACCCCGTCGCAGATGAAGGTGTGACTCTGAATCTTGCACCGGCCTCCGATTGAGACCCCGCGCTGCACCTCCACGAAGGGGCCGATTCGCGTCCCGTCTCCGATCGAGCAGCCGTAGAGGTTCGTGAACGGCTGCACGACGACGTCGTCGCCGAAGGCCACGTCGTTGATCAGTCGATGCGGCGCGTCGTTGGCCGGCGCGTTACGCGGCATCCGCGAAGAATGACCTGACTCCGGCGACCGTCGCCTCGAGCTGCTCCTCGCGCAGCCCGGGGAAGACCGGAAGCGACAGGCATTCGCGGGCGATCGCCTCGGCGACCGGGAAGCTTCCCTGCTCGTAGCCGAGATGCCGGTACGCGGCGGAAAGGTGCGCCGGCTCCGGGTAGTGGCGGCTCGTCCCGATCGATCGCTCGCCGAGAAAGCGCCCGAGACCCTCGGGGTCGGCGGTGCGGATCGGATACAGATGCCAGACGGGGTCGCTCGACGGCGCTACGGGCGGGAGCACGAGGTCGCCCACCCCGGCGAGCGCCTCGTCGTAGAACCGAGCCTGGGCGCGGCGCTCGTCGTTCCACCCGTCGAGCAGCGGAAGCTTGTGCAGGAGCACGATCGCCTGGATCGTGTCGAGGCGGGCGGTGTAGCCCTCGAGCTCGTGGCGGTACTTCGCGCTCTGTCCGTGCTCGCGGAGCGCCCGCACCTCGCTCGTAAGCTCCTCGTCGCCCGTCACCAGCGCGCCCGCGTCGCCGAACGCTCCGAGGTTCTTGCTCGGATAGAAGCTGAAAGCCGCTGCGCGTCCAGCCGTGCCGGCGCCGATTCCGTCGCGCGTCGCGCCGTGGGCCTGGCAGGCGTCCTCGACGATGACGAGCTCGTCACGAGCTGCGACCTCGAGGAGGGCGCGCATGTCGGCGAGCTGGCCGTAGAGGTGGACGGGGAGGAGGAATCTCGTCCGGGGCGTCACCGCGGCCGCGACGGCGTCCGGATCGAGGTTGTAGTCGGTCTCCGAGACGTCGACCGGCACCGGCACGCCGCCGGCCTGCGAGATCGCCTCGAAGCTCGCGACGAAGGTGTTCGCGGGAACGATCACCTCGTCCCCGTCGGCGATCCCGGCTGCGAGGAACGCGAGCCGGAGGGCGTCGAGGCCGCTCGCGAGCCCGATGCAGTGAGCGACCCCACAGTAGGCGGCCAGCTCGGCTTCGAATGCGGCCACCTGCGGCCCGTTCGTGAACGCGCCCGACTCGATCAGCTCGGAGATGTCCGAGAGGATCGCCTCGGCGATCGGCGCGTGCACCGGCGCCAGGTCGACGAACGGCACGCCGACGTGCTGCTGGGTCTCCATTCCCGCCACTGCTCCGACGATAGCCGCTGACTCCAGTAGGGATCGCAAGGGAATCCCAAACTCCCCGAATGGCTAGGTGCCCGCCCCCGGGAACAGTCTTTCCCGTCTGGCCTACGAAACGGCGCCGGACGACTCTACGCTGGAACAGCGGCCGTGTTGGCCGAGACGCCGGATCTCGGAAGAAGGACAACGAAATCGAGGGACGACCCATCACCAGCCCGGGCGGGATGCCCGTGATCGCTGCCGAAGAGGGCGGCGCGGCGACCGACGCTGCGAAGCGAGCGAGGCACGCCGGGATCCGGCGCGGCGATCTCGTGCGCAGGCGCCTGGTCCTCGCGGACACCCTGGGGCTGGCGCTCGCATTCCTCCTCGCCGAGCTGCTCTTCGGCCGGACCGTCGTCGCCGACCGGCTGAGCATGACGCAGGAGTACCTCCTGTTCCTGGCGACCATCCCCGGCTGGGTCGTGGTCGCGAAGCTGTACCGCCTCTACGACCACGACGACGAGCGGACCGACCACTCGACCCTCGACGACCTCGTCGGCGTGTTCCACCTGGCGACCGTCGGCGCCTGGCTCGCATTCGTGGCCGCGTGGGCATCGGGCGCCGCGAACCCGGGCATGACGAAGCTCGTCAGCTTCTGGGTGTTCGCCGTCGTCTTCGTGACGGCCGGCCGTGCAGTTGCCCGGAGCCTTTCACGCCGCAGCGCCTCGTTCATTCAGAACGCCGTCGTCGTCGGCGCGGGCGACGTCGGCCAGCTGGTTGCGCGGAAGCTTCTCCAGCACGAGGAGTACGGCATCAACGTCGTCGGCTTCGTCGATGCCGATCCGAAGGAGCTGCGGAGCGACCTCGGCCGGATCGGCGTGCTCGGAACACCCGCCGAGCTGGCGGCGATCGTCCGTGAGTACAACGTCGAGCGAGTCGTGGTGGCGTTCTTCGGCGATTCGGACGAGCAGGGCCTCGACACGATTCGAGAGCTGAAGAAGTTGAACGTCCAGATCGACATCGTCCCGCGGCTCTTCGAGGCGATCGGCCCGCACGTGACCGTGCACGAGGTGGAGGGCATCGCGCTCGTCGCCCTGCCGACGGCCAAGCGCTTCCCGGGCTCGCGGACGATCAAGCGGGTCGTCGACGTCCTCGGCGCGGCGGTCCTGCTCGTGCTCACGGCGCCACTGTTCGCGTTCTGCTCGTGGCGCATCCGACGCGACTCGCCGGGGCCCGTCCTCTTCCGGCAGACGAGGCTCGGGCAGGACCGGCGGCCGTTCACGGTCCTGAAGTTCCGGACGATGCGCGTCGACACCGACGACTCCGCTCACCGCGAGTTCATCGAGCAGACGATGTCCTCGGACGCGCTTCCGACCGACAACGGCCTGTACAAGCTCAACCGCGACGACGCGATCACGCCGTTCGGGCGCTTTCTCCGCAAGACGAGCCTCGACGAGCTGCCGAACCTGATCAACGTTCTGCGCGGCGAGATGTCGCTCGTCGGCCCCCGTCCGTGCCTCGAGTACGAGACCGAGCACTTCGCTCGGCATCACTTCGAGCGGTTCGACGTGCCGCAGGGCATCACCGGCCTGTGGCAGGTCACGGCGCGCGCACATGCAACCTTCGGCGAGGCGCTCGACATGGACGTGCTCTACGCGCGCAGCTGGTCGCTGCTGCTCGACCTGAAGCTGCTGCTGCGGACGCCGCTGCACGTGATTCGGCGGAGGGGAACGGCGTGACCCCGCTTCGAGTCGCCGTCGCCGGCCTCGGCTACTGGGGCCCGAACCTCGTCCGCAATCTGTTCGAGCTCGCGGAGACCGAGATCGTTCGTATCTGCGACCTCGACGAGAGCGCGCTCGCGAAGGTCGCGCGGCGGTATCCGTCGCTCGCGGTGACGACGCGCTACGAGGACCTGCTCGAAGCCGACGAGGTCGATGCGATCCTGATCGCGACGCCCGTCTCGACCCATCACCCCCTGGCGTCGGCGGCGCTCGAGGCCGGCAAGCACGTCTTCGTCGAGAAGCCGCTCGCGGCCTCCTCGGCCCAGGGGCTCGAGCTGATCCGGCTCGCCGAGCGGAACAAGCTCGTGCTGATGCCCGGGCACACGTTCCTCTACAGCCCGCCCGTGAACACGATCCGCACCATGATCGAGAGCGGGGAGCTCGGCGAGATCTACTTCGTCTCGACGAGTCGAGTGAACCTCGGCCTGCACCAGGCCGACGTCAGCGTGGCGTGGGACCTCGGCCCTCACGACTTCTCGATCCTCCGTTACTGGTTCGAGGAGACCCCGACGCACGCGAGCGCGATCAGCCGTGCGTGCGTGCTTCCGGGCGTCCCCGACGTGGCGTTCATCAACCTCGAGTACGCCTCGGGGACGATCGCGCACGTCGAGCTCTCCTGGCTCGCACCGAGCAAGCTCCGCCGGACGACGATCGTCGGCTCCGAGAAGATGGTCGTCTACGACGACACGGGGAACGAACCGGTCCGCGTCTTCGATTCCGGCGTGACGCTTCCGGATCCGGAGACATTTGGCGAGTATCGGCTCACGTACCGCACGGGAGACATCCTTTCGCCGCGCGTCGACGCTCGCGAGCCGCTGTCCCTCGAGCTCGCCGATTTCGTGCAGTCGATCAGGGACGGCTCTTCGCCACGCTCGTCTGCCTTGCTCGGGCTCGAGGTCGTGCGGATGATCGAGGCGGTCGACGCCTCACTGGCCCAGAACGGCGCACGTGTCGCCGTCACCGCAGCCGCCGCGGCCGTCGCCTGACGGCGGCTCCCGGCGAGCCCCGAGTTTCCCACAGGCCGACCCGTCTCTGGAGCGCCAGGTTTGGACAGTCATTTACAGATATCCACAAGTGTGCTACGAAACTTTTCAACAAGGTCAATCCGGAAGGCGGCATTCCGATACGCGGCACCTCTTCATCCCGCAGCGCAGTGGTCTTCGACCGCTATCCGCTGTTCCTCGACGTCGTCTCGAAAGTCTTGAGCGACAGGAGCGTCGAGGTTCGTGGGCAGACCTCGGTGCCCGAGCATGCGCTCGAGCTGCTGGACGAGCATTCGCCTGACGTCTTCGTCGCCGGGATCGACACGGGCCCGGGCGTCGACGGCATCGATCTCATTCGGCGTGCCACCACCACGTCGCCGGATCTGAAGGTGATCGCGTTGTCAAACGGCACAGGTGGTGAGCGGGTCGAGGAGGCTTTCGCCGCCGGGGCCTGCGCCTACGTGACGAAGCGCGCTTCGTGGGACGACATCGCCGTCGCGATCCGGCAGATGTTCGACCACTCGATCCACCTCGCCTCCGATCGGCCGAGACGGGAGCCTGCCGTTCGGGCGGCCGCCGACGATGTCGGCCTGACGGACCGCGAGCAGCAGATCCTGGCGCTCGTCGCGGAGGGCCACTCGAACGCCGAGCTGGCGAGCCAGCTCTGGGTCACGGAGCAGACCGTGAAGTTCCACCTCTCCAACATCTATCGGAAGATCAACGTCTCGAATCGCACGCAGGCGAGCCGCTGGGCCCTGCTCGCCGAAGTGGGGTCCGGCGGGGAGCGATAGACCCAGCGGGCGCCCATGAGCTACTGCCCAGGCTGCCGACGGGAGCTCGCGAGGGACGCCAGCTTCTGCTCGAGTTGCGGTGAGCCGGCTCCTCGCCACGAGCCCGCCGTCGAGACGTGCGAGATCGTCCTCTGGCGCGGGTACGTCAAGGCGGGCTTCGTCGCGGTCCCCTACGGCGGGCCCGGGAAGGCCGCCGAACCGCCTGCCTCTCGACTCTTCCGCTCACGTGAGCGTTCGCCCGCGCCCGAGGGTGCGGCTCTCGCCGCGCACGAATCGCTCGTGGAGCAGCTGCTCCGGGACGGCTGGGAGCCGGTCGGCAATGGGTCGTCGTGGTACTCACGAACGTTCCGGCGCCCGCGCTGGTCGCCGAGCATCGAGCTCAGTCCACCGGAAGACGAGGTCTCGGCCATGACGGCGGTTCTGCCGGTGCCACCCGCACCGGCTGCGCCCGATCCTGCGCCTGCACCCGAGCCCGAGCCCGTGCCCGTGGCCCAGCCCGAGCCGGTTCGGGCCCTCGAGCACACGCCTGAGGAAGAGGCCGACCGCCAGGGCCCGTCGCGAGGCTCGTCGGTCGGCGCCGTCCGCGCCCGTCGCTGGAGGCCGGGAACGAGGCGCATCGGGCTGACCATCCTCGCGGCCGCCTCCATCGGCACCGCCGCTGCGGTTGCGCCGACAGTTCTTCGCACGGACACCGCGCGAGGCGACCGGCCGCTTGCGGTGACCCCGCCCGCAGTGCACACGCCCGGGACGCGGCGAACTGCCGCATCCGCAGGAGTCGGGTCCCGACCCGCCCTCGAGCCCGTTCCAGCCCTCTCCCGCGTCGCGGTCTCGGCTTCCCGGGGCGACTCGTGGGTGGAGGCCCGCTCAGGGTCTGCCACCGGTCGGATCCTGTACTCGGGGACGCTCGTCCAGGGGCAGACGACTCGGGTCTCGGCGAAACGTGTATGGCTCCGCCTGGGCGCCGCCTCGCACGTCGACGTGCTCGTCAACGGCAAGCCGGCGAGCCGCGCCCCCTTGCTGGGCACGATCGACCTCGTGCTGACCCGCCGGGGCATCGTCCAGGGCTGACGAGCAAACCTAGCCATGTGGCGGGTTGTGGCACCGGATCGGCAATCACATGATCCGGCTGCAAGCAACTGGAGGACGCTACGACGGGTATCGCTGCGGAACGCATCGCCCGCCCTCAGGCGAGGGCCAATACACAGCCGCCCCGGGCGCGAGTTCTCGAGGTCGTGGACCTCTCGCGCAGCTTCAAGGAGACCGATGCGCTCGCGTCCGTCGATCTCGACGTGCACGAGGGCGAGATCCACGCCCTGCTGGGGCCGAACGGAGCGGGTAAGACCACTCTCCTTCGGATCCTCGCCGGCCTGACGGCGCCCACGTCCGGACGAGTCCGCCTCTTCGGAACCGACGTCTCCTTCGACACGAGGGAGACCCGCGGGCTGGTCGGCCTGATTCCCGCGGGCGACCGAACCTTCTATCTGCGCATCTCGGGGCTCGAAAACCTCGCGTTCTTCGCCCGGCTCCACGGGCTTCGACGGCGAGCTGCGGTCGCGCGCGCAGAGGAAGCGCTCGTCGAGGTCGGTCTGGGCGACGTCGGCTCGAAGCGCGTCGGGCTCTACTCGCACGGAATGCAGAAGCGACTCTCGGTGGCGCGCGCCCTGCTCACGGAGCCGGCCATCCTGCTCGTGGACGAGGCAACGCAGGGCCTCGACCCCGAGGGCGCGCGTCGCGTCCGCGATCTCGTGAACAGCGTCGCGCGTCGGGGCACTGCCGTGATCTGGGCGACGCAGATCCTCGACGAGATTCGGGGCTTCGCCGACGCCGTGACACTACTGGGCGAGGGACAGGTTCGCTTTGCCGGAAGCGTGCCCGAGCTCATCGCACACGCGGCACCGCGCCGCCACCTCCTGCGGCTCAGGAACTGTCTGCCTCCGGGAACACGGCTCGAGACCGCCGCGAAGCACGCGCTCCTCGACCGCGGCAGGATCGAGATCGCGGGCTCGGCGAGCTCCGAGCACTACCGGCTGACTCTCGGAGAGGGCTACACCCTTGGGACCGCGCTGGTCGCGCTCGCGGAATCCGGCATCGAGGTGCTCGCGTGCCGCCAGGAGCAGTCCGAGCTCGAGGAGGCGTTCCTGTCCCTCACGGCGGCGGAGGGATCGTGATTCACGCCGTCACCGTTGCTGCGCGTCGCCACCAGATCTTTCTCACCGAGTTGCGGAAGTTCGGCGCGTTCATGCGTCGGGACTTCCTCGTCGCCTGGAGTTACCGCATGGCGTTCGTCTCCGACCTGCTCGGCCTCGTCGGGCTCGTCCTCGTCTTCTACTTCATCAGCCTGATGGTCGACCCCTCGAAGCTCCCGACGTACGGCGGCACGCAGGTCACGTACCTCGAGTTCGCCGCCGTGGGCATGACGCTGGGGATCTTCATCCAGTTCGCGCTTCAGCGTGTGGCCGCGGCGATGCGGGCCGAACAGTTGATGGGCACGCTCGAGTCGCTGCTCGTCACGCCCACCTCGCGCAGCATCATCCAACTGGGCTCGGTCGCGTTCGACCTCGTCTACACGCCGTTGCGAACCGTGGTGTTCCTGCTGGCGATCTCGTTCACGTTCGGCCTCCACTTCGATCTGGGCGGGCTTCCGAAGGCGGCCGCGATCCTGCTCCTCTTCGTCCCCTTCATCTGGGGTCTGGGCGTGGCAAGCGCCGCGGGCGTGCTGACGTTCCGCCGGGGCTCGGGCCTCGTGGCGCTGGGGGCGATCGCGCTCTCTCTGGTCTCCGGGATCTACTTCCCGCTCGACCTCCTCCCGGCCTGGCTCTCGGAGTTGGCGCGCCTGAACCCGGTTGCGATGGCCATCAACGGGATGCGCGACGCGCTGCTCGGCGGTGCGAGCTGGTCGGAAATCGCGCCGACGCTGCTCATGCTCATTCCTCTGTCCGCGGCTTCGCTCGCAGGTGGGCTGGTCGCGTTCCGGTACGCGCTCCGCCGAGAGAACCGCCTCGGAACGTTGGGCCTCTATTGATGGAGCCGGCCGGGATCAACGTTCCCGAGCAGCGAGCGCTCTGGGAAGGAGTGGACCGCCTCGTCGCTTCCGCCGACGAGTCGGCTCTCCGCCTGCACGGTGTCCACCTACTCGCGTCGCGAGCCCTGCGTGCCCACGGCCGGCCCGTTCCGCCGCAGCTGAGCGCAGAGTTGAGGTCGGCAGCCGTCCTCACGCTCCTGGCGTCGGAGCTGCTGGAACGCGTGCGGGCCGCCGTCGACGGTCCCCTGATGCTGATCAAGGGGTTGGAGGTCGCGAGCCTCTACCCCGAGCCCTCCCTGCGACCGTTCGCCGATGTCGACCTGTTGGCTGCGCATCCCGACGCCGCGTACCAGGCGCTGCTCGCCGCCGGGTGCGTGCCCATCGGGCACCGTGACTCCTACTACGAGGACCGCCATCACCTGCGTCCGCTGCAGTGGCCCGGTCTTCCGTTCGCAATCGAGATCCACCGGCGCCCCGAATGGCCGAAGTGGAGCGAGCCCCCGTCGAGCGCGGACTTGTTCTCGAGCACGGTGCCTTCCGCGACCGGCGTCGACGGTCTGCTGGGCCTCGCTCCGCCGGCGCATGCGGTCGTGCTCGCAGCTCACTCGTGGTCGGGCGCGCCGCTGAGGCGGCTGCTCGACCTGATCGACGTCATGGTCCTCGCCGGCAGCGTCCGCGAGGAAGCGGAAAGCCTTGCTGCACGGTGGGACCTGCTGCGCGTCTGGAGGACGACCACGGCCGCGGCCGAGGCGCTTTTCCTCGGGAGGAAGGCGCCCTGGTCGCTCCGCATCTGGGCGCGCGACCTCCCGGAGGTGCGCGACCGGAGCGTGCTCGGGAACCACCTCCGGCCCCTGACCGGCGCGTTTTGGGGTCTGTCCTTCCACCGTGCGCTGCGCGTGGCGGGGGGCGAGCTCTTCTCGCTCTCCCGCCCGGAGCCGGGCGAGGAATGGTCGGCCAAGCTGGCGCGGACGAAGGGCGCGTTCCGACATGCGTTCGACAACCTGTCCGAGCATCAGCTCTCGCTCAGCGAGAACGGCGCACGGCTCGACCCGGAGGAACGGGGGTTCGGTGGAACAGCTTCGCCTACGCACTGACGAGCTGAAGTGGCGCGAGATCGAGGACGAGATGGTCGCGGTGGACGTCCGCAACTCGACGTACCTGAGCGCGAACGCGAGCGCCACGATCCTCTGGCGACGGCTGGTGTCCGGCGCCACGCGCGACGACCTCGCCGCGGAGCTCGTCGATCGCTTCGGGATCGGGGTCGAGCAGGCCCGAACCGACGTCGACGCATTCGTCGGCGACCTGGGGGCGCAGGGCCTCCTGGAGGAATGAGTGCGGGGAGGACGGGCGGACATCTCCAACCTTCGAGCCGCGCTCTGGGCGGCGCGAGCGCTCCGCCAGGTTCGGCGCGACCTACGGAGAAACGGCGTGCAGGGCGCGGTCGTCTCCGTGCGGCCCCCTCGTCTTCCCGAGCGCGCGGAGCGCGGAGTGCGGGCGCTCCTCCGTCGCCTGCCGAGCACTTGCCTCGAGCGAGCGCTCGTGCTTCAGCGCTGGCATGAGGCGCAAGGCAACGCGCGTGAGGTCGTGATCGGCGTCAAGAGGCCCGAGGGCTCCTTTCACGCGCACGCCTGGCTCGACGGCGCGCCGGATCCCGACCTGGCCTCCTACGAGGAGCTCATGCGAATCCCCGCGCGCGGCAGATGAGCGCAACGATGCTCAGGCCGCTCGAGGTCGTGTCTGGCGTCGTGCTGGACGACGGTCGTTCGCGCTTTTCGTCGTTGCCCGACCCGTCGGGCGAATCGCCGATCGCGGCGCTCGAGCGTGCGATTCTGCCGGCACTGAGGCGCCCCCCTTGCCTGGTGAGCTTCTCCGGCGGGCGCGACTCCTCGGCCGTGCTCGCAGTGGCGGCGAAGCTCGCGCGGCGCGAAGGCCTTCCACTTCCGATCCCTGCCACGAACCGCTTCCCCGAAGCAGACGAGAGCGACGAGTCGGACTGGCAGGAGCAGGTCGTCGAGTGGCTCGGTCTCGAGGACTGGCTGCGCCCGCAGTTCACGGACGAGCTCGACGCGGTGGGGCCTGTTGCGGCGGGTGCTCTCCGGCGGCACGGGTTGCTCTGGCCGTGCAATGCGCACTTCCACGTGCCGCTGCTCGAGCTTGCGAGCGGGGGATCCCTGCTGACCGGTGCGGGCGGCGACGAGGTCTTCGGTCCCTCGTGCTGGGCACGGGCGACCGCCGTCCTCGGCGGCCGGGTCAGGCCGGAGCTTCGCGACGTGCTTCGCGTCGGGCTCGCGCTCGCGCCGCCGATCGTCCGGGAGCGATGGTTCCGGACCCGCGTTCCCGAAGCCTGGCCCTGGCTTCATCCGGAGGCCCAGCGCGCCCTGGGGCGAGAGCTCGCCGCCGGGGCTGCCCGGGAGCCGCTTCGCTGGAAGCGCCGGCTCGAGTGGATTCCGGCCCGACGCTATCTCCAGGTCGGCCTCGAGAGCCTGGGTGTCCTCGCGGGCGATTCGAATGTCGCTCTCGGCCACCCGTTGCTCGACGCCGGGTTCGTCGCGGCGCTGGCGAGACTCGCGGGCGGGCAGCGCTATACCGACCGGACGTCGGCCATGCGGATGCTTTTCGGAGACCTCCTTCCCGAGCCCGTGCTCAGCCGCGAGGGGAAGGCACGGTTCAACGGCGCCTCCTGGACGACGCACAGCCGGTCGTTCGTCCGGAGCTGGCAGGGCGAAGGGGCCGACGAGGAGCTCGTCGACGCCGAAGTTCTGCGCCAGATCTGGCTCGGGGAAGACCCCCATCCCGCCTCGTTCACGCTTCTGCAGTCGATCTGGCTCCGCCTCGACCAGGCGAAGCCTCGAGCCTCATCCGAGCCGCTCCAGCAACAGGTGGCCGGCAGCATCCAGTGAGGACAGGTCTCGCGGGCGCCGCAGCTCCCAGCCGGGCAGAGCCGCGAGGTCGAGCAGGGCGGCCGGCTCGCTGGAGGGCAGTCGCACCGCGCGGTGCGTGATCAGGCGCCTGAGCTTCTGGGCGGTCGGTACCGGCACCAGCTCCACCTTCTCGCCCCAGGCGAGGAAGATCCACCCGCGCATGGCGAGTGGCCCTTCCGGCTGGTCGAGGACGAGCCTCCAGCGCTCGCGCGTGCCGACCACCCCGAGCGGCTCGCCGGCCGAGAGGTGGCGCGCGGTCTCCTGCCGTAGGTCGATCGAGCGAGGCCCCGCGAGCGCCGTGTCCCCGTCGAGGATCAGCATGTCGTCGCACACGATCCGCTGCCGGTTGAGCGCGAGCCAGGCGAGCGTCGAGCTCTTGCCCGATCCTCGATCGCCGAGCAGAGCCCAGGTCCCGCCGTTCAGGGCCAAGGCGCCGGCGTGGAAGCTCTCCCGGCCGAGCCAGCGACCGAACACCGACGCGGCGGGCGCGAGATACGGGTGGACGAGGTCCGCGGGCTCGAGCTTCGGCTCGTGGACGAAGACGATCCGTCCTGCGGAGCGGTCGATCAGGATTCGTCCTCCGCTGAGCATCCTTAGCTCGGCCTGGCTCTCGGTCACCCTCTCGGCCTCGTCGGAGGGCGGACCTGTCTCGGACACGAGCTCGATGCGGGGCCAAGCGTCGTGGGCCGGCACCAGCAGCGGCGCAACCGTGTCGACTCCCGTCAAGCGCAGGCCGTAAGCCCCGATCGGGGCGTGCTCGGATTCTTCCATGACGATGGGTCTGGACGGGGGCCGCCAACCTTAGCCTCACGGGGAGTTGCCGTCCGCCCCCTGAGGCGTCTTAATTCACGGTAGGTGCCTCGACTGAACGGGGCCACTAGGGAACCTCATGAACAGCAACCACCAAACCACCAATCTCGGAACGCATTCCACGGCGCGGCCGGCGTACGAGCCGCCAGCGCTGGAAGTCGTCGGATCCGTCTATCTGCTCACGCAGACCAGCAACCCCGACGATTTCTGCATTCCGTACTTCAAGAAGACGTTCGGGAACCCGGACTTCCTGAACTTCATCCCGGTCGCGACCTGCTCCGGCTGATTCCCCCTCGAACGGCTAGGTGAGGGTCGAAGAAGAGGGGTTCTCGCCTCTCTTCGCCTTTCTCCCTTCACTAGAGGCAGCGTGCCTCACGCCTCGACCTCGTGTGCGAGCACGTCGTCGATCGTCTCCCGCGTGCGGATGACGCTCGCCGCGCCGTCGGCAACGAGGACGGCCGCCGGGCGCGGCACCAGGTTGTAGTTCGAGGCCATCGTCAGCGTGTAGGCGCCCGTGGCCGGAACCGCGAGCAGGTCGCCGCGCCTCGGCTCGGGGAGCTGCAGGTCGCGGATCATCACGTCCCCCGACTCGCAGTGCTTGCCGCAGACGACGTAGCTCCCGTTCGGTGACTCGCCTGCGCGGTTGGCGAGCAGTCCCGTGTACTGCGCCTGGTACAGCTGCGGCCTGGGGTTGTCGGACATCCCGCCGTCGACGGCCACGTACCTGGTCGACCCCATGACCTCCTTGACCGCTCCGACTTCGTAGAGCGTGATGCCCGCGCGTCCGACGATCGACCGCCCGGGCTCGAGCACGAGCTGCGGAGTCGGCAGACCGAGCGCGCTCCACTGCGCGTCGAGATGCCCGACCACGGTCCCGACGAACTCGGAGATCGAGGGCGCGACGCGCTCCGGGACGTACTGGATCCCGAGCCCGCCGCCGAGGTCGACGATGCCCGGCGCCCAGTCCAGCTCGCGGCGGCACCGCTCCGCGAAGCTCGCGAGCCACTCCACGGTCTCGATCGCGGCGGAGTCGTCGAGCAGCTGCGAGCCGATGTGGACGTGCAGGCCGACGACCTCGAGCCCCGCGTCGCGAGCGCGCCCGATCGCTTCGAGCGTCTGCTCCGGGGGGAGCCCGAACTTCGAGCCGTGCTGGGCGGTCTTGATCGCCGGATGCGTGTCGGCCTCCACGCCCGGCGTCGTGCGCACGAGGACCCGCTCCACGCCCGCCTCGGCCGCGAGCTCGATCTCGTCCGGCGCATCGAGGACGACGAGCCAGGCGCCCGCCCGCGCAGCGGTCTCGAGCTCCTCGACGCTCTTGTTGTTCCCGTGGACGATCAGCCGGTCGCCCGGGATCCCTGCCCGCAACGCGATCGTCAGCTCACCCAGAGTCGCGACGTCCGCGCCCAGACCTTCCCCGGCCAGAAGCCTGAGCACGCCGACGTTCGGAAACGCCTTCACGCCGTACGCGACGAACGCGTCCGGTGCCGCGGCGCGGTAAGCGCGGGCCGCCTCGAGCATCGTTCGCTCGTCGTAGACGAGGAGCGGCGTGCCGTACTCGGCCGCGAGGCGCGTCGCTCCGAGGCCGGCGATCGTCAGCTCGCCGCTCTCGACGGCGGCCGTTACCGGGAAGAGCTCGAGCATCGCCCAATCTTGCCTGCGGCACGTTGGTAGGTTCCCCCCGTGCTGCTCGCCCTTTCGACGGGACATGCGGTCGCTCTCGGGCTCGTGGCGTGCGCGTTCATCGCCTTCGCACTGCTCTCGGCGCTCGTGATCCCGAGGCGCTGGCCTCAGTATCCGGGCAAGCATCTCGGCTGGTTCATCGTGGCGACGCTCGTCTTCTTCGTCGCGATGTTGAGCGCGGTCGAGGTCTTCGCGGCGGAGCCTTCGGAGGAGACGGCGGCGGAGACCGGCGCGAACCGGCCGGGGACGACGATTCCCCAGCCGCCGCCGCCACCGCCCGCTGCACAGGAGGGGAAGGCGCCGAACGGCAAGATCGTCTTCTCGGCCCAGGGCTGCGGGAGCTGCCACACGTTCAAGGCGGCGAGCGCCACGGGGACGGTCGGCCCGGATCTCGACTCCGCGCTCCAGGGCAAGGACGCGGCGTTCGTCCACGAGTCGATCGTCGATCCGAACAAGGAGATCGCGCCCGGCTACCAGCCGAACATCATGCCCGCGAACTTCGGGCAGACTCTGACGCCGACGCAGATCAACGACCTCGTCGCCTTTCTGACCCAGTCGGGCTGAGCCCGGGCGAAGCAGCCGCCGGCTGAGGAGGAAGACTCCGGTTTCCTGACGCGTGGCTGAGCGCCCGTAGGCCGGTGGGACAGTGCTGCGTCGCACGGCCCGCCGGCTGAAGGGCGCTCAGGCGCGCGAGGCGTCGGCGAAGCCGACGCCGCTCAGGGAAGCGGAGAGGGAGGGATTCGAACCCTCGACCCACCTTTCGGCAGGTACGCGATTTCCAGTCGCGTTCCTTCGGCCACTCGGACACCTCTCCGGGGCGGCCAGCGTAGCGAGGTAAGTGAGGCGGAGGGGGAGGGATTTGAACCCTCGTCGGACGAAACCGCCCGAAACGGTTTTCGAAACCGCTACGAATTCCCCATTTGCAGGGAATCCGCCACTGGCCCGCCGGTCCGCCCGCCAGTGCGGTCGAGATACGCGTCGAGAAGCGAGGCCGCCTCGGCCAGCGATCCAGGCAGCAGGTGGCCGTAGCGGTCGAGCGTGATCGTGATCGTTGAGTGGCTTATGGCTGAGCGGCGACCGTCAGATGAACCGTGGAGGGCCTGAAGCCGCGACCCGTCGTGACGCCGAAGGCAGGAACGCGCGTCCCGGCAGGCGGGTTCTGAGCGACGATCACGATCCGCGAAGCAGCGGTCGCGGTTGCAGGCTTCACTTCGAGACAGGGCCATATCGCCCGCAGTTGTGTTGTGGCGGTGTAGTCCTTCCCAACGAGCTGGGGCACGTATGCCCAGCGAGCGTGCTGCTCCGGGACAGCGGGGCTCGGAATGAACGAAGGCTCGAACGTGAGCGTGACGACGCTCCTTTCTTGACCCGCGCAGGCGCACGTGGGGACTGAACGTTGATCCCGGGCAGGCCGTCGCCGCACGGGATCGTCTCTGCGGGGAAGGTCGCGCGCAGCCCAACGGCGTGAAGCCGTTGCAGGGCCTCATCGAGCGTGTGGCCGTGGTTCGACGGAAGATCAACATACTGCGGTTCCGAGCTGCAACCGGCGACGGCCAGGAGCGCGACGATCATTCCCGTCGGCGCGACGAAGCGTAGGGCCATCACGTCGAGTGTACGCCGCCGACCCCGCAAAGCATCACGGCGCTTCCGCGCGGCGAAAGCCGTGCCGCAGCGCGTCTCCGGGTCCTTGGGGTCGACCGAATCTCGCCCGCCAGTCGCCTGCCAGTAAGCACCTCTTGGGTACGAAACGCACCGGCCTAGCCTAGGGTCGAGCGAGGACGGCGATCCGAGCCGCGCCAACGTCCCACCGCCGTTCCGAGCACCACCCTGCCCCTTCGTCGGCCCGCCCTGGCCGAGCTAGTCCGACTGCCCCGGGGGTCCAGGACTCAGGACTCCGGCTCCTCGGGGAGATCGAACTCTCGGAGCGGTCGGCCGTCTGACCCGTAGATCACCCCGCGGGGTCGGACTCCTCGGCGGCGGGGAACGAGAATGCGACCCAGGACGAGCGCGACGAGCGCGTCGAGAACGTGGTCGTCAAGGAACTCGTAGACGTACAGCGTGACGGTGTAGAGAGCGTGGACCTGCCACGCGCCGCCGCCGCGATACTCGATGGCGGGGCGCAACGCAGCTTCGTGACCTGCGGCCTTCATGTCCTCGATGAGCCGGTCGTAGGTCTCCGCGTAGAGGCCTCCGTGAAACGGACTCGGCTCGACCTCGATCCGCGCCATTCGCGGAATCGTGAACCTGCGGGCGGACGGCTACCTCAGAGCATCCGACTTCCGACCTACGTTTCCCGTCGTGGCCGAACCCTTCACCATCGAGGCCGACGGAGACGAGCCCGAGAAAGGCTGGTGGGCGCACTGGATGCGCGACCACTTCCCGAGCTACGAGAGGTTCTGGGTCGAGCGAATCGTCCCGCTGACCTACCGCGTCACGGATCGACAGAACATTCGGTTCCAGAGGGACGAGGAACTCTCCGAGGCTGGCTACACGCCCGAGGACGTCGCGGTCGCGCAGCTTCACTACACGCTCGCCGTCCACCTAGCCCGCGTTTTTGAGCTACTCGATGACGCTCGGGCGTTTGAGACCCGGTCGTATATGGCGAACCGGCCGTTCAGCCGCGACGCGTTCTTTGAGTCGTTCGCCCGATTGAGTGGTGCGAGCGACGTCTCGGACGAGCTACTCGCCCGCCGAGCAACGCCGGGGGAGTTCGACCCGCGGTACGAGAGGGACGGGGACAGAGCGCGTCGAGCCTGGAGAGACGAGAACCCGGATCCGCTTCGCCCCGTCCGCTGGTACCGAAACCGACTCGTCCACGGCCGCGTCGTCCCGGAGATCTACGTCAAGGCGCAGGACAGCGAGAAGCGCGAACTCGGGGACCTGCTGCTCTATCCACGGCTGGAGGAGGTCGATACCTACCTCGACTGGAGGGTCGCCTTCGACGTCGCCCAGACCGACGAGGCCACCCTGCTCGCCGATTTCGATGAGGCGGCGCTGGTCGTCCTCGACGCCTGGGAACGAATCGTCGGCCACGTCGAGGAGGCGTGGCAGAGAAACCTCGTCGGTGCGACCGACGGCCAGGAGGTCGAGCCAAGTGACGACCCGGCTCCGGTACCCGAGGCGGACTTGGAGTTCGGAACGCCTCGCATCTACCCGGCGTCAGGAGGTATGCCCGACCCGATCTCGACGGACGAAGCCCCCGGCTCGGCTTCGTTTCGCTCGCGAACGGAACCGGGACCGGGCGGCGAGCCGAACGCGTAGGACGCTTCCCACGACCCGACCCGAGAGGGACGCTAGGCCGGTCCAGGTCGTCGCGCCTAGACGGGCTCTTTCGGCCGTGTCCCCGAGCGCCGGCGCCGAAATCCCGTCCGCCACTCGTCCGTCAGTAAGCACCGTTTATCCCGGACTTCGGCGGACGACCTCGGACGCTCCGCGAACCATCCAGGCCGCCCCGCGAACCATCTCGGTTACGCGGGAAACGGCCTGGGAAGCGGAGGGGGAGAGATTCGAACTCTCGCGGGACGTAACCGCCCCGAACGGTTTTCGAGACTGCTTGCCTAGAAGCTCGCTTGCAGGGAAAAGACCCGACAACGAGCACGTGCGCGCCAGTCTGCGCGCCGGTTCCCGCTGTGAACTCCGCCCGCCTAGACGAGTTCCGTCGTGAAGCTGTCGGGCCAGTGGCGATAGAGGGTGCGCGCTTGTTCCAGGAGTAGATCGGCCACGCGGTTCAGGTTTGGCGGCCGACCGCCTCCGTCAGCCTGAAGGCGCTCCCGGAACGCCTTGCTCTGGCGGAGAATCCTCTTGATCTTCACTCGGATTGCCGCTTCGGTCGCCTCATGGTCAGCCCAGTCGACCGTCAGGTCAGCCTTGATGCTCCGAACGAGCGTGCCCGGTCTTCCCCGGGGGCGAACAACGACGTCTGCCGCTCACGGGCTAACAGCCTCGTCCGTCGCGCCTTATCGCGCGTAGCGGGTTTGCAGCGAGGACCCAGCAGGCGGCAGGCGAGTGATCCTCGAAGGCTCCGCGGCCGCGGCTCGCCTCTAACTCCCTGCGGGGACGCGACCGTCCTGCTCTGCCGTTGCAAGTGCGTCGGAAAGAAGCAACCCCGCTCCGCGGGCGAACTCGTCGTCAAAGAGAGCTATCCCGACCGATTCGCGGGCGAGGGCTCTGTAGCGCGAATACGTGTCGCGTAGCTCTGGACTGCGAACTGCGCCGACCGAGGCACGAAGAGCGGAGGCTGCTCCGAAAAGGATTGCAGCGGAGTTGCCCTCGCCACGCGCTGCCGCGAGCTCACCGAGGGCCTCGGTGCAGTCGGCCATGCCCTGAGGATCATCCAACTCACGTTCCAGTCTCAGGCTCTCGGACAGCAGTTCGCCGGCCCTCGCGAGCTCGCCGCGCTCGAGCAGCACTCGGCCGAATGTACGCGTCGAAGCAGCCAGCAGATGAGCGCTCCCGCTCGACCGCGCGAGCGCGGACGCTGCCTCCGCGCGATCGAATGCCCGATCAAGATCCCCTTGCGACAGTGCGATGACCGCAAGATTCTCGAGAGAGACCACCCGTTCGTAGTCGCCGTTGCCATCGGCCTCGAGAGCCTCGTCGAGGAGCATCTCCGCGCGCCGGTGGTCGTCTTCGAACAGAGCGAGCCGACCCATGTTGCCGAGCGCGTCCGCTCGAAGCCCCGAGTGCCCAATTCGCTCTGCGACGTCGGCACATTCGTCGAAGCGGCGGCGAGCCAGGGCGTAGTCGCCAAGCTCGGCCGCCAAGATCCCCGAACCGTTGAGGGCCCTCGCCCTCAACTCGTCCGCCGGCCCGCCGACTGCAAGCGCGGCAGTGAGGGCTTCGAGACCTTCGGCGAGGTGCCCGCGGTAATGCCAGAACCTCCGGCAGCCGACAGCTAGGCGCAGGAGTACCTCTGCCCGACGCGTGGTCAGCGCGAAAGCGAATGCCGCTCGAATGTTGCCGTGTTCCTGCTCGAGACGAGCAAGCGACTGCTTCTGGTCTGGACCGAGGAGGACGCTGTCGACCTTCTCGACGAGCGATGTGTAGTACTCCGCGTGCCTCTCTCGTGCTCGATAGTCGCTCGCGGGATTCTCCACGAGACGTTCGTGTGCGTACTCGTGCACCGTGTCGAGGAGCTGCATTCGATCCGGCTTTTGCCGCTGGACCAGACTCTTGTCCACGAGCGACGCGATCCGATCTACGGTGCCGGTGCCGTCGCAGACGGCTTCCGCAGCTTCGAGCTCGAAGCCGCCGGCGAAGACGCTGAGGTCATGGAAGGCACTGCGCTCCTCCGGACCGAGCAGCGCGTAACTCCAATCCAGCGTCGCCCGCAGCGTTCGCTGTCTGGCAGGCGCGTCGCGGCGGCCATCCGTCAGGAGGTCCAGGCCACGCGCCAATCGCTTCACCATCAGGCTCGGTTGGAAGAGCTTCGCTCGTGCGGCCGCAAGCTCGATCGCCAACGGGATCCCGTCCAGTCGACGGCAGATTTGCGCCACGCCTTCAGGGTCGTCATCCCGATATGTCGAATCACTTCGTTGCGCACTCATGCGAAAGAGCCGGACCGCGTCCGTCTCAGCAAGTGAGTCGACCGGGAACACATGCTCAGCCCCGAGGCGGAGAACGGTACGGCTCGTGACGATGACCTTGAGGTCGGGCACCGCCGCCAGAAGATGCGCGACAGACGGCGCGGCTTCGATGACGTGTTCGAAGCTGTCGAGCACAAGCAACGTCTCGCGGTCTCGGAGATGTCTCTCGACCGCATCGGAGAGCGTTTGCCCTGGTGACCTGGCCACAGCTGCGGCGGAGGCGATGGCCGCGACCACGAGCGAGGCATCGTCCGTGGCCGTGAGATCTACAAAAATCGCCCTGCCTAGGATCCTCGCAACCTCGACCGCAAGACGCGATTTCCCTATTCCACCCGGCCCGGTGACGGTCATGAGCCGGACGTCTGGACGACGCATCAAGCGCGTCGCCTCCTTCAACTCGCGCGTACGACCTAGTAGCGGGCCGACGGAGAGGGGAAGCCCCCTCGAAGTGGAGGCACCGAGTGACGGATCTTGACGGAGAATTGACCGCTCCAGATCCCGGAGTTCGAGCGTGGGCTCTAAGCCCAGCTCGTTTCTCAATGCCCGCATGGCAGCCCGGCAGATCTCCAGTGCGTCGACCTGGCGGCCGGCCCGGTACATCGCGATCGCAAGTTGGGCCTGTAAGTGCTCGCGAAATGGGTGGAGTTCGGCAAGTACCGTAAGCTCCGCAACGAGCTCTGACCCCGCACCGAGCCTCAGTGCCGATTCAATGCGACTTTCGAGCGCGGCGATACGCAGCTCCTCGAGCCTGCAGCGTTCGCTCTCGAGAGGACGGCCGAGGGTCAGATCTTCGTATGCAGCGCCTCGCCAAAGAGCAAGCGCCTGAGAGAGGAGCCCTTCTGCTCTGGCCGCCTCGTCCGCCGCGAGGGCTTCCCGTCCCGCGCGCACGAGCTGCTCGAACGTCTCAGAGTCGAGCTCTCCTCTTGAGAGCTTGAGCCGATACCCACTCGCGGTCGTTTGGAGTCGGTCGCTTCCGACAATGAGGCGAAGTCGCGAGACGCAGGCTTGGAGGACGTTCGCTTGGTTCCGGAGGTGGGTGTCTTCCCACACTGCAGCGCGAAGTTCGTCGGCGGGCACCGAAGTGTTCGGGCGCAAGAGCAGATATGCGAGAAGCTGACGAGTCCGCGTACCTCGAAGTGAAAGAGGCTCTCCGAGGCGGCGAACCTCGACAGGCCCGAGAACGGCAAACTCCAGCTCGGAAGCCGCCATCGCCACGCGCAACCTACATGGTGGGTCGTCAGGCGGTCGTCAGTGCGTGGTCAGCGATGCCAGTCATCGTCACTCGCCCCGACGCAAGGAGGACACATGTTCAATCCCCGGTTACTCGTCGCGTTCGTCGCGCTCGTCTCGGCGCTCGCGTGGGCATCGACCGGCGGAGCTACGAACCCGCCGCAGGTGTCCGACTACACCGACGCGCAGTTGCGAGCCCTCGCCTCAACGCCGAGCGCGCCGCTGGACGATTCGATGTCCTACGGGCTCCCGTCGTACATCACGAGGACGAACACCATGTCGCCCGCGTACTACGCGTGTTGGGACGACACCCGGCAGTCGTACCACGGCACCTGGCCGCAAGAGCAGCAGGTGTACTTGAACACCCATTGGTGCGCTAACGCGTCGGGCATTATCCAGACGCGCTCGTCCTACGTCACGATGCACTCGACCCTCTGCTCATCGCACGACCCGTACAACGCACGAGTGGGCGGCGGTGTCGGGTACAGCTACGTGGACGTCGAGGGCGGCGCGTACTTCGACTGCCCGACGGGCATCCCCTACCTGGAAACGCACTGGCATGTAAGCGTCACCGTCCGCTACCACGGCGGCGGCGGAGTCCAAGTGCTCAGTCGTACCCCGTGAGCAGGCGCACCGGCAACCTCATCGCGGTGGCGGTCGTCGTCTTGATCGTGCTCACCGCGCTCTCGGCCTACTAGCCGACGGAGCCCCGCGCCCCTGCGAGTGAGGCGCGGGGCTCCTCTCTTAGCCGCCGCCGCTGCCCCCTCCGGCTTCGCTCGTCAGCCGCTGTAGCCACGAACCGCCCGACCGTGACTCCTGACCCGCCGCTAACCGCTGGCCATCCGAGCCGCATTCAGACACACCAGCAGACCCGCGTTTTAACAGCGCGGCACCGCCCTCGCTCGAGCATCGGTTCCTCTAACCCGTAACCCCCTCGGTCCCGGCAACCGGTGGAGCGGGGGCAGCGGAGCGAGAGGCCGACCTGTGCCTTAACCGCTGCCTGATCGAAACCGGCCTGAAAAACTGAACGAGGGCGCGACCGCTCGCTTCCCACCCCGGCTTGCGGTGACGTTCCCTGTCAAAGGGAGCTCAGAGCAGACCCTTGCGCGGCAGAGGCGACTGCGAGCACGTACGGGTGGTCAAAGACGTTGGCGCGCGGGACTCGACCCTTCGCGGCGCCCGGGCGCGCCAGCCTCAGGCAGGCCGCGCGCCGGTCGTGCGCCGGTCCGGGGGCGCGTCAGGCAGCCTCCAGAGGTCTCAGTTCGCACCGCGGGCCAGCCCGCAGGTCCCGCGCAGCGGCCCGCAACCCCATTCCTGGCGTCGGGTTCGAGGGGTCCAGTACGCTTATCGTGTCCGCCTCGGCATGCCGTCCATTGTGACAACACGGACGGATCGCGTGGGTGTTCCGCTCAGCGCCCGCGTATTGCCCAGAGTGAGCTGAAGTCCGTCACCACTTTGCCGCCGTGGCCGAAGCCGCCGTCGAGTCTGCCGCTGCTCGTGTAGCGGGCGAGGGCGAAGTCTCCCCGCGGGTACGAGCCAACCGTGCCGGCGACGACGATCTTGCCGTCCGCACGGACGACAACCTCATTCGCGTTGGCGAAGGCGTGGAAGTTCGTGCGCACCTTGCCGTCCTTGCCGAAGGTTCCATCGAGGCTGCCGTCCGTCAGAAAGCGCGCGACTCCGAACAGGTCGAGCGCCGTGACGAGCTTGCGATCGCGCTGGATCACGAGCGCCATGGGGCCCAGGCCTGCACTGCTCGTGAGTGCGATGCCGCCGTGGCCGAAGCCCGGGTCGAGCGCGCCGTCGGCGCTATAACGGACCAGCGCAGCGACGCCGCGGAGCCCCACGGCCGCCCTTCCGGCGACGACGATCTTGCCGTCCGGCTGGACGACAATTGCTGCCCCGTAACTATCGCGCTCCCCGACCTGGGTTACGACCCGTCCGCCGGTTCCGAAGCTCCGGTCGAGCGAGCCGTCCGAGTTGTAGCGGACGACTGCAAGCTTGGTGGTCCTTGGCCCGCGGGGGACAACCTCGCCGGCGACGACGACCTTGCCGTCCGGCTGGATCGCGACCGCCTCGGCTGTTCCATAGAAAGTGTGCGCGCCGAAGCCGGTTACCACCTTGCCGCCGTGGCCGAAGCTCGGGTCGAGCCTTCCCCCTGGCCTGTAGCGTGCGAGTGCGAAGCCGGAACCGACGGCGACGATCTTCCCATCCGGCGCGATCGCGACTGCGGCGGCCGTCGAGCTGGTTCGGGAACCGAAGGAGGTCAGTACCGTGCCCTTCCGCCCGAAGGTGCGATCGAGTCTTCCCGACACGGTGTAACGGGCGAGCGCGAACGCCGAATACCGCAACCCGGGGGGACGGTAGGCGTAACCGGCGACGACAACCTTGCCGTCGCGCCGGATCGCGAGCGACGCAACTCCGGCACCGCCCGGAAACCGCGGGCGAACGAACCTCAGCCCGAAGCCCGTCAACACTTTGCCGCCTGTTCCGAAACGACGATCGAGTTTCCCGGCGGCGGTGTAGCGGGCAAGCGCAAAACGACGTCCGTGCGAAGGCCCGCCCACGCGACTCGAGCCAGCCACAACCAGCGTGCCGTCAGGCTCCACGCCCAAGGCGCCAACGCCGTCCTGGCTCCGAACGGCGCCCGCGTTACCCCTCGATGCCGAAAGCGAACTGACGCCGAGGATCAGTCCGAAGCCGAGGCAGACCAGCAAGAGGGCGATCCTCGGACTGCCGAACCCGTCCAGCCGCCTTCGATCCATCTGGCCTCGCCTCCTCCGACCATGATCACGCTCTTCGCTCGTAACGTCCACCGCTTATCGAGTGTGATCGACAGAGCGACGGCGATCCATGGACAAGAGATAGACGGTTGATGGAACGGGGCGCGTCAACATCGAGTTCCCGCTACGGCGACCGGCGCCCTAACCCAGGCCGCCCGCCAGTCTTAGGATTCATCAGCACCGGCCCCCGGAAGGAGGAGCTTCGGGCGCGGCCGGTCACCCTTACGCAGCTTTCCAACGGGCACTCAAACGGCGCAACGTGCTCATGGCGCTGGCGGCGGCGAAAGAACTGCCCCAGCTGAGCCTGGCCGACGCGCTCGAGCTCACGATCCTGGTCACACGGAAGGAGCCGCGCCGGCACCCACGGTTCGCGGCGCGCTGGCTGCTCCGACTCCTCGAAGAAGACCCTCATGCGACGATCGACGAGGCCGTCCTCGCCGCGTCGAGCCTCGCCGCGCTGACCGGCGTCGGGCACGAGGAGGCGGCCGTGGCGTTGCGGGCCGTGGCCGAGCGAGCGACTAGCCGGCGACGGGAACTCCGGACCTTTGGAACTGGGTCTACTCTTCGCCGTAGGTGAGTCTGGAGCCGACAGAGAAGTCCGCCGAGGAGGAGCGGCATCAGATGGGACCGGAGGAGCGGCTGTTCCGGGCACGTCAGAGCTGGCCGGTCTACACCATCTTCGTGATCAGCGTGATCGTGGCCGTGACCCTGATCCTCGCCAGCCGCTAGCCCGCCACGAGGCCCGTGCTGCGGCGATCTCGGCGTCCACGTCGAGGCCGCGCGCGGTCGGCCTGCCTCCTCCTCGGCTCGGTCGTCGTCGTTGTCCGCGAGCTCAGGCCGTTGCAGTCGGAACAGCGGCGAGATCGCGCCACTCGTGGAACAGACCGTGGCAGGCGCGGCAGAGAGCGGTCAGGTCCGCGGGCTCCTCCGCGCCACGCCGCTCGTAGGTGCGGTGATGGGCGTCGAGCTCGGCGTCCGCATTGCAGACCGCGCACCGATTCCCGAAGCGGCGTCGAGTCGCGGCTGCTCGCTCGGCCCACTCCGGGGTCGCGAGATATTCGCGGTAGGGCATCGAGACGAGAGCGCGAGCTCGGTGAGCGGCGCGGATCGAGGGGAGGATCGCCGCCGTCCGCTGCTCGATCAGCCAGGCCAGGTACGGGCCTCCCGCGAGGTCCACGATCTGAGCCGCCTGCGCGGGACCGATCTCGGCGATGACTGCTTCGACGGCCCCGCGCTCATCGGGTGACGCCGCCCGCGCTCGGTCGAGGCACTGCAGGACGTACATCGTCTCGGGCTCATCGACGTCGAGGACGATCGCCCATCCGTAGAAGTCGCTATCGAACAACCCCGTCATCGTCGTTCCCCGAGCAAGGGGACGGGGCGCAGATCGCGCCCCGTCCTGGTCTGGCTCTGCATCACGCGGCCTGCGTCATCGGCGGCACCGTGGCGGTGCTGAACGGGAGCGTCCAGTCCTCCTCGTGCTTGCCGTCGATGCTGATCCGCCACTCGTAGATCGTCCCGGGCTGAAGCGGGAGCCCGGGAGAGACGTTCATGGCGAACGGCCAGCCGAGCGAGGTTCCCGGCTTCACATGCGGGGCGATCGTCGCCCGGTACGGCGGAGGCTCAACAACGAGCGGCTGCTCCTCGCCCTCCTCGGCCGGGACGCAGATCGCCTCGCCGTCTCCGTCGATCAGTTCAAGCCGGAGCGAGTGCCAGTCGGTCCCCCTGGTGCCAGGGGATCGCGATGATCCCGCAGACTGCGAACGGGGCCGCGGGGACGATCGTGTCCCAGCCGCCGCCCAGGATGTAGAGCTTGCCGTCCGCGACCTGCGCCGCGTCCGCGAGCATGAGATTCACCTTGTACACCGCAGTTCTCCTTCCGATCTGCCATTCCGACCCCGGCGCGGTTGAGCCGGTCGTAGTGGTCGGGCCGACCTTCGGGGCCGACGGAGACATGGAAACAGCAGCGTCGGACGGGGACCGCCGACCAGGGTGATACGGTCGGCGAGTTCCGACTGCCACACGCCCTGTCCTGCTCAAAGGGCTTCGCCGAGGGCCGTTCGTAGCGGCCCTCGGCATTTCAGGGGCCGGGCGGTGAGGCGAACACCTTCGGGCCTGCTCAGGCGCTTCCCGTAGCCCAGCCCCGGGGGACGCTAGGCGGGCCGAGCTCCTGGCGCTAGACGCTCATCCGGGCATAGCCGCGGAGGACATGGCGACCGGAGCGCGTCCCCTCGGACTGCAAGCCCCAGCCGAGCCAAGGGATCTCGCCCGGTACTCGCCCGGCAGTAAGCACCGCTTATGACGGACTTCCGCGGATCACGGCGGATGCTCCCCGGTCCGCGCAGGCCGTCCCGCAAACCGTAATGGCTATGCGGGAAACGGCCTGTGAAGCGGAGGGGGAGGGATTTGAACTCTCGTCGGACGTAACCGCCGCGTAACCGCCCGAAACGGTTTTCGAGACCGCCGCATTCGACCGCTCTGCCACCCCTCCGGTGGGACAAGAGTAGCCAACCATTTCTCGGTTTCCTGACGCCGTGCTGAGCGCCCGTAGGCCGGTGGGACAGTGCTGCACCGCACGGCCCGCCGGCTGAAGGGTGCTCAGGCGCGCGAGGCGATCCGCGAACGCGGATCGCCGGTCAGGGAAGCGAGAGGCGGAGAAGGAGGGATTCGAACCCTCGAAGGAGGAAATGTCCCCCTTAACGCCTTAGCAGGGCGCCGCCTTCAGCCACTCGGCCACTTCTCCGGAGCAGCAAGGATAGCCGCTCGCCCTGACCGATCCAGAATGCGCAACGCCCGCCTCGAACTTCGTGGAGCCGCAGTTCGTGTGGCGGGCGCCGCATGTTCTGCCGGTCTTCGAGAGGGGGAGCCGGCGCCTTCATTGTCGCCAGCGCGAGACCCTCGACACATGCCCCCGAAGGGTGATTTCTCGATACTGGGAGCCATGAAGCTCCGAGTCGGGCGCAACGAGGTCGCAATCTCCAACCCGGACAAGGTCTTCTTCCCGAAGCGCCGCCTGAAGAAGATCGACCTCGTCGAGTACTACGTCGACCTCGCGCCGTGCGCGCTGCCGCACCTGCGCCGGCGACTCTTCCACATGAAGCGGTTCCCGAACGGCGTCGACCACGACTTCTTCCACCAGAAGCGGGTGCCCGAGAACCATCCGCCGTACGTCGACGAGCAATACGTCGAGTTCCCGAGCGGCCACTCGACCGTGTTCGCCATCGTCGACAACGCCGCGGCGCTCGCCTGGGTCGCGAACCTCGGGTGCATCGAGTTGCACACGTGGCATTCGCGTGTACCCGACATCGAGCGGCCCGACTACCTCCTCATCGACCTCGACCCGACGTTCGAGGGGCAGTGGCGACACGTGCGGAAGATCGCACTCGTCGTCAAGGACGTGATGGACGACCTCGGGCTGAAGAGCTTCCCGAAGACGTCCGGGTCGACCGGGCTGCACGTCCTCGCGCCGATCAAGCCCGAGCTCGGCTTTCCCGAGGTGCGGCGGTTGGCGAAGGCGATGGCGCAGGAGGTCGAGCGGCGGATCGGCGACCAGCGCGTGGCGACGACGACCTGGAAGGTGGCCGACCGGATGGGCGTCTTCGTCGACTACGGCCAGAACGCGCGTGACCGGACGATCGCGTCGGCGTACTCGATCAGGCCGGTCCCGGACGCGCGGGCCTCTGCGCCGCTCGACTGGAACGAGGTCGCCACCGTGAAGGCGGAGCGCTTCACGCTGACCACGATGCGCAAGCGGATCGACGAGGTCGGCGACCTGACCAAGGGCATGTGGCGCCACAAGCGGAGCCTGATCCCGCTCTTTGCGAAGCTCGACCTCGAGCCGGCCGACCCGACCAAGCTCGAGAGCGGTCGCGGCGGGCGGCGTGGCCAGCGCTGGGAAAGCGACCCGCGTGGCGGGCAACCTCGCCGGCCCGCCCAGCAGGCGGCTCTACGCCGCGCCAAGAAGTGACTCGACGGTCGGGTCGCCCCGCCGGCGCGGCGGCCTGACCTCGCGCCACGTGCAGTCCTTCGGGTCCTTGTCCGGACGGAAGCGCAGGAAGCGCGTCCCGTGCCGGAAGCGGTTGCGCTCGAGCTTGTCGTAGCGCACCTCGCACACGAGCTCGGGCCGCACCGGGTGCCAGTCGAGCTCGCGGCCCTGCGTCCAGCGGCTCTGGCCACCGGGAATGCGCTTGTCGCTGACAAAGCCCGGCATCTCGAGCTTCGGCAGCTCCGCCTCGATCTGCTTCCGCAGGCTCGCCGTGATGCCGGAGCAGTGGCCGACGAAGTCGAGGTCTCCGTCCTTGTCGTAGAGCCCAAGGAGCAGCGTCGAGATCCGGCCCTCGGCCTTCTCGCTGTACCGGAACCCGACGATCACGCAGTCGGCCGTCTTGTACTTCTTGACCTTGGCGACGGCCTCACGCGACCCGGGCCGATACGGCGAGTCGAGCCTCTTCGCGACGACCCCGTCCAGCCCCGCCGCCTCGATCCGGTCGAGCCACCGCTCCGCCTCCTCGTGGTCGCGCGTGTACGGCGAGAGCTGGAAGCGCTTCGCCTTCCGCTCGAGCTCCTTGCGCCGCTTCTCGAGCGGGAGCTTGTGCAGCTTCTCGCCCTTCCAGAGCAGGATGTCGAAGACGATGAACTGCGCCGGGATCTCGGCGGACAGCTTCCGGATCCGGCTCTCCGCCGGGTGGAGCCGGAGCTGCATCGAGTCGAAGTCGAGCTTGCCTTTCTTGGAGATCACGATCTCGCCGTCGAGCGCGGAGTGGGGAGGGAGCAGCTTGCCGAGCGGCTCCAGCTCGGGGAAGTAGCGACGCAGCGGGCGCTCGTTGCGCGACCAGAGCGCGAGCTCCCCGCCGTCGTTCTCGAGGATCCCGCGGAACCCGTCCCACTTCGGCTCGTACTGCCAGTCGCCGGTCGGGAGCTCGGCGACGAGCTCCGCCTCCATCGGCGGGAACGGGACGTTTCGACCCGGCATGCGCGCACTAAGCTAGCCGCAATGACGAGAGTCGCGGTCACCGGGCTAGGCGCCGTCACGCCGCTGGGCAACGACGCGCCTTCGACTTGGCGCGCCGCCGTGGCGGGCGAGAGCGGGATCGACTTCATCAAGTCGTTCGACGCGAGCGGGTTCCCGGTGCGGGTCGCGGCCGAGGTCAAGGACTTCGATCCGTCCGGCCTCGTAAGTTCCAAGGAAGCGCGCCGGCTCGATCGCAACGTGCTGCTCGCCGTCGCGGCCGCGACGGAGGCGAAGGACGACGCGAACCTGAACGGCTTCGACCCGGCCCGGGCGGGCGTCGTCTTCGGCTCGGCGATCGGCGGCTTCCTCGGGATCATGGAGCAGAGCGACGTCCTCGACGAGCGCGGGCCCGACCGTGTTTCGCCGTACTTCATCCCGAGCGTGCTCGTCGACTCGGCGAGCGGCCAGATCGCGATCTCGCTCGGCATGCGCGGCCCGAACTACGCCCCGGTCTCCGCCTGCGCGACCGGGTCGCACGCGGTGGGCGAGGGAGCCGAGCTCATCCGCCGCGGCGACGCAGACGTCGTCCTCGCGGGCGGCACCGAGGCCTGCATGCATCCACTGATCCTGGCCGGCTTCTGCGCGATGCGCGGCCTCGCGGCCGAGGACGAGCATCCGCCGCGCGCCTCACGGCCCTTCGACGCCACGCGAGCGGGGTTCGTGATGGGCGAAGGCGCCTGCGTTCTCGTTCTCGAGGACCTCGATGCTGCGCGCGAGCGCGGCGCGAAGGTGTACGCGGAGGTGCTCGGCTACGGCGCCTCGAACGACGCCTACCACATGGCCGCGCCGGATCCCGCTTCGGTCGGAGTGACCGAGATGATGCGCGCTGCCCTCGCGCGCGCGCGCGTGAATCCGACCGACGTCGACTACGTCAACGCGCACGGGACGTCGACCCCCCTGGGCGACCTGGCGGAGACGAAGGCGCTGAAAGACGTCTTCGGAGACCACGCGTACGAGCTGGCGGTGTCCTCGACGAAATCGATGATGGGCCACTGCTTCGGAGCCGCCGGCGCGATCGAGGCGATGATGTGCGTGCTCGCGATCCACGAGGGGACGATCCCGCCCACGATCAACTTGCGAACCCCCGATCCCGAGTGCGATCTCGACTACGTCCCGAACGAGGCGCGCCAGAGCAAGGTCGACGTGGCGCTCTCGAACGCCATGGGCCTCGGCGGTCACAACGGCTGCGTGCTGCTCGGCCGCGTCTGAAGAATCGCTAGCCTCTCGGGCCGAGATGGCCTTCATCGTCAACGAACAGGTCGAGGAGTACGCGGCCGAGCACACGACGCAGCTGAACGAGCTCTTCGACCGGCTCGCCGCGGAGACCCGCGAGAAGACGACCGCACCACAGATGATGGTCGGGCGGATCGAGGGCGGCTTCCTCGCAACGCTCGTACGGCTCACGGGCGCGAAGCGCATCCTCGAGCTCGGCACGTTCACCGGCTACTCGTCGATCGCCATGGCCTCGGCGCTGGCGGACGACGGCCGGATCATCACGTGCGACGTCGACCCGGAGGCGACCGCGATCGCGCGCCGCTACATGGACGAGAGCGGGCACGGCGACAAGATCGAGATCAAGCTCGGCCCGGCGCTGGAGACGATCTCCACGCTCGAGGGCCCGTTCGACCTCGTCTTCATCGACGCGGACAAGCCGAACTACCAGGCGTACTACGAGGCGGTGCTGCCGCTCCTGGCTGAAAACGGCCTGGTCATCGCCGACAACGTGCTCTGGTCCGGCCGGGTCGTCGAGCCCGACGGCGACGAGTCCACACAGGCGATCAAGGCGTTCAACGAGCACGTCGCGGGCGACGAGCGAGTGGTGTCGGTGATGCTCACCGTTCGCGACGGGATGACGCTCGTCCAGAAGCGCTAGCGCACGCTCCGCACCGGTCTACTCGAGTCTGAATCCCACGGTTCGAGAGGATTGAAAAACGGCGCTCAAAGTTGTAGAACCCGCCTAAGCTCTGAACTGGAGGGGCGAAACACATCACGGGTAGGGGAGGTTTGTCTGTGCAGAAGCGACAGCATGCGCGCTGGTCCTGGCTGGCCGCGTTCACTTCGCTCGCCATCGTGCTGACAGGCGCGATAGCGACGGGCGCGAACGCGAGCAAATCCGCACACGGGGTCTGCGCGACGATCGGCAAGTACCAGCTCCAGAAGCAGACGAACGTGCATGCAGCGGCGATCCTGGCTGCGTGCGGACGCACACCTGCGAGCCAAGCGCAGCTGAATTCGAGCTTCTCGTCTCTGGATCACCTGAGGCAGAGCCCGCGCGACTACGGCGGGACCGACGTCAACATCATCACTGGCGGCGAGGGAACCTTCCCGCACGTGACGCAGTCGGAGACCCAGGTCTGGGCCCAGGGCAACACTGTCGTTTCGACCTACAACGACTCGAGGACCGCCGGGAGCTGCTACTCGGGCGGCTCGTACTCGACGAACGGCGGGTCGTCGTGGACGAACCTGAACACACGGCCGTTCTGTACCGGTCACGGCACCAGCTTCGGCGATCCGGTCGTCATGTACGACCAGATGCACTCCAAGTGGATCGCCGTCTTCCTCGCCTCCGGATGCGGCGGCCAGGGACTCGGTGTCTGGACCTCGAACGACGGCGCCACCTGGGGCACCGGCCCCTGTGCGCACAGCGGCGGTAGCGATGACCGCGAGTCCGGCTGGGTCGACAACAATCCGTCGAGCCCCTTCTACGGACGCGCCTACATCAGCTGGAACAACTTCGCCGTGGGCAACGGAGCCGTCCAGGTGACGTGGTCGAACGACGGAGGCGCGACCTGGAACGCGCCGGTGACGGTCGTCGGCAGCTTCTTCCGCGACGTCCAGGTCACGGTCGGCCCCGACGGCCACGTCTTCGTCGCCACGATGGACGAGGGCGGCGGCGGCCTCGGGACCAGGACGAACATCGTCCGGATCTCGACGAACGGCGGCGCCAACTGGTCCTCCGTGACGATGGGCCCAGGATTCCCGGGCCCGGGCGTCGGCCTGTGCTCGTCGAACTCGTACTTCGCGATGATGTATCCGCAGTACTGGCGGCACATGGGCTGGGGCGACATAGCCGTAGGCCCGAACAACGTCGTCCACTACGCGTACGCCTCGCACGGTGCCGGAGCTGACAAGGGCGATATCTACTACGTCCGCTCGATCGACAACGGCGCTACGTGGAGCGCGCCGCTTCGGCTCGACGGCGACGGTGGGACACGCGGGCAGTGGCAGCCTTCGCTTGCGGTCACGCCGGCGGGCGAGGTCTTCGTCAGCTGGTACGACCAGCGCAACACTGCGAACGACAACCTGCAGCGCTTCGGACGGCTCTCGACGGACAACGGCGTTTCGTGGCAGCCGCCCGCGCCGGTCAGCGACGTCATCTACCCGGTGCCGACGCAGCCGGACCCGAACATCCAGCCGTGCTACACGGGTGACTACGACCGCTCCTTCGGCACGGCCGGGTTCATCCACACGACGTGGGTCGACGGTCGCGTGCCGATCAACGGCGTCGCCCAGCAGGACGTCTTCTACGACAAGATCCCGACCGGAGGGCCACCACCGCCTCCACCGCCTCCACCGCCTCCACCTCCTCCGCCGCCACCTCCGCCCCCACCGCCTCCGCCTCCGAGCTGTTCGGGTGGGGCGATCACGATCAACGACAACGGGCCGGCGACGCCGTATCCGTCGGACTGTGTGGTGTCGGGGATGAGTGGTGCGATCACGGACGTGAACGTTCAGATCAATGGGCTGAGCCACACGTATCCGGATGACATCGACATGTTGCTGGTGTCGCCTGATGGGGACAACGCGATCTTCTTCTCGGATGCGGGCGGCTTCACCGGCGCGGTCAACTGTGATCTGACGATCGACGATCAGGCGCCGACGCCGCTTCCGGACTCGGGTGGTTTCACGTGTCCGGGCGAGTTATTCGCCGGCGAACTACGAGCCGGGTGATCCGTTCTCCGCTCCGGCGCCTACGCCGAGTGGTGATGTGAACCTGTCCACCTTCAATGGTGGCTCGGCGAACGGCACCTGGTCGCTGTACCTGATGGACGACGCGGGTGCGGATGTGGGCAGCATCACGGACTGGTCGTTGACGATCAGTTCTGGTGGGCCGCCTCCGCCGCCTCCGCCGCCTCCGCCTCCGGGTTGGCAGATTCGTGCTCCGATGCCGCAGGACTTTTATGGCGGCGCGATGGGTGCGGATGCGAACGCGGGCTATATCGCGGGTGGTTATTCGTTCAGTTCGGGGTTGACGCTGGACACGCTGTACAAGTTCGTGCCTGCCTCGAACACGTGGTCGACGCTGGCTCCGATGAGCCCGGCGGCGATCATGGCTTCGGCCGTCTATTACCCGACGACGAACAAGCTGTATGTGTTCGGCGGGGAGGACGCGGTCTCGGGGCAGAACTACAACACGACTCGCATCTATGACGTGGCCTCGAACACGTGGTCGACGGGTGCTGCGATGCCTGACGTGCGGAGCTTCGCGGTGGCCGGGTACAACCCGGGTAACGGGAAGATCTACGTCGTCTCGGGCTATAACTCGGGCACGGTCGACTCTGCGCAGGACACGACCTGGGAGTACGACCCGGTCGCGGACTCGTGGACGGTGAAGGCCCCGATTCCGCATGGTGTTGGTGGTGCGGGCGCGGGGATCATCAACGGGCACATGTATGTGGCCGGTGGCCGTGATGCGACGAACACGGTGATCAACCTCTGTTACGACTACAACATCGCTGCCAACTCGTGGTCGGCGTGCACGAACTTGCCGTCGGCGAACAACGTTCCTGGTAGCGGCGTCGCGTCGGGCAGGTTCTTCGAGTTCGGCGGCGGGAATCCGTTCCTGTCGCAGGGCCGGATGCGGGCTGCGTTCCTGAGCCCGACGACGACCGGTGCCACGGTCAGCTACGACCCGGGCTCGAACTCGTGGGGCAACGAGCCGTCGCTGAACGAGGCTCGCTCCTTCCCGGGCGGCACCAACGTCGGCGACACCCTGATCGCCGCAGGTGGCTACAACGGCGCCTCCACAACAACGACCACCGAGACGCTCGGCGGAGGCGGACCACCACCACCACCGCCACCTCCGCCTCCACCTCCACCTCCACCTCCACCTCCACCTCCACCTCCACCTCCACCTCCACCTCCACCTCCACCACCTCCGCCTCCACCACCGCCGCCTCCGCCTCCGCCTCCGCCACCACCTCCGCCTCCGCCACCACCTCCACCTCCTCCGCCTCCGCCTCCGCCTCCACCTCCGCCTCCACCACCGCCTCCACCTCCACCACCGCCTCCGCCACCACCGCCTCCGCCTCCGCCTCCGGTGCGCTGTCGTGTCCCGAGAGTCCTCGGGCTGCGTCTGAACGCTGCGAAGCGCAGGATCCGGGCTGCTCACTGCTCGGTCGGCAGGGTGCGACGCGTTCGTGCGCGCCGCTCACTGCGCGGCCGCGTGGTCAACCAGTCACCGAGGCCCGGCACGATCAAGCGCCGGAACTTCCCGGTCAAGCTGGCGGTCGGTAGGCGCTAAGCAAACGAAGCGACGCAACGAAAGGGGACGCTCGCACCAGCGGGCGTCCCCTTTTCATCTCCGGGCATTTCGTGAGAAGCTCCTGCAGCAGAACGCCGTGAAGCCACACGCCGTCACCATCGCTGCACTCGTACTCGCCGGGCTCGCGTTCTGCGCGCCGGCGGGCGCGTCACCGGGCGACGTGCTCTACGACCAGTACGACCATGCTGGAGCGATCGGCGCGGGCTCACAGAACTTCGAGGCCGCGCTCGACCCGTACGACGACGCGGCCGCCGACGACTTCGACGTCCCTGCTGGGCCGGGCTGGAACGTGACGGGCGTCGAGGTCCAGGGGGCGTACTTCAACGGCCCGGGCCCTGCGACCTCGGTCAACGTCGACGTCTACTCGAGCTCAGGCGACCTCCCCGGCACGCTGCTCGCGTCGCGTCCGAACCAGAGCTTCACGGGTGACCCGAGCTTCGTCGTCACCCTCGATCCATCGATCGGTCTCTTCGAGGGCCGGTACTGGATCTCGGTGCAGGCGAACCAGACGTTCTCGTCCGCGGGGCAGTGGGCCTGGCTCGACCGCACCGAGCAGGCGACCTCTCCCGCGGCCTGGCAGAACCCGGGCGGCGGACAGGGCACGAGCTGCTCGGGCTGGGCGTCCCGGACGACGTGCATCGGCGACGCCGCCGCACCCGACCAGGTGTTCCGGCTCACGGGCACCGTCGGCGCGCCTCCGCCACCTCCACCACCTCCACCACCTCCACCACCTCCGTCCACCTCCACCTCCACCTCCACCTCCACCTCCACCTCCACCTCCACCTCCACCTCCGCCTCCACCTCCACCTCCTCCACCACCTCCGCCGCCACCGCCTGTTCGATGCCGTGTGCCGCGAGTGCTCGGCTTGAGGCTGGGGACCGCGCGGCAGAAGATCCGCCGGGCCCACTGCTCGATCGGAAGGATCCGGCGCGCCCGCTCGAGGCGCTCCTTGCAGGGTCGCGTGATCACCCAGTCCCCGCGGCCGGGAGCGCTCAGGCGGCGCGGATTCCCGGTCGGCCTCGTGGTCGGCCGGCGCTAGGCCGCGGCATCGGTCCCGACACGACGTGAACGCGGGTCAAGCTCGCGGCCTCGTCCCTTTCGGCAGGGAAAACATGCAATCGCGGGCCTTCAAATTGCGTGACGAAAGTGTTAAAACCTCCCCCACGGGTGCGAAGTGTGCACCTTTCAGCCAAATGGGAGGGGAGATGGGAAGCTCGTACAAGCGCCTGCTTTATGCCGGCGCAGCGATCGCGGCGCTGATGGCTTGCGCTGCGTTCTTCGGGACCACGAGCTCGGCCTCAGCTGCCAAGAAGAGCCGCCCGAGTATGAGCGGGCGAGTGACTTCCGGGTCGCTGCGCGCCGTCCGTGTCCATCACTTGAAGGCGCCGAAAGCGCCGAATGTCGTTCTGTATGACCAGTACGACAACGCCTCGGCAAACGCGACGTCCTCGCAGAACTTCGAGGCGGACTTCGACGCGTTCGACGACGAGCTGGCCGACGACTTCGTGATCCCCAACGGGGAGACGTGGTCGATCGACCAGGTCGACGTCGCCGGCGTCTACTTCAACGGCACTGGTCCGATGACCAGCGCGAACGTCAACTTCTACTCCGACGCGAGCGGTCTGCCCGGCAGCCAGGTGGCGACACGGCCTGGCCTGACCGTCGGCGACTCCGCGGGCTCGCTGACGATCGCGATCCCGTCGGCAGTCTCGCTTCCCGCAGGCCACTACTGGGTCTCGGTCCAGGCGAACATGGACCTCGCGGCCGGCGGCCAGTGGGGCTGGGACCGACCGCACCGTAGGGTCGAACAGCGACGCGGCCTGGCAGAACCCAGGCGGCGGCTTCGGCGTCTGCATGACCTGGGGACGCCGTGGGGCGGATTGCCAGATCGACACCGGCGTGCCCGACCAGGTCTTCCGCCTGAGCGGGACGACCGGCGGCGGCGGCCCGAGCTGTTCCGGTGGGGCGATCACGATCAACGACAACGGGCCGGCGACGCCGTATCCGTCGGACTGTGTGGTGTCGGGGATGAGCGGTGCGATCACGGACGTGAACGTCCAGATCACCGGGCTCAGTCACACGTATCCGGATGACATCGACATGTTGCTGGTGTCGCCTGATGGGGACAACGCGATCTTCTTCTCGGATGCGGGCGGCTTCACCGGCGCGGTCAACTGTGATCTGACGATCGACGATCAGGCGCCGACGCCGCTTCCGGACTCGGGTGGTTTCACGTGTCCGGGCGAGCTATTCGCCGGCGAACTACGAGCCGGGTGATCCGTTCTCCGCTCCGGCGCCTACGCCGAGTGGTGATGTGAACCTGTCCACCTTCAATGGTGGTTCGGCGAACGGCACCTGGTCGCTGTACTTGATGGACGATGCCGCGGCCGATGTGGGCAGCATCACGGACTGGTCGTTGACGATCAGTTCTGGTGGGCCGCCTCCGCCGCCTCCGCCGCCTCCGCCTCCGGGTTGGCAGATTCGTGCTCCGATGCCGCAGGACTTTTATGGCGGCGCGATGGGTGCGGATGCGAACGCGGGCTATATTGCGGGTGGTTATTCGTTCAGTTCGGGGTTGACGCTGGACACGCTGTACAAGTTCGTGCCTGCCTCGAACACGTGGTCGACGCTGGCTCCGATGAGCCCGGCGGCGATCATGGCTTCGGCCGTCTATTACCCGACGTCGAACAAGCTGTATGTGTTCGGCGGGGAGGACGCGGTCTCGGGGCAGAACTACAACACGACTCGCATCTATGACGTGGCCTCGAACACGTGGTCGACGGGTGCTGCGATGCCTGACGTGCGGAGCTTCGCGGTGGCCGGGTACAACCCGGGTAACGGGAAGATCTACGTCGTCTCGGGCTATAACTCGGGCACGGTCGACTCTGCGCAGGACACGACCTGGGAGTACGACCCGGTCGCGGACTCGTGGACGGTGAAGGCCCCGATTCCGCATGCTGTTGGTGGTGCGGGCGCGGGGATCATCAACGGGCACATGTATGTGGCCGGTGGCCGTGATGCGACGAACACGGTGATCAACCTCTGTTACGACTACAACATCGCTGCCAACTCGTGGTCGGCGTGCACGAACTTGCCGTCGGCGAACAACGTTCCTGGTAGCGGCGTCGCTTCGGGCAGGTTCTTCGAGTTCGGCGGCGGGAATCCGTTCCTGTCGCAGGGCCGGATGCGGGCTGCGTTCCTGAGCCCGACGACGACCGGTGCCACGGTCAGCTACGACCCGGGCTCGAACTCGTGGGGCAACGAGCCGTCGCTGAACGAGGCTCGCTCCTTCCCGGGTGGCACCAACGTCGGCGACACCCTGATCGCCGCAGGTGGCTACAACGGCGCCTCCACGACAACGACCACCGAGACGCTCGGTGGAGGCGGACCACCACCACCACCGCCGCCACCTCCACCGCCGGGGTGGACTCCGGCGGCGTCGTATCCGCAGACGATCGTCCGCTACGCCTTCGCAGAGGTCGGTGAGGACCTGTATGTGATCGGCGGCGTGTCGGACGGTAACCGCGTGAACACGGTTAATCGCTATAACGCCATCAGTGATGCGTGGTCGCCTTTGGCGCCCATTCCGGTGGCGAGTGAGGCGCCGTGTGGTGCTGTTTGGAACGGGAAGATCTACGTCCAGGAAGGTGATACGGGCGACTCGTTCCAGATCTATGACATCGCGTCCAACTCGTGGTCGGCAGGTGCATCGCGTCCGGGGTTCAGCGCTGGTTATGGCTGTGCTGCCGGTGCGGGCAACGGCAAGGTGTATGTCATCGGCGGAGATTTCGTGCCGCAGATGACGCTGTCGGTGTACGACATCGCGACCAACACGTGGTCGACGGGAGCGTCCGCACCGGAGGGCGTGTTCCTGTCCGGCTACCAGACGGTTGGGCAGTACCTGTACGTCGTCGGCGGGTTCGGGAGTGGACCATTCGTGCCTGCTGGCGGGACTTCGACGCTTCTGGGCCGGGCTCTTCGTGCCGCAGCCCCAGACAACACGTCGGAGACGATGCGTCTGAACATGAACACGGGCGTGTGGGACTCGGGTCCCTCGTTCACCCCAACGCGTGCGGACTTCGGGCTTGCTTCTGATGGCTCGAAGCTGTACGCGATCGGTGGTGACACACCCGGTGGTGGCTTCTTCGACAGTACGAACGCGGTGAACGAGCTCGATCTGAGCTCGTGGCCGGGTGGGACGTGGGTGCCTTCACCTCCGGACCTGCAGGCTCCGCCGCGGCAGGCCAACCAGGCCGGCTTCAACAGCACCGGTCGTGCTGGTGGCGAGATCTGGTCGACGGGCGGAATCAACGGAGCGACGTTCCAGTTCCTGCCAGATCACCTCTGGCGTGCAACGGGCGGTCCGCCACCTCCGCCGCCGCCGCCACCTCCGCCGCCACCGCCTCCGCCTCCACCACCGCCTCCACCACCGCCTCCACCGCCACCACCGCCACCTCCACCTCCGCCACCACCACCTCCGCCTCCGCCGCCACCTCCACCTCCGCCACCTCCACCTCCACCTCCACCACCGCCACCGCCACCGCCACCTCCGCCACCTCCACCTCCACCACCTCCGCCTCCACCACCGCCGCCGCCGCCACCACCACCACCACCTCCGCCTCCTCCGCCTCCGCAGCGCTGCCGCGTCCCGAGAGTCCTCGGGCTGCGTTTGAACGCTGCGAAGCGCAGGATCCGGGCTGCTCACTGCTCGGTCGGCAGGGTGCGACGCGTTCGCGCGCGCCGCTCACTGCGCGGCCGCGTGGTGAACCAGTCACCGAGGCCCGGCACGATCAAGCGCCGGAACTTCCCGGTCAAACTGGCGGTCGGTAGGCGCTAAGCAAACGAAGCAACGAAACGAAAAGGGACGCCCGCACCAGCGGGCGTCCCTTTTTGTCGCCGCTTCTCTTTTTCGGTTGAAGCTGGTAAGAGTCGCCTCCTGGAACCGTTCTCCGAGAAACCCGTCGCAACGGGTAGGGAGGTAGTAGATGCTGCTACGACAGTCCGCGGGAGGCCCCGGCACGCGCCGAGGCATTTCCCGCTGGGGGATGGGGGGTCTGCTGCTACTCGTAACAGCCCTGGCTCTCTCATTCCCGCTGAGTGCACTCGCACGGGGTCTCCCGGGCAGTGTTCTCGGGCGTGGAGGGCCCGCGGCGCCTGAAGGCGCCCTTGGCCCGCTCATGCCGAACTCGTGGGCGTCGGGCCTTGTGTACCCGTCGACCATCACTCGCTACGCCTACGCACAGTCGGGCCAGGATCTGTACGTGCTCGGCGGCGTCTCGAACGGGACTCGCGTTGCGGCCGCGAACAGGTACAACGCGACGACGAACATCTGGGCCTCGATCGCTCCGGTTCCGGTGGCGAGCGAAGCGCCGGCGGCCGCTCTGCTAAACGGCAAGATCTACCTGGCCGAGGGCGACACCGGCGACTCGTTCAACATCTACGACATCGCGACGAACACGTGGTCGTCCGGCCCTCCGCGGCCTGGGTATGCGAACAACTACGGCGCCGCGGCCGGAGCGTTCGGCGGCAAGGTGTACGTCGTCGGCGGGGGAAGCTCCGGCGCGACGGACACGACGTCGCTCTACACCGTCGCCACGAACAGCTGGACCACGGGCCCTCCCGCGCCGGTGCCGTTCTTCCTTGCGGGCTATACGACCGTGGGCCAGTACCTCTACGTCGTCGGGGGCTTCAGCGCGGCGGGCCCGACGGCGAACGTCGGCGTGACGATGCGGCTCGACATGGCGACCGGGAGCTGGTCGCTCGGGCCGACGTTCACGCCCGGGCGAGCCGACGAGGGGCTCGCGGCCTCGGGTAACACGCTGTACGCCCTCGGCGGTGACGCGAACGCAGGGGGGTTCTTCGACTCGACGACGGCTGTCGACTCGCTCGACGTCAGTGCGTGGCCGAGCGGCTCGTGGACGTCGGTCGCCGATCCGCTGCCGAGCCCGCGCCAGGGCAACGAGGCCGGCTTCTTCTCGACCGGCCGGGTCGGCGGTGAGGTGTGGTCGACCGGCGGGCTCAACGGTGCGACGTTCCAGTTCCTGAACGAGCACCTGTACAAGGCCGCGCCGCTGCCGCCTCCGCCTCCGCCGCCACCTCCGCCTCCACCACCGCCACCACCGCCGCCGCCACCTCCGGCCCGCTGCCGTGTCCCGAGAGTGCTCGGGCTGCGCCTCGGCACTGCGAAGACGAAGATCCGGAGAGCGCACTGCTCGGTCGGCCGAGTGCGCCGGGTTCGCTCCAGGCGTTCGCTGCGCGGCCGTGTCGTCAACCAGACACCGCGGCCCGGCACGATCAAGCGCCGGAACTTCCCGGTCAAGCTGGCGGTCGGCCGGGGCTAACGCCTCGACTCACAACCGAGAAAGAGGGCGCCCGCACCAGCGGGCGCCCTCCCCCTTTTTGGGGAGGAACCTTGCGCTGACGTCGCACAAGCTGTACGAACCTCCTCAAATCTGACCCTGGGGAGGGGACACCGATGGCAAACCTCCCTGCACTGGGCCGAAAGCCGGCACTGCTGTCCTGCGTCGCGGTCTCGCTGATCGCGACCCTGCTCCTTCCGGTCGCAGCCGGTGCCGACTCACATCCGACCGCTCCGGCCCGTGCCGTGGTCGACGCGCAGGTCGGTCCCGCGCATCCGCAGGCCGCATCGCGCCGTGCACTCGAGCGCAGCTCGGGCGCCGCCGCAGCGCAGCGGGCGGCCCGGCGCCCCTCTCAGCCTGAAGCAACGCAGGCCGGTCTCCCCAGCGGTCTCGACCTCCTCCTCGGCCGCCGCGCAGGGAGCGGCCCGAGCGTCCCCTTGGCGAGCATCTCCTGTCTCGCAGCGGGCGGCCTCTGGAGCTCGACCGGCACGTGGAGCGGAGGTGTCGTACCGACCTCCGCCGACGACGTCACGATCACGAACGGCTGCACGGTCACGATCGACACCGCCGCAGCCGCGCTCAATCTCACGGTCGTCAGCGGCGGCACGCTTCAGTACGAGGCCACAACCGCGCGCACGCTCACCGTCGGCGCGAACGTCACCGTGAACGCGGGCGGCGCCTTCCGGTCCGCCGCGACCGGCACGCAGACCGCTCACGTCCTCTCCGTGGGGGGCAACCTCGTCAACGCCGGCGCGATCGACTTCAGCACGAACTCCAACACGGCAGGCGCAGGCATCACCTTCACGGGTGCGGCGGACGCCTCGCTCATCAACACCGGCACGCTCGACCTGAGGTCGACGAGCGGCATCACCCTGAACAAGGGCACGAGCGCGGCCTCGACGCTCGACGTCCAGCCGGGCGGGGCGATCACCGTACTCGGCTCGAACACCGCGGGATTTCTGACGATCACGAACGGCACGTTCAAGATCTCCGGGTCGTCCGCGTTCTCGAGCCCGATCTTCACGCTCGCGGCGTACACGATTCCCGCAACCGGCGGCTTCTGGTTGAACGACGCGAACGCCACTGTCGTCGGGCAGAACGGCTCACCGACGAACAACGGCTCCCTGCGCGTCACCGCCGGCACCCTCAACCTCGGGACGGTCGGCGCGAACGCCATGGGCGCCGGCATGGGGGCGGCCTTCACCTTCGAGGGCGGGACGACGAACGTCGCGGGACGCCTGACCAGCACGAATCCCTTCGTCACGTACACGCAGTCGGGGGGCTCCGTGAACATCTGCGCCGTCGGCCCGTGCACCGTGACGCCCTCCTTCGGCCTCACCGGCGGCACCGGCGTCGTGACGAAGATGTCCGGCGGCTCGATCAACCTCGTGCAGGCGAACACGGCGGGGACACCAGTCGACTACAACCAGACCGGAACGATGGTCTACAGCGGCGGGACGCTCAACGTCGGGACCGCAGCGACCGCGACGAACTTCGTCTTCCGCGTCCAGGGCCAGTCGCCCAACGTCGTCGTCGACAACACGACGAACAACAAGACCCTGAACCTCAGCGGACAGCTCAACGTCTGGGGCAACCTGACCATCAACACCGGGACGACGGTCAACGTCAACCCGGGAACGGCGCAGACGCTGTTCCAGATCGGGCCGACGATCACGAACAACGGCGCGATCATCACGAACACGACGAACACCGGCGCGGTCAACCTCTCCGGCAGCCTCCAGACGCTTGGCGGCGGGTACGCCCAGACCTACACGGGCACCGGAACGTTCGGCAGCCCGAGCGTCCGGTTGGGGACGCTCAGCGTCCAGAACGCGCCCGGCGTCACCCTCGCCCCGTCCGTCTCGGCGCTCAACGTCAACAGGGTCAACGCGTTCTACGGCGCGATCGGCAACTCCGACAAGATCTCGGTCGGGGCCGGTGACGCGACCTCGCTGTTCATCCAGCGCGGCGCCACGGGAATCCCGTTCCCGGCGGGCAGCTTCGCTCAGACGCCGACCTACAACATCGGCAGCGGGGGGCTGATCGAGGTCTACTCGCAGTCGCAGACGCCGATGACGACCGGCCCCGAGATCCCGGGCAGCCGGACGGTGCTCGGGATGCAGATCAGCAATCCGACGGGCGTCACGATTGCCGGTGGCGACATCACGTCCACCGGAACCGGCACGGGCTCGGCGGGGCTCCTGCTCACCTCCGGAACGCTGACCACGAGCTCTTCGAACCGCCTGCTCCTGACCGGCGCGGCGGTCGGCGCCGTCTCCGGCGGATCGGCGGCCAGCTACGTGAACGGGCCGCTGTCCCGCACGCTCCCGGCCAGCCTGACCGGAGCAAGCACGTACTCGTTCCCGGTCGGCAAGGGCTCGTTCAAGAACTTCGAGCTCATCAACACGAACACCGGCGCGGGCGGCACAGTGACGATTGAGGCGGAGGCGTTCGACACCGACTCCGGCGGGACGGCCGGCGCCGGCTTCGGCGCCCTGAACCACAACCGCTACTGGTCGGCGCAGATCACGGGCGGCGCGGCCAACTTCACGAGCACGACCGTCCGCGTGACCGAGCAGGGAACGTCTTCTGCGAACGCAATCGGCCAGTCGGCGACCGTCGGCGGCACGTACGACTCGATCGGCGGTGTCGTGCTCCCGCCCACGATCGGTCAGAGCGGCACGATCACCGCGCTCGGGTACTTCGCCGTCGGCCGGCTGACGGGCGCTTCGACGATCAGCGGCAGCTTCAACGTCGGCGCGGGCGGCGACTTCACGACGCTGACCGCTGCAGTGGCCGCGCTGAACACTCGCGTCATGACCGGCCCCGTGACCTTCCAGCTGACCGACAACACGTATCCGGCCGAGACCTTCCCGATCGTCCTCAACCCGAACGCCGGCAACAACGCGACGAACACGCTGACGATCAAGCCGGCCTCGGGCGCGTCGCCGGTGTTCAGCGGGAGCTCGGCCTCCGGGCTGATCGTGCTGAACGGCATCGACTACGTGACCATCGACGGATCCAACTCCGGCGGCTCGACCCGCGACACGACGATCAGCAACACGAGCGCGGGCACCTCGAGCGCCGTCATCTGGGGCCAGACGGTCACGACGGCCGACCCGACGACCAACGACACGATCAAGAACCTCAACCTGTCCGGCAACGCGAGTACGACCACGTTCGCGGGCGTCGGCTTCGGCAGCACCACGATCGGAACGTCGACCCTCGGCACCCGGAACGACAACAACCGCGTCCAGAACAACAACATCAGGCAGCTCCAGTTCGGCGTCGTCTCGGTCGGCTCGCAGAGCGCGGCCAAGAACTTCGGGACGGTCGTGACCGGCAACACCCTCGGCGGTGCCGGGACCGCGGCGCTCGGGCGGGCCGGGGTCTGGGTCGCGTTCGACGACGGTGCGCAGGTGACGAACAACACGGTCGTCAACGTCTTCGCATCGCAAAGCGCAGACGTCTTCGGCCTCGCGATCGGCACGAACGCGATCTCGGGGTCGGCGATCACGACGCAGGACGTCGCCAACGTGACCATCACCGGCAACGTCGTCGGCTCCGTGGTCAAGACGGACACGCTCTCGGCGGCCGGCATTGCGCTCGGCACGCCGAACTACGGCACGAGCCGGATCGCGAACAACGCGGTCTACGGCGTGGTTGCGAACGGCACGGTGGACAACTTCGCGGGCGGCATCGTCGTCGGGTCGGCCGGCACGAGCTACGCCCCGACGCAGATCTACTTCAACTCGGTCTCGATGACCGGGGCGCGTGACGCAGGCAGCCTCGCGACGACCGGCAGCTACGCGCTCGCGATCATTGGGGCGAACCCGAGCTCCGACGTCCGCGACAACGCGCTCTACAACACGCAGACCGCCACGAACGGCGGCGCCGCCAATACGGCTGGCAGCTACGCGATCGGCCTCTCGTCGATCGGCCTCTACAACTTCTTCTCCTCGAACCACAACGACCTGTACACGAGCGGCGCGTCGTCGCACTTCTCGTCCGTTGGAGTTCTCGCCGGCACGACGGCGGCGCAGGTGCCGTACATCGACCGGGCTTCGTTCGCGGCCTGGAAGGCCGAGACCGGAGCCGACGCGAGCTCGATCAGCACCGACCCGCTGTACACGTCGGCGACGGACCTGCGGCCACTCGGCGGCTCCCCGCTGTTCGGAGCCGGCCAGTCAGTCGGCGGGATCACGACCGACCTCGTCGGCGACCCGCGCGGCAACCCGCCCACGATCGGCGCTTATGAGAACGCCTCCGGCGGTCCCCCACCACCACCGCCACCGCCTCCTCCGCCGCCGCCACCGCCGCCTCCTGGGCCACCTCCTCCTCCGCCACCACCTCCGCCGCCACCTCCGCCACCTCCGCCACCTCCGCCACCTCCGCCACCTCCGCCACCACCGCCTCAGTGCACCGGCGGCTCGATCACGATCAACGACGCCTCACAGGCGACCCCGTATCCGTCGACCTGCGTCGTTTCCGGCGTGACTGGGACGGTCGGCGACGTGAACGTGAGCATCAACGGGCTCGCGCACGCGTATCCGGACGACATCGACATGCTGCTCGTCTCGCCCAACGGGCAGAACGCGATCTTCATGTCCGACGCCGGCAGCTCGACCGGAGTCGTCAGCTGCAACCTGACACTCGACGACGAGGCCGCAACCGTGCTGCCCGACACGACGGCGCTCTCGTGCCCAGGCAGCTACAAGCCGGCGAACTACGAGAACGGCGACCCGTTCCCGGCCCCGGCGCCCGCGCCGAGTGGAAGCGTCAACCTGTCCACGTTCGACGGCGGCACCCCAAACGGCACATGGTCGCTGTACATCGTCGACGACACGGTCGGTGACGTCGGCACCATCACGAGCTGGTCGCTGAATGTCACCGGCGGTGGGCCTCCTCCGCCTCCTCCGCCTCCGCCACCACCGCCACCACCGCCTCCGGGCTGCAACGGCGGCGCGATCACGATCGACGACGACGGGCCGGCGACCCCCTATCCGTCGACCTGCGTCATCTCTGGGATGAGTGGTCCGATCACCGACGTGAACGTGCAGATCAACGGGCTGAGCCACACGTACCCGGACGACATCGACATGCTGCTCGTCTCACCGGGCGGGCAGAACGCGACCTTCTTCTCGGATGCGGGCGGCTTCACCGCCGCGGTCAACTGCGACCTGACGATCAATGATCAGGCGCCGGCGGTCCTCCCCGACACGGGCGGCTTCACCTGCCCGGGGAACTACCAGCCGGCCAACTTCGAGCCCGTCGACCCGTTCCCGGACCCGGCGCCTGTGCCGAGCGGGAACGTCACGCTGGCCACCTTCAACGGCGGCTTGGCAAACGGCACCTGGTCGCTGTACGTCGTCGACGATGCGTTCGGTGACGTCGGCAGCATCACCAGCTGGTCGCTCTCGATCAGCACCGGTGGGCCGCCTCCGCCGCCGCCAC
>OY969109.1:1795000-2994754 GCA_963698015.1 uncultured Actinomycetes bacterium
CTTCACCTGCCCGGGGAGCTACCAGCCGGCCAACTACGACCCTGGCGACCCGTTCTCGGCCCCGGCGCCTGTGCCGAGCGGCAACGTCAACCTGGCCACCTTCAACGGCGGCCCCCCGAACGGCACCTGGTCGCTGTACATCATGGACGACGCCGCAGCGGATGCCGGCACCCTCCCCGGCTGGTCGCTGACGATCACAGCCGGTGGGCCTCCACCGCCGCCTCCACCGCCGCCGCCGCCACCACCACCTCCGCCACCTCCACCTCCGCCACCTCCACCTCCACCTCCACCTCCACCTCCACCTCCACCTCCACCTCCACCTCCACCTCCACCGCCACCGCCACCGCCACCGCCACCGCCACCGCCACCGCCACCGCCACCGCCACCGCCACCGCCACCGCCACCGCCTCCGCCACCTCCGCCACCTCCGCCACCTCCGCCTCCGCCACCTCCGCCACCGCCACCGCCGCCGCCCCCACCGCCGCCGCCGCCGCCGCCTCCTCCGGTCCGCTGCACCGTCCCGAGGGTGCTCGGGCTGCGCCTGGCGGCCGCGAAGCGGAAGATCCGGGCAGCGCGTTGCTCGGTCGGAAGAGTGAGCCGCGCCCGGGCAAGGCGGGCGCTGCGCGGTCGCGTCGTGAGGCAGGCGCCGCGGCCCGGCACGATCAAGCGCCGGAACTTCCCGGTCAAGCTCGTCGTCGGCCGGCGCTGACGGAGAGCCCACAGCGATGCGTCGCGCGCCCGCTCACCGCAGGCGCCCTGCGATTTCGCCTGCAGCCACTTGAACTGGCCCGCTCCACGTTGTAAGAACGTCTCGTAACCAACGTGTGGGGGAGGGGAGAATGACGACTGCGCGCCCGCTGGGCCGCCGAGCAACGCTGTTTGCTGTCCTGGCAACAGGGACCGTGCTCTTCGGTCTAGTCCTCGCAGTCCGGGCTGGAGCCGGCACGAGCTCGGCGGCGCCACGGCTCACCTCGCGCGCATCCGTCCGCGCCGTCTCGTCCAAGACGCCGGCCGCCGACTGCACCGGCGGGGCGATCACGATCAACGACAACGGCCCCGCCACGCCGTACCCGTCCACGTGCGTCGTCTCGGGCCTCACCGGGGCGATCTCGGACGTGAACGTGGCCGTCAACGGCCTCAGCCACACGTATCCGGACGACATCGACATGCTGCTCGTGTCGCCCGGCGGCCAGAACGCGACCTTCTTCTCGGATGCCGGCGGCTTCACCGGCGCCGTCAACTGCAACCTGACGATCGACGACCAGGCACCGACGCCGCTCCCGGACACGGGCGGCTTCACCTGCCCCGGGAACTACCAGCCGGCCAACTACGAGCCCGGCGACCCCTTCCCGGCCCCGGCGCCGGCGCAGAGCGGCAACGTCAACCTGGCCACCTTCAACGGCGGCTCGCCGAACGGCACCTGGTCGCTGTACATTGTCGACGACGCCGCAGCGGACGTCGGCAACGCCACCAGCTGGTCGCTGACGATCGCAGCGGGCGGGCCGCCGCCGCCGCCTCCGCCTCCTCCGCCGCCACCTCCGCCGCCTCCGCCGCCGCCGCCTCCACCTCCTCCTCCGCCACCACCGCCGCCTCCACCTCCGGATGTGATCTACGACCAGTACGACAACGCGGGGAACCTCTCCTCGAGCTCGCAGAACTTCGAGGCTTCGAACAACTCCTACGACGACGAGCTCGCAGACGACTTCGTGATTCCGGGCGGCGTCGGCTGGAACATCCAGACCGTCGACGTGTCCGGCGAGTACTTCAACGGCCCGGGGCCGGCCAACAGCGTGAACGTGAGGTTCTATTCCAACGGCGGCAACAACCGGCCGGGGACGCTGCTCGAGGCGCGCCCGAACCAGAGCTTCACGAACGGCCCGAGCTTCTCGATTCCGCTCACGACGCAGGTATCGCTCGGCCCGGGGACCTACTGGGTCTCGGTGCAGGCGAACCAGAACCTGATCCCGCAGGGTCAGTGGGGCTGGAAGGACCGGACCGTGCAGACGAACATGAACGCCTCCTGGCAGAACCCGAACAACGGGTTCGGGACGGGCTGCACGACGTGGGGCGCCAGGGCGACGTGCATCGGTGGGCCCGACGCCGGCGCGCCGGATCAGGTCTACCGGCTGCGCGGCAACGTCGGGCCACCCCCGCCGCCACCGCCGCCTCCGCCGCCTCCGCCGCCTCCGCCTCCGGGTTGTGGCGGCGGCGCGATCACGATCAACGACAACGGGCCGGCGTCGCCGTATCCCGCAACCTGTGTCGTGTCGGGGGTGAGCGGTGCGATCACGGACGTGAACGTGCAGATCAACGGGCTCAGCCACACGTATCCGGACGACATCGACATGCTGCTGGTGTCGCCTGATGGGGACAACGCGATCTTCTTCTCGGATGCGGGTGGCTTCACGGGTGCCGTCGACTGCGACCTGACGATCGACGACCAGGCTCCCGACGTGCTTCCGGACTCGGGCGGCTTCGACTGCCCGGGCGACTACCAGCCGGCGAACTACGAGCCGGGCGATTCGTTCTCGGCTCCGGCGCCTACGCCGAGTGGTGATGTGAACCTGTCCACGTTCAACGGTGGCACGGCGAACGGCACCTGGTCGCTGTACGTGATGGACGACGCGGGTGCGGACGTGGGCACCATCACGAGCTGGTCGCTCTCGGTCAGCTCCGGTGGGCCGCCGCCTCCGCCTCCTCCACCGCCGCCGCCTCCTCCGCCTCCGCCTCCTCCTCCGCCTCCGCCTCCACCACCGCCGCCGCCACCGCCTCCTCCGCCTCCTCCGCCACCGCCGCCTCCGCCTCCTCCACCGCCACCCCCGCCTCCGCCGCCGCCGGTCCGCTGTCGAGTGCCGAGGGTGCTCGGGCTGCGCCTCGCTGCCGCGAAGCGGAGGATCCGGGCAGCGCACTGCTCGGTCGGCCAGATCAGGCGCGCCCGTGCCAGGCGCTCGCTGCGTGGCCGGGTCGTCAACCAGTCGCCGCGGCCCGGGACGATCAAGCGCCGGAACTTCCCAGTCCGGTTGGTGGTCGGCCGCCGTTAGGACGACGTCGCTTCACTTGGGATCGAATTGGTGCTAGAAACTGCGAGAGCCGCCCTTCGGGGGGCGAATCGGGGAGCCAAGGAAGGGGAGGGAATGAAGAGTCGTAGTCGGCGCGTGCTGTTCCTGACGGTCGTGGCAGCAGCGGTCACCGTCGTGGCGCTCGCTGCGCCGAGCCTTGCCTCGGCCGGCGGTGTGAACTACGTCACCACGACCCAGACGGGCCAGTCGATCATCCCGGGAACGACCGATACCGGGAATCACTGCGACGACTGCGCGACGCTCGTCAACTTCCCGTTCCCGGTCACGATCTACGGAGCGACGTACACGAGCGCCTACGTCACGGACAACGGGAGCCTGCAGCTCCTGACGTCGAACGGCGGCGCCTCGTCGGGCTGCTTCGCGCTCCCGATCAACGGCTTCGACCGCTCGCTGATCCCCTACCAGGGGGATCTGCGCACGGACGAGAGCAACGACGGGATCTTCACGACGACGACCGGCAGCGCACCGCACCGGCAGTTCGTGATCGAGTGGCGGACGACCTACTTCCAGCGCTCGGGCACCGCGAACTTCGAGATCATCCTGCCCGAGGACTCGGCGACGCTGTCCGTCATCTACGGGCAGACGGCGGACAACGGCTCGGCGGAAACGAGCGGGATCCAGTCCTCCGACAACGGGCCTTTCACGCAGTTCTCCTGCGGCGCGGCGACTCTCGTCAGCGGCCTGCGCGTGAACTACGTGCCGAGCGGCTGCCCGGCGGGGTCGACGCAGATCGCGATCGGCGACAACTTCTTCGACCCGGCCAACGTCACGGTTCCGACCGGGACGACCGTCTGCTGGACGAACACCGGCCAGATCACGCACACGGCCACCTCGGACACGGGCGTCTTCGACTCCGGCTTCATGTCGAACGGCGACACATTCACGTACACGTTCAACGACGCCGGCGTGTACCCGTACCACTGCATGGTCCACCCGGTTCAGATGACGGGGACGATCACGGTCAACACCGGCCCGCCTCCGCCGCCACCACCGCCTCCGCCTCCTCCGCCGCCACCGCCGCCTCCGCCTCCGCCTCCGCCTCCGCCTCCTCCGCCTCCGCCTCCGCCTCCGCCTCCTCCGCCTCCGCCTCCGCCGCCACCGCCTCCGCCGCCGCCTCCGCCACCACCGCCTCCGCCACCACCACCTCCGCCTCCGCCGCCGCCGCCGCCACCTCCGCCTCCGCCGCCGCCACCGCCACCTCCGCCACCGCCTCCGGTGCGCTGCCGTGTCCCGAGAGTCCTCGGGCTGCGCCTTGCAGCGGCGAAGACGAAGATCCGGAGAGCGCACTGCTCGGTCGGCAACGTGCGTCGCGTTCGCGCACGCCGCTCACTGCGCGGCCGCGTCGTGAACCAGGCGCCAAGGCCCGGCACGATCAAGCGCCGGAACTTCCCGGTCAAGCTGGCGATCGGGCGCAGGTAACCGGCGCTGCGCAGAGCAGTTCTCCCGCTGGCGATCGCTCTGATCGCCACGCTGTCCGCTGCCGGTAGCTCGGCGGCGGGCCCGTCGAGCGCCTCGGTCGGGTCGGTCCTCTATGACCAGTTCGGCAACCCCGCCGGTGGCGCCCCGTACGACATCACCTCGCAGGACTTCGAGACCAGCCTGGACACAGCCGACTCCGAAGCCGCCGACGACTTCGCCGTCCAGGCCGGGCTCAAGTGGACGATCGACGGGATCGACGTGGACGGCGAGTACTTCAGCCGCGACAGCGAGACCCCGGTGCCGAACGGGTTCAACGTGCGCTTCTACGCGAACGACCCCGCGACGAACCTGCCCTCGGCTCCGGCGCCAGGAGGCGAGCGGCTGAACCAGGCGTACGCGAGCCTCGGCATGTCACCGGGAGACGTCCAGCTCAGCCTGAGCCCGCCCGTCACGCTCGGTGCGGGCACCTGGTGGGTCTCCGTGCAGGCCCGGCTGGACTACGGGTCTTCGTCCGACACGCGCCAGTGGTTCTGGCACCACCGGTCGGTCCAGACGTACCAGGGAGCCGCCTGGCGGAATCCCGGTGACCTCTGGCAGATGGGCTGCCCAGCGTGGTCGCGCCGCGGCGTCTGTCAGGGCTCGGCGGCGGTCCCGGACGAGCTGTTCCGCCTGCACGGCACGGCCGTTCCGGCGACCGGCCCGCCTCCCGCGCAGTCGCGATGCCGCGTGCCGACGGTCGTGGGGAGGACTCTGGGCCGCGCGGCGACGCTGATCCTCCGCGCCCACTGCCGCGTGGGACGGGTCGCCCGCAGGCACTCCGCGCGTCGCAAGCGCGGCAAGGTTCTCGCCCAGAGCCCGCGTGCCGGCCGGTCGCTGGCGCTGGGCTCGCGCGTCAACCTCGTCGTCGGGCGCCGCTAGGCCCGTTCGATCGCCGCGGGCGTGAGCTCGTCCAGCGACCCGAGCACGACGCCGGTCAGCGCGAGCGCCTCAGGCCCCGGTGGGAAGACGCGGTTCGGGATCGCGACGACGCGCATCCCGGCTGACGACGCCGAGCGGATCCCGTTCTCGGAGTCCTCGATCGCGGCGCAGCGGTCGGCAGCGACCTCGAGACGGGCGGCCGCCTCGAGGTAGACGTCCGGCGCCGGCTTGCCGTGTGCAACCTCCTCCGAGGAGACGGTCGCACCGAAGAGCTCCCGCGTGCCGGTGAGCTCGAGAAAGAGGTCGATCAGGGGCCGGTTCGACGAGGAGGCGATGCCGAGCGGCCAGCGCGCGCCGATCCGCCGGACGGCCTCGACAGCGCCGTCCACGAGTGGAAGCCGGCGGCGGTAGAGCTCCGCCATTCGTTCGACGACCTCCTCCGAGATCCGGTCGGGCGGGTCGGGCACGCCGATCACGTCGTGCATGTACCGCGACCACTCGGGCGAGCTCATGCCCATCATCGCCCGTTGCGCGTCGGGCCGCCAACGCCCGCCGCGCTCGTCGGCGATCTCTCGCCGCGCCTCGTCCCAGAGCTCTTCCGTGTCGAGGAGGACGCCGTCGAGGTCGAAGACGACCGCCTCGATCACGTGTACGCCCGGCGCAGGTGAACGAGGGCCTCGCGTCCCGGCCCGCGGCGCACGGAAACTGCCTCGCCGACGAACAGCGTGTGGTCCCCCACCTCGCGCTCGAGCGCGAGCCGGCACTCGACCCAGCCGAGAGCGCCCTCGATCAGCGGCGCCCCGAGCTCGCCGGCCGTCGTCTCGATCCCCGTCCAGTGGGCGATCGGCGGCACACCGCGGGCGAAGTGCTGAGCCAGGTGCTCTTGCTCCGAGGCGAGGATGCTGATCGCGAAAGCGCCGGCTTCGCGCACCAGCTCGTGAAGCGCCGCATGTCTTCCGAGCGCGACTCCCACGAGCGGCGGGTCGACGGACAGCGGGACGAACGAGTCGACCGTGAGCCCCGCTGCTTCTCCCGCGACCGCGACCGTGACGACGCCGACCGGCGACGGGACCTCGCGAAACAGGGCTCGGAGATCGTCGCCCACGAGCGAATCCTATGCCCGAAATGGGCTTTGTTTTCAGGCGGGAAAGTGATAAGAAAGTGTGCTCGGGCGCGGTAGTCGCGCTCGCTGAGACGAGGGAGAAAGAGTTGGGGGTATCCAAGAAGCGCTTTGCATTGCTGCTCGCGTTTCCCGCAGTGATCGCCCTCGCCGTGATGCTGATCGCGGCGACGGGCGCCGGGGCCGCGAGCAAGCGGGTGTCGCCGGGTGCGGCGCAAGGGGCCAAGTCGTCGGCTTCGTCGGCCTCCGCTGGGGTCAGGGCGCCCAGCGGCGACTGCGTCATCAGTGAGGGGTTCGACGACATCACGAACCTGCCCGACTGGGCGATGATCAACCACAGCGAGCCGCTCGGCTTGACCGACTGGTTCCAGGGCAACGACACGGTGTTCCCGTCTCATTCGGGCGCCTCGACGTCGTACATCGGCGCGAACTTCAACAACACGACCGGAACCGGCACGATCAGCAACTGGCTGCTGACCCCGGTCGTGACGATCGAGAACGGGAGCGCGATCACCTTCTGGACGCGGACCGTCGCGGGGAGCATCTACCCCGACCGGCTCCAGGTCCGCGCGAGCACGGCGGCTGACAGCACCAACGTCGGGACGTCGTCCACCGACGTCGGTGACTTCACGCATCTGCTGCTCGACATCAACGCCACGTATCAGATGGGTGGCTATCCGGAGGACTGGACGTCCTTCACGGCAACGGTCTCCGATGTTCCGACCACGATGACCGGACGCTTCGCGTTGCGGTACTTCGTCGAGAACGGCGGGCCCACCGGGGCGAACTCGAACTACATCGGCATCGACGACGCGTGCGTGTCCGGCAATCCGCCTCCGCCGCCTCCACCTCCGCCGCCGCCTCCGCCACCGCCGCCGCCTCCGCCACCACCTCCGCCACCGCCGCCGCCTCCGCCACCACCTCCGCCTCCGCCACCTCCGCCACCTCCGCCGCCACCGCCGCCACCGCCACCGCCACCGCCACCTCCGCCTCCGGCCCGTTGCCGCGTCCCGAGAGTCCTCGGGCTGCGACTCGGAGCCGCGAAGACGAAGATCCGGAGAGCGCACTGCTCGGTCGGCAACGTGCGCCGAGTTCGCGCGCGCCGCTCACTGCGCGGCCGTGTCGTGAACCAGGCACCGAGGCCCGGCACGATCAAGCGCCGGAACTTCCCGGTCAAGCTGGCGGTCGGCCGCTAGAGCGGTAGGACCGAACTAGAAGACACCGAGGGCGCCGGTCAACCCGGCGCCCTCGTCGTTTTCTCGTGAAGCTCGTCGCCGCTACCGGTGCCGGCACTTCGCGTTCGTGAAGATCGAACGCTGCTCCTGATTCGCGAGCTCGTCGAGCGCGGGGTCGAACGGGCCTGGCGCCGCGCCCTGCCAGAACATGATCGGCGTCACGCCGGGGCCCATCACGCTCGCCCGGTACTCACGACCCTTGCCGATCGGGCGGTTGCCGTGCGGGTAGAAGCCGTAACAGAAGCCGCCGCTCCAGCGATGCGTCAGGAAGCCGTTCTCGCGCTTCCAGCCTCGGCCGTAGCGCGAGTCGTACGTGTCGACGAAGACGTTCCGTCCCCACTTGTCGAGCGGTGACCCGTACTTCGTCGCCCGGAACCCGTAGACGCCGGTGCCCTTGTACTTGAGCCAGCCGTAGAGGTGGTCGTAGCTCCGGTAGACCCAGTCGACCTTGACCACGAACTCGGGCAGGTCGCCGGAGAAATGCGAGAGCTGCAGCTCGACGGCCCGCTGCGTGAACGTGGGGCGCAGGCCGAACGGGGGCAGCAGGCGGCGCCACTTCTGAACGACCCAGTGCGAGCCGTCGGGCGCCGTGCACGCGGCGACGAGGTAGCGGAGCTCCGGGCCTTCGTACGGGCCGCAGACGTTCTTGAAGCCCCGCCAGAGGTCCTTGCGGCGCGAGCCCCAGCCGCCTGAGTAGTCGAGCCTGAACGAGACCTGTCGCGACCCGCGCCTCGGGGTGCGCGCGTTGATCGCGCCCCAGGCGAGCGTGTGGTGCAGGCGGCCGTCGCTCCGGTAGGTGAGCAGGGCGACATGGTTCCGGTTCACCGCCAGGCGCACATGGGTCGCGTTGCGCGCGATCGTCTGCGAGGCGGAGGCCGGCGCAGGCGCAGCGACGACTGCGGCGAGGGCGGCGAGGATGACGACCAGACGGCGATGCACGAAAGATCCCCCGTGAGTAGGAAGTGACTGGGCCTGCCTTCCTACATCGGCGCACCGTAGCGCAACAAAAGCCGCTGCGCCCCCGAAACGAGGGATTCGCTCAGTCTTCGACGAGCACTTCGCCCAGGAGCGTGCAGGAGAACCACCGCCAGGCGAGCGCGTCGTCTTCGGCGAGCCGGTCGAGGCGCGCCGAGACGTGCGTGAGACCGTCGACCGTCGGCCGGAGCAATTCCAGTCCCGATCCGAGCGCGGCTCGACGCACCGGCGTGTCGAGGTCGCCGGCGAGAGCCGTGACCGCACGCCCCTCCGGGTCGAGCTCGCGGCGCGGATCCCCGCCCGCTGCGAGTAGCTGGACGGCGCGGCGGCGAGCGGCGCGGAGCTCGTCCTCGTCGAGGTCGACGCCCCTTCCGGCGAGCAGGACGAGCGAGACCTCGACCTCCACCGGGTTGCCTTCGTTGAGCCGCTCCTCGAGCTGCGCGAGGTAGGCGCGCTCCGGAGAATCGTCCATGAGGTGCCAGCATACGACGGTCGTCGAGGTAGCCAGACGCGAGCCGCTCGTCGTGCCAGGCAGCGAACATGCCTTAAAGTGACGTAGAGCGATGAGCACCGACCAGATCACCGCATTCGTCGAGCACGGAGTCGAGACCGGCTGCGTGGAGATCTCCGCGCTGAACGAGCTCGTCGACACGCTGAACCTCGGCGACGAGGAGGTCTCGAACCTCTACGAGCAGCTCGAGGAGCACCACGTCGACGTGAACGACGACTGCGGGCGCGTGAAGGTCGAGAGCACGTACATCAACGGCGACCTGGCGCACGCGACGACGGACGCGCTCCAGCTGTTCATGAACGAGATGGCGCGCTATCCGCTACTGACGGCCGAGGAAGAGGTCGAGCTCGCGAAGCGGATCGAGCGCGGTGACAAAGAGGCCAAGGACCGGATGATCAACTCGAACCTCCGCCTCGTCGTCTCGATCGCGAAGAAATACCAGGGCCATGGGCTCTCGCTGCTCGACCTGATCCAGGAGGGGATCATCGGGCTGATCCGCGCGGTCGAGAAGTTCGACTGGCGCAAAGGCTTCAAGTTCTCGACCTACGCGACGTGGTGGATCCGACAGGCTGTCCAGCGCGGGGTCGCGAACAAGGCGCGGACGATCCGGATGCCGGTGCACATCGTCGACCGCGAGCGGAAGATCTCGAAGGCCGAGCGCGAGCTGCACACGAAGCTCGGGCGCGCTCCGAGCCTCGAGGAGATCGCGAAAGAGGCGAAGCTGCCGCTGAAGCAGGTCCGCGAGGTGCAGAACGCTGCGCGCGCCGTGACGAGCCTCGACCGTCCCATCGGCTCCGAGAGCGACACCTCGCTGGGCGACCTGTTCTCGGGCGAGGACGCGCCGCCGGAGGAGGAGCTCGAGCTCAGCTTCCGGACGGATGCGCTGCGCCGCGCGATCGCCGAGCTCCCGGATCGCCAGCAGGATGTGCTCAAGCTGCGCTTTGGGCTCGACGGCGACCCGAACCCGATGTCGCTCGAGGAGATCGGGAAGACGCTCGGGTTGACCCGGGAGCGCGTCCGCCAGATCGAGATCCAGGCACTCGAGCGGCTCGCGCTCGACCGCGAGCTCGACTCGCTCCGCGCGGCCTAGCGCCTAGTCGCGCCGGTCCTCGAGGTACTTCTTCAGCCCAAGGAAGGGCAGGATGAAGGCCGCGAGCAGCGCCGCGACCCACACGATCACGGTCGCCGCGATCCAGGTGCCGACGCCGTCGATCTTGAAGCCGTCGGAGAGGATGTCCGTGACGACGAGGGAGATGAAGGTCGCGATCAGCGCCACGCCGCCGAGAGCCGCCGAGTTCGACCGCCTGAACTGCGAAGTCAGGAACGGCTGCATCAGCGCGAACACGACCGTGAAGATGATCACCGCGAGGATGAACCCGCTCGCGTTCATGTGCATCCCGTCGAGCACGGCCGCGGCGACGAGCAGGCCCACCGCGTTGGCGACCAAGGCGATCAGCGTCCGAACGATCAGGCGGATCACGTGCGAGAAGCTACAGGAGCCCCAGGACGGCGTGCTGTCGCGCGGGACAACGAACGGCGGGGGTGAGATTCGAACTCACGGAAGGTTGCCCTTCAACGGTTTTCAAGACCGCCCCGTTCGACCGCTCCGGCACCCCGCCGGACAGGCATCGTAGCCCGGCCCAAACTGACTTAAAGTCAGTTTGGTTGGACCTCGGCGGGGGCGCCGTATTGACGAAGCACGTCTGGCACCTCGCCCTGGAAGTTCTCGAGGATCGCGAGCGCCCAGCGGTCGGTGACGGCGGTGCCGTTCAGCGTGTGCACCTGCTCGGTCGAGCCGTCGCGGCGGTAGCGGATCCCGAGCCGGCGCGCCTGGAAGTCGGTCGTGTTCGACGCCGACGTGAGCTCGCGGTAGCGCTCCTGGCTCGGGAACCAGGCCTCGATGTCGTAGCGCTTCGCCGCCGCGGAGCTGAGGTCGCCGGCAGCGATGTTGACGAGCCGATAGGGGAGGCCGAGCTCCTGCACGTTCGCCTCCTCGAGCCCGAGGATGCGCTCGAACTCGTCCCAGGACTGATCCGGGAGCGTGTAGGCGAAGAGCTCCACCTTGTTGAACTGGTGAACGCGGAACATGCCGCGCGTGTCGCGCCCCGCGGCGCCGGCCTCGCGCCGGAAGTTGGTCGAGAACGCCGTGTACCGAAGCGGTAGCTGCTCCGCCTCCAGGATCTCGCCCATGTGCAGCCCGGCCAGCGCAACCTCGGACGTGCCCGTCAGGTAGAGGCCGTCCTCGCCGATCTCGTAGTACTCGTTCTTCTCCGCCGGGAAGAAGCCGGTGCCGTACATCGCCTCCTCGCGGACGAGCACGGGCGGGAGGACGGCCTTGAAGCCCGCAGCGGCTGCGCGGTCGAGCGCCCAGCGATAGAGCGCGAGCGAGAGCAGCGCCGTGTCGCCGATCAGGTACCCGAAGCGCGACCCGGAGACTCGCGCGGCACGTTCCATGTCGAACCGGCCCAGCTCGAGATGCTCGGGCCCCGGAGGAGACGGCTCGCCGACCACTCGCTCGATGTGGCCCTCGGAGTCGTCCTCCTCGGCGTCCGGGACCGACTCGTGCGGCGGGTTCGGCACCTGCTGCAGCAGCTCGTCGCGCGCCGTCTCCGCGGCCGCGAGCTCGTCCTCGAGCGCGCGCAGCTGCTCCTTGACCTGTTTCAGCTCCTCGACCTGCTCGGGAGTCGGCTTGCCCTGGATCTTCTGCCGCCCGCGCAGGTCGTCGACCTGCGGGATCAGCTCGCGCCAGCGAGCGTCGGCCTCCAGCAGCCGGTCGAACGTTTCGCCCGCGCCCTTCCTCGCCACGGCGGCCCGGAAGCGCTCCGGCTCAGCGCGCGCGGCCCTGAGGTCGATCACCCTGCCTGGAGGAAAGCTACGAGATCGTTGATCTGCTGCGAGGTCAGCTGCGATCCGTAGCCCTCGGGCATGATGTTCGGCTGGTAGCCCGATGCGATCTCGGCGTTCGGATCGGTGATCGACGCCTTGATGAACTCGGCGTCCTTGCCCTTGAGCACCTTGTCGAGGTCGGGCCCGATCGATCCGGTCGCGCCGGCGGGCGTGAACGTGTGGCAGCCACTACAGCCGCTGTCCGCGAAGACCTTCTTGCCCGCGGCCGGATTCGCCTTGCCGGCCTTGGGCAGCGTCCCGACGACGGGCCCCGTCGGCTCGACGGTCTTCTCCCCGCCACAGCCGGCGACGAGCAGGACTGCGAGCGCGATCAGAAGTGCCCGGGCCATGTGCGGCGAGTCTACTGAACCGGCCGGGTCTCTTCCCAGAAGCGCAACGCCGCGCAGGAGAGCGCGCCGTAGGCTACGACGTCGCGCGGCGAATCGTTCACGATCAGGGACACGGCGAGCGCGACGAGGACCGCGTCGACCGTCGCGAAGCGCGGGCGCCGCAGGGCGACCCAGACGAGCACGAGCAGCGAGAAGGTGATGATCGCCGTCGCCTGCCAGGTTGCGACGTAGCCGTCCAGCGAGACCCGCCAGCGGTGCGCGAGCTCTCCTGCCAGTGCGCCGGGGCCGTCGCCGATCGTGCGCGTGACGTGGCTCGAGCCGCCGACGGCAGCGTCGAGGCCGACGAGGAGGAGCCCGGCGCCGATCGCCGCGGCGCCCGCGAGGGCCAGGTTGCGCCAGGTGAGTGCCACGCCGCGCAGGCGCAGCCAGAGGAACAGATAGCCCGCCGCGAAGACGAGCACGCCGCCTCCGTCCGCGCCAAGCCCGCTCGCCCCGACGACGACGAGCACACACAAGGCCACGAGCGGCAGCAGGCCGACGCCCAACAGCGCCGCGCCCAGCAGCCCCGGAACGAGGAGCAGCGTCTCGACCTGGTTCGAGATCCCGTAGAAACGGACGCCGCCGTCGGGGTGCGGGCCGAGCGCCGCCAGCGAGCTCGTCTCGGTCGAGAACGCCAGCACGCCCGCGTAGACGGCGAAGACCGCCAGCAGCGCCGCGGCGAAGGCGAGTCGCGAGCGCGTGACCGCGGCGAGACCCGGAGCAGCGACCCCGACGACCACGAGCAGCGCCAGGCCGACCGAGCGCGGCCGTGCGACGTCGAGCCCGCTGAGCGCGAGCGCGGCCGTGAGCGCGACGGGCCCCGCGAGCAGCGCCGCGCGTCCCCAGAACGCCGACCGCAACCCCACCGCGAGCAGGGCGAACAGCGCGACGAGGCCGAAGACGACGTACGCGGCGGCGCCGCGCGAGTCATGCGCCTCGGTCAGCCGCACGTCGAGCCGGCGCAGCGTGCTCTGCGGGTCGGCATCCGGGCGCGACATCAGGGGCGGCTGTTCCCCGCGGTCGAGCGCCTTCACGGCCGGCTCGAGGTCGTAGAGCGAGACGAGCCCAGGGACCTTCGTGCGGTCGGAGAGGAGGAGCCCGTGGTACGCGCCGCCGACGATCGCGATCCGGTAGCGCCGCACGTTGTGGATGCGCTCGCGGGGCAGCGTGAGATAGATCGTGATCGGGCACGGACACTGCGCTGTCGGCACCTTGGCGAGCACCCGTGCGGCGTCGGTCCCGCTCACCGTCTTCCCGCGCCCCGCGATCAGCAGCCCCTGCGCGCCGTTCGCCGGAGGCGGTCCGACGACGATCCGAACATGGTCCGCCCAGGCCGGCGGAGCCGCCACGAGCGCGGTCACCGCGAGGCCCGCGGCTAAACTCTGTCTGCTACCCCACCGCTTCAAGGAGCGCGATTCTCGATGAAACGCAAGGCTTACGGGCGCGACTTCGGCCTCTCCAGCCGAATGTTCCTGACGATGTTCACCCTCGGACTGCTGTACGTCGTCTTCTTCGTGGTGCTGCTGAACATCCTCAACGTGGGGATCTTCGCCGTCATCCTGATCATCGGCGTGCTCGCCTTCGTCCAGTACTACACGTCGGACAAGGTCGCGCTGATGGCCTCCGGTGCGAAGGTCGTCGAGCCCGACGAGGCGCCCGAGCTCCACGCGATGGTCGAGCGCCTCGCGGCGATGGCCGACCTGCCGAAGCCGCGTGTCGCGGTGATCCCAACCGAGGTGCCGAACGCGTTCGCGACCGGACGCAACCAGAAGCGCGCGGTCGTGGCGGTCACGCAGGGCCTCTGGAACCGGCTCGAGCCGCAGGAGATCGAAGGCGTCCTCGCACACGAGCTGACGCACATCGCGAACCGGGACGTCGCCGTGATGACGATCGCGAGCTTCTTCTCGATGGTCGCCGGAACGCTTGCGCGCTTCGGCCTGTGGGGCGGGATGTTCAGCGGCGGCGACCGCGACCGGAACTCCGGCGCGCCGGTCTGGCTGATCATGTTCGCCGTCTCGATCCTGACCTACGTGATCAGCTGGGTGCTGATCATGATGATCTCGCGCTACCGCGAGTACGCGGCGGATCGAGGCTCCGCGCTCATCACGGGAGCTCCAGAGCACCTGATGTCGGCGCTGCAGAAGATCGCGAGCCGCATGACCCAGATCCCGCAGCAGGACCTGCGCGAGGTCTCCGGCATGAACGCGTTCTTCATCTTCCCGGCCGGCTGGAAGAAGAACGCCTCGGAGATCTTCCAGACGCACCCGCCGCTCGAGAAGCGACTCGCCCGCCTCGCCGAGATCTCCCGCGAGATGGGGCTCCCGGTCGACCCGTCGTCGTTCTAGGCCTTTGGGCCTAACCGACGTCCTCTTCGGCAGGAAAAAGCTCCCGAAGGCGCAGCAGGAGAAGCTCTTCGCGATCTCGACGGCGCGGATCACGCTCGAGACAGAGCTCGGGCTGAAGCCGACCGGGGACGCCGCCGTCGTGTTCAAGCCGCTGTCGGCGGCCGAGTTCGTGCGCGCCGAGAACGAGCTCCAGGAGCTGCTCGACTCGGTTGCGCAGGAGTCGCACTCGAAGGTGGAGCGGCGCGGCGACGAGTTCGGCTTCGAGTGGCTGATCGTGCGTGACAACGACTTCGAGGAGCTCGTGGCGGGCGTGCACCTCGTCGCCTCGGAGCTCGCGGCCCACGGATTCGGCGAGCAGCTCCTCGCGGCGGCCTTCAAGTTCAGGGGCGCCGGCGCGGAGCACCCCGTGTACTTCATCTACGGCTTCAAGCGCGGCGCGTACTGGCCGTTCGTCCCGACCGGTGACGGCAAGGAGCGCGACAACTCCGAGGAGCTCGAGCTGAAGGCGAAGCTCGAGAAGGAGCTGCCGATCGAGCAGGACCTGACGCGCTGGCTCGCCCTCTTCGACGCGCCGATCTAACCGATGACCCACGGCGTCATCGTCGCGTTGGCGGTGCTCGGCGTCGTCGGCCAGCTGCTCGTCGCTCTCCTCCTCGTCGTCGGCCTGCTGGCGCTCTTCGGCGTCTCGGGGCCGCTGACGGCTTTGAGGCGGATCACGTGGGGCTACGAGCTCTGGCTCGCGTTCGTGGTCTCCGGAACGGCCACGGCCGGGAGCCTGTTCTTCTCCGAGGTGGCCCATTTCGTCCCTTGCGAGCTCTGCTGGTACCAGCGCATCTGCATGTATCCCCTAGCGCTCCTGACGCTCGTGGCCGCGCTCGCGAACGACTACCGGGTCGCCCGCTACCTCCTGCCGCTCCCCGTGATCGGCGCCGGCGTCTCCGTCTACCACCTGCTGGTCGAGAACGGCGTCGTGCACGAGAGCCAGGGCTGCCAGATCTCGGCGCCGGGCGGATGTTCGGTCAAGTGGATCAACGAGTTCGGGTTCGTGACCATCCCCACGCTGGCCCTGACCGGCTTCGCGCTCGTCTTTGCATTTCTCCTGCTGGCAGCCTTCGAGCCCGGGCTACCCTCTGAAGCGGAATGACGAGCGGCAAGGCGACGAAGCGCAAGCGCCAGGCGAAGGTCCCGCCTCCGCCGGTACAGGCACCGGGCCAGCGCAGGCAGGCTTCCCCGAAGGTTCTGATCTTCTCGGCAGTCGGGATCGCAATGGTCGTGGTCGTGATCGTGCTCGGCTCCGTGCTGACCGGCGGCAAGTCGTCGTCGAGCTCGACGCCGGCCCGCGGGGCGACCCTCCCGGGCGCCGCCGAGGCGCGGAAGCTCTTCGCCGGCATACCGCAGAACGGGAACGTGCTCGGCTCGCCGAACGCCCCCGTGACGCTCGTCCAGTACATCGACCTCCAGTGCCCGTTCTGCCAGGAGTTCGAGACGCAGGCGATGCCGAAGGTCCTCGCGAAGTACGTCCGGACCGGCAAGGTCAAGATCGAGGCGCGGCCGATCGCGTCCATCGGGCCCGACTCTGAGCGCGGCCGGGCAGGCGCGCTGGCCGCGGCGCAGCAGAACCGGATGTTCAACTACATGCAGCTCCTCTACCTGAACCAGGGGACGGAGAACACGGGCTGGCTGAACGACGCGATGGCGACCGCGGCGGCCTCGAGTATTCCCGGCCTGAACCTCCAGGCCTGGTCGAGCGCGCGCGACTCGTCCGCTGTGACCGATCAGGCGAGTCAGCTCGACACGGAGGCGAAAGCGGACACCGTGACCGAGACGCCGACTGTTCTCGTCGGCAAGAGCGGTGGCAGGCTGCAGAAGGTCTCCGTCTCGCTGTCGAACATCGACTCGCTCTCGACGGCGATCGAGAACGCGCTCCGCTAGGCCGGAGGCTCGCCGTCCCAGTAGTCGAGGCTCTCGACGCGGGCGACGATGCCGACGCCCCAGAAGCCGATCTTGTTCGAGCGCGGGTAGTAGCAGATGTCGTTCGGCTCCCTCGTGCCGTACGTGAGGAGCGTGATCGGCCCGCGAAAGGCGTGTGCGACGCCCGTCCCCGGTGGGCGGCCGACGAACGATCCGCGCCGGATCGGGAGCTCGTCGTCGCCGAGCAGGCAGGTCCCCTCGCCGTCGAGGACGACGAAGAACTCCTCCTCCGACCCGTGGCAATGGGGCGGGCAGTTCAGCTTCCCGTCCGCGACCTCCTCGAGCCGCATCCCGGTCTGCACCGAGCCGGCCTCGCGGCTGAGGTAGCGCAGCTCGACCTCGCAGTCGGACTCCTTCGCCGCGACGACGGTCGCGTCGTCTGCGTTGACGATGCTCGAGGGCCGCGGAGCAGGCTCGCCGAACTCGAGCGGCTCCGCTCTGGCCTCGACGTCCCACGGATCGTCCGTCCGCCCCTCGACCCAGGGCCAGCCGATCCGGATCGCCCGCGAGCGCGGGAGCCAGCCGATCTCCGTCGCGTGCCGCGTGCCGAAGATCAGCACCTCGAGCCCCTCGGGACCGCCGCGCAGCGTGTGCTCCTCGTGATCCGCGAGGTGGACGACGCAGTCCCCCGGCCGCAGCTCGTAGACCTGCTCGTCCTGCCAGGAGAAGCCCGAGCCGCCGAGCACGAACACGATCTCCTCGGAGGCGCCGTGCGAGTGGGGCGGGGTCGACAGCCGTCCCGGGTCGATCCGGACGCGGCTGACCCCGATCCCGGTGCAGCCGACCGCGTCGCCGAGCCGCTGCCAGCTCGCCGCCATCTCGCCCTTCTCGGACCGCCGGGGCTCGACCTCGTCCCAGTGGGAGACGTGCTCGCTACTCGTTACTGCGAGATCTCCTTCTGCTCCGAGCCGGAGGTGCCGAGCTCAGCCTTCATCTTCGCCAGCTCGTCGTCCACCTTCGACTTCGAGGTCAGCTGAGCGAGCTCGCGGTCGAGCTGCGTGTCGCCGCCGGCCGTGTAGTCCTCGAGGGTGCCCGACGCGATCAGCTCGTCCATCGCCGATGCGCGCGCCTGCATCTCCTCGGTCTTGTCCTGCGCCCGCTGGATGGCAGCGCCGGTGTCGGCCATCTGGTCGCCGATCCCGGTCGAAGCCTCGCCGATCCGGACAGACGCCTCCGCGGCCGAGTACTGGGCCTTCATCACTTCCTTCTGGCTCCGGAACGACTCGATCTTCGCCGAGAGCGTCTTCTCGTTCGCCTCGAGCTTCTGCTGTTGCTGGTTCAGCTCGTCGACCTGCCGGTCGAGATCCTGGAGCTGCGCCTGAGCCGCCGTCTTCCGCTCGAGGGCCATCCGAGCGAGGTCCTCGCGGTTGGCGCCGAGCGCCTCGCGCGCCTGCGACTCGAGCTTCGGCACGCTGGTCTCCAGCTTGCCCGCCTGGAGCTCCAGCCGCTTCTTCGCCGTGACGACGTCCGCGACGCCGCGCTTGACGTTCTGGAGCAGCTCGAGCTGCTTCTCGTACGAGTAGTCGAGGGTTTCCGCAGGATCCTCGGCCCGGTTCAACAGACTGTTCCACTTCGTCTTGAACAGCGTCATCGTGCGATCCCATAGACCTGCCACTTCGTCCTCCTACTTGGGTATGCCAGTAGCCTAACGGCCAGTTGCGTATTCGATTTTCCTCGATTGTGTCGACCGGTCAGTTCCGACGGACACGCGGGCAAAGCCCGCATGTCCTGAAGACGGCACCGCAAGCGGTGCCTTGATGTTGATCGAGCGCAGCATGGATCCGGGCTGGCTCTCGAACGCGTACCTGCTCGCGGACGAGGAGGGTGGGACCGCGGTCTACGTCGATTCGGGCGCGCCGCTCGAGCCGCTGCTCGAGGCGGCCGAGCGTTGGCGGGTCCAGCCGATGCATGTCCTGCGCACGCACGGCCACCCCGACCACGTCGTGCACGAGACCGAGCTCGGGCTCACGGTCGTCACCGGACCGCTGGAGGCCGGCGGGCTGAGCATCGAGGCGCTACCGACGCCGGGCCACGCGGAGGACCACCTCGCGTTCGTCGTCAACGGCGAGCTCTGCTTCGCGGGCGACATCCTCTTCAAGGACGCCGTCGGAGGCGGGAGCGACGTCCCGGCCATCCGCAGGTCGGTGATGGACGTGCTCATGAAGCTCACCCCGCAGACGCGCGTGCTGCCGGGCCACACCGACGAGACGACGATCGGTCGCGAATGGGAGCAGAACCCGTTCGTCCGCTACTGGCGAGGGGTCGAGCCCGGTGGAGACGAGCCCGGCCAGGTCGCCGGCGATGACGTGACGATCCTCGTCGACTCGCCCGACTACGACGGCAAGGGGAAGCTCCTGGTGCGGTTCACCGATGGCCGCGAGGCGATCCTCGGCGGCTCCAGGGTCATGCGAACCTAGACTCTTGGATCCAAAACCTAGACGCTCGGCACTCCACTACTGGAGTAGAAGGAGTGGATGCGCGATCTTGGATCCATTCTGACGAGAGAGCGGCCGAAACTGCGGAAAGCGCGGCGCAAGGAGCAGCCGAGGGCGAAGAAGCGGGCGATCCCGACCGCGGAGCTCGTCGAGTGCACGTGCCCCGAGCCGTGCGAACGCGACCACGAGACCGACTAGGAGGCCCCCAGTGACCGGCTCAAGCAACGGCGACTCGCCGGATTCGACCGAGGGGCTCGAGCGCCCGTACAGCCCGGACGTCGTGGAGCGCCTCCGCGGCCCGGTGCAGATCGAGCACACGCTGGCGCGGCTCGGCGCGGAACGCCTCAGGAAGCTGCTCGGACGCGGTGACCACGTCCGGGCGCTCGGCGCGATGACCGGGGGCCAGGCGGTGCAGATGGCGAAGGCGGGCCTGGAGGCGATCTACCTCTCGGGCTGGCAGGTCGCCGCCGATGCGAACGTGGCCGGCCAGACCTATCCCGACCAGAGCCTCTATCCGTCCGACAGCGCACCTGCGCTCGTCCGCCGGCTCAACGCGGCGCTCATGCGCGCGATGCAGGTCGAGGCTGCCGAAGGGCAGCAGGCGGACTGGCTCCTGCCGATCGTCGCGGACGCCGAGGCCGGCTTCGGCGGGCCCTTGCATGCGTACGAGCTGATGCGCGGGATGATCGAGGCGGGCGCGGCCGGAGTGCACTACGAAGACCAGCTCGCGGCGGAAAAGAAGTGCGGCCACCTCGGTGGCAAGGTGCTCGTCCCGACGAGCCAGTTCGTGCGCACGCTCATGTCTGCCCGGCTCGCGGCGGACGTCGCCGACGTGCCGACGGTGCTCATCGCCCGCACGGACGCGCTGAGCGCAACGCTGCTCACGAGCGACGTCGATCCCGCCGACGAGGCGTTCCTCACGGGCGAGCGCACCGGCGAGGGCTTCTTCCGGATCCACCCGGGGCTCGAGCCCGTGATCGCGCGCTCGCTCGCATACGCGCCGTATGCCGACATCCTCTGGTTCGAGACCTCGACTCCCGACATGGGCGAGGCGCGTGAGTTCGCGCAGGCGATCCACGAGCGCTACCCGGGGAAGCTGCTCGCATACAACTGCTCTCCGTCCTTCAACTGGCGCAGTCACCTCGACGACTCTCAGATCGCGACGTTCCAGGACGAGCTCGGCGAGCTCGGCTACCGGTTCCAGTTCGTGACACTCGCCGGGTTCCACGCGCTCAACGAGTCGATGTTCGAGCTCGCACGCGGCTACCGGGAGCGCGGCATGTCAGCGTACGTCGAGCTCCAGGAGCGCGAGTTCGCCCTCGAGGAGCATGGCTACACGGCGACGCGCCACCAGCGCGAGGTCGGCGCGGGGTACTTCGACGCGATCCTCGGCGCTCTCGGCGAAAGCTCGACCCTCGCGCTTGCGGGATCGACCGAAGAAGCCCAGTTCACGGCGTGACCCTGTGGACGAAGCCGAGTGCGCTCGAGCTCCTGGCGCCGGGCGACGACGAGATCCTCTCGCATGATGCTCTCGCCTTCGTCGCGAAGCTGCATCGCGAGCTGAACCCGATCCGCATGCAGCTGCTCGAGCGCAGACGCGAGCGCCAGGCCGAGCTCGACGCAGGCGTCCTCCCGGACTTCCTGTCCGAGACGCGTGGCGTTCGCGAGGCCATCTGGAGCGTCGCTCCGGCACCGCAGGACCTCCTCGACCGCCGGGTCGAGATCACGGGCCCGGTCGAGCGGAAGATGATGATCAACGCTCTCAACTCGGGCGCGCGCGTCTTCATGGCCGACTTCGAGGACGCGCTCTCGCCGACGTGGCAGAACGTCGTCGCGGGCCAGCGGAACCTGGCCGACGCCGTCCGCAGGACGATCGAGCTCGAGACCGCGGACAAGACCTACCGGCTGAACGAGGAGACCGCGGTGCTGGTGACGCGCCCACGAGGGTGGCACCTGCACGAAGGCCACCTGCTCGTCGACGGCGAGCCCGTCTCGGCGAGCCTCTTCGACTTCGGCCTCGCGTTCTTCCACAACGCCGAGGAGCTGCTCGAGCGCGGCTCGGGCCCGTACTACTACCTGCCGAAGCTCGAGAGCCACCTCGAGGCACGGCTCTGGAACAGCGCGTTCGTCCTCGCCCAGGACGAGCTGGGCATCGATCAGGGCTCGATCCGAGCCACGGTGCTGATCGAGACGGTGCTCGCCGCGTTCGAGATGGAGGAGATCCTCTACGAGCTGCGCGATCACGCCTCCGGCCTGAACGCCGGGCGGTGGGACTACATCTTCAGCGCGATCAAGAAGTTCCGCTCGCGGCCGGAGTTCGTGCTGCCGGACCGCGCGCAGGTGACGATGACCGCTCCGTTCATGCGCGCCTACACGGAGCTTCTCGTCGCCACATGCCATCGAAGGGGTGCGCACGCGATGGGAGGGATGGCCGCATTCGTCCCCTCGCGGAAAGACCCGGCCGTGAACGAGGTCGCGCTCGCCAAGGTCCGTGAGGACAAGCAGCGGGAGGCGGGCGACGGCTTCGACGGCACATGGGTCGCGCACCCCGACCTCGTTCCTGTCGCGACCGAGGTCTTCGATTCCGTCCTGGGAGAGCGCCTGAACCAGCTCGATCGGCAACGCGACGACGTCGTCGCCTCTGCCGTGGCGCTCCTGTCGGTTCCCGAGACGGCCGGCGAGGTCACGGACGAGGGCGTGGCGACCAACGTCCGCGTCGGGATCGCGTACCTGGACTCGTGGCTGCGCGGTGTCGGTGCGGCGGCGATCGAGAACCTGATGGAGGACGCTGCGACGGCGGAGATCTCGCGCTCTCAGCTGTGGCAGTGGGTGCGCCACGGCCGAGTCGCCCGGGAGCGCGTGGTCGAGCAGATCGAACGAACGGAGGGCACGCAGGACGCGAAGGACGTCTTCCGCGAGGTCGCGCTCGCGGACGAGTTCGTCGAGTTCCTCACGCTCCCGGCGTACGATCGCCTGGGATGACCGACACCACCAAGGCCGACGAGATCGCTCTTGTGCTCGAGCAGGCGATCGTCTCCGGCGACCTGGAGCCCGGGCGCGTGCTTCGGCAGGAAGAGCTCTCGGAACGCTTCGCGGTCAGCCGGACCCCCGTGCGCGAGGCGCTTCGCCGGCTCGTAGCGCTCGGGCTCGTCTCGTTCGTCCCGAACCGCGGCGTGCGCGTGCGGACGATCACGCTCGACGAGCTACGCGAGGCGTTCCTCGTGCGGGCGGAGCTCGAGTCGCTCGCGACGGAGATCGCAGCGCCGAAGTTCACCGAGGCCGACCTTCGGGAGCTGGACGAGGCGCGAGAGGCGTTCAGCCAGGCGACGCAGGCGCTCCGTGCGCAGCCGCAGGAAGACGTCGACCGCTGGCGCCTCACACACGACTGGGTCGTCGCGAACCACGGCTTCCACGACGTCATCTACCGCGTGGCGGAGACGCCCCTCATCGAGCGGCTGGCGAAGAGCGCCCGCCGCTCGTTCTCCGGCCACGCAGTGTGGGCGCCGGGCGGCTCGGAGACGGACGCGCTCTACGAGCGGAACGACAACGAGCACCGCGCGATCATCGCCGCGCTGCGCGCTCGGAACGGAGCAGGCGCAAGAGCTCTCGCGCGGGAGCACGTGCTCCATTCGTTCGAGCTGCTCGCCCATGTGCTCGAGCAGTTCTCGAACGGCGATCGGTTACGCGCGGGGCACGCCTAGAGTCTTCGCACGCTCGCGAGCGGCGTCGAGCACAGCGAGCGCGGCCACCGACTCGAGAGGGTCGACCGGCGGAGGCGCCGATTCGCGGAGGCTCCGTTCCACGCCCGCGTAGAACGACCCGTACGAGCCTGGCTCGGTTGGAACCTCTGTCGCCTCGTCACCCACGACGAGCCGACCCCAGCGCTCGAGCGGCTCCTCTCCCCAGCCCGGCTCGCCGGGCGTGCGGCCCGCGCGCAGCTGTTCCTCCTGGATGTCGATGCCGTGCTTCGTGAACGCGCCTCGGTCGCCTAGGACGCGGAAGCGTGGGGCTCGATCGGCCGCGAGCGTGCTCATCCAGAGGTGTGACCGGACGCCGGACTCGTGCTCCAGCGCGAGGAAGTCGTCGTCGTCGGCCACGGCGCCCTCGCGTCGCACGTCGACCTCGGCGTAGACATCGCTCACCGGGCCGAAGAGCTGCAGCGCCTGGTCGACGAGGTGGCTCCCGAGGTCGAGGAGCAGCCCGCCGCCTTCCTCGGCGCCGACTTGCTCGCGCCAGCCGCCACCGGGTTGCGGCCGCCAGCGCTCGAAGCGCGATTCGAAGCGGTGCACGCGCCCGAGCTCGTTCGCTTCCAGGAGTCGGCGCAGCGTGAGGAAGTCTCCGTCCCAGCGGCGGTTCTGAAAGACCGTCACCATCAGGCCGCGTTCGCGACCGGCGTCGACGAGCGTCCTGCCTTCCGCCGCGTTGCGCGCAAGGGGCTTGTCGACGACGATCGCCAGCCCGGCCTCGAGCGCGGCCAGGCCGAGCGGGACGTGGCTGCTGTTCGGCGTCGCGATCACGGCCAGGTCGAGCTCCGACGAGCGCTCCCAGACCTCGTCAGCCGTGCCGACCACGGTCACGCCCGGGTGTTCCCGGAGCGCTTGCTCGCGGCGATCCTCGTTCCCGGTCACGACCACGGACAGGCGGAGACCGGGAGTCGTCGAGATGAACGGCGCGTGGAAGACGGAGCCCGCGAGCCCGTACCCGAGCAGGGCCACGTTCGCAGTCATTCGTGGAACGCGGCGAGGCGCTCGGCCTCGTCCTCGAGCTCGGCGCGGATGGGCTTCGGGAGCCGGCCGAACGACTCGATCTCGACGCGGCCCTTCTCGTAGCGCCATGTGCCCGCGACCTGGCCGTCGACGAGGAACGTGTTCACGGAGTGGGGGGTCCGAACGTTGAAGATGCGAGGCCGGTGGCGCTCGGGCAGGATCTGTGTGCGCCGCGCGTGGACGAGCAGCGTCGCGTCCCAGACCGGCAGGAAGCGCACAGGAGCCGGCGTGTCCTCGTCGGGTAGCGGCAGCCGCGGGAGGTCGACGAGCTCCTTGCCGTCCTCGTTCCGGAAGCGCCGCAGCTCGAGGCGCTCGAGCGCCTCCCTGGTCGTCTTCACGTCGAGGCTCGCCCAGTCGGCGATCTCGGCCGGGCGCGCGGGGCCGAAGGCCTGGAGGTAGCGGCGCACGAGCAGCTCGATCCCCTCGTTCTCGGTCGCCGACTCGGGGCCGACCCAATCTTCGGAGAGCGCGTAGAGATCGGCGCGACGCCGCTCCCATGTGCCCGACGGCGGGACGCGCACCAGGTCGAGGAACAATCCGGCGAGGCCGAGCCGCTTGCCCAGGATCTCTTCGAGCTCGGCTCGGGTCAGCGTGCCGCCGTCGAACGCGCGGCGAGCCTTGCGGTCGTTCGCGGCGACCTTCTTCGCGTCGAGGTCACGGCCGTGCGTCCGCAGCCACCACGTCCGCTGCGCCTGCCGGATGCCGACGACGAACGGCCAGTAGTCCCGCTTCGAGACGAGGTGGATCGTCGCCCTCATCATCGATCCCTGGATCACCCTGCGCCGCTCGAGTGCCCGGGTCAGCTGGTCGCGCGCGAAGCCCTCCAGGCGGGTCCAGAGCCCGATGTACATCGACGGGGCGTACTGCGCCTGGAGCCCGCCCATGCGCTCGAGCGCGCGTGGGAGCGGCGTCTTCGCGCGTTCGAGCAGCATCTGCCGTGCGAGCAGCGCCCGGTTCAGCTCCCGCTCGGTGAGGGTGCGCGTCACTTCACGTGAGCCTAATCGGATTCAGAAGAACGTCTTAGGCCCGGCTTAGCCCGTTCTCACGTCGTCTTGGTCTGCTGGGGAAGTCCGCTCGTTCCCAACAGAAAGGAGACCTATGACGGACAGAGTCAAGAACCTGCTGCTGATCGTCCTGTCGATCACGGCACTCGCCCTCGGAGGGTCGGCACTTGCCGGCGCAGCCTCCGGAGGCGGAGGATCGAGCAGCAGCAACAGCAACTCGTCGGCGCGACCGATGACCCGGCCGCCGGCGGGACTGCCGCCTCAGCGTCCAGACGAGACGCTCCTCACCGGTGACACCGAAGCGAAGGTCCGTGCGGCCGCGCTTGCGAAGGTGAGCGGCGGCACGATCGACCGGCTCGAGACCGACGCAGACGGCCACGCCGCGTACGAGGCCCACATGACCCGCAGCGACGGGTCCCGGGTCACGGTCTACGTGAACAAGGCGTTCGAGGTCGTCGGCGTTCAGTCCGGCCCCTAGATCGACCTCCCCCGAGCACGAGAGCCCGGCACGTTCCGGGCTCTCGTGCGTTAGAAACCGACCTCCATGCCAGTCGAGCAGTCCGTCGTCAGCGAGCGGTTGCAGGTCGTCCGTGGGAGACGCAAAGCGCTCGACGACCTCTCCGCGACCATCCGGGCCGGCGCAGTAACCGGGCTCCTGGGTCCGAGCGGCAGCGGGAAATCGACGCTGATGCGGGCGATCGTCGGCGTGCAGGTGATCCGCTCGGGCTCGCTGCGGGTGTTCGGCCTGCAGGCGGGTAGCCCAGCTCTTCGTCCTCGGATCGGCTACATGACGCAGGCCCCGTCGGTGTACGGCGACCTGACCGTCTTCGAGAACCTCCGCTACTTCGCCCGAGTTCTCAGGGCGCCTGCGCAGCGGGTCGACGAACTGATCGAGGCGGTCAGGCTCGAGGCGGAGCGCGACCAGGTCGTCGACCGGCTCTCAGGGGGCCAGCGCGCTCGGGTCTCGCTCGCGGCGGCGCTCGTCGGCGAGCCGGAGCTGCTAGTGCTCGACGAGCCAACCGTCGGGCTCGATCCCTTGCTGCGTCGCGACTTGTGGGCGATGTTCAGAGAGCTCGCGGGCAAGGGCACGACGCTCCTCGTCTCGAGTCATGTCATGGACGAGGCGAGGCACTGCGACGAGCTCCTGCTGCTGCACGAGGGGCGCCTGCTCGCCACGGGGAGCCCGGACGACCTCCGCCGCCGCACGGGCGCCGACGATCTCGACGACGGCTTTCTCCGCCTCGTCGAAGGGGCGCGTCGATGAGCCCCGCTGCAGCCTGGGCGACCGCGCTCAGAGTCTTCGCTCAGCTCCGGCGTGACCCCCGGACGATCGCGCTCCTGATGGTCGTGCCCGTCGCGCTGGTCACGCTTCTCAAGTACATGTTCATCGACAGCCCGGGCGTGTTCGAGCGGATCGGGGTCCCGCTGCTCGGGCTCTTTCCGTTCATCGCGATGTTCCTCGTCACCTCGATCACGATGCTGCGCGAGCGGACGACCGGGACGCTCGAGCGCCTGATGGCGATGCCGATCGCGAAGCTCGATCTCCTCCTGGGGTACGGGATCGCCTTCGCCACGGTGGCAGCGGTCCAGGCCCTGCTCGTGTCGCTCGTGGCGTTCGGGCTCCTCGACCTGCACACGGCCGGCCCGCGCTGGCTCGTCGTCGTCCTCGCGGTCACGAACGCGGTCCTCGGGATGGCGCTCGGGCTTCTGCTCAGCGCCTTCGCGCGCACCGAGTTCCAGGCGGTGCAGTTCATGCCCGCGTTCGTCTTCCCGCAGATCCTACTCTGCGGCCTGATCGTCCCTCGCGACGAGATGGCCCGGCTGCTCGAGATCGCGGCCGCCTTCCTTCCGCTCACCTACGCCTACGACGCGCTGCAGCGGGTCGGCGACGACGTCATCGACGCCCGCTTGGCGCTGGACGTGGCGATCGTCCTCGCCGTGACCTTGCTCGCTCTAGCTCTCGGCGCGGCGACCTTGCGCAGGCAGACGCCCTAGCGGAGCAGGTCGCGGACCGCGTCCGCGATGACGAGGTCCTCGCGCGCGACAACGACCTCGACGCTGAAGTGGCCGAGGAACAGCAGGCGTTCGACGATCGCAGCTCTCACGTCCGGCCGGTTCTCGCCGACGCCTCCCGAGAACGTGAGCACGTCGAGGCCGCGGAGCGCAATCGCCATCTGCGCCACCGCGCCCGCGATCCGGTACGTGTAGACGGAGAAGCCGAGCGGGTCATCGAGCCCGCCCAGCGCTGCCAGGCCCGACTCGTGCTCGAGGGCGGCGTCGAGCTCGTCGACGGTCAGCCCGCGCTCGCGCAGGAGGTAGACCAGGACTCCCGGGTCGACGGAGCCCGAGCGGGTGGCCATCGGCACGCCTTCGAGCGGGGTGAAGCCCATCGTCGTGTCGACCGAGCGCCCGTTGAGAACAGCGGTCACCGAGCAGCCGCCGCCCAGGTGGCAGGCCACGATCCGCTCTGCGTCGAGCTGCGACACGACCGACTGCACGGCGATCCCGTGGAATCCGTAGCGGCGCACGCCCCAGTCGCGCCAGCGCTCCGGGATCGCGTACGTCGAGGCCTCGGGGGGAATCGTCGAGTGGAACGCCGTGTCGAAGACGGCGACGTGCGGCACGTCCGGCAGGGCTGCGCGCGCCTCGCGGATCGCGCGCAGTGCAGGAGTGTTGTGGAGCGGCGCGATGCGCGAGAGCTCGTCGATCGCCTGCTCGACCTCGTCGTCGATCAGCACCGGCTCGACGTACTTCATGCCCCCATGCACGACGCGGTGCCCGACGGCGTCGGCGGGCACGAAACCGTCCACCGGTCGCGAGCTCTTGCCCTCGACCAGGCAGAGCTTCAGGCTCGTCGAGCCCGCGTTGACCGTGAGCACCGAAGACAACGCGTCAGTAAGGCCAGACCCAGTCACGCACCGACGGCTCGTCCTCGCCGCGCTCGCGCGTCCACACACGGCAGCGCAGGCGCTCCTCGACCATGTCCTGTCGGAGCCCGGACGCCTTCGACGCCAGCCCCGGCACGCGATCGATGACGTCGATCACGAGGTGGAAGCGGTCGAGGTCGTTGAGCATGACCATGTCGAACGGCGTGGTCGTCGTGCCCTCCTCCTTGTACCCGCGGACGTGGAGGTTGTCGTGGTTCGCTCGCCGGTACGTGAGCCGGTGGATCAGCCACGGATAGCCGTGGTAGGCGAAGACGATCGGCCGGTCCGTGGTGAACAACGAGTCGAACTCGACGTCGGACAGCCCGTGCGGGTGCTCGCTCTCGGGCTGCAACCGCATCAGGTCGACGACGTTCACGACCCGCACCTTGAGCTCCGGCAGGTGCTCGCGCAGGATCGCGGCGGCCGCGAGCGTCTCGAGCGTCGGCACGTCCCCGCAGCAGCCTAGGACGACGTCCGGCTCGCCGCCCTCGTCGTTCGAGGCCCAGTCCCACGCGCCGAGCCCCCGCGTGCAGTGGATGATCGCGTCCTCCATCGAGAGGTAGTTGAGCGCCGGCTGCTTGCCCGCGACGATCACGTTCACGTAGTTCCGGCTCCGTAGGCAGTGGTCGGCCACGGACAGAAGCGTGTTCGCATCCGGCGGCAGGTAGACGCGGATGATCTCGGCCTTCTTGTTCATCACGTGGTCGACGAAGCCGGGATCCTGGTGCGAGAAGCCGTTGTGATCCTGCCTCCAGACGTGCGAGCTGAGCAGGTAGTTGAGCGATGCGATCGGGCGCCGCCATGGGATCTGTGCGCTCACCTTCAGCCACTTCGCGTGCTGGTTGAACATCGAGTCGATGATGTGGATGAACGCCTCGTAGCAGTTGAAAAGGCCGTGCCGGCCCGTCAGCAGGTAGCCCTCGAGCCAGCCCTGGCACAGGTGCTCGGAGAGGACCTCCATGACCCGCCCGTCCGCGGCGAGGCTCTGGTCGGTCGGCTCGAGCTCGGCGACCCAGCGCCGTGAGGTCACGTCGAAGACGTCGCTCAGCCTGTTGGAGGCGGTCTCGTCGGGCCCGAACAGCCGGAAGTTCTCGGGGTTCCGCGCGATCACGTCACGGAGGAACGAGCCGAGCACCCGCGTCGCCTCGCTGAACGTGGTGCCCGGCTCGGGCACGTCGACCGCGTAGTCGCGGAAGTCTGGGAGGACGAGCTCGCGCAGCAGGACGCCCCCGTTCGCATACGGGGTCGCGCTCATCCGGCGCTCGCCCTTCGGCGGCAGCTCGGCGAGCTCGGGGACCAGCGTGCCGTTCTCGTCGAAGAGCTCCTCCGGCTCGTAGCTGCGCATCCATTCCTCGAGCACACGGAGGTGCTCCGGGTTGTCGCGGACGTCGGTCATCGGAACCTGGTGCGAGCGCCACGAGTTCTCGACCGGGAGGCCGTCGACCTCCTTCGGCCCCGTCCAACCCTTCGGCGTGCGGAGCACGATCATCGGCCAGCGCGGCCGCCTCAGCTCGGCTCCCGTCTCGCGGGCGTGCGTCTGGATGGCCGCGATCTCGGCCAGCGCGGCGTCCAGCGCGCCGGCGAAGCGCTGATGGACGGCGGCCGGCGCCTCGCCGTCGAAGCCGCCCGTGACGAGGATCGGGCGGTGCCCGTAGCCTTCGAGCAGCGACACCAGCTCCGCCTCGGGGATACGGGCGAGGACGGTCGGGTTCGCGATCTTGTAGCCGTTCAGATGCAGGATCGGCAGCACCGCACCGTCGGTCTTCGGATTCAGGAACTTGTTCGCGTGCCAGCTGGCCGCGAGAGGGCCGGTCTCCGCCTCGCCGTCGCCGACGACGCACGCGACGAGCAGCTCGGGGTTGTCGAACGCGGCGCCGTACGCATGGGTCAGCGCATAGCCGAGCTCGCCACCCTCGTGGATCGATCCCGGCGTCTCCGGCGCGACGTGGCTCGGGATCCCGCCGGGGAAGGAGAACTGGCGGAAGAGCTCGCGCATGCCCTCTTCGTCCATGCTCACGCGCGGGTAGACCTCGCTGTAGGTGCCCTCCAGGTAGGCGTTCGCGACCAGTCCCGGGCCGCCGTGCCCCGGCCCGGTCACGTAGAGCACCTGGAGGTCACGCGCCCGGATCGCCCGGTTCAGGTGGGCATAGACGAGGTTCAGCCCCGGGGTCGTCCCGAAGTGGCCGAGCAGCCGCGGCTTGACGTGCTCGGGTGCGAGCGGCTCTCGGAGCAGCGGGTTGGCGAGCAGGAAGATCTGGCCGACGGACAGGTAGTTCGCCGCGCGCCAGTACGCGTCGAGGAGGCGAAGCTCCTCGCGCACCAGCGGGCCGGACTCGGTTCCGACGCCGTCGAGCGTCCTCACGCCCTCGACACTACCCGCCTCACTGGTATCGAAGCGCTTCAGCCGGGCGGATCCGCGATGCGCGCATCGCAGGAGCGAAGGTCGCCGCGAGCGCAACGACGTAGACGATCAGGAAGATGACCGCGAACGTCGTCCACGGCACGACGAGGGTCAGGTTGTCCCAGCTCGGCTGCTTTGCGGAGTCCCTGATGATGTTCTCGGCCAGGATGACGCCGAGAATCGTGCCGACGACGATCGACGTCAGCGCGATGAACGAGGACTCGATCAGGAACACCGCCTGCACCATCCCGCGGCGGAAGCCGATCGCCCGCAGCACCCCGATCTGCTGGCGACGCTCGACGACGGCCCGCGCGCTGATCACGCCGAGCGCGGCCACGCCGACGATCAGGCCGAGGCCCATGAAGGCCTGAATGAGCCGATTGAGCGTCCGACTGGCGGCGAGGCTGTCGTCGACGACCTTCTGAATCGACTCGGCCTGCATCCCGTTGGCGAGGAAGGCCGACTCCAGCTTCTTCGCGGTTGCGGCGGGGTCGACTCCAGGGGCCAGCGCGAAGTAGTGGATCGTCGGCTCGAACCGGCCCGGAAACGCCTGCTGGTACGTGGCCTGTGAGCTGGAGATGCCAACCATCTCGAGCGGCGCGGTGTCCTTCAGGATCCCGATCACCGTCAGGCGCACATGGCGGCCGGTCTGAGGGTCGCGCACCGAGATCGAGATCGGGTTGAAGACTCCGTCCTCGAAGGAGAAGCCGCTGAGCTGGAAGTCCGGAAGCACCGCGAAGTTGAAGTTGTCCCGTCGAGGAGCGACCGTCGCGTCGACGACCGCCAGGCCGGGCCGGGTGGCGAGCGCATGCCAGACCTCGGCGGGCGAGCCGTAGCCGTGCGCGATTGCGCCGAGGCCGAAGGTCGTGTGCCGCAGGAACGACTGGTCGAGGCCGCGTGCGACGTAGCTCTCGGCCTTGCGGCCCGTGCCGAGCTGGCGCGCCTTCACCGAGAGCACGGACTGGCTGCCGACCGCGGTGAAGTCCGTCGGTTCGATGCCCCGCGCATGCCGCAGCGCCGCGTGTATGTTCCTGATCGGAGCCGTGGCCGAGGTTCCTGCCCGAACCTGGAAGCCGCCGCCGAACTCGTCCACGTTGCCGAACGCCTTCTGGAAGGAGCCGGAAGAAGCCGTGCCAGTGACGAGCGTGAAGACGACGAGGGTGAACATCGCCAGGGTCGCGCCCGTGCGGAACCGGGCCCGGAGCGGGTAGGTGATCGCCATCTTCACCACGGGGACGAGCCGTCCGAAGCGCGACAGGACGAGCCCGACCGCGCCGAGGATCAGGTCGGCGTTGTAGACCATCACCCAGGCCGCGCCGATGACCGTCATCAGGCCGGCGACGACCCAGGTCGTGAAGTCCATCGAGGTCTGCCCGAAGACGGCTTCCCAGGCGCTCCAGGGCAGGAGCATCGCGACCACGATCGCGAGCCCGCAGGCCGTGTACGCAATCCGCTCGGAGACGCCGATCACCTGCAGGATCGGAACGAGCCCGATCAGGATCAGCGAGATCCCGAGCATCATCGGCGTGGCCGCGCCCGAGCCGGCTCCGCTGACCGTGAAGAGCGCGCCGAGCCCGATCCAGACGAGCGCCAGGATCAGCTTGCGGCGCTTGTGCGGAAGGCGGGGCTCGGGCAGGTTCCGGATCGCCGCCGAGATCGTCATGACGCTGACGCGCCAGGCCGAGAACGCGACGACGAGCAGGGTCAGCAGCCCTCCGATCGCGAAGGCGACGAAGAGGCTCCGCAGCGTGACGGCGTACTGGACCTGGATGCCGGCGTCCTCGTCGGCGGCGCCGAACGCGCTCGCGATCCCGAGCACCATCGCGTACGCGATCAGCGCGCCCAGGACAGCGCCCACGGCGGCGGCCACCAGGTCGTACGCGGCGCCCTCGAACGTGAACATCTGGACGAGGTGGCCGCGGCGGGTACCGACGGCGCGCGCGATTCCGAGCTCGCCTCGTCGCTCTGCTGCGAGCATGACGAAGATCAGGAAGATGAGCAGGATCCCGGCCGCGATCGAGAACGTGCCGAAGGTCGTGAACATCGACATGAACGCATTGCCGGCCTTGTCGGCGAGCTCGATCGCGTCGGCCTTCGAGGTCGACGTTTCAAGCCCGAGTGGTGTCACGACCGGCTTCAACGTGCGCACGACCTGATCCGAGAGCCCGATGCCGGCCTCGCCGCTGCCCCGGTTCGAGATCGCGATCCCCTTGATCAACCCAGGCTTGTCGAACAGCCGCTGCGCCTGTGCGAGCGGCAGGAGGAGCGCCGAGTCGGCGGTGGTCGCGCCGTCGAAGCGGACGACCTCGCGGATGCGCATCCGGACGGGCTTTGCGCCGACGTAGACGAGCAGGGGGTCACCGGCTCGAGCGTCGAGGGCATCGGCGCCTCTCTTGTTCAGATAAACCTCGCCGCGCCCGAGCTGGTCGAGCGTGACGTTGCCGCCCTCGACGCTTTTGATCGGCGCGAACCCGTCCATGCGCGCGGGATCGGACGCGAAGAGCGTGACGCTCGGCTCGGTCTGGCGCTGCACCGGGGCCTGGACGGCGACGTCCTCGACGATCGCGCCCATGACGCCATCGGTCAGGTTCTTGCCCGCGAGGGCGCGCCCGACCCTGGCGACCGTTGCCTGAGGGAAGTAGCCGGTACCGCTGGCCGCGCCGAGCTCGCCGGAGATGTCGTCGGCCGCACCTCTCGCGGCGACGATCTCGTCCGTCTCTCCGAGCTGCCTGGTCGCAGTCGCCCGAATCGTGTGGCTCATCGTGTCCCCGGTCGCGAGCGCGGCGGCGATGATCGTCGTGCCGAGCATCAGCCCGACGACGATCAGGGCGGTTCGCGCTCGTCGGCGGAGAAGGTTGCGAACGCCGAGCTTGAGCAGGACGCGGTTGCGTAGGGCGAGGATCCCGACCGATCCGGCGATGCACGCGAGCAGGACGGCGAGCACGGCTGCCAGTGTGTCCATGGGGATGCCGAACAGCTCTTTCATCGCAGAGCCCTAGCCGACCGCGGCCGGCTCTTCCGCGAGCACGACGTCGTACGTCTCGCGGCCGGGCGGCGCGGCGTAGATCGTCACGAACTTCTCGACCTGCTCTCTGTAGAAGCTCCGGCTCCCGGCGAGCCCCGCATCCGCGGACGCCTCGCTGTCCCAGAAGGTCAGCACGAGTGCCTCTCCCTCGGGCGCGACGAGGACGTACACGCCTTCATAGCCCGGCTGCTCATGGAGCGCGGGAATGACGGACTCGCGGAAGAGCTCGACGGCGTCGTCGACGCTCATCCGCACCGGGTCGATCTCGGCCATTGTCGCTCTCGCAATCATCGGTTCACCTCCAGCACCTCTTCGCTCACGATCCGGCCGTCCACCATTCGCACGATCCGGTCGGTCTTGCGGCCGACGCCGATGTCGTGCGTGACGATCAGGAAGGTCAGGGCGTGCTCTCGATTCAGTCGTCTCATCAGGGCGACGATCTCGTCGGCGTTCTCGCTGTCGAGGTCGCCGGTCGGCTCGTCGGCCCAGACGATTGCGGGGTTGTTGACGAGCGCGCGGGCGATCGTCACGCGCTGCCGCTGGCCGCCGGAGAGCTCGTCCGGGACGTGCTCGGCCCACTCGCGCAGGCCCACCAGCTCGAGCGCGTCGAGCGCCTTTCGCCGGGCCTCCTTCGGGGTGATCCCGGCGACGAGGAGCGGCAGCTCCACGTTCTCCAGCGCGCTCAGCACCGGCATCAGGTTGTAGAACTGGAAGACGAAGCCCATCCGCCTCGCGCGGTAGTCGGTGCGCTCGCGATCGGACATCTCGGCCAGCGACACGCCTTCGATCCGGACGTCGCCGGCCGTGATCGAGTCGAGCCCCGACAGGCAGTTCAGCAGGGTGGTCTTGCCGGAGCCGCTCGGGCCCATGATCGCGACCATTTCACCGCGGCCCACCCCAAGGGTGATCCCACGCAGGGCGTGCACTTCGACCTTGCCCGTCTCGTACGTCTTCAAGACCTCACGGGCCTCGACGATCCGCTCTCGCGTGGGTTGGGCTGGCGGTGCCGATCTCGGTCGTGCTGCGACGTCAACAGCCATCTCGCACCCCCAATTTCTCTTGCTCCAAATCGCAGGCTCGTCCAAGACCGACGCTCTGCCATCGGCGACGACCGCGATTCGAGGGCCGTGGAAACTACGGATTCGCCGGCGTCTGCCCAGGCTCGTGCGGTGGGAGGAACGTGTCAGTCTCGTAGCTGTGCAGCACAGCGCTGACGTGGAGGCCGGCGTGCGCGATCGGCGCTCCGAGCGGGCTCAGGGTCAAGAGCGTGGGCATGCTCCAGACCACGTCACCGACGATCGGCTTTCGCACCTTCGCCGAACGGAAATCCGAGTACCCCAGGTGGTACGCGCTCGTGATCCCGATCGAGGCGACCATCGCGATCGTCCCGATCAGCACCTTGCCGGCGACACGGCTCCGGAGCTTGGTGCCCGCGAAAGCCGCGAAGACGGCGAGAATCGGAAAGACGGACAGCAGTACTCCGTCGGTGACGCCGTAGAGCACCCCGCGCCACAGGACGGCGGCGGCGAGATCGACGCCTCCTGGACGGCCGGTTGCGTCTTCCGTGTGCATGACGATGACCGCCATCACGACGGCGCCGACGGCTCCCAGCACGAGCCCCCAGCGCCAGTTGCGCGTGAAGTCGCGGCGGGTGAGCCGAGTGTCGATGGCCCAGGCTGTGACGAAGCAGGCGACGGCCAGCGCATAGAGGCCGTAGAAGAGATCGCGGTTCAGGTCGAGCACGTCTGCCAGCAGGAACGGCACGGCAAACGCGAATGGAAAGCCGGCGGCGAGCCAGGCCCAATGGCGGGTGCGCCTGTCTTCCTGTGCTCGACTTGCCCGGCTGGTCGTCCGGGTGGCCGCCGGCGGCGGCTTGGGTCTCGTGGCTTGCAGCGTCACCTCGCACCTCCCTTGGCACTCCAAGCGTCCGGGAGGCCGGCGTCTCCGCCATCGGCGGCGACCGCGATTCAGCGGCCGTGGAAACTACGGATTCGGCCAGGCGTCCTCGAGCAGGAGGAGCGCCAGGAGGGCCGCACGCTGGGGGAGGGCGGAAACGACGACGTGCTCGTCCGGTGAGTGAGCTCCGTCACCGACCGCGCCGAGCCCGTCGAGGGTCGCGGTCAGCCCGCTCGTCAGGTTCGCGTCGGATGCCCCGCCGACGAGCGGAGCCTCCTCGATGTGCAACCCCAGGCCGCGGGCGAGCCGTTGTGCCCGGCGAAACAGGGCGCGGTTGCGGTCCGTGGCGGGCATCGGCGGCCGGCCGGAGTCGGCCCGGACGGTGACGGTCGTGCCGCGCTTCGCCGGCTGGAGCGAGCGGATCGCGTGTGCGACCGCGGCCGCGGCGCACTCGTTCGGAGCGCGGACGTCGACGAGTGCCGTCGCCACCGGGGCGACCACGTTCGCCCTGAGACCGCCGTCGATCGTGCCGACGTTGACAGTCACGCCGTGAGAGCTGTCGTTCAGCGCGAAGAGCTCCTGGACGAGGCGCGACAGCTCCAGGATCGCGCTTGCGCCCTCCTCCGGATTCGTTCCCGCGTGCGCTGCTCGCCCGGTGACGACGACTTCGAAGCGCTCGACTCCCTTCCGCCGGGTCTTCAGCAGTCCGGTAGGCCCCGCTGGCGGCTCGAGGACGAACGCACGGGCCGCGCCTCGTGCGAGCAGACGGATGTACCGGGCCGAGTCGATGCTCCCGATCTCCTCGTCCGAGTTGATGAGGAGCGCCGGCGCCACCGCGGGCTCGAGCCCGAGGTCGCGGAGCGCTGCCAGGGCGAAGACGATTTGCACGAGGCCGCCCTTCATGTCGTACGTACCCGGCCCGTAGAAGCGGCCGTCGTCGCGCCCCGTTCGGGTCCCGCCGGCGCTTCCGAGTGGCCACACAGTGTCGACGTGGCCCAGGATCAGCTGGTAGCGGCCGTTCCTCCGCCGGCTTCGGGGGCGGGCGAACAGGTGGTCGCCGGTGTCGTGCCCCGGGAGCACGCGAGTCTGGAAGCCGGTCCGCTCGAGCTCGTTGGAGAGCAGCTCGAGAGCCGCGGTCTCGGAGCCGGGGACGAGCGACGGAGACTCGGCCAGGACGAGGCGTCCAAGGAGATCGGCCATCTGCTCCTGGCGATCACAAAGCCAGTCCAGAACTTCAGGACCGGCTGCGATGGCTTCAGTCATCTGCTGAAAGAGGCGGGGAACGGGAAGGAGCGTGAGTCCTCGATCGCGGTAAAGCGCGACGGGCTCAAATATGCGAGCGGAGACACGCGGCGCAGGAGCTCGGCGTCGTCTCGGTCCGGATCGCGGATCGCCTCCTCGACTGCCGAGGCGGCGACGATTCGTCCGATCACGAGCTCTGCGTCGTCGAGGTCGACGAACCGGTCGAGCTCACATTCGAGGAACGCATAGCAGCCGTGGACGAGCACGCCGTCCACCTCTCGCGCGAGGAATGTGGGCAACGCGGCGAGGGCGGGCTTCGTCCCGTCCTGTTCGCGGCTCGAAGCGGCGAGCGCAGCCTGCACGATCTGGAACGAGCGAGGAAAGCTGACCGTGAACACGCCGTGGCGTTCGATGTTCCTGTAGGTGCGGTGCCGCGGTGTGCAGACGAAGCCGTAACGACGTCGCCAGCCGAGTGGCATCGCCATGTGCTTCGGCGCGAGGTCGTAGGTGCCGTCTGCCTCCTTCGAGCCGACGATCACCAGCGGGGCGACCGTGAACACCCGCTCCCAGAGAGCGTCCGGCGAAAGCTGGCGGGTCAACGTCTCGTACTCGGAGTCGGTTGGAAACAGGCTTGGTTGGGTCGCGGTCATCGGCCCGGCACCGGGGTTGTACGTCGCACTCCGAGCGCAGCCGCGAGCTGCTCGTACACGTCCTGCCCTTCCAGGTCGTAGCTCCGGTCGAACTCCACGGCGCCGTTCAGCTCGATCACGGCATAGCCGTCGGCGAGCGGGAGCAGGTCGACGCCGACGAAATCTCCTCCGATTGCAGCTGCCGCTGCGATCGCGAGGCGGCTGAGCTCGGGAGACGGAGTCACCGATCGCCGTGCCGCACCGAGCGAGACGTTCGTCCTCCACTCGCCCGGCGGCGCAACTCGCTGGATGCCGCCGACGACACGGCCGTCGGCGACGAGAAGCCGGATGTCGCGGCCGGTCGGGGGCACGAGCTCCTGGAGCAGGGCTCCGTGCCGCCGAAACCACGGGCGATCGCGGACGGCACGAATCACGGCTTCGACCTCGTCGTCGCTGTCGCAGCGGAAGACGTCGATGCCCCAGCTGCCGAAACGGGGCTTGACGACGAGTGGAGGCCGCAGTCCGAGCGGAGCGCCCGCGCGCGGCAGGTGCACGGTTTTCGGATGAGGGATCCCTGCAGCGACGAGGCACTGCGCGGTCAGCAGCTTGTCGTGCGCGTGGACGAGCGCCGACCGGGAGTTGAGGACACGCACGCCGCGGTGTACGAGCTCCGCGAATGCGTCCAGCCCCTCCTCGATGCCGTCCAGCGTCGGCCGGACGTCGAGCCGGGCGAGCGCGGTGTCACCCGGTGCGAGCAGGCTGACCGCCTCCGGTGGTGACAGCAGCACGGCCGGGATGCCGCGTTTCAACCACTCCTCTGCGAGCTCACCGCTGGTGCGTTGTCCCCAGCCGATGATCGCGACGAGCTCGCCCGGCGAACTGAAATCACCGGCGAGTCGCGGAACTCTCGAGGTGGGCTCGCCGATCCCCATGCCCAAATGATCGATCGCCCGCGCCGCGTCGGCATCCGAAGCGGCGCCGATCAGTGTTACGGTCAAGTACGGACTTCGGAAAACCCGTACTCCGAACCGTGCCCGCGCGGATGCCCTCGCGGACGGCTCGGGTGAGGGTTGTGGCGATGGCGCAGAAGCTGACAGAGCCGCTTCGATCCCGACACGACAGCCTCAGGCCGCGCGTCGAGCAGATCGCAGAGGTTGCCCGCGAGGTTCCCTCGCTCCGGCTCGACCAACGTCGCGCAGTGGTTGCCGAGATCCTCGACTTCCTTCGCGGCGAGTTGAGACTGCACGCCGAGGCGGAGGAGGCCTGGCTGTATCCGCAGATCGCGCACCAGCTCCCCCATCCACTCTCGACGGCAGGCATGACCTTCGACCACAAGCTCTTGCGCGAGCGGATCGACGAGCTCGAGGCTGCGGACGTCCACGACGCCCCGACGCTGCAGGCGCTCCTGTACGGCATCCACGCGTTGCTGGACGCGCACTTCCGGAAGGAAGAAGAGGTCTATCTCCCGCTGCTCGAGTACGACGACGAGACGTCCACGATCGTCGAGATCGAGGCGGCCATGGGACGTCACGAGCGCGGCGAGGTCTCGGCCATGGCTCGTGCCCAGATCGACTTGGCGCTGAGCGAGTTTCCGTCCCGAGGGCAGCCGATCGAGAAGCTCGCATACCTGCTCCGGTACGCGATTCAGGCCCCGTCGAGCCACAACAGCCAACCCTGGCGTTTCAAGCTTGCCGATGACGCGGTCGAGCTGTTCGCCGATCGCAGTCGCGCCCTCCCCGTGGTCGACCCGGACGACAGGGAGCTCCTGATGAGCTGCGGCGCCGCGCTGTTCACGCTGCGGACGGCGATTCGCCACTACGGGTTCGAAGAGAAGGTCGAGCTTCTGCCGCGCGACGACGAGCCCGACCTGCTGGCACGAATCGGCCTCGGAGAGGCGCGGACGCCGACGCGCGCGGAAAAGCTCCTGTTCTGGGCGATTTCGGCCCGCCACACGAACCGCAGCAGGTTCGAAGCGCGCCCCGTTCCCGATGAGCTGCTCGCCGAGTTGAAGCGCGCAGCCGCCGACGAGGGAGCGGACCTCCGGATCCTCGCCGCGGACGAGGAGCGGAGTCAGCTCGGCTCCCTCGTCGCCGAGGGGGACAAACGGCAGTTCGCGGATCCGAGCTTTCGGCGCGAGCTCGCGGCGTGGATGCACGCCGGCCGGCGCCAGATGCGGGACGGCATGACGAGCGAGGCGCTCGACATCCCGCGCGCTCCGGTCCAGTTCGCGCCGCTCGTCGTCAGAACGTTCGACGTCGGGAAGGGCAAGGCCGCGCACGATCGCAAGATCGCGGCGGGCTCGCCGGTCCTCGCTGTCCTGGGCACATCGGATGACGGCCCACCGGATTGGCTCGCTGCCGGGCAGGCGCTCACGCGCGTGCTGCTCCGAGCGGCCCAGGACGGGGTTTCGGCCTCGTTCCTCAACCAGCCGGTCGAGGTGGCCGAGCTCCGCGCCTCGGTCGCCCGGCTCGCAGGCGTTCGTGTGCCGCAACTCGTGCTCCGGCTCGGGTACGGTCCGATCACCGAGCCGACGCTGCGTCGGCCGCTCTCCGACGTCGTCGACCTGGTCGAGGAGTAGACGCGTAGTGCCGGAGACGATGTGGGCGGTCCGCAAGCTCCGGCCCGAGCCGGGGCTCGTCCTCGATGAGGTGCCGCTCCCGGCCCTCGGCGACGACGACGTCCTCGTCCGCGTCGAGGCCGCGAGCCTCTGTGGAACGGATTTGCACATCTCCCACTGGGACGACTGGGCCGCGCACAGGGTCGAGCCGCCTCTGACGCTCGGCCACGAGTTCGCCGGAACGATCGTCGACGTCGGCCGCAACGTGCGCCACGTCGCGACCGGTGACTACGTCTCGGCAGAGAGCCACGTCACCTGCGGCATGTGCTTCCACTGCCGAACGGGGCAGGCCCACATGTGCGAGCAGACCCAGATCCTCGGCGTCGACAGAGACGGCGCCTTCGCGGAGTATGTGGCCGTGCCCGAGTCCGTGATCTGGCTCAACGACCGATCGAAGCTTCCGCCCGAGATCGCGACGCTCCAGGAGCCGTTCGGGAACGCGGTCTTCGCAACGAGCACGCACGATCTCGCGGGGAAGGCGGTCGGGATCCTCGGCTGCGGCCCGGTCGGGCTGTTCAGCATCGCGATTGCGCGGGCCTCCGGAGCCGGGCGAGTGCTGGCCTCGGATCGGGTTGCGTACCGCCTGGCTCTCGCGCACACGATGGGTGCCACGGACGCCGTGAAGGTCGACGACGTCCTGGACGTGCCGGCCTGGTTCATCGAGCGAAACGAGGGGGCGCACCTAGACGTCGTCTTCGAGATGTCCGGCTCGCCGGATGCGATCGGCGACTCGTTCCGAATCGTCCGGAACGGGGGCCATGTGGTGCTCTTCGGGATCCCGTCCCGCCCCGTCGAGGTGGACATCGCGGAGTCGCTGATCTTCAAGAACCTGACCGTGACGGCGCTCAGCGGCCGCCAGGTATTCGGGACGTGGTACACGACTCGGTGGCTGCTCGAGCACGGCGTCGTCGACCTTCGCCCGCTGATCACCCACCGCTTCCCACTCACCGGCTTCGACCAGGGGCTCGCCGAGCTCGATGCGGGACGCGCCTGCAAGGTCGTCCTCTTCCCGAGCGGCATCGAGGCGGTCGACCGGGCGGCCACGGCCGCTGAGCGGGTGTCTGCGTGAGCGATCGGCTGCGCGAGCAGGTGGCCGCCGAGCTCGACGCGCTACGCGCCGCGAACACGTACAAGACCTTCCTGACGCTGCGCTCCCCGCAGGGCCCTGTGGTCGAGATGGAGGGCCGGGGCGAGGTGATCGTCCTGTCCTCGAACAACTACCTCGGCCTCGCCTCCCATCCGGCCGTGATCGAAGCGACGAAATCCGGGCTTGACCGCTACGGTGCCGGCACGGCCTCGGTTCGTTTCATCTGCGGCACGTTCGAGCCGCACCTCGAGCTCGAGGCGGCGCTCGCGGACCTCGTCGGAACGGAGGCGGCGCTGACCTACGCCTCCTGCTGGAACGCGAACGAGGCGGTGATCCCGTCGCTGACCGACGAGAACACGGTGCTGATCTCGGACGAGCTGAACCACGCGAGCATCGTCGACGCCATGCGCCTCGCGAAGCCTGCGCGCAAGGTCGTCTTCCCGCACTCGGATATGGACGCACTGCGCGACACGCTTCGAACCTGTGAGGCCGGCCAGAGGAAGATCGTCGTCACGGACGGCGTGTTCAGCATGGAGGGGGACATCGCACGGCTGCCCGAGATCGTCGAGCTCTCGCGCGAGCACGACGCCATCGTGATCGTCGACGACTCGCACGGGACGGGCGTCATGGGCGCAACGGGGCGGGGGATTGCGGAGCACTACGGCCTGCTCGGCGAGATCGACGTGATCACGAGCACGCTCGGCAAGGCGCTCGGGGGCGCCGCCGGTGGTTTCGTCGCGTCGTCCCGCGAGGTCTGCGACCTGCTCGCGCAGCGCTCCCGGCCCCAGCTCTTCTCCAACGCGATCCCGCCCTCGATCGCCTGCGGCGCACTGGCTGCAGTGCGTGTGCTCCGCTCTCAGCCCGCCCTTGTCGACCGGCTCCAGGCGAACACGGTCACGTTCCGCAAGCGGCTCGCGGAGGCCGGCTTCCAGCCGCTCGACGGCGATGCGGCGATCATCCCGATCATCGTGGGCGAGACCTCGTTCGCGATCGAGCTCAGCAAACGGCTCCTGGACGAAGGCGTCTTTGTGACGGGCTTCGGGTACCCGGTCGTGCCGGAAGGGAAGGCGCGGGTCCGGGTCCAGATGTCTGCCGCGCTCGAGCCGGAGCACCTCGATCGTTCGCTAGCGGCCTTCGACACGGTTGGAACGGCCACCGGCCTGCTCGTCGCCTAGACCCGCGCGACCCGCCGAACTCGGCGACCGGCGCGCTCGGTCTCGCGGATCGCCCGAGCGGCGGCGGCGGCGAAATCGGGGGCTTCGACCTCGGTCTCGAGCTCCTCGCCGCGCTCGAGGCCGACGGTCAGGTGGTAGATCTCCTCGCGAGGGCGTGCGAGAGCCAGTAGCGGCTGCAGGGCCACCAGGAGGACGTCGAGCACGGCCAGCGCTCCGAGGATTCTGAAGTAGAACTGGGTGTTGGGCTCCGCCCAGACGGCCGCCGTCGCCATCACGGTCAGGAGAAGCGCGAGCCCGCACGAGATCGCGAAGATGGTGCGGACAGAGGACGGGTCGGTCTCCTGCCGGCGGGCGGCGAGCGCGCCCGTCTGGGACGCGGCCAGGGCGAAGACGGTGACGGTCACGATCGACTTGCCCAGCGTCTCGGATTCGCCGCCCCAGATGCTGACCAGGCCGAGCGTGAGGCCGGCGCTTGCGAGTGCCACGATGGCCGCTGCGAGCGGGCGATGACGCGACTGGTCGAGCAGGAAGCCGGCCGGCAGCGCGACGAGCCCGTATCCGGCGAGCATCAGCGTCGTCCCCAGAATCCGGCCCTCGGTGTCGCCGAAGTTGCCGAAGAGGAGGATCCCGATCGCGAGCAGCGCTGTCGCGCAGAGTGAGACCGCCACCCCTGTGAGCACGAATCGGCGTGCGCGTCGAGGAGCGCCCGCGGACATCTCAGACGCGCGCAGGTCGAGGGAGCGGCGCGAGGGGGTCGAATCGCGCCTGGAAGAAGCGGAGGTGCTCCGGCTCGTACGTCATTCGCAGCCCGTGCACCTCGTCGGCCCGTTCGTGCACGCCCACGATCACGTCGGCCACGTAGGAAAGGTGCTCCTGCGTGTACACGCGTCGCGGAATCGTGAGGCGCACGAGCTCGAGCCCGTCGTACGGCTCGGAGCCGTGCTGGCCGGAGACGATGCCGCGCTCCATCGAGCGCACGCCGCCCGCGAGGTAGATGGCCGCCGCGAGGGCCTGCGCCGGGAACTGCTCCTGCGGGATGTGCGGGAGGAACCTCTTTGCGTCGAGGAACACGCCGTGGGCACCGACCGGGATCACGATCGGGACACCCGCTTCCTCGAGCAGCCCACCGAGGTACGCGGCCTGCGAGACGTAGTGCCGCACCGTGGCTTCGTCGGTCGACTCGCCGATGCCCTGCGCGAGAGCCTCCATGTCGTGGCCCGCAAGCCCGCCGTAGTGCGGAAAGCCTTCGTAGACCACGACGAGCTCGCGGGCCCGCTCGGCGAGGCGGTCGTCGTTGAGAGCGAGGAAGCCTCCGATCGGGACGAAGTGATCCTTCTTGGAGGAGAAGACCGCTCCGTCGCTGAGGTCGGCGATCGCGCGGATGATCTCCGGGAGCGGCCAGTCGCTCCAGCCCGGCTCCCGATCCTTGACGAAGACGGCGTTCTCGGAGATCCGGGTGGCGTCGAGGATCAGTGGGACCCCGTGCTCGTGCGCGAGCCGGTGCACCTCGGCGAGGTTGTCGACTGAGAAGGGCTGCCCTCCGGCCATGTTCACGCAGGCCTCGTGGCGCACATATGCGATGCCGTCGCTCGTCGCCGAAGACAGGACCTTGTCGAGCGCGTTCAGGTCGATGTTGCCCTTGAACGGGAGGTTCGCGCCGGGATCGGTCGCCTCCGGCACGGCGACGTCGACCCAGATCCCGCCGGCGAGCTCGACGTGCTCGCGCGACGTCGTGAAGTAGAGGTTCGAGGGGACGATCTGCCCCGGCTCGACGAGCACACGCGCGAGCAGATGCTCGGCGCCGCGTCCCTGGTGAGTAGGGATCAGGTGCCGATAGCCGTAGACCTCCCGGACCGCCGTTTCGAGCCGGAAGAAGCTCCGCGAGCCTGCATACGCCTCGTCCCCGAGCTCCATCGCGGCCCGCTGCTCCTGGGAGAGCGCCGAGGTGCCGCTGTCCGTGAGGAGGTCGATGTAGACGTCCTCGGAACGGAGCAGGAAGGTGTTGAATCCGGCCCGCTCGAGCGCCAGGCGCCTGGCCTCGGGCCCAACGAGCTCGATCGGCTCGACGACCTTGATCTTCCAGGGAGGCGCGCCCATGGTCCAAGAATCGGCCTCGCCCCCGGCAAAGTCATCCGGATCCAGCCCGATCGAGCCTGAGGGAAACTACCGACCCCCAGCTCGCTGCAAGTTCCGTCAGTCGACCCGGAGCTCGGACGGATCCGGTTCTCGGCCGTGCCTCGCTCGCCGTGCCACTCCCGATCGGTCCGCCGCGTCCGCAACAGCCTCCGCGACAGCCGGCGCGACCTCGCGGTTGAAGACGCTCGGGACGATGTAGTCCGCCTCGAGCTCCTCGGGCTTGACCACGGACGCGATCGCGTGCGCCGCCGCGACCTCCATCTCCTTCGTGATCTGGCTCGCCCGCACGTCGAGCGCGCCACGGAAGACACCCGGGAAGGCGAGGACGTTGTTGATCTGATTCGGGTAGTCGGAGCGGCCGGTCGCGATCACCTCGACGTCGCGGTCGATCTCCTCAGGCATCACCTCGGGGACGGGGTTCGCCATCGCGAACACGATCGCGCGATCGGTCATCCGCCGGATCGCCTCGGCGCTCACCGCGCCCGGAGTCGAGAGGCCGATGTACACGTCCGCGCCGTCGAGAGCCTCGTCGGCCGAGCAACGCAGGTCGCGGGGGTTGGTCAGCTCCGCGTACTCCACCTTGGCGGATGAGAGCTGAGGCCGGCCGGTGAACAGCGAGCCCACCCGGTCGCACCCCACGATGTCCCTCGCGCCCGCGGCGAGCAGCGTCTTGGTGACCGCCGTGCCGGCGGCGCCGACGCCGGTCATGACGATGCGCACGTCCGGAAGCTCCTTGCCGACGACGCGCAGCGCATTGATCAGCGATGCGAGGACGACGATCGCCGTGCCGTGCTGGTCGTCGTGGAAGACGGGGATGTCGAGCTCCTCGCGGAGCCGGCGCTCGATCTCGAAGCAGCGCGGGGCCGAGATGTCCTCGAGGTTGATCCCGCCGAACACCGGGGCGATCGCCTTGACCGCGGCCACGATCTCGTCGACGTCCTTCGTCGCCAGGCAGATTGGCCAGGCGTCGACCCCGCCGAACTCCTTGAAGAGGACGGCCTTGCCCTCCATCACTGGCAGCGCGCCCTCAGGGCCGATGTCGCCGAGCCCGAGCACCGCCGTTCCGTCGCTGACGACGGCGACGGTGTTCTGCTTGATCGTGAGCGACCAGACCTTCGAGGGATCTGCCGCGATCGCGGACGAGACCCGGCCGACGCCAGGCGTGTAGGCGATCGAGAGGTCGTCGCGCGTCTTGAGCGGGGTGCGGGGGGTCACCTCGAGCTTGCCGCCGAGGTGGGCGAGGAAGGTGCGGTCGGAGACGTGCTCGACCTCGATCCCGTGCACGCGGCGGACGGCTTCCAGGATCCGTTCGACGTGCGCGGCGTCGGCCGCGAGGAATGTCACGTCCCGCACCTTGTGCCCGCGCCCGACACGCACGAGGTCGATTGCCCCCAGGAGCCCACCCGCGTCGCCGATCGCGTCGGCCAGTGACGCGAACGCGCCCGGGTGGTTCTCGAGCCGTACGCGCATCGTCGCGCTGAACGAGGCCGAGGGGTGCAGGGCGGGCTGCCGCTGGGGATGAAGCGTGCGCTTGAGACGGCTCAGGAGGCCGTTGCGCGAAGCCCCGCTGAGGGCGTGCTCTGTCAATGCGACATCGTACCCGGCGGATTCCCGACCTTGAGCAACCCGACCTGTCCCAGGTCGACGTGCGCGAAGGCATGGGAAACGAATGGATAGAGGCCCGGCTGGTCGATCTTCACGTCGAAGACGCCTCCGCCGCCGGCGGGCACCTGCACCGTCTGCACGCCGTGCTGCGGGGTGCCGCTGATGTTCGCGTTCGGCCACGCCCTGTTGAAGATCGTTCCCACGACGTGGAAGTCGGTGTCGAGCGTCGGCCCGGCCGCGACCACCCAGAGCCGGACGGTGTCACCGGGGTCCGCCGTCAGCGGATGCGTGACGTACTGGTTCGCGTAGCCGTTGAACGTCGTCCAGTCGGGCTCCATCGCGTGCGCCTTGGCCATGTCGAACGACGCCGCCTGTTTGATCCCGTCGGTGGTCATGTACCACTCGCTGGCGACGAGGACGTAGTTCTTGTCGACCTTCGGGAGCGGCGTCGTCGGCGTGACGACGATCGCGCCGTACATCCCGTTCGCGATGTGCATCAGCACCGGCTTCGTGCCGCAGTGGTACATGAAGACACCCGGGTCGCCAGCCCGGAACTGGAACGAGAAGGACTTGCCCGGATCGACGTCGCGGAAGGCAATGTTCGGCGCGATGCGCGCGGCGTGGAAGTCGATTGAGTGCGGGATCGTCCCGCCGTTGGTCAGCGTCATCTTGACCAGCTGGCCTTGGCGGACGTGCAGGATCGGCCCCGGGGCGCCGTGGCCGCTGAACGACCAGGTGTTGTACTTGACGCCCGGTGCGATCTGGACGGTCATGTCCTTCAGGGTCAGGTGAATCTTCGCGACCGGGCCCGCGGGCGCAGGCGGGAGCGTCGCGTCATAGGCCTTGTGCGCCTCGGCCAGGGCCTGGGCGTTCGGCGGAACGACGCCGGCGAAGCTGTTGAGCGGGAGTGCCCCCGCGTGCTGCTGCGCAGCCGGCTGCGCAGCCGACGCCGCCGCGTTCGCGTCGTCTCGCGCGTTGTGCGCGTCGCTCCACATCATGAGGGCGAAGAACCCGAGGATCCCGACGGCGATTCCGAGCAGCAGAGCTGCCGCCTTGAAGAACGCGCCCGAGTCGGTCTCCGCGTGGTGGTCGCCGTACGTTGGGTGAGAAGCCATTGTTGTCTCCTGAATCGAGGTCTTGCGCCGAGGCTAGTTCGGCGGCGTTGTGCAAGCGTCCTGACCAATCCGCAGACCGTCGCGGAGAACTACGGAGCCGGATCGGTGAAGGTACGGATGCCTCAGCCGCGGCGTTCGGCGACGATTGGATTGCGGAGAGAACAGTCCGCAAGTAGAAAGAAGCTCCAGAGAGAAGGCGGAGTAGGAAGAACCCCCCGAAAGCCCTCTCGAAAGAGCAGACGAAAGCGAGACTGACTCCACGAAGGTCACAAAGGGCCCGCGAAGAGCGGGCCCTTTTTATGTCGCTGTGAGCTGGTGGAGCGCTAGGTGAAGACGATCTGGCCGCCGGCGGCCTTCTCGTAGAACTCGCCGACGCTGATGATGCTCTCCACCTGCGGGATGAAGTCGTCCATCGTCAGCCCGAACATGTCGACCGTCGCCTTGCAGGCGTAGAGGCGCACCCCGGAGTCGGAGACGAGCTCCATGAACTCGGGGATCGGCGGGATGTCGATCTTCTCCATCTGCCGCCTCATCATCTTCGTGGCGAGCGCGGAGAAGCCGGGGATCGCGCCGAGCAGGGTCGGCATGTGCAGGCCGGGGTTGCCGACCGTCGCCACCTTGATCTTCTCGAAGCGGTCCTTGCGGATCGCGTCGAGCCCGAAGAACGTGAAGAACAGGTCGGCCTCGATGCCTTCCATGCGGGCGCCGTTGGCCATGATCAGACCGGGATAGACGCCTTCGAGGGAGCCCTTGGAGACCACGATCGAGACCTTCTCGATCGTCTCGCGCCTGGAAGTGGGAGCCTGGAGCTCGAGCTCGAGGTGGTCGGGTGTGTACATCATCGTCATCTCGTCCTCCTCAGATGCAGCCGGTGGGCTTGGGGATGCCGCCGATCCTGGCCGCGAGCTTCGCCGGGCCCTTGGGGAAGAGCGCGTAGAGCTCCTTGACCGGAACGCCGGACTCCTTGCCCAGCGCGCGGATCGAGGGCGCATTGCCCGTCGACAGGTACCGCTCGCGCATGAACCGGACGACCAGCCAGTGCCGATCGGTGAGCTCGGGAACTCCGTACTGGCGGGCGATCGCCTCGGCGATCGTCTCGTTCCACTGGCCGGGGTCGGTCATGAAGCCCTCGGCGTCGACGTCGACCGGGGCATCTGCGATCAGGGTCATGGTCATCTCGTCCTCCTCAGCTCGTGATCGACAGAACGCGTTTCTTGCCGGCGGCGGGCATCGTCGGCCCGATTGCGGGCAGGTCGCGGCCGGGGAGCAGCACGTGCCAGTAGAGCCACTGGAACATCAGCTTCCCGAGGTGATTGACGCGCGATTCGCGCAGGAGTGGGAGCCCGAGCGCAGTCGGGAAATGGCCCGGCAGCGGCTCCGTCTCGTAGTTGAAGTCGATCAGAAGGGCCTTGTGGAAGCCGGTCTCGATGAAGCAGCTCGCGTGGCCGTCGTAGCCCGGCACGAGCTCCTCGCCTGCGAGGAAGTGGGCGACGTTCTCGGTCAGCACCTCGGCCTCGAAATGCGTGACGGAGCCGGCCTTCGACGTCGGCAGATCGGCGGCATCCCCGAGCGCGAACACGTTCGGGCGCGCCTTCGACTGCAGCGTGCCCTTGTCGGTCGGGACGAACCCGAGCGCATCGCCCAGGCCGGGTGAGCGCTCGACGAAGGCCGCTCCGCCGTGCAGCGGCACCGTCACGAGCAGGTCGAAGTCGAGCTCGCGCCCGTCGTAGGAGATCAGCTTGCCGCGCTCCGAGTCGACCTCGCCCGCGTTGAACTCGGTGACGAGCTCGATCGCCTTCTCGTCGAGCAGGCCGGCCAGATGCTCCGAGGCGATCGGCTTCGTGAACGCGGCGTCGAGCGGGGTGGAGTAGACGAGGTCAACCCGGTCCCTGATCCCGCGCTCACGGAAGTACCACTCGGCGAGGAAGGCGAACTCCAGCGGCGCGACGGGGCACTTGATCGGCATGTCGACGAGGTTGACGACTACCCGTCCGCCGTCGAAGCGCTCGAGCGCCGTCGCCAGCGCGGCCGCTCCCTCGGGGTTGTAGAAAGTAAAGGCGCGCTCGTTCCAGCCGGGGCCGGTGAGCCCCTCCGTCTCCTCCGGCTGCAGACGCGATCCCGTGGCGACGACGAGCACGTCGTAGGGGACGGTGGTGCCGTCGTCGAGCAGGAGCTCGTCCCGCTCGATCCAGACCGCGTCGATCTCTCGCTCGTGGAAGACGATGCCGTCGCGCAGTTGCCGCTCGCGCGGCCGGACGATCTCCTCGAGCGAGGTGAGGCCGAAGGGGACGAAGAGCAGCCCCGGCTGGTAGACGTGGCGGTCGTCACGGTCGACGACGTGGATCTCGGCTTCGTCGGGGTCCAACCGCCTGCGTAGGCGGTTGGCGACCATCGTGCCGCCCGTTCCGCAGCCGAGGATGACGATCCGCTTGCGCGCCATACGCAGAGCTTGCCGCCGCGACCGCCGCCGGCCATCCGCGGTTCCGCGGAGCTTCCTGCGGGGAACTACGCGCGGGAACTAACCTCGCGTGAGAGCACTGCGAGGGCGCGCGAGCTCGAGTGCGCGGGCGAGGTCGGTGATCGAGAGGAGCCCCACGAGAGCCCCGTCCTCGAGCACGAGCCCGCGGTGCACCTCGGAGTCTCCGAGCGCCGCCAGAGCATCGACGAGCTCGTCTCCGGGGTGGAGCTCGGGGACGCGCTCGAGCGGCAGCATCGAGCCCGACACGAAGCGTGAATCCCATTCTGCGCGCGGGACTTCGGCGACCGCTCGGAACGGCAGCAGTCCGACGGCACGTCCCCGGTCGACGACCGGGTACGTCGTGTAGCGGTGACTCCAGACGACGTCGTCCATGAACCGGCCCAGGGATAGGTCCGGCGGCACCGTGACCGGGTTTGGGACCATGAGGTCACGCACCCGCAGTCCGCCGAGGGCTTGCCGCACGGCGAGATACCGCACCTCGGCACCGGCGGCCTGCAGCAGGAACCAGCCAAGGAATGCGAGCCAGACGCCCGCGAACGAGCTGAGGAAGATGACCTCGGCGAGGCCGAGCCCGATGAAGAGGAAAGCGAATCCGCGTGCAACCGCGGCCGCGTTGTTCGTGGCCTGGACGAAATCGCCCTTCACCTGCCAGAGGAGGGACCGGAGGACGCGGCCCCCGTCGAGCGGAAGTGCGGGCAGCAGATTGAAGACGAGCAGAACGAGGTTGACGTAGCCGACGTAGCTGACGACGGCGTCGACCGCGTCCGGCAGGCTCGCGGAGAGGGCGACGAGGACGAAGGCGACGCCGATCGCGAGCGACACCAACGGCCCCGCGATCGCGATCCGGAACTCCGCCCCCGCGCTCGGAAACATGCCCCTGAACTTGGCCACGCCGCCGAACAGCCAGAGCGTGATCCCTTCGATCTCGACGCCCTCGCGACGGGCGACGAGCGCGTGCCCGAGCTCGTGCAGCAGGAGCGAACCGAAGAAGAGGAGGGCGGCGACGACCGCCATGGCGAGGTAGGCGCCGTCGCTGCGTCCGGGGATCGTGTCCGGGAAGACGTTCGCGGCGAGCGTCCAGACGATGAGCGCGAAGACGACGAGCCAGCTCCAGTTGACGCCGATCTCGATACCCGCGACGCGGCCGAGCCGGAGACTAGAGCCCATCGTCGACCGCGCGGCTGGCGGCCCCGCTACTCGAGGACGTTGATGTTGCGCGTGGCACACATCTCCTTCAGGACCTGTGGCCAGACCGTGACGCTCACCTCTCCGAGATGCGCCTTTCGAAGCAGGAGCATCATCGTCCGGGACTGGCCGATTCCTCCGCCGATCGAGAGCGGGATCTCGTCCGCCATGATCGCCCGGTGATACGGAAGCTCGAGGAAGTCGAGCTGGCCGGAAAGCTCCAGCTGCCGCCGCAGACCCTCCTTCGTCACGCGAATCCCCATCGACGTCAGCTCGTGCCGGCGACGTGTGACCGGGTTCCAGACGAGGATGTCGCCGTTCAGCCCATGCATCGGGCGTCCGTCGGCCGAGACGGTCTCGGTCGACCAGTCGTCGTAGTCGGCGGCCCGCAGCTCGTGCGGATATCCGTCGGCGAGCGGCCAGCCGATCCCGTAGATGAAGAGTGCGGGCACCTCCTGGAGGATTGCCGTCTCGCGCTGCTTCCGCGGCAAGTCCGGATAGGCGTCGAGGATCTCCTCCGCGTGCATGAAGGTCAGCTCGTCGGGCAACGGCGGATACGCCTCGATGAGCACGGGATGCAGCTCATGCAGGTGCGCCTCCGCCTCCTTCAGCACCTTCCAGATCGTGCGGACGACCTCGGTCAGCAACTCGAGCGTCCGCTCTTCGGGCGTCACCACGCGCTCCCAGTCCCACTGGTCGACGTAGGCGCTGTGGTCGTGGTCGAGGAAGTAGTCCTTGCGGACCGCGCGCATGTCCGTCAACAGGCCCTCACCGGGGCCGAGCCCGAACTCGCGCAGGGCCATCCGCTTCCACTTCGTCGCCGCCTGGACGACCTCCGCGTCGATGGGGTTTCGCCCGTTGTCGTTCGCGATGTGAAACTGGATCGGGGTTCGCGATCCGTCACGGTCGAGGTAGTCGTTCACGCCGCTCGCCGAGTCGACGATCAGCGGGACCTGCACCATTGTCAGGTTGAGCTCCTCGCAGAGCCGGTCCTCGATCAGGCGCTTCGCTCCGTAGAGGGCGCGCATGGTCTCGAGGGGGTCGATCAGCGACCGGTAGTCGTGCGGGAGGACGCCCTCGAGCTCGTTGTAGCTGCCGATCCCGGGACCGGCGAGGTCCGCTTCCTTTGCAGTCGTAGACATGAGTCCCTCCAAGTCCGGTTGTCGGACCCAGCTTCCGACGCGGGCGGCGCGCACGCATCGGGGATGGCGCGCAAGCGCGATGCGGCTTTTTCCTAGTGGTGCTCGGCGGCGACCGCGTCCGCCTTCGTGCGATGGACTGTGCCGTCCGGGTGCTCGGGCGGCGAGTAGAGCGAGTAGACCTTCAGCGGCTCGGGTCCGGTATTGACGACGTTGTGCCAAACTCCCGCCGGGACGATGATGGCCCAGTCGGCCTCCGCATCGTGTGTTTCGTCGACCGTGTCCTCCGTTCGGGAGAGCTCCACCCGAGCCGTTCCCTGCTCGATGCGTAGGAACTGGTCGTGCTCCGCGTGCACCTCACGCCCGATGTCGTCTCCCGGCTCGATGCTCATCACGGTCAGCTGCGTGTGCTCGCCGGTGAAGACCACGGTCCGAAAGGTCTCGTTGCCGATGGTCGCCCGTTCGATGTCGCCGATCCAACCCAGCATCTCGGCTGCCTCCTCTCTGCGGAAAATCCGCATGAACGGTGGGCGTCTGCCCCGAGGTCGCGATACCGCTCCTCCGAGACGATTCTGGCAGCAGTGAGCGTCCGGCGGACAACCGACCTCGTGATCGCGCTCGCAGGGCTGAGCGCGCTGGTCGAGGCGCTCCAGGCTCGGGGCTTCCGGGTCGTCGGCCCGAAGCTCCGCGACGGGGCGATCCTTTACGACGAGCTGGGCTCCGCCGACGAGCTTCCCGCCGGTTGGACGGAGATTCACGATCCCGGCTTCTACCGTGTCGAGCGCCGCGACGACGAGGCGCGCTTCGGCTTCACCGTCGGGCCGCATTCGTGGAAGCAGTTCCTGCTGCCCTCGCGCGTGCGGCTGTGGCGCGCGCGGCTGAACGGCGAGGTCGCCGAGCTCGAGGAAGAGCCGCCGCCGGAGAAGCCGTTCGCGTTCCTCGGCGTCCGCAGCTGCGATCTAGCCGCGATCGGAATCCAGGATCGCGTGCTCACGGGCGGTCGCTACGTCGACAGCGACTACGCGGCTCGCCGTGAGGGCGCGTTCATCGTCGTCGTCGACTGCGCGGAGCCCGGGCGGCTTTGCTTCTGCGACTCCATGGGCACCGGCCCGTCCGCGGAGAGCGGCTTCGACCTCGCGCTCACGGAGCTCATGGACGGCGAGCATCGCTTCCTCGTCCGGGTCGGAAGCGAGCGCGGCGCCGAGGTCATGCGAGAGGTTCCGCACGGCGGCGCCGATCCGACGGATCAGGACTCCGCGACGGCGCTGGTCGAGAACGCGCGCGCAAGCATGGGCCGCACGCTGGACACCGAAGGCTTGAAGGAGGACATCCTCCAGAACCTCGAGCACCCACGCTGGGACGAGGTCGCCGACCGCTGCCTCTCCTGCGGGAACTGCACGCTCGTCTGCCCGACCTGCTTCTGCGTCGGAGTCGAGGACACCGCCGATCTCACCGGAGAGACGATCGAGCGATCGCGGGTCTGGAACAGCTGCTTCTCGCTCGACCACTCGTACGTCGCAGGCGGGAGCGTCCGGCAGAGCGGGCGCTCGCGGTACCGGCAGTGGATGACGCACAAGCTTGCGACCTGGCACGACCAGTTCGGTACGAGCGGCTGCGTCGGCTGCGGGCGCTGCATCGCGTGGTGCCCGGTCGGCATCGACATCACCGAGGAGGCCGCGGCGATCAGGGAGGAGGCGGGCGATGCGAACGCTTGACCGAGTCGTTCTGGAGTCACGGGTCTTCGCGGGGCTCGACGAGGCCTTCGCCGAGCAGCTAGCCGGCTGCTCGCAGACGGTCGGCTTCGAGGCGGGGGAGACCCTCTTCCGCGAAGGGGAGCCGGCAGACGTGTTCTACGTGCTGAGGCGGGGACGTGTCGCGCTCGAGCTCTACGTCCCGGGCCGCGGCGAGCTGACGATCGAGACGATCGAGCCCGGCTCGGTCGTCGGCTGGTCGTGGCTGTTCCCTCCCCACGTGTGGCACTTCGACGCGAGAGCTGTCGCGCCGGTGCGCGCGGTCGTCGTCGACGGAGCCTGCATCAGGGGCAAGTGCGAGGACGACCCTGCGTTCGGCTACGAGCTGATGCAGCGCTTCTCCGCCGTGCTCCTCGAGCGCCTGAACGCGACGCGCTTGCGGCTCGCCGATCTCTACGGAGGCGGCCATGGCCGTTGAGCCTCTCGTCGTCTCGCCGGGGCCGATGGTGCCCCAGCCATACGTCGTACGCAGCCGAGGTCGTGAGACGGCCGACACGTGGACACTCGAGCTCGAGCCGACCGGGGAGACGATCGACGCGGAGCCGGGGCAGTTCGCCATGCTCACCGCCTACGGTGTCGGCGAGGTTCCCATCTCGCTGAGCAGCCGGGGCGCCGACGGCTCGCTGATCCACACCATTCGCGACGTCGGCGCGGTCACCGCCGAGCTCTGCCGCATTCCTCGCGGCGGGATGATCGGCGTGCGAGGGCCGTTCGGGACGAAGTGGCCGCTCGAGGACGTGCGCGGCGCGGATGTCGTCGTGCTCGCGGGCGGCCTGGGTCTCGCACCGCTCAGGCCCGCGGTCGAGGGCCTGCTGGCCCGGAGCGGCTCTTACGGACGCCTGCTCCTGCTCTACGGGGCGCGGACGCCCGGGGACCTCCTCTATCCGGAGCAGCTCGAGGACTGGCGCGACGAGGGGCTCGAGGTGCACCTGACGGTCGATGCCGGAACGCGCTCGTGGCTCGACCGGGTCGGCTTCGTCTCGGATCTCCTCAGGGAAGTGACGTTCGACCACCCGTCCGCGGCTGCGCTGGTCTGCGGGCCCGAGGTCATGATGCGGGTGACCGTCGCCGCGCTCCACCAGCTGGGTGTGACCGCAGACCGGATCTACGTCTCGCTCGAGCGGAACATGAGCTGCGGCATCGGCCACTGCGGCCACTGCCAGCTCGGCCCGATGCTGATCTGCAGAGACGGCCCGGTCTTCGCCTGGGACCAGGTGGCCGGCTGGCTTGCGGTGCGGGAGCTCTGATGGAAGCTCGCCCAACACTCGCTGTCTGGAAGTTCAGCTCCTGCGACGGCTGCCAGCTCAGCCTCCTGGACGTCGAGGACGAGCTGCTCGCGATTGCCGACCGTGTCCAGATCGCACACTTCCTCGAGGCCTCGAGCGCAACGGTCGCAGGCCCGTACGACGTCTCACTCGTCGAGGGCTCGATCACGACCCCGGAGGAAGCGGAGCGGATCAAGGAGGTCCGCGCCGCATCCCGGGCCCTGGTCACGATCGGGGCCTGCGCGACCGCCGGCGGCATCCAGGCGCTCCGCAACTACGCGCAGATCGAGGACTACGTGGCTGCCGTCTACGCCAGCCCGGAGTACATCTCGACCCTCGCCACGTCGACGCCGATCGCCGACCACGTCGACGTCGACTTCGAGCTGCGCGGCTGCCCGATCAACAAGCGGCAGCTGCTCGAGCTCGTCTCGGCGATGCTGCAGCGCCGTCGGCCGAGCATCGCGAGCCATTCGGTCTGTGTCGAGTGCAAGAGCCGGGGCATCCCGTGCGTGATGGTCTCCCACGGCATTCCGTGCCTCGGTCCGGTCACGCAGGCGGGCTGCGGCGCGATCTGTCCGGCCTACGACCGGGGCTGCTTCGGCTGCTTCGGGCCCACCGAGTCGCCGAACCTTGCCTCGCTGGAGTCCTGGTGGCGGAACCTCGGGGTCGACGAGCGGGGCCTACAGCGGGCGTTGGCGACGTTTAACGTGGAAGCGTTTCGGAGGGAGCGTGAGCGCGCCGACGCGTCGCACAATCAAGACTGACTACCTCGCCAGGGTCGAGGGCGAAGGCGCGATGTCGGTCCGGCTCGTCGACGGCAAGGTCGACGAGGTCGAGCTGCGGATTTTCGAGCCGCCCCGCTTCTTCGAAGCGCTTCTTCGCGGCCGCTCCTTCCGCGAGGCGCCGGACATAACCTCCCGCATCTGCGGCATCTGCCCGGTCGCGTACCAGATGAGCGCGATCAACGCGATGGAGGATCTCTGCGGGGTCGAGGTGAGCGAGCCGATCCGTCTGCTGCGCCGGCTCCTCTACTGCGGGGAGTGGATCGAGAGCCACGCGCTGCACGTCTACATGCTTCACGCGCCGGACTTCCTCGGCTACTCCGGCGCGGTGGAGATGGCGCGCGAGCACGCCGACGTCGTGAAGCGGGGCCTGTCCCTCAAGAAGACCGGCAACGAGTTGATGATCGTCATCGGAGGCCGCGAGATCCATCCCGTGAACGTGAAGGTCGGCGGCTTCTACCGAGCGCCGAGGAAGCGTGAGCTACGTGAGCTCGTCGAGCCGCTCGAGCGGGCGCGTGAAGCCGCGCTGGAGACGGTTCGCTGGACAGCCGGCTTCGAGTTTCCGGAGCGTGCCGTCGAGTGCGAGCTCGTCGCTCTCGACGAGCAGGGTGCCTACGCGATCGAGAGCGGGCGGGTCGTCTCCGACCGCGGGCTCGACGTGGGCGTCGATCAGTACGACCAGCACTTCTTCGAGGAGCATGTCAAGCGCTCGAACGCCCTCCATTCCCGTCGCGCGGACGGCAGCACGTATCTCTGCGGCCCGCTCGCACGCTACGCGCTCAGCGCCGATCGGCTCTCGCCGCTCGCGCGCGAGGTCGCCGGCGAGGTCGGCCTCGAGGTCCCCTGCCGCGACGCCTTCCGGAGCATCGTCGTCCGCAGCGTCGAGCTCGTCTTCGCCTGTGACGAGGCGCTCCGGTTGATCGGCGAGTACGAGGAGCCGGACGCGCCGGCGGCGGAGGTCGAGCCGCGCGCCGGGGTCGGCCACGGCGCGACGGAGGCGCCTCGCGGCCTGCTCTACCACCGTTACGAGCTCGACTCCGAAGGCACGATTCTCGACGCGAAGATCGTCCCGCCGACGTCGCAAAACCAGCTCGCCATCGAGGAGGACCTGCGCCAGGTCGTCGACCGGTACCACGAGCTCTCCGACGACGAGCTTCGCCATGTCTGCGAGCAGGCGATCCGCAACTACGACCCGTGCATCTCCTGTGCCACGCACTTCCTCGACCTGGAGATCGTGCGCGAGTGAGCCGAACCGTGGTGATCGGGATCGGAAACTCCTTCCGCGGGGACGACGCGGCGGGCCGTGAGGTCGCGCGGCGTGTGCAGGAACGCGCAGCGGACGAAGTCGACGTCGTCGTCTGCGGGCTCGAGCCGACCCGGCTGATCGACACCTGGGAGGGCGCCGATGCGGCTTTCGTCGTCGATGCGGTCTCCTCTGAGGCGGAGCCGGGCACGGTGCACCGGTTCGACGCGACGTCCCAGGCTCTCCCGAGCCGGGAGTTCCGCTCCTCGACCCACGCGCTCGGGATCGGCGAGACGATCGAGCTCGCGCGCGCAATCGGCAGGCTGCCGAGGCGGATCGTCGTCTTCGGGATCGAGGGTGAGGTGTTCGGCTCCGGAACCGAGCTCAGCGGGCCGGCGCAGGAAGGCGTCGAGCGCGCGGTGGAGCTGGTGCTGGAGGAGGCTGGATGCACGAGCAGGCACTGATGCGCGACCTGATGGCGCGGATCGTCACGCTCGCGGAGTCGGAGGGGGCGACTGGCGTGACGAAAGTGTCCGTCCGGCTTGGCGCGCTGTCGCACTTCACGCCCGAGCATTTCCGCGAGCACTTCCGCGACTCGTCGCGTGGCACGATCGCCGAGGGTGCGCTCGTGGAGGCGGTGCTCGACGAGAACACGACCGACCCGAACGCGCAAGGGGTCGTGCTCGAGAGCGTCGAGCTCGAGGAGACGGCCTGATGTGCCTCGGCTCGATCGACGTGCTCGCTGAAGCATGGGAGGACGGCGGGGCCTGGACGGGCCGTCTCGGGTGCGGCAAGGTCGTTCCGCTCGCATTCGTTCCCGAGGCCCGCGAGGGCGACTACGTGCTCGTCCATCTCGGCGTTCCCGTGGAGGTCCTCGAGCCGAAGGCGGCCGAGGAGGCGATGGCACTGCGAACCGAAGGAGGAGTGGCATGAGCTCGACCAGGGCGACCGGGATCGCGCTGGCGTTCGTCGCGGCGCTGATCAGCGGGGTTGCGATCTTCGTCAACGGCCACGCCGTACGGCATTTCGGGGACGCGACCGTGTACACGACGGCGAAGAACGCCGTCGCGGGCGTCCTGCTGCTCGCGTTCGCGGCGCCGCTGCTCGGTGGCCCGCGCAGCGAGCTGCCGAGCATCCGCAGGCATCGGCTCGGGCTGCTGGCGATCGCGGTCATCGGCGGCAGCGTGCCGTTCGTCCTCTTCTTCGAAGGCCTCTCTCGCGCGGAGGCGACCCAGGCCGCGTTCATCCAGAAGACGCTCGTCGTGTGGGTCGCGATCCTCGCCGTCCCGCTCCTCCACGAGCGGCTCGGCTGGCCGCACTTCGCGGCGATCGCGCTGCTCGTCGCGGGCCAGGCCTGGCTGGTCGGCGACGCCGGCACGGTCGTCTTCCGGTCCGGCGAGGCCATGATCTTCGCCGCCACACTGCTCTGGGCCGTTGAGATCATCGTCGCGAAGAAGCTGCTCGCGGACCTCGATTCCCGGCTCGTCGGCGCGGCGCGCATGGCGTTCGGGACGGTCGTCCTGCTTGGCTGGGTCGTCGTCTCGGGCCGGGCCGACGAGCTCTTCTCGCTGTCTGCAGACCAGTGGCGCTGGGTGCTCCTGACGGGGTTGATCCTCGCCGGCTACGTGGCAATCTGGTTCGCGGCGCTCGCCAGGGCGCAGGCGGTCGACGTCACGGCCGTCCTCGTCTTCGGCGCAGTGATCACGGCCTTGCTCTCGCGTTGGGCGGACGGCGTCGCCTTCGACCGCGGCGGCGTGATCCTCATCACTGCGGGCGCGATCCTGATCGCTCTTCCGGCCCGCAGGCGGGTCTCGCCGGAACCGGCATGACGCCTGGCCCGCTCCTCTTCGCGCGCTACGCGTACGCGCCGAATGCTCTCGGCTACTGCGGAGCCGACGAGCCGCGCACGCTGCTCGAGTACGGCGACGCGAAGGCGTCCGATCCGGGCCTCGCAGAGCTCGCGCGCACCTTCGACGGGGCGTGGCCGTACCTGGCGCTGATCGCAGCGGCGAACCGGATCGAGGATCCGCTCGATCCCCGGGTCGTCGATGCGTACTGGATCGGGAACGGCCTGCTCGACGCGGTGTCGCCCGACGCGTTGGCGCGTCACGTCGAAGAACGGTTTCGCGGGCGGGTCGGTCGGGGCTGGGATGACCTGCTCCAGTCCGTCGCGGCCGGCGCCGTGCCGCACCACTCGTTCCACGTGTTCGCGGTCTATCCGTGGCTGGGCTTGATGAGGACGGGCGTCGTCGACGAGCCGCTTCGCGTGCTCGACCAGTGCCGCACGACGCCGGCCCGAGTGCTGGCCGTCGACGGCGACCGCGCACAGGTGCTCGCGCCGATCCTCTCGTGGACCGGCAGCGACCTGCGCCTCGGGCCCTGGGCGCCGCGCGACGTTCACTGGCGTGCGGACGGCCTTGCCTTCACCGATCCGCTTCGGCTCGGCGACTGGGTGTCGCTGCACTGGGACTTCGTCTGTGAGCGCCTCACGGCCGACCGAGCGGGCCGGCTGCTGATGGCGACTGCCCACGCGCTCGCTGCGGTCTCCGAGCGGACAGCGGGCGGCCCACCCACTCCGGGGTAGGCCGCCCGCCGATAGCGCTTACGTGTTGGGGAAGAGCTGCTCGAAGTGGGCCGGCGGCTCGTCGACCGGGCGCACGCCCAGCTGAGACTTGACCCGGACGACGCCGGGAACTCTCTGCACGGTTTCCGGCACCAACTGTGTGAGCAGGTCGGACTCCAGGATTCCCTTCAGCGTGACCTCGCCGTTGCGCACCGAGACGTCGACTTCTCCGGGTGTGATCCAGAAGGAGCGGAGCAGCACGTCCTCGCGGATGTCGAGCGCGATCTCCTCGTCCGAGCGCGCGAATGCGCTGACGAGATCTGCGCGGGTGACGATTCCGACGAGCGTCCCGTCCTTGAGCACCGGTAGCCGGTGAACCCGGCGGTCGAGCATGAGCGCCGCTGCGTCCGCGGCCGTCCGCCAGGACTCGATCGTGATCGGAGGGGCCGTCATCGCCTGTCCGGCGGTGCGGGCCTCGAGCCGGTCCGTTTCGGAGGAGCTCGGTGCTCGCTTGAACCAGCGCGAGATTCGGCTCCGAGGAGCCACAGGACCTCGCTCCTTGGCGACTATGTCCCCCTCGGAGACGATCCCGAGCACGCTTCCCTGCTCGACGACGGGCACGCCGGAGATGCCGTGGTCGGTCATCAGGCGCGCGACGTCGCGGAGTGGAGTTTCGGGCCGCACGGTCAGGACATTCCGAGTCATAATCTGGGCGACGTGGAATGCGCCGCGTGGCGTCTGCGTGGGCTCCCCGGCGAGCACCCGCGCCACGTCGAGCGTGGAGAGGATGCCGACGGGACGGTTCGAGACCGGGTCGACGACGATCACGTGGTCGACCTCGTTCTCGGCCATCAGCCGGGCGGCGTCGTAGACGGAGTCGGCGGGCTCGACGGTGACGACGCCCGAGGTCGCGCTGGCACCGGCCGTGCGGTTCTCCAGTTCGTCCTTGGTCGCGATCCGGATCAGCTCGGCCGCCGGGATGAGACCCCAGACGCGGGCCTGGTACTCGCCGCGCTCGTCGAGCGCCACGATGCAGTGCACCCCGTAGCGGGCCATCATCTGGGCCACCTTCGTCAGCGGAGTGTGGAGCGGAACGCAGAGCACTCCGCGGTGCATGGCCTCGCCGGCGGACACCTGGTACAGACGGGCCTCGCCGGGGCGTGTATGCGCAGTCGTTGTTGGAGTTGTCATGACACCTCCTTTTCCTCCATGCTCCGCCCCGATGCCTTTCAACCGCATCGGAGAGCGCCCCGAAGAGCGTTTCGGGTTATCCGCGCCCCGCTCAGGGTCGGCGCGGATGCTCCCGCCGCCCACGATGCAAAGCGGTCGGCCGTGACCATCGAAGCTCAGGTCGACCAGGCCGTAGCCGAGCTGCCCGCGATCTCGGAGCTCGCGAGAAGTCTCGACCTCTCGGCGGACGAGATCGAGCTCTTCGGGCGTCGCAAGGCCAAGATCGATCTCGCCGTGCTCCAGCGCCTCGCGACGCGGCCCGACGGAAAGCTCATCGCCGTCACCGCCGTCACCCCCACCAAGGGCGGCGAAGGAAAGACGACGACTGCGATCTCTCTCACGGAGGGGCTCGGCCACATCGGCGAGAGCTCCCTCGTCTGCCTCCGCGAGCCTTCGGTGGGGCCGACACTGGGAGCGAAGGGCGGCGGCACCGGAGCAGGGCTTGCGCAGGTCGTGCCCGGCGAGGACATCAACCTCCACTTCACCGGTGACCTGCATGCGATCGCCGCGGCCAACAACCTCCTCGCATCTGCGATCGACGCGCATCTCGTGCATGGCAACGAGCTCGGGGTCGATCCGGCCACGATCACGTGGCGACGCTGTCTCGACATCGAAGACCGCGTCCTGCGCCGCATCGCAGTCGGGCTCGGCGAGGACGGGGCCTTCCCCCGCGAGGCCGGATTCGACATCACGGCGGCCTCCGAGGTGATGGCCGTGCTGGCCATGGCCCGCGACCGCGGCGATCTCAGGCACCGCCTGGGTGCGATCACGGTCGCGACCAGCTTCGAAGGGGCTCCTGTCACCGCCGAGGACCTCGAGGTCGCCGGGGCGATGGCCGTCCTCTTGAAAGAAGCGATCAAGCCGAACCTCGTGCAGACGCTCGAGGGCCAGCCCGCCCTCGTGCACGCCGGGCCTTTCGCGAACATCGCGCACGGCAACAGCTCGCTCGTCGGCGATCTCGTCGGGCTCAAGCTCGCGGACTACGTCGTCACCGAGGGGGGCTTCGGGAGCGACCTCGGCTTCGAGAAGTTCATCGACATCGTCTGTCGGACGGGCGGTCTTTCGCCCGACGCGGTCGTGCTCGTCGCGACCACCCAAGCCCTGAAGCGGCACGGCGGCGACCCGGACGGAGGTCTTCCGGCTCTCGAGCGCGGAGCGGAGAACCTCGCCGCGCACCTGCGGATCGTGAAGGAGCTCGGCTTCGACGCCGTCGTCGCGGTGAACAAGTTCCCCGGCGACTCGCCGCTCGAGCTGGAGGCACTCTCGGCCCTCGCGCTCGAGCATGGCGCGTTCGGTGCCGCGATCAACGACGCGTACGCACACGGGGGCGCGGGTGCGAGCGCGCTCGCCGAGCTCGTCGTCGAGGCGGCGGATCTCGGCGCTCGAGCCAGGTTCGCCTACGACCTTGGCGATTCGATCGAGGAGAAGCTGAATGCCCTGGCCCGCAAGCTCTACGGCGGGGCCGGGGCCGAGCTCTCGGATCGAGCACGGGAAACGCTCGCGCGACTGCCGGACAACCTCCATCGCGTGCCCGTCTGTGTCGCGAAGACTCACCTCTCGCTATCGCACGACGCCGAGCTGGTCGGCGCCCCGACCGACTTCGTGCTTCCGGTCCGAGAGCTGCGGAGCTACACCGGCGCGGGCTGGATCGTCGCCGTGTGCGGCGAGACGCAGACGATGCCCGGGCTCCCTGCCAACTCCGCCGCCGAGAGGATGGATCTCGACGGTGAGGGCCGGATCGTCGGGCTAGCCTGATCGCAGGCGCAGCGCGCAGGCGGCGGCGAGCAGCGTGATCACGACGTCGCTGGCGAGGCACCACTGGCAGACGGCGTCGATCAGGAAGACCTGTGCGTAGAGCAGGTATGCGGCGAAGAGGGCGCCCGCGATCGCGACGACCGCCCCGGCGGTCCGGCTGATCTCCGCTTTCGTGAGCGCCGTCGCGAGGAGCACCAGGTACGTGACGAACCCGAGCACGGCGACCGGGATGCCGGCCAGCAACGCGTACTCCGACCGCTGCACGGTCTCGCAGCCGCCCGTGGCGCAGACGAGCGTCGTGTTCGTGTAACGGGCATAGGTCAGGTAGCCGGCGACTGCTGCGCCGACGGCGGCGAGACCCCCGACGGCGAGACGGAGTCGGCGGTCGTTCACCGCGAGAGCAGCCGGTCGAGTGTCGGCCGCAGCCCGTCCGCCGCCAGGCTCGTGACGCGAATCGGAGCCAGCGGTGCCCCTGTCCGTGCCGCCGCGAAGGTGGGCGTCCCGCGGACTCCGAGCCGAGTTGCGAGGTCGTGAGCGGAGGCGAGTTGCCGATCGACGGTGGGTGACGAGCTGTCAGCAAAGGCCCGTTCGACGCTGAGGCCCGGTACGGCTGCCCCGACCTCACGCATGAGCTCGTCGTCGGCCCAGCCCGAGTTCTCGCCACCCTGGTTCGCGTAGAGGAGGTCGACCACGTGCCAGAGCTTCCCTTGTCGCCCCGCGGCGGCGGCGAAGCGGAGCGCCCGCTCGGAGTCGGGACCGATGAACGCGAGCCCTGCGAAGACGATGCGGACCTTGCCCGGACGCACGTAGTCCCGGACGATCTCGGCGAAGGTCTGCCCCGACCACTGTGCGCAGTACGGGCACTGGAGGTCGGCGAACTCGACGAGTGTGACGGGCGCGCCGGGCCGACCGAGGGTCGAGCCGCTCTGCGGAATGCCCTGGAGGAGCGTTGCCGCGTCGCTGCCGGACAGCTCCTCCGCGGACGCCTGCTGCGCACCGCGCGCACCGAGGAGGCTGGCCGCGATCAGAGCGGCTGCAACGAGCCCTGCGAGCGCGCCGACGGTCAGGTACGTGCGCCTGCTCATGTCGGCGAACGTCGGGTCGCTAGCCGACGACCTCGAGCGCGCGGGTGACGGGCTGCACGACGACCTCGATATGGACCGGAGTGTCGAGCGCCATCGAGACCAGGCATGCGCGCTCGGCGTACTTCGCGGCCCGCGTGATCGCGTCGACGGACAGCTCGGCGGTCTGGATCAGCGCCGTGAGCTCGATCGCGACGAAGCCGAAGCGGCCGTCGTCGCGCATGGTCACGTGGCCCGTGCCGGTGACATCGATCCCGTGCAGCGGCAGATCCCGGCGCTCGGCGACGGCAACCATCGTCACCGTGAAGCACGAAGCGACAGACGCGACGAGCAGATCCTCCGGCGACCAGACGCCCGGTACCCCGTTCTTGAACTCCGGGGGCGTGGCGACGGTCAGCGCAGGCTTGCCGGCCGAGGTGGCGGTCGTGATCCGGTCGCCTTCCCAGGCGACACCGACCTTGTAGCGGAAATCTTTCGTGGTGCTCATCGGAGACCTCCTGTGTTCGATGCTTTGACTGTGGCTCCGGATGCGTGATCGCGGCATCGGTGCCGAGGCGGATCGCGCTGCGGGTTTTCCGCACGTCGAGAGGCTGCGGCGGCGGCGCTTGGCCGCCGCCGCAGGCCGTGCCTCACGTGCCGATCGGGACCTTCAGAGGCTTCGCCTCGGGCGTCCGCGGGATGTGCACCTCGAGCACGCCTCTGGCGAACTTCGCCGTCACGTGGGTCGTGTCGGCTTCAGGCGGAAGGTAGAACTGCCGCTCGAACGTCTTCTCGAGCCGCTCATGGAACCGGAAGGTCTTCTCCGGCTCTTCCACGGTCTGCGTCTTCCGCGCCCCCTCGATCGTCAGCGTGTGGTCGGACACCTCGATCCCGAGCTCCTTCTCGTCGAAGCCGGGAGCCTCCAGCTCGATCACGAAGTCGTGATCGGTCTCGTAGAAGTCGGCTGCGGGAACCATGAACGGCCCGAAGCCGACATCGTCGAGCATCCGTCGCATGCGGCGCTCGATCGGAAGCTCGGTGAGAGGCATCCATCTGGTGAGCGTGGTCATGCTCGCCTCCCTGTTCGCTGACGAGGACATCATCGAACGAGGAGGCCGGTGGCCGCATCGGACGAGCTGCCGATCTGCCCTGTGGGGAATTACGGAAGCGGGGCGGCCTCGGACGGTGGCGGATCTACTCGCCTGCCGGCAGAACGGTTTGCCGACTTTCCCAAAGCCTTACCAGGGCCTGCCGAATTCTTGCCGGCGCCCAACCAGCAGCTAAGGCGCGGTCGCCTACCGTCGGGAGCATCAAGCACTGGAGGTTCGAGATGAACAAGATCCACGTCACCACTGTCGCCCTGATCCTCGGCATTTCCGGCGCCCTCGGGGTCGCCGCCGCGACGCATACGGCAGGGCTGCGGGCAACGTCCGCCCACTCGACTGTCTCCGACGCGGCGATCGCGTCGCGGGCCCACCGGCTCGACAAGGTCGCACGCGACATCGCTCGCGCGCGCCGCGACAAGCCGCCGGCTCTGCCCGCCGCTCCAGCCGCGCACGGCTCGAACGGATCGCAGGTCCAGCGCGTCGTCTACCAGCGACCGGCTCCGGTCGTCGTCGTGCGCCACAGCAGTCACCACGAGTCGGAGAACGAGCACGAGCAAGGAGGCGAAGATGACTAGCCACGTCGCCCGCCTGTACTCAATCGCACTGGCTCTCTTCGTCTTCTTCCTGACGTGGACGGCGATCGGCGCACGCCCCTGGGCGACGGCCGGCGGGACCGCAAACGATCCGCGGCTGGTAGCCCTCTCGGCACGCGAGCAGCGACTGCGGCACGAGAGCGTCGCAGTGCAGAAGCTCGTACGGCACCGCTTCGCGGTCTACCGCGTCCAGCTGCGCAAGCGGCAGTCGCAGATCGCGGCCGCAAAGCGCGTACAGGCCCAGCAAGCCGCGGCGGCCCCATCGGTCCGCGTCGTCAGCCTGCCGCCCCTGACGATCACGAGGACCTCGTGATGGAGACTCGGCGCTTTCGGGCGATGGGCACCGACATCGAGCTGTTCGTCGACGGGCCCGACGCGGACGACGCGCTCGCCAAGGCCGAGCACGAGTTCCACCGGCTCGAGGCGATCCTCTCCCGCTTCCGACCCGAGTCCGAGCTGTCGCGCCTGAACGAGGCTCGAGCACTCGAGGCCGGTCCCGAGTTGAGGGAGGTCGTCGCGCTCGCACTCGATGCGCGCGAGCGAACGAACGGCCGCTTCGACCCCACGGTTCACGACGCCGTCGTCTCCGCCGGGTACGACCGCTCCTTCGAGCAGGTCGCCGGGAACGGAACGGCTGCGATCGTGGGCTCGCCCTGCGGCGGCTCGGTGCGCATCGCCGGCTCGAGGATCGAGCTGGGCGCGAATGTCCGGCTCGACCTCGGCGGCATCGGCAAGGGCTACGCCGCCGCTCGTGCCGCCGAGCTGCTGGCCGCCGCCGGGCCTGCGCTCGTCAACGCCGGCGGCGACGTGGCGATCGTGGGTGGAACCTGGCCCGTTGGGGTGCAGACGGCCGCCGGCGAGCTCACGCTCGAGCTGTCGTCAGGCGCCCTCGCCACGTCCGGCCGGGACCGCCGGCGCTGGCGGCGGAACGGGCGGGAGCTCCACCACCTGATCGATCCCGCGACGGGTACTCCGTCCGCCACCGATCTCGTGCGGCTGACCGTCGTCGCCTCCGATGCGGTCGCCGCTGAGACCTGGGCGAAGGCGCTCTATCTCACGGGTGAGGAACAAGCCGTGCGCGAGGCCGACGAGCGGGGCCTGCCGTGCGTGCTCGTGACCGCCGACGGGCGCACGCGGCTCGCGGGAGGGCTCCGATGAGAGACCCCACATTCTGGATCCTCGCACGGGCCAGCGGGCTCACGGCCTATGTCCTGCTGACGATGTCGGTTCTGGCCGGGCTCGTCCTCAAAGCCCGCCCCTTCGGGCGAGGGCTGAGCGCGGCTGCGGTCACCGACACCCACCGCTTCCTGGCGCTGCTCGGGATCGGCGCCGTCGCCCTGCACGGCCTCACGCTCGTGCTCGACTCGACCGTGCACATCAGCCTGGCCGCGCTCCTCGTGCCCGGGCTCGCGCCCTACCGCCCGGTCTGGACTGCGCTCGGGGTCCTGGCCGCGGACCTGATGGCTCTGATCATCGTCTCGTTCCCGCTGCGCAAGCGAATCGGCATGCGCGCCTGGCGCCGGCTCCACTGGGCGACGTACGGCCTTTTCGCCCTCGCGACGGCCCACGGCCTGGCGGCCGGGACCGACACCCCGACGCCGTGGGCGTTCGCCATCTACGTCGGCGCCGTCGGCTCGGTCGTCTTCGCGACCGCGTGGCGCGCGCTCAACCGTCCGGTTCGACCAACGACCACCAAAGGAGGAAACCGTGTACCGAATCCAGATCGACCGCTCACTGTGTAGCGGCTTCGGCGCCTGCGCCGAGCTCGCCCCGGAAGTGATCGAGCTCGACGCGAGCGGGAATGCAACCGCCCGCGTCGGAGTCTCGGACGACACGGCGGTGCTCGATGCCGCCGCAGCCTGCCCGATGGCTGCGATCACGATCATCGAGGAAGAGGCGGCATGAACGCTCCGGCCTCGGTCGTCGTCGTCGGCGCCGGCCTCGCGGGAGCCCGGTGCGCCGAGACCCTCCGTGCGGAGGGCTACGACGGCGAGCTCGTGCTGGTCGGCGAGGAGCCGGTTCCTCCGTATGAGCGCCCGGCGCTCTCGAAGGAGTTCCTCGCCGGCCGGCGCGGCGCCGACGACCTCCTGCTGCGACCCGAGTCGTTCTGGGCCGAGCAGAGGATCGAGCTCGTGCTCGGGGAGCGCGTGACCGAGGTCGACCGCGATCGCCGAGCCGCGACGACCAGCAGTGGCCGGGTGCTCCGGTGGGGGGCGATCGTCCTCGCCACCGGCGCCCGGCCACGCCGGCTCCCGTTCCCAATGCCGAAAGGCGTGCACGTCCTCCGCACGCTGGCGGACGCCGTCGCGCTCCGCGAGGAGCTCGTCCCGGGCGCAAGGCTCGCCATCGTCGGCGGCGGGTTCGTCGGCGCAGAGGTGGCTTCCACAGCCCGCTCGCTCGGGGTCGACGTGACGTTGCTCGAGGCGGGCGCGCTGCCTTTTGCGAACGCGCTCGGGCCCGAGCTCGGTGCGCGGCTCGCAGAGCGGTATCGCGACCACGGTGTCGACATCCGGACCGAGACCGTCGCGTCCGCATTCGAGGTGACGTCCAACGGCCGCGTGGCGGGCGTCGTTCTCGGAGACGGGAGCGCCGTCGCCTCGGACGTCGTGCTCACAGCCGTGGGGGTCGAGCCGGCGCACGAGCTCGGCCACGTCCTCGAGCCGCCCCTATACGCCTGCGGCGACAACGCCGGCAGCCGTGGCCACTGGACCGGGGCCGCCGCCGAGGCGGTCGAGGTGGCGAGGCGCCTGCTCGGGCTCGATCCACTACCGAAGCAGCCGCCGTTCTTCTGGTCCGATCAGTTCGGGCTCAGGCTGCAGCTCGTCGGCGACACGACGCATGCAGACGCCGTGGAGGTCGAGGGCTCTCAGGACTCGTTCGTCGCCCGCTACCGGGCGCGCGGCGGGAGGCTCGTCGCCGCGCTGGCGTCGAATCGGCCCGCCGAGGTCGGCCGGCTGCGAGTGGAGGTAGCGGCTGCTGCGTGATGTTGTGATGCTCTCGGCATGCCCGAGGTCATCCGCGCGGAGCAGCTGACCAAGAGCTACGGGCCGAACCGGGGGATCGTCGACGTCGACTTCTCGGTCCAGTCCGGCGAGGTATTCGGCTTCCTCGGGCCGAACGGCGCAGGCAAGACGACGACGATCCGCCTGCTGCTCGACCTGATCCGCCCGACGAACGGCCGGCTCAGCGTCTTCGGGCTCGACTCGCGACGCGACAGCGTGCGCATTCGCGAGCGGCTCGGCTACCTGCCGGGAGACCTCAGGCTGTACGAGCGGATGACCGGCCGCGAGCTGCTCCGTTTCTTCGCGCACCTGCGGAGAGCGGACGGACGCGGCGACGAGCTCGCGGAGAGGCTCGACCTCGACCTCGACCGCCGGATCAAGGAGCTGTCACGGGGCAACCGGCAGAAAATCGGGCTCGTCCAGGCGTTCATGCACGATCCCGAGCTGGTCGTCCTCGACGAGCCGACGAGCGGGCTCGATCCGCTCGTCCAGGAGACGTTCTACGACCTGGTCGCGGAGGTCACCGGGCGAGGCGGCACGGTCTTCCTGTCCTCGCACGTTCTGTCCGAGGTGCAGCACGTGGCCGATCGCGTCGGTCTCATCCGCGAAGGCCGCCTCGGGCTTGTCGACACGGTCGAGAACCTTCGCGCCCGCGCGTTCACCCATGTGGAGGCGACCTTCAAGGCACGGCCTCCCGTCGATGCCTTCGCAGGCGTGCTCGGAGTGCGGGAGCTCGGCCGGCACGGCGATGTCGTCAGATTCGCGCTCGAGGGCGAGATCGATCCTCTCGTGAAGGCGCTCGCCCGCTTCCCCGTCAAGGCGCTCGACGTGCACGAGGCCGACCTCGAGGACATCTTCATGGCGCTCTACCGAGGAGGCGAGCCCGATGCTGCGTAACGTCGCCCTCAAGAGCCTGCGCGACATCCGCAGGGGCTTCTTCTGGTGGAGCCTCGGCCTGATCGGCTTCGTCGCGCTGATCGTCTCCGTCTATCCGACGGTGCATTCGAATCCGAGCCTGAACAAGCTGGCCCAGGACTACCCCGAGGCGTTGCAGGCGTTCATCGCCTTCGGCGGTGCCGTCGACTACTCGTCGGCCGCCGGCTACCTTGGGATCGAGCTCTTCTCACTGATGGTGCCGCTCCTGCTCCTCGTCGCGGCGATCGGGACCGGGGCGGGGACGATCGCGGGCGAAGAGGAGCGCGGCACGCTGGAGCTCCTGCTCGCGAATCCCGTCTCGCGCACGAAGGTCGTGCTGGAGAAGACGGCCGCGCTCGTGTTCGAGGTCGCCGGGCTGGGCCTCGTGCTCTGGCTCGCGCTCTGGGTCGGGGCGCTCGCGACGGACATGAGCATCTCCGCCGGGCATCTGGCCGCGGCCACGTTGAGCGCCGTCCTGCTCGCGCTCGCCTTCGGTGCGATTGCGGTGCTGCTGGGTGCGGCGACGGGACGACGGGCGGTCGCGGTCGGTCTGACCGCCGCTGTTGCGGTCGCGGCGTACCTCGTCAACGGCCTTGCGCCTCTCGTCCATGCGCTCGAGGTGCCGCAGAAGCTGTCGCCGTTCTACCACTACGCTGCCGGCGACCCGCTGCGTCACGGCCTTTCGTGGAGCCATCTGGCGGTGCTCGTCGCAATCGCCGTCGTCGCGACCGCGCTCGCACCGGTCGTGTTCTCTCGCCGCGACATCTCTACCTAGGAGGGTTTGACGAAACATGGTCTGTGCCGCCGGGCCGCGCTGCTCGCCCCGATACCGGGTCCTCAGTCGCCCCGGTAGTGGTGACTACCGTGGCTCCCTGCGTCCGCGGTCTCGGAACGACCATCGCACCCCGGCGACGAGCAACGTTCCGTCAAACCCTCCGAAACGGAGCCCGTACTTCGAGGAAGTGCTTATGGAGCTCGACCTCGAGCTGATCCATGTCGGCATCCGCGGGCAGCTCCAGCTCGTGCCGGTAGCCGTTCGGGCCCGTGACGGCGATCGTGTGATCGACGTGCGTCAGCTGCAGCTCGTCGAGATCGGAGGCCGGGACTCGGCACGTGACGACGAACATCCTGGTCATGACGGATCACCTCCTTCGCAGCGTCGGAGCAGGTCTTCCCAGTCGGCGTCGACCCGGTGCTGGATCTCCTCGACGATCTCCGCGCGCTCCGGTTGCAGCAGGTGCGCGAACCGCTTCTGCGGGCGGAGCCAGTCTTCGATCGGCACCACGGTCTCGGGCTGATAGGTCAGCCGGTAGCGGCCGTCCACGACTTCGTACAACGGCCAGAAGAGGCTGTCGACGGCGGTGTTCAGCACGTGGAGCGACAGCTGCGGCTCGTGGCCCCAGCCCACGGGGCAGTCGGTGAGCACGTTCAGGAAGGCAGGGCCGTCCGCCGCGGCCGCCTGCTCCACCTTGCGACTGAGGTCGTGCCAGTGGGAGGCCACAGCCTGCGCCGCGTACGGCACGTGATGGGCGACCGCGATCGCGGTCATGTCCTTTCGCTGCTGGGCCTTGCCGAAGCTGGCCGCTCCGTTCGGGCTCGTGGTCGTCGCGGCGCCGAACGGCGTCGCTCCCGAGCGCTGGACGCCGGTGTTCATGTACGCCTCGTTGTCGTAGCAGACGAAAAGGAGCCGGTGGCCCCGCTCGAGCGCTCCCGAGAGGGCCTGCAGCCCGATGTCGTACGTGCCTCCGTCTCCTGCGAAGACGACGACGGCGACCTCCTCGCCCGCGGGCAGGGCGTGACGACGCCGCAGCGCTCGCTGCGCGCTCTCGACGCCGCTCGCGACGGCCGCGGAGTTCTCGAATGCGACGTGCAGCCAGGGGACGTTCCACGCGGTTGCCGGGTAGCGGGTCGTCGCCACCTCGAGACAGCCGGTCGCGTTCACGACGACGACCGGGGTCGTGAAGGTGTCCAGAACGGTACGGACGACGAGCGGCACTCCGCAGCCCTGGCAGAGAGCATGGCCGCCGGCGAGAGGCGGAACGCCGGCCTCGTTGCGGACGAGTGTCTTCAGGCGGGACATTGCTCACCTCTCAATCCGACGTAGCGCTCGGCGTCGCCCTCGAAGATCCGTCGCACGTCCTCGGGATGGAGATCGCGCCCGCCGAGCCCGTATACGTGACCAGAGAGCCCGCTGCCGCTGCCGTACAGAGCAGCCGCCAGCTCCGCGTGGAGCGGGGCGGCGCCGCCCGGCGAGTCGGCGCGGTCGAGCACGATCACTGAGGGGACGTCCAACAAGAGCGCGGCGACCTCGGCACTCGGGAAGGGCCGGAAGGAGACGATCTTCAGCAGGCCGACATGCTCTCCTTGCTCACGGAGCTCGTCGACGACGTCCTTGATCGTTCCCGCTGAAGAGCCGAGGGCGACGAGCACGCGCTCGGCGTCCTCGAGCCTGTAGGCCTCGAGCGGCCCGTAGCTGCGACCGGAGGCTTCCTCGAACTCGACCGCGAGCTCCGTGAAGACGTCGATCGCGGCTTCGAGCCCACGCGTCTGGCCGCGCCGGAGCTCGAAGTAGTAGTCGGGCATCGCGAACGGGCCCTGCGTCGCCGGGCGGGTCGTGTCGAGGACCGGGTGCGGTACGGCGTACTCGCCGACGAAGCCCGCGACCTCCTCGTCCTCGAGCATCGAGAGCGGCTCAGCGGAGTGGGTGATCGTGAAACCGTCCTGGCAGACGAGCACCGGCAGGAGCACGTCCGGGTGCTCGGCGAGCCGGGGAGCGAGCACGGTCAGGTCGTAGGCCTCCTGTGCGTTCTCGGCGAAGAGCTGCACGACGCCGGAATCGCGGATCAGCATCGAGTCGGAGTGATCGCAGTGGATGTTGATCGGGCCGGAGAGCGCTCGGTTGCCGAGGGCCATCACGATCGGCGCCCGCATCGCGGCGGCGATGTACACGACCTCGGCCATCAGCGCGAGCCCTTGCGACGAGGTGGCGGTCATCGTTCGCGCCCCGGCGAGAGCGGCCCCGATCGCGGCGCTCATCGCCGAATGCTCGGACTCGACGTTCACGAGCTCCGCGTGCGCCCTGCCGTCGGCGACGAACTTCGCGAAGCCCTGGATGATCGGCGTCTGCGGCGTGATCGGGTAGACGGGAACGACGTCCGGGTCGATCTGCCGCATTGCCTCGGCGACAGCCTCGCCGCCCGTCATCAGCCTGGGTCTGCTCGCGATCACGACGCGACCTCCTCCGGAACCATCGTCACGGCATCTGTCGGGCACACCTCGGCGCAGATCTCGCAGCCCTTGCAGTAGGTGAGGTCGAAGCCGGTGAACGTCGTCCCGTCGAGCGTGACTGCCGAGTCGGGGCAGTAGAGCCAGCAGAGCAGGCAGTTGACGCACTTCGAGAGGTCGACCTCCGGCTTGACTCCGGTTCGCCAGCCGCCGGTCTGTGGCCTCGGCGCTTCTCCGGGGACGACGATGCCGCCTTCTCGCAACGCGTTCCAGGGCGTCAGCTCACGCATCGGTAACCCTCCGAGACGGCCTCCCGCAGGGAGTCCGCGGGCAGTTTCTTGCCCAGGAGCTCGACCGCAGCCTCCTGAACCTGGTCGAGCGGGGGCTCGCCCAGCGCGGCCGCAACGGCGCCGACCATGACCACGTTTCCGAAGCTCGAGCCCTGGCGGGCCGCGATCTCGGAGGCGGGGACGCAGACGACTCGTGCCCCGGCCAGCTCCGGGGGAGCGACCCCCGCGTTCAGCAGCACGAGGCTCTTCTCGTCGAGCCCTTCGCTCACGCCCGCCTCGCGGACGAGAGACGGCTCCAGGACGACGACGACGTCCGGGTGCTCGACCGAGTCGTGGCGCCGGATCGGCCGGTCGGAGACGCGCGTGTAGGCGCGGAGCGGTGCGCCGCGGCGCTCGGGCCCGTACTCGGGGAACGCCTGTGTGTGGCGGCCGGAACGAAGCAGCGCCAGCGCGAGCAGCTGCGAGGCCGTCTTGGCGCCCTGGCCGGCGCGCGCGTGCCAGCGGATCTCGGTCAGCTCCGGCATCGGAGCTCCCGGTCGATCGCCTCCGCGGCGCGCTTGCCGTCGCGCACGGCCTCGACGACGCTCGCTCCGCCGTTGACCGCATCGCCGCCGGCGAAGAACTTTCGATTTCCGGTTCGTCCCGCTCCGTCGACCACGACCTTGCCGCGTTCCAGATCGAGGCCGTCGACCCAGTCGCGAAGCTCGTCGCGCGACTGCTGGCCGATCGCCATCACGGCCGTCTCGGCGGGAATCGTGAACTCGGAGCCCTCGATCGGCACGGGCCGGCGCCGGCCGCTCTCGTCCGGCTCGCCGAGGCCCATCTCCTGGCACCTGACGCCTTCCAGGAACCAGCCGCCCAGGAAGGCGAGCGGGGCCGCGAGGAAGCGGAAGCCGACTCCCTCCTCACGCGCTTCCTCGATCTCGTGGTCGTAGGCGGGCATCTCTGCCTCTGTCCGCCGGTAGAGGATCGTCACGTCCTCCGCGCCGAGCCGGATCGCCTCGCGCGCGACGTCGATCGCCGTGTTGCCGCCGCCGATGACGACGACGCGGCGCCTGACGGCCGGCGGCTCGCCTGTCTTGATCGCCTCGATGAAGGGAAGCGACTCCCAGACACCCGGGAGCTCGTCGCCGGGGTACGAAATCTCCGTGTCCGCTCCGAGGCCGACGCCGAGGAAGACGGCGTCCGCACCTTCCGCAGCCGCTTCGAGCTCTTTGCGGCTGCCGATTCGTATGCCGAGCCGAAGCTCGACGCCGAGCTCCTCCAGCGCGCGCGACTCGTCGGGCAGCGGGTCGCGCACCTGGCGATAGGGGGCGATCGCATAGCGGACGAGCCCGCCGAGCTCCTCGCGCTCGTCGAAGACGGTCACGGAGACGCCCCGTGCGGCGAGCTCTCCCGCACAGGCGAGGCCGGACGGGCCGGCGCCGATGACGACGACCCGTCGGCCGGTAGCCCGAGCGCGTGTCCGGAGGGGTAGACCGCGCTCGAAGTGCCAGTCCGTGGCGTAGCGCTGGAGCGCGCCGATCGCGATCGGCGGCCGGCCCTCGTGCTCGAGGACGCAGGCGCCTTCGCACAGGACCTCGACCGGGCAGACGCGCGCGCACGTCGCGCCCAGGATGTTCTCCTCGAAGATGGTCTCCGCGGCTGCGCCCGGATCTCCGTCGGCGATCTGCGCGATGAACCGCGCGACGTCGACTCCCGCGGGACAGGCGACCGCACACGGCGCCGGAGCGTGGGGACCGCCGCACTCCAGGCAGCGGTCCGCCTCGACGATCGCCTCGGTCGGCCCGAGCGGCGGCCTAAGCTCCTCGAACCCGAGCTCCGGCTGCGTCGTGGTGCTCATACCGGCAGTGTCCGTGCAGCCCTCGGCATTGCCATCCGCGCCAGGCCGCACAGCGTGCGCGGGAAAGTGCTGACGGGCCTACAGAGCCCGCAGGTGGCGGCGCAGGAGCATGCGGCGCAGCTCGTCCGCCACCCAGATCACGAACGGGAACGGCAGCAGGATGGCAAGCTCGGCCGGCCCGAGTGCCGCGGTCGAGAAGGCCGCCTGGAACGGTGGCGCGTAGACCACCACCGCGGCGAAGGCGAGCTCGAACAGGAACCCCCACAGGAGCAGCGGGTTCGTGAGCAGCCCGATCGAACGCAGCGACGCGCGCTCGGTGCGCGCGGCGAGCGCAGTGCCGATCTGGCAGACGACGATCGCGAGGAAGGTGATCGTGGTCGCCTCGAGATAGGCGTGGTGCAGAGGAGCACCCTTCGACACCGAGTCGCCGGGGCTCCAACCCGCTCGGAGCAGCACGAAGAAGAAGGCGCCCATCGCGAGCGCTGCGGAGATCACGCCCAGGAAGAGCCACGCCCGCACGAGCATCGCGCGCCGGATCACGCCTTCGGAGCGCGGCCGCGGCGAGCGCTGCATCGTGCCCGGTTCCACGGGTTCGCGGCCGAGCGCGAGCGCCGGGAGGGTCTCGGTCCCCAGGTCGATGGCGAGGATGAGCGCGACGGTCAACGCGAGCGGGATGACACCGCCCGAGAGCGCGAAGACGAGGAACGGAACGACCTCGGGGGTCGCGTGCACGAAGATGTAGAAGACGAACTTGCGGACGTTGTCGTACACGCGACGCCCTTCCTCGATCGCGCGGACGATGGTCGCGAAGTTGTCGTCCGTGAGCACCATCGTCGAGGCTTCGCGCGCGACGTCGGTGCCGCTTCGGCCCATGGCGACGCCGATGTCGGCGCGCCTCAGCGCGGGTGCGTCGTTGACCCCGTCACCGGTCATCGCCACGACCTCGCCGTTGTCGCGCAAGGCGTCGGCGATTCTCAGCTTCGCCTCGGGCGACGTGCGCGCGAAGATCAGCTCCTCGGTGCCGGCGAGCAGCCGGTCGAGCTGCTCCTCGTCCATCCGCTCGAGCTCGTCGCCGGTGACGATCGTGACGCCGTCCCTGGCGATTCCGACCTTGCGCGCGACCTCGGCGGCGGTCAGCCCGTGGTCGCCGGTGACGACGATGATCCGGACGCCCGCTTCGTGGCACAGCCGGACGGCTTCGGCGACCTCGGGCCGTGGGGGATCGAACATCGCCACCAGCCCGAGGAACGTGAGCTCGCGTTCCGCGTCTTCCCGCCGGTCGGGAATCGGCCCGCTCCCAACGGCTCGACGCGCCAGTGCGATCACGCGCAAACCGCGCTCCGCGTAGGAGTCGACTGCCGCGAGGATCTCCTCCGAGAGGCCCGCGTCGAGCGGAACGTCGACATCGCCGCTCCGAACACGCTCGCATTGCGGGAGCACCGCCTCGGGCGCGCCTTTGACGTGCACCCAGACGCCGTCGGGCAGCTCGTCGACGGTGGACATCAGGCGCAGGGCCGGATCGAAGTTGAACCGTCTCCGCCTCGCTCGCTCGCGGGCGAGCAGGCTGACGTCCTCGCCGAGCTCGGCAGCGGCGCGGAGCAAAGCGATCTCGGTCGGGTCGCCGGATCCCGAGCCGTCCTTCCGATCGAGCTCGGCGCCGTTGCAGGCGGCGGCCGCGCGCCCGAGCGGCCGGAGGGTCGGGATCGATCCGTCCTCGAGGCTGATCGGGCCCGTCGACGCTGTCCACACGCCGGTCACGTTCATCCTGTTCTCGGTCAGCGTTCCCGTCTTGTCCGTGCAGACCACGGTCGTCGAGCCGAGCGTCTCGACGGCGCTCAGTCGCTTCACGAGGGCGCCACGCCGTGCGAGGGTGCGAACGCCCACGGCCAGGGCGAGCGTGATCGTCGGCAGAAGCCCCTCGGGCACGTTCGCCACGAGCAGGCCGATCGCGAACAGCACCGCGTCGCCCAACGGGAGCCCCGCACCGAAGGTGCCGAGCGGGATGAACGCGAGGCCGACCGCGATCGCCACGGCGGCGATCAGCCATGCGACGCGGCGGACTTGCCTCTCGAGCGGGCTCTCCTCGCGCTCCACGCGTTCCGAGAGCGCGGCGATCCGGCCGAGCTCGGTCCGCATCCCCGTCGCGTGAACGACCGCCAGTGCCTCGCCGCCTGTGCAGGAAGTCCCGCTGAAGACGAGATTCTTCGCCGACAACGGGCTCGTGTCGCGCTCGTCGGGCGACGCCGCCCGCGAGACCGGCACCGACTCGCCGGTCAGCGTGGACATGTCCACCTCGAGCGTTCCCTCGAGCAGGCGGGCATCGGCCGAGATCCGCTGTCCCTCCTCGAGCAGCAAGACGTCTCCGGGAACCAGCTCTCTCGCCTCGACGACCGCTCGGCGTCCGTCGCGAACGACGAACGCCTGCTGAGGCAGGTAGCGCTCGAGCGCCTCGACCGCGCGCTCGGCTTGCTGCTCCTGCACGAAAGCGAACAGCGCGTTGAGGACGATCACCGCAATGATCACCGCCGCGAGGACAGCCGTGCCGGCTACGAGCGCGAGGGCTCCGGCCAGCCAGAGCAGGAGTGCGAGCGGGTGGACGAATTGCTTGACGAGCTCCCGCGGCCAGCGTCGTTCGGCGCGGCGGCGGAGCTCGTTCGGCCCGTTCGCGACGAGCCGGCGTGCGGCCTCGCGGGAAGACAGGCCCCGCGAGGCGGATGCTTGGTCGAGGAAAGGCAGGTCGCCGGCGGCGCCCGGGCCGGCCTCAGAGCCGGCCGTCGCAGCTCGATCGAATGCGTCGCGTTGCGCCTGTGTCACGGCAGGGCCGCGCTAGGCGCTCTTCGGTGGCCGGTGCCGGTTCGTCTGCCGCCAGGCCACCAGCACTGCTGTGTAGCCGACCACGGCGATCAGGAACAGCCAGACGATCATCATCGCGCTCATCCACATCCAGTCGACGAAGTGCATCCAGTGGGGCACGGCTGCCTCCTTTCTTCGCCCAGAGCATGTGACCGGCGAGAGGAAAGGGCATCCGAGGCCGACCTGATGTCTGCTGGGGAGAAGTACGGAGCGGAGGACCGGGTTCGGCCCTCCGCCCCGGTGTTGCTCAGTGCGCTGCCACGAGCGCTCGCTTCGCGGCGAGGATCGGTTCCAGCACTTCGGTCAGTGTCGGCGTCCCGAGCTCTTCGAGCTCGTAGCGCACATGGCGGATCGGGTGCCTGGAATCGATCAGCCGCCCGAGGTCGATCGGCGTGCCCGTGACGACGACGTCGCACTCGGCGGCGTTGAGCGTCTGCTCGAGCTCCTTCAGCTGCTCGTCGTCGTAGCCCATGGCGGGCAGGACGTTGGTCAGCTGCGGCCAGCGCTCGAGCGTGTCTTTGATCGAGCCGACCGCGAACGGCCGCGGATCGACGATCGTCCCTGCACCGGCGTTCCGGGCGGCGACGAGACCCGCTCCGAACGGCATCCCGCCGCGGGTGAGCGTCGGGCCGTCGTCGACGACGAGCACGCGCCGCCCGAGCAGGTCGGGCCCGTACTCGAGCTTCGGCGGTGACTTCGCGAAGATGACCCGCGCCATCGGGTTGACGGCTTCCACGTTCTCGAGCACCTGCTCGACGTTGTGCGCTTCGGCCGAGTCGACCTTGTTGATCACGACGACGTCGGCCATGCGCAGGTTCGCCTCGCCCGGGTGGTAGCGGAGCTCATGCCCGGGGCGCAGCGGATCCGCGACGACGATGTGCAGGCTGGGCCGGAAGAACGGCAGATCGTTGTTGCCCCCGTCCCAGATCACGACGTCGGCCTCCTCCTCGGCCCGGCGGAGGATCGCCTCGTAATCGACTCCCGCGTACATGACCATGCCCATCTCGACCGGGAGCTCGTACTCCTCGCGCTCCTCGATCGTCGGATGCGTGGCGTCGATCTCCTCGATCGTCTCGAAGCGCTGCACGCGCATCGCCTCGAGGTCGCCGTAGGGCATCGGGTGCCGGACGAGCGCGACCTTGAGCCCTGCATCGAGCAGGATGCGGCCGACCTTGCGGCTCGTCTGGCTCTTGCCGCTCCCGGTGCGGACGGCGCACACCGCGACCACCGGCTTCTCGCTCTCGATCATCGTCGTCTTCGGCCCGAGCAGGGTGAAGTCGGCGCCGGCCGCGAGCACGGTCGAGGCCTTGTGCATGACCTCCTCGTGCGAGAGGTCGGAGTAGGCGAGGACGACCTCGTCGACCCACTGGCTCTTGACGAGGTCGGTGAGCTCGTTCTCGGGTCTGATCGAGATGCCGTCCGGGTAGCGCGGCCCCGCGAGCGAGGCCGGGTAACGACGGTCGTCGATCCCTGGAGTCTGGGTCGCCGTGAAGGCGACCACCTCGGTTTCAGGATCGTTGCGGAAGACCGTGTTGAAGTTGTGGAAGTCCCGGCCTCCCGCTCCCATGATGATGATCTTGCGCATTGCTTCTCCTTTCGGCGCGTAGGGCCGGGAGCTGCCCGTCATGTCGATTCCTTTCCACGACTCAGCAAGGAGTCGCGTCCGGGTTCGCTCCCGGAATCGAGCTCCGTTTCGCCGGATGCGGGTCGCAGAGCGCGCGCTTCGGCACGCTGAGCTCGAGTGCACCTTGCTGGAGACGGACGCGAACGACGACGTCGGTCGGTGTCTCGCGCACCTCCGCGACCGGGGAGAGCACGGTTACAGGAGCCTTACGGTGAGAGCCGTTCGCAGAGGGCGGCCTCAGCTCGAGAACCGGAGCAGCGCCGTGATTGCCGTGCGTTGCCATGGCTCCTCCTCTCTGTATGTAGTGCTCAAATCGTCCGGGTTCCAGGGCGATCGGGCATCGGACCGGGCGCGCAAACGAGATCCGTAGTTGCCCACGCACGGATCGGCGAGATTCCTGATGCGTCGCCTCAGCCGCCGGGCCGACGATCAAGGCGAGACAAAGGAGGAAACGATGAAGAGGATCCTGATCGCAACCGACGGCTCACGATCGGCGCTCCAGGCGGTCGAGTTCGGGCTCGAGCTCGCCCAGGAACAGCACGCCGAGCCGTTCTTCGTGCATGTCGCCCCCGCAGCCGACGTGCTGCCCGTCGCCGGCTTTGCCATGGCAGGCCCGGTGTCGGTGCCGCACGAGCTCGCCGAAGCGGATCGGTCGTCGCTCGACGAAGCGCTCCGAATCGCAGAAGAGCGTGGCCTCGAAGGCCGGACGAGGCTCCTGGCCGGCGACCCTGCCAAGCACATCGTCGCCTACGCGGACGAGATCGACGCCGACCTGATCGTCATCGGCTCGCGTGGTCTCGGAGCGATCGGCGGCGCGCTCCTCGGCAGCGTCTCTCGCAAGGTGCTCCACGAAGCGAAGCGCCCGGTTCTGATCGTGCGCGAGGTTCCGGCGCCCGTTCCAGTCGCGTAGAGCTTCCGGTGCCTAGGCCCGCGGCGGGATAATGACGCCGCTGTGTCGGAGATGGACCGCCTACGGGCGATCGTGGACGCTGGCGTTGCGCTCGCCTCGGAGCTGTCGCTCGACGCCGTCCTCCAGAAGATCGTCGAGGCCGCTGCCGAGCTGACCGGAGCCCGGTATGCGGCGCTGGGTGTGCTCGCACCCGGCGGCCGGTCGCTCGAGCGATTCGTGGTCACCGGGATCGACGCCGACACAGAGTCTGCGATCGGAGAGCTCCCTCAGGGACGCGGAGTTCTCGGCGCGCTGATCGAGAACGCGAGGCCGCTTCGCCTGGACGACCTGACCACGGATCCGCGCTCGGTCGGCTTTCCGCCGAACCACCCTCCGATGCGGACGTTCCTCGGAGTCCCGATCCTCCTCCGCGGGGTCGCATACGGGAACTTGTACTTGACTGAGAAGCCGGGCGGCGAGCCGTTCACGGCTGACGACGAAGAGGTCGTGCTGATGCTTTCGGCTCAGGCGGCCGTTGCGGTCGAGAACGCTCGCCTCTACGAGGCCGCCACCCGCTGGCTGAAGCAACTCGAGTCGTTGAACGAGATCGCCAACGCGCTCATCTCCGAGGTCGATCTTCCGCGAACGCTCGACCTCGTCGCGACGCGGCTGCGCGAGCTCGTTCAGGCGCGCCTCGTCCTCATCGCACTCCCGACGCAGGAGGGTCAGCTCGTCGTCCGAGCCACCGACGGGGAAAGGACGGATGGGCTCACGGGCAGTCGGCTCGAAAGGGACGGCTCGAAGGCGGGCCGGGTGCTCGATCGCGGCCGGAGCGAGCGCGTCGATTCGATGATCGACGACCTCGAGGTCGACCAGGAGCTGAGTCGGCGCCTGGAGGCACGGACGGGCCTGTACGTCCCGATGCTCTTGCGCGACCGGCCGATCGGGATCATCGCGGCCCACGACAAGGAGGGGGACGACGCACGGTTCTCCGACGAGGACATGCGCCTGGCGGAGGCGTTCGCCGCCCGCGCCGCAGTGGCCGTCGATCTCTCCGAGCGGGTCGCGCGTGATGCTCTCCGGCGCGTTGTGAGCGCACAGGAGCTCGAACGGCGGCGGCTCGCTCGCGAGCTGCACGACGAAACCGGCCAGGCCCTGACCTCGATCCTGCTCGGATTGAAGAGCCTGGAGGACGTCGGCGACGAAGGTGACCTCAGGGAGTCGATGAGCCGACTGCGCGAGCTCGTCGTGACGACGCTGCAGGACGTCCGGCGGCTGGCGGTCGAGCTGCGGCCCACGGCGCTCGACGACTTCGGGCTCGTGCCTGCGCTCGAGCGCCTCGTCGAGACGTTCCGTGAGCAGACGGGAATCGAGGTCGACCTTGCGCCGCACCTCGGACAGGAGCGCTTGCCGTCCGACGTCGAGACGACGCTCTACCGGATCACGCAGGAGGCGCTCACCAACGTCGTCAAGCACGCTCACGCAAAACACGTGAGCATCGTTCTCACGCGCCGCGACGGATCGATCTCCGCGGTGATCGAGGACGACGGCCGCGGCTTCGGCGACCAGGGCTCGACGAATGGGCTCGGGTTGCTCGGCATGCGTGAACGGGTCGCCCTTGTCGACGGCCGGCTGCGGGTCGAGAGCTCACCGGGCGCAGGCACGACCCTTTCGATCGAGGTGCCCTGCGGATGACGATCCGCGTCGTGATCGTCGACGACCATGCCGTTGTCCGTTCCGGCCTCAGGCACGTGCTCGAGGCCGAGGACGACATCGAGGTCGTCGCCGAGGCCGGTGACCTGCGCGGCGCCGTCTTCGAGGCACGGGCGCACAAGCCGGACGTGATCCTGATGGACGTCGTCCTGCCAGGCGCGAGCGGCATCGAGGCCACGCCCGCGGTGCTCAACGAGGCGAAGGACGCGAAGGTATTGATGCTCTCGATGCAGGACGACCCGCGCTACGTGCGGGAAGCCTTCTCCGCGGGCGCCGCCGGCTACGTACTGAAGGAAGCCGCGGACGCCGAGGTCGTCGACGCGGTGCGGGAGGTCGCGAACGGCGGCCGGTACGTTCACCCGGCACTCGGCGCTCGGTTGATCGCGGCCGAGGCCGAGGAGCGCGCCCAGGCCGAGCAGGATCCGCTCTCGGATCGTGAGCGGGAGGTGCTGCGCCTACTGGCGCTCGGCCACACGAACCAGGAGATCGCGAAGATGCTCTACCTCTCGGTGCGCACCGTCGAGACCCACCGGGCGCACATCATGCAGAAGCTGCGGCTCACGACCCGCGCGGAGCTCGTGCGCTACGCGATCGACCAGGGCCTGCTCGAAGAGCCTCAGGCGTAGGGCGCAGAGGCTGCGGTCTTTCCGCAGTCGGATGAGGGCGCGCACCGAAGGCGGGCAAGGCGCCTGAGCCGATGATCCCGGTCATGCGCGCAAGCTATGCAGTGACCTGGCGCCACGGGGAAGGCGAGACACGCTCGGGCCGCCTCGAGCTGACTCCCGACGGCATCTCCCTCGACGGCAGCAACGGAGCCGGTTCGGCGGCAGAGCTGGTGCCCTACGGCGATCTGCGAGAGGTTCGGGTCGGACGCTCGAGCGCCGATCGGATGTCGGGCCGCCAGACGCTCGTCATCGAGCGCCACACGGGAGAACCGATCCAGGTCGCGGGTGTCGTGCAAACGGGCATCATCTCGGAGCTTGCAGAGCATCTTTCGTCCCTACTCGGAGAGGAGCGGATCATGAGCCGCGCAGTTGTCGTCCTCCCGTTGCGCGCCGGAGCGAGCGAGCAGGCGGCCGAGCTGCTACGCGGGGGGCCTCCCTTCGATCCGAACGATGTCGGCCTCGAACGGCATCACGTGTTCCTCACCGATCAGGAGGCGGTCTTCCTCTTCGAAGCAAACTCTCGGGATACGGCCGAGAAGCTCATCGGCGAGGGGCGTTTCTGGTCTGCGGCCTCCGCCTGGAAGGATCTCGTAGACGGACCGCCACGACTCGCCGAGGATGCGTATTCCTGGGTCCGTTCGCACGTGCCCGACGACATCTCGTTCGAGCCGACGCCCGGGCCCGGCGACAGCGACGGAGGCGACCTCTACTAGCTAGGCTCGTCCCCCGTGGACGCGCTGGACATCGAAGCGACGAGGCGACGACTCGAGGAGTCGGGTGGCGGCTACGAGGTCGTCCACACGTCTCCGGGGCTCGAGCTCGGCGTCTACGTGCTCGTCGCACCGGAGCCCGACCGCCAGCAGCCGCACGTGGACGACGAGGTGTACGTCGTGCTCGAAGGCCGTGGGACCCTGGAGGTCGAGGGGGAGTCCGTCGAGGTCAGCCGCGGCAAGGCGGCGTTCGTCCCGGCCGGCGCCGACCACCGCTTCACGGGCTACGAGGGCCTGAGCGTCCTCGTGGTCTTCTCGCGGCCGCACGAAGCGGCCTGAGCTGGCTACCAGGTCTTGACGCGGCGGCCCTCGGAGGGGCGCCGGACACGGACGCGGGCGTCGACCACGACGCAGCCGTCGCGCCGTGCGAGAACGGGATTCAGGTCGAGCTCTGCGACCTCGGGCAAGTCGACGCCGAGCCGCGAAAGGCGGTGGATGAGGTCGGTCAGCGCCCCGCTGTCAGCGGGCCCGGCTCCACGGTAGCCGGCGACGAGCAACCCGGTCTTCTCCTGATGCAGGAGCTCATCCGCGTCGACGTCGGTGAGCGGCGCGATTCGGAAGCCGGCCTCGCCGATCAACTCCGCGAGCACCCCGCCGGGCCCAAAGGCGACGAGTGGGCCGAAGGTCGGGTCCTGCACGATTCCGGCCAGGAGCTCGGTGCCGCCTTTGATCATCTGCTGAACGAGCACCGGCGGGCCGATCCGCTGAGCGGCCTCGCGGACAGCGGCTTCGTCCGAGAGGTCGAGGGCGACCCCCCCGGTCTCCGTCTTGTGCGCGCCGGCCTCCGCCGACTTGACGACGACGGGGAAGCCCAGGTCGCGGGCAGCCTCGATCGCGCTTTCGACCGACGCCGCCAGACGTTCCTCGACGAGCGGCAGTCCATAGGTGCTCAGCAGCTTTCTCGTCTGTTCGGGCGTGAGCCAGGCGTCGTCGGCAGCCTCGAGAGCCGTCGACACGATCCGTTCGGCGGCTGCGGTGTCGATCCCGTCGACGGTGGGAACCTTCCCGGCGGGCCGGCGCAGCCACTCGGCGCGCTGCGCGGCGAGGCCGAGCGCGCGCGCCGCCGACTCGGGATATGTGAAGAGAGCCGCCGGAGCGGGAGTCGTTCGCAGCGCAGCCGGGATTCCCTCAGCGCTGAGGAGCGCTGCGAGGACTGGCTTGTCCGTGGACACCGCTTCGAGCGTCCGTGCCAGTCCGGCCGCGACGTCCCCGGCGCCGGCCGTCGCGGGCGGCACGAAGAGCACGATCAGCGAGTCGACGCCCGGGTCGGCGAGCAGGAGCGGCAGAACCGCCTCGTAGCTCGCGGCGGTGGCCGAGCCGAGCATGTCCACCGGGTTCGCCAGGCTGGCCTCCGCGGGTAGCAGCTCGGCCAGCTTCGACATCGTCTCGGGCGAGAGGCTCGTGAGCTCCAACCCGGCCGCCTCGCAAGCGTCCGAGCAGAGGATGCCCAGGCCGCCGGCGTTGGTCACGATCGCGACCTGTCGGCCGCGCGGCAGCGGCTGGGTCGAGAGCAGCGCCGCTGCGTCGATCAGCTCCTCGAGCGTGCCGGCGCGCAGCACCCCGGCCTGATGGAAGAGCGCCTCGACTGCTCGCTCGGAGCCCGCGAGCGCCGCCGTGTGCGATCCGGCGGCGCGAGCGCCGGCAGTCGATGTTCCGCTCTTCATGGCCAGGATCGGCTTCTTGCGCGCGACGCGGCTCGCGATCCGGCCGAAGCGCCGCGGGTTGCCGAACGACTCGAGGTAGAGCGCGATCAGGCTCGAGTCGTCGTCCTCTTCCCAGTACTCGAGGAGGTCGTTCGACGAGACGTCGGCCTTGTTGCCGATCGAGATGAAGGACGAGAAGGCAAGGCCGCGCTCCGATGCCTTCTCCAGCAGAGCCAGCCCGAGCGCGCCGCTCTGGGAAGAGAACGCGATCGGCCCCGGAGGCAGGGCGCGGGGCCCGAAAGTCGCGTTCAGCGAAGGCCCGGCGACGGCGATGCCGAGGCAGTTCGGCCCGACGAGCCGCCCGCCGTGGGCACGCACGAGGGCGAGAAGCTGCTCCTGGCGCTCACGGCCTTCCTCTCCGACCTCCGCGAACCCGGCCGAGATCACGCAGAGCGCGCGGATCCCCGCCTTGAGCGCCGATTCCGCGGCGGCGAGCACGTGAGCCGCCGGAAGACAGACGACAGCGAGGTCGACGGTCTCGGGAAGCTCCTCGATCGATGTGTAGGCCCGTACGCCTGCAACGGGCTCGCCGGTGCGGTTGATCGGGTACGCGGCGCCTCTGAACTCTCCGGCGAGGATGTTCCTGAAGACGATGCCCCCGATCGCATCGCGCCGCGTGGAGGCGCCGATCACGGCCACGCTTGCAGGCGTGAAGAACGGGCGCAGCGATGCGACGACCGCCAGGTGGTCCCGTTCGTCCACGTGTCCGAGGTAGGCCTCGGTCGGCTCGATCGGGAACGTGACCTCGAACGTGCCTCGGTCGAGCGCCCGTGAGACGCCGAACCCGGCATCTTCGAACACACGCATCATCGCCGCGTTCTCGCCCATCACGTCGGCGACGAAGCGCTCGATCCCGACTGCCGCCGCACGCTCGGCCAGTTGCTCGAGCATCCGCGTCCCGATCCCGCGCCCCTGCTGGTCGTCGGCGACCGTGAACGCCACTTCGGCCGCGGCGGGGTTCCGGAGCCGCGCGTAGCTGGCCAGGGCGACGATGTGCTGACCGTCGCCGCCGGCGAGCGTGCCGACGAGCGCGCCCCGTTCGACCCAGTCCGGCTCGAGGAACGGCTCGACGAGCGACGGCCGCACCGTCGGCGCAGCCGTGGAAGCGGAGATAGAAGCTGCGCTCCGAGAGGTCGTCGAAGAAACCGAGGAGCGCGTCGGCGTCTGCGCTGTGCGGACGGCCGGAGCCGCAGCGTCCCGCCGTCGCGCAGGATGACGTCCGCGAAACCGTCCTGGTCGATCCGAGCGCGCTCGGTCCGAGTGGGGTCAGAGGTCTGGTCCGCCACAGAGTTCATTGTCCGGGATATCGCGATGCAGCGTCGTCTCACGGGGCCACGCCAACATCGGCGCCGCCGCTGGTTCGGCCTCGGGGTTTCTACGGACGAGACGAGGGCCCGCGTCGGCGGGCCCTCTTCGGGTCGTGGTTGCCGAAGCGGTCAGCTGCTGGGGCCCATGAACGTCATGCGCTCCCAGGCCGGGTTCGCCTTCGGCGCCTTGTCGAAGGTCAGCTGCGTCATCGCCGGCACGGGTCGTCCAGCCTGGAGCCGGAACCGTGAGCGTGTAGATCTCGGTTGCTCCGGTGCGATCGCTGATGAACACGATCTGGTGTCCGAGCGACGACCATGACGGGTGATACTCGTTGCCCGTCAGCGTCGTGACGCGCCTCACGGAGTCGCCCTTGCGATCGACGACGTAGATGTCCTCCATCCCCGTGCGGTTGCTCTCGAAGGCGATCTGCGCACTGTCACCGGACCATGCCGGCTCGCAGTCGCTCTTCCCCATGGGCGGGTACGTGATCCGATACGTCGGATGCGTCATGCTCGAATTGAGCAACAGCGTGTAGATCGAATCCGTCGGGTACGAGGGAATCTCGGGGAACATGTTCCACTCGTGGCGCACGAACGCGATCGACTTCCCGTCGGGCGACCAGGCCGGCTCGAAGTTGTCGACGCCCCACTTCGTGAAGGTCAGCTGCGTGGCCTTCGTGACGGTCGGCTGTGGGGTGATGCCTCCGCCCACCTTGACCATGTAGAGCTCGAAGTGGCCGGTTCGATCGCTCGAGAACACGATCATCTGGCCGTCGGGCGACCAGTTCGGATGCATGTCGGACGCTGAGACGTTGCTCGACGGTGCGAGCGCGTGCAGGTCCGAGCCGTCTGACCGGACGACGAAGAGTCGCGTGCCCGGGGCCTTGATGCCCGTTCGCTGGAACGCGACCCACTGTCCGTCAGGCGACCACGCAGGCTCCGAGTCGGCCCGCAGACCGACGGTCTTGTCGTGCGTGAGATTCGTGACCGCGAAGCCCTCGGTGGTCATCGAGTAGATGTCAGCCTCTCCGTCAACCTTGCTCATGTAGGCGATATGTGTCGCCTTCGGGCCGGTCGGCCCGTTCACGAGCTGCGCGCCGGCCGCTGCCGACAACGCAAAGGTCGCCGTCAGTGCGGCGACCACTACCACTCCCAGTCGGAGTGAGTTCTTGAGGCTCATTCTTCTGCACCTCCCACTTGTCTGTTGCACCCAACTCTCGTGGCGCAGAGCGGTCGGCGCATCGGGGCAGCGTCCGATATAGCTTCAGCGATTTGCCGCAGATCTAGTCGAACCCGGGCTCCCGCGCCACGTAGGGGCGGGGGCCTGTTTCGAGCTTCTCCCTCAATCCGAGGAGAAACTGCACGAGCAGCGGGTTAGACGCGAGCTGGGGGTGCAGGTCCGTCAGCAGGCAGGTCTCGTCCCAGAACGGGCACTGGTCGCCCGGGCACGGCTCGAGAATGTCGAGCTCTTCCAGCAGGTGGCAGGTTGCAGGTCTCATGGCTCGCAGTCTCCAGACGGGCGCTGTCGAATCCGTCGGTGGCGACGCTGTTTTGCGACGCGGTTTTCTACGGAGTCAGGCTCAGATCGAGGCCCACTCGCCCGCCGGCCCACGGTCGACCTCGACTTCGACCTCGACGGCTCCTCCGGGCGGAGGCGTCTGCGAGACATTCAGGTGGGAGGCCAGAAACGGCGCGAGGTGCCGACCGACGATCTTGCCGGGAGGCCACCAGAGCGGCTCCGTGTCCACTTCCGACTCGTAGCTTCCGACTTCGGCCCGCATGTAGCGCGGAGTGAGGCCGGTCAAGAGCAGGCCCCGCAGAACCGGTGTGAAAGCGGTTGGCGTGATCTCGACTCCGGCTGCGGCTGCGATCGAATCGGCGGCGGCGTCGGCCTGCTGCGCGGCCAGGCCTCCCTGCTTGATCGGGAAGTTCGTGAGGTCGCCGGCCGCGTACACGTCCTCGACGTCGCGGACGCGCCCGTGCTCGTCGACCGGGACGAAGCCGTTGGAATCGTGAGGGACGCCCGGCAGGCGCGGGCCCTCGATGCGCGGCAGTGCGACGACGCGATCCGCTTCGACCTCGCCTGTCCCGACGAAACGAAGGACGGTCCCCTCGACGGCGCTCGGGATCGTGTTGGTCCGCAGAGCGATCCGGTGCTGGGCGAGTAGATCGGCGATCGCGTCGCTGGCCGCGTCTCCGAAGAGTTGGAGCGGCCGGGGCTCGGGGGTGACGAGCTCGAGCTGAGCCTCTACGCCTGCGTCGGCCAGGTGCACGGCCGTGAGCAGTGCGAGCTCGTAGAGGGGAAGGGGCCATGAAATCCCGGCGGGCATCGTGAAGACGAGCCGGGCGAGGGCCCCTTCTCGCGCCTCTCGCAGCACGTCGCCGAGCGCCGCCTCGTCTCCGGGGCCGCGAAACGTGACGGCGCCGGGAACGGCTGGCACGGAGCGGGCGCCGAGCGCCAGCAAGAGGAGGTCGTAGCTCAACTCGCCGTCGCTGGTCTCGACCGAGTGCCGTTCGGGATCGACGCCCCGAACCACCGCTTCTTTCAGGCCGGCGCCGGCCGCCTCGGCCAGCCGACGGACCGGGAAGCGCCGGACCTCGCCGACGCCGAACGGCGCAGCCACCGCGAGTGGCCGATAGACGAACTCTGCCTCCGGGGAGACGAGCTCGACCGAGACCCGATCCCCGGCCACCGCTCGCAGCGCGAGCGCTGCCTCGAGGCCCGCAACCCCGGCTCCCGCTATGAGCACATGCGTCGGCATCGCCACGAAGTGATGATCGCCGATCGAGTCTACGCCCAGATCCGCAACAGGCCTGAACCTTCGTGCGGGATTCCCGCATTGACGATCGGTCACTGCCCCGATGGCCGTCGCGCCGTTCGGCTCGATGCTTCGAGAACCAAAGGAGGATCCGATGAAGGAGTTTCTTGTTGCAATTGACGGTTCCGAAGGGAGCGATGCCGCAATCGACGAGGCGCTCGAGCTCGCACGCGAGGTCGGTGCGCACGTCACGTTCGCATTCGTCCGCAAGCCACCCTCGTCGCTGCTCGGCCACCCGTACTACGAGCGCCTGTTGAGCAACGAGCTCGCCACGGCGCGGGAGACGCTCGCTGCCGCGACGGAAAAGGCGCGGGACGCGGGGATCGATTCGGCGAGCGAGATCCTCGAGGGGGATCCGGTCGACGAGATCCTGAGCGTCGCGGACAACCACGGAGCCGACCTGATCGTGATGGGCTCTCGCGGGCGCGGTGCATTTGCCGGAGCGCTGCTCGGAAGCGTCTCGAGCGGTGTCGTGCAGCACGCGGGCATCCCGGTGCTCGTGGCGAAGGAGCGCTCGGCCCGACATCTCGCAGTCGCCTAGGTCGATCCGCGGCCCGGCATGGACATCGTCCTGCTGTTCCTGGCCGCGAGCGCAACGGCCCTCGCCACGGGAATCGGAGCGCTGCCCGTCTTCTTCATGGGCTCGCGGGCCGAGCTCCTGCGTCCGATCCTCCTGGGCACTGCGATCGGGGCGATGACCGTTGCGTCGCTGGTCGGCTTGCTGAAGCCGGCGGTGGACGAGGGCGGGACGATCGAGGTCGCTGTCGGCTTCGTCGGCGGCGTCCTGCTTGCTGGTCGGCGCGCGCCGGCTGCTCGCTGGGCGTGAGGTTCACGTCGGAGATCTCCGCGGAACCCGTGTGCGGCTCTCGGTCCTCGTGTTCGGGGTGCTGCTCGTGCACAGCCTTCCCGAGGGCCTAGCGATCGGGACTGCCTACGCCTCGGATCTGGCCGGTCTGAGCCTGTTCGTGATCCTCGCGATCGGGCTCCAGAACGTGCCCGAGGGGACGAGCGTCGCGATCCCGATGGCCGAGGCCGGCTTCAGCCGCTCGAGCCAGTTCTGGGCGGCGGTCCTGACGAGTGCGCCTCAGCCCGTGGGGGCCGTGCTCGCGTACCTCGTCGTCGAGCACGTCCAGGCGCTCTTGCCGGCCTCGTTCGCTTTCGCGGCAGGCGCGATGCTCGCGCTCGTCGCCTTCGAGCTCGTGCCGCAGGCATTCGGGCGCGAGCCGATGGGTGCGTGCGAGTGCAGGGAGCGCTGCTGGAGCGCTCGCTATGCTCGCGCTTGCAGCAATCGCCGGCATTTAGGGCGGGCCTTCCCACGGGAGGCATTGCGGGATTTCCGCATCAGCTCGACGGTCTGCCACCGATGGCGCCGGAAAGCGGCTCGCCGAAAGTGAGCCCCATGAACAGAACCGAGAAAGGAGTCGCCATGAGAGACCTCTTCAAGTACGGCGGGATCGCCGCCAGCGTGGTTCTCATTGTCTTCGGTGCCGTCTCGATCGGGCTCGGTGCCTGGGGCATCAACAACGTCCGCGACAACCTCAAGCTCGAGCAGATCTCGGGCTCGCCGGACATGACCCCTGCTGCGATCAAGGCAGAGGGCCAGAAGGCCGGACTGACCGGAGTCACGTATCCGACCTGCAGCGTTGCCAACGAGTCGGTCGACACCGGCAGCGAGGCCCACTGCTTCGCCAGCTACATGCGCATCCATGCGCTCGAGGCAACCGGCGGACAGACATACGCCCAGATGGGGCGTTTCCTCGATGCGAACGGCAATCCGACTTCGGACGAGACGAAGGCTGCAAAGGACCCGAAGACAGGACAGCCGGTCGAAAACGGCCTACGCAACCTCTGGGTGACCGAGACCTCACTCGCCACGGCGCTCAACGTGTCGTACTTCGCGGAGCGCGTCGGCGTGTTCGGGATCGTCATGGGCATTGCCCTCCTGCTGACGGGGATCGGATTCCTGATCCTCACGCTTGGTGGGGCACTGGAGCGGAAGCCGGCTGCTGCACCTGAAGCGGCGCCGAAGACCGCGACAGCCACGAACTGAGCGGCGACTCCGCTCGGAAGCAGAGGGCGGCCTCCGGGCCGCCCTCTCGCTACATGGAGACGAAGGGCGAGGACAACGTCCTGCGCCTGACCGTCACCGTCCGATAGCACTCTCCGTCACGAGCCGTCTGCACGGCGTTCAGTGCTTACTACGGAGCCGGATCGGGCAGCCCGCCGATGCGGGAGAGGGGTCAGCGAGCGATGGTGAAAAGGCCGCTAAGGCAAGCGGCCTGACCCCCTCCTGAAAGGAGACACGATGGCCACGATCGAGAAACACCTCACCTATGCCGCTCCGGGTGAGTCGGAGGGCCCCGTCGAGCTGAAGCCGCGCTACGACAACTTCATCGGCGGCCACTGGATGGCGCCGGTGGACGGCGAGTACGCGGAGGACCTGACGCCTGCGACGGGGAAGCCCTTCACCGAGGTTCCACGCTCGACGCCGCAGGACATCGAGCTCGCACTCGACGCGGCACACGCGGCGAAGGAGGAGTGGGGCGAAGCCTCGACGACCGAGCGCTCGAAGGTGCTGAACAAGGTCGCGGATGCGATCGAGGAGCACGCAGAGATGCTCGCGGTCGCCGAGAGCTGGGACAACGGGAAGCCGGTCCGCGAGACGCTCGCCGCCGACATCCCGCTCGCAGCCGATCACTTCCGCTACTTCGCAGGTGTGATCCGCGGCGAGGAAGGATCGATCGCCGAGATCGACAAGAACACGATCGCGTACCACTTCCGCGAGCCGCTGGGAGTCGTCGGACAGATCATCCCGTTCAACTTCCCGCTCCTGATGGCGGCCTGGAAGCTCGCGCCCGCGCTGGCAGCCGGCAACTGCTCGGTGATCAAGCCGGCGAGCCCGACGCCCTGGTCGATCCTCAAGCTGATGGAGATCGTCGAGGAGATCGTCCCGCCGGGCGTGATCAACGTGGTCAACGGCCCCGGGGCCGAGATCGGCAAGGCGCTGGCGACGAACAAGCGGATCGCGAAAATCGCCTTCACGGGCGAGACGGCGACCGGACGGCTGATCATGCAGTACGCCGCGCAAAACATCATCCCCTCGACGACAGAGCTCGGCGGCAAGTCGCCGAACATCTTCTTCGCCGACGTGATGGACACCGACGACGCGTTCTTCGACAAGGCTGTCGAGGGGCTCGTCCTCTACGCGTTCAACAAGGGCGAAGTCTGCACGTGCCCATCGCGGGCGCTGATCGAGGAGTCGATCTACGAGCCGTTCATGGAGCGGGCACTCGAGCGGATCGCAGCGATCCGCCAGGGCCATCCGCTCGATCCGGACACGCAGATCGGCGCGCAGGTCTCGACCGCACAGCTCGAGAAGATCGAGAGCTACGTGAAGATCGGTCTCGAAGAGGGAGCCGAGCTTCTGACCGGCGGAGAGCGGTCGCACCTCGGCGGCGAGCTGGAGGACGGCTACTACTTCCAGCCGACGGTCTTCAAGGGCGACAACGGAATGCGGATCTTCCAGGAGGAGATCTTCGGCCCGGTGCTCGCTGTGACGACCTTCCGCGGTGAGGCGCAGGCGCTCGAGATCGCGAACGACACGATGTACGGGCTCGGCGCCGGCGTTTGGACGCGGGACACGAGCAAGGCCTACCGGATGGGCCGTGCGATCAAGGCAGGACGAGTGTGGACGAACTGCTACCACCTCTATCCGGCGCACGCGGCGTTCGGCGGCTACAAGGTCTCGGGCGTGGGTCGAGAGACGCACAAGATGATGCTCGACCACTACTCGCAGACCAAGTGCCTGCTCGTGAGCTACGACCCTGAGCCCATGGGGCTCTTCTAGGAGCACGACGATGTCGGACGAGACTGCGATCACGGCCACCGACGAGGCGCGGGCCGAGCTCGCTCGGCTGCGTGAGCGTCACGGGCCGCTGATGCTGTTCCAGTCCGGCGGCTGTTGCGACGGCAGCTCGCCCCTGTGCCTGCGGCAGGGCGAGCTGTCCGTCGGCCCGAACGACCTCCTGCTCGGCAGGGTCGACGACGTCCCCTTCTACATCGACTCCGAGCAGTACGACCGCTGGAACCGGCCGCTGTTCGTGCTCGACGTTCGTCCCGGCGGCGTCGACACCTTCTCGCTCGAGACGGCCGAAGGGTTTCACTTCGTCACGCAGAGCGAGGTCTGCCGGACACGTTCGGGCTCGAGCTCTGCTTGAGCCGCACTCATCGAAGGTGCAGGTCGGCGAGACCGGCCGGCGGAGCTCGTCCGCCGGCCGGTACCGCTTGTGAAGCTCAGCGTCGCCCGACTACCAAGGTTGACGCGGAAACCACGCCGCTTGATCGCGCCCGGCCGTGGCGTCTGCCGGATCACGCGGCCGCGCAGCGATCGCCTCGCACGAGCACGGCGGACGTTGCCGACCGAGCAGTGCGCTCGCCGGATCTTCGTCTTCGCCGCAGCGAGCCGTAGGCCGAGCACGCGCGGGACTCGACAACGGGTCGGGGGCGGCGGCGGTGGCGGTGGCGGAGGAGGCGGTGGCGGGGGAGGAGGCGGCGGTGGCGGGGGAGGAGGCGGCGGTGGAGGTGGAGGTGGAGGGGGTTGTCCGGCGGAGATCGAGAAGTTCACGTTCGAGACGTCGAAGAAGATGTTCCCGAGGGCCTCGACCTTCACTCGGGCGGTCGTCGTCTCCGTGTTCGGCAGCGTCACGACCTCGGAGCCGTCGTTCGGAGTGCTCGCCGCGAGCACGGTCGGATACGTGTGCCCGCCGTCGGTCGAGAGCGAGATCTCGACGTTCGCGGTCGAGACGGGCGGGACGTCGGTGCTCGCCTTGTTCCACGTGACCGTCTGCTGTGAGCCCGGCGGGTAGGTCACGGCAGTGTCCGGCGCGGTGACGCGGAAGGGCCCCGCGCCAGGGGCGAGCGTCACCGTCACGTCGCCGAAGCTGTTCCCGCCTTCGAGGTCGCGCGCCGTCAGACGGAAGTGCAAGCGCACTCTGCGTGTAGTCCGAGGTCGGCAGGAACTCGGAGAAGCACTCCTTGACCGGGATCGGGACCGGCGGCGCGATCGGTCCTGCGGCGCACGACCCGGTGTCCGCGTTCGTGTTGTTCGCCAGGATCTGGTCGAGGTCCGGGAACACGCGGGTGGGCTCGTCGTCACGTGGTTCTCGTGCGGCGAGTTGTAGAGCAGCGTGTCCTCCTCGCTGACCGGCGCCGAGAACGGGAACATCGCGAACAGCGGCCCGTTCGCCTTCGTATTGCTCAGGAGCGAGATACCGGCCCCGATGCCGGGGTCGTTCTGCTCCCACGAGTAGTAGATCGGGTCGCCGTCCTCGTCGGTGGCGCTCCCGGTCAGGGCGAACGGCGTCCGCAACGGGATCGTGAGCCGCCCGGCACGGTCAGGACTGGCGCGTGATTCCCGGTCGCCGTGACGGTGCCCTGGTTGTCGACGGGCCGCCCTTGTCTGTCTCGCCGGTGAAACCGGACGCCCCCGCCGTGAAGTCCTGCGCCTGGAGCAGCACAGGGACGTTCGTGTGCGCCAGCGGACCGCCGCTGTATGTGACTTGGAAGCCCGTGTTGTTGAACGTTGCGCCGCCGAAACCGGCAACCGTGACGGTGCTGCCCGAGGGGAGAAGGGCCTCGATCGCGGTTTTGAGGGCGGCGGCGGTGTAGTTCGTCCCGTTCGTGATGACGCCGGAGACGTTGCCGTCGTAGTTGAGCCTGAACGAGTCGAAGCTCCCGCCGTGGTTCGTCTCCTGGACGGAGACCGAGCAGCCGCCGCAGCTCAGATTCACGATCTCGACATTGGACACGTCGAGGCCGGCCGAGGCGCCGCTGTAGGCGATCGTGAAACCGGGCGCCGCGGCGCCGCTCACGGCCACTGTTCCGGGGAACCCGGAGATGGCGTTGATCGCCGCGGTCAGGTTGGCGTTGTTGTACGGAAGGCCGGAACCGCCGACGACGGCCGAGTCGTTGCCGTTGATCCGGACGCGGAATGGCGAGAAGTACGTCGCGGTGCCGCCGCCCCCGTTCGGCTGTTGGGAGGCGATCGTGTACTGGAACGTCGTCGGGCTCGGCACGGCGGTGATCGCGAACGTGCCGTTGTAGCCGGACTGATTGACGCCGGCGATCGTGACCATGTCGCCGACCGCTCGGTTGTGCGGCGCGGCCGTGTGGATCGTCGCGGTCGTCCCCGACGAGCTCGCGCCGGCGATCGCCGGCGTGGCCGTTCCGCTCCCGGACACCGCAAGGCCCGTCACGGCATTCGTGTACTGGAAGGAGCGTATGGACGGGACCGCAGTCACCGTGAACGTCCCGTTGTAGCCCGCGACGGCGACCCCGGCGACCGTCACGGTGTCGCCGACCTGGAGCCTGTGAACCGAGCTGGTCGCGATCGTGACCGTGGTGCCGTTCTCCTCGGCGCCGCCGCGCGACGTCGAGCTCGGCGGCGGGTTGATGGTGACGTTGAGCGGGGTGATCGCGGCTACTTGCGAGTAGCCGGTGCCGAAGGTCACGACCTGCGTCTCGTTTCCGCCGCCGAAGTGACGCAGCGAGACGGTCTGCACCTCGTTGATCGGCTGCTGGTTCGAGGAGACGTACGCGTTGATCTCCTGCTGGCTCCGCTCCGAGAAGTAGCCGTCGCTGTGCGGCTGCTCGTCGTCGGTCAGGCAGATGCCGGCGTAGGCCATGATCGACTGGCCGCTGCCGGGCTCGACCGACGTCGATCCGTTGCGGTTACCGCCCGAGCAGTTGAGCTGGTTGCCGTTGAACGTGTGGTTGCCGCCGAACTGGTGGCCCATCTCGTGGGCGACGTAGTCGATTGCGTACAGGTCGCCGACGGGAGTCTCGATGCCCGTGCAGCCGCCTGCCTTGTTCGAGCCGCCGACGACCCCGAGGTTGGCGACCCCGCCACCGGGCTGGCCCAGCGCGAGGTGGCCGACGTCGTAGTTGCTCGCGCCGATGATCTGGCCGATGACGTACTGCGCCCGATCGGGGTCGTTGCACCCGGTGACTGTGGACTGCGTGAAGCAGGCCGCGGCGCCGCACGGGCCGTTCGGCGCGGTCGCGAGGTCCCACGTGTCGAGGTTCAGGAGGTCGTTGTTCGCGATCAGCTGGAGCCGGATGCTCATGTCGTCCTCGTAGACCTGGTCGACCCGGTTCATGAGCGCGACCTTGGCCGGCGTCACGTTGGGCGGGCCGCCGAAGTAGTCGGAGTAGCCCGGGTCGGTGATCAGCGCGAGGCGGTACGTGCGGAGCTGCTCGCCGATCGTCGGGCTCGCATCAGCACGACTTGGACGCGCGTCGGACGGCACGACCTCGTGCTCGACGAACACGCCGTCGGTGTTCTTCGCGTCGCGCGCGTAGTAGCTCGCGTACGGCGTCGGCGCGCGGCCGACGAAGTAGGGGTCGATGTACCACGTGCCTCGCGCGGACCGCACGGAGGCGTGAAAGCCGAGCGGCGTCAGGTCGGCGTGGATCGTCGCCGCCCGGTCGGTGAGCCCGAGGCCGCTGTACGTCTTGATCCCGGGGTGGCGGGCGGCGAGGCCGGGCGCCATCACGGCCGACTCGCGAAGCGCGAACAGCTGGAACCGGCCGTTCGGCGCAGGCAGCGAGACGACGAGCGGGCTCGTCTCCGCGCGCAGGGTGTTCTCGCGCGGCGCGAGTGCGAGCGTCGATCTCATCGCGGCCGTGTCCAGCCCGAGCGTTCGAAATCGCGCCGCGTGGACGGCAACCGTCCGTGCGGGCGACGCGACGGGTTTCGCCGCGCTCGTCCAGAAGGCCTTCGTGCCGCGGACGTCGACGGGCCGGACCGCCTGGCGTTGCACGTTGGCGGCGGTGACCACGGTCGCCGATGCTGCGACGGCCAGAACCAGCCCGATCAGGGTGGCGAGGCGCGTAGTGGTTTTTCGCCGCGAACCGCGGCGTTGATTGCTCGAGCCGGTCATGTGTCCCCTCCCCCGCTAGCTCACTGTCTAGATAGACGGGACTCTATTCCGGGCTCACGGCTTTTGAGAAGGCCCGCTCGGGTCGTCGACGTCGACGCGCAGCGAGGACCGTTCACCAGGCCGGTTCACGATCGGCACCAGTTGGCCGCACGGACTGAGGCAAGGCTTGCCGAAGAGATCAGCGATGGCCCGCCGACCTCTGCTCGCGGAGCTGCACGCGCACACGACGTGGAGCGACGGCGTCCTCAACCCGGGCGAGCTCGTCGACCTCTACGGCAGCGCCGGCTTCGACGTGCTCGCGATCACGGATCACGTCGTGCACAGCGAGGCCGGCTCCCACGTCCGGGCCGAGACCTACCCGGCCTACCTCGACGAGATCGACGCGGAAGCCGAGCGCGCGCGGAGGCGGTACGGGCTGCTCGTCCTGCCGGGACTGGAGCTGACCGTCGAGCACCCGGATCCGGGGCGGGCCGGCCATGCCGTCGCGATCGGGCTGCGCCGCTTCGTCTCGGTCGACGACGGGCTCGAGGCCGCGCTGAGCGACGCACGGGCAGCCGGGGCCGCGCTGATCGCCGCGCATCCGTATCCCCTCGCGAAGGCTGCGGCCTCGCACCGCGGGACCGCCTGTTTCGCCGAGCATCCCGAGTGGGCCGTCGGAGCCGTCGATCGGTTCGAGCTCTTCAACCGCGACGAGCGCTTCGACTGGGTTGCCCAGCGAGGCTTGCCGTCGGTCGCGACGGGCGACTTCCACCTGCCCGAGCACCTGTTCACGTGGAAGACGCTCCTCCGCTGCGAGCGGAGCGGGCCGGCGGTCGTCGCGGAGCTGAGATCTGCGAGGCCGTGCGCCTTGATGCGCATCGGGACGGCTCGCGTCGCCGCGTAGGCGTTCGAGCGCGCATCGAGCGACAAAGGCAAGGGGAGTCGGCCCGGAGGTTGAACTCCGAACGGATGCCCGAGAGCCTCGTCCGACCCGGGAAGAAGATGTCCTTCGTCGAGCGCCGGATCCGCCGGATCGTCAATGCGCGCTCCGTGACGGTCGGCCTGGCCCTGACGTTCGTCGGCCTCTCTCTGATCGGAGGCATTCTCATTCGCTTCGTCGATCACGAGAACTTCCCGTCGGTCGGGCTAGGCATCTGGTGGGCGCTGCAAACGGTGACGACCGTGGGCTACGGCGACGTCGTGCCGACGACGCTCGCGGGCCGCACGATCGGCGGGTTGGTGATGGCGATCGGGATCGCGTTCATCTCGTTCGTCACCGCAGGCGTGACGAGCGCGCTGATTCAGCGCGCTGCGAAGGTGGCTCACGAAGCCGATCTGGCGAATCAAGACGAGACCGAGCAGCGGATCGTCAACGAGCTGGACAAGACGAACCGAGCGCTGACCGAGCTCGGACAGCGCCTCGACGCGATCGACTCGAAGCTGGCCGGCTAGTCCTCCGGCCCAAGATTGATTTTCCGCTATTCGGGTGCTAAGAACCCTCGTTCACGCATAAAAAATGGCCACTAGGCTCGTCGGCGGTCGAGATGCTGCGGGCTGGAGGGGAGAAGGGGCACATATGAAACGAAGGCAGATCGTGTCGGCCTCGCTCGTCGGGCTGGTCGCGGTTGGCGTAGCCGCGGTCGTGCTGGCGGTTCCGGGCCACCACTCGGCAAGGGCCACGGCACCGCCGTCCGCCGCCGCGTACATGCCGGTTCCCGGCAGCGGCGAGGGCGAGCAGTTTGGCGCCATGGACACGTACTGGAACGACCGGCTGACCTATCCGACCGGTGACTTCAACCCGGCCTGGCTGCGCGCCGCGAAGGTACAGGACGCGCGCATCGCCAGCCGTCGGCCAGGCATCGGCCGGCCGGGGGGAGCCTCCTGGACGGGCCTCGGCCCGAAGCCCGAGCGGATGACCGGCTGCACCGGCTGTTACGACTACGGCTTCACCGAGGGCCGGATCAACGCGATGGTCGTCGACCCCACGACCACGAGTCAGGGCTCGATCGTCGCCTATGCGGCCACGGTCGGCGGCGGGGTCTGGAAGACGACCAACTGCTGCAGCAACTCGACCACGTGGAGCGTTACCACGGACGACCCCATCATCTCCACGCTCGCGATCGACACCCTCAACATCGACCCGAACGACCACAACACGGTCTACGCGGGGACGGGTGACCTCAACTACGGCTCGTTCTCGATGGGGAGCCAAGGCATCCTCAAGTCGACCGACGCCGGGGCGACCTGGACGGTGCTCGGCGAAGACGTGTTCGGCCCGGCGTACGTGGAGCCGGCCGGCCAGTTCCCGCAGTACGACGCCGTCGGCAAGGTGCGCGTCGACCCGAACAACTCGGCCCGGGTCGTCGCCGGCACCAAGAAGGGCGTCTTCGTCTCGTACAACGGCGGCACCGACTGGACGGGGCCCTGCCTGACGAACGGCTTCAACGGGCAGCGGCAGGACATCACCGGCCTCGAGCTCTCGAACATGGGCGGCGGCGTCACGCGGATCATCGCCGCGGTCGGCGTCCGCGGGTTCGCGACCACGGTTCAGTACGACCTCGGCAACAACGGCGCGAACGGGCTCTACAGCGCCAACATACCGTCGAGCGGCTGCCCGAGCTTCAACTCGATCGCGTCGAACGCGAACGGGTTCGTCTACGGCAACGCAATCACCGGTAGCCCATATACGACCGGTGCGGCGATGAACGCCGGCAGCGGCACTGCGTACTCGAACCCGACCACCGGCGACCAGCTCGGCCGGATCGACATCGCGGTCGCGCCGAGCAACCCGAACGTCATCTACGCGCAGGTGCAGTCGATCGCTGCGAACACGGGCGGCTGCGGCGGCGCGGCCGGTTGCCAGCTCGGCATCTGGCAGACGAACAACGGCGGCACCTCCTGGACGTACATGGCGGGCTCGCAGGGCCCGGCGCTCGACAACGACGCCTGCGGCTTCGACTACCCGCAGAACTGGTACGACCAGGGCCTCGCGGTCGATCCGAACAACGCCGACCGGCTCTTCGTCGACACGTATGACCTCTGGTTCGCGACCCGCACGGGCAGCACGTTGACCGACCTGACCTGCGGCTACAACGGCACCAGCGGCCATGTCGTCCACGTCGACCAGCACGCGCTCGCCTTCGTGCCGGGCTCGTCCAGCATCCTCCTGATCGGAAGCGACGGCGGCGCCTTCTCGACCTCGAATGCCGACATCGCGGGGACGGGGACGCCGACGTTCGTGAACATGGACACCGACCTGAACACGATCGAGTTCTACTCGGGCGACATCAGCGGCTACTTCGCGACCTCGCCCAACCCGTCCGCGGCCGGCGGCGCCCAGGACAACGCACCGAGTGTCGTTGGCTTCAGCGGCTACCCGACCGGGGCTGCGCAGTGGCAGATGACGGTCGGCGGCGACGGGTTCTACGCCCGTATCGACCCGGTCGGAACGGGCTCGAGCCCGCGCTACTTCGTCGGGAACAACGGCGGCGGCATGTCGCGCTGCGTTTCGAACTGCCTCGTCGGCGGGAGCGGCTACCAGAGCGTCACCGGCGGCTGGGGCAGCGACACGCGGTCGTTCACGCAGCCCTTCGACCTCTTCCACGGCGGAGTGCCGGGAGGCGATGACTGTGCTCCGGCAGGCACGCCGGGCGGGTGCGGTCACCTCGTCGACGGGACGACACGCGTCTGGGAGTCGATCAAGGGCGGCGACTCCAGCATGAGCGGTAGCTGGTACGTCACGAACAACCCGACGACCCAGAACATGACCAAGCAGTCGCTCGGCAACCGCTCGTTCATCAACCAGGTCAAGTACTCGCCGAAGTGGTCGACGCAGGGCATTGTCGGCACGAACGACGGCAACGTCTGGATCGGCTTCAACCTGGGGACGGGCATCGCGTCCCAGGCGAACTGGGTCGACGTGACCGGGAGCAACACTGTCCTGCCGAACAGGCCGGTGCTGGGGATCGCGCTCGACGCCTCGACGCCGACGCGCGACCTCGCGGTCGGCTACGCGGCGATCGGCGGCTTCGACGAGAACACGCCGTCCACCCCGGGACATGTCTTCCAGGTGACCTGCGCCGCGAGCTGCGCAACGTTCACGTGGCTCGACAAGACGGGCAACCTGCCCAACATCCCGGTCGACTCGATCATCCCGAACCACAACATCCCGGCACAGGTCTTCGCGGGGACGGACTGGGGCGTCTACTACACGGACGACATCACCGCCGCGTCGCCGACCTGGTTCCGATTCGACAACGGCATGCCGCACACGATGATCTGGGATCTGCAGATCGACCGCGGCGCGACGACGCTCTCGGCGTGGACCCGTGGGCGTGGCGCCTGGGTGTCGCCGCTGGAGGGCGCGGGGCCTCCACCTCCACCTCCACCTCCGCCTCCGCCTCCGCCTCCGCCTCCGCCTCCGCCGCCGCCGCCCCCGAACGACGACTTCGTCAACGCAGTCACGCTGTCGGGTAGCGGAACGATCGGCGGCACGACGGTCGCCGCAGGCGGTGAGGACGGCGAGCCCGCGCAGCCTGACCAGGGGCAGATCAACTCCGTCTGGTATCGCTTCACTCCGACGGCTGACGGGTCGGCTCACTTCGATACGTGTACCGACGTCCTGTACGACGGGTACATGGCTTCCTATACCGGCGACGCGGTCAACAACCTGACCAACATCGTCTTCAACGACGATGGCTGCGGCGGTTCCGCAACCGGAAGCGTCCTCGACTTCCCCGTCACTGCCGGCACGACCTACTCGGTCGCTGTCGACGGCTGGGAGACTGAGGTCGGGGACTTCACGCTCACGTACACCATCCCTGGCGGCCCACCGCCACCACCGCCACCGCCGCCGCCTCCACCGTCCTCCGCCGCCTCCTCCTCCGCCTCCGCCACCGCCTCCGCCGCCTCCCCGCCTCCGCCGCCACCCCGCCTCCACCGCCACCGCCACCGCCTCCGCCGCCTCCGCCGCCTCCGCCTCGCTGCCCGCTGTCGCGTCCCGAGGTGCTCGGGCTGCGCCTCGGCGCTGCGAAGACGAAGATCCGGCGAGCGCACTGCTCGGTCGGCAACGTCCGCCGCGTTCGCTCCAGGCGTTCGCTGCGCGGCCGTGTCGTCAACCAGGCACCGCGGCCCGGCACGATCAAGCGCCGGAACTTCCCGGTCAAGCTGGCGGTCGGCAGGAGCTAGGCCACCAACAGCAAGCACGAACAAAGGGCGCCTGCGAAAGCGGGCGCCCTTCTCTTTGGCCTTGACAAACTTACGCTGTACGTTTAACTTACGCCGTACACTTACAGTGTACGTTTACAGCGTAGGAGGTCATCATGTTCGTCATCGACTCTCGCGACACCCTCAGCTTCGCCCGCGAGCACGCGGTTCGCCTCAAAGGCGACGCCGCGTCGGATCTCAGCCCCCGCGCGTCCTGGAAGCGGCGTTCGCCCGCCTCGTGGCTCCGCCGTCACGCATGTCACTGCAAGATCGACACTGCGCCGCTGGCGCACCGCCCGGTATGAGAGCGATCCTCCACGAACGGTACGGCCGGCCCGACGTCCTCGAGCTGCGGGACGTCGACAAGCCGGACGATCGGAGACGAGCAGGTGCTGGTGCGCGTGCACGCGTCGTCCGTCAACCCGGTCGAGTGGTACGGCGTGAGCGGGCCCTACTTCGCGCGAATCGGAAACGGCATGCGCCGGCCGAAGGATCAGACCGTCGGCGCCGACCTGGCGGGAACGGTCGAGGCCGTCGGTCGGAACGTACGCGGCCTGGAACCGGGCGACGAGGTCTTCGGCGTCTCGGGCGCGTCCTGGGCCGAGTACACGCTCGCCCGCGAGGACCGGCTCGCCAAGAAGCCGTCGAACCTCTCGTTCGAGGAAGCCGCGGCGGTGCCGGTGGCGGCGGTCACGGCACTCCAGGCCCTGCGCGACAAGGGGCAGGTGCAACCGGGCCAGAAGGTGCTCGTCAACGGCGCCTCCGGCGGCGTGGGCACGTTCGCCGTTCAGCTGGCGAAGACGTTCGGCGCCGACGTGACCGCCGTCTGCAGCACCGGCAACGTGGAGCAGGCCCGGTCGCTCGGCGCGGACCGCGTGGTCGACTACACGAAGGAGGACTTCACGAAGCTCGGCGTTGAGCACGACCTGATGCTCGACATCGCCGGCAGCCGCTCGTTCCTGGCCTTCAGAAAGGTGCTGACCCCGGCGGCGACCGTCGTCCTGATCGGCGGCCGCATGACGTACCGCGGGCTCGGCCCGCTGCCGCATCTCGGCGGCACGATCCTGAAGTCGCGCTTCCGGAGCCAGAAGGTGACATTCTTCGTCGCCAAGGTGACCACGGAGGAGCTCACGTTCCTGGCCGAGCTGCTCGAGTCCGGGCAGATCCGGTCGGTCATCGACAGGACGTACGCGGTGAACGAGGCCCCCGCGGCGCTCGCCTATCTCGGCGAGGGGCACGCACGAGCGAAAGTCGTGATCACGGTCTGAGCGCTCCGCTACGACTCCGAGCCATGCTCGAGCTGCCGCTCGTACTCGTCTTCGTCGAAGTGACCGAGAGAGGCTGCGATCAGGCCGTCCTCGCCGATCGTCCACTCTTCGAAGCCGTTGATCCGAACTGTCTTGCCGGTCCCGCCGGGTCCCGTGTTCGTCCCGACGAGCGTCCAGTGATACTCGGCGCTGTCGTCCTGAATCCGCAGGCCGTCCATCAACACCTCCATGTCGGGGAAGGCGACCATGAAGGATCGGGCAGCCTCGGCGATCGCAGCTCGCCCGATCGACGGGGCGCCGGCGTTGATGGTCAGCGAGCCGCCCGGCGCATAGTGCGCGGCGACCCGCTCCGGATTCTGACTGCACCACGCCTCGGTGTACCGCTCAGCGAGCTCCTGCAGACGGTCGGGGTCCTGTGCCATGTCTCCTCCTTCGCGTACCGGTAGCTAGCGTCGGGAGACCGCCAGCTGGCCGCACGCCGCCCCGATGTCCCGTCCCCTCGTGAGTCGTACGGTCGCCGGGACGCGGCCTCGGTCGAGCTCGGCCTTGAACGCCGCGATGACCGGCCGGGTGGAGCCGTCGTAGCGGCCGGTCGGGTTGTAGGGAATCAGGTTGACCTTGTACGTGTCTCGGCCCAGGAGCCGGGCAAGCAGCTGAGCGTCTGCAGGTGAGTCGTTCACGCCGGCCAGGAGCACGTACTCGACGAAGACCTTTCGTCGGCGCAGCTCGAAGTACCGGCGGCACTCGGCGAGCACCTCAGCGAGGGGGTACCGGTCGTTCACGGGCATCAGCTGCGAGCGCTTCTCCGGGTCGGCGGCATGGAGCGACAGCGCAAGCCGGATCGGCTCTTCGACTTCGTCGACGAAGCGCCGGAGGCCCGGCATCCAGCCGACCGTCGAGAAGGTCGTCCTCCGATGCGTGATTCCGAGGTCGGGCAGCCGCCGCGCCGAAGCGAGGACCGCGTCGAAGTTCAGGAACGGCTCGCCCATGCCCATGTACACCGCGTGGTTCACGGGCTCCTTGCGCCGGAAATGCAGCGCCTGGTCGAGGATCTCCGACTCCGTCAGGTTGCGCCCGAAGCGCATTGCGCCGGTTGCGCAGAAGTTGCAGGTCAAGGGGCAGCCCGACTGCGAGGACAGGCACAGCGACCGCCGTCCGTCGCGGTACCGCATGAGAACGGCCTCGACCGAGTGGCCGTCGGCCGTCCTGAACAGGGCCTTCACCGTGCCGTCCCGTGACTCCTGTTCGGCAACGACCTCCAGCGTCGAGAACGGCACGGTTTCCCTGAGCCTGGCACGGAGTGGTTTCGAAAGCGTCGTCATTGCGTCGTAGGAGCCCGCCCCGCGCACGGTCCACTCCCAGACCTGCCGTGCGCGATATGTCGGCTCCCCCAGGTCGGTCAGGGCCTGCTCGAGGAGTGCGGCGTCCATGCCGCTACGTTAGCTCGGCCTTGCGCCACCCCGGTCGAGATTCGAGCCACGCTTCGCGTGACTCTCATGTTTTCGAGCGCGCCTTTCACCCCCGGAGCTGCTCTGCCGCCGCTACTCAGGACCGGCCAAGGGTCGCGGGATCCGGGGCACGGTCGGTCTCGGAGTCGAGGGCGAGCGTCGCCGCGTCGCCGACCGTGAGCTTGCGGCCTTGCTCCCATGCCTCGGCGAAAGCGGCGTCGTCGAGCTGCGTGCGGATGGCGGCGAGTGTCGTTTCGTTCATCTCCACAACGCTTGAGCGCCTGATCCCGACCTCGTCGCCGAGCGATTCGAAGCTCGCAAGGAGGCGGGCGGCCGTAGCGGCTCTCCCCTGGCGTACAAGCACGCTGGCGAAGCGGCACAGGTCGACCGCGGTGTCGAGGACATCGCGGAGCCTCGCGTGGATACGAAGGCTCGACTTCAGCATCGAAGCGGCGTCTTCGACTCGGCCCTCGTCGAGCGCGATCGCCGCCAGGGCGCCCAGCGTGCTCGCTTCGATGCGATCGTTGTGCGTTGCCCGTGCTCGCTCGAGGTTGTCCTCGTAGAGCGCTCGAGCGCGTTCGCCGTCGCCGAGGTAGGCGTAGATCGACGCGAGATTGCGGTTCACGAGCAGGGCGGAGTGCTCGTCGCCGAGCTCACGGAAGACCCGCACGCTCTCCTCGTAGAGCTCCTGCGCCCTCGCCGCATCGGCCTCGGCCGTACCGAGCATGAAGACGGAGTAGGCGGCTCCCCATGCGTCTCCGAGCTTGCGATGAAGCGCCAGCGCCTCTTCGGCCCGAAGCTTGGCCGCCTCGGTGTCCTCGGTGTTGACCGCCATCACGGCGGCTCCGTTGAGAGCCTTGGCTCGGGCTGCCGTCGGACGTTCGTCCGTGAGGAGGACGCTCTCCAGACGCCGGCGACCTTCCGCCAGGTGGCCCTTCAGGTACCAGAACCGCCACAGTGCGGCTGCCAACCGCAGAGCAGTCTCGCTGTCGCCTGACGCCTCGAGCCGGTCGAGAGCGGCTCGGAAGTTGTCGTGCTCGCGCTCCAGGCGTTCGAGCCAGTCCCCGGGGCTCCCGCGCAGGTTCGGCTCCGCTTCCTCTGCGAGCCCCAGGAAGTAGGCGGCATGGCGTCGCCGCAGCTCGACTGCCTCACCCGACTCCTCGAACCGCTCGACCGCGTACTCGCGGATCGGCTCCAGCATCGTGAATCTCGGTGCTTCATCCGTTCCTTCGACCCGGATCAGCCCGCTGTCGGTCAGGGACGCGAGCCCGTCGACGACGTCGAGGTCGTCCCCGCAGACGCTCTCTGCGGCCTCGAGCGTGCAGCCGCCTGCGAACACCGCGAGCCGCATGAACAGGCGCTGGTCCTGCGGCTCGAGCAGCTCGTAGCTCCAGTCGATGGTCGCGCGGATGGTGCGTTGCCGCTCCGGCGCGTCGGGCGCGCCGCCCTTGAGCAGCTTCAAAGGCCGATTCAGCCGCTCCAGCAGAGCGGCCGGCGGCAGAACGCCGACCCGCGTGGCGGCGAGCTCGAGCGCAAGCGGTAGTCCGCCGAGGGCTTGGCAGATCTCGGCAACCGGCTGCGCGTTCTCCGTCGTCACCGCGAACTCAGCCCGGGCCGAGCGGGCGCGCGACGCGAACAGCACGACCGACTCGCAGTGGAGGAGGCGCTCGAGGTCGTAGGTGCGGTCGGGCGTTTCCAGCGGCGAGACCTTGTAGACGCGCTCGGTCGCCAGGTGGAGGGGGACGCGGCTCGTTACGAGGACTCTCACCGTTGACGTGGTCGCGGCGACCAGCGCCGGTGCGGCTTCGAGCACGTGCTCGAAGTTGTCGAGCAGAAGCAGGATTCGCTGGTCGCGCAGATGGCGGGCCAGAGCTTCGCCGACGTCAGCGCCGCTCTCGGGGACGCCAAGGGTCCGAGCAACGGTCGGCAGGACGAGGCCGGGATTCGCGAGCGGCGCGAGGCTGACGAAGAAGACTCCGTCTGGGAAGTCGTCGAGGAGCTCGGCCGCAACCTGCGCGGCCAACCGCGTCTTGCCCGTTCCCCCGGTCCCCGTGAGGGTGACGACCCGCGTCTCGCGTCGGCGAAGGAGCTCCGCCACTTCCCGGATCTCCCGCTCGCGGCCGACGAGAGGCGTCGGTTGCAGCGGCAGGTTCGTCCGGCGGGTCTCGAGACCTTGGGGCGGTGGGAACTCGTCTTGCAAGTCCGGCACGACGAGCTGGAACAACCGCTGAGCGGCGGTGAGGTCCGTCAGACGGTGCTCGCCGAGGTCGAGCACCTCGGTCGTGTCGAGCGGCGTCTCTCGAAGGAGGTCGCGCGTGGTCTGCGAGAGAAGGATCTGCCCAGCGTGCGCGGCGCTTCGGATGCTCTCTGCACCGCGGACGCCCAGTCCCGTGTGCCCATCGTCCGTGGCGATCGCTTCGGCCGAGCTGATGCCGATCCGGAGGCGGCCGATGCTCCTCGTCGCCCGCTGAATACCGACCGCGGCTGCAACTCCGTCCCGCGCGCGGGCAAAGGCGACGAGCAGGGAATCGCCGTCCGTGTCCAGCTCGAACCCACCGTGTTGGCCGACGACCGTTCGCGCGAGCTCGCGGGCCGGGCCTTCGGCTTCGGTCAAGAGGAAGGTGACGATGCCGGACGGCTTGGCCGCCGCCGCGGGATGCCGCGAGGGTGCGAACGCATCGGGGGCCGCGAGCTCGGGGTCCTGGTTCAGGATCTGCTGCTCGAGCCGCTGCAGCGCGGGGCTCGGGTCGAGCCCGAGCTCGTCGCGGAGCACGCTCCGCGCTTCCTGGAAAGCCTGGAGGGCGTCCGCCTGCCTTCCCGCTCGGTACAGCGCGAGCATCAGCTGTGCTCGCAGGCCCTCACGCAGCGGGTGTTCGACGATGAGCCGCTCGAGCTCGAGAACGGCCTCCTCGTGGCGGCCGAGCTCGAGCTCCGTCTGAATCTGCTCTTCGAGGACCACCAGGCGGAGCTCTTCGAGCCTGGCCGCCTCCTGGCTCGCGAACCCTTCGTAGCGGAAGTCGGCAAGCGGCTCGCCACGGAAGAGAGCGAGCGCCTTCGTGAGCTGTTCCAACCGGGCGACGCGACCGTCTGCCGGGGGCTCTGCTGCGAGACGCTCGAACCGACGGATGTCCACCGTCGTCCTCGTCTTGCAGCCGCAGGAGGTAGCCGGGCGCTTGAGTCTCGATCCGCTCGGCGCCGAGCCGCTTCCTCAGGGCAGACACGTGACCGTGAAGCGCCGTCTGTGCGGTTTCCGGCGGTCGCTCACCCCACAGCGCCTCGACGCAATCGTCGGTGGCGACGACCTCGTCGGCGTGAAGCAACAAGAGCGCGAGCAGGGCGCGGTGCTGCCGCCGAGGCGGGGTCAGATCGACGCCGTCGGCCTCCACCTCGAACCTGCCCAGCAGCCGGAACTCCACTTCGTGCCAATTGTCTCACGCCGGCGCTGAGCCCCACATAAGCCTCGCGTTAGCGGCCACGGACACGCTCACCCGGTAATCGACAGAAGGGAGGGTTGTGCCGGTTCCCGAGCTTTCGCTCACCGAAGAGCGGATCGTCCTGCTCGTCGCGGAAGGCCGGAGCAAGAGGGAGATTGCCGAGGCGGTCGGCCTGGACGAACGCACCGTCGGCTGGCACCTCGAGCGGGCGGGCCGAAAGCTCGAACGGGCATCGGCCCTCCACAAGCGGGTCCGAGGACAGAAGCAGTGAAACCTCGGATCGCGACAGAAGGAAGGAGCACACAGATGCGCAAAACCCCGACACGTGTTCTCGTGGCTGCCACCGCACTCCTCGTGGTAGCGGCCTCGGTGCTCGCGGTCACCGCTTCCGCTCAGTCGGGAGCGGCCAACCATCGAGCCCGACCGTTCCATTTGACGAAGACGTGCCCCCCCTCGCAGTACCAGGGCCAGATCGGGGGCTACTGCACGGTCACATCCTCGAACGTCGCGGCGATCGCGGTCGGCACCAAGATCTTTTATGCCCAGGCCGCTGGTCCGACCTCGCTGGACAGCGACGTCATCCTCTACGTCGGGCCCGGCAATACCGCGACCGGTCATTGCGCACTCGATTTTGCGACCGGCCTCGGGCGGTGCACGCTGTCGGGCGGAACCAGGAGGCTCGACGGCATCCATGCTCGTGTCGACGTCTCGTACCTCGGCGGGTACGACTGGGCCTGGGACGGGACGTACCGGTTCAGCGACGACTAGGACGCGCTCCCGCCTCCCTGGCTCGCCGGCCGGCCGGGGAGGCGGGCTCGCTCAGTGGAAGAGCGCGATCCAAGGCGAAATTCGAGCGACGCTTCGGATGGCTCATAACCTCGGTTTCCTGACGCGTCGCTGAGCGCCTGTATGCGAGCGGAACAGTGCTTCGGCGCACGGGCCGCTCGCAAGAGAGGGTCCGCGGGCGGGGCAGCCGTGCTGTTTGGGCGTGGCTACACTGAGCCCTTCGCGGGGCTATAGCTCAGTTGGGAGAGCGCCTGGATCGCACCCAGGAGGTCGCCGGTTCGAGCCCGGCTAGCTCCATCACCTCGTTGGTCGGCTGCTGCCATCACGTCCGGCGAACCAGACCACACCGGGACCATAGGGAGCGCGTTAGGGCTTTTTCCACAGATTGCCCTGGGGTGGTTGGTACACCCGTGCGTTCCTCAGCAGAGCGGAGAGGCCGTAAACGGGTTGTGCTTTTCGTAGCGAAGTCGTACGCTGGATCACATAATCGGTCTGCGGCAGGAGGTTCGGCATGACCGAAGTCTCTGCGCCGCGTACCGCCTCCGCTGCGAAGCCGTCGCTCTCATTCGAGGAGCTGGTGGTGGCACACTGGCATTGGCAGCGATCCGACGATCTCGCCGACGAACCCGCGTATCGGGCGAAGCTCGCAGCCTTCGAGGACGAGTTCGGCGAGATCATCGATTCCTACTGGTGCGCGAGCGTCCCTTCGGCGGTCGCGCTGACGGAGAAACCGCACCGCCCGATCTCCCAGGATGCCTTCGGCTTTCACCGGGTTAGTGACTGGGCGACGAAGGACGAACCAGCGATCGCGGAGCTTCTGCACAAGTGCGACGCACTCACGATCAAGATCGCTCGCATCCTGCGCGGGCCAACTCGCGAGATTGCCATGCGGCTCGTCGTGTCGTCGTCCACTCACGTGCTCGCGCTGGTCGATCGCCCAGCGGAACACCGCAGTACCCAAGACAAGCAGCGTGCTCTCGAATACGAGGGCAAGCGGCTTGAGCAGGCGGAGAGCTACTACGAGGAAGTCGGACAGCGCCAGGCGCAGTTGACCTACGTGATCGGCATGTTCGCAGTCACGCTCGTGTTTGCTGTGGGCGCCATCGCAGTCTGGGCGACGAACGGCAGCAGCTTCACTCATGATCGGAACGTGCTCGCGCTCGCGATGGGCGCAGCTGGCGCGCTGCTCAGCGTGATGAACCGAATGAGCAATCCGAAGCAGGGTTTCGTACTCGACTACGAGCTTGGAAAAGTCCCGCTCCTCGTCCTCGGCGCGTTCCGGCCGATACTCGGTGCCGCTTTCGGTTTGACGGTGTATGCGGCGATCGCGAGCGGGCTCGTGAACCTGGTTCTCACGGGCAGTCCCAAGGGGGACACGTACTTCTACGCACTCCTGTCATTCGCAGCCGGTTGGAGCGAGCGGCTGGCCAAGGACATCCTCGACAGCGCCGAGCTGACTGTGGGTGACGCCATCAAAGCGAAGGAAACAACGGCACAGGAGCGCGCCTCCGGCCAAGGCGCGCCAGTGTGACGACCGCGGTCCGCGGACGCGCCTCGCGGCACGAGGGCAACCGGTGTTCAGGGACGAAGCCTTCCAGGAGGACGTCACGCCAGGGCGCGCGCGACGATCTCTTCGACCACTTCGGTCTTGGCGTCCGCGTAGTCCTGGACGTAGGCCCACTCACGGGCGGCCAGCTCGCGCTTCGTGCGCTCGTACAGCTCGCGGTCGGCCGCGTCCGCGCGCAGGTGGTCCCGGAACGCGAGCATCCGGTCGATCTCCGGGCAGCCCTCCGTGAAGACGTGGAGGTTGACGTTCGGGTCGGCCTTCTTGAGCACGCGATGCTCGTACCAGTCGGGCTCGCGGATGCGCAGGGCGTAGCCCACCGCCTCGAGGGCCGGCACGTACGCGTCCTCGTCCGACGAGTCGGGCACGGCCAGCACGATGTCGATGATCGGCTTCGCGACGAGGCCGGGCACGGACGTCGAGCCCGCGTGCTCGACCAGCAGCGCCCGCACGCCGAGCGCCGTACGAATCCGCCGCGCCTCGCGCTCGAACCGCACGGGCCAGGCGTCGTCGTAGTCCACGAGCACGATCGGGCCGTCGTGGCGCGGCCGCTCGCCGATCGTCACAGCGGCCAGGTCGCTCTCACCGGCTCGTATTCACCCGCCCAGTCGCTGTACGCCACGCGCGGCGTGTCCGTCTCCTGCGGCGTGGAGGCGCCGAAGCGCCCGGCGACCTCGCTGACCGGATAGTGGAGCTCCTTGCCCTCACCGCGCAGTCCGGCCATCAGGATCGCGCACGGCCCGTCGCCGGCGCCGACGATGATGTGGTGCGTCCCCGGCGCGCAGTGGAAGAAGTCCCACGCCTGCAGGCGCCTCTCCTCGTCCTCGACGATCAGGATGCACTCGCCGGAGAGGACGAGGAAGTCCTCCTGGAGGCTCTCGGAGTGGTACTTGCCGTTCGGTTGGCCGGGTTGCAGCACGTGGACGCCGATCCCGTATCCGTCGAAGCCTTCCGGCGGCTCGAAGTCGGACCACTGGCCGCCTTCGCTCCGCATCCAGCGGGCGTCCGCGAGGTTGAGCACGAACCAGCCGGGTGTACCGGCGAATGCGCCCTGCTCGGCCTGCTCGATCCTCGCCTCTTCGGTCACCCCGAGACCTTAATCCGTTGACGCCGGAGCGCAGGCCGGAGTACCCTCGCGCGGTCGAGGGAGGAGCACCGGTGGCGATCACAGACGACGTCACTGCGGCGAACGAGCGCGCGGACCGCGGCCCGGGCTACGGGTTGCCGCCGCCGGACACGGGGAGCGCTGTCCTCGATGCGATCGCACGCCTTTTTCTCTTCGCGATCCATGCCGAGCGTCGGGTCGACCCCTTCTTCCGGCCGGCGCTCGACGCGGTCCTGCGCGAGCCGCTGTCGAGGCTGACGACCGCGCTCATCAACCTGCGGCGAAAGGACGATGGCCTCGGTCTCGCGGAGGAGAGGCTCCAGCCGAGCGAGGAGGCTCATGTCGACGAGATCATCGCGGCCTTCACCGCGCAGATGAACCGGCTCTGGCGGCCGGGCTACTTCGAGCGCGGAGGGAACACGAAGACTCACGGCATCGTGCGCGCCGAGTTCGTCGTCCGGGACGACGTCCCCGAGCACATGCGGCGCGGGATCTTCGCGGAGCCCCGGACGTATCCCGCCTGGGTGCGGTTCTCCGGGCCGGGGCCGTACGTATCGGCAGACATCGACGACGTCGGCTTCATGAGCATGACGATCAAGGTGATGGGCGTCCCAGGCCCGAAGCTGCTCGACGACGAGCAACATACGCAGGACTTCCTGGGCGTCTCGACGCCGACGTTCGTGACGCCGAATACCCGGGCGAACGTGCGGCTCCAGTACTGGAGCTACCGGAATGCTCCGATGTTCTACTTCGTCGACCCTCGGGACTCGCACTTCCTCGACTCGATCATGCAGCTGCTCTGGACGAAGACGCAGACGAGCCCGCTCGAGGGCGACTACTTCGGGTGTGTCCCGTACCTGCTCGGCGAGGGCCAGGCGATGCAGTACGCGTTCCTGACCAGGCGCAAGAAGCGGAGCCGCGTGCCACGGCTACCTCGGCGTCCTCCCGACAACTATCTCCGCGAGGCCATGGCGGCGACCCTCTCCGAGGAGGACGTCGAGTTCGACATCGTGCTCCAGATGCAGACCGACCCGCACAAGATGCCGATCGAGAACAACGCCGTGCTGTGGCCGACGAACCTATCGCCGCGCGTGCCGGCCGCCGTCGTGCGCATCCCGACGCAGACCTTCGACTCGCCCGGGCAGCTCGAGTTCGCGCGGGTGCTGACGTACAACCCCTGGCACTGCATCGCCGAGCATCGGCCGCTCGGCAACCAGAGCCGCGCCCGGAAGCGGATGTACTACGAGCTCGCGCGCCTGCGTCAGCGGATGAACCAGGTCGAGCACTACGAGCCGACCGGCGACGAGACCTTCTAGGGGTCGGACCCCTTTACAAGGTGTTCGCCTCGGCGGGCGGATTTTGCGGAGGTCCTGTTCTGGTTGCGCGCCTTCGGTCGCAGTGTCGGCACACTTTTGGAGCGGGGTCTGACCCCGTTCAGGGGGACGCGAGGCGGCGAAGGGCTTTCAGGCCCGGCAGGAAGAAGTAGGCGCCGCCTTTGACCGAGATGAACCGCGGGACGCCCGAGACGCGCGTCCTCAGGCTCTCGGACTGCACGGTGAACGTTCCGCCGAACGGCTTCGACTGGCCCACGAGCGGGTCGGAGTCGTCGTAGAGCCCGGCGAACTTCGGGTTGTTCAGCCACGTGCTCTGGACGAACTCGAACTGCCGCGTGATGTTCGCGTTCAGGCAGATGAAGTGGAGGCCCCGCTCCTCCTCGTCGCCCCCGCCGATGAGCGCCTTCTCGGCCGGCAGCGCCTGGCCGTACTCGCGCCCGCGACGCAGGAGGCGGTGGCGCCGGTTGATCGCGAGCGACTTGTCCGAGCCGGGCCGCGGGTCGAGCGAGTCACGCGGGTTCGTTCGCCGAACGTGAGCGCCGATCGGACAACGCGCGCCCTCGCGATCCTCGTCGAAGTAGCCGAAGTCGTTCGCCTCGGCCAGGGCGGGATCGTCGACGGCCGGCGAGAGCGCCAGCGGCGCGCCTCCGGGCCAGCGGCCGACCATCTTCGCCGCCAGACGCACGCGCGCCTCCTCTCCGGACGCGACCCCGTCGAGGAACTGCCAGAACCCGTGCACGTCCTGCCGGAGCTGGCGCAGGACGAGATATGTCCCGTTGAGGCCGATCGGCTCTGCGCCCTCGAGGAGCGGCTGGTCGGTGTAGTGCCCGTGCTCGTTCACGTACCCGAGGACGAACTCGCCCGTGCGCACCGTCTGTCCTGCCGGGCCTGTCTTCGAGAGCCCTTCGACGAACGGCTGCGAGATGCCGTCGCGGAACCCGAACGGCTCGAAGCCGTCCAGGTCGGACGTCTCGAGCCGATGCTCGATCCGCACGCCCGATCCGTCGAGCAGCCGGGTCTGCTCCTCGACCAAGCGTGCCAGCCCCGCGTCGTCCTGCGCGTAGAGGAGGAGCACTGCGTCGATCGGCGCAGTGGCCGGCCCGCCCCAGTCCCAGCGCTCCGGGGCGTCGTCGCCGACGTCGCCGAGGACTCGCCGGCGGTGCTCGGTCGTCATCCCGTGAACGAACGCGTTCGAGAACTGCAGCAACACGTCCGGCGCGAGCCCGAGGCGCTCAAGCCCGCGGGCGGTGAATGCGATGTTGACCGCCCGCTCCTCCGGCCGCTCGTCCCCGGCCGTGACGGTCTCCAGGACCGATGCGAGCCAGCGCCCGCCGGGGGCTCCGTCCTCAAGGCCGAGAAGCAGGAACGACGCGGCCTTCAGCGACCCGTAACCCCGGGCGACGAGCCCCTGGACGTCCGCCAGCTCGAGCGTCACAGCAGCTGCAGCCAGCGCCCGGCCTCCTCTCCGCTCAACTCGCCATGGAGACCCGCTCGGAGCCGCTCGTTCCCGGCGACGTTCGCCGCGCTGAGCCGGCCGTACGCCGAATACCAGACATGCGTCGGCACCTGGTGCCGGCGCAGGTAGTCCTTGAACGCGAGCTCGTCGCGTGAGCCGTCGAGGACGAGCCAGCGCGTCGTCGGGTAGCCGAAGCCGTTGCTGAAGACGATGTTCAACCCCCACGAGATCTGGTCGATGAAGTCGTCCATGTAGCTCTCGAGGCTGCCGTCGTAGTTGCTGGCGAAGAAGACGCGCCGCCCCTCGTCGAGGAAGACCCAACGCGCGAAGTGAATCGTCTTGACCCCGGCCAGGCTGCCGCGGTTGAAGACGTGGCGGGCCGCGAACGCGATGCCGTTCAGGACGCTGATGATCGTGAGCCGCCTGAAGAGGCCCGGCTTGACGAACCCGATCGCGGTGAACGGGTTCTGGACGACGTGGTCCTCGAGCGCCGCCAGTCGCTGGACGGTCTCTTCGTCCGGCTTCAGGCGCTCCATCCGGTCGGCCCGTTCGTGGCGCCGGAGCAGGAAGGCGTACACGGGCGCGCCCACGAGGAAGAGCGGCGTCAGCAGGAGCAGCCCGAGCGGGATCAGCACGAACTGAGCCTTCTCCCGAACACGCCATCCGAGCGGTGGGGCCGGTTCCGCTTCGCGCGCCCACCTGAGCGACGGCTCGCTCTCGACGAAGCGCACGATCTCGGCGCGGATCGCTGCGGGGTCGACCCCCTCGAGGTATGCGCCCCGCTCGTCCAGGAAGCGCTCGAGCGCATCGCGCAACTCGGCTTCGCGACGAATCTGCCGGACGCCACGCCCGGGCCTGTTCACGTACCGCGCCTGCTCCTTGGCCACGTGCCTGCGCAGGAAGCCGACCCGGTCGTCCTCGGAATAGCCCTCGCACGAGCCGAAGACCGCGTCGAGCCCGTCCGCGGCCGAGAGCTCCGCAAGGTGCCGCTCCGGCTCGACGTCGAAGTCGCTCAGGTAGACGAGCGTCGCGGGCAAGGGCCGGCCGTCCAGGTCGACGGTCTCCTCGAGCAGGAAGAGCCGCGCGAAGTGCACGTCCGTGAGCGCGCCGAGATCGAGCACGGAACCGTTCGCGACCCCGTCGCCCATCGACGCGAGCAGGTCTCGCAGGCCCGCCGTCTCGCCCGGTCGAACGTGTGCGGCGATCGTCAGTGCCGACTGGCGGGTCAATCCGCCGGGAACTCGAGTGCGAAGTTCAGGATCCTCGCCCGCTCCCAGTAGACGATCCCGAGATAGGTCGCCGGCGCCACGAGGCGGATCTCGTCTCTGATCCAGTGCGCGACGAGCGACGTCTTCGAGTAGTCGAGGACGATCGACTCCCTGTCGTCGAACCAGCTCGTCTGCTTGTAGACCTTCGCCCGCACCGCCTTGATCCCGAAGGGCAGGATCTCGTTGAGGAGCTCGCCCTTGGCCGGATCGAAGACCTTGCCCTTCCAGGCGAACAGGTGCAGGAGCTTGGCGGCCGGCCCTGCGAGCTCGGTCCCAGGCGCGACGAGCACGGTTCCTTCCGCCTCGCCGTTCGGAATCGGTCCGGCGTCGCTGGCCCGGAAGAGGTCGTCGAGCTCCTCCTGGGGCATCCGCAGCAGGTCGGGCACGGTTGGCGGCATCTGCACCCCGGCGTTGCTTGGCGGCGAACCTAGCACGTTGACTCCGCCCGGAGAAGAGTGCTTACATCGGGCCGACGTCTGCGGCAACGGGCTCGAAAGGACTCTCGCATGTCGTTTTCGTCGCTGCTCCGAGGCGCGGCCGACTCGCTCGACCGGCGGTTCGGCTGGGATCATCTGCCTTTGCCGGCCGGCGTCCTCACCCTCGTCGGGCTGCGCGACCGCTTGCGTGAGGAGAACCTCTACGACACCGGGCGTGGCGCTCTCGACGTGCCCCCGGTCTCCGACCACGACGGCTATCTGACGTCGCGGACGCTCGACGGCACCTACAACGACCTCAACGACCCGCTGATGGGAAGCCTGGGCAGTCGCTTCGGCCGCAACGTGCCGCTCTCGTTTACGTACCGCGAGCCTCCGGACGCCATGCTCGACCCGAGCCCGAGGCTCGTCAGCCGGCAGCTGCTGACGCGCGAGGAGTTCCAGCCGGCGACGACGCTGAACCTGCTCGCCGGTGCCTGGATCCAGTTCGAGGTGCACGACTGGTTCAGCCACGGCAAGCCGGCGCCCGAGGAGCCGTGGGAGATCCCGGTGGACGACGACGACCCGTGGCCCGAGCATCCGATGAAGATTCCCCGCACGCACGCAGACCCGAGCACCGACCCGAACCAGCCGCACACGTTCGTCACCGACGACACGCACTGGTGGGACGGCTCGCAGATCTACGGCCGCGACCCCGCGTTCGCCGACGCGCTTCGTTCGGGCGAGAACGGGAAGCTGCGCATCGACGAGCAGGGCCTGCCGCCTCAGGAGCTCGAGGCGCACATCGACCTCAGCGGCGTCGCAGGCAACTTCTGGGTCGGCCTCGCGCTCCTGCATTCGCTCTTCATGCGCGAGCACAACGCGATTTGCGACGAGCTGCACGCGCGCCACCCCGAGCTCACGGAGCAGCAGCTCTACGACAAGGCGCGGCTGATCAACGCTGCGCTGATGGCCAAGATCCACACCGTCGACTGGACGCCCGCGATCATCGCCCACCCGACGACGGTCCTTGCTCTGCGCGCCAACTGGTGGGGCCTCGAGGGCGAGTCGCTGGATAAGCGCTTCGGCCGCAAGACCTCGAACGAGGTGATCCGCGGAATCCCCGGCTCGCCGACCAACCACCACGGCGTCCGCTACTCCCTGACCGAGGAGTTCGTCGCCGTCTACCGCATGCACCCGCTGATCCCGGACGACTACAGCTTCCGCTCGCTCGGGACGGATGCGCTGCTCCACGAGCACACGCTCGAGGACCTGGGCGCATTGCACGTCCGCGAGCGGCTCGACGAGACGTCGATGCCCGACCTCTTCTACTCGTTCGGGACGTCCCATCCGGGCGCGATCACGTTGCACAACTTCCCGCGGTTCCTCCAGACGTTCCACCGGCCAGACGGGACGACGATCGACCTCGCGGCGACCGACGTCCTCCGCACGCGCGAGCGCGGGGTGCCCAGGTACAACCAGTTCCGGCGCCTCTTCCACCTCAAGCCGGTCGACTCGTTCGAGGAGCTGACGGGCGACCCGGAGGTCGCGGAGGAGCTGCGCGCGGTGTACAACGACGTCGAGCGCGTCGACCACATGATCGGGATGTACGCAGAGCCGAAGCCGAAAGGGTTTGGGTTCAGCGACACGGCCTTCCGCGTCTTCATCCTTATGGCCTCGCGCCGGCTCAAGAGCGACCGGTTCTTCACGCGCGACTACCGGCCGGAGGTCTACACGCAGACGGGTCTCGACTGGATCGAGGACAACTCGATGCGCTCGCTGCTGCTGCGCCACATGCCCGAGCTCGAGCCCGCCCTGCGCGGGGTCGAGAATCCGTTCGCTCCCTGGCGGCGGGCCGGGTCGTCCGCAGCGTGAAGAGCGGCGACGTCGCGCGCGTCGCGCTCGCCGCGATCCGGATCTTCAACGGTGGCACCGCGCTGGTCGCACCGGAGCGGCTCAACCGGAGGCTCGGCCTCGACGAGACCGCGGTCTATCCCTGGCGGATGTTCGGGATCCGGACCGTGCTGATCGGCGTCGATCTCCTCTCGAGCGACCGCGATGTGAGGCGCCATGCGCAGCGCCTGGCCTTGCTCGTCCACGTCTCGGACACTGTCTCGGCGGCCAGGGCCGGCTACACGAAGGCGCTCTCGCCACGTGCCGCCGCGACGGCGACCGCGATCTCGGCGGTCAACGTCGGCCTCGCGCTCGTCGCAAGCCGGGACGCCTGGCGCAGACCCTAGCCTGTCGGCCCCACGCGTCCCAGCCGGTTGAAGATCGGCGTCGTGACGTAAACGGCACCGAGCGAGTAGACGAAGAGCAGCGGCGCCATGACGATGGGCACGAGGTAGGAGACGATCAGCATCCCCGGCCACCGGACGAAGGCCGGACCGCGCTCCTTCACGTAGAGCACGATCAGCAGTGGCGTCACGACGAGTGGCAGCAGGAGCCACCAGACCGGCCAGTCCGAGCCGAGCGCGTCCGCGATGTCGTCCCACCGGACGACGAGGAGCGCGAGCAGAGCGACGATCGCGAGCCCGGCTGCGACCTTCAGCGCCTTGAGCGCGCGGGGGAACAGCGAGATCGGCTTGAAGAACCGCTGGCGCGCGACGGCCAGCCGGCGCCCGAAGCCGGCGGGCAGCGGCGAGGCACCGCTCTGGTCGACCACAACGCGAAAGTCCCAGCGCTCGGGAACGGGCGACACGTCCGGGGGGCCGGTCGCGATGAAGTCGGCGAACCGAGGATCGCGGCCCAGCACGAAGTCGGTCATCAGGTACCCGTCGAGCATGAGCGAGAAGCACTCCGTGTCGCTGAACGAGTCGAGGTCGGTGCGGACGCGCGACAGCAGTCGCTGGGCCTCGATGGAGATGCCGAAGTCCGAGGAGAGCGGCTTGACCTGGAGCATCTCCTTCGGCCCGGCCTCGACCGGCTGCCCGTCGTCCGCGAGCGGCAGCTCGACGGCGCCGACGAGCCCCTTGCGCAGGTGCATGAGGGCGATCGGCTCGGGCCGCGCGAAGGCGTGCGCGAGCTGCTCGTCGCGAACGCGGTCTCCGAAGATCGAGTTGGCTCGGCCCGCTACGCCGGGGATGCGCGTGAGCGGCAGGCTCTCATCGGCCAGCTGGCCGGACGCGTCGCTGACGATGAGGTGGGTGCAGTCGGTGTCGAACAACCCCTGCAGTCCCTGGTTGTCGTGCACGCCTCCGTCGACGAGCTCGACGCGGATCCCGTCGTAGAGGTCGCTGATCGCGAGTGGGTGGAAGAGCGCCGGCACGCAGGCGGAGGCGGCCACCGCCACGGCGAGCGGAAAGTCGCGCTGCCGGCTCGTGATCGCGCGGTGGCGCGTGGCCGACGACGTGTCGGGCTCGAAATAGCCCGGCTCGAGCCGCATGTTCTTGTCGACGTTCGCGTAGACCTCTCGCGCGACCTCGTCGTTGGGCAGGGGCTCGCCCATCCGCACGGCCTCGAAGCGCCAGTTGTGGCCGGTGTTGAGCGTCGTCGCGTTGATCAGGAGCACGGGCACCTTCGCGTGCTTCCGCCCCGGATTGTGCTCGTCGGGCCGGAACGAGTCGGCTTCGTCGGGGGGCATGATCTTGAGCTCGCTGAGCGCGATCTGCTGGTCGACGAGGCCGAACCAGCGCTTCGGTCGCGGCGTGCCCCAGGCCGGCTTGTAGAAGAGCCGGTCGTAGAGGTCGCCGATCCGGTCGCTCCGCGAGTACGTTGCCTTCGCCATCCAGACGTTCTTGGGCAGATTGAGGAACGCGCGCGCCCGGATGTTCTTCTGGATCGCGTGCCGGAAGTCGCGTTGGATCGCCTCGACGATGGCGACGTACTCCGAGTTGTCGTCTCCGATCTCGGAGTCGCCTTTGCGTTCGAGGAGGTTCTTGACATGCAGGTAGTAGAGGGCCCCGATGATCGAGCCGCCCGAGACCATCGAGATCACCTCGACCCTGCGCAGGATCCCGAGCTCCGCGAGCCGCGCGAGGACACCGACGTGGAAGAGGGCCGCGCGGAAACCGCCGCCGGACAGGGCGAGGCCGATCTTGACCGGAGCGGCTGAGTCGGCGTTTGGCACTTGGACGGCGCCTCCACGATCCCACCAAGCCAGCGGGGTTGTCAATCGGCCCACCGCCGAGACACTTTCAGTGAACCTTAAGATCGCCCGGTGAGCAGGCGATCATTACTCGTCGCAGGGCTCCAGAGCTCAGGAGTCCCGAATGATCCCGTCGCGACGCTCGAGGAGTTCGAGCGGCACGTTCGGACGATCAGCTCGACATTCGACGGCGTGCAGCTCGTCGTCGCACCGGAGCTTCATCTGACGGCCCTGCCGCCGCTGCTCGAAGAGGAGGGGCCGCCCGAGGAGCGAGCCGTGCGCGTCCCCGGGCCGCTCACCGAGCGGCTCGGCGCCGTCGCGCGGGACACGGGTCTCTGGCTCGTCCCGGGGAGCGTGTACGAGCAGGCGGAGGAGGGGATCTACAACACCGCGCTCGTCTTCTCGCCGGCGGGAGACCTCGTCACGAGCTACCGGAAGTGCTTTCCGTGGCAGCCGTACGAGACCGTGCTGCCCGGACGCGAGGCCGTCGGTTTCGAGATCGACGGGATCGGCCGTGTAGGCCTCGCGATCTGCCACGACGGCGTCTTTCCCGAGGTGTTCCGCCAGCTGGCCTGGGACGGCGCGGAGGCAATCGTCCAGGTGAGCCTCACGCCCACGAGCGACCGCGCGATCGAGATCGTCGTCGCGCGCGCGAACGCGTACGTGAATCAGGTCTTCCTCGTCAACGTCAACGCTGCCGCACCGGTCGGGAACGGCCGGAGCGTGGTTGTCGATCCCGAGGGCACGGTCCTGTACGAGGCCGGGGCGGGCGAGGAGGTCGTGACCGCCCTGGTCGACTTCGACAGGGTCGCGCTCGTCCGCGAGCGAGGCAGCTTCGGGCTCAACCGCCTGCTCGAGCAGCTCGACCGGCACGGATCCGAGCTCGAGCTCCCGATGTACGGCGGCCGCTACCGGCCCCGCCCGGGCAGCCGGCCCGCCTGAGCGAGCAGCTCGATTGTCTCGTCGTGCGGGAGCGCCTCGACGAGGTGCCCGTCGCGGCCGGCGACGTCTTGCGCGGCCCAGAGCGAGTTGACGACGGCCTCCTCGGTCGCGTCCACGGTCGCCTCGAAAAGGTGGTCGAGGTCGTCGTCGCGGACCGAGCGCTCGTCGCCGGTGGCGAATGCGAGAAAGATCTCGCCGCTTCCGTGGGACGCAATCGATCCGGTGCGCGCGAGCCCGAGCCCGGCCCGTCGCGCGATTCGCTCCAGCTGGTGAGGCGACAGCTGCGCGTCCGTCGAGACCACGACGATGCAGCTTCCGGCGTCGGCCGGCGGGGGCGCCGATTCGAGCAGCCGCCTCACCGGGACGCCGTCGATCCGCAGGTTCCCGCCGAAATTCGTGAGCGCGAGGACTCCGATCGTCGCGTCGAGTTCGAGGACGACGCGGCTCGACGACCCGATTCCACCTTTGTAGCCGAGGCACGACATGCCCGTCCCGGCGCCGACCGCGCCCTGGTCGAAGCTCTCGCTCGCCGTCGCGACCGCATGCTTCACGTCGTCGGCGGTGACGTGCACGAGCCGCGCATCACTGAGCCAGCTGTCGTCGCACTCGCCGACGACCGGGATCACGACGTCGTGCGTGCCGACCGAGACGTCCGCCTCGACGGCGACCTCCACTGCAGCGTCCATCACCCGGCCGACGGCGTGCGTCGACGTCAGATAGACCGGCGTCTCAAGGATTCCCCACTCGCGGACTTGGAGCGAGCCGGTCAGCTCCCCGGCGCCGTTCAGGACCGCCGTCCCCGCCGGGACCGGGTGCTCGAGCAGGTCCTTGACCGGTTTGGGCAGGATCACGGTGACGCCCGTGCGGGCGACGGCAGGATCGTCACGCCGGACCGTGACCTGGCCGACGACCACTCCGGGCACGTCCGTGATCGCGTTGCCCGAGCCGGCGTCGAGGTCCCCGATGCGAAGGCCGTGATCTCGGAGCGTCTCGCTCACCGGGCGACCATATAGTCGGCCGCGATGGTCGCGATGCCGATCGTGTGGGACGAGCGCTGCCGGCTCCACGAGCCCGGCGCGGAGATCTGGGTCGGCCTGGCGACGCCCGGGACGGAAGTGCCCGCCCGCGCGGACGCGCTGCTCGCGGCGCTCGGCGACACCGTGCCGGCCGAGCCGCACGACGACGAGGTGCTGCTGCAGGTCCACGACCGGGAGCTCGTCGCCTTCCTCGAGTCGGCGTGGGAGTCGTGGCGGGCCGCGGGCCTCCCGGAGGATCCCGGACAGGGGCGCGTCGTTCCGTATGTGTTCGCACACGAAGGGATCCGTGCGCGGAGGGCGCCGGCCGCGGTGTGGGCGCGCCCCGGCTACTTCGCCTACGACACGATGACGCTGATCGGCCCCGGCACGTGGGAGGCCGCGCGCGGAGCCGTCGATGCCGCGCTCACGGCCGCTGATCTCGTCACCGCGGGCGCGCCCCACGCGTACGCGCTCTGCCGTCCGCCCGGACACCACGTCTGCCGTGCCGCCTTCGGAGGCTCGTGCTACCTGAACAACGCCGCGGTCGCAGCCGAGGCGCTTCGCCGCACCGCGGACCGGGTCGCCGTCCTCGACGTCGACGCGCACCACGGCAACGGGACGCAGGAGATCTTCTGGGACCGCGACGATGTCCAGGTCGCTTCCGTCCACGTCGATCCTGCCGCCGGCTGGTTCCCGCACTTCGTGGGCTTCGTGGACGAGACGACCGGCTCGAACCTCAACCTGCCGCTCGCGCCCGGAACCGGCGACGACGGCTGGCTGAGCGCGGTCGGCCAGGCAGGCGAGTGGATCGAGGCCGAGGCGCTCATCGTCTCGCTTGGCGTCGATGCGTCCGCGGGCGATCCCGAGAGCCCGCTGCGGGTGAGTGCCGCCGGATTCCGCGAGGCGGGCCGCATCGTCGGCGTGCTCGGGCTGCCGACGGTGCTCGTCCAGGAGGGCGGCTACGACCTCGAGACGCTCGGACCGCTCGTGCTCGAGTTCCTGCGCGGTGTAGAAAGCGCAGCATGATCGAGGCGACGATCTTCGGGAAACCCCTCCCAGACGGCGGCACGATCGGCGTCGCCGCCGCCGCAAGCCCGCACGAAGGCAAGTCGGAGGTGTACCGCGGCGTCGAGTGGTGGGAGTCCCACGGCTACAACGTGAAGCTCGGCGACGGCGTTTTCGCGATCGACGACTACGTCGCCGGCGACCCGGAGCAGCGCGCTGCTGACCTGAATGCTCTCTTCGCCGACCCCGAGGTCGACGTCGTCCAGGTGCTACAGGGCGGCTACGGCTCGGCGCAGCTGATCCCGTACATCGACTTCGACGTGATCGCGGCCAACCCGAAGCCGTTCATCGGCTACTCGGACATCACGGCACTCCACGTCGCGATCCGGCAGCGGACCGGCCTCGCGACGCTCTACGGCTACGGCCTCGCAGGAGTGGGGGACAGCGAGTCGACTCCGTTCTCGCTCGACCGCCTGCTCGACGTGCTGCGGGCCGGCGGCGCCGGCGACGTCCCTCGCGATCCCGACGATCCGTACGTGCGCGCGATCAGCCCGGGCAAGGTGACCGCGCCTCTCGTCGGCGGCTGCTTCTGGCTCCTGATCCAGACCATGGGCACGCCGTGGGAGATCGAGCTCGAGGGCGCGATCCTCTTCTTCGAGGACGTGAAGCTCCCGCCGTACTTCCTCGACGGCTTCCTCAATCAGCTGAAAGACGCGGGCAAGCTTCAGCAGGTGGCAGGCTTCGTCGTCGGCGAGATGAAGGACTGCGACTACGCGGATATGCGCGAGTCCTCCGAGTGGCCCCGGTCACGGACGCTCGAGGACGTGCTCGAGCAGTACCTGGAGCCGCTCGGGGTGCCCGTCCTCTACAAGCTTCCGCTCGGCCACGGGAAGCACCTCGCTTCCATCCCGCTGGGGGTTCGTTGTACGCTCGACGCCGACATGCGGAGCCTGAACGTGGACGAGCCCGCGTTCAGGGAGTGAATCCCGGGGAGGGCGGACTGGTGAGGAAGACTTCGGCGGCGCTGTTCCTGTTGGCGATCCTGGCCGCGGGGTGCGGCGGATCCAGCTCGAGCAGCCAGGAAGGCGGGACGTTCAAGATCGGCACGAGCTCGCGGATCGACTCGCTCAACCCGTACGTCGCCTTCAACCAGGACGCGTACTCGACCTTCGAGTACATCTATCCGACCCTCATCCAGTACGACAAAGAGAACAAGAAGTTCGTCCCCGACTTCGCGAAGTCGTGGACGACCTCCGCGGACGGCAAGACCTGGACTTTCAAGACGGTCCACGGGGCGAAGTGGTCGGACGGCCAGCCGCTGACCGCCGAGGACGCGGCCTGGAGGATCAACACCGACATCAAGTACAAGAGCACCGGCGCGGCGAACGACGCCGGGCTGATCGCCCACATCACGCGCGCCGAGGCCCCGGACCCGGACACGCTCGTCATCCACTACGCCGCGCCGGCCGGGAACGTGCTCGGGCAGTTCCAGCAGTACCCGATCATCCCAAAGCACATCTGGGAAGCCCACACGGGGAACAAGGGCACCGACCTCAAGACCTTCGCGAACAACGCGCCCATCGTCGGCGCGGGCCCATTCACCTTGAAGGAGTTCAAGAAGGACCAGATCGCGCTCTTCCAGCGCTACGACGGTTTCTACGGCCCGAAGCCGAAGATCGACGCGTTCGGCCTGAGGATGTTCTCGAACGACGACGCGCTGGTGGCCGCGCTCAAGGCGCACGAGATCGACGCGATCGAAGAGGTGCCGCCGACCGCGATCGACACGCTGAAGAAAGCGGGCTTCGACGTCAACGACGTGCCCGGCACGGATCAGACGGACTTCATCATCAACTCGAGCCCCAACAAGAAGAGCCACCCGGAGCTGCAGAACCTGCAGGTGCGCGAGGCCTTCGACAACGCCATCGACCGGAAACGGATCGTCGACGTCGTCTTCCTGGGGACCGCCAAGCCGGCGGGATCGATCATCCCGAGCGCGACCGGAGAGTGGGCCAATCCGAGCGTCCAGCCGACCGCGTTCAACATCGACAAGGCGAACTCGATCCTCGACGGCCTCGGCTACAAGCGAGGCGGGGACGGCATCCGGGTCGCCAACGGGTCGAAGATGGCGTACGAAGTGATTACGCCGACCGACCTCTCGAGCGCCAACCGGACCTTCGAGATCCTGCAGCCCGACTTCAGGAAGATCGGCGTGCAGCTGACCCAGAAGTCGCTCGACTCGTCGGCCGCATTCGACGCGATGACCGCTCCGGATGGCAAGTACGCGAACTTCGACCTGGCGCTCTGGGACTGGACCGGGCTCATCGATCCCGACTTCATGCTCTCGGTCGTCACCTGCGACCAGTGGAGCGGGTGGAGCGACTCGGGCTTCTGCGACAAGAAGTACGACGCGATGTACTCGAAACAGCAGCTGACTCCCGACCAGGCCAAGCGCCGCGATGTCGTCTGGCAGGCGCAGACGTACTTGGCCCAGAAGAAGCCCTACCTGTGGCTGGCCGCGCTCGACCATGTCGGGGCCGTGTCGACGAAGTGGACGGATCTCGTCGACTCGCCGCAGGGGCCGTTCAACTCGCTGTCGAAGCTGAGCTTGACGAGCGTCCACCAAGCCGGCTGAGGCTGCTCCCCGGGGGGTCCGGTGAGAGGCGCCGACTACTTCATCAAGCGCTTCGTCTTCGCGGTCGTCACGGTCTTCGTCGCGATCACGATCAACTTCGCGCTCTTCCGGCTCGCGCCCGGGAGCGCCGTCTCGAACCTCTCGCGCGTGCCGCACGCGACGCCCGAGACGCGTGAGGCGCTCAAGAAGGAGTTCGGCCTCGACAAGTCGCGCGGTGAGCAGTACGTCCTCTATCTGAAGCAGCTCGCGCACGGCAACCTCGGGATCTCGTTCGCGAACCAGCAGCCGGTCTCGTCCAATCTGACGACGGCGCTGAAAAACACGATCCCGATGGTCCTGTTGGGGACGTTGTTCGCGATCATCCTCGGCACGCTCACGGGGGTCATTTCCGCTTGGCGCCGCGGGACCGCGACCGAAGGGATGACCCTCGGCACGGCGCTGACCCTGTACGCCATGCCGACCCACTGGCTGGGGCTGATGCTCGTGATCCTGTTCGCGGGGACGCTGCCCACGGGCGGGATGTCCGACGAGTTCCTGATCAACCCGTCGTTCGCCGAGCACGTTCAGGATCTGGCCCGTCACATCCTGCTGCCCTCATTGACGCTGGGGCTCGTCCTCTTCGGCGAGTACACGCTGATCGTCCGCTCGGCGATGCTCGAGACGCTCGGCGAGGACTACATCCTCACGGCCCGCGCCAAGGGGCTGAGGCCCTGGACGATCATGCGCAAGCACGCGCTTCGGAACGCGCTGCTACCGGTGACGACGCTGATCGCGCTCTCGCTCGGCTACATCGTGGCCGGGGCGATCCTCGTGGAGACGGTCTTCTCCTGGCCGGGCATCGGCCGCGCGGTGTACGACGCCGTGCTACAGCGGGACTATCCGATGCTGCAGGGCGCGTTCCTCGTCCTGACTGTGTCGGTCGTCTTCTTCAACCTCGTCGCCGACCTCCTCTACTTCAAGCTCGACCCGAGGATCACCGAGTGAGCGTCGTCCTCCACGAGCCCGGCGCGGTCGAGGAGACGGAGGTCCGGCAGGTACGTCGCGGCGTCGTCTGGCGGACGCTCCGTCGGCGGCCCTCGGCGATCGTCGGGATCGTCCTACTCACTGTGATCGTGCTGACGGCCCTGCTCGCGCCGTGGATCGCACCCTACGGCCTGCACGAGCAGGTCGGCCCGCCCTTCGGGCCGCCCTCGCCTGCCCACCCGCTCGGGCTCGACGACGGGGGCATCGACATGGTCACGCTGCTGATGTGGGGGACGCGGATCTCGCTCGTCGTGGGCTTCGCGGCGACGGCTGTCTCGATCCTGATCGGCGGCACCGTCGGCCTGGCCGCGGGCTACTTCGGCGGAAAGGTCGACACCGTCCTGATGCGGATCACCGACTACTTCATCGTGATCCCGGACGTCCCGTTGATGATCGTCGTCGCCGCGATCTGGGGGCCGAGCATCGGCCACATCATCATCGTGATCGGAATCCTGCTCTGGACCGGCACGGCGCGGGTGCTCCGCGCGCAGGTCAAGAGCGTGCGCGAACGCGTGTACGTTCAACGCTCCCGCGCGCTCGGGGCGAGCCACTGGCGGATCGTCGGCCGTCACGTGCTGCCGCAGGTGGCGCCGCTCCTGATCGCGAACACCGTGCTGACCGTGGCGGTCGCGATCTTCGACGAGACGGCGCTCTCGTTCCTGGGCCTGGGCGACCCGAGCCGGATCTCGCTGGGCAAGGTGATCGAGAACGCGTTCGAGCGGGCCGCGATCTCGTCGGGCGCGTGGTGGGCGATCGTCCCGCCGGGCATCCTCGTCGCGCTGATCATCCTCAGCTGCAGCCTGATCGGCGGCGCGCTCGAGGACTCCCTCAACCCGCGCCTGCGAGTCGCGCACCTCGGAGCGCGCACGTTCCGGCTCCGGCCGCTCGTGGGCCGCTCCCCGGAGGCGCTGTGACCCCGCTCCTCGAGATCCAGGACCTCCACGTCTGGTTCGACATCGAGGACAGTCCGGAGCTCCACGCGGTGCAGGGCGTCAGCATGTCCCTCGCGGCCGGCGAGAGGCTCGGCCTCGTAGGCGAGTCGGGCTGCGGGAAGACGACCACCGCGCTGGCGGTCCTCGGGCTGCTCCCGCCGACGGCGAGCGTGTCCGGCAGGGTGCTCCTGGAGGGAAAGGATCTCCTGGCGCAAGGCGAGGACAGCGTCCGCGCACACCGCTGGGTGGACATCGCGATCGTCTTCCAGGGCGCGATGAACGCGCTCAACCCGGTGCGCACGATCGGCTCACAGATCGTCGAGGCGCTCGAGCTCCACGGCCGCGCGACTGGTGCGGCCGCCCGCGCGCAGAGCGCCGAACTGCTCGAGTCGGTCGGGATCCCGGGGAGCCGGGCGGAGCGCTTTCCGCACGAGCTGTCCGGCGGCATGCGCCAACGGGCGGCGATCGCGATGGCGCTCTCCTGCAACCCGAAGATCCTGATCGCGGATGAGCCGACGACCGCCCTGGACGTGATGGTGCAAGCTCAGATCCTCGAGCTCCTCGACGGCCTGTGCCGTGACTTCGGGTTGGCGCTCGTCCTTGTCACGCACGATCTGCCCGTAGTCGCGCAGCTCTGCAGCCGGGCGGCCGTCATGTACGCGGGCGAGATCGTCGAGAGCGGGCCGGTCGACGACCTGTACCACGCTCCGCGGCACCCGTACACGCGGCTCCTGTTCGCCGCGACGCCGGATCTCACGACGCGAAACGGCGGGATCGCCTCCATTCCCGGCGCTCCTCCGCGCCTCGACCGGCCGCTCACCGGTTGTCCCTTCCGGCCGCGCTGCGACAGCGCGTTCGAGCCGTGCGCGACGGAGAGGCCGGTCCTTCGGGACGTCGCTCCGGGCCAGGCGGCCGCGTGCCACCTCAACGATAGGGCTCCGGCGCCGGCATGAGCGCGCTGCTCGAGATCGAGGACCTCGTCGTCCGCTACCCGCTGCCACGCGGGCTCTTCGGCTCGCTCGCCCGCCGCGAGGCGCTCTCGGTGCGCGCCGTCGACGGGGTCACGTTCTCGCTCCAGGAGGGAGAGCTCGTGGCGCTGGTCGGCGAGTCGGGCTGCGGCAAGACGACGACCGCCCAGGCTGTTCTGAGGCTCGTCGATCCGGTCTCCGGGGCGATTCGCTACGAGGGCCGCGACATCACCGCGCTCGGGCCGCGGGCGCTCCGTCCGCTCAGGCGCGAGATGCAGATCGTCTACCAGGATCCCTACGAGTCGCTCGACCCGCGGCTGCGGGTCCGCGCGGCGGTCGAGGAGCCGCTCCTCATCCACGGGCTCGGAGACTCGAAGGAGGATCGCCTGGGTCGGGTCCGGGAGGCGCTGGAGCGCGTCGAGCTGTCGCCGCCGAATCTCTTCCTCGACCGGTATCCGCACGAGCTCTCGGGTGGACAGCGCCAGCGCGTGGCGATCGCGGCGGCACTCGTCCTCGGGCCGCGCCTGCTCGTCGCTGACGAGCCCGTGTCGATGCTCGACGTCTCCGTTCGCGCCGGGGTCCTGAAGCTCCTCGACGGGCTGCGGCAGAGCGGGCTCGCGGTGCTCATGATCACGCATGACCTCTCCACGGCCGCCCTCTTCGCCGACCGGATCGCGGTCATGTATCTCGGCAGGATCGTCGAGCACGGACCGGCCGGCGACGTTGTCGAGAGGCCGCAGCACCCGTACACAAAAGCGCTGCTCTCGGTCGTTCCGGGCGCGGACCCGCGCCAGAGGAAGCGTCTGCAGATCCTCAGCGGCGAGACACCGGACGCGATCCGGATCCCTGCGGGCTGCCGCTTCCATCCGCGTTGCCCGCTCGCGGTCGACGAGTGCAGCGTGACCGACCCGGCACTCGAGCGACACGCAGGAGCCTCGCCCGGACACGAGGCGGCCTGCATCCTCCTTCCCTCGCTCGACTAGCCTCATGTGAGGGGGCTTGCTTTCCTCGCCCGGCTGGCGCAAGCTGTCCCCAGACAGCGAAGGCAGGCTGTTCCGTTGTCTGCGGCCCGCGGTTGCCCGCCAGAAAGGGAGTCCATGTCGAGCTCAGGCGCGACTCCTGCGGCACCGTCAATCGCTTTTCAGCGGCCGGCGACCCGTGGGCGCGACCAGGTCGCGGCTTCGGAGTCGGTCTCGTTTCCAGAGGTCGTGTGGGCGCATTACCTCCGTCTGCGCGAGCTGCACGACGAGCACAAGCTGCACGGGCCTGCGGAGGACGAGTACCGGGCCCAGCTCGACGGCTTCGTCGAGCAGCAGGGCACGATCATCAACGCCTACTGGTGCACGAACGAGGCGTCGGCTGTCGCGATCACGGAGAAGCAGGGCGACAAAGTCTTCGGGCTCAGGTTCATGTGGCGCCGCCGGCCGAACATCCGCTTCCATGCGGCGACAGACTGGGCGACGCGCGACGCGTCGGAGATCAGCCATGCACTGCACACCACCGAGACCCTGGCGATCCGCGTCAGCGAGGTTCTCTCGGGCACGGCCGAGCGGATCGCGATGCAATGGCTGCTCTCGATCGGCGGCTACCTGCTGAGCGTCGTCGACGGCCACGAGAAGAAGGCCAATCGCCAGGAGCTGACCAGGGCGGCGAACCGCGCACGCGCCGAGCTGGCCCAGGTCGAGTCCTACTACGACCGCGCGGGCGAGAAGACGGGGCGGCTCGTCTACTTCTGGGGGATGCTGATCGGGATCCTGATGCTGGCGCTGCTCGCTGTCCCGGCCGCCATCGCGTACGAGATCTTCGGGAACCACGCCCTCTCGAGCGAGGCGCCGAAAACCTTCTTCGTCTGCTACGCGATGGGCGCGGTCGGCGCGATCGTCAGCGTGATGATGAGGATGGCTGTGAAGAGCGGAACGGGGTTCATCGACTACGAGGTCGGGCGGCCCTCGCTCCGCCGGGTCGGGAGCTTCCGGCCGATCATCGGCGCGGTCTTCGGGGTCGTCGTCTACTTCGCCTTGAAGAGCGGCATCGTCCAGCTGACGACCGGAACGAAGTCGCCCTCGATCTACTTCTACGCGACGTTCGCCTTCATCGCCGGGTTCAGCGAGCGCAAGGCGATGGTCATCCTGGGCGGTGCCGAGAGGATGCTCGGGGGCACGGACCCGCCGGCTGCGGAGGAGGATCCGAAGCCGAGCAGCCGCCGGAAGGGCGACAACGGCCAGGCGGCAGGAGGTCCCACTTGAGCGTGGCGGGCGAAACCGCCGCGCCCGAGAGCGTCGTGCCAGATCAGCCAGTCCTTCCGGACGAGATCTCGCTCCAGCCGGGCGGCGAGCAGACGCTGCTCCTGCCCAGCCGCGCCGGTGCGGGCTACGTGTGGGAGGCGGCGGTCGACGACGAGAAAGTGGTCGAGGTCTCCACGAAGTTCGAGGGCGCGGACAGCGGGAGGCCGAAGTTCGGCGAGAACGAGCTGCTGACCGTGCGTGGTCGTGCAGAGGGGAGAACAGCCGTCCGCCTCGTTCAGCGGCGGACGTGGGAGGAGGGCGTCGCGCCGATCGCGGCTCACGCCCTCACGGTCAACGTCGCCGCGTCTGCGGAGGCGACTCAATCAGGAGGTACCAAGTGAGCAACTCTGTCAACGGAGGCCTTCGCACCCGGCCCGTGGAGCGATTCGGGTGGGTTCCCGACCTGCCCGATGCCCGGGACTTCATGTTCTCGGCGCCGCAGTCGGTGCTGACGACGCTGCCGACGAAGGCCAACCTCACGCCGAAGATGCCGTCGATCTACGACCAGGGCCAGCTCGGCAGCTGCACGGCCAACGCGATCGGCGCAGCCTTCGAGTTCGACCAGGTCAAGGAGGGCTACAAGGACTTCATACCCTCGCGCCTGTTCATCTACTACAACGAGCGCGCGATGGAGGGGACGATCGACACCGACAGCGGCGCGATGATCCGCGACGGGATGAAGAGCGTCGCCAAGGTCGGCGTCTGCGCCGAGAACACCTGGGCATACGACATCTCGAAGTTCACGCAGAAGCCGCCCACCAAGGCCTACACCGAGGCCAAGAGGCATCAGGCGCTGCTCTACAAGCGGGTGATCCCGACGCTGCACCAGCTGCAGGGCTGCATCGCGGCCGGCTACCCGTTCGTGTTCGGCTTCTCGGTCTACGACAGCTTCATGAGCCCACAGGTCGCGAAGACGGGCGAGGTGCCGCTTCCGGCGCGGAGCGAGCAGCTGATCGGGGGCCACGCCGTGGTCGGCGTCGGCTACGACGACAAGATCCAGCGCTTCATCGTCCGCAACTCATGGGGAACGGCCTGGGGCAAGAAGGGCTACTTCACGATGCCCTACGGCTACCTGACCGATCCTCAGCTCGCGCGTGACTTCTGGGCGATCTACACGGTCGAGCCGGACGCCGCGGGCGCGAAGACGAGGCGGCGGACGACGGCCAGGAAGAAGACGACGACGCGGAAGCGGACAGCCGCCAAGCGCTGACGTGGCCGCGGAATACGACCGGGGGCCCTCGCAGGCGATCGCCTCGATCTGCCTGCGCTGCCCCCGGCCCGGCAAGCCGAAGGCGTTCTGGACGGCATGGGGGCCGATCTTCTATCGCGGCCGCCTCGACGGGTCGGCGCGGCTCCTGTGCATCGCGTCCGACCCGGGGCCGACCGAGCGGATCGCCCACCGGACGCTCGTCGGCGACGCGGGGCAGCGGGTGCAGGGCTTCCTCGCGAAGCTCGGGCTGACCAAGTCGTACCTGTGCGTGAACGCGTTCCCGTATGCGCTCCACCCGAGCTGGGGCATGTCCGCAGACGAGCTGCTCGCGGACCCGGCGCAGAAGGAGTGGCGCAACCAGTTCTATGACGCGGTCAAGCCGGAGGGCGTGCAGGCGATCGTCGCGTTCGGGACGAATGCGCAGCAGGCGCTCGACCTCTGGGCAGGGAAGCCCAACGTCCCGGTCGAGCGCGTTCCGCACCCGAGCAGCCGGGACGCCGGAGCACTTCTTCAGGCCTGGCACGCGGCGATCGAGCGGCTTCGCCAAAAGGTGACGCCTGATCCCAACGGGCACGCGGACGGGCCCAACTACGGCTCGTCGTTCCAGGAGGCCGACTACGCGGCGATCCCGAGGCGCGACCTCCCGTTCGGCGTGCCCGACTTCCTCGGCGACGACGCCGCGGGCAGGCAGGGCCATCCTCGCCACAACAACTCGGTGGCCCGCCCGACTCCGGATGACGGCCATACGCTGATCTGGACCGCGGCGGACGATTGAGCGAGTTCCTCGGCACCCCGGTCGACCCGCAAGACGGCCCGACGTTCGCGCTCGGCGGCCGCGTCGTGACGATGGACGACCACGACTCGGTCGTCGCTGACGGCGTCGTCTACGTCCGTGGAGGCTCGATCGCCGCCGTGAAGAAGGCGAACGTCGACCCGCCGCCCGAGTTCGAAGGCGTGAAGGTCCTCCAGAGCAAGGGCACGATCTACCCGGGCCTGATCGACCTCCACGACCACCTGAGCTACAACGCGCTCCAGCTCTGGGACGTGCCCAAGCTGTACACGAACCGCGACCAGTGGGCCCAGGGGGACACGTACCGGAAGCTCGTCACGGGCCCGATGAAGGTGCTCGCGCACACGCCCGAGTACGTGCCGGCGATCGTCCGCTACGTCGAGGCCAAGTGCCTCGTCGCGGGGACGACGACCTCCCAGGGGATCGCGCTCTCCAGCTACTCCGGCATCCAGCGCTTCTACAAGGGGATCGTCAGGAACGTCGAGCAGACCGACGAGGACGAGTTGCCCGAGGCGGGCACGCACATCGCCGACGTCGCGGCGAAGGACTGGGCCAAGTTCCTCAAGCGCCTCGAGAGCTTCGACTGCCTGCTCCTCCATCTGAGCGAAGGCACCGACGAGGCCGCCCGCAAGCACTTTCTCGCATTGCAGGCGCCCTCGGGAGAGTGGGCCGTCACGAGCTCGCTGGCCGGGATCCACTGCGTCGCGCTCGAGAAGAAGGACTTCGAGGTGCTCGCGAAGGCCGGGGCGTCGATGGTGTGGTCTCCGCTCAGCAACCTGCTCCTGTACGGGAAGACGGCCGACACGAGCCTGGCGCATAAGGCCGGCGTTCTCACGGCCCTCGGGCCGGACTGGTCCCCCAGCGGGAGCAAGAACCTGCTCGGCGAGCTGAAGGTGGCCAGGCTCGTCGACAGCGTGAATGGCGGCGGCCTGTCGGACGTCGACCTGATCGCGCTCGCGACCCGGAACCCCGCCAAGATCCTGCGCTGGGACGAGCACCTCGGCTCGATCGAGGCCGGAAAGCGCGCAGACCTGCTCGTCGTCTCAGGGGCCGGCGGCGACGCGCACGCCCATCTCTTCACCCGCAGCGAGCACGACGTGGAGCTCGTCGTCGTCAACGGCGTCCCCCGCTACGGCGCGAGCACGGTCATGCGAAAGTTGCTGGGGGAAGCTGCGGCTCAGGCGGAGGCGGGCTCGGCCGGGGGCAGAGCCCGCCTCCTCTTCCTCGCCCAGGCGACCGGCGACCCGGTCGTCGGGAAGGTGACCTTGAAAGAGGCGACCGACCTGCTCGCGGACGGCCTCCATCGGCTCCCCGAGCTCGCGAAGGAAATGGACAAACAGAAGGTCAGCCCCGACGACACGTTCCTCGTGCTCGACCACGAGGAGGAGGACGGCGAGGACCTCCGTCCACATCTCCCAGGCCCGGACGGCGAGCTCACGGCGATGCTCGACGGCCTCGCCGCGGCCACACCGCTGTCCGACCTGCTCGTGCCGCTGACCCTCGACCCGCTCACCGTGTTCGACGACGCGCAGTTCGTGGAAACCCTTGCTGCAGAGAAGAACCTTCCGAAGGAGGTAGCCGACCATGTGCCCGACCTCTTCTGATCATGGCTAGGGCGCGACGCGCACCGGCGGCGGCCGCGGCCGACCCGACTCTCGCCAACCTTCGCAAGATCGACCACATCGTCGTGCTCATGCTCGAGAACCGCTCGTTCGACCACATGCTCGGGTACCTGACGCTGGAAGCGGGGCGGACCGACGTCGACGGGCTGAAGGCGAGCATGTCGAACGCGTACCGGGGCAAGAACTACAGGGTCCGGCATCTCCAGCGGACCGCGCTCACGAAAGACGAGGATCCCTGCCACGGCGGCGCGTGCATCGCCGAGCAGGTCAGCAACGACATGGGTGGCTTCGTCGCCAACTTCGCGAAGCAGCGCAAGAAGGCGAAGCTCGTGGACGTGGTCATGGGCTACTACAACGGAAGCGACCTGCCCGTCTACGACCACCTCGCGCGTGAGTTCGCCGTCTGCGACCGCTGGTACTGCTCGGTGCCGGGCGCGACGTGGCCGAACCGGCTCTACGCGCTCTGCGGACAGGCCGCCGGGAGCAAGGACCCCAAGAAGGTGCCGATCTACGACGTCCCCTCGTTCGTGCGCCACCTCGAGAAGAGCAAGGTCTCGTGGCGCTGGTACACGCACGACGTCGGGACGCTCCGCTTCACCGACAGCAAGTTCCGGATCGGCTACCTGGACAAGTTCGCCTACTTCGACCGCCGCAGCCTGCTCGCCCCGCGCAACTTCATGGACGACGCGAAGGACGGGAAGCTGCCGGCCGTCTCGTGGATCGACCCGAACTTCGTCGACGTCTCGTTCATCGGGCCGGCCGGGTCGAACGACGACCATCCGCCCTCGGACATCAAGGCGGGCCAGGAGCTCGTCCTGAAGACGTACACGGCGCTCGTCAACAGTCCCAACTGGCGCAAGACGATGCTCGTCGTCACGTACGACGAGCACGGCGGGTTCTTCGACCACGTGTTTCCGCCCGCAGCGCACGACGACCGGCCTGCGTTCCGGACGTACGGCGTTCGAGTGCCGGCGTTCGTGATCTCCCCGTTCACGCCGCGGGCGAGCGTCTCGAACACGGTCTACGACCACACGTCGATCATCAAGACGATCCTGCTCCGCTTCTGCCAGAAGAACGGCCAGATCCCGAACATGGGCGCGCGGGTCGAGAACGCAAACCACCTCGGTGACCTGTTGGCGCTCACGCAGCCGAGGCCGCCGACGCCGGACCAGGCGTTCCGCGACGCCGTCGATCGCATCACAGCCTGGCGCTCCGATGTGTTTCGGAGCCGCATCATGGGGAGGCCGATCAGCGCTCCCGCCGATCCGGCGGACCTGAACGACCTCCAGCAGCAGGTGCTCGCCGCCAACGCAAAGATCCGCGCAGAAGGCCTCCCGGTCGGCCAGCCCTAGCTAGAGTCGGGCGGGTGGCGGCCGCGACAGGGCTACGCGAGTCGGTCGAGAAGGAGGCGCGCGAGGCACGCCGTGCCGCACCGAGTCTGACCGACGAGGCGGTCTCCTCCGCCCTGAGGGGCGCAGCCGTACTCGTGCGGGAGCGAAGGACAGAGATCCTCGCCGCGAACGCAGCCGACTGCGAGGCGGCTGTGGACCGCATCGACGAGGGGATGCTCGACCGGCTGCGCCTGGACGAGGCCCGCCTCGAGAGCCTCGCCGAGCAGGTGGAGGCCGTCGCCGAGATAGAGCCGCTCGAGCGCGAGATCGGCTCGTGGACGCTCGAGAACGGCCTCCGGGTCAGCGAGCGGCGGATCCCGATCGGCACCGTGGGCGCGAACTTCGAGGCCCGGCCGAACGTCGCGCTCGACGTCGCCGGCCAGCTGCTGAAGAGCCTCAACACCGCGGTCCTGCGGACGGGCGGCGCCGCGCTCGGGACGGTCACGCTGCTCGTCGACGAGATTCTGCGGCCCGCGCTCGAGCAGGCGGGGCTACCGGCGGGTGCCGTCGGCCTCGTCCGCTCGCCCGACCGGGAGGGCGCGCGCGTGCTCGTGACGATGCCCGAGCTTGTCCCGCTCGTCATCCTGCGCGGCAGCGGCGCGACGACGGCGGAGCTCGCCCGCCTTGCCGCGGAGCACGGCGTGCGGACACTCGCGCACGCGGAAGGCGGCGGCGTTCTCTACATCCACTCGGAGGCCGACCGTGAGCGCGCGCTCGCGATGGCCGAAGCCGCGCTCGACCGGCTCGGGGTTTGCAACCGGCTCAACCTCGCCCTCGTCGACCGCGGCGCCGCGGAGCTGCTACCCGACCTGTTGGCGGTCTTTCGCGAGAAAGGCCTCGAGGTGCGCGGCACTCCCCGTGCAGTCGAGGCGGCCGGCGACGGGGTCCTGCCCCACGACCGCGAGCGCCTCGGGTACGAGTGGGCGAACGAGCCCGACCGTGTCGCGACCGTGACACTCGACCTGGTCGACGATCTCGCCGACGCGGTGCGGATCGCGAACGAGGAGACGTCCGGGCTTGCGGCGGGGGTCGTCACCGAGGACGCCGAGGCCGCGAACCGCTTCCTCGAGGGCTATCGCGGAACGGCCGCTTTCTGGCACGCGACTACGCGTTTCACGGACGGCTTCGAGCTGACCGGAGCGCCCGAGACGGGGATCAACGTCGATGCCGTTCCCGGGCCGCGCGGCCCGGTGACGTACCGCGACCTCTGGCTACGCCAGTACCGGGTGGTCGGCGACGGCACGCAGACGCGTTGACACCGCCCGTCGTCGTCAAGCTCGGAACCGGGCTCGTCGTCGGGGAGGACGGCGAGGTGAGGACCGAGCTGTTGAACGCGCGCGCGAGCGAGATCGCGACGATCGTCGCCAGGAGCGAGCCCGTGTGCGTCGTCTCCTCCGGTGCGATCGCGCTGGGTCTGCCGAAGCTCGGGCTCAAGCGCCGCCCGTCCTCGCTGGCGCGGCTCCAGGCGGCCTCGGCCCTGGGCCAGGCGAGGCTTCACGCCGCGTGGGAGGAGGCGCTCGGCGCGCACGGGATGCCGGCAGCGCAGATCCTGCTCGCCGCCGGAGACGTCGCCGACCGCCTCGCTTACGTCAACGCCCGCCAGGCGTTCGCGGAGCTGTTCCGGCTCGGCGCCGTGCCGGTCGTGAACGAGAACGACGCAACTGCCACGGACGAGATCACCTTCGGCGACAACGACGCGCTGGCCGCCCAGGTCGCGGTTCTGGTCAAAGCGCGGCTGCTCGTGCTGCTCACCGAGGTCGAGGGGCTCTATTCGCGTGCTCCCGGGACCCCCGGCGCAGAGCTGATCGCGGAGGGTGAGCTTGCCGGCCAAGCCGAACTGGGTGCGGGAACCGAGCTGGGCCGGGGTGGAATGGCCAGCAAGGTGATCGCCGCTCAGATGGCGTCGGGCGCCGGGATCCCGACCGTGATCGCGAGCGGGGCCGGCGACGACGTGCTCGGCCCCGTGCTCGCGGGCGAGAAGCGCGGGACTCGTTTCAGGCCAGAGGAGCAGGGCGCTTCGGCATTCAGGATGTGGCTTCTGTTCGCGAAGCCTGCGACTGGCCGCCTTCGTGTCGACGAAGGGGCACGTCGAGCGCTCGTCGACAACGGGGCGAGCTTGCTCGGAGTCGGGGTCGTCGGCTGTGAGGGCCGCTTCGAGCCGGGGGCCGCGGTCGAGCTCGTGGGGCCGGACGGCATTGCGTTCGCCAAGGGCATCGCCGCTGTTGACTCGGAGCGGCTCACGAACCGCCCGCGTGGCGTCCTGGCCGTGCACCGCGACAGAATGGTGCTGTACACGTGAAGAAGGTTGCGGTCATTGCCGACGTCCACGGGAACGCGCCCGCACTAGCCGCCGTGCTCGAGGAGGTCGAGCGCGAGCAGGTTGCCCTGATCGTCTCCTGCGGCGACCTGACCTGGGGGCCGCTGCCCGAGGAGACGTACGAGCTGGCGCGCGGGCTGAATGCACGGTTCGTGCGCGGAAACGCGGACCGAGCCGTTCTCGAGGGCGTCTCCGAGACCGAGCGCGAGCAATGGATGCAGGCGCACCACACGGACGCGATGCGGGAGTTCCTCGGCACCTTCGAAGAGAACGTCGCCGTCGAGGTCGACGGGCTCGGGCCGGTGCGCTTCTGCCACGGCTCGCCCCGCAGCGACGAGGAGTGCGTCACGCCGGAGACGCCCGAGGAGCGGGTCCGCGAGTTCAGCGCCGGGGTCGACGAGCGCGTGATCGTGAGCGCGCACGTGCACATCCAGTTCGACCGCGAGGCGGCCGGGATCCGCAGCGTGAACGCGGGCAGCGTCGGCCTCCCGTACGAAGGCAGGCCCGGCGCGTACTGGGCGCTGCTCGGGCCGGACGTGGAGCTGCGCCGGACCGAGTACGACGTCGACGGAACCGTCGAGCGCTTCCGGGCGAGCGGGCAGCCGACCGTCGAGCAGATCGTCGAGATGATGGTGACGCCGCCCGAGCCCCGTGAGGTGATCGACCACGCCGAGAAGCACGTCTTCGCCGGGTAGGCGGCGCATAGCTTCGATCCGCGGCGCGGCCGCCTGGGTCGACAAGGTCGGGCTGGCCGCGCTCTTTCCGACCGACGACCTCGTGCTGCCGTCGCTCTGGGAGGCGGCCACGGGGCGACCGGTCGTCGATCGCGACTTCGCCCCCGACGTCGCGCTCGTCTGGGGCTGGAAGGACGAGCTCCCGGGAAGGAGGCTCGTCTGCGCGGGGAAGCATCTCGGAGGCCGCGCCTCGCTCGTCTCGCTCGAGCTCTTGCCGGTCCTCTACGCGCTCACGGGTCGTGATGGGCGGGCCGAGGACTTCCGCGACGAGGAGCTGTCACCGGTGGAGCGGGACGTCGCCGAAGCCTTGCTCGAGTCGGGGCCGATCAGCAGCGCGGAGCTGCCGAGCCTTGCCGGGCACGAGCGAAAGCGGGTGAGCTCGGCGGCCTTTCGGCTGCAGCGGCGCCTCGTCCTCACGGCCGCGGGACGACAGGAACACGAGCAGGGCTGGCCCTCGGTCGTGTTCGACATCCTGCCGAGGCGCTACGCCGATCGGCTCGGCGTGCTGCCGGACGCGGACGAGGCGAGGGCGACTCTGGCGGAGACGATCCTGCGCTCCGCAGGCGAGGTGTCCGCCGCAGATGTGGCCGCGGTGATCGGAGGGACGCGCAAACAGGCGGGTGCGGCTCTCGACAGGCTCGCCTCCGAGGGCCGGGCGCGATCCCGTGATGCGGGCGAGTACCTGCTCTGGACTATCTAGCTCCCGCTTCCAGCTGCCGACACTACGTAACAAGCAAGCGGCCTGCTATCACCATGGGCGACGAGACGACATTCCAGCCCTTCGACCGGAACGGTCTGCTCCGCCGAGCAGCGCCGTTTGTCGGTGCCATGTGGCTCGCGCTCGCCATCTACCCCTTGCCGCCGCACGGGGGCGACTCGAGAGCGCTGCTGCCCACCGTCGTCCTGAACAGCCTGATTCTCGTCGCGGTCCTGATCACGCCCTGGCGCCGGCTGTCGCCAATGGCCACGGTCCTGCCGCCGCTCGCGTACCTGTTCGTCATCGCCCTGCTGCGCGAGGCCGACGGGGGAGGGTCGTCGGCCTACGGCGCGCTCCTCATGCTGCCCATCTTCTGGCTCGCCCTCTACGGCAGCCCGCAGCAGCTCGCGATCGGCTTCGCGGGCCTCGCGGCGGTGTTCGTCGTGCCGGTCCTGCTCATCGGCGCGCCGGACTACCCGTCGAGCGAATGGACCCGCGCGATGGTCTGGCTGTGCGTCGCGCCGATCATCGGGTTCACGGTGCAGTCGCTCGTGCGCGGGCAACGGAAGCGCGCCGAGGAGAACCTGCGCCGCGCGGATGAGCTGCAGGTCAGCCAGGAGGAGACCCGCAAGCTCGTCGTCAGCATGGCCGCCGTGACGGAGGCGACCCGCGAGCTGGCGCGGACGGCCGACGCCCAGGTCGCGCGCGAGATCATCTGCGCGGCAGCCTGCACGGTCACCGGCGCTCGCTTCGCCAAGCTCATGGAGCTGGGCCCGGACGGAGAGCTCATGATGAACGCGAACCACGGGCTCCAGAGTGGCCCGCCCCTGACCGTCTCGGTCGGCGAACAGGCCTCCGGCGCCGGCTCGGTCTTCCTCTCGAAGAAGCCGCTCTTCGTCCAGGACGCACGGGGCGACGACCGGATCTCGCAGCGCGTCGTGATGGCGACTGGCGCCGTGTCGATGCACTTCGAGCCCGTTCTGCGCAACGAAGAGGCCGTCGCGGTGCTCGTCGTCGGCTGGGCGTACGAGGTCGACGGGACGAACCGGATCGCGGCGTCGATGCGGATGCTCGCTGCCGAGACCGCGATGGCGCTCGAGCGCTCCGACCTGCTCGCGCGGCTCGAGGAGGTGGCGCGCACGGATGACCTGACGGGCCTGCTCAACCGGCGCGGGTGGGAGGAGGAGCTGCCGCGCGAGCTCGCGCGCTCGGGGCGGAACGGCGATCCACTTTGCGTCGCGATGCTCGACCTCGACTTCTTCAAGAACTACAACGACCAGCGGGGCCACCAGGCGGGCGACCGGCTGCTCAAGCAGAGCGCGTCGGCCTGGGTCCGGGAGCTCCGCGTGAGCGACAGGCTGGCCCGCTACGGCGGCGAGGAGTTCAGCGTCGCGCTGCCCGGCTGCCGGCTCGAGAACGCGAAGGACATCGTCGAGCGCCTGCGGGCGGCGATGCCCGGCGACCAGACCGTGTCGGCCGGGGTCGTCTGCTGGAACGGGCGCGAGACCGCCGAGGAGCTCGTCGGCCGCGCCGATGCGGCGCTCTACGAGGCGAAGCGGATGGGCCGCGACCGCCTCGTCGCGGCCGGTGACACGCCGCCGGGCGACCTGCGCTCCGTCAGCCTGTAGCCGCGATCGCCGCCGCAGCCCTTCACATTCGCCTCCAGGACTGGTAAAAGGCCCCAAGCAACGAGCGCCACAAACGCTTTTCGGGAGGGGAGTTACATGACCAAGGGAGCCTTGAGAGGGGCTTGCATCGCGCTCCTCGTCGGCATCGGGCTTGCGCTGCCGGGCGTCGCGAAAGCCGCGCCCCCGTGCGGGCCGAAGAACATCCTCATCGTGTATTCGGATGACGGGACGCCCGCCCAGTTGGTGAGCGACCTGGAAGCCCAGCCTGGCGTGGCGGGCGTCGACCTCTTCGACGCCCAGGGGGCGACGCCGACGCTGCAGCAGCTGAGTCCGTACAACATCGTCCTGACCTGGACGAACTTCGCCTACGCGGACGCGAACGCGATGGGGGACGTCCTCGCGGACTACCAGGATTCGGGCGCCGGGATCGTCATTCCCTTGGCGTTCGGCTTCTACGACGCGGGGGGCTTCTACCTGGGCGGACGGTGGCTGACCGACGGCTACTCGCCGTTCACGAACTCGGGCAGCCTCTGGTTCCAGGACCGAACGTTGGGCACGTACGACGCGGGCCATCCGCTCATGCAGGGCGTTACGGCTCTCGCGACCAACTTCGGCGTCGAGGTCGGGCTCGCGTCGGGAGCGATACAGGTCGCGGCGTGGAACACCGGCACTCCGCTGATCGCGTTCAAGGACGATGTCGTCGCGATCAACGCGTACATCGGCTTCGACGCGACCTGGAACGGTCAGTTCGCGAAGGTCGTGACCAACGCCTTCGACTGGCTCTGCGGAGGCGCGCCGGCCGCCTGGCAGACGGTCGCTCCGCTCCCGAATGACCTGTTCGGCCCGGCAACGGCTTCTGACGGTTCGTACGCCTACGTGTTCGGGGGTTACTCGTTCACGAGCATCGCGACGCTGGACACGGTCTATCGCTACGACCTGGCGACCGACACGTGGGACACGATGGCGCCGTTGCCGACGCCGGAGCTGGTTGGTTCCGCCGTCTACTACCCGCCGACGAACAAGATCTACGTGTTCGGTGGGTCGCAGCGTGACCAGGCGATCACGCTGGACACGACGCAGATCTACGACATTGCGTCGAACACGTGGTCGTCGGGGGCGACGATGCCTGGAACGAGGAGCCAGCAGGCTGCTGGCTACGACCCGGCGAACGGGAAGATCTATCTGAACGGCGGGTATCAGACGTCGACGATCGACTCGGTGCAAAACACGACCTGGGAGTACGACCCGGTCGCGGACACGTTCACGGACAAGGCTCCGTCGCCGCAGATGCAGGGCGGGACGGCGTCGGGGATCGTCGATGGCCATCTGTTGATGACAGGTGGGCGGACGAACCCGGACATGACGCTCGATCTGACCTGGGACTACGACATCGCCACGGATTCGTGGTCGCAGCGGCAGAGTTTGGCCACGCCGAAGAACGTGGCGGGCGGTGCCGTTGCTCAGGGCCGGCTGTTCTCGATCGGCGGCGGCAACGGTGCGCCGCCGTTCACCGGGATGACCGATGTCGAGAGCTTCGACTCGGCGGCGAACACGTGGTCGCCGGAGGCGACATTGAACGCCGGTCGTTCGTTCCCGGGCACGGCCGCGGTCGGCGAAACGCTGGTCGCAGCGGGCGGCCGTGATGGGGCGTCGACCTCGCTCTCCAGTGTGGAGACACTCGTCGTTGGCGGACCGCCACCGCCTCCGCCACCACCCCCGCCACCGCCACCGCCTCCGCCACCGCCTCCGCCGCCGCCACCGCCACCGCCTCCGCCACCGCCACCGCCTCCGCCGCCGCCACCGGGTTGGCAGATCCGCGCTCCGATGCCTGTCGACCAGTACGGCGGAGCGGCCGATTCCGACGGGACGGTCGCGTTCGTCGCGGGCGGCTACTCGTTCTTGATCGACGACCTGGACACGCTCTACAAGTTCAACCCGTCGACCAACACGTGGGCGCAGCTGACGTCGATGCCGGACGCGAACATCATGGCCTCGGCCGTGTACTACCCGCCGTCGAACAAGCTGTACGTCTTCGGCGGCGAGGATCCCGAGTCCGGGACGAACTTCAACAACACCCGGATCTACGACATCGCCTCCGACACGTGGTCGGCGGGGGCGCCGATGCCCGATGTGCGTAGCTTTGCCGCTTCGGGCTACAACCCGGGCAACGGCAAGATCTATGTCGTCGCCGGGTACAACACGGGCACGGTCGACTCCGCGCAGGACACGACCTGGGAGTACGACCCGGTCGCGAACTCGTGGACGGTCAAGGCCCCGATCCCGCACGCAGTGGGTGGGCCCGGTTTCGGAATCGTCAACGGCCACATGTACGTCGCCGGCGGGCGTGACGCCACGAACACGGTGATCAACCTCTGCTACGACTACAACATCGCCGCCAACTCGTGGACGACGTGCGCGAACCTGCCGTCCGCGAACAACGTGCCGGGCAGCGGCGTCGCCAACGGGAAGGTGTACCTGTTCGGCGGCGGCAATCCGTTCCTTGTGGGTGGACGCCTGAAGAGCGCGTTCTTGAGCCCGCAGACGACCGGAGCCACGGTCGGCTACGACCCGGCCACGAACTCGTGGAGCAACGAGCTAACGCTCAACCTGGCGCGCTCGTTCCCGTCAGGCACCGCGGTGGGCGGGACGCTCGTCGCCGCGGGCGGCTATGACGGATCGTCGTCGACGGCCTCGACCGAGACGATGAGCGTCGGCGGCCCCCCGCCGCCTCCGCCGCCACCACCGCCACCACCCACCTGCCCGACCGGATCGACCGAGATCTCGATCGGGGACAACTTCTTCAACCCGGCCGACGTGACGGTTCCGGTCGGAACGACTGTCTGCTGGACGAACAACGGCCAGATCACGCACTCGGCCACCTCGGACACCGGCGTCTTCGACTCCGGCTTCCTGGCGCCCGGTGAGCTGTACTCGTTCACGTTCAACAGCTCCGGCTCGTACCCGTACCACTGCATGGTCCATCCGGTGCAGATGACCGGGACGATCACGGTCGGCAATCCGCCGCCACCTCCGCCTCCACCACCTCCGCCTCCGCCACCACCTCCGCCTCCGCCACCGCCGCCTCCGCCTCCGCCACCACCGCCACCTCCGCCTCCGCCACCTCCGCCGCCACCTCCGCCGCCACCACCACCGCCGCCTCCGCCTCCGCCACCACCGCCTCCGCCTCCGCCTCCGCAGCGCTGTCGTGTCCCGAGAGTGCTCGGGCTGCGTCTGAACGCTGCGAAGCGCAGGATCCGGGCTGCTCACTGCTCGGTCGGCAGGGTGCGACGCGTTCGTGCGCGCCGCTCGCTGCGCGGCCGCGTCGTCAACCAGGCACCGAGGCCCGGCACGATCAAGCGCCGGAACTTCCCGGTCAAGCTGGCGGTCGGCAGGCTCTAGCCACAGAGACAGACGACTGATCGAGCGGGGCGCCGAGAGGCGCCCCGCTCAGCGTTCCGGCGGCCGGAGCACTGCGAACTGGTCCGTGACCTCGAGCTCCGGCGTGCTGAAGCGGAAGAGCGCGGCCGGCCGTCCGCCGGCCCGCCCAGGCTCGCGCCGCTCGCCTGTCGCCTCGAGCACGCCGCGCCTGACCAGGACCCGCTGGAGATTCGTCGCCGAGACGTCGTGCCCGAGCGCCGCTGCATAGAGGTCGCGCAGCTCGCTGAGCGTGAACGTCTCCGGTGCGAGCGCGAAGCCGATGTTCGTGTACGAGAGCTTGGCGCGCAGGCGCTCGCGGCCGGCGAGCGTGATCTCCCGGTGATCGAACGCGAGCTCCGGCAGCCGATCGACCGAGTGCCAGTTCGTGTCCTGGGGGAGGGCAGGGTCGACACCGAGTGGGACGACGCCGAGGTACCCCGTCGCGAGCTGCCGCTCCCGCGGATGCCGCCCGGGCTCGCTCAGCGTCTCCAGCTGCTCGAGATGCGAGAGCTTGCGGACGTCCACCTTGGCCGCGAGGTGGCGGCGGATCGACTCCTCGAGCGTCTCGTCGGGGTCGAGGTAGCCGCCCGGGAGGGACCACGCGCCGGCATCCGGTTCCTTCGCACGCTGCCACAGGAGCACCTGGAGCTGGCCCGCGCGCACCTGGAAAACGACCGCCAACGTGACGTGGGCGGACGTTTTCGACCCGGAAGCGGAAACTTTGTTAAACTGAGCCACAGTTATCGACTCTGAGGCGAAAACTAGCAGAGGCAGATGCGAAACGTGAGACGGCGACCACAAGAGGCGGAGTGCGATCTGCTCGTCGTGGGGGGCGGGGTGGCCGGTTTCTACGCCGCTCTCTGCGCCGCGAACGAGGCCGACGTGGTCGTGCTCACGAAAGGGCCGATCAAGACGACGGCGAGCTACCTCGCGCAGGGCGGAGTCGCAGCGGCGGTGGGCCCGGACGACGATCCCGCCCTGCACGCCGAGGACACGATCGCCGCGGGGCGCGGTCTCAGCCGCGCGAGCGCCGTCTCCGTGTTGACGAGCGAAGCTCCGGCGCGCGTCGCCGACCTCGTCGATCTGGGAGTCGAGTTCGACCCGGGCCTCGGTCTCGAGGGCGGACACTCGCGGGCCCGTGTCGTGCACGCCGGGGGCGCAGCGACCGGACGCCAGATCGCGCACGCGCTCGCCGAGCGCGTCGTCGCCCATCCGCGGATCTCGGTCCGTGAAGGCGAGCAGGCGCTCGCCCTCTGGTCGACTGGCTCGCGCTGCGTCGGCGTCACGACGGACAGCGGCGCGATCACGGCGCGCGCGACACTGCTCGCGACCGGCGGCGCGGCGGCGCTCTGGGAACGGACGACCAACCCGGCCGGCGCGGTCGGCGACGGGATCGCGATCGCCTACCGCGCGGGAGCCGGAGTCGCCGATCTCGAGTTCGTCCAGTTTCATCCGACTGCTCTGCGTGGCTCGGGCGTTCTCCTCAGCGAAGCCCTGCGCGGCGCGGGTGCGCTCCTGCTCGACGACAGCGGACGCCGCTTCACCGACGAGCTCGCGCCACGGGACGTGGTCGCCCGCGAGATCGGAGCGCGCGGCACGGCGCTCCTCGACCTCCGCCCGGTCGATCGGGACCGCTTCCCGTCGGTGATCGGGTCGATCGAGGATGCGGGCTTCGACCCCGCCGTCGAGCCGATCCCGGTCGCGCCCGCGGCCCACTACACGATGGGCGGCGTCGTCACCGATCTCGACGGCCGGACCGAGCTGCCGGGGCTGTACGCGGCCGGCGAGTGTGCCTGCACGGGCGTCCACGGAGCGAATCGGCTCGCGTCGAACTCGCTCCTCGAATGTCTCGTCTTCGGCCGCAGGGCCGCGCTCGCCTCGCTCGAGGAGCCCGACCTTCCGGCGCGTCTCGGTAGCCCGCCGGCCCCGCCACCGCTCGACACCGTGACGCCTGACATCCGCCACGCGCTGTGGCAGGACGCCGGCCTCGTCCGCGACGCCGCCGGGCTCGAGCACCTACGCGGAGCCCCGCACCTCCTGACGAGGCTGATCGCGGCCGGAGCGCTCGCCCGCACCGAGAGCAGAGGAGCGCACTTCCGCGCCGACCGCCCGAACGAGGATCCGGAACTGGCCGGCCACGTCGTCCACCGACCGGGACAGGAGCCCGTGCTCGAACGATGGTCGTAGCCCAGGAGCTCGATCTCGAGCGCATCGCGCTCGCGGCGCTCGCGGAGGACGTCGGCGGCGGAGACCTGACGACGCAGGCCACGGTCGCGGAGGACGCGACCTGCACCGCCCGCCTGCTGTTCAAGGAGCCGGGCGTCGTCTGCGGACTCCCCGCGGCCGAAGCCGTCTTCCGCGCGCTCGATCCGAACCTCGCCTTCGAGCCGTCCGCGGCAGACGGCGACCGTCTCCAGCAGCCCGCCGATCTCGCCCGCATCACCGGCCGCACGCGCGCCGTGCTGACCGCAGAGCGAACGGCGCTCAACCTCCTCGGGCGCCTCTCCGGCGTCGCGACGCTCACGCGCCGCTTCGTCGACGCGATCGACGGCACAGGCGCGGAGATCCTCGACACACGCAAGACGACGCCGGGGTTGCGGGCGCTCGAGAAGTACGCCGTGCGCTGCGGCGGCGGGCGCAATCATCGCTTCGGCCTCGACGACGGGATCCTCGTCAAGGACAACCACTTGCGCGCTGCGGGCGGGGTCCGGCCCGCGGTCGAGCTCATTCGCCGAGCCGGAACGGGTTTGCCGATCGAGGTCGAGGCCGAGACGCTGGACGACGTGCGCGAGGCGCTCGCCGCCGGCGCGGAGCAGATCCTGCTCGACAACATGCCGCCGGCTCTCATGCGCGAGGCCGTCCAGCTCGTCGACGGCCAGGCGTCACTCGAGGCCTCGGGCGGGGTCTCGCTCGAGACCGTGCGCGAGATCGCCGAGACCGGAGTCGACTTCGTCTCCGTCGGCGCGCTGACCCATTCGGCCCGCTCCCTCGACGTGTCGCTGGAGCTCGAATGAGCACAGCGGAGATCTCGACGCTCCAGGAGGAGGTTCGCGCCCTCGCAGCCGAGCGCGAGGCCGTGATCCTCGCGCACAACTACCAGGTGCCGGAGGTCCAGGACGTGGCCGATTTCGTCGGCGACTCCCTGGGCCTGTCCAGAGAGGCCGCGGCCACCGACGCGGAGGCGATCGTCTTCTGCGGCGTCCACTTCATGGCCGAGACGGCCTCGATCCTCGCGCCCGACAAGACGGTGCTGATCCCCGACCTCGACGCCGGCTGCTCGCTCGCGGCGTCGATCACCGCCGATCAGCTGCGCACCTGGAAGGCGGAGCATCCGGGCGGCGTCGTCGTCTCGTACGTGAACACGACCGCCGAGGTCAAGGCCGAGAGCGACTACTGCTGCACGTCGGGCAACGCGAAGGCCGTGATCGAGGCGATTCCCGAGGACAAGGAAATCCTCTTCCTCCCGGATCTCTTCCTCGGCGTCTGGCTCGAGCGCACGACGGGCCGCAAGCTGAAGATCTGGATGGGCGAGTGCCACGTGCACGCGGGCATCCGGCCGGCTGACATCGAGCGCTGGCAGGACGAGGCGCCCGACGCCGAGCTGCTCGTGCACCCCGAGTGCGGCTGCGCGAGCCAGTGCATGGCCTTCGGGAACGAGCGCACGCACATCCTCTCGACCGAGGGGATGATCAACTTCGCGAAGTCATCGCCGAAGAAGCGGTTCCTCGTCGCGACCGAGACCGGGATCCTGCACCGCCTGAACAAGGAGGCGCCCGAGAAGCGGTTCGAGGCCATCTCCGAGAAGGCGATCTGCAAGTACATGAAGATGATCACGCTCGAGAAGCTGCGCGATTCGCTTCGCGACTGGAAGCACGTGGTCACGGTCGAGCCGGAGATCGCCGAGCGCGCCCGCGGCGCGATCGACCGGATGGTCGCGATCGCCTAGCTTCGCCTGGCTCTCACGGTTCAGTAGGCGCTACCGACCCAAGACCCGTGGCGGCGCGGATGATGAGCGCCCCGGCAGGCGCGAGGATCCCAGCGATGGCCGCGATCATGGAGACGAACGGCTTCGTCGTGAGCGATGCCGCGGGGAAGCGGATCGGACGCGTCGAGTCCGCGCTGTACGGAAACAGTCACGAAGTGCCCGATGCGCTGGCCGTACGCTCCGACGGCCTCGTTCATCGCCACTTCCTGGTGCCCGCGACTGCGGTGCGCTCGGTGGACGAGTTGGCCGGCGAGATCGAGCTTAGCCTCGACCGCGCGAGGCTTCTCCGATTCCTTTAGCCGCCCGCGACTGCTGCGACGACCCTGATCGCCTGGCCGTCACTGAGCTTGGTGTCGACGCCGTTTCTGACGCGGATGTCTTCGCCGTCCACGTAGACGTTGACGAGCGGGCGCAGCTCGTTTCGCTCATTGAACAGCAGGTCGCGCACGGGCAGGGCCCGGAGCGCGGCACCGACCGTCGGCGCCTCCAGCTGGAATTCCTTCCGCCCACCCGCCTGGTTGGCGAGCAGGCCAGGCAAAAGAACCGTTACGGCCACAGCGCTCTATCCGGGTTGTGTCGACCGTTCATTTCCGACGGACGCTCGGGGAACCCGAGCGTCCTGAAGTCGGCACCGCAAGCGGCGCCTTACCACTCCGCGAATTCGACCGACAGCACGGCCGGTAGGTGCCGCGCCGCCTCGATCCACTCGTCGCCCTCGTTCGGGGAGACGAAGACCGAGCCGCTTTTCGTGCCGAAATAGATCCCGACCGGGTCGAGCCGGTCAGACGACATCCCCTCGCGTAGAACCTCGACCCATGCATGCTCGGGGAGCCCGTTCGAGACCAGCTCCCAGCTGCTGCCGCCGTCCTGGGTCCGGTAGACGCCGAGGCGGCCGTCCGACGTGACCCGGTCCCCGCCCCCGACCTCGCCCGCCGAGCCGCGGGCGGAGTCCTCAGGGATCACGAACGCCATGTCCGGGTCGCGGTGATGGATCGCGATCGGAAAGCCGAAGCTGCTCGGAAGGCCGTTGTCCTCCAGTCGTTCCCAGCTCTCGCCGCGGTCGTCGGTGCGGTAGACGCCGCAATGGTTCTGCTGCCAGAGGCGCTCGGGCTTCGCGGGGTGGACGAGAACCTTGTGGACGCACTGGCCGAGCTCGGGGAACGGGTCGTCGGGCATGAAGTCGGCGGCCGTCCCCTTGTTCGCGGGCGTCCACGAGTCGCCGCCGTCGTCGCTGCGGAAAACACCCGCCGCGGAGATGCCGACGTACATCGTCTGGTCGTTCTCGGGATCGAACTGGATCGAGTGCGTGCACATTCCGCCCGCCCCGGGATTCCAGCGCTCACGCGTCGGATGGTCGATCAGGCTCGTGACGGGCTCCCAGTTCTCGCCGCGGTCCGCCGAGCGGAAGAGGACGCCCGGCGCGCCGCCGAGCCACAGCGTCCCGTTCGGGCCTGGTTCGACATGCCACGTCTTCTCGAGCGTCAGCTCGTGATCTTCAGGCAGGCCGAGTCCCTCGCTGCGCTCCCACGTCTTGCCTCCGTCGTCGGAGCGCTGGACGGTCGCGCCGTAGACGCCGTGGTTGGCGGCGACGTACATCGACCCGTCGTGCTTCATCGCGTGGAAAACGTCCCAGCCGTTCAGGTGCGGACCCTCGAGCTCCCATTTGCGTCGGGTCTCGTCGCCTCTCAGGACGAAAAGCCCCTTTCGAGTGCCGACCAGAATTGCCGGAGCCATCGCTCGCTAGCCTACGTGACGTCGTGGCCAGGCTGACCGAAAAGCAGGCAGACCTCTTCCTGGGCAAGAACTTCGGCGCCGTGGCGACGATCCGCGCGGACGGGACGCCGCACGTGACGCCCGTCTGGGTCGACTACGACGGCGAGCGCGTGGTGTTCAACACCGCGACCGGCCGCGCGAAGTGGCAGCACATGCGGCGCGACCCGCGGGTCACGATCGAGGTCTACTCGCAGGACGACCCGTACGACTACGTGACCGTCACCGGGACGGTCGAGCTCGAAGAGGGCGAGGCGGCCGACCGGCACATCGACAAGCTGTCCGAGAAGTACACCGGCAACCCGAAGTTTCAGAGCCACCGCCCCGGCGAGCGCAGGGTGATCGTCCGGGTCACGCCCGAGCGGATCGCTTGATCACGATCTGCGAGGTCGGGCCGCGGGACGGCCTGCAGAACGAGCGGGACGTCCTGCCACCTGAGACGCGGGCCGAGCTCGTCAACCGGCTCGCCGCCGCCGGCCTGCCCGTCGTCGAGGCGGTCAGCTTCGTCAGCGCCGAGCGCGTGCCGCAGATGGCCGGCGCAGAAGAGGTCGTCGCCGGGATCAAGCGGCGTGACGGAATCCTGTACGCGGGGCTCGCGCTGAACGAGAAGGGCTACGACCGGCTGCGGGAGGCCGGCCTCGACGAGGTCCGCTTCGCGCTCGCGGCGACCGAGAGCTTCAGCATGCGGAACGCCAACGCGTCGGTCGACGAGGCTGCGGGCGCAGCGGAGAAGGTTCTCGCGCGCGCGCGCGAGGACGGCGTTCGCTCGACGGTCACGATCAGCGTCGCCTTCGGCTGTCCGTTCGAGGGCCGGGTCGACCCGGTCACGGTCGTCGAGTTGGCCAAGCGCTTGTCTGCGGCAGACGACGTCGTGCTCGCGGACACGATCGGCGTCGCGACTCCCGGCCAGGTGCGGCGGCTGATCGAGGACAGCGGCGCGTCCGGCTTCCACGGGCACAACACCCGCAACACCGGGTTCGCGAACGCGTACGCGGCGCTCGAGGGCGGCGCGACGACCCTCGACTCGTCGATCGGCGGCCTCGGCGGCTGTCCCTTCGCGCCGCGGGCGACGGGCAACGTCGCGACCGAGGATCTCGTCTACATGCTCGAAGGCGACGGAGTCGAGACCGGTGCCGACCTCGATGCGCTGATCGCGATCTCGGCCTGGCTCGAAGCTGTGCTCGGTAGGCCCCTCGAGGGCCAGCTCTACCGCGCGGGGCGTTTCCCGAAGGAATAGAGGTCGACGGTGGCGCTGAAGGCCTCGCCGCCGACATCCCGTTGCTCGAGCGACTCCCCGATCTTCTCCGCCACTCGGATCGAGGCGACGTTCTCGGGTGAGATCAGCGAGACAACCCGCTCGCGCTCGAGCTCACCGAACGCGTGGTCGCGACACGCGAGCGCCGCCTCGGTCGCGTAACCGTGGTTCCAGAACTTGCGGACGATCGTCCACGCGATCTCGAGCTCGAGGTTCCCGTCGACCTGCTCATACGTCGCGTTGAACCAGCGTTCGGTTTCCCAAACGATGTAGCCCACCCGTCCGACGAGTCGCTCGTCCTCCTTCCGCAGAACGCTGAATAGGCCGAGCTTGTGCTCCTCCCACAGCTCGAGCAGACGATCGATCCTCTTCGGCACCTCCTCGGGTGGCTGCGGCGTTCCGCCGAGGAAACGCACAGTTTCCGGATCGCCGTACATCTCTACATAGCCATCCAGATCGGTGGGCTCCGGCTTGCGCAGCACGAGCCGCTCGGTCTTGAGCCGCACTTCTAGACGGCGACCTGCGCGCGCTGCGCGAAGTTGAAGACCGAGAAGAAGCGCTCGAGGTCCGCCGGCTTGCCGGTCTCGATGGTCACGTCGCCGCCCGAGACCGCAACCCGAGGATCGAGGTCACCCGAGGCCAGGCGGAAGAACGTCTCCCGGTCGGTCGCGAAGTGGAGGTCCGCCTCGTCCGTCGCTCCGACTTGGACCTGGACGATGCTGTCCTCGAGCCGCACCGTGTAGACGTCGTCGGCGACACGCACGACGTAGGTCGCTGCCAGCCCGCGCGCTGCCTGGGGATCGAGCAACGCAGCGAACGCGTTCAGGCCCCAGTCGGGATAGAAATCTTCACCCTCGACCGGGGGCGGGAGCGAGCGGGCCCCCCAGCGGGCGAGTGCGTACAGAGGCTCCTCGAGCTCGCGGCCGTACTCGGTCAGCTCGTAGACGGTCGAGGCTGCGGGCGGGGGGAGCTTCCGCTTCTCGACGATCCCGCCGCCTTCGAGGTCACGCAGGCGCGCGGCGAGGATGTTCGTGCCCACGCCCGGCATCCCCTCGAGCAGGTCGGTGTACCGCTTGGGGCCCTTGAGCAGCTCGCGGACGATCAGGAGCGACCACCGTTCGCCGACGAGCTCGAGCGCATGACAGACGGGGCAGTACTGGTCATAGCGTCTGTTCTTGCTCATCGCGAACGCATCATAGCGCACGTACTTGTAGTTGAGAAGTGGATACTTGCAAAAAGAAAGTAAGTCATGCTAGGTTGCAAGCTAGTGATTGCTAACGGAGAAAGGAAACAGACCGTGACCGCATCTCGACGCAAGTGGTACGGGCTTGCGCTGCTCTTGCTCGTGCAGTTCATGGTCGTGCTCGACATCGCGATCGTGAACGTGGCCCTACCTTCGATCAAGCTCGACCTGGGCTTCTCCCAGGAGAACCTGCAATGGGTGATCAGCGCGTACGCGCTCTTCTTCGGCGGCTTCCTGCTGCTCGGTGGGCGCGCCGCTGATCTCCTCGGACGCCGCCGGATGTTCCTGATCGGAGTCGTCCTCTTCACCACCGCCTCGCTCGTCTCCGGGCTCGCCTGGGGCGAAGCGCCGCTGATCGGCGCGCGCGCCCTGCAGGGGCTCGGCGCGGCGATCATCACGCCTGCGGCGCTCTCCATCCTCATGACGACCTTCGCCGAGGGGAAGGAACGGAACGCGGCACTCGGCGCCTGGGGCGGCGTCGGCGCGTTCGGAGCCGTTGCCGGCGTCCTGCTCGGAGGCGTCCTCACCGACCTCCTGAGCTGGAACTGGATCTTCTTCGTCAACGTGCCCGTTGGGATCCTCGGGTTCGTGCTCGCTCCCTTCCTGATCGACGAGAGCCGGGACGCGACCGCCGAGAGCTACGACGTGCCAGGAGCTGTCCTCGTCACGAGCGGCCTCGTGACGCTGGTCTACGCCATCACGCAGGCCAACCACTTCGGCTGGGGCTCGGCCACGACGATCGGCCTCTTCGTCGCGGCCGGAGCACTGATCGCGGCGTTCCTGGGCTGGGAGGCCCGGGCCAAGGATCCGTTGATGCCGTTCTCGATCTTCCGGCTGCGCACGCTCGTCGGCGCGAACATCGCCGGGTTCATCCTGGGAACAGCCCTGTTCGGGATGTTCCTGATGCTCACCCTCTACATGCAGCAGGTGCTCGGCTACTCGGCGATGAAGACCGGCGTCGCGTACCTGGCCGTGGCCGGTTCGGCGATCGTGACGTCCGGCGTCGCGGCGCAACTGGTGAACCGGCTCGGCGTCAAGCCCGTGCTCATCGTCGGGATGACCGCGCTGACCGCAGGCCTGGTCTATTTCTCGCAGGTCTCGGTCGGCGGCTCGTACTGGACCGACCTGTTCCCAGGGTTGCTCCTGGTCGCGGTTGGCCTCGGCTTCTCGTTCGTGCCGATCTCGATCGCGGCGCTCGCCGGTGTGCAGCCGGCCGAGGCGGGTCTCGCTTCGGGGCTGCTCAACACGTCGCAGCAGATCGGCGGGGCGCTCGGAATCGCCGCGCTCTCGGCGGTGGCGACGTCGACGACGACCAGCGACATCTCGGGCGGGACGGCTCCTGCCATCGCGCTCACGAACGGTTTCCAGGACGCGTTCATCGCGGGCGCGATCGTCGCGTTCGTCGGGGTCCTCGTTTCGATCTTCGTGGTCAGCCGCCGCGACCTGACCGAGGAGGTCCCAGAGGCAGAGCCCGCCTTCGAGCAGGCCGCCTAGTCAGCTTCTAGTGGGCCGCCGGGCACTGGCTCGGCGGCCCACTCAGAACAGGATCGTCTTCACGAGCCAGATGATGATCACGAGCGTGAGGACGACGAGTACGAGCTCGATCAGGCCGATCACCGTGAACCGGAGCATGTTCACCTGACCCTTGGCCTTGCCTTTGCCCTTCCCGGTGTTGAGCGACGCATCAACCATCTCCAGTACGTGACGTTCGATCCGGTCGCCGAGCTCGTCTGACGCGCTCTGCGGCGCGTGCGTTTTCAGCGGCGGGAAGTTCTCGTCGCCGTCGACCGCGAGTTGGTAGATCCGCTCGTGCTGGACGTCCTTCAGGTCCTGCTGCCCGAGGTCGACGATCGCGACTCCGTCGGGGAGCTCGTTGCCGAGCAGCGCGCGCGTCGTCTCCGAAAGGAGGATCTGGCCGCCGTGGCCGGCCGAGCAGATGCGCGCGGCGCGGACGACGTCGAGCCCGAGGTAGCCCTCGTCGCCGACCGACGGCTCGCCGGTGTGCAGGCCCATCCGGACACGGACCTCGCTGCCCTCCGGCCACTGGTGTGTTGAGAGCGCACGCTGGGCCGCCACCGCCCCGGCGACTGCGTCCCGCGCGCGCGGAAACGAGTAGAAGAACGCATCGCCCTGGGTGTCGACCTCGGTTCCACCCTTGTCGCCGAGGCTCCCGCGGAGCAGTTGCCGGTGGTCGCGGACGACGTCGCCGTAGGCGTCCCCGAGCTCCTGGAGCAGCCGGGTCGAGCCCTCGATGTCGGTGAAGAGGAACGTGACGGTTCCGCCGGGAAGCGTTGCCATGGTGCGTGAGTGTAGGGTCGAGGGGCGATGAACGCAGTCGCACCGGACCCTCGCCGCTGGAAGGCGCTCATCCTGATTTGCACCGCGATCTTCGTCGTGGTGCTCGACATCGCGATCGTCAATGTCGCGCTGCCGACGATCCAGGACGATCTGAACTTCGCGGAGCGCAACCTGCAGTGGGTGATTACCGCCTATGGGCTCACGTACGGCGGCTTCCTCCTGCTCGGCGGGCGCGCGGCCGACCTCATCGGGCGCCGCATCGTCTTCATGATCGGGCTCGCGATCTTCGGGGCTGCCTCGCTCGTCTGCGGGCTCTCGTCATCCTCGGGGATGCTGATCGGAGCGCGGGCCGTGCAGGGCTTCGGTGCGGCGATCGTCACACCGGCGGCGCTCTCCATCATCTCTGTGACCTTCACCGAGGGCGCGGAGCGGAACAAGGCGCTCGGAGCCTGGGGCGCAGTCGGCGGCAGCGGCGCCGCGGCAGGCGTGCTGATGGGTGGCGTCCTGACGAAGTATCTGGGCTGGGAGTGGATCTTCTGGGTCAACGTGCCCGTCGCCGTGATCGTCCTCATCCTCACGCCGATCTACGTGCGCGAGAGCCGGCGCGAGGACGTCGTCCACGAATACGACCTGCCCGGAGCGATCAGCGTGACCTCGGGCTTGATCGTGCTCGTCTACGCGATCTCGGAGGCGCCGCAGGTCGGGTGGGGGACGTTCCGCACGATCGGCTTGCTCGTGCTCTCGGGTCTGCTCCTCGCGTTCTTCCTGTGGTGGGAGGCGCGCGAGAAGGAACCGCTGATGCCGCTCTCGATCTTCCGGATCCGCCTCGTCGCCGCGGCCAACCTCGGCGGGTTCCTGCTCGCCGGCGGGTTGTACGGCACGTTCCTAATGCTCACGCTCTACATGCAGCAGGTTCTACACATGTCGGTGCTCCAGACGGGAGTCGCGTTCCTGGCCACGGCCGGCACCGCCGTTCTAATGGCTGGCCCCGCGCAAGCGCTAACGACCCGTTTCGGCGCGAAGCCGGTGCTCATCGCCGGCATGAGCCTGCTCGTCGCCGGGTGTCTCTGGTACACGCAGATCGACGCCAACGGCTCGTACCAGATGGATTTGCTTCCGGGATTCTTCGCGGTCGGCATCGGGATCCCGTTCTCGTTCATCCCGATCACGATCGCGGCACTCGCCGGAGTTAGCCACGAGAAGGCGGGGCTCGCTTCCGGCCTGATCAACACGTCGCAGCAGGTGGGAGGCGCGATCGGGACGGCGGTGCTCTCAACCGTTTTCATCACGCACTCGAGGACGCTCCTCGAGGAGCGGACGCCGCCGGACGAAGCTTTGACCCAGGGCTTCGTGTGGGGCTTCTGGGTCGCGGTCGGGATCTGGGCCGCGGGGCTGCTCGCTGCGATCTTCCTCGTGCGGCGCGAGGAGGTCGCGCAGCTCGAGCCGGTCGAGATCCCCGCCTCGCAGACCTGAGCGGGCTCCCGGTCACCGGCCTCAACGAGCTCGTGCTCGAGGTCGCCGATCTCGACGTTGCAGCTCGGTTCTACGGCGAGGTGCTCGGGCTGCCGGTTCAGGGGCGCTCCGACAATCGAGCCTGGTTCCTCGTCGGAGAGCGCTCGCGGATCGGGCTCTGGACGTCGCAGGTCGGAATCGCCGGCGGCCGGGGCGGCGCGCACGTCCATTACGCGATGCACGTCGGCGAGGACGACTACGAGGCGGCGGTCGCGCGCCTGCGCGAACATGGCCTCGACGTTCACGAAGAGGACTTCGAAGACAGCGGCCGCGCCGCGTACGTCACCGATCCGGACGGCAACGTCGTCGAGTTCTGGTCGTGGGGGGCATGAACCGACTGGCGCAGGAGACGAGCCCGTACCTCCTGCAGCACGCGGACAATCCGGTCGACTGGTTCCCGTGGGGCGAGGACGCCTTCGCGCAGGCGCGCGCCGAGGACAAGCCGATCCTGCTCTCGGTCGGGTACGCCGCGTGCCACTGGTGCCACGTGATGGAGCACGAGTCGTTCGAGGACGAAGAGACCGCCGCGCTGATGAACGAGCGCTTCGTCAGCGTCAAGGTCGACCGCGAGGAGCGGCCGGACGTGGACTCGCTGTACATGGACGCGGTCGTCGCGCTCACGGGGCACGGCGGCTGGCCGATGACCGTCTTTCTCACGCCCGACGGTGAGCCGTTTCTCGGCGGGACGTACTACCCGCCGGAGCCACGGCACGGGCTGCCGAGCTTCCAGCAGGTGCTCACGGCGGTCTCCGACGCCTACCGCGAGCGCCGCGGAGACGTCTCACGCCAGGCCTCGGCGATCGTCGACGCCGTTCGCCACTCGGCGGAGCTCCAACCCTCGACCGATCCGCTCACCGAGAACATGCTCGGCGACGCGACGCGGGCGCTCGGGCGGCAGTTCGACCGCGAGTGGGGCGGCTGGGGCGGGGCGCCGAAGTTCCCGCCCGCCTCGACGCTCGAGTTCCTCCTGCGCATGCACCTGCGCGGCGACGAGGAGGCCCTGCCGATGGTCACGCAGACCCTCGACGCGATGGCCGCCGGCGGCATGTACGACCTCGTCGGGGGTGGCTTCCACCGGTACTCGGTCGATCGCGAGTGGCTCGTCCCGCACTTCGAGAAGATGCTCTACGACAACGCGCTGCTGGCCGCGGCGTACCTCCACGGCTGGGTCGTCACCGGCCACGAGCGCTACCGCCGCGTGACCGAGGAGACGCTCGACTACATGCTCCGCGAGCTGCTCCTGCCCGGGGGCGGCTTCGCCTCGGCACAGGACGCGGACACGGACGGGGTCGAGGGCCTCACCTTCACGTGGACGGCCGACGAAGGCGTGCGCGAGGAGCTCCTTCAGCCGTTCGAGCACGGGCGATCCGTGCTCCGCGGCGAGCTGAGCCACGACGAGCGCGCGCGTCTGTTCGAGATTCGCGAGGAACGGCCGAAGCCGCTGCGCGACGACAAGGCGATCACGGCCTGGAACGGGCTGGCGCTGGCCGCCCTCGCCGAGGCGGGCCGCCGGCTCGAGCGCGGCGACTACCTCGACGCGGCGCTCCGGCTCGGCGAGTTCCTTCTCGGCCCGCTCTCCGACGGCGACCGCCTGCACCGCACCTTTCGCGCGGGCGAGGCCAAGGGCACGGGCTACCTCGAGGATTACGCCGACGCTTCACACGGCCTGCTCGAGCTGCATGTCGCGACGGGCGAGCTTCGCTGGCTCGACGAGGCGAACCGCCTGTCGCGCCTCGCCGTCGAGCTCTTCTCCGATGACGAGCGCGGCGGCTTCTTCCTCTCGCCCGCCGACGGGGAGGAGCTCGTCGCGCGCAAGAAGGATCTCGAGGATCACCCGACACCGTCGGGCAACTCGATGCTCGCGTCGGTGCTGCTCCGCCTCGCGCGCATCTACGGCGACGACGAGCTCGAGCGCCGCGCAGTCGGCGTCTTCCGGCTCGTCCACGGCGCCGTGACGAGAGCCCCGTCCGCGTTCGGCCACGCGCTGTCGGCTCTCGAGCTCCACTTTGCGCCGCCAAGAGAGCTCGCGATCGTCGGACCGGTCGAGTCCCCGGTCGCCCGCGCCGCGCTCGAGCCGTTCCAGCCGGATACCGTCGTCGCCGTCGGGCCTTCCGGCGAGATCCCGCTGCTCGCCGGCAAGACCCTCGTCGACGACCAACCGGCGGTCTACGTCTGCGAGCGCTTCGCCTGTCAGTCACCGGTCACCGACCCGGCCGCGCTCTAGGAGGGCTTCGGGCGAAGATATGCTAAGAGCCGGCGGGCCGCACTGCTGGAGATGAGGCGGCGTCCGATTAACAAAGAGCGACTCCCAGGCGAGAGCACACTCGGGCAAGCGAGCGAGCGCTCCACCATCTGCTCGCTGAAGCGGTAGAACACGGAGGACGTGCGTCCCTTTGCCATAGCTCCGCTTTTCGCCCTGGCGTGACGCGTGACGCTCCCATCGAACCTCCGGCATCCGGCGGCCCAGTCTCTGTTCGGACTCTGACTGCACCGACACGAAGAGAGATCGAAGAGCTGGCCGAGATCTTTGAGCAGTATCGCGTGCACTATGGCGAGGCTCCTGATGCCTCACGATCGGCTACCTGGCTAGAACGGAACCTCAACAGCACCCGCTTCAGAGCGTTCGTTGCAGAAGACAAGGGTCAGTTCGTTGGCTTTGCGACCACGATGGAGGTTCCGGCATCGCTGCGGCTCGGCCACTTCTGGCAGATCAGAGACTTGTTCGTCTTGCCGCACCAGCGCCGCCTTGGCGTCGGTCGTGCTCTCCTCGACTCCATCCGCGCGGCGGCGATTGCGGCAGGAGCCTTGCGACTGGTCTTGCAGACTGAGGACGACAACGAACCCGCACACCGTCTCTACGCGGAGAGTGGCTACACGCTCGTCGAGGGCTATCGCTCGCTGACGCTGCCGCTAAGCCCCGATTTCCGGCGGAGCTAACCGGATACCCCCTGTGAGCCAAAGCCACCCAACGGTGCCGAGTACCAGTACGCCCACACGATCGCGAACAGCGTGCCGAACAGCGAAGCGATGACGACAACGGCACACCCGAATTATCGCTCAGGGGTCATTCCGGAACACTGGCCCAGCCGAGCGCTGACGTCTTGACGCCGCGAGCGTTACGGACGCGAGGGCCGGGCCGTGTCCTCGTGCTCTCGGCGTCCGGGGTTCGGACGCTGATGCGCGACGTCCCATCGATCCAGGACAATGTGCTCGCCGCGCTCACGGCACGGCTTTCGTACGACTAGACGCTACGACCGCGGGTGCGGGACACGCACTTCCGCGACATGCGCGAGGTGGGTCGGCGCCGCAAGTTCGAGGACGAGCTGCCGGCCCGGTGTATCCCCGCGTTCGAGCTCCTCGAACGAGTGGCCGACGTCGCCGCCGAGGACGACCGGGCCTTCGTCGGTCTCCACGACGACGATCTGATGTCCGGCCGTGTGTCCCGGCGCCGGCAGGAGCCTGACGCCCGGCAGGATCTCCGCCTCGCCGTCGTGCTCGACGTACGTCGCGCCCGGAAAGTCGACCCACTCCCGCACCGTGTAGTCGTCCTCCGTCCGTGCGTCCTCGAGCTCGCGTCGCTGCACGTGGATCGGGATGCCCGGGAAGAGCCGGTTGCCGCCGCAGTGATCGAAGTGGAGGTGCGTGTTGACGACGACCGCGGCGCGACTCACGAGCTCGTCCGGGAGCGGATGCGGGTGCCACTCCTCGCCGTCCTCTTCGATCGCCGGCGTCGTGTCGATCATCCCCGTGTCGACGAGGACGAGCCCGTCGGGATGCTCGATCGTGTCGGAGAACCCGGGCAAGCTGTCACCGGAGAAGACCATTTCGCTCGTCAGGTGCCGACGGATATCGTCACGGCTGAGCACGGCATTGACTCCTTTCTCGGCGGCCTCCTCCGGCCGCACGTCGGTCTTGATCTGGGGGTTAGACCGCTCGGCGACCCGTAACTCATCGGTCTCTGCCCAGGCTGCGTCAGGGGACATTCCCGGGACACTGGCCCGGGTTAATGTCGTCTAGTTGCCTACGGTCGGGTCGGGCATGAACTCCCGGACCTCTTGAGCACAGCGGCAGGCGCCGGCGGTCTTGGCAGCCCACTCCAGCGCCTCCTCGCGTGAGGGTACGTCGACGACGCAGAGTCCGCCGATGGCCTCCGGGTACGGGCCGTCGGTGACCGTTCCGTCGGTGGCCACGATGCTCGCCTTCTGGTTTTCCAGTCCGCCGCCGAAGACCCACACGCCAGCGTTGATGGCCTCATGGACCATCGCGAGCGAGGCGTTGGTCACGGCGGGCATGTCCTCGTCGGGGATGTGGTCCATCGCGTGGGCATCGAAGGAGATCAGGTACCGCGGCATCGCATGACTCCTCTCTCGGCGGCCTCCTCTGGCTGCACGTAGATGTTGCTCTCGAAGGTAGACCGCTCGGCGACCCTTAACTCATCGGCCTCTGCCCAGGCTGCGTCAGGGGACATTCCCGAACACTGGCCCAGGCAGCTGGAATGAGTCCCGACCTGCTGTTGGGCTTGCTTCGAACCACCGCGGCCCGCTGCGTTCGGATTTGATACGCGCAATGCCGACTCCCGGATGGGAACGCTTCGAGGCCTTCCTTTGGAGAACGAGTTCTCTGCTGGTCGTTGCGGAAAGTGAGTCCCTTGTTGTCGACCCGGCGATCTCGGCGGACGAAGTGGCCGGGATCGACCGCAGGGCCCTGGAGCTTGGCGCTCCAGTCCGGCAGGTGCTGATCACGCACGGGGACTGGGACCACGTCTGCGGCATCGGCGGCTTTCCCGATGCGGTGGTCGCGATGGGCGAGGAGACGGCGGCGAAGGTGGAGGACGGCTCGCGCGTTCAATCCATCCAGCGCGCCGTCGAGGCGTACGGCTTCGTCTCCTCCGGATCCCCGCGCGTCGACGAGACGTTCGCGCGCGGCCGGGCGGTCGCGCTCGGCGAATTCGTCGTCGAGACGTTCCCGCTCGTCGGCCATACCCCCGACGGCGCCGGCTTCCGGCTTCGTGAGCTCGGGCTCCTCGTCGTCGGCGACTACCTGTCGGCGGTCGAGTTTCCCTTCGCGACTTCACCGGCCGCGTATCGGCTGACCCTTGCCGGCTTGATCGAGCTGCTTGGCGAAGACCCGCCGGAGACGGTGATTCCGGGCCACGGTCCGCCGCTCGCAGCCGAGGAGGCTCTCGGCGTCGCGGAGGCCGATCTTCGCTACCTCCGCTCCCTTCACGCGGCCGTCGTCGACGCGCTGGCCCGGGACGGAACGCGCGACGAGGCGCGCGCAGCCGGTTTGGCCGTTGCCCTGCCACGAGAGTGCTCGCCCGACCTCGAGGAGATGCGCGGCTTCAACGTCGACCGCCAAATCGAGGAGATCCTCCCCGCGTCGTAAGACTGTTACCCGATAGCTCCTCGGGAGCGCGAGCTCCCGGCTCACAAGACGCGTCAGCCATTGCCGCCATCCTCTGGTGACATTCCCGCACGCTGGCCCGGCCAAGCGCGCGTGTCTCCTGAGCCCGATTCGCTTACTTATGAGTTGGGGGTGAACAGCCTCCACGCTGCTCGGAGACGACTTCGACGGCACCGTCGGTCACTTTGATGGCGGTCTGGTCGTCAATCGCGTACTCCGGCCCCGGCAAGCCGGGGGCAGCGCAGCACGACGAAAATCGTCCCTAGCGCTCTGGCGTCATTCCGAAACACTGGCCCAAGTGAGCGCCCTCGGCCTTCTGCGCAACCGGCCAGTTGCCGGGGCACCGATGACTTCCGGCCGGCAGTGGCGTCTGAAGCAATAGCGACAGGCCCACACACGCCGCGGCCACGCCAGCGCTGCGGCCCTGAACAGGCGCGTTCCCGTAGCGAGCACGGGGTCCCCAGACGACCCGAGTCCAAGGAGGTCTGATCATGCGGAAGCTGATAGCGACGGTGTTCAACTACTCGCTCGACGGGCTTCTCGCCGACGAGGGCACCGAGTTTTGGAATTTCTGCTTCGACCTGCCCGAAAACCGTGAGCCCGACGACCCGGCGCAGCTCGACTTTCTCCAGAGCGCGTACGCGCACATTATGGGCCGCACCGCCTACGAGGGCATCGCCGGGTCCATGACAACGTCCACCGACCACCCGTTCGCCGACATCCTGAACGCCGGGCGCAAGGTCGTCTTCTCCCGGACCCTCAAGACGGCCGACTGGGCCAACACCACCATCGCCGCTGGTGACACGGCAGAAGAGATCGACAAGCTCAGGCTGACCGGCGACGGCTACATCGTGGTCTGGGGCGGCGTCAGCTTCTGGCGGTCGCTCATGCGGCTCGACCTGATCGACGAGTTCCAGGTGTCCTTGTTCCCCTACGTGGCGGGCGAGGGCACCCGGCTGTTCGACGACGTCCCCAAGTCCTACCGGCTCGACCTGGTCTCCAGCACCGCCTCCAGCAACGGGATCGTCGAGCTGGAGTACCGGCGGCACCGTTAACCCAGCGGCCGAGTCCACAGGAAAGTCGATCGTCGTCAACGTCTCCGGTCCGGCCACGGAGATCGTGCACCCGGACGGCACGGCCGACTTGACCATCGAAGGCTCGGTCCTCGTCAGCTACAACGCTCGCTTAGCCCGCGCAGCCCAGCTACGTACATCTACACCGGACACACGGTCTTCTCGATCTCCGATGATGGGATCCTGACGCTCGTCAGCACGACCGACAGGGAGCCGTTCGACGTCTGCGCCGCGCTCTCGTAGCGCGGTCAGGCGGAGGACAAGGCTTAGTCTGCGGCCTCGTCGAGACTCATTGCCCTGCCCTCCTCATGTCGATGTCTCTCGACGGGTACGTCGCCGACGCGAACGACGGGGTCGCCGAAGTTTGCGATTGGTACTTCTCGGGCCGTTCGGGTGACATTGCGGAACAGGCCAAGCCCTCCTAGTCGTACGAAAGGTTCACAGCCTCTTTACAAAGACCTCATGCCGCCGCGGGAAACTCCTCGCGATGGCAGCCTCGACACGTTGGATCGTCCTGGCCGCCCTGGCTGCGGGGCTCACTGCCGTGGCCACGCTGAGCGGATCGGCCGCCGGCGAGTCGAAGTCCTCCTCGGCCGTCCGCCCCAACGTCCTCGTCCTGATGACCGACGACCAGACCGTCGAGTCGATGCGCGTGATGCCGAACGTGAAGACGCTGATCGCCGACCAGGGCGTCACGTTCGACAACAGCTTCGTCTCCTACTCGCTCTGCTGCCCGTCGCGCTCGACCTTCCTCACCGGCCAGTACGCGCACAACCACGGCGTCTGGGGCAACGCGGCGCCGAACGGCGGCTACTACAAGCTCGACTCGACGAACACTCTCCCGGTCTGGCTCCAGCGCGCCGGCTACCAGACGATCCACCTCGGCAAGTACCTGAACCAGTACGGGACGCAGAACCCGCGCGAGATCCCGCCCGGCTGGGGCCAGTGGTACGGCACACCCGATCCGTCCACCTACCGCTACCTGAACTACACGATCAACGAGAACGGCAACCTCGTCCAGTTCGGCACGGCCGCCGCGGACTACAAGACGGACGTCGAGTCCCGGCTCGCGGTCGACCTCCTCTCCCGCCAGGCCGCCGATCCACGCCCGTTCTTCATGTGGGTCGCGTTCCTCGCGCCGCATGCGGGCAACCCACGTGACCCCGACGACCCGAGCGGCCTCGCGACCCCGTCGCCCGCTCCGCGCCACAGGAACCGCTTCGCGAACGAGCCGCTGCCGATGCCGGCGTCGTTCAACGAGGCCGACGTCTCCGACAAGCCCGCGGCGATCCGGAACCGCGCGCTGATCGGCCCCGCGAGGATCAGGGCGATCCGGGAGAACTACCAGCAGCGGCTCGAGTCGCTGCTCGCGGTCGACGACGCGGTCGCCCAGATCGTGAACGAGCTGGCACGCATCGGGAAGCTGAACGACACGTACATCATCTTCACCTCGGACAACGGCTTCATGCACGGCGAGCACCGCGTGCAGCAGGGCAAGGTCGTCCTCTACGAGCCGTCGATCCGCGTCCCGCTGCTCATCCGCGGCCCCGGGATCCCCGCCGGCCGGCACCGGTCGCAGTTCGTCGCGAACATCGACCTCGCGCCGACGATCGTCCAGGCGACGGGCGCGCAGCCCGGGCGGGTCATGGACGGGCGCTCGCTGATCCCGTTCGCGAAGGACCGGCTGCTCCAGTCGGCGCGCGACATCCTGCTCGAGACGCCGACGTACGCGGGCGTCCGCTCGCCGAACTGGCTGTACGCCGAGCACGTGACCGGCGAGAAGGAGCTGTACAGCCTCGCGCGCGACCGCGACGAGCTGAACAGCCTGCAGACGAACCCGGACTACGACCGGATGGAGGCGAACCTCGCGCTGCGGCTCGCCCGGCTGCGGCAGTGCAAGGGCGCGGTGTGCCGCCGCGGCGTCCAGCTCTCGCTGGGCACGCGGCTTCAGCGCCGCGGGCGCGGCTGCCGCGCGTCGAAGGTCTTCGCCAGGGTCGGCGGCCCGTCGGCGCGACGCATTGCGAACACGGCGTTCTACCTGGACGGGCACCTGCTCAAGCGGGATCGTCGCGCCCCGTTCACGGTCTTCGTCCCGAAGCGATTCGCGAAGCCGGACGGCTCGCTGCTCGAGGCGCTGACGACGCTGAGCGACTCGCGCAGGCAGACGCTCACGCGCCACATCGCCGGCTGTTCCTTCTAAGGGCGCCGCGACATAAGAGAATGGCGGCGTGCGAGTCGCCACCTACCGCGCACCGAACTTCGTCTTCAGCGAGCACGAGTTCGAGTTGCCGCTCGACCACGCTGAGCCGGGCGGCCCGACGATCACCGTCTTCGCGCGCGAGGTCGTCACTCCGGCGCGCGAGCACGACGACCAGCCGTGGCTCGTCTTCCTCCAGGGCGGCCCCGGGTTCGAAGCTCCTCGCCTCCTCAAGCTGATCGACGAGACCTGGTGGGAGCGCGCGCTCCAGGACTACCGGCTGCTGCTCCTCGACCAGCGCGGCACGGGCCGCTCGACTCCGGTCGGGCCGCTTCCGGACATGTCCGCCGACGAGCAGGCCGAGTACCTGACCCACTTCCGGGCCGATTCGATCGTTCGGGACGCCGAGGCGATCCGCAACGAGCTCGGGGTCGAGAAATGGAGTGTGCTCGGCCAGAGCTTCGGCGGCTTCTGCATCGCCTGTTACCTCTCCCAGGCGCCGGAGGGCCTGGCCGAGGCGTTCATCATGGGCGGGCTGCCACCGCTGGAGAGGCACCCCGACGACGTCTATCGCGCGACGTACGAGCGAACGCGCGCGAAGAACGCCGCCTACTACGAGCGCTACCCCGAGGATCGCGAGCGCGTCCGCCGGATTGTCGAGCGCCTCGAGTCCGAGGATGTGCGCCTCCCCTCGGGCGACCGGCTCACCGCCCGGCGCTTCCGCCAGATCGGGCACGTGCTCGGCATGAGCTACGGCGCCGAGACCGTCCACTACATCGTCGAGCTGCCCTTCGGCTCGCCCGCGTTCCTGCACGACGTGGAGCTGTCCCAGATGTTCCCCCGGAACCCGTTGTACGCCGTGATCCACGAGGCCTGCTACGCGACCGGCGCGGCGACGCGGTGGTCGGCCGAGCGCGTCTTCCCCGACGAGCTGCGCGACGACCCGACGTTCCTCACCGGCGAGCACATCTATCCGTGGATGGTCGAGGAGTACGGCGCGCTCGAGCCGTTGGCCGAAGCCGCACAGATCCTTGCCGAGCACGAGTGGCCGACGCTATACGACATCCAACGGCTCGCCGGGAACGAGGTTCCGGCTGCGGCCGCGATCTACGCCGAGGACATGTACGTGCCGCGCCAGTTCTCGGAGGAGACGGCCGCCGCCATCCGGGGCCTCCGGCCCTGGGTGACGAACGAGTACGAGCACGACGGCCTGCGCGCGAACGGCACCCGCGTCCTCGGGCGGCTGCTCGACCTCGTCCAGGGCCGGGCATAGCGCGTTGGCGCTGCTCGAGCTCGAGCACGTCACGCGGCGCTTCGGCGGTGTGTTCGCGCTCGACGACGTCTCGTTCTCGGTCGAGCCGGGCGAGATCGCGGGGTTGATCGGGCCGAACGGCGCCGGCAAGACGACGGCGTTCAACGTGATCACGCGGCTCTACAAGCCGGACTCCGGGGCGGTCGCGTTCGACGGCGAGAGCCTGCTCGGGACCCCGCCGCACGGCGTGATCCGGCGCGGGATCGCGCGCACCTTCCAGAACGTCGAGCTGTTCTCGACGATGACCGTGCGCGAGAACGTCCTCGTCGGAGCGCACTCGCGTCGCGCCGCGCGGTCGGGGCTGCGCGAGATCCTCGAGTACCTCGAGCTGGAGCGGCTCGCGGAACGGCCGGTGTCCGGGCTGCCGTACTCGACGCGAAAGCGGATCGAGCTCGCCCGCGCGCTCGTCTCGGAGCCGCGCCTGCTCCTGCTCGACGAGCCCGCGGGCGGTCTCAGCCACGAAGAGGTCGAGGAGCTCGGCGAGTTCATCACGCGCACGCGCGCGCGCTTCGACCTGACCGTGCTCCTCGTCGAGCACCACATGAACCTCGTGATGCGGGTCTCCGACTCGGTCACCGTTCTCGACTTCGGCAAGAAGATCGCCGCGGGTACGCCGGCCGAAGTGCAGCGCGACCCGGCCGTGATCGAGGCCTACCTGGGGACGACCGACTGATGGCTCCGCTGCTCGAGCTCGAGGACGTCCACGCGCGCTACGGCCCGGTGCAGGCGCTGCGCGGGGTCTCGCTGAGCGTGGGCGAGGGCGAGGTCGTCGCCGTACTCGGCGGCAACGGCGCCGGCAAGACGACGACGCTGCGCGCGATCTCGGGCCTCGTCTCGACCTCCGGCGAGGTCCGGCTGGCGAGTCAGCGGATCACGCGCGCCGCGCCTGAGCGGGTCGCGCGCGCCGGCGTCGCCCACGTTCCCGAAGGCCGGGGCATCTTCAGTGAGCTCTCGGTCGACGAGAACCTGCGTCTCGGCGCTCACCTCCGCCGCGGCGGGTTCGACGAGGGCTACGAGCGCGTCCGTGGCCACTTTCCCTGGCTCGCGGAGCGCCGCGAGCAGCAGGCCGGCACACTCTCCGGCGGCGAGCAGCAGATGCTCGCGATCGCCCGCGCGCTCATGTTGCGACCGCGGCTCCTGCTCCTCGACGAGCCGTCCCTCGGACTGGCGCCGCTCGTCGTCCGGGAGATCTTCCGGATCGTCGGCGACCTGAACGAGCAGGAGGGGCTGGCCGTGCTCGTCGTCGAGCAGAACGCGAAGCTCGCGCTCCGCTCCTCGAGCCGCGCATACGTGCTCGAGGTCGGGCGCGTCGCGCTGGAAGGCCCGAGCGCCGAGCTGGCCGCGAACGAGTCCGTCCGCAAGTCCTACCTCGGGTACTGACTTGACCGAATTCCTGCAACAGGTCGTCGCGGGGCTTGCCTCCGGATCCATCTACGCCCTGCTCGCGCTCGCGATCGTGATCATCTACCGCTCGACCGGCGTCGTGAACTTCGCGCAGGGCGAGATGGCCACCTTCACGACCTTCATCGCCTGGACGCTCGTCGACCACGGCATCGGCTACTGGGGCGCGTTCGCGCTGACGCTCCTGATCGCCTTCGTCGGCGGGATCGCGCTCGAGCGGATCGTCGTGCGCCCCGTCGAGGGGAAGCCCGTGATCAACGCGGTCATCCTCACGATCGGGCTCTTCATCCTCCTCGGCGGCCTCTCGAACTGGATCTGGAAGGCCGAGGTGCGCTCGTTCCCGCCCAGCCGGCCGTTCCCGACGAGCGCGTGGGATCTCGGCGGCGTCGCCGTCTCGAAGCAGGACGCGGGGATCCTCGTCGTGATGCTCGTCCTCCTCGCGCTCCTGTGGTCGCTGTTCCGGTACACGAAGCTCGGGCTCGCGCTCCGGGCCACGGCCCTCAACCCGGTCGCGAGCCGGCTCGTCGGGATCCGCGTCGGCTGGATGCTCGGGCTCGGCTGGGGGCTGGCCGCTGCGATCGGCGCGGTCGCCGGGCTCTTCACCGCCGCGGCCGCTCCGCCGCTCGACCCGAACATGATGCGGCCGGTCCTGATCTATGCGTTCGCGGCCGCGGTCGTCGGCGGTCTCGAGAGCCCGGTCGGCGCGGTCGTCGGCGGGCTCATGATCGGCGTCGTGCTGAACCTGATCGCGACCTACGACACGCATCTGCATCTCGACCTCGACCGCATGCGGCTCCCGATCGCGCTGGCCCTGATCCTGATCGTGCTGCTCGCGCGGCCGACCGGGCTGTTCGGACGTCAGTTGGTGCGCCGTGTCTAGGCTCGCTCTCGCCAGGACGGTCGCGGCCACGCTCGCCTTCGCCGCGAGCGTTGCGTTCATCCTGCTCGCCCCGCACTGGGACAAGGTCGGCGACATCAAGGGCGCGCAGATGGGCACGTACTTCATCGCGATCCTCGGGCTCAACATCGTCACCGGCTACACGGGCCAGATCTCGCTCGCCCAGGGTGCCTTCATGGCTATCGGCGGCTACACGACGGCGTTCCTCGTCACCCACGGCGTCCGCGACCTCTGGACGATCCCGATCGCGGCGCTCGTCGCGGGCGTGTTCGGCTTCCTGCTCGGGATCCCGGCTCTGCGCCTCTCGGGGCTCTACCTCGCGCTCGTCACGTTCGGGCTGGCGGTCGCGATGCCCGACCTGATCGCCTGGGACAAGCTGGGCTCGCTGACGAGCGGCGGGAAGCCGATCCAGCTCTTCGGCAACAAGCACCTGCTCGGCCAGGGGTTCAACGACGTGAGCCTGCTCGGGCAGACGCTCTCGTTCAACCGCGCCGTCTACTACCTGACGTGGGCGCTCGCGCTCGTCCTGTTCGTGCTCGCCTGGCTGCTGCTGCGGGGAGCGCCGGGTCGGGCCTTTCGCGCGGTCCGGGACAGCGAGATCGCGGCCGCGTCGTCGGGCGTCAACATCGCCGCCTACAAGACGGTCGCGTTCGCGATCGGCGCCGCGTACGCGGGGGTCGCCGGCTCCCTGCTCGTGATGGCGGTCGCGTTCGCCGACCCGCAGTCCTTCCCCGCGAAGCTGTCGCTCACGATTCTCGTCGGTGCGGTGATCGCCGGGCTCGGATCGATGTGGGGCGTGCTCCTCGGCGCCGCGTTCGTCGAGTTCCTGCCCGTGGCGTCGGTGCACATCTCGAAGGCGCAGGGCGTGCCCGATGCGATCTACGGGGCGGCTCTGATCCTGATCGTGCTGGTGCTTCCGGCCGGGGTCGCGGGATTGCTCAAGCGCGCAGCTTCCCCGCTAACAACTCGGCTATACACTCGGTCTTAGCTCCAGTGGCCCGCCTCCTCCTCATCGCGACCGCTGCGCTCCTCGTGCTCGGCATCCCCGTCGCCTTCGGCGGCACGACCTCCGACCCGGGGATCACGCCGACGTCGATCCACATCGGCGGGACGGCGCCCCTGACCGGTGTCGCGCAGGGCTTCCGCTCGGTCGCGGAGGGCGCCAACGCCTACTTCAAGTACGTGAACGCCCGCGGCGGCGTGAACAAGCGCAAGATCGACTACGAGTACGAAGACGACCAGTACATCCCGTCCGAGACCGTCCGCGCCACGCGCGACCTCGTCGAGAACAAGGACGTCTTCGCGATCTTCAACTCGCTCGGCACCGAGCAAAACGAGGCCATTCGCCCGTACCTGAATCAGAAGCAGGTGCCGCAGCTCTTCGTCGCGACCGGCGCGACGGAGTTCGGCCGCGACTACCGGCAGTACCCGTGGTCGATCGCCTACCAGCCGACCTACATCGCCGAAGGGGCCATGTACGGCAAGTACATCCGAAGGACGATGCCGAGGGCGAAGATCGCGATCCTCTACCAGGACGACAGCTACGGCGCCGACCTGATCGCGGGCCTCCAGCGCGGGCTCGGCCCGAAGAAGGGCAACATCGTCTCGAAGGTCGGTTACGCGGCGACCGACGACACCGTCCAGTCGCAGATCGCGCGCCTGCGCTCGTCGAAGGCGGGCATCCTGATGCTGTTCGCGACGCCGAAGTTCGTGATCCAGGCCTACCAGTACGTCAACGGCCTGGGCTGGAAGCCGAAGATCGTCGTGAACGCCGTCTCGAGCGCGTCGAACGTAATGGTGCTCTCGGCGAGCCGCGGCCAGAACAAGCGCGTCGAGGGCTCGATCTCGATCGTCTTCCTCAAGGACCCGAACGACCCGAAGTGGAAACGCGACCCGGCCGTCCTGCTCTACCGCAAGATCATGAAGCGCTACAACCGGGGCGGGAACGTCAAGGACGTCTACAACCTGTACGGCATGTCCGCGGCATTCACGTTCGTGGACGCGCTCAAGCACGCGGGGAAGAACCCGACCAGGGCGTCGCTCATGCGGGCGGCCACGCACCTGAACGAGCGCAACAACCCGTTCCTCCTTCCGGGCATGACGATCCGCACGACGTCGACGGACCACTACCCGCTGGATCAGGCGCGGCTCCAGCGCTGGCACAACGGCCGCTGGATCTCGTTCGGCGGCCTGCTGAAGGCTAGAAGCTAGCCACGTCGCGCTCCCGGGCTCGCGTCATCTCCGGAAGCCTCGGCTTCGTCTTTCTCGGCGGACCGATGATCGTGGCCGGGATCGTTCCCTGGCTGCTGACGCGCTGGGACGCCGACTCGCAGCCGCTCGTGTTGCGCATCCTCGGCGTCCTGCTCCTGGTCTCCGGAGGCGCGCTCGTGCTGGAGACGACGGCACGGTTCGCGCTCCAGGGCCGAGGCACTCCCGCGCCCTGGGCTCCGCCGGAGCGGTTCGTCGAGCGCGGCTCCTACCGGTTCGTGCGCAGCCCGATGTACCTCGGCGTGATCCTGCTCGTCCTCGGGCAGGCGCTGTTGCTGGGCCGCGAGATCCTCTTCGGATGGGCCGTGATCGCGTGGCTCATCTTCGAGGTGTCGCTCGTATCGTGGGAGGAGCCGGGCCTACGCCGCCGCTTCGGCGAGTCGTACGACGACTACCGACGGCGCGTCAGGCGCTGGATTCCGACTCGTCCCAGAAGTTCTCGATATTGACCGCGTCACCCGGCCCGCCGGGTGCGCCGATCGCGATCAGCTCCACGCCTTCGGGACCGGCCCTGAAGCCGCGCGGCGTGTCCTTCGCGACCCGGATCGCGTCCCACGGCCCGAGCTCGTGGATCCCGTCCGGCACCTTGACCTCGACGCTTCCTTTCAGGACGAGGAAGACCTCCTCCTGCGTCTTGTGCGTGTGCCCCCAGGGCACGGTCAGGTTCGGCGCCAGCCGCTGGTAGGTCAGCCCGACCAGCTCGGCCTCGAGCGCGACGCGTGCGAAGCGCGCCTCGAAGTCCGGCGCCAGGCCGAAGTTCGGCGCCTGGTCCTCGACCTCTTTCAGGTTCACGATCGTGTATCCGCTCATGGCGCTGATTCTGTCAGCTTGGTACAGTCAAAGAGCAATGCAGCAGGAGCTCCTTCCCTAGCGCAGGAAGCGAACGCGGCGAGAGCCGCGCGGAGCTTCCCATGGGCCTCTCTCAGTGAGAGGCTTTTTTGTACCCGGAGGCAGACATGGACGCGTACGACCCACAGTCGATCGAGCAGAAGTGGCAGGAGGTCTGGGAGGCCGAACGGGCCTTCTACACGCCGAACCCCGAGCCCGGGAGCGAACCGGAGCGGAAGTTCTACATGCTCGAGATGCTCCCGTACCCCTCCGGGACGCTGCACATGGGGCACGTCCTCAACTACACGCTCGGCGACGTGATCACGCATTACCGGCGGCGCACGGGCTGGAGCGTGATGCGCCCGATGGGCTTCGACTCGTTCGGCCTGCCCGCCGAGAACGCCGCGATCCGCGAGGGTGGGCATCCGCGCGAGATCGTCGAGCGGAACATCGCGCACATCCGCACCGAGATGCGGCGGCTGGGCTGGGTCATCGACTGGGACCGCGAGGCGTCCGCGCACGAGGTCGAGTACTACCGCTGGACGCAGTGGCTGTTCCTGAAGTTCTTCGAGGCCGGGCTGGCCTACCGGAAGGAGGCGCCGGTCAACTGGTGCCCGAAGGACCAGACGGTCGTCGCGAATGAGTACGTGATCGACGGCAGGTGCGAGCGCTGCGGGACGCCCGTCGTCGCGCGGAACATGGTGCAGTGGTTCTTCCGGATCACCGCGTACGCCGACCAGCTGCTCGACGACCTGGCGCTGATCGACTGGCCCGAGAAGACGAAGACGATCCAGCGCAACTGGATCGGGCGCTCCGAGGGGGCGGAGGTGCTCTTCCGCGACGAGGAGCTGGACATCGACATTCCCGTCTTCACGACGCGGCCGGACACGCTGTTCGGCGCCACCTTCTTCGTCCTCGCGCCGGAGCACCCGCTGGTCGAGAAGCTGGCGAACGATGAGGTGCGCGCATACGTGGAGACGGCCGGCGCGCGCTCGGTCGAGGAGCGGCAGACGAAGGAGAAGGACGGCGTCTTCACCGGCCACTACGTCGTGAACCCGGTCAACGACGAGCGGATTCCGGTTTGGGTCGCCGACTACGTGCTGATGGACTACGGGACCGGCGCGATCATGGCCGTGCCCGCGCACGACGAGCGCGACCGCGAGTTCGCGGAGCTCTCCGGCCTGCCGATCCGGCCCGTGATCGACGAGGAGACCGGCGTCCTGATCGACTCCGGCGAGTTCAGCGGCCAGCCGGCCGTCGAGGCGATCGGGAAGATCATCGAGTGGCTGCGCGAGAAGGGCCGCGGCGCCCCCGCGATCTCGTACCGCCTACGCGACTGGTCGATGTCGCGTCAGCGCTACTGGGGCTGCCCGATCCCGATCGTCTACTGCGAAGACGACGGCCCGGTCGCGGTGCCCGAAGACCAGCTGCCGGTCGTCCTGCCCGACCTCGAGGACTACCGGCCGCAGGGGATGGCGCCGCTCGCCGCCAACGAGGAGTGGATGAACGTCCCGTGCCCGAAGTGCGGCAAGCCCGCGCGGCGGGAGCCCGACACGATGGACACGTTCGTCGACTCGTCCTGGTACTTCCTGCGCTACTGCGACCCGCACAACGACCAGGCGCCGTGGGACCGCCGCATCGTCGACTACTGGATGCCGGTCGACCAGTACATCGGCGGCATCGACCATGCGACCGGCCACCTGCTGTACTCGCGCTTCTTCGTCAAGGCGCTGAACGACTTCGGCCTGCTCGGCGTCCGCGAGCCGTTTCAGCGGCTGTTCCACCAGGGCTGGGTGCGCCAGGGCGGCAGGAAGATGTCGAAGTCGAAGGGGAACGTCACCAGCCCCGACGAGCTGGCCAACCGCTACGGCGCCGACGCAGTGCGCGCGTACATCCTGTTCATGGGGCCCGCCGACCAGGACATGGAGTGGACCGAGGAGGGCGTCGAGGGCATCTCGCGCTTCCTGCGGCGGCTGTGGCGGATCGTGAACGAGGTCGCCGAGCGCGACACGGGCGCAGAGGAGGTCACCGACCTGACCCGCGCCGCGCACCGGACGATCGCCAGGGTGACCGACGACATCGGCCGCCGCTACCAGTTCAACACGCCGATCGCGGCCGTGATGGAGCTCGTGAACGAGCTCGGCCGGTCACCCGAGGATTCTGGCGCGAGGTTCGCCGCGGAGACGGCCGTCTCGCTGCTCCAGCCCTATGCGCCGCACATCACGGAGGAGCTGTGGTCGCGGCTGGGCCATGAGCGGCTCTGGGAGGAGCCCTGGCCTGAGGCGGATCCTGCGCTGGTCGAGCGAGAGACGTTCGAGCTCGTGATCCAGGTCAACGGGCGTGTGCGCGACCGGGTGGAGGTCTCCTCCGACCTGTCGGAGGACGAGCTGATAGCGCGGGCGCGCGCGTCCGAGCGGGTTCAGGAGTTCCTGGACGGCAAGGAGATCCGCAAGGAGATCGTCGTCCCCGGGAAGCTCGTCAACCTCGTCATCTGATCCCGGTGTCGAGGTAGAAGTCGCGGCGCTTGACGGTGCTCGTCGGCACCGTCACCAGGTGCGGCTGCGGGGTCGCCTCGTGTCCTTTGCCGGGGGTCCTGACCGTGTAGCGGCCCGGCCGCAGTGTGACGTGGTACCAGCCCTTCTTGTTCGTGGTCGCGGTGGCCGCGACCTTGCCCGAGCGCGAGAAGACGAGCTTGACTCCCTTCGCCGGCGCCGTGCACGGCACGCCGACCCGGCAGACGGGCCTCGTCGGGCCGCGCTTCACGTAGCCCTGCAGGCCCGTCGACGTGCCGCCGCCGGCGGAGCCGCAGCCGAGCGCGAGCGCGGCGAACGCAGCGAGCGCGACGAGCCTGGTCATCCGGCCTCCTCGAGCAGTCGGTGGTCGGCGCGCCTGCGCCGCATGCGCTCGGCGAGAACCAGGAGCGCTGCGATGAGCACGAACGGGCCGGCCAGGACGAGAACGTAGAGCACTGCAATCAGTTCCTTACCCGCGATGTTGCTTGTGTTATCCCAGAAGCGGTCGAACCGGCTCGGAGCGACGTGCTGCGCCGCAGGCTTCGTCGTCGTCAGCTGAAGTGACACGCGGGCGTATGTGCCCTCGCGGATGAGGGCATCGCGCCTGCGCTCGAGGCGCTTCAGGGATCGCGTGTGACCGGCGCGCCGCGCTGTTGCGATCCGCGCGTCGAGGCGGTCGAGCCCGCCCTGGAGGTCGGCAACCGAGATGTGCTGGGAGAGAATCGTCCCCAGCTGGGTGAAGCTGGCGATCGCCTTCTGGAGGTTCGCGACGGGGATGCGCAGCGCGAGCCGCGAGTTGCCCTCCTCGGTGCCGGTCGCATAGTCGGCGCCCGCGACGAACCCTCCGAGTCGCCGCGTCGTGCGGACAGCGCTCTGTGTTGCGCCCGAGAGGTCCTCGACGCGCAGGCTCATCGCCACATACTGCCGTTGGAGCCGTGACCTGGCTGTGAGCGCCGGCGCGAGGGCCTTCTCCTGCGCAGTCGAGGCGCCGTGGGGCAGTGAAGGCTTCGCCGACCTGAGCTCTCGCGCGCGTCCCGCGTCCGCGAAGGTCGTGCTCTTACGCTGAGTGGTTCCATTGAGCCCACCGATCACTGCCGCGCTGAGACCCACGGCAACCGCGATCGCGACCGCTGCAGCTAGAGCAGGCCGGAATCGGAATCTGACGCGAGGTTGCGCCTCGGGCATCGCGTGGACGACCTCTCGGAGCCTCACCGGTGCGTGTGGTGCTCCTTCCCGCAACTCGGTCAGATAGCTAGCTTCGGACATCGTCCACCATCCTCTCCTCGAGCTTCTGCAGAGCCCGGCTGAGCCGGGTCGAAACGGCGGTCGGCCTGATCCCGAGCACGCGCGCGGCGGTCTCTCCGTCCAGCTCCAGCACGATGCGCAGCACCACTACCTCGCGCTCGGCCGCCGACAGGCTGCGGACGGCGCGGTCGAGCGCGGGCGAGAGCCCTTCGCCGAAGACGGGGTCATCGATCTCCGGCACGTCCGATGCGTACACGCCTTCGCGCTTGCGCCGGCGGCGATCGGCCCGGAAGTGGTCGAGAGCGGCGCCTCTGGCCAACTGGCAAAGCCACGTGCGTGCGGCCCCGCGGCGCGGATCGAAGCGGCGCCAGCGGCGGAGCGCCCGCTCGAAGGTCTCGGCGGCAAGATCTTCGGCGAGGTGGGGGTTCCCGGTCATGTACAGCAGGTAGCGGTAGACGTCGTCGAGGTGCTCCTCGGCCACGTCGGCGAAGCTCCGCTGCTCGCGAAGCGCTCGCTTGTCGGTGGGCCACGAGGTCGGCACCGCGCTCACATCTCCTCTACGCCGCTGCACGTCGTTTCGTCACGTCGCTCGTTGACACAGTTTCGACGCAATTCAGTCACCCACGCATTGGATCTTCGTTGTCACAGTTGACGACGTGCTGGAAACCCTCCCCCCGACGCGCCGGCGACTCGTCGCCGGCGCGCTCCTTCTGGCCGTCGTCCTCGTGCTCGGGGCACGGCATCTGCTCGGCGCGGGGACGGCGAGCCAGGCGGCTCCGGTTCCCGTCGCGCCAGTTCGAGCCGACGCCGGGCCTGCGCTCGTCGTCCACGTCGTCGGTGCGGTGCACCGACCGGGGCTGTACCGGTTCGCGGCGCGCTCGCGGGTGGCGGACGCCGTGGCGCGGGCGGGAGGCGCGACCCGTCACGCCGACCTGACGCTGGTCAACCTGGCGGCTCCGCTCGCGGACGGAACCCAGGTCGTCGTCCCCGTCAAGGCTCCGACCGGGCCCGCCGGCGCCACCGCCGGCGGCGCGACCGCCCCGGCCGGACCGGTGCACCTGAACGTCGCCACGCTCGAGCAACTCGATTCGCTGCCGGGGGTCGGGCCGGTAACCGCGCAGAAGATCCTCGACTATCGCCAGAAACACGGCGCCTTCAGCTCGCTCGAGGAGCTGGACGCCATTCCCGGCATCGGGCCGGCTCGCATCGAACAGTTGCGCGACGTGGCGGCGCCGTGAAGCGCTTGCTGCGCGCGCGGCCGCACCTACTGGTCGCGTGCCTTTGTCTCGGTCTGGCGGGAGCGAATCTTGCGCGTGGACCGTCGCTCACCGTCGTCCTGTCGGCGCTCGGCATGGTTACGGTGTCTGCCGCCGTTCCTTCTCCGTGGAGGGTGCCCGCGCTCGGAGTCGCACTCGCGCTGGTCGGCTGGTGGTGGGGAAGCGCGCGGCTCGACGCGCTCGACCGAAGCGCTCTCCTGCCCCGCGTCGGAACGGCGGAGCGAGCACTCGTCGCCGTGACGGGCCCCGCACGGCGTTCGCAGTTCGACGTGCGCGTGCCGGGGCAGATGCGGCGCTTCGGGCGCGACGAGATTCGTGAGCCCGTGCTGCTGCGTCTTCCGCCCGGGCGTTCGCCTCCGCAGGGAGCGATCCTCGATCTGATCGCGGAGATCAGGCTGCCGCGCGGCCCGAAGAACGGCTTCGACGAGAGGACGTGGCTTCGCCGCCATGGTGTGCACGTCGTCGTGCGCGCGGACCGGTGGCGAATCGTCGGGCACCGCGGCGGCCTGGCCGGCTTTGCGGACCGGCTGCGCGCGCACCTCTCCGCGGGGATGGCTCCGGGCCTGCACGGAGAGCGGCGCGCCGTGATCGCGGGGATCGTGCTCGGCGAGGACGAGGGCCTGTCGGAGGGTCTGCGCGCCGACTTCCGCGCGTCGGGCCTGTACCACTTGCTTGCGGTCTCCGGACAGAACGTCGCGCTCATCGCGGGCGGCGCGATCCTGCTCGTGTACCTGATCGGGCTCTCGCGCTTCGTCGGACAGCTCGCTGCGCTCGCGGCGATCGGCGGCTACGTCCTCGCGGTCGGCTGGCAGCCGTCAGTCGTCCGGGCCGGTGTGGCGGGGGCGCTCGCCTCACTCGCGTGGCTCGCCTCGAGGCCGAGCGATCGTTGGTATTTCCTGCTCCTGGGCGCGGCGCTGCTGATGGCCTGGAGCCCGTACTCGCTGCTCGATGCCGGATTCCAGCTCTCGTTCGCGGCCGTTGGGGCGATCTTCGTCGTCGTCCCGCGGCTCCAGCAGACGCTTGCCGGGTACCCGGTCCCGCATTCGCTCGCCGAGGTCGTTGCGGTCTCCGGGGCGTGCGGGATCGCGACGGCGCCGATCCTGCTGACGCAGTTCGGGGTCATCCCGCTGTATTCGATTCCGGCGAATGCGCTCGCGGCTCCGGTCGTGGCGCCACTGCTCGGAATAGCGCTCGTCACGGCGATCGTCGCTCCGGTTGCACCGCCGCTCGCGTCCCTGCTCGCATTGGTCAACGGCTGGCTGGCCGCGTACCTCGCCGCGTGTGCGCGAGTGGTCGGCGGATTGCCGTACGCGACGGTTTCGGCTCTTGCTGCGCTGGTGATCGCCGCAGTCGTCCTCTGCGCCGCCTATCTCGTGACGCGGCTGGGCCGTCCAAGAGGGCGAGCCTACGCGGCGATCGCTCTCGGCGCGGCGCTGGTCGCGGGAGGCTGGCGCCTCCACGGCGCACCACCGCCGCCGCCACCGCACGGCCTACGCATCACGTTCCTGGACGTCGGACAGGGAGACGGGGCGCTGATCCAGGTCCCCGGCGGAGCGGTCCTCGTCGACGAAGGGCCACCTGAGGCGGAGATGGCGTCACAGCTGCGGCGCCTCGGAGTGAGGACTCTCTCGCTCCTCGTCCTGACGCATCCGCAAAGGGATCACGTCGGCGGAGCCGCGCAGGTCCTGAGTAAGCTGAGCGTGGGTGCCGTGCTCGACCCGGCGATTCCGAGCGAAAGTCCGGACGAGCGGGCTGCCCGCGCGTCAGCGCGGGCGCGTGGCGTCAGGATCATCGTCGCGCGGGCAGGGGAGGCGTTCAGAATCGGCGCGCTCAGGCTCCGGGTCCTGTGGCCCGACGGGCCGGGGGCACCGGGCGACGACCCGAACAACCACGCCGTCGTGCTCGTCGCCTCGTACGGGCAGACCGATGCGCTGTTCACCGCCGATGCGGAATCCGATGTCACCCGTCGCCTCCAGCTCCCCCCGGTCGAGATCCTCAAGGTCGCGCATCACGGATCCGCCGATGCCGGACTCGCTGACGAGCTGAAGCAGCTCCGGCCGGGGATCGCGGTCATCTCCGTCGGCGCCGGCAACGACTACGGGCACCCGACTCCGTCGACCCTGTCCACCCTCGGTGCGGTCCCGGGTCTCACCGTCTACCGCACCGACCTGAACGGCCGAGTGGTCGCCGAGTCCGACGGCCGGCGCATCTCGGTGCGGACGAGTCGCTGACTATGCTTGGCCGCGATGTCCGCCGAGCCGCTGCTGTCGGTCTATCTCCTCACCGGCAGCGACCGCCCGAAGCATCTGCGCGCGCTCCACCGCCTTCGCGCGCGCTTCGGCCCGGAGGCCGTCGAGCAGTTGTCGGCGGAGTCGACCTCCGGCACCGATGCGGTGGCCGCATGCAACGCGCTCGGGCTGTTCGGCGGGCACGAGGGCGGACGGCTCGTCATCGTCGAAGGGGTCGAGCGCTGGCGGAAAGCCGACCTCGAGGCGGTCGAGTCCTACCTCCGGAACCCTGTCGAGGGCGCGGTCCTGGCGCTCTACGCGGAAGCGCCCTTGCGCGGCTTGACGCTCACGAATCTCGTCGAGAAGCACGGGCAGGTCCTAGACTACAACGTCCCGAAGCCGGGCAACCTCCACCGTTGGGTGGCCAGCGAGTTCAAGCGCCTGGGCATCAAAGCCGACGGCGACGCCGCCCGAGCGCTCGTCGAGATCGTGGGCGACGACACGATGGCGCTTTCGAACGAGATCCTGAAGCTCGGCGCGTGGGCGGCGGGAGAGCCGATCGGCCGCGCCGACGTGGAGCGGCTCGCCGCGCCCGCGCGCGAGTCCGCAGCGTGGGCGCTGAGCGACGCCTGGGGTGCGCGCGATCTGCCGACGCTCCTCGAAGCGTGCGAGCTCGCCTTCGAGAACAACGAGGAGCCGTTTCTCCTCGCCGTCAGACTCGCGTCGCACGTCGGTCGCGTGCGCACCGCCCAGGCCATGGCGGAGGAAGGGCTTGGCGCGCGTGACGTAGCCGCTCGCCTGAAGATCAAGGACTTCCCCGCCCGCAAGGCGCTCCAGCACGCGGACCGCTACTCGCGGGCCGAGCTCGACTCCGCACTCGTCCGCCTCGCCGACCTGGACGCTGCGATCAAAGGCGCGTCGAGACTGTCGTCCGAGCTCGAGCTGCTCCGCGCCCTGATCGACGTCACCGTGGCGGCCGAACAGCCGGTCGCGACGAGCTAGCTCTTCGCGACGAGCCGCGCGGCCTGGGCCTTCTTCCGCGCCGCGGTGTTGCGGTGGATCGCGCCTCGAGCAGCCGCCCGGTCGATCCAGCGCTGAAGCGACGTGTGCTCGGCCGCGACCGTGTCCTTGTCGCCGGCCTCGACTGCAGCCTCGAGGCGCCGCGTGATCGTCTTCACGGTCGACCGGTAGCGGAGGTTCTCTCCACGATCCTCGGTGGAGGTGCGCACGCGCTTCTTCTGCTGCTTGATGTTCGGCATCCGTAGAAAGGCCCGCAACAATGCGGGCTCGGGCGATGGTACCAGAGGTTTTTGCCACACAACTGCCACGCTCCTGTCACCCACGTGTGCGCTTTTCGAAGCTAGGCTCGCAGTGGGGAGGAGGTCTTGGGTACCAGGGCTGACGCGTCGGAGGAGGACACGGCCTCGACAGACCGCGTTCCTATACTCGCCGCGTGGATGACCAGGCCTTGGGCCGCGTAGACAAGCGGGCCACGGGCGGCCGGCGACTCGCCTGGAAGACCGCGGTCTTCTCGGTCGCGACCGGCATCTCCCGCATCCTGGGCCTCGTCCGCGAGATCGTCGCCGCGTACTACTTCGGCGCCACCGGCAAGATCAACGCGTTCACGGTCGCCTTCCAGGTGCCGAACCTCATCCGCTCGCTCGTCGCGGATGCCGCGCTCTCGTCCGCGTTCGTCCCCGTCTTCAGCGAGCTACTCGAAAAGGGCGAGCGCAAGCGCGCCTGGCGCGTCGCCTCGACCCTCTTCTGGCTCCTGCTCCTCGGCCTGGGCGCGATCACCGCGCTCCTGATCGTCTTCGCGCCGCTCGTCATCGCCCCGTTCGGCGACCCCGGCGGCGACCAGCAGCTCGCGATCACGCTCTCCCGGATCCTGTTCCCGATCGTCGTCCTGCTCGGGGTCTCCGGCATCATCGTCGGGATCCTCAACAGCTACGAGCACTTCACCGTGCCGGCGCTGACGCCCGTCTTCTGGAACCTCGCGATCATCGCCGGCCTCGTGCTCGGTGTCCCGCGCGCGGAAACGCTGGACACGAAGCTCTACGTCTACGCGATCTCGATCGTGATCGGGACGGTGATCCAGGTGCTGCTCCCGCTGCCGTGGCTCTACGGGCTCGACGACCGCTTGCGGCTCGTCTTCGACTGGCGCGACCCGGCCGTGCGCCGGGTGTTCGTCCTGATGCTGCCGGTGACGATCGGACTCGGCCTCATCAACTTCAACCTCGTCGTGAACACGCTGTTCGCCTCCAGGTTCCTCGACCCGGACCTCTCGCCCCGCGCGATCGACGCCGCCTTCCGGATCTACATGCTCCCCCAGGGGATGTTCTCGGTCGCGATCGCGACCGTGCTCTTCCCACGACTGTCACGCCTGTCGGCACGCCGGGATCTCGACGGCTTCCGGCACACGGTCGCGCTCGGGGTCCGCCAGATCGCGTTCACCCTCGTTCCGGCCAGCGTCTTCAGCGCGGTCCTGGCGACGCCGATCACGCGGATCGTCTACCAGCACGGCAAATGGACCGTCGAGGACACGAAGGTCACGGCCAGCGCACTCGCAGCGTTCTCGCTCGGGCTCACGTTCAACGGCGTGATGCTGATGCTGAACCGCGCCTTCTTCAGCCTCCAGACACCGTGGACGCCGACCGCGATCGCTGTCGGCAACCTCGCCGTCAACACGCTGCTCGCGGCCGCCCTCTACCACGTCGGCACCTGGGGCATCCCGCTCGCCACCTCGCTCGCCAACATCTTCGGCTCGGCCGCATTGCTGATCGTGTTCCGGCACCGGTTGGGACGGATCGAGTTCGGCGACACCGCGCGCGCGTTCTTACGCGTCACCGTCGCCTCGGCCGCGCTCGCCGCGGTTGCCTTTCCGGTCTGGTACGTGCTCGACCAGGCGCTCGGCCGCTCCGTCCTCGCCCAGGCCGCCTCGCTCGGCTCGGCGTTCGTCGCCGGCTTCGGCGTCTACCTGATTTCCTGCCGTTTGCTGGGAGTTCGTGAATTGAACGCGTTGCTATCGTTGCGGAGCCGCTTCCAGCGCGGCTGATCTCGTATGGACCAAGAACGAATCCGCAACTTCTCGATCATCGCGCACATCGACCATGGCAAGTCGACGCTCGCCGATCGCATCCTCGAACTGACCAACACGGTCACGGGGCGGGACATGCGCGCCCAGGTGCTCGACTCGATGGAGCTCGAGCGCGAGCGCGGGATCACGATCAAGGCGCAGGCCGTGCGCGTGACGTGGAAGGGGCACGAGCTGAACCTGATCGATACGCCAGGGCACGTGGACTTCACGTACGAGGTCTCGCGGGCGCTGCAGGCCTGCGAGGGGGCCGTGCTCGTCGTCGATGCCGCGCAGGGGATCGAGGCGCAGACCGTCGCGAACGCCTACCTCGCGATCGAGAACGACCTGGAGCTGCTGCCCGTTGCGAACAAGATCGATCTCCCGCAGGCCGACCCCGAGGGTGCGGCCGCGGAGCTGGCCGCTCTCGTCGGCGAGCTGGCGGAGCACGTCGTGCGCGTCTCGGCGAAGACCGGCGACGGCGTGGAGGCGATGCTCGACGCGATCGTCGAACGCATCCCGCCACCGAACGGCGACCCGCGGGCGCCCGCCCGCGCGCTGGTCTTCGACTCGTCGTACGACCAGTACCGCGGCGTCGTCGCCTTCGTCCGCGTCGTCGACGGCCAGTTCCACGCGCGCGAGAACGTGCTCGCAATGGCGCAGGGCACCCGCTTCGAGACGGAAGAGGTCGGCTTCTTCTCGCCGACGATGAAGGCGGCCGAAACCCTCGGCGCCGGCGAGGTCGGGTACATCGTCACGGGCCTCAAGGATGTCGCGAAGCTGCGCGTGGGGGACACGCTCACGACCCAGGCACACCCTGCGAGCGAGCCGCTGCCGGGGTACAAGGACGTGAAGCCGATGGTCTTCGCGGCGCTCTTCCCCACGGACTCGGACGAGTACCCGCAGCTTCGCGACGCCCTCGAGCGGCTCCGTCTGAACGACGCCTCGCTGTCGTACGAGCCCGAGACCTCACAGGCGCTCGGCTTCGGCTTCCGCTGCGGCTTCCTCGGTCTGCTGCACATGGAGATCGTCCGCGAGCGGCTCGAGCGCGAGTTCGACCTCGACCTGCTCGTCACCGCGCCGACGGTCGCGTACAAGGTCACGACCGCAGCGGGTGACGTGGTCGAGGTGCATAACCCCGCGGACATGCCGCCCGAGCGCGAGCAGGTCGACGAGCCATACGTGCGCGCCTCGATCGTCGTCCCGAAAGACCGCGTCGGCCAGGTGATGGAGCTGTGCAACGACCGCCGCGGCCGCTTCGATCACATGGAATACCCGTCGCCCGAGCGGGTTCTGCTCGTCTACGAGCTGCCGCTCGCGGAGATCGTCTTCGACTTCTACGACCAGCTGAAGTCGCGGACGAGCGGCTACGCCGGGTTCGACTACGACTTCGCCGGCTTTCGCGAGGGTGAGCTCGTCCGGCTCGACGTCCTCGTCGGCGGGGAGCCCGTGGATGCGCTGTCACTCGTCCTCCACCGCGACGAGGCGTACTCGCGCGGGCGAGCTCTCGTCGACCGGCTGCGGGAGGAGATTCCGCGCCAGATGTTCGACGTCGCCGTGCAGGCGGCGATCGGCTCGCGTGTGATCGCGCGCGAGACGATCAAAGCCAAGCGCAAGGACGTGCTGGCCAAGTGCTACGGCGGCGACATCACGCGCAAGCGCAAGCTCCTCGAGCGCCAGAAGGCCGGCAAGCGGCGGATGAAGCAGGTCGGCGCCGTCGAGGTCCCGCAGGAGGCGTTCCTCGCCGTGCTCAACCTGGACGACACGAAGCGATGAGCGGGCGCGTTCGACATCTCTACGTGCACCTGCCGTTCTGCGCGCACCGCTGCGGCTACTGCGACTTCGTGACCGTGGTCGGCCGCGAGGGTTGGCACGGCCGGTACGTCGACGCTCTTCTGGCGGAGCTCGAGCTCGAGCGCGACCGGCTCGGCGATCGAGTCGAGACCGTGTTTCTCGGAGGCGGCACGCCCACGCTCACCGACGGCCCCGAGTTGCGGCGGCTCCTCGAGGCGCTGCCCGTTGCCGACGAGGTGACGGTCGAGGCGAATCCCGAGACCGTCACGGCCGCGCTTGCGCGGTTGCTTCGGGAGGCGGGAGTGACGCGCGTCTCGCTCGGTGCGCAGAGCTTCCAGCCGGAGCTCCTGCACGTGCTCGAACGCAGGGCGTCGCCGGCCGCCGTCCGACGCGCCTTCTACCATCTTCGTGATGCCAGTTTTGACAACATCTCGCTCGACCTCTTGCACGGGATCCCCGGCCAGAGCACCGCCGCACTCGAACGTGACATCGACGAAGCGCTCGCGCTCGCACCGGAGCACGTCTCGTACTACGAGCTCGAAGCCAAGCCGGGCACGAGGTTCGCCCACGCGCACGGGGCGGAGGTCGCTCGCCAGGCCGAGGCGATGGAGGGGTACTTCGAGCTCGTCGTCGAGCGGCTGAACGGGGCCGGCTATCGCTGGTACGAGACGGCGAACTTCTGCCTCGCGGCCGACCACGCGGGAGGGCGTGACCTGCGCGCGCGGCACAACCTCGCGTACTGGCTCGGGCGCGACTACCTCGGGTTGGGGATCGGCGCGGTCTCGACGCTCGGCGACGAGCGCCGGCGGAACACGCCGCGGCTGAACGCGTACGTGAGCGCGCTCGCGCGGGGCGACGCGCCGCCACGCGAGGTCGAGGAGCTCGACGCGCTGACCCGTGACCAGGAGCGGCTGATGCTAGGCCTGCGGCTCGACACGGGGCTGCCGCTCGCCGAGGCGGAGCGCTCCGTCGACCCGGCCGCGCTCGGCCGCATCGAGCGGCTCGGTCTCGCGACCCTCCGTGCCGACGGGGACGGACAGCGGACCCTGGTCCTGACTCCGCGCGGGCGGCGGCTCGGCGGCGCCGTGACCGTAGAGCTGCTCGCCTAAAATTCCCTGCATAGAGATGTCTGAAGCAGGCACAACGCTGACGGAGCGCCAGGCGGAGATCCTGAGACGCGTCGTCGAGGAGTACGTCGAGAGCGGCGAGCCGGTGGGCTCGAAGAATCTCGTCGCGCGCGCGGCCATGTCCGTGTCGCCGTCGACCGTGCGGGCAGAGCTGGCCGAGCTCGAGCGATTCGGCCTGCTCACCCATCCGCACACCTCGGCCGGGCGGGTGCCGACGGAGGCCGGGTATCGCTCCTACGCGGACTTCCTGCTCGAGCGGCTCGAGCCGCGCCCGAGCCCGTTCCCGCTCGCCCTTGCGGCTGCGCGCAGCGAGCTCGAGGCGGCTCTCCAGGAGACGACCGAGACCCTCTCGCAGGCCACGCGTTTGCTGGCCCTCGTCTCCGCGCCACGGCTTCAGACGGCGACCGTACGGCACATCGAGGTGCTCGTCCTCCAGCCGCAGGTGCTGCTGGTCGTGATGATCACGTCGACGGGCGGAGTGTCGAAGCGGCTCTTCGCGTTGGCCGACCCTGTCGACATGGGTCTCGCCTTCTGGGCGGGGGAGTACCTGAACGAGGAGCTCGCCGGGCTCGAGCTCGGGAGCGCGGCGCTGCGCCGCCGCTTCGACGATCCGGCGCTGTCCGGTCGCGAGCGCGCCTTCCTCGAGCTCCTGCGACCCGCCTTCACCGAGCTCACGGGCGAGGACGAGCAACGGCTCTACGTGGGAGGCGCCGCAAGCCTGCTCGCGGAGGTGAGAGCTGACGAGCTCGAGGCCTGCCGGCGGCTCCTCGAGGCGCTCGAGAAGCGGGCGGCGATCCTCGAGCTGCTCGGCGAGACGCTCGGCTCGCGAAGGCCGTTCGTCCGCGTTGGCGTCGAGCTCGACAACCCGGCGCTGCGCGACGTCGCGCTCGTCGGCGCTTCGTACGGCCTCTCGACCCGCACGCTCGGGGCGGTCAGCCTCGTCGGTCCGCTGCGCATGGACTACGAGAAGGCGATCCGCTCGGTCCGGGCGGCCGCGCACGAGCTCTCCCGTTTCGTCGAAGCGGTGTACGAAGAGAACTGATGGCGACCACGGGTCGCGACTACTACGAGGTGCTCGGTATCGGCCGCTCGGCGACGGAGGCCGATATCAAGCGCGCGTTCAGGCGGCTCGCACGCGAGCTGCACCCGGACGTGTCGGACGCGCCGGACGCGGACGAGCGCTTCAAGGAGGTCGTGGAGGCGTACGAGGTGCTCTCGAAGTCCGAGACCCGGGAGCTGTACGACCGCTTCGGGCACGCGGGCCTGCGGAGCGGCGGGTTCCGGCCGACCGCGTTCGACTTCGGGAACCTGGCCGACATCTTCTCGGCCTTCTTCGGCGACGACGTCTTCGGGGTGGCGACCGGGCCGCGGCGCGCCCGCGGAGCCGATATCGCCGCGGAGATCGAGATCGACCTCGAGGAGGCGGCAACCGGCGTCACGCGTGCGGTGCCGGTCCAGGTCGCCATGCGCTGCGCGGAGTGCGGCGGCGACGGCGTCCAGCCCGGCACTCCGGTCTCGACCTGCGAGGACTGCGCGGGCACGGGCCGGATCCAGCACGTGACCCGCACCGCACTCGGTGAGTTCATTCGCACGCAGGCCTGCGCACGCTGCCGAGGGAGCGGGCGCATCATCGAGCATCCGTGCGAGGCCTGCTCCGGCGCGGGACGGACGCTCGATGAGCGAAGCCTCGACGTGGAGGTCCCGCCGGGCATCCACGACGGACAGCGCATCCGGCTCTCGGGCGAGGGCCATGCGGGCGCGCTCGGGGGACAGGCGGGCGACGTCTACGTGCTCGTCCGGATCCGTCCGCACGAGCGGCTCGTGCGCGAGGGCGACGACGTCTACTCGACCGTCGACCTGACGATGACCGAGGCAGCGCTCGGCGCCAGGGCGACGATCGCCACGCTCGAGGGCGAGGAGGAGCTCGACTTCGAGGCCGGGACGCAGCCCGGCGCCGTTCGCGTTCTTCGCGGCCGCGGCATGCCCGTGCTCCAGGGCTTCGGCCGGGGTGATCACCGCGTCCTCGTCAACGTCGTCGTGCCGAGACAGCTGACCGAGGAGCAGCGGCGCCTGCTCGGCGAGTTCGAGCAGACGGCGAACGAGGAGACGTACAAGCCCGACGAGGGCTTCTTCGAGAAGCTGAAGAGCGCCTTTCGCTGAGCCTGCTGCGCGCTTCCGTCGTCGTTCCCGGCGAGCTCGTCGAGGAGGCGACAGCGGCGATGCTCGAGCTCTTTCCGGAAGGGTTCGCCGAGCTTGCCGGCCCCGAGGCGACGGAGCTCGTCGCGTTCACCGACGACGCCGGAGCCGAACGGCTGCGCGCGAGGTTCCCCGACGCCCGCGTCGAGCCCGTCCCTGACGGCTGGGAGAGCGAGTGGATGCGCTTCCACCGCCCGGTCGAGGTGGGGTCGCTCTGGGTCGGGCCGCCGTGGGAGCGGCCGATGCCCGGTCTCGTGCCGGTCGTGATCGACCCAGGGCTCGCGTTCGGAACGGGCGCGCACGCGACGACACAGCTCTGTCTCGAGCTGATCCAGTCATTGGAGCGTGCGAGCTTCCTCGACGTCGGCTCCGGCTCGGGCGTGCTCGCGATCGCGGCGTGCAGGCTCGGCTACGAGCCGGTTACCGCGGTCGACGTCGACGAGGCGGCGGTCGAGGCGACGATGCGCAACGCCGAGGCGAACGGCGTCGTCGTCGACGCGAAGCTGCTCGACGCAGGTGGCGCGGCTTTGCCGGATGCCGAGATCGCGGTCGCGAACATCGACCTGAGGACGATCTCGCAGCTCGAGCCGTCGGCGCGATGCCGTGTGCTCGTGACCTCGGGCTACTACGAGCCGGACCGGCCGGCCGTCGCCGGGTTCGGGCACGTCGAGCGTCGCGTTCAGGACGAGTGGGCGGCCGACGTGTTCAGGCGGGAGTAGCATCCGCCTCCCGTGGCGACGTTCTCCGTCCGCTTCCTCGGCTGCAAGGTTTCGCACTCGGATGCGCACGCGATCCGCGAGGCGCTGCTCCGAGACGGCCATGAGGAGCGCAGCGGGGCCGAGGTGGCAGTCGTCAACACGTGCTGTGTGACGAACGAGGCGGTGCGCAAGTCCCGTCAGGCTGCGTCGCGGGCTGCGCGAACCCACAGGCGCGTCTACGTGACCGGGTGTGCAGCCAACCTCGAGCGCGCGTTCGCAGGCCTGCCCGAGAACGTGACCGTCGTCTCGCGGCGGGCCGAGGAGACGGCGGCGTTCGTCGCAGGGGACGTCGGTGCGATCGGGTGCGTGCAGGCCGAGGCGCGGCTCGACCGGGTCCGTGCGTTCGTCCGCGTCCAGGATGGGTGCAGCTTTTCTTGCAAGTTCTGCGTGATCCCGGTCGTCCGCGGGGCCTCGCGGAGCCGGAGCGCCGACGCAGTTCTGCGGGAGGTCGGCAAGCGGGTCGAGCAGGGGCATCGCGAGGTCGTCCTGACAGGGATCAACCTCGGCTGCTTCCGCGATCGGGAGCGCGGTTACACGCTCGCGAGGCTCGTGCGCGAGGCGGGAGCGACGCCCGGCCTCGAGCGTCTCCGCCTCTCCTCGATCGAGGTCAACCACGTGAACGACAAGCTCGTGCAAGCGCTGCGCGAGACGCCGGCCGTCGCCAGGCACCTGCACGTGCCGCTGCAATCGGGCGACGACCGCGTGCTGAGCGCCATGGGGCGGCGCTACACGGCGGCGACGTACCTCCGACGCCTCGAGCCGCTCTCGGACTTCAACGTCACCGCCGATGTGATCGTCGGCTTTCCCGCCGAAGACGAGCAGGCGTTCGAGCGCACGCGCCGGGTGCTCGCGACGGCGGGCGTGACGAAGGTGCACGTCTTCCCGTACTCGCCCCGGCCCGGGACGGCGACCGCCGCCGAGGATCCCGTGCCGTCGTCGGCCAAGAAGCTCCGCAGCGCGCGGCTGCGCGCCGACTCGCACGAGGCTTGCCTCACTCGCTGGCGCTTGAAGCTCGGCGCAACCGACGAAGTGCTCGTCGACCGCCCCGGGCGCGGATACGGCGACGACTATTCGCCGTGGCTCGTGGACGCGGCCGTTCCGGTTGGCGAGCTCGTGCGCGTGCGTGCCGTCGGCGTCGCCGAGGAAGGAATCGTCGGTGCCGTCTGACTGCCTCTTCTGCAGGATCTACGCGGAGGGCGACCACGTCCGGAAAGGCGACGGCTTCGTCGTGGTCGCGGACATCAACCCTCGCGCCGACACGCACCTGCTCGTCATTCCCGAGCGCCACGTCGCGACGTTCCGCGACATCGGCGAGTTTCCGGCGGAAGAGACGCAGCGGATGCTCGAGTTCGTCGCCGAGACCGCGCGCGAGGTGGGGCTGGAGGACTACCGTGTCGTCGTCAACGTCGGCCCCGGAGGCGGGCAGACGGTGTTCCACCTGCACTGGCACCTGCTCGGTGGGCGGATGATGGGGATTCCCGGATGAGCCTGATCGCCGAGATCGAGGAGGAGCTCGCCGTCGCGATGCGCGAGCGCGACGCCCCGCGCCGCGACACGCTGCGGCTGATCCTCTCGAACCTGCGCTCGGCCGAGAAGGAGCTGCAGCGCGAGCTGAACGACCAGGAGGAGCTCCAGGTGCTCCAGCGCGAGCGCAAGAAGCGGCTCGAGGCCGCTGAGGCGTACCGGGCGGCCGGCAACGAGGAGCGGGCCGAGGCCGAGGAGGATGAGCTGACGGTGATCGAGGAGTTCATGCCCGAGCCTCTGTCGGAGGACGAGCTGGAGACGATCATCGACGACGCGATCGCCGAGTGCGGCGCGACGAGCATCCGCGATCTGGGCCGCGTGATGGCCGACGTGATGCCGCAGGTCGCGGGCCGCGCCGACGGGTCGGCGGTGAGCCAGCTCGTCCGCGAGAAGCTCGCCTGAGCGCTTCCGGCTTCGGCGCCTCCTTATCCGGTAGCCCCAACCTCCTCCCCAAGGCGATCGTATCGGGGAAAAGCGCCCGTGTCTGTGCCGGATTCGAGCCGAAAGCGTCGCGGCCGGCCGGCGTGGCCACGCCTACACTTCGGTCCATGCAACAGGTGTTCGATGTCTCGAACGACGTCGCCGCGGAGCTCGCGGCGATCGGCGACGGCGTGCTCGAGGCCCTTCGCGACAGGCTCCGGGTCACGATTCGCCTCCGCGGGAACCGGCTGACGATCGAGGGCGACGACGAGCGTGTGACGGAAGCCCGTGCGGTCGTCGACGAGCTCGTCGAGCTCGCCGAGGGCGGACACGAGATCGGCCCGTCGACCGTCGATGCGGTGCTCGGCGCGCTCGATCAGGTCGAGGACGTGCGCGAGGTCTTCGAGGACGTCGTCTGGCGGCATCGCGGCAAGAAGATCGCGCCCAAGACCGTCACCCAGAAGCGCTACGTGGACGCGATTCGCGACTGCGTGGTCACGTTCGGGATCGGCCCGGCCGGCACGGGCAAGACGTATCTGGCCATGGCCCTCGCGGTCGCGGCGCTCGCCGACCGCCAAGTGGGCCGGATCATCCTCACCCGCCCGGCGGTCGAGGCCGGCGAGCGGCTCGGCTACCTCCCGGGGACGATGCTCGAGAAGGTCGACCCGTACCTGCGCCCGCTCTTCGACGCCCTCTACGACATGCTCGACGCCGACCGCCTGGCCTCGCACATGGAGAAGGGCATCGTCGAGGTGGCGCCGCTCGCGTTCATGCGCGGCCGCACGCTGAACGACTCGTTCATCATCCTCGACGAGGCGCAGAACACGAGCCCCGAGCAGATGCAGATGTTCCTGACGCGCCTCGGCTTCGGCTCGAAGATCGTCGTCACCGGCGACGTGACCCAGGTCGACCTGCCGCGCGAGCAGGCATCGGGGCTGATCCAGGTGCAGGACATCCTCGGCTCCCTCGACGGCGTGGCCTTCGTCCCCTTCGGCCACGAGGACGTCGTCCGGCACAAGCTCGTCCAGCGCATCGTGGAGGCGTACCGCAAGCACGCGGAGGAGACCGGCACGCAGCGGCGGAAGTGACGCCTTGGTGACGGTCGAGATCGAGAACCGGAGCGGAGCAGACGTCGACGAACAGGCCGCCGAGGAGCTGGCGCGCCGTGTGCTCTCGGCCGAGGGCATCGACGAGGGCGACCTCGGGCTGCTCTTCGTCGGCCCGGACGAGATGCGCGCGTTGAAGCGCGAGCACCTTGGCCAGGACGAGGCGACCGATGTCCTCTCGTTCCCGATCGACGGCCGGGACGAGCTACCCGACGGCGTTCCGCGCCAGTTGGGCGACGCGATCCTCTGTCCGCAGGTCGTCGGCGGGAGGTGGCGGGCGCCGCTCGTCCACGGGCTTCTGCACCTGCTCGGCTACGACCACGGCGCCGAGATGGAACGCCGCGAGGCGGAGCTCGCCTGATGGCTGCTCCCACCCGCCGCGGCCCTTCGCTCCTGGAGAGCTTCAACTTCGCCTTCGAGGGCGTGATCCACGTCCTGCGCACACAGCGGAACATGCGCATCCACTTCGCGATCGCCGCAGCCGTGTTGATCGCCGCGATCGCGGTCGGCGTGGGGAGGCTGGAGCTGATCGCGCTGCTGATCGTGATCTCGTTCGTGCTGATCGCGGAGATGATCAACTCGGCGCTCGAGGCCGGGATCGACGTCGCGACGACGTCGTTCGACCCGCTCGCCAAGCTTGCGAAGGACATCGCCGCCGGCGCCGTGCTGATCGCGACGGTGAACGCCGTCGCCGTCGGGTACCTCGTCTTCTCCGACGTCTTCGTCAACCGCAGCTCACGGCTGATCGAGCGCCTGCGCGACGCGCCGGCCGAGTTGACCGTGATCGCGCTCGTGCTGACGATCATCCTCGTGCTGGGCACGAAGGCGTACACGGGCCGCGGGACGCCGCTACGCGGGGGGCTTCCTTCGGGACACGCCGCCGTCGCGTTCGGAAGCTGGATGGCCGTGACACAGGTCGTCGGCGACTCGCAGCACTGGTTCCTGATCACCTCGCTGACGTTCCTGATGGCGGTGCTCGTCGCGCAGACGCGGATCGAGTCGGGCGTGCACTCGTTTCTCGAGGTCGTCTACGGTGGCCTCTTGGGCGCTCTGTCCGTGCTCGTCATCTTCCAGGTGTTCGGATGAGCCGAGAGTTGTACGACCAGGCCGTCGCCGCGGCCGAGCGCGCGTACGCGCCCTACTCGAACTTCCACGTCGGAGCAGTCGTGCAAGCGCGAGACGGCCGGCTGTTCGAGGGCGTGAACGTCGAGAACGCCTCGTATCCGCTCGGAATCTGCGCGGAGCGGACGGCGATCGCCTGCGCGGTCGTCGCGGGCTGTCGTCCGGGCGATCTCGAGGAAATCGCGATCACCGCGTCGCCCTGCGGCGGGTGCAGGCAGTGGATCTACGAGTTCCGATTCGACCGAGTCACGTTCAAGAACGCGGCCGGGGAGATCGTCACGCGCACACCCGCGGAGCTGCTTCCCGAGACGTTCGAGCTGTGAAGTCCGGGTTCGTCGCGGTCGCTGGGCGCCCCAACGTGGGCAAGTCCACCCTCGTCAACGCTCTCGCCGGCGGCAAGGTCGCGATCGTCTCCGACAAGCCGCAGACGACGCGTCGGCGGATCTCGGGAGTCGTGAACGGCGACGGCTACCAGCTCGTCCTCGTCGACCTGCCCGGCTTCCAGCGCCCCCTCGATCCGATGACCGAGCGCATGCAGCGCACTGTCGACCACGCGTTCGAGGACGTCGACGCGGTCCTCTTCGTCCTCTCGACGCGAGAGAGGATCGGCGCCGGGGATCGCTTCATCGCCAAGCGGATCTTCTCCCTGGGCGTGCCGGTCGTGATCGCGCTGAACAAGGTCGACCGGCTCAAGCCCGGGCACGTCGCGACCCAGATGGACACGGCGTCCAAGCTCGGCGACTTCCACGCGCTGCACCCGGTGAGCGCGAAGACCGGCGACGGCGTCGCGGAGCTGCGCGAGGAGCTCTTCGAGCTGCTGCCCGAGGGGCCTGCGTACTTCCCGCCGGACCAGCGAAGCGATCTCTCTGCGGTGGAGGAGGTCGGGGAGCTGATCCGAGAGAAGGCGCTGGCGCTCACGCGCGAGGAGGTTCCGCACGCGATCTCCGTCGAGGTCGAGGAGGTCGATGAGAAGGTCGTGCGCGCGAGCCTTTACGTGGAGACCGAGTCCCAGAAGCAGATCGTCGTCGGCAAAGGCGGGTCGATCGTGAAAGAGATCGGGGTGCGGGCCCGGCCCGAGATCGAGCATCTGCTCGGGCACCCCGTCTTCCTCGAGCTCAAGGTCAAGGTCAAGCCGAAGTGGCGCCGGGACGAGAGGCTGCTCGAGCGACTCGGCATCTGATGGCGATCGAGCTCGTCTACGAGACGCATTCGACGACGATCGACAACGAGACGGGGATCGCCACCGGCTGGCTCGAGGGCGCGTTGTCGGAGAGGGGCCGCGTGCAGGCGGCCGAGCTGGGCCGGCGGCGGCGCGACGATGGCCTCGCAGCCGTCTTCATCTCCGATCTCGCCCGCGCGATCGAGACCGCGGAGATCGCGTTTGCCGGCTCGGGGCTGCCGGTCCACCAGGACTGGCGGCTCCGCGAGTGCAACTACGGCGAGCTGAACGGTGGACCGGCCGCCGACCTCGACGAGCAGGAGCGCCTGCGGCGGATCGACGAGCCGTTCCCGGGCGGCGAGAGCTACCGGCAGGTCGTCGAGCGCACCACGGGCTTCCTGAACGATCTCTTCCCCGACCGGGACGGCTCGCGCGTCCTGCTGGTCGCGCATTCGGCGAACCGCTGGGCGCTCGAACATCTGCTGCTGGGAGCCCCGCTCGAGGATGTCGTCGGGGCGCCGTTCGAGTGGCAGGAGGGCTGGGAGTACACGCTTGCCGGTGAGCTGCCGGTGCAGGGCTAGACTCCTCGTATGGCCAAGGCGCCGGTGCTGGCAACGGGATTCGAGCTCCCGCTCGAGCCGCGGCTGCCGCGGATCGGCTCGGTCGACGCAGTCGCCCTGGAGGAGCGTGCCGGGACGCTCGCCAAGCGGTCGATCAAACGCGAGGCCAAGCTGTTCGCGCTCGACCTGGCGGTGCGGATGATGGATCTGACGACGCTCGAGGGCGCGGACACGCCCGGGAAGGTCGCGGCGCTGACGTCAAAGGGCATCCGGCCCGACCCGTCGGACGCGACGGTTCCGTCGGTCGCGGCGATCTGCGTCTATCCGAATCTCGTGCCGACCGCGGTCGAGCGCACGCGCGGGACGAGCGTCAAGGTCGCGTCGGTGGCGACCGCGTTCCCGTCAGGCCAGGCGCCGACGAACGTGAAGGTGGCCGAGGTGCGGGAGGTCGTGGAGATGGGCGCGGACGAGGTCGACATGGTCATCGACCGCGGCGCTTTCCTGTCGGGCCGCTACGCGAAGGTCTACGACGAGATCGTCCAGGTGAAGGAGGCCGCCGGCGAGGCGCACGTGAAGGTGATCCTCGAGACTGGCGAGCTCGGGACGTACGACAACGTGCGCCGGGCGAGCCTGCTCGCGATCGCGGGGGGCGCGGACTTCATCAAGACGTCGACGGGGAAGCTCCCGTCGGCAGCCACGCTGCCCGTGACGCTGGTGATGCTAGAGGCGATTCGGGACGTCTACGAGGAGACCGGGCGGCGGGTCGGGATGAAGCCGGCGGGTGGGATCCGGCACGCGAAGCAGGCGGTCCAGTACCTCGTGCAGCTGCACGAGACGCTCGGCCCCGAGTGGCTGACGCCAGACCTGTATCGGATGGGTGCGTCGTCATTGCTGAACGACGTCCTGATGCAGATCCGAAAGGAGAAGACGGGCAGGTACCAGAGCCCGGACTACTTCACCATTGACTGATTCGGCCCGAAATCGGCACACACGCGCGCGCCACCGCCGGCTACCGTCCAGCCCCACCCTCTATGGGTGGGGGGTGGGTGGTGGGCGTAGCCCCGGGGGCTCGTCGTGAGCGAGCTCGAGCGCAAGCGGGACCGGGCGCCGGTTCCGGCGGCATGGGACTACGCGCCGGCGCCGGAGGCTCGCGACCTCGTCCAGCTGCGCGAGCGGTACGGCCACTTCGTCGGTGGTCAGTGGCTCGAGCCGAGCGAGGCGTACACGACGATCGACCCGTCGAGCGAGGAGCCGCTTGCCGAGATCGGGCAGGCGACGCGCGAGGAGGTCGACCAGGCCGTCGGCGCGGCACGTGAGGCGTTCGACGACGGCTGGTCCGCAACCTCGCCCGCGGAGCGCGCCAAGTACCTGTTCCGGATCGCGCGTATCCTCCAGGAGCGTTCGCGCGAGTTCGCGGTCCTCGAGTCGCTGAACGGCGGCAAGCCGATCCGCGAGTCGCGCGACGTCGACCTTCCGCTCTCCGCGGCGCACTTCTTCTACTACGCCGGCTGGGCGGACAAGCTCGAGTACGCGTTCCCGAACCGCAAGCCGCGTCCGATCGGCGTCGCGGGGCAGATCGTGCCGTGGAACTTCCCGCTGCTGATGCTCTCGTGGAAGATCGCGCCGGCGCTCGCGGCCGGGAACACGGTCGTCCTCAAGCCGGCGGAGACGACGCCGCTCTCGGCGCTCCTCTTCGCGGACGTCCTGCGGCAGGCCGAGCTCCCGCCGGGCGTCGTCAACATCGTCACCGGCGACGGCCGCACCGGCGCAGCGCTCGTCGAGCATCCCGATGTCGACAAGATCGCCTTCACGGGCTCGACCGAGGTCGGCAAGTCGATCCAGCGCCAGCTCGCGGGCACCGGCAAGCATCTGACACTCGAGCTCGGCGGCAAGGCGGCGAACGTGATCTTCGACGACGCCGCGCTCGACCAGGCCGTCGAGGGAATCGTCAACGGCATCTACTTCAACCAGGGCCACGTCTGCTGCGCCGGCTCGCGCCTGCTCGTCCAGGAGTCGATCTACGAGCCGCTCATCGGCAAGCTCAAGCGCCGACTGACTACGCTGCGCGTCGGCGATCCGCTGGACAAGAACACGGATGTGGGCGCGATCAACTCCCGCCAGCAGCTCGACAAGATCAAGGAGCTCGTCGCCGCGGGCGAGGAGGAGGGCGCAGAGATCTACCAGCCCCCGTGCCGGCTCCCCGAGAAGGGCTACTGGTTCGCGCCGACCGTCTTCACGAACGTCGCTCAGAGCTACCGCATCGCGCAGGAGGAGATCTTCGGGCCGGTGCTCTCGGTGCTCACGTTCCGCACGCCCGACGAGGCGGTCGAGAAGGCGAACAACACGCCGTACGGGCTGTCGGCGGGCGTCTGGACGGAGAAGGGCTCGCGCATCCTGGCGATGGCGCAGAAGCTGCGGGCGGGCGTGATCTGGGCGAACACGTACAACCGCTTCGACCCGGCCTCGCCGTTCGGCGGTTACAAGGAGTCGGGCTTCGGCCGCGAGGGCGGGCGGCACGGGCTCGAGCCGTACCTGGAGTTCGAGTGAGCCGGCTGCCGGTCAAGAAGACGTACAAGCTCTACATCGGGGGCGAATTCCCGCGCTCGGAGTCCGGCCGCACGTACGAGGCCGGGGGCGCGAACGTCGCCCGCGGCTCCCGCAAGGACCTCCGCGACGCCGTCCGAGCCGCCCGTGCCGCGTTCGCCAAGTGGTCGTCGATGACCGCCTACAACCGGGGCCAGGTCGTCTATCGGATCGCCGAGATGCTCGAGGCGCGCCGCGCCGAGTTCGCAGAGCTGAGCTCCGGCGCCGACGAGGTCGACCGCTCGATCGACAGGCTCGTCTGGTACGCCGGCTGGGCGGACAAGCTCGCGCAGGTGCTCGGCTCGTCGAACCCGGTCGCCGGCCCGTACTTCAACTTCACGGTGCCCGAGCCGACCGGCGTCGTGGGCATCCTCGCGCCCGACGAGCCGCCCCTCGCCGGCCTGGTCTCACGCGTCGCCCCCGCGATCGTCGGCGGCAACACGACGGTCGTCGTCGCGTCCGAGACGCACCCGCTCGCGGCGGTCGAGCTGGCCGAGGTGCTCGCCACCTCCGACGTCCCCGGCGGAGTGGTGAACCTGCTGACCGGCTCCCGCGAGGAGCTCGCGCCCTGGCTCGCCGGGCACATGGACGTGAACGCGATCGACCTGGCAGGCGCCGACGGGCAGGCCGAGGAGCTCGAGCGGCTGGCGGCGGAGAACGTCAAGCGTGTCGTCCGAGGCGCAGCGGACGATCAGAGCCCGTGGGAGATCGCGTCCTTCCTCGAGCTGAAGACCGTCTGGCATCCGATCGGCGTCTAGTTACGATGCGCCGTCCATGATCGGCCAGCGCCGTTTCAGCCAGGCGATCTCCGAGGGCGACGGCATCTCGCTGATCGCACCCGCCGCCGACGCCAACGCCGCCTCGGCGGCCGAGCGCGCCGGGGCCGAGGGCGTCGTCCTCGACGCGAACATCCCCGAAGTCCGGGACGCGACGGGGCTGCCGATCCTCTGGCGACTCGATGCATCGCCGGCCGAGGCGCTCACGGCGGGCGCGGACGCCTTGCTGCTCGCGGCCGGCTCGCTCGACGATGACGCCGAGTACGTCGAGCGCCGCTGGCAGGAGGCGCACGACATCGGCCTCGAGTGCGTCGTCGAGGTACGCGACGCGGACGAGCTCGTGCTCGCCCTCGAGCGACTCGACCCGGAGATCTTCCTGCTCGCGCCGCAAGAGGCCGGCGACGCCGACGATCCGCTCGAGAGTGTGCTCGACCTGGTGCCCGACATCCCCGCCGGCAAGCTCGCGATCGCCGACGTCGAGGTCACGACCCCCGACGAGATCGCCGAGCTGGAGCGCGCCGGAGTGGACGCCGTGATCGTCGCCGTGCACAACCTCGCAGGCCTCGTTCGTGCGGCCCCGCCCGAGGTCTGACGCAGCCGTCAACCGGTGGGGTGGCCCCTGGGTCGCGCTCTCGGCCGTGCTCGTGCTCGCCGCTGCGCTGCGCCTCGTCGGCATCCGGTACGGCCTTCCGTACCCGCTGCTGAACCCCGACGAGCGGAACATCGTCCCGCGCGCGTGGGCGATGACGCACGGCGCCGGGCTCGATCCGCACTGGTTCGACTACCCGACCCTGGTCATGTACGTGCTGGCGCCTTTCCAGGCCTGGCAGCACGAGCCCTCGTACCTGACGGCCAGGATCGTGCTGGTCGCGATCGCGCTCGGCGGGGTTGCGGCCGCGTGGTGGCTGGGACGGGCCGCGTACGGGCCGGTCGCGGGCTTCGTGGCGGCGGCCGCGGTTGCCGTCGAGACGACCTACATGGCCTATTCGCGCATGGCCGTCACGGACGTGCCGCTGACCGTCGGCGTCACGGTCGCGCTGGCGCTGATGGTCTCGGGCCGGATCGAGCTCGCCGGCCTCGCGGTCGGGCTCGCGGCGAGCGCGAAGTACCCGGGGATCATCCTCCTCGCGCCGCTCGTCGCGGCCGCGTGGGGGAGATGGAGACGACTCGCAATCGGCGCCGCGCTCGCGGTCGTCGCCTTCGCGGCAACGAGCCCGTACGTGCTGATCGACTTCCGGCAGGCCGCCGGAGATGCGTGGCGCGTCGAGCGCTGGGCGCATACCGGCTGGCTCGGCTTCGAGAACGACCACGCCGCGCCGATCGCGTTCGCCGGCAGGCTCTGGGACGGCTTCGGGCCCGCGCTCCTGATCGCGGTCGCCGGCCTCGTCGTCGCCCTCGTCCACCGCACCCGCGCCGATCTCGTGCTCGGCACGTTCGTTCTCGTCTACTTCGCGAACCTGCTCCTGCTGCACTCGCATTTCGATCGCTACGTGCTCCCGCTCGTGCCCGCCCTGGGCGCGCTCGCCGGCCGCCTCCGGGCGCTCGCGCCGGTGACGCTCCTGATGCTCGTCGTCCCGCTCACGTGGAGCGTGCGCGACGCGCGCGACCTGACGAAGACCGACGCACGCGTCGTAGCCGAGCACTGGGTCGTCCAACATCTGCCGCGCGGCGCGTACCTCGCCGCCGACCCGTCGACCCCGGACTTCCCCGGTCACCGAGTCCTCGGGCTCAGGCTCCCGCGGCCCGGCCAGCCGTACGACCCGAACCGGGACCTAGGACGGCTCCGCGCCCGGGGCGTCCGCTACGTCGTCGTCACCGGGGCCGTCGAGGACCCCGTGCTCGCCGCGGCGAGCCACTACCCGCGCGAGACGCGGTTCTACGACAGCCTCCGACGGGAGCCGCGCGTCTACTCGATCCGCCCCCACGACGACGTTGGCGGGCCATGGTTGGAGATTTACCGGCTATAAACCGCGAAAGGGCCGCTTTGCAGGTGTTTCCTGCGCCGCGGCCCCTTCGGGACACCACCGGGCCACCACCAGGGCGGCCGGGGCTAGCCGTCAATCAGCGTTTTTAGGGCGCTTTCGCTGACCTCGCCCGGGTCGATCGTGTGCGAGTAGACGTCGAGGCTGCCCGAGCGGGGCGATCAGATTGATGCTCGGAGCGCGTTCGCCGCAGCTTGCAGACGGTCACTGACCTCGGTTAGTTCTCGCGCCGCTAGGTCAATGCGCTCCTGTTGAGTCTCTTGTCGCTCCTGCTGGCTTTCGGTGCGCTCCTGCTGGCTGTCAGCCCGCTCACGCATAGCCTTGAGCTGGGTCGCCATTTCCTCCACGGTGTGTGTGAGGGTGGCCAGCTGGCCGGCGACGCTCGCTATGTCCTCTTGCGTTGTCATGTTCTGTCTGCCGCATTCTATGCCGCGAGCGGAACGGCTCTTCCCGAACTGAGCGCCTCCGAGAGCAGCACGCGATGCCATCGACTGCTGCTTCGAGCAAGCAGAACCTGAGGCGGTCGAGGGCCTCGAACGGGCGGTAGCGTTGGTGTCTCCCTACGTAACAGAAAATGATCGCATCGGAGGCAAACACCAGCATTTGACCGACGGTACATAACCGGCTAAGCTTGGGCCGCGATGCAAGACCAGGAACAGACGCTGGCCGAGCTGACTAAAGAGGCGCGCGTGCGCGCGCGCCTCTCCATGCGGGGGCTGGCGCGGCGGAGTGGCCTCTCGGCTGCGCAGATCAGCCGGATCGAGGCGGGCGAGGTCGAGCGGCCCGTTGCTGAGACGCTCGTAAAGCTCGCCAAAGCCCTCGATCGGGACGCGCAGCTCCTTCTTGTTTTCGCCGGACATATCAGGGGAGCCAGGGCACGGCAGCTCCTCCGACAGGCGATCGAGGCCCTGCCCGAGCCAGGCAAAGCTGAACACGCCGATGCACTCGCTCGACTCGAGGCCGAGGATGAGCGCGAGCAGCGGCTCCGGGAAGAGCTAGCGGACGCCGAGCGGGCGCTGGCAAAGGCTCAGCAGGAGCTGGACAAGGCCCGCTCCGAGGCAGCGGCGACCAAACAAACAAAGCGCCTGCCCGATGCTCGCGAGTGGTTGCGCGAGGTCGGAACGCTCGCCCAAGATTGCGCTGTCGAGGTCGCTCAGAAGCGCCGGCGGCTCGAGCAGCTAGATGATGCTCAGAGCGAGGAGGTGTGCGCGTTCGCCGGCCGCCTCTTCCTGCAGGTGGCCGCTGGGGGCGACCACCTCGAGGCCTGGCGGCAGTTCTCGGGTCAGATCACGCCTGACGATCCGGAGTTGCGCCAGCTACTGCAGGCATGGCGTCAGCTTGAGCACGAGCGGCGCAAGAAAGTACTCGAGTTCTCCCAGGATCAGTTGGCTCTCTCGCTGCTCGGGGTTGAGAAGGCCATCCTCGGGTCTGTGCAGACCTCCGAAGAGGCATTGGAGATCGTCCGCAACCTGTCGGCCGGGACGGCCGAGAACGGTGGGCGGAGGAGACATTCGCCCTCGGCGAAGAGGCCGGCCGCGAAATCGAAAAGCGGGAGGTGATGCCTATGGAGAGAGCGAGGCACCGACTCGTTCTGAAGGAATGAAAGGCCCGTCCAGTCAGGGCGAGTCTTTCGAGGCGGTTCCGCGACTAGGCGGAAGTCGACGCGCGACTAGGCGGAAGCTGAGACGCTCCGAGCACTAGGCGGAAGCCGACACGCTCCGAGCCTAGCGCGGAATCGCCCGCAACTCGGTCGGGCGAAGGCCCGAGGAAAGAGGGGAGACAAGTGGCGCGTCCGCTGGCATCTGAGTCGGCATCAGCTGCACCTGCTGCCCTCGTCGACGGCGATCAGATGTCGATCGTCGAGTTGGAGGAAGGGCGACCCGGAAGGGTCGCCTTGGTGAGTGAGACCGAGGACTCCGAAGTTAAGCGAGACATGGTCGCGGCGGGGGGAGGCAGGAAGGCCAAGCGAACCGAGTACCGCTGCGTTGCCTGCGGCTACGGCATCGTCGTTTACGAGCGACCTCCGAGCTGCCCGATGTGTAGCAAGCCACGCTGGGAGCGTGTTGAGTGGCGACCCTCCTCCCCGCTGCTCGACGATCTTGCCCCTCCCTTTGGCACCGAGAGCCAGCGACGTTCCCTCCACGCGCCTTCTTTGCCAACGGCCGAGAGGCCGATCCGCTACCTCCGCCCGGGTCAAGCTGGAGCATCGCTCGAAAAATGACGCCGACGGAGGAGCCGCGCAGCCTCGGCTCCGCCCTTTGAGGGAAAGCGGACGCGATCTGTTCCTGGCCGAGATCGGCCGTCACCGCCTTTTGAGCGCCGCCGAGGAGGTGGCCCTTGCCAAGCGGGTCGAGCGTGGCGACCTCGCTGCCAAGGAGCAGATGATCAACGCGAACCTGCGCCTTGTCGTCTCGATCGCCAAGCGTTATCGCCGCCTCGGCGTTCCCTTCCTCGACCTGATCCAGGAGGGCGCGCTCGGCTTGAACCGCGCGGTCGAGAAGTTCGATTGGCGGCAGGGCTACAAGTTCTCGACGTACGCCCATTGGTGGATTCGGCAGGCGGTCTCGCGCTCGATCGCGGACCAGGCGAAGATGATCCGCATTCCCACGCACGTCGGCGAGCGCCAGCAGAAGCTTGCTTTCGCCGCTCGAACGCTCGCGCCCGCACTCGGGCGCGAGCCGAGCCTGGAGGAGCTCGCCGAGGCAACCGGCTTGCCGCTCGGACGCGTCCGCCAGGCGCTTGACTGCGCCGAGGCCTCGTCCTCGCTCAACCAGGCGGTCAGCCCTGACGGCGAGACCGAGCTCGCCGACTTCCTTGCCGATCCGGCTGCCGCTGACCCCGTCGAGGAGGCAGAGCGCTCGCTTCTCGGGCAGACGGTGCGGCGCAGGCTCGAAAGGCTGCCAGACCGGGAGCGGCTGATCGTCGAGCGTCGCTTCGGCCTTCAGTGCGAGCCGCAGTCGCTCGAGACGGTCGCGAGCGAGCTTGGGCTCACCCGCGAGCGGGTGCGCCAGCTGCAGGTACAGGCGCTGAAGCGGCTGGAGCCGGAGTTTGCAGACCTCGCTCCGGTGCAAACTGCTCTGGCTGGCACAGCGCAAGCGCACGAGGCCGAGCGAGTGCCAGCGTAAAGCCGCCCGGCCGTTGCCGCACCGAACTAGGAGTGGATGACGCGCCTTGGTGAGTCGCGTCCCGCATCGCTGAAGCCGATCGAGCGTAGACGGAGGCGTAGCTGGTCGAGCACCTCGGCCCAGAGCGTCGCAGGCTCCGCGCCGTAGGCGCCGGCGAAGTCGTCGAGCACGCCCGGAGCCGTGTCCTCGAGCAGGCTGTCCCCGAGCGCCTGGAAGCCATCGACGATCTCTTCGATCAGCGCCCGGGCATGGGCGCCGTCGCGGGTCAGCCGTCGGCGCGTATAGGAGACACCGATGCCGATGTGGCGCACCTCGTCCCGCACCGCGAGCCGCTGCGCCTCGCGCAGGCCGGGGAACGAGCCGACCCGATCGAACTGCGCCGCGGCGAAGTTCTGGTTCGCACGCCCGATCGACCCTTCGGCAATCAAGTGGTAGGCGACAACGGCCTTCAGGAAGCTGTCCTCGTCACGGCTCGCCTCGAGCGCGCCGACGACGCCGTCGAGCGCCGCATAGAGCGCGGCCGCGACAGGATCGAGCTGCGCATCCGCGACCGCCTTGACCGCCGCGATCCCGCCCTCGACCGCAAAGACGTCCGAGTACACGCGCAGGACGGACTCGATGTGGCGGTGCTCGTCGGCGACCTGCGTCGCGAGCAGGAGCTGCACCTCGTAGTCGGGAGCGGCGAGCAGGAAGGGCGCAAGCAGGGCGGCGACGTTGAACTCGGCGTGGAATCGGTGCGCGAACACCATGACGAGGCCGTCGCGCGTCGGCTCGTCAAGGGCCGCGAAGCTGGCGGCATCGGTGGAGAAGTCGATCGCGAAGGGCGACCACTGGTGCCGCTCCCAGTGCTCGTAGAGCGCCCTGAACGGCCGCGGCTCTTCCGCGAGCTCCTGGATCTGCACTTCCCCCTGGTCAACGCGCATGCACAGACACCTAATCATGCGTCCGGCCAACGCGGCGCGGCCCGCTGCTCGGGACACGAGCAACTCGACCGGCCCGCTGCAGTTCCAGCAACGCCTGGTCGCGCCCTCTCGGAGAGAATTGCTTATCGATGGCGAACTCGGAGGCAGACTCGTACGAGCGACGCCGCCGCCGCCCGCCGGTGGGGCGTTCGGGTGGTCGCGTCGTCTCGGTGCTCTTTTTCTTCCCCCGTGGCGGGTCGGCGCAAGTCGCGCGCTCGCTCGCTCGCGCTCTGCCGGCCGCCGGCTGGGAGCTGACGCTCGCCGCGGGCTCGCTCGGACAGCCGGGCGAGCCAACACACGCGGGGAGCTTCTTCGCCGGGCTCGACGTCCGCGCGCTCGACTACTCGCCCGCGCTCGAGCGTCCAGAGCCACTGGTTGCGCCCGTTCCCTTCCAGCCCTCCTACGAGGATCGCCCGGATGCGCCCGATCGCATCTTTGCGGCCGTCGACGATCTCGCCTACGAACGGCTCGTCGCTGCGTGGATCGAGCTGCTCGCGCGCGCCGGCGCGAGCGCCGCCGGCCTGCTCCATCTGCACCATCTGACGCCCGCGAACGAGGCCGCGGCACGCGGCTTCCCCTCGCTGCCCATGCTGGGCCAGCTGCACGGGACCGAGCTCGCCATGCTGCGCAGGATCGAGGCAGGAGCGCCGCCGGGCTGGCGCTACGCTCGGGATTGGGACCGGCGGCTGCGAGCCTGGGCGCGGCGCTGCGCCCTGCTGGTCGTGCCGCCCGGGGCGGAGGCGGACACGGCCCTCCTTCTCGGCCTCGAGCGGGCGAAGGTGCGCGGCCTCCCGAGCGGCGTCGAGCTCGAGCGCTTCTCGCGGCAACCGCTCGCGGGAGAAGAGCGGCTCGCGTTTTGGCGCCGCTGGCTGGTCGAGCAGCCGCGCGGATGGGATGAGAGCGGTCGGCCGGGGAGCATCGCCTACCGTGACGAGGAGCTCGCTCCCTTCCGGGCCGGCGGGCCGGTCTTCCTCTACGTCGGTCGCTACACGGCGGTCAAGCGCCTGCCTCTCCTGATCAGTGCCCACGCGCGTGCTGTCGAGTTGCTTGGCAGGCCTGTGCCGCTCGTACTCGTCGGCGGCCATCCGGGCGAGTGGGAGGGGGAGCATCCGCTCGCCACCGCGCGCAGGATCGGGAACCGGCAGGTCTTCCTCGCCGGCTGGCGCCCGCACGAGGAGCTGCCGCAGGCGCTGAATGCGGCCGACGCACTCGTCCTGCCCTCCGTCGCGGAGGCGTTCGGGCTCGTCCTGGTTGAGGCGATGGCCTGCGGCCTACCGGTGATCGCCTGCCGGGCGCACGGCCCGGCGGAGATCGTCGCCGACGGAAGGACGGGCTGGCTCATTCGGCCCGACGACGAGGAGGCGCTCGTCGAGGTACTCGTCAGCGCCGCTCGCGGCCAGGAGGAACGCCGGGCGCGTGGCCGGCGCGCTCAGACAGAAAGCCGCCGATACGGCTGGGCGGGGATCGCTTGTCGCTTCGCCTCCCTATACGAGGAGCTGCTCGCCTCCTCTCCCAGGCAGCAGGTCGCGCGGGGGCGGCACGCTTGACCGGGGAGGCGGCTCACGCCGTTCGCGTCGACGAGTCGCTCACCGATCTCGCAGCGCTTGCCGAGGATCTCGACCGCGACGCAGGCTGTCCTAGCTCTGCAGCCGAAGCCGCTCGTCGTGCAGCCCTTTGACGGCCTGGTAGAGCGCCCGCAGTTGATCGCTGTCGCCATTCGGGATGCTCAGGGCGTAATAAACGGCCTCGGCCCCGTCTCCGCCCAGGGTGATCGGGTCGTCCCTGTCCTCGATCAGCCGGAGTTCGATCGCATCGGCGATCGGTCGAGCTCCTGCGGCTCCTTCGGCGCCAGGCTCGTGCGCCGCCTTCACCCTCAGGTTCTCCGCCATCAGCGTCGCCGCTCGCTCGTCGAGCGGGTACCGCTCGCTGGCGACCTCGAACATGACGTCCACTCGGCTGAGCCTATCTCCGCCGTGGTGGTGTGCTGTGATCTCCCCGGCGTCGGTCTTCTCGCCTGGGCTTGGGCTAGGCGCCTGCGAGAGCCGAGCGAGCATCACGAGGTCGGCATGGAGCGGCGACCCGCGCGGCACGGGGAAACGCTCTCGCTCGACTGCAAGCAGCTGCAAGAGTGAGCACGAGCGCAGCCTGCTGGTTTGCATGAAGGCACAAAGACGAACCTGAAAGCACAGAATCCAGGAGCAGCGATGAGCCCGTTGATTCCGATGGTCGTCGAGCAGACCGTGCACGGCGAGCGCGCCCTCGACATCTACTCGCGGCTCCTCAACGAGCGGATCATCTTCCTCGGCACGCCGATCGACGACGAGATCGCCAACCTGACGATCGCCGAACTGCTCCATCTCGAGTCCGACGACCCCGACAAGGACATCTCGATCTACATCAACTGCCCCGGCGGCTCCGTCTATGCCGGCCTCGCCATCTACGACACGATGCAGTTCGTCAAGCCTGCGATCGCGACCATCTCCGTCGGGATCGCGATGTCAATGGGCGCGCTATTGCTTGCCGCCGGCGCGAACGGCAAGCGGATGGCGCTCCCGAACGCGAAGATCCTCATCCACCAACTCTGGGGCGGCTTCGAGGGGCAGGCAAGCGACATCGAAATCCACGCCCGCGAGGCGATCGCGGTCAAGCGGCGGATGGAGGAGATCATCGCCCAGCACAGCGGGCAGCCCCTCGAGAAGGTCTCCGAGGACATGGAGCGCGACTACTTCATGACCGCAGCGGAGGCGATCGAGTACGGCCTCATCGACACGATGCTCACGCGCCGCTTCGAGTCCGATCCACGACCGGCCGTGTAGCTGTCTGCGTCGAGGACCGCACGGTCAGGCTTGGTTGAGCAGGCGCCGGAATCTGAGCTTCACCCTTCTCCATCCGCTGCTGGGACTCCAACGGAGCCGACAGGGCCACTCGGCATTCGAGGTCGGCGGCACCGATCGTTCTCATTCGGAGCCTGCGCGGAACTCCAAAGGTAGCTGGCTAGCAGGATTTTATCGGAGCACCGAGGCGCCGCCTTTGGGGCACCGTCAGCGCTTCCGCCAAGTAGTCGCGGCTGGCAACAGCCCGGGACACCACCGGGACACCACCAGCACACGACTCGGCGACCTGTACGGCACCGGCGGACGTAGCTGAGCCGAATCCGTATGGCTGACAGGGCGTAGCGATTACCGGCTATAACGTGCTCCTGATGCTTCGACTGGCGGGAGCAGGGGTTTTGGCCGCTTTGGCTCTGCTCGGCTCCGGCTGCTCCGGGAACGAGAGCAAGCCGGCCGCCGCGGCCGCGACGAAGCCCGCCACCTGCCCCCAGAGCTGGAAGTCCGGCTGGCAGCGGCTCGCGAACCGGATCCACGCGACGGTCTACTGCCCGACGTGGATGCCGAGCCCGATCGACGCGAAGATGGGCGGCCAGTGGGACAACGGTGTCTCGGTCGAGAAGGACAAGAGTTACCTCGTCAGCTTCCTCTGGCACGAGCCGCCGAGCCAGGACGTGCACGTGAACTTCCGGGGCTACCCGGGTCGCACGAAGATCCCGCGCTGCGAGGACGTCGAGGTCGTGGGGGGCAAGGTGCGCAGGACGACGATGCCGTGCTTCAGCGACCCCCACGGGAAGCGCCGTCTCGGCGGGATCACCGCGACCGTGTACACGGTGAACCGCGGCGTCGACCAGTGGCACGTCCTGTACGCCTGGCACGACCACGGGAGCCTGTACGCGGTCAGCGAGCACGTGATCAAGCCGCTCACCTATCGCAGGGTCGTGAGCAACCTCGACCGCATGGTCCGCGGGCTCGTTCGCGTCAGGCCGACCTAACCCTATGAAGCTCACCCGGAAGGAACTGCTCCTCGGCGGAGCCGCGGGCGCCGCCCTCGGCGCGGCGGGGATCTACGAGCTCGTGGACAAGCTGGCCGACTCGCCGCCGAGCCACTTCGCGGAAGGCCGCGAGCCCGAGCAGCACCTGGTCGAGGGCATGCGCGTCGAGAAGCAGGAAGGCGTCGAGGTCGTCGTGCCGCTGCGGCATCACGAGCTGGTCACGGCCAGGGTCGTCGCGCCGCGCGACCAGCTCCTCGACGCGCGCGCGGACCTCGCCGCGGTTCTGCAGAAGCTCGACGCCGACTATCCCGGGACGCCGGACGGGCTCGCGATCACGGTCGCCTGGGGCCTGCCGTATTTTCGGACGTACGTCGCGGACGCCGCCGACCTGCACCTGCCGTTCGACCGCCGTGCGGGCAAGAGGGCGCTGATCGACGCGATCCGCTTCCCGAGCGACCCCGACGACACGCTGCTCGAGGAGAACGACGTCGCGTTCCTGTTCCGCAGCGACAACGAGGAGCACATCCGCACGGCCGCGACGGAGGTCTTCGACCGCATGAAGGGCGCACTCGAGCCGACGAGCATCCGCAAGGGGTTCGCCGGCCAGATGGACGGCGGGAAGGGGCTGCCGAAGGAGATGGCCACGGCCGCGGGCGTGCCGGGCGCAGACCTGATCCCGGACGGCGCCGAGCTCTTCCTCGGCTTCACGTCGACGCAGCGGAACGCGCTCGGGCCGCCGCGGATCGTCAACTTCGAGACGCTCGGGCTCGTCGACCTCGGGCCGCGCTCGTACTTCCACGGCGGCACGCACATGCACGTCTCGCACATCCACGAGGACCTCGAGGCGTGGTACCTGAACCTCGACTTCCGCGATCGTGTCAACACGACCTTCCGGCCGCGGTTGCCCGTGCGGCCCGGGACGCAGACGGTGCCCCAACCTCCGAGCCGCGTCTCGTCGGAGAGCGACGTGCGCCGCGACTACGATCGCTTCGGGATCATCGGGCACAGCTCGTCGCTCCAGCCGGCCTCGCGGCTCCAGCACGACGTCAGGGGCGCGGACGGGACGCTCTACCCGAAGGGCACGGCGATTCCGCAGCGCGCCGACTTCAACACGCTCGACAATCCGTTCTTCTGGAGCGGGGACCCGAAGCGCGACCGGATGGGCGAGGGGCCTGCCGCGGGTCTCCACTTCGTCGTCTTCAACCCGTCGAGCGACGACTTCCACCGCAACCGGCTCGCAATGGACGGCGTCATGCCGGGCGGCGAGAAGCTTCAGTTCGTCCCGCGGGCCCCGGGGCAGGGCTTCAACTCGATCCTGCGGACGACGCACCGGCAGAACTTCCTCGTCCCTCCGCGAAGGCATAGGTCGTTCCCCCTCGTCGAGCTGACGTGAGTGGACACAGAAGGGGGCCCTCGCTTCGCTTCGGGCCCCGCTAGCCGAAGAAGGCTTTGGCCACTGCGTACCAGTCCTCCGGCACCGTCTTCAGCTCGGCGGTCGCCTCGGCCAGCGAGACGTCGACGATCTCGTCTCCGTGCAGGGCGGCCATGCACCCAAAGCGGCCTTCGGCGACGAGGTCGGCGGCTTTCAGCCCGAAGCGCGTCGCGAGGACGCGGTCCCGCGGCGTCGGGCTACCGCCGCGCTGGACGTGGCCGAGCACCGTGACGCGCGTCTCGTAGCCGGTGCGCTCCTCGATCTCGGCGCCCAGGGCATGGCCGACCCCGCCCAGGCGCACGTGCCCGAACTCGTCCGTGTCGGGCTGCTGCGTGACCAGCCGACTCTCACCGGTTTCGTACGTGAGCTCGTAGCCCTCGCTGACGACGACGATCGAGAAGTCCTTTCCCCGCTCGTGTCGGTGCTGGATCTCGCGGCAGGCCCGCTCGACCGTGATCGGCTGCTCGGGGATCAGGATCACGTCCGCGCCGCCGGCGATTCCGCTCATGACGGCGATCCAGCCGGTGTGCCGGCCCATCACCTCCAGCACCATCACGCGGTTGTGCGACTCGGCGGTCGTGTGCAGGCGGTCGATCGCCTCGGTGCAGATCGAGACGGCCGTGTCGAAGCCGAACGTGTAGTCGGTCGCGGACAGGTCGTTGTCGATCGTCTTCGGGACGCCGACGACGGGGAAGTCGTGCTCCGCGTAGAGCCTGGCCGCGACCCCGAGCGTGTCCTCACCTCCGATCGCGACGAGCGCGTCGAGGCTCTCGCCGCGAAAGTGCTCGAGCGCCCGGTCGACGCCACCCTCGACCTTGTACGGGTTCGTCCGGGAGGTGCCGAGGATCGTCCCGCCTCGCGGCAGGAGGCCCGAGATCTCGCGTGGGCCGAGCGCTTCGAACGTGCCGTCGACGAGGCCGCGCCAGCCGGCCCGGACCCCGACGACGTCGTCTCCACGGACCTGCGAGCGCCGCGCGACGGCTCGGATGACCGCATTCAGCCCCGGGCAGTCGCCTCCACCGGTGAGGATTCCGACACGCATTCCCTGTGTGCCGAAGGTGGGAGTCGAACCCACACGGAGCTTGCGCCCCACCGGATTTTGAGTCCGGCGCGTCTACCAGTTCCGCCACTTCGGCCCGCGTGCTCATCGTATCGATGCAACTAAGAGTTGAAAGCGCGAGGGATTCCCTCAATACTTGGCCCCCTCGCGGGCCGACCCCCTGTTGCGGCTGTCGATCCGCCGAGGAATAACCGTGACGGAGGAGGGACAGCACGTGAAGAAATCTGGATTGCTAGTAGCAGCGCTACTCGTCGCAATCCCGCTTGCCTTGCTCGCGGCAGGCTGCGGAGGCGGCGGTGGCGGAGGAGGAGGCAGCGAAGCAACTGCACTGCCTTCCGCATCGTGCGAGCCGATTCAGTACGAGGGCAGCGGCAAGCCGGAGGCGATCATCGCGTCGGACCTGCCACTTCAGGGATCGAACCGGGCGCTGACGACCGAGATGGCGTCGGCGGTCGAGTTCATCCTCAAGCAGCACGACTGGAAGGCCGGCGGCAAGACCATCGGCTTCCAGTCCTGTGACGACTCGACCGCGCAGGCCGGCAGCTGGGACTCGGCCAAGTGCACGGCGAACGCCAGGGCATACGCGAACAACACGGCCGTGATCGGCGTCGTCGGGACGTTCAACTCGGGCTGCGCGAAGCTCGAGATCCCGATCGCAGACCGCGCGCCGGACGGCCCCCTTGCATACGTCAGCCCCGCGAATACGTATCCGGGCCTGACGATCAGCGGGCCGGGCACCGAGAGCGGCGAGCCGGACGTCTACTACCCGACCGGCAAGCGGAACTACGCACGAGTCGTGTGGAACGACCAGTTCCAGGGCGCGGCCGACGCGCAGTTCGCGAAGGACCAGGGCTTCAAGAAGGTGTACGTCCTGACGGACAAGGAGACGTACGGCAACGGGATCGCCACCCTGTTCATCAACTACGCCAAGAAGCTCGGCATCTCGACCGTTCCCAGCACGCCTGCGGCCTGGGACAAGAACGCGTCGAGCTATGACGCGGTCGCGACCAAGATCAAGCAGTCCGGCGCGGACGCGGTCTTCCTCGGCGGCATCATCTGCAACAACGGCGGCAAGCTGATCAAGGACCTGCATGCAGGCCTGGGCTCGAATGTGACGCTCTTCGCGCCCGACGGGTTCACTCCGATCGACGCCGCGACGATCAAGACCGCCGGTCCGGCATCCGAGGGCATGTTCATCACGCAGCCTGGCATCCCGTCCGACCAGCTGTCGGGAGCCGGCAAGACCTTCGTGGAGGACTTCACGAAGGCGAACGGCAAGGAGCCGGATCCGTACACGAACTACGCCGCGCAGGCAGCGGACGTCCTGCTCACCGCGATCGACGACGCGAAGGCCGAGCGTGCCCAGGTCGCCCAGCACCTGTTCAACCAGGATGTCAAGGACGGCATCCTCGGCAACTTCAAGATCGACGAGAACGGCGACACGACGCTCGGCACCGTGAGCGTCTGGCAGGTCAAGGGCCAGAAGGGCGTGTTCCTGAAGACGATCACGCCGGAACTGAGCTTCGTTAAGGGGTAACTGACAGAGCAGTCCGGTCTAGGCTGGGGGAGGACACGTTCCTCCCCCAGCGCGTTTAGGAGGGTTTGGCGCAATATGGCTGAGCCCAAGCCTCCTGAGGAGGGCAATGGCGAGCGAGCAGGCGAGGATCCGCGTGGCGCGTCCGGGGTACCGGCCCGACGTGCTCTCGATCGTCGGCGTGCTGTTCGTGATCGCGGTCGGCCTCTGGCTGCTGATCAACTTCATCAAGGCCCCGGCGGACTTCTACAACCTGTTCCTGATCGGCATGACGAACGGGTGCGTCTACGGGCTCGTCGCGCTCGGCTACTCGCTCGTCTACGGCATCCTCGAGCTGATCAACTTCGCGCACGGCGACGTCTTCATGCTCGGCGGGATGCTCGTCGCGACGATGACCACGAACTGGGCGCTCGAGAACAAGTCGGGCGCAGTCCTCTGGCTCTTCATCCTCCTCATGCTCCTGATCGCGATGGCGTTCTGCGCGACCATCAACACGACGATCGAGATCGTCGCCTACCGGCGCTTACGCAACGCCCCGCGGCTGGCGCCGCTGATCACCGCGATCGGCATGTCGTTCATCCTCCAGAACATCGGCCTCGTCTGGAAGGGAGCACGACCGACCTCGGTGCCGGACATCCTTCCGCACGGCGCGGTGTTCACGATCGCCGGAGTTCCCTACACGTGGAACCGCTTCATCGTCCTCCTGTTCACGGTTCCGGTGCTCCTGGCGCTGGTGTGGCTCGTCCAGCGGACACGGCACGGAAAGGCGATGCGTGCGACCGCGCAGGACCGTGAGGCCGCCGCGATGATGGGGATCAGCGTCAACCGCACGATCTCCTTCACGTTCTTCCTCGCCGGCTCCCTGGCCGGCTCGGCGGCGCTGCTCTACGCGCTCTACATCACCAACATTCGCTACACGGAAGGGTTCCGCGTCGGTCTGATCGCATTCACCGCCGCGGTGCTCGGCGGGATCGGAAACCTGCCGGGGGCCGTTCTCGGTGGGCTCGTGATCGGCTTCGTCGAGTCCTTCAACAACGGCCTCGGCTGGCACGCGCCGGGAAGCGACTGGACGCAGTCGATCATCTTCGCAATCCTGATCCTGATCCTCGTCTTCCGGCCGGAAGGGCTGCTCGGCGAGCGGACCCCGGAGGGCGCGTAGTGGCGCCGGGGCTGCAGGCGGTTCGCGACAGCACGCCCGCGTTGAAGCGGCAGACCATGCCGCGGGCGAAGCGGGCGGCGATCGTCGGGATCCCGGCGTTCTTCGTCCTCGCGGTCACGGGCTCGGCGTCGCTGGGTCTCATCGTCGCCGCGCTCAGCTTCGGAGCCCTGTACATCCCGGCCTGGAACACGCTTCCGCTCGGCAAGTGGATCGTCCCGCTCGGCGTGATCCTGCTCGCGGTGCTCTATCCCCTGTACCAGCCGAACCTGTTCGACGTGGTCGTCTTCGGCAACTTCCCGAGCGTCGACACGGGCGTGACGATGATGATCTTCATCATGATGGCCCTCGGCCTGAACATCGTCGTGGGCTACGCCGGCCTGCTCGACCTCGGCTACGTCGCCTTCTACGCGATGGGCGCGTACACGGTCGCCTGGTTCGCATCACAGCACTTCTCGAACCTCAACGTGCACGTCGGCGGCGTCGGCGTGGCGCCGAACACGCCCGGCTTTCACATCTCGATCTGGCTCGTGCTGATCATCGCCGGGGTCTTCGCGACGATCGCCGGAATCCTGATCGGCTTCCCGACCCTACGCCTTCGCGGCGACTACCTCGCGATCGTCACGCTCGGCTTCGGCGAGATCATGCCCCAGATCGCGAACAACGGCGACAACCTCTTCGGGCACAACGTCACGAACGGCCCGCAGGGGATCAACCCGATCGACCCGCCCGGCTTCGGCAACACGCTGCACAACGCAGTCGGCCTCCCCTCGGACTACCTGAGCTCGACGAACTCGACCCGGCTCTTCTACTGGACCGCGCTCTTCCTGGTCCTGGTCACGGTCTTCTGCACGGTCCGGCTGCGCGACTCCCGCCTCGGGCGGGCATGGATCGCGATCCGCGAGGACGAGACGGCCGCGGCCGCGATGGGCGTCCCGCTGATGCGGACGAAGACGTGGGCGTATGCGGCGGGCGCGTTCTTCGGCGGCGTCGCCGGAGCCTACTACGGGAGCTTCAAGGGCGGCACCTTCCCCGGGGACTTCTACTTCAACATCTCCGTCTTCATCCTCTGCATGGTCATCCTCGGCGGGATGGGCAATGTCTGGGGCGTGATCGTCGGTGCCGCATTCCTCTCGTATCTGAACCAGGAAGGCCTCGCGAACATCGGGGCCTGGATGAATGCGAACGGCGTCAGCGACTTCGTGTTTCGCAAGCAAATCGACGTGCCGCTCTACACGTCGGGGATCTTCGGGGTCATCCTCGTGCTCACGATGCTGTTCAGGCCGAAGGGCCTGATTCCGAGCGAGCGGCGGAAGCTCGAGTTCCACGAGGGCGTCCACGACGAGTATCTCTACGACGTGGAGCACCACGACGAGCCTCTCTACGACCGGGATGACGCCTAGCGTGGCCGATCTGCTGATAGCCGAGGGCGTGCGCAAGGAGTTCGGCGGCCTCGTCGCCGTGAACGACGTCGACTTCACGATCCCGGAGCGGACGATCGTCAGCCTGATCGGCCCGAACGGCGCGGGCAAGACGACGTTCTTCAACATGCTCACGGGCGTGTACAAGCCGACCGCGGGCCAGATCGTCTTCGACGGGCACGACGTGACGGGCAAGCCGCCGCACGCGATCACCCAGCGCGGCATCGGGCGGACGTTCCAGAACATCCGGCTCTTCGAGAGCATGACCTCGCTCGAGAACGTGCTCGTCGGCATGCACGCGCGGCTGAAGGGCGGCGTCCTGCGGGCGGTGATCAAGCCTCCGTCGCTGAAGCGCGAGGAGATCGCCGCGCGGGAGAAGGCCCACGAGCTGCTCGAGTTCTGCGGCCTCCGCGGCCGCGACGACGAGTACGCGCGCAACCTCGCGTACGGCGACCAGCGGCGGCTCGAGGTCGCGCGCGCGCTCGGCACCGAGCCGAAGCTGCTGCTGCTCGACGAGCCAACCGCCGGCATGAACCCCCAGGAGACCGCCGAGTTCACCGCGTTCGTCAGCAAGCTGCGCGAGGAAGAGGGCCTGACCGTCCTCATGATCGAGCACGACATGCGCGTCGTGATGGGGATCTCCGAGCGCGTGACCGTCCTCGACTACGGCGAGAAGATCTCCGAGGGCACTCCACAGGAGGTCCAGCGCGACGAGCGCGTGATCGAGGCCTACCTGGGAACCGCGGCGGTGTCCTGATGGCGACCGCCGAGACCGGGCAGCCGACGACCGCCAACGCCGGGCAGCCGATCCTCGAGCTGAAAGAGATCCACACGTTCTACGGCTCGATCGAGGCGCTGAAGGGGATCTCGATCGACGTCCGTGACGGGGAGATCGTGACCCTGATCGGCGCGAACGGCGCGGGCAAGTCGACGACGCTCCGCTCGATCAACGGGCTCAACCACCCGCGCCGCGGCACGATCTCGTTCCAGGGCAAGGACATCACGAACGACTCCCCGCACAGCGTCGTCAAGATGGGCATCAGCCAGTCGCCCGAGGGCCGGCGGCTGTTCCCGCGGATGAGCGTGATCGAGAACCTCGAGATGGGGGCGTTCCAGCGCAACGACCGAAGCGGGATCAAGGAATCGGTTGACCGCGTATTCGAGCTCTTCCCGCGCCTCGCCGAGCGGCGCAACCAGAAGGCCGGGACGATGTCCGGCGGCGAGCAGCAGATGTGCGCGATCGGCCGGGCGCTGATGGCTCAGCCGAAGCTGCTCATGCTCGACGAGCCGTCGATGGGGCTTGCGCCGATCTTCGTCGAGAAGATCTTCGAGATCATCCAGGAGATCAGCCAGCAGGGGACGACGATCCTGCTCGTCGAGCAGAACGCGCTGATGGCGCTCGACGTCGCCGATCGCGGCTACGTGATGGAGACGGGCACGATCGCGCTCTCGGACGACGCGAAGGCGCTCCGCGAGAACGAGAAGGTCAAGCAGACGTACCTCGGGGTCGACTGATCCGATCGGGTCGACCGGTCATTTCAGACGGATGCTGAGCAGAGCTCAGCATCCTGAGGCCGGCATCGCAAGCGATGCCTTAGTGGGCGTGGACTAGCCCGCGCCGACCCGCAGCGGGAAGTACGGAGGCGACAAGAGGTATCCGATGCGCGGTTGGCCGCTGGCGCGGCCATGCGCCATCCCGAGCGCGGGTCCGAGCCCGTGCGTCGGCACGAACCCGAGCTGGCGCGCGGAGGTCGCGTCCCGGCACCCGGCGACGAGCACGGCCCCGAGACGCTCGATCGCGGGCTGGCAGCCGGACCACTCGGCGAACGGGAGCAGGGGGTGGCACGAGCGGCCCGCGCGGTAGGACTCGATCACGCGATCGTCCGATCCGGCCACCTGCTCCGCTTCGGCGAGATCCTCGGGGTCGCGTGCGCCGCTCGAGCGTGCCGCCTGGAAGAGCGCGCGGAACGGCTGCTGCGTCGGGTGCGGAAACCGCTTCGTGAAGCGGCTGAGGAGGATCGCCGTGCCGCCCTCGTTGACCGGGAACTCGTCGCGCCACAGGCGGAGCGCGAGGCCGAGGGCGAGGTACGCGGCAGACATCGGGTTCGGAGCCTCGCGCGGGAGCATCGGGGTCGTGTGCGGCACGCCGATGCAGATCACGTCGAGCCGCTCCTCGAGCCTCGTCGCCTTCGCCTCGACGCCGCGCAGGAGAGCCTCGGCGTGGGCGACCGAGGGCGGCCCGGCGAAGACGGCTGCGGCCGACAGCTCGCTGGGCAGGCGGCGGAGCACGCCGCGGCGCACAGGCCCCGGCACGAGCCCGAACAGCCCCCGGAGCGGGAAGTTCGCGATGCGGTCGACGGTCTCACGGTCGTGCGGGTAGCCGTGGAGGACGCCTCCGAGGGCGGGCGTGTTCAGCGTGAGCGAGACTCCGAGCAGGGCGACGCGCCGGGCCAGAGCACGTTCGAGCCCGAGCGCGAGGCGCCAGCCGCCCGAGCCCGACGTCTCGAGCAGGGAGTAGGCGTTCGCCGTGCGCAGCGCCTGCGGGTCGGCGGCCGCGAGCAGCGCAGCCGCTCCGCCGTTGAGCACGGTCTCGGCCGCGGTCACCGGGACGACGATGTCTGTCTCCGCGAGTGCGGGGTGGACCCGGAGCGGGCGATCCGCGTCGGGGATCTCGACGAGATCCTCGCGCTCGGCATCGTGGACCTCGACCCGCCCGTGGAAGCGGCGCGCGAACTCCGGCGGGACGAGGAGCTCGAGCTCCCTGTGGCCCGCGCGACGGCCCAGTCCGCCGGCCACGAGCAGGGTCTGCCGGTCGAACGTCGCTCCGGCCCGGTCGAGCTCGGCCATCGTCGCCGCGATCGCGGTGCGTCGGGGATCGCCGGGGGAGCCCGGAATCGGGAGCGATGGAGGCTCGACGACGATCGTCGCCCGCGCGCCACGCGACACGAGCGCCTCGAGCGGCTGGCCTTCGAGCGGAAAGCGCAGCGCGTCGCGGACCGCGGCCGCGACGTCGGCGATCGGCTCGACGGGCGGAGGCGGCGCCAGCACGACAGCGTCGTCGCCCGCGTCGACGAGGGCGAGCCGCGAGCCGTACGCCAGCGGCAGGCGGCTCAAGGGATCGAGCGGTAGAGCCTGAGGAAGGTCCGGCGGAATCCGCGCGCCGGCCAGAAGCGCGACGCGAGCAGGTTCGTCTCGCGCCAGTCGACGACTGTGACGGGATAGTCGTGCTCGCGCGCCCAGGCGAGCCCCGCATTCGTCAGCGCGAGGCCTGCGCCCGACCCGCGAGCGTCCGGAAGCGTCGCCGCGAAGCCCAGGAACGCGGCACGCTCCGGCCGGGCGAGGCCGACATGCATCGAAGAACGCTCGACTGGAACCATCAGCAGCTCGCTGATGGTCTTCCCGTCGATCTCGGCGAGAAAGAGCCCGATCTCGGGGTCGTCGACGTCGGACAGGAACTGCTCCCGATCCTCGTCGGTGATCGCGGTCGGCGCGGACATCCTCGAAAAGACCGGCGAACGGTTCTGATGACGCGGCAGCTCGAGATCGAGCGCTGTCGCCGCGTCGATGTCCTCTGCGACCGCTCGGCGGACCGCGACATGGGGAGGCGGGCTGTCCAACGACTCGGGCGTCTCCTGGATTGCGGCTGCATGCTGTGCGCCGAACGAGAGGCGGAACCACGCGTCGACGAGCTCCGGGTCGGTCGCGGGCACGAGCGCGTAGTGAGCGTCGCGGCCTCGGGCGACCCACTCCTCGGCTGCGGCCTCGTAGAGATCCCGTACGAGCTCGGGCTCACGCACCGCGTGGCCGGCGTACTCGACCCAGATGTTCGAGCCCCAGCCCTCGGCGTCTCGATGCGCTCCGAGCAGGTAGCCGACGAGCTCGCCGTTCCGGACCGCGGCCGCGCCCGACCGCTCTTCCAGGGCCCAGAGCGCCTCGATCTCGGCGCGATGGTCGACGTTCGCGGGCAGGCCCGGCTCGACCGAGCGGTGGCGGGTGTGGCGCTCCTCGAGCAGGGCCGCGGCGCTCTCGAGGTGCTCGTCCGAGAAAGGCTGAATCTCCAGCTCCGGCATCGCCGCAGGACGATACCGTTGACCCATGCCCAAAACGTTGACGGGAGCGGAACTACAGCTGGACGACGGGCCGGTCCGCGACTCCGAGCTCTTCCTCGTCGACGGCAACAACCTCGCCTACCGGGCCTTCTTCGCGCTCCCGGAGGAGCTGGCGACGAGCGAGGGCTTCTCGACGAACGCCCTGCTCGGCTTCACGAACATGCTCTTCAAGCTGCTCGCGGACTACAGGCCGAAGGGGGTCGCGGTGGCCTGGGACACGCGCCCGGTTCATCGCGCGGCTGTCTCGGAGGACTACAAGTCGGAGCGCCGCCCGATGCCGGACCTGCTGCGCGAGCAGTTCCCGCACTTCCGGCCGATCGTCGAGGCCTTCGGCTACCGGAACCTCGAGTTCGAGGGCTGGGAGGCCGACGACGTGATCGCCACGCTCGCGACGCAGGCCGACGAGGCCGGGATCAAGACGACCGTCGTCTCGACCGACCGCGACGCGTTCCAGCTCGTCACGGAGAACGTCGCGCTGATGATGACCCCGCGCGGCGTCTCCGACGTCAACGTCTACACGCCCGACCGCGTCGAGGCGCGCTACGGGATCCGTCCCGACCAGGTGCCGGACTTCATCGGGCTCAAAGGCGACACCTCGGACAACATCCCGGGCGTTCCGGGGATCGGCGACAAGACCGCAGGGCAGCTGATCTCGCAGTACGGGTCGCTCGAGGAGGTGATCGCGCACGCCGAGGAGCTCTCACCCGCGCGCAAGAAGAACATCATCGAGCACGCGGACCAGGCGCGACAGTCGAAGGAGCTGGCGACGATGCGCCGCGACCTCGAGCTGGACTGCGACGTGACGCAGCTCGTCCTCTCGGCGCCCGACCGCTCGCAGCTCAAGGAGATCTTCCGCAAGTTCGAGTTCCGGAACCTCCTGCACCGGGTCGACGAGCTCGACGACGCAGTCCCGGCCGCGCCGATGCTGCTCGAGAAGACGGCGGTTCCCTGGAGCGAGGAACTTAGTAACACTGTGTTACAAGGATCGGGGGAGGTGGCGCTCGCCTCCGACGAGGATCGGATCGCGGCTGCTTTGCCGGATCGGGTCGTCGTCTCGCCGCGGCCCGAGCGACTCGAGGGTGAGCTGATCGTCCATGACGCGAAGGCGCAGCGCATCCCGGCGAAGGACGACACGCTGCTCCTCGCGTACCTGATCGAGCCGTCGCGCCCCGAGTATCCGCTGAACGAGCTCGAAGCCGAGTACGGCCTCGAGCTGGATCCGGATCCGCCCGCGGAGGAGGAGACCGCGGCGCTCGTTCGCAACGCGGCCGCAACGCTCCGGCTGCGCGACCTGCTGCTCGAGCGGGTTCGCGAGCGTGGCATGGAGCCGCTCTACCGGGATGTCGAGCTCCCACTGTCTCCAGTCCTGGCCGCGATGGAAGACACCGGGGTGAAGATCGACGAATACCGCATGGGCGAGATCACCGCGCGGCTCCGCGAGATGGTCGAGGAGCTCGAGTCGCGGGCCTACGACCTCGCCGGCGAGGAGTTCGTGCTCGGCTCGACGCAGCAGGTCGGCCGGATCCTGTTCGAGAAGCTCGGCCTCACGCCCGGCCGCAAGGGCAAGACGGGCTTCTCGACCGACACGCGCGTCCTACGCACGATCCGCGGCGAGCACGAGCTCGTCGGCGTGATCGAGGAGTGGCGCGAGTACTCGAAGCTCCTGAACACCTACCTCGGCCCGCTCCCGAGCCTGATCGCCGAGGACGGGCGCCTGCACACGACGATCAACCAGGCCGTGGCCGCGACCGGTCGCCTGTCGACCACGAACCCGAACCTCCAGGCGATCCCGATTCGCACCGAGCTCGGCCGCGAGATCCGCTCCGCGTTCATCGCCGAGCCTGGGAACAAGCTGCTCTCGGCCGACTACTCGCAGATCGAGCTGCGCATCCTCGCGCATGTCTCCGGCGAGCCGAAGCTGCGAGAGGCGTTCGCACGGGGCGAGGACATCCATACGGCGACCGCGGTCGAGGTGCTGGGCGTGGACCCGGCAGAGCTGACATCGGCGCAGCGTTCGGTTGCGAAGATGATCAACTTCGGGATCGTCTACGGGATCTCGTCGTTCGGGCTCTCGGAGAACCTCGAGATCCCGCGTGAGGAGGCGCAGCAGTACATCGACGCATACCTAGCGCGTTTCCCGCACGTCCAGGACTTCATCCGGCGAACGATCGAGCAGTCCGAGCGCGACGGCTACGCGACGAGCCTGCTCGGCCGCCGGCGGCCCGTCCAGGAGCTGCGCGCCCAGAACCGCCAGACGCGCTCGCTCGGCGAGCGGCTTGCCGTCAACTTCGTCATGCAGGGCTCGAACGCGGACATCATCAAGGTGGCGATGGTGCGCATCCACAAGCGGCTGCGCGAGGAAGGAAGAGCCGCCAGGCTCGTGCTCCAGGTGCACGACGAGCTGCTGCTCGAAGTTCCAGACGCAGAGGTCTCGGCCGTCAAAGAGCTCGTCCGCGAAGAGATGTGCGGCGCGTACGACCTCGACCCGCCGCTCGCCGTCGACGTGGGCACCGGCGACGACTGGAGCGAGGCGAAGTCCTAGTGCTTGCGGCCTTTGCTGACCGTCACACCGACGTGTGAGGTGTACGGCAGCTCCGTGCCGCGTGGCCGGCCCTGCGCGAGGACGCGGCCCCGCGGGACGCGCGTGGAGTATGCGGATCGGACACGCCCGACCCGGCAGCCTCCCGCTCTCAGCGCGCGCTTGGCGACTGCGAGCTTCACTCCACGAATGTCCGGCACGACACAGGCCGGCGGGCCGGCTGGGTAGCGCACCGGCGCCGCAAAGCTTCCGCCGCCCCGCCCGAGGAGCACCGAAACATGTCCTGTATAGGCGAGGGCGCCGACCAGGTCGGGGTTCCCGTCATGGTTCAGGTCCGCCGCCTCCAGGTCGAACGCGTTACCGCCGAGCGGGTGGAGCGCCGCGGGGCCAAAGGTTCCGTCACCGTTTCCCTCGAGCACGGCGACCTTGGTCGGGCCGAGAAACGTTGCGGCTGCCAGATCGAGCTTGCCGTCGCCTGTCAGGTCCGTCGCCAGGATCGAGTCCGGGCTGTCGAACGCTCTTACCTCTGAGGGCGCGCGGAAGTTTCCAAGACCATCGCCGAGGAGGATCGTGATCGATTTCGTGCCGAAATCGGCCAGCGCAACATCGGTCTTGCCGTCGCCGTTGAAGTCGCCCGTGGCGATGCCGGTCGGCAGGTCGCCGACCTGGAAGACCCGTGGCGGCGAGAAGGCGCCGCCTCCGACGCCGAAGACGACCCGCAAATCGTCCGGTAGCCCTTCGGTGGCGAGCACGTCGAGCCTTCCGTCTCCGTTCAGGTCGGCCGCGGAGGCCTCCCACGGACTGCCACCGAGGCGATATCGGCTCACGGGCCGAAAACTGCCGTCTCCGTTGCCGAGCGAGACCGCCAACCTCCCTGTCGACGAGCTGAGCCCTGCCACGTCGGCGTTTCCGTCGCCGTCGAAGTCAGCCGCCAGAACAGACGTCGTCTGCTTGTCGCTGCTCTTCTGCGAGATCGAGGAGAAGCCGCCTCCGGCTCGACCCAGTAGGACTTGGACTGCTCCTTCGTACTTCGCGACTGCGTAGTCGGGCACGCCGTCCTTGTTGAAGTCCGCGGTCGCCATGTCAGGGTGATTGCCGGCGAGCGGGCTCGCCGAGCCCTTTGCGAACGAGCCGTCCCCGGCCGGCTGGAAGACGGACATGCTCAGACGCGCGTTGGCGCTGACGATCTCCGTCTTGCCGTCGCCGTTGGCGTCGACGAGAGCCAGTGCGGTCGGTCGTGCGAGCCCAAGGAAGACCGACCTCTTCGCGATCCGCGCCGAGGCGGGCAGCGTGATCAGGAGCGCGGCTCCGGCGAGGGCGAGCACGAGGCGGGTCATGCCAGAAGCGTAGAACTCTTGTTGCGACGGATACAAGCCCTCTCGCGAAGGATTTACGACACCCGCCATAAGCTTTGCGTCGTGAACGTGCGGCTCCGCGACGGTGTGTCACTCTTCGTCCACGAGGTCGGCGACAGCTTCCCGGTGATCGTGCTCCACGGCGGCCCCGGGCTCGACCACAGCTCGTTCCGCCCGTATCTCGACCCGCTCGGCGACGAGTTCCGACTGCTCTACGTGGACGAGCGCGGTCAGGGGCGCAGCGAGCGCGTCGACCCGGAGACGCTGTCGCTCGACGTCTTCGCCCGCGACGTCGACCTGCTCGCGGAGGCGCTCGAGCTGGAGCGGTTCGCCCTGCTCGGCCACTCGTTCGGCGCGATCATCACGACGAAGCACGCGATCGAGACCGGCAGTGCCGACGCATACGTGATCTCGGGTGGCGGAGACTCGACCGCGGCGCTCGAGGCGGACCTCGAAGCGTCGCTCGAGGCCATGGGCGAGGCGGGAGAGCCGATCAAAGCCAGCTGGGAGCAGGAGAAGACGGTCGCGACCGAGGACGAGCTCAGGGAGCTGCTCCGTGTCCAGATGCCGTTCCATTTCGCCGGCGACGTCCCGTCCGGCTTCGGCGATGAGACGATCGGGACGCCGGACGTGCTCCGGCACTTTGCGAACATCGGGTACGGCGACTTCGACTACGTGCCCGACCTGCACCGCGTCTCGAAGCCGACGCTCGTGATCGTGGGAGAGCACGACCGCACCACGACCCCGCGTGCGGCGCGGGCCCTCCACGAGGGGATCGCCGGCAGCCGCCTCGTCGTCCTGCCCGGGGCCGGTCACATGAGCTTCGTCGAGACGCCCGAGCCGTACCTTGACGCCGTGACGACGTTTCTCCGCGAAGTAGCCGGCTGATGTGGCGGCTTCGCCTCCTCTTCGAGCGGGTCGGCTGGAAGCCGTTCGCGATCGGCGCGGCGGTCGTCGTGCTCCTGGCCGCCGCGGCCGGTGCCGCGTTCGCACTCCTGGGCGGAGGCGAGGAGTCGTCGGCGCCGACGACGACCGCGGTCCAGGAGCGCACGAATGTCTACTACCTGCGCGCCGTAGCGCCCGAGACGCACGTCCAGGGCTGCTCGATGCGGATCCGCTTCATCTGGAAGCCGGACTACCACGCAATCCAGTACCTCGGCGCGAACGCGATCATCACAGTGTCCGGAACGGACATCGCAGGCTCGTACAGGCAGAAGTTCACGCGCCGGGGCCTGGCCCTCGATGTCGGCCCGGTCGACCTCACGGGAGGCTACAAGGTCTGGTCGGCCAAGGTGACCGCGATGGACGGCGATCCGCCGGGGAACGACACGACGGTCCAGACCGCTCCACCAACCAATTCGAACTGCGATTGAGCCACCGGGCCGCGTTTCGAAGCCGCCGCTCTTCCAGGGCTATACTGCGCGCCTCCACATGACCAACGACACGGTTGACACGAACACGACGACGACGCTCGCCGAGCAGGACGTCTGGACGACAGGCCCCGACGGAGAGCAGATTCCGAACTACGAGGCGACCTTCCCGACCATCAACGAGGGCGAGGTCGTGCATGGCAAGGTCGTCCGCGTCGACAAGGACGAGGTCCTCGTCGACATCGGCTACAAGTCCGAAGGCGTGATCCCGGTCGCGGAGCTGTCGATCAGGCGCTCCGTGAACCCCGAGGACGAGGTCAAGCTCGGCGACGAGGTCGACGCGCTCGTGCTCACGAAGGAGGACGCCGACGGGCGGCTGATCCTCTCCAAGAAGCGCGCGCGCTTCGAGATCGCGTGGAAGGCGATCGAGGGAGCGGCGGAAAGCGGCGAGGCCGTGACGGGGAGGGTGATCGAGGTCGTCAAGGGCGGCCTGATCCTCGACCTCGGAGTCCGCGGCTTCCTGCCCGCGTCGCTCGTCGACATCCGCCGCGTCCAGGATCTCGACGAGTTCCTCGGCCAGGAGCTTCGCTGCAAGGTGATCGAGCTCAACCGGTCGCGCAACAACGTCGTCCTCTCGCGCCGCGCCGTGCTCGAGGACGAGCGCAAGGAGATGCGCCAGGCGATCCTCGACCGGCTCTCGCCGGGTGACGTCGTCGAGGGCCAGATCTCGAACATCGTCGATTTCGGCGCATTCGTCGATCTGGACGGCATGGACGGCCTGATCCACATCTCCGAGCTCTCGTGGAGCCACGTCAACCACCCGTCGGAGGTGCTCGAGATCGGCCAGGACGTGCAGGTCAAGGTGCTCGACATCGACCGCGACCGCCAGCGGATCTCGCTCGGCCTCAAGCAGACGCAGTCCGATCCATGGCAGCAGGTCGTCGACGCGTACAACGAGGACGACGTCGTGCAGGGCAAGGTGACGAAGGTCGTCACGTTCGGCGCGTTCGTCGAGATCATGCCCGGCGTCGAGGGGCTCGTACACATTTCGGAGCTCGCGCAGCACCACGTCGAGAACCCGCGCGAGGTCGTCTCGCAGGGCGACGTCGTCAACGTGAAGATCATCGAGGTCGACGCCGACCGGCGACGCCTCTCGCTGTCGCTGAAGCGCGTCGACGAGGGCGATGACGTGCAGCCGCGCGCCGACGGGCAACCGCTCGAGACGCCCGCGCCGCCGCAGATCGATCTCTCGGAGGACGTGTTCCCCGAGGGCGAGGCCGAGGCCGAGGTTGAGCCGACCGGCGAAGACGCTGCTCCGGAGCCCGTTGCGGAGGCAGTCACGGACGAGCCCGAGGCGCCGGCCGAGGTCGACGCCGAGTCGAGCATCGAGGCCGACGCGGACGACGCAGAGGCGAGCATCGAGGCGGACGCGGACGACGCAGAGGCGAGCATCGAGGCGGACGCAGTCGACCCCACGCATCAAGGGCCGGGCGATTCCGAAGGCCACGCCCCATACGCGCCCGAAGAGGCTGAGGAGAAGCAGGAGTAGCAAGCCGCTCTCGGTCGCGATCACGGGCGGCATCGGAGCGGGGAAGAGCGAGGCTTTGGCCGCGTTCGCACGCCACGGCGCGGCCACGATCTCGAGCGACGAGGTCGTCCACGAGCTCTACGACGACCCCGAGGTGCAGGCCGCGCTGGTCGAGCGGTTCGGGACGAGCGACAGGCGGGACGTCGGGAAGCAGGCGGTCGGAGACCGCGACGCGCTGATCTGGCTCGAGGGCCTCCTGCATCCGCGGGTCATCGAGCGCACCGAGGCCTGGCGCGACCAGCTCTCGCACCTGCCGGACCCGCCGGACCTGGCGGTCAACGAGGTCCCGCTCCTGTACGAGGTCGGGGCCGAGGGCCGCTTCGACGCCGTCGTCGTGATCACCGCGCCGCGCGAGCTGCGCGCGGGCCGCGCCGGCGACCGTCTCGACGAGCGCGAGCAGCGCCTGCTCCCGGACGAGGAGAAGGTGAGCCGCGCCGACTTCTCGTACGTCAACGACGGGTCGCTCGAGGAGCTGGACGCCTTCGTGGCCGATGTCGTTCGTAGGCTCACGTCGTGAGAAGAGTCGTCCCGATCGCTGTCCTCGTCCTCGCCGTCGCGGTCGGGCTCGTCTACTTCCGCAACGGCCAGCCGACCTGGCTCGAGCGCATCCGCTACCCGCTCCGCTACGAGCAGATCGTCCGCGGTCACGCCCGGAACTACGACCTCGACCCCGCCCTGCTGGCCGCGGTCATCTACCAGGAGAGCAAGTTCCGAGCCGACGCGAAGTCGAGCTCAGGTGCGATCGGGCTCATGCAGCTACGGCCCGACACCGCCGAGGGCATCGCCATCCGCACCGGCGGGACGCACTTCCAGGTCTCCGACCTCTACAACCCGGAGATCAACGTGCGCTACGGCTCGTGGTACCTGCGCCATCTGCTCGACAGGTACGGCGATGAGAAGGACGCGCTTGCCGCGTACAACGCAGGCCAGCACAACGTGGACGAGTGGCGCGCCGAGGGCAAAGGCATTCAGTTCCCGGAGACGCGCGCGTACGTCGACCGCGTCGAGCATCTGAAGCACGTCTACGCACGGGCATACGGTCTCTAGTCGCATAACCATGGGGTTTGCGAGGCGGGCGTCAGCCTGATGTCTTGGCGATGCGAAAAAGACACTTGACAGACGCCTTAGTGATGTCATAATGACGCCATGGAGATGGCACGGTTCGTCGATTCGCTCGCAGCCGACGTGGCCGCAGTGGCCGCCATTGGCGACGAGCAGACCCGGGCCGCGGCCGAGCGAGTGCTGCAGGCGATCCGCGGCTCCGCGGGCCTGCGGCTCCTCGACGCCCTCGGCGAGGCCGCGCTCGAGATCAGCGGCCAGCTGCCCGAAGGGCACATCGAGGTGCGCCTCGTGGGCCAGGACCCCGCGCTCGTGTACGTCGGTGAGGAGGCAGCGCCTCCGGAGCCGCCGGCCGACGATGGGCTGACGTCGCGGATCACGCTCCGTCTCCCCGAGTCGCTCAAGGCCTCGCTCGAGGCGGATGCGGCTCGCGAAGGGATTTCCGTGAACAGCCTGATCGTCCGCGCCCTCTCGCGGGGCGCGGGCGGTCGGGTCCAGCGATCCGGCAAGCGGCTCCGAGGCTACGGCCAGAGCTGAGAAGGAGGGAGAGTCAGATGGCGACCAAGTTCTATCCAGTTCCTTTCGGACACGACGAAGTGAGAGTCGACAGGCGTCCGCGCGAAGCGCAGCACGCCCCAGAGACGGCGATGAGGCGGGAAGTCTTCGACACACCAGGCCCGCTCGAGCTTGACGTCCGCGTTCCGAGCGGAGACGTCGACCTCGAGACGGTCGATGGCACGGAGACCGTCGTCGAGGTCAGCGCGAGCCCCGAGCTCGAGGAGGAGGCGCGCATCGAGCTTCATCCGAAGCACGACGGCCACGAGGTGAGCGTGGTCATCGACAAGCGATCCGGCCTCTTCCGTTCCTTCCGCGACGACATCCGGGTACGCATCACGACTCCGCCCGGCGCGGATCTCGATCTCTCGACGGCCTCGGCGGACGTCGACGCGCGCGGCGACTTCGGCGCTGCGAAGATCAACACCGCCTCCGGCGACATCAGGTTCGAGCACGTCGGCGGCGAGGCACAGGTGAACTCGGCCAGCGGCGACGTCAACCTCGACCAGGTCGACGGGGCGCTCACCGTGAACACCGCCTCGGGCGACGTGGAGATCCGCCGGATCCAGGGCGAGGGCAAGGTGCGCGCCGCCTCCGGCGACATCTCGATCGACGAGGCCGACTCGTCGCTGAAGGTGCAGACGGCATCCGGCGACGTCGAGGTCGATAGCGTGCGCGAAGGCGAGGTCACGTTGCAGACGGCCTCCGGCGACATCGAGGTCGGGATCAAGCAAGGCTCCAAGCTCTGGATCGACGCTAGGTCGATGAGCGGAGAGACGAGCTCGGAGCTCGAGCTCGGCGACGCGCCGAGCGACGGCGAAGGCCCGCTGGTCGAGGTGCGGGCCACGGCCATGAGCGGCGACATCAAGGTCAAGCGCGCCTAGGACGATGTCGGTCGCCATCGGGATCGAACCAGCCCGGCCGCGGGAGGAGACTCCACAGCCTTTAACGAGGCAGCCGCTCTTCGTCCGGTTCTGGATCGGGCAGAGCATCTCGGTCTTCGGCGACCAGATCAGCGCGCTCGCGATCCCGCTGACGGCGATTCTCGTGCTGGACGCCTCGGCGCTCGAGGTCGGGATCCTCGCCTCACTGACGTGGCTCCCGCACCTGCTCTTCTCGCTGCCCGCCGGCGTCTGGATCGATCGCCGTGAGCACCGGCGGGTGAACATGATCGTCGCCGACATTATCCGGGCGGCCGCCCTCGCGACGATCCCGGTCGCGTGGTGGCTCGGAGCGCTGACGATGTGGCAGCTCCTTGCCGTCGCGTTCACCGTCGGCGTGCTGACGGTCTTCTTCGACCTCTCGAGCGCGTCGTTCTTCGTCGCGCTCGTCCACCGGTCGCAGTACGTGGACGCGAATAGCAAGCTCTCGACGACGCGCTCGCTCTCGTACATCGCGCGGCCCATCGACCGCCGGCTTCCTCGTGCAGGCGCTCACCGCGCCGGTCGCGATCGCCGCCGACGCCGTCTCGTTCGTCGTCTCCGCGCTCGCCCTGCGCGGGGTCCGCGTGCGCGAGCCGGAGGTGGAGCGGAGCGACTCGAGCGCGCGGACCGACCTGAAGGATGGTTTTCGCTACCTCGCCGGGCAGCCGGTGCTGCGCGCCGGGGTCGCCTGCACGAGCACGATCAACTTCTTCAGCTTCTTCATCTTCGCGATCTTCGTCCTCTACGCGAGCCGTACGCTCGGGCTGAGCGCCGCCGTGATCGGGCTGATCCTCGGCGCCGCCTCGTTCGGAGCGCTCGCAGGAGCGCTGATCGCGCCGCGTGTGGGGCGGAGGCTCGGGATCGGCCGCGCGGTCGTCGTCGGCTCCGTCCTGTTCCCGGCCCCGATGGCGCTCTTCCCGCTCGCGCACGGGCCGCACTGGCTGAGCGGCGCGATGCTGCTCGCGGGCGAGTTCCTCGCGAGCGTCGGCGTGATGATCTTCGACGTCAACCAGAACAGCCTGATGCTGATGCTGATCCCGCAGGCCGTTCGAAGCCGCGTCGTCGGCGTGTCGCGGTTCTTCAACTACGGAACGAGGCCGTTCGGGGCGCTGCTCGGCGGCGTGCTCGGGGCCGCGATCGGGCTGCGGGCGACTCTGTGGGTCGGGGTGCTCGGCTGTCTGCTCGGCGTCCTCTTCCTCCTGGCCTCGCCGATGCCGCGCATGCGGGAGGAGGAACTCGCGTGAACCTTTCAAGTGTCCTCAGGAGCGGCCCGCTGCGCGCGCTCGTCGCCGCGGAGGTCATCTCGACGACCGGGTCTCAGATGACCTGGGTCGCGCTGCCGTGGTTCGTCCTCACGACTTCCGGCTCCGCAACGCGGATGAGCTTCGTCGTCGCGGCCGAGGTGATCGGGATGGGCCTCTTGACGCTCCCGGGGACACGATTGCTGGGAGGCCTCGGCGCCCGCCGCACGATGATGGTCTGCGACGCGGCTCGCGCCCCGCTGATGGTGCTCATCCCTCTGCTGAACTGGGCAGACGCGCTCTCGTTCCCGCTACTGCTTGCGATCGCCTTCGCGATCGGGGCCTTGACTGCCCCCTCGTTCGCCGCGCACAAGCTGATCCTGCCCGAGCTCTTCGGCGAGAACGAACAGCTCGTGACCGAGGCGAACGCGCTGACCCAGGCGGCCAGCCGCGCCTCGCTCCTCCTCGGCCCTGTCGTCGCTGGCGTGTTGATCGGCTTCATCGGAGCGCCGGCCGTGCTCCTCGTCGACGGAGCGAGCTACGTGGTCTCGTTCCTGCTCGTCGCCCTGTTCGTCCCTCGCCGGCCTCCGATCGAAGCTCCGGAGGAGGGCCGTTCGGTGAAGGCGGCGGTCCGCTTCCTGATCCGCGAGCCGCTCCTACGCATCTGGGGCCCGGCGCTCGCGATCGGGGACATGGCCTGGACGGCGTTCTTCGTCGCCGTGCCCGTACTCGTCGTCGCCCGGTTCGATTCGAACCCGCGCATCGTCGGCTGGCTGTTCGCGTCCTTCGGGCTCGGCGCCCTGCTCGGCAACGCGATCTCGTATCGAGTGGCGCGCCGCATCGAAGGGACGCAGCTGATCGCGACGTTCATCCTCGGCCAGGCGCTGCCACTGTGGCTCCTGACCCTCCAGCTCCCGGCTACGGCCTACGCGGGCGCGCTTGCGGTCTCGGGGATCGCGAACGGAATCGTCAACCCGCCGCTGCACGCGACGATGACGCTCCGGATTCCGCCCGCGCTGCGACCTGTCGTGCTGCCGACGATGATGCTGACCTGGACGATCCTGCAGCCGATCGGGCTGTTCGTCGTCGGGCCGGTGCTGGACGCGTTCGGCACCGAGCCCGTGATGATCGCGTTCGCCCTCGTTCAGACGCTGATGATGGGCCTCGCCGCGTTGGCCTGTATCTGGGTTCGACCGCGCGAGGCCACGGTGCCCGTCCCGGCTGGATCGAGTTAGCGGTGGGCGCGGAGACGACGGCTAGCCTTCGCCCGATGGCGGCACTCCAGACCTCCGACGCGTACCGCCCGACCGGAGACCAACCGCAGGCGATCGCGGAGCTCTCCGAGGGCATCAACGCTGGCGAACGCTTCCAGACCATGCTCGGCGCGACGGGCACGGGCAAGACCGCGACGATGGCGTGGATCATCGAGCAGGTCCAGCGCCCCGCGCTCGTGATCGCGCACAACAAGACGCTCGCCGCGCAGCTCTGCAACGAGTTCCGGGAGTTCTTCCCGACGAACGCCGTCGAGTACTTCGTCTCCTACTACGACTACTACCAGCCCGAGGCCTACGTCCCGCAGGCCGACCTCTACATCGAGAAGGACTCGTCCCAGAACGACGACATCGCGCGGCTCAGGCTCGCCGCGACCTCTGCGCTCTTCACGCGCCGCGACGTCGTGGTCGTCGCCTCGGTCTCGTGCATCTACGGCCTCGGCTCGCCGGAGGAGTGGCGCGAGCGCGTGCTGATCCTGGACGTGGGGGAGGAGCACGACCGCGACCTCGTCCTGCGCAAGCTGATCGACAGCCAGTACGTCCGCAACGACGCCGTCCTCGGTCGCGGGCGCTTCCGTGTGCGCGGGGACGTCATCGAGGTGCAGCCGGCGAACCAAGAGAGCGCGTACCGCGTCTCCTTCTTCGGCGACGAGGTCGAGCAGATCACGCACTTCGACCCGCTGACCGGCGAGGTGCTAACCAAGCTCGACAACGTCGCGATCTGGCCGGCCACCGAGTACGTGACCTCGCGGCCGACGATCGAGCGCGCCGTCGACGAGATCCGGCACGAGCTGAGCGAGCGCACGAAGGAGCTCGAGTCGGAGGGCAAGATGCTCGAGGCCCACCGGCTCCGGCAGCGCACCGAGTACGACCTCGAGATGATGAAGGAGCTCGGCTTCTGCAACGGGATCGAGAACTACTCGCGGATCCTCGAGGGCCGTCCGCCGGGGTCGCACCCGTTCACGCTGCTCGACTACTTCCCCGAGGACATGGTCGTCTTCGTCGACGAGTCGCACCAGACCGTGCCGCAGCTCGGTGGCATGCACGAGGGCGACCGTTCCCGCAAGCAGACGCTCGTCGACTTCGGCTTCCGGCTTCCGTCGGCGCTCGACAACCGGCCGCTGCGCTTCGACGAGTTCCTGGACAAGGTGAAGCAGATGGTGTTCGTGTCCGCGACGCCGGGCCCGTTCGAGCTCCGCCACTCGACCCGCGTCGCCGAGCAGCTCATTCGTCCGACCGGCATCGTCGACCCCGAGGTCGAGCTGCGCGCGACGAAGAATCAGATCGACGACCTGCTGAACGAGATCCGCCGCCGCGAGGAGGTGGGCGAACGAACGCTCGTCACGACGCTGACGAAGAAGATGGCCGAGGACCTGACCGATTACCTGCTCGAGTCGGGGGTCAAGGCGCGGTACCTGCACTCCGAGATCGACACGCTCGACCGGATCCAGATCATCCGCGAGCTCAGGCTCGGCGACTACGACGTCCTCGTCGGCGTCAACCTGCTTCGCGAGGGCCTCGACCTGCCCGAGGTGTCGCTGGTCGCCATCCTCGATGCGGACAAGGAGGGCTTCCTGCGCGGCAAGACCGCGCTCATCCAGACGATCGGCCGCGCGGCGAGGAACACGAACGGCAAGGTGCTGATGTACGCCGACAAGATGACCGAGGCGATCAACGGCGCGCTCGACGAGACGAACCGCCGGCGTTCCGTCCAGCTCGCCTACAACGAGGAGCACGGGATCACGCCGGCATCGATCCAGAAGGGCGTGTCCGACATCGCCGAGTTCCTCTCGCTCGAAGCGCCGCACGTCCCCGGCCGTCGCCGGCGGGGCTCGCGCCAGGTCGAGGGGATGAGCATGGAGGAGATCGAGAAGCTCGCGGTCACGCTCGAGGAGGAGATGTTCGCGGCAGCCGAGGAGCTGCGGTTCGAGTACGCGGCGAAACTGCGGGACGAGATCAAGGACCTGCGGCGCGAGCTCCAGGCCGGCGCGGAGGCTCCTGCGTAGTCTCGTGAGCGGCGAGCGGTCAGCTCTCCGCAGTCGTTCCCTTTGCCGGCGACCGCGGTAATCTCCAGCGCATGCACTGGGTATGGCTCATCATCGTGGGAGCACTCGTCGGAGCGCTCGGCCGGCTGTTCCATCCCGGCCGCGACCCGATGGGGTGGATCGTGACGATCCTGATCGGCGTCGCCTCGCTGATCGTTGCCGGGCTGATCTTCTCGAACGGCTGGCTGCAGTTCATCGTGGGCGTCGTGATCGCGATCATCCTCGTCTGGCTCGTCGGGCGCTTCATGGCCTCGCGCGCGGGGCCTGCGACGGCTCCCTAGCCGTCGCTCGAGAGTCCGACGCGGCGATCTACCGACGATCGCGGCTGATCGTGAGCCTGACCGGCGCGCGATAGCCGAAACCGAACGTCTTGCCGGCGTTTGGCCTCTGCCCGATGACGATGTTCTTCGGACGTCGTGATCGCGCCCTCCGAACCCGGCCGACCTTGCAGAACGCATGCCTGATCACGACGCGCGCCCTTGTTAGGCGCATCCCGAAGCTCAGGTCCCGGTTTCGACGTGTAGCGGCTCGCGGCCGCGCGCGAACCTTCGCACCGCCGTCAGCCCCCAATCGGCCTCGCGCCAGACGTACGTCTCGACCCGGATCGAGTGCTCGTCGCATTCGTAGAGGTGGAGCCCGCGGGCTTCTCCTCTGCGGCTTGGCCGTGGCTGCCCGAGCCCCGGCGCGATCGACACGACGACGCCGCGGACGTCCCCTCCGATCGCCTCGAACTCATGGCGCTCGCTGACGGCGCCCTGGTGAATGTGACCGGCGAGGATCAGCTCTGCGCCGGAATCGACGAGCGCGGCGAGCACGTGAGAGCGGCGGGAGACGGGCTTCTTGCGCGACCGCCACGGCGCCCCGATCAGATGGTGATGCAGGGCGACGATCCGGAGAGCTCCTTCTGGCGCCTCGGCGAGCAGCTTGCGAACGTGCTCGAGCTGCGACTCGCGGATCCCGCCCGACTGATGTCGCCAGGCACGAACCGAGTTCAGGCCGACGACGTGCAGCGTTGGAGACCGGAAGACCGGCTCGGTCGTCTCCCACTGCCGCTCGAACTCGGTGAACGTCCGAGTGAACCGGCCCGGGAACGTGTACGGGATGTCGTGGTTGCCCGGGATCGCGAGCACCGGCGGGCCGAGCGAGCGCAGGAAGGCCGCCGCCGCCGCGTGCTGATCGGGCCGCCCGCGGTGCGTCAGGTCGCCGGTCGCGACGACGAGTTCGGGCGCCGTGCGCTCGATCAGGGCCTGCAGGCCTAGCTCGACCTGGGGCGCGTCCCGGGCCCCGAAGTGGAGGTCCGAGACGTGAAGGAGCCGTGGAGAAGGAGCCGAACCTCGGGGTACACTCATGGCGATGGCGGACGAGCCTACAGAGATCTTCGACGACCTCTACGTCGGTCTGCGAGCGGGCGGAGCGATGCGCAAAAAGCGGCGTGGCGAGCCGCTGACGATGGAAGAGGAAGAGGCCATCGGCCGCTGGGAGTCGCTCTCCTCGGCTCGCAAGGCGGCGACGATCGGCGCCTTCGCGGTCGGGACGTTCTCCATCGGCTTCACGCTCGGCGGGCTCGTGTTCGGCCGCTGGCGCAAGGCCTGACCTAGTATCCGCGCCAGACGTAGTTCAGCGTCCCGCTGACGAGGGCGACGACCGCGAGCGCGATCCCGATCCCCGGCTGGTCCGCGGCCGCGAGCGCCAGAGCGGCGGCGAGGAAGACCGCGAGCTCGATCGCGAACTGTGCCGGCCGCGGGAGCTCGATCTTCGCCTTGGGCGAGACGAAGAGCCCCCACACCAGGATCACGGCCGCGGGCGCGGCGATCCCGAGCAGCCACTGCGTCAGCCCTGACGACGTCGCAAAGCCCCAGTACGCCGTCGCGGCCAGCGCCGACAGCTCGAGCAGGAAGCGAACGAGGAGGTTCGCGTTCCTCAACGGCCCACTCATGCCGGGATTCTCGCCTCCCCGAGACCTGCTCGACGGCAGGAAACCCGAACCGGCCGTTGAAGCCGCGGCCATGCGGCCTCGACGCGACGAGGAGGTCTATCTCGACGCCCGGTTACACGGGGCTGTGCTCGCGCGCCCGATCTTCCGCTCGGCGCTGCTCGTCGCGCTCGGCGTCGGCGCCTTGATCGTGCCGTTCACGCCGGCCGCGGTGCTCGGGGCCGTCCTGATCGCCGCGGGTGCCTTCTTCACGCTGCGCGCGGTCTGGCAATGGGAGCGCACGCGCCTCGTCGTGACGACCGAGAAGGTCTATCTGCTGAACGGCACGCTCCACCGTCGCGCGAAGGCCGTGCGCCTGAAGGCGGTCGAGGCCGTCGAGATCGACCAGTCCCTCCTCGGCCAGCTCTTCGGCTACGGAACGGTGCTCGTCGGGCCGCTCACGGTCCGCCACATCGCCCACCCCGGGGACGTCTGCGACCTGGTCGAGCGGCTCGCGTCCTGAGGCAAAGCGAACACTTGTTCGATCCGATCCGGCTGGGTAGGATAGGTCGGTTATGCCTTCCGACGAGCTGGTCATTCACGGTGCCCGCGAGCACAACCTGAAGGACATCGACGTCCGCCTGCCGCGGAACAAGCTGGTCACGATCACCGGGCTTTCGGGCTCCGGGAAGTCGTCGCTGGCCTTCGACACGATCTACGCGGAAGGGCAGCGCCGCTACGTGGAATCGCTGTCCGCGTACGCGCGCCAGTTCCTCCAGATGATGGAGAAGCCGGACGTGGACTCGATCGAGGGCCTCTCTCCGGCGATCTCGATCGATCAGAAGACGACCTCGCGGAACCCGCGCTCGACGGTCGGCACTGTGACCGAGATCTACGACTACCTGCGGCTGCTGTACGCGCGGGTCGGGCGGCCGCACTGCCCGATCTGCGGGCGGCCGATCGCGGGACAGTCGATCGAGGCGATCGTCGACCAGGTGCTGCGGTTCGAGGAGGGCACGAAGTTCACGGTCAACGCGCCGGTCGTCCGCGACCGCAAGGGCGAGTACAAGGACGTCCTGGATGAGCTCCGCGCCGACGGCTTCACGCGTGTGAAGGTCGACGGAGAGATCCGCATGCTCGAGGAGGAGATCGTCCTCGACAAGAAGTTCAAGCACACGATCGAGGTCGTGGTCGACCGCCTGATCATGAAGCCCGACCTACGCACGCGGCTGGCGCAGTCGATCGAGACCGCGATCTCCCTTGCGGACGGGCTCGTCGGGATCGACGTCCAGGACGGTCAGGAGCTGACGTTCTCCGAGAAGTTCGCCTGCCCCGAGCACGGCGTCGGCCTGCCTGAGCTCCAGCCGCGCATCTTCTCGTTCAACTCGCCGCACGGGGCCTGCCCGCGCTGCACGGGCCTCGGTGCGCAGCAGGAGATCGACCCCGACCTGCTCGTCCCCGATCCGACGCTCTCGATCGGCGAGGGCGCGCTCGTCCCCTGGTCGACGGGCAGCTCGAGCTTCTACGAGGCGGTCATCCAGGGGATCGCCGACAAGTGGGAGATCGACCTCGACAAGCCGTGGCAGGAGCTCACCGCCGAGGAGCAGGATCTCTTCCTGTACGGCACGGACGGCGAGCGCATCTACGTCAGGTACCGCAACCGGATGGGACGGCGGCGCTCGTACATGCTCGCCTTCGAGGGGATCGTCAAGAACCTCGAGCGGCGCTACCGCGAGACGGACTCGTCGCAGCAGCGGGAGCGGATCGAGGAGTACATGAGCTTCCGGCCCTGCCCGGAATGCGGCGGCGCGCGGCTCAAGCCCGAGGTGCTCGCGGTCACCGTCGGCGAGAGGAACATCCACGAGTTCTCGAAGATGTCCGTCACGCGGGCGATCGAGTTCCTCGACTCGCTGGAGCTGACGCAGACCGAGGAGCTGATCGGCGCGCGGATCATCAAGGAGATCCGCGAGCGGCTGACGTTCCTCGACAACGTCGGCGTCGGGTACCTGCAGCTCGATCGCGCGGCGGCGACGCTCTCGGGCGGTGAGGCGCAGCGGCTCCGGCTCGCGACCCAGATCGGATCGCAGCTCGTCGGCGTGCTCTACATCCTCGACGAGCCGTCGATCGGGCTCCACCAGCGCGACAATGGGAAGCTGATCGCGACGCTCGAGCGGCTGCGCGACCTCGACAACACGGTCGTCGTCGTCGAGCACGACGAGCAGATGATGCGCGCGGCGGATCACCTCGTGGACATGGGGCCCGGCGCCGGCGAGCACGGCGGGTTCGTCGTGGCCGAGGGCACGGCCGAGGAGGTCGAGCGGAACGAGGAGTCGGTCACGGGCCAGTTCCTCTCGGGCAAGCGGGTGATCGCGATTCCGGAGCGGCGCACCGATGATCAGGGCTCGTTCTGGGTGCGCGGAGCGACGCAGCACAACCTGAAGTCGATCGACGTCGAGTTCCCGGTCGGCAAGTTCATCACGGTGACCGGCGTCTCCGGCTCGGGGAAGTCGACGCTCGTGAACGAGATCGTCTTCAAGGCGCTCGCGAACCGGCTGCACCGGATGCGCGTCAAGCCGGGGGAGCACGCGAGCTGCGAGGGCATCGAGCGCTTCGACAAGGTGATCGACATCGACCAATCGCCGATCGGCCGCACTCCGCGCTCGAATCCGGCGACCTACACGAAGCTGTTCGACCACATCCGCGAGCTGTACTCGCTCACGCCCGAGGCCAAGGTGCGCGGCTACAAGCCGGGGCGGTTCTCGTTCAACGTGCGCGGCGGCCGGTGCGAGACCTGCAAGGGCGACGGGACGATCAAGATCGAGATGCACTTCCTGCCGGACGTGTACGTGCCGTGCGAGACCTGTCACGGGCGACGATACAACCGCGAGACGCTCGAGGTGCGGTTCAAGGGCAAGTCGATCGCGGACGTGCTCGAGATGTCCGTCGAGGAAGCGCTCCGCTTCTTCGCGAAGATCCCGAAGCTGCGCCGGCGGCTTCAGACGCTGCACGACGTCGGGCTCGACTACATCAAGCTCGGCCAGCCGGCGACGACGCTCTCGGGCGGCGAGGCGCAGCGCGTGAAGCTGTCCTCGGAGCTGTCGAAGATCGCGACGGGGCGGACGCTCTACATCCTCGACGAGCCGACGACCGGCCTCCACTTCGCGGACATCGAGAAGCTGCTCGAGGTGCTGCAGCGGCTGGTCGATTCCGGCAACACCGTGCTCGTGATCGAGCACAACCTCGACGTGATCAAGCAGGCGGACTGGATCATCGACCTGGGCCCGGAGGGTGGCGAGGCGGGCGGTGAGGTGATCGCGACCGGGGCTCCTGAGCACGTGGCGGAGGTCGACGTGTCCGCGACGGGCCAGTACCTGCGCAAGATTCTGCCGAAGAAGGCTCGTAAGGCCGCGAAGGCCGCGGCCTAGCCGGACAACGCGAAGCGGTGGGCCTCGCGCCAGAGGCCCTCGTCGTCTTCATGTAAGAAGGCGATGTCTCGCGTGTAAGCGCGGATCGGAAGGTGGCTCGCGATCGCGGCTTCGACCCGCTCCTGGAGATCCGGGCCGCCCTCCGCGACGGTCAGGTGCGGGATGACCACGTCGTGCGCGCCCTCGTAAGGTGGGTAGTCCGGGAAGCTGGCGGCGACCAATTCGATCAGGTGCCTGAACGGGCCCGACGGCTCGGGCGCCAGCCAGGCGACCTCGGGGAAGCGCGCCACGCGGGCGAGCTCGAACGAGATCGCGGGCTCAGCCGCGAAAAGGTCGCGGAGCTGGCCGAGCACGCCGTCGTCGACCAGCTCGGTGGGGACGAACGGGTAGAGGATCGTGATGTGGGCTGGGACGCCGCGCTGCGCCGACCAGTCGTGCTGCGCGCGCCACTCGGAGACCAGCGGCTCGGCCTCCGGGACCGTGACGACGAGGGCGGTTTCAGGCACACGGCAGACAGTACGCTGACCGGGTGAGCACCGCCGTGGAGTCGACTCGGTCGCTCCAGAAGGAGTGGTGGCTCCGCGCGCTCGCCGTCTTCTCGAGCCCGCACGCCACGTTCGCGGCGTTGCGCGACGACTCGGCCGACTCTGCGGAGGCACGGCAGGAGCCGATCATCGCGATCGTGATCCTCGCCGGGATCGCGGGCGTACTCTCCACGTCACTGGCCGGCCGCCTGCTCGACGATCAGAACAACGACGGCCTGAACGTCGCGATCTGGGCGTTCCTGGGCGGCGCGTTCTACGGGCTGCTCGTCTTCTGGCTCGGCGGGCTCCTCGTCTACGCGATCGCTGCCGCGGTGCGTGCGCGCGCGTCGTACCGGCAGGCGCGGCACGTCGTCGGGCTCGCCATGGCGCCTGTCGCTCTCTCGCTGCTGACGGTGTGGCCGGTCCGGCTTGCGTTCTACGGCGAGGACGTCTTCCGCACCGGCGGCTCCGACGCGGGCGCCGGGGACAGGCTCTTCGAGCTGCTCATCGTCGGCTCTTTCGCCTGGGCGTTCGCCCTCGTCGCGCTCGGGCTGATCGAGCTGCGGAAGAGCTCCAGCTCCTCTTCAGGCATCGCGTAGGTGTGCTCGTCGCCGGGGAAGGTGCCGTCGCGCACCTCTTCGGCGTAGTGCTCGAGCGCGTCTCGGATCTCGCGCGAGAGGCTCGCGTAGCGCTTGACGAAGCGGGGGAGGTGGCCTTCGGAAAGCCCGAGCAGGTCGTGATAGACGAGCACCTGGCCATCCGTGTCCGGGCCTGCGCCGATGCCGATCGTCGGCACCGTGAGCCGCCGTGTGATCTCGGCGGCGACCGGCGCGGGGACTGCCTCGAGGACGACGGCGAACGCGCCGGCCTCCTCGAGGGCGAGCGCGCCGTCGACGAGCGCGGCTGCGGCCTCGGCTGTCTTGCCCTGCGTCTTGAACCCACCGAGCTGCGTCGCCGACTGGGGCGTCAGGCCGACGTGACCCATGACGGCGATGCCTGCGTCGACGATCGTCTTCACGCGCGAGACCATCGGCCCGGCGCCTTCGAGCTTGATCGCGTCGGCGCCCGCCTCCTTGACGAAGCGGATGGCGTTCTCGAGCGCCTTCTCGTCGGAGACCTGGAACGAGCCGAATGGCATGTCGCCGACGACGATCGGATGCCTGGCCGAGCGCGCGACCGTGCGCGTCAGGAACAGCATCTCGTCCATCGTCACGGGGACGGTCGTGCCTTCGTAGCCGAGGACGACCATCGCGGCCGTGTCGCCGACGAGGATGATCTCGACGCCTGCGTCCTCGGCGAACCGGGCGCCGGGCGCGTCGTAGGCCGTGACCATGACGATCTTGTCGCCGCGCTGTTTCATGGCGGCGAGCTCGGGGAGCGCCAGCTTTCCCTTGGGCGGTGTGCTCACTTCGGGTCTCCCTTCTTGGTACGCCCGAGCCAGGATGAATCCTGGCACGGGATATCGAGAATTACGTTGTCGATGAGTCGCGTCTTCCCGACGTGTACGGCCGCGGCCAGGACGCGCTGGCCGTTGAGACTCGCTTCCTCCACGTAGTCCACCTGGAGGGTGGCGAGCAGCTCGCGTGCGCGGACCGGGTCCTTCGTGGCCAGCGCGCGGGGGAGTGCCAGCGCCGCCTCGCGCTCCTCGGGCGAGAGGTACGCGTTCCGCGACGAGAGCGCGAGCCCGTCCTCGTCGCGCACGGTCGGGACGACGCGGATCTCGAGCCCGAGGTTCAGATCGCGGACGAGCTGCTTGACGACCGCGGCCTGCTGCGCGTCCTTCTGGCCGAAGTAGGCGCGCGTGGGGCGGACGATGTTGAAGAGCTTCAGGCAGACGGTGGCCACGCCGCGGAAGTGGTCGGGCCGGAACTCGCCCTCGAGGCGGTTTCCGAGCTCGCCGACGTCGACCCAGGTCGCGTAGCCGTCCGGGTACATCTCCTCGGCGGACGGCGCGAAGAGGACGTCGACGCCCGCCTCCTCTGCGAGCCTCACGTCGCGCTCCTCGTCTCGCGGGTAGCGGTAGAGGTCCTCGTTCGCGCCGAATTGCGCCGGATTCACGAACAGGCTCGCAATGCAGACGTCGTTCTCCTCGCGCGCGGCGGCGAGCAGCGCCAGATGACCGGCGTGGAACGCGCCCATCGTCGGGACGAAACCAGTCTCAGGGCCTGTCCCTTGTAAGGGCCTGTCCCTTGTTAGCTCGGCGATCGTCCGGAAGATCTTCATCGGACGGCCAGCTCCGCGGTCGCGTCCGCCAACGCTCGGTACAGCGGCTCGAGCTCGGGCAGCCGCTCCCTGATCGCTGCCAGGTGCGCCTCGACCGTCTCCCAGTCGCCGCGCACGGCCGGCCCCGTCAGCTCGAAGTCGTTCTCGATCACGCGCCGCATCAAGGGAAGAAGTGCCTCCGGCGGAGCGCCGGCGGCCTGCACGAGGTCTGCCGCTGCCCGGTGAAGCGTGACGAGGTAGCTCGCGGCGACGACGGCGCCGGCGTGGTAGAGCGCGCGCTCGGAGTCGTCCAGCGCGAACGGCTCGAGCTCGAGCTGGCGCGCCAGCCAGGAGCCGACCTCACGCGCCTCGTCAGTCTCCGAGGTAACCGCGGCGTAGGCGCCGTCGAGCTGTTCGGGTCCTCGCGCGCGCGTGAACGACTGGAGCGGGTGCAGGCCGAAGCGCCGCTCGTGCGGGTCGAGCGCAGACAGAGGCGTCGCCCCGCTCGTGTGCCCGATCCACGGGCCCTTGGGGATGGTCGCCGCGACCTCCGGGATTGCCCGATCGGGCACGCAGAGGAGGACGAGGTCTGCCTCGTCCTCGGTCAGGTCGAAGCCGCGCTCGCGCAGCCTCGCGGCCACTGCCGAGCCGACTCGGCCGAAGCCGATGATCCGGATCGTTTGCACCACCAGAAGGCTCCAGTTCCGTAGCGGATACCGGGCAGGTCGAAGTGTAGCTCCGAGTGTCCGGATCTATGCCTAAACTCTCGCGGCGATGCCGATCTACGAGTACGTGTGCATGGAGTGCGAGTCACACTTCGAGGAGCTCGTCCGGAACGGGGAAGCGGTCAGCTGCCCGGACTGCGACGCCTCGAACGTGCGCAAGCAGTTCTCCGTGTTCGCGACTCACGGCACCGCCGAGCAGCCGAGCTACGGCGGAATGTCAGCCGGAGGCGGGTGCTGTGGCGGAAGCTGTGGTTGCGGGCACTGAACTAGACCAGTACGCGGCTGAGGTCGCCGGCTGCACGCGCTGCCGCCTTGCCGAAGGGCGCACCCAGGTCGTCTTCGGCGTGGGGAACGCGGAAGCCGAGCTGATGTTCGTCGGCGAGGCGCCCGGCTTCCACGAAGACAAGCAGGGCTACCCGTTCGTCGGCCAGGCCGGGAAGCTCCTCGACCAGCTCCTCGGTGGGATCGGCATGTCGCGCGAGGACGTCTACATCGCGAACGTGATCAAGTGCCGCCCGCCCGGCAACCGCGACCCCATGCCCGACGAGATCGAGGCCTGCGAGAGCCACCTGTTCCGCCAGGTCGAGCTGATCCAGCCGAAGCTCGTCGGGACACTCGGCAACTTCGCGACGAAGCTGCTCTCGGGGAAGCCGACCGGGATCACGCGCGTCCACGGCCAGGAGCAGCAGGTCGAGCTCGGCGGCCGGGCCGTGCTGCTCTATCCGCTCTACCACCCGGCAGCCGCCCTCTACACGCCGGCGATGCTGAGCGTGCTCCAGGAGGATTTCGCTCGCATTCCCGAGTTGCTCGGCCGCGTGATCGAGCCGGCCCCGGAGCCCGAGCCGCTGCTCGCCGCCGAGCCCGCCATTCAGCTGGGCCTCTTCTAGCCTTCCTCACGTGGCCGAGCCGGAGCTCGCCGAGTACGACCCCGCCTGGGCGCGTCGCTTTCACGACGAGGCCGCGGTGATCGCCGAAGCGCTCGACGTGAGCCCGAGCCGGATCGAGCACGTCGGCAGCACGGCCGTCCCCGGCCTGGCGGGGAAGCCGACGATCGACATCGCGGTCGGAGTCGGCTCGACCGGGTTGTCGCCGGGCCAGGTCGAACGGATGGCCGCGGCCGGGTTCACGCCGATGCCCGATGACGAACGGCCGTGGGAGGTGCGATTCATCCGGGGCGACGAGGTCCCGCGTGAGGTGATCGTGCACGTCGTCGAGTGGCAGGGTGCGAAGTGGAACGAGCTCCTGCGGTTCCGGGAGGCGCTCCGCTCGGACCAAGCCCTGGCCGCGGAGTACGAGGCTCTGAAGCGATCGCTCCTCGAGCGCGGGCGCTGGTACCGCGGAGTCGACAAGAGCGAGCTGATCGAGGCGGTGCTGCGCCGCGTGGAGGAGCACGAGTCGACCTCGCCCGAGGAGACGGAACGGATCGCCGCGGACCTCGCCTCGGAGCTCGAGCCAGGCGACGTCGTCACCGTCTCGGGCGACCTGGGGTCGGGCAAGACGACGTTCGTCCGCGGCGCGTGCCGGGCGCTCGGCGTCGAGGGGCACGTGACGAGCCCCACCTTCACGGTCGGCCATCGGTACCTTGGGGCCGTCGATGTGTCTCACCTCGACCTGTACCGGTTCCAGAGCGTCTCGCCGGCGGAGTGGGGCGATCTCGAGCCGTACTTCGACGGAGCCGTGTGCTTCGTCGAGTGGCCCGAGGCGGCCGGGGACGAGCTGCCCGCGCCTCGATTCCGCGTGCGGCTTCGCCACGCCGGCGGAGATAGAAGGATGATCGAGATCGAACGTGCTGACGCTCGCGTTTGACACTGCGACGAACGTGGCCACGAGCGCGCTGCTGGAGGACGGCAAGCTGCTCGGCGAGCGCACCGGGACTCCGGCGCGCCTGCTCGAGGACGTCGACGACCTGCTGACGAGCGCGGAGGCCGAGCCTCGCGAGCTGGAGCGGATCGTCGTCGGCACGGGGCCTGGCAGCTTCACGAGCCTGCGCATGGGGCTCGCCGCGTGCAGGACGCTCGCGTTCGCGCTCGACGCGCCGGTCGCGGGCGTCTCGACCCTCGAGGCGCTTGCCGCGGGCGCCCCCGGGGCGCTCCCGGTGATCGATGCGCGCCGCCGCGAGGTCTTCACGCTGATCGACGGCATCCCCGTCGCGACGCTTCCAAACGAACTTAGTAACACTGTGTTACAAGGACGAGCTTGCGTGGGCGACGGGGCGGTTCGGTACCGCGAGGTGCTCGAGGCGGCCGGGGCCGAGGTCCCGCCCGACGACAGCGAGCTGCACGTCCCGCGCGCCAGCGTGCACGCACGGCTCGCGACCGATTTCGGGCCGGCCGAGCTCGTGGAGCCGATCTACGTCAGAGTTCCCGACGCCGACCGGAAGCGGTCATGACGATCGAGTTCCGAAAGCTCAAGCTGCGCGACCTGGGCGCGATCGAAGAGATCGAGCGCGCCTCGTACCCGACGCCGTGGTCGCGCTCCATGTTCGCGGGCGAGCTCGCGAAGCCGTCCTCGATCTGCCTCGGGGCCATCGACTCCGAGCGCGACGAGCTCGTCGGCTACCTGATCATCTCGCGCTACGTCGACGCCTGGCACGTGATGAACATCGCCGTCGCGCTCGCGTACAGGCGTCGCGGGATCGCCCGCGGGATGATGGAGCGCCTCTTCGAGGTGACCGCGCGTGACGTCAGGCGCGGCTACACGCTCGAGGTGCGCGTCTCCAACGAAAGCGCGATCCGTCTCTACGAAGCGCTCGGCTTCCGCGCCCGCGGTGTCCGCCGCGGCTACTACACGGACAACCGTGAAGACGCGCTGATTATGTGGCGGGATCCCGTGCGCGAGCCCGCGAGCGCTTGATCCTCGGGCTCGAGACGTCCTGCGACGAGACGGCCGCGGCCGTCGTCACGAACGACGGCGAGCTCCTCGCCAACGTCGTCTCCTCGCAGGCCGAGCTGCACGCGAAGTACGGTGGCGTCGTCCCGGAGGTCGCGTCGCGGCGGCACCTCGAGCTCGTCACGCCCGTCCTGCGCGAGGCTCTCGACGAGGCCGGGGTCGGGCTCGATCGAGTCGAAAAGATCGCCGTCACGCAGGGCCCTGGGCTGATCGGCGCGCTGCTCGTCGGGCTGTCGGCGGCGAAGGCGCTCGCGTGGGCGCTACGGCTGCCGCTCGCTCCGGTCAACCACCTGCACGGCCACGTCGCCTCGCTGTTCCTGAAACCCGAGGCCGTCGACCCGCCGTTCCTGTGCCTGCTCGCGAGCGGAGGGCACACACTGCTCGTCGACGTTCGGGACCACAGCGGCTTCCAAGTCGTCGGAACGACGCTCGACGACGCGGCCGGCGAGGCGTTCGACAAGGGCGCGCGCCTGCTCGGGCTCGGCTATCCGGGCGGCGCAGCGATCGACCGGCTGGCGCGGGAGGGCGACCCCGAGGCGTACGAGTTCCCGATCGCGCGCGTCCCCGGGCTCGACTTCTCGTTCTCGGGGCTCAAGACCGCCCTTCTGTACAAGGTGCGCGAGCTCGACGCCGGTGAGCTGGAGCGGCGCCGGGCCGACCTCGCGTCCTCGTACCAGCGCGCGATCGTCACCGCCCTCGTCGAGCGAGCCGAGGCCGCGGCCGAGCAAACCGGAGCCGATCTGATCGCGGTCGTCGGCGGCGTCGCCGCGAACTCCGAGCTGCGGGCTGCGCTCCCGGGGGCCGCGCTCGCGCCGCTCGAGCTCTGCACCGACAACGCCGCGATGATCGCCTCTGCGGGGAGGTACGTCGAGGCGATCCCGTTTGCTCGTTATCTTGCTTTGGATGCGTATGCGTCTACGGCGGCGTGAAGCCCCGCAGCTAGGCCTGCTCGCAGCCCTCGCGCTGGCCGCGACGCTCCTCACGGTCGGCGCCGGGGCCGGAAGCGCCGGCCATGAGCAGGAGAATCTCGCGGCCTCCTCGTGGCGAGGGCTCGTCGGCAGCCCGCGCGAGCAGGTCGCCGTCGGCCAGCGGGTGATCGTCGTCCTGAACAGCCCGTCCCTCGCGGACCAGATGGCGGCGGCCGGCGGGCAGGCGACCGAGGCGCAGCAGCGGCGCTGGACCGCAGCCGCGCTCGCCGCGGACAACCTGCTCATCGCACGGCTCGCGCAGGACGGCGTGCGCGTGCGGCCCGAGCACCGCTACGCGCGCGTCCTCACAGGTTTCTCGGCCGCGCTCGACCCGCGGGCGGTCTCCTTCCTCGAGCGCGCTCCGGAGGTCGCCGGCGTCTATCCGGTGCGCGTCACGTATCCGGCCTCGGTCTCCTCGACCCTGATCGAGAAGGGCGGCCTCGCGCCGGGCGTGGCGAGTCGTCCCGAGGTGAGCCTGCCGGGGTCGAACGGGCGCGGTGTGACGATCGCGCTGCTCGACACGGGCGTCGACGCCAACGATCCGTACGTCCTCGGCCAGGTCTCCGGCGGGTACGACGTGGTCGGCAACACGCGCGACACGAGCGCGCGCCCGAGCCCGGACGACCCGACGCGGCTCGAGCGGCACGGAACGCAGATGGCCGGTCTGCTCGTCGGCTCGGAAGGCCCGGGCAAGATGAACGGGGTCGCGCCGGGAGCGACGGTGCTCCCGATCCGCGTCGCGGGCTGGCAGCCCGAGGCGAGCGGGCGCTGGGCGGTCTACGGGCGCACGGACCAGCTGATCGCGGGGCTCGAACGCGCCGTCGACCCGAACCTGGACGGCGTCGCGCTCGACGCGGCGCGGATCGCGCTCGTCGGGGTCGCCGAGCCGTTTGCCGCCTTCGAGGACAGCCCGTCCGCCAGAGCGGTCGCGGGGGCACTCCGGCTGGACACGCTCGTGGTCGCACCTGCGGGCAACGACGGCGTGGCCGGGCCGGGCTACGGCAGCATCTCGGGCCCGGGCGGATCTCGTGCGGCGCTGACGGTCGGCGCGGCCGACCTCCGCGACTCCTCCGCCTCCGTGCGCGTCGTGGCCCGGGTCGGCCTCGGCGTGCTCTTCGACCGCCGCATCCCGCTCGCCGGAGCCGTCGCACCGGGCTCGGACCAGACGCTTCCGCTGAGCGTTCCGCGGCTCGGGCCGGCCGAGCTCCGGCAGGGTGCGCCGCCGAGCCTGGACGAGTTCTTCACGATGGACGGCCTCAGCCTCGTCGCCGGCCGGGCGGCTCTCGTCCCCGCGGGCAACGACCCGGGCTATGCGGCGGCGCAGGCCGCGAAGGCGGGCGCCTCGTCGGTCGTGCTCTACGGCGACGCGCTGCCCGGCGGCGGCATCGGCCTCGACGACGGCGTCACGATCCCGGTCGTCGGGCTGCCGTCGGCCGTCGGCAAGCAGCTTGCCGCCGCGCTCGCGGACGGACGAACGGTGCTCGTGTCGATCGGACGGCCGACCTCGGAAGGGAGCCCAACTGCGGGCGGCGTCGCGCCGTTCTCGTCCCGCGGGCTCGCGTTCGACGGGTTCGTGAAGCCGGATCTCGTCGCGCCCGGCGTCGGCCTGCTGACTGCCGATCCCGGAAAGGCCGAGGACGGCTCGGCACGCTACTCGAGCATCAGCGGCACGAGCGCCGCGTCGGCGATCGTCGCCGGCTCTGCGGCGCTGCTCGCGCAGGCCAGGCCGGACCTCGATGCCTCCGCGCTGAAGGGCCTGCTCGCGGGGTCGGCGAGGTTGCTCCCGCGCGAGTCGGTGGCGGCGCAGGGCGCCGGGCTGCTCGACATCGGGGCCACCTCGGCGGGAGAGGTCGCTGCGCTGCCGACGACGCTCAGCTTCGGGCGGGCGACGCATCGCCAGGGCTGGCACGCGACCCGCAGGATCGTAGTGCGCAACCTGTCCTCCCGCCGGCTCACGGTCGAGCTCGCGTCCGACCGGCGCGACCGGGGCGGCGCTCGCGCGCTCGTGTTCGGCTTCGCACCGTCGCAGGTGCGGATCAGGCCGCACGGAATCGCGACCGTCTACGTCGCCGCGCGTGCGCTCGCGCCGCTGGGAGACCCGATCGAGGGCCTGCTCACGGTCCGGCCGCGCGGGAGCAACGCGATCCACGTGCCCTGGCTGGTCACGGTGCGGCCGCGCCACGACGAGCTCCTCTCGTCGATTCGCCTGTCCAGCAACGCGTTCCGTCCGTCGGACACCGCACCGGCCGTGCTCTCGTTCCAGGCCGGGCGAATCGCCTCGGGCGGCCAGCTCGAGCCGGTCGCGCTGCTCGTGCTCCATCTCCGAGGAAGCGACGGCTCGCGGCTCGGCATCCTCGCCCAGCTCCGCGACCTCCTGCCCGGACGCTTCACCCTCGGCCTGACCGGGCGCGACGCGAACGGCGACACGCTCGAGCCCGGCAAGTACCGGCTCCTCCTCACGGCGTATCCAACGGGACAGGGGCCGCCCACCGAGGCGATCGTGCCGTTCACGATTCGGTGACTCGTGCGCCCCGGCTTATACTCGCCGCCGGAAGATCCCGTCATTTGCAGCCGATTCAAGGAGTGACTTCGTGACCACCGTTGCGGCCCCCGTCTCCCATCTCCGCGAGAACCCGTTCGAGATCGCCCAGCAGCAGCTCCACCGCGTCGCGGACACGTTCAAGATCGATCCGAACCTGATCGCGGTCCTGCAGGAGTGCAAGAAGGCGGTCGTCGTCTCGGTGCCGGTGGTCATGGACGACGGCACCGTCCAGGCCTTCGAGGGCTACCGCGTCACGCACAACATCGCCCGCGGGCCGTCGAAGGGCGGTATCCGGTACCACCCTGACGTCACGCTCGACGAGGTGAAGGCGCTCTCGATGTGGATGACGTGGAAGTGCGCGCTGATGAACATCCCGTTCGGCGGCGCGAAGGGCGGCATCGCCTGCGATCCGAAGAAGCTCTCGGGGACCGAGCTCCAGAAGATGACGCGCCGCTACACGTCGGAGATCATCAACGAGATCGGGCCGGAGAAAGACATTCCGGCTCCGGACGTGGGCACGGATGGGCGCGTGATGGCCTGGATCTTCGACACGTACTCGATGAACAAGGGCCACTCGGTGCTCGGCGTCGTGACCGGGAAGCCGCTGAACATCGGCGGCTCGCTCGGGCGGCTCGAGGCGACCGCCCGCGGCGCGCTCTACATCATCCGCGAGGCCGTCCGGAAGCAGGGCGCGACGATCGCGGGCCAGCGCGTCGTCGTCGAGGGCTTCGGCAACGTCGGCCTGTACCTCGCGCGGTTCCTCGCGCAGGAGGGCGCCACGGTGATCGGCGTCTCGGACTCGTCCGGAGGCGTCCACAACCCGAAGGGGATCGACGTCGAGACCGCGATTGCGCACAAGCAGGAGACCGGCTCGCTCACCGGCCTCAAGGACACGGAGGGGCTCACCGACGAGGAGCTGCTTCTCCTCGAGTGCGACGTGCTCGCGCCGTGCGCGCTCGAGCAGGTGATCACTTCGGACAACGCGGACAATGTCAAGGCGAAGATCATCTGCGAAGGCGCGAACGGGCCGACGACGCCTGCCGCGGACGAGATCCTCGAGGACCGCGGCGTGCTCGTCCTCCCGGACGTGCTCGCGAATGCAGGCGGCGTCGTCGTCTCGTACTTCGAGTGGGTGCAGGGCCTCCAGGAGTACTTCTGGAAGGAGGATGAGGTGAACGCGCGGCTGAACGACATCTCGACCCGCGCCTTCAACGAGACGTGGGCGACCCGCGAGAGCCGCGGCACGAGCATGCGGATGGCCGCGTACGGGCTGGCCGTGAACCGCGTGGCCGAGGCGACGACGACGCGCGGCCTGTACCCGTAACCCGCATCAGGTTGTACGGCTCGGAGGGGTGCCACCTCTGCGAGCGTGCGCGGGAGACCGTCGTCGAGCTCCGCGACGAGCTCGGCTTCGAGCTGGAGGAGATCCTGATCGACGGCGACCCCGAGCTGGAGGCCCGCTATCGCGAGCTGCTGCCGGTCGTCGAGATCGACGGCGAGCGGGCGTTCGTCTACTTCGTGCCGCCTGACGCATTGCGGCGCCGGCTCGCACAAGCGGACGCCTGAGAAGGGACTTTGTGACACCCCGACGCAAGAACGGGTGCCGAACTGCAAGAATCCTTGTGTGGTGTTACAAGCTCCACCGCAGAGCCCGCCGGCCGACCGGCTGACGGTCGGTGTCGCGGCCCGGTTGAGCCGGTACCTCCAGGTTCTGACCCAGGCCAAGAAGATGGGCAAGGCGCGGATCTCCTCGCAGGAGATCTCGGACTACACGAACATCAACGCCACCCAGATCCGCCGCGACCTGTCCGCGTTCGGGAAGTTCGGCAAGCGCGGGGTCGGCTACAACATCGACAGCCTGCTCGGCGAGATCCGCAAGATCCTGCGGACGCAAGGCCAGCACAACATCATGCTCGTCGGGGCGGGCCGGCTCGGCGAGGCGATCGTCAGCTCGCCGATCTTCGCCGAGCACGGGATCCACATCGCGGCGATCGTCGACACCGACCCGGAGAAGGTCGGCCGCCAGGTCGGCGACATCGACGTCAGCAACTACGGCGAGCTGAACGAGCTCATTCGGGACAAGAACATCATCGTCGGCGTTCTGGCCGTGCCGGCGACGAGCGCGCAGCGGGCTGCGGAGGATCTCGTCGGCTCGGGCGTGAAGATCATCTTCAACTACTCCGAGGCGCTGCTCGACGTCCCGTCAGACGTCGCGGTCCATACGTCCAACCCGGCTGTCGACCTGCTCTACGCGCTCTACTTCCACCTGACCTAACCAGCCGCGTCCACGCACCAGGTCCCGGGACGCGGCCGATTCAGCCACGCCCCGGGACCAGGTCCCGGGGCATGTCCGGTGTGAAGATGTCCGGATGCGCATCCTGCTCTGGCACGGGTACCTCCTCGGCGGGACCGGCTCGAACGTGTACACGCGCTCGCTCGCGCGCGAGTGGAGCCGCGCCGGCCACGACGTGACCGTGTTCGCGCAGGAGCCCCGGCCCGAGGACTACGACCTCGGCGGGGCGTCCGTCGTGCGCCCGGACATCGGCGGGCTGCTTCCGACATTCGTCCTCGACGAGTACGAAGGCATGGACGTCCGGCTCGTGCAGGACCTGACCGCGGCCGAGCGCGACCGCTACGTGACGGCGAACGCCGAAGCGCTGCGGGCACATCTGCCCGCCGACCTCGTGTTCGCGAACCACGTCGTGCTCGGCGGGCCCGTTGCGGCCGCGACCGGAGCGAGGTACGGGGTCAAGGCGCACGGCTCGGAGCTCGAGTACTCGATGCGCGGGAACGAGGAGCTGTCGCGCTGGGGGAGAGAGTCACTCGCAGGCGCCGAGGCGGTGTTCGTCGGCTCCGAGCACATCCGCCGGGTGCTCGACGAGGTCGTCGGCCACGTCGACCGCGTGCACGTCGTCCCGCCGGGCGTCGACGTCGACGAGTTCGTGCCGCTCCCACGCGCCGAGGCCCACGCGGAACTTGTGGTGGAAGCGTGGCAGGACCCGCCGAACCCGGGCAACGCGAACGAGCGGCTCCCGGACGACGGCAACGCGGAGCGATTCGAAACGTTCTTCGCAGATGAGACGCCGACCGTCCTCTATTTCGGAAAGCTCCTGCGCAACAAAGGCGTGCACGTGCTCTTCGAAGCACTCGAACGGATCGAGGTCGAGCCGCGCGCCGTCGTCGTCGGATTCGGGGACTACCGCGACGAGCTGGAGCGCCTGTGCCCACCGGGCACGCTCTTCACGGGAGCGCTCGAGCACCGACATCTCACGAAGCTGATCCCGCTCACCGACGTGACTGTCGTCCCATCGATCTTCCCTGAGGCGTTCGGGATGGTCGCCGCTGAGGCTGCGGCGGCGGGCTCCCTTCCGCTCGTCGCGAACCACTCCGGGTTAGCTGAGATCGCTGCCGGTATCGCCTCTGAATACCCCGAGCAGTGTCGGGAGCTCGTGAGCTTCACGAGCGGCGACTCAGGCGCGCTCGCCGAGAAGCTGACTCGGCTTCTCGCCCTTGAGCCGCAGGAGCGGGCGCGGCTCCAGGAAGCGGCGAGACGCGCCGTCATCGAGCGCTGGAGCTGGGCGGGCGTCGCGCGGCGGTTGCTCGAGCCTTTTCACTAACCTCTCGCCGTGGCCGAGGAGCGCGTCCTGAGTGGCGACGAGCAGCTGCGGCTCGGCCGCGAGCAGTTCGAGTCTGCGACCGACTTCACGGTCGCGGTCGAGGAGGAGTTCGCGATCCTCGACCCGGAGAGCCTCTCGCTGACGGACGGCTTCGAGCAGCTGAAAGCAACCGCGCAGGGCACCGAGCTCGAGCCGCACCTCGCGGGCGAGCTGATCGCGTCCGAGGTCGAGATCCGGACGGGCCGTTGCGAGACATTCGCCGACGCGGTCGCGCTCGTCCCCAAGCGCCGTGCCCAGCTCCGCGAGCTCGCCGACGGCCTCGGCTTCACGCTCGGCGCGACCGGCGCCCACCCCTGGAGCCCGTGGCAGGAGCAGCGGATCATCGACACGCCGCACTACCGCGTGCGCGACGAGCTGCTCCGCTACGTCGTCTGGCGGAACAACACGTTCGGCCTCCACGTCCACGTCGCGATCCACGGGCCGGATCGCGCGGTGCGAGTCTGCGACGCCTTTCGCACGTACCTCCCGGAGCTGCTCGCGCTGTCCGCGAGCTCGCCGTTCCTCGAGCACGTGAACACGGGGCTGCACTCGGTGCGCACGCAGATCTTCACGAAGTTCTTTCCGCGTTGTGGCATCCCCGACGTCTACGGCGACTGGCGCACGTTCGAGGACTATTGCCACTTCCTGTTCGACACGGGCTCCATCCACGAGCACACGGAGATGTGGTGGTCGGTGCGCCCGCACCTCGCCTTTCCGACGGTCGAGATCCGGATCTGCGACGCGCAACCGCTTGAGGATGAGGCGATCTCGCTGGTGGCGCTCGCGTACTCGCTGACAGCGCGGATCGCCCGTGCGCTCGACGAGGGCGAGGAGCTGCTCCACCCGCCGCACCGTGAGATCGAGGAGAACTTCTGGCGCGCGATCCGATGGGGGCTGTCGGGCGAGATGATCGACCTCGCGACGCACGAGGTGAGGCCTACGCGTGCCGCGCTCGAGGAGCTGATCGAGTGGGTGCGGCCGGTCGCCGAGGAGCTCGGCGCCGCGGAGTACCTGTCCGTGCCCTCGGCGAACGCGTGCGAGCGCCAGATCGCGCGCTTCGAGGAAGGTGCGACGCTCGAGGAGATTTACGCGGAGCAGGTTCGCCCCACTGAGGCGCCGCTTGGGGCGCCGCCTCCAGGAGGCTCGGGCTTGGCCCGAGCCTCCGTCGGAAATGACCAGTCGACTCAAGTGAACTCACCGGACGGGCCCGGAGTGGTCGGTGGCTGAGGAAGGCGAGCTCTCCCAGGAGGAGCTGCTCGAGCACATCCGGCAGCTGAAGGTGTCGGACCTGCTGCTCTCGATCCTCCCGACCGTCGCCCAGCTCGGCTACGCGAAGCTCGAGCCGGAGGGCCGCGACCTCGAGCAGGCGAAGCTCGCCATCGAAGCGCTGCGCGCGCTGACGCCCGTCCTCGCCGGGTCGGTGCCCGTCGAGGTCGTGCACGACTTCGAGCAGGCGACCGCGAACCTGCAGCTCGCGTACGCGAAGGCGGTCGACGAGGAAGCCGGCTAGGAGCGGGCCCAGACGACAGCGGCGACCGGAAGCGCGGCCGCGAGCAGGACCGCGAGCGCGATCCAGCCCATCGTGTCGCCGCTCGAACCGTTGCTCTCGAGCGGAGCCGCCGCGATCGGGCGCGGCGCGGTGCGGTAGACGTAGATCGTCGAGCTGCGGCCGGTCGTGTCCGCGCCCGAGATGAACTGGTCGTACTGACGCTTGCGTGCGTAGGTCAGCTCGAGGTCGATCGTGTTCGCGAGCTGTGTGGAGACGCTCTGCGTCGGCCGCACGCGATCCGGGACGGCGACCGTTCGCACCCGCATCGAGACCTTCGGCGGCTGACGGCCGGGCACGAGGACCCGCAACTCGTTCCGGCGGACTCCGTCGAGCACGCCCTTGAAGCTCCGCGAGACGTCTCCGGACAGGACCGTGCCGGTCACGAGGAGCGGGGCCGCCACGCGGACGTCGACCGGCCGCTGGGCGCCCTGGATCTCGACGTTCAACCCTTCTGCTGTGAAGTTGTGCCTGATCGCGTTGCGAATGCGGCCCAGGACCTGGCCCAGCCCGACCGGCTCCACGTCGGCCGAGTACGACCTCGCGGTCACCCCGGTCACGTTTTCGATCACGAGCGCGGTCGCCGCTCCGGCCGGCTCGAAGTGGACCTTGACCGGCAGGAGTGGCGCGCTCTCCTCGACGCGCAGGTCGGCGACGACGGACAGCCGGCGCGTGCCCGGTGAGAAGCCCTGCCAGAGGATCTGGTTCGTCCGCTGGCCCGGAGGCGATTCGGTGCCCGGTCCTGGAAGCACAGTCTTCACCGGCGCCGCGATCGCGAAGACGTAGTCGCCGAGCCTGTTCAGGACGGTCGTCTGCTGGACCCGGATCGCGTTCGGCGTGCCGTCCTCGTCGAGCCCGACGACGACGCGCTCGTGGTTCGAGGCGCGGCGGAAGAAGCGGGGCTGGAGCGGGAGCGGGCCGGCCACCTTCGGCGCGAGCGGCGGCGTCTGCGGGAGCACCTCCGGAGGCCAGGGCAGCGACACGGTCCGAGCGTTCGCGGCACAGGGAACCGCGAGCGCGGCCGCGCAGAGCCCGAGGACGAGCGCCCCCCGGCTCAGCGCCGCTGTTCGATCGGAACGAGCGTCGCCGATAGCGGATCGTCCTTGACGGGCTTGTACGTCATGCCCTGGAACTTCGCGAAGTAGACGTCGTCGTCGACGACGCCCTCGTGGTTGCGCTCGTTGAACCCGCGGTTGTCGCCGTTCGCCCCCGCGACCGTCACCTGGTTGAGGGCGGCCAGCACCTTCTTCTTGTCCGCGGCCCCGCCCGCGCGTTGGATCGCGGCCGCGAGCACGTTCACGAAGTCGTACGAGTACATCGCGTAGTCGGGCGGCTGCACGACCTGTGCGCCGTCGGGCGTCTTCACGCCCACGAGCTGCACGCCGAAGCGGTTCTCGAGGTCGCGCTGGAAGGTCAGGAACGGGCCCGCGCCGACCTCGGCCGTCGGGCGGCCGGACGCGAACGTGAGGCCGTCGATCCAGTCCGGATGGTTCGCGAGCTGCTGGCGCACGAGCGGGTCTTCGCCGGTCGGCGACGTGTACACCGGGACTTTCCAGCCGGACGAGCGCGCCGCCGAGAGCACGCCCGCAATCGTCGTCGGCTGAGCCCAGACGAGGAGCGCGGTCGCTCCGGCGCGGCGCGCGCGGAGCACCTGCGGCGAGAGATCCGGCGCCGAGGCCGGGACCGTCAGCTTGGCGGCCACCGAGCCCGGGTTCTGCGAGAACGCCTCGTCGAGCGCCTTCGCGCCCTCCTGCCCGTACGAGGAGTCGTCCGTGATCAGCGCGACCTTCAGCTTCTTCGGGATCAGGTACTCGGCGAGGCGGTACGACATGCCGTGGTCGGTCGGCGCGATGCGGAAGACGTTCGGCCGCTTGGCCGGGTCGATCAGCCCCTCGCCGCCCTGGTAGGTGACCGCGAGCGGGACGTCCGCGTCGCGGGCGATCTGCCACGAGGCGTCGACCCCCGTGCCCTCGTCGACGATCGCCACCGCGCCGTCGGCGATCGCCTTGCGGACGTTGCGGACCGCGGTGCTCGGGGACAGGCCCGTGTCGTAGCGCTTGATCCGGAAGCGGTACTTGACGCCGTTCACGTCGACGGCGGCCTTCGAGGCGGCGAGCGCGGCCCCGTCGGCGATCGTCTGGCCGACGTACGGCGTCCGCGAGAACGGCGCGTTGACCGCGATCGTCACGGTCTTCGTCTTGCCCGCGCCTTCGTCCCCACCGCAGCCGGCGAGGACGGCACAGAGCCCGAGGACGACTACGAGTCGCCTCACGAGAGCTTCTGTCGTCCCAGGTAGGCCATCTTCACTGCGTCGTCGGAGGCGACCTGCGCAAGTGTGCCTAATGCGATCCGACGACCTGCCTCGAGAACCGTCACCTCGTCGGCGACGCGCCGGACGAAGCGCAGGTTGTGCTCGATCACGAGCAGCGCAAGCCCGCTGTCCCGGAGCTCGTGCAGGAGCTCCGCCAGGCGGTCGAGCTCGGTCGCCGATCCGCCCGCCGCGGGCTCGTCCAGGAGCAGGACTCGCGGCTCGGTCGCGAGGGCCGAGGCGAGCATGAGCAGGCGCTGCTCGTGGGCGGTCAGCTCCGCCGCCGGGCGATCCGGGTCGTGCAGCCCGACGAGCTCGAGCGCACCGAGCGCCTTCTGCTCGGCGAGCCGCTCGTCCGCACGCGCCTTCGGCGTCCGGAACACCGTTCGGAACGGGCCGTCGTGCTCGAGGCGGAGCCCCGCGCCGACGAGGGCGTTCTGGAGCGCGCTCAGCTCGGTGAAGACGGCCGTCGCCTGCTGCGTGCCGACGACCCCTTGCAGGACACGCGCGCGTGGGGGCCCCGCCAGCTCGGTTCCGTTCACCCGGACCGTTCCCTCCTCGGGTACGAGCTCGCCGACGAGCGCCTTGAGGGCGGTCGTCTTCCCGCTGCCGTTGGGCCCGATCAGCGCGTGCACGCGCCCGGGGGCGAGCTCGAGATCGACGTGGTTGAGGGCGACCAGGCTGCCGAAGCTCTTCGTGAGGCCGCGCGCACGCAACGGCTCCGGCGCCTCGACGCGAGGCAGCTCGCGCGCAGGCGGGCTCGGTCTCGGGACAGGTCTCGGCGGGATCCGGCTCCGCCACCAGCCGCGCGCCGCCGGGAGCAGCCCCGCGCCGCCGAGGCCGAGGACGAGCAGCATCCCGTACCCGGTGAGCATCTCCTCGAGCCGTCCGGGCGGGAGGCCGCGGAGACCGCCGATCTGCTCCGCCGCGTTCGAGAACGCGCTGATCACGAGCAGGCCGACGATCGGCCCGAGCGGGAGCCGCGCGCCGCCGAGGATCACCGCCACGAAGAGCTTGAACGAGACGGCCGGCCCGTACGACGACGCATCCGCGACCTGGACGAGCTCGACCCCGAGCGCGCCTGCGACGCCCGCGATCACTGCCGAGGCGGTGAAGACGCCCAGCCGTGCGCGCGCGACCGGGACGCCGAGCCCCGCCGCCGCGCGCCGCTGGTCCCTCGCAGCGGCGAGTCCGAGCCCCGGCGCCCGCGGGGCGATGACGGCCAGGGCGAGGACGGCGAGCGCGAGGAGCGTGACCCCGAGCACGTAATGCGCGGTCGGAGTCAGCGTCCGGCCGAACACCGTCGCCTCGGGGAGGACGAGGCCCTGCGCTCCTCCGGAGAGCCCCGGGAAGGAGGTCAGCAGGAGCAGCAGGATCCAGCTCAGGATCCAGGTGCTGACCGCGACGAAGGCGCTGCGCAGCCGTCCGGTCGCGAGGCCCGTCAGCACCCCGACGACCGTCGTCATCGCGACTGCAACGACGAGCGAGGGCACGAGCGGCCAGCCGGCCTTCGTCCGCAGGAGCGCCTCCGAGAAGGCGCCGATCCCGAGGAAGGCGCCCTGGCCGAGCGAGGGGATGCCCGCGAGCCCGACCGCGTACGCGAGCCCGACCGCGGCGAGCGCGAGGTAGACGAACTCCGCCAGGTCGGGCATCCGGCCCGAGAGCGGAAGTACCACGGGGGCGACGAGCGCAGCCAGGAACGCGAGCACCCAGAGCGTCGTCGTCCAGCTCCAGGCCGCACGGGCATCGCGGACGGCCGCGGACAGCTCCGCTCGAGTCTCGTCGAACACGCCAGACGCGGCGCTCATGCCGTGCTCGCGACGGGCTCGGCGCGCAGGGACCGGTACGCGATCACGCCGAGGGCGATCCCGAGCGGGATCAGCTCCCCGTACTGCGGCCCGAGGCCGAAGCCGCCGATCCGCAGGTTGTCGATCGCCGCCTCGGCGACGCCGACCCCGAGGCCCGCGGCGAACGCGGCCCACGGCGACCCGAAGCGGACGATCAGCGCCGCGACGAGGCCCTTCAGCCCGAGCAGCGCTCCCGAGTCGACCGTGAACGGGGCGGACGGTGCGGCCGCGACCGCTGCGAGGGCGGCGAGCCCGCCGACCAGGCCGAACGCGAGCGCGACCAGGGTCTCCACCGGAAGCCCGACGAACCGCGCCGCCTCGGGGTCGGACGAGATCGCCTGCAGCGCCCGTCCGCGCCGCGTCCGCTCGAGCGTCCAGGCGGCGAGCGCGGCCAGCGCCGCAGCGAGCCCGATCACGAAGAACGACCGCACCTGGACGCTGGCGCCCGCGATCGAGACGACCCCGTTCCGCCCGACGTTCTCGAAGTGGAACGGGTCGGGGAAGACGTACGCCGGGCGCGTGAAGACGGCTCCGATCATGCCGCGGAGCGCGAACGCGATCGCGAGCGTCGAGGCGACCCACCCGACCGTCGACCCCCGGAGCAGGTACGGCTCGATGAAGAGGACGTACGTCGCCGCTCCGACGCCGATGCAGAGCACGAGCCCGACGACGAGCGCGAACAGGAAGCGGCCGAGGCCCAGGCTCGTCTGGCTCACCGGCCCCGTGCCCGCGGCGACGAGGAGCGTCGTGAAGACGCCGAACGCGACGAGGTCGCCGAACGCGAAGTAGACGACCCCGGTCAGCCGGTAGATCAGCGAGTACCCCACCGCGAAGATGCCGTACACGCCCCCGGCCGCGAGGCCGGTGACGATCACCTGGACGACGAGGCTCACGGCAGGACACTACTCAGGTGCGCGGTTGGGCTAAACCCCGTCGCGAGATCTGCCGACGGTTCTCATATGCGATCCGAGATCGAACGTGCTAGAACTGCGATCCAGAACATGGGGGGGAGGACATCTGGCCGCATGCGTCTCGGGCTCGCCGCCTTTGGCGTGGTCCTCATCGGGGGGACCAGCGTCGGCCTCGCCGTACTCGGCTCGACTGACAACACCAAGTCGTCGCAGCTGCACGTCCGGCGGGCTGTGGCAGCCGGCGTGCCCGTTTCGCAAGCCGCCTCCCACTCCAGTTCGTCACTGGTGCCGACCGTCCAGGTCGCGCACGGCGTCCTGACGCCTGCCGTCCGCGACATGAAGCCCACGCCGGGCCACTGGAACATGATGTTCAAGAAGGTCGGCGAGCACTCGCGAGGCGAGAGTTTGAAGATCCAGGATCGGCATCAGGGCAGCGCGCTCGTCCAGCAGAGCGCCGCGAAGAACCAGATGCCGAGCCCGATCGCGAACTTCGCCGGCGTGAACAACGTCAGCGGCGTCGCGCCGCCGGACACCGAGGGGGATATCGGCACCAACCACTACATGCAGTGGGTCAACCTCGCGTTCCGGGTCTTCAACCGGAACGGCACGCCGGCAGGCAACGTCACGCAGGGATACCAGCTCTTCGCCGGCACGACGCACTGCGGCGCAGCCTCCGGAAACGGCGGCGATCCGATCGTCCTCTACGACCAGTTCGCCCATCGCTGGCTCGCGAGCCAGCTCGCGTATCCCAACTACCCGAACCCCGGGCCGTACTACCAGTGCGTCGCGTTCTCGTCCACGGACGATCCGACCGGAACCTGGTGCGCCTACGAGTTCGTTGCGTTGCAGTCGAAGCTCAACGACTACCCAAAGTTCGGGGTATGGCCGACCCAGCACGCCTACATGTTCACGGTCAACCAGTTCAGCGAGCCCGGTGACGGCTGGGCAGGCGTCGGCGTCTTCGCGCTCGAGCGGGACGCGATGATCAGCGGCTGTGGCACCGCACGGATGCTCTACAGGAACATGTTCCCCGTCGAACCGAACCTCCATGGCAGCATGCTCCCGGCCGACCTCGACGGCTCGACGATGCCGCCTGCCAACGCGCCGGCGCCGCTGATCGAGGTTGACGACAACGCCTGGGGCTACCCGCAGGATCGCCTCGACGTCTGGAACGCGACCGTCGACTGGTCGGGCGCGGGGACGATCAATGTCGCGCACGAGGGCACCATCCCAACCGCGGCGTTCGACTCCGACCTCGGCACGGGCATCCCGCAGCCCGGCACGTCGGTCAGGCTCGACACGCTCGACGACCGGCTGATGTACCGGATGGCGTACCGGAACTTCGGCGACCACCAGGCGATGGTCGTCAACCACTCGGTCGACTCCGACGGCGCCAACCACGCGGGTGTCCGCTGGTACGAGCTGCGCAAGACGACCGGGAACTGGTCCATCTACCAGCAGGGCACGTATGAGCCCGACACGACCGTCAACCGCTGGATGGGCTCGGCCGCGATGGATCACGACGGCAACATGGCCGTCGGCTTCTCGACGAGCAGCGGGACCGCGCCGAACTACCCGAGCATCCGGTACGCCGGGCGGCTCGCGACCGACCCGCTCGGACAGCTTGCACAGGGTGAGTCGACGCTCATCACCGGGACGGGCTCGCAGACGGGCATCAACCGCTGGGGCGACTACTCGATGATGGCGATCGACCCGACCGACGACTGCACGTTCTGGTTCACGAGCGAGTACCTGATCACGACGGGAAGCTCGCCGTGGCAGACGAGGATCGGGAGCTTCAAGTTCCCGTCCTGCGGTGGGCCGCCTCCGCCGCCGCCTCCACCGCCGCCTCCGCCCCCACCGCCTCCGCCCCCACCACCTCCGCCCCCACCACCTCCGCCCCCACCACCTCCGCCCCCACCACCTCCGCCCCCACCACCTCCGCCTCCGCCGCCGCCGCCGCCGCCACCTCCGCCGCCGCCTCCGCCACCTCCGCCGCCGCCTCCGCCACCTCCGCCGCCGCCTCCGCCTCCGCCGCCGCCGCCGCCACCTCCGCCGCCGCCTCCGGTCCGCTGCCGCGTCCCGAGAGTCCTCGGACTGCGCCTCGGAGCTGCGAAGACGAAGATCCGGCGTGCGCACTGCTCGGTCGGCAACGTCCGCCGCGTTCGCTCCAGGCGTTCGCTGCGCGGCCGTGTGGTGAACCAGTCACCGAGGCCCGGCACGATCAAGCGCCGGAACTTCCCGGTGAAGCTCGCCGTCGGCCGCGGCTAGTCGGCGTGGCGCGGGCCGCTAGCAAAATTCTTTGAAAATCTCCTAAGAGCCTGTAACAATCAGGCTCGTGAGGGGAGGGCACGTTCGGCTCGCGCTTCTGCTGGCCACGGGGCTGTTGGTCGCTGCGGCTGCATTCGCGGCCACGAAGAGCTCGAATCGGCAGCCTGCGGCAGCGTCGAACGGATCACCCGATGCGCCGGCCGTCGGAGCCCCCGCCTCGAGCGTCAAGGCGGCGCCGAGTCACATGGTCGGGATCGCGCAGCCGGTTCGGATACCGCCGCTGCGCACCTTGAAATCGGTGCCGGCCAAGTACGGACGGGTCCCCGAGACCGACTTCGAGAGCTATCCGGCGCGACAGCCCGGCAGCAGTACGCGCGACACCGTCGTTCAGCGCGCCGCGCCGAAGAACCGGATGCCGAGCCCGATTCTGACCTTCGACGGCATCGCGAACCTCTGCGGGTGCTATCCGCCCGACACCGAGGGCGACGTAGGCCCCAACCACTACATGGAGTGGGTGAACCTCCACTACGCGGTCTACACGAAGGCGGGCGCCCAGGTCGTGCCCCCGACCACCGGCAACACGATCTTCACGGGCACGCCGTTCTGCGGCTCGCACAACAACGGCGATCCGATCGTCCTCTACGACCAGTTCGCGCAGCGCTGGATGGCCTCGCAATTCGCGTTCAACAGCACGAGCCAGGGGCCGTTCTACCAGTGCATCGCGGTCTCGAACTCGAGCGATCCGACCGCAGGCTGGTGCGCGTACGAGTTCCTCGTGCACCAGACGAAGTTCAACGACTATCCGAAGTTCGGGATCTGGCCGGCTCAGAACTCGTACACGATGACCGCGCCGCAGTTCAACTCCACCGGTGGCCAGGGAGTCTGGGGCTTCGAGCGCGACAAGATGATCGCCTGCCAGACGGCCCGCTTCGTGTACCAGGACATGGTCTCGCTCGACCCGACGCTGCCGCGGATCCTGCCGGCCGACGCCGACGGCCCCGTGGCGCCGGTTGACGGGACGCCGCAGCCGATCGTCACCGACGAGGACGACGGCGCAGGCTTCCCGTCCGACCGGATCGTGATCTGGAACGCGACGATGACGTGGGGCGGGAGCCCGTCGATCACGCTCACGCACGAGGGCGATCTCCCGGTCGCTGCGTTCGACCAGGACGTGGGCTGCGGCGGCGGCCGCACGTGCATCCCGCAGCCGGGCACGACGGTCAAGGTCGACGCGCTGCCCAACCGCCCGATGTACCGCGCCGCCTACCGCAACTTCGGCACCTTCCAGGCGCTGGCCTGGGACCACACCGTCGACGCTGACGCTCCGTCCGGCAACCGCGCAGGGGTCCGGTGGTACGAGCTCCGCAAGACGGGCGGTTCCTGGGGCATCCAGAACCAGGGCACGTTCGGCCCGAGCGACGGCCTCTATCGCTGGATGGGCGCGGCCGCGATGGACAAGGACGGGAACCTCGCCGTCGGCTACTCGATCGGCAACGGGACGGCGCCGAACTACCCGAGCATCGCGTACGCCGGCCGGCTCGCGAGCGATCCGCCGAACACCCTCGGCCAGGGCGAAGCGATGATGCACACAGGGACGGGCTCACAGACCGGCACGGCGAGCCGCTGGGGCGACTACTCGATGATGACGACGGATCCCGTCGACGACTGCACGTTCTGGTACACGACCGAGTACCTGCAGACGACGGGCACGAACCCGTGGAGGACGCGGATCGGGAGCTTCAAGTTCCCGACGTGCGGTGGGCCACCTCCGCCTCCGCCTCCACCGCCTCCTCCGCCTCCGCCTCCGCCTCCGCCTCCGCCTCCACCGCCTCCTCCGCCGCCTCCTCCTCCACCACCGCCTCCTCCACCACCGCCTCCTCCACCTCCGCCACCTCCGCCGCCACCACCGCCACCACCGCCACCACCGCCACCACCGCCTCCGCCTCCACCTCCGCCGCCTCCGGTCCGCTGCCGTGTCCCGCGCGTCCTCGGGCTGCGCCTCGGCGCTGCGAAGACGAAGATCCGGAGAGCCCACTGCTCGGTCGGCAACGTCCGCCGCGTTCGCTCCAGACGCTCGCTGCGCGGCCGCGTCGTCAACCAGACACCGCGTCCCGGCACGATCAAGCGCCGGAACTTCCCCGTGAAGCTGGCGGTCGGGCGGGGCTAACCGCTCACCGACCCGCCGGCGTCCCCAACTCGGGCGTGTTGTCCGAAGGGCCGCATCTGAATTAGCATCGCTCGCGCATGGCCGGCCCGGGATCGGGTCGATGAGAGGGGGAGGGGAAGGAGTGAGATGTACAGGATTGCGACGATGGTCGCAGCCGGAATGCTGGTGGCTGCACTCGCTGCGGGGACGTCGGCTCTGGGCCGCTCAACGCCGCGCAGCGAGGCCGGGGTGGACGCCAAGGTCGTCCAGCAGATCGCAGCTCACGGCAGTACGACCTTCTGGGTCGTTCTGCGTGAACAGGCGAATCTGAGCCCGGCTCGCTCGATGCGTCCGTCACCGCGAGGGCGCTACGTCTACAACACGCTGACGACGACCGCGGACCGTACCCAGCGGTCGCTCAAGGCGTACCTTGGGCAACAGCATGTGCCGTTCACGTCGTTCTGGATCCTGAACGCGATCCAGGTAACGGGCGACCGCACGGTTCTCCAGGCGCTCGCTAACCGTCCGGAGGTGGCAAAGATCATCCCGGACGTCGTTTTCAAGGTCCCACCGGCGGCCCCCGGCACCCGGCAGCGGACCCCGAACACCGTGGAGTGGGGCGTCGACCGCATCAACGCGCCTCAGGTCTGGTCGACGTACAACGATCGCGGCGAGAACATCGTCGTCGGCAACGTCGACACCGGTGTCCTCTACACGCACGCCGCACTCGTTGCGAAGTACCGCGGCAACCTTGGGGGTGGCAGCTTCGACCACAACTACAACTGGTGGGATCCCTCGGCGATTTGCGGGAGCGCGGCACCGTGCGACAACAACGGCCACGGCACGCACACGATGGGCACGATGGTCGGCGACGACGGCGATCCGGGCACGAACCAGGTCGGCGTCGCCCCGCACGCGGAGTGGATCGCGGCCAAGGGGTGCGAGACCAACAGCTGCTCGACCAACGCGCTGCTGTCCTCGGGCCAATTCATGCTGGCGCCGACCGACCTCAACGGTCAGAACCCGCAGCCGAACCTGCGACCCGACATCGTCAACAACTCGTGGGGCAACGGCAACGGGGGCGATACGTTCTACCAGGCGATCGTGCAGGCCTGGGTCGCGGCCGGAATCTTCCCATCGTTCGCGAGCGGTAACTCCGGGTCGGCTTGCGGAAGCGTCTGGTCCCCCGGTAGCTACGCCGAGAGCTACACGGTCGGATCGTTCGACATCAACAACGTGATCGCGTCGAGCTCGAGCCGAGGCCCGTCTCCGCTCGGCGGGATCATCAAGCCGAACATCGCCGCGCCGGGCGTCAACGTGCGCTCGTCCTGGAACAACGGGGGCTATCAGATACTCAGCGGCACTTCGATGGCCACGCCTCACCTGTCTGCGACCGTGGCCTTGATGTGGTCGGCCGTTCCGGGCCTGAGGCGGAACATCTCGGGCACGGAGGCGCTCCTGAATCAGACGGCGATCGACATGGCCGGCTCCTGCGGCGGCACGAACCAGAACAACAACACGTGGGGCGAGGGCAGGCTCGATGCGCTTGCCGCGGTCGCCGCGGCAGTCGGCGGCCCGCCACCGCCACCGCCGCCTCCGCCACCGCCTCCGCCACCGCCTCCGCCACCGCCTCCGCCACCGCCTCCGCCGCCGCCTCCGCCGCCGCCTCCGCCTCCGCCTCCGCCACCTCCGCCTCCACCGCCTCCGCCTCCACCGCCTCCGCCTCCGCCTCCGCCTCCGCCTCCGCCTCCGCCTCCTCCGCCACCACCGCCTCCGCCTCCGCCTCCGCCTCCGCCTCCGCCTCCGCCTCCGCCTCCGCCTCCTCCGCCACCACCGCCTCCGCCTCCGCCTCCACCTCCGCCGCCACCACCACCACCACCTCCGCCTCCGCCTCCTCCTCCGCCTCCGCCTCCGCAGCGCTGTCGTGTCCCGAGAGTGCTCGGGCTGCGTCTGAACGCTGCGAAGCGCAGGATCCGGGCGGCTCACTGCTCGGTCGGCAGGGTGCGACGCGTTCGTGCGCGCCGCTCGCTGCGCGGCCGCGTGGTCAACCAGGCACCGAGGCCCGGCACGATCAAGCGCCGGAACTTCCCGGTCAAACTGGCGGTCGGCAGGCGTTAACCACAGAGATGACTGATCGAGCGGGGGCGCCGAGAGGCGCCCCCGCTCCATGTCCGGACTCTAAGAAATGACTAAGAGGCCACGTGGCCGCTTGGATTTTTCGTCGAAACTGGTGAGAATCCACCGTGATGGGAGGGGGAAGGTTCGGGCGTGTACTGGCGGCTGTCTGCCTGACGGCGCTTCTGGTCGGCGTGTCGCTGGCCGCGGGCGGTGGGCGAGCCCATCCTGGCGCTCCGGTCGACGCGCAGGTCGCGCGCCAGCTGGCGAAGACCGGCGACGCGTCGTTCTGGGTCGTGCTGCGTGGCAACGCGAATGTGGCCCCCGCGGCCTCGATCCACAACCGCAGCCGCCGCGGCGAGTTCGTCTACGAGCGCCTGACCTCGTACGCGCGCGAGAGCCAGGCTCCGGTCCGGGAGTGGCTCGACGCGCATGGCATCCGCTACCAGGCGTACTGGATCGTCAACGCGATCTTCGTCAAGTCGGCCGGCCCGTCGATCGTCGACTCGCTCGCCGCGCGGCCCGACATCAAGGAGATCCGTGCAAATCGCTCGTACCCGGTTCCGAAGGAAACGCCCGTTCGATCGAAAGCCCAGCCGTCGACGACGGAGTGGGGGCTGAACGCGATCAACGCGCCGCAGGTTTGGTCGACTTTCAACGACCGCGGCGAGGGCATCGTCATCTCGAGCATCGACACGGGCGTCCGCTACACGCACCAGGCGCTCGTCGGGAAGTACCGCGGCAATCTCGGCGGCGGCAGCTTCGACAACAACTACAACTGGTGGGACCCGCTCCACGAGTGTCCGACCGATGACCCCTGCGATACGGACACGCACGGCACGCACACCATGGGGACGATGGTCGGCGACGACGGCGACCCAGGCACGAACCAGATCGGAGTCGCGCCGCATGCGAAGTGGATCCTCGCCAAGGGCTGCTGCCTCGACACGGCACTGATCTCGTCCGGCCAGTGGATCCTCGCCCCGACCGATCTCAACGGCCAGAACCCTCGGCCAGACCTCCGGCCCGACATCGTCAACAACTCTTGGGGTGGGGGCTCCGGCGACCCGTTCTACCAGCCTGAAGTCCAGGCCTGGGTCGCGGCGGGCATCTTCCCGGCTTTCTCGAACGGCAACAACGGCCCGGCGTGCGGCACCGCCGGCTCTCCAGGGGACCTCCCGGAGACCTACGCCGCGGGCGCCTTCGACATCAACGGCAACATCGCGGGCTTCTCCTCGCGCGGCCCCTCCGCCTTCGGCGGGATCATCAAGCCGAACATCTCGGCACCGGGCGTCAATGTCCGCTCGTCGACGAGCGGGAGCGACACGAGCTACGGAAACCTGAACGGGACGTCGATGGCGTCGCCGCACGTGGCCGGCACCGTGGCGCTGATCTGGTCGATCTCGCCCGAGTTGAGAGGCGACGTCGCGGCGACGGAGACGCTGCTCGACGAGACGGCAACCGACGTCAGCAACACGACGTGCGGTGGAACCGGCGCCGACAACAACGTTTGGGGCGAGGGGAAGCTCAACGCGCTCGCAGCCGTGACCGCGGCGCCGCAGGGACCGACCGGGACGCTCTCGGGAACCGTTCGCCGCGCCGACAACATGAACGCGATCGGCGGCGCAGAGGTTCACGTGACGGGCCCGGGCAACCGCGGCGTCGGGACGAACCCGTCGGGCCAGTACTCGATGCTCCTTCCGGTCGGCACCTACACGGTCACGGTCACGGCTCACGGCTACACGAGCCAGACGGTGTCCAACGTGACGGTCTCGCAGGATCAGACGACGACGAAGGACTTCGACCTCGCGCCCGCGCCCGCGCTCGAGCACGACCTGACGACGCTAACGGACGGAAATGGCAACGGCAAGGTCGAGCCGGGCGAGAGCTTCCAGGTCGACGAGCGGCTCGTGAACACGGGTCACGCGACCGCGACCGGTGTCTCGGCGGTGCTCTCGTCGGCGACGCCGGGCATCGACATCACGCAGGCCGACTCGGCGTATCCGGACATGACCGAGGGCGGCAACGGAACGAACGCGACGCACTTCGCGGGCGTCGCGACGGGCGCGCTTCCTTGCGGAACGCTGATCCAGCTGCACCTCGCGGTGACGACGGCACAAGGCTCGTTCGCCGTCGACTTCACGGTCCAGGGCGGCCCGTCGTGCTACGGGATCTCGAGCGCGACCGGACAGCCGATCATCCCGGGGTCGACCGACATCGGGAACCACTGCGATGACTGCACGACCGCGATCACGCTTCCGTTCGCGGTCACGCTGTACGGCCAGAGCTACACGACCGCGCGGGCCAGCTCGAACGGGAACCTCCAGTTCGGCGGCACGCAGAACACGGCGTTCATCAACAGCTGCCTCCCGACGACCGCTCTCGGAACTGCGGTCATCGTCTACTGGGACGACCTCCTGACGACCGGAAGCGGGGGCATCTTCACCGCGACGACCGGCTCGCCGCCGAACAGGCAGTACGTCGTCGAGTGGCGTACGACGTACGCGAATCGCTCGGGCAACGCCAACTTCGAGGCAATCTTCAACGAGGGCAGCGACGCGATCAGGATGCGCTTCGGCGTCGACGCGGATCACGGCCTCTCGGAGACGGTCGGGCTCCAGGACAGCTCGACGCGGGCGGACCAGTTCCTCTGCAACACGGCGGACCTGCAGAACCCGGGCCAGGAGCTGACGTTCACGGTGAACGAGCCACCTCCGCCGCCTCCGCCGCCACCGCCGCCGCCGCCGCCGCCGCCGCCACCACCACCACCACCACCTCCGCCTCCGCCTCCGCCTCCGCCGCCACCACCACCACCACCACCACCACCGACCCGCTGCCGTGTCCCGCGCGTCCTCGGACTGCGCCTCGCAGCCGCGAAGACAAAGATCCGGCGAGCGCACTGCTCGGTCGGCAACATCCGCCGCGTTCGCTCCAGGCGATCGCTGGTCGGCCGCGTCGTCTCGCAGAGCCCGAGGCCGGGCGCCATCAAGCGCAGGAACTTCCCGGTCAGGCTCGCCCTCGGCCGGCGCTAGCCCGAAGCGGCCCGAGCCGCGCCGAGCACGACACGGCCAAGGGTGTCACGACTTGCGTGAGTGCTGAAGACCGCCTGCACTAGCAGGCAATTTTGAGAATCTCCTAAGAAGTGCAAGAATCGGCGCCGTGAGGGGAGGGCGCATGCGGTTCTGGCTCGCGCTTGGGCTGGCTGTCGGCATCGGCGTGTTCGTCGTCGCCCTGGGCTCCACTGGGAGTGAGAACCGGACGGGGCGGCTGACGACGAGGCTCGCGGCGCCGAGCGGCGCAGCGGGCACGGGCTCCACGTTCAGCCCGGTGAGGGTCTCCAAGACGAAGACGATCGGGGTTGCGCGCGGCTATCTCACGCAACCGCTCCGCAATCTCAAGCCTGTCAAGCCGAGGCCGTCCCGCTTCCGGCGGAGCCAGGAGCATGACGTTGCTCAGGCGATCAGGGCAGCGCTCGGGAGCTCACGCGACGGCGCGCTCCAGAGCCGCCAGGGCACGGGGGACACGCCGTCTCCGATCCAGAACTTCGACGGCATCGCGAACCTCTGCGGCTGCTATCCGCCCGATACGAACGGGGACGTCGGCCCGAACCACTACATGCAGTGGGACAACCTCCACTTCTCCGTTTGGCAGAAGAACGGAACGCAGGTCGTGCCGCCGACCACCGGGAACAGCCTCTTCCCGCCGAGCGAGAGCGTCTGCAACACGAGCAACGACGGCGACCCGAACATCCTGTACGACCAGTACTCGCAGCGCTGGGTCGGCGGCCAGTTCGGGCTTCCGAACTTCCCGAACGGGCCGTTCTACTACTGCATGGCAGTGTCGAGTACGAGCGACCCGACCGGAACCTGGTGTGCGTACCAGTTCCAGGTGAGCGCCGACAAGATGGACGACTACCCGAAGCTGGGCGTCTGGCCCGCGCAGAACGCGTACATGATGACCGCGAACCAGTTCCAGTCCCCGGCCCTCAGTTACTCGAGCGTCGGGATCTGGGGCTTCGAGCGCGACCAGATGCTCACCTGCAGCACGGCGCGCTTCGTGTACCAGGACATGATCAGCATCGACCCGTACATGCCGGCGACTCTGCCGGCGGACGCCGACGGGCCGACTCCGCCGCCGGCGAATACCCCGGCCCCGCTGATCGCTATGAACTTCGACGGCTCGGGCCTCCCGAGCGACCAGCTGCAGATCTGGAACGCGACGATCGACTGGGGCTCGACGCCGTCGATAACGGTCGCGCACGACACGGACGTCCAGGCTGCTCCGTATGACACGAACCTCTGCAACAACAACGGCCTCAACTGCATCCAGCAGCCTGGAACGAGCCAGCGTCTGGACACTCTCTCCGACCGGATCATGTACCGGGCCCAGTACCGGAACTTCGGGTCGTGGCAGACGATCGTCACGAGCCACACGGTCGACGCCGGCAGTGACCGGGCGGGCCCGCGCTGGTACCACCTCGAGAAGCAGACCGGCGGCAGCTGGCAGGTCGCGGACCAAGGCACGTACGCGCCGGCCGACGGGCTGAGCCGCTGGATGCCGAGCGCCGCGATGGACGCAAGCGGCGACATCGCCGTCGGCTACAGCACGAGCAACAACACCGCCCCGAACTACCCGAGCGCTGCCTACGCCGCCAGGCTGGCAACCGACCCGCCGGGCCAGCTCGGGTCCGAGGTGACGTTCATGTCCGGCACCGGCTCGCAGACGGGCACTCTCGGCCGCTGGGGTGACTACTCGATGATGGCCGTCGACCCGACCGACGACTGCACCTTCTGGGTCACCGAGGAATACATCCAGACGACAGGCCCGGTCAACTGGCGAACGCGCATCGGCTCGTTCAAGTTCCCCGAGTGCGGGCCGCCCCCGGGGCCGCCTCCGCCGCCACCTCCGCCTCCGCCGCCGCCTCCGCCTCCGCCTCCGCCGCCTCCGCCAGGCGCGTACGCGACCAACACGCAGACCGGCCAGACGATCATCCCCGGGACGACCGACGCCGGCATCCACTGCGACGACTGCTGGGGCGACATCACCTTCCCGTTCCCGATCACGCTCTACAACCAGAGCTATGCGACGGCGCACATCAACGCGAACGGCGTGATCAACTTCGGCGTCGAGAACCTCGCGTACGCGAACGCCTGCCTGCCGTCGCGGATCGAGGGCCCGTCGGTGCTCGTGCAGTGGGACGACCTCGATACGCGTCCGTCTGGGAAGGGTGTCTTCACTGCGACCCTCGGCAGCGCGCCGAACCGACAGTTCGTTATCGAGTTCCGGACCGGCTACGCCGGCACGGGTGGGAGCACCAACTTCGAGGTCATCTTCAACGAGAGCAGCCCGGACATTCAGATGCGCTACGGCGCGATCTCGCAGCAGGGCTCATCCGCCACGGAGGGCGTCCAGGCGACCGGCACCGGGCCCTTCACGCAGTTCGGGTGCAATCAGTCGATCCTCACGAACGGTCTGGCCGTCAACTACGTCTTCTCAGGTGGGCCGCCTCCGCCTCCGCCTCCGCCTCCGCCACCGCCGCCGCCGCCTCCACCGCCTCCACCGCCGCCGCCTCCGCCGCCTCCGCCACCGCCGCCGCCTCCGCCACCGCCGCCTCCACCACCTCCGCCGCCTCCGACCCGCTGCCGTGTCCCACGCGTGCTCGGACTGCGCCTCGCAGCCGCGAAGACCAAGATCCGGCGAGCGCACTGCTCGGTCGGCAACATCCGCCGCGTTCGCTCGAGGCGATCGCTGCGCGGCCGTGTCGTCTCGCAGAACCCGAGGCCGGGCACCATCAAGCGCCGGAACTTCCCGGTCAAGCTCGCCGTCGGCCGCAGCTAGCCCTCGTCCCGGTAACTGGCCACCCGCATACCTCTGATGTGTGTTAGAAACTCCGCGCGCCGGGAGTCCTCGGCGCACTCTACGTAACGGCCCACAATGAGCTTCTTCCGAGATCACGCCGTCCTGTTCGCGCTCTTGTGCGGAACGCTCGCCGTCGCGTACGGCATCGCGCTCACGATCTGGCTGCTCCGGCAGCCCGCGGGCAGCGAGCGGATGCGTGAGATCGCGACGGCGATCCAGGAGGGCGCGTCGGCCTATCTGCGCCGCCAGTACCAGACGATCGCGATCGTCGCCGTCGTCCCGTTCCTCCTGATCGGCTTCTACGACAAGCTCGGCTGGGGGACGGCGATCGGCTTCCTGGTCGGGGCACTCCTCTCGGCGGCCGCCGGCTTCATCGGGATGAACGTCGCGGTGCGCTCCAACGTGAGGACGGCCGAGGCCGCCAAGCACGGCCTCAAGCCGGCGCTCAACGTCGCGTTCCGGGCCGGATCGGTGACGGGCATGCTCGTCGTCGGGCTCGGCCTGCTCGGGGTTGCCGGCTACTACTGGGTGCTGACCGGCTGGCTGGGCAATTCTCCGGACTCGGCGATCGACGACCTCGTCGGGCTCGCCTTCGGCGGCTCGCTGATCTCGGTCTTCGCGCGACTCGGCGGCGGCATCTACACGAAGGCCGCGGACGTCGGAGCCGACCTCGTCGGGAAGATCGAGGCGGGCATCCCCGAGGACGATCCGCGCAACCCGGCCGTGATCGCGGACAACGTGGGCGACAACGTCGGCGACTGCGCGGGGATGGCTGCCGACCTCTTCGAGACCTACGCCGTCACCGCCGTCGCCGTGATGTTGCTCGCGAGCGCGTTCCCGGCCAGCCAGCTGTGGCTCTACCCGCTGTGCATCGGCGGGATCTCGATCATCGCCTCGATCATCGGCACCTTCTTCGCGCGGGTCGGGCGCGACGGCTCGATCATGAACGCGCTCTACAAGTCCGTGATCGTGGCCACGCTGCTCTCGGCGATCGGGTTCATCCCGGTGACGTCGGCGTTCGACGGCGCCACGTTCAGCTTCTGGAACCTCTATGGCTCGGCGCTGATCGGCCTCGGCGTCACGTTCCTGCTCGTCGCGATCACGGAGTACTACACGGGCACGCGCTGGGGCCCGGTGAAGTCGATCTCGAGCGCGTCACGCACGGGGCACGCGACGAACATCATCGAGGGCCTCGCCGTGGGGATGCAGGCGACCGCGCTTCCGGTGATCGTGATCGCGATCGGGATCGTCGGCGCGTACTACGCTGCGGGGCAGGAGCTGTTCGGGATCGGCGTCGCGGTCATGGCGCAGCTTTCGATGACAGGCCTGATCGTCGCGCTCGACGCGTACGGCCCGGTGACCGACAACGCGGGTGGCATCGCCGAGATGGCGAACCTCGACGAGTCGGTGCGGGCGATCACGGATCCGCTGGACGCTGTCGGGAACACGACGAAGGCGGTCACGAAGGGCTACGCGATCGGCTCGGCCGGCCTCGCGGCGTTGATCCTGTTCGACGAGTACACACGCGGGCTCCGGGATGGCGGGCTCGAGACGATCACGTTCTCGCTCTCGGATCCATGGGTAATCGCGGGACTGTTCATCGGCGGGCTGATGCCGTTCCTGTTCGCCTCGCTGGCCATGCAGGCCGTGGGGCGTGTGGGCGGTCAGGTCGTCGAGGAGGTGCGGCGCCAGTTCCGGGAGATCCCGGGGATCATGGAGGGCACCGCTCGGCCCGAGTACGGGCGCTCGATCGACATCGTCACGGGCTCGGCTCTCAAGGCGATGCTGCTGCCGGCGGCAATCCCGATCGTGTTCCCGCTCGTCGCGGGGATCATCAAGCCCGAGCTGCTCGGCGGCCTGCTGATCGGGACGATCGTGACGGGGATCTTCCTCGCGATCGCGATGACCTCCGGCGGCGGCGCGTGGGACAACGCGAAGAAGCTGATCGAGGACGGGCTCTACGGCGGCAAGGGCTCGGAAGCCCACGCGGCCGCGGTCACAGGCGACACTGTCGGCGACCCGTACAAGGACACCGCAGGACCGGCGATCAACCCGATGATCAAGATCGCCAACATCGTCGCGATCCTCCTCATCCCGCTGATCCTCTCCATCCACACGTAACGAGGGCCTCTCCCTCGTTAGGGCCTGTCCCTTGTTAGGGGCCCCAGCCGCTCGAAGCCTTAGCCTCTGCTCGTGAGCGCTGGGCTCGACTCTGCGGAACCCGCCCCCGCGCCGCGCAGTCGCCGTCGGCGGGAGCAGCGGCTCGAGCGCGTGCTGGGAACTCCTGCGCTCTTCGCCACGGCCTACGGCAACGTCGGCTCGTCGATCTACTACGCGCTCGGCGTCACGGCCGTCTTCGCGCTCGGCCTGACCCCGCTCGTCTTCGTGATCGCAGGCTTGATCTTCGCGGCCACGGCCCTGACCTACACGGAAGGAACCGTCCGCTACCCGGAGGCCGGCGGCTCCTCGAGCTTCGCGCGCCACGCGTTCGACGAGCTCGTCAGCTTCGGCGCCGCGTGGGCACAGCTCCTGAACTACGTGATCACGATCGCGATCTCGGCGTTCTTCGTCCCGCACTACCTGTCGATCTTCTGGGAGCCGCTGAAGGACAACCCCTGGGACATCGTGGTCGGCGCGATCGTGATCATCCTGCTCGTCGCCCTGAACATCATCGGGATCAAGGAGGCCGCGGGACTGAACATCTCCCTCGCGATCGTCGACTTCGCGACCCAGCTCCTGCTCGTGATCATCGGATTCGTCCTCATCTTCAGCCCGACGATCCTCGTCGACAACGTCCACTGGGGCGTCGCGCCGACCTGGAGCTCGTTCTTCGTCGCGATTCCGGTCGCGATGATCGCCTACACCGGGATCGAGACGATCTCGAACCTGTCCGAGGAGGCGCGCGACCCGCCGCGGGACATCCCCCGCTCGATCCGCCTCGTCTCGATCGCCGTCTTCGCGATCTACTTCACGCTCCCGTTGATCGCGCTCTCGGCGCTGCCGGTGCACAAGGTGAACGGCGAGTACCAGACGCTCCTCGGCCTCCCGCCGGAAGAGGGCGGCTATGCGAACGACCCGGTGCTCGGGCTCGTCAAGAACCTCAACCTGCACGGCGCCGTCGAGCACGGGCTCGAGCTCTACGTCGGCGTGCTCGCGGCGACGATCCTGCTCGTGGCGACGAACGCCGGCGTGATCGGCGCCTCGCGGATCACCTACGCGATGGCGACCTACCGGCAGCTGCCCGAGGTCTTCCGGCGGCTGCACAAACGCTTCCAGACGCCCTGGCTCGCGCTCGTCGTCTTCGCCGGGATCGCCTCGATCGCGGTCATCCTGCCCGGCCAGACGAACTTCCTGGGGACGATGTACGCCTTCGGCGCGATGCTCTCGTTCACGATCGCCCACGCGGCGATCGTGGCGCTCCGGGTCAAGGCACCGGACGAGGAGCTCGTCTACCGCGCGCGCCCGAACCTCAGGCTCGGCGGGATCGACTGGCCGCTATTCGCGATTCTCGGCGGCATCGGCACCGCGGTCGCCTGGCTCGTCGTCGTCGTCCAGGAGGAGGCGACGCGACTCGTGGGGCTCGGCTGGCTCGCTGTCGGGTTCGTCGTCTATGTGCTCTATCGCAGGCGGCTGCAGCTGCCCCTGCGCCAGACCGTCCGCGCGCCTGCGATCGTGCTCGGGCTCGAGGTCGAGTACCGCACGATCCTCGTCCCGGTCCTGCGCACCGCAGAGTCGGAAGAGGCGCTCATCGCTGCCGCGCGGCTCGCCTCCGAGCGCCGCGCGAGGATCGTCATCCTGCACGTGCTCGAGGTACCGCTCGACCAGCCGCTCGACGCATACCTTCCGGAGCGCAAGGAGGTCGCCGACCAGATCCTCGACGAGGCGCAGGCGCTGCTGGAGACGTACGCGGGCGTCCAGATCACGAGCCGGCTCGAGCGTGCGCGCAGCGCCGGGCCGGCGATCGTCGAGGAGGCGGCGCGCCGCGACGCCGAGGTCGTGATCCTCGGAGCGCCGCGGACGAAGGTCAAGGGCGGGATGCCGATCTTCGGGCGGACCGTCGACTACGTGCTGCGGAACGCGCCGACGCGGGTGGCCGTCGTCGCCGGCAAGCAGGCCGCGTAGCCGCTCCAGTGGTCGCGCGAGTCCTCTCTGTGATCCTGATCGCGCTCGGCATCGGCCTGATCGCGCGCACGATCGCGGGCGGTGTGGGCGGCGGGCTCGGGCTTTTCCTCGGCGCGCTGCTGATCGTCGCCGGCGTCCTGCGGTTGTACCTTTCGACCCGAATTCATGGCTAGAAAGCTTCCAGGGCTGCAGCGGGTCATCGCGACGCCCTCGCTGGCCGCGGTCGCCTACGGCGAGATCGCCGCGTCGCTCTTCTTCGCGCTCGGCATCGTCGCGCTCGACGCGCTCGGCCTGACGCCGTGGGTGCTGCTCGCCGTCGGATCGCTCTTCGTCCTCGTCGCGCTCTCGTACGCGGAGGGAACCGCCGCACTGCCCGAGACGGGCGGTGCCGCGACCTTCGTCCGGCGCGCGTTCAACGACCAGCTCGGGTTCCTCACCGGCTGGGCGATCTTCCTCGACTACGTGATCGTGATCGCGCTCGCGGCGCTCTTCGTGCCGCACTACCTCGGCAATGCGGTCGGCTGGGACGCGCTCACGACGAGCCCGACCGACCTCTTCGTCGGGGTGGGCGTGATCTGCGTGATGGCCGCGGTTCGCTTCGTCCGCCGGCCGAGCCTGTACCGGCTCGCGATCGTGATCGCCGGGATCACGTTCGTCGGGCTGCTGCTCCTGATCGTCCTTGGCATGCCGCTTCTCTTCTCGGTCGACAACCTGAGCAAGGGCACCGACCTCGGGACGGCGCCCACGTGGTCCGCGATCGCCTTCGCGATCCCCGTCGCGATGCTCGCCTACACCGGGCTGGAGACGGTCGCAAACCTGGCTGCTGAGACGCGCGAGCCGGGACGCACGCTTCCACGCAGCCTGTTCGTCGGCATCGGCGGCGCGGTCGTCGTCTCGTTCCTGATCGCCTTGGTCGCGCTCTCGGCGTACCCCGCGGACCCGGAGACCAAGCTCGGCACCCGCTGGCTGCGCGCTCCGCTGGTCGGCGTCGCGGACGCGTTCACGGGCCATCTGCCAGACGGGGTCGTCGGCGTGCTGCGCGTCTTTATCGGCCTGACCGGGGTCGTGATCCTCGTCGCCGTGATCACGACGTCGTTCTCGGGCGCCGGCCGGCTCGCGTACTCGCTCGGGCGGCACGACATGCTCCCGCGCGCGTTCGGGCGCCTGAACCGCAGGACGCTGATCTCGCCGGCCACGATCGTCTCGACGGCCGCGATCTCGGCCGGAATCCTCCTGATCGCGAAGGCCGCGAATGACCCCGTGCGCTTTCTCGCGAGCCTGTACAGCTTCGGCGTCCTGATCGCGTTCACCGCGGCGCAGGTGGCCGTCGTGCGCCTCCGCTTCACGGAGCCGGATCTCGAGCGGCCGTACCGCGCGCCGGGCAACGTCAGGATCCGGGGGACCGAGGTGCCCGTCGCCGCGCTGATCGGGGCGCCGCTCACCCTCGTGATCTGGGTCTTCGCCTTCCTCACGCACGATGCGGCGCGCATCGCCGGGCCGATCTGGCTCGCCTTCGGCGCGCTCGTCTTCATCGGGTCGCGGATCACTGCGCGGGAGCGGGTCCTCGGCCGCGTCACGCCGGCCATCGGCGACCTCGTCCCCGAATTGGAGGGCACGTACGAGCGCATCCTCGTCCCGATGAAGATCGGCCTCATCGGCGAGGAGGTGCTCGGCACGGCCTTCCGGCTCGCCGAGGAGCAAGGCTGCGAGGTTCACGTCCTGCACGTGATCCGGGTCCCCCTCGACATGCCGATCGACGCAGAGATGATCGACGCCGAGGAGCAGGCAGAAGCGTCGCTCGCCGAGGCGAGGCTCCTCGCGGCGGATGAAGGAATCCCGATCCAGGTGCACATCGAGCGCGGCCGCGCGATCGGCGAAGCGATCGTCCACGAGGCCGTCGACCACGACGTCGACCTGATCGTCGTCGGCTCCGCTCCGCGGTGGCGCCGCCAGTCGCGCTTCTTCAGCCCCACGGTCGACTACGTCCTCCGGAAGGCTCCGTGCGAGGTGATGGTGATCGCCTACCCGCAGGGCGTTCTGGAGGAAGCCCTGCCGTGAGTTAATCTGAGTCCGAGATGAAGGCGATCGTCGTCGGATGCGGCCGCGTCGGCTCTGCCGTTGCGAAGAAGCTCACGAAGAGCGGTTGGGACGTGACCGCGATCGACGAGAACGAGGAGGCGCTCGCCCGGCTCGGCGAGCACTGGTCGGGCGGCTTCGTGGTCGGGCACGGGATGGACGTCAACGTGCTCCGCGAGGCCGGGATCGAGGAGGCCGACGCCGTCGTCGTGGCCACGAACGGCGACAACACGAACATCGTCGTCGGGCAGGTCGCCCAGAAGCGGTTCGGCATCGAGTGCACGGTGGTGCGCATCCTCGACCCGGCGCGCGCCGAGCTCTACTCGACCCTCGGCCTGCGCACGGTGTCGCCGACGTCGACCGCGATCGAGGTGCTGTCCGAGGCCGTGAAGTCGTGCTCGGTCAAGCCGCTGCGAGCCCCCGCGGCCGCGTCTTGATGTTCGTCCTCGTCGCGGGCGGCGGCAAGGTCGGCTCGAACGTCGCGCGCACGCTGCGCCGGATCGGCCACGAGGTGACGATCATCGAGCAGCGGCGCGACCGCTTCGCCTACCTCGAGGAGGAGTTCGAGCACGCCGCGATCGTCGGCGACGCGACCGAGATCTTCGTGCTCGAGCGGGCAGGGATCGCGCGGCCGCCGGACCTCGTCGTCGCCGTCACGGGAGACGACGAGGACAACATGGTCATCTGCCAGATGGCGCGTGAGAGCTACGGCGTCCCGAAGGTGATTGCACGCGTGAACGATCCGCGAAACGAGCCGCACTTCGACCTGCTGGGGATCTCGCCGACCGTGAGCGCGACGCAGACGATCATGGCGCTGATCGAGCACGAGGTGCCCGAGCACGAGCTGATCCACCTGCTCGAGCTGCGCAAGGAGAACCTCGAGATCGTCGAGGTGCAGATCGACAAGAGCTCTCCGTCGGCCGGCAAGCGGATCTCCGGTCTCAAGCTGCCGAGCGGGTCGCGGCTGATCTCGGTCATGCGCGGGGGCCATGCGGAGATCCCGGACTCCGAGACGGAGCTCCAGGTCGGCGACCAGGTGCTCGCGATCCTCGAGCCGGGCAAAGAGGACGAGCTCCGACGGGTTCTGCTAAAGAAGTAGCCCACATGCGACGCATCGCCCTCGCCGCCGTTGCTCTTGCCGCGCTCGCGGCCGTCGTCGCGCTGAGCGCGCGCGGGGGCCAGGAGCGGAGCCAGCTGCGCATCGTCCGCGTCGCGAGCGGCCTCACGGAGCCCATCGCGGTGACGGCTCCGCCGAACGAGCCGAACAACGTCTACGTCGCCGAGAAGGTCGGCCGCGTGCGCGTCATCGTCCGCGGACGGCTGCGCGCCCGCCCGTTCCTCGACATCCGCTCGCTCGTCCTCGACAACGGCGAGCAGGGGCTGCTCGGGCTCGCGTTCAGCCCGAAGTACGCGAAGGACCGGCACTTCTACGTCGACTACACCGACCGGAACGGAGACGCGCGGATCGTCGAGTACAAGTCGCGCGGGCTCTCGCGCAGGCCGAAGAAGCTGCGACAGATCTTCTTCCAGGACGATCCGTACTCGAACCACAACGGCGGGAACCTCGTCTTCGGGCCGGGCGGCTACCTCTACACCGGGACCGGCGACGGCGGTTCGGGCGGTGACCCCGAGAACCGGGCGCAGAACCTGAGGTCGACCTTCGGCAAGCTGCTGAAGTTCAACGTCGGGCGAAAGCGTCCGCAGCCGCTCATCGTCGGCTACGGCCTCCGGAACCCGTGGCGCTTCTCTTTCGACCGGACGACGGGCGACCTGTACATCGGCGACGTGGGGCAGGACGCGTGGGAAGAGCTCGACTACACGAAGAAGGGCACTCCAGGGCTTGAGAACTACGGCTGGCGGGTGTACGAGGGCAGGGCCCGGTATACGGCCAGCCAGACGCCGAACGCAGCAGGGCACCTTGTCTTTCCGTACGTCACGCTCCCGCATCCGCCGTACTGCTCGGTGATCGGCGGCTACGTCTACCGGGGGACGGCTGTGCCCGCTGCGCAGGGGCGGTACTTCTTCGGCGACAACTGCGACAACAGGATCCAGAGCGTCTCCGCGGGCGGCGGGACGCAGGCGCGGGTCGAGCCGTTCACGGTCGACGGTTTGGCCAGCTTCGGTGAGAACGCTCGCGGCGAGCTCTACCTCGCCTCCGTCCAGAGCGGGAACGTCTACAGGCTGGCGGGTTAGCCGGCTCGCCGTCGGCGCCGGACCTGCGGCGCCGTCTGGCCGAGCGCGGCGTACGCGAGTGCCTGCAGCGACTCGCCGAGCGCGCGGATCTCGTACACGATCGGCGCCAGGTGCTCGCCAGCGTCGAGCCTCCGGTTCAGGGCGTGCAGCTCCGCATTCATCCGGTCGAGGCGCTCGAGCAGCGCGTCGAGCTGTCGATCGCCGAGTTCGTTCTCCCTCATGGCGCGAATTGTAAAGGGAGGAGGGCGGATCGCTCTCGGATGACGAGGGTGTCCTGGCCGAGTCGTTGCAGCAGGCGCTCGAGCGCGCCGGCTCCCGTCTCGAGCGCCTCGATTCGTCGGTCGGCTCCGAGCTGGGAGACGGCGATTCGCGCGAGGGGCTCGGGTGCGTCGGTGAACACGCCGAGCCGATCGCCGCGCGCCGCGAGCTCCCGGAGCGCGGCGCTGATCTCTGCGTCCGGCCGCAGGTAGACCGGAGCCCGGTCCTCGGCGAAGCGCCCGAGCGCGGCTCGCCAGTCGCCGACTCCGTGCTCCGCCCACGCGTCGAGCTCTTGCGCGGCCGCTGCGCGGTCCTCGGGTAGCGCAGCCGGATCGAGCGGCGAGATCGAGCGAAAGCGCCGAGCCGCGTCCGCGAGCCAGTCGTTCCACAACGGCCGCGTGTCGCCGAGCACGTCGAGCTCGATCGCGACGGTCCTCATCGGGCATGTCCGGTGCCATATCCGGCGCGGCGCGCCGGATATGGCCACGCGAAGCGTGGACAGGTTGGCTTCATGAGACCTGTCCGGTGCCAGGCACCGGCCGTGTCTGGAAGAGACGGCTGACGACGAAGATCCCGAGCGCCAGGCCGACCGTGTCGATGAGCACGTCGATCGGCGATGCGTGGCGGCCGCTGACGAAGTGCTGGTGGATCTCGTCCGTTATCGCGTAGCCGATCCCGACCGCGAGCGCGGGCAGCTCCCGGCCGAGCGCCCGCAGGAGCAGCAGCCCGAGGATCGCGTACTCGGTCATGTGCGCGCCCTTGCGCAGGATCAGGTCCCAGGTTCCGAGCCCGGTGGTGAGACTCGGGATCGACGAGAAAGCGAAGATGACGGCGGCCCAGACGATCACGGGCAGCCAGAGCGAAACAGCCCGCGAGCTCGGCACAGCTCCATGATAGGGTCGGATTAACGGCACGCGGTAAGGGAACCCTGTGGGAATCAGGGACGGTCCCGCCGCTGTGAGGGGAGTTGCTCCTCCGCCGAAGACCACTGGCCGCGAGGCCGGGAAGGTGGCGGAGGGGGGAGCCCCGAGTCAGAAGACCTGCCGCGCCGCCGCAAACCCGAGCCCCTCGCGGAAGGAGGATTCGTGTTTCGACGACTCATCGTTCTGGCCGGCGTCGCGCTGCTCGCATGCGTGCTGGCCGCTCCGGCGCTCGCCCTGCGCGTGAAGGTGCGCGTCGAGGGTAAGACGACGACGATCTTCGGCTCTGCCGAGCCGACCCTGACGACCGGGACGAACGCGCTGTCCGCGCTCGATGCGGCGAGCGTGGCCGGCGAGTTCTACTACCACGTGCTGCAGACCGCGTTCGGTCCGTTCGTCGACCAGATCGGCCTCTACGCGGGCGCCGGCACGAGCGGTTGGAGCTACAAGGTCGACGGCGCCTCCCCGCCGGTCGGGGCCGACCACGCGGCGCTGAAGGACGGCGACACCGTGCTCTGGTACTGGTCGACCTTCACCGAGCAGGGCGGGTCACCCACGTTGCTCCTGCGCAAGCGCAAGGCGCGGAACTGCTACACGGTCCTCTCGCAGAACGATCAGGGCGTGTCGACCCCGGCCGCAGGTGCGCGGCTGCTCGTCGACGGACGAAGCGTGAAGACTCGAGTCGGCCGTGGCTGCGTCGGCAAGCACCGTGGCCTCGTGCGAGGCACGCTGCCGAACGCGGTGCGCTCGAACGCGCTCAAGTGAAGCGTGCCGTCCTTGCTGCCCTTGCGCTCGTCCTGCTGCCCGGCTGCGGGCACGAGCGCACGGGCTCGGGGAGCGCGACTTTGTGGGTCACGCGCGACCGGGGAGCGACTGTGCTCACGGCGCGGACGGTCCCGGCGGGTCTGACGGCGATGCAGGCGCTCGACCGGGAGCTGGACGTGAAGACCAGGTTCAGCGGACGGTTCGTGCAGTCGATCCAGGGCATCGACGGCGATGCGTCCAAGCAGCGCGACTGGTTCTGGTTCCTGAACGGCATCGAGGCAGACCGCAGCGCTGCGGACTACCGGTTGCACGCGGGCGACCTCGAGTGGTGGGATTTTCGGTCCTGGCGCGGTGAGATGCGGGAGCCGGTCGTCGTCGGCGCCTTCCCGGAGCCGTTCCTGCACGGGTACGCGGGGCACGTACGACCGGTGGCAGTGCGGTACGCGGCAGAAGAACGAGCCGGCGCCCGCGCGATCGGAGGCCTTCTCCACGCCGCCTCGATCGCGCCTCTTTCGGACCCGCCTCCCGAGGACGCGAATGTGTTTTACACAGTAAGAGGCAGCGACCGGTTCACGGCGTCGCTGCGCGATTCGGGCGACGCCGGCTCGCCCGTGCGGTTCGTCTTCGCTGGCGACGCCGCTGCGCTCGCGAGGCACCCGCGCCGCTTCCGCTACCGGTACCAGGTGCCGTGAGCCCGGTCCCCGCAGCTGCGCTGCTCGCCGCGCTCGCCGTCGTCGCGCTCACCGCGCAGCGCGGCTGGGTCGTCGCAGCGATCGCGATCGGCCTGTTCGCCGTCTGCCTGACCGCGCCGCGCGGTCGTCGCTGGATCTACCTGACCGGGACGCTCGTCTCGGCCCTCTCGGTGTTCGTGCTGAGCCCGTTCGTCTCGCACGTCGGCACACACGTCATCTGGGAGGGGCCGAAGATTCCCGTAATCGGCTACCTCGATGTGACGAGCGAGGAGCTGGCGGCGGCGGGGATCCAGGCGCTTCGGCTCGCAGCGGTCGGCCTGGCGTTCGCCGCGTATGCGCTTCTGCTCGACCTCGACCGCTTGCTCCAGGCGGCCGGGTTTGCGCGGCGCTCCGTGCTCGCGGTCGGCCTCGCGACGAGGCTCGTGCCGACGCTCGAGCGCGACGCCGCCGGCTTCGTCGAGGCGCTGCGCGGCCGCGGCGTGCACGTCGACGGGATCCGGGGACACGCCCGCCTGCTCTCGCCCGTCCTCTCCGGCTCGCTGGAGCGCGCACTGAGCCTCGCCGAGTCGATGGAGGCGCGCGGCTTCGGCCGGGCGGGGCGAACTCGCGCGCCCGGAGCGCCGTGGACCCGGCTCGACCGTCTCGCGCTCGCGGCCGCGGTCCTGCTCTGCGTGGGGGCCCTGTGGCTCTAGCCCAGGTCGAGCAACTGACGTTCACGTACCCCGGCGGGGACCGGTCCGCGCTGTCCAACGTGTCGCTGCACGTCGAGCCGGGCGAGGTCGTGGCGCTGCTCGGGCCGTCGGGCTCCGGGAAGTCGACGCTCCTGCGCGCGCTCGCCGGTCTCGTCCCGCACTTCCACGGCGGCCGCTTCGAGGGCCGCGTCGAAGTGGCCGGGCGCGACACGCGCCGCTTCCGCCCTGCGGACCTGGCCGACGAGGTCGCCTCGCTGTTCCAGGACCCCGAGGACCAGATCGTCTTCGGCCGGGTCGAGAACGAGGTCGCCTTCGGGCTCGAGAACCTCGGCACGCCTCCGGCGGAGATCTGGCCGCGCGTGCACGGCGCACTCGCCGACGCCGGCATCGCGCGCCTGGCGGAGCGGCGTACGGAGACGCTCTCGGCCGGCGAGCTGCAGCGCGTGTGCCTCGCAGCAGTCCTTGCGGTCGGCCCCTCGCTGCTCCTCCTCGACGAGCCGACATCGCAGCTCGACCCCGACGGAGCCGAGGCGATCATCGACCTCGCGTGTGAGCTGGGCTCGGCGGTCGTCGTCTCCGAGCAGCGGCCCACGCTTCCGCTGGAGCGCTGCGACCGCGTGCTCTTCGTCGAGCACGGCCGTGTGCTGCTCGACGCGCCCCGCGATCAGGCTCTGGCCCGGCTCGAGTCCGCGTATCTGCCGCGGTCGGCGGCGACTCCCGCCGGAGGCGGGGGAGAGGGCGAGCTTCTCGTCAGCGTCGAGAGTGCGACCTACTCGTACGGATCCGCGCGGGCCCTCGACGTCGCGTCGCTCGAGCTTCGCCGGGGCGAGATCGTCGCGCTGACGGGTCGCAACGGCATCGGCAAGACGACGCTCGCGAAGCTCGTCGCCGGGCTCCTCGAGCCCGAGGCAGGTCAGGTCGAGCGCCACGGAAGCGTGTGCTACCTGTCGCAGGACCCCGGCCGGTACCTCGTCACCGAGCGTGCCGAGCGCGAGGCGTCCCTCGCCGTCGGCGGAGATCTCGTCCGGGCACGCGAGGCGCTCGCCCGCGTCGGTCTGGCCGGCTTCGAGCGGCGCCACCCGCGCGACCTCTCGACCGGCGAGCGGGAACGGCTCGCCCTCGCGAGCGTGCTCGTGGCGGAGCCGGACGTCCTCGTCCTCGACGAGCCGACGCGAGGAGTCGACCCGCCGCGCAAGAGCGAGCTGGCCGACATCCTCCGGAGCGAGTCCGCGAGCCGCGCGACGCTGATCGTCACGCACGACCTCGTCTTCGCGGGCGACGTCGCCGACCGCGTCGTCCAGCTCGAATCCCGGGAGCTCGCGCATGCCTAGGCTGGCAGCCGTCGGGGCCTGCGCGGCCGCGCTCGCTGCGGCTGCCTGGGTGGCGATCGACCCGGCCCAATCGGGCCTGCCGCTGCTCCTCGCCGCGTCGGGGCTGCTCGTCGCGGGCGCAGCCTGGCTCGAGACGGGCCCCAACGCCTCGAAGGAGATTGCCCTCGTGGCGACGCTCGCCGCCGTCGCAGCCGCCGGGCGCGTGCTCTTCGTGGCCGTCCCGGGAGTGCAGCCGGTGACGGTGATCACGATCGCGGCAGGCGCGGCGCTCGGAGCACGCGCCGGCTTCACGACCGGAGCGGTCGCCGCGCTCGCGTCGAACTTCTTCCTCGGCCAGGGGCCCTGGACGCCGTGGCAGATGCTCGCCTGGGGCGCGTGCGGCGTCGCGGGTGCGATCCTGGCGCCGGCGATTCGCGGCCGGATCCCGTTCGCCGTCCTGTGCTTCGTGCTCGGCTTCGCGTTCAGCGCGCTGATGGACGTCTGGCTCTGGGTCAGCTTCTGGCCGCACACCTGGCAGGCGTTCACCGTCGTCTTTGCGCAGGGCGTCTGGTTCGACATGGCGCACGCCGTCGGCAACGTCGTGATCGCCCTGGCGATCGGGCCCGAGTTGCGCCGGCTGCTCGAACGCTACGCACGGCGGATGCGGACGGAGGTCGTGTGGGCCTGAAGCTCGCCGTCGCGGCTGTCGCCCTCGCGCTCACCTCGTCGCCGGGGGACTTCGTCGCCGCGCACCAGCAGCCCGACGGGGGCTTCGCGGAGACGGGGCAGAGCTCGGACCCGAACCTGACCGCCTGGGCGGTGCTCGGGCTCAGTGCAGCGGGGAAGGCGCCGGATCGTTCGCCGGCCGACTACCTCGCTGGCGCACCCGCGACGACCGCCAATGACGTCGCCCTGCGGATCCTCGCGCTGCGGTCTCTCGGGCGCGAAACGAGCTCCCTGGTCGCCCGGCTCGAGAGCATGCGCGGCTCGGGCGGGCGCATCGGCACGCTCGTGAACTCGACGATCTGGGGCGTGCTCGCACTCCGCTCCGCCGGCCGCCCGGCTGGAACGAGCGTCCGCTACCTGAAGCGGGCGCAGCGCCCGAATGGAGGCTGGTCCTGGTACCCGCACGGCGCCGCGGACTCGAACGACACCGCCGCCGCGATCCAGGCGCTGCGCGCCGCCGGCATCGGCTCTCGCACCAACGCGATCAGGCGCGGGATCGCATATCTCCGAAGGGTCCAGCGCCCCGATGGAGGCTTCGCGCTCACACCCAGGCGGGCGTCGGACGCCCAATCCACGGCGTGGGCGATCCAAGCGTTCCTCTCAGCGGGAAAAGAACCGGGCCGAAGAGCCTTCGGATACCTGGCGAGCCTGCGCCGCGCCGACGGCAGCTACCGCTACTCGAAGCGCTACGCCGTCACACCTGTCTGGGTCACGTCGCAGGTTCTGCCGGCGCTCGCCCGGAAGCCGTTCCCGCTTCGTTAGTCTCGGCGCATGGCGGCCAGGGTCACCGCGTCGATCGTCACCATCGGGAACGAGCTCCTCTCCGGCGACACGGTCAACACGAACGCCGCGTGGCTCGCGCAGCAGCTCGAGGAGCTCGGCGTCGTCGTCACGCTGATGGCGTCGCTGCCCGACGAGATCGACCGCGTCGCGGAGTTCGTCCGCACCGAGTCCGACCGCGCGGACATCGTGCTCGTCACCGGCGGCCTCGGCGGCACGCCCGACGACATCACCCGCGAGGCGATGGCCGCCGCCTTCGAGGCGCCGCAGGGCGAAGTCGAAGACCTGGCGGACAGGCTGCGCTCCCGTTTCCCCTCCGACCCGGAGTACGCGGCCCGCTGGGCGAACCTTCCCGCGGGAGCGCGCCCCCTCGAGAACCCGCTCGGCGGCGCGCCCGGTTTCGTCGTCGGCAACGTCTACGTCATGCCCGGCCTGCCGGCCGAGATGAAGGCGATGTTCGCCACCGTCACGCCGGAGCTGGAGACGGAGGGACCGATCACGTCGTGGCGCCGGACCTACGAGACGACCGAGGCGAAGATCGTCGGCGTGCTCGAGGCGATGGGCGACCGCTACCCGGGCGTGCTCGTCGGCTCGTACCCGAAGTTCCACACGGACGGCGCCACGGTCGAGGTCGTCGTCAAGTCGGCGGACCCGGCCGCCCTCGAGGCGGCCGTCGCCTGGCTCGAGCAGGCGCTCGAGGAGGCGACCGGCTAGAAGGCGTCGGCAGGCGCGAGGTGGCCGTCGCGGCCGACGTAGCCGTCCTTCGCTCCGACCACGAGCATGACGAGGTCCTCGTCGCCGATGCTCGTGATGCGTCGAGGCGTCGTCGACTCCACGTGCACGACCCCGCCCGGCCCGAGCTCGAACGTGTCCCCGCCGACGTCGAAGCGCGCGCGTCCGCGGTGGACGAAGTAGAGCTCGTCCTGCTCGTCGTGGAAGTGGGGGCGGCTGACGACGCCGGGTGCCAGCACGAGCGCGTTGACACCGAAGGCCGTGACCCCCAGTTCGCGGCGCACCTTGCGGAAGACGCCGTCGCCCATCTCGTTGATCGATCCGAATGAATAGCCCATGGCTACCATCACCAGACCCTATGCTGAAGCAAATCCATCGGCGGCTGGTCCCCGTGCTCATCCTCGCCTCGGCCGGCGCTCTGACAGCTTGTGGCGGAGGTGGCAACAGCCACTCGAGCTCCGGCCCGACGTTCGCCTACGACGCCTCCAGGCCGCTCGACCTGCGCACGCAGCGCACAACCCGCGAGGCCGGAGTCGCGATCCGCGACGTCTCGTTCAAGGGCGCGGCCGGCGAGACGATCCCAGCGTATCTCGTGGTGCCGCGCGGCAAGGGGCCCCATCCGGCCGTGATCTACGCGCACGGATCCGGGGGCAGCCGCCGTGATCTCCTGCCCTCGGCGGTCGGCCTCGCCGAACGTGGCGCGGTCGCGCTGGCGCTCGACATGAGGTACTCGGCGGCGCGAAGCAGACAGTCGCTGCCGCAAGGGATCGAGGGCGTGAGGGTCGCCACCGACAACGAGATCGAGTCGGTAGTCGAGGTGCGGCGCGCGGTCGACCTGCTCGATTCGCTTCCGTACGTGGACAAGCACAAGATCGGATACGTCGGCTGGAGCGCCGGCGCCCGGACCGGTGCGATCACGGCCGGAGTCGAGCATCGAATTCGGTTCTACGACCTGCTCGCCGGAGGCGCTCTGCCTGTCTCCAACTATGTCGCCGAGTCGCCGAAGGACAGCCGCGCGGAGGTCGAGGACCTGCTCGGAAAGACCGATCCTCTCCACTTCGTCGCGTTGGCGGCGCCGTCGAGCCTCCTCTTCCAGGACGGCCGGCACGACGAGGTGGTGCCGCGCAAGGCACTCGTCGGGCTCGAGCGCTCGGCGAGCAAGCCGAAGCAGCTGCGCTGGTACGACTCCGGACACGTCCCGAGCCAGCGGGCTTGGACGGATTCCCTCAAGTGGCTCTCTCAGCGGCTCGGCTTGACCTAGGGTCTCACCAAGCCTAGAATAGCTAGGCTTTGCGATCCGAGGTATTGAAAGGTCACGTCGACCTGCTACTCCTGGCGACGCTCCGGCGAGGGCCGCTACACGGGTACGGAATCGTCGAGGTGCTCCGTAGCGCGAGCGCAGGCACGTTCGACCTAGCCGAGGGCACGGTCTACCCGGCGCTCTACCGGCTCGAGGCGGCCGGGCTGCTCTCGAGCAGCTGGACGAAGGCGGCCGGACGGCGCCGACGCGTCTACGAGCTGACGAAGCGCGGGCGCGGCGAGCTCGCAAAGGGCCGCGACGAATGGAAGGCGTTCGCGCACGCCGTCGAGGCGGTCGTCACATGATCGAGCGGCGGCTGGAGGATCTGAGCCACGAGCTGGGAAGCGTCGGCATCCATGGTCGACTCAAGCGCCGGATCCTGGCCGAGTCGGAAGACCACCTCCGCTCCGACCCGGATGCGCCGGCGCGGTTCGGCGATCCTCGCGAGCTCGCGAACGCCTTTGCGGCAGAGCTGGGAGTCCGGGCATCCCGGCGAGCGGCTGTGTCGGCCTTCGTCGCGCTCGGCGTCGCCGGTGCCGTCTACGCGGCCTCCGTGCTCAGCGCGAATCGTCCGCCCCCAGACACGTGGCCGCTCCTCGCAGTGCTCGTTTTCCCACTGGTGATCATCGCGCCGCAGGTCTCGTTCGTCGCCGGGATGCTGGCGTTCGTCCGCTCGCTGCGACGGCGCCGCAAGGCGGTCCTGCCGTCCGCGGAACTGACCGTGATCAACAACAGGACCACGCTCGCCCTGACGAGCGGTCTCGTCACGATGGCCGCCTTGATGACGTTCGCCTTTGCGCTCAGGAACGACATGGCGGACTGGTGGGTGGTCGGAACGCTCTCGGGAGCGGTCGTCGCGACAGCCTTGCTCGTGCTCGCGGGTGTGCCGACCGTCGGAGCGACGCGGCTTCGGCCGAAGATCCCGGGCGATGCGGGCGACGTCTTCGACGACCTCGGCTTCGGGCGCACGGGTCCGTGGCGCTTCGCCCTCCGCGTAGCGCTCGGCGCCGGGGTCGTGGTCTGGATCTCGGCAGCCGTGCAGGGCGATCCGTTCGACGGCGCCATCCAGGGCACCGCGGAGGCGCTCGCGTGCCTCGCGGGCTTCGCGGCGTTCTGCCGCTATCTCGGGCTGCGGCGCTAGCATCGCCCGAGTGGCAGTTCAATCACCGGAGGCGTATCTCGCCGACCTCAACCCTGCGCAACGCGAGGCCGTCCTCACGACGGAAGGGCCGCTTCTGGTCGTGGCAGGCGCCGGATCCGGCAAGACCCGCGTCCTCACGCACCGCGTCGCGCACCTGATCAACGCGATCGGCGTCAAGCCGCAGGAGATCCTCGCGATCACGTTCACGAACAAGGCCGCGGGCGAGATGCGCGAGCGGCTCGAGGACATGCTCGGCGGCGTCGCGCGCTCGATCTGGATCCTCACCTTCCACTCCGCGTGCGGCCGCATCCTCCGCCGCGAGGCGCCGCGGCTCGGCTACCGGACGAACTTCACGATCTACGACCAGGCCGACCAGATCCGGCTCACCAAGGCGTGCCTCGAGGAGCTCGAGCGCGACCCCAAGCGCTTCGTTCCGCGCGGCATCCACTCGCAGATCTCGACCGCGAAGAACAACCTCGTCGGCCCCGAGGAGTACCGCCAGCGCGTCTCGTCCTTCTACGACCAGACCGTCGCGGACGTGTACGACCTCTACCAGCGCCGCCTGTTCGCCTCGAACGCCGTCGACTTCGACGACATGCTCTTCCTCACCGTCCAGCTGCTCGAGAACTTCCCCGAGGCGCGCGAGAAATGGCAGACGGCCTTCCGCTACATCCTCGTCGACGAGTACCAGGACACAAACCACGCGCAGTACCGGTTCCTCCAGCTCATGGCCGAAAAGCACAAGAACCTTTTCGCCGTAGGCGATCCGGACCAGTCCATCTACGCGTTTCGCGGAGCGGACATCCGCAACATCATGGAGTTCGAGGCCGACTTCCCCGGGACGCGCGTGATCCCGCTCGAGCAGAACTACCGCTCCACGAACACGATCCTCCGCGGCGCGAACACGGTGATCGCGAACAACCGCGAGCGCAAGCCGAAGGAGCTCTGGTCGGAGCTCGGCGAGGGCGAGCCCGTGCACGTGATCGAGGTCGAGGACGAGCACGCAGAGGCGCGGTTCGTCGCGGCCGAGATCGCACGTCTCGTCGAGGAGGATTTCAGCGGCTCCGAGGTCGCGGTCTTCTACCGGACGAACGCGCAGTCCCGCGTGCTCGAGGACGTGCTCGTGCGTCAGGCGATCCAGTACCAGGTGATCGGCGGGCCGAAGTTCTACGAGCGCGCGGAGATCAAGGACGTGATCGCGTACCTTCAGGTGATCGACAACCCGTACGACGCGGTCTCGCTGATGCGGATCGCGAACCGGCCGCGGCGCGGGATCGGCGACACGTCGATCGCACGGCTCCAGACGTACGCGGACGCGCACGGGATCTCGCTCTGGGAGGCGACGGAGTTCCCGGAGGAGGCGGGAGTGGGGGCGGCGCCGCTCAAGGCCGTGCAGGCGTTCCGCACGCTGCTCCAGTCGCTGATGGCCGGCGCGATGGAGCTGACGGTGCCGGAGCTCGTCGACCGCGTGCTCGAGCGGAGCGGCTACACCAACGCGCTCGAGGCGGAGCGCACGATCGAGGCGCAGGGGCGGCTCGAGAACCTCCAGGAGCTCGTCGGGGTCGCCCAGGAGTACCAGGCCGCGGCCGACGAGCCCAGCCTCTCGAGCTTCCTCCAGGAGATCTCGCTCTTCGCCGACCAGGACGCGCTTCGCGGGGAGCAGAGCCTCGTCACGCTGATGACGCTGCACAACGCGAAGGGGCTCGAGTTCCGGGCTGTCTTCATGATCGGGATGGAGGAGGGGATCTTCCCGCACTCGCGCTCGCTCGAGGAGGCGATGCTCGAGGAGGAGCGGCGTCTCGCGTACGTGGGCATGACGCGCGCGCGGGAGCGTCTGACCCTGACGCACGCGTCAGCGCGCTCGCTCTGGGGGGCCAGGAACTACAACCTTCCGTCGCGTTTCATCGACGAGCTGCCCGAGCAGGGCGTGGAACGTGAGCGGCTCCGGCCCGCTTCGTGGTCGAACTACGGCCGGCAGACGATCGCCCTGCGAACGGACGTCCCGGAGCTGTCCACGGGCGACAACGTGCGCCACGGAACGCTCGGTGAGGGCGTCGTCACCGGGATCGACGCGGGCGGCGTTGTCACGGTCAGCTTCGCCGACGGCGTCGAGCGCCGCCTGATCCTCGAGTACGCGCCGCTCGAACGCATCTAGATCGAGCGAACGCCCCTGCCGCGTTCACCGAGATCCGACCGATTCGAGTGCGCAAACTCCCTCGATCGGGGGAGAAGGTCGAGCGCCTCGTGGGGCGAATAGAAGTGCTACGGATGCGGTCTCTGCGGCACCAGGCGCCTACTCTCGGCAGCAGCCGTGTTCGGTGCGGTCCATCGCTGCCTGCGCTCGGCGGTTGGACACCAGCCCGAGCGCGGGGTTACACTGCTTCGGGTTTCGCCGGGCCCTCCTGCGGTTGTCGAGTTCGCGGTACGGGAGAGGACTAGCACGTGACACCGAAGGTAGTCAGGGCGCGACTCAGAGCATTTCGGCCGCTACGGGCCCTCGTCGCCGGAGCGATCGTGCTTACAGCGCTCGTCGTCGTGCTCCCGAGCTCTGGCGGCCGCGTTGGCGCGTCGCAGGGCGCCACGCACCACCGCGGGTCGGCACGGTTGGTCGTGTGCGTCGAGCTGCACGGAAATCTCGAGACGAAGCGTGACCTCAAGCTTCGCGTCCACGGCAAGTGCCCGCGCGGAGAGCGGCTCGTCCCGCTGCCGCGGGGTCGCCGCGGACCGGCAGGGCCAGCGGGCCCGGCCGGCCCGGCAGGGCCAGCAGGCGTAGCCGGCCCGGCAGGCCCTCAGGGCCCGCAAGGCCCGGCAGGCTCTAGTGGCGCCACCGGAGCTCAGGGCGCCACGGGTGCCCAGGGTGCGACGGGTGCACAGGGCGCCACGGGAGCTCAGGGTGCGACTGGTGATCAGGGTGCGACGGGTGCAGAGGGCGCCACGGGAGCCCAGGGTGCGACTGGTGATCAGGGTGCGACGGGTGCACAGGGCGCCACGGGAGCACAGGGAGCGACGGGTGCTACGGGCGCGACCGGCGCGCAAGGCCCGACCGGGGCGCAAGGCCCGACCGGCGCCACCGGCGCGACGGGAGCACAGGGCGCCACCGGAGCACAGGGAGCGACGGGTGCTACGGGCGCGACCGGCGCGCAAGGCCCGACCGGGGCGCAAGGCCCGACCGGGGCGCAAGGCCCGACCGGCGCCACCGGCGCGACGGGAGCACAGGGCGCCACCGGAGCACAGGGAGCGACGGGTGCTACGGGCGCGACCGGCGCGCAAGGCCCGACCGGGGCGCAAGGCCCGACCGGAGACACCGGCGCGACGGGTGCCACGGGGCAGACCGGTGCGACCGGAGCCCAGGGCGCCACCGGAGATCAAGGCTCGACCGGCGAAACAGGAGCGACCGGCGCCACGGGTGACACCGGCGCGACCGGGGCCCAGGGCGCGACCGGAGATCAAGGCGCGACCGGCCCCACGGGAGCGCAAGGCCCGACCGGCGCCACAGGCGACACGGGTGCCACGGGGCAGACCGGTGCGACCGGAGCCCAGGGCGCTACGGGCGTGACCGGGGCGCAAGGCCCGACGGGCGCACAAGGGCCGACGGGAGCCACTGGTGCAACGGGCGCGGCCGGCGCCACGGGTGATACCGGCGCAACGGGCGCAACCGGCGCGCAGGGCGCCACCGGAGATCAAGGAGCGACCGGCCCTACGGGCGCGCAGGGCCCGACCGGCGAAACAGGCGCGACCGGGGCTACGGGTGACACCGGCGCCACGGGTGACACAGGCGCGACCGGGGCTACGGGTGACACCGGCGCTACGGGTGACACCGGCGCGACCGGGCCAACCGGAGCGCAGGGCCCGACCGGCGCAACGGGTGCCACCGGGTCGACAGGCGCAACCGGCGCGCAGGGAGCCACCGGCGCGGAAGGCCCGACCGGCGCGCAGGGCCCGACCGGGGCGACGGGAGCTACAGGCGCGCAGGGCCCGACGGGGGCCACCGGCGCCACCGGGCCCGCAGGCGCACAGGGGCCGACGGGCGCACAGGGGCCGACGGGCGCACAGGGGGCCACTGGAAACCAGGGCGCCACCGGAAACCAGGGCGCCACGGGTACTCAGGGCGCGACCGGGCCGACGGGCGCGCAAGGCCCCACCGGCGCCGCGGGCGCAACCGGCGCCACAGGCGCGCAAGGGCCCACGGGCGCAACTGGTGCAACCGGCGCGACCGGCGCGACCGGCGTAACGGGCCTGCAGTCGACCACCATCGCGACATCGCAGGCGACGGCGTCGACGACCTACACCAACCTAGGTACCGTCGGACCCGCAGCCACGGCAACTGTCGGAGCGTCCGGGAGGGTTCTCGTGACCTTGACCGCCGGTATGACCGCCGGTGACACGGGGACGTCGTGCTTCATGTCATTCGCAACGAGCGGCACCGGCGCCACCGTCACGCCTGCTGCGGATACGCGAGCGATGACTCTGGCGAACGACAACCTCCAGCAGGCCAGTGCGTCCTTCGTCGTTACCGGTCTGAATCCCGTGAGCACGACGTTCACTGCGCTATACAGGACGAACTCGGCCTCGTGCACCTTCGTCAATCGATCGATCACTGTCCTTCCGCTGGGCTAGCCGAGCATCGTCCCGCTAGCGAACTGCTTCCACCCAGTCCAAACGCCGGCCGCAGAGCGTCCGGGCCTTTGACGACGCCACCTTCAGCACCGGCTCTCGTGCATCGGAGCGGCTGAGCGCCAGTGGGCCGAACGAGCGCGGCGGTCCGCCGCTGCCCGGGTGCCAGCCGCCCGTGTCGTACGCGAGAGTGACGGAGTGGGCACCCGCTCCGAGCTCGGCGCTCCCGAGATCGGTATAGAGCCCGGGCCAGTTCAGCTCCGCCCGCTTCGCGCCGACCCGGCGACCGTCGATCGAGACGGTCGAGTTTCCGAACCAGTCGCCGGCGAGCCACGCCGTGTAGCGCCCCGGCTCGGGAACTGGGACCGGCGTAACGACAGTGCCGGTCAGGGACGGCGTGGCGACGAGGATCGCCTCGGGCCGCGTCGCGGTGACGAGGTAGCCGGAGGCGGCCCTCGCCTCGCGCGCGAGCCGCAGCACGTCCGAGCAGCGCGGCACGGCCGCAGCCTGGCTCCCGCTGCCCAGCGACAGGTGCTCGAGAATCGTCGGCCCGCCGGCCACGGGACGCTGCCAGACCTCGTAGTAGCGCCCCCTCCAGACGAGGTGGTAGACGGAGGGCGGACGGCTCGCGGACGGTCCCCGTCGCAGCACGAGCATCCTGTAGACGAGGACGCCGTCGAGCCGGAAGCGGTCGATGTCGGCCGACTGGCCCTTGTCCAGGACGCGCCCGTTGCGAAGGTAGTCGATCCGCCGCCGTAGCTCGGATGCGCTCTCGGGATCCTCGCGGCGGAGGAAGTGCCGCGCGCCGTACGGCTCGTAGGCCGTCATCAGCGCCGGGCCCTGGCCGGCAAAGGTGCGACCGATCGTCTCGAGCTCGTGCAGCTGGCCGCGCGGGGCGAGCGAGACCTCGTGATAGGCGAGCGTGTTCGACCAGAGCACGCCCCCTGCGATCGCAACGGCGGCGACCGCCGCCTCGACGCGCCGGCCGAGCCCGAGGAGCGCCGCGCACCCGGCGAGCCCCGCGGCGAGGAACGCGGGTGACGCCATCGTGATCGCCTTCCCGCTCACCCACGGGGAGCTGACCGCGACGACCGCGCCCGACCCGATGGCCACGATGCCGACGTAGGTCGGAAGCTCCCAGGAACGATTCCGCCAGGCCCACCAGAGCCCGAGCAGCCCGGTGGCGACCAAGAGCGCGAGCAGCACGTACGTTGGCGCCATGTCGTGCGGTCGGACGCGGAAGTCACCGACGGGCCAGATCCCGAACGCTTGCAGCTTGCTCAACGGCCCGAACAGGTTTCCCAGGCCAGTGTCGCTCGCAACAGAAGACGAGTCTGGAAGCCAGTCGAAGGAGACCGCGATCGCCGGCAGCGCGAGCACCGCGACACTCGCCGCGAAGACGCCGAGCTTCAGCGTCAGCGACTGCACCGGCCGCCGCCGGACGATCACGGCCGCGATCGCCGCCGCCGGGAAGAGCCACACGACTGCGGACAGGCTCAGAACGCACACGATGGCCGCACAAACGACGGCGATCGGCAGAACGGTGCGGGAGGACGTGCGCGGCCCGACCGTCCAGGGCACGAGCACCGCCAGCAGGGCGAAGAGCCACGCTCCGGGGAGCTCCTTGATCCCACCCCAGAGCGAATAGCCGAACAGGATCGCCGGCTGAGCGGCGACGAACGCGGCGAACGCCCGTAGCGGCCGGGACGGGACGAGCGGGGCGAAGAGCGCGTACAGCGTGAGCGCGAGCATCGCCGCGAGAAACGCGAGGTAGGGCTGGACGAGCCAGGCAATGTCATAGCGAACGAGCTGGTGCCCGATCCCGAGTGGCATCAAAGCGCCGGTCGGGTAGCCGATCGGGAGCGTCATCGTCAGCGTCGCCTCGTAGGTGGACGGCGCGAGCCCGGCGAGATCGCGTCCGTGCTCCATGACCCGATCGGTCATGGCGAGGAACGTCGCCGTGTCGTCGAGCCTGATGTAGCCGGCGAACGTCGCCTCGCCCGAGAGGACGACCGGTGCGGCGAAGACCGCGAAGACGGCGACGGCGGCCCCGAGGGCCCAGAGGTCGGGCCGGCGAGGCGTGATCATCCCCAGCAGCAGGCCTGCGACGGCGAGCGCTACCACGAGCGGCCCTGCCAGGGCCGCGGTCGAGCCGCTCAGGGTCGCGAACTCGCCCGCAAGGATCAGCAGCGCGAAGCCGACGGGCAGCACGAGTGGGGGCGGCAGGCGCTCGCCGGCGACCACCACCACAAGCCGTCCGCAGCCGAGGGAGAGCCCCGACAGGACGAGAGGGAAGACGATCCAGGCGACGAGGAGCGCCAGGGCCTAGCCCACGGGAACGACCCGGCCCGAAGTCGCGAGGCGTAGCGCCCGCGTGGCCGAAGGGTCGAAGACCTCGATCTGCACGTCGGAGCGTGGATACGCGACGTAGACGTTCGTCGGCTTCGAGCTCCCGTAGACCGCGATGCCGCCGCCGGGAACGGGCGCGCTCTTCTCACCGGGTTGCTTCGCGAGATTCTTCAGCACCGTGAGCGCCCGCGGCGTCGGGTACGTGCCGACAATCGTGTAGCCGGCGCGCAGGTTCCCGACCGCGGCGCCCGCCGGCAGGTAGCGGATGAAGATTTTATCCCCGGCCGTTTCCGTCAGCTCGTACGTCTGGCCCCGGCGCGGGCCGACCCAGTAGATGGGGTGCTCGGCTTTCGCGGACAGTGCGCGCAGCCTCGCCCGGCTGGCCGCGACGGGGCCGATCGAGGGAGTGGTCGCCGTCGTCGTCGTCGTCGTGGACGCGGTGGACGAATCGTCGTTGCCGCGGACGAGCAGCCAGACGACGAAGCCCAGCGCGAGGGCGATCGCAACCACCGCGCCGATCCGCACGCTCGAGAGACGAGCCCAGCCGGTGTCGCGCGGTTCGCTCACTCCCGGTCAAGAATAGGCCTCCCTTCGGTCGGCGCAACCGGCAGCCGCTCATCGCCGATCGGCCGGCCTCCTCCCACTCGCCACGAAGCTACAATCCGCCTACCAGGGCGGTTAGCTCAGTTGGGAGAGCACCAGCTCGACAAGCTGGGGGTCACTGGTTCGAGCCCAGTACCGCCCACTCCCGAAGCCCCGCCTAGACAGCGGGGTTTCGTGCTTCTACGTTCTCCGTCTCGACAACACCAGTGAGGCTCAGATCGTCGCTAGTGCTCGTCGATGGCTTCGTGGCCGAGTTGCTCACGCCCGGCCTTAGCGCCTTTGTAGGCAAAGCGCCGCAAGATCCAAGCCTGCGTCTACGCCGTTCCAGATCCGACAGCCGAGGCGATTTCCCAGCAGGGCTCCGATGGTGGGCGTCCCGTACGCGACGACCGGTACCTCGCGTGTGGCCAGACGCGAGGCGAGGCGAACGGCGGCGCGGTCGCGCGCCGGCCCGCGCAGGCGGGCGAGCCGGGCGATCTGCCCGTGGACGGACTGTGGCAACCAGGCGGCTGGGACGTCGTGGCCGAGCATCTGCGTCAGGAACGACGCAGGGTCGGGATAGTCGAGCTGCGTCGCGAGCGCTGCGAGTTGGATTCCGGCCCTCCGGTCGCGTGACGACGCGGAGACGTCGGCGACAACGACCGGCCGCACTTCGATGCCGAGTGGCGCAAGCGCGGCGCGGACGAGGCCCGCGAATGCACGACTTCGCTCGTCGCCGGCCTGGACGGCCATTCGAGCCGTAACGTTCCTACGGCCGACAAGCCTTCGCGCACGGTCGAGATCCGACGGTCGCAACCGAGCTGCTCCGCCGCCCCTCAGGCCGGGCGGGATGATTCGCGCAGTCGGCTCCATGTCGGTCGGAGCACGCTGCAGTGCACCAGGACCCATCTGCGCGACGTTCGGTAGAGCCTGGTTCCAGTACGCCGACAGCGTTCTACGGTCGAGCGCCAGCGTTACCGCTTGCCGGAGCCTCCGATCGGAGAACGGCGGCCGGCGTGCGTCGAAGGCGAGGTAGAAGGTCAGGGGGCGCGGAAACGCCCTGTACGAGATGCCCTGGCCGCCGGCGCCGCCGAAGCGGCGCGCGACGACGGCGCCCGGCGCAAGCAGCGGGTCGAAGTGCTCGACCGCGTCCCAGCTGCCGCGCTGGATGTGGGCCACCGCCTTCGCCGTGTCGATTCCCTCGCGGAAGCCGATCGCGTCAAGCCGTTGCGGGCGCGAGCCCCCATAGTTCGGGTTGCGCCTGAGAATCGCGTATTCGCCGTTGAAGATGAATCCACTGAACGCATACGGACCCGCGCCCGGCGGCGGAAAAAACTCCACACCTCCGGGCAGGATGGGCGTGTCTCGCGGTACCGGGCAGAAGTACGGAAGCGCGAGCCGCTCGAGGAAGTCCGGAGAGGGCCGGATGATCGTGAACGAGATACGGCCTTCCCGGACGCGAATGCCCGAGATGTGCGCTTTCCGCCCGGCGTGAAACGCCTGCGCTCCGGCGAGATCGCCGAGGACGCGGATCCCGGGCGTATCCGAGCCCAGCTTCGGCGAGAGGGCTCGCTCGATCGAGTACCGGAACGTTTCGGCGTCGAGGCGAGCGTTCGAGGGCGGCGAGAAGCGGAACGTCTTCCGGAGGATGAAGGTGTACGTGCGCCGGTCGGACGAGATTGCCGGCATCGCAGTCGCGACCTCGGGCACGAGCTGCTGACCGTGCGGCGGCGGCGCGTCGGGATAGCCGAGCAGCGGCGCGCAGGTCGCCCGTTCGGCCTGGAAGATGAACGGGTTACTCCGCGCCACCGCAGGATCCGGACGGTTGTCGTTCGCCAGCTGGTAGATCGGGACGATCAGCCGTGCGACCTTGCCCGCGAGCGCGTCGATCCGGTCTTCGTAGGTTCGCCCTGGGTTCATCTCGACGAGAAGCTTCCCGTGCAGGGCCGCGACCGACTGGAGCGGGTGGCCAAACCGGAGGACGCGTCTTTCGCCCGTGGCGGCGTCGATGCCGGTCACGGTGCCGACGTCCTGATTAGCCACCCAGAGGCTGCCGTCCGAGTAGGACTCCTGGTGAGCGCCGTCGCCCGTCTCGTACGTGTCCACGAGCGCGCCGGAGTGGTCGTCGACTTTGTACACGGTGCCCTTCGTCTCATTGGAAGCCCAGAGGTAGCCGCCGCCCACCGCGAGGTTGGCGAGCTCCGGTTCCGGCACGGCCGCAGTCGCGGTGATCGTGTTCGTCTTCGGGTCGATCCGGTCGACGCCGTGACCGCTTTGGACCCAGACGGCTCCGTCGCCGAAGACGACGCCGCCGGCGTCGGGGAGGCCGCGGAAGCGATGTTGCACCGTGCCTGTCGCGGGGCTGATGCGCAACAGCTCGCCCGCTTCGGGACGAGTGACCCAGAACGAGCTGTCGCCCCGCGCGAGTCCCGCGAGTCCGTCCTCTCGCCGGTCCTCTGACAGCCGGAAGCGGCCGACCTCTCTGGTTTGGGGGACATCCATGTGGACCAGTCTCGAGCCGGCGAGCCAGAGGCTTCGGCCGTCGACAATCCCCGAGCCGCCGGTATCGCCGACCGGAGAGCCGATCCGACGAATGATGTGGCCGTTGTCGGGATCGATCTCCACCATCTCGTACGGTCGTAGGTTCCAGACCCAGAAGCGACCGTCCCCGGTGATGACCTCCGCGGGGACCTTGATGTAGCTCGGCCCGATGTGCGCGACGAGGCGGCCGTTCGAGGCGTCGATGATCGCGACGCCCGGCGCAATGGAAGCAAGGGACGTTTCGCTCCCGCGCGTGAGAACAACGGCGCCAGTGGCAACAGCGGCGACGACGATGACCGCGGCTCCGGCGACGACAAGCCTCCAGCTCCGCAGCCGGGCGTCGCCGCGGACACCGACACCCGGCGGGTCCAGGGCTGCGTCCTGACGGAGAATCCGCGCTTCGAGCTCCTGCAGCGACCGGCCCGGCTCGAGCCCGAGCTCACTACGTAGCCGTCCTGCGCCCCGCCGGTACGCGTCGAGCGCATCGGCTTGGCGGCCGGAACGGTAGAGCGCCACCACGAGCTGCTCGAGCAGGTGCTCGCGGAACGGATGTTCGGCGACGAGCGCCTCCAGCTCGGCGATGAGCTCACGGTGTCGTCCGAGCTCGAGGTCGGCATCGATCCGGGCCTCGAGGGCTGCGAGTTGGCGTTCCTCGAGCCGCGCGATCTCCACTTGCGCCCATGGCTCAAGGCTCAGATCGGCGAGCGGCCGGCCGCGAAAGAGCGCGAGCGCCTCGCGCAGCCGCGCAGCTCCCTCCTTCGCCGGAGCCCCCGACGCCGCGCGGACGAGTGCGTCGAAGCGATCGACATCGATCTCACCCGGCGCAACGGCGAGCTCGTAACCGCGACCCCGCGTGATGATGCGGCCGTCCCCAAGCGCTCGGCGGAGCCGCGTGACGTAGACCTGAACGCTCTTGACCGCGGTCGGCGGCGGCTCCCCGCTCCATACGTCGTCGATCAGACGGTCCGTCGAGACCGGCCGGCCACGCGAGAGCAGCAGCAGAGCTAGGAGCGCCCTCTGCTTCTCGCCGCCGAGCGGGACCTGCCGACCGTCTTCCTCGACCTCGATTGGGCCGAGAATCCTGAACTCCATCCTGCTCCTAGTCGCCGTTTCTCGACCGTACCATGGTTCAGATCCGGCCCTACGGAGCCGTTTTTGCCGCGCGTTAACTGCGACCTCCGCTGGTTTTAACCGCTCGAGCTCAGTGTGTCCGTCGAAGAACTCACACAGAGGAGGAGCGATGAGGAAGCTGCTGCTGGCAGTGCTCGCGTTGGCGCTCGCCGTGATAGTCGCTGGACTCACGGTGGTGCAGCCGGAGGACCACCATCACGAGCATGGGCAGAACGCCGAGAGCCCGGCGGTGTCGGACCCGCCGCACAAGAGCGCGAGCCACCAGCGGCTGTCTCAACAGCGGATCCTGTCTCTGGGTTGCGGGCCTCTAACGGAGCAAGCGGCGGAGGCCGTGCTTCGCACGGGAAGGTGCGGGTGATGAGCCCGCTGAAAACGCCTCGGATGAACCCCCGTGCGCTCGCCGTGCTAACGGCACTCGTCTCGATCACCGCGGCCGCCGTGGCAGGAACAGGCCGCGCGACCCCGCCCGCCGGTAATGGGCTGATCGCCTTTCAGCGCTACCTGTTCCAGGACCGCCCGCTCCAGGCAGACATCTTCGTCGCCAAGGCCGACGGAAGCGGCCAACGGAGAGTGACCCGCGCTCCGCACGGCCTGATCGACGGCGAGCCGGACTGGTCGCCGGACGGCAGGCGACTCGCCTTCCAGCGATGCGTCACGGTCGACGGGCCCTGCACGATCTGGAGCATCAACGCTGATCGGACCGGCGCCCGGCGGCTTACACCCCGCGGCGGGAAGAAATGCGCTGACGAAACCTCACCGGCGTACGCCCCCGACGGCGAGACGATCGCATTCGAGTGCATGACACACCGGCACGGGCAGCTGACCTTCTCCCTGGTCGCCATGGATCGCAATGGCGGAAACCGCCACGTCGTTGTGCGGGGGACGTCGGGCGCGGGCGTCGGGCGGCCTCAGTTCTCCCCGGACGGAACCCGGCTCGTCTTCGAACACCAGAACATCACGGCCAAACCGAAGAACGGACACGCGACCTACGTCGTCAGCCTCGACGGCACCGGCATGCGCCGCGTCACGCCGTGGAGCCTGAGGGCCGGCGACCATCCGGACTGGTCGCCCGACGGCAGTCTGATCCTCGTCCGGAGCCTCTCGAACGGTCCCGACTTCTTGCATCAGGGCAACCTGTACACCATCCGGGCCGACGGCTCGGGGTTGCGGCAAGTGACGAATTTCGGGCCCAGGGTCAATCTGCTCCAGAACGGGTCCTTTTCACCGGACGGCGCCGCGATCGTGTTCGCCACGACGAGCGGTTCGATCAAGACGAAGCACTCCGACCTTCCGGACGTCTTCACCGTCGGTCTCGACGGCACCGGGCTCAGGCCGGTGACGCGATCGAGGAACTGGGAGGGCTCGCCCGACTGGGGTCCCGCGCCGTAGATCAGTGACGCCGCTTTCGTCACGGCGCTTGCAAAACGTTCACAACCGATGGCGTCGAGTTCATCACCGATTTTCGGGGGCTTGCGCGCATTGCCCAAAAGCCAGTCGGGCTGCCGAATGGACGCAAACCGCGCTCTCGTGCCTGAATCCCAGGGAATCGACCCGAAATGCCGCCTATTTCAGACTGCCCGCACCGATCCTGAACACCCGCAACGTGGCTAGCGAAGTGGGAAAGGGGGCGCTTTCGCGGGATGCGCCCTCTCGACAAGCTGCGGGTCACTGGTTCGAGCCCAGTACCGCCCATCTCACGAAAGCCCCGCTCCGGTGCGGTTTTCTTGTTGGATGACCCAGCGCGGAGACGAAATCCGGCGGACGTGTGGCTGCAAAATGGCTGCACTCGCTCGGCTGTCGGACACCTTCAGTTCGAATATCGCCGCTTAGGCTGCTTACGTTGTGGAGTGCGGGCGACGAGCACGGTCAACTCGAGCGCGTCGGCGAGGCTGAGGTGCGGGAGGTCTTTCGCGGCGGCCAGGGCGGAGAGCACGCTCCGGCGCTTCAGCGCTCGTTGGAAGACGGCGTAACGGTGGCCCTGCGAGGTCGGCGTTCCTCCTCCCTCGGGGCCGCGACGGCCCAACAACCTTAATCGGTCAGCTTGGCGATTCCGGACTGCGGGACGCGCGCAGGAACTCGAATTCTCGGAGGACGCGCCGAGATCTGAAAATCGGCCGAAAGCGGCGAGCATCGTTTCCGATCGGCGATGTGGTATGACCGCGCCTACGCACGGCAGAGCATCTGTCCTCCTAGCCAAGACGAGAGGAAGGAGGGTTGAGAGTGTCGGAGTCCGGTGCGTCGGAGCCTCCAGAGCCTCTCTACTGGATCGGCGTTGAACTGAGGCAGCCGCCCACTCCGCCTCCGCCGCCGCCGAGTGGCATCGACACCGTCGCCAAGACGCTCGCGGGTGGGTATGTCTTCGTCGGCTTCATCCTCGCGACGATCGGAGGACTCCAGGGAGGTCTCCAGCGGCTTCTGATCAACCACCCTTGGTGGACTGTTGCCGGACTCTTGGCGACCGGAGCAGGAATCGCCCTCGCGTTCGTGGACGCCTATGTGATTCGTGGGAAGTCCAGGCTCGCGTGGATGGTTCTTGCGCTTGGGCTGTTCGCCTTTGGCCTCGGTGTGCTTCTCTATCTCAGCACCAAGTCGATTTCGGAGAATGAACGACCGGCAATCACGACCACCGCGTCGGTGGCCGGTGACGGTTCGAAACTCGAGGGTCACGTGACTGCGCTCGGCGTGAAGTCGAGCCAGTGGGTCTACGTCAGTGTGAACGGAATCCAGGCCTCTACTAGTGAGACGGGCGATTCCGCAAGCAGCAATGAAACGGGCGGGAAGCCGAAGCTCCTCTATCAGACACGCGCCGGTCCGGATCGGAACGGCAAGGTTGACCTCACCTTCAACATTCCTGTCTCATTCGGGCGCTTCGCGTTCGTGAGGATCGGGGCGACGCGTGCGTCGAACCACGACGACGAGAAACTCAATCCATGCTTCGTTAAGGCCGGCGCGCTGAATCAGTCCTGCGCGACGGTCTATCCGCCGCAAGTGCAATCGCGCCCAACGCTCAGCACGACCTGGGAGAAGGGAGCGGATAAGGCAAACGTTTTCAACATTGCGGTCAAAGCGACCGGGTCTAATCCTGATTTCGTCGTTCTCCTACTCGTGACAAACGCCAAAAGGAAGAATGGAGGAGGGAAGGTCTTCTATCGCTCGATCATGAGCGCTTCGGCAACCGGTGTCCTCGATGCGTCGGCGAAGGTGCGGGTGCCGGGCACGGAGCACGCGGTTTGCGTTACGGCGATCACGATCAGTTCCTCCGACGACACAACACTGAAGGCTCAGTCGGAGCCACGGCCCTGTTCGATTGAGGCGTTCGACCGCAGCAATGTCTCATTCGCGGAGTTCCGCAATCTGCCGTAGCCGGGCCAGGGGTTTCTACCACTCCCGCGAGTACCGGACCCGCTTCTTCTCCTGCCCCGTCGCTGTGCTGCGGTTGCAGCGCCGATGCTCGGGGCTGCCATAGACATCTGAGCTGTCGAGGTGTCCGAGGTCCCAGGGCGACCCCAACCGTCGCCCAGGTGTCGACGGCGGAGCCGAGGACGGGGTCGGGGACAGCTATGCCCAGGGCAGGCGGTCCCAGTACTCGGGCCGCCCGCGCTCTGACCGCTCGAACCGCGCGTACGCCTGCTTCGGATCGGGCGTCGTCTCCTCCGCGCTCGCGTCGTAGCGCGCGGCGAGCTCCGACTCCGGATACAGGAGCTGCTCCGGTTGCACGCGCGCGCCGACCATCAGGACCACGCACGGCTCGTCGCCGGCGCCGACGAAGACGTGCTCCGTCCCGGCCGGGCAGTGGGCGAAATCCCACGGCCCCAGCTCTCGCTCCTCGCCGTCGACGAGCAGCTTGCACCGGCCCGACAGCACGAGGAAGTCCTCCTGCACGGCCTCGGAGTGGTAGAGGCAGTTCGGCTTCCCCGGCTCGAGGACGCTGATGTTGATCCCGAGCTGCGGGAACTCGGCAGCCTCGCTCTCGAACACGCACCCCGAGCCGAACGACTTCGACGTCCACCACTCGGCGTCCCTCGCGTTGACGACGAACCAGCCGTCCTCGGCGGGTGCGAGACCTGAGCCGGATTCCTCGAGCCGCGCCTCTGGCACGACGGCGAGTTTATCGGCGCGCCTCGCACCACACGGGTTGACTGGCAGTCGGCGCGACCGCGAACATCTCGGCGTGAGCGTTGCGGCTCGAGAGGCGACGATGCGACCGGCGGTCGAGTTCCTGCTCAGGTCGCGCGAGCCCGCGATTCGGTTCCTGACGCGTCGCGACGTCCTCGGCGAGGCCGTAACCGCCGACCCCGACGAGCTCCTCTCCGGGCCGCTCGTGCGTGGGCTCCTGCGCGGCCAGAGGCGCGACGGGAGCTTCGGCGTGCACGCGTACCAGAAGTGGGGCGGCGCGCACTGGCGGCTAGTGTCGCTGGTCGAGCTCGGCGTGCCGGCAGACGAGCGCCTGCTCGCGGCCGCCGAGACGGTGCTCGACTGGCTGACCGGTGAGGGACACCGAAGCAGGATCCAGGTCATCGACGGGCTCACCCGTCGCTGCGGGTCGCAGGAAGGGAACGCGCTCGCGGTGTGCTGCCGGCTCGGTCTGGCGACGGACCCGCGGGCCGAACTGCTGGCGAGCTCGCTGGCCGAGTGGCAGTGGCCGGACGGGGGCTGGAACTGCGACAAGAACGCGAGCGGCCGGCGCTCCTCGTTCAACGAGTCGCTCCCGCCCATGTGGGGGCTGCACGAGTACTGGGCCGCCACGGGCGAGGACTGGGCCAGGGAGCGCGCCAATCGCACGGCGGAGCTCTTCCTCGAGCACGACCTCTTTCGCTCGCTCCAGACCGGAGAGCCGATCTACCCGGGCTGGCTCGTGGCGCACTACCCGCCGTACTGGCACTACGAGGTCCCGCAGGCGCTGCTCATACTCTCCCGCGTGGACAGGCTCGACGATCCGCGCGCCGCCGAAGGGCTCGAGATCCTGATCGGCCTGCAGCGCGGCGACGGCTGCTGGCACAAGGGGCCGTCCTGGTGGCGAAAGCCGGGCTCGACGGGCAGCAACGTCGAGGTTGTCGACTGGGGCGGGCGTGGGCCGAGCGAGATGACCACGCTGAACGCGCTTCGCGTCCTCAAAGCCGCGGGCCGGCTGGACGGCTGAGCATGGCCGAGGTCCAGTACACGAAGAGCGGGGACGTCAACATCGCATACCAGGTCACCGGCGACGGGCCGTTCGACCTCGTGTTCGTCCCCGGCTTCGTCAGCCATCTCGAGCTCGCGTGGAGGATGCCGACCTTCGCTCCGTTCCTGGAGTTGATGAGCACCTACTGCCGTCTCATCCGCTTCGACAAGCGCGGGACGGGCATGTCGGACCGGGTCAGCGATGCGCCGTCGCTGGAGACGCGCATGGACGACGTCCGCGCGGTGATGGATGCGGCCGGCTCGACGCGGACGGCCTTCTATGGCCTCTCCGAGGGCGCGGCGATGGCCATCCTCTTCGCCGCCACGTACCCCGAGCGCACGGCGGCCCTCGTGGTGCGGAGCGCCTTTCCACGCAGGATGTGGGCTCCCGACTATCCATGGGGCAGCACCGAGGAGCAGTTCAGGCGTGAGGTCGAGCGGGACCTGCGCATCTTCGGCTCGCGCGAAGAGGCCGAGAGGGCGGTGGGCGAGCTCGGTCAGTTCGACGGCGACGAGCTGACGAGCTTCGTCGACTACCTCCGCTACGGCGCCAGTCCCGGCGCGGTCGAGGCGCTCCACCGGATGAACAAGGAGATCGACGTGCGCGCCGTCCTTCCGGCCGTGCACGTGCCGACGCTGATCATCCGCGGGTCCGAGGACGCGATGGTCGCGCCCGAGGTTCCGCAGTACATGGCCTCGCGCATACCGACAGCTCGCGTGGTCGAGATCCCGGGAGCGGGCCACCTCGCGTTCGGGAAGTTCACGCAGCCGATCTCGGACGAGATCCAGCACTTCGTCGAGGACGTCTGGAAGTCAGGAGGCTGGGAAGAAGCCGAGCCGGAGCGGGTGCTCGCGACCGTCCTCTTCACGGACATCGTCGGCTCGACGGCGAAAGCGGCCGAGCTGGGCGACCGGGCCTGGCGCGGGCTCCTGGAGCAGCACCACGCGCTGATCCGCCGCCAGCTGATGCGCTTTCGCGGCTCGGAGCTCGACGTCGCGGGCGACGGGTTCTTCGCGCGCTTCGACGGGCCGGCGCGGGCGATTCATTGCGCTACCGCGATCACGGGCGAGGTGCGCGAGCTCGGGATCGAGGTCCGCGCCGGGCTGCACACGGGCGAGTGCGAGCTCGTGGATGGCAAGGTGGGCGGCATCGCCGTGCACATCGGCGCGAGAGTCGCGAAGGAGGCCGAGCCGAGCGAGGTGCTCGTGTCGAGCACGGTCAAGGATCTCGTGGCAGGCTCTGGCCTCAGCTTCCGCGAGCGCGGCGTGGCGCAGCTCAAGGGCGTCCCCGAGGAGTGGCGGCTGTTCGCGGTCGAATAGGGCCGCGATTTCTTTACGAGCCTCTTACTTCCGCCCCACGGACCTCTGACGTTTGCGTCCGACCATTGGCGAGACGTCTCTTACGCCCAAGGAGGGTGCAAATGAGGTTCCGCATGCTCTTCCTCGCCCTGACCGCCGTCGCCGCTGTCGGCCTCGGGGCGACCGGCTCGATCGCGGCCAGCAAGCATGGTCTGGTCGAGTACCAGTTCCGCGGGGAATTGGCTGCGACTCCGCCGCCGAACTCCGCCTCACTGCTCGTGGATGTGGCCGGCGGCAATCAGCGCGCGCTGCGCCTGATGGTCGGCCAGCCGTCCGGACAGTCCTTTGCGGTCAACTCCAACACCCAGTATCTGCGCTGGGTACACGGCGTTCCGACCGTCGTCCAGCAGAGCAACCTGGTCGAGGGCGACCAGCTCGTCGTCCGCATTCGCGCTCAGCGAGGCTCGACTCTCGAGCAGGTCGAAGCTTCCGCAGCCAAGGTTGTCGCCGATCACGGGCCGAATCCCGGTCGCGCCAGGAAGCCGCTCTGGCTCTTCCAGGGGACGCTCAACGCGCCCGCAGCCGGCGGCCATCTCAGCGTCCACGTCCTGGACGGGAACCATCGCGCGCTGAAGGCGATGCTCGGTCAGGCTCAGGACCAGTCGTTCTCCTACGGCCGGCGCACGGTGTTCATCAAGTGGGTGGGCCGCGTGCCCGAGCTGATCTCTCCGAGCCAGCTCACCGTCGGCGACCGGATCAGCGTCCGGATCCGCGCCCGCGGCAACTCGTCGCTCGGACAGGTCGAGGCGACGCCGGCGAACCACGTCGGCGAGCACGAGCCCGCTTCCGCGTCGTAGACGGCACCGAGGACGGGAGGTCGACGCGCGCCGTCGGCCTCCCGGCCGTCTACTCGTGCCCCAACAGGACATGCCCGGTGCCAGGCACCTGGCATGTCCTTAAGGGACCTGTCGGCTTTAGAACTTGCCCGAGACGATCAGCCTGCCGGCCGCGGTCTTGACCTTGATCCGCGTGCCCGCGTTGATCGTTGGGAAGCTGGCGCCGCGACGGTTGACCTGTGCCGCACCGAGCCTGTTGACACGCGCCGAGCCGACCTTCGTGCTGTTCACGAAGAAGTTGACGCGCCTGCCCGCGAGCCGCCGCACGTGCTCGACCTCGATCTCGAGCTCACGCTGGTCCTGTGTTCTGGAACTTCGCCTTGCCGCTGGCTCCGGAGAACGCACTGGACGCCTTGAGCGCGATCCGCGTGCCGGGGTCGTTCTTCGCCTGAACCGCCGGAGCGGCAACGGCGAGCGCCGCGAGCGCGAGGAGCGAGACCGAGAGAATGACTGTGCGCTTCATGACTACCTCCTTGAGATTGGCTACAGCACGAAGCTAGTCCCGCCCGCCCTAGGCGCGGGCTATGCGAAGGCAAAGTCTTGGTTCAGGCTCTAGGCGTACCGAGGCGCCTTCGAGCCCTCGCGGAGCCCGAAGAGGCCGTACAGCACGTAGTTGACGAACCAGACGACGATCGTCGCCCCGACGTACGTCCAGAACCCGTCGATCGAGAAGTCCGGCGCGATCCACTCGGCGAGCGCCAGCATCGCGACGTTGATCGCGAACAAGAAGAGCCCGAGCGTGATGATCACGAGCGGCAGCGTGAGCAGCGTCAGGATCGGCTTGATGATCGTGTTCGCGATCGCGAGCACCGCGGCGCCGAGCAGGAGCGGCCACCAGCCGTCGATCGAGACGCCGCTGAAGATCCAGTCGGCGACCGCGAGCGCGGCGATGTTCGCGACCCACGCGAGGATGAAGAAGAGCGCCATCCGGGCGCTAGTAAAGCAGGCGCCTACCGGTGCCGGTAGACGATCCTGCCGCGCGACAGGTCGTACGGAGAGAGCTCCACGTTGACCCGGTCGCCGGGGAGGATCTTGATCCGGTAGCGCCGCATCTTGCCGGCCGTGTAGCCGAGCGTCTCGTGCCCGTTGTCGAGGAGGATCTTGTACATGCCGTTGCGGAAGGCCTCGATGACCTCCCCCTCGAACTCGATCTTGTCTTCCTTGCCTGCGATTCTCGTCTGCTCCTAATCCATCCCCGCGCCGCGAGCCTGAGCTCGCGACGCGGGGGAATTCGTTTCTGGTTACCCGACGAGGACGACGTTCGTCGCCTCCGGGCCCTTCTCGCCCTCACGGGCCTCGTACTCGACCTTCGCATTCTCGGTCAGGGTCTTGAACCCGTCGCCCGAGATGTTCGAGAAGTGCACGAAGAGATCCTTACCGCCGTCTTCCGGCGTGATGAATCCGTACCCCTTCGCGTCGTTGAACCACTTCACGGTTCCGGTTGCCATCTAATTCCACCTCCCTTACCACTCACGAACACGCACAAGGAGGCAGAGCGCCACCGGTACACGTTCTATTGCTTGCCGGAGTCTAGCGCGACCGGTCTGCATCCTGCAGAAATGCTGCAAACGCGCCCGCGGAGCCCGCGACGACGAGCACCGCCCATAGCTCGAGCACGATGTCGAGTGCGCGGCCGAAAGGCGTGAACGGGTTCCTCAGCTGCGAGGAGACGGTCAGCAGCTGCACGGTCGTGAAGAAGAAGGCGTCGCCGAGCGTTTGGATGTCGGTTCCGCGCGCGTGCCGCTCCGCCATGAAGATGAGGACGGTCCCGGCCGCGTCCACGATCACCGTCCCGACGAGGATCAGCAGGAGGCGCGCGACGAGCCGATGGTGGTGGGCCTGCCAGCCCTGGAGGTTCTGGAACTCCGCGCGGATCACGTCGGCAGAGTGTCCCGGCTGCTGCGGACGCTATTGGCTGTCGAGGCCGCTGACGCCCCACGTGTCCGCGAGCAGATAGCCCTCCGGGAACGGGTCGCTGGGATCGATCAGCACCTGCGTGACGCCGGTGATCCAGGCGCTGCCGCGGATCGCGGAGACGATCGCCGGACGGTCGCCGACGCGCGTCTCCTCGACGATCCGGCCCTCGAACGTGGAACCGAGCGGCGAGGCGTGGCTCATCGAGTCGCCCGGCTTCATCAGCCCGCGGGCGTGGAGGACGGCGAGCCGCGCGGAGAGGCCGGTTCCGGTGGCCGAGCGGTCGAGCCTCCCGGGCGCGACGACAACGGCGTTCCGGGTCACCTCGCCGATGCCCCGCCAGGGCTCTGCGATCTGGACGATGCTCACGCCGGCGATCGCCGGGTTCTCCGGATGGACGCACTCGAGCTGCTCGCGCGCCGCGGCCCGGATCGCCTCGCCCGCGAGCGAGAGGTCGCGCGCCTCCTCGGGCACGAGCTCGAAGCCGAGCGCGCTCGCGTCCGCGATCGCGTACCACATGCCGCCGTACGCCACGTCGACGCCGATCCGGCCGAGACCCTCGACGTCGAGCTCTGCGTCCAGCTGCTCGACGAAGCAGGGCACGTTCGTGAGCTCGACGCTCTCGCACTTGCCGTCGCGGCATGCTGCGCGCGCCTCGACGACGCCTCCGGGCGCCTCGAGGCGAACGACCGTCTCCGGCTCGCGCATCTCCATCATCCCGGTCTCGAGCAGCACCGTCGTCGTGCAGATCGTGTTCGATCCGGACATGGCCGGGTACTCGGTCGGCTCCATGATGATGAAGCCGGCGTCGCAGTCGTCGCGCGTCGGCGGCACCACCAGGTTGGCGTGGCACGCGACACTCCCGCGCGGCTCTCGCAGGAGCACGCGGCGCAGCCAGTCGCCGTCGCGCCGGAGGGACTCCATCTGCTCGAACACCGTCGCCCCGGGCGGTGGCAGGACGCCGCCGACGATCACGTTCCCGACCTCGCCGCCCGCGTGGCAGCCGACCACGGTCAACGTCCGTCCGGCCCGCATCTTGGGGCGACGATACGGAACTGCGAGACTCTTGGCGTGACCGAGCTGGCTGCGTTCCTCGGCGTGTCGGCGATCGTGATCGTGACGCCCGGGCCCGACACGGCGCTCACGATTCGGAGCTCGCTGCTCGGAGGCCGGCGCGCGGGAATCTTCACGGCGCTCGGCGTCTCGTGCGGGCAGGCGATCTGGACGCTCGCCTCGGCGGTCGGAATCGCGGCGCTGCTCGCGGCTTCGGAGCCGGCGTTCCTCGCGGTCAGGCTCGTGGGCGCCGCGTATCTGGTCTGGCTCGGGCTCCAGGCGCTGGCGGCAGCGGTCCGCGGCCGGCGCAGGGAGGCCGAGGCGTCCCGATCGAAGCCGCTCGAGCCGCGCACGGCCTTCCGCCAGGGCCTCCTGAGCAACCTCGGGAACCCGAAGATGGCCGCGTTCTTCCCGAGCCTGCTCCCGCAGTTCGCGCACTCGTTCTCGGCGCTGCTCGCGCTGGGCTTCGTGTTCTGCCTGATCACCCTCGTGTGGCTGACGGCCTATGCGGTCGCGGTCGCGCGGGCCGGCGACTTCCTCAGCCGCTCCTGGGTGAAGCGCGCGATCGAGGCTTTGACCGGGGCCGTGCTGGTCGCGCTCGGGCTCCGGCTCGCGACCGAACACCGCTAGTGGACGCGGCACCGCTTCGCCCGCCGGCGATCTACGCACCCGCGCCGCGCGAGGTCTCGTTCGGCCGGATCGAGGGCCGTGTGGCCCGAGGCACACGCGAGGTGCGCGTCCGGGTCGACGGCCGGCTCCTGGCGACGAAGACCGTGACCCGACCGCGGTTCGCGCTCGTCGTCCCGCTTCCGCGGCGCGACGTGACGATCCGGGTCAGCACGATCGACCGGCGCGGGCGCCACGCGTCGACGATCGTCGGCCCGGTGTACGGCCTGCCGCGCGGCGCGGCGCCGTACACGGGCCCGATCCCGTCGCTGCGCGGCTACGAGGACGCGGTGCTCGCCCGAACCGTCCGCTCGCTCGGCCGGCGCTTTCCCGGGCTCTGCGGCCTGTTCGTCCAGGACCTCCGGACCGGCGCCGGCGCGGCCTGGAACGCGCGCGCCCGCTTCCCGGCGGCCTCGACGCTGAAGCTCGCGATCGCGGTCGAGCTGATGCGCGAGCTCCGCGGCGTCCCCGCGCCGCAGTCCCGTCTGGGCGGCCTCCTGTGGGAGATGCTCGTCTACTCGGACGACCGCGCGGCGAACGAGCTCCTGGAGGCGATCGGCGGCTCGACCTCCGGCGGCGCCGCCCGCGTGGACACGATGATGCGCGCCTTCGGGCTCGCCGACAGCAGCATGTACGGCGGCTATCTGATCGAGGACTCGCTCATGCGCCGGGCGATCCCGCTCGAGATCAGTGGGCGTCCCTCGTTCATCGGCAAGGCGACGACCGCCTGGGACCTGGCGCGGCTCGAACGCGCTCTCCATCTGGCTGCAGGCGCGCGAGGAGTGCTGATCTGGCGCTTCCGCGGCGCTTTCACACCCGCCGACGCCCGGTACCTCATGTACCTGCTCGCGCACTCGCGCACGCGCGGCGGCCTGAACTGGGCGCGCGGCAGGGCAACCGTGCTCCACAAGGCGGGCTGGATCACGAATGCACGTCACGACAGCGGGCTGCTGTACACGGCCGACCGGGCGTTCGTCGTCGCCGTGCTGACGTGGAACGGCCGCGGAGTCGGCTCGCTCAGCGACCTGCTCGCGACCCGCGTCGCCCTTGCGGCGCTGCGCCGCCGGTGAGGAGTCTCGTCCCGCGCGTCTTGCGCGAGAACGTCGTCTTCAGGCGCGTCTGGTCGGGCCAGACGATCTCGCTCTTTGGCGACCAGATCTCGCTGATCGCGATCCCGCTGACCGCCGTCCTCGTGCTCGACGCGAACGCGAAGCAGATGGGCTACCTCGTCGCCGCCGAGCTCGTGCCGAACCTCTTCTTCGCGCTCCACGCCGGTGCCTGGGTCGATCGGCGCGGTAACAGGCGCAGGACAATGATCTTCACCGACCTCGTCCGCGCCGCTGCCCTGGCGACGATCCCGATCGCCTACGCGTTCGGCGCGCTGACGATCCAGCAGCTCTACATCGTCGCCTTCGTGGTGGGGACGATGACGGTCTTCTTCTTCGTGGCCTACTCATCCCTCTTCGTCGCGCTCGTCGAGCGGGAGGACTACGTCGAAGGCAATTCGCTGCTCGCCGGGAGCCGCGCGTTTTCGTTCGTCGCCGGGCCGAGCGTGGGGGGCATCCTTGTGCAGCTGCTGAAGGCGCCGTACGCGCTGCTCGTCGACTCGATCTCGTTCCTGTTCTCGGCCGGGTTCCTCGCCTCGGTCGACCCCGTCGAGCCGGAGGTCGAGGAGGCCGAGAAGGGCCACGTCGTCGCGGGCGTGCGCTACATCGTGACGTCGTCGGTCATGCGCTCCTCGCTGCTCGCGACGGCGACGATCAACCTCTTCAACTTCGTCTTCCACGCGCTCTTCATCCTGTACGCGGTCCGCTCTCTTGGCGTCCGTCCCGCGACGCTCGGGATCGTCCTCGGCGCCGGCGCGGTCGGCGGGCTGATCGGCTCCGTCGTGACGTCGCGCCTCGGGCGGAGGCTCGGGATCGGGCCGACGTACATCCTCGGCTGCATCGTCTTTCCCGTGCCGCTCGTGCTCGTGCCGCTCGCGGGCGGGCCGTACTGGCTGATCCTGGCGATGCTCTTCGTCGCGGAGTTCGGCGCGGGCCTCGGCGTGATGATCCTCGACATCAGCGCCGCGTCGATCTTCGCCGCGCTCGTTCCGCACCGGCTGCGCTCGCGCGTGTCCGGCGCGTACATGGTCGTGAACAACGGCGTCCGCCCCATCGGCTCGCTGATCGGCGGCTTCCTGGGGAGCGCGATCGGGCTCCAGCCGACGCTCTGGATCGGCGTCGTCGGCGCGGCTGCGGGCTTCCTCTGGCTCCTGCCCTCGCCGATCCCGAAGATGCGCGAGCTCCCCGAGCTGGCGGAGTAGATTGGCCGCGATGGCGAAGAGCCTGCCGTGGAGCTGGTACTCCGACCCGGACGTGCTGCGGCGCGAGCAGGAGCGGATCTTCCGCCGCGCGTGGCAGTACGTCGGCCACACGGGACGAGTCCGGGAGGTCGGCGACCGGTTCGCGGCCTGGGCGGGCGAGATCCCGGTGCTCGTCGTGCGGGCCGAGGACGGCGTGCGCGCGTTCCTCAACGTCTGCCGCCACCGAGGCTCGCTCCTCGTCGACGGCGAGGGCGCCGGCAAGTCGGTGCAGTGCCCGTACCACGCGTGGACGTACGACCTCGACGGGTCGCTCCGCGCCGCTCCGCGCTCGGACCGCGAGCCGGAGTTCGACCCCGAGGGCCTGTCCCTCGTAAAGATGCGCCTCGAGAACTGGGGGCCGTTCCTGTTCGTGAACCCGGACGACCAGGCGCCGCCGCTCGCGGACACGCTCGGCCCCGTCACGGAGCTCGTCCCGGTCGACGGCCTCGTCTTCCACTCGCGCGACGACTACGACCTCGCCGCGAACTGGAAGATCGCGTGCGAGAACTACCTCGAGTGCTACCACTGCCCGGTCGCCCACAAGGGCTTCAGCGCCGCGTACGACGTCGACCCGGACGAGTACCGGCTGGAGCCGATCTCGGACCACGTTCTCTCCCAGTTCGCACAGTCCCGCCGCGAGGGCGAGGCGCAGTTCCACTTCGTCTGGCCGAACCTGAGGCTGAACGCCTATGCGGGCACGCCGAACCTGTCGATCGGGCCGCTGCTTCCAGCAGGCCCGGAGCGCTCGACCGGCTTCCTCGACTACTTCTTCGCGCCGGACGCCGAGCCCGCGTGGGTCGACGAGCTGCTCGAGTTCGACCGTCAGGTGGGCGCCGAGGACCGCGTTCTCGTCGAGCGCGTCCAGCAGGGCGTGCGCTCCGGGATCGTCGCGGAGGGGCGGCTCCTGGGTGAGAGCGAGCAGCTCGTCGCCCGCTTCCAGGAGCTCGTCGCCGTCGCGATCGGCTGAGCGCGGACAGAGCTTCGTCCGTCCGGTCGAAAGACGTATTCTCCCGGGTGATGAGGGGGACTCGGGGAGGGCTCTTGGCGCTGGCGCTGGGGCTGGCGGTGCTCGCGGTCGTCGGCAACGGTGGCGCGAAGACAGCCGCCCCGGATCTGCCTGCTCCTCGATCCGATCGGCGCCTTCGACGACCCGACCTTCGTGACTTCGCCGCCGGGCGATCAAACGCGGCTCTTCGTCGTCCAGCAGGGCGGCATCATCAAGCTCGTCAAGTCGACCGGCACGACGACGTTCATGACCGTTCCGAATGTCCAGTCCGGCGGGGAGCGCGGCCTGCTCTCGATGGCCGTCGCGCCCGACTACGCGACGAGCGGCCTCTTCTACGTCTACTACACGCGGAACGGCGACGGCGCGATTCAGGTGGACGAGTTCCATCGCGACGCGTCCGATCCGGACCTGGGCGACCCGAGCACACGCCGCGCCGTCATCACCGTTCTCCATCCGAGGAGTCGAACCACAACGGCGGACAGCTGCAGTTCGGCCCCGACGGGATGCTCTACATGGGCACCGGGGACGGCGGAGGTGGCGGCGACCCGGACCGCACGGGCCAGGACCTCCGGGAGCTGCTGGGCAAGATCATCCGCATCGACCCTCGCCAGGACGGCGCGAATCCGTACACGGTGCCGGCCAACAACCCGTTCGTGAACCAGGCGCCGTGGAAGCCTGAGATCTGGTCGTACGGGGTGCGCAACCCGTGGCGCTACTCGTTCGACCGTGTGACCGGCGATTTCACGCTCGGCGACGTGGGTCAAGACACTTGGGAGGAGATCGACTACCGCCCGATCAACGTGGGGTGGGGGCGAGGCGTGAACTTCGGCTGGAGCTGCATGGAGGGGCGTCATCTGTACGGGAACTGCCCCGAGCCGTCGAACCACACGCCGCCCGTGTTCGAGTACCAGCATGGCGGCAGCCCATTTCGATGCTCGATCACGGGCGGTTACGTGGGCCGTGATCAGGAGGTTCCGAGCCTGTTCGGCCGGTACGTCTACGCGGACTACTGCAGCGGCCAGATCTGGTCGAACCTGCTCGGGATCCCGGACGCGACCGGCAATCGCGAGGAGACGGACATCCCGATGGACTCGCCGACCTCCTTCGGCGAGGACTCCTGCGGCCACATGTACGTCATGGGCCAGGGCAGCGGGGACAACGTGTTCCGGATTGCACAGCAGGATCCGCCCGGGCAGTTCTGCATCCCGCAGTACGACCTGCCCGTTCTGACCGCCGAGGTCAGCGACCAGCCGCCCAACACAATCCATCTGCTCTACAACGGTCAGGAGCTCGACGGCCAGACGTTGCCGCAGGGCGCGTACACGCTCGAGCTCGACGACAACTCGGCGGTGCACAACTTCCACCTCGTGGGAGGCGCCGTCTCGTGTGTGCCCGTGACGACTTGCGCGTCGGGCGTGCAAGGCACGGGACATCAGACGTGGACGGTGAACTTCACGACCGGCGGCGGGGACGTCACGTATCAATGCGACGTTCACTTCCAGACGATGACTGGCACCTTCAGCATCGGCGGGCCGCCGCCGCCGCCGCCTCCGCCTCCGCCTCCACCGCCGCCGCCTCCACCGCCTCCACCTCCTCCACCTCCACCGCCTCCACCTCCACCACCTCCACCTCCGCCTCCGCCTCCGCCTCCACCACCGCCGCCACCTCCACCGCCGCCGCCTCCACCGCCTCCACCTCCACCACCTCCACCTCCACCACCGCCACCTCCGCCTCCGCCTCCGCCTCCACCACCGCCGCCACCTCCACCTCCACCACCACCGCCACCTCCGCCTCCTCCACCTCCGCCACCTCCGCCTCCGCCACCTCCTCCACCTCCTCCACCACCACCACCGCCAAGGAGAGCGCGCTGCGTCGTTCCGCGCGTGATCGGGCTCCGGCTCGCGCGCGCGAAGACGAAGATTCGCCGCGGCCACTGCGCGGTCGGCCGGGTCCGCCGCGCACGCTCCCGCCTCGTGGGCCGGGTGATCGCCCAGAGCCCGCAGGCCGGGCGCGAGACGCCCGCGGGGCTTCCGGGTCACGGTCGTCGTCGGCCGCCGCTGAACAAGCCTGGAAACGCCCGCGCTCCTCTGTTAAAACCGGGCTGTGCGGGGGTTCCTGTCGCTCGCGATCGCCCTCAGCCTACTCGCCTGGGCCTGTCAGTCAGCCGCCCACGCGGAAGCAGGCCGTGCCGCACCGCCGCCTTCATGCATCGGCGGCGCGATCTCGATCAACGTCGGCGGCCCGGCCACGCCGTATCCGTCGACCTGTGTCGTCTCCGGGATCACGGGCACGGTGAGCGACGTCGACGTCCATCTCACCGGGTTCACCCACACCTACCCGGATGACACCGACATGCTCCTCGTCTCACCGGGCGGCCGGAATGCGATCGTTTTCTCGGATGCGGGCGGGTCGTTCGACATCGTCAGCTGCGACCTGACCCTCGACGACGAGGCGGCCGACGTCCTTCCGGACCAGACCGCGATCACGTGTCCCGGCAGCTACGGGCCGGCGAACTACGAACCGGGTGACCTGTTCCCTGCTCCGGCGCCTTCACCGAGCGCGAATGTCAGCTTGTCCACGTTCGACGGAGACACGGCGAACGGCGCCTGGCAGCTCTTCGTCGTTCACGACGGCGGGCTCGACATCGGCCACATCGACGGCTGGTCGCTTTCGATCACCGGTGCTGGTCCTCCACCACCTCCACCTCCACCTCCACCTCCACCTCCGCCTCCACCTCCACCTCTGCCGCCGCCTCCGCCGCATCCGGTTCGCTGTCACGTGCCGCGCGTGATCGGGCTCAGGCTCGGGCAAGCGAGGCTCAAGATCCGCCGCGGGCGCTGCGCCGTCGGCACCGTCAGCCGAGTGAAGTCACCGCGAGTCGGCCGCGTGCTCAGGCAGAGCCCGCGGGCAGGCGCCCGCCGCCCGCGAGGCTCCCCGGTCGACCTCGTCGTCGGTCGCCGCTAAAGCTTCTCCCCGCGCGGCCGATTCCTTGGGGTACCGGCCATGTCGAAGCTGCGGAACCGTCTCGAGAACTACGTCGTTCGCCAGACCAGCGACGTCGTCGACGACCTGTCGGACGAGCGTCGGAAGGAGCTCGCCGAGGTCCTGCACGAGATCGAGGGCTACAGCCCGCGCGCCGCGGAAGCCGAGCAGCGCACCGAGGAGCTCGTCGAGAAGCTCGACAACCGGAACATCGCGCTCGACAAGGCCCGTGCGCGGATCGCAGAGCTCGAGGAGGAGCTGGCTCAGTCCGAGGTCGACGCCGGCGACCGCGAGCAGCGCATGGCCGCCGAGCTCGAAGTCGAGCGCGTCCGGATCGCCGAGCGGGAGCAGACCTTCCGGAACGAGATCGCAGCGCGCGAGGCAGACGTCGCGCGCCGCCTCGAGATCCTCGAGGGACGGGAAGGCGAGCTCCGCTACGCGGACAGCAGGCTCCTGGAGTTCGAGCGCAAGCTCGGTCTCCGCGAGGCCGAGCTCGACAACCGAGCCCAGGAGCTCGAGGCGCGTTCGGATGAGCGCCTGACGGCGCGAGAGGCCGAGCTCGACGAGCGCGAGCGTCAGATCGAGATCTCCGAGCGCAGGACCGCCGAGGACAAGCACAGGTTCGAGAGCCGCGCCGTCCACGTGACCGAGCGCGAGCGGCGCTCCCAGCAGCGCGAGGCATCCGTCGAGGAGCGCGAGGCGGAGCTGCTCGAGGCCCGCAAGGAGCTCGAACGGCAGACGGCCGAGCTGGCCGGGCGCGAGGGGGAAGTCGACCGGCGCAAGCGCGAGTTCGACGCGTACGTGCGCGGCGTCCAGGGCTCGTTCTACTCGGACCGCTAAGACTCCTGCGCCGCACGAGCGCGGCCAAGTATGCTCGCGCCATGGCGACGCTGGGCGAGGTGATGTCGCGCGACGTGATCACGATCGAGCCGTTCGACACGATCGGGCACGCCGCCGAGAAGATGGTCGCCGAGGGCGTGAGCGCGATCGTCGTCTCCGACGGCGGGCGCCTGATCGGGATCGTCACCGAACGTGACCTGACGCGTGCAGTCGCCGGCCGCGTCCACTCCAGCGAGGCCCGAGTCCGCGAATGGATGACCGCCGATCCGAAGGTGGTCTCCGAGTCGACGGACCCCGTCGAGGCGGTTCAGATCATGCTCGACGGGGGGTTCCGCCACCTGCCCGTGGTGGAGAACGAGCGCGCGGTCGGGATCGTCAGCATCAAGGACCTCGCGGAGTGGAGCATCAGGCCGGAGAAGTCTCCGACCTAGGTACTACTCGACGGGGGGCGGCGGCGGCTCAGAGGTCGGATCGGCCGGCGGCGGCGTGGGCTCGGTCGGCGTGGTCGCCGGTCCGCCGCTCTGGCCCGCGACCCGCTCGACGACGAGGCGCGGCCCGCGGACGCCCGATTCGCGGCTCGCGAGATCGAGCGCATTCGGCGATCGCGTCGTCAGGGCAAGGCTCACCCCGTCGCCCATGGCCGCCCGGTCGGCGAGCGGTGTGATGTCGACGACGTTCCACTTGCGGGCCTTCAGCGGTCCCGAGCCGATGAAGTCCGACGAGACCATGGGGGCGTTCTGGAACGTGATCTTCTTCTCCCGCCACCGGTCGTAGACGAGACGCACCTGGAAACCCGTCCGCGAGCGGGTGCGGCTGTAGACGAGCAGGCTCACGTGCCCGACGTCGCCGGAGCCAATGTCGGCGTTGAAGCGCAGGTACGCGCGCGTGATCGGGGTCGCGTCGACGTGGAGCCCGGGCGCGTGGCCGAAGTTCTCCCTGCGCTTGACCACGCTGACGTATGCGTCCGCCTTCGCGCGGACGGCGCGGATCGGCGGCTGCTGGGCGTAGTTCGCCCCGGGAAGCGCGGCGACGACGATGCCGCCGGCCGCCAGGGCCGCCGCGAGCGCGGTCATGAAAATTGCGGTTCTCACGCATACGGGTACCCGAATCCGAGGGCGAACCCTTACAACTCAATTGCGAAGATTTCGTTAGGCCGGCTGCGTCTGTACTGCCACGGCCTTCTTCAGGACGCCGAGGGCCTCGTCCTTGCGACCGTGGTCCTCGAGCAGCGCGGCGAGCTTCTCGTAGGTCTCGATCAGGTACCGGCTCGGATGTGAGGACATGCGCTCCGCCGCGAGCTCGTAGAGCTCGATCGCCTTGGCCGTGTCGCCGAGCTCGGCGTAAACGTCGGCGACGACGGCGCAGCTGCGCCCCGCGTCGTACGGGCTCGCGTCGGCGAGGAGACCGGTCGCCTCCAGCGCCAGCGAGGCGGCCTCCTCGGGCCGGTCGAGCTGGATCAGAGCGCGGGCCTCCTCGAGCCTGAACAGCGCGACGTCGACGGGCGTCCCGCTGTCCGAGAGCAGGTCGAGGCCCTTCTCGAGCAGGTCGAGCGCGTCACGCGGCTGCCGGCGGTCGAGCTCGATGTGCGCGAGCAGCTGATGCGCCTGAGCGGTGTAGTACGTGTGCTCGGTCAGCTCGAGCAGGTCGAGCGCGTGCCTCGCGTACCGGGCGGCCCGGTGGTGATCCTCCTGCGCGGCGGCCAGCCTCGACTGCGACCAGTAGAGGCGGGCGCGGACGACCGGGTCGCTCGAATCGGACGTCAGCTCCACGATCCTGGCGAGCAGCTGCTCGGCGGCGTCGAAGTCCGTCTTGTCGATGAGCGCGTTCGCGAGCAGCACCGCGAAGCGAATCGCCTCCACCGCGTCCTTGCGCTCCTCGGCCGATTTCAGCGAGCCCTCGAACAGGCTGATCGCCGCGTCGAGCTGGTCGACCGACGCATAGGCGCGGCCGAGCGTGTCTGCCCAGCTCGGGTAGTCGGCGAGATCGACCCGGCCGATTGCGCGCGCCTCTTCGAGCCGTGCGATCGCGTCCCGCGGCTTCCCTTCCCGGTAGGCGAGCTGCCCCAGGCCGACGAGCGCGCGGGCCTGCTCGTCGCTCGTCGCCGCTTGCTCGAGCGCTTCGGCGTACAGCTTCGCGGCCGCTTCGCGCTCGTCGAGGCGCAGGTTGATCTCGGCCTCGACGAGGACGGCGTTCTCGTCGTGGCGCTCACTGCCGGTCGCCAGGTAGTCCTCGCTCACGCCGAGGCGCCTGCCCATCTCTCGCAGGAGCTGGAGCGACGGGATGCGGTCGCCCGCCTCGATGCGGGAGATGTACGCCGGAGAGCAGCCCGGGAACGAGAGCTGGCGCTGGCTCAGACCTGCCCGCTCGCGGGCTTCGCGGAGCCTTCGACCGACCTCGACCGGGTTGTCGACATGTGTTGACTTTCGTCGTGGCATTGACTCGGGACCGTTCCATACTAGGCGCACTCGAGCGCTCGGGGCCTGTCCAGGCGCGCAGGACGTCGGCGACGTCGATTCGGGCCTCTGGGACGTCGTCGGGCCGTATCCTCTCGTTCCATGCGCGTTCTTCTTCCCGACTCGACGGAACTGGAACTTCCGGACGGCTCGACGGGCCTCGACGCAGCCGCGGCGATCGGGCCGAAGCTGGCCAAGGAGGCCGTCCTCGTGCGCTCGAACGGGCGCGTCCAGGATCTCAGGCTGCCGCTCGAGGACGGGCAGCCGATTCAGATCCTGACGACGCGCGACACGAACGACCCGGACGCGCTCTACGTCCTCCGCCATTCGACGGCCCACCTCCTCGCCGAAGCCGTTCGGAGGCTCTATCCCGGGACCAAGATCGCCATCGGCCCGCCGATCGAGAACGGCTTCTACTACGACTTCGAGTTCCCGGAGCCGATCGGCGAGGAGGCGCTCGAGAAGATCGAGGCGGAGATGCAGCGCGAGCTCGACGAGGGCCGCGAGTGGGCGCGTGAGGAGGTCTCGGCCGAGCAGGCGAAGAGGCTCTTCGCGGAAGAGGGCGAGGAGTACAAGGTCGAGCTCGTAGACACGGCCGAGGGGCAGATCTCGCTCTACACGCAGGGCGACTTCACGGACCTCTGCCGTGGCCCGCATCTCCAGGACTCGAAGCCGATCAAGGCGGTGAAGCTGACTGGCCTCGCCGGTGCGTACTGGCGCGGCGACGAGCACAACAAGCAGCTGACGCGGATCTACGGCACCGCCTTCTACTCGCAGGCCGACCTGGACGCGTACCTCGAGCGGCTCGAGGAGGCGAAGCGCCGCGACCACCGCCGGCTCGGGGACGGAGCTCGACCTCTTCCACCTCTCCGACCACGCGCCCGGAATGCCGTTCTGGCACCCGAAGGGAATGGTGATCTGGAACGTGCTCGAGGACCTCCGCCGGCGCGAGAACCTGAAGCGCGGCTACGTCGAGGTGAAGACGCCGCTCATGTACGACGTCGACACCTGGGTCACGTCGGGTCACTGGGAGAAGTTCAAGGACGACATGTTCCTCGTCCCCTACGGCGAGGAGCGGACGCTCGGGCTGAAGCCGATGAACTGCCCCGGGCACATGCTCCTCTTCGGAAACGCGCTTCGGCAGCTACCGCGAGCTCCCGCTGCGCTACGCGGAGTCGTCGACGCTGCACCGGAACGAGCGCGCGGGCACGCTCCACGGGCTCCTCCGCGTGCAGCACGTGACGCAGGACGACGCGCACATGTTCGTCACGCCCGAGCAGATCGAGGAGGAGATCTTCGGCTGCCTCGACTTCGCCGCCTACCTGTACGACCTGTTCGGGATGGAGGCGCGCTTCGAGCTCTCGACGCGACCGGACAACAAGCTCGGAACGGACGAGGAGTGGGACTTCACGGAGGGCGCGCTCCGCTCGGCGCTCGACCGGCGCGGGATCGACTACATGGTCAACGAGGGCGACGGCGCGTTCTACGGGCCGAAGATCGACCTGCACATGACCGACGTCCTCGGCCGGTCGTGGCAGATGGGGACGATCCAGCTCGACTCGCAGATGCCTGCCCGTTTCGAGCTCACGTATGTCGGCGAGGACAACGCCGAGCACACGCCGTACGTGATCCACCGTGCGCTCTTCGGCTCGCTCGAGCGCTTCATGGGGATCCTGATCGAGCACTACGGCGGCGCGTTCCCGGTCTGGCTCGCGCCCGTGCAAGTGCGGATCGTCCCGGTCGGGGACGATCATCGCGAGGCCGCGGGGGAGCTCGCCGAGATGCTGGGCGAGTTCCGCGTCGAGGTCGACGACTCGGACGAGACGGTCGGCAAGCGGATCCGTAACGCGGAGGTCGAGAAGATCCCGTACGTGCTCGTGTGGGGCGACAAGGAGTCGGAGGACGCGATCGCCGTTCGCACCCATGGCGGAGAGCAGTCCACGAAGTCCCTCGACGACCTGCTGGCGGAACTTCGCGACGCTGCTACTGTTTGAGACCTGCAAAGCAGGGGCGACACGTTCCTCACCTCCGGGGCCTACGGCCTGTCGGGGGTTCAACCGAGAAGGTTGGAGGTTCGAGGCCGCTGCTTTGGCAGCGGTCTTGTCGTTTCGAAGAAGGAGGAAGCTGACAGCTTGGTGAAGCGCCTTTGAGGCCACGACGTCGCGTCGAGCCCTCGCGGCCGACGATCCCGCACAGCCGGATCAACGAAGACATCCGCGTCTCGCAGGTCCGGCTCGTCGACGAGAAAGGCGGCCAGCTCGGGGTGAAGCCGATCCAGGAGGCGCTGGACTACGCGCACGGAAAGGATCTCGACCTCGTCGAGGTCGCGGCTCAGGCCGATCCGCCGGTCGCGCGGGTCATGGACTACGGCAAGTACCGCTACGAGCAGGAGCAGAAGGCCAAGCTCGCTCGGAAGCACCAGATTTCGATCAACGTCAAGGAGATCAAGCTCAGGCCGAAAATCGGGGATCACGACTACGAGACGAAGAAGGGCCATGTCGTCCGCTTCCTGAACCAGCGGGCGAAGGTCAAGGTCACGATCATGTTCCGGGGCCGCGAGACGAGCCATCCGGAGCGGGGACGCGACCTGCTGATGCGTCTCGCCGAGGACGTCAAGGAGATCGGGCTCGTCGAGTCGCCGCCGCTTCTCGATGGACGGAACATGGTCATGATGCTCGGGCCGACGAAGAACGCAGGAGTTTCGAGAGATGCCAAAACAGAAGAGACACAGCGCAGCGAAGAAGCGGTTCAAGGTGACCGGGACGGGGAAGCTCCTCCGCCGCAAGGCGATGAAGGCCCACCTTCTCGGGAAGAAGTCCGCGAAGCGCAAGCGTAGTTTCCGCCGGCAGCACGACGTCGACGCCTCGGACGTCCGTGAGGTGAAGCGCCTGCTCGGAGGTGGTCGCTAGTGGCCCGGGTCAAGCGCTCGGTCGCGTCGCGGAAGCGGCGCAAGAAGGTGCTCGACGCCGCGAAGGGCTACGTCGGCACGCGGCACTCCCGGTACAAGGTCGCCAACGAGGCGGTCGAGCACGCGCTCGTCCACGCGTACCGCGACCGCAAGCGCCGCAAGCGCGACATGCGCCGGCTCTGGATCATGCGCATCAACGCGGCCGCGCGCGCCGAGGGGCTCTCGTACAACCAGTTCGTCGCCGGTTGCCGCAAGGCCGGGATCGAGCTCGACCGCAAGGTGCTCGCCGGAATCGCGGTCGAGGATCCTGCGGCCTTCGGCAAGATCGCCGAGCACGCGAAGTCGGCGCTTGGCTCCGACTCGGACGAGTAGTCAGGTCTTTCTGAACCAGGCGGCCTCGTGTGAGGGCCGCTCGCAGCTGTACGCCGATCTCCTTCGCGCCTGGGCGGACGACCCGGCGGCGGCGGAGCTCGTCGGGCCGGATCCCGAGTGGGACGCGCCGTTGCGGTTGATCGGCGGTTTGCACTACCTCGTGCTGGGCGGCGACGCGGGCTGGGACGACCCGCTCTCCGATCACGCAGCGTTCCTGCGCGAGTTCGTGACCACGCGGGGCGTGCAGACGAACGAGGTGCAGCGCTCGTGGGTGCTCGTGCCGCTGCTGCTCCGCGTCGCGCAGCGGACGGGCGCGGAGACGTTCGACCTCGTCGAGCTCGGGCCGAGCGCGGGGTTGAACCTCGTCTGGGACCGCTACCGCTATCGCTACGAGGCGGGGGAGTGGGGGCGCGAGGATGCGATGCTGCAGCTTCGAGGGCGAGGAGCGGCGGCCCGTTCCGGGTGAGCTGTTCGGGCTGGAGCCGGCCGTGCGCGGGCGGATCGGGATCGACCGCTCGTCCGATCGACGTCACGACCGAGGACGGTGCGCGCCTGCTCCGGTCCTTTGTCTGGGCCGGCCAGGACGAGCGCATGCGGCGCCTCGACCGGGCGATCGAGGCGGTTCGCGCCGATCCGCCCGAGCTCGTGCAGGGCGACTACGTGGAGCAGCTCCCCGAGGTGCTCGCCGCGCAGCCGACCGATGCTCTGACGATCGTCTTCCAGACGGCGTCGTTCGGCTACATCGGTGACGAGGGGCGTGCCCGCGTGCGGGCGGTGCTCGAGGAGGCGGGCGAGACCAGGCGGCTCGCGTTCATCTCGACCGGCAAGCCGCGGGACGGGGAGGACTGGGGCCTGAGAATCGTCTACTGGCCCGGAGGCGAGCGAGAGTTCGCGGGCCATGCGGACTTCCACGGGAGCTGGCTCCGCTGGGAGCTGTGACGCGTCAGATCAAGCCCTGTCCCGGGACCTGGTCCCGGGACAGGGCCAAACCAGCCATGCCTTGGGACCAGGTCCCGAGCCGTGGCAGAACGGGCCATGTCCTGGGACCAGGTCCGCGGACACGGCTCGAGGGGCCACGCTCTTGATCACCTCGGCGCACAACCCCAAGCTGCGGCTGATCCACCGGCTGGTCGAGTCGCGGCGCCAGCGCGAGAAGGAGGGGCTGTTCGTCGTCGAGGGCGAGGATCTCGTCCAGGCGGCGGACGATGCGGGGGTCGAGCCCGTCGAGGTTCTGCGCGCCGGCGAGGACGTCGAGCCGGAGCTGCTCGCGAAGGTGTCGACGATGGGGTACCCGCCCCGCGTGATGGGTCTCTTCCGGCACGAGTCGCTGCCGCGGGGTGTCGATCCGCTCTCGCTCTCCCTCTGGCGCGTCGCCGACCCGGGGAATCTGGGCACGATCCTCCGGGCCGCGGACGCGTTCGGAGCATCGGTCGCACTGTCACGCGGTTGCGCCGATCCGACAGGCCCGAAGGCGCTCCGGGCCTCGGCCGGCGCGATCTTTCGCGTCCCGCTGGCGGGTTTCGACGAGCCGTCCGGGAAGCGCGTGGCGCTCGTCTCGCACGGCGGGCCGCCGCTGGCGCGCCTCGACCCGGGCGTGCCGGTCACGTACGTCCTCGGGGCCGAGCGCGAGGGTCTCCCGGACGACGTCGTGGCCGCCTGCGACGAGACGGCGACCATCCCGCTCGCCGAGGGCTCGGAGTCGCTCAACGTGGCTGTTGCGGGCGCGATCGCGCTCTACGAGCACCGGCGCGGCCGCTAGATTCGAGGCCGTGGCCAGAATCGTCGGCGTCTGGACGTCACCCGGCCGCAAGAGCGGCCGCTCCGACGGGCACGAGCGCCGGCTTGCGATCGTCGGCCAGGGGCTCGAGGGCTGCGCGCACGCCCGTCCACCGAAGCGCGAGGTGCTCTTCGTCTCGAAGGAGCATCTGGACTCGGTCGGCGTCGAGCCGGGTGCGATACGCGAGAACCTGACAGTCGAAGGCGACGACGTGGAGCAGTGGCCGATCGGCCAGCGCGTGCGCGCGGGCGAGGCCGTGTTCGAGATCACGATGGTCTGCGATCCGTGCCACCGGATGGACGAGCTGCGCCAGGGCCTGCGCGCCGAGCTCGAGGGCAAGCGCGGGATGCTGGCGCGCGTCGTCGAGGGCGGAGAGGTCGCCGTCGGCGACGAGATCGAGCTGCTCTAGCGATTTCGAGGCGCTGACGCCTTGCCTGAACGCACAAGCTGAACGGGGTCAGATCCCTTTACAACTCGGCTGTCCGAGCGGGCCGATGCGGAACTGCAACCCCGCCTGGTTCCGAGCGGCTGTGGAGAGATCGTCACGCTCTTGAAACGGGGTCTGACCCCCGAAGGCTCAGGCGCGTCTGGCGACGAAGATCATGTCCTCGCCGCCGCGGTGCGGGGAGCGGTCGAACCAGCCGTAGCAGGCCTCGACGACGAAGCCGGCCTCCTCGAGCAGGTCGATCCACTCGCCGCGGGAGATCCAGGAGAGCGCCATCGTCGCCGCGCCTTCCGGGCCTTTGACCGAGAGCGTCAGCGTCCGCGAGTCGGTGTCCCAGTCCGCGCGCTCGTAGATGTCCGGTTCGCGCTCGAGCCAGCGGCCGTGCGTCTCGGCGATGTCGTCGTCGCCCGGGGCGAAGACGTCGAAGATCAGGCGCCCACCCGGGACGAGCGCGTCGCGTGCGGCGGCGAGCGCCTCGACGCGGTCGCCGTCGTCGGCCAGGTGCAGGTACGAGCGGAACGGGCAGATGACGAGCGGCACCTGCTCCTCGAGCGGGCGGGCGCCGCAGGTCGCCCAGCCGCAGGTCGAGCAGCTCGGCGACGCCGGCCTCCTCGGCGCGTCGGCGGCACGCGGCGAGCATCTCGCGCGAGGAGTCGACCCCGATCACGCGCTTCCCGGTCTCGGCGATCGGGATCGCGATCCGGCCCGTCCCGATCCCCAGCTCGACCACTGCTCCGCCCGACTTTCGCGCCTCGGCGACGTAGAAGCCGACGTCCTCGACGACGCTCCGGCTCCACGGGTCGTAGAGCTCGGCGATCCGGTCGTACGGGCTCGCCTTCACCGCGGCTTTCTCGCGACCCAGACGAACTCGCCGCTCTGCTCGTCGAACGGCGCGCGCTCGAAGTCGCCGTAGAGCGCTTCCACCTCGAGCCCGGAGACGTCGATCAGCCCTTCCCACTCGCTCTTCGTCACCCACCAGAGCGAGACGCTGCCGCCGGACTCGAGCGTGATGTCGAGGCGGTTGTCGCCGGGAAAGTGGTCGACCCGGTGGCGAATGCCGCGCTCCACGGCCCAGATGCCGTCGTTCGCCGCCGCGATGCGCGGATGGAAGACGAACGAGTTCCAGACGAAGCGGCCGCCGGGAGCCAGCGCAGCCGCGACCCGCTCGAACACGCGCCGTTTGTCGCTCCAGGTGGGCAGGTGCAGCAGCGCCCGGAACGGGCAGTAGACGAGCGCGGCCGGCTCGTCGAGCTCGAAGTCGCGCATGTCGCCCTCGTGGAGCTCGAGCTCGACCCCCGCCTCGGCGGCCTTCTCCCGCGCCAGGGCGAGCATCGCCGGCGAGCGGTCGATGCCGATGATCTTCCTGCCGGTCTCCTGCGCGATCGGCACCGCGACACGTCCGTTCCCGACAGCGAGCTCGACGATGGGCCCGTCGGCCTCGCGGACGAGCTCGAGGTAGAAGGGGACGTCCTCCGTCATGTGCGACGCCCAGTCGTCGTAGATCGCAGCGAAGGCCGCGTATTCATCCATGGCTCCATTCTGGCTATCGTGTGACCGATGACGACGCGCGCACGTTCTTCTTTCTTTACCGGGCCTCGGCTTGCTGCCGGGGACCGGCGCTAGCGCGCGGCGGATCCACGACAGAGAGCCGGGGCCGTGGCTGACCGAGGCGATACAGTCGCGCGCGTGGACGCCGAGGCGCTCCAGCGCGAGGCTCTGAGCGCGATCGAGGCTGCCTCGACCGCCGACGAGCTCGACGAGCTGCGCGTCCGCTACCTCGGCCGCTCGAGCGACCTCAAGCTCGCGCTCCGCGAGGTGCGCGACCGCGAGACGGGCATGGCTCTGAACGCGGCCCGCGAGGCGATCGAGCAGGCGGTCGCGACCCGCCAGGCGCAGCTCGACCGAGCCGAGCTCGACCGCGCGCTGACCGAGGACGTCGTCGACGTGACCCTCCCCGGCGAGGCGCTCCCGCTCGGCCACCTGCACCCGATCACCCAGACGCGCCGCCAGATCGAGGACGCGTTCCTCGGCCTCGGCTACGAGGTGCGCGACGACCGCGAGGTCGAGACGACCGAGTACAACTTCGACAAGCTCGCCTTCGACCCGTGGCACGCCGCGCGCTCGCCCCGCGCGACCTTCTTCTTCGACGAGAGCCACGTCCTGCGCACGGAAACGTCGCCGTCGCAGATCCACGCGCTGGAGGAGCGCGAGCCGCCGATCTACATGGTCTCGATCGGCCGCTGCTACCGGCGCGACGCGATCGACGCGACGCACTACCCGATCTTCCACCAGTTCGAGGGCCTCGCCGTCGACCGCGGGCTGACGCTCGCCGACCTCAAGGGGACGCTCCTGCACGTCATGCGCGCGCTGTACGGCCCCGACCGGCGCGTCCGCTTCCGCACGCACTACTTCCCGTTCACCGAGCCCTCGATCGAGCCCGACGTCTCCTGCGGGATCTGTGGTGGCGAGGGCTGCCGCACGTGCAAGCACTCCGGCTGGCTCGAGATGGGCGGCGCGGGCATGGTCGACCCGCGGGTCTTCGCGAACGTCGGCGTCGACCACGAGGAGTGGTCCGGCTTTGCGTTCGGCTGCGGAATCGAGCGCGTCGCGCAGCTCAAGTACGACTTCCCGGACATCCGGCCCCTCTGGGAGGGCGACCTCCGCGTGCTGAGGCAGTTTTGAGAGTCCCGGTCTCCTGGCTCAGGGACTACGTCCCGATCGAGATGCCGCTCGAGGAGCTCGCGACGAGGCTCTCGGTCTCGACGGCCGAGATCGAGGGCATCGAGCGCCGCGGCGTGTCCGACGAGGACGGGAACCTCGGCCTCTTCCGGATCGGCAAGGTGATCACGGCCGAGAAGCACCCGAACGCGGACCGGCTGCAGCTGTGCCGGGTCGACGTGGGGGAGGGCGAGCCGCGCCAGATCGTCTGCGGCGCCTGGAACTTCGGGGCGGGTGCGACCGTGGCCGTCGCGCTGCCCGGCGCGGTCCTCCCGGGCGGCCTGAAGCTCGACCAGCGCAAGGTTCGCGGCGAGCTCTCGGACGGGATGATCCTCGCCGAGGACGAGATCGAGCTCGGCACCGACCACTCGGGGATCATGCTGCTGCCCGAGACCGAGCCGGGGACACCGCTCGTCGACGTGCTCCCGGTCGCGGACGACGTCCTGCTCGTCGAGTCGACCGGCAACCGGCCCGACCTGCTCTCGGTGTACGGGCTCGCGCGCGAGGTGGCTGCGCTCTACGACCTCGAGCTCGCGCCCCCGCCGGGAGTCGACCCCGAGCCGGCGGGAGACGAGCCCGTGGACATCGCGGTCGACGACCTCGAGGGCTGCCCGCGCTACATCGGCCGGCTCTTCCGGAACGTCTCGGTCGGCCCGTCGCCCGTGTGGCTGAAGTCGCGCCTGAATCGCCGCAGGCATGCGCCCGATCTCGAACGTCGTCGATGCCACGAACTACGTCATGCTCGCGCTCGGGAACCCGCTGCACGCGTTCGACCTGAGCACGCTCGCGGGCGGGAAGATCATCGTGCGCCGCGCGCAGCCGGGCGAGTCGATCCGGACGCTCGACGGCGTCGATCGCCGCCTCGAGGAATCCGACCTCGTGATCGCCGACGCGGAGCGGGCCGTGGCGATCGCCGGGATCATGGGCGGCGAGGAAACGGAGATCGGCGACCAGACGACCGACGTCCTGCTCGAGGCCGCGAACTTCGAGCCCACGGGCCTCTACCGCACCTCGGAGCGCCTCCGCCTGCGCACCGAGGGCTCGAACCGCTGGGAGAAGGGCGTCGACCCGCACCTGGCCGAGCAGGCGGCGAAGCTCGCGACCGAGCTGATCGTCTCGACGGCCGGCGCCGAGTGGGTCGGGCACGTCGACATCAAGGGCGAGCTCCCCGAGCGCCCGGTGATCTCGTTCCGGCCCGAGCGCGCCGACGAGCTGATCGGCCTGGAGACCGCGCCCGCGGAGCAGACGCGCTGGCTCGAGCGGCTCGGGTTCGACAGCCGCGACGGCGAGGTCGTCGTGCCCACGTTCCGCGCGCGCGACGTGACGCGCGAGATCGACGTCGTCGAGGAGGTCGCCCGCTACCGGCTCGAGGACGTCCCGTTCACGTTGCCCGCGCGCCGGGAGATGTTCGGCGCCCTGACGCCGATCCAGAAGCTGCGACGGCGCGTCGAGGACGTCCTGGCCGGCCTCGGGCTCGCCGAGACGTACACGCCCTCGTTGCGCCCGGAAGACCCGGATCCACGGGCATGGACCCTGCCGGAGCCCCTCTCGGCCGAGCTCGCGGTCCTGCGCACCCGGCTCCTGCCCAGCCTCGCCGAGGCGGCGCGGCGCAACAGCGAGCTGGGCGCCGAGGACATCGCGCTGTTCGAGATCGCGCGCGTCTACCTGCCCGGCTCGGACCTGCCCGACGAGCACACGCGCGTGGCCGGCATCGTCGAAGGCGGCTGGTGGCGCGCGAAGGGAATCGTCGAGGCGCTCTATGCCGCGCTGAAGGTGGAGCCCGTCTTCGAGCGGACGACCGACGAGCTGCTCCATCCCGGCAAGGCGGCCTCGGTCGGGGCGGGCATCGTGGGCGAGCTCCACCCGGGCGTGCTCGACGGCGTCTGGGGCGTGTTCGAGCTCGACCTCGCCAGGCTCCTCGAGGCGACGACCGAGCTGCGCTACGCCGACGTGATCACGTACCCCGCGGTCCGCCAGGACCTCGCGTTCGCCGTTCCCGACGAGGTCGCGGCCGGCGATCTCGTCGCGGCCGCACAGGAGGCAGCCGGCCCGGAGCTACGCGCGATGCGCGCCTTCGACGTCTACCACGGCGACCAGGTTGGCGAGGGGCGGAAGTCGGTCGCCTTCGCGGTCAGCTTCCAGTCGTCCGAGCGCACGCTCTCCGACGAGGACGCGGCCGCCCTGCGCGAGAAGATCGTGGCCGCACTCGAGGAGCGGTTCGGCGCCGAGCTCAGAGCGCAGCGCGTCTGAAATGACCGGTCGACACGCTTGAACTGATCAAAGCGCAGCGATAGCGAGCCGGTCGGCCATCGCGAGCATGATCTTGCGCTGGATCTCCGGCGAGCTATCGAGCAGCTTGCTGAAGTCCCGAGAGGTGATCACGAGAACGCGCACCGGCGTCGTCGCCTGAACGCTTGCCGTGCGCGGATTACCGGTGATGAGCGCGATCTCTCCGAGAAAATCACCGTGCCGGACGCTGTTCACGAACCTGCCGCCCATCAGCACGTCCGCTTCGCCTTCGACGATGACGAAGAACTCCCGGCCGCCCTTGCCCTCCCGCGTCAGCATCGCGCCCTTCTTGAGGTCGAGCTCGTCCGCGATCGCCGCGATCTCGTCCAGTTCCTTGCGCGTGCAGTGCCGGAAGAGCGGGATCCTCTTGATCAACGCGACCTTGGCGTCTTTCCGCAACTGCATCGGGAGGAGTCTAAAGCCGCGAGACGGGGTAGGACAGTCGTGGTACAAAGGAGGCGACAATGTTGCGACCGCTACTAGGAGCGGCCCTGCTCGCGGTGCTCGCGCTTCCCGTGGGTGCCAGCGGCAGTCCGATCGTCCCGCAGCTGACCGCGACTGTGACCGCGAAGTCGATCACGATCGTCGGCGCCGACGGGAAGCGGGTGCGGGTGCTCCAGCCCAACAGGTACCTGCTCGTCGTCCACGACCGAACCGTGAAGCAGAACTTCCATCTGCTCGGCTCGCACGTGAGCGCCAAGACGGGAATCCGAGCTCGGACGACCAAGAAGTGGTTCATCTACCTGAAGCCGGGCTCGTACAGCTACCGTTCCGACCGGAGCAGCGGGCTGCACGGGGCATTCATCGTCGGAGGCAGCCCGCCGGCGTAACAAGAAAACCGAATCGCGCGTCCGCGAGTAAGTAGGCGAAGAGAGGGTCTGATGTTTCGAACGCTGCTCATAGGCATCGTGGCTGTCGCGGCCGTGTCCATTCCGGCGGCGGCGACCGGCTCGCCCAACGTGACGCTCACGGGCGTCGTCGGGCCCGGCTTCAGCATCTCGCTGAAGAACGCGGACGGCACGGGAGTGAGCCACCTCGACGCCGGCACGTACGACATCACCGTCACCGACAACTCGGCCGAGCACAACTTCCACCTGAGCGGGCCGGGGGTCGACCAGGCCACCGACGTCGGGGGCGTGGGCACCGTCACATGGACGGTGACGATCACGGACGGGACCTACACGTTCGTCTGCGACGCCCACCCCACGCAGATGAAGGGCAGCTTCACCGCCGGAAACGTCCCGCCGCCCCCACCGCCTCCGCCGCCTGCGGCGAAGCTGAGCGGCAAGGTGACGACGAAGACGATCACGCTCAAGACGGGCTCCGGCTCGAAGGTCCGCTCGCTCACCTCGGGCAAGTTCAAGCTCACCGTCTCGGACACGTCGAAGACGCAGAACTTCCACCTGAAGGGGCCCGGGCGTGAACAAGAAGACGGGCGTCGCCGCAAGGGCGAAGGCGACCTGGACGCTGACGCTCAAGCCGGGCAAGTACACGTACCGCTCGGACAAGAGCCGCAAGCTGCGCGGCTCGTTCACGGTCAAGGCCGCCGCCTAGGTCGCGCTGCGGCGGCGGTCGAGCTCGCTGTTCAGCTCGGCGCCGAAGAGCACGGCCCACGCGCTGTAGTTCAGCCAGAGCAGCAGGACGATGCCGCCCGCGAGTGATCCGTACGTTCTCGTGAACGAGCTCGAGAACGACGTGTAGAGGGCGAACAGCCCGGAGAGCGCGAGCCACATCAGGCTGCCTACCAGTGAGCCCGTGCTGATCCAGCGCCAACGCTCGTCCTGGTTCGGAGCGAGGTAGTAGATGAGCGCGAAGAGCAGCAGCACGACCGTGAATGCGATCGGCCAGCGCGCGAGGTTCCAGAACCACGTGAACGCGTCGCTGAAGTTGGCCCGCGCCGCGATCGCGTCGCCGACCTTCCCGCCGAGGACGATCAGGAGCAGGTCTCCGGCGAGGACGGTTGCGGAGGCGAGCACCAGCACGAGGGAGATCAGCCGCACCTTCCAGAGCGGGCGTGTCTCCTCCATGTCATATGCGCGGTTCACGGCCTTGACGACCGAGCTCATCGCTCCGCTCCCTGCCCAGAGCGCTCCGAAGATGCCGAGTGCGACGAGGACGACCGAGGCGTTACCAGTGTCGCGCTCGAGCTGATGGATGATGCTCGTCACGGACTTCGGCGCGATCGGGTCGAGAAAGTCCAGGAGTGCGCCGTAGGCTCCGATCAGGTCGAGAAACGCGATCAGAGCGATCATCGCCGGGAAGAACGCCAGCAGAGAGCTGTATGCGACCTGGTGCGAGAGGCCCATGCAGTCGTCGGCCAGGAACTCCTTGCCGCTCGACTTGAAGACCGCGAGCCAGTCACGGAGGCTCATTCGCTCCGCGCGGGTTGCCGTCAGCGGCGGCGGCCGATCAGCCGCATCGTCGCGCCGATCCCGCCGGCGATGACGAACCCGGCCGCGAGCGCTCCGGCGGTGATCACGGGCAGCTTCGCCCGAACCTTCGCTCCGATGTCCGTCGCCTCGCGGATCTCGTCCCGGAGGTGGTCGACGGCGCCGGCGAGCTGCGCGCGCTCGGTCTCGATCTCGTGCCGGACCTGGTCGGGCGTCCGGTGGTTCGTGCTAGTCGCCATCGGATTTGAACGCCTCCGTCGTGAGCTTGGCCTCGAGGATCGCCTGCTCCGGGATGGGCGGCGTTCCCTTCTTGATCCGGTTGACCGCGATCAGGCCGAGGATCGCGCCGACGAGGAACAGGCCGCAGGTGACGATCAGGATCGCGAGCCACGTCGACATCGCCGTGGCCAGCCCGGCGGCGATCGTCGCGAACAGGAAGCCCAGGCCGTAGAAGGCGAAGACGGCCGCGGCGACGGCGAGGCCGATGCCCACGCCCAGGTTCGTGACCTTCTTTTTGATCTCGAGCTGGGCCAGCTCGAGCTCGAGCCGGAAGAGCGAGCTCGCGTGCTCGGCGACCTGGCGGGCAACCGTCCCCAGGCCCGAGTTCTTCTCAGTCTCCTGCGTCTGCATCGTTGCTCCAGTCGATCATCTTCGCGACGGCGATCCCCAATGCCAAGGCGATGCCGATGATGAGGAACGGGCTCGGGCCCCGGCCCTTGCCGGGGCGCTTCCCGGTCGGGCTGACGCTTCCGTGACCGGGCTTCTGGTCGGTCGGCGCCATTCCCTTCGCGCGCGCCTTGATCAGGCTCGGCTTGAGCTTGCGCAGGAACTCGGCGTCGTCGGCCAGCGGCTGCGCGATCTTGGCGGCGACCCCGCCTTCGGCAGCGGCCTTGTCGGCCATCTCCTGGAGTTGGTCCGCGGCCCTGTCCACGACCTGATCGGCTTTGGTCGTCATTTCTTCTTCGCCGGGGGCTCCTCGCCGGTCGCGACGCGCCAGATCGCCGAGGCGGTCTTGCGGGCCGCCAGCGTTGCAGCGGCGGCGAGCGAAGCGTAGAGACCGGTCCACAGCAGCTTGCGAAGCATCAATCGAAGCGTACCGTGAAGCGGGCATCGCCAAACGACTGAACGCCGCATATTTATGCTTTCTCGTATGCAAAGGGAGCCGCGCCCGCTCGAGAAAGAGGAGCGTCAGAGGCTGATTACGAGCATCGTCACGCGCAGGCGGGTCGGAACGCAGCACGAGCTCCTCGACGCTCTCGCCCGTGCCGGCTGCCGCGTGACGCAGGCGACGGTCTCCCGCGACATCCACGAGCTCGGCCTCGACAAGACGCACGACGTGCTCGGCCGGCCGCGCTACGTGGCGCCGCAGGCGGTACGGAGCGCCGATCCCCGAGACGCGCTCGCAGGCGTCCTCTCGCAGTTCGGCCGCCGCGTGGAGGCCGCTCAGAACATCGTCGTAGTCCAGTCCGAGCTCGGCTCCGCGCCGGCCGTGGCGCGCGCTCTCGACCGGCTCGAGCACCCGCGCATCGTGGGCACGATCGCCGGCGACGACACGTGCGTCGCGATCGCGCGCAGCAACCGGGACGCCGTTGCGCTCGCCCGGGAGCTCGACGAATTACTCGGCTGAGGCGTCTCACCCGATGGGGTGATTTTTCGACCGGCTGCCGTCCGGATCATCGCGTTTCGAGCAGAAAACCGGCCCGAACCGGCTCGATTCTCCTCTTTTCTTCCGTGTCAACATTTGAAGTGCAACGCCGATTACGTCGTCAGGTTCTCGATGCCGCCAACGTCAGGGAGTGGGTCGATGCTGCGTTTGCTGATCTGCGACGACGCGCCCGACGCACGGGAGGGTCTTCGCGTGAGCCTCGCGGCGCAGCCGGGGATCGAGGTCGTGGCCGAGGCCGAGAACGGCGAGGAGGCGATCTCGCTCGCCGTCGCGCACCGCCCGGACGTCGTCTTGATGGACGTGCAGATGCCCGTCCTCGACGGGGTGGCCGCGACGAGGCGGATCCGCGAGGTGCTGCCGAAGGCGCGCGTCGTCGCCTACGCCGGTTCGGACGACGCCGGCGACGTGATGGCGATGATGGAGGCGGGCGCCGACGCGTACTGCCTGAAGGGCGCGCCGCTCTGGGAGCTGGAGCGCGCCATTGGCGGGGCCAGCGACCCGCTCGTCCGGCTCGCGCATGCGATCGCGCGCTCCGTCAACGGCGGCGGTACCGCCGAGCTCGTCGCGCGCGAGCTCGCGGAGCTGACCGGCGCGGCGTTCGCGGCGACGTATCTCGCCTCGGCCGACACCTCGCTCTCGCTCGCGGCTCTCTCCGGGCCCGGCGCGCCCGAGTCCCTGCACTCGGCGCCGGGAGTCGTCCAGCGCGCGTTCTCGGAGCTGGCCCTCGCGCAGGCCGACACGCACGAGCTGGGGGAGCTCTACCGGCTCGGCGCTGCCTGTGGCGAGGCGATTGCCGCCCCGCTCGTCGTCGACGGGCAGGTCCTGGGCGCGCTCCTCGTCGCCCTGCCCGCAAGCGTGCAGGCCAGCGGCGATCCCGAGCTCGTGTCCGCGGTCGCCGATCTCGCGTCCGCCGCGCTGGCGAACGAGCGCAGAATCGCGATGACGCACGCGGAGGCGCGGCGGGACGCGCTGACCGGGCTCGCGAACAAGCGCGCCTTCGACGAGCTCCTCGGCGGGATCGCCGAGCGCCGGCCGACCGACGGCCCCGTCTCGCTCGTGCTCTTCGACCTCGACGGTTTCAAGCGCGCGAACGACGAGCACGGGCACGTGGCCGGCGACGAGATCCTCCGCGAGGTGGGGCGCGTCTTCCTGCGCGTCGTCCGCTCGGAGGACGAGATCTTCCGCGTCGGCGGTGACGAGTTTGCGCTCGTGGTCGAGGGGCCGTCGAGCCTTGCCGCCGAGGTGGCCGACCGTCTCCGGATGGCCGTCGGGCAGCAGCGGCGCGGGCGTCGGCTGCCGACCGTCTCGGCGGGAATTGCGACGATTCCCGACCACGCCGGCTCGGCCGTCGACCTGCAGCGGAAGGCGGACATCGCGCTCTACGCGGCGAAGCTGGCGGGCAAGAACCGCGTGCAGATCTTCAACGGCGAGCGCGAGGAGCACGGGGCGCCGGCCCCTCTCCGGCTCGTGGACGATCCTGCGAAGAGCCAGCGCGGGCTTCGGCTGCTCGTCGTGGACGACGATCCCGGGTTGCGGATCCTGCTCCGCACGACGTTCGAGGTCGTCGACATCGAGGTCGAGGAGGCCGACTCGGCCGACCTCGCGCGGGAGCGGATCGCCGAGCGCCCTCCGGATGTCGTCGTGCTCGACGTGAACATGCCGGGCACGGATGGCCTGACGTTCTGCCGCCAGCTGAAGGCCGACCCGCCCACGGCGCACATCGGCGTCGTGCTGCTGACCGGGTCCGAGGGCGGGACCGAGCTGGCGGCGCAGACGAGCGGCGCCGACGCGTTCCTGCGCAAGCCGTTCAGCCCGCTCGAGCTGCTGAACGCCGTCGAGCGGGTCGCGGGCGGTCTCTACGAGGGGCCGTACCGGTCGGCGGCGGCTCCGCCGGAGGAGCAGCTGATCCTGTACGCGCAGGATCTGCGACGGCTGCTCGAGGTCGAGCGCGGGCAGCGTTCGCTGATCCAGCGCGCCTACCGCGAGACGGTGAGCGCGCTGACCGGGGCGCTCGAGTCGAAGGACACGGGCACCGGGGCGCACTCCCAGCGCGTGCAGAAGTATGCGGTCGAGCTCGCGCGGGGGCTGGAGCCGTCGCTGCTCGACGACCAGAGCGTCGAGTACGGGTTCCTGCTCCACGACATCGGGAAGATCGGGATCCCGGACAAGATTCTCCAGAAGGCGGGCTCGCTGTCGCCGTCCGAGCGGCGGTTGCTCGAGACGCACACCGTGCTCGGGGAGCAGCTGATGAGCGGGGTCGCGCTGCTCCAGGGGCAGGGGCTGCAGGTCGTTCGGCACCACCACGAGCGCTGGGACGGCGCGGGGTATCCGGACGGGGTCGGCGAGACGGAGATTCCGCTCGGCGCGCGCGTGTTCGCGGTCGCGGACGCGTTGGACGCGATGACGAGCGACCGCCCGTACCGGCGCGCGGGCACGTGGGCGCACGCGGCGGCCGAGATCATCGGCGAGAGCGGGCATCAGTTCGACCCGCAGGTGGTCGAGGTCTTCCGGGAGCGAAGCCAGCGCCTGCGGCGAATCCACTACGAGCTGGCCGCCACGTAGCCCAACGGACCTGTCCCAGTGCCAGGCACACGGCCATGTCCGGTGCCTGGCACCGGACACGGCCACACGAGACGTGGGTGGCGCACCGGCTTCGGCTTTCTTCCATCGCTGGTCATGTCCGTCTCGGACACGGCGGGTGCCTGGCACCGGACATGTCCCCGTGCCTGGCACTTGGACATGTCCCGTCCGAGTTGCCCGCCTGCCTCTGAGGGCGTACCGTTTTTCGGCGTGCCGGTCGAATCGGAGAAGCAGTCCACGGTCGACGACTTCACGGCCGTCGAGCTCGCGCTCGCCACCCGCAACCACGGGTTCCCGCTCGAGTCGCTCCGCTACGACCTGACGCCGATCGGGCTCCACTACCTCCTGATCCACTTCGACATCCCGCTCGTCGACCCCGCCGCCTGGCGGCTCGAGATCGGAGGCGAGGTCAACCGCCGACTGTCGCTTTCGCTCGACGAGCTCACGGAGCGGCCGAGAGCCACCGTCGCCTGCACCCTCGAGTGCGCCGGCAACGGCCGCGCCCGCCTCGCGCCGCGCCCCCTCAGCCAGCCGTGGCTCGAAGAGGCGATCGGCAACGCCGAGTGGACGGGCACGCCGCTCGCGCCGCTGCTCGAAGAGGCCGGGATCGGAGACGACGCCGTCGAGATCCTCTTCACGGGCCTCGACCGTGGCGTCCAGGGCGAGGTCGAGCACGCGTACGAGCGCAGCCTCCCGGTCGACGAGGCGCTCCGCCCGGAGATGCTCCTCGCCTACGAGATCAACGGCCAGCCGCTGCCACCGCAGCACGGCTTCCCGCTGCGCCTGATCGTCCCGGGCTGGTACGGCATGACGCACGTCAAGTGGCTCGAGCGGATCACGGCGATCACCGAGCCGTTCGAGGGCTACCAGCAGGCCAAGCAGTACCGCACGAAGCGAACCGAGGACGACCCCGGCGAGCCGGTGACGAGGATCCACCCGCGCTCGCTCCTCGTCCCGCCGGGCATCCCGAACTTCCCGGAGCGACGCCGGTTCCTCGAGGCCGGCCCGTGCCTGCTCGAGGGCCGAGCCTGGTCGGGCTGGGCGCCGATCACGCGCGTCGAGGTCAGCGTCGACGGCGGCGAGACCTGGCACGACGCAGAGCTCGGCGAGTCGACCGGCGACTACGGCTGGCGACGCTGGTCGTTCCAGTGGGACGCCGAGCCCGGCGAGCACGAGCTCTGCTCACGGGCGACCGACGGCGCGGGCAACACCCAGCCCGACGAGCCCGAGTGGAACACGGGCGGCTACGTGAACAACGCGGTGCAGCGCGTGCCCGTCACCGTGCAGTGAGCTGAACGACGGGATCGCTCATACCGAGCGCCCTTCGACGTACCAGACCGGCCCCTGCGTCGCGACGGGGTGCGTGTCGGAGAGCACGCGCAGGATGTCGAGCTGGCCGCGGAGCTCCTCCGCGTCGACCCGCTCGAGGCAGCGCCGGGTCATCGCCGCCGACGCCCCGTAGCCGAAGCTGCTCGCGACCCTGAACCGGAACCCGGGCGCCTCGCCGTAGCGCGCCGGGTTGACAGGCGCCATCAGCAGCGCCGCGCGCTCCAGCCAGTCGCTCGACTCGAGCTCCACCTCGACGTAGAGGTCGCTCCAGTCGGCCGGCAGTCCGGCGACGGCCGTATCCCACGCAGCGACGAGCTTCGGTCGGACGATCTGCTCGGCCGCCGCGGCCTCGTCCGTGCCGACCATCTCGAGCTCGCCCCGGATTCCCTCGGCGTCGATGCGCTCGAGGAGCCTGCGGATGATCTCCGGCGAGTGCCCTTCGCCGCGACGGGCCGCGTAGAACCGGATCACGTTCCCGCGCCGTCCGGGGTTCGTGGGCCCGAGCAACGCGGCTACCCGCTCGGACTGGCCCTCGTCCGCAACCGTCAAGCGCAGGTGAGCAGTGCCCCAGCGCTCGGGAAGGCTCTGCTGAAGCTCGTCCCAGTCGGCGGCGAGACTCATTCGCCCGAGCGTACACTGCAAACCCGTGGCGAAGGTCGAGAAGAAGGGGGCGGTCTCGGAGGACCTGCTGCGCGAGTTCTTCCGGGAAATGCTGCTCATCCGCCGGTTCGAGGAGAAGGTGGAGGAGCGCTTCCGCGCGGGCGACCTGCCCGGGTTCCTGCACGTTGCGATCGGCCAGGAGGCGTGCGCGGTCGGCGTCTGCCGCGCGCTCGAGGAGGGCGACGTGATCGCGTCCACGCACCGCGCCCACGGGCACACGCTGGCCAAGGGAACGCACCCGAACGAGGTCATGGCCGAGCTGTACGGGAAGCTCGAGGGCACGTCGCACGGCTACGGCGGCTCGATGCACCTGTACGACGTCGAGCGCGGGAACCTCGGCGCGAACGCGGTCGTCGGCGGCGGACTGCCCGCGACCGTGGGCGCTGCGCTTGCGTTCAAGATGCGCGACGAGCCGCGCGTTGCGGTCGCCTTCTTCGGCGACGGCGCGACGAACATCGGGACGTTCCACGAGTCTTTGAACCTCGCCCAGCTCTGGCAGGTGCCGGCAGTCTTCGTGTGCGAGAACAACCACTGGGCCGAGTCGACGCCGGCGCGCCAGCAGCTGCCGATCGACGACCTGACGAAGCGCGCCGCCGCGTACGGCATGGAGGCGATGCGCGTCGACGGCCAGGACGTGGAGGAGGTCTACCAGGCGGCGCACGCGGCGCTCGACCACGCGCGCGAGGGGCGCGGTCCCGTCTTCCTGCTCCTCGAGACGTACCGCCTCACGGGTCACTACATCGGCGACCCCCAGGTCTACCGGCCGAAGGGCGAGCTGGAGGAGCTGCGCGAGACGCAGGATCCGATCACGAAGCTGCGCGAGAAGCTCGGCCTCTCCGACGAGGAGTTCGAGGAGGCCGACCGCGAGGCGCACGAGCTCGTCGAGGCGTCCGTCGAGTTCGCCAAGGCGGGCACCGACCCGAAACCCGAGGACGCGCTCAAGAACCTCTATGCCTAGGCCAACGCAGACCTGTCCTGGGACCTGGTCCCGAGCCATGGCCGAAGCGCCCCTGTCCTGGGACCAGGTCCCGGGGCATGGGTGGACGGGACATGCCTGAGCTGAGTTACCGAGAGGCGGTTCGCGACGCGTTGTCGCAGGCCATGCGCTCCGACGACGACGTCTTCATCATGGGCGAGGACATCGCCGAGATGGGCGGCTCGATGGGCGTCACGCAAGGGATGCTCGACGAGTTCGGGCCCGGAGCGCGTGCGGAACACGCCGATCTCCGAGATGGCCCTCGTGGGCACCGGCATCGGCGCCGCGATACAGGGCATGCGGCCCGTCGTCGAGGTCATGTACGAGGACTTCCTGACGCTCGCGACCGAGCAGATCGTCAACCAGGCGGCGAAGCACCGCTACATGTCGGGCGGGCAGCTGAAGGTGCCGCTGACGATTCGCACGCAGGGCGGAGCCGGCTGGTCTCCGGGCGCGCAGCACGCGCAGCAGCTCGAGGCCTGGTTCGTGCACATCCCCGGTCTCAAGGTGCTGTTCCCGTCGACGGCGACCGACGTCCGCGGGCTCCTCTGGTCGGCGATCTACGACGACAACCCGGTCGTCTTCTTCGAGCACCGGACGCTGTACGGACTCAAGGAGGACGTGCCCGAGGAGCTGGAGCCGATTCCGATCGGCAAGGCGCGCGTGCACCGCGAGGGCGAGGACGTGACCGTGATCGCGACCGGCCGGCTCGTCCACGAGTCCCTCGCCGCGGCCGAGCAGGCCGAGCAGGACGGCGTCTCGGTCGAGGTCGTCGACCCGCGCACGCTGCAGCCGCTGGACGAGGAGACGATCGTCGAGTCCGTGAAGAAGACGAACCGCGCGGTCGTCGCGCACGAGGCCGTGACGCGGATGGGCTTCGGCGCCGAGGTCGCGGCGGTGATCCAGCACCAGGCGTTCGACTGGCTCGACGCTCCGGTCGAGCGCGTGGGGGCGAAGTTCGTGCCGCTGCCCTTCGCGCCGGTGATGGAGGAGTTCGTCGTCCCGCACGCGGCGGAGGTTTACGAGGCGATTATGCGAACGGTCGGCCGGAATGGCGACTGACGTCAGCCTTCCGCGGCTCGGGCAGGGCATGGAGGCCGGGACGATCGTCCGCTGGCTCAAGTCGGAAGGGGACCCGGTCGAGAAGGGCGAGCCGCTCTACGAGCTCGACACGGACAAGGTCACGCAGGAGGTCGAAGCGGACGCGGGCGGCGTGCTGCTGAAGATCCTCGCCGGCGAGGGCGAGGAGATCGAGGTCGGCAAGCGGATCGCGGTCATCGGCGAGGAGGGCGAGGAGGTGTCCGTCGCTGAGGAGCCCGCGCCGAAGGCCGAGAAAAAGGCAGAAGCGCCGAAGCCCGAGCCTCTGCCGGCCGAGCGCATCGAGGCGCCACGGGAGCCCGCGCGGGCCAACGGGCGGATCAAGGCGTCGCCGCTGGCCCGGCGGATCGCCCGCGAGCGCAGCATCGACCTCGCGACCCTCACGGGAACCGGCCCCGACGGCCGGATCGTGGCCGAGGACGTCGAGCGCGCCGCAGCAGCTCCGGCGCACGCCCCAGCCGCGGCGGCACCGCTCGAGGCCGAGGTCATCCCGCTCACGTCGCTCCGCAAGACGATCGCGCGCCGCCTGACCGAAGCCTGGCAGGCGCCCGCGTTCCAGATCTCGATGTCCGCGGACATGACGCGCGCGCAGGAGCTCCACGACCGGCTTCGCGAGCAGGGCGTGAGCGTGACGGACATCCTCACGAAGCTCGCCGCGGTCGCGCTCCTTCGACATCGCGAGGTGAACGCGCACTTCGCCGACGACGAGCTTCGGATCTTCCCGAATGCTCACATCGGGCTCGCGGTCGCCACAGAGCGCGGCCTGATCGTCCCGGTCCAGCGCGAAGTCGAGCGCAAGTCGCTCGTCCAGATCGCGGCCGAGCGGAAGGACATCGTCCAGCGCACGCGCGAGGGCAAGCTCTCGCAGGAGGACCTCGAGGGCGGGACGTTCACGATCTCGAACCTCGGGATGTACGGCGTCGAGATCTTCACGGCCGTCCTCAACCCGCCGCAGGCCGCGATCCTTGCGGTCGGCGCGATCGATGAGAAGCCGGTCGTCGCGGACGGCGGCTTCGTCGGCCGCCCGCTGATGGCGATGACGCTGACCTGCGACCACCGGGCAGTCGACGGCGCGAAGGCCGCCGAGTTCCTCCGCGAGCTGAAGACGCTGCTCGAGGAGCCCGGCCTGGCGCTGTGATTTTTCGGCGAAGCCGAAAAAGTGAGCGCCGCCAAGCGGCGCGAACCGCAGGTGTCCGCCTTGCGTTCTGAGGGAGTCCGTCCGATGCGCATCTGGTACCGCGTCAGCGATCTCGACACGGCGCGGGCGTTCTACACGGGCAAGCTCGGCTTCACGGAGATCGAGGCCGAGGAAGACTGGGCCACGCTCGAGCGCGACGGGATGGAGATCGCACTCGCGGAGGGCGAGCCGTTCCTCGACGGGCCGGTCGCGAGCATCGACGTCGAGAACGTGAAGGCCGAGGCCGACCATCTGCGCGACGAGCAGGTCGAGATCGGCACCGTCCTCGAGCTGTACGACGAGGTGCGAATCGTCGACGTCTACGACCCGGACGGGAACCGGCTGCAGCTCATCCAACAGCTCCGGGAGAGCTAGCCAAACCCTTCTAGACGTCGAAGTCGCTGCCGGCGATGTGCTCGCCCGGCTGCCAGTACGCCGCAGGGTGACGGAAGTCCATCAGCAGGTCGACGTGGCCGAGCGCAGTGAAACCGAGCGAGTGGAAGAAGTCGATCGCGTGGGAGTTCCGCGCGACCGGGCTCGCCTTGAGCTGGTCGACGCCCTCGGCCCGGGCAGCGTCGACGGCCGTCTGCACGAGTGAGCGCCCGATCCCCTGCCCGTGCGCGTCGAACGAGACGACCACAGGCTCGATCTCGCCCTGCTTTCCGCGGATGATCAGCCCGACGAAACCGACCACCGAGCCGCCGCGCTCGGCGACCCACTTGCGGGCGCCGGCGAACTCGCCCACATACGCGTCGAAGCCCGAGCCGGGATCGCTCCCGCCGATCGTCGGATCGTCGTAGAGCGCGCGATGCGACCGCGTCAGCTCGGCCCAGAGCGCGCGGCACGCGGCCAGGTCCTGGTCCTCGAACGGCCGAATCGTCACCGGTCTCGACACGATTCGACACTACATAGACTCACGCCCATGATCCGGCCGGGCACGCCGCAGGACGCCCGCTTCCTCCGCGACATGCTGCGGCACGCCTACTACTGGCGAACGAGCGGAGAGGAGGACGAGACCGGGCTGCACCCGATGCGCTACGTCGAGAACTGGGGCCGGCCCGGCGACGCAGCGGTGATCGCGCTCGACGAGGGCTTTCCGGTCGGCGCGGCATGGTACCGCCTGTTCAAACAGTCGGCGCCGGGCTACGGATTCGTCGACGAGCAGACACCCGAGCTCGCGATCGCCGTCGTCCCCAGTCGGCGCGGCCACGGCTTCGGCGGCGAGCTGATGGACGCGCTCCTCGCCCGGGCCCGCGCCGAGGGGTATCGGGCGATCAGCCTCAGCGTCGCCTCGGACAGCCCTGCCGTGAACCTCTACGAGCGCTACGGCTTCGAGAAGCTCGACGAGCGCGACGGCGCATTGACGATGCGCGCACAATTTGGTTGATGAAGGTCGCTCTGGCAATCACGCTTGCCGCGCTAGCTGCGTTCACAGCGTCCTCCTCGCCGGCGGGTGGGCCGTTGCCTTGCACCGCGCTGCGCCTCGAGGCCCGCGGGGGTTTGCAGGGTGCGACAAGCGCGCTCGAAGGCGGTGTGACCGTCACGAATCGGAGGGCGTATCCGTGCATGCTCGGCGGTCGGACGAAGGTCGAGTTCATCCGCGGCGGTGTGCCGATTTCGGTCCGCGAGGTTCCGGGACGTTCTACGACCGGACGCCGTGATCCACGCGTCATCATGCTGTCGGCGGGTGAAAGGGCGTTTGTGCGCCTCCGCTGGTCGAACTGGTGCGGACGGCGGCACGCCAGCTTCGGCATTCTGCTCCGGCTCAGAGCGAACCAGCAACGCCTGATCGTGCGCGGAACGACGAGCGTCCCTCCTTGCGTCAACCGTAGGGCGGCGTCGGTCGTCGCGGTCGGGCCGTGGGAGCGACGGTAGCGAGCGGCTTCGGGCGCGACGGCGCATGGACGATACGCGCGACCTGCTAGCTGAGCGGCTCGGCGCGAAGCCACTGCGCCGAATCTTCGGCGGCGGCTACACGCTGATGGAGCACTGGCTCGTCGAAGTGGACGGATCGCGTGCCTTCGCGAAGGTCGCCGTCGACGAACCGACGGCCGGGTTCCTCCGAGACGAGCAGCGGATCTACTCGAGTGTCGAGGGCTCCTTCATCCCGCGCCTCGTACGCTGGGACGACGACGGCGTGCGCCCGATCCTGGTGCTGGAGGACCTGACCGGCGCCTACTGGCCGCCGCCCTGGCGCCCGGGCGATGTCGAGCTCGTGCGAGAGGCGCTTGCGGAGATCCACGCGCTGCAGCCACCGGAGGGGCTGCAGAGGCTCGTGTGGAGCGACCTCCACACATGGCGCGAGGTCGAGGACGACCCTACGCCGTTCCTGGGTCTCGGCCTCTCCTCCGCCGACTGGCTCGAGCAGGCGCTGCCCGAGCTGATCGCTGCAACCGATCGCTGCGACATCAGTGGTGAAGCCTTCGTCCACCTCGACGTGCGGAGCGACAACATCTGCATCGCCGACGGGCAGCCGAAGCTCGTCGACTGGAACTGGGCGAGCGTCGGCAACCCGCGCGTCGACTTCGCCTTTTGGTTGGCGAGCGTGAGCCTCGAAGGCGGGCCGGCGCCTGCAGAGCTGATGTCCGATGCCGGCGATCTGACCGCGGTCGTCAGCGGGTTCTTCGCGCCGATCGCGGGACTCCCGCCGCCGACCGGGGCACCGAAGGTTCGGTCGGTGCAGCTCGCGCAGCTCGAGGTCGCCCTCCCGTGGGCCGTGGAGGTCCTCGGGCTGCCGCCGCTCGATCGATAGGATCGCGCCCATGGACTGCGACGTCGCGGTTCTCGGAGGGGGCCCGGGCGGCTACACGGCCGCGATTCGCGCCGCTCAGCTTGGCGCGAAGACGGTCTGCATCGAGAAGGAGCCCGAGCTCGGCGGGACCTGCCTGCGCATCGGCTGTATCCCGACGAAGGCCTGGGTGCAGACTGCCTTCGCGATCAAGGAGGCCGAGCACACGTTCGCCAAGCTGGGCGTCCAGGTCGGGGCGCCGCAGCTCGACTTCGCGACCGCGAACGAGTGGAAGGCGGGCGTCGTCAAGCAGATGGTCAACGGCGTCGCGAGCCTCTTCAAGGCGAACGGCGTCGAGTGGGTCAAGGGCCTGGGCCGCTTCAAGGACGCGAACACGATCGCGGTCGAGGGTGGGGAGGACGTGACGTTCAAGAACGCCGTCGTCGCCACCGGCTCCTTCCCGCTGCGCCCGCCGATCGAAGGGCTCGACTCCGCGCGCTGCGTGGACTCCGAGGGACTGCTCGGGCAGACCGAGGTGCCTCGCCGGCTCGTCGTCCTCGGCGGCGGGATCATCGGCTGCGAGTTCGCGTCGATCTTCAACCGCTTCGGCACCGAGGTGACGATCATCGAGATGCTGCCGAAGCTGATTCCGGCCGAGGACGACGATGCGGCCAGGGAGCTCGCGAAGCAGTTCGGCCGGCGCGGGATCACGCTCCACCTGGAGAAGCAGTGCACGAAGGTCGAGGAGACCGAAGATGGGTTGCGCGTGCACTTCGGCGAGGGCGAGACCGTCGATGCGGACCTCATGCTCGTCGCGGTCGGGCGCGGGCCGCTCGTCGAGGGGCTCGGGCTCGAGGAGATCGGCGTCGAGCTCGACCGGCGCAAGGGGATCGCGGCCGACGAGCACCGGCGGACGACCGTGCCGCACATCTACGCGGTCGGCGACTGCGCCGGCTACTGGCAGCTCGCGCACACGGCGTTCCGCGAGGGCGAGGTCGCGGCCGAGAACGCGATGGGCCACGACGCCGTCGTCGACAACCGCGGTGTTCCGCGGCCGATCTACACGGATCCCGAGATTGCCGGCGTCGGCCTGACCGAGGCCGAGGCGCGAGAGCAGTACGGCGACGACGTTGCGACCGGGATGTTCCCGTGGGTCGCGAACGCGCGTGCGGTGATGCAGAACGAGACGGTCGGCTGGGTGAAGTCGATCCACGAGACGCGGTACGGCGAGCTGCTCGGGATCGTGATGGTCGGGCCGCACGTGACCGACCTGATCGAGGCTGGGGTCGTGGCGCTCGACGCGGAGGCGACGGTGGAGACGGTCGCCGACGGGATGGCCGCGCACCCGACGCTGTCGGAAGCGGTCAAGGAAGCGGGCCTCGTCGCGCTGGGCCGGGCGATCCATCTGCCCCCGAAGCGCCGCGCCGCCGCAGCGACCTAGGCGCGCATAACGCTCGGCCGCCCGGCGACTCTCCGCAGAACGAACCCCCCACGTCCCCACCCTGGGAGGGGATGAGGAACTCCACCCGCCACCCGGCTTCGAGCCTACCTTCGAACGAGTGACGCATCTGTGCCAAATGGGAAGAAAGGTGGCCCGGCGCAAACTGCGGCCTGGTGCCCCGCAGCACCGCTAGAGGCGAGATCCGCGCGTGTGGACGGAATCGCGGTCGGGTACGCTCGCGCCATGGGAGTCATGAACAAGCGCAACGCCCTCCTGGGCTGGGTCGTGTGGACGACCACGAAGCGGATGGCGAAGCAGAAGGCGAAGTCCGCGGGCCGCTCCGACGACTCACACGTGCCGAACAAGAAGGCGGTCGCGGCCGGAATCGCCGCCGTGGGCGGGACCCTCTGGTTCCTGCGCCGCCGATCCGGCTCCGACGACGAGAGCTGATCTTCGCTCTTTGCGACAAGTTCGTCGGCCGCGATTTTCGCGATCTCGCAAAGAGCGGGAACTTTCTTCGCGGAGGCCTTGCACGACATCCCTCGAGCCCATAGGTTGCCGCTTGCGCCGAGCACGGAGCGCGAGTAGGTCGAAACTGAACCGCAAGGCTGTAGGCGGAAGCCCAAGGTCAGACGGTTGAGTGGACGAAAGCGCAACCGGCTCGGCGAATTTTTATGGTCCTTTTCAGCTCTCGGGTTCTGGTGCCGGCCGCGGCAGGAACTTCCACGCCAGCGCCCCCGCGAGCAGCAGCAGTCCCTCGACGAGCGTGATCGTCAGCCGGTTCAGCACCGTCACTCCCAGAGCCACGCCCTCCGTCGTGATCGCGAGCAGCAGCCCGTACATCGTCGCCTCGCGCACTCCCAGACCTGACGGCGTGATCAGCGAGAGGAACGCGACGATTGCCGAGACGGCTGCGACGCCGCCCAGATACGGAATGTCCGCAAGAGACGGGCTCGCTCCGAGCGAGCGCATCAGGAAGAAGACCGCCGTTCCGCCGACGAGCCACGTCAGGCAGTAGTAGCCGAGCAGGCTGACCAGCGTCGAGTAGGGGAGAGGCGGCAGGTCCGCGCCCCCGAACGGTCGCAGCAGGCGACGGATCCCCGGCGTGAAGATCCGCGGGTGCAGCCCGACGGCGACGATGACCGCAAGCAGTAGAAGCGGCAACACAGGCGCCGAGCTGAAGCCGACCGAGATCAGGCTGACGAAGAAGACGAGCACTCCGGCGAGCGCGGAGAGCCCCGCCTCCAGCAACATCGAGGCCAGCACGAGCGGCGTGTCGCGGACCCCGAACCGCCGCAGTGCCGCGATCCGCGCCGCCGGGATCCAGACCGTCCCCGGCACGTACTTCGCGAGAATCGACGTCATCTCAGCCTGGAGCGCGACCAGGTACGGAATCTCGAGCCCCCAGGCCGCGAGCATCCGCTGCCACGCGACCGCGAACAGGAGGTAGTACGCGGCGAGGATCACCATCGAGATGAAGACGTCGCGGAGGTCGGCCTCGCGAAGAAGCGGCTTCGCCTCGTGCCAGGCGTCGCGGAACGCCCACCAGAAGAAGGCGAACAGGACGACGAGCGCCACGACCTGAATCGCAACGACCGCCCAGCGGTGGCCCTGCAGCCACTCGCGCGCCCTCTGGACTCTCCCCACGGGCAAAGTGTGACGAACTCAGTCGAGGCTGCCGCGCTTCGCGAGCCACTGAGCAGGTTGGCCCGTGGTGCGCGCAATCGCGTCGAAGTGATGGTCGTAATGGAGCAGGACCATGCCGTGGGATTCGGCGACTGCTGCGATCAACAGGTCGACCGGCTTCGGACCGCGGTGCCGAGCCAAGCCTGCGAGCTTCGACTGCGTTCGCAGAGCCAGCGCCGCAGTGTCCTTCTTGAAGCGGCCGGGACACGCGCGACTCTTGGAGCAGTGTCGGCACACGCCCGGCGCCGTCGGCTGCTTTGATAGCCACGGTGCAGAAGGCCGGCAAGCCCACGGTTCGGCAGGTGTATGCGCTTGCAGCGGCGCTCTGCGAGCGGATGGGAGAGGAGTTCCCGGAGTCGCGCGGGGCCGCCTCCGAGCTCATCGAGCGGCTGCGTGTGGAGAACGGCCATCCCGCGCCGCGGCTCGAGGACGCACCCCTGCGCTCTTGATCGTCTCGCTCCACGTCGCAACCGGCGCTGCTGCCGGCGCCCTCACGCGCTCGCGGCTCGCCGCGGCCCTCCTCGGGCCCGTCCTGCACGCGGCCGGCGACGCCATTCCCCACCACGACATCCCGTCGCGCCGCTTCGAGGTCGTGAGCGGTGTCGCGTGCGCGCTCGCCGTCGCAGCGCGCCACGGGCCGACGAGCCCCGAGACGATCGGCGCCCTCGCAGCCTCGGCGCCCGACCTCGAGCACGTCCTCCCGAAGCTCGGCGAGCGCGACCTCTTCCCGAGCCACCGGATCCCGGGCTGGCACCGAGAAGGCGGAATCCCCGCCTGGGCTCAGCTGATCGCCGCGGGCGCGATCCTCACGGTGTTACTCAGACGCGGATGACCGCGAACAGGTTCCGTTCGCACGCCCGGCCGTGCGGATCGAACGCCTTGTGCGTCCCGAGGTGGTCGACGCGCGACCCGGCGCACGTCTCTACGAGGTAGGCGGCGAGCCAGGAGCGCGCATCGGGCGTCATCTCGGGCAGGCCGTACTCGGGCGTCATCTCACTCTCGCCGGTGTCGAAGAAGAGCACCTTGCCGGTCCGGCTCCAGATCGTCGCCATCATCGCGGTCGTGGCCTCGAGCCCGTAGTAGCGCACGAAGTGGTGCCAGATCGAGAGGCAGAGCGTGCAGTCCGAGGCGGGAACGGCGACCACGTTGCCCGGCGTGAGCGCCAGCGTGAGCACGCCCACGTCGTCGAGCCCGCTCCGCCGAACGGCGAACATCGCGGTGCGCGCCACGCCCGGATCACCCTCGAGTGCGATCGTCGGAATCCCGGCCTCGCCGAGCATGATCGAGAAGTAGCCCTCGCACGCGCCGATGTCGACGGCCGTCTCGACCGCCTGCTCGCGCACGACCGGAAGGATCGCCTCCCAGCGCGACTCGGACCCGACGCCGCGGGTGGCGCGCACGCGGGGCAGCGAGGCAACCGGCTGGTAGAGGCCGTGCGGGAACGTGTCGATGCGGAACCGGATGTGGTCGAGCACCGCGTCGATGCCGTCTCTCGAGACGACTCGCTTGACCAGCCGCTTTACCCCCGGTGAGCGATGTGCGCGTGCGTCGGTCTGCGTCGGCTCCGACTGCACGGGCAACGGTGTGCGGTCGACCAAACGCCCCACCACGACGCCCACGAAGATCCCGCCGATCATGGCGAAGATCGGATCCTCGTCGATCAGCGGAACCCAGAACCGCGAAAGCACAATCACCGCGAGCGGCAGGACCAATGCAGAGAAGCGCTTGATGAGGAGCCCGGCGAGGATCGAGGGGGCGAAGACCGCGACGACGAGGAGCTTCGGCTCGTTCCACTCCTGAACGAGGATCACGCACAGGCTGGCGACGTAGATCAGCGCCACGCCGGCCTGAATCAGCGACGGTGACGGGTGCAAAACTCGGGCGGCGATGCATCGAGAATAGCTCCGGATTGCCACAAAACGTGCATGAGAGCGGTCGGAGAGCCGGCGCTCTGCGATTCTCAGACGTATGTCGCGAGGCCTCGTCTTCGCAGTGCTGCTGGCCGTGCTCGGGCTCACCGCGTTCGCCTTCCTGACGCGAGGCGGCTCGAAAGAGAGCGCCGTCGTGGCCCGCGTGATCGACGGCGACACGATCGAGCTCGTCGGCGGCCAGCGTGTCCGGCTCGTCCAGATCGACACGCCCGAGAAGCACGTCGAGTGCTACGGCGACCAGGCGAGCGCGCTCACGAAGCGGCTGATCCCGGCCGGCACGCACGTGCGCGTCGAGCAGGATCCGAAGCTCGACCAAGTCGACCGCTACCGGCGCAAGCTCGCGTACGTCTGGAAGGGCGACGAGGACGTGAACGTGACCCTCGTCCGAGACGGGGCTGCGGGCGTCTGGTTCTTCGGCGGCCGGCGGGGCCGCTACGCGAAGGAGCTGCTCATCGCCGCTGAGCAGGCTCAGGCGGGTCGGAAGGGCCTGTGGGGTGCATGTCCGCTGGCGCGCTTCGATCCGACCGAGTCGATGTCGAGCGGCCCGGCCGGCTGAGCATCCGCGAGGCGATGAGCGATGCGGCGAGCCCGCAGGCTCCGGCGGTGAGGACGCCTGCGCGCGCGCCGGCCGCGGAGACGATCAGGCCGCCGGCGAGCATCGCCGCGCTGTACGCCGCGTGCGCCGCGCCGTCCTGAGCCGCGAAGACGCGACTGCGGCGGGCGTCGTCGGTGCGGGCCTGGACGAGCGTCGTGTCGGCCACGTCCCCGAGCCCGCGACCCGCACCCGCGATCGCCATCCCGGCGAGCGCGACGGCGAGCACCGGCGCCAGCCCCGCGAGGAGAAGCCCCACGCCCGAGACGGCGAACGTGACCGTGACGATCAGCGGCGCGCGGCTCGCGCTCAGCATCCGAGCGGCGATCGCCGCCCCGAGCAGGCCACCGCCGCCGAGCAGCGCCTCCAGTGCACCGTAGCCCTCGGTGCCGCCGCCGAGCTGGATCGAGAGCGGGTAGTTCGCGACGTTCACCATCCCCATTCCGAGCAGCGAGACGATCGACGCCGCGATCAGGACGCGCAGCACCGGCTCGCGCACGATCAGGCGCACGCCGGCCCACACGCCTGGCTCCGACTCCGTCCCGCCGCCGAGCCCGAACGGCCGGCGGATCGAGACGACGAGCGCGGCCGAGACGACGAAGCTCGCCGCGTCGACCGCGAGCAGCTGCGGCGCCGATGCGCCCGCGCCGAGCAGTAGCCCGCCGAGGAGCGGCCCGAGCAGGTAGGAGGCCGAGGACGTGGCCGCGACGAGCGCGTTCGCGCGCGGGAGCGACTCCGCCAGCACGAGGTTCGGCATCGCCGACGCCGACGACGGCTCGAACGGGCTCTGCACGACCGCGAGCAGCCCGAAGAGCAGCACGAGCGCGAGGGCGGAGTCGACCGTCAGCGCCATCGCCGAAGCGACGACCGCCGCGGCGAGATCGGAGCCGACCATCACCCGCCGCCGCTCGAACCGGTCCCCGAGCCACCCCGCGGCGGGCGCCCCGATCACCGAGCCGACGACACCGAAGAAGAGCGCCGCCGAGACCCAGAGCGCCGACCCGGTCTCGTTGTAGATCGCCGAGATCAGCGCGATGTACGCGGCCGAGCCCGCGGTCAGCGACGCGAGCCGGCTGAGCGCGAGCCGGCGCGCAGCGCTCATCGAGGCCGCATTCAGGCGGTTGCGGTGATCACGATCCCACCGCGCGACTTCTGTCTCAGCGTGACGCGAACCTTGTCGGGAGGAAGCTGGAGCGCCTGCGCCGCATCGTCGCGGATGCGGACGGCCAGCGTCTCGCCGAACTGCTCCTCGTTGCGAAAGCCGTTCAGGTACAGCTTGAGCGACTTCGACTCGATGCAGAGCGGACCGGGCCAGTACTCGAGCTTGGCGACGTAGAGGTCGGGCTGAGCGTTGACCGGGCCGAGGGCGGTCAGCTCATCGGACGTCATCTCGACGTGCGAGACGCCGGGGTTCGGGAACGTCTCGATCCCGGCGAACGCCTCGGAACCGGGCTTGCCGAGCGCGACGAAGTCGGTCTCGCGCGTGGGGCCTTCCATGGCGTAACTGTAAGGCCTGGCTCGAATGGGCTATTGCGCCGTCCGCCAGACGTGGCTTAGATGGACATGTCCCGATGCGCCGTTATCTCGCAATCGTCTTCCTGGGCCTGGCGGCGGTCCCGTTCGCCTGGACAGGGCTCGCGCCGGCGAAGTCGACGGCTGCGAGCTCGAAGCAGGTCGGCTGCGGCATCGAGCGCTGGTCGGTCAAGACGCTCGCCGATCCGGCCGGCCGCACGCTCACTCTCAGCCCGAAGGCGACGACGATCCGCGCGCTGCGCAACAAGACGGTCCCCGGCTATCTCGGCCTGCGGCGCAGTCGAGGAGTCGAGCGGACGACGTTTCGCGTGAAGGCGAAACTCATCGAGATGAAGCTCGAGGCCGACAGCGACATCCATCTCGTGATCGCCGATCCGACCAGGAGCGGAGCGACGATGATCGCCGAGTTCCCGTCACCGTCCTGCACGGCAGGAGCGACGCCGAAGGCTCGAGTCAAGATGCGCCGCGCGCGAAACGCGCTGATCGCCGCATGCGGCTCGCCCTCGAGCTCGTTCAGGAGGCTCAGCGGCACAGCGACGATCTCGGGCGTCGGCTTCTTCGACCAGATCCACGGCCAGACGGGCGTCGCCCCGAACGGCATCGAGCTCCACCCCGCCGTCAGCTTCAGCGGCCGGTGCGGAGGAGCCCCGGCGCCGCCGGCTCCACCGCCGGGTGGCGGAAGCTGTGCCGCGTCGTATCCAACGGTCTGCATCCCACCGCCGCCGCCGGACCTGAACTGCGCGGACATCCCGTACACCAACTTCCGCGTCCGCTGGGACGTCCCCGATCCCGACCCGCATCACTTCGACGGGAATCGGGACGGCGTCGGCTGCGAGTCCTAGAGCCGTCGCTCGCGGCCGCGTTCAGGCCGTGCTGAGCGCGTCGATCGTCGCCGTCTCGACGAGCCCTGAGACCGCCCGCGCCAGATCGCGGTCGGAAGTGACGAACACGTCCGCCTGTAGCTGCGTCAGCGCCACGAATTCGGCGTCGAACGTCGTCTCCCAGCCCAGCTGGTCCGCGACCCTCCACGCCGTCCGCTGGAGCACCTTGTCGCCGAGGAAGCGAACCTTCAGCGAGTTGATCCGCGTCACCCGCTCGATCCCGTCGGCGGCCGAGATCTCACCTCGGCGGGCGGCCTGGTAGAGCGCCGCCAGCGCCTGCGAGCGGACGAGCGTCGGCGCGACGAGCTTGTGCTCGGCGGCGACCTCGATCTCGCCGGCTGCAATCCGGAGCAGCGTCTCGCAGTCCACGACGAACCGGGTCACGCCGCGGAGGCTATACGCGTCCTCGCGTTTCGTCGGTTTTCCTTGGGGTCGATCGAATGCGATGCTCCTCGAGGGCGACACCGCTGACGCTGTCTCGAGACTCAAGGCCGAGCTTCCTTTCGACTTGCTGAGCTATGGCTGCGGCGAGTTGGCGCGGTCGCTCCTTGGTGTCAGCCTGGAAAGACGGCTCGTAGGCCTGCCTCGATACAGGCGCGGTCGTCGTCGCCGCTCGCGCCGCTCGCCCCGGCTGCGCCCAGCACGCGCTCGCCGCTCCGGATCACCACTGAGCCCGGGCCTGGAATGAGCGGCAGCCGGACGAGCCTGCCGACTGCGTCGAAGAATCCCTCGTGGGAAGCGCGGCTAGCTGCGAGCTGCTCGCCGTCGCGGTGCCAAAGCGCTGTGCCGGCCGCCTTTGCTTCGGCGATCTGCGCCGAGAGCGGGAACGCGCCGTCCATGCGGCCGAGCGCGACGAGGAGTCCGCCCTCGTCGACGACAGCAACAGCGATCTTCCATCCGTTGGCGACGGCGTGGTCATGCGCGGCGGCGATAAGCACGTGGGCCTGTGCGAGGCTCAGCGGCATTGTCGTCAAGTATCAGCGGTGGTTCTCAGGGCATCAAGTAGACCGCCAGTTCTAACTTCGATCCTTCAGGACAGCTACGTGAGAGGAGCGACCTGTGAGCGACGACCATGAGCACGAACACGATCGCGTTGCCGACGAGGCGAGGCGGCGGGCTCGGGAGGCGGAGGCGGAAGCACGGGCCAGGGCGAAGGCCGAACCGATCGCGGCGGCGGCACAGAGCGGCGGGGATGACCTCCGGCAGAGCGGGGTGATCTACGGGGGGCTGATCGCGATCGCGGTGGTCATGGTGCAGGGGTTCCTCGAGGCGAGGTCGCTTTCCGCCTCCGCCACGGTCAGCACGATCGCGTTCGCGGTGGCCATCCCACTCCTGGCGGCGCTTGTGCTGGTCAATCGACAGGAGGCGTTTCGAGGTCGGCGAACCACGTCCGTGTCGGTCACGCTCGCGCAGGCGATCGCCCAGCTGGCTGCCTTCGTCGGGATCGTCGCCGGCTTCTGGGACATCACGTGGGTCGCGGGGGTGACGTTCCTCATAGCGGGCATCGTTGCCGTCGGGGTTCACTCGGCCGGGTACTGGCGCGTGGAGAGCCCGCGCCCGCCGGCGACCACCGCGTGATCGAGCGGGATGCGGCGGTCGTGCGATCGAGCAGGTCCCGACTAGCCCCAGGACTCAGCCGATTGCACGCCCCAGCCGCTCGAGCCCGGTCTTGAGCACCTCGTCCGTGACCGCCAGCGAGAGCCGAGCCCAGCCCTCACCGCGCGAGCCGAAGCCCTCGCCGGGCGCGACGGCGACGCGGTGCTCGAGCAGCCGCTCCGGCGTAAGGCCGTCGGGCAGCTCCCACCAGAGGTAGAACGAGCCCTCGGCCGTGATGTGGGGGAGGACCTCGCGCACGCGGTCGCGCCGGCGCCGGTAGGTCTCGACGCGCTCGGCGACCGAGCCCTGCGGCCCGGTCAGCGCCGCGATCCCCGCCTGCTGCACCGGCGAGAAGATCCCGACGCGCGCGTGGTCGGCGAGCAGGTCGAGCCGCGACACGATCTCCGCGTTGCCGACGACGAACCCGAGCCGCCAGCCGGCCATCCCGTAGCTCTTCGACATCGAGAACATCTCGACGCCGACGTCCCTCGCGCCCGGCTCGGCGAGGAACGATCGAGGGACGCGCCCGTCGAACACGATGTCCCCGTAGGCGAAGTCGTGGACGACGACGGCGCCGGTCTGGTTCCCGTACTCGACCGCTGCCGCAAACGTCCCGTCGGGCACGCAGACCGCGCACGGGTTGGAGGGGAAGTTGAGGAAGACCGCAGCAACGTCGTCGCGCGGCGCAGCACCGAAGTCGGGAGCCCAGCCGGCCTCGCGATCGAGCGGCACGTATCCGGTTGCGGCCCCGGCAAGCGCGGGCCCGGACGGGTAGTCGGGGTAGTAGGGGTCGGGAAGGACGATCGTCTGCCCACGCTCAGCAGTGACGAGCGCGAGCTCGCAGATCGCCGTCTTCGTCCCGGGCATGATCGAGACCTCGGTGTCCGGGTCGAGCTCGACGCCGTAGACTTCGGAGTAGCGAGCCGCGATCGCCTCACGCAGCGCGGGCAACCCCCGAAACGGCGGGTACCCGTGAGCCGACGCCTGGTCCGCCGCCTCGGCGAGCGCATCGATCACGTGCTGCGGCGGCCCGACCTCGGGATTCCCGCGCCCGAGGTCGACGAGCGGCTCTCCGTCGAGCGCGGCGTGCTCGGAGACCTTCGCCAGGAGCGCGGTGAAGTACTGCTGCGGGAGCCGGTCGAGCCGGTGGGGCGGAGGCCGCACCGCCGGATCGTATGACGCAGGCGCGACGTTTCCGCGTTACAAGTTGCAAATGGGGCGTGGAGGCACTAACGTCCGCGCCTCATGCGGCTCGAACAAAGGAGGATCGATGAGTGATCGTCCAGCGGAAGAGCAGGCAGGAGCCGAGCCGAGCGTGGGCGACAAGGTGAACGCGATCATCGCGGCTGCCGAGTCGGCCGCTCAGGAAATCACCGACAAGGCGCGCCTCGAGGCGCACAACATCCTGCGTATGGCGGAGCAGCAGGCGTCGGAGCGGATCACGGAGCTGACGCGCGAGGCGGCGCAGGCCAAGACCGAAGCAGACAAGTACGCGCGCGACATGACCGAAGCAGCCGACTCCTACGGCACGCAGCACCGGCGAACCGTCGAGGAGGAAGCCCGCCGGCTCCTGGCCGACGCGGAGGCGAAGGCGAAGCAGCAGCTCGAAACGGCGCAGGCGAAGGCCGACGACCTTGAGCACAACGTCGCCCAGCGCCACGAGACCCTCCAGCGGGAGATGAAGATGCTCGAGGAGCGAAAGCAGCGCGTCCTCGAGAGCCTCCGCGACCTCGCCGCCCAGATCCAGGACGCGCTAGTCGAGCCGGCTCAGAGCGTGGCCGAGAGCGAGGATCTCGTCGACGCGCTCGACGTCGAGCGTCGCCGCTGACGGCAACTCGGAACCGGCCGCCTCGGAGAGCGCTGCCGTAAGAACGGCCGGGCCGCGCGGCGATTCAGTGGTGCAGAAGGCTGCCCGCCGCAGGCGGGTGTCCTCCTGTCGGCTCCCGTCGGCGTCCTCAGACGCGGGCGGAAGCCGTCCGGCTCCCTGACGAACCGAAGGAGGTTCAGCGGTGAGAAGCACCATCGTCGCGGCCGTCGTGGCCGCACTCATTGTCGCCACGGGGGCGACGGCTGCCGGGGTCAAGCTCATCACCGGCAGGCAGATCAAGAACGGGTCGATCGGCCTGGTCGACCTGAGCAGTGGCGCGAAGCGCTCACTCAAAGGACAGCAGGGCCCACGAGGCCCGGCGGGGACGATCGCGGCCATCACGACCGTGCACGTCGTCAAGACCCTGCCACCGGGAGCGATCGACTTCGCGGTCGCGCCCTGCCCGGCCGGGCAGGCGCCGGTCTCGGGTGGCTTCGCCTTCCCCGGTTCGGGCGGCGTGTTCTTCAGCTTCGGCGGATCATCGAGCTGGGCCGCCGGAGGAGACAACTTCTTCGGCGTCCTGAACGCCGACCTCGAGGTGTGGGCGTACTGCGCTCCGGGACTGACCATCCAAAGTCTCGGCATCGGCTCCGAGGTGAACGAAGCCGAGCGGCTGGTTAGCGAGCGGAAGCAATTGCGGGCTCGCTAAGCCTCGAAAGCCTTGCGGCTCCTCTCGGATTGAGGAGCTGCAAGGCTTCCACCTCTTGACGCTATGACGTCATAACGCTATGGTGGAGAGCATGGCTCGATCCAAGACAACCGTCTACCTCGACCCGGAGGTGCTCCGCGCCACACGTGTCCGCGCTGCGCGGACCGGGAAACGAGACTCGGACGTCGTAGAGGAAGCCCTCCGTGATTACCTCGGACTGTCCGTGGTCGACGACATCCGGTCGAACGCCAATCTGGATGAGGACCAGGCCATGAAACTCGCCTACGAAGAGCTGCATGCAGTTCGGCGTGAGCGCCGCGCGGCTGCCAAATAGCCAGTGCTGCGGGTCGTGTTCGACCCGGGCGTCCTCGTCTCCGCGGTGATCAGCCCGAACGGTCCTCCGGCCGAAGCCCTGGATGCCTGGCGGATCGGCGAGTTCGACATTGTCGTCTCGCCGAAGCTCCTGGACGAGCTCGAGGACGTTCTCCTGCGGGCAAAGTTCCGGGCCTTCGCATCGCCTGATCAAGTGAGCGCGTACGTCGAGGCCCTCGCCGCGGAAGCAGTCGCTTTCGACGACCCCGGCGACCCGCCACGCGTCACCCCGGACCCGGCCGACGACTACCTGATCGCCCTCGCGCGCGTGGCCGGGGCGGATCTACTCGTGTCCGGCGACAAGCACCTGACAGAGCTCGCCGACCCGCCCGTCCGCGTCGTGACGCCTCGCGCGCTGGTCGAGCGCCTTCGCTAGCGCCGCCCGCTCGGGCGCGCGATCCTTGTGCGTTCGCCGACGTTCTCCGTCGAGAACGCGCACAGCTGGAGAAGCTCGCCCTCCAACTCGAGCCCCGAGCCGACCGTCCGCTCGCCGTGGAGTCGAATGTCGTCGCCGAGCCCGGCCGATGGCCGCCGGCCAAGAGCTCCCTCCGCGACCGCCGCAAGGAACGCATCGAGATCTCCGGCCGGCGAACTATCGACCGCCTCGAGGGCGTCGAGCAGGTAGCCCTCGAGAAGCTTGGGGTAGAAACGCGCAAATGCCTCGGGTCGCGAGACGTAGTCCAGACAGAACCGCTCGCCGAGGGCGAGCAGGGCCCCGGACTGGCCCGGCTGGAGCGGGAACGCCCCGCGCAGCGATCCGAGGTCACGCTCACGAGCGGCGAAGACGTCCGCCTGCGCCCCGGTCGGCGAATGCACGCCCATCCGCCCTGCCTTCTCGGAGAGCGCTTGCCAGACCTCACCCTGCGCAGCGCCGCGTTCGAGCGGAGCTGCCGACAGCCGCTCGGCTTTGCGCCGGCGGAGCTCCGGGTACGCAGTGTGCTGCGCAGTACCGAAGGAGACGCTCCGCGCGTGCCAGCGGCCCTCCTCGACGCACGAGACCGGAATCCGCGTCTCGCTCTGCGCGGAGACGAGCACAGTCACGTTCAGGATCCGGTTCTGCTTCGCTCCGAGCAGCTCTTCACCATCGTAGAGGAGGACGTTCGCGTCGAGCGGGTTCGCGACCGCGAGCTCGGGCACCGACCCAGCCGCGTCCACCTCGGCCACGCGAAATCCGAGCGGCAGTGCCTCCTCGAGCGTCACGTACTCGGCCCGGGGCTTCAAGCGCGGGAAGAGCGGCGCCACGACGACGCCACGGTGCTCGATCGGCTCGCCGAGCTGAATCGGAATCTCAATCTGCTTGATGGGCATCGAACTCCTTTCGTCTCCGAAGGGTCCCGTTGAGACCTGTGCCTTCTTACGTCAAGATCGCGGCCATAGGCGGGTCGTGAGGGCCGGTCGATAAAGTCCGCGCCCTTGACCGATTACCCGATCAATGGCGCGGAGCTCGCCCGGCTGCTGCTTCACGACCAAAGCCGGGTTCGGGAGTACACGCGTGAGGACTACAAGTTCGTTCAAGGCGTCGTCCGCGCGAAGCTCAAGGAGTTCGACTGCCCGAGGACGAGCAGCTCGGACAGGGCCAACTGGGCGGTGGATGAGGATATGGCGAATCGAGTCGCTGAGGCCCTCGGAATGTCTCTCTATTGAGCCAGTAGCCCTAGACGTCGTGGGCGTTCTCTTTGCGCCAGCCCGACCGTAAGATCGGGCCGTGCCTCGAAAGACTCTGCCCTCGATGCACGATGCGCGCGACGTCGAAGACAAGCGACTGCTCGAGGCCGGTGACCACAAGCTCCTGCTCGCGGGCTACTTCCATGCCGTCCGCGAGCTCTGCTTCCTGCGCCTGCGCGACCGCGAGGCCGCCGACGAGGCGGCCCAGACCGTCCTCCTCCGCCTGCTCAACGAGCTCGAGCGGGGCAAGACGTACACCGTGCCCTTCCGCGTCGTCGTCTGGAAGGTCGTCGAGTGGACGGTGCGCGGTTTCTACCCGGGCGCGAAGGCCGACGACACGCTGCCCGACGACTGGGATCCCGCCGCCGGCGACGAGTACGAGGGAGTCGAGGACACGTACGACTTCGGCCGGCTCGTCGCCGACCTGCCGAGCCGCCAGCGCGAGGTGCTCGACCTCATCCACCGCCAGGGCCTCTCGCACGAGCAGGCGGCGGAGCGGCTTGGGATAACGCGCAATGCGGTCGACCAGGCGCTCCATAACGGCCATCGCAAGCTGGCGGAGAAGCTCGGTGCCTGAGCAGGTCGCGCAGCTCTTCGCCGAGTACGCCGACGCGTACGCCCGCGGCGAGCGCCCCCGCGCGGAGGAGTACCTGGCGCGCGCCGGAGGGCAGGCGGACGAGCTCGCGGGCCTGCTCGAGCGCTTCGTGCAGGCGACCCCCGCGCGCGAGCCCGATGCGGAGACGCTCGCCCTCACCGAAGCCTGGCTGACCAGCGAGCCGCCGCTCGTCGGCCTGCGCGCGAGCAAGGGCGTGCGCGTGGACGAGGTCGTCGACGCGCTCGTCGAGCGCCTCGGCCTCGACCCGGCCAAACGCGCGAAGGTGAAGCGCTACTACCAGCGCCTGGAGGGAGGCCTGCTCGAGCCGAGTCGCGTCAGCCGAAAGGTCTGGGACGTCCTGACGGCGCTCGTCGGGCCGCGCTCGGAAGAGCTAGCCGCCTGGCATGTCCGGCCTGCCGCCGCCGAGGCCGTCTATCTGCGCGCAGCCGAGCCGGCCGCAGCGCCGCCTCACGTCATCGAGCCCGGAGCCGAAGAACCCGACGACATCGACCTCCTCTTCCTCGGACGAGAGGAATAGGTCCCGATTACCCTGCTAATGAGCCAATCGGCCTCCTTCCGCTGCGAGCACGGACATGTCATTGTTGGCTACGACACAAGCGTCGACAACGGTAGGGGAGGGCAGGAAGCAGTGCCCGGACCAGTGACCGACCCGCGTGCAGACGCCCTGCGGCGCCGCTACCACGAGCTCTTCGGCGGCGAGGCGCTGCCGGTACCAGTGGAGTCGATCGCGGAAGACCTTCTCGGCCTGAGCATCGGAGAGGATGAGGAGCTACCGGTGTCGGGGATGCTCCTACCGGCGGAGCGCCAGATCTGGGTTAACGCGCGGGAGGCCGCTGAGAGCCCGGGCCGACGCCGCTTCACGGTTGCTCACGAGGTCGGGCACTGGGTATGTCAGTGCCTCGAGGGTCGCACGGCGCCGGTCTACTGTCGGGCTGAAGATGTGAGCGCCGATGCCGACCGCACCCTCGAGCGCGAAGCCAACGTCTTCGCTGCCGAACTACTCATGCCTGAGGAGGCCGTCCGCGCCGAGTTCGCGCGCGTCTCCAAGACGGAGCAGCTGTTCCAAAGGTTCAGCGTTTCCGGCGAGGCGATGCAGTGGCGGCTGTACAGCTTTGATCTGGCGCGAAAGCCCGACTGATGGCGACGAAGCCGACAGGTAAGCGGCAGGCTGAGGCTTACAAGCACGACGAGGAGGCACTGCTTCGGCCGGAGGTCGGGACGCAGGCGCAGTTCAAGAAGAAGAAGCCGCCGAAGACCTACCGCTACGACTCGTCGCTCTCGCCGGCGCTCGACTGGGACGGGCAGAACTCCGCGCGCGAGCTCGGGCGAGTGGCTGCTCGCGCAGATCGAGGAGGCGTCAGCGCTCGACCGCCGCACCTGTTCTCCGAGCCGCGGACGTTCGGCGACGTCGAGATCGCCGGGCTTGCACGACGCGGTCGACGCGGCTGAAGGCGCTCTCGCGGCCGTTCCTCGACTGGGCCGGCAAGGCCGAGCGGCTCTCGTTCGACGTGCCGACGCTGCCGCTCTTCGTCCACGAGCGGCTCTCGACGAAGGCGATCCTCGAGACGCTCACGGGCCACGAGCGCGACCGGCAGATGGAGATGCAGCTCTTCGCCGACCCGCAGCTGCCGCTCCACCAGCAGCTCGAGGCCTACGAGCACAAGGGCGGCTGGGTCAACCGGATGATCCTCGGCGACTCGCTCGTCGTCATGAACTCGCTGCTCGAGTACGAGGGCCTCGGCGGGCAGGTGCAGATGATCTACATCGACCCGCCCTACGGCGTGAAGTTCGGCTCGAACTTCCAGCCGTTCGTGCGCAAGCGCGACGTCAAGGACAACGACGACGAGGACATGACGCGCGAGCCGGAGATGGTGAAGGCGTACCGCGACACCTGGGAGCTCGGGCTGCACTCGTACCTGACGTACCTGCGCGATCGGCTGCTCGTCGCGCGCGAGCTGCTCACGCCGAGCGGGAGCGTGTTCGTCCAGATCGGCGACGAGAACGTCCACCACGTCCGCGAGCTGCTGGACGAGGTATTCGGAGCAGAGAACTTCTGTCGCGCTGATCACTTTCGCAAGACAACGAGCGTGCCAACGAGCACGACTCGCTGCGCGATCGACGGACTACCTGCTTTGGTACGCGCGCGACCGGGACGCAGGTGAAGTTCCGGCAGCTTTACGTCGACAAGCAGCTCGGACGATCGGGAGCGACGAGTACACCATGGTCGGAGCTACGCCGACGGCGCGATCGTCGCACCTGACGCCGCTCGAGGAGCGGTCTGACTGCTACGGATGCCGCGCGGATCCTCGCGACTCGACACTCTTGACCTCACAGCGACGCTGCGCAGCGTCGCTACGACGTTCGAGTTCGAAGGGCAAGGTCTATCGACCAGAGCCGGCATACTGGAAGACCGACGCGAGGACGGGACTGCAGCGCCTCGATCAGGCGATCGACTGCATCTAGCGATCGGGCAGACGCTTGCGCTACGTGCGGTACTTCGACGACTTCCCGTACTTGCCGCTCGACGAACGTCTGGCACGACACTCAGTCGGCGGATTCGGCCGAAGCCGAAGCTCTACGTCGTCCAGACGCCGACGCAAGGTCGTTGCAGCGCTGCCTGCTCGATGACCACCGATCCCGGCGACCTCGTGCTCGATCCGACGTGCGGCTCCGGCACGACGGCCTACGTCGCCGAGCAGTGGGGCCGGCGCTGGATCACGATCGACACCTCCCGCGTGCCGCTCGCGCTCGCGCGGCAGCGGCTGCTGACGGCGACGTTCCCGTACTACGAGCTCCAGGACGCCGACGCGCGGGCCGGCCGGCGGGTTCGTCTACAAGCGCAAGCAGAACACGAAGGGCGAGGAGGTCGGCGGGATCGTCCCGCACGTCACGCTGAAGTCGATCGCGAACGACGAGCCGCCGCCGAGGAGGTGCTCGTCGACCGGCCGGAGGTCGACACGAAGATCACGCGCGTCACGGGCCCGTTCGTCGTCGAGGCGACGATCCCGACGCCGGTCGACTTCGACGGCGACGGCACGGAGGACTCCGGCGTCCCCGAGGACGCGTCGCTACGTCGACCGGATGCTCGAGGCGCTGCGGCGGAACCCGTCGCTCCAGCTCGCGCGGCAACAGGACGATCACGCTCACGAACGTCCGCCCGCCGGCGCAGTCGCTGACGCTCTCGGCCGAGGCGGCGCTCGACGCCGGACGGCGCGCCGGTCGCGATCGTCTTCGGCCCCGAGAACGGCGCGGTCAGCGAGAAGCTCGTCTACGAGGCGGCGCGCGAGGCGCACGTGAAGCAGCTACGAGCAGCTGCTCGTGATCGGCTTCGCGATCGAGCCGAACGCGCGCGACGCTCGTCGAGAAGGTCGAGCAGCTGGTCGGCATCCCGGCCACCTACGTCCAGGCGACGCCCGACCTCGTCATGGGCGATCTGCTGAAGACGATGCGGTCGAGCCAGATCTTCTCCGTCTCCGGCCTGCCGGACGTCGCGATCCGCAAGGTCGAGCCCGAGGAGACGGGCGGGCCGCAGCGCTACGAGGTCGAGCTGCGTCGGTCTCGACATCGTTCGACCCGACGACGTTCGAGGCGCGACCACCGCGACGGCGACGACGTGCCGGCGTGGTTCCTCGACACGGCCTGGAACGGCCTGTCGTTCCACGTCTCGCAGGCGTTCTTCCCGCGCACGAGCGCTGGGACAACCTCAAGAAGGCGCTCAAGGCGCGAGTTCGAGGAGTCGGTGTGGGATCACCTCGCCGGCACGATCAGCGCGCCGTTCGCCGCGGGCGACACGCGCGAGATCGCGGTCAAGGTGATCGACGACCGCGGCAACGAGCTGCTCGTCGTGCAAGATCGCTCGACGAGGCGGAATGAGCGCCTTCGAGGTCGAGCAGCCGATCCTCAACTCGCCGTTCGAGGAGCCGAGCCGAGCACTGGCAGATCGAGGAGGGCAAGACGCCGAAGCGCGCGACCGGGCGCCGGCGGGCCGGCTACTTCTACCGCGACCCGAAGGCGCCGCAGCCGGAGCCGGGCGCAGCCGGCCCGCGGCGAGTGGCAGGAGCTCGAGCTCGTCAACCTGATCCGCGAGCGGCTCGACGCAGTGGCGCGAGGCCGGCTATCCGGGCGCGACGCGGACGACGCTCGACCTGCTCCGGCACTGGCGCCGCGACGGGCGCGAGCAGCGGCTCTTCTTCGCGCAGCTCGAGGCGGCCGAGACGATCATCTTCCTGACCGAGGCGCGGTCCGACCTCCTCCAGGGCATCGACGTGCCGCCGGAGGTCGTGCCCGAGGGCGTCGAGGCGTTCACGCGCTACGCCTGCAAGATGGCGACCGGCTCCGGGCAAGACGACCGTGATGGGGATGCTCTGCGCCTGGAGCATCCTCAACAAGGTCGCCGCCCGCGGCGACGCGCGCTTCTCCGACGTCGTGCTCGTCGTCTGCCCGAACGTGACGATCCGCGAGCGGCTCGGCGAGCTCGACCCGAACCGCGGCGACGCGTCGATCTACCGGACGCGCGACCTCGTGCCGCCGCACCTGATGCCGACCCTGCGCCGCGGGCGCGTGCTCGTCAAGAACTGGCACGAGTTCGAGCGCAAGGGCATGAGCGCCGGCGCGAAGGTGCAGAAGGCACGGCGTGCCCGGAGATCGTGCAGGCGACGATCAAGATCGGCCCGAAGACGACGTCGGGCCGCGGCGGCCGCTACATGACCGAGAAGGCGCTCGAGATCGCGCTCGCTCGCCGGGCATGCGGATCCTCGAGGACCGGCGGCCGAAGAAGCCGGAGGTCGTGGTCGAGGAGACCCGCTACGTCGAGAGCGACGCGAAGCTGATGCAGCGGCTGCTCGGGCGCGAGGTCGGCGGCAAGCAGAACATCCTCGTCCTCAACGACGAGGCGCACCACGCCTACCGGATCCGCGCAGGAGGCGACCGAGACGGCCGAGGAGGACGCCGAGGCGCTCGACGAGGAGCGCGCCGAGGAGCTCGCGCACGAGTCGACGGTCTGGATCGACGGGCTCGACCGGATCCACAAGCAACCGGCGGATCAACTTCTGCGTCGACCTCTCGGCGACGCCGTACTACCTCGCGCGCGCGGGCGAGGACACGAACCGGATCTTCCCGTGGGTCGTCAGCGACTTCGGGCTGACCGACGCGATCGAGTCGGGGCTCGTGAAGATCCCGCAGCTCGCGCACTCCGACCCGACGCGGCGAGGAGCAGGCCGCGTACTTCAACATCTGGCGCTGGATCATGAGCAAGCTCACCGCCGCGCGAGCGCGGCGGCAAGCGCGCGAACGCCGAAGCCGGAGGCGGTGCTGCAAGTAGGCGGAGCATGCCGATCCGGCTCCTCGCGCTCGCCTGGGAGGAGCTGCGGCAGGAGTGGGAGAGCGAAGGCGACGACGAGCGGCCGCCGGTGCTCATCCTCGTCTGCAAGAACACGAAGCTCGCGACGGTGATCTACGAGTGGCTCGCCGAGGGCGAAGGCGCCCGCCGGGCATCCCGCCGGCCGACCTCGCGGAGCTTCGGAACGAGGACGGCACGCGCGTACACGATCCGCGTCGACTCGAAGGTCGTCGCCGAGACCGAGGTCGAGGGCGCGAAGAGCGACGAGACGCGCTGGATGCGCTTCACGCTCGACACGGTCGGCAAGCGCGACTGGCCGACGCGACGACCAGGGCCGGCCGGTCTATCCCGGAGGGCTTCGAGGAGCTGGCGCGGAAGCTCGAGCGGCCGCTCCATCCGCCCGGGCCGCGACGTCCGCTGCATCGTCAGCGTCGGGATGCTGACCGAGGGCTGGGACTGCAACACGGTCACGCACATCGTCGGGCTGCGGCCGTTCATGTCGCAGCTCCTCTGCGAGCAGGTCGTCGGCCGCGGGCTGCGGCGGGCGAAGCTACGACCTGACCGAGGACGGGCAAGTTCGAGGAGGAGGTCGCGAAGATCCTCGGCGTGCCGTTCGAGGTGATCCCGTTCAAGCAGCGGTCGGGACCGCGAGCCGCGCCGGCAGCCGCAGCACCACGTCCAGGCGCTGCCCGAGAAGGCCGAGTACGAGATCACGTTCCCGCGGGTCGAGGGCTACCAGCAGGCGATCCGCAACCGGGTCACCGTCGACTGGGACACGATCGCGCCGGTCGTCGTCGACCCGATGAAGATCCCGGACGAGGTGCGACTGAAGGCGACGCTGCTCGAACAAGGGGCGGCCGTCGTTCTCGGAGCCGGGCGGCGTCGACGACGCTCAACCTCGACGCGTGGCGCAGCGCGACGCGGCTCCAGCAGCAGGAGTTCGAGATGGCCGCGGCGCTGACGCGGGAGTACGCCGAGCAGGAGACGTGCGAGGCGCCGGCGCACGTCCTCTTCCCGCAGCTGCTCGAGATCGTGCAGCGGTTCGTGCGCGAGAAGGTCGACGTCGACTCGACCGGAGAAGCGGATCGACGTCTTCCTCTCGCCGTACTGGGGCTTCGCGATCGAGCGGCTGACGGAGGCGATCCACCCGGACACGACGCGAGGGCGAGGCGCCCGAGGTGCCGCGGTACGAGCAGGGCCGCGAGGCCGGCTCGACGGCGGACGTCGACTTCTGGACGTCGAAGAAGGTGCAAGGACGTCAGAAGTCGCACCTCAACTACGTCGTGCAGGACTCGAAGTGGGAGCAGTCGGCCGCCTACCACCTCGACACGCACCCGCGCGTCGTCGCGTTCGTGAAGAACCAGGGCCTCGGGTTCGCGATCCCGTACCTCCACGACGGCGGGCAGCACGAGCTACGTCCCGGACTTCATCGTGCGGCTCGACAACGGCGTGCACCTGATCCTGGAGACGAAGGGCCACGACCAGCTGGAGGACGTGAAGACGCAGGCCGCGGAGCGCTGGGTGCGCGCGGTCAACGCGGACGGGCCGTACGGCGAGTGGCGGTACGCGATCGCGCACGACATGAACGCGATCCCTGCGCTGCTCGAGGAATCCGCCGCCGAGCCAGCCTCCGTCTGATGTCGCGGCTCTGGCAGATAGGACGAGAGCAGATCGTCCATCCGCCCGAGGCCTGAGTCGTGCCATCGCTCCTAGCGTGGCTCGATCACGACGAAGCTGAGCGCCGACGGATGCAGGAGGTGATCGAGCTCTTCCGTGAGCGCGACACCGTGGACGAGCTCGGGATCGGCTCGGTTCGCGACGCTTTCTCGAATCTGCTGTTCCCCGGCACCTCCGTGCTGCACAGCCGGGCTCGGTATTTCCTGTTCGTCCCGTGGATCTACCTCGAGCTCGAGCGGCAGCAGGTGTCCTCGGCGAGATCGCCGACCGGGCGCGCCGGGACGAGATTCGGCTGATCAACGCGCTGATCGAGGGGTGAGGAAGAGCGAAGCGGCGTGATCGGCGCCGTCGCGCGCGAGCGCCTGAAGCAGCTGCCGAGCTATGCGTACTGGAACGGCCTCGAGGTTCTTGGCATTCGCCTCTATCACGGATCGATCGACCGCTATCACCGCTCACTCGACAGCTACTACGAGTTGCTTCGCGAGGCTCCGAGAGCGAGGGCGACGAGCCGACCGACGGCCTCCGCCCGAACTGGGATGCCGGCCTCCCGCCCCGGCCGGAGCGTTGCTCGAGTCCGCCAGGTTCGAGCTGACGGGCGACGAGGCGCTGTACCTCCGCGAACCGGATCCACACCTCGGCGCCCGGGTCGTTGCTCGACGCGTTCGTCAGTCGAGCTCGTCCAGCTCGCCATGTCGCCGTTCGCATGGCATCACCCTGATGTCGCGAAGCTGCCGAAGGATCTGGCGAGTCCGTGGAGCTCGCGCGTGTCTTCTCGGAGGTGATGCACGGCGCGAGCCTCCTCTACAACCTGATGCTCGCCGAGGCTCGAAGTTCACTCCTCGGGTGGAGGAATATCGAGGCCGACTCGAGGAGTGGGCTGTGCAGGTCACAGTTCCGGCCAGGTGGAGCTGGGACGAGTTCTGGGCGGTTGCGCTCCTCAGTAACCGGCGTATTCGGATGCGACACGGCGCTTCGTCGAAGGCTGGTTCGAGTTGGGTCGACCGGGCTTGGTATCGCGGACGATGCCACGAGCTCGTTCGCTGATCAGCGATCGAGAACGAATCACGAAGGGAAGCCAGGCGCGCCTGCACAATCGGCGAGCTCTCGAGCTGTGGGGAGGAAGCTCCGGGACGTCGCAGCTCTCCTACCGGTGGCCGGTCGTCGAGCGGATCGTCAACGACATCCTCAAGGCGGTTAGGCGCGCAAGCACGACGGATGCTCGAGCCTGACGATCGACACCCGCTTCTCGACGCTCTTCGCCCTCCCGCCGGGCTTCGCGCTCGATCGAGCCGTCGGGACGACGTTCTCGCTCGACCTCTACGCGCTGCTCACCGCGCCAGTCGCGTTCGCGCTGCTCGAGGCGGAAGCGAGCGAGGACGGTCTGCGCGAGCCCGACGTCGATCCTCGAGGCGATCCGCCGGAACGCGAGCCTGATCGACGTCTTCTGCCAGGCCGGCCAGATTGCACTGCCGGCCGAGTACCGACCGCTGGTCGCCTACGTCGAAGACATCGTCCACGAGGTGACCGCCCCACGAAGGGCCGGGTCTTTCACCCGAAGGTGTGGGCGATTCGTTTCAGGTCATCGAGCGGCGAGCGCTTGCTACCGGCTTCTTTGCCTGTCGCGCAACCTGACGTTCGATCGCTCCTGGGACACGGTGCTGCGACTGGACGGAACTCCGGCGCGACGCTCTCGCACGCTCACGCGCGCGGAATCGGCCTCTGTCGAAGTTCGTCGCGGCGCTTCCTCGACTTGCTCGCGACTTCGACAAGACGAGAGCCAAGGACATGTGCGCCAGCTCGCAGACGAGCTCCTCGCGGTCGAGTTCGAGCTGCCGAACGGGTTCTATGGGCTTCGGTTCTGGCCGCTCGGGATGCAGAGGGCTTCCGAGCGTGGCCGTTCGCCGAGGACGGCTGGACGTCACACCCGCCTCCTCGTCGTCTCTCCGTTTCTGAGCCCAGAGCTGCTCGGCCGGCTCGCGCGCCCGGGCGCGGCTGACGTTCTTGTCTCGCGCAGCTGAGACGCTCGACAGCGCTCGGGCGGGGATCTCGAGCAGTTCGAGGAGATCCTGACTCTCAGTCCAGCTGCGAGCGAGCGACGAGCCGGTGCGGGCAGTTGTCCGCCGCGAGGACGAAGAGCTTGCCGAGCGGCCTGACTGTCCCGTTGAGCGGGCTGCACGCCAAGCTGTTCGTCTCCGAGTACCACCACAGGGCGCGGCTCTGGACGGGCTCAGCGAATGCGACGAACGCGGCGTTCGGCGGGAACGTCGAGTTCCTCGTCGAGCTGCAGGGCGCCCGAAGCGCGTGCGGCGTCGACGCGGTGCTCGAGGTCAGACCGGCGGAGTAAGCTACGAGACCTGCTCGAGACCTATCGAGCCCTCCGACGGGCCGCCTGCCGAGACCGCGGAGCAACGGCTCGAGCGACGGCTCGACGAAGTGCGGCGCGAGATCGCTGCACTCGGTTTCGAGGCGACCGTCGATGCGCCGGGGACGATGCGGAAGAGAGCTACTCGCTCGCGTTCGCGCGACGGCCCGAGACGAGTTCGGCGTGCCTGCGCGGAGTACGCGGTCGCCTCTGGCCGATCACGCTCGGCAGCGAGCGCGGCCAAGCCCTTGCGCCGGCGTTCGCCGACGGGATTCGATTCTCCGCCTGTCTCGTTCGGCGCGCTGACGGCGTTCTTCGCGATCGAGCTCGAGGCCGAGTCGCGCGGTGCGCACGCCTCGACTGCGCTTCGTCGTGAACGCTGAGCTCGATTGGCGCGCCGGCCAATCGCCACGACCGGCTGCTCACGTCGATCCTGCGCAGACGAGAGCGACGTCCTTCGCTACCTCCTGCTTCTCTCGCTGGCCGACGAACGCTCGCCTCGACGATTGGGACCGTGGGCGCCGATGGACCGAGGCGGCGATGGCTGGGCGGCCTTGGAGCGGACTGCCCGTTCTCGAGTCGATGATTCGAGCACTGGCTCGAGACCCGGAGCGACTCGATCACGTCGCCCGCCTGGTCGAGAGCCTGAGCGCAACCGAGGAAGGGCGAGCGCTCATTCCCGAAGGGCTCGAGTCCGTGCTGGGAGCCGATCTGGGACGCGCGCGAGAAGCTGCGCACGTGAAGCCGATCGGACTCGATCTCAGCGCCGTCTACGCGGGTCTCAAGGACTTCCAGCGCGACACTGTCGAGTACGTCTTCGAGCCGGCTGTACGCGGACGGAGCCGACAGCACGTCTCGATTCCTGGTCGCCGACGAGGTCGGGCTTGGCAAGACGCTCGTCGCCCGCGGTCTGATCGCCAAGACGATCGAGCACCTGGAGCGGGACGTTCGGAGGATCGACGTCGTCTACGTCTGCTCGAACGCGGAGATCGCCCGCCAGAACATCCAGCGGCTGAACGTGACGGGCAAGGACGACTTCGTTCTCGCCTCGCGGATCACGCTCCTCCCGCTCGTCCTCCATCAGCTGACGCGAAACCGCCTCAACTTCGTCTCGTTCACGCCGGGCACCTCGCTCGACCTGAAGTCGGCGGGGAGGGATCGCCCGGGAGCGCGCGCTTCTCCATCGACTGCTGCGCGAGATGCTGGGGCGCCGCGGCCATGCGGACGGCTCGGTGCGCGTCGGGTCTTCCAAGGTGGCGTGGCCAGCGACGCGAACTTCCGCTGGTACCTACGCGATGTTGACGCCGAGCCCGCTCGACGCAAGGCCTCGTTCGGAAGTTCGCGAAGGCTCTCGAGCGCACGATCGAGCCGCGCGGAAACGCGGGAGAGCCGGGCTTCCGCGAGCAGTTCGAGGATCTCCGGGAGCGCTTCCGTCGGCAGCGGAAGCACTGGCCGGAGAGCGATCTGGACGATCGGCGGCGCTTCGTCGGCGCCTTGCGCGATCAGCTCGCGCAGCGTCTGCGTGAGCGCGCTCGAGCCCGACCTGGTCATCCTCGACGAGTTCCAGCGGTTCAAGCACTTGCTTCGGACGGACGAGCCGGCCGGCGAGCTCGCTCAGCAGCTGTTCGCTTTCCGCGACCACCGCGGCGAGCCTGCGCGGGTCCTTCTGCTCTCGGCGACGCCGTACAAGATGTACACGGTCTCCGAGGACGTCGACGACGACCACTACGCCGATCTGTCGACACCCTCAGTTTCCTCTTCGACGACGAGGCCGAGACCGCAGCGTTCAAGCGCGACATCGAGCGCCTACCGCGAAGCGCTCTTCCATCTCGACCCGGCGGATCTCAGGCGCGCGCTGGTCACTGAAGGGGTCGCTCGAGCAGAGGCTGCGCCGAGTGATGGTGAGAACAGAACGGCTGTCGATCACGCCGGATCGAAACGGGATGCTCGTCGAGCGACGCCCCGACGGGCGTGCGGCTCGAGATCGGCGGACTCGAGAGCTTCGCTGCAGTCGACGGGCTTGCCCGCGCGCTCGATGCGGGCGACGTCCTCGAGTACTGGAAGTCGTGCGCCGTATCTCCTCACCTTCATGGACGACTACAAGCTCGTTCGGACGCTCGAGCGTGCCAGCGAGCGGGACGAGGCCGACGACGCGTTCCGGAGCTCGTTCGTGATCAGCGTCTTCTTCGCTGGGAAGAGGTCGAGGGCTATCGGCAAGATCGACCCGGAGAACCCGCGTCTTCGAAGCCTGATCTCGGAGGTCCTGGACGCCGAAGCGTGGCAACTCCTCTGGACTCCCACCCTCGCTCCCGTACTACGAGCTCAGCCGCGCCTTTCGACTCGGAACGATTGCGAGGCTTCACGAAGCGGCTGGTCTTCTCTGCGTGGGCCGTCGCACCCAAGGCCATCGCCGCTCTCGTCAGCTATGAGGCCGAGCGGCGCATGCTCGGGAAAGCGAGCAAACGAACTACCTAAGCCGAGGCGCGCGTGAAGCTCAAGCCGCTGCTTCGGTTCAGCCAGACGAAGGGACGTCTTCCCGGTTTGCCCGTGCTCGGCTTGCTCTACCCAAGCCCGTTCTTGCGCGGCTTGGCGATCCGCTAGAGATCGCCTCTGACTCGCCCCGATCTCTCACCGTCGACTGAGGCTCTTCGGGTGGTGCGCGAGCGGGTCGAGGCGAGGCTTGAGCCTCTTCTCGCTGGGCGGCCGACAGAAGGGCCAGTGGACGAGAAGTGGTACTGGGCAACGCCGTTCTTGCTCGACCTGGAGGACGACCCGGACGCGAGATGGCCTGGCTTGGCCGCTTGAATGCCGCCGAAGCTTGGACTGGGCAGGAGGAACGGGGCGAGGACTTCGCCCACCATGTCGATATGGCTCGATGGCTGACGCCCGAGGCTCTCGGAAGGCCGCCCGCCGACCTGGTGGAGATCCTCGCGAAGGTCGCCCTAGCTGGGCCTGGAGTCGTCGCGTTGCGTGCCCTCTCACGAGTCTCGGGCGGGCCGCCGGCGCTTGCAGAAGAGAAGGTGCGAGACGGGGCAGCGAGAGTCGCCTGGGGGCTACGCAGCGCTCTTCAATCTGCCAGAGGTCACGGCGCTCGTGCGACGGTCAAAGGCGTACTGGAAGGCGGTTCTCGACTACTGCGTCGCGGGCTGCCTTCAGGCGGTGCTCGACGAGTACGTGCATGTCCTCGTCGAGTGGCTTGGGCTTGCCGATCGCGAGGGCCCAGAGATCGTGGAGCGGCTCGCGGACAAGATGCATGACACGATCGCTCTGCGCACGGCCTCGTACGAGGTCCGAGACTGCGAGCCCTAACGACACAGGCGAGCTTTTCGTAAAGCGAGCACTCCGCGCTCGGTTTGCCCTTCGCTTTGGCGACAACCGGGTCGACGAGGATCGGGACAGTTTTCGACCGACACTCGTTCGCGAGGCATTCAACTCACCGTTCTGGCCCTTCGTTCTCGTCACGACTTCGGTGGGACAGGAAGGGCTGGACTTCCATCTCTATTGCCACTCGGTTGTTCATTGGAACTTGCCGGCGAACCCAGTTGACCTCGAACAGCGAGAGGGTCGGGTGCACCGCTACAAGGGCCATGCAGTTCGCAAGAACCTCGCGTGCGCATATCCGCGGGCTGCGCTCGCGGCGAAAGATGGCGATCCCTGGGCTGCTCTCTTCTCCGAAGGAGCTAATCGGCGCACCAGCGATGAGAACGATCTCGTTCCAAGTTGGATCTTCACTGATGGGCCGGCACGGATCGAGCGACTGGTCCCGACACTTCCGTTGAGCCGAGACGAAGCGCGCCTTATTGCATTGAAGCGGAGCCTGGCCGCCTATCGGCTTGCGTTCGGCCAACCTCGCCAAGAGGACTTGGTCGCATTTCTCAGGCAAACGCTGACTGAGGAGGAGGTCGAGCGCGTATCGGAGGAACTCCGCATCGATCTGGCGCCCCCCAGTATCCAGTCGGCGTAAGAAAGGCGACCTTTCGCCCTGAGAACTAGACGATGCGCGCGGAGAACAGCGTCTTAAGCTTCTCGCCCTCTGACGTTACGGCCTACCTCGAGTGCGAGCACCTAACGCAGCTCGGGCTCAAGGCCGCGCTCGGCGAGATCGCCAAGCCGCACGTCGAGGACGCTCAGGCCGAGCTGATCCGGCGCAAGGGGGAGGAGCACGAGCGCGCTTACCTCGAGCAGCTGCTCGCCGACGGGCGCGACGTTGTCACGATCGAGATCGTTGGCGACGACGGCGAATGGGACTGGGAGCGCGCCGCACATGAGACCGAGGAAGCGATGCGCGCCGGGCGCGAGGTCGTTTACCAGGCCGCCTCCCTCGACGGCAACTGGCGCGGGCTTGCCGACTTCGTCATTCGCGGCCCCGACGGCTCCTACGAGGCCCACGACACCAAGCTCGCGCGGCACGGGAAGCCGGCGCACGTGCTCCAGCTCTGCTTCTACTCCGAGCAGATCGGGCGCATCCAGGGGCGGCTGCCCGAGCGGATGCACATCGCGCTCGGCTCCGGCCAGACCGAGAGCTACCGTGTCCTCGACTTCCTCGCCTACTACCGGCGCGTCCGCGAGCGCTTCCTCGACGCCGTCCACCACCCGCGGCCGACCGAGCCCTGGCCTGTCGACCACTGCGGGATCTGCGACTTCCTCCCGCTCTGCCAGGACTGGTGGGAGGAGAGTGACCACCTGACGCGCGTCGCCAACATCCGCCGCGATCAGATCGTTCGGCTCGGCGAGGCCGGGATCACGACGCTCGCCGAGCTCGGCGACGCGCCGCGCGAGACCGCCGTCCCGCGCCTGGCCGCGACGACCTTCGAGAACATCCGCCATCAGGCCGAGCTCCAGCTCCGCCACCGGCGCACGGGCGAGCACGCCTGGGAAACCCTCCCTCCCGAGGACGAGCGCGGCCTCGCGCTGCTGCCGAAGCCCTCGCCCGGCGACCTCTATTTCGACATGGAAGGCGACCCGTTCTGGGAGCCGAGTGGAGGGCTCGAGTACCTCTTCGGCGTCCTCTGGCTCGAGGACGGCGAGCCGCAGTTCCGGCCCTTCTGGGCGCACGACCGGGAGGGCGAGCGGCGCGCGTTCGAGGAGTTCGTCGACTTCGTCTGCGAGCGGCGCGAGCGCCACCCCGACCTGCACGTCTACCACTACGCGTCCTACGAGCAGTCCGCGCTCAAGCGGCTGATGGGCGAGTACGCGACACGCGAGGACGCCGTCGACGACCTCCTCCGCGGCGAGGTGCTCGTCGACCTCTACGCGGTCGTGCGCCAGGGGCTGCGGATCTCGTACCCGCACTACTCGATCAAGGACGTCGAGCACTTCTACATGGAGCGCGAGGCCGAGCTGCGCTCCGGCGAGGACTCGATCGTCCTCTACGAGCGCTGGGTCGACGAGCGCGACGACTCGATCCTGCGCGGGATCGAGGCCTACAACCGCGAGGACTGCCTGTCGACCTACCTGCTGCGCGAGTGGCTGCTCGAGCTGAAGGCCGAGGCGCAGGCGGCGTGGGGGACGGAGATCGCCTGGCGCGCGCCGCCGGAGCTGCGCGAGATCAAGCCGGAGGCGGAAGAAGAGCTCGCCGAGCGGGAGGCGCTTCGCGAGCTGCTGCTCGCGCGAGACGACGAGACGGCGCGGCTTGCGGGACTGTTGCTCGAGTACCACCGGCGCGAGGCGAAGCCGGTCTGGTGGGCGTTCTTCCGGCGGCTGGAGCAAACGGTGCCGGAGCTCATCGAGGACGCGGAGTCGATCGGTGGGCTCGAGTGGGACGGGGAGGAGCCGGAGGAGGACAAGCGCTCGCGCATCTACACGTTCTCGTTTCCGGTCCAGCAGCACAAGCTCGATCCCGGCGACGAGGTCGTCGACCCGTTGACGGGCGAGAGCGCGGGGACGCTGTGGGAGCTCGACGACCTCGCGGGCGAGCTGCGGCTGCGGCGCGGGCCGAAGCTCCATGAGCAGCCGCTGCCACAGGCGCTGATTCCCGGTGGCGCGTGGGACACGAGCGCTCAGCGCAAGGCCCTCTTGAGGCTCGGCCACTCGGTGCGCGAGGGCGACGGGCGGTACACCGCGCTCGAGACCGTCCTGCGGCGAGAGCCGCCTCTCGACGGGGCCTGCGTGCAGGTGGCGACCGAGGACGAAATGAAGGAGCTCGTCGAGCGCGTCGAGGGCCGGCACCTCTTCGTTCAGGGGCCTCCGGGCTCGGGGAAGACCTACATGGGCGCGAGGTTGATCCTGCACCTGCTCGACCGGGGCAAGCGGGTCGGCGTCGCGGCGACGAGCCACAAGGCGATCCACAACCTGCTGGACGAGATCGTCGAGACGGGCCTGAGCGTGGGCGGGCTGAAGAAGTCCAGTAGCGGCAATCCAGAGTCCGTCTACGAGAAGGGCTCGATCGAGAGCGAGGAGGGCATCGAGCCGTTCCTCGACCGTGATGTGCGGCTGCTGGCCGGCACGGCGTGGCTCTTCGCGCGGCCCGAGCTCGACCAGGAGCTCGACTACCTGTTCATCGACGAGGCCGGCCAGGTCTCGCTCGCCGACGCGCTCGCGATGGGCACCTCGGCGCGGACGCTCGTCCTGCTCGGCGACCCGGTGCAGCTCGCGCAGGTCTCGCAGGGGACGCACCCCGGCGGCTCGGGCGCATCGGTGCTGGAGCACCTGCTCGGCGATGCGCAGACGATCCCGGAGGATCGCGGTCTCTTCCTCGAGCGCTCGTTCCGGATGCACCCCGACGTGTGCCGCTACATCTCGGACGCGTTCTACGAGAGCCGGCTCGAGGCGGCCGAGGGATGCGAGGTGCAGTCGACGACGTCGGGTACGGGTTTGCGGTTTCTGCCTGTCGAGCACACGGGCAACCGTCGCTCCTCGTCCGAGGAGGCCGAGCGTGTGCGCGAGGAGCTCGACCGGCTGCTCGGGGAGGAGTGGACGGACAAGCAGGGAATCACACGGCCGCTTGGTCTCGACGACATCCTGGTCGTTGCGCCCTACAACGAGCAGGTGCACTGTCTGGCGGAGGCGCTCCCGCGAGAAGCCCGGGTCGGCACCGTCGACAAGTTCCAGGGCCAGGAGGCGCCGGTCGTCTTCTTCTCGATGGCAACGTCAAGCGGCGAGGACGTGCCGCGGAACCTCGAGTTCCTGCTCTCGCGAAATCGGCTCAACGTGGCCGTGTCGCGGGCGAAGTGCCTCGCGTACCTCGTCGCGAGCCCGCGGCTCCTGGACGCGAATTGCCGCACCGTCGAACAGATGCGGCTTGCGAACGCGCTTTGCCGCTTGGTGGAGGCCGCAGCCTAGCCCGGGAAGACCGCGTCGACCTCCCGGGCCAGCGTCTGGAAGAGCGGGACATCTGGGTCACGGGCCAGGAAGGCGTCGGCGAGCGAGCGGTAGTACCAGGCATGGTCCGCGCGGTCCACGTTGAAGATCTGCCACGTTTTCTCCTCGCCGCGTTCCGCGATCGTGTCCCGGATCGAGCGGACGTTGTCGATCTTGTCGGCGGAGAGCAGCGGGAGTACGTCTGCCTCCAGCTTCCCGATCTTCACGATCGTCGCCTCTCTGCTGGGACGCCACCCGAGCGTCTTGTCGGCCGAGGCCGCCTCGACGAAGCCCGCCACGCCCTCGCCGAAGTGCTCGGCGATCTGATCGCGGGTGACGTCCGTGTCCTCGAGCGTGTCGTGGAGGAGGCCGGCGGCGACGAGCTCATCGTCGTAGCCGTGCCGCTCGAGGATCCACGCAACACGAATCGGGTGGATCATGTACGGGAAGCGCGTCCCCTTCCGGACGTGCTGCACCCGGCCATGCGCCTGGGCCGCGAACTCGAGCGCCTCGAAGAGCAGTGTCAGTTCGCCCGGCCCTCGTCTGCACGGCGCTGCGTGCGCACCCATGTAGCAGGGTCATCGTCCCAGTCGTGCCCTTCATCTGGGATCGAGCCTATTGCTGACTCGATGAGCTCCCAGCGACTCTGGGCGTCATTCGCCTCTTCGTCCAGGCTGCGCTTGCTCATGCGCACAACCTAACGCGAGCGCTCGCGAGACCCCTTTAGGCTCCACCGCCATGGATCTCCGCGCGGAAGCGCTCGAGAGGCTTGTCGTCGGCGCGGCGAAACCGTACATCGACGAGGACACGGATCGCGTCGCTGCCGAGCAGTACTTCGCCGATGTCGAGCCGGACGCGGGCAGGCTCGGGACATTGCTCGCCGATACGCATCGGGAGCAGCCGCGCTACAGCCCGGCGACCGAGCTCTACCCCTGGGTCGACCTTCAGCCGGACCGCAAGGTTCGGAGCGTCTACACGCAGGACGAGTACGACCCTGCTGAGCTGATCGAGGAGGCGGCGCGCATCCACGAGCGGCGCGACGCCCTCCGCGTCACGGCCGCATCGGAAACCGCCGTCGAGGAGCTCGAGCCCTATAACTGCGAACACGTCGTCTGCCAGTCCTGGTTCGACCACGCCGAGCCGATGCGCGGGGACTTGCACCACCTCTTCACCTGCGAGCGCAAGTGCAACAGCTTCCGCGGGAACGCGCCCTACACCGACTTTCCCGACTACCTCGAGGTCGTTCGCGAGAGCTGCGGCAAGAAGGAGACGGCACTGTTCGAGCCGGCGGCCGGGAAAGGGGCCGTCGCGCGCGCGACCTTCTACTTCCTGCTCCGCTACTCCGAGCTGCGGCCCTACTCGGACGAGGCGATCGCGACCCTGCTCCAGTGGCACGACGCCGAGCCGGTCACCGAATACGAACGGCACCGCAACGCCGGGATCTTCGAGCGGCAGGGCAACCGCAATCCGCTGATCGACCACCCGGAGTGGGCGTCACGCATCGACTTCAGTGGACCCGCATGACCTCCGCAGCGACGCCCGCTCCCACGGCCGCGCCGACGATCAGGCCGACGGTTCTCGCATCGCCGAGGCCGATCGCGTGCAGCAACCCCCACGAGACGAGATAGCTCCACCCGGCAATCGCGGCGCCGTAGACGAGGCCGAGGCCGGCGAGGCGCGTCGCCGGAAACACCCCGAGGAGCCGCATCGTCGCGGGCGGGTGGTCGCTGTACAGCCCGCCCTCGAATCCGAGCTTCCGCTCGAGCTCCTCGGCCCGCTTCGCCGCGGCCGCGTAGATCTGCGAGTTCCGCAGCTCGTAGACGAGGATCCCGACCGTCGCCGTCAGCCCGAGCAGCCCGATCGCAAGCAGCTCGACCGCCGGGCGCGGCTTCCCGAAGAGCCCGACCGACGCGGCCGCGATCGTCGGGACGAACGCGATCAGCTTGAAGCGGATGTCCGTGAGCATGCGGAGCAGCTGCGTCGTCTGGTCGTAGTCGAGCCGCAGACGGTCGTCGCCCTCCTGTGTCACGCGGCGCAGTATCGGACGGGACCGGTGAGCCGGTCAAGGAGCGGCTGCCGAATCCGCACTTTGTGGCACGGCGCATCAGTAGAACTCCCGATGCAGCGCCATTCCGATCCGACGCATCCTCTGCTGGAGCGCAGGAAAGGAGCGCACCCATGGCACCACGGCCGGAGAGAGAAGCGGTCGCCTGCCCGTACTGTGGTCAAACGCTGCAGAACGAGGACGCCGTTCGGCACTTCAGAGACAGCGAGCGCAGGCGCCGGGTGGAGTTGCAGACAGCGGCGAGAGAGCACGCCGTCAGGCTCGCGGAGGAGCTCGGGGCCGAGCTTTCCGCAGAGCACGAAAGGAACCTCGAGCGGCTCGAGCGCGAGCTCCTCTCGACGCATGGCGAGGGACTCGTCGAGGAGCGGGTGAAGCACCGAATGGCGCCCTTCTAGGCCACGCGCGATCAGCTCGGCCGGAATCGGCGATTTGGTCAAGGGCCGGGGGACGGGCTACCTTTCTCGAGGTGACTGCTGAGCATGCGCGTCTCGCTGTCAAGCCACGCCTCCGCGGTCTTTCCCACACTGTGGCCTTCGTGGCCGCCGTGCCGCTCGGGATCGCGCTGATCCTCGAGGCGAATACCGGTCGCGGACGGCTCTCGGCGATCGTCTTCGCCGCCACGGTCGCGGCCATGTTCGGCGCCAGCGCGCTCTACCACTCTCCGAACTGGTCCGACGCGCCCAAGCGCTGGCTGCGCCGGGTCGACCACGCCGGGATCTACGGGCTGATCGCGGGCACCTACACGGCCTTCGGCCTGCTCGCTCTCAGCGGGTACTGGCGCTGGGTGGTGCTGAGCATCGTCTGGGCGGGCGCGCTCGCGGCAATCGTCTTCAAGTTCGCGTGGATCGACGCTCCGAAGTGGATCTCCGCCGTGATCGGGGTCGCGCTCGGCTGGATCGGGGTCGTCGTCTTCCCGCAGCTCCTGCACGAGATCGGAGTCGGCGCGATGTTGCTCGTGCTCGCAGGCGGGCTCCTGTACACGGCCGGCGCGCTCGTCTACGCGCTTCGCCGGCCCGACCCGCGTCCGGCCGTCTTCGGGTTCCACGAGGTCTTCCACGTGCTCGTGATCGCGGCCGTCGCGTGCCAGTACTCGGCGGTCGCTTTCTTCGTTCTTCCGGAGCACTGATCGCGCAACGGCGTGCCGGTCGAGAAGACATACACGTTCCGAGCTCCGGAGGATCTCGCTCCGCGCGCGCGACGCATTCCGCACGTGGCAGGACCTCCTCGCACCAGGCGCCGCCCTTCCGGGTGCGGCCCTTCAGGAGGCGATGACCGTCTTCTGTCTCGCTGTTGCCCGCCGAGCGAAAGCCTTCGACGAGTTCGAGAACCAGTCCGCGCTGATCAGGGCGACGTTCGAGCTCTTCGTCGATGCTACTGAGAAGGTTGCCGAGGACTTGAAGTTCACGCAGGCGTATGCGGAGTTACGCCGGCACGCTGACGCCTCCGAAGCTCCTCGACGTGGAGGATGGGCTGCGACGCGCCTTGGATCTCTAGGCGCCAGGGACGACCAGGCTCCTATGATCGGCTGATGGCCGAGCAGCCTAAGGGCTGGCGGATCGTCGTCATCTCGGCGGTCCTGCCCGTCGCCGAGCCGGTGATTGCGAGCCTGCAGGGGATGGGGCACGACGTCGTCGCGTGGCTGACGGCGAGGCGCCCGCAGGACAAGGACAAGCCGCCGCCGCTGTGGGGCGAGGTCACCGACAAGACCGCCCCGCAGGGCGTCAACCTGATCATGGCCCGCGACAAGGCCGACCTCGCCGGGCTCCTACGCGGGCTCGAGCCCGACCTCGCGCTCTGCTGGGGCTTCGGCTGGAAGATCCCACAGGAGGCGCTCGACGTCCCGCGCCACGGAATCGTCAACCAGCACCCGGCGCCCCTGCCGCGCTTTCGCGGCCCGATTCCGATGTCCTGGGCGATACGCGAGGGCGACAACGAGTTCTTCATCACCTGGCACCGGATGGACGCCGAGCTCGACACGGGGCCGATCCTGGCCCAGACGACGGTGCCGATCCTGGACGAGGACGAGACGATCTGGGAGATGGGGCCGAAGATCCTCGAGGCCTCGATCGAGCTGCTCCCGCGCGTCTTCGAGCGGCTCGAGGCCGGCGATCCCGGCGATCCGCAGGCGACCGAAGGCGCGTCCTGGGCCGGGTACTTCGAGGAGGACTACTCGACGATCGACTGGTCGAAGCCGAGGAAGGAGATCCACAACCAGGTGCGCGCGTGGCACCTATCGTTCGACGGCGGGCCGGTCGTGGGTCCGATCGCGGAGCTCGACGGCAAGCGGGTCAAGGTCAACCGGACGAGCCTCAGCGACCCGGGCGACGGCTCGCAGGCGGTCGACGCCGGCGACGGAAAGATCTGGGTCCTCGAGTCCGAGCCGGCCTAGATGACGGAGCAACCGCGGGGCTGGCGGATCGTCGTCATCGCGAACGTGCTGCCGATCGCCGAGGCGCTGATCGGGCAGCTCCACGAGATGGGCCACGACGTCGTCGCCTGGCTGATGCAGAGGCGTCCGCAATCCCGCGATCTGCCACCGCCGCCCTGGGGCGAGACGAGCGACAAGACGGCGCCACAGGGCGTCAACCTGATCTGGGTGCGCGACAAGGCCGATCTCGCGCCGCTCCTGCGCGGCCTCGAGCCCGACGTCGTCCTCTGCTGGGGCTTCTCCTGGAAGATCCCGCAGGAGGCGCTCGACGTGCCCCGCTACGGCGCGGTCAACCAGCACCCGGCGCTGTTGCCGCGGCACCGCGGGCCGATTCCGCTCTCCTGGGCGCTCCGCGAGGGCGACCCCGTCTTTGGGATCACCTGGCACCGCATGGACGCCGAGCTCGACACCGGGCCGATCCTCGCGCAGACATCGATCCCGATCCTCGACGAGGAGACGTCGATCTTCGAGACGGGGCCGCGGATGCTCGAGGCGACCCTGGGGCTGCTCCCGCAGGTCTTCGAGCGGCTCGCGGCCCGCGATCCCGGCGACCCGCAACCAACCGAGGGCGCTTCGTGGGGCGGGATGTTCGAGGAGGACTACGCGACGATCGATTGGTCGGCGCAGACGGCCCGGGAGATCCACAACCAGGTGCGGGCGTGGAGCTTCGCGGTCGGCATGGGCCCGGTGCAGGGGCCCTTCGCCGAGCTCGACAGCAAGCGCGTGAAGGTGACGCGCACGCTCCTCACCGACCCGGGCGACGGCTCGCCGGCCATGGATACCGCGGACGGGAAGATCTGGATCCTCGAGTCAGAGCCGTTCGAGACCGATCCATCGGCGTAAGATTGGACGCCGCCATGGAAGAGGACACGGCGATCATCGCCGAACAACTGGCCGAGCTCACCCGGACCGTCGAGGGCATGGCCGCCCAGCTCAAGGCGCTTCGCGAGCGCGCGGACAATGAGCGGGAGCGGGCCGACCAACAACAGGAGCGCTCGGAGGTCCAGCAGGAGCGCATCGACCTCGCGGCGCGAGAGCTGGCCGAGGTCAGCGATCGCCTGCAGGCCGCGGCGAACGCCCTTCGCGAGTCGATCTAGCCTGGGGAGACGCAAAGAAGGCCCGCAAGCGGGCCTCCTCTACTTCGAGCGTCCTCGCGGCTGTTACGCGTGGACGAGCTCCTTCTCGACAACCTTCTTCGCAATCACCTCTCCGCCAGTGACCTTCGGCGGATTCGGGAGCACTGTGTCGAGCTTCTCATCGCGCACCCAGGTTGCTGAGAGGCGGGTCGACTCGTCGGCCTGTGCCATCGTGTCGAAGAAGCTGATCGAGCTCATGACGCCCTCGTTCGTCTCGATCAGGTAGTAGCCGCGGAAACCGTCCAACTTGCTCACGCGGGGGAGGAAGGTCTCGCCGACCTTCTTGGTCAGCTCTTCCGTGCGGGCCTTGTCGATGCCCTCGTACCGTCGAATAGTGGCATGCATATAGCTTGCTCCTAACGTCTTTCGTTCAGGGCGGAAAGCCCGGTCGAGCTCTCCTGCACATCGGACCCTAACATACTTCTTGACAACGTGTGATGACGTATCTACGTTTTTATACGTTGTCTCCGTTCTCAGTCACTCTGGAGCACGTTCCGGATCGCGAGCTCGGGCCGCTGCTCAGGCACCTCGCGGACGCGGGCTTCGAGAATCCGCTCATCAAGCCGGTTCGCGCGCGGGCTGGATCTCGCAAGGCGGCCGCTTCTGCTCGAGTGCGGAAGGCCGATCTCCCCGACGACTGGAGCCTCGTACGAGAGCGGGAAGGCGAGTCGTACCAATGGCCGGAGGCGCGCGAACGCTACTCGCGCTATCGGGTGTTCATGGGCACGACGCGCTCCGAAGGCGTTGTGCACATCGGGCTCGGCGAGACCATCCGCAAGAAGAAGTGGGGGCGAGACCGAAAGTACGTCGTCGCCTTCCTGAGCAGTGGCGCGCCGCAGAAGCCGCTGGCCGAGTTTCTCGCGGTCGACGACTACAAGGAGTCACGCGAGCTCGTCGCGGTGATCCGCGGCAGCGACGGCGGCCGCCGCATGTACGGGCCCGGCGACGCGCTCCCCGAGATCTACGAGGGGCGCTTCAGGACTCAGATGTACAACGATCGAGTCGACTACCCAGGCGTCTGGCACAAGGCCGTCGTCATCGCACAGGAGGACGATCACGCGACGATGCTCAACCACGCGTTGCTCCAGGGCCGCCGGCGGCAGTCTCTGTAGCGATATTTGTAACACGTGGCACAAATCGCTGCTAGACTCCGCAAGCGCGTTAGACCTTGCGCGGTAGCCGCCGAGGCGCCACCGCACCACCTCCTCGACTCCCGAACCGGGCCTGAGTGCAAGGGAGAGCGAGGTTCGCTCTTAGGTGAGTCGTTCGAAGAAAAGGTGGTTCGGCATGGCGAATTTCCGGTACTGGCGGAAGATGACCTGGGCACTCCTGGTCTGGGGCGCAGTGACGCTCGTCTTCATCATTGGCGGCGGGTTTGAGCTTTCGGCGATCGTGATCGCGGCACTCGGCCTGATCGTTCTCGGGTTCATCTGGTACATGACCCGGCCACTCTGGCGGGTCGGCCACGGTGCGCGGGTGCGACAGATGCGCTCCCTGGACATCCCGTTCAAGCGACCGAGGAGCGCCACGCAGGAGTAGCGAGCAGAGCGGCTACGGGAACGCCGCGGCGGTCGGGCGCAGGTCCTCGGTGCCTCCGCTTCGGCAACCGCTGGGGACTCGATACTGCGTGTTCGGCCCCGAGTCGGAGGTGTTCGTCGCGAGCTGCTCGCGCATCATCGCTCTTGCCCGGCTCCTCGGGAGGCCGAGGTTGACGCCGATGCCGACGCCGCTCTGGAAGCCGTAGCAGTTCGCCAGGCCCTCGTTGGCCTCGCCCCGCAGGTGCCACGACTCGTGTCCGAGCACGGCGATCGCGCGCGCTGTGCGCGAGAACGACTGCACCCGGTGCTTGATCGCGAGCTGGTAGAGCGTGTCGCAGATCTCCGGGGTCAGGAACGCCTGGTCGCCGCCGACCTCCGCGAGCCCGTCCGCGTCCTGGACGAAGCCGACGTAGTCGCCCTTCGCGTCGCAGGTGACCGTGGCCGGATGGTGCGCGATCGCGCTCGCCTCGCGGGACAGGATCGCCTCCGTCTGCGCCTGACGCTCGGTCGAGACCGCCTTCCAGCCGCTCGGGCGCGAGGCCGCGTAGAGCAGCGTCCCGACGATCGCGATCGCCGCCACGGCCTCGACGACGTGGAGCCAGCTGAAGGCGGGCTCGGCCGCGATCGGAGGCGTCGGCTCGGACGGGTCCCAGTAGCCCCAGCTGCCGAGCTCGGACAGGTCACGCTCCTGCGGCCCGCGATTCGGCGCTTCGGCGACGACGGGCGCGCCGCCTCTCGTCCGCAGCCAGCCGCCGAGGAAGAAGTCGATCTCGAGCCCGAGCGCGAGCAGGAACAGCAGCCAGACCGGGAACCACGACCGCACGCCGTAGGGCGCGAGGAAAAAGGCGATCACGATCGCGAGGACGGCGATCCGCCCGATGCGGAAGATCCGCGCCCGCCGGCGCAGGTCAGGGTTCATCGCTCGACGCTAGCTGTTGCTGACCGCGATCAGTCCCGCGATCCCGCAGGCGTAGAGGAGGAGCACGGCGGCCGAGTCGATGCCCATCCGCCACACCTGCCGGTGCGGCCGAGTCACGAGGCCCCAGAGGTAGACGACGGTCAGCACGATCCCGAGCGCGGTCAGGTAGATGTCCGTCGCCTGCGCCTGGGGCAGGACCGCGGAGCCCGAGAGCAGGCCTGCGAGCAGAAACAGCACCGGCAGGAACGCGTTGCCGCCGAAGATGTCCGACATGGCGAGCTGGTAATCGCCGAGCCGAACCGCGGCGATCCCGGTCGAGACCTCGGGCAGGGACGTGGCCGCGGCGAGGATCGTCGCGCCGAAGACGACGCCGGTTATGCCGAGGTCGTTCGCGATGTGCTCGCTCGTCTGCTCGAGGACGACGCCTGCGGCGAGCGTGACGGCTGCGCCGATCGTGAACACGGTCCCCGCGCGCGCGAGGGACATCTCAACCGCCGACTTCGAATGGCCCAGGGGTTTCTCCTGCCCGTCGGGAGCGGTGCCGGTCGTGTCATGCCATGGCAGGCCTCTCCGTGCGCGGTTCACGAGCCAGACCCCGACCACCCAGAAACCGGCGATCACGAGGGCGGCCGGCTCGATCCGTGCGAAGAGCGCACCGCCGGGCAGCTGTGCCCCCATGACCGAGATCGAGAGCACGAGGATCACGAGCAGCCCCTCGAGCCCGAGGATGAGCGAGGCCGCCCGCGTGGTCAGCGCCGCCTCTCTGCCGATCGAGATGTCGAGCACGACGAGGACGACGGTCTGGATCGCGATCCCGCCGAGGATGTTCCCGATCGCGAGCCCCAGGTTGTGCGCGAGCGCGGCCGAGACGACGATTGCGATCTCGGGCAGGTTCGTCGCGATCGCGAGCAGGATCGCGCCGCCGAGCGCCTCGCCGAGCCCCAGCTTCGTGTCGAGAACGTCGGTCGAGCGCGAGAGGTGGATCCCCGCGACCCAGATCGCCCCGGCCGCCGCGGCGAAGATCAGGACGAGCGGGGCGAGGCCGAGGCCCGAGAACACAGGCCAGTTCTACTCTGCACGTCGGCCGGGACGCTTAGGATTCGAGCACGATGAAGGGCCAAGACAAGCCGAAGAAGCTCGGCAAGAAGGTGCCGCAGAAGTCGCTGAAGGAGAAGCGCAAGGAGAAGAAGGCCAAGAAGGCCTCCGGCTCCAGCAGCTTCTAGCCGCTACAGGACTACCACTTGGAGCGGCGGCCCCTGCGGCTCGTGTAGACGACCTTCGCGCGCGCGGATTCGAGCCCGCTCTGCTCGTACTGCTCGCTGTGGCCGAGTCGCCGTGCGACCCGGCTCGTGTCCGCCTGCTGTTCGGGAAGAACGAGCGTGATCGCCGTTCCGCTCCGGCCTGCGCGGCCGGTGCGGCCCGTCCGGTGGACGTAGCCCTTGTCCTCGGCCGGCGGGTCGTAGTTGATCACGTGCGTGATGTCGTCGAGGTCGAGCCCGCGGGCCGCGACGTCGGTTGCGACGAGCACCGCGACCTTGCCGGCCTCGAACTGCCGGAGCGCCCGCTGCCTCGCGTTCTGGGACATGTCCCCGTGCATCGCTGACGCTTTCACTCCGTGGCGGGCGAGCTTCGTGACGAGCCGCTCCGCGCCGCGCTTCGTCCGGACGAAGACGAGTGTCGAGTACGACCCGCGGAGGTGCTCGACGAGCGTCTCGACCTTGGAATCGGTCGTGACCGCGACGAAGTGATGCTCGATCTCGCCCGGATCCTCGGGCAGCGCGTCGTCCTCGAAGCGGGATGGGCTGTTCGTGTACTCGCGCGCGAGGTCGCCGACCTCGCCGTCGAGCGTGGCCGAGAAGAACATCGTCTGGCGGTTCCGCGGCAGGCGCCGCACGAGCTTGTCGACCTGAGGCTTGAAGCCCATGTCGAGCATCCGGTCGGCCTCGTCGAGGATGAGGATCCGGACGCTGCCGAGGTCGACGAGCCGGCGCTGCGCGAGATCTTCCAGGCGGCCCGGCGTCGCGACGAGCACGTGCGCGTGCTTGGCGCGCTTCGCCTGCGCATGTAGGGGCAACCCTCCGTACGTGGCTGCGACCGTCAGGCCCTTGGCCCTGGCCAGCGGCTCGATCTCGGCGGTCACCTGCGCTGCAAGCTCGCGCGTGGGGACGAGGACGAGCGCCGACGGGAAGCCGGCGTCGCGGGACGTCCGCTCCGCGATCGGCACGGCGAAGGCGAGCGTCTTGCCAGAGCCGGTCGGCGAGCGCCCGAGGACGTCGAGCCCCGCGAGCGCGTCCGGGAGCACGAGCTCCTGGATTCGGAAGGGTGATTCGATCTTGCGAGCTGCGAGCGCGTCGACGATAGGGCGCGACACGCCGAGCTCGCGGAAGGACTTGGACATTATGTTCGACTCCTTTACGGGTTCGAGACTTGCCGACCTCGAAACACCCGAAGGAGGAACGAGAAGCGAATCTCACCGGGCGGCGCGATTGCCGACCCGTGCGAACACAGTAGCAGCCGTCGATTTGCAGCCGGAAAGTCCGGCCGTCGGAGCCGGCCAGCTAAACTGTGCTGGTCTGACGCGAATCCGGTCGCGCGCTCCCCCGCCTTCCGCTTTCGTCGAGAGCGCGTTCTCCGAAAGGAAGGAAGGCCATGGCTTCAAGCAGCAAACGCCAGCAAACGATGGCGAAGCGGAACCGCGAACAAGCGGTGAAGGAAAAAGCCGCGCTCAAGCTCCAGAAGAAGTACGCCGCCGCGCAGGAACGGCAGGCGAGGGCTGCAGAAGAGATGCTCGGGCAAGGCCCGCTCTCGCGCCCCCCGGAAACGGAAGAGTCGTGATGCGCGGCACGATGGCCTGGTTCAACGAGGTCAAAGGCCACGGATACATCTGGACCGACGCCGGCGAGCGGCTGTACGTCTCCGAGGAGGGCTTCGCCGACGGCAACGCGCCGAAGGGGCGATGCGCCGGGTTGCCCGTCGAGTTCGACGTCGCGACGACCGGTGAGAGCCGCGAAGCGGTCGGCAGCGTTCTCGTCGAGGAGGCCGCTTCTCGACGCGCTCGTCGACGACCTCGAGCCGGTCGCTAGCCCGCCAAGCCTGGCTGCTGGCATCCTGGCCCGGTGAGCGAGGACCTCGCCATCCGACTGCGCCAGGTCGTCAAGCGCTACGGGCAGATCACCGCGGTCAACCATCTCGACCTCGACGTGCCGACTGGCACGTGCGTCGGGCTGCTCGGCCCGAACGGTGCGGGGAAGTCGACGACGATGCGCATGCTCACGGCACAGGCGATCGCCGACGAGGGCGAGCTCGAGGTCCTCGGCTATCAGCTTCCGAAGGACTCGAAGCAGGCGCGTGCCGAGTGCGGCGTCGTCCCGCAGCTCGACAACCTCGACGTCACGCTGACCGTCGAGCAGAACCTGCTCGTCTTCTCACACCTGTACCGGATCGCCCGCCACGACCGGCACGACGCGATCGAGCGCTCGCTCGAGCTGGCGAACCTCGTCGACCGGCGGGAGACCCGCGTCGACAAGCTCTCCGGCGGGATGCGCCGGCGCCTGCTGATCGCCCGCGCGCTCGTGCACCGGCCACGGCTCGTGCTGATGGACGAGCCCACGGTCGGCCTCGACCCGCAGGTGCGCCAGCAGCTGTGGGCGCTGATCGACCAGCTGCGCTCCGAGGGCACGACGATCCTCATGTCGACGCACTACATCGAGGAGGCGCAGCGGCTCGCCGACACGGTGCTGATCATGTCCCACGGCCAGGGGGTCGCCCGCGGCAAGCCGTCCGAGCTCGTGCTCGAGCACGCTGGCCACGAGGTGCTCGAGGTGTACGGGCCGCCGGCGCGGCTGGCCGAGGTCGAGTCGGAGGCCGGTGCCGCGGGGCTGAAGACGCGCCGCACCGGGACGAGCGTCTCGATCCTCGGCGTCGACTCGAACGGCGACCTCGGGTTCGAGGGCGAGCGGCGGCCGGCGAACCTCGAGGACGTCTTCGTCCTGCTCACAGGAGAGGAGATCGGTTGATGGCGACCGAGGCTCGTACGCCGCAGCTGGGGCGGCTCGAGCGTTCGGCCCTGACCGGGGTCCTCGTCCGCGAGGTCGTCAACTTCTCTTCGTACTGGCGCTCGGCGACGTTCTCGTCAACGGTCGAGCCGACGATCTACCTGCTTGCGTTCGGCTTCGGCTTCGGCTCGCTGGTGAGCACGATCAACGGCTACAGCTATGTGGACTTCGTCGGCACGGGGACGGTCGCGACCGCCGTCCTCTTCTCATCGGCCTTTGCGGCGATGTTCGGGACGTTTGTCAAGTACCAGTTCCAGCGCACCTACGACGCGATCCTCGCCGCGCCCGTCGACACGGAGGAGCTCGTCACCGCGGAGACGGTCTGGATCGCCAGCCGCGCGGGCGTGTACGGGTGCGTGCCCATGATCGTCGCCATCTTCTTCGGGCTCGACCCGGCCTGGGGGATGCTGACGGTGCCGTTCATCGCGTGGCTCTCCGGGCTCGGCTGGGCGGGCTTCGGGATCATGATCGCCGGCTTCGCGAAGTCGTTCGAGAACTTCAACTACGTCGTGAGTGCGGTGCTGACGCCGCTGTTCCTCATCGCCGGCACGTTCTTCCCGCTGGACGGCTTCCCCGAATGGGTGCAGGTGCTGGCTGCTTTCAACCCGCTGCATCAAACAGTCGAGCTCGTACGCGACGCGGTGCTGTACGGCTTCGAGTGGGCGGATCTCGCGCGCGTCGGCTTCCTCGTCGCCTTCGCGCTGATCATGTGGCGGATCGCGATCCTCGCCATGACCCGAAAGCTGGTCGATTGAGCGAGCCCGAGTTCCGCATCGAGCCCTGGGGCGAGGGCGACCTCCCGCTCCTCGAGCAGCTGCTCGGCGATCCGGCGATGACCGAGCACCTGGGCGGGCCCGAGAGCGCCGAGAAGATCGCGGAGCGACATGAGCGCTTCGTGCAGCTACCCGGGACCGGTACGGGCGAGATGTTCAAGGTCGTGGAGGCGGCGACGGGCGAGAGCGTCGGCTCGGTCGGGTACTGGGAGCGCGAGGAGGACGAGGGGCAGGTCTACGAGACGGGCTGGGCGGTCCTGCCCGCATTCCAGGGACGCGGCATTGCGACGATCGCGACCGCGCAGGTGATCGAGCTCCTGCGGGCAGCCGGCACGCACAGGTACCTGTACGCGTATCCGTCCGTGGACAACGCGCCGTCGAACGCGATCTGCCGCAAGCTCAGCTTCACGTTGGTGAACGTGAGCGAGTACGAGTACCCGAGGGACTCGGGGAACATCCTGCGCTGCAACGACTGGCGGCTCGACCTGCGCCTTCCCGCCCACTAGCAGGGAAAAAACAGTCATACTCCGCCGCGCCGCTACATAACCACTGGTTCTTAATCAAAGGGGAGGAGGAACCTGTGAGGAAGAGACGGACGCGGCTTGCGTTAGCGCTGGCCGCAGTTGGGCTCGTTGCCGTCGGTGGAATCTTCGCCGCGGGCGGGTCCTCGAACAGGAGCACAGCGAAGGTCGCTGTCAGAAGCAGCGACGGCGACATGCCGGTCGCTCTGGCCAAGCATCTGGCGAAACTCGGCCAGACGATCCCTGGCAATGGCGGGGAGCCCGCCGGGGAGTCGAGCGGGAACGCACCTGGGAGCTCGACGGCTGGGCTGGAGGAGTTCGCCCAGATGGCCTATCCCAAGAAGGACATCCCGCTGTCAAGCCTCAAGGCTGCTCGACACGCGTTCGCGACACTCAAGGCGCGCGCGCTGCAAAGCCCGGAACACAACCGGAGCCCGCGCTGGGATCACGTTGGTCCCGACACGGCGCTCTATCAGTTCACGCCGTTCCGGACTGCCCGCTCGTACGTGCCGCAGGAGTACGCGGCCGCCGGGCGCACGACCGATCTCGCGATCGATCCGAACTGCGGCTCGCATCAAGCATGGGGCGGCCACAACAGGGGTCGCTGCCGAATGTGGATCACCCCGGCTGGCGGCGGCGTCTGGCGCACGAACAACGCGCTGGCGCGGCACCCGGACTGGAAGTACCTGTCGGGTAGCTTCGGGATCAACTCGATCGGCTCGATCGAGATCGACCCGAACGATCCGAGCTCGAACACGCTCTGGGTCGGCACCGGTGAGGGCAACACGTGCGGCAGCGGCTGCGTCGCAGGTGTGGGCCTCTACAGATCGACGGACGGCGGGAACCACTGGTCCGGGCCGTACGGCTCTTCGGCGTTCAACGCCCGAGGCGTCGGCACGATCCAGGTCAAGCCCGGCGATCCGAACACGATCTACGCCGGGACGTCGTTCGCCGTGCGCGGACATTCGTCCGTGTGCTGCTACGGCGGCGTCACCCAGTACCGGGCACTGATCCCGGGCGCTCCGCAGTGGGGCCTCTACCGCTCCACGGACGGCGGAAACACGTGGCTGCTGGTGCACAACGGCTCCACGAGCCCGGCCGACTGCGGCACCGACATCGCCGCAATCGCGAACAACACGACGCCGTGCTCACCGCGCGGCGTGCGTGACGTCGAGATCGACCCGAGCAACCCGAACATCGTCTATGCGGCTTCGTACGCGCGCGGTGTCTGGCGCTCGAGCGACAACGGGACGACGTGGACACAGATCAAGCCGTCGCTGAACGCGGCGATCGGCACCACGAGGCCCGACATCGCCGTCACGACCTTGCCGAACGGAAACACGAGGATGTACGTCGGCGAGGGTCACACCAGTACGGCCGAGTACAGCCGGCTCTACCGGAGCGACGACGTCGCGACCGGGTCGCCGGTCTTCACGCAAATCACGAGCGACGACCCGTCGACGCCGGCCTGGGATACGTTCAACTTCTGCACCGGCCAGTGCTGGTACGACAACTTCGTGTACACGCCGCCGGAGCATCCGGACATCGTCTACATCGGCGGCTCGTACCAGTACGACGAGAACGGCGCGACCCTGCCGTACGTCGCGAACCACCGCGCGGTCCTGCGCTCGACGAACGCAGGAGAGTCCTTCACGGACATGACGATGGACGCGACCGACGTCGATCATCCGAACGGGATGCATCCCGACGAGCACCGGCTGGTGACGAACCCGCAGAATCCGGACCAGTTCTTCGAGGCCTCGGACGGCGGGATCATCAGGAACAACGGCGAGTTCGTCGACAAGTCGAGCGACTGCGACTCGAGAGGGCTCGCGGAGCCGTACCTGAGCCGCTGCCACGAGCTGCTGTCCGCGATTCCGGAGGAGCTGCAGAGCCTCAACCGTGGCCTCGGGACGCTCCAGTTCCAGAGCCTCTCGGTGAGCCCGTTCGACAGCCGCGAGCTGCAGGGCGGAACCCAGGACAACGGCACGTGGGAGAACTACCGAAGCCAGCACACGTGGCTCCAGACGTACTGGGGCGACGGTGGTCAGTCGGGCTTCGACGCGACCAACCGGCACTTCCGGTTCCACACGTACTTCGACGCGTCGCCGGACGTGAACTTCTCGGACGGCGCGATCGCGGACTGGAACTGGACCGGCGATCCGATCTACGGAACCGGCAACCAGTTCTACATCGCCATCACCAGCGATCCGCTCGTGCATGGGACGATGTACGCCGGGGCCGGGACCGCCACGTCCGGTGGGAACACGGTCGTTCGGACGAAGACGCACGGCATGGGCTCGATGACGCTGGACGAGTTCCGACAGCACTGCAATGAGAACACCGGCGACTTCGCCGTTCCGTGCGGTGACTGGGTCGAGCTCGGCAGTCCGGCGCTCACGGCCGCGGGCTGGGGCGACCGAGCCGGCGGGGCGATGGCCGTGGTCGAGCGGGCCACGACCGACACGTCGACCCTGTGGGCCGCGACCACGAACGGCCGCGTGTTCATCACGTCGAACGCGGATGCCGATCCGGCGAGCTCTGTCGCGTTCGTGCGGCTCGACTCGCTTGCGTCCAACGATCCGGCGCGGTATCCGACCGGGCTCTTCATCGACCCGGACAACGCGAACCATGCCTGGATCTCGTACAGCGGGTTCACCGCCGCGACTCCCACGACTCCGGGTCACATCTTCTCGGTGACCTATGACCCGGGCGCCGGGACGGCGACATGGTCGAGCCTTGACAGCACGCTGGGCGACCTGCCGCTCACCGACGTCGCGGTGAACGACGGCACCGTGTACGTGTCGTCCGACTTCGGCGTGCTGAAGCGCCAGAGCTCGGGGCAATGGATACCCGCAGGCTCTGGGATGCCGAACGTCGAGGTCCCAGGTCTCACCCTCGTTCCGGGTGACCACGGGGACTGGCACGGGCATCACGACAACGCGATCCTGTACGCCGCGTCGCACGGGCTCGGGGCCTGGAAGCTCGACCTCGGGCGCGGACACGGAGGCCATTAGGAGTCTCCTCGTGGGGGCCGCCTTCGGGCGGCCCCCACGCCCTTGAAGTCGGCAACCAGGGGCGTCCTGGCTCGAACCTAGAATGGGCCGTCCGTTGGCTGCCGAGTTCGTACACCTGCACGTCCACTCCGAGTTCTCGATCCTCGACGGGGCCTGCCGCATCCCGGCTCTGGCGGCGCGCGCGGCCGAGCTCGAGATGCCGGCGGTCGGGCTTACCGACCACGGCTCGCTGGCGGGCGCGGTGCAGCTCTACAAGGAGGCGTCGAAGCAGGGCGTGAAGCCGATCATCGGCTGCGAGGTCTACGTCTGTGACGACGCCTCGAAGCAGGAGAAGGGCTACGCGCACCTGACCCTCCTCGCCGAGTCGAACGAGGGCTACGGGAACCTGATCAAGCTCGCCTCAGCGGGCTATTTGCAGGGCTATTACTACAAGCCGCGCGTCGACTGGGGTCTGCTGGAGACCCACGCGAAAGGGCTGATCGCGCTCTCCGGGTGCCTCTCCGGACGCGTCTCGAAGGCGCTCGAGGAGTCGCGCCCGGCCGATGCTGCGGCCGACCTCGACCGGCTCGTCCAGGTCTTCGGCCGCGAGTCGACCTACGTCGAGATCCAGAACGCCGGGCTCGTCGAGCAGGCGCGGATCAACCCGCAGCTCGCGAAGCTCGCCGAGGGCACCGGGCTCCCGCTCGTCGCGACCGGCGACGTGCACTACCTGCTCCACGACGACGCGCGCGCGCACGAGGCGCTCCTCTGCATCCAGTCGGGCGACTCGCTGAAGAACCCGTCGCACTGGAAGTTCGACACCGACCAGTTCTACTTCAAGACGCCCGCCGAGATGGCGCAGGACTTCTCCGAGTACCCGGCGGCGCTCGCAACGACGCTCGAGGTCGCGGACCGCTGCTCGGTGGAGATCGAGCTCGGCACGATCCGGCTGCCGAAGTACCCGGTGCCCGAGGGCCGCGACGCGTTCGACTACCTCGTCGAGCTCTGCGAGAAGGGCCTCGAGAAGCGGTACGACCACGTGACGCCGGAGATCCAGGAGCGGCTCAAGTTCGAGCTGAAGACGATCCGTGAGATGGGCTTCGCGGACTACTTCCTGATCGTCTGGGACTTCGTCAACTTCGCGAAGCGGAACGGCGTCTCGGTCGGGCCGGGCCGCGGCTCGACGGCGGGCTCGCTCGCCGCGTACGCGCTCGACATCACCGAGGTCGACCCGATGAAGTACGACCTGCTCTTCGAGCGCTTCCTCAACCCGGGGCGCAAGTCGATGCCGGACATGGACATCGACTTCTCCGTCGCCGGCCGCGACCGGGTGATCAACTACGTGGCCGAGAAGTACGGGCGCGACCGCGTGGCGCAGATCATCACGTTCGGGACGATGATGGCGCGCGCGGCGGTGCGCGACGCGGGGCGCGTGCTCGAGGTTCCGTACGGCACCGTCGACAAGGTCGCGAAGCTGATCCCCGAAGGCGTCAAGGTCTACCTCGACGACTGCCTGAAGCCGGGCTCCGAGCTGAAGGCGGCCTATGACGGCGACCCGCTCGTGCGTGAGATCGTCGACCTCGCGAAGCCGCTCGAAGGCCTCGTGCGGCAGGACTCGATCCACGCGGCCGGCGTCGTCATCTCGGACCGGCCGCTGACCGACGTCGTCCCGTTGCAGCGCAAGGGTGAAGGCGAGGAGACGGTCACCCAGTTCGGGATGTGGGACGTCGAGGAGCTCGGCCTGCTGAAGATGGACTTCCTCGGGCTGCGCAACCTCGACGTGATCGACAAGGCGGTCGCGCTGATCGGGAACGGGCTCGACATCGCGAAGATCCCGATGGACGACCGCAAGACGTACGAGATGCTCGCGCGCGGCGACGCGATCGGCGTCTTCCAGTTCGAATCATCGGGCATGCGCGAGGCGCTGCGCTCGGTGCGGCCGACCGAGTTCGAGGACCTGATCGCACTCGTCGCGCTCTACCGGCCCGGCCCGATGGGCTACATCCCGGCGTACGCGAAGCGGAAGAACGGGCAGGAGGCGATCTCGTTCATCGACCCGCGGCTCGAGGCGATCACCGGGGTCACGCACGGGATCTGCATCTACCAGGAGCAGTACCTGGAGATCGCGAAGCGGATCGCGGGTTTCTCGCCCGCCGAGGCGGACGATCTGCGCAAGGCGATCGGCAAGAAGATCCACGCGCTGATGGCGTCCCTCAAGGAGAAGTTCCTCGAGGGCTGCGCGCAGACCGGGACGACGCCGCAGGTTGCGAACCAGCTCTGGAAGGACATGGAGTCGTCGCAGGACTACTCGTTCGGGAAGTCGCACGCCGCCTGCTACGCGCTGATCGCGTACCGGACGGCCTGGCTGCGCGCGAACCACCCGCGTGAGTACATGGCCGCGCTGATCTCGTCCGTGATGAACACGAAGGACCGCGTGCCGTTCTACGTGAGCGCGTGCCACGAGCTCGGGATCGAGGTCGAGCCGCCGGACGTCAACGAGTCGGAGTGCGACTTCGCGGTTGTCGAGGGGAAGATCCGGTTCGGGCTGAACGCGGTCAAGAACGTGGGGGACACGGCGGCGCGGAGGATCGTGGACGCGCGGAAGTCGGGGCCGTTCGCGTCGCTGTGGGACTTCACGGAGCGGGTCGATCCGCAGGTCGTGAACAAGCGGGCGCTCGAGGCACTGGTCAAGTGCGGCGCCTTCGACTCGACCGGTGGCTCGCGGAAGGGGATGCTCGACGCGCTGGAGCAGGCTCTGGGGTCGGGCGCGGCGCGGCAGGAGGCGCTGATGTTCGGGCAGGAGTCGATGTTCGAGGTCGAGCACCCGCCGATCACCGGCGAGGAGTACGAGAAGAACGAGCTGCTGCGGCTCGAGAAGGAGACGCTCGGCGTCTACGTCTCGGAGCACCCGCTGCAGGCGATCCGCGAGCAGCTGCGGCGCAAGACGGACGCTCCGCTGGCCGAGGTCGAGCGCAGGCGCGACGGCGAGGTCGTGACCGTGGGCGGCATCGTGGGGGCGATCAAGCAGTTGACGACGAAGAAGGGCGAGCCGATGGTGTTCATGCGGCTCGACGATCTGACAGGATCGACCGAGGTCGTCGTCTTCAACTCGGTCTACGGGGCTTCGCGGGATTTGCTCGAGGTGGACGAGGTGCTCGTCGTCAAGGGGCGGGTCGACCACAAGCAGGAGGGCGAGACGAAGCTGATCGCGCTCGAGGTGGCGCCGTTCGAGGCGACCCCGGAGCGGCGCGAGGTCGTGCTCCGAGTGGACGCGACGCGCGCACCGGCTGGGCTCGTCGGAAATCTCGCTTCGGTCGTCAAGGAGTTCCCGGGCGAGACCCCGGTGATCGTGGCGATCTCGACCTCGCAGGGCGAGATGACGCTCGCCCTCGGCCCCGACTACTGCGTGAAGCCGGAGCCCGACTTCTTCGCCGAGATCAAGTCCCTCCTCGGCGAAGCCGCCATAACCTGACCTTTCCAGACATGACGGGTGCCTGGCACCGGACATGTCCCGGTCCGCAGCGGTGTTCTGGCTGCCTGAGAGCGTTTGCGTGCCGCCAGACACGTCCGCTGCCGCCACGTCCGGTGCCTGGCACCGGACAGGTCTCGTTGGGGCTGGTCGATCGCGAGACCTACCCGCGCATGGCCGAGATCGCGCCGCACGCGGCCAAGCTCGGGTGGGACGAGGTCTTCTGGACCGGCTTCGAGCTCCTCCTCGGCGGGCTCGAGTCACGCCTGAACGAGCGGTGACCGGAAGCTACGTTGCAGTAGCCGGCTCGAGCCCTGCCCGCTCGCGGTCGAACGCTTCGGCCAGCGGCTTGGCTCCGGCTGCGGCGTTCGCTTCGAGCTTGAACTCCGAGCCCATCACGTCGAGCTTGATCACGTAGCCGAGCAGGAGGCGCCGGACCTTGATCGACTGCACGTCCGAGAGCGGGACCGCGCTCAGCACCTCTTTCACGTCGCCGCCGACGCCTCGTCCGAGCGCCTCGCCGGTCTGGACGGTCAGGAGTCGCCGTTGCGTGAGCACGAGCGCGCCCGGTGAAGCGAGGCGGAGCCCGGCCTCAGCGGCACCTTCCTGAGCGCCGCCCTGCTGTCGAGCCCCGAGCTCTCGGACGCCCGCCATCGACTGCGTCCAGCCGCGCGGCCGGGCGATCACGACTGCGAGCACCTCCTCGTCCGGCTCGAGGTACGGGCCCATCTGCTCTGAGACCTTCTGCTCCTGCTTCGATTTCACCGCTACCTCGCGTCGCGTTCGCGCGACTCTACGCGCATACTGAAGGGCCATGGCCGAGTGGCGGATCCGCGGCACGTACCTCGAGTTCTGCAACTGTGACCCCGGTTGCGGCTGCAACTTCCGCGGGTTCCCGACCTCGCCCGAGGGCAACTGCCAGGCCGTGATCAGCCACGTGATCGAGGAGGGCTCGACGGACGGGCTCGACCTCGCGGGCGCCAAGGTCTCGTGGGCGCTCTGGTGGCCGGGCCCGATCCACGACAAGGGCGGCCGCGGGCACGCATATGTCGATGCGCCGAACGACGAGCAGTTCGAGATCCTCGCGCGGATCTGGCGCGGGGAGGAGGGCTACGGGCTGTTCGAGATCTTCAACTCGACCCTCGACGAGGCGACCACGGTCGAGCGCGCCGCGATCGACATCACCGTCGACGGCAGGAACTCACGGGTCGCTGTCGCGGGCGTGACCGAGAACCGGATGACGCCGCTGACGAACCCCGTGACGGGCGACGAGAACGAGGTGCGCATCGTCAAGACGACCGGCTTCATCTGGCGCGACGGTGAGATCGCCCAGAGCGAGCGGTTCCACGTCGACCTGCCCGAGATGAGCTGGGACCTCGCGCAGCGTCACGCGGTGTACTCGAAGTTCCAGTACACGAACGCTTGAGCGCCGCTGTCCCGGTCGTGCCCGACTAGCTGCGGACGCCTACGCCAATTTCGATCGCGACGTCGAGCGACTGCACGGAGACGACCCTGCCGTCGACCCGCTTCGCGGCGTCCTGCCGCAACCCTGCGGCCTTGCGCTCGCTTTCGTCCATCGCCATGCGGTTCTGCCACAGGGTCATCGACATGATCGCACCGTCCTCGTGGTCCACGCACACGTAGCCTCCTTCGAGCCCGTTCGTGCCTTCGAGCTCGGTCACCGCGGCGCGAAATGCCTCGATCGCTTCCTGCGTCCGGTCGGGTGCAACCTCGTACCGTGCGACTCTGGCAAACATCCGTTGGAACCCTAACCGCGATCCGGGTGTACTACCAACAAACGTGGTGAGCCGACCACTCTCGCGCCCCTGACCGGCGCCTACGCTTCCGCCCGGCGGAGCCGGGCTCCGCGTAGCCGCCTCGCGCCGCTGCGCACCCTCCTGCCGGCGGGCCGTGTCGCCGAACACTGTCCCACCGGCATGCGGGCACGCAGCGCCGCGTCAGGAGTCCGAGAGGACGGGAACCTTGGATGCCGCCGAGGTGTAAGAACAGCAGTGGTGAGCCGACCACTAGAAGACAGCGAGCTCGTGGAGCGGGCCCGCCGCGGAGACGAAGACGCCTATGAGGAGCTCGTGCGCGCACACCAGGGGATCGCGTTCCGCACCGCGTACGTCATCGCGGGCAATGCGAGCGACGCGGAAGAGGCTGCCCAGGACGCGTTCGTCAAGGCGTATCGGGCACTCGGGCGGTTCCGCCGCGGGTCGCCGTTTCGGCCGTGGCTGCTCCGGATCGTGGCCAACGAGGCACGGAATCGTCGTCGCTCCGCCGGGCGCCGCGCGGCCCTCTCGCTGCGCGCCGCGGCCGAAGAATCCTCGGGGGGCGCGGCTCCGTCCCCCGAGGGCGTCGCGCTGGCGGACGAGGATCGTGAGCGGTTGCTGGCGGCGGTCAACGGGCTGCGCGAGGAGGAGCGCCTCGTGATCGCCTGCCGCTTCTTTCTCGAGCTGTCGGAGGAGGAGACTGCCGCGGCGCTCGACGTTCGCCGCGGCACGGTCAAGTCGCGCACCTCGCGGGCGCTCGAGCATCTGAGGGAGGCGTATGGCTGAGCTCGAGACCGCACTTCGGCAGCTCGCGGGCGAGGTCGCGTACCCGCCGACTCCGGATCTGGCGTCTGCGATCCGCGAGCGTCTCGAGCGCCCGCGCCTCTGGCGCCGCCCAGTTGCGATCGCGCTGACTGTCGCCGTCGCCGTCGCGATCGGAGCCGCGTTCGCCGTCCCGCAGGCGCGCACGGCGATCCTCGACTGGCTCGGACTGCGCAACGTCAGCGTCGTGCGCGTCGACAAGCTGCCGAACGTTCCGGCTTCCGGCCGCCTCGATCTCGGCCGCCAGGTCACGCTCGACGAGGCCAAGCGGCGCGCGCCGTGGCTGCTCGTCCCGGACGACGAGCCGGACCGCGTCTACGTCAACGAATCCGTGCCCGGCGGAAAGGTGTCCCTCCTCTGGGGGACGCCGTCGAGCGTGCGCCTGCTTCTCACCGAGCTCTCGGGCCAGTCGTACATCGAGAAGGTCATCGAGTCGGACGCGACGGTCGAGCGGGTGCAGATCGGCAGCGGCGGAGCCTGGTTCCAGGGCCCGCACGTCGTCATGTTCCAGGACCGGAACGGCAACTTCCACGACAACCGCGCACGTCTGGCCGGGAACACCCTCGTCTGGCAGGACGGCGACGTCACGCTTCGGCTCGAAGGCCGCCTGACGAAGGCCGAAGCGGTGCGGATCGCGCGGACCGCCTCGTAAAACTTTTGTGAAAAGTCGAAATCACCCCCTATAGGGAGATCCGCTTCTGTCGTCTGACCGAACAATGAGGGCAATCGGCGAGAAAGGACAGCGTGGCGGTCACTGACATCATCCTGGCGGATCCCACTGAGATGGAGCGCATCGAGCGGTGGCGAGCGGAAGAGCTCGAGCGTGCCGGGTACGAGCCGCGCGCAGCTGGTCGACTTGCGGTGAGACATGACGTGGATCTTCATGTCGCAGTCGACTTGCTCCAGCGCGGCTGCCCTGTGGATCTGGCCCTCAGAATCCTGCTCTAGCCCTCGATAGGGGTTCGCGCCGCCGCGCGGTCCAGTGCAGAATCACTGGCCGTGCTCGCCTCGATCCCTTCGCCGCACACCGGCACGATCGACATCGGTCCGCTCGTGCTGCACATGTACGGGCTGATGCTCCTCGTTGCGATCGCGGGGTGCGTCGCGCTCACCGGCGTGCGCTGGGTCAATCGCGGCGGAGACTGGGATCTCATCTTCCGCGTGGCGGTGTGGGGCGTCGCGGCCGGGATCGTCGGCGCCCGGCTCTACCACGACCTGACGAGCTGGAACGAGGTGCCCGACCCGAAATGGAAGGGCGTGTTCGAGGTGTGGAAGGGCGGCCTCGGCGTCTGGGGCGGGATCCTCTTCGGCTGCATCGCAGGGGCGATCGTCGTCTACCGCTCCGGCGAGAGCGTGACCCGGATGATGGACGCCGTGGCTCCAGGGCTGCTGCTCGCGCAAGGCGTGGGACGGATCGGCAACTGGTTCAACCAGGAGCTGTACGGGAAGCCGACCGATCTGCCGTGGGGGCTCAAGATCGACATCGACCACCGCGTGCAGGGGTACGAGCAGTACTCGACCTTCCACCCGACCTTCCTCTACGAGCTGATCTACGACCTGTCGATGGTCGGGGTGCTGCTCCTGATCGACTGGCGGTGGCGGATTCGCGCGCCCGGGTTGTTCGCGCTCTACGTGTCGTTCTACACGTTCGGGCGGTTCTTCGAGGAGCTGCTCCGGATCGATCCCGCGCACGAGATCGCAGGGCTGCGGCTGAACGCGTGGGTGTCGCTGATCCTCTTCATGCTGTCGACCGCGTTCTTCATCTGGTGGCAGTTCTTCGGCGGGAAGTTCAGGTCGTGGCGGCACAAGGAAGGTGTGCAGGACCCGGACCGGGGGCCGAGAATGGCGATTCCTCGTGGTAGGCGCGTCCGATCCGGAAACTAGCCTGCGGGCGGTGAGCGTCCGAGAACTGGAGCTCGACCTCGACGCGTTCGAGGGCCCTTTCGACCTGCTCCTGACCCTGGTCCTGCGGGAGGAGCTGCCGCTGGCCGAGGTCGACGTGGCGGGGATCGTGCTCGCGTTCGTCGAGCGGCTCGCCGAGCGGGAAGAGCTCGATCTCGACGCGTGCGGGGAGTTCCTCGTGCTCGTCGCCGCGCTGCTCGAGCTGAAGGCGCGCGGTCTGTTCGCCGGCGAGGCGGAGCTCGAGGATCTCGAGCCCGGTGAGGCCGCCGAGGAGCTCGCGCGGCGGCTCGAGGAGTACCGGCGGATCAAGGGCGCTGCCGAATGGCTGGCCGAGCGGCTCGCGTCTGACGGCGACCGCTTTTTCCGGCTCGGGCCTGCTCCGTTGGCGCCGCGCGGGGAGCGGCGGCTGGCGCAGCAGGATCCGGCGGCGCTCGCGGCACTGCTGCAGTCCCTGGTCGCCGAGCCGCCCGAGGTGTCGCTCGCGCATCTCGAACTGCGCTTTCCGCCGGTGTCGCGGTTCCTGGAGCAGTTTCGCGCCGTGCTGGGTCGGCGTCAGCGGTTCGATTTCGACCACGAGGTCGAGGGGCTGACGCGGGTCGAGCAGGCGGTTGCGTTTCTCGCCCTGCTCGAGCTGAGGCGCGCAGGCGAGATCACGCTCGAGCAGGCGGCGCCGTTCGCGCCGATTCGCGTGTCCCGCGGAGTCGTCGACGAGGAGGTCGCATGGAACGCCCGCTCCGCCTGATCCAGGCCAATCCGCTCGACTCTCTTGCCCGGACGATCGAGGCGCTGCTCGTCGTCGCGTCGCAGCCGCTGACCGTGGACGCGTTGGCGGAGGCATGCGCCGACGAGGTCGAGCGTGTCGAGACGGCGCTCGGATTGCTTGGCGAGCGGTATCGCGAGGGGCGGAGCGGGATCGTGCTCGAGCAGGTCGCGGGCGGCTGGGCGTTTCGCGCATCGCGAGAGGCGGCCGAGGCGTGCGGGCGGCTGTTCGAGCGTCCGGTGGAGCGGAACCTCTCGCAGGCGGCGCTGGAGACGCTCGCTGTCGTCGCGTACATGGGGCCGTGCTCGCGGCCGGAGATCGCGCGCTGGCGCGGCGTCGCGGTCGACTCGGTGGTCGCGGGGCTCGTCGAGCGGGGCCTGATCGCGGAAGCGGGCCGTGGTGACCTGGGTGCGGTGCGCTATCGCGTGACGCCACTCTTCGAGCGCGTCTTCGGCCTGGAGAGCCTCGCAGCGCTGCCGCGACTGGACGATTTCGGCGGCGACGCGGAGCAGCTTCGGGGGCGACTCGAGTCGCTGGCCGAGCGCCGCCCCGCCTAAGCTCCGACCACGCTCACTTCGTGAAAGACGAGACTCCAGTGCCGGGGCCCGACGCGAGGCGCGTTCTGGCCAACTTGAGAGTCACCGGCTAGGGGCGAGCGAGGCTGCGAATACAGACACAGGCGGTATCGCCTCTGCGCCGCACGAAGCCCCACTTGGGATGCGCACTCGACCTGATTGTTGACCTGCCCGAGACCCGTTGGCGCGGGAGGGCGGTTCTTGCCGACGTTGCTGAGAACGAGCGCCACGACCAGAGCAACTAGCGTACAGCCGCCTAGAAAGACCGTCTTGGTGCGCGTCACTTTCCACACTTTACGTTCTCTCAAGACCGGTAGCCCCGACCTCCTCCTGTGTACGGTCGAGGCGACGTCGGTGACGTCCGGCGTCGGTCGGAGAGTGCGGGCGAGCGGCGGGATGACCCTGACCTCCTCTGGCATCGCTGCCTTGATTGGGATCTGTCTCCCGCCGCCGTCCGCTGGCTGGCTGGTGACCTGATAGAAGCCTGCGCCCTTGCTCGACACAGGACTGTCCCAGGCCGGGCGTTTCTCGACAGTGAAGGAGGCTACGCGATGAGCTGGACAGTCGCGATCGGGATCGACACGCACCGCGACCGGCACAGCGCCTGTGCGCTCGACCGGCAGGGTCGTCTGCTCGGCGAGTTCGGGTTGGTCTGCACTGCTGCGGGCTACGAGGCGCTCTGGGAGTGGGCGCGCTCGCTCGGAGTGCCTGCCTTCGCGCTCGAGGGCTCGGGCAGCTACGGCGCCGGTCTCGCCCGGCACTTAGCGGCCCGCGGAGCAGAGCTGTACGAGTGCGAGCGTCCGACACGGCGTGACCGTCGCCGCGGCAAGTCCGACCGGAACGACGCTCGAGCGGCCGCCCGGCGGCTGCTCGCCGGCGAGGGCCTCGCCGAGCTGCGTGGCTTCGGCCCGCGCGAGCAGCTGCGCGTGCTGCTGCTCGAGCGGCGCAGCGCCCGCCAGGCGCAGACGGCCGCGCTCAACCAGCTGCACGCGCTCGTGATCACGGCGCCGCCGCGCTTGCGCGAGCGGCTCGAGCCGCTGCGTCGGCTCGCGCTCGCACGGCGTGCGGCCGCGCTCCGCTCGCAGGAGGGCTTCGCCCCGTCCCTGCGTCGGCTGGCCAGGCGAGCGCTCGAGCTGGCAGCCGAGGTCGAGCTCGTCGACGCCGAGCTCGCCCGGCTCGTGCAGGCACTCGCGCCCGCCCTGCTCGCGGAGTGCGGGGTCGGGCCCGTCTGCGCCGCGCAGCTGCTCGTCTCCAGCGGCGATCCGATGCGGATGCGCTCCGAGGCCGCCTTCGCCGCGCTCGCCGGCGCCAGCCCCGTCGATGCCTCCAGCGGTCGCCAGCAGCGGCACCGCCTGAACCGAGGCGGAGACCGGCAGCTGAACGCCGCGCTCTACGTGATCGCGCTCAACCGCAAGCAGACGCACGCGACCACCCGCGCCTACTACGAGCGGCTGCTGGCGGACGGCAAGACGAAGCGCGAGGCGCTGCGCTGCGTCAAGCGAGTGCTCGCTCGCCACTTCTATCGGCAACTTCGTGCGATCGACAGCCTCGAGCATGCGGAGGCCGCGGCTTGACAGCCATAGAAGCGTCCCAATGCGATCCTAATCGCGAAATTCGCACGCGTGGGTGACGGGACCGTGGCGAGAGTGAAACCCCGTCAGCGCTAACGCGCGCGATCCGCGAAGACGGACCAGATCACGATGTCGAGGATCCGCACCTCGGTGAGCTGGTACCCGCGACCGGCAAGCTCGCGCTGGAGCCCCCGCAGTGGTCCTCGATTGCGGTCGAGATCGCGCTTGTAGCTGCGGACGAGCGCCGTGGCGCGCTCACCCAAGGAATCCGAGCCGCCGAGGTCGTCCCCCTCGAGGTACGCCTGGACGACGCTGTCGAGCATGGGAATGAGGGCGGGCCGCTTCGGGTGCAGCGTCTTGGTCACCTTCGAGAGCCCGATGCCGCGAATGCCCGAGAACGCCTCGAAGAGGCCGGTGAGCGCGCTCCAGGCGACAACGCCCGCCTCTCCCACCAAGGACGCGTCGGGGGAGATTTCGCGCAACCACCGCTCGATCTCGCCCTGGCGCTCGAGAACCGCCGCGATCTCGGCGCCCGAGATGCGCGCGCCGCCACCGTTTGCCCGTCTCAGGTCGTCCTCGCCGAACGACTCGGTCCGAGAGGCGTCGTCGGCAACGGTGCCCGGGTACGCGTCGATGAAGTCGAGTGTCGGTTCGAGCGCGTTCCCGACCTCGATACCGTGACGGAGGACGATGCGAAATAGTTCAGCGCGGATGGGCATGAACACTCCCCAGGGTGGCATCTTCGCGCTTGGAACGGCGTCCCACGCCTACCTCGAGTTCAGCGTCAGAGACGCGCGCAACGGCGCTGAGCTCGTGGGCACGATCTCGTCGCTGCGCGAGCCGAGGACGACGATGGGCGGCGTCAATCTCGTCGTCGGGTTCCGGCCGGAGCTCTGGCGCGAGGTCTCCGGCGGCGAGCTGCCGACCCGGCTCGGCGGCTTCGACGAAGACCTCGTCGGTGCCGACGGCTTCGTGATGCCGGCCACCCAGCACGACGCCGTGCTCTGGCTGTCCGGAAGCGCCTACGACGTGATCTTCGACGTCGCGCGTGCTGCGATCACCAGCCTCCTGGAGTGGGCCTCGCTGAACGAGGAAACGTCGAGCTGGCCCTATCGGCACGATCGCGACCTGACCGGGTTCATCGACGGAAGCGAGAATCCTGATCTGATCGATGCTCCGGAATTGGTCCTCGTCCCCGAGGGCGCCCCGGGCGCCGGCGGGACGATCCTCCTGCTGCAGAAGTGGCTTCACGACGCCGCTGCCTGGGAGGGCCTGACGGACACCGAGCAGGAGCGGGTGATCGGGCGGACGAAGCCCGACAGCGTCGAGCTCGACCCCAAGCCCGCCGACTCCCACGTCGCGAGCACCGATCAGGATCGCTTCGGCAAGATCTTCCGCCGCAACACGCCCTTCGGAACGGTCGGCGAGCACGGGACGATGTTCGTCGGCTTCAGCGCCGAGCAAGAGCCGCTCGTGGCGATGCTGGAGAGCATGGCCGGGGTCGGCGGCGGGGCACCCGACGCTCTCACGCGTTACACGCGACCGCTCTCCGGGGCGTACTACTTCGTCCCGTCGACGGAAGCGCTGCGGTCGATCATCACGTAGTCACAGAAGCGAAACTCTCGGCATGCGTCTGAACGCCTACCTCGCGCGCACTGGGATCGCGTCCCGCCGTGGCGCCGACGAGTTGATCAAGACGGGCCGCGTGCGCGTCAACGGCGTGTACGCGGGGCTGAACACGTTCGTCGAGGAGGGCGACGTGGTCGATCTCGACGGACGGCTTCTCGTCCCGCAAGCCCTCGCGTACGTCCTCCTGCACAAGTCGGCAGGCGTCGTCACGACGGCGAGCGACCCGCACGGGCGACCGACGGTCGTCGACCTCGTCGAGCACGAGTCGCGCGTCGTCCCGGTCGGGCGGCTCGACGCGGACACGACCGGCGCGCTCCTGCTCACGAACGACGGCGAGCTCGCCCACCGGCTCGCCCACCCGCGCTACGAGGTCGAGAAGGTCTACGAGGCCGAGGTCGAAGGCGAACCGTCGGACGAAGCGCTCGCCACTCTCGAGCGCGGCGTCGAGCTCGACGACGGCTCCACTGCGCCGGCCCGCGCACGACGCCTCGGTCCGTCGCTCGTCGAGCTCTCGATCCACGAGGGCCGCAAGCACCAGGTCAAGCGCATGCTCGAGGCGGTAGGCCACCCGGTGACGCGTCTGCACCGGAGCCGCTACGCAGGGCTCACGGTCGAGGGCGTCGAGCCGGGTCGCTGGCGCGAACTGACCGAAGAGGAAGTCGCGTCCCTCCGCGAGCTCACTCGTAGAACGTGAGCACCGCGAGCACGATGTAGATCGAGACCAGCGCCCAGCCTTCGAACATGACCGCTTCGCCGTCGCCCGTGATCTGCCAGACCGCGATCGCCGTCAGCGCGAGCGCACCGATGTAGACGGGCGAGAGCACGAACGTCAGGCGGTGCTCGAAGAAGAGCGAGAGCAGGACGAGCACGGGGAAGAGAAAAGCTGCGATCTGCGCGACGGAGTTCTTGACCACGGAGATCGCGAGATCGGATCGGCCCTTGGCGGCGAGGGTGATCCCGACGATGTTCTCGACGGCGTTGCCGGCGATGCCGACGATCACGATCCCGGTGAACGCCTTTGAGATGCCCAGGGCCTCGACGGCGGGATCGAGCGCGTTCACGAACCAGTCGGAAACGAACGCGGCGCCGACGCCGGCGACCGCGAGCACGACGAGCCCGGTCGCGAAAGAGAACTGAACGTGTGAGCCCTCCTCGAGCGCAGGCTCACCGCGATCGCTCCGCAGATAGCCCCAGAGCCAGACGCCGTAGACGGCGAGCAGAAGGACCGCGCCGACGGCCGAGATCACGACGGCATGCTGGCTCGCACGATCGCCGACGGTGTTCGAGAGCCCGAGCAGGACGATGATGAAGACGGCGAGCAGGAGCAGGGTCGCCGTGTCGTTCGGCAACCGCTTGCGGAAGCGCATCACACCGTCCCGCGCGGAGAGCGAGCCCGCGACGATGGCGCACCCGAGGACGAGCAGCGCGTTCGCGAACAACGAGCCGAGGATCGACGTCTGGGCGACGACGACCTCGCCGGCCGCGAGCGCGAAGAGGACGACGAAGAGCTCGGGCAGGTTGCCGAGCGTCGACTGCAGCAAGCCCGTCAGTGCAGGGCCGAACCGCGTTCCGACCGCCTCGGTCGCGATCCCGATTGTCCACGCGAGCCCGGCCAGCGCCGCCGCGGCGAACAGGAACACGGCCACCGGCTCGACGTCCGCGAAGTGGAGCACGCCGGTGACGACGCAAAGCGCCAGGATCCCGGCGAAGAGTGCGAGAGTCCGGCCCCTAGAGCCGGACAAAGCCCATGCGCTCGTACATCGTCTCGAGGATCGGCGCGCTGGCCTCGCGGGCCTTGTCCGCACCTAGCGCCAGCATCCGCCGCAGCTCCCGCTCGTCTGCGCGGAGGGCGTTGTAGCGCTCCTGCATGGGCGCCAGGAGCTCGACCACAGCTTCGGCGACGCCCTCCTTGAACGCGCCGTAGCCCTGCCCGTCGAACTGTCCCTCGACCTCGCGGATCGAGCCGCCCGTGGCGACGGCCATGATCTCGATCAGGTTCGAGACTCCGGGCTTTCCCTCGGGATCGTGGCGCACCTCGGTGCCCGAGTCGGTGACCGCGGTCTTGAACTTCTTGCGGATCACGTCGGGCGGGTCGATCAGCCGGACGACGCCCTGCGGCGCGCCGCGCGTGGTCGACATCAGGCGCTCCGGCTCCTGGAGGTTCTTGATCCGCGCGCCCTCCTCCGGGTAGACGCCTTCCGGAATCTTGAACGTCTCCCCGAAGCGGCCGTTGAAGCGCTCGGCGATGTTGCGCGCGAGCTCCACGTGCTGGCGCTGGTCGTCGCCGATCGGGACGATGTCGGCCTCGTAGAGAAGGATGTCGCCGACCATCAGCACCGGGTAGGTGAAAAGGCCGGCCGAGACGAACTCCTGGCCCTCGGACTTCTCCTTGAACTGGGTCATCCGGCGCAGCTCGCCGAAGCTCGTCACCGCGCCCAGCAGCCACGCGGCCTCGGCGTGGGCGACGACGTGGCTCTGGACGAACACCGTCGAGCGATCGGGATCGAGCCCGGTCGCGAACAGCCAGCCGGCGACCGCGAGCGTCGACTCGTGCAGGACCTCCGGCTTGAACGGCGTCGTGATCGAGTGCATGTCGACGACGCAGAAGAACGCGTCGCCCTGCTCCTGGGTCGCGACGTACTGCCGGAATCCCCCGCTGTAGTTGCCGAGCGTCTTGTCCCCGGAGGACCGGATGCCCGAGAAGATCCGCATCAGTCGATTATCGCCGGGACGGCGCTGTCGATGGCCGTGCGGAGCGACCGGACGTAGTCGCGCAGCGCGGCGGGCCCGCTCTGGGCGACCTCGACCACCCGCGAGCCGACGACGACGCCGTCGGCCAGCGCCGCAGCCGCCTGCGCGTGCTCCGGGGTCGAGATGCCGAAGCCGGCGTAGAGCGGCACGTCGGTCAGCGCCCGAGCCCGGGAGATGAGGCCCGCGAGGTGAGGGGAGAGGCGTTCGCGGGCCCCTGTCGTCCCGGTGAGAGTGACGAGGTAGAGCCAGCCGTCCGTCTCGCTGGCGGCCAGCTCCAGTCGCTCGTCGGTGGAAGTCGGTGCAACGAGTTGGATGCGGCGGAGGTCGGAGCGCTCGCCCGCCGGGAGGTCGGCGACGATCAGGCTTGTCGCACCTGCCGCCTCGGCGTCGGCTGCGAAGCGCTCGTAGCCGTGGGCCTCGAGCAGCGATGCGTAGGTCATCGGCACGAGCGGGACGTCGACTCGCTCACGCGTCTTCGCCAGGCATTCGAGGCACGCACCCGTCCGCATGCCGTTCGCGAGCGCGCGCTCGGCCGCCCGCCGGATCACGGGCCCGTCGGCGAGCGGGTCGGAGAACGGGAACCCGAGCTCGACCAGGTCGGCGCCGCCCTCGACCGCGGCCTCGGCGAGCTCCGGCGTCTCCGGGCCGGCCATCAGGTAGACGACGAGCGCGCTCACAGGCCCACGACCTCGCCACGGCACCGCTTGCGGTGCCGAATCAGCGCGCAGGGGCCCTGCCCCTGCGCGCGTCTGAAATGACCGGTCGAGACGATCGAGCTCAAACCGAGACCGCTTCTAAGTCCTTGTCGCCGCGGCCGGAGAGGCAGACGAGCACGAGCTCCTCGTCCAGGTCGCGCGCCCGCGCGAGTGCGTGCGCGGGCTCGAGCGCCGGGAGGATGCCTTCGGTGCGGGCCAGATCCCGGAAGGCGGCGAGCGCTTCCTCGTCGGTCGCGCTCACGTACTCGGCGCGGCCTGTGTCGCGGAGGAACGCGTGCTCGGGACCGACGCCCGGGTAGTCGAGCCCCGCCGAGATCGAGTGCGCATCGAGCACCTGCCCGTCCTCGTCGGCGAGGATCGAGGAGCGCGCTCCGTGCAGGACTCCGGTGCGCCCGGAGCCGAGGCTGGCCGCTCCCGCGGCCTCGACGCCCACGAGTCGCACCTCCGGATCGTCCACGAACCCGGCGAAGAGCCCGATCGCGTTCGAGCCGCCGCCGACGCAGGCGACAGCGACCTCGGGGAGGCGTCCCTCAGCGGCGAGGATCTGCTCCCGGGCCTCGCGACCGATCACCGCCTGGAGCTCGCGGACGAGCTCCGGATACGGATGCGGGCCGACGCACGAACCGAGGAGGTAGTGCGTCGTCTCGACGTTCGTCAGCCAGTCGCGGATCGCCTCGCTCGTCGCCTCGCGCAACGTCTTCGTCCCGAGCTCGACGGGGCGCACCTCGGCGCCGAGCAGGCGCATGCGCTCGACGTTCGGCCGCTGGCGGCGCATGTCCTCGGAGCCCATGTAGACGACGCACTCGAGCCCGAACCGCGCGCAGACGGTGGCGGCGGCGACGCCGTGCTGGCCCGCGCCCGTCTCGGCGACGATCCGCTGCTTGCCGAGCCGCTGGGCGAGGAGCGCCTGGCCGAGCGCGTTGTTCAGCTTGTGCGCGCCGGTGTGCAGGAGGTCCTCGCGCTTCAGGTAGAGACGCTTGCCCGGGGCGAAGCGCTCCGCCAGCGTCAGCGGGGTCGGCCGACCGCCGTAGCTGCGCCGCAGCTCGTCGAGCTCCTGTCCAAACTGGACATCGCCCCGGACCTGGTCCCAGGCCATGGCCAATTCGTCCAGGGCTGGGATCAGCGTCTCGGGCACGTAGCGCCCGCCGTACTCGCCGTAGACGCCGACGGTCATGAGCGCACCGCCTCGACGAAGGCCCTGATCCGGTCGTGATCCTTGACGCCGGGCGAGAGCTCGAGCTGCGAGCTCGCGTCGACCGCCCAGGGGTGGACGGCCTCGATCGCATCGCGGACGTTTTCCGGCGCGAGGCGGCCGGCCAGGACGATGCGCCCTCCGCGCGTTGCGGCCCGCGCGTGGTGCCTCGGATCCTCCTGCTCCCAGGGCAGATCGAGCACCTGGGCCACCGGCTCGACGCCGCGCAGGAGGACGGCGTCGCGGCCGCGGTGTCCGTTCTCGCGCTCGTAGAGCTGGACGAGGTCGGAGCCCGCCGCCGACCGCTCGCCGACGAAGACCGCGACCGAGAGCATCGTCGCGGGCACCGGCAGGACGCGCTCGGCGCGCCGCGGGCTCTCCCGGGCGAGGATGAACCCCGCGAGATCGGCGCCCGCCTCGGCCGCGGCGGCCACGTCCTCCTCGCGCGTCAGGCCGCAGATCTTCACGAGCGGGCGGTCGATCAGCTCGCGGAGCTTGGCCCCGGGGTCGGGCGCGCGCATCAGCGCCGATCCGACGAGCACCGCATCTGCTCCGGCGAGCTCGGCGGCCGCCGCCTGAGCGCGAGACTCGATCCCACTCTCGGCAACCACCACCCTTTCCGACTTAGTAACACTGTGTTGCAAAGTCGCTTCGGCGACGAGGTCGAGTTGCGCATTCCGGTCGATCTCGAAGGTCGAGAGGTCGCGGGCGTTGATTCCGATCGGGTCCGCGCCAAGGGCGACCGCTCGCTCGAGCTCGTCGGCGTCGTGAGCCTCGACGAGCGTGTCGAGGCCGAGCTCGCGGGCGGCGGCCGTCAGCTGCGTCACCCGCTCGTCGTCGATGTCCCGCAGGAGCAGGAGGACCGCGTCCGCACCGCTCCGTTTCAGCTCCGCCAGCTCGTCCGGCTCGCGGAAGAACCCTTTCGCGAGGAGCGGCAACGATGCTGCGGCGCGCGCGGCCCGCAGGTCGTCGACCGATCCTGCGAAGCGCTCGTCGACGAGCACCGAGACGGCCGCTGCGCCTGCGCGCTCGAACTCGCGGGCCAGCACTCCGGGATCGGCGTCCGGCCGCAGGTCGCCGGCCGAGGGCGAGCGGCGCTTGATCTCGGCGATCGCCGAGAGACCGGGCCGGGCAAGGGCGTCGCGGAACCTCATGCCGCCGCCACCGGTTCGCGTGAGAACGCGATCAGGGCCTCGAGCCGCTCCCCGGCCGCGCCGGAATCGATCGCCTCCCGCGCGAGGCCGACGCCTTCCGCGAGGTCGCGCGCCAGCCCGCCGGCCGCGATCGCGCCCGCAGCGTTGAGCAGCACGGCGTCGCGCTTCCCGCCGCCTGCGCCGGCCAAGATGCGACGAATCGTCTCGGCGTTCTCCACCGGATCGCCGCCGCCGAGCTCGTCGGGCGCGCAACGCTCGATCCCGAGGTCGAGCGGGTCGATCTCGCGTCTCCGCACCTGACCGTCCGCGACCTCGCAGACGAGATTCGGCCCGGCCGGCGAGAGCTCGTCGACACCGGCAGCGCCGTGCACGACGAACGCACGCTCGGCGCCGAGCCGCGCGAGCACCTCCGCAATCGTCGGCACGAGCTCCGGCGCGTACACGCCGACGACCTGCGCCCGCGCACCCGCAGGGTTCGTCAGCGGCCCGAGCACGTTGAAGACGGTTCGCGTGGCCAGCTCACGGCGAACCGGCGCCGCGTGGCGCATCGCAGGGTGGTGCGTCGGCGCGAAGAGGAAGCCGAAGCCGAGCTCGTCGATCGAGCGCGCGATCGTCTCCGGAGGCAGCTCGAGGTTGAAGCCGAGCGCCTCGAGCACGTCCGCCGAGCCCGACGACGAGGAGACCGCGCGGTTCCCGTGCTTCGCGACCCCCGCGCCGGCGGCGGCCGCCACGAGCGCTGCAGCCGTCGAGATGTTGAACGTCCCGGCCCCGTCGCCTCCGGTCCCGGCCGTGTCGACGAGATCCGTGCGCCCGGGGCGGACGACGAGCACGTGCTCGCGCATCGCCTCGGCGCAACCGGCGATCTCGTCGGCAGTCTCGCCCTTGATCCGCAGCGCGACGAGGAACGCGCCGATCTGCCCGGGCGTCGCCTCGCCGGCCATGATCGTGCGCATCACGTCGCGCGCGCCCTGCTGGGTCAGGTCGCGCCCGTCCATCAGCTCTGCGATGGCGGACTGGATCACGCGGCCTCCAGGAAGTTCCGGATCAGCTGCGGCCCGAGGGGCGTGAGCACCGACTCGGGGTGGAACTGGACTCCGTGCACGGGCAGCTCGCGGTGGCGCACGGCCATGATCTCGCCGTCCGGAGCGGTCGCGGCCACCTCGAGCTCGTCGGGCACCCGGGTCGCTGCAAGCGAGTGGTAGCGCCCGGCCTCGAACTCCTCGGGCAGGTCGCGGAAGAGGCCGCGGCCGTCGGCGTGCACGGTCGTCGCCTTGCCGTGGACAAGCACGCGTGCGGCCCCGATCTCGCCGCCGAACGCCTCGACGATCGCCTGGTGCCCGAGGCAGACCCCGAGGGTGGGCCACCGAGAAAGGCGCTTCACGATCTCGAGCGTGTTCCCCGATCCGCTGGGTCGGCCGGGGCCGGGCGAGACGACGAGATGGGAGGGGCGAAGCCGCTCGGCCTCGTCGGCGTCGATCTCGTCGTTCCGGCGCACGACGACCTCGACGCCCCGCTCGGCGATCATGTGCGCGAGGTTGTACGTGAAGCTGTCGTAGTTGTCGACGAGCAGGATCACAGCCGCGCCTCCGCGAGCTCGATCGCGCGCTCGACCGCGGCGAGCTTCTTCAGGCACTCGTCGTGCTCGAGCGCCGGAACCGAGTCGGCGACGATCCCCGCGCCGGCCTGCAGGTACGCCACGCCGTCGGAGAGGACCATCGTCCTGATCGCGATGCACGTGTCGAGCGCGCCCCCCGGCAGCGAGTAGCCGACCGCGCCGGCGTACGGGCCGCGCCGGTACTGCTCGAGCTCGGAGATGATCTGCATCGCCCGCACCTTCGGCGCGCCGGAGACGGTGCCGGCCGGGAAGCAGGCGCGCAGCAGGTCGAACGAGCTCACCTCGGGCTGCAGCTCGCCGACCACCTCGGAGACGAGGTGCGTGACGTGCGAGAAGCGCTCCGGCTCGAGGAACCGCTCCACGTGCACCGTCCCCGCCTCGCACACGCGCGAGAGGTCGTTGCGGCCGAGGTCGACGAGCATCACGTGTTCTGCGCGGTCTTTCTCCGAGGCGAGGAGCCTCTCGACGTCGCCGGGCCCGCGCGGAATCGTCCCGGCAATCGGGTTCACGCTCGCGCGGCTCTCCTCGAGCTTGACGAGCGTTTCCGGCGAGGAGCCGATCAGCGCAAGCTCGCCGAGCTCGAGCAGAAACAGGTACGGCGACGGGTTCACGCGCCGGAGCGAGCGGTAGATGTCGACCGCGGACGCCCGGGTCGGCCGCTCCGCACGCTGCGAGAGGACGATCTGGAACGCGTCGCCCTCGCGGATGTACTGCTTCGCCCGCTCGACGCCGCGCACGTACTCGAACCGTCCCGGCGAGCGGCGCGTCCGGCCGCCCGTCCCGTTGCGGCCCGCCTCGAGCCGGGTCAGCGGCCCGTCGAGCCGCTCCGCCACCTCGACCGGGTCGCCGCGCAGGATCTCGGCCATTCCGAGCACGTGGTCGAACTTGACGAGCGTGTCCGCGACGACGAACAGGCTTTCGGGAAACTCCGGTCCGGTGTCGGGCAGCGGAACGGTCGGCTCGAGCTTCGCGATGTGGTCGTACCCGAGGTAGCCGACGACCGGCTCGTCGAGCGCCTCGGCGTCCTCGAAGCCGACGATCCGCGTCCCGTAACCCACGAACGAGTGCCGGCCCATGCGCCCGTGCTCGACGGACTCGAGCAGGAAGGAGGCGCCCTCCTCGGGCCGCAGGCGGAGGTACGCCCCGAGTGGAGTGACGAGATCTGTCGGTATGACGGTGGTTGCGTTCATGCAAAGAAAAAGACCTCCGGCTGGAGGTCTTCGGGCGGAACGGGCTGTCGGCCTAGATGCTCAGGCGACGCTCCCGCCCCGCTCGTGGCGCCAGGTCCAGGCCCAAAGAGTGGTCGAGAGAGTCATTGCCACAAGGGTAGGTCGCTCGCGGGCGAGCGTCAAGCGCCGCCGGTCTCGTCGGTCGCCACCTCGCGCTTCGTGAGCGCGAAGATCTGCTCGTAGAACGCGCGCAGGCCGTCTCCCGAGAGCGGGCCGCGGTTCGCGCGTGCGAGGTCGCGGAGGATCCACTCCTCGCGTTCCGGGTCGACGAAATCGATCCCGCGCGACTCCTTGTACGCCTTCAGCTGGGCGACGAGGCGCAGCCGCGCGTTGACCGCTTCGACGAGCGCGCGGTCGTTGTCCGAGATCTTGTCGCGGAACTGCTGGATGACTGGGTCGGTGTCATCGGGCACGGCGAATCTAGACTAGCGAGCCGATGGCCACGAACGGCTCGCCCGAGCTGCTGATCGTCATGGGCCCGGAGGCGACGCCGGACCAGACTGACCACGTCGTCGCGCGGCTCGAGGAGGCCGGAGTCGACGCGCGCGTGTCCCGCGGGCGCGAGGCGACGGTGATCGGCGCGATCGGCGACCGCGAGCTGCTGGCCACGCTGCCGGTCGAGGGCTACCCCGGCGTGGAGCAGGTCGTCCCGATCACCAAGCCGTACCGCCTCGTCGCGCGAGAGCTCGCCGCCGACCTGACCGTGATCGAGGTCGACGGGCGCCGCATCGGGGACACGTATTTCGGGCTGATCGCCGGGCCGTGCAGCGTCGAGAGCCGCGAGCAGACGCTCGAGACAGCGCGCGTCGTGGCCGACGCGGGGGCGACGATGCTCCGCGGCGGAGCGTTCAAGCCGCGCACCTCGCCGTACACGTTCCAGGGCCTCGGGATCGAGGCGCTCGAGCTGCTCAAGGAAGCGAAGGCGGAGACGGGCCTGCCGATCGTGACCGAGCTGATGGACCCGCGGCACGTGGACGAGGTGGTCGAGGCGGCGGACGTGATCCAGATCGGCGCGCGGAACAGCCAGAACTTCCTCCTCCTGTCCGAGGTCGGGCGCGCCGAGAAGCCGGTGCTGCTGAAGCGCGGCCTCTCGAGCTCGGTCGAGGAGCTGCTGATGGCCGCCGAGTACGTGGCCAAGGAGGGCAACGACCGGATCATCCTCTGCGAGCGCGGGATCAAGACCTTCGAGACGGCGACCCGCTTCACGCTCGACCTCGGCGCCGTGGCGGTGCTCAAGAACGAGACGCACCTGCCGGTGATCGTCGACCCGTCGCACGCGGCCGGCCGGCGCGACCTCGTGCTGCCGCTCGCTCGCGCAGCCGCGGCCGTCGGGGCGGACGGGATCATCGTCGAGACGCATCCGCATCCCGAGGAGGCGCTCTCCGATGCCGCCCAGCAGATCCCGACGAGCCAGTTCGCGGAGTTCGCCGCCGAGGTGGCCGCGGTCGTCGCCCTGATGGGCAAAGAGATCGGGTAGTGCGCGTCGCGCTCGTCGGGACGGGGCTGATCGGCGCCTCGGTGGGGTTGGCCGCGAAGCGCACTGGGGCAGAGGTGGTTGGGTTCGACCCTGACCCGAACGCCCTTCAGGGTGCGGTCGAGAAGGGAGCCGTCGACGAGGCCGCTTCCTCGCGGGAGGACGCGCTTCAGGGCGCGGAGCTCGCCGTCGTCGCGGCACCGGTCGCGCAGCTCGCCCGCGAGGTGACGACCGTGCTGGCGGCTGCGCCGGACGAGTGCACGGTGACCGATGTCGGCTCGACGAAGTCCGCGGTCTGCGCAGGCGCGGACGGGTCGGCGCGCTTCGTCGGCGGGCATCCCGTCTGCGGCTCCGAGGCGCGCGGGCCGGAGCATGCGAGCGGCGAGCTCTTCCAGGGGGCGACCTGGTTCCTGACCCCGCTCCCCGAGACCGACGCCCAGCGCTACCGGCTCGTCCACGCGTTCGTCTCCGGGCTCGGCGCGACGCCGGTCGCGGTCGACCCAGAGGCGCACGACCGGATCGTCGCGCTGACGAGCCACCTCCCGCACGCGCTCGCCAACCTGATCGTCAACCAGGCCGGCGCGACGAGGGTCGAGGGCCATGATCCGTTGCTGTCCGCCGGTGGCTCGTTACGCGACATGACCCGGGTCGCGGGCGCCAACCCGCGCATCTGGGTCGACATCTTCCTCGACAACGCGCAGCCGTTGAGAGACTCGCTGGCGGAGCACCGGCGCCGGATCGAGAAGCTCGAGGAGGCTCTCGCTGCAGGGGACGCAGGCTTCGTCGCGCGCTGGATCGGCGAGGCGTCCGGCAACCGGCGGCGCATGCTCGAGGTCGCGTATCCCGACCCAGGGGCGCTGCACCGCCTACGCGTCCACGTGCCCGACCGGGCCGGCGTGCTGGCGGCGATCACGCAGGGCCTGGGCGCGGAGCGGATCAACATCGAGGACTTCGAGCTGCAGCACCTCTCGCCCGAGCGCGGCGGCGTGCTCATGCTGCTGATCAGCGGCGAGCGGGAGGCGAACCGCGCCGCCGAGCTGCTCGAGCAGCAGGGCTACGGGGTCGTCGTGTCTCCGATCCTCGACGAATGAAGATCGAGCCCGCGGCGTCGATCGAAGGCGCGATCGCGGTTCCGGGCGTGAAAGGGATCTCCCAGCGCGCGGTGCTGCTTGGCGCCGTCGCCGACGGGGAGAGCCGGATCGAAGGCTTCGGACGCGCGGCCGACACGGAGACCGCGCTCTCGGTCGTCCGGCAGCTGGGGGCCGAGGTCGGCGACGACGGCGTTGATGAGGTTCGGGTCCGCGGCGTAGGCCTGCGCGGCTTGCAGGCGCCGGAGGTCCCGCTCGACTTCGGGAACGCGGGGACGGTCATGCGCCTCGCGGCGGGGATCCTTGCCGGCCAGGAAGGGCGCTTCGAGCTCGTGGGCGACGAGTCGCTCTCGAGCCGGCCGCAGGAGCGGATCGCCGAGCCGTTGCGGCAGATGGGCGCCGTGGTGGAGACGACCGACGGCCATGCGCCGCTCGTGATCGAGGGCGGGCGGCTGAAGCCGATCCGCTACGAGCCGCCGATGGCGAGCGCCCAGGTCAAGTCGGCGGTTCTGCTCGCCGGGCTGCTCGCCGACGGCGGCCCGACCCGCGTCGTCGAGCGCAAACCGACTCGCGACCACACCGAGCGGCTGCTCCGCGAGCTCGGCGTGTCGGTCCGGCGCCGGGGCGCCGAGATCTCGGTCTCGCCCGTCGACAGCCTGCCCCCGGTCGACGTGCGGATCGCGGGCGACTTCTCGTCGGCGGCGCCGTTCGTCGTCGCCGCGACGCTGCTCAGCGGGTCGGAGCTCCTCGTCCAGGGCTTGAATGTCAATCCGCTCCGCACCGGCCTCCTCGACGTGCTCGAACGCATGGGCGCGAACATCGCCGTCTTCAACCGGCGAACGGAAGGCGGCGAGCCGGTCGCCGACCTCGAGGTGCGCTCGGCGCCGCTCACCGCGACTCAGGTCGACGCCGACGAGGTGCCGCGGCTGATCGACGAGCTGCCTTTGGTCGCGCTCGCCGCCGCGCTGGCACGCGGAGAGACGGTCGTCCGCGGAGCCGCCGAGCTGCGCGTAAAGGAAACGGACAGGATCGAAACAGTGACAACTTCGCTGAAAGCCCTTGGCGTGCGCATCGCGGCGAGCGATGATGGCTTCAGGGTGAGAGGGGTCCCATCCCGCCCCAGGGGTGGGGGCATGGACTCGTTCGGCGATCACCGGCTTGCGATGCTCGGCGCGATCGCCGGGCTCGTCTCGCGCGAAGGCGTGCGGCTCGAGGACGCCGAAGCGGTGGCGATAAGCTTCCCCGGATTCTTCGACCTTCTCGAGTCGATCACACAGAGATGATCGTCACCATCGACGGGCCCGCAGGGGCGGGAAAAAGCACGGTCGCAAGCCGCCTCGCGGAGCGCCTCGGCTTCCGCTACCTCGACACGGGCGCGATGTACCGCGCGCTGACCTGGCTCGCCATGCAGGAAGGGATCGACCTCGGCGAGGGCGAGAAGCTCGGGGAGCTCGCGCGCAAGGACCGGGTCGACCTGGACGAGTCGGGCCGGGTCTCGATCGCGGGTAGCGACGTCACCTCGGCGATCCGGCAGTCACGGATCGACCGGATGGTTCCGGTGGTGGCGCGTCACCCCGAGGTGCGCGAAGTCATGCGGGAGCGCCAGCGGGAGCTCGCCGAGCTCGGCGACGCGGTGATCGAAGGGCGCGACATCGGAACCGTCGTCTGCCCGAACGCAGACGTGAAGGTCTATCTCGTCGCCGAGCGCAGGGTGCGCGAGGAGCGGCGGCAGGCGGAGCGCCCGGACATCGGCGCCGACGCCCTCGCGACCGACCTGCGCGCCCGCGACGACAGCGACCGCGCCCGGATGCAGCCCGCCGAGGACGCGCTCGAGATCGACACGAGCGACCTCGACGTCGAGGACGTCGTCGATCGGATCGAAGCGCTGGTCCGATCGCGCATGCCCGCATGAGCAACGTCGACGCCGTCTGGGCGGTCGGGCGGTTGACGATCGAGCCGCTCACGAGGCTCTTCGCGCCACTCAGGAACTACGGAGCCGAGCGCGTACCGCTCGAGGGCGGAGTCGTCCTCGCCTTCAACCATTTCTCGTGGATCGATCCGCCCGCCTTCGGCTCGGCCTGTCCGCGGACGATCCACTACCTCGCGAAAAGCGAGATCCACAGCCACTTCGGGCTCGGGCATCTGATCCGCGCGTTCGGGACTCGCTCGGTGCGACGCGGTGAGTCCGACCGCGACGCCGTGCGTGCCATGCGCGACATCGTCCGCGACGGGCACGCGCTCGGGCTCTTCGTCGAGGGGACGCGCCAGAAGAACGGCATGCCCGGAGAGGCGTTGCCCGGCGCGGCGATGGTCGCGCTCCAGGAGGACGTGCCGGTCGTGCCGGCCGCGATCTACGGGAGCCAGTTCTGGTCGCTCGGCAACTTCCATCCCGTGTCGATCGCGTGGGGCGAGCCGATGCGCTTCGAGGGCATCCCGCGCTCGGGCAAGGGCTACCGTGAGGGCTCGGCGCTGATCCAGGACGAGATCCACCGGCTCTGGCGCTGGCTCGGGGGCCTGCACGAGAATGGCCGTCCCGACTTCGCCACACCGCCCCCGTGAGCACCGAAGAGCTGCTTGGCACAGTCGCGGTCGTCGGCTTTCCGAACGTCGGCAAGTCGACGCTCGTCAACCGGCTGACGGGCTCGCGCCAGGCCGTCGTCCATGAGACACCCGGCGTGACGCGCGACCGGAAGGAGGTCGTCTGCGAGTGGGCCGGCCAGCGCTTCCTGCTCGTCGACACGGGCGGCGTCGACATCGCAGACCCCTCGCCGCTGACCCAGCAGGTCGCAGAACAGGCGCGCCGCGCGATCGCCGAGGCCGACCTCGTCCTCTTCGTGCTCGACACGCGGATCGGGATCACGCCCGGCGACGAGGAGCTGGCCGCGATCCTGCGTCACTCCCGCAAGCCGATCTTCCTGATCGCGAACAAGATCGACGAGCCGGGGCGCGAGGCCGAGGCGTTCGAGTTCCACCGGCTCGGGCTGGGCGACCCGATTCCCGTGTCGTCCGTGCACGGCCACGGCACCGGCGACCTGCTCGACGCGATCGTCGCCCGGCTCCCGGGAGGCGGGCCGGCCGAGGCGAGCGAGGAGGCGATCCGGGTGGCGATCCTGGGGCGGCCGAACGTCGGCAAGTCGAGCCTCTTGAACGCGTTGCTCGGCGAAGAGCGGGTGATCGTCTCCGAGCAGCCGGGAACGACCCGCGACTCGATCGACACCGTGCTTCGGCGCGGCGAGCGGACGTTTGTCCTCGTCGACACCGCGGGCCTCCGCCGCAAGCGCAGGCAGCGGCAGGGCATCGAGTACTACTCGGAGCTGCGCGCGCTCCAGGCGGCGGAGCGGGCCGACGTGGCGCTCGTCCTCGTCGACTCGAGCGAGGGCGTCGTCGAGCAGGACCTGTCGATCGCGGACATCGCCCGAAAGTCCATGTCCTCGACGCTCGTCGTACTCTCGAAGTGGGACATCGCGCAGGTCGGGATCGAGGACGTGCGCGAGCGGCTCGCGCCGCGCCTCAGGCAGCGGCCGCCGATCGTGGCCGCCTCGGCGAAGACGAAGCGCGGGGTCAGCAAGGTGCTCGACCGGGTCGAGGAGCTCTACGGCAAGTACACCGCGCGCGTCCCGACCGGCGAGCTGAACCGCTTCCTGAACGAGCTTCGGCAGGTCCGCCAGCCTCCGTCCCGAAACGGAAAGAGCCTCAACCTCCTGTACGGAACACAGACCACCGTGCGCCCGCCGCGCTTCCGCTTCTTCGTCAACGATCCCGGCCTGATCACACGGGACTACGGCTACTGGGTGGAGAACCAGCTCCGAGAGCGGTTCGAGCTCGAGGGCGTGCCCGTGGCGATTGACTTCGTGCGCCGCTCGTGAAGGCGGCTGTGGTCGGCGCCGGGGCGTGGGGGACGGCGTTCGCACGCGTGCTGGCGGAGCGCGGGCACGAGGTCACGCTCGCGGCGCGCGACCCCGAGCAGGCGCGCACGATCGCGGACACCGGGCGCAACCCCCGGTACCTGGCGGATGTGCCGCTGGACGGGATCTCGGCGGCGCCGCTCGACGACGCGCCGCTGGCCGAGTCGGAGCTCGTCGTGATCGCGGTTCCGAGCCACGCGTTCTCCGACGTCGTCGGCGCGCTGCCCGACGACGGGCCCGTGCTCAGCCTGACGAAAGGGCTCGATCCCGCAACCGGGAACCGCCTCTCGACGCTTCTCGGCGATCGCCCGGTAGCCGTTCTCTCGGGGCCGAACTTCGCCGAGGAGATCGGCCACGGCCTGCCCGCGGCGGCCGTGATCGCGAGCGCAGACGTGGCCCTCGCCGAACGGCTCCAGCACGAGCTGAACTCGTTGATCTTCCGCGTCTACGTGAACGAGGATCTGATCGGGGTCGAGCTCGCAGCGGCGTCGAAGAACGTGATCGCGCTCGCTGCGGGCGGGGTCGACGGGCTCGGCCTCGGGGACAACGCCAAGGCCGGGATCGTCACGCGCGGGCTCGCGGAGATGGCGCGGCTAGGCGCGGCCTGCGGCGGTCGCGGAGAGACGTTCTCCGGGCTCGCCGGCCTGGGCGACCTGATCGCCACCTGCTGGTCGCACCTCGGGCGCAACCGCCGCGCCGGGGAGCTGATCGCGCGCGGCACTTCGCCCGAGGACGCGGCCGCCGAGATCGGAACGGTCGAGGGGCTGACCACGGCGCTCGTGCTCCGCGATCTGTCCCGGCGGGTCGGCGTCGAGATGCCGATCACGAGCGCCGTCTGCGACATCCTCGAGGGCAAGAGCCTCGACGACCTGATCGCGGGGCTCATGGGTCGACGCCCGACTGCCGAGTAGCGCTCAAGCCTCGACCTCGGCGGGCCGATGAGCCAGGCGATGGGCGTCAAGCGGCTCCTGCGGATCTCGCTGCTCGCGGTCCTTGCGATCGCCGTCTCCGGTTGCGGCACGGCCGAGCAGGCGGCGTCGACTCCCGAGGGCGCAAGCTTCGCGCCGGCCAGCACGGCCGTCTACCTCACCGGCGTCACCGATCCGGCCTCGAGCCAGTGGGCGAAGGCCGACGCGCTGCTCGGGCACTTCCCCGGACGCGAGAAGCTGCTCGCGAGCGCCCGCAAGGACCTGCTCGAGGACGGCCTGAGCTGGGAGCGCGACGTGAAGCCCGCGCTCGGCACGGAGCTCAACCTCGCATTGCTCGACTTCAAGGACGCCGAGCACAACTACGTCTTCTTCACGAAGCCGAAGAACGCCGCGAAGTTCGACCAGCTCCTCGAGGCCGGCGACGACCCGCAGGTGCACCGCGAGATCGACGGCTGGACGGTCTTCGCCGACAACCGCCAGGCGCTGGACAACTTCGAGCAGGCCCGCGAGGCCGGGGACTCGCTCGCCGACGAATCCGCGTTCCAGGACGCGATGGGCGACCTGCCCGACGACGCGGTCCTGCGCGGGTACGTGAGCGGGCAGCGCCTGTACCAGCTGATCGAGCAGGAAGCCGCGAAGAGCCCCGACGCGCGCGACCTCCGCCGGTTCTCCGAGAGCTTCGGCACGCTCGAGTCGGTCTCGTTCTCGGCCGGCGCCGAGGACGACGGGGTCGCCGTCCAGGCCGCGTACAAGAGCAAGGGGCAGCCGACGACCGGCAGCTTCTCGCCCCAGCTCGACCAGGTCCTGCCGGCGGACGCGCTCGCGTACGTCGCGTTCGGCAACCTCGAGGACGCCTTCGACAACGCCCTGCTCTCGGGAGACGAGAGCGTCCCGGGGCTGAAGACGAAGATCACCGAGCTCGAGCAGGCGCTCGGCTTCTCGATCAAGGCCGACCTCCTTCCGCTCTTCTCGAAGGAGGGCGCGATCGCGGTCTACCGCGGTGGAGACAAGACCCCGAACGTGCTCGTCGTGCTCCACGTCCCCGACGAGGCAAACGCGCGGAAGATCGTCGACCGCTTCGCCGCTCTCGCGTCTCTCGGCGGACAGCACGTGGGCCCGGTCATGATCCACGGCGTCGAGGGCAAGCAGATCCTGCTCGACGGGCTCTCGATCGTCGCCGTCGTCACCGACGGAAAGCTGCTCCTCTCGAACGAGAGGACGCTCGTCGATCAGGCCCTCGGAAACGGCGAGAAGCTGGCCATGGACCCGGTCTACGAGGAAGCACTCGACGCGTCCGGCGCTCCGCGCGAGATGTCCTCGCTCGTCTACCTGAACCTCAAGTCCGGCATCCCCTACGTCTTCCACCTCGGCGGACCGGGCTCGGTCCCGCCGGACGTGCGCGCCAACACCGCGCCGCTGCATTCGACGGTGCTCTACTCGAAGCAGGACGGCGACCGGTCGACCATTTCGGGCTTCTTGGCGATCAAGTAGCCTCCGCGGGAATGTCGTCCCGCGAGTTCCTGTTCACGTCGGAGTCCGTCACCGAGGGGCATCCGGACAAGATCGCCGACCAGGTGTCGGACTCGGTGCTCGACGCCGTTCTCCAGGACGACGTCAACGGGCGCGTTGCCTGCGAGACTCTGATCACGACCGGGCTCGTCGTGGTCGCGGGCGAGATCACCACCGACACCTACGTCGATGTGGCGCGCATCGTGCGCGACCGGATCTCGGAGATCGGCTACACGCACTCGGAGTGGGGCTTCGACGCAACGACGTGCGGCGTCGTGGTCGCGATCGACGAGCAGTCGCCGGACATCGCGCAGGGCGTCGACTCGTCGTACGAGGTGCAGCACGACCCGGGCGACGACGACCCGCTCGACAAGCTCGGCGCGGGCGACCAGGGAATGATGTTCGGGTACGCGACGAACGAGACGAAGGAGCTGATGCCGCTCCCGATCATGCTCGCGCACAAGATCTGCAAGCGGCTCGCCGAGGTGCGCAAGGCGGGCGACCTGCCGTACCTGCGGCCCGACGGCAAGGCGCAGGTGACCGTCCGCTACGAGGTCGACGAGCACGGCGCTCAGAAGCCGGTCGAGCTCGAGCGCATCCTGGTCTCGACGCAGCACTCGAATGGGATCAGCTCGGAGGACCTGATCAAGCCGGACATCATCGATCGCGTCCTGCGGCCGATCCTGCCGTCGCACCTGTACGACGAGAAGCGCCTCCACGAGCGCGACTTCGTCTACGTGAACCCGACGGGGAAGTTCGTGCTCGGCGGGCCGATGGGCGACACCGGGCTCACCGGACGCAAGATCATCGTCGACACGTACGGCGGCGCTGCACGACACGGCGGCGGCGCCTTCTCGGGCAAGGATCCGACGAAGGTCGACCGCTCGGCGGCGTACGCGGCCCGCTACGTGGCGAAGAACCTCGTCGCCGCCGGGCTCGCCGACCGCTGCGAAGTGAACGTCGCCTACGCGATCGGCGTCGCGCATCCGGTGTCGGTGGCGTTGCGGACGTTCGGCACCGAGAAGGTCCCGGTCGAGCGCATGGAGGAGCTCGTCATGGAGCACTTCGACCTGCGGCCCGGCGCGATCATCCGCGACCTCGACCTGCGCCGGCCGATCTACTCGAAGACGGCCGCGTACGGGCATTTCGGACGCGACGACCACGACTTCACGTGGGAGCGGACCGACAAGGCCGAGGCGCTGCGCCAGGCCGCCGGCATCGGCGAGCCGGCAACCGCCTAGCGTTCTGTTGACCTCGCGTTAAGCGTCGTCCGCGCTGACAATCCGCGGGCCTCTCGCACGCGTATTCCCGGGTGACGAGCCCCACTGAAGCACCACTCGGAGGCTCGACACTCACCTTTCCAGGAGGGCCAAAAATGCGCAATGCGAAACTGATCGTGCCGGTGATCCTCGTGGTAGCCGTGGCAGCGCTGATCGGTGCGCTCGCCGCGCGTTCGATGAGCGACAGCCACAAGCAGGCCGTCGTCAAGACGAGGATGCTCGGCGGCAAGTCGCTCCTCGTCAATCGCCGTGGCCTGACGCTCTACCACCTGAGCGTCGAGCGGAAGGGGCACTTCATCTGCACGAATGGAGCGTGCCTCTCGCTCTGGCACCCGCTCGTCGTCGCCAAGGGCGTGACACCGACCGGCGCGAAGTCGCTCGGCACCGTGAAGCGTCCCGACGGCCGGTCCCAGGTCGCCTACAAGGGCGGCCCGCTGTACACGTTCGCGGAAGACCACAAGCCCGGCGACATGAAGGGCAACGGCTTCAAGGACGTCGGCACGTGGCGCGTCGTGGCAGTGTCCGGCAAGGCGGCTTCGACTCCAACCCCGCAACCATCTTCCGGCGGCGGGTACGGAGGCGGCGGCTACTAGATCCCCCACCCGGTCTGGGGGAGCCTCCCGGCTCTCCCAGACCCTCCCTTACTGGAGCTTGACGAAGAGGCCGGCCGCGGCCTTTTCGGCGATTGTCTGCTCGCGCCCGTCGACCTCGACCGTGAACTGCCCGGCGGCCGGCTGCGTGTCGCGGAGCTCGAGCTTCGTCCCCGGCACGTAGCCCTCGTCGTAGAACCAGTGCAGGAGCTCGCCGTCGTGCTCGGCGAGCCGGACGATCGTCGCCTTGGCCGGAGCCTCGAGCGCCGCGAGCGGGGCCAGCTCGCTGTTCTCGGCCTGTTCGAACTCGGGGTCGACCGGCCAGCCGTGCGGACAGCGCTCCGGGTAGCCGAGCTTCTCCTCCATCCGCTCGACCATGTCGTCCGAGAACGTCTCGCCGATGTCGTCCGCGTAGACGTGCGCCTCCGCCGCGGTGTAGCCCATGAAGTCCGTCAGCAGCCGCTCGACGATCCGGTGCTTGCGCACGACCTTCTCCGCGCGCTTCCGGCCGGCGGGCGTGAGCAGCGCCTCCTTGTGCTCGCCGCGCCTGATCAGGCCCTCCTTCTCGAGCCGCTTCAGCATCTCGCCGGCCGAGGCGCGCGAGACGCCGAGCATCTCCGCGACGCGAGACGCGAGCGTGGGGGAGGAGCTGCTCGCCGGGCTGTATTCCCCGATCGGGAACGCCAGAAAGTAGATCGTCTCCAGGTACTCGTCGACTGAGTGGCGCACCGCCATGCGGATTTGAATATAGTGCGCGCCGCTTGTAAGGTTAGCCTTACAAACCGAAGAAGGAGACCCAGACCGACCGTGTCCACAGCTCAGCTGCTCGTCCTCGGCGCGCTCGCCGGCTTCACGATCTTCCTCGGCCTTCCGATCGGACGGATCAAGAGCGCGAGCACCCGGCTGAAGGCGGCGCTGAGCGCGATGGCGACGGGAATCCTGCTCTTCCTGCTCTGGGACGTGCTCGTCCACGGCATCGAGCCCGTCGAGGAGGCGCTGAAGTCGGCGACCGACGAGGGGGGCTCGTGGGTCGACTTCGTCCGGCTCGCCGTGACGTTCGCGGCCGGCGTCTCGATCGGCATGATGAGCCTCGTCTACTACGACCGGTGGTTCGGCCGCCAGCGCAGCAAGGCGATGCTCGGCCCGGGCGCAGCGTCTGCGGCCGAGTTCGAACGCTCGTGGGTGGCCGGCCTCTCGCCGGCAGCCTGGCTCGCGCTGCTGATCGCAACGGGCATCGGGCTGCACAACTTCTCCGAGGGCCTCGCGATCGGACAGTCGGCGGCCCAGGACCAGGTGACGCTGGCCCTCGTTCTCATCATCGGCTTCGGCCTCCACAACGCGACCGAGGGCTTCGGCATCGTCGCGCCGCTCTCGGGCTCCGAGACACGGCCCTCGTGGAAGTTCCTCTTCCTGCTTGGGCTGATCGGCGGGGGTCCGACCTTCGTCGGGACGCTGCTCGGCCACGTTTGGGTGAACGAGACCGTGTCGGTCGCCTTCCTTGCGCTCGCGGCCGGCTCGATCCTCTACGTCGTGATCCAGCTGATGAACGTCAACCAGAAGCTCGGGTACAAGACGCTCGTCGCCTGGATGCTGCTCGCGGGGCTGTTCCTCGGCTTCGCGACCGACTTCATCATCGAAGCCGCCGGAGTCTGACCCTCGGCGTAGCCTGCGGGGCGTGACGCACTACGCCTCGGTCTATCCGCTCGTGACGACGCGTGCTCTGGCACGCCCGTTCACGTACGAGGTTCCCGAGGATGTCGTTCGCGGGGACGTCGTCTCAGTCAGGCTCGGCGGGGCTCGTCAACGCGGGGTTGTGATCGGTCTCGAGGACTCGCCCCCGTCGGGAATCGAGGCTGCTCCGATCGAGCGCGTCGTCGAGTCGCTGCCCGCTCCGCTCGTCGAGCTCGCGCTCTGGCTGGCGGACTACTACGGCTCGACACCCGGCCGAGCACTTGCGCTCGTCGCCCCTCCGAAGCGCGCGCGCCGCAAGGTGCTGCCGCAGCCGGCGGAACGCGACGCTTTGGACGGCGAGCCGGAACCGGATGCGCTGACCGCGGCGCAGGAGCGTGCGCTCGCCAGGCTCGGGCGCGCGTACGCCGAGGGCGGCGGCCACTTCCTGCTCTACGGCGCGACCGGCAGCGGGAAGACCGAGGTCTACCTACAGGCCGCGGTCGAGGCGCTCGCCCGCGAGCTCGGCGTGATCGTCCTCGTCCCCGAGATCGCGCTTGCGCCACAGACGGTCGGCCGCTTCCGGGCGCGCTTCGGCGACCGCGTTGCGATCCTCCACTCGTCGCTGACCGAGGCGGAACGGCGAGACGAGCGCGAGCGCATCGCCTCGAGAGCTGCGCCGATCGTGATCGGTGCGCGCTCGGCCGTCTTCGCCCCGCTGCCGCGGCTCGGCCTGATCTGCGTCGACGAGGAGCACGACGCCGCGTACAAGCAGGAGTCCGATCCGCGCTACGATGCGCGCACGGTGGCCGCGAAGCGCGCCTCGCTCGAAGGCGCCGTCGCGATCTACGGGAGCGCGACGCCCCGCCCCGAGAGCTGGGAGCGGCTCGAGCGGCTCGAGCTCGGGGAGCGGATCGGCGTCCGCCGCCCAACGGTGCGCACGATCGACCTGCGCGGCGAAGCCGGGTATCCGCTGTCCGCGCCGCTCCTCGCCGAGCTCGGCAAGCTCGCGGAGGGCGGAGGCAAGGCGATCCTCCTGCTCAACCGCCGCGGGGTCGCGCCCGCGCTGCACTGCCGTGCCTGCGGCGAGACGAGGCGCTGCCCGAACTGCGACGTCGCGCTCGTGCTGCACAGGGACGAGGCGCTGCATTGCCACCACTGCGGGCACTCGGAAGCGTCGCCCGAGGCCTGCCCCGCCTGCGGCTCGGTCGAGCTCGCACGGATCGGAGCCGGGACGCAACGGCTCGAACGGGAGCTGGAAGCGCACGTTCCCGAGCTCGAGCGCCTCCGGCTCGACGCCGACGCGATCGAGAAACCCGGCGAGCCGGCGGCGACGCTGAGGCGCTTCGCGGCCGCAGACCGCGCCGTGCTCGTCGGCACGCAGATGGTCGCCAAGGGGCACCACTTCGCGGACGTATCGCTCGCGGCCGTGATCGACGCCGACACAGGCCTGGGCGTGCCCGACTTCCGCGCGGAGGAGCGTACGTTCCAGCTCGTCACCCAGCTGGCCGGGCGCAGCGGCCGTGACGCCCCGGGACGCGTCCTCGTGCAGACGTTCCAGCCCGAGTCGCGGGCGGTCGCGCTCGCCGCGCGCCAGGACGTCGAAGGCTTCCTCGCGGGCGAGCTCGAGCGCCGCCGCGAGCTGGGCTACCCGCCGTACCGGCACCTCGTGCGCATCCTCGTCACCGGGCCGGAACGGGAGGACGCGCTGCGCGCGCTGACGGAGCTCGCCGACGGGCTCGCGGACGCCCCGGGAGAGCTGCTCGGGCCGGCGGCGCTGTTCCGGCTCCGGGGACGGCATCGTGCGCAGCTCGTCGTGAAGACGGAGCGTCCGCGGGAGGTCGCCTCGCGCGCGGGTCGCCTGCTCGCGTCCGCGTCCAGGGCGATGCGCGAGGCCGATCTATCAGCAGTCGTCGACGTGGACCCCCAGAACCTCTGACTACACTCGAAGCCATGGCTGAGCAGGGCCAGGTCAAGAACGACGAGCTCGACGCGCAGGCCGCTGCGACGAGGCGGCTGGCGCTCGCGCAGATCCGCCAGTACCCGGATCCGGTGCTTCGCCTCGGGGCCCAGGAGGTCGAGGAGTTCGACGGCGACCTCGCGCAGCTCGTCGAGCGGATGATCCGCCTCATGCAGGACGCGCGCGGGGTCGGGCTGGCGGCGAACCAGGTCGGCATCTTGCGGCGCGTGTTCGTGATCCAGGCCGAGGAGGAGCAGGAGCCGCGGGCGCTCGTCAACCCCGTGATCGTCGAGCGCGCCGACGAGCTGGACTCCGACGACGAGGGCTGCCTGTCGATGCAGGGGGTCGTGGTGCCGGTCGAGCGCCCTGTTCGCGTGCGCATCGATGCTCGCGACGCCGAGGGGAACGATGTCACGCTCGAGCTCGAGGGCCTGCCCGCGCGGGTCGCGCAGCACGAGCTCGATCATCTCGACGGCGTCCTGATCCTCGATCGCACGACGCCCGAGGGCAAGCGCGAGGCGCTCGCGGTCCTGCGGCAATCTGCCGCGCTGTGAGGCTCGCGGTCGCGGCGTCCGCGCCGCTGGGCGCGGACGTCCTTGAAGGCCTCGCCGGTGAGCACGACATCGAGTTCCTGCTCACGCGCCCCGACCGGCCGCGTGGACGTGGCCGCAAGGTCGGAGCGCCTCCGGCCAAGGAGGTAGCGGAGCGGCTCGGCATTCCCGTCCGTCAAGACGAGCGGCTCGACGAGTCCTTCTCGTTCGACGGCGTCGACACGATCGTCGTCGTCGCCTACGGCGCGCTGATCCCGTCCAGCTTGCTCGACCAGGCGACCTGGCTCAACGTCCACCCGTCGCGGCTTCCGCGCTGGCGCGGGGCAGCCCCGATCGAGCGCGCGATCATGGCCGGCGACGAGGAGAGCGCGGTCTCGGTGATCCGCCTCGTCGAGGAGCTCGATGCCGGCCCGATCGTCGCGTCGCACGACCTCCGGATCGGCGGCGATACGACTGCCGGAGACGTGTACGCCGAGGTCGCCCGTCTTGCGCCTGATCTGGTCGACGAAGCTCTCGCCGACGACTCCTTCTCGCCGCAGGTTGGAGAGCCGACGTACGCGGAGAAGATCGGCCCGGCCGACCGCGAGCTCGACTGGTCGCGGCCGGCGAAGGAGCTCCACGACCGCATCCGCGCGCTGTCTCCTCACATCGGCGCGCGCGGCGAGGTCGAGGGCCGCAGCGTGGTCGTCTGGCGATCGCGAGTCGACGGCGACCGCCTCGAATTGCTCGAGGTGCAGCCGGAAGGCGGCACCCGTATGGCCTACGACGCCTGGCTCCGCGGCTTACGCTCCTGATCATGGGCTGGAGTGACTGGGTGCGCGGAGTCGAGGTCGAGCCGTCCATCTACGCCTCCGACTTCTCGCGGCTCGGCGAGCAGATCGAGAACGTCATGGGCGCGGGTGCGCGGATATTCCAGTTCGATGTCGGAGACGGCCAGTTCGTCGAGCCGATCACGATCGGGCCGATCGTCCTCAGGTCGATCTCGCCGCTCGTCCACGAGCTCGGCGGCGTCCTCGACTGCCACCTGATGATCGTCTCACCGGAGAAGCACTTCCGGGCGATCGCCGAGGCCGGCGGCGACAGCGTGACCGTCCACTACGAGGTGTGCGACGACCTGCCGGGCGTGATCGCGCAGGCACGGGAGCTGGGGCTCGGCGTCGGCGTCGCGTTCAACCCGGAGACCGAGCCGGAGCCCGTGGCCGAGGCCGCGCGCGGGCTCGTCGACATCGTCCTGTGCATGAGCATTCATCCCGGCTACTCGGGACAGCCTTTCATGCCGGAGACGATCCCGCGGGTACGGCGGCTGCGCGAGCTGCTGCCCGACGACGTCTACATCCAGGTCGACGGCGGGGTCGGCCCGGACAACGTCCGGGAGCTGCGCGAGGCGGGCGCGAGCCTGCTCGTGGCCGGGACGAGCGTCTTCGGCCAGAAGGACATCGCGGCCGCGTACCGCCTCCTCGCCGCGCCCTGATGCTCGAGCGCGCAATCGAGCTCGCGGAGCGCGGGCGCGGGACGGCGCATCCGAACCCGGTCGTGGGAGCCGTCGTCGTCCAAGGCGGAGCCGTTGTCGGCGAAGGCTGGCACGAGCGGAAGGGCGGGCCGCACGCCGAGGTCGCCGCGCTCGAGGCCGCGGGCGAGTCGGCACGGGGCGCGACGCTCCATGTGACGCTCGAGCCGTGCGACCACCACGGGACGACCCCGCCGTGCGTCGACGCGATCCTCGCCGCCGGGATCGCGAAGGTCGTCGTGGGCGCGAAGGATCCGACTCGCGACGGGATCGCACGCCTGCGCGAGGCCGGCGTCGAGGTCGAGCTCGCCGATCTGTGGGAGGCGCGCGTGCAGATCGAGGCCTGGCTCACGTGGGCGCGGCTCGGGCGGCCGTTCGTGACCTACAAGGCGGCGGTGACCCTAGACGGGCGGATGACCGTGCCCGGCGAGCGCTGGGTCTCGGGCGGACAGAGCAGGCGGCTCGTGCACGAGCTGCGGGCCGCCTCCGACGCGGTCGCGGTCGGGATGGGAACCGTTCGGGCGGACAACCCGCGCCTCGATGCGCGCGACGTGGAGGTCGTTCGCCAGCCGCGCCGGCTGGCGTTCGGGCGGGGGCCGCTCCCCGACGGATCGGACCTCGAGCTGCTCTCCGGTCCGCTCGACGAAGAGCTCGAGCGGCTCGCCGAGGAGAACGTGCAATCGCTGATGCTCGAAGGCGGCCCGACCCTCGCCTCCTCGTTCTTCGAGGCGGACGTCGTCGACAAGGTGATGATCTTCTTGGCGCCGACGATCTCGGGTGCAGGCCCCCGCTTGAACGCGCAGGTCGCGTTCACACGTCAGACCGCGCGAGCCGTGGGCGAGGATGTGCTCCTGATCGCCTATGTCCATGAGCCCTGAGCCACGCACGGACGACCGGCTGATCATGCTCATCTCGCGCTGGCTCGCGAGGCACATCGGCAACGCCGAGCTCGAGCGCGGCCTCGCGGAGAGCGACCGCGACGCCCTCGCCCCGGGCCAGCTGGAGGCGGTGGACGAGCTCGCCGAGCACCTGAGAACGGTCGCTCCCGGCGAGCGCGGCGAGCTGGAGATGATCGCGCGAGAGACACTGGAAGCGCTCGCCCTCGGTGTCTGACTAGCCTTCTACCGATGTTCACGGGAATCGTTCGCGAGCGCGGGCGCGTCGTCTCGATGCAGCAGGAGCCCGAGGGCCTGCGCTTCGAGATCGACGCTCCGGCGACCGCCTCGGAGCTCGGCATCGGCGACTCGGTGTCGGTCGGCGGCGCCTGCCTGACCGCGACCGCAGTCTCGAACGGACGCTTCTCCGTGACCGCGGTCGCGGAGACGCTCGACCGAACGACTCTCGGCCGGCTCGAGTCCCAGGCCGAGGTCAATCTCGAGACCGCGACCCGTGCAGGCGACCCACTCGGCGGCCATTTCGTGCAGGGTCACGTGGACGCGGTCGGTCGGATCGCCTCGATCGAAGACGCGCGCGTCTGGGTCGAGGCGGCGCCCGAGATCCTGCGCTACTGCGTCGAGAAGGGCTCGATCACGGTCGACGGCGTCTCGCTCACGATCGCCGGCCTGCGCGAGAATGCCTTCGAGGTCGCCCTGATTCCACACACCCTCGAAGTGACGACGCTCGGGGCCCTGGAGCCGGGCGACGAGGTCAACCTCGAGGTGGACGTGCTCGCCAAGTACGTCGAGAAACTGATCGACCGGGATACGATTTCAGGCTGATGACGTTGGCTGCGCCGGAGACCAGGAACTTCGCCGCGATCGAGGACGCGATCGAGGACATCCGCCAGGGCAAGTTCGTGGTCGTCGTCGACGCGGCCGACCGTGAGAACGAGGGCGACCTGACGATCGCGGCCCAGTTCGCGACTCCAGAGGCGATCAACTTCATGGCCATGCACGCGCGCGGCCTGATCTGCCTCCCGCTGACCGACGAGCGGTGCGACGAGCTCGGTCTGCGCCAGATGGCCGATCGCAACGAGGCACCCCTACAGACGGCTTTCACCGTCTCGATCGAGGCCCGCGAGGGCGTGTCGACCGGAATCTCCGCCCAGGACCGCTCGCGCACGATCCAGGTCGCGATCGACCCGACCAAGGGGCCAGGCGACCTCGTCCAGCCCGGCCACGTCTTCCCGCTGCGCGCACGCGAAGGCGGCGTGCTCAGGCGCGCCGGCCAGACGGAGGCGGCAGTCGACCTCGCACGCCTCGCGGGCCTCAACCCCGCGGGCGTCGTGTGCGAGGTGATGAAGGAGGACGGGACGATGGCGCGCGTCCCCGACCTCGTCGAGTTTTGCGGGCAGCACGAGATCAAGCTGATCACGGTCGCCGACCTGATCGAGTACCGGCGGCGGACGGAGAAGCTCGTCGAGCGGACGACCTCGGTCCGCCTGCCGACGGCGTACGGCGAGTTCCAGGCGATCGCGTTCCGCGAGAAGCTGACCGGCAAGCATCACATCGCGCTCGTCCGCGGCGAGGTCGACGGCGCCGAGGACGTGCTCGTCCGCGTCCACTCGGAGTGCCTGACCGGCGACGTCTTCCACTCGCTGCGCTGCGACTGCGGCGAGCAACTCGCGCAGGCGCTCGCCCGGCTCGCCGACGAGGATTGCGGCGTGCTGCTCTACATGACCCAGGAGGGCCGCGGCATCGGACTGCTGAACAAGCTCAAGGCGTACGAGCTCCAGGAGGCGGGCTTCGACACGGTCGAGGCGAACCTAGAGCTCGGGCTCCCGGCGGACGCGCGCGAGTACGGGATCGGCAACCAGATCCTCGCCGACCTCGGGTTGACGACGATTCGCATCCTCACGAACAACCCGAAGAAGCTGACCGGGATCGAAGGCTTCGGCCTGACGGTCGTCGAGCAGGTCCCGATCGAGGTCGAGCCCACGGACGAGAACCGCCGGTACCTCGACACGAAGCGCGACAAGCTCGGGCACCGCCTGCACCACCAGGACGTGCGTTTCGCCGAGGGCAAAGAGGAATGAGCGAGCGGATCGACGAGATCGAGTCGCGACTGCGGGAGCTGGGGGCGGCGCAGCCGCAGGAGGAGTCCGCTGACGGCGACGCGCCGGTCGAGCTGCCGCAGGAGCTGGAGCCCGAAGCCGAGGAGCCGGAGGCGGAGCCCGCCGCTGAGCACGCAGCCGGTGAGCTCCGCGTCCCGGAGGGGTACAGCGTCCTGTCCGGAGGCGTCGACGGCCGCCGCGCCGTCGCCGTCGTCGTCAGCCGCTTCAACGGCGAGATCACGAACCGGCTGCTCGAGCGTGCGCTCGCGGAGCTCGAGGAGGTCGGCGTCGCGCGCGAGGCGGTGATGGTGATGCCGGTCCCGGGCGCGTTCGAGCTCCCGCTGGCTGCGATGGCGCTCGCGAAGACGCGCCGTTACGCCTGCGTGGTCGCGCTCGGGTGCGTGATCAGGGGCGAGACGCCGCACTTCGACTACGTGGCCAGCGAAGCGGCTAGCGGCCTCCAGTTGGCCGCGCTCGAGACGGGCGTTCCGGTCGCGTTCGGCGTTCTGACCGTGGACACCCGCGAGCAGGCCGAGGAGCGGATCGACCGGGCGGGGGACGCCGTGCGGACGGCCCTCGAGATGGCGGACGTGTTCTCCCAGCTCCGCGCGCAGGCCGCGGGCGGCTTGCACTAGCAAGCTCCCGCTACACTCTTCCGTCCCATGGCAAAGGTGTGCGCAGTCTGCGGAAAGAAGCCGTCCTTCGGTCACAGCCGGAGCCATTCGATGGTGGCCACGAAGCGGCGCTTCGACCCGAATCTCCAGCGCGTCCGCGTGCTCCTCGACGGACGACCGACCCGCGCGTACGTCTGCACCCGCTGCCTAAAGGCGGGCAAGGTCGACAAAGCCCTTTAGCGCTCCGCGCTCTGAACCGCCGCGGCGCCTACGCGTTACTTTGTAACGCCACCAACGAGTAGTTAATGACGAGATGCTCCGGCGTAGACGCGTACTCATTCTCGGCATCGCCCTGATCGTGGCTGTCGCAGGGTCGGCCGGGGTCATCGCGGCAACAAAGTCGCCGGGCGGCGGCGCCAGCTTTCATACACGAGTCGGGGCTCCGTTTCCGCCCGACCCGCAGGAGTTGACCGACCTTCGGGACGTCGCGTTGCGAATTGCAGCTGACACCGGAGATCCCCATCCGACGAGCGGTCGTGTGTGGGCAACGTCTCGGTCGCGCGCAACAACGATCCTCGACGACACCAGAGCGGACACTGATCAACCCTCGTACGTAATCGTGCTTCAGGGTGACTTCGTCGCCGATGACGCTCCTCTCCCAGCCGGCGCGCCTGCGCCGACTGGCACGGTTCTAACGTTGGTTTTGGATCCGTCGACCGGTGCGGTCACTGATTTTGGCGTGCACAAGTTCGCCCCCGACATGTCAACGCTCGGTCCCGGGGCTGACTTGGGCGTTTCGAGTTAGCGCGGATCCTTGAACGGCGTGTGACGCCAAGCACGCTCGAGAGCGCACCGATATAAACGCTCCGATGAGCGAGCGCCCCAGCGTGCTCGAGCTTGCCCGCGCGGCGGAGAGCGCCCTCGACCGCAACCGGGCGCGCATCGACGACCTCAACGTCTATCCGGTGCCCGACGGCGACACCGGGACGAACATGCTGCTCACGGTGCGCGCGGTCCGCGAGGCGCTCGAGGCGGGAAAGACGGACATCGCCCACGCCGCGCTGCTCGGAGCGCGCGGCAACTCCGGCGTGATCCTGTCGCAGATCATCCGCGGCGCCGTCGAGGGCTTCGACGAAGACGGGACTGTCGCGACCGCGCTCAGGCACGGCTCCGACACCGCCTGGGCGGCGGTTCGCAAGCCGGTCGAAGGAACGATCCTGACCGTGATCCGCGCGCTGGCCGACGAGGCCGAGTCGCGCCGCGACGAAGAGCTGCCCGAGCTCCTGCACGCGCTCGTCGCGCACGGAGACACGGCCGTCGCGCGGACCCAGGAGCAGCTCGACGTGCTCAGCAAGGCCGGGGTCGTCGACGCGGGGGCGGCCGGGCTGGTCGAGATCCTGCGCGGGATCTCTGCGCACGTCTCCGGTGAGCCGTTGCCGGAGGCGATCGAGGCGGTGCCGCTGACCGCGGACGCGATCCACCAGGAAGCCTCGCGCTACCGCTACTGCACGGTGTTCGTCGTCGAGGGCGAGAGCCTCGATCGTGACGTCCTCGAGCGCGACCTCGAGCCGCTCGGCGACTCGCTGCTCGTCGTCGGCGATGCATCCGCGCTCAAGGCTCACGTCCACACCGACGACCCGGGCGCCGCGCTGCGGGCGGGCACGGCGATGGGCGTCATCGAGCGGGTCGAGATCGCGAACATGCACCTCCAGAGCGCCCAGCGCGAGGAGCGGCTCTCGCACCCGATCCACGACGATCGCCGAACCGCGGTCGTCGCGGTCGTCACCGGCGAGGGCAATCGCCGCCTCTTCGAGAGCATGGGCGCAACCGGGATCGTGGACGGCGGCGAGACGATGAACCCGTCGACCGAAGAGCTCCTGCTCGCGATCGAGAGCGCGCACGCGCCGGAGGTCGTCGTGCTCGCGAACAACGACAACGTCGTCCTCGCGGCGCGCCAGGCGGCGCGGCTCGCGAACGTCCCCGTCCACGTCGTCCCGTCGAGCTCGCTCCAGGCCGGCCTCGGGGCGATGCTCGCGTACGACCCGCTCGTCGGCGCCGAGGCCAACGCGCAGGCGATGGACGACGCGGCCGCGACGATCGCGACGGGCGGCGTCACGGTCGCGTCGAGAGCGGTCAGCGTCGACGGCGTCCAGGTCGAGCGCGGCGCGTACCTCGGCCTCGTCGGCGGCGACCCGATAGCGGGCGGGACGAGCTTCGACACCGTCGCCTCCTCGGTCGTCGACCGCCTGCTCGCCGAGCCGCGTGACGTGCTGACCCTGATCACCGGCGACGACGAGCCCGAGCTCGGCCGGTTGCTCGCCCGCGTCGCCGAGCAGCACCCTGACCTCGAGCTCGAGGTCCACCCCGGCGGCCAGCCTCACTATCCGCTTTTGGTTTCAGCCGAGTAACTCCCTAGAGTGCTCCCGTGTCCGTTGCGCCCGTCCGCGTAGCCCTGGTCGAGGACAACGAGGTGTTCCGCGAGGCTCTCGAGCTCCTGCTCGGGTTGCGGACGGACATCGAGGTCGTCGGCTCCGTGGGGGACGGGTCGAAGGTCGCGGACCTCTGCCGGCAGCTCGACCCGGACGTGGTCGTGATGGACTTCCGCCTGCCCGCGCTCGACGGCGTCGAGGCGACGAGGGCTCTGCGTGCTGCGTGTCCCGAGGTGGCGGTCATCTGCCTGACCGCCTCGGCGAACCTGCGCGAGGTCGACGCCCTGTTCGAGGCGGGCGCGGTCGCGTGCCTGACGAAGGACGAGCACCTCGACACGATCATCGGGGCGATCCTCAGCGCAGCCGGGCACTCGTGACGTGGAGCTGAGCGCCGAGAACACGGCGATCGTCCTCGACTCGACCGCAGACTTCCCCGACGCGCCCGAACGCTTCCCGAACTGGCGCGTCGTCCCGCTGTACGTCCGCTTCGGTGCCGAGAGCTACCGCGACTACGTCGACATCGGCCCCGCCGAGTTCTACGAACGGCTCCGCACCGCCGAGGAGCTTCCGACGACGTCGCAGCCGACACCGCAGGACTTTCAGGCCGCCTACGAGGACCTGACCGGATACGCGCGCATCCTCGCGTTCCCGGTCTCGGCCAAGCTCTCGGGCACGTACGAGAGCGCCGTGCGCGCCGGCGAGCAGTCGGGCGGCCGCGTGCGCGTGCTCGACACCGAGACGGCCTCGGCGGCGATCGCGATGCTCGCCCTCGCCGTCCAGCGGCGCCTCGAGCGGGGGACGACGGACGAGGAGATCGACGACTTCGTCGCGCGCTTCAAGCGCGAGTCGGGGCTGATCTTCACGCTCGACACGCTCGAGTTCCTCGCGCGCGGCGGGCGGATCGGGCGCGCCGCCGGCTGGGCCGGGCAGCTCCTGCACATCAAGCCGATCCTCACGCTCGAGGACGGCGAGGTGCTGCCGCTCAAGCGCGTCCGGGGCAACCGGAAGGCGATCGAGGAATTCGCCGAGGCCTTCAGGGCGGCGACGGGCGACGAGCCGGGTCTCCGGGCCGGCATCGCCCATGCGGACGCGCCGGAGCGCATGGCCGCGGTGGAGAAGCTGGTCCGCGACGTCCGTCCGAACGCAGAGATCGAGGTCGCGACCACGCTCGGCCCGGTCGTCGGCACACATGCCGGTCCGGGCACGGTCGGGCTGTTCTGGCTCCAGGACTGACGCGCGGACACTTAACAAGCCCGTAACCGTCGCGCTCTAGAATCGCGCCGGAGAATCCAGAAAGATCTGGACGCAGAAGGAACGCACTGAACCAATGTTTCGCAAAAGGAGGACGATGACTCGCATCGCACTACTCGCCGCCGGGCTCCTGGCGACGCTCGCGTTCGCGGCGCCGATCGGAGCGACCAGCAGCGTCACGAAGCTGACTGGCACCGTCGGCCCCGGCTTCACCATCACCCTGAAGAAGGGGACCGCCAAGGTGAAGACGCTCAAGGACGGCACGTACAAGATCACCGTCAACGACAAGTCGAACATCCACAACTTCCACCTGAAGGGCCCGGGCGTGAACAAGATCATCACGAGCACGCCGTTCAAGGGCACCAAGACGGTCACCGTGAAGCTGAAGGAGGGGACGTACAAGTACGTCTGCGACCCTCACGCAACCGTGATGAAGGGCAGCTTCAAGGTCACTTAGCGCGTCAGCGTTCGATCCAGGGGGCGCGCAAACCGCCCCCTGGTGACCGCGCACCGAGCCCGAACACCGGGTCGGGCTCCTCCTCTCCGTTCAGCAGCTTCTCCACGTACTCCGCGAGCGCCGGCCCGTGCTTGAAGCCGTGGCCGGAGCCGCCGCCGAAGAGCCAGACGTGGTCGTGCTCGGGGTGCGGCGCGATCAGGAAGTTCGTGTCCTCGGTGAGCGAGTAGGGGCAGGAGCGCGTGCCGACGAGCGGCGCGCCGGCCAGCGCCGGGAAGCGGAGGGCGATGTAGTCGCGTGCTTCTCGCTCCTTCTCCTCGGAGGCGACGCGCTCGCCGGCATCCGGGTCGAACGCCGGCCCCTCGCGGTCGGGGCTCGCCTTGAAGCCGCGCCCGTCGAGGTCGCCGACGCCGTACACGCCGTTGTCGAAGTCGACCCACCCGGGAACGGACGGCGCCTGCCAGCCTGCGGGCGCGCCGAAGAAGTAGACGTCCTGCCTCGTCACGCGGAGGTCGACGAGCTCCGGGAAGAGCCCGGCAAGCCACGCGCCTCCGGCCCAGACGATCCGGTCCGCCTCCAGGCGGTCGCCGCCGACGAGGACCGCGTCACCCTCGGGTGCTGCTGTCCCCGTGACGAACCGTGCGCCGCGCTCGATCGCGAGCTCGGCCGTGACCCGGGTCGCGTCGCGCGCACGGAGCACTCCCGCCTCGGGCTCGAGCAGGATCGACTCGAGGCCCTGCCCGTCGAAGCTCGGCCAGAGCCGGGCGCCTTCGTCGGGCGCGAGGAGCTCGACTGGGATGTCCTGCTCTCTGAGAATGCGCTCGCTCTCCTCGCCCCAGCCGTGCCTGCCCGTGAAGAACCAGGCGACGCCAGACGGCACGAGGAGCTCCGTCCCGGTCTCGCGCTCGAGCTCGCGCCAGAGGTCGAGCGCGCGGCAGGCCGAGCGCGTGTACCACGCGTTGTCGCCGTGCGCGAAGCGGATCAGCCGCGATTCTCCGCCCGAGGCGGCGCGCACGTGTCCCGGCGGGTACTGCTCGACGAGCGTGACGTCCCAGCCGCTCGAGACCAGCCGGAGGGCGAGCGACCCGCCGAAGACGCCCGCGCCGACGACGACGACGCTACGCAATCGGAATCGGCTCCGCACCGCCGTTGTCGAGCCGCCACGCCGCGAGCTCGCGGGTGTCGGTGCGGAGGATCAGCCAGGGTCGCGCTGCCCAGAGGCCGGCGCGCTCGAGGTCGGCCCGCGACGGCTTCGGCGGCGAGCTCGGGTGCGAGTGGAAGACCGCGAGCTCGTAGCCTTCGTCCTCCAGGAACCAGACCTCCGGCTCGACCTCGAGCCTGAACCGGTACGGGGACGCGTCCGCGTTCCGGCCGCGCTCGTAGCCGACCGCGCGCCCGTCGCGGAGGACGACCAGGCCGCACGCCTCGTTCGGAGCCTCCTCGAGCGCGTGCCGCTCGAGCTCGCGCCGCACCTCAGCCGGTACCAGCACAGAACTCGACGTAGTCGACGTACTCGGTGATCGTCGGGGAGTCGCCGCAGACCGGGCAGCCGGGGTCGCGCCGGACCGAGACCTCGTCGAACGACCCCGCCAGCGCGTCGTACAGCAGCAGGCGCCCGACGAGGGGCTCGCCGATCCCGAGCACGAGCTTGAGCGTCTCCGCGCCCTGAATCGAGCCGATCACACCGGGAAGCACTCCCAGCACGCCGCCCTCGGCGCAGCTCGGCGCGAGCTCCGGCGGAGGCGGCTGGGGGAAGAGGCAGCGATAGCAAGGCCCAGGCCCAACCGACTTAGTAACACTGTGTTGCAAAGTGTTCGTCGGAGCGAACACGGTCGCCTGGCCTTCGAAGCGGAAGATCGAGCCGTGGACGACGGGGATCCTGTGCCAGACCGAGGCGTCGTTCAGGAGGTAGCGGGTCGGGAAGTTGTCGGCCCCGTCGACGATCACCTCCCAGCCCTCGTCGAGGATGCGGTCGACGTTGTCGGCTCCGAGCCGCTCCGGGTAGGCGACCACATCGACGTCCGGGTTCAGCTCGCGAACTCTCCGCTCCGCCGATTCGACCTTCGGCTCCCCGAGCGCGGCGGTCGAGTGGAGCACCTGCCGCTGGAGGTTGGACTCGTCGACGCGGTCGTCGTCCACGATCCCCAGTCGCCCGATGCCCGCGGCGGCGAGGTAGAGCGCCGCCGGAGAGCCGAGGCCGCCCGCGCCTACGACGAGCACGTTCGCGGCGAGCAGCCGCTCCTGGCCCGCGACGCCGATCTCGGGGATCAGGACGTGTCGGCTGTAGCGGACGCGCTGCGCCTCGTCGAGCCCGCCAGGCGTCTCGACTGGAAGGCCCGCCTCGGCCCAGGCGACGATCCCGCCCGCGAGCGAGACGACGTCCTCGAAGCCGTGGGCGTGCATCGCTTGCGCGAGGCGGAGCGAGCGGTTGCCGTGCGCGCAGTAGAGAACGATGTGCCGGTCGCACTCCGGGTCGAGCCGCGCGCCGACGTCGCCCATCGGAATGTGCTCCGAGCCCGCGATCGTCCCCGACTCGAGCTCCCACTCCTCGCGGATGTCGACGAGAGCCGGCGGATGGTCCGATCCGAGGAGCTCGCGCGCGCGCTCCGCATCGACTTCGAGGACAAGCTCGCGGTCGCCTGCCATGCCCCAAGGATAATCGGGGGGCCATGAGCCCCCGCGCGCGGATCATCGTCATCGCCGGCGCCGCTGCGTGCCTCGCAGCGGGCGGGACGGTCGCCCTGGCCGTGATCACGTCGAACGGCAAGGGCGGGAACCAGAGCAAGCCGGTCCCACTCGCCGGTGCGCCTCCGCTCGCTCTCGACCTCGGAGTCCGCACCGATCCGGAGGCGAGGGCGCTCCGGCGTGCAGAACGCCTCTTGCCCAAGCGCCGAGCCGCGGCCGGGCGGATATTCGCCCGGTACCTGTCGCCCGCGGCGCAGATCGGAGCCGCGTTCGCCGCCTGGCCCGACTCGAGCCTCGCCACGCTCGAGCGACTTGCGCAGGAGCACCCGCAGGACTCGCTCGTCCTCCTCCACCTCGGCTACGCGAGCCTGTGGGCCGGCGACTCCGGGCAGGCAACCGCGGCCTGGCGGCGAGCGGCGTCCACCCAGCCGGACACCATGTCCGCCCAACGTGCGGACGACGCCCTGCATCCTGCGTTCCCTCCCGGCGAGCCGCTGTTCGTCCCGAGCTTCGCGCCGCCGGCCCGGCTCGCCAGGCTGTCGCCGCCGCGCCAGTTCGAGCTGCTGGCGAAGAACGCCTCCAGGCCCGATGCCCACGCGAAGCTCCTGTATGGGCTAGCGCTCCAGCGGCTCGGCCGCCGCCTCTCCGCCCAACGGCAGTACGACGCCGCCGCCCGGCTCGATTCGGGCGATCCGGAGACGCAGGTCGCGGCTGCTGTCGGCCGCTTCGACAAGAGCAAGCCGTCAGCCGCGTTCTCGCGCCTCGGCCCGCTCACGAAGCGCTATCCACACGCCGCCACGGTGCGGTTCCACCTCGGCCTCATGCTGCTCTGGCTGGCCCGCGCCCAGCCAGGTGCGCTCGCCGAGGGCAAGCGCCAGCTCCGCCTCGCCAGGAAGGAGGAACCGCACTCGCCGCTCGCGCGGGAAGCTACAAAGCTCCTCGCTGGTCTAGAAGGCGTATGAACCAGTTCGTCACGAATAGGACTTATGGACCGTAAGATGAGTCCTTCGGCCTATAGACGCAGCTCTATACCGCTTGAAAGACTGCCGCGGCCTAGAGATACGTTGACATTTCTACAGCTGCAACTACCGTGAGAGACCGGGAGGGGGAACCGAGTTGAGCGGAGGGGAGCAACGGACAGCGCGTGCCGGGGCGCCGGGGGGTGTCCTCGAAGTCGACGAGCTCTGGGAGCTCGTTCAGGCTGGGCGACAGGCCGGAAAGCTCTCGGCCGAGGAGATCACGCTTGCTCTCGACGAGCTGTCTCTGGATACAGGGCAGATCGACGAGTTCTACGGGGTGCTCGAGGAGCTCCACATCGAGGTCGTGCCCAGCGAGGAAGAAGCCGAGGAGGAGCCACTCGACCTCGACGCGCCGGACGTCTCGACCGATGCGCTCCAGCTCTTTCTGAAGGACATCGGCAAGGTCGACCTGCTGACCGCGTCGCAGGAGGTCGAGCTCGCGAAGAAGATCGAGCGCGGCGACCACCACGCGAAGCAGTGCATGGTCGAGGCGAACCTGCGCCTCGTGGTGTCGATCGCCAAGCGCTACCGCAACCAGGGGCTGCCGTTCCTGGATCTCATCCAGGAGGGGACGATCGGCCTCGTTCGCGCCGCCGAGAAGTTCGACTACCGCAAGGGGTTCAAGTTCTCGACGTACGCGACGTGGTGGATCCGCCAGGCCGTCGCGCGCGCGCTCGCGGACAAGTCGCGGACGATTCGCATGCCCGTGCACGTCGTCGAGAAGCTGAACAAGATCGTGCGCTCGGAGCGGAAGCTCCGCGGCGAGCTCGGCCGTGAGCCGACCGCGCTCGAGATCGGGCGCGAGCTCGACCTGAGCGCCGAGGAGGTCGAGCAGATCAGGCGTAGCTCACAGCTGCCCGTCTCGCTCGAGAAGCCGGTCGGCGACGACGAGGAGTCGGAGTTCGGCCACTTCCTCACCGACGAGACGGCGCCGCTGCCCGAGGAGTCGGCCGAGCAGGCGCTCCGCCGAGACACGCTGAAGCAGATCCTGTGCTCGCTCTCGCCGAGGGAGCAGAAGATCCTCGAGATGCGCTACGGGCTCGACGGCGAGCAGCCGCGGACGCTGGACGAGGTGGGACGCGCGTTCAACGTGACGCGGGAGCGCATCAGGCAGATCGAGAACCAATGCCTGAAGAAGCTCCGCGCGCTGGCGGATTGCCAGAAGCTCAGAGAAGTCGCCTAGTAGTCGAAGAAAGTCCGGCGCGCTTCCCGCGCCATGACGACTTTCTTCGAATGGTGTCGCGGCCTGACGGACGTGAGCGGAGGCGGGCAAAGCCCGCCTCCGCGGCGTCAATTCCTTGACGATTCTCGCCGCTTGGTCGAGTCGTCCTCCTCGAAGAGAACACTCGCAATAGACTCGCCCGCATGACAGATCCGCCGCGGGAGTGGATGGAGCAGCTCGACGAGCTCCTGCGCATCCCGAGTGTCAGCGCCGACCCTGAGCGGGCCGACGAGGTGGTTCTCGCGGCGGAGTGGGTCCGCGACTTCATCCGCGCCGCCGGCGGGGAGGCCGAGCTGGTGGCGACCGAGAAGCATCCGCTCGTAATCGGCGAGTTCCGCGCCTCCGAAGGCGCCGACGACGCGCCGACGGTGATCGCGTACGGGCACTTCGACGTCCAGCCGGAGGCGCCGCTCGACCTCTGGGAGTCGCCGCCGTTCGAACCGACCGTCCGCGATGGGTGGCTCTACGCGCGCGGGGTCGCCGACGACAAGGGTCAGTTGTACATCCTGCTCAAGGCTGCCGCGTTGCTCTCCGCCGAGGGCGCTCTGCCCGTGAACGTGCGGTTCACCTGCGACGGCGAGGAGGAGTCGGGCGGACACTCGATCATCGATTTCCTCGAGGATGACGAGCGCGGCGCGGATGCGTGCGTGATCTTCGACGGGAACATGCTCGCTCCGGGCAAGCCCGCGTTCTTCGTCGCCACGCGCGGGATCGCGTACTTCCACGTCCGGGTTCGGACCGGGGACAAGGACCTGCACTCTGGCGTCTTCGGCGGGGCGGCGATGAACGCGAGCCACGTGCTGCTGCAGGTGCTGTCGGCGGTCCTTCCGCGCGACGGCGAGGTCCCGGAGCCGCTGCGCGCCGGGATCGTCCGGCCGAGCGACGAGGAGATCGAGAGCTGGAGCGCTCTCGACCCGGGCTCAGAGGCGCTCTCGGCGCAGGGCGCCCGCCCGGCCGATCAGCGCGCGGCCGAGGACTTCTACCTGCGCACGTGCGTCGAGCCGGCGGTCGACGTCCACGGTGTGCTGGGCGGCGAGCCGCAGCTCCAAAAGACCGTGATCGGGGTCGAGGCGGAGGCGAACGTGTCGATCCGGCTCGTGCCGGGTCAGGACGACAAGACGATCGCGGGGGAGATGGAGCGGCTGATGCGCGAGGCCGCACCCGAGGGCGCCGACATCGAGATCGAGTTGATCGCGAGTGCGCCCGCGGCTCGCGTGCGGCCCGACGACCCGGCGATCAAGCTCGGCCAGGACGCGTTCGAGCGCGTGATCGGCGCCCGGCCGCTGCTGATTCGCATCGGCGGTTCGCTGCCTGTCATGGCCGCGCTCGAGAGCAAGCAGATCCCGACCATCCTCACCGGCTTCGACCTGCCGGACGGGAACATCCACTCGCCGAACGAGCGGTTCCGCGTCGACCACATCGCGCTCGGCGTCGAGACTGCGAAAGAGCTGTTCCGCTCCCTCGGCGAGCTCCGCTAACTCGCGTCTTTACAAGAAACAGGCCCTAACAAGGGACAGGCCCTCGTTAGGGGGTCAGTCCCACGGGGGCGGGTTGTGCACCCACCGGCCGCCGACCATCGTCGCCACCACCTCGACCTCCGGTAGCTCCTCCGGGGGGATCGCGAGCGGGTCGCGGTCGAGGACGACGAGGTCCGCGAGGTACCCGGGGAGCAGCTTCCCGCGCCTGCGCTCCTCGCGCGCGAGCCAGGCCGGCGCGAGGATCGTCGCCGCCAGCGCCTCCTCGACCGTGACCGCCTGCTCCGAGTGCCACGCCTCGCGCTCGTCGAGCGTCCGGAGCACCCCGGCGCGGATCCCGGCCAGCGGCTCGAGCTCCTCGATCGGCGCGTCGGACCCGTTCGCGACCACCGCACCCGTGTCCAGCAGCGAGCGGTACGCGTACGCGCGATCGGTCATCCCGGCCCAGTTGCGCTCCGCGATGTCGCGGTCGGACGGGGCGTGGCTGAACTGGACCGAGGCTGCGACACCGAGCTCTCCGAAGCGCGGAATGTCCTCCTCCGCCAAGAGCTGCGCGTGCTCGATGCGCGGCCTGAGCCCGAGCGGCGCCCACGCGTCGCGGGTCTCCTCGAAGGCGTCGAGCGCGTCGCGGTTCGCGAGATCGCCGATCGCGTGCACTGCGACGGGCCAGCCGGCCCGTGCACCCGCGCGCACGATCTCGGCGAGCTCCTCGCGGCTCGTGATCTCGACGCCGGAGCCGTCGAGCAGCCGCGCGGTCTGCGAGCCCAGCGTCCCGTCCATGAACACCTTCAGATAGCCGATACGCAGCCGATCGTCGCCGAGCCCGGCGCGGAGCCCGATCTCCTCCAGCCGGGCGATGTGGTCGTACGGCAGGGACTGCCAGACGCGGAGCGTGAGCCCGCCCTCGTCGGCCAGGCGCTGCCAGAACCGCAACGCCCCGAGCCAGCCGTCCTTGTCGTGCACGGCGGTCACTCCACGGGACGCGGCGATCCGGAGCCCTTCGCGCATCGCATCGACGAACTCGTCGTCGGACTCGAGCAGGTAGCGGTCGCGAAACCGCCACGCGGACTCCTCGCGCAGGACGCCCGTCGGCTCGCCGTCGCCGTCCAACTCGACGACGCCTCCGTCGACCTGGAGATCGCCGTCCGCCTGGGCGAGCGCAGCAGAGTTGAGCCAGAGCGAGTGGTAGTCGCGGGCCGTGAGCGCGGTCGGCGTGTCTCCGGTGACAGCGTCGAGCGCCTGCCGCGTGGGCTCGACGGCAGGCGACCAGTCGCCGCTCCGCCAGCCGCGTCCACGAAGCCAGCGGCCGGGCTCGACGGATTCCACCGCCGACGCCACGCGCGCAAGGGTCTCGTCGAGCGAAGCCGAGTCCTCGAGGCGCACCTCCCGCCGCGCGAGCGACCACGACGGAAAGTGCACGTGCGCGTCGCTGAAGCCGGGCAGGACGCAGCGTCCACCGAGGTCGACGCGGTCGGGGGAGGCGAGCGCGGTCTCGTGCGTCCCGACCCCGCCCGCCACGTGCTCGCCGGCGATCGCGACCGCCCTGGCGACGGGAATCGACGCGTCCATAGTCCTGATCGTCCCGCTCTCGATGATCACAACAGCAAGAATGTCAGCAGTGCTTGATCACGTGACGCTCAACGTCGCCGACGTCGAGGCCGCGAAGGTGTTCTACGCGCGTGCGCTCGCGCCGCTCGGCTACGAGCTGACGATGGACTTCGTCGAGGGCGCAGGATTCGCCGCCGGAAGCAAGCCGGACTTCTTCCTCGCGCAGCGCGGCGAGCCGAGCTCGCCCGTCCACGTCGCCTTCCACAGCTCCGACCGGCACACCGTCGACGCGTTCCACGCAGCGGCGCTGGCCGCAGGCGGACAGGACAACGGCCCACCGGGCATCAGGCGCGTCTACCACGAGTACTACTACGGCGCGTACGTCCTCGATCCGGAAGGCAACAACATCGAAGCCGTCACGCACGAGCCCGAGTGACCGGCCGCGCCGAGGCCGCCAAGACACACAGCGGCTAGGGTTCTCGCGTTCCTGCGCGAACTTGGTCATGCTCCCCCAAACAACGACTGCGGCCCCTTGAACGTGTCGCCCACATGGTTCAGATCTCACGCCTGGGTCGTGGCCTCGATCGGCCTCGTGCTCGAGGCCGCCGCCACGATTCCTTTCGCGCTGCTCGATGTCTCCGCGCCGGAGACCTCCGCTGCGCTGGCAATCCTGATCGCAGCCGCGGTCGCGCTCCTCGTCGGGCCGCGGTGGGGCGCCCTGGTCGCCGCGGCAGGTTGGGCGCTCTTCTTCGCCTTCGTCGTCGATCACGCCGCTCGAGCAATCGTCGCCCTACCCCTCTGGCTTGCGGCGGCGATCCTGGCCGGCCTCGCGTCCGACCGTCTGCGCCGATCCGAACGAGAGCGCCGGCGCGACGCGAGCGAGCTGGACGCCGTCCGGGGCGACGCGGCCCAGGCGATCGTGGGGCTCGACTTCGAGGGCAAGATCCTGAGCTGGGATCGAGGGGCGGAACGGATCTACGGCCACAGCGCCGAGGACGTCGCGGGCGGCGACGTCACGCTCCTCGGCTCGGAAGAAGATGCCGCTCATATCCGCGCCGCTCTCGACCGAGTGGCGAAGGGCGAGCGAGTCGACCGGAGCCACCTCCGCCAGAAGGGCCGGAACGGAGAGGAGCTCGTGATCTCGATGTCGCTCGCACCGATCAGCGACGGCAGTGGAATCGTCGCCGCGTGCGCTGTCGTCTCCGACGCAACGGAACGGGTGCACGAGGCCGAACGCCGGTATCGCACCCTCGTGGAGGCTCTCCCGCTCGTGACCCTGATCTCGGCGCCGAACGACCGGAGCACGGTCACGTACGTCAGCCCGCAGGTCGAACAGCTGCTCGGCTACTCGCCCGCCGAGTGGCAGGACGATCCTGAGCTCTTCGGCAAGCTCCTGCACCCCGACGACAAGGACGAGGTGCTCGCCGGCGCCAAGCGGAAGTCGACCGCCGCGGCGCCGAGGACGACCGAGTACAGGCTGCTCGCGCGCGGCGGTGGGGTCGTGTGGGTGCGCGAAGAGGTGGCGAGCGTTCGCGGCCCCGAAGGGAAGCCCCTCTACACGCAGACGCTGCTCATCGACATCGGCGAGCGCAAGCGGGCCGACGAGGAGCGCGAGCGACTGCTGGCGGCCGAGCGCGAGGCCACGGCCCGGACCGTGGAACGGCAGCGGCGCCTCGACTTCGTGCGCGAGGCCGGCCAGGTGCTGGCCTCGTCGACGGACTATCGGAGCGCGATCCAGCGCGTCGCCGAGCTGGCCGTTCGCGACTACTCCGACTGGTGCGTCGTCGACGTGATCGAAGACGGGAGCCCTCTCGAGCGACTCGCCGTCGCGCGGGCGGAGCTCCTGAGCAAGAAAGCCGCCCTCGCTCCGGATGAGGTGCCCGAGGAAGCGGTGCGCCGAGTCGTCGAGACAGGAGGCCTGCAGATCGTTCCTGCTCTCGGCGAGGCCTCGAACGGCCGGAGGAAGGGCGCGATTCTCGGCGGAATCGATGCGCGCTCGGCGATCTGCGTCCCGCTCAGAGCGCGGGAGCGGACGCTCGGAGCACTGACTCTTGCGCGAACCCAGTCCGGCGAGACGTACGGCGCGGACGACCTCGCGCTCGCAGAGGATCTCGCCGGCCGGATCGCGACCGCTATCGATCGCGGACGGCTCTACCGCGCAGTCGAGGAGCGCGCGGACGCCGCGCGGGTCGTCGCCCATGTCGCCGACGGCGTTCTCCTCGTCGATCGGCGCGGCGTCGTGCGCCTCTGGAATCCGGCGGCGGAGGCGATCACCGCGATTGCCGCCGGCGACGTTCTCGGCCACTCGGCGACGGACGCGATTCCGGGGTGGAAGGACGCGGTCGACACGGTCCCGGTCTCGACCTCGCCCGACCCGGGGCAGCCGGAGGTCGTGATCCCGTTCGAGACCGACGGAGGCGAGCGTTGGATCTCGATCTCGGGCGTGAACTTCTACGGAGGAACCGTCTACGCGTTTCGCGACCTGACCGAGGTACATCATCTCGAGGAGCTGAAAGCCGACTTCATCGCCACGGCCTCGCACGAGCTGCGCACGCCGCTCGCCGCGGTCTACGGAGCCGCGCAGACGCTCCTGCGTCACGACTTCGCGCTCGACGAAGGCGGCCGGAACCGTTTCATCTCGTTGATCGCCGACGAGTCGGAGCGCCTCGGACGGATCGTCAACGAGATTCTGCTCGCGAACCAGCTCGACGCAGGGCGCCTCGATCTGGGAACGGAGCCGTTCGACTCGGTCGAGGTGGTCGAGCGCGTCGTGGAGGCGACACAGGCCTACGCTCCGGCGGAGGTCACGCTCGAGGTCAGCGCCGGAGAGGAGCTCCCACTCGTCGCGGCCGACAAGGACAAGGTGCGGCAGGTCCTCGTCAACCTCGTCGAGAACGCGATCAAGTACTCGCCGGACGGCGGCACGATCGAGGTCGGCGTCGAGAGCCAGGAGGTCGGCGACGTCCGCTTCTGGGTGCGGGACGAGGGCCTGGGCATCCCGGAGGGCGAGGAGCAGCGGATCTTCGAGAAGTTCTACCGCCTGGATCCGCAGATGTCCCGCGGCGTGGGCGGCACGGGGCTCGGGCTCTACATCTGCAACGAGCTCGTCAGCCGCATGGGCGGGCGGATCTGGGTCGAGGCCAACGGGAAGAAGGGCTCGACGTTCCTCTTCGAGCTCCAGGCCGCCGAGCCGGCTCTGACCGCTGATGGGAGAGCCGAGTCGGTCGAGTTGCACGGATTCGTCACGCGGGCCCGGCGCATGCCCCACAGGTAAGCCCCGTCCACGAGCTTCCGTGATCGATCACGTCACGCTGCGCGTCTCGGACTTCCAGGCCTCGAGGGCGTTCTACGAGACCGTGCTCGCACCGCTCGGGTACGCGGCTCCGTGGTCCGACGAGGAGCAGCGCGCGGCCGACTGGGGCGACCTCTCGATCTCGCAGGACGACAAGCCGCTGAGCGAGAACGTGCACCTCGCGTTCGTGGCCCAAAACCGGGCCGAGGTGGAGGAGTTCCACCGGATCGCGATCGAGGCCGGGTATCGCGACAACGGGCCTCCGGGCGAACGGAAGTACCACCAGGGCTACTACGCAGCGTTCGTACTCGATCCCGACGGCAACAACGTCGAGGCCGTCTTCCACGATCGGCCGTGAAGCGGCCTGTCCGCGAAGCGGACCAGTGGAGGGGGTTCGGGGGAACCGGGAGGTTCCCCCGAGGCAAATAGAATCGTCAGCGTGGCCTATGACCCGCTGACAGACGAGCAACGCGAGATCCGCGACCTCGTGCGCACGCTCGCGCGGGAGCGCGTGGCGCCGCGCGCGGCCGAGATCGACAAGACGGCCGAGTTTCCATGGGACATGGTCGAGCTCTTCCGCGAGCACGAGCTCTTCGGCCTGCCCTTCGAGGAGCAGTACGGCGGCACCGGGACGGGCGCGTCTGATGGTCATCGTCGCGGTCGAGGAGCTGTCGAAGGTGTGCGCGACGACGGGGCTGATCATGGCCGTGCAGGAACTGGGGTCGCTCGGCATCAAGCTCGCGGGGACCGACGAGCAGAAGGAGCGGTTCCTGCCGCGGCTGGCGAGCGGCGAGTGGCTTCCTGCATACGCGCTGACGGAGCCGGGCTCGGGCTCCGACTCGGCGGCGATGCGCACCGAGGCGCGGCTCGACGGAGACGCGTACGTCCTCAACGGCGGCAAGCGCTTCATCACGAACGCGGGCGTCGCCGGGCTCTACGTCGTGTTCGCGAAGACCGACCCCGAGGCGGGCCATTCGGGGATCTCCGCGTTCGTCGTCGAGGCCGACACTCCAGGGCTCGAGATCGGGCGGATCGAGCCGAAGATGGGGATCAAGGGCTCGACGACCGGCGAGATCTTCTTCAACGACATGCGCGTGCCGGCGGGCAACCTGCTCGGCGAGGAGGGCGAGGGGTTCAAGATCGCGATGCGGATCCTCGACCGCTCGCGGCCCGGGATCGCGGCGCAGGGGCTCGGGCTGGCGCAGGGCGCGACCGACTACGCGCTCGAGTACGCGAGGACGCGCGAGACGATGGGCAAGCCGATCGCCCAGCACCAGCTGATCGCGTCGATGCTCGCGGACATGGAGACGAAGTGCGAGGCGGCGCGCGGGCTGCTCTACAAGATCGGGCTGATGATCGACGAGGGCGCGCCGGACGACGAGCTGACGAAGGTCTCGGCGATGGCCAAGGTGTACTGCACGGACGTGGCCATGGAGGTGACGACAGACGCGGTGCAGGTCCTCGGCGGCTACGGCTACATGCAGGAGTACCCGGTCGAGCGCATGATGCGCGACGCGAAGATCACGCAGATCTACGAGGGCACGAACCAGATCCAGCGGCTCGTGATCGCCCGCGAGATGCTGAAGGAGAACCGGGCCTTCTTGCTCGCAGGCGTTGGCTGACGAAGAGCTCCGCGTCGGGCGCCGCCGGTGCGCCTCGACCAGTCCGGACAAGGTGCTCTTTCCGCGTGAGCGGGTCACGAAGGCCGACCTCGCGGACTACTACGCCGAGGTCGGGCCGGTGATCGTGCCGCACCTGAAGAACCGGCCGTTCACGCTCAAGCGCTACCCGCACGGCATTCACGGCCAGGCGTACTTCCACAAGCAGGCGCCGAAAGGGAAAGCCGGACTGGGTCCCGACGCGGCAGTTCCGCACCTGGCCGCGCGAAGGCGAGTCGCGGCTCGTCGATTTCACGCTCGTGAACGAGCCGGCCGCAGTCGTGTGGATGGTGCAGATGAACTGCATCGACATGAACGCGTGGTACTCGCGCGTCGACAAGCCCGACCGTCCGGACTACGTCGTCTTCGACCTCGACCCGCCGGAGACACGGAACGGCTTCGTCCAGGCGATTCGCGTCGCGCACCTCGTGCGGGAGGCGCTCGATCGCGCTCGGGCTGCGCTCGTACGTGAAGACGAGCGGCGCCGACGGGATTCACGTCCTCGTGCCGATCGCGCGCCGCTACTCGTTCCCCGAGGCGTACGAGCTGGCGGAGCTGGTGTCGCGCGGACTCGAGGCGGAGAACCCGGGGCTCGTCACGACCGAGTGGCTGAAGAAGAAGCGTCGCGGCGTGCTCGTCGACCACCGTCAGAACGGGCACGGAAAGACGATCGCCTCCGCCTACTCGGTGCGGCCGAAGCCGGGGGCGCCGGTGTCGACGCCGCTGCGCTGGGAGGAGCTCGGCGAGAAGGTGCGGCCGCGCGACTTCGGGATGCGCGAGGCGCTGGCTCGGATCGAGAAGCACGGCGACCTCTTCGAGCCCGTGCTGCAAGGCGGACAGGCGTTGGGACCGGCGCTTCGCTCTCTGCGCGCGGCGTGAAGAGCGCCGTCGTCATCGGCTCCGGGCCGAACGGGCTCGCGGCCGCGATCACGATGGCGCGCGCCGGGTGGGACGTGACCGTGCACGAGGCGGCAGCGACGATCGGCGGCGGCGTTCGGTCCGAGGAGCTGACGCTGCCGGGCTTCACGCACGACGTGTGCTCGGCGATCCACCCCCTCGGGCGCGACTCCCCGTTCTTCCGGGACCTCGAGCTCCCCGTCGACTGGGTCCAGCCGCCGGCTCCCGCGGCGCACCCGCTCGACGATGGGACGGCCGCGGTCACCGAGCGCTCGTTCCTCGCCACGGCCGAGGGGCTCGGGGAGGATCGCGCCCCCTATCTACGTCTCCTCGATCGCATCGTCTCGCGCTGGAGCGACTTCGAGCCCGTCGTCCTCGGCCCGTTCCTGCCTCGACCGAACCGTCTGCTGCACGCGGTCGACCTCTCCGTCACCCGGGCCGGGCTCTCGAGCGCGACCGGCCTCGCGAAGCGCTTGCGGTCCGACCGAGGGCGCGCCCTCCTGGCCGGCCACGCCGCGCACTCGATGCTCCCGCTCGAGACGCGGCCGAGCGGAGGAATAGGCCTGTTCCTGATCGCCACGGCGCACGTCTTCGGCTGGGGCTTTCCGCGCGGAGGGTCGCAGCGGCTCGCCGACGCACTGGCCGACCGTCTCGAAGAGCTCGGCGGGGAGATCCGCACCGAGAGCCCCGTTGACGAGCTGCCTCGCGCGGATGTCGTGCTGGCCGACGTCGTGCCGCGAGAGCTTCTTCGCATCGCCGGCGGCAAGCTGCCCGCTCACTACGCCAAAGCGCTTCGCCGCTACCGGCACGGGCCGGGGGTCTTCAAGCTCGACTGGGCTCTCGACGGCCCGATCCCCTGGAAGGCTGTCGACTGTGGGCGCGCAGCGACCGTCCACCTCGGCGGCACGCTCGAGGAGATCGCCGAGTCGGAGCGGTCGCCCGGCGCCGAGCGGCCGTTCGTCCTCCTCACGCAGCCCTCGCTCTTCGACGACACCCGTGCTCCTGCCGGGAAACACACCGCCTGGGCCTACTGTCACGTGCCTCTCGACTCGACGGAAGACATGACCGAGCGGATCGAGGCGCAGGTCGAGCGCTTCGCGCCGGGCTTCCGCGACCTGATCCTCGCCCGACATGCGATTGGGCCGGCTGACTTCGAACGCCGCAACCGGAACATCGTCGGCGGCGACATCAACGGCGGGACGATGGATCTGCGCCAGCTTTTCTTCCGCCCGGTGCGGAAGCTCGTTCCGTATCGCACTCCGCTGAAAGGCCTCTACCTCTGCTCGTCCTCGACACCGCCGGGCGGAGGCGTCCACGGAATGTGCGGGTATTCGGCCGCGCTCACTGCGCTGAGAGATGGTTAGGCTCGGTCGCGTGAGCACGACCGCCGCACTCGACGTCGCCGCCGTCCGCGCGCGCTTCACGGCGCTGCAGCGGCCGCTCGCCTTCTTCGACGGGCCGGGCGGCACGCAGTGCCCTGACGAGGTGATCGACGCGATCGCGGGCTACCTCCGCGAGTCGAACGCAAACGTCGGCGCCCCTTACGAAACGTCGCGGCGGACTGACGCGCTCATCGAGCACGCGCGCCAACGTGCGGCCGACTTTCTCGGCTGCGATGCCGGGGAGGTCGCGTTCGGGCCGAGCATGACGGGCCTCAACTTCCTGCTCACGCGCGCCTTCGCTCGTACGCTGCGCGCGGGCGACGAGGTGCTCGTGACGAAGCTCGACCACGACGCGAACGTGGCGCCGTGGCTGGAGTTGCAGCACGACCTCGGGATCGTCGTTCGCTTCGTCGAGGTGACGGACGACCTCGCGCTCGACTACGACGATCTGGAGCGGCAACTCTCCGAACGCACCAGCGTGGTCGCCTTCCCGGTCGCGGCGAACTCCGTCGGCACCGCAGTCGATGTTCGCCGCGTCGTCGACCTCGCGCACTCGGCGGGCGCGCTCGCCTGGGCGGACGCCGTCCACTTCGGCCCGCACGGCCCGATCGACGTCGCCGCCTGGGACGTCGACGTGCTGATCTGCTCGCCGTACAAGTTCTACGGCCCGCATCTCGGGCTGGCCTTCGGCAGGCGCGACCTGCTGGCGGGCTGGCGCCCGTACAAGGTGCGACCGGCGGCGAACGAGCCGGTGGGCGCGCGGTTCGAGCTGGGCACGCTCCAGCACGAGCTGCTCGCCGGCTTCGTCGCCGCCGTCGACTACATCGACTCGCTCGGCTGGGACGCCATCACGCGTCACGAACACGAGCTGGGCGAGCGTTTCCTCGCGGGACTGCCCTCGAGCATTCGCTTGTACGGGCTGCGGACCATGACCGGCCGTGTGCCGACGTTCTGCTTCGACGTCCCAGGGCTCAGCCCCGAGGAAACCGCCGAGCGGCTCGCCGAGCGCGACCTCGCGGTCTGGTGGGGCAACTACTACGCGCTGGAGACGATGAAGCGCCTAGGGCTCGACACGGAACAGGGCGCCGTCCGCGCCGGGATCGTCCACTACAACACGGCCGAACGAGGTCGACCGCCTGCTCGCCGGGCTCGGCGAGCTCACCGAATGAGGAGCGCGAAGCGCAGCGAGCGCCCCCTTCTGTGTCCACTCACTTAACCACTTCGAAGTCTGAGCCCTTGACGCGGCCGAGCGTGTGCAGCTGGTCGTTCGACCACCGCCGATCCGGCGCGCCCGTGATGTACCAGCTCGACCCGTTGTCGGCGACGATCATCCCGTAGCGCTTGAGCGCGACGAGCACGATCCGCGCCTGACGCGGGTAGCCGCTCGAGTCGAAGCTCGCCTTCAGCCGCAGGCGCAGGCCCATCGGCGGCAGGCTCGCGTCGTTCGAGTCGCTCGCGTAGTGCCGCGCGGGGAAGACGTACGCGCGACGCGTGCGCTGGACGGTGAAGCGGAGCGCGTGGTCGATCACGCCGCGCTTGACCTCGTCGTAGCGCGCGAGGCCGGGGAAGATCGGGAGGCCGGCCGCGTCCGCCGACGTCCAGCCTGCGGGGCGCATCTTGTTCGAGCGCAGGTTCCAGATCGCTCCCGAGCCCGCGCTCCAGCCGTGGCCCTTCGGGTAGAGCGCGTACAGCTCGTACAGCCGGCACGAGCTGCGGTCGACGATGATCGCGTGCCGGTCGCCGGTCGAGGAGCGGCCGCCCTCGATCTTGACGGTGCGCGGGATCGGATACGGGCCCCGGTCGGACTCGTCCGCGTACTCGAAGGAGACGCGCGTCTTCTTCTGCCTCTTGCCCACGACGGTGATCGGGATCCCGATCGGCGCTCCTTCCCAGAGGCCGGAGCCGAAGTCTGCGTGGACGCTGCCGTTCGCGCCGATCGAGCGGACGATCTCGTCCGAGTTCGCCGCCACCGGAAGCGTGTCCACCCGCTGGTTCCACGGGTTCGACTTCGGGAAGACCGGGCAGCGCGATGCGGACGGCATCTTCAGAGCGCTCGCCGTCGACCCTGCGACGAGCAGCGTTCCGACGCACAGCAACAGGACCGCAAGCCTCATGCGTCCGTTATCGACAGGCGGAGCCGTTCGGCCAAGGGATCCGGCTTCCCCCAAAGGAGTGGACGATCGTCGAGCGGCACCCAGCTGCACGGGAAGACCATTCCCGCATCCATGCCGGTTCCAGTCACAGGGTGCGACCACGCATCCGGGCCTCCGTCCTCGACCACGGCGTGGAAGGCCCACGATCGGTGTGCGAGGACGCCGTACAGCCGGTCGACCTCGTCCGCGTCAGCAAGCACTCCGACGACGTGTAGTCCGGTCACGCCGGTTTCCTCCGCGACTTCCCGGAGCAGGCCTTCCTCGAGCGTCTCGTCGTGATCGATCCTGCCCCCCGGCACCTCGAGAACCCCGGCGTGCTCGAAGACGAGCAGCTCTCGGCCGCGCGTGACGTATCCGACGACTCGCTTGCGCACGAGTGCATGGATGTAGTCGCCGCGCAGGCCCCAGACCTCGGCGTCGGCTCGAACCGGGATCCAGCGGCATAGAACGGGCCCGTCCTCACGGATGTGTTCCCAGGACTCCGGCAGCAGCTTCGTGGGCTTCAGCTGGACGTAGTGGCCGACGGGGTCGTCACCGACGCCCACCACGCGGACGAACTCGGCCTCGATTCCGGTCTCCTCCATGACTTCCCGGATCGCCGTCTCCTCGACGCTCTCGCCCTCCTCGATCCCGCCGCCCGGGACGACCGAGCTGAACTCCGGGTCGCCGGGAAAGTCGAACACGAGCAGCTCGTCGAATCCGGTCTCCGGCTGCTCTCGAGTGACATACGCGGTGACGGGCGGCCGCGGTCTCAGCTCTTCTCGGCTCGCATCTTGGCCTTGTACGCCCGCTTCTTCTCCTGGTAGGCCTCGAGTGCCTCGCGGGAGTCGACGTCGCCGAGTGTGGGGTGCGACGGCGCGAGCCCCTCGGCGACCTGCACGCCGAAGCGCTTCGCCAGCACTGCGGACAGGGCCTTGATCTTCATCTCGCCGAAGCCGGGCAGCGCCTCGATCCGCTTGCGCAGGTCGTCGGAGTCGGACGCGTCCCGCCACAGACGCGACGCGTCGCCGCCGTACTCGTCCTCGACGAGCGCGCACAGATCCTGGACGCGTGCGGCCATGTTCCCCGGAAACCGGTGGACGGCCGGCTTCTCGCGGAAGGCCGCCTCGACCTCGGCCGGGTCGCGGTGCGCGAGCTCGAGCGTTCCGAGCCGCTGCTTGATCTTCAGCGGGCCCATGAACGCCGTCTGGACGTTCACCTGCTGGTCGAGCGCGAAGCCGATCAGCAGCGCGAGCGGGTCGGTCGCGATGAGCTCGTTCGCCTCGTCGCTGTCGGTGAAGTAGAGGCGGGTCGGAGTTGCAATGCTCATGCCGAAAGCCTACTCCTGCAGTCCAGCCGCGATCCGCTCGGCTCGCCTGACTAATCTGAGGGCATGGACGCCCTCTCGGTCTTCAGGGAGCCGACACGGGCCTGGTTCCTGAGCTCGTTCGCCGCGCCGACTCCCGCTCAGGAGCAGGGCTGGCCGGCGATTGCGAGCGGCGCGCACACGCTGATCCAGGCGCCGACGGGCTCAGGGAAGACGCTCGCCGCCTTCCTCTACGGGATCGACAGGCTGACCGACTCCCCCGGCGAGGGCCTCCGCCTGCTCTACGTCTCGCCGCTGAAGGCGCTCAACTACGACGTCGAGCGCAACCTCCGCGGCCCGCTCGCGGGGCTCGGCTCGAAGCTGAACGTCGCCGTCCGCACCGGCGATACGCCGCAGCGTGACCGTGCCGCGATGCTCCGCGAGCACCCGGACATCCTGATCACGACCCCGGAGTCGCTCTACCTGCTGCTCACGTCGCGGGCTCGCGAGATGCTGAAGTCGGTCGAGACCCTGATCCTCGACGAGGTGCACGCGGTCGCAGGGACGAAGCGCGGCGCCCACCTGGCCTTGTCCGTTGAGCGCCTGGACCGTCTCACCATGTCTCGGGACCTGGTCCCGGGACCTGTCCAGAGGATCGGGTTGTCCGCCACGCAGCGGCCGATGGAGGAGATCGGGCGCTTCGTCTCCGGCGGGCGGCCGATCGAGCTCGTCGACGCCGGGCGCGCCAAGGAGCTCGACGTCAAGGTCGTCGTGCCTTTGGAGGACATGCGGGAGCCGGGGGAGACCGGCTCGATCTGGCCGTCGATCTACCCGGAGATCCTGGAGCTCGTGAAGCAGCACCGCTCGACGATCGTCTTCGTCAACAACCGGCGACTCGCCGAACGCCTCGCCCTTCGCCTGAACGACCTCGCGGAGAGCGATATCGCACGAGCGCACCACGGTTCGCTCGCCCGTGAGCAGCGGCTCGAGGTCGAGGAGCTGCTCAAGAAGGGCGAGATCCCGTGCCTAGTCGCAACCTCGTCGCTCGAGCTCGGCATCGACATGGGCGCGGTCGACCTCGTCGTCCAGGTCGAGTCGCCGAAGTCGGTTGCGCGCGGGCTGCAGCGGGTCGGGCGCGCCGGCCACGAGCTGGGCGCGGTCTCTCGCGGGCGCATCTTCCCGAAGTTCCGCGCCGACCTGCTCGAGTCGGCGGTCGTCGTCGAGCGCATGAAGGCCGGCGCGATCGAGGAGACCGTGATCCCGCGCAACCCGCTCGACGTGCTCGCACAGCAGGTCGTTGCGATCTGCGCCGACGAGGAGATCCCGGTCGACGAGCTGCACGACCTCGTCCGCGGCGCGTACAACTTCGCCGACCTCTCGCGCGTGCAGCTCGAAAACGTGCTCGACATGCTCGCGGGGCGCTACCCGTCCGACGAGTTCGCGGAGCTCCGGCCGCGGATCGTCTGGGATCGAACGGGCGGCGTGATCCGCGGGCGGAGCGGAGCACGGCAGCTCGCAGTCCAGAACGCGGGCACGATCCCCGATCGCGGCCTGTACGGCGTGCACCTGGTCGACGGCGGCGGCCGCGTCGGCGAGCTGGACGAGGAGATGGTCTACGAGGCCCGCGCCGGGCAGACGTTCACGCTCGGCGCCTCGACCTGGCGGATCGAGGAGATCACGCGCGACCGGGTGCTCGTCTCTCCTGCTCCCGGTGTGCCCGGGCTGATCCCGTTCTGGAAGGGCGAGGGCCCCGGTCGGCCGTACGAGCTCGGCGAGCAGATCGGGCGCGCTTCCCGAGAGCTGGTCGCCCTGCCCGAGGCAAAGGCGCTCGAGCGGCTGACGACCGAGCACTCCCTCGACGAGCAGGCGGCCCGGAACCTGCTCACGTTCCTGAACGACCAGCAGAACGCGACCGGGGCGGTGCCCTCCGATCGCACCGTCGTCGTTGAGCGCTTCCGCGACGAGATCGGCGACTGGCGGGTCTGCGTCCTGACGCCGTTCGGTGCCCGCGTGCACGCGCCGTGGGCGATGGCGATCGGGATCCGGCTCCGCGACGCGCTCGGCCTCGAGGCGCAGTCGCTCTGGTCGGACGACGGGATCGCGATCCATCTCCCGGACGCGGATGCCCCGCCGCCGACCGAGGAGCTGCTCGTCGACCCGACCGAGATCGAGGACCTCGTGATGGGTGAGCTCAGCTCGACCGCGCTCTTCGGCTCGCGCTTCCGCGAGAACGCTGCCCGCGCACTGCTCATCCCGAGGCGTCGTCCAGGCCAGCGGACGCCCCTCTGGCAGCAGCGCTTGAAGGCGCAGGGCCTGCTCCAGGTGGCTCGCCGGTACGGCTCGTTCCCGGTCATCCTCGAGACGTATCGCGAGTGTCTGCAGGACGTGTTCGACCTGCCTGCGCTCAAACGGCTCCTGAACGGGCTCAAGACCCGGGAGCTCGACCTCGTCGACGTGGAGACGGCATCGGCGTCGCCCTATTCGAGCTCGCTGCTCTTCGACTACGTCGCGACGTACATGTACGAGGACGACACGCCGCCGGCCGAGCGGCGTGCGCAGGTGCTCTCGCTCGACCGGGATCTCCTCAAGGAGCTGCTCGGCCAGGACGAGCTGCGGGAGCTGATCGACCCGGGGGCTCTGGACGAGGTCGAGATGCAGCTGCGTGGCGCGCCGCGCAACCCGGACGAGCTGCACGATGTGCTGCGGCTGCGCGGAGACCTTCGCCCCGGTTCGTTCGACGCCTCGCTCGCCGAGCCGCTCCTCGACGAGCGGCGCGCGATCACGGTTCGGATCGCCGGTGAGGAGCGTCTGGTCGCCGCCGAGGACGCGGGCCGGTACCGCGACGCGCTCGGCGCGATGCCTCCGGGAGGGTTGCCGGAGACGTTCCTCGAAGGTGGCGCCGATTCGCTCGCTGCGCTCGTCGTCCGTTTCGCCAAGGGACGCGGGCCGTTCACGACCGCCGAGGCGAACGACCACTTCGGGACCGACGTCGAGCCGCTGCTGCGGGAGCTCGAGCGGGAGGAACGGCTCGTCCGCGGGGAGCTCCGGCCCGGCGGGTCCGAGCGGGAGTGGTGCGACCCGGACGTCCTGCGGCGCCTGCGTCGTGCGTCTCTCGCTGCGCTCCGCAAGGAGGTCGAGCCCGCGGAGCAGGCCGCGTTCGGCCGGTTTCTGCCGAGCTGGCACGGGATCGACCGGCGCGCGAGCCTCCGGGAGGCGCTCGTCCCGCTCCAGGCGCTGCCGCTCCCGGTGTCGCTCTGGGAGAGCGAGGTGCTGCCGAGGCGCGTGCCGGACTACCAGCCGGCCCAGCTCGACCAGCTGTGCGCGACCGGCGAGCTCGTGTGGGTCGGCGCCGGGCTCGACCGGGTCGCCGTCTACTTCCGCGAGGACGCTCCGGCCCTGGGGCGGCCCGCTGCGGCCGAGCGGCCCGAGGGCGACGAGCACGACCGGCTCCGCGAGGTGCTGGCGCGCGGCGCCGAGTTCTGGTTCGACCTGCTGGCCGCGGCGGAGCTGGAGGCCGAGCAGGCGCTGCCAGCCCTCTGGGACCTCGTCTGGGCCGGCGAGGTGACGAACGACGCCTGGACGCCGCTCCGAGCCGGCCGCCGCTACGGCGTTCCGCGTCCGGAGCGCCGTCCGCGCCGCTTCTCGCGCCGTCGCTCGACCGCGATCACGGCGACGCAGGGCCGCTGGTCCTTGACCGACCGCCTTTTCGGCCATGCCCCGGGACCTGGTCCCGGGACAGGTCCGGATCGGCGGGCACTGGCCGAGCTGCTGCTCGAGCGGCAGGGGATCGTGACCCGCGACGGCGTCCGCGGTGAAGGGATCGTCGGCGGGTACAGCGCGGTCTACGGCGAGCTGAAGGCGCTCGAGACGCTCGGTCTCTCGCGCCGCGGGTACTTCGTCGAAGGCCTCGGAGGAGCGCAGTTCGCGCTCGGCGGCGCGGTCGAGCGGCTCCGCGAGCTCCGTCCGCGAGACGGCGAGGAGCCGGATGCACTCGTGCTCGCCGCGGCCGATCCCGCCCAGCCGTACGGAGCCGGGCTGCCCTGGCCGAAGCTTTCAGGCGGCCGAGCTGCCCGTGTCGCAGGCGCGCACGTCGTCCTCCTTGGCGGCGAGGCGGCGCTCTTCGTCGAGCGCGGGGGGCGCTCGATCGTTACGCTCCGCGAGCCCGACGAAGCCTGGCTGAGACCGGCCCTCGCCGCCCTCGTCGATCACGTGAAGACGAAGCGCGGGCAGCGCCTCGCGGTCGAGCGCTTCGACGGCGAGCCGGTGGCCGAAACCGAGCTGATGCCGCTACTGCTCGAAGCCGGGTTCCTCGCCGGCCCTAGGCGCGCCGTCCTGCGGCCCTAGCCGCCCAAGCACGAGCCCGAAGATCGCGTGCCGGACCGTCGCCTGCGCGAAGGCCGGAGCGCTGAACAGACGCTCCACTCCCGGTTCGCCCCGAGCGCGATGGTGGCGATCGACGATCCTCCCGGTCGAGAACAGCGTCATGTGCTCGGCCAACGCGAGCTCGATCGCCAGACGGCGCCGGTCGCGCGACGACCGACGCGCGATCTCGTAATACGCGAGCCCGAAGATCGCGCCGTTCACGGCATGCAGCCCAAACCCCAGCGGCCGCCAGTCCGGCCCGCGCGTGAACGCCTTCCCGAGCACCGCCACGTCCGAGTAGTCGTTCCGAAACAGCCGCCGGTCGACCGGCTCGAGCGCACCCCAGACGAGCGCCGCGACCGAGCCTGCCGCTGCTGCGCGCAACCGAGGATGCATACGCTTCACTCTATGCCCGAGGGCGACTCGATCCATCGCGTGGCCCAGCGGCTCCAGGCCCTCGTCGGCGAGCAACTCGAGGTCGAGACGCCGCATCCGCGGGCCCGCCTGACCGGTGTCGCAAGCCGGCTCGACGGCCGCCGCCTACTCGGTGTGGAGGCGGTCGGCAAGAACCTGCTCCTCCGCTTCGAGGACGGGCTCGTGCTCCGCAGCCACCTGCGCATGAAGGGCCGCTGGCAGGTCCTGGAGCGGAACGGCGCGGGCACGCGGCGCGGGATGCCGTGGCTCGTTCTGCGCGGCGAGAGCGTGGAGGCGATTCTCTGGCACGGGCCCGTTCTGGAGCTGGACGACACCCGCGTCCGCAGGCTCGGGCCCGACATCCTCGCCGACCCGCCCGACATCGACGAGATGGTCACGAGGATGCGCTCCGCCGACCAGAGCGTCGCGATCGGCGAAGCGGTTCTCGACCAGCGGATCGTCGCGGGGATCGGGAACATGTGGCGTGCCGAGGCGCTCTGGCGCGCGCAGGTCTCGCCCTGGACGCGGATCGGCGATGTCCCGGACGACGGGCTCCGCGCCGTGCTCGCCGAGGCGGCGCAGCTGATGCGGCACTCCCTCGACTCCGGCCTCAGGCAGCGCGCGGCCTACCGTCAGGCCGGCCGCCCGTGCCCTCGCTGCGGAACGCCGATCACCTCGCGCGGCCAGGGCGACGCGAACCGCATCGCCTACTGGTGTCCCGAGTGCCAGGGAGGAGAGACGCCCGGCGCCGTGTAAGTGAGCGAGGTGCGCGCACCGCACCTCCATTCAGCCCTGCACGGCTTCTGTCTCGGCGCTTTCGCCTTCTACGGGCGCGAGGTCGAGCAGGGCGCCGAGATCTCGTTCGTGTTCGAGGAGCACGGCGCGCGCGGCCGGCCCACGCTCTACGAGTACCGGCCGCTCGTCCGGAGCTTCGTCGAGGCTCGCGGCGGACGGCTGCTCGGCCGCGGCGACACGGCGATCGCACTCGAGGCGCTCGGCCGCGAGCCCGCGGCGGCGATCTTCGCCCGGGCCCATGCGCACGCCCAGTCAGAGCACGCGCTCTTTCGCACCGTCCTGCTGCCGCTCGTCGCCGACGTCGCCGAGGCGTGCGGCGGCTTCGACTGGGACGACGACGCCTTCGACCGGGCGTACGCGCAGCTCGAGGAATCGATGTTCGGGGACGAGCGCGTCTACGCCGCCATCGCCCCGCTCGTCGGGGTCGAGGTGGGCCAGACGATTCCGCTCGGAGACCGGCTCAGGGTGCGGCACGCGGCAGACGGCGAGCTCGTCGCCCACTGGCCCGATGCCGCGCGCCTGGGCCCGGAGAGCTTCGGCCGCGAGCCCGACCGGATGTGCGTGCTCGAGCTCGAGCAGCCGATGTCCGCCGACGGCGGCGAGCCACCCGACGCTCCGGGTGAGATCGCGGATGCGGTCACGGCGCTTCGGCTCGCGACATGCGGGCCGATCGCCGCGGGGCCGGTGCTCTTCGAGAGACTCGACTGGAGGCCGTTCGGCGTGCGGCCGGTGCTTCCGATTGCGGCGACACAGCCGCCGGGCGAGCCAACCCGGCTCGACGTCTTCCGCGGCGAGACCGCGCGCATGCTGATCGGCAAGCTCGGCGCCGCCGAGGACGATCGCGAGCTCGGTGACGCCCTCGACCGCTGGGAGCTCGCCCTCTTCCAGGACGGTTCGTTCCGCGCGGAGCAGCTTCGCTCCTCGCTCGAGGCGCTGCTCGGCAACGGCGACGGGGCCTGGGCGGCGGCGCTGCGCACAGCCGTTCTCCTCGGCGAGACCGGGCGCGAGCGGCAGGACTGCCTCGTTGTGCTGCGCCGCCTCTGCGAAGGCGTGGCGCGCCCCGAGGCGGCGGATCTCGTCCGCCGCGCGCTCGTCGTGACCGTCACGCGTGGGGAACGGGAGAAGCTCGTCGCCGAGCTCGACGAGTCGCTGCTCGGAGTGCGGCCGACGCCGTCGAGCCGCGTCGCGCAAGCGCTCGCCAGCTGATTCGGACAAGAACGCTCACCGCGCCTGGGCACGGCTCGCTTTCTGCGCGGCTAAAACCGCGCAGAGATGCCACATTTTCGCGGTCGTCGGGCGGCTAACGTGGAAGCCGTGGAGAAGGAGCGGGCGATCCTGGAACGGCTCGAGAGGATCGACGGCCTGCGCAGCGAGGACGCGCCGGCGGGCGTCCTGCTCGACGAGGTGCGCGCGCTGCTCTCCGACGCCGAGGACTGGGTCCGCGAGGATCAGGTGCCGTCACGCACCGAGGACGCGGTCCACCGCGCGAGGGAGGCGCTCGCCGCGGGCGAGAGCGTGCTCGTCGCCCCGCGATCCTGAAAACCCCAGCATGAGGGGCCGAATCCTGTTCGCAGACGAGGTTTTGCTGCACAATGGATGCGTGCAGGACTGCACGAAGGCCGGTCGAAGTGGGGACGCGTCATGGGGCTGACGCGCCTTCTTTCGCGACCGCTGATGCGGGAACAGGAATCCGAGGACCAGACGTCTTCGCCTGAAACCGGCGAGCCGCCGCGCGAGGCGGAGGTCATCGCCTTCGCGAACCAGAAGGGCGGGGTCGCGAAGACGACGTCGACGCTGAACCTCGCCGCCGCGCTCTCGGAGCAGGAGTACGGCGTCCTGTGCGTCGACATGGACCCTCAGGGCAACCTGACGATGAGCCAGGGCCTGAACCCGGACTCGATCGATCGCTCGATGTTCGACGTCCTCGTCCATCGCCTGCCGATCGAGAACGTGATCGAGCACCGGGAGGTCGACCTCGCCGTCTCGTCGATCGACCTCGCCGGCGCGGAGCTCGCGCTCTCGAGCATGATCGGCCGCGAGCGGGCGCTCGAGAAGGCGCTGGGCGCGGTCAAGGGTAACTACGACTACGTCCTCATCGACACGCCGCCGTCGCTCGGCCTGCTGACCATCAACGCGCTAGTCGCGGCCGATCACGTGATCGTGCCCGTCCAGTGCGAGTACCTCTCGCTGCGCGGGCTCGTCCAGCTGGAGAACACGCTGGCCATGATCCGCGAGAACCTGAACCCGAACGTCGCGATCATGGGCATCCTGCCGACGATGTTCGACAAGCGGACGCTCCACGCGCGCGAGGCGGTCGAGATCCTCGAGGAGAACTTCGGCGACCTCGTCTTCAAGACGCGGATCAAGAAGACGATCCGCTACGCGGAGGCGCCCGTCAAAGGCACGTCCGTTCTCAAGTACGACCCGACCGGGAAAGCCGCGAATGCGTACCGCGATCTGGCGAAGGAGGTTCTGAGTGGCGCGAAAGCGCGCCAGCATGCGTGAGGGCCCGCTCGCGGAGCTCTTCCGGGCGACGGAAGCCGCGCAGCGCCAGTCGAAGAACCAGCCCGACCCGGAGCCGGAGGCCGACGCTCGGGTCGAGCCGCTCGAGGAGACGGTCGAGCACGCCCCTCCGTTCGAACCGATTGTCGAGTCGGAGCCCGAGCCTAAAGCTGCTCCCGCGCCCAAGCCCGACCTGCGCCCCGTCGAGGAGCTGCCGCGGATCGAGGCGCTGCCCGAGCCTGCGCCGCGCCTGCATCGCTCGACGCACTCGGAGCCGGGCGCCTACCTCGCCGTGATCCGCGTCGTCGGAGTCGGCGGCGCGGGGCTGAACGCGATCAACCGGATGATCGACGCGGGCATCTCGGACGTCGAGTTCGTCGCCGTCAACACGGACATCCAGCAGCTCGCGCTCGCGGATGCGCCGGTCAAGATCCACATCGGACGCGAGCTGACCCAGGGCCTCGGCTCCGGTGCGTCGGCCGACCTCGGGCGCCGGGCGGCCGAGGAGTCGTACGACCAGGTCAAGCGCGCGCTGCGCGGCTCGGACATGGTCTTCGTGACCGCGGGCGAGGGCGGCGGGACCGGGTCCGGCGGCGCGCCGGTCGTCGCGCGCATCGCGAGGGAGCTCGGTGCGCTCACGGTGGGGATCGTGACGACGCCGTTCCATTTCGAGGGCACGAAACGCCGCGCCCAGGCGGCCGAGGGCATCGAGGCGCTCCGCGAGAACTGCGACACGGTGATCGTGATCCCGAACGACAAGCTGCTCGAGGTGCTCGACGAGAAGACGACGATGCTCGACGCCTTCCGCATCGCGGACGACGTGCTGCGCCAGGGCGTTCAGGGCATCTGCGACCTGATCACGATGCCCGGCATCATCAACCTCGACTTCGCCGACGTGAAGACGATCATGAAGGACGCCGGCACGGCGCTGATGGGCATCGGCTACGCGACAGGCGACGAGCGCGCGGTGCGGGCAGCCGAGAGCGCGCTCAGCTCACCGCTCATCGACACCGAGCTCGTCGGCGCGCGCGGGATCCTGCTCTCGATCGCGGGCGGCGACGATCTCTCGCTCTTCGAGGTCAACGAAGCGGCCGAGGTCGTGCGCCGCGGCGCCCGCGACGACACGAACATCATCTTCGGCGCGACGATCGACGAGCGGCTGACAGGTCAGGTCTGGATCACGGTCATCGCGACCGGCCTCTCGGGGGCGGTCGGAGGGAAGAGCTCGGGCGGCGAGCGCCCGCGCCGGGAGGCCGATCCGCTCGAGCCGCCCGCGTTCCTTACGGATTAGCCGGTAGCCCGCAGTCGCTCGACGTGTTGGCGCCGACCATCGCGGCCAGCGCGCGTGTGGCCTTGACCTTGAACTGGAGCACGATCCGCCCACGGCGTTGTGAATCGACGCGCAGCATTCCGTCGTCGCCCTTCGAGACGCAGCCTGTGTCGTTGACCGCGCTCCAGTACGGCGAGTAGCGGACGGCGACCCGGTAGTGCCCGGGTGAGCCGACTTCCATCACCATCTGGGTCTGTCCGAGCCTGAGCATCCTCGCCGGGCCCTGTCCGGTCACGATCGGCTGCGGGCTCGGCACCTCGTAGACCGTGATGTGCCTCGTGTTGTGCACGGGGATGAGGCCTGAGCGGCCGTTGCGGATGAGCAACGCCTCCTGTTTCGCGCTGTAGTCGGTGGGCGCGTCCGTGAGGAGGACGTAGCGGACGCCGAGGCTCCGGAGCCACGCACGGTAGGTCGTGCCGGTGAGGTTGTCGTAGAGCACCTCGTTCTGCGGGAAGTCGTCCTGCCGGAACCACCCGCGTGTGAGCGGAATCCCGGCCCGCGGGAGATAGACGGCCGCCCAGTGGCCCGCGGTGTCGACCGCCTCGACCCGGTAGGAGGGCGTCAGGTGCTTGTGCAGGTACCTCGCCGCGGGCTGCCAGTACACAGCGCTCGCGGCCTCGTGCTCACGTGCGCTGCGGGAGAGCGCCCAGGCATGCGGGCCGAGGTTCCAGACCGCGGCCAGCACGAGCACGAGCGCCGCGACGGGCAGTGGGCGCCAGCGTCTGAGCGAGAGCACGAGCACCGCGATCGGAAGCGCGGCGAGCCGGACGCGGGCGATGTTCTCGCCGAGCGGGGTCGTCAAGGCGTACGTGGCGAGGCTGACGACTCCGTAGGCGATGAAGAACCAGCGGAGCGCGTTTGCGTACTCGACGCGCCACGTGAGTAGCGCCCCGAGGACGCAGAAGGTCAGGATGCAGAGGAGCTCGAACACGGAGAACGGGTAGTGGCCGCCGTCGGCGAACGCGCGCATGAGCAGGAACTGGCAGGCGCTGACGAAGAGGAGGATCGCCGCCGGAGCGATCAGCCGCCGGCCGCGCTCGAGCATCCCCAGCCCGATCCCCGCGAGGAAGATCGCCAGCATGAGGAACGCGAGGGGGCTTGCGGCCACCGTCAGGACGGCGAGCACGCCGAACCACCAGCGCTTCCCGGCTTGGAGTGCGACCAGCGCCAGGAGGCCGAGCGCGAAGCCGAGCGCGAACGGGAACGCGGCCGAGATGACGAGCAGCGACCAGACGACCGCGAACGTCCGGCTCGACCAGCGTGCGAGCGGTCCGAACTGCCTGCAGACGACGATCGCGAACGCCAGCGCGGCGATGCCGATCGAGACGATCGCGAGCGCTCTGATCCCGAACACCGCGGCCAGCGGGTAGTAGAGGACGCTGTACGTGACGAAGCCGTAGCGCCCGCCGTACCAGAAGTTGTTCCAGAGCTGGAACCCGTGATGGAGGAAGACCGTCCGCTGGTAGACATGCGCAGCGAGGTCGTTCCCGGGGGGGCCCAACCAGATGAGCAATGCTGCGAGCGAAGCGGCCGAGCCGGCTGCGAGCATCGCTTCGCGCAGGAGGAAATGCGCGCGGTCCAAGTCCGGGGAAGCCTAGCGCGCGCAGAGGCGGGCTCGCCCCTCATGGACGCGTCCGGTGCCTGGCACCGGACATGGCCGGCCCGGGCCCGGCTTTACGCTTTGCGCGATGAGAGGGGCGATCGCAGCGGGCCACATGCTGACCGCCGAGGCCGGGGCGGAGATCCTCGCCGAGGGCGGCAACGCGGTCGACGCCTGCCTCGCCGCAGCCTTCGTCTCCTGGGTCGCCGAGAGCCCGCTCACGGGCCCGGCGGCCGGCGGGTTCCTGCTCGTCCACCGGGCGCGGGACCGAAGCGACCGCCTGCTCGACTTCTTCGTGTCCGTGCCCGGCCGCGGGTCGACTCGGCCGCCGCAGCCGCATATGGAGTCGGTCGACATCGACTTCGACGGCTCCTCCTCGCAGGTGTTCCTGATCGGGCCAGGGTCGTGCGCCGTGCCTGGCGCGCTCGCCGGGCTCGAGGCCGCGCACGCGCGCTACGCGACGCTTCCGTGGCGCCGCCTCCTCGAGCCCGCGATCGCGCTCGCGCGGGCAGGCGTCGAGCTGACGCCCCAGCAGGCGTACCTGCACGCGATCGTCGATCTGATCCTGCGGCACGCGCCCGAGGGACGCGCGATCTACGGAGAGCACGGCCGGAAGCGCGCGGGCGAGCGGATCGTCATGGACGACCTCGCTGCGACGCTCGAGGTGCTCGCCGAGGGTGGCGCCCGGGAGCTCTACGCGGGAGAACTGGGCCGCGAGCTGGTGGGTTGCCTGGCCGGGAACGGCGGTCTGATCACGCGCCAGGACCTGGCCGACTACCGCGTCATCTGGCGCCGGCCGATCCGGGTCCCGTACGAGGGCCACGAGTTCGTGTCCAACCCCCCGCCGTCCTCGGGCGGGATCCTGATCGGGTACGGGCTCTCGCTCCTCGACCGGCTTTCGACGGACGACGAGCCGGGCAGCGCCTCGGCGATCGGAATGCTTGTCGACGTGATGCGGGAGCAGCTCCGGGCGCGCGGCGGGAGCTTCGCGGGCGACCTCCAGCGCGGCGGGCTCGCGGGGCGGCTCTACTCGGACGACAACCTGAGGGCGGCGCTCGCGCGCATGAAGGAGCGCGAGAGCGAGCCTTCGGAGCCCACGGGCGCGCCGGGAACGACGCAGATCTCCGTCGTCGACGAGCGCGGCAACGCTGCGTCCCTGACGGCTTCGATCGGGTCCGGCTCGGGCGTGATCGTGCCGGGCACCGGGATCCACCTGAACAACATGCTCGGCGAGTACGACCTCAACCCGCCCGGCCGGCAGGCGCGACCGGGGGCGAGGCTGACGAGCATGATGGCGCCGTCGATCGCGCTCGACGACGGGCGCCCGCGGCTCGTGGTGGGCAGCGCGGGCTCGATCAGGCTCCGTGGCGCGATCCTCCAGATCGTCGTCAACGTCCTCCATCACGGGCTGCCCGTCGAGGAGGCGATCGAGGCGCCGCGCATCCATTTCGAAGACGGGCAGGTGCACTGCGAAGGAGGCGCCGACCCCGCCGAGCTGGACCGGCTGGAGGCGCGCGGCTACGACCTCGTCCGCTGGCGCAGGCGCAATCTCTATTTCGGCGGCGCGGCGGCCGTCGAGCGCAGAGCCGACGGCGGCCTCGCTGCAGCGGGCGACCCGCGCCGGGGCGGGCATGGCATCGTCGTCCCAGCATGAGCGACTGGCTGATCGTCCGCCCCGCCGTCCCCGCCGACGCCGACGCGCTCGTCGAGCTCGGCCTCGGCGTCGCGGGCGAGCCGGAGCTCTGGCTGACCTACGACCGGACCCGCGGCGACGAGCGGCGCAACGTGCGCGGCGTCCAGCGGGACGCGAACGTGGCCGTGCTCGTCGCAGAGACCGCGGAGGGCATCGTCGGACGTCTCTCGATCGCGCGTGACCGCAGCCCGCTCAGCCGCCACGTGGCCGAGTTCGGGTTGATGGTCGCGGCCGGAGCGCGGCGACGAGGGATCGGGTCGGCACTGATCGAGGAGGCGATGAAGTGGGCGAGGAGCCTGGGGGTGGTCAAGCTCGAGCTGACGGTCTTCCCGCACAACGCGCCCGCGATCGCGCTCTACCGGAAGCTCGGGTTCCGCGATGAGGGGATCCTGCGCCGTCGTTACTTCATCGAGGGCCGCTACATCGACGCGATGTTGATGGGCCTCGACCTCGACTAGAGTCGAACGATGAGCTTCGCCGAGATTGCTGATTCGTTCTTCAAGCCCGCCGTTCGGGACATCGTCCCGTACGAGCCGGGCAAGCCCCTGTCCGAGGTGAAGCGCGAGCTCGGGCTGGAGCAGGTCGTCAAGCTCGCGTCCAACGAGGGGCCGTTCGGGCCGTTCCCGGCGGCGATGGAGGCGATCGCGCGCGGCGCCGAGACGCTGAACCGCTATCCCGACGGCGGCTCCTACCAGCTGCGCACGGCGCTCGCGGAGCTGCACGACGTTCGCTTCGAGGAGGTCGCGCCGGGCGCCGGCTCCGACGGGGTCGTCGACTACCTCTCGCAGCTCGCGCTCGACCCGGGCGACGAGATCGTCTGCGGCTGGCCCTCCTTCCCGAGCTATGTGATCGACGCGCTAAAGCTCGGAGCGGTGCCGAAGCGCGTGCCGCTCCGCGACCATCGCTACGACCTCGACGCGATGCTCGGGGCGATCGGGCCGCGCACGAAGCTCGTCTACGTCTGCCACCCGAACAACCCGACCGGGACGATGAACACGCGGTCCGAATTGGACATGTTCCTGGACCAGGTCCCTGGACATGTCCTGACTGTCCTCGACCAGGCGTACTACGAGTACATCGACGACCCCGAGTACGTCGACGGGCTCGAGTACCTGAAGGCGGGGCGGAAGGTCGTCGTCCTGCGCACCTTCTCGAAGATCTACGGGCTCGCCGGGCTGCGGGTCGGGTACGCGGTCGCGCCGGAGGAGGTCGTGACCGCGATCGGCAAGGTGCGGCGGGCGTTCGACGTCAACTCGACGGCCCAGGACGCCGCGGTCGCGAGCCTCGACGCGCCGGACGAGCTCGCGCGGCGCCGGACGCTGAACGCGGAGGGGCTCGTCCAGCTCGACCGGATCATGCGCGAGCACGGCCTCGAGCCTCCGCCGTCGGTGGCGAACTTCCTGTTCGCCGAGGTCGGCGAGGACTCGCGCCCCCTTTTCGAGCAGCTGCTCCGCGAGGGCGTCATCGTCCGCCCGGCCGGCGGCTTCGGCGCTCCAGGCGCGATCCGGGTGACGGTCGGAACCCCCGAGGAAAACGAGCAGTTCGGCGAGGCCCTGGGGCGGGTGCTCAGCGCCGCAACGCGTCGATAACGGTCACGGCGGCAAAGCCGCTATGACCTCTTCAGCGGCGTCGCAAGCGAACGCCGCGAGCGCGATCGGCGAGCGCGAGGCCGCCGTAGGCGAGGCGGGCGAAGCGGAGTTGCGCCCGCGACATCTCGGGTGGGACGTCTTCGCGGAGAAGTCGCGCCGCCGCGGTTGAGGCAAGGTCGTAGCGCCCGTGCCAGAGCGCGACCTGGAGACACGCGGCGATCGTCTCGGCCGGCTTGCGCTGCGTGTCGTCGTTCGCGGCCCGCTCGAGGATCTCGTCCCAGCCTCGCTTGCCGTCCCGTGACAGCGCGACCCGGTAGGCGTCGCTGAGCGTGGTCAGACCGGTTGCGTAGGCGACGCCGACGCGGCTGACGTTCGGGAGCCCGCGGAGCTGCTCGTCGAGGCGGCGCGCGAGCTCGCGCGGGGGCCACGGACGCGAGTAGACGACCGGGGTGAGGAACGTCGGGTCGTCCGCGCCCACGAGGCGATCCGGCTCCTGCTCCGCGATCCGCGCGAGCGGGGTGTGCGGGTAGACGCGCGCGCCGGCCGAGTAGACGACCTCGATCGACCCGGGAAGCGAGTGGACGAAGCCGATCGTCTCGGTGATCGTCTCCTCAGTCTCGCCCGGAAGGCCGAAGATGAGCCCGAGATCGGCCGAGACACCGTGCTCTCCGAGGAGCGCGACGAGCGCGTCGAGGTGCCGCCGCCGGAACGGTTTCTGGGCGGTCTCGAGCAACGCGTCGGCCGCGCTGTCGACCGTGATCGAGACGTGCCCGTTCGTCTCGCGGACGAGCTCGGCGAACTCGGCCGAGAACGGCGTCGGATTGAAATAGGCGCGCCAGCTGATGTGTTTCGTCAGCCCGCGCTCGCGGAGCCCTTCGAGCACTGCAATCGGATGGCGCTCGTCGGGGAGGTTGAACTCGTCGTCCGCGAAGAAGATCGGCACCCGCCCGACTCCGCGCTCACGCGCCCCGGCCACGGTGCGCTCCACTTCGTCCAGCACCGTCTCGATATCGCCGTTTGCGTGCTGGCGCCCGAGGTTCGCAGCTGTGCAGTAGACGCACTGCATCGCGCAGCCGATGCGCGTCCGGACCGGAAACGAGTTCGCGGGCGCGTACAGCGGATCGCGGCGCGTCACACCGCCGAACGCGAGTTGGTACGCACCAATCCCGTCGGCCTGTCCTCTTCGGACGAGTCCCGGGACCTGGTCCCAGGACGCGTCCGAACAGAGCATGGCCAGCGCTTGCTCGCCGGCGCCGACGACGCCGTAGTCGACGTCGAGAAAGTCGAGGCATTCCTGTGGGCAGGCCGAGAAGCCCGCTCCGCCGGCGACGAACATCGCCTCGGGGGCCACCTCGCCCAAGGCTCGCCGCAGCTCGCGGATCTCGGGGAGCAGGAAGCTGACGTCGATCGGCTGGTCGTCGGGCGCGTCGAGCCGGTCGACCACGATGCAGTCGTCGATGATCCGGATCCCGAGGCCGATCAGGTCGGGCCGGAACGACCACGCCGCCTCGCGGGCCGTTCCGAGTGGGTCCTCGGAGACGAGGTACGGGTCGAGGAGCTGCACCTCGGCGCCGGCCTCCTCCGCGGCCGTACGCAGGCGCTCGAGCCCGTACGCGGGCACCGGTGTGACCCGCTGGAACGGGTTCGCGTGAACGAGGAGGACGCGACGTCGGCGCCCGACTGCGGCGGACGGGGCCGAGGGGGACATGGCCGGTTGAGTGTAACTCCGCACTGACATTTCTCCCGCGCAATAACGCTTCGCCTCACGACTCCACTGAGGCGCCGACTCGGCGGCGCCGACCAAGGAGCCCATGCTGGCTTTGCCAGCGTGGGCGTCTGACTCCCCATGTCGGAACAACGGCCCATGCCCCTTCGACTCCACGAGCCTCTAACCTCCGCGAGACCGTGGCCGACCCCTCTCCTGGAGTCATGCACCGCCTGCTCGGGAGGCAGTCCGACCTGCTCCACCGGGTGCGCGGGCTCCGCCTGCTCTTCTACGCGGCGTTCGGCTCCGGCCTAGGGAGCTGGATGGCGTTCGTCGCGCTCAACCTCGACGTCTGGGACCGGACGCACTCGGGGAGCTGGATCGCGGCGCTGTTGATCGCCGATTTCTTGCCGGCGATCGCGATCGGCCTCACAGTCGGGCCGCTCGTCGACCGGCTCTCGCGCAGGCGCGTGATGGTCTCGGCCGACGTCGTGCGCTTCCTCGTCTTCTGCACGCTCCCGTTCGCGGCGAGCGCCGGCCAGATCGTTGCGCTCGCGGCGGTTGCCGGCCTCGCCACGGGCTTCTTCCGGCCGGCCGTCTACGCGAGCCTGCCGAACCTCGTCGAGGATCACGATCTGCCGAGCGCGCAGGGCCTGCTGCAGGCGGCCGATGCGGTGACGACCGTCGTCGGCCCGCTGATCGGCGGCGTGCTCGTCGCCGCGACGAGCCCGGACTCGGCGTACGTGGTGAACGCGATCACGTTCCTCTTCTCGGCCGTGCTCATCCTCCGGATCCCGGCGCGGCTGCTCCAGGTCGCCCAGGCGAGCACGGAAGGACACTGGCGCGACATCGCTGCCGGCCTGCGCCTGATCGGCTCCTCGCGCGCGCTCCTGACCGTGCTCATCGCGTGGAACGTCGGGATGCTCGGCAACGCCGGCGTGAACGTCGGCGAGGTCGTGCTGGCGAAGGTCTCGTTCAGCGCGGGCGACTTCGGCTACGGACTGCTGCTCGCGGCCGCGGGCTTCGGCCTCGTCTTCGGGAGCCTGAGCGCGGGTGTGTGGCTCGAGCGTCGCGACCTGCCCAGGGTCTACAGCGGCGGCTTCGTGCTGATGGCGATCGGGATCGGCCTCGCCGCGGCGGCGCCGAACGTCTGGATCGCGTCCGCCTGCGTCATCGTCTCGGGCGTGGGCAACGGGGTGGCTGTCGTGTGCAACGCGGTGCTTGTCCAGCGCGGCGCTCCGGACGCGATGCGCGGGCGCGTGTTCACGGTGCTGATGAGCTCGAACTACGCCGTGCTCGGGCTCGGGATGGTCCTCGCGGGGCCACTCACGAACGAGTTCGGCGCACGCTGGGTCTGGGGCGTCTCCGCCTGTCTGTCGGCGCTCGCCGCACTCGTTGGGTACGGGCTCGCGCGCGGGATTCGCAGTCCCGTGATCGAGGCGCAGCGCGTCGCCGAGGCCGAGGTCTGACATGGCCCGTCGCCGCGACTGGACGGGCGAGACGCTCGCCGCCGGAGTGCGCGAGGGCGATCGGCGTGCGCTCGCGCGGGCGATCACGCTCGTCGAGAACGGCGACCCGCTCGCGTACGAGCTCGTCCGCGAGATCTACCCCGAGACGGGCTCGGCGTACGTCGTCGGGATCACCGGGCCGCCCGGCGTCGGCAAGTCGAGCCTGATCGCCGCGCTCGTCCGCCAGATCCGTGCGGCCGAACAGAGCGTTGGCGTGATCTCCGTCGACCCGTCCAGCCCGTTCACGCAGGGCGCGCTCCTCGGCGACCGGATCCGGCTGTCCGAGCATTTTCTCGACCCTGGCGTCTTCATCCGCTCGATGGGCACCCGGGGCCACCTCGGCGGCCTGGCCGAAGCGACGCTTCAGGCGCTGCTCATCCTGGACGCGGCCGGCAAGGACATCATCTTCGTGGAGACCGTGGGGACCGGCCAGAGCGAGGTCGAGGTGATCGGGATCGCAGACACGGTCCTACTGGTCCTCATGCCCGGCTCGGGCGACTCGATCCAGGCGCTGAAGGCGGGGATCATGGAGATCCCGGACGTGATCGCGATCAACAAGAAGGATCACCCGGCCGCGAAGACGATGCTGAACGAGGTCCGCTCGATCCTGACGCTGGACAAGGACCGTCCGTGGCGGCCCCCGATCGTGCTCACCGAGGCGACGAGCGACGAGGGCGTCTCGAAGCTCTGGGAGAAGGTCGAGGAGCATCGCGCCTATCTCGAGGAGGACGGCAGCCTCGAGGAGCGCCGTCGTCGGAACCTCGCCGGCGAGGTGTTCGCGGTCGCCTCGGCGCGGGCGAAAACGCATCTCCAGAACGCCGTCGAGGGCGATCCCGAGCTGCGCCGGCTCCTGGACGAGGTGCAACAGCGAGAATTGGACCCCTTGACGGCAGTGCAGGAGATCATGGACAAGGTCTTCCACTTACCTTCCGGTGCCTCAGGTGCGAACTCCGGTGCCAGGCTTCAGCCTGGCTCTGGCGACCAATTACCTGGCTCCGGACCACCTGATGGCGACGGAAACCGCACCCACACTCGCTGACGTCGAAGCCGCGCGCACACGGCTCGCGGGGAAGGGCGTTCGCGTGACGCCGCTCTACGCTTCGGAGACCTTCGGCCGCATGACCGGCCGTCCCGTCCACCTGAAGGCCGAGACGCTCCAGCGCACCGGCTCGTTCAAGATCCGCGGCGCGGTCAACAAGATCGGCTCGCTGAGCGAAGCCGAGCGCAAGGCGGGCGTGGTCGCGGCCAGTGCGGGCAACCACGGCCAGGCGGTCGCGTGGGCTGCGCGCGAGGCCGGGATCGAGGCGACGATCTTCATGCCCGCCGAGACGCCGATGGCGAAGGTCGAGCCGACGCGCAACTACGGCGCGCGCGCCGAGCTGACCGGAGCGACCTTCGAGGACGCGGTCACGGCTGCAGTCGCCCACGTCGAGGAGACCGGCGGGACGTTCGTGCATCCCTTCGAGGACCTCGACGTGATCGCGGGCCAGGGGACGATCGGGCTCGAGCTCGTCGAGCAGCTGCCCGAGGTGGAGACGGTCGTCATTCCGATCGGCGGCGGAGGACTCGCGTCCGGGATCGCGCTCACGCTACGGGCACTCCGACCGGAGGTGAAGATCGTCGGCGTGCAGGCGGCCGCGTGCGCACCGCTCGCCGGGGGCACGCAATTCGGCTACACGATCGCCGAGGGAATCGCGGTCAAGTATCCAGGCGAGTTCACGGCGAGCCTGCTGGGAGACCTGCTCGAGTCGATCGTGACGGTCACCGACGAGGAGATCAGCCAGGCGATCGTGCTGCTCACCGAGCGCACAAAGCTCGTCGTCGAGGGAGCGGGCGCCGCGGCCGTCGCGGCGCTGCTCGGCGGCCGCGTCCCGGGCGACGGCCCGACGGTTGCGATCCTCTCCGGCGGCAACATCGATCCGACCCTTCTGATCCAGGTCATGCGCCACGGCCTCACGCTCGCGGGCCGTTACCTGGTCGTCCGCACACGTGTCGCCGACCGCCCGGGCGAGCTGGCCAAGCTCCTGGCCCTGTTCGCCGACGAGCACGCGAACGTCGTCTCGATCGAGCACCACCGCGAGGGCATGGACACACCGGTCACCGAGTCCGAGGTCGAGGCCACGCTGCTCACGCGCGACCAGGAGCACTGCACCGCGATCATCTACGCGATGCGGCAGCGCGGCTACGGGGTCGACCGGCTCCACTGATGCTCAGCTGTCCGAGCTGCGGCCACGAGAACGCGGACGGCGCGCGCTTCTGCTCGAGCTGCGGCACGCGTCTGGAGCAGGCGGTCGAGGCCGCGCGGGAGGAGCGCAAGGTCGTCACCGTCCTCTTCGCCGACCTCGTCGGCTTCACGTCGCGGGCCGAGCAGCTCGACCCCGAGGACGTGCGCGCCGTGCTCGAGCCGTACCACTTGCGGCTGCGCACGGAGCTCGAGCGGCGCGGGGGGACGGTCGAGAAGTTCATCGGCGATGCGGTGATGGCGCTCTTCGGCGCGCCGACTGCGCACGAGGACGATCCGGAGCGGGCCGTCCGGGCCGCGCTCGCGATCAGGGACTGGATAGCCGAAGAGGGCGACCTGCAGGTGCGAATCGCCGTCACCACGGGAGAAGCCCTCGTCGCGCTCGGCGCGCGGCCCTCAGAGGGCGAGGGCATGGCCTCGGGCGACGTCGTCAACACCGCGGCGCGCCTCCAGTCGGCCGCGCCCGTGAACGGGATCCTGGTCGACGAGACGACATATCCGGTCGACGCAGCAGCCGATCCTGTACGAGGCCCGCGAGGCGGTCGAGGCCAAGGGCAAGTCGCAACCGATCCCGGTCTGGGAAGCCCTGGAAGCTCGGTCGCGCTTCGGCGTCGACGTCGCGCGAACGTCAGGCGCCCCTCTCGTAGGACGGGAGAGTGAGGTCGGTCTCCTGCGCGACACGCTTCAGCGAGCGAGGCAGGAGGCCGCCCCGCAGCTCGTCACGCTCGTCGGCGTCCCCGGGATCGGCAAGAGCCGCCTCGTGTCGGAGCTCTTCTCGGCGCTCGAGGATGAGCCGGACCTCATCTACTGGCGACAGGGCCGATGCCTGCCCTACGGCGAAGGCGTCACGTACTGGGCCCTCAGCGAGATGGTGAAAGCCCACGCGGGCATCCTCGAGACCGACTCGGCCGATCAGGTACAGCAGCGGCTCGGCAGCGTCGTCGCGGAGGTGCTGGAAGACGCTTCCGACCGGAAGTGGGTCGAGGGCCACCTCCGGCCGCTCGTCGGCCTGGCCGAGGCGGAGCACATCGGAAGCGATCGACAGGCCGAGGCGTTCGCCGCCTGGCGGAGGTTCCTGGAAGCGCTCGCGGAGCGCAGCCCGCTCGTGCTGGTCTTCGAGGATCTCCACTGGGCGGACGACAGCCTTCTCGAGTTCATCGACCACCTCGTCGACTGGGCGGCCGGAGTGCCGATGCTCGTCGTCTGCACCGCTCGCCCCGAGCTCCTCTCGCGCCGTCCGGGCTGGGGCGGAGGCAAGCCGAACGCGGCGACGATCTCGCTCTCGCCGCTCTCCGACGACGACACCGCGCGCCTCGTCCACGCGCTGCTCGAGCGGTCGGTCCTTCCGGCCGATCTTCAGGCCACGCTGATCGAGCGCGCCGGGGGCAACCCGCTCTACGCCGAGGAGTTCGCGCGCATGGTCGACGAGCTGGGGGAGGACGGGAGCGCTCTCAGGCTCCCCGAGTCGGTGCAGGGAATCATTGCCGCGCGCCTCGATGCGCTTCCGATCGACGAGAAGCTCCTGCTCCAGGACGCGGCCGTCGTCGGGAAAGTCTTCTGGCTCGGCCCGCTCGAGCGGATCGGCCACCGGGACCGGCGCGAAGCCGAGCTGCTCCTGCACCGGCTGGAGCGGAAGCAGTTCGTGCGCCGGGAGCGGCGCTCGTCCGTCGGAGAGGAAAGCCAGTACGTCTTCAGCCACCTGCTCGTCGGTGACGTTGCGTACTCGCAGATCCCGCGCGCGGCGCGGTCGGAGAAGCACCAGGGAGCAGCTGAATGGATCGAATCGCTGGGCCGAATCGAGGATCACGCCGAGATGCTCGCGCACCACTACCTGACCGCGCTCGAGCTCGATCGGGCGGCCGGCGTGGAGACGGAGGAGCTGACGACTCGCGCACGGCTCCGGCTTGTGGAAGCGGGCGACCGCGCTTACGCGCTCAGCGCCTACCAGGCTGCCAAGCGGTTCTACGGCGCCGCGGTCGAGCTCTGGCCCGCAGACGATGAAAGCCGTCCCAGCCTGCTTTTCCGATACGCCCGGTCGTTCAATGCACTCGAGCCCACAGGCTCGCTCAACGTCATGACGGAGGCACGAGACGCTCTGCGTGTCGCCGGCGACCTCGCGGAGGCGGCCGAGGCCGAGGTTCTGATCGGCGAGATCTTCTGGCTCCAGGGCCAGCGCGACCAGGCGTTCGACCGACTACGCGCAGCCGAAGCGCTGATCGCCGATCAGCCGCAGTCGTACTCCAAGGCGTATGTCGTGGCGAACGCTTCGCGTTTCTCGACACTTGCCGGGGACCACGAGACCGGGATCCGATCGGGTCGCGAGGCGCTCGCGATGGCTGAGGAGCTCGGCACCGACGAGTTGCGGTCGCACGCGCTCAACAACATCGGCATCGCGCGAGTCGGGAGCGGCGACAAGGGTGGGCTCGAGGACCTGGAGGAAGCCGTCGCGATCGCAGTCGCCGCAAACTCGGTCGAGAGCGTTCGCTCCTACGGCAACCTCGCATCGACCCTGTCCGACCTCGGAGAGCTCGAGCGAGCGTGGGCCATGCAGGCGGAGGCGCTTCGTCTCGGTGAGCGTTTCGGCGTCGCCGACTGGTTGAGTTGGATCAAGGCCGAACGGTGCTGGCAGCTGTATTTCCAGGGGCGCTGGGACGAGTCGCTTGGACTGCTGGACGACTTCATCGCGGAGTTCGCGGCGACCGGGTTCTGGATGGAGACCCCGCTTCACACCCCCCGGGGCCGCATTCGCCTGGCCCGCGGAGACCTGCGAGGCGCTCAGGAAGATGCCGACCGCGGCGTCCAGCGGGCGGAGGACGCCAAGGACCCTCAGATCCTGTGGCCGGCGCTGGCATTCGCCGCGAGGGCGTTCGCCGCCACGGACCCGGACCGCGCCGCCGGATTCGCCTCGGAGTTCCTGGCCGCATGGCAGGAGCACGGGTTCAGCCTGGGGAGTGACAGCGAGTGGCCGAGCGATCTCGCAGTCGGGCTCGTGCCCCTCGGCAAGCAGGCCGAGTTCCTCGCGCTCGTCGACGAGTCCCACGTCAAGACCCCATGGCGCACGGCCGCTGCTTCGTACGTCTCCGGTGACTACTCAGCGGCCGCGGACGTCTACGCAAAGATCGGCGCGCTGCCCGAGGAGGCGTATGCGCGACTGCGGGCAGCGGAAGCGTTCGTCGGCGAGGGGCGCAGAGCCGAGGCCGACGCCGAGCTCAAGAGAGCGCTCGCGTTCTGGCGCTCGGTCGGCGCCACCGCCTACGTGCGCGAGGGCGAGGCGCTCCTCGCCGAAGCGAGTTGACTAGACCTCGCGCGCGAAATGGAACGAGGTGATCTCGAGACCCGTGTTGAAGTAGAGCCGGTGCGCGTCCGTGCGAGTCGGTCCCACGCCAGAGTCGAGGTGGAACTGCTCGCAGCCGAGGCGCTCGGCCTCCTCGCCCAGCCACTCCAGAAGCAGCCGGCCGTAACCGCGGCGGCGCGCCTCGGGCAGGGTCGAGAGATCGTCGACGTAGAGGAAGCGCCCCCACATGAGCATGTGCCCGACCCGGAAGCCGGCCACGGCGAGCGCGTGTTCGGGCTCGTCCTCGAAGACTCCGACGAGCCGGTAGCCCTCGGCGCGCTGCACGTCGTCTATGCGCTCCACGAAGGCGGCCTCCTCCACGTAGTGCGGGCGGAGCGCCTGCATGGCGGGGAAGGCGAGCCCCGTCTGCGGGGGGACGATCTCGCGGAGCTCAGCTGCCACAGCGGCGGAAATGAACCGTCTGGCCGCCACGCTCGGCCCAGTCCTCGACGCCGCCCCCGAGCACGGGCCGCGCCTCGACGCCGGCCGCGGTGAGGACGCTCGCGGCGATCGTCGCGCGCGATCCCGTCGTGCAGATCGTGACCACTGGCCGCTGTTCCGCTCGGAGGTCGTCGGCGAACGCGCGGACGAGGCGGTACGGCATGTGCCGCGTGCCGTCGATGTAGCCCTCGTCGCGTTCGGTCTTCTCACGAACGTCGAGCACCTCGACCTCGTCGTTGGTCAGCATGCTCTCGAGGTCGTCGATCTCGACCGGCTCGAGCGTCTCGCTCGTGTCGGCCTGGGGGAGGTAACCGCGCAGCTCGAAGAGCCCGACCGAGCGAAGGCCCCAGGCAGCCGCCTCGGCCTCCTCCTGCGACGAGGCGTAGATGGCGACGGGCTCGTCCGCGGTCAGCAGGAACGCGGACTTCGTCGCGAACGCGGAGCCCGAGAACGGGACGTTGAACGCGCCGGGGACGTGCCCGGCGACGAATTCACGGGGGCGCCGGACGTCGAGCACGGACGCGCCGTCCGGCGAGTCGATCGTCCCGAGCGCGGGTTGGGCGCCGACGAACGGGCCGCGGTTCAGCTCGACGATGTTCTCCATGTTCGGCGGGCGCGGCGTCGACGAGTTGGCCCGCTCCTGGACGAACTCATCCTGGTCGACGTTCAGCGCATGGTTGAAGCGCCGCTCGAAGCCGATCGTCGAGGAGGCTTTCGAGCTCATGCCCGCGCCGCAGAGGGAGCCGGCGACGTGCCCGGGGTAGAGCTCGACGCCGTCGGGGAGCTCGAGCAGCTTCTGAAGGCTGCCGTAGAGGCCGGTCGCGCCTTCGATCGCCTCGCTGGCCAGATCGGGCCGCGCGGCGTCGCCGATCAGCAGCGAGTCGCCCGTGATCACGAGCCAAGGCTCGTCGCCGCGCGAGCCGTCGACGATCACGAAACAGCAGTGCTCCGGCCGATGCCCTGGGGTGTGCAGGACGCGGATCACGACGTCCCCCAGGGAGATCTCCTGTCCGTCGGCGAGCGCCTCGTGCGGGTACTCCGGCTCCGCCGCCGGGTGGACGTGGACGGGAATGCCGTGCTCGAGCGCGAGCCGCCCGTGCCCGGAGACGTGATCGGCGTGCGTGTGCGTCTCGAGGACGCCCGTGATCTTCACGTGCCGCTTGGCCGCCTCCTCGAGGTAGGGCTCGATCGCGTACGCGGGATCGACAACCACGGCCTCACCCGAGGACTCGTCGCCGATCAGGTAGGACGCGCAGCCGAGATCGTCGTCGACGAACTGCCGAAACTGCACGTGAAAGACCCTAACTCAGACCCCGGCGCGCGGCGAACTACAGGGGCCAGCCGAGACATGTCCGGTGCCAGGCACCGGACATGTGCGAAAGGGCTAGGTGAGCCCAGGTGGCGGGCGATCACCATGCGCTGAAAGGTACGCCCGAGCCAGGCTGAAGCCTGGCACGGGATCACGTGGTCAACGAAGCCCAGCGTCAAAGCCCGAGGTGGCGGGCTATCACCATCCGCTGGACTTCGTTGGTGCCCTCGCCGATCTCGAGGATCTTCTGGTCTCGGTATAGCCGCGCGATCGCCGACTCCTCGATGAACCCGTAGCCGCCGTGGATCTGGAGCGCCTGGTTCACGACCCGGTGTGAGAGCTCGCCCGTGTAGAGCTTCGCCATCGCGGCCTCCTTGGCGAAGTCGCGGCCCTCGTCCTTGAGCCACGCGGCCTTGTAGACGAGGTTCCGCCCCGCCTCGATCTCGACGGCCATGTCCGCGAGCTGGAACTGGATCGCCTGGAAGCTCGCGATCGGCTTGCCGAACTGCTCGCGCTCCTGCGCGTAGCGGAACGCGAGGTCGTACGCGCCCTGCGCGAGCCCGACGCCCATCGCCGCGACCGAGATCCGGCCGCCGTCGAGGATCTCGAGGAACTGCCTGAACCCCTCGCCCCGCGGCCCGAGCAGGTTCCCTTCCGGCACGCGCGCATCCTTGAACGACAGCTCCCGCGTGTCCGACGCCCGCCAGCCGAGCTTCTCCATCGGCGCCGAGATCTCGTAGCCGGGCGTCCCGTTGGGGACGATCAGGTTCGAGATCTGGCTCTCGCCCGTGACCGCGGTGATCGTCACGCAGGCGGAGATGTCTGTGCCCGCGTTCGTGATGAAGATCTTCGAGCCGTTGATCACCCACTCGCCGTCGGCGAGCTCCGCGCGCGTCCGGGAGGCGCCCGCGTCGGAACCCGCTCCCGGCTCGGTGAGCCCGAACGCCGCGAGCTTCTTCCCGCTCGCGAGATCGGGCAGCCACTCCTGCTTCTGCTCCTCCGACCCGAACAGGAAGATGGGCATCGTCCCGAGCGACGTATGCGCCGCGACCGTGATCGCCACCGACGAGTCGATCCGCGTCAGCTCCTCGATCGCGATCGCGTACGAGAGCGTGTCGCTCCCGCCGCCGCCGTACTTCTCGGGGATCGGCATCCCCATCAGCCCCAGCTCCGCGAGCTCCGCGACGAGCTCGTACGGAAACCGGTGCTCCCGGTCGAGCTCCTCGGCGACGGGCGCGACCTTCTGTTCCGCGAAGTCGCGGACCGTGCTGCGGACGAGCTCTTGCTCCTCGGTGAGGTCGAAGTTCACGCGCTCAGCTTCGTCGCCAGCTCGGCGATCAGGCGGACGCCGTAACCGGTGCCACCCTTCTGCGAGAGGTAGTCGTTGCGACCCCAGGTCAAGAACGCGGTGCCGGCGACGTCGACGTGCGCCCATGGGCCCTCGCCGACGAACTCCTGCAGGAACGACGCGGCGTAGGTTGGTTGCGCCTGGCCGCGGACGGACGAGTTCTTCATGTCCGCGAAGGCGGACTCGATCAACCCGCGATAGCGCCGGTGCATCGGCCACGGCCACGCGTGGTCGCCGCTCGCCTCGCCCGCCGCGACGACCTGGTCGCGCCACGCGTCGTCATTTCCCATCACGCCCGCGTACAGGTCGCCGAGGGCGCGGTTCATGGCGCCCGTGAGCGTGGCGAAGTCGACGAGGTGCGTCGCCCCGAGCTCACGCGCGTAGTGGAGGGCGTCCGCGAGCACGAGGCGCCCCTCCGCATCGGTGTTCGTGATCTCGATTGTCTTGCCGTTCATGGCGCGCAGGATGTCGCCGGGGCGATAGGCCCCGCCGCCGACCGCGTTCTCGGTCGCGGCGACGACGGCGAGCGTGCGGAGCGGGAGGCCCAGCTCCGCGACGACGCCCAAGCCCTCGATCACGGCCGCTCCGCCGGACATGTCTCCTTTCATGTCCTCCATGTACGTAGCCGGCTTGATCGAGATGCCGCCGGTGTCGAATGTGATCGCCTTGCCGACGAGGCCGAGCAGGATGTCCTCCTTCGGCGAGGGCGGCTCGTAGCGCATGACGATCATGCGCGCCGGGTTGTGGCTGCCCTGCGCGACCCCCGCGAAGGCGCCCATGCCGAGCTTCGTGAACTCGTCCGGGCCGAGCGCTTCGGCGGTCAGGTGCTCGTGCTGCTCCGCGATCTCTCGCGCGCGCCTCGCCAGCTTCTTCGGCGTGAGCTCGTTCGCGCCCGTGTTCGCGAGGTCGCGCGCACGGTTCGCGCCGTCGGCGATCAGGGTGGCCCGCTGCGCGGACTCGGCGAGGCTCTCGTCGCCTCCGACCAGGACGAGTCGCTCGAACGGGTGATCCGCCTTCGAGTTCGACTTCCAGCGCCCCGGGTCGTAGGTGCCGAGAATCAGGCCGTCGACGACCGCGCGCGCCTGCTCGTCCCGGGGGAGCGAGTCGTCGAGGACCCAGGCCAACGTCCCGCCGACGCGCTCGGTGGCGCCTGCGACGGAAGCCGCCGCGGTGCGCACCGTGTCTGCGTCGAGCTCGTCGGCCGGGCCGAGCCCGACGAGGACGACGCGCTTGGAAGGCTCCTCCGCGTAGAGAACGGCAGTCCGCCCGGGCTGCGCGGCGACGTCCTCCTCCTCGGCGATCCGCGAGGCGCCGTGCAGGTCGCCGCCCGCCGGGATGCCGTTCGGACCGACCGGCACCGCGAGGACGTCAGCCTCCGGAAACGTCTCTGCGACTTCGACCCGCATTCGGGCCGCGATGCTATCCGACAGGGTTTCTACGGTGGCCGCCGAAAGGTTTACACAACTTTCGACCGGTCTTTACTTTCTTTTGATTTCGCCGATACACACTGCGGGCATGACCCCTCTGCGGCCCCTCCGTTTCCGGCGTAGTCGTTCGGCGAAAACCGTCGAGGCGCTGACCGACCTGTTGAGCGCGCTCGCCCTCGAGCGTCAGGCTCTGCGTGCATCCGAGGCGGGCTCGGTCAAGCTCGAGCGCAACCGGATCGCGATCGCGCGGGCCCAGTGGGAGCTCTCGCACGCGCTGATCGAGCGCCACGCCCCGGCCGAGGCCGTGGCTCAGAGCGCGGCTTAGCCCACATTCGTTTCGGATAGGCTCGCGCGGCGATGGACGCCCGCGAGTTCTTCGACTCTCTGCCCTCTCGCGTCGACCCGTCCAGGACGGCCGGCGTCAACAAGTCATATGTTTTCGACATCGAAGGCGCGGGCGTATGGAAGGTCGACGTCACCGACGGCGGGGTCGAGGTGACCGAGGGCGGGGGAGACGCTGACGTCACGATTCACGCGTCAGAGGAGACGTTCCGAGCGATCGCGGAAGGCAAGCAGAACCCGACGACCGCCTACATGACGGGCAAGCTCAAGATCGACGGCGACATGAGCGCCGCGATGAAGCTCCAGAAGCTCTTCTGAGTTGACCTGGTACGACTGGCCGCGCTGCTGGTGATTCCGGCTCGCGGAGCACGGCAGGGGATCCAGCCGGCCCTAGTCCGGTCCGGAGCCGTTCTAACTGTGCCCTAACACGGGCGTCCTAGACTCGGTGCATGTCCGTCCGGCTGACCTTGATGATGCTTTTCCTGGCTGTGGGCTTCGCAGCGGGAGCGCATCCCGGAGAGGCCCGCCACCGCGAATCGGCTGCCCGGCGCACCGACTTCGGATCTTCTCCGTCGGCGTGGACGGCAAGCAGAGGGGCAACCTCTCGCGGACCTCTTTCGAGGATCGAGATCCGGTCCTGTCGCCGAACGGGCGCCGGATCGTCTTCATGCGATGGAGCAACGGGCCGGACGACCCTCGCGATGGGCTGTGGCTGATGAACTCGGACGGCTCTGGCCAGAGGAAGCTCTCCGGGACGGAGCGCCTCGGGTCGCCGGTCTGGTCACCGGACGGCACACGACTGGCTCTCCAGCGGGCGACATTCGGTCCGCCCACCGGCTACAGCTACGACGTGGTCGTCATGCGATTGGCGGACGGACAGCTCACCACGATCGAGAACGCATCCAGGCCGACCTGGGCCCCCGATGGAGCGCGGCTCGCGTTCCTGAGCGATCCCCTTCCAGATTTCCGGGCGGGATTCAGGAACCTGAGTGTGGCCGACGCCGACGGCACCAACCGCCGAGTGGTGTTCACGATGGAAACGGGGATCAACTTCCAGCCGGTCTGGTCGACGCATGGGTCCCTCGTGGCGGTGACGTTCCACGACTTCTCACTACAAGTGATCGACACGGAGACAGGGAATCTGCGCAGGGTCGCCCGCCAGGGCTGGACTCCTTCCTGGTCACCGGACGGGCGACGTCTTGCGTTTGCGTCCTATCGAGGGATCGGTGTCACAAGAGTCGCTCGGCCGAGTACGCGACTGCTCGTCTCCAGCAGGCACGGCTACGGCTCGGTTACACCACGGCGTCCCCTCTGGTCGCCGAACGGGCGATCGATCGCGTTCATTACGAAGCATCAGCTCCGTGTCGTCGACGTCGCCTCGGGTCGCTTCAGGGTCGTGACCCGGAGCCGCACGGGGTTTACGGATCCGGGCTGGTCGCCGAGCGGACGACGCCTGTACTTCGCCGCCCGCCTGCCGACCTGAGCTACTCCTCAAGCTCGACGAGGAGCGCGCCGCCCGCGACTCGGTCTCCCTCGGCGACGTGGACGGCCTTCACGACCGCGGCATACGGCGACACGACCGGCGTCTCCATCTTCATCGCTTCGAGCACGAGGAGCGTCTGGCGATGTTCGACGCGGTCGCCTGGAGCTGCCAGCACCTTGATCACGGTGCCGGGCATCGGGGCGGTCAAGGAGCTCTGCGCGCCTCCCGACGGGCCGGCCGCGGCGTGCGAGAGCTCGTCGATGTCGGGGGGCGTGTGCGGGGCGGGGGGCGGGAGGTTCATGCGCCACGCGCCGTCCCACGGCCCGCTCGGCAGGCGCGCCGGCGGGGCGGAGAGCGGCGCGTACTCGGAGAGGAACGCGGTCGTCGTGCGCCCGGCCCGGACGGCCGGATGCGAGACGAGCCAGCGCAGGAACGGGAGGTTCGTCGTGAGGCCTTCGACGGTGGTCTCGGCGAGCGCGTCCCGGAGCCTGAGCAGCGCTTCGTCCCGGGTCGGCCCGTGGGCGATCAGCTTCGCGATCAGCGGGTCGTAGGCAACTCCGACCTCGTCGCCCTCGTCGACCCCGGCGTCGACGCGGATCCCGGTCGGCAGCCGGAGCCGCTCGATCCGCCCGGCCTGCGGGAGGAAAGTGCGCGGATCTTCGGCGTAGAGCCGCACCTCGACGGCGTGCCCCTCCGACCTTGTAACACTGTGTTGCAAAGTCTCGCCGTCGGCGATTCGTAGCTGCTCGCGGACGATGTCGACTCCCGTGACGAGCTCAGTCACCGGATGCTCGACCTGGATCCGGCCGTTCAGCTCGAGGAGGTAGAAGTCGCGGCCGTCGAGCATGAACTCGACCGTGCCCGCGCTGCGGTAGCCGAGCGCACGGCCGAACGCGACCGCGGCCTCGCTCATGCGCGTCCGCAGGTCACGGTCGAGGGCGGGCGAGGGCGACTCCTCGAGCACCTTCTGGTGCCGTCGCTGGATCGAGCACTCGCGCTCGCCGAGCGAGAGGACGGTTCCGTGCTCGTCGGCGAGGATCTGGATCTCGACGTGGCGCGGCCGCTCGACGAAGCGCTCGCAGTAGACCCGATCGTCTCCGAACGCGGCTTTCGCCTCCCGGCGGGCCGCCCCCAGCGAGTCCTCGAGCTCGGCCGGATCGCGGACGACCCTCATCCCGCGGCCGCCTCCTCCGGCCGCCGCCTTGACCACGAGCGGGAAGCCGATCTCGTCCGGCTCGCCGGCGGGCAGGGTCGGAACTCCGGCTTCGGCCGCGATCCGCTTCGCCTCGAGCTTGTCCCCGCCCTGACGGAGCGCCTCGGGCGTCGGTCCGACGAAGAGCAGCCCGGCTGCCTCGACAGCCTCCGCGAAGTCCGGGTTCTCCGCCAGGAAGCCGTACCCGGGATGGATCGCGTCGGCCCCCGCTGTCTTCGCCGCCCGGATGTGCTCCTCGGAGAACAGGTAGCTCTGGATCTCGACTGTCTCGTCCGCGTGGCGCGTGTGGAACGCGCCGAGGTCGTCGGGCGCGGCGACGGCGACGGTCCCGATCCCGGTCTCGCGGCACGCCCGGAAGATGCGCGCGGCGATCTCGCCGCGGTTGGCTACGAGGAGCTTCTGGATCGCCATAGGACGGCAAACGTAATCAGGGACGCGAAGGCGAGTGTCAGGTAGGGAACCGTGTCCGAGGTCAGCTCGGCGAGCGCGCCGCCTCCGACCGCGCCGATTGCCTGCCCCGGAGCCCAGGCGATGTTGATCAGCGCGAAGGCGTATGCGTACTCGAGCCCGCGCGCCTCGGCCTCGTCCGAGAGCAACGCCATCGCGGGCGTCCAGAAGCTGCCGAAGGTCATGCTTGCGACGACGACGAGCGCGGCGAGCACCGCTGCCCGTCCCGGCCAGGGCAAGCCGGCCGACGCAACCGCCGACACGAGTGCGAGCACGGTCATCGGCCCGATCCGGCCCACGCGATCCGTGATCCGTCCCACCACTGGGTTCGCGATTGCCTCGAGGGCGGCCGTGCAGAGCCAGAGCGCGCCGATCGCGACGGCTGAGAAGCCGAGCTCGTCCAGGCGCAGCGGCGCGAGCACGCTCAGCGTCCCGAAGAAGAGCGCAGGCAGGACGACGAACCAGACACCGAGCAGGATCCGGCGGTTGCGCAGCGCTCGCAGGAAGACAGCCACCGGCTGCGGCGTCACCGGTGGAGGAGCCGGCGTGCGGAAGGCCCAGACGGCGAGCGCGACGGCGAGCAGCGCGGCCGCACCGAACGTCGCACCCTGCCCGACGACCGAAGCCACGCCGCCGAGCACTGGGCCGAACAGCGCCCCGACGATCGCGAAGGCCAGCGCCGTCCCGATCGTCTGGCCCCGGCGGGCGGCCGGTGTTTCGCCGACGAGCCAGGTCAGACCCGCCGTCCAGGTGAATGCGCTGCCGATGCCCTGCACGAAGCGAGCCGCGTCCAGCACCGCGATCGCGTCGGCGGTTGCGAAGACAAGGGTCGCTGCTCCGGTCACGAGCGCGCCGGCGATCGTCACCGGACGTGCGCCGTACCGTGCTGTGGCGATCCCGCCCGGGACTCCTCCGACCAGCACGCCGATCGGATAGGCGCCGGCGAGCACGCCCGCTCCCGCCTTGGAGAGGTCGTACCGGTCCGCGTACTCGGGCAGGAGCGGCGTCAGGGCCGCGAAGAACATCGTGTCGACGAAGACGACGCCGCCGATGAGGAACAGGAGACGGCGCACGCCGTCAGTCGGTCCAGCCGGGCTTTCGCCGCTCCAGAAACGCGCGCAGCCCCTCCTGGCCCTCCTCGCTCGTGCGCATCCGTGCGGCCAGCTCGGCGAGTGCGCGTCCATCTCCCGGGTCGGGCCGGACGAGCCGCTTCGCCTCGCGCACGGCTGCTGGCCCGGAGGTGAGGAGGTCGGAGACGACGTGGTCCGCGTTGCGAGCGATCTCGCTGACGAGGCCGATGCGCAGGGCCACCACGGCTCCGAAGCGCTCGCCCGTCAACACGTAGCGGCGCGCGGCTCCCGGGCCGACCCTGGCGAGCACGAACGGAGAGATGACCGCGGGGATGATTCCGAGCTTGACCTCGGAGAAGCCGAAGGTTGCATCGGCGTCCGCGATCGCGATGTCCGCACAGGCTGCGAGCCCGCACCCGCCGCCGAGGCAGTAGCCCTGGATCCACGCGACGACCGGCGCAGGGCAGCCGTCGATGGCCGCGAGCATCTCGTAGAGCCGCAGCGCGTCCTCGACGTTCTCCTCGTACGAAAGGTCGATCGACGAGCGCTGCCACTCGATGTCGGCGCCCGCGCAGAAGCTCTCGCCCTCGCCGGTGAGGACGACCGCGCGCGCATCGCCGACGTCCGCGAACGCCTCCGTCAGCTCCCGGATCAGCTCGGCGTCGAAGGCGTTCCGGCGCTCGGGTCTCGCGATCGTGACGTGCAGGATGTGCCCGTCTCGCTCGATGCGCAGCGCGCTCATGCGCGTGAGCTTAGAGTCGGAGCATGCTGAAGGGAGCTCTCGCCGCTGCGGTCACGCCTCTCCGGGACGAGGGAGAGGCTCTCGACGAGGGCGCCTTCGCTCCGTACGTCGAATACCTCCGCGCGGGCGGGCTCGACGGCGTCCTGGCGCTGGGCACGACCGGCGAGGGCATCCTGCTCTCGGCCGACGAGCGGAAGCGTGCGGCCGCGCTGTTCGTGGACGCCGCCGGGAACGGGCTCGACGTCGCCGTTCACTGCGGCGCGCAGACGACCGCCGAGACGATCGCGCTCGCCACACATGCGGCCGAGGTCGGGGCGGACGCGGTCGCGGTGATCGGGCCGCCGTACTACCCGCTCGACGAGGAGGCGCTCGTCCGCCACTTCGCTGCTGCGGCCGAGGCCTGCGCCCCGCTGCCCTTCTATCTGTACGAGTTTCGGGCCCGTGCGGGGTACTCGATCCCGCCCGCGGCAATCGAGCGCCTGCGCGCGCTGGCGCCGAACCTCGCGGGCCTGAAGGTCTCGAACCAGCCGTTCGAGGCCGTGCAGCCGTACCTCGTGCCGGGGCTCGACGTGTTCGTGGGCGCGGAGTCGCTCGTCGTCCGCGGGCTCGAGAGCGGGGCCGCGGGAGCGGTCTCGGGGCTGGCGGCGGTCTTCCCGGAGCTCGTGGCACGGCTCGTCGGCGAGCGGGCGGGCGACGTGGGGGAGGTGCGGGCGGTGCTGGAGCGCTTCCCGTTCCAGGCGGCGGCGAAGTTCTGCCTCGGCCGGCTCGGCGTGCCCGTGCGCGAGGACGTCAGGCGTCCCCTGCGGATGCTGCAGGCCGAAGAGAAGTCCGAGCTGGAGCGGTGGCTCGAATCGTCATAGCCGGCGCCGGCGCGATCGGCGCCAGCATCGCCTACCAGCTCGCTCTGCGCGGTGCGGACGACGTCGTCCTCGCGGACGACGTGCGAGTTGCCGCGGGCGCGACTGGCAAGGCGATGGGCGGCGTGCGCCAGCAGTTCTCGACGGGGGCCGAGGTGCGCCTGGCCCGCGAGTCGATCGGCTTCTTCGAAGAGCTCGGAGGGCCGCTCTTCGAGCAGGTCGGCTACCTGTTCCTGGCCACGACCGAGGACGGGCTCGCGGCCCTCGAGGAGCGCGTGGTGCTGCAACGGGAGCTCGGCGTGCCCGTTGAAAGAGTCGACGCGGGCCAGGTCGACGGGTTGCACGTGGGCGATGTCCTGGGCGCGGTCGCCTGCTGGGAGGACGGGGTGGCCGACCCGCTTGGCGTCACTCGTGAGCTGGTGGCGCGGGCGGAGGCGCTCGGCGTCGACGTGCGCGAAGGGGTCGACGCCCGCGATGTCGTGCGGGACGTGCTCGTGATCGCGGCCGGAGCCCGGTCGGCGGAGCTCTGGCCGGAGTTGCCGGTCAGGCCGCTCTGCCGTCAGCTCGTCGAGGTCGGGCCGGTGGCGGGTGTCCCCGGCGACCTGCCGATGGTGCTCGAGTCGGAGACCGGCTTCCACTTCCGGCGGGCAGGTGACCGCCTGCGGCTGGCGATGAACGAGCCGGCGCCGCGGTGGACGGATCACGAAGAGGTCGACGAGGGGCTCGTCGACGACTGGCGCGAGCGGATCGCGTATCGGTACCCGGCCGCCGCGGCGGCGCCGGTCGCGCGCGCCTGGGCCGGGCTCTACGACATGACGCCGGACGCGCACCCGATCATCGGCTGGGTCGGCGACGGCGTCTACGCCGCGTGCGGCTTCTCGGGCCACGGCTTCATGCAGTCGCCGGCGGTCGGAAGGGCTGTGGCGGAGGAGCTGCTGGACGGAGAGTCGTCCTTCGACCTGACCCCGTACCGGCTGGAGCGCTTCGAGGAGGGCGCGGTCTTTCCCGAGGAGATCGTGCTTTGAGGACGTGTCCCCTCCCCAGGTACCCGTGACCTCCTCCCGATGCGATCGTATCGGGGAACTCCGCACACGTCTGTGCCGGAGCAGTGCCGAAAGCGCTACTCGAACGCGAGGCCCTTGCGGGACAGCGCCTCGACCAGGTACTGACCTTCGATCGTCGCCTCGACGTCGAACTCCTCGCCGATGTCCGGCTCCTTGCCGATCAGCTCCCGCGCCCGGCTCGGCAGCTCCTGGTCCGCGGCCTCGCGCGACTCCCAGAGGTAGACCGCCCCCCAGCGCTCGGTCACCTCGTCCGAGATCCAGGCCTTGAAGCGCAGGCCCGGCACGTCCTCGAAGGCATCGACCGACTCGTCGCGCAGGTAGCGCCTCAGCTCCTCAATCGTCGTCTTCGAGTCGGCGAGGCTCCAGAGGACGAGGCGCAGCAGCACTCGCCTAGGCGGGTTGAGGCAGCTTCGCGATCAGCGCCTTGATCGCCCGCAGGACGTCGGCCTCGTCGTGCCCGAAGTCGTCCAGGTACGACCGCAGTGCCTCGTGCAGGGTGCGCAGCTCCTCGTCGGTGAGGTCGATCGTGTGCATGGGCGCGAGCCTACCCCCACGAGGGCGGCTCGTACCTCCCTTCGCGCGGCGCGCCGATCGCGACCCACTGCAGGCCTTCGTCGCCCGCGACCGGCTGGCGGGTCACTTCCGGATCGACGCGCACAGCCATGCCCTCGCCGACCTCGATCTCCTGCCCGTCGATCCGCAGCCGGCCCGAGCCCCGCACGTAGACGTAGACCTCCTCCTGGTTCGTCTGCGTCTCGTTGTGCTCGAGCCCCTCGGCGCCCGGCGGCAGGTCGAAGTAGTTGACGCCGAACGCGGTCACGCCGAGCGCTCTTCGCACCTTCTTGACGACGCCGTCCAGCTCGTCCCAACGCGCCACGTCGTACTTGGACATGTCCCCTCCTGCGAGTTTTCAGCAGCCTAACGACCGACTAGGGTGGCTCCGTCTTGGTCGTTCGCGCGTTCCTCCTCTCACTCGCGCTCGTCGCGGCGGGCTGTGGAGGTGGAGGAGACGAGAAGGCGTCTTCCGAGCCCGCGCCGCCCCGCACCTCCACGACGCCTGCGGCGCCGCCCGCTCCGTCTCCGGCCGAGCACTTCGGCTACATCCGAAGCGTCTCGACAGCGGGGCCGGCTGCGACGCTCGCGTTCGACGAGGCCGAGTTCCTCACCGGACAGGCCGCGCAAAAGGCCGCCGAGGAGGACGGCGTCATCTCACCCGGCGAAGCGGTCCCGAACGACTACTACATCCGGAACGCGGACAAGGCGACGCGGACACTCCGTATCGCCAACGAGGCGAAGATCACCGCCACGCGGTGCCGGCTCTGCCGCCACGGCCGGCCCGGTGACCTCGGGCCCTTCCTCGCGTCGTTCATGAGAGGCCGGCAGACCTACGCCGACCCCTATCGCGGCAGGCACGCCCTCTACTGGCTCACGATCGAGGACGGACAGGTCGTCGCGATCGACGAGCAGTACGTCCCGTAAGCTCGCTACATCCGGAAGATCCCGAACTTCGTCTCCGGAATCGGGGCGTTCAGCGCCGCCGAGATCCCTAGCGCGAGCACGCGCCGCGTGTCCAGCGGGTCGATGATCCCGTCGTCCCAGAGCCGAGCCGTCGAGTAGCACGGGTTCCCCTCGTGCTCGTACTTGGCCCGGATCTCGTCCGGATCCGCGTCGCCGACCATGGTCAGCACCATCGCCGCCTGCTCGCCGCCCATGACCGAGATCCGCGCGTTCGGCCACATCCACAGCTGGCGCGGCGAGTACGCGCGGCCGGCCATCCCGTAATTGCCCGCGCCGAACGACCCGCCGATCACGACCGTGAACTTGGGCACCTCCGCGCAGGCGACGGCCATCACGAGCTTCGCGCCGTCGCGCGCGATCCCGCCCGCCTCGTACTCGGTCCCGACCATGAAGCCGGTGATGTTCTGCAGGAAGACGAGCGGCACCTTGCGCTCACAGGCGAGCTCGATGAAGTGCGCGCCCTTCTGCGCCGACTCCGCGAACAGCACGCCGTTGTTCGCAAGGATCCCGACCGGAAGGCCCTCGATCCGGGCGAAGCCGCACACGAGCGTCTCCCCGTACAGCTCCTTGAACTCGTGGAACCGTGAGCCGTCGACGATCCGTGCGATGACCTCGCGCGCGTCGAACGACTGCCGGTAGTCCTCGGGGATCAGCCCGTACAGGTCGGACGGGTCGACGACCGGCTCCTCGGCCGGGACCAGGTCCCAGGGCAGGTCCTTCGGGGACCGGTGGAGGTTGCGGACGATCGAGCGGACGATCGCCAGCGCGTGCTCGTCGCTCGTTGCGTAGTGGTCGGCGACACCCGAGCGCCGCGTGTGCACGTCGGCCCCGCCGAGCTCCTCGGCGGTCACGTCCTGGCCGGTCGCCGCCTTCACGAGCGGGGGCCCGCCGATGAAGATCGTGCCCGTTCCCTTGACGATGATCGTCTCGTCGCTCATCGCCGGCACGTACGCGCCGCCGGCGGTGCACGAGCCCATGACCGCGGCGATCTGAGGGATCCCCTTCGCCGACATCCGGGCCTGGTTGAAGAAGATGCGCCCGAAGTGGTCGCGGTCGGGGAAGACCTCGTCCTGGAGCGGGAGGAACGCACCGCCCGAGTCGACGAGGTAGATGCACGGAAGCCCGTTCTGCTCGGCGACCTCCTGCGCGCGCAGGTGCTTCTTGACCGTGAGCGGGAAGTACGTGCCGCCCTTGACCGTCGCGTCGTTGGCCACGATCACGCACTCCTGGCCCTCGACGACGCCGATGCCGGTGACGATTCCCGCAGACGGGGCCTGTCCCTCGTACATGTCCCACGCGGCCAGGGCGCCGAGCTCGAGGAACGCGCTGCCCGGGTCGAGTAGCCGGTCGACTCGCTCCCGCGCGGGCAGCTTGCCGCGCGAGCGGTGCCGTTCGAGCGCCTTGTCGCCCCCGCCGCGCGCGACGAGCGCCGTCCGCTCGTGCACCTCGGCGACGAGCGCCTCCATCCGGTCGCGGCGCTCGGCAAAGACCTCGGATTCGCGCTCGACCTGCGACGTGAGCACGCTCATGGCCTGAGCGTACCGGGTGGGGTGGTCAGTCTTCCCTGCAATTCATAGGAACTCGACAAACGGCTTCCCATCACCCAAAGTGAGGACAGGGACGGTTTGCGGATCCAGGTGCACCCAGCTGCACGTGAGGAGCTCCTCGAGTTCCTGCGGCGAGTCGATTGCGAGGCCCGCGCGGACGGCGACGGCGCCCTCCTCGTCGAGGTCCCGGACGCGCTGGGTGAGGAGCAGGCGCGCCTCGAGATCGATCTGTACCTGAAGGCCTGGCAGGCGAGCCACCCGGACGTCGAAGCCCATCTGATCTGAGCCCCGAGCGGGGGTCGCGTCCCGCGTCGTGCGTGCCGATATGTGGCACATGCGTCGTTTCGCCGTCGCACTCGTCGTGCTCTCGATGATCGCCGCCGCTCCCGCGAGCGCGATCATCCGCCCCCAGAAGGGAATGTCCGGGGTCACCCTCGGCATGACCAAGGCGCAGGTCAAAGCACGGCTCGGACGCTCGATCGGCTCGGGCGGCGGGCGCCTCTACTTCGCCCGGGTCTGGGTCGGCTTTCGCCTCGGCCGCGCGGTCGAGATCACGACGACTCGCTCGAGCGAGCACACCGGATCGGGGGTCGGCGTCGGATCGTCCGAGGCTGCCGTCCACCGAGCGTTCCCGTCCGTCGCGTGCGCAGCGACCGGCGGCTTCCGCAGATGCCGGCTCGGCAGCGGCAAGCCCGGCACGCGCGCGACAGACTTCCTGATCGGCCACGGCCTCGTGTTGCAGATCACGGTCCAGCTCCTGCCCGGTTAGTCCTCGATCTCGACCTCGGTGCCGATCGGAAGCCAGCGAATTCGGCTTCGCACGTCTTCCGATGCACGGGCGAGCTCGCGCTCGATCACGTCTCGCCCCTGCCTGAAGTGCTTCCAGCCCTCGTAATGAATTGGAATCGCCGTACGCGGCTCGATGAGACGACAGAGCTCCACGGCGTCCTTTGCGGTCAGGGTGTAGCGCACGGGCCCGGTCACCGGAAACTGAACGCCGCCGAGGTGCAGGAGCGCGACGTCGACCTCCAGGCGGTCAGCCACGCCGCGCACCCCGTCGTAGAGCACCGTGTCGCCGGAGATCCAGAGCACACCGTGTTCCTGGCCGTCCCAGCGAAGGGCGAAGCCGACCACGTCTCCGGCGAGTGGATGGCTGAGCGGAGGCCCGTGGCGGCACGGTGTGGCGGTGACCTCGATCTCCGGCCGTCCCGGCGCCTCGAGCGTCGTCGTCTCCCAGGCTCTCAGCCCGCGCGCATCACGGCCCAGCCTCACGGCGCCGCTCGCGGTCGTAATGACCGTCGCGTTTGCCGAGGCGAGCAGCGCCCGTCCGGCAGGGTCGAGGTTGTCGTCGTGGTGGTCGTGCGTCAGCAGGATGGCGTCGAGCGCCCCGAGGTCGTCGGCAGAGACCGCCGGCCCGACGAGCTTCACGGAGCTCGTGCCCCAGCCGAAGTTGTACTTCCGGCCCGGCGGGTCGAAGGTGGGGTCGGTCAACAAGCGCCAACCGGCGACCTGGAGCAGGACGGTCGGGCCGCCGATGTGCGTCAGCCGCATGTCTACGCCGCGGTCGGCCTTGGGGTGTTCGCGTGCCCGGTCGTCCACGCGAGGATGTAGTCCGCGACCTCCTCCCAGCCGTCCTGGCCGGGGAAGTGACAACGCCCCGCGTACTCCTTGTGCTCGGTGGCAGTGGGAGCCTGCCGCTGCTTCTTGAAGTTTGCCTCGTTGACCGAAGGCGGGCAGATGCGGTCCTCGGCTCCCGTGACCAGAACGAGCGGTGGCCGGTTCGGATTCCGGTAATCGACCTTCGTCGCTGCTTTCGGGTTGAAGTTCGCGTAGCCCGCCTGGAAGAAGGGACGTGCGGACCCGGGGATGTAGTACCGCTCGTAGACCGCGTCCGAGTCCTCGCGGCTCAGCGAGTTCGTGAAGCACCAATGGAACTGCTTCTGGCTGAGCGGTGCAACGTTGTTCTTGCCGAACGGATTGTGCAGGGCGGTCCAGGCGGCCCTGATCGTCGAGTAGGGCAGCCTGAGGACGCCCTTCGGCGCGCCGGTGCCGAGCGCGGCGCCTGCCGAGCCGAGACCGCGGTTGAGCAGGAGTTGTGCGTACAGCCCTCCGAAGGAGTGGCCGATGATGATCGGCGGCCTGTCGAGCTCTCGGATGATCTTCTCGTAGTGGCCGATCACGTCGGGGATCGAGAGCCCCTCGAGCGGAGACGGATTGCGACGGATCTCTTCCGGTTCGCCTTCGAGGCCCGGCCAGGCCGGAGCGAGCACCTGGTGACCGCGCTCTCGGAAGCGGTTGGCCCAGTGCTCCCAACTGAGCGGCGTCATCCACATCCCGTGGATCAGCACGATTGGTGGTTCGGTGGACCGATCTGACGCGGTCGAACTCATCCTGCCTCCCTCGACTCGTTGTCGATCGTCTTTCCCCGCCAGGTTGCCTCATCTCACGCTCGCCGGTTAGAAACGTCCCGCCGGCTGGAGTAATCTCCGGCCCAAGGGGGACATGCTCCGCAAGCGCCACGCCTTCTATCCCGTTCTGGTCGCCGCCCTCGTGGGAGTGGTCGCCGTGCTGCCCGCGAGCGCGCACGCGCACCATGGACGCATCCCGTGCGCGGGCGCGCCGGACTTCGTCGGGCACATGGGCGACGGCGAGGGCTGGTTCCGGTACCCGGCCGGCCGCAACGCGGAGCACGTCAACGCGGGGACGTTCACGCTCGCGGTCGACGACACGTCGAGCACGCAGAACTTCCGCCTGCGCGACCTGACCTGGGGCGGAACCCACATCGATCGCGCGACGAGCGGGCCCGGCCAGAGCGAGGAGTGCTGGACGGTCACGCTCGAGGTCGGCGACTACGAGTGGGTCTCCGACTTCGACCAGACCGGGTACCTGCGCGGGCTGGTCACGGCGCACCCGAACCCGAACCCGCCGCCTCCGCCGCCCCCGAGCCCGGCGGGCCCGCCGCCCCCGCCGCCACCTCCGCCTGACCTGATCCTGACCGTCGGCCCCGACCCGCGGATCGCCGCCTTCTACGCGGACGGGAGGCCGGTCACGAACCTGCCGCCGGGGACGTACACGATCCAGGTGCACGATCTCTCGGCCACGCACAACTTCCACCTGACCGGGCCTGGAGTGGACGAGAAAACCGCGGTCGGCGAGATCGAGCATCCGGTCTGGCGCGTGACGCTTCGCGCCGGCAAATACACGTTCAAGTGCGACGTGCACCCGGCGATCAAGGGCAGCTTCACGGTCTCCACGAACGCACCCCCGGTGCCCAAGTGCAAGGTGCCTCGCGTGATCGGCAAGGGGCTGTCGAAGGCGAGGCGCTCGATCCGCGCAGCGCACTGCTCGGTCGGCCGCGTCCGCTACATGCGTTCGAAGCGCGCACGGGGACGAGTCGTCCGCCAGAGCCCGGGTGCGGGCCGCACGCTTGCCGTGGGCAGCAGGGTGAACCTGTTCGTCAGCCGCGGCTCCGGGTAGCGCCGCTCCCCGTTCAGGGGATTCGGCGGCCCGGCCGGCGGATTAGACTCGGCCGCCTGGATGGAGCGCCTGCGGCGGATCCTGGCCAGCACCCGAATTGGGCTGCGCCCAGTTGGCGATCGCGCGCCTCTCGCCGCCCTGATCGGTCTCCACGTCAACTGGCCGCCCGCCCTCCTCGCGCTCGCGGCGACGATCGTGACCGTCGTCCTCCTCATTCCGATGCTCCGCAGGCCGAAGGAGCGCGATGCGACGCCTGCTTCCGAACACCGCGAGCGGCGCAGGACGCCGGTCACGGGCCGGCGTGAGGCGCGTGAGGCCCTCGCCCTCGTCGGCGAGGCGCTCGCTGCCACGCACAATCCTCGCGCCCTGATGCCCGTGATCCTGAACGTGATCACCGAGGCAACGGGTGCACGTGGCGGCCGTCTCCTGCACGACGGGAAAGAGGTCGGCTGGGTCGGCAACCTCGACGGCGACGCGAAACCCGTGGAGTTCGATCTCTCGGCCGGGGACGATGCCGCGGCGATGACGCTCGAGCTCAACCCTCCCGACGGCGGCTTCGGGGAGGAGACGATGAAGCTCGCCGAGTGGCTCTCCTCGCAGGCCGCGATCGCGCTCGAGAACGCGCGGCTCCACGACATCGTCCAGTGGCAGGCGATCACCGACGAGCTGACGGGCCTCGTCAACCGCCGGCGGTTCCTCGACGCGCTGCGCTCGGAGATCACACGGGGCAAGCGGCTCGGTGGGCGGCTGTCGGTCGTGCTCGCAGATCTCGACGGCTTCAAGCTGGTCAACGACCGGTTCGGGCATCACGCCGGCGACGAGGTGCTGATCGCGTTCGCGGACCTGCTCAGGGCGCACGGCCGGGACGTCGACGTCGCCGCGCGCCTCGGCGGCGAGGAGTTCGCGATCCTGCTTCCGGAGACGGGCCTGGACGGCGCGAAGACGGTTGCCGATCGTCTCCGCCTGTCGCTGGCCGAGCTACGGATCCCGCTCGGCGTGGGGGAGACGGTCATGGTGACGGCCAGCTTCGGGGTCGCCGAGCTCGGCGACTCGCAGTCCGTCGACGGGCTCCTGCGGGCGGCGGACAGCGCTCTCTACCGCGCGAAGGAGCAGGGCAAGAACCGCGTCGTGCTCGCGGGCCAGGACGCGGCCTAGGCGCCGTCCGACTCGGCCTGCAAACTGTTGCCCGTGCTGACGCCGCATGCGGTCCGGCTGTCTGCACTTGTCGCAGCTGCGGTGAGTGCCGGATACCTGTGGCGTGCCGCGCTCGACCAGCACGCGCCGCAGAAGGTCATGGTCGCGGCACCGCCGGCGCTCCACTTCGAGCCGGGCACCGATCTGTTCAACTCGCTGACTGGCCTGCGCGCGGACGCGGCACGAGTCGCGCGGCAGGAGGCACTCAGGGCCGAGCAGGCGCAGCTGGCTGCGGCGTCGGCGCATCGGGCGTCCGCGCATGCGGCCCAGTCGCATTCGATCGTGTTCGTCCGCACGGTGCCCGCCGCTCCGTCTTCGCACCGCAGCCGGCCGACAGGTTCCGGCGGATCGAGTCACGCCCGGCCGAAGCCGAAGCCGAAGCCTCCGCGCGGCGGCAGCCCGAAGCCGCCGCCGCCTCCGCCGGCGCCGACAACCTGCTCCTCCGCCACCTGCTCCTCCGGCAGGGCCACCGCCCGCTCCGCCACCCCCGCCGCCTCCGGTCGGCACCGGCACCAAGCCGGGGTGGGGCAAGGGCGACCGGCACCACCACCACACGGGCCCTCCGGGCCACTCGCGGCGCAAGTGCAAAGGGAAGGGCACGCAGAATCAGGGCGAGGACGATCATCGGCACGGCTGGGGTCGGAAGCACGACGACGAGCACCAGGAACACGACGGCCACCACGGGCACCACGGCGGCTGGCATCAGGGCGGGGGCGGCCAGGGCGGGGGCGGTCACGAAGGCGGCGGCCACGAGGGCGGCGGCCACGAGGGCGGCGGCCACGAGGGCGGCGGCCACCAAGGCTGGGGCGGCCACCAGGGCGGCGGCCACGGAAACCACCACTAGGCGACGCGTCTAACCCGCGCGGCGGAGCAGCTCTTCGAGGTCGAGCACGGCCGTCCGGCCCCGCCGGAGCTCGACGGAGCCGCGCTCCTCCGCCTCGCGCAGCACCCGGTTCACGGTCGCCCGGGAGGTGCCGGCCAGCTCGGCGATCTCCTCCTGCGTGAGCGGCACTACGGCCTCTCCGTCGCCCGCTCCGTACAGCTCGGCTAGCTCGCACATCCGTCGCAGCACCCTGCGGTCGGCCGGAACGTAGTACGCCTCGACCAGCTGGTCGGAAAGCCTGCGCAGGCGGTCGGTGAGGATTCCGACGAGAACATCGTTCACGATCGGATGCTCGTGGCGCAGCCGCTCGAAGTCGTCGCGGTAGACGGAGTACGTCTCTGCGGGCTCGAGCGCGCTCACGGTCGCGGAGCGGACCGGCTCCCGGCCGAGCAGCGCGAGCTCACCGAACGCGTCGCCCGGCCCGCGCACGGAGAGCATCGCGGTGTCCCCGAGCGGCGTCACGATGCGAACCGAGAATCGCCCCTTCCGGATGAGGTTCAGCGAATCGGCCGGGTCGCCGCGGTGGAAGACGACCTCGCCGCGCGCGAACGACCGGCGGCGCGCGATCGTGAGCAACGCGTGCAGCGCCTCATCTGGCACATCGGCGAGCAGCTGCCATTCCACGATGTGTCAAGAGTTTGACACTTCCAGTGTCGCGGCGGCGAACGACATGGAGCGGAGGGCTTCCTACGGTGTCGTCAATGACGAAACACACCAAAGGAGGCGTCATGAAGGTCAAAGGTTCACGCCGACTCGTCGCACGCCTCGGCCTCGCACTCGCGGTGGCGGCAATCGCCGCACCGGGCGCACATGCGATGAACGCCATGAACGAGAGCGGAGGCGGAGGCGGCCTTCGCCTCTATGCGGACGATCTCCACGCCCCGCTCGCAGTCGCGACTCTCAATGCGTCGAACGTTCGCACCGACGCGGCTTCTCTGCAGCCGATCCTTCCGGGTTCGAACGTTCGCACCGACGCGGCCTCGTTCAAGCCAACACCCGTCCCGGTCTCGTTCCTCGCGTCGAACACTCGGACCGACGCGGCTTCTTCGGTGCCGATCACCGACGCTCGCCACAGCGCGCTGCTCAAGCACAGGGCGCAGATCGGCCAGACGCCGACGCAGCTCGCGTCGACGCAACTCCCATCGACTGACTCGCCGGGCATCAACTGGGGCGTCGCCGCAATCGGAGCGGCCCTCGGAGCGTTCGGTCTGATGCTCCTCTTCGCCGTCGTCGTTTTCGCAGGGCGACACAACCGCAGAGGTGGGCTCGCCGCCACGTAGAGCCGCGAGTCCACGGTCGTAGGCGGGCTTTCCAGGGTTGGCCCGCTTACGACTGTCCGGGATGTTTTTGCCTGCGTGAGGTGATGGAGGAGAATTGAGCGCCATGCAGGACCTGCCGGCAGGCACAGTCACCTTTCTCTTCACCGACATCGAGGGGTCGACAGCGCTGCTCAAGCAGCTCGGCCGCGACCGCTACGACGGGGTGCTCGCCGACCATGGGCGTCTCCTGCGCGCTGCGATCGCTGCGCATGACGGCCGGGTCGTCGACACGCAGGGCGACTCGTTCTTCGCGGCTTTCCAGACGGCCGGGAGCGCCGTGGCCGCCGCGGCCGACGCCCAGCGCGAGCTGGCGGCACACGAGTGGGGCGGAGGGATCGAGGTCAAGGCGCGGATGGGCCTGCACACGGGCGAGCCGAAGGTCGGCGAGGAGCGGTACGTCGGGATCGGCGTCCATCGCGCGGCTCGCATCGGTGCCGCCGGACACGGGGGCCAGGTGCTGCTGTCCTCGACGACGAAGGAGCTCGCCGAGGAAGACCTCCCGCCTGGCGTCACGATCCGGGACCTCGGCGAGCGGCGCCTGAAGGACATCGACCAGCCGCAGCGCCTCTACCAGCTCGTCATCGAGGGGCTCCAGACCGATTTCGCGCAGCTGAAGACGCTCGACGTCGAGCTCCGCCGCAAGCGGCGCAGGATGTACGCGGGGTCGGCGCTGATCGGAGTCCTCGCCGCGGCGGTTGCGATTCCGGTGTTCGCCTTCGGGCAGGGAGGAGGCGCGGGCGGCGTGAGGGTGGAGGGGAACGCGGTCGCGATCATCGACCCGCACTCGAACGAGGTCGTGGGCCAGGTGCCGGTCGGCTCCAGTCCGCAGGCGATCGCTGCCGGCTTGGGATCGCTCTGGGTCGCCAACCTCGACGACCAGACCGTCTCGCGGGTCGACCTGGCCACGCGGAAGGTGACGAGGACGCTGGCGATGGGTGACACCCCCACCGGCGTGGCGAGTTCGAACGACGCAGTCTGGGTCGTCGGCTCGGTGCCGACGCAGCCGTTCGTCGCCGTCCGGAAGATCGATCCTCGCTTCAACACGGTCTCCGATCCCACCAATATCGGCACCGTCGGTCCCGGTGACGTCGGTGTAGTCGGGGCCGATGGCCGGCGAATCTGGGTCGCGCCGTCTTCGGGCCTGCTCACTCGCCTGAGCCCGAATACTGCGCGCAAGGTGCAACAGGTCGATCCCAATGCCGGGCCGACCGGGATCGCGGTGGGACCCGAGGCGGTCTGGTTGACGGACAGCTTCGCCGGCACCGTGACGCGGGTTGACCCGACCGGCCTGCTCACGCCGCTCGGCGTCGGGCACGGCCCGAGCGGAATCGCCGTCGGGCCGGGCGCCGTCTGGGTCGCAGACACGGCAGACGATGCAGCCGTTCGGATCAACCCCACGACGCGGAGCGTGACCACCACGGTCCCGGTCGGAGGAAGCCCGGTCGGGATCGCGGTCGGCGGTGGGTCAGTGTGGGTGGCGAACAGCCGCGACGGGACCGTCACCCGCATCGATGCGGCGACGGCGAAGCCGGTGAAGACGATCGAAGTCGGAGGCAGCCCGCAGGCCGTTGCGGTCGCGGACGGGAAGGTGTGGGTGACCGTGCAGAACGCTGTGCGCCGGCTTCCAGAAGCCGGTGCAGCAGCCGGGACGCTACGGGTCACTCTCAAGGACGACGTCGACTTCATGGATCCTGCTTTGGCCTACTCGTTCCAGGCGTGGGAGTTGCTCTACGCCTCGTGCGCAAAACTCCTCAACTACCCCGACAAGGCAGCCCCCGCCGGCTCGCAGCTCGTCCCGGAAGTTGCGCGCTCGCTACCCGCGCGCTCAGCGGACGGCAAGACGTACACGTTCACGATCCGCAACGGCTACCGCTTCTCGCCGCCCTCGAACGAGCCCGTCACGGCCGAGACGTTCAAGTACACGATCGAGCGCAGCCTGAGCCCGAAGCTGAGAGGCCCGGCGCGAGACCAGGGATATCTAGGCCAAGTCGTGGGCGCCAAGGCCTACATGGCCGGCAAGGCGCGCCACATCTCCGGCATCGTGGCGAAAGGCGACAAGTTGACCCTGCGGCTCGCAGCGCCAACGCCCGAGCTCGCGACCCTGATCGCACTGCCGTTCTTCTGCGCCGTGCCCGTCGGTACGCCGATCGACCCCAACGGAGTGAGGAATGTTCCATCGGCCGGTCCGTACTACGTCGCTGCGTTTGCTCCGCGGCAGGGGGTCGTCCTGAAGCGGAATCCGAACTATCACGGACCTCGTCCGAGGCGACCCGGCCGCATCGAGGCTGCGGTCGGCATATCGGATGACAAGGCCGTGCGAGAGATCGAGTCCGGCGCTGCGGACTTCGCAGGGCAGGGCGTGGGGTCTGCGGCTGGCGAGAGGCTCGCCGCGGTGTACGGCGTGGGGAGCGACGCCGCGAAGCGGGGTCGGCAGCGCTACTTCACCAACTCTGAGCTGGCGCTCGATTTCCTCGTCCTCAACACGCATCGGGGGCCTTTCCGCGACGTCCGTCTCCGCAGGGCCGTCAACTACGCAATCAACCGGCGAGCGCTGGCTGGTCTGGGAATTGCGTCCGGATTCCTTCCGGAGGGGCCGACCGACCAGTACCTCCCACCCGGAATGCCGGGCTTCACGGATGTGCACATCTACTCCTTCACGCCGGATGTTGCGAAGGCGAGGCGTCTCGGCGGCCGGGAGCGACGCCAGGTCGTCCTCTACACCTGCAGCCTCGCCCCGTGCGACCAGGGCGCGCAGATCATCAAGGCGAATCTGGGCGCGATCGGAATGGATGTGCTCGTCAAGACCTTTTCGTTCGAGACGCTGTTCAACCGAATGCGTAGGCCAGGTGAGCCCTTCGACATAGCCACAACCGGATGGATTGCCGACTATCCCGATCCTTCCCAGTTCCTGAACGCGCGGCTTTCGGGCGCAAACCAGCCTGCGTTCGACGACCCGGCGTACAAGCGCAAGCTTGCCGCGGTGGCCCGACTGTCCGGACCGGCTCGCTACATCGCGTACGGCAAGCTCGATGCCGACCTGGCGCGAAACGGCGCACCGTGGGTCGCCATCGGCACCTCCCTGAACAACGACTTCTTCTCCGCGCGGACCGGCTGCCAGGTCTTCCAGCCCGCGTACGGCTTCATGGACCTCGGCGCTCTCTGCATCCGGCGCTAAGTGGTGCCGGTCTCGGCGCTGCAGGCGATGGGTCTCGAGCAGGTGCTCGAGCACGTCAACGTGCCGAGCTACGTCATCGACACGAGCGGCGTCGTCCGCTGGCTGAACCCGGCCGCGGAGAAGATCGTCGGGGACGTTCGCGGTCGGCAGTTCACGTCCGTCGTCGCGCCCGAGGACACGCGGCGAGCGCGCGAGCTATTCGCTCGAAAGGTGGTCGGCGCGGAGCGGGTCACGGACGCCGGCGTCGCGATCGTCGGCAGGGACGGCGGCCGTGTGGCCGTCGAGGTGAGCTCCGTGCCTGTGTTCCGTGGCGAGCACGTGGTCGGTGTGTTCGGTCAGGTCTCGGACGTGGTCGAGGAGCCCCATGCGCACCCGGACTTGGGCCTGACGCCGCGCCAGGGGCAGGTGCTCGAGCTCCTCGAGCGCGGCCGTTCCACGGCGCAGATCGCCCAGGAGCTGCACCTCAGCACGGAGACGGTGCGCAACCACATTCGGCACGTGCTGCGCGCCACCGGCGCCCACTCGCGGCTGGAGGCGGTCGCGATCGCGAGCGGCGCGCATTGACGCAACCCGTCGATCCCGAACGGGGCGGCGGCGGGGATCTCACCGAAACCGTCGACCACATCGACCCATACACGAAAGGCTCGAAGCTCACACTCGCCGACGTGCAAGTGTTGTGCCGAAGCTGCAACTCACGGAAGGGGAGGGGAGGGGGGTCGTCGAAGCGCACGCCGCCTAGCCACCCCCAAGCCAGCCGTTTCGCGTTCTGTACGCGTGCCGAGCCGCGGTGCCGGTCAACATGACGATGCTTGCCCGGAGCGACGCCGCTACCGGGTGCGGAGGACCGCGCCGACAATGAGCAGCGCAAGGCACGTGGCAAGCAGAACCGGCCCGACGATCAGCACCACCGAAAGGGTGACTGTCTCAGAAGACGGGGAGCCGCTCACCCAGCTGTTCCACGTGTCTCTTCCAGCGGTCAAGGCGATCACCGTCGCCATGACCAGGGCAAGAAGGGCACCCCCGGAGAGCGTGGAGGCGACAAGAAAGGGCCAGCGACCTCCGTCAGCCGTCCGCAAGCCGAGCACGGATGCCCCAAGGAGCACTAGGAATAAGGCAGCGATGACGAGCATCCGACGCCTCCTTGACATTCCCAAGCTCTGTATTTCTCACGGGATCTCATGCCTCTATTACGCCTCGTCGCGCAAATCGGTTGTCAAGCGCGGTACGGGTTCCGAGCCGCAGGTCGCGTGACCGGCCCGCCTCCGAAGCCCGCGGCGCAGCGGAGACGCGTCAGAGCGCACGGTCGCGCTCGGCCCGGTCGTCGCCGATCAACTCTTTGAGCATCGTGCGCGGAGCGCGTTCGGTGGTGATGACGATCGTGTGTTCTGCCATCCCGAGACGGGTGGCCCGTTGTCGGTGAAGGAGTACGCGGCCACGTTCAGACTCGCGTTGGCGAAGGCGAAGATCACGAAGCCTGTCCGCCCGTTCCATGATGGCCGTCACGGCCATCTGACGAACGCAGCCGCCGCAGGGGTCAGTCCGGCCGCGTTGCAGGCCTGTGCAGGGCATGCGGACATGTCGACGACGCAGCGTTACATCGACCTGGCCGGTGTCCGGTTCCGTGAGGAGGCCGAACTCGCCGAGGCCCGCATGTTCCGCAGCCCGTCCGATCCAAATCGGCAACGCGCTGCCGATTTGAGTAGCACGGACGAGTAGCACGAACCCGTCCGGGCTTTACATGTAACTCCCGAAACCGTCGCGTTTGCGGGGGTTTCGTTCTACAGGGGCGGCAGGACTCGAACCTGCAACCCCCGGTTTTGGAGACCGGTGCTCTGCCAGTTGAGCTACGCCCCTGGGTTGCGTCCCGATTGTAGTCGCGCTCTCTGCGGCCAGTAGAGTCGCGGCGTGGCGGCTCACCGGCGGGCTCTCGGGGTGCTCTTTCTCTTCCTCGCGGTCTTCTTCGTCGGCATCGCGTTCACGGCGATCAAGGCCGGCGGCTCCGCGATCGTGATCGGAGTCGCAGCGGCCGTGCTCGCGCTCTGGATCGGGACTTTTGGGCTGCGCGCGCTGCTCGCGAGTCGCCCTCGCTGAGGATTCGGCGGCGAGGGGTCGTATTCTCTACGCGTGGTCCAGACCGACGAAACCGCCTCCCTCTGGCAGGAGTTCCAGAAGTCGCGCGACCAGGCGATCCGCGACCGGCTCATCCTCACCTACGCGCCGCTCGTCAAATACGTCGCCGGCCGGCTCGGCAGTGGGCTGCCCGCGCACGTCGACGAGGGCGACCTCGTCTCGTACGGGCTGCTCGGACTGATCGGCGCCATCGAGCGCTACGACCCGGACCGGGACGTGAAGTTCGAGACGTACGCGATCGCACGCATCAAGGGCGCGATCATCGACGAGCTGCGCGCGATGGACTGGGTGCCTCGCTCCGTGCGCGCTCGGGCGCGGCACATCGAGCGGGCGATCGCCGAGCTCGAGGCGAAGCTGCACCGCGCGCCGACCGACGAGGAGATCGCGGCGAAGCTCGGCATCGACACCGACGAGCTCGAGGAGAGCCTGACCGAGATCTCGCGCTCGTCGATCGCCGCGCTCGACGAGCTGTGGACGATCTCGTCGTCCGGCGGCGACCAGGTCGCGTTGATCGACACGATCGAGGACACGCAGGGGCCGGAGCCGCAGTCGGCGCTCGCGCAGACGGAGCTCAAGGAGGCGCTCGGCGAGGCGATCGCGCGGCTGCCCGAGCGCGAGAAGCTCGTCGTCACGCTGTACTACTACGAGGAGCTCACGCTGCGCGAGATCGGCGAGGTGCTGGGCGTGACCGAGTCGCGCGTCTCGCAGCTGCACACGAAGGCGATCCTGCGTCTGAAGGCGCGCCTGTCCGGGGCGCCGTCCCGCGGCGACGGCGACTGACGCCGGCCTTCTTAAGGCGCACCCAGCCTCCTCCCTCTGACAATCCTAGTCGCGGTTCGCGCACGTGTCTGTCACGCGTTCGCGCCGGAAGCGTGACAGTGCCTGGCCCTCGCTAAGATCGCCGCAACCAGCCGCAAAGGAGTCTTCGCATGCCCGCAGTCGAGCCCGGAAAGATCCGCAACGTCGCTGTCGTCGGTCACCGCGGCACAGGCAAGACCTCGCTCGTCGAGGCGATGCTGTTCCAGGCCGGCGCGACGAACAGGCTCGGCGTGGTCGAGCAGGGCAGCACGGTCTCCGACTGGGACGAGGACGAGCAGCAGCGCCAGATGTCGATCGCGGACACGCTCTGCCACCTCGAGTGGCAGGAACGCAAGATCAACCTGATCGACACTCCAGGCGAGCCGAGCTTCCAGGGCGACGCGATCGCCGCGCTGCACGTCGTCGAGGGCGCGCTCGTCACGGTCAGCGGCGTCATGGGCGTCGAGGTGCAGACGACGAGGAACTGGGCCCGCGCCGAAGAGTTGAGCCTCGCCCGCGTGATCTTCGTGAACATGCTCGACCGCGAACGGGCGGACTTCTTCCGGGTCCTCGAGCAGCTGCGCGCGCAGTTCGGGAGCCAGTGCGTCGCCGTGCATCTGCCGATCGGAGCCGAGCACGAGCTGAGCGGCATCGTCGACGTGCTGCACATGACCAGCTACTCGAGCCCGGACGGAGAGCGCGAGGGCAAGCCGGGCGAGATCCCGGCCGAGCTGGCGGAACAGGTGGAGCAGTACCGGACACAGCTCCTCGACTCGGTCGTCGAGACCGACGAGGCGCTGATGGAGCGCTACCTCGACGGGCAGGAGCTGTCGCCGGAGGAGGTCGCGTCCGCGCTCAAGAGCGCCGTCACCCGCGGCGAGTTGTTCCCGGTCATGTGCGGCGTTGCGACGAAGAACCTCGGGACGACTGCCGTGCTCGACCTCCTGGTCGAGGGCGTGCCGTCACCGGCCAAGAAGGGCTCGCCGATCGAGGTCGAGGGCGCGAACAGCGCGGTGTTCATCTTCAAGACCGTCGCCGACCCGTTCGCGGGCCGGATCAACGTCTTCCGCGTGCTCAAGGGCACGATCTCCTCGGACGCAACGCTCGCCAATGTGCGGACGCACGGCAAGGAGCGGGTCGGTGCGCTCCTCACGCTTCAGGGCAAGGAGCACGAGTCCGCCGACGAGTTCGGCGAGGGCGACCTCGGCGCCGTGGCCAAGCTCAAGGACGTGATGACAGGCGACCTTCTGCTCGACTCCGACCAGCAGGTCGAGCTCCCGAGCCTCGACTTCCCCGAGCCCGTGATGAGCTTCGCGATCACGCCGAAGGCAAAGGGCGACGAGGAGAAGGTCGCGACCTCGCTTCGCCGGCTCAGCGAGGAGGACCCGACGCTGCAGCTCCGCCGCGACCCGCAAACCGGCGAGCAGCTCGTCTCCGGCATGACGCAGATGCACGTCGAGGTCGCGGTCGACCGCCTCAGGCGCCGCTTCGGCGTCGAGGTCGATCTCAACCCACCGCGCGTGCCGTACCTGGAGACGATCCGCAAGGAGTCGCGCGGGCACGGCCGGTACAAGAAGCAGACGGGAGGCCGAGGTCAGTTCGGCGACTGCCAGATCGTCCTCCAGCCGCTTGAGGGCCACACCGGCTACGAGTTCGAGGACAAGATCGTCGGCGGCGTGATCCCGCAGGGCTTCCGGCCGGCGGTCGACAAGGGCATCCAGGAAGCGATGTCGCAGGGTGAGCTCGCCGGCGCCCCCGTGCAAGGACTGCGCGTTCAGCTCGTGGACGGCTCGTACCACACCGTCGACTCCTCCGAGATGGCGTTCAAGATCGCCGGATCGATGGCGTTCAAGCAGGCCTACGAGCAGGCCGACCCGGTTCTACTGGAGCCGATCATGGAGGTCGATGTGACCGTGCCGGACGACACCGTCGGGTCCGTCAACGGCGATCTGAATTCGCGGCGTGGTCGACTTCAGGGCATGGAGCCGACCGCGGGCATGACGCGGATCAAGGCCGAGGTGCCGATGGCCGAGATGCTCACGTACGGCCAGGCGCTGACATCGATGACCGGAGGCCGCGGCGACTACCACATGCAGTTCCTGCGCTACGACGAGGTGCCGAGCCACGTCGCGCAGAAGCTGATCGAAGAGTCGAAGAAGGAACAGGAAGAAGCGAAGGTCTAAGTCCGAGAAAGTCCGGCGCGAGCTGCGCTCGCGCCATGACGACTTTCTCGGAAGCGTCTGTGCGCCCAGCGTTTGTGAGCGGAGGCGGGCAAAGCCCACCTCCGCGGCGGATCGCCTGATAGGGATACCCGTCCATGGACAAGTTGCTCAAATTCGTGTCGAGGCTTGATGCAGCTGGGATCCATTACTCGATGGGTTCCCTTCGCGACGACGCCGTCATGGTTGAAGCGATCGTTCCCGCAACACTGGGAGATCGAGTTCTTTGGCGACGGCCATGTCGAGATCGAGCGCTTCTTCGCTGATCCAGAGGGCGTCTTCGATGACGAGTCGTTGCTCGACGCACTGATTGAGGAAAACCAGGACTAAGTCGGGGGCGGAGGCGGGACGACGCCCACCTCCGCTCGGACAGTTGGCCCTAGGCTGTCTGGGGCTGCGACTCCTTGAGGCGCTTGATCAGGTCGGCGACGTCTGCGAGCTCTTGCTCGAGGTCGCGCTGGTACTCCTCGAGCCGCTCGAGAACGCGCTCGGGCTCGTACCAACGGTGGCCAACGCCGCGACGATGGAATCGTCTACGTCCGTGGTGCATGTTCACCCCCTTTGCTCGTCGTAGCGCTTTCTGAACTGCTCGATCTGGCGCTCGATCTTCGTGAACGCCTCGACCCACTGGGCCAGCACGCGCCGGCCCGACTGCGTGATCACGTAGACACGCTTGGCGGGCCCGGGAGCGTCGTCGTCCCACGTGGAGTCGACGAGCCCGTCGCGCTCGAGCGAGCGCAGGATCCGGTAGAGGTTGCCCATGTCGATCCGCTCGCCCGGCATGAGCTCCTGGAGCTGCTCCAGCAACTCGTAGCCGTGACCCGGGTTGTCGCGTAGGACGAGCAGGACGGCGGGCTCCGTGAAGCGCTCGAGCCGGGCGCGAACCTGCCAGCGGCCCGGGCCGAGCCGGCGCCGTCCGCGTGCGTGTCGCGGAAGGCCCATGCGACCGGTCACGCCATCACTCCAAGCGAGTTACAGTGTAAGACACACATAGCGGGACGGTAGCACGCAGGGGGCTCGAGACCGAGTGGGCTATAGTCGCCGGCTGATGCGCTCGACGAGAACCATCGCCCCCCAGACGTGCGCGATCTGCGAACGGACGCTCCTCCTCGGCGAGCGGACGATGCGCTTCGCCCCCGAGGGCGAAGACTTCCTGGACGTCTGCCCGCTGTGCCACGAGATCGCAGCCGAGTATGGCTGGGTCAAGGAAGGCAGTCCTACGACGCCGACGTTCGACGAGGAGCCGCGCAAGCGCAAGTTCAGCCTCGGGGCATTTCTCGACCCGCGCCGCGCGACCCCCGACGACTCGCTTGCGCCGGAGCCGATCCTGCGCCGTCTCTCCGACCAGGAGCGCGCGATGGTCGAAGCCGCCGAGCTCTTCAATGCAAGCCCCTACCGACGGACGGTCGGAGGGATCGGCAAGAGCCTCGGCGAGCCTCACGCCAGCGTCGTCCTGCTCTCGGGCGTGAACAGCGACGTCGTCGTCACCGTCGCTTGGGACATCTCCTGGTACCAGTACCGCGTCCTGCCCGAGTCGGCGCAACCGGTGCGGCTCGCGGAGCGCGGGCACGAGCTGGAGGAGCTCGAGCCGTCGTTCAGGACCTGGAATGCGAGGGTCGAAGCCGATGGCCGGGTAGTGCCGGAGATCGCACGGCTCTAGCCAGCGGCAAACCGCTCCTTACAATCAGATCAGGATGATCTACTGCGTGATCCCCCGCGAGCTCGAGGCCGAGCTCTTCGACAAGATGGTCGAGTACTACAAGGACAACCCGAACGTGACCGTCATCCTCGATCGCCGCACGGGGCCCGATCGCCGGCAGGGCGGCGAGACCGGCGGCAAGCGCGAGCTGCGCGACCGGCGCCGCCCCCGGATTCCGGGCACGTTCCTCGAGACCGAGGCCGACGAATAGACTCCGCGCCGTGGCCATCCTCGGCGCGAAGACATTCCAGAACTACATCGGCGGCGAGTGGGTCGACGCCGCATCCGGCGAGACCTTCGAGAGCACGAGCCCGGCGAACGGCGACGCGATCGGCGTGTTCCCGCGTTCGAGCGCCGAGGACGTCGAACGCGCGGTTGCCGCCGCGAGGAGCGCCTATGAGGACTGGCGCCTCGTTCCGGCCCCGAAGCGCGGCGAGCTGCTCTTCCGCTTCGCGCACCTCCTGAGCGAGCAGAAGGAGGACCTCGCCCAGCTGATGGCCCACGAGATGGGCAAGGTGCTGCCCGAAGCGCGCGGCGACGTCCAGGAAGCGATCGACATGGCGTACTACATGGGCGGCGAGGGCCGGCGCCTGTTCGGCCAGACGACGCCGTCCGAGCTGCGCGACAAGTTCAACATGAGCGTGCGCCAGCCGATCGGGGTCGTGGGTGTGATCACGCCGTGGAACTTCCCGATCGCGATCCCGAGCTGGAAGATCTTGCCCGCGCTCGTCTGCGGCAACACGGTCGTGTTCAAGCCGGCGACCGACACGCCGGCGCTCGGCGAGCGCTTCGTCGAGCTGCTGATCGAAGCGGGCGTCCCCGCCGGGGTCGTCAACATCGTCCACGGCGGCGGGGGGCAGGTCGGGGATGCGCTCGTCCGGCACCCTGACGTCCCGGTGATCTCGCTCACCGGCTCGCGCGAGACAGGTGTCGAGGTCACGAAGACCGGCGCCGACCGCCTCAAGCACATCCACCTCGAGCTGGGCGGCAAGAACGCGATCATCGTCATGGACGATGCGGATCTCGACCTGGCCGTCGAGGGCATCGTCTGGTCGGCGTTCGGAACCTCGGGCCAGCGCTGCACGGCGGCGAGCCGCGTGATCGCGCACGAGGCCGTCTACGACGAGCTCGCGTCCCGGCTCGTCGAGGCGGCGGAGGAGCTCCGGCTGGGCGTCGGCTGGGAGGAGGACACGGACGTCGGGCCCGTGATCAACCAGTCCGCCCTCGAGAAGATCGACTCGTACACCGCGATCGGCAGGGATGAGGGCGCGAGCCTGCTGACCGGCGGCGAGGTCGCGTCCGGGAACGGGCTCGACAAGGGCTTCTACTACCGGCCAACGGTGTTCGGCAATGTGGATCCAGGGATGCGGATCGCCCAGGAAGAGATCTTCGGGCCGACCGTCGCCGTGATCAAGGTGCGCGACGTCGACGAGGCGATCGAGGTATCGAACGGGATCAAGTACGGCCTCTCGTCCTCGATCTTCACGCAGGACGTGAACCGCGCCTTCCGCGCGATGCGCGACCTCAAGGCCGGGATCACGTACATCAACGCTGGCACGATCGGGGCCGAGGTGCACCTCCCGTTCGGCGGCGTCAAGGACACCGGCAACGGGCACCGCGAGGCTGGCCAGGCCGCGCTCGACTTCTTCACCGAGTGGAAGTCGATCTACGTCGACTACTCGGGCAAGCTCCAGAAAGCCCAGATCGACACATAGCGTGGCGGCCGAGCCGTCCGAGCGGCGCGACGCACTCGTCGAGCGGCTGCGCGGCTCGACGCTCGGCGCGCTGGACGTCGTGACCGTGTACCTCGGTGTGCGGCTCGGGCTCTATCGCGCGCTCGCCGACCGCGGCGCTTCTTCGTCCGCCGAGCTTGCCCAGGCGGCGGGCCTGAACGAGCGCTACGTCCGCGAATGGCTCGAGCAGCAGGCGACAACGGGAATCCTCGATGTCGACGACGAGCGCTGCTATACCCTGCCACCGGGCCACGACGAGGCGCTCCTCGACGAGACAAGCCTCAACTACATCGCCCCGGTCGGGAAGCTCGTCGTCGCATGCATCCGCCCGATCGATGCCGTGCTCGCCGCGTTCGGCAGCGGTGACGGAGTCCCGTACGCCGACTACGGGGCCGACATGCACGAGGGTCAGGCGGAGTCCACGCGCCCGCTGTTCGAGCACCTGCTCGGCAGCGAATGGTTCCCCGCGATCGCGGATGTGCACGAGCGGCTCGGCGCCGAGCCGCCGGCTCGGGTCGCCGACGTGGCCTGCGGCCAGGGCTACTCGACGATGGCGATCGCGCGCGCCTATCCGAAGGCGCACGTCGACGGGATCGACCTCGACGCGGCGTCGATCGCCGCTGCGCGGGAGAACCTCGCGCGCGGCGACGGCCTGGAAGATCGCGTCACGTTTCACAATCGAGACGCGGCCGATCCAGGGCTCCAGGGGCAGTACGACCTCGTCTACCTGCACGAGGCGCTGCACGACATGTCCTATCCGGTCGACGTCCTGCGCGCGTGCCGCGGTTTGCTCCGTGAGGGCGGGTGCGTCGTCGTCGGAGACGAGCGCGTGGCCGACGCGTTCACAGGGACGGGAGACGAAGTGGAGCGGCTCTCGTACGGCTACAGCGTTCTCCACTGCCTGCCGGTCGGGATGGTCGGCGATGGCGCCGCGGGAACGGGCACGGTCATGCGTGTGGGCACCGTGCGGCGCTACGCGGAGGAAGCGGGCTTCGGCCGCTTCGAGGTGCTGCCGATCGAGAACGAGTTCTTCCGCTTCTATCGCCTGACGCCCTAGCCCACGGTCGCGAAGCGTCTGGCAGCGCGCCACGGTGTCCCGCATGTCGAGCTCGATGCGCTGTACTGGGGCCCCGGTTGGAGCGAGCCGAGCGCCGAGGAGTTTCGCGAGCGCGTCCAAGCGGCGCTGGCTGGCGAAGAGTGGGTCGCGGACGGCGGCTACCACGGCAAGCTCGGCGATCTCGTCCTGGAGCGGGCGGAGCTCGTCGTCTGGCTCGATCCGCCGCTACCGACGGTGCTGCGCCGGCTCGGCTCGCGGACGATTCGGCGTGTGCGCAGCGGCGAGGAGCTCTGGGGCGGCAACCGCGAGACCTGGCGCGGGGCGTTCCTCAGCCGCGACTCGCTGTTCGTCTGGGCACTGACGACGCACCGGCCGAGACGCGCCCGGTACGAAGAGCGCCTGGCCGGCTACAACGTCGTCCGGCTCCGTTCCGTCCGCGAGACCGAAGTGTGGCTCGCAGGCGCCTAGCCGGGCTCAACGGCGCAATTCTGACCGACGTGAGCCAGGCTCTACGATCCCAGCCATGACGGACCGTCGAGGCACGCACATTCGGCTCGGTCGCGAGATTCACGAGGCCGGCGAGCTACCGAGCGCGATCTTCATGGAGCGCGCGGCGGCCGAAGGACTGCACGAGATTCGCACGGGCGGCTGGCCGACCAGCGCCAGGTCCCTCGAGGGCGTGGGGGCACCGATCGCCCGAGCGACGTCGCAGGGCGGGGATAGCGCACTGTTCGAGGACGGCGGTGTCCTGTACGAGGTGCAGCTGTGGGGGTCGCACATCACGGTGACCGCGGCCGGGACCGACCGTGCTGCTGTCAGCGCGGTCGTCCAACGCCTCGAGGAGCTGTTCCCGCCGCCGGATCCGAGCTCGGCGCACGAGGTTCCGGTCACCTTCTGGATGTACACGCCGCAGGGCCCACGTCCCTCGTGGCGGCCGATCGCCGTGCCTGCCTGGGATGAAATCGCGTCCAACTATGCGGCGCGCACCCGCGACCAGCTCGCCGCCCTGATGCGTGACTTCGAGCCTGCTCGCGGGGGGCAGCTCGTCCTCTGGCACGGCGAAGCGGGGACCGGAAAGACGTTCGCGCTGCGTGCGCTCGCCTGGGAGTGGCGCGACTGGTGCCAGATCCACTACATCGTCGATCCGGACTCGTTCTTCGGTGAGCACGCGGACTACCTGATGTCGGTGCTCCTCGAGCCGCCGTTCCCGATGATGGTCGGTGGGGAGCGCCACGGCCCGTCGGTCGCGATGACGTTCATCCATGGCATGGAGCCCTTCGAGGACGACGCGGACGAGGAAGACGATCGCCTGTGGCGCCTGCTCGTGATGGAGGACACCGGCGAGCTCCTGAGCGCGGACGCGCGTGAGCGCACCGGGCAAGGTCTGTCGCGCTTCCTCAACGTCGTCGACGGCCTGATCGGCCAGGGGCTGCGCGTCATCGTGCTCGTGACGACGAACGAAGAGATCAAGAAGCTCCATCCGGCAGTCGCGCGCCCCGGCCGCTGTGCGGCCAACGTCATGTTCGACTCCCTCAGCTTCGAGGAGGGCTCAGCGTGGCTCGCCGCACACGGGGTCGACGAGGAGTCCGGCGGTGCGCGGACGCTCGCGTCGCTCTATGCCCAGGCGGAGGGCCGCGACCCGAGCGCGACCGTCCTCGTCGGCTTCGGCGGCTAGTCGGACTTTGCTCCGCGTCTATCGAATCCCGTTCTCGACGAACGTCGAGCGGGTCTCGCTCGCGCTCGCGTTCAAAGGTCTGGACGTGGAGTGGGTCGACGTCGACTCGGCCGACCGGAGCCCTGTCGAGCGGCTCACCGGCCAGTCGCTCGTCCCGGTGCTCGTCCACGGCGAGCGTGTGCTTGTCGACTCGACGGTCATCCTCCGCTACGTCGAGGCGCTGCAGCCGGAGCCGCCGCTCTTTCCGCGGGACGAGGCTCGGGCAGCTGAGATCGAAGTCTTCCTCGACTGGTTCAACCGGATCTGGAAGCGGCCTCCGAACGAGATCGAGGCCGAGCGAGCCAGGTCCGAGCCGGATCAGGAGCGGATCGACGAGCTCGGCCGGGAGCTGACGGGGTCGCTCGAGCTCTTCGAGCGGTTGCTGGCCGGGCGCGACTACCTCCTCGGAGAGTTCTCGGCGGCCGACTGCGCGGCGTTTCCCTTCCTCAAATACGGCCTCCTCCTCGACGAGGCCGATACCGAGGAGTTCCACCTCATCCTCGGGGAGTACCTCGCCCTGAACGGCCGGTACCCGAGGCTCGAGGCGTGGATCCGTCGCATGGACGCCCGTCCCCGGGCGTAAACGGGTCAGGCTTCGGCGGGAGCGGCGGCTGCTCCTGAGGACGCCTTGGCTCCCCAGTACGTGTTGAGGGCGCCCTGCACCTTCACGAACCAGATGATCGCCGGGACGATCAGGATCGCGCCAGGAAAGAGCCAGAGTCCTGTCCAGCCGGTCATCGGCGGCTGCTGGCCGTCCTTCTGGTACATCTTTCCGATCTCCGATGGGATCACGAATCCCATAACGGGGCTCACGACGAGCCAGACAACGAGGCCGAGGACGCCGCCGAGGCCTTCGCCTGTGTGCTGCTTGATCTCCTCCTCGGTCTTGAACACCCAGTAGAGGCTGTAGATGCTGAACGTGACGATGTACATAAGGATCCCGAAGCCAACCCCCCGCGGTTCGCCGAGAGGGCCGGTGTTGGCGCTGGCGGTTGTGCTCATCCGTTGCCTCCCATGTTGGTCGGAGCGACTGAACCACACTCGCAGCCGGGTATCAACTGCTGCACGCCTTATGTGAAAGTCAGGGTGTGAACCGGAAGCTCGTCGTCTTCGTGCCCGCCGAATCACTGGATGTGGTGCGGGATGCGCTCTTCGAGGCCGGAGCGGGGCGGATCGGCGAGTACAAGCGCTGCTCGTGGTACACGGAGGGCACCGGGACCTTTCTCGGAGGCGAGGAGACGGATCCGACGATCGGCGAGCGCGGCCGCGAGGAGCGCGTTCCGGAGCTGCGGCTCGAGACCGTCTATCCGGCGGAACGCGAGGACGAGGTCGTGCGGGCGCTGCGGTCGGCGCATCCGTACGAGGAGCCGGCCTTCGACCTCTATCCGCTCCTGTGAAGGCGCGGCTCTTCACGGACGGCGGCGCGCGCGGGAACCCGGGCCCGGCCGCCTACGGGTTCGTGCTCGAGGCCGAGGACGGGACCGTGCTCGCGGCCGAGGGTCAGGCGATCGGGGTCGCGACGAACAACGTCGCCGAGTACCGGGGGCTCGTTGAAGGGCTCCGGCGTGCTGCCGAGCTGCACGTGGACGAGCTCGAGGTCGTGTCCGACTCGGAGCTCGTCGTCCACCAGATGCGCGGCGAGTGGAAGATCAAGAAGGACACGCTGCGCGCGCTCTGGGAGGAGGCCGGCGACCTCGCGGCGCGCATCGGCTCGGTGCGCTACACGGCCGTGCGGCGGGAGCACAACGAGCTCGCCGACCGGCTCGTGAACGAGGCGCTGGACGCGGCCGGCGCCTGAGCGTGTGGACGATCTCCGTGGAAGAGCGGCGCGCACGGCTCGCGCGGCGGCACTTCCTGGCGCGAGACGCACGGTCCGGCGATCCCGCCGAGCTCGCACGCGGCCTGGTCGGGCTGCACGCGACCGACCCGGCGACGGTGTTCCTCGCGGCCCGGGCGCGTGGGGTGGAGGCGGCGGAGCTCGACCGCGCGCTGTACGAGGAGCGGAGCGTCCTGCGGATGATCGGGATGCGGCGGACGCTGTTCGTCCTCCCGCTGGACGTCGCGGCCGTCGTGCAGGCGGCATGCACGGAGTCGATTCTGGCCGCGTCGCGCAGGCGCTACGCGAAGCTGATCGAGGGCGGCGGCATCGCCTCGGACGGAGAGGCGTGGCTCGACGAGGTCGGCGCGGAGACTCTGCGAGTTCTGAAGGCTCGGGGCGAGGCGTACGCGGCCGAGTTGTCCGCCGACGTTCCGCTGCTGCGGGAGAAGATCCACTTCGGCGAGGGCAAGACCTGGGCGGGCAGCACGGGCATGACGTCCTGGGTCCTCTTCCTGCTCGCCGCGGAGGGCCATGTCGTCCGCGGTCGTCCGCGAGGAGCCTGGACGAGCAGCCAGTGGCGCTGGGTGCCTGCCGCGTCGTGGTTCGAGATGCCACTCGCGCGACTCGAGCCCGAGGTTGCGCGACTCGAGCTCGCGACGCGCTGGCTCGCGGCGTTCGGCCCTGCGAGCGAGACGGACCTGAAGTGGTGGACCGGGTGGACGCTCAACCAGACGCGCGCGGCGCTCGGCGCCGTCGAAGCCGTGGAGGTCGACCTGGACGGCGTGCCCGGGTTCGTCCTGCCCGGCGACGTCGAGCCCGAGCCGGAGCCCGAGCCGTGGGCCGCGTTCCTGCCGTCCCTCGACCCGACCGTGATGGGCTGGAAGGAGCGTGGCTGGTACCTCGGCGAGCACGCACCGGCGCTCTTCGACCGGAACGGAAACGCGGGTCCGACGGTGTGGTGGAACGGCCGCGTGGTCGGAGGCTGGGCGGGGCGGAAGGACGGCCAGGTCGCGTTCCGCCTGCTCGAGGACGTGGGCGCTGAGGGCATCCAGGCGATCGAGGCCGAAGCGGAACGCTTGCAGTCCTGGCTCAGCGAGACGAAGGTGACGCCGCGCTTCGCCACGCCGCTCGCGAAGGAATTGGGAAGCTAACTCCCGGTTCTGTGGCACGATCCGTAATCGTGGATTCGAGCCGGATCGCAGCTTTTCCAGACTTCGCAGATCTGCCTCCAGAGGAGCTCGATGAGCTCGCGGCCTCCATGAGCGAGCTCGAGGTCGAACCGGGCGCCACTGTCGTCACGCTCGACCACTACGGAACCGCCATCTACTTCATCGAGCAGGGAGAGGCCGATGTTCTGCAGGACGCTGGAGCGAACAAGGCTGTCGGCCCCGGCGACGTGTTTGGAGAGATTGGGCTCCTCCTGACAGGGCAGCGGACGGCCACGGTCGTGTCGCGGACGCCGATGCGGCTCCTAACGCTCTCAGGTCAGGACTTCGACCGAATCCGAGCACGTGTGCCTGAGGTCGAGCGCTCGCTTGGCCGCCTCGGCCTCGAGCGCACGGCCTGACCACGAAGGAGCTCGTGGCTGGTAAGAACGCTGCGGAGACGCGGCTATACTCGGACGGCTACGCGGATGTAGCTCAGTTGGCTAGAGCGTCTGCTTGCCATGCAGAAGGTCGTGGGTTCGAGTCCCATCATCCGCTTCGCGGAGAAGCCCCGCTCAGGCGGGGTTTTCTGTTGGGCTGATGTGTTCGATCGCGACCCACCGCCGGCGTGAGGTCGCCGCGAAACCGTCTCGCTGTCGGATCGCTCACAACCGGCGTGCCAGAAGGTCCTTGAAAGAAATCCGGGAGGCGGTGTCGTACCGGCGCAGAGGCGTTCGTTGTAGGGGTGAGCGGCCGCCCACGAGGGGCGCGCCCCCAGACAAAGGAGATGATCCGAGATGCAGTACCTGGTTTCCGTGATCGACGACAACACCGGCACCGCCACCCCGACCGAGATGGCTGCCATCGACGCGTTCAACGACCGGCTCCAGGCCGATGGCCACTGGGTCTTCGCCGCCGGCCTCGAGTCGCCCGAGCACGGCCACCGTCATCGACAACCGGGGTGGGGAGGCGGTGTTCACCGACGGGCCCTTCGTGGAGTCGAAGGAGTACCTCGCCGGCTTCTGGATCATCGAGGCCCCCGATCTCGACGTGGCGCTCAAGCTCGCCGCCGAGGGGTCGAAGCACTGCAATCGGAAGGTCGAGGTGCGGCCGTTCCTGTAGTGCGCGCGATCGACGTTCGGGAGGCGATCACCCGCGCCCACCACGAGGAGTGGGCGCGGGTGGTCGCCGCCCTGACCAGGCGTTTCGGTGACCTCGACATCGCCGAGGAGGCGGCGGCCGAGGCGTTCGCGACCGCTGTCGAGCGGTGGCCGGCCGACGGCGTGCCCCCCAACCCCGGCGCCTGGCTGACCACCACCGCCAACCGCAAGGCCATCGACCGGATCCGGCGCGAGAACAAGCGCGACGACAAGCAGAGGGAGGCTCAGATGTTGTACGACGACGACGACCCGCCCGAGCCTCTCGGCGCCATCGACGACGAGCGGCTCCGGCTGATCTTCACCTGCTGTCACCCGGCGCTCGCGATGGAGACCCGCGTGGCGCTGACGCTGCGCATGGTCGGCGGTCTGACCGTGCCCGAGATCGCCCGTGCCTTCCTGGTGCAGGAGACCACCATGGGGCAGCGGATCACCCGCGCGAAGGCCAAGATCAAGGCGGCTCGCATCCCTTATCGGGTGCCGTCCGCGGAGGATCTCCCGGCACGCGTCTCCGGCGTGCTCGCCGTCCTCTTCCTCGTCTTCAACGAGGGCTACCTGGCGACCGGCCCCGACACCGATCCCGTCCGTCACGACCTGACCGCCGAGGCGATCCGGCTCACTCGCCTGATCCGTGCCCTCATGCCGGAGGACGGTGAGGTGGCCGGGCTGCTGGCGCTGATGCTCCTCACCGAGGCCCGCCGCACCGCCCGCGTTTCGGCGAGCGGCGAACTGGTCCCCCTCGACGAGCAGGACCGTGGGGCCTGGGACGCGGCGCTGGTCGCCGAGGGTCATCGGCTGGTGCGCGAGCGCCTGGCCGCCGGGGTGGCTCCGGGTCGCTACCAGATCCTCGCAGCGATCAACGCCGTGCACACCTCCGCCCGCGACGTACGCGACACCGACTGGTCGCAGATCGTCGCCCTCTACGACCAGCTCGTCCGCCTCGACCCCTCGCCGATCATCGCCCTCAACCGGGCCGTCGCGGTCGCCGAGCTTGACGGCCCGGAGGTGGCACTGGCGGCCGTCGACCGTCTTGAAGACAAGTTGGCCGGCTATCACGCCTACCATGCGACCCGCGCCGACCTGCTGCGCCGGCTGGGCCGCAGTCAGAAGTCGCGTGCGGCGTACGACAAAGCCATCGAGCTGGCGGGCAACACCGCCGAGACCGCCTACCTGACGCGCCGCCGCGACCAGCTGGGGTAGTTCTCTCGCGATCAGCCATCCGTCCGGAGCAACACCGCCGCCTGGGCCAGTGTTCGGGAATGTCCCCTGAGATTGGTACCGCCACGGCACTGCGGCGCAGGGCGAGGGGGGCTAGCGCTCGTCGTGCGGCGCTGCGCGCTCGTCGTGCTGCGCTGCGCCCTCGACCGGGGAGATCCAGCTCTCGCGCCGTTTCACCCAGGTCTCATCTTCGGGCTTCAGTTCGAAGGGCGCCTCGTCCAGACTTCCGATCCGAATCTCGATGAGCGTGTCGTCGGGGTCGGCTGTGTCCAGGAGCCGAGACCCACAGCGGGGGCAGAAGCCGCGACCGTCATAGCTTGAGATCTCGCCGCTCATCTCAAACGCCTCGACGGGCCACAGCGCATACACACTGAACGCACTGCCAGACTCCTTTCTGCAATTCGCGCAGTGGCAACGGCGGACATGCACAGGGTCACCGCGAACGCTGTAGCGGACCGCCCCGCAGAGACATCCGCCGGTGCGAACTCTTGCCTCCACGCAGCGTGGATGCTACGCAACACTGCGGTGGGCCAGTGTGCGGGAATGTCCCCTGCAGATGTGGTGCTGGATCTGGCCGGAGCCGATGAGTTTTCGATGGTCTGCCAGTCTCTCCCGCGTACGGATCCGTAAGCGCTAAGGAGGCAGCATGAGGCTTCTTCTCACTTCCGCCGGCATCAAGAACTCGAGCATCCACGAGGCGCTGCTCGACCTCCTGGGAAAACCGATTGCCGAGTCGAACGCCCTCTGCATTCCCACCGCGGCGTACGGGCACCCCATGGCCGGTCCTGGCGCGGCATGGCGGTTCATCAGCGGACGAGAACCCAGAACCCCCATGTGCGAACTGGGTTGGAAGTCCTTGGGAGTGCTGGAGCTGACCGCGTTGCCCAGCGTCGACGAAGAGCTTTGGGTCCCCATTGTCCGGGAGACTGACGTTCTGCTGGTGAATGGCGGCGACCCCTTGTATCTGTGCTACTGGATGCGGCAGTCCGGACTGGCAGACCTCTTGCCATCGCTACGCGAGACGGTCTACGTGGGACTGAGCGCCGGGAGCATGGTGATGGCCCCCAACATCGGGGAGGACTTCGTCCGCTGGACTCCGCCCACCGGTGGCGACAGAGCGCTGGGCGTGGTCGATTTTTCGATGTTTCCGCACCTGGATCACGAGGCCTTGCCGGACAATTCCGTGGCCGGCGCAGAAAAGTGGGCCGCCGGCTTGGCAGGGCCGGGGTACGCGATTGACGACCAGACCGCCATCAAAGTGACCGACGGTGCCGTCGAAGTCGTCTCCGAGGGGCACTGGAGGCTGTTCACCCCCAACTCATAAGCAAGCGAATCGGGCTCAGGAGAGACGCGCGCTCGGCTGCGCGAGAGTTCGAGAATGACGCCTGAGCCGACACGCTCAACGCGTGACTTCGACGTGCCATGCTCCACCGGCGTTGGTGGAGACCAATCGGAGGTGTAGGGCGTGCGAAAGATCGTCGTGTACGAGTTGTTGTCCCTCGACGGGGTTGCCGAGGACCCAGATGGTTTCTTCGCCGACTGGGACGACGCGATGGACGCCAACCTTGCCGCTGTGATCGCAACACAGGACGCGGTCATTCTCGGCCGCCGTAGCTACACCGAGTGGGCGCAGTTCTGGCCGAGCAGCCAGATCCAGCCATTCGCGACATTCATCAACGGGGTCACGAAGTATGTCGCGACATCGACGCCCCTTGACCGAGATTGGGCCAATGCGACGGTGCTCGACGGCGGGCTGGTCGAATTCGTTCGGGATCTCAAGCAGCAGCGCGGAGGCGATGTCGGCGTTCACGCAAGTATCTCGGTCGCGCAGGCGCTGCTCGCCGCCGACGTTGTCGACGAACTCAGGCTCGTGATAGCGCCGAGGATCGCCGGCCGCGGACGACGACTCCTCGACGGCTTGCCATCGATTGAGCTCGAATCGATCCGAAGCGAGATCTCACCGACTGGCTATCTGCTAGTCGACTATCGCGTTATTCGTTAGAGCTTGGAAGATAACGGTTTGAGGTCCGGAGGCGTGGCTCCGGGGGACGCCAACCTGCTCAAGCGTCCACCTTGTCGCCTTCGATCATCAGACCAAGGCGCTCTACGACCAGCTTCTATCGCACCCCTGACGAGGCGACGCAGAACTGGCCAGTGTGCGCTGGCTGCGTTTCGAGGACCTCACGCAGATATGGAAGCCCATCCTTCAGCGACGTTGGACGCACAGCATCAGAACACGAGTCGGTCGTCGAGGTAGCTCGAGACCGGCCAAGTTCCCTGAGATGTGTTCGAGATCACGGTGCGCGTGACGTTCGATTGCGGCTCGTGCATTGAGCTAAAAGAGACTCCGGCATCCATCCCCGTTAGCAGCACGGCGTCAGCGGACGCGTGCAACCAGAACCCGAGGCCGTACCGCCTCGACTGGGACGAGACATCGCTGCGAGGGCGAACCATCTCCGCGACCCAGTCGTGCGACACGATCCTTCCATCGAAGAACGCTGTCCAGAGTGACCTGATGTCAGCGGCGGTCGAGTAGATGCCTCCGTCGCCCGATCCTCGGACGGGCAGATGGAAGACGTTCGTCCTGTCGTTGCCCTCGAGGTAGCCACGAGCCGTTCGAGCCGGGAGCTCGTCCGAGCGCAGGAACGCGGTGTCGCGCATCCCCGCGCGCTCGCAGACGCGGCACTGCACGAGCTCGTGGAAGGGAGTGCCGGTCGCGCGCTCGGCGATGAGCGCGAGCACGACGTAGCCGCTGTTGCAGTAGGCAAAGCGCTCGCCGGGCGCGAACTTCGGAGGGTGGCCGTCGAGAACCGCGAGGTAGTCCTCTGTCGTCGCGAGCTCGTGCACGGGGACGGGCATCAGATACTCATCGAGATCGAGGCCAACCTCCTCGTCGAGGTAATCCCCGATCCCTGAGCGATGTGCGAGTAGGTGCTCGACGGTTACTCCGTTGCCCACGAGCGGGATGTCCTTCCCGAGAACCGAACGCGCCGTCGTCGTGAGCTGGAGCGTGCCATCTTCCACGAGGCTGACCACGGTGAGGGCCGTCAGGCCCTTCGTTCCGCTCGCCAGCGCAAAGCGTGTGTCGACCTCGTTCGGGATGTCGTAGCTGCGGTGCGCCAGCCCGTACGCCTTCACGATCTCGACCCTGTCGCCACGATCAACACGAACGACACCCGAGAACCCCGTCTCCGAGGCAATCACGTCGAGCTCCCCAATGGACATCGACCGGAAGTTATCCGAGCATCTCTCCCGTCACGCTGGTGATTCAGCGGCCGCCTTGAGAGCGCTGAGCCAGGCGACGCGGCGCCGTCTGCGCTGGCTCCGGAACCGGCGCCGGGCCGTCGGCGGCCACGAAGTCCCGCGACCGCACCAGCGCATACCCCGCCACGGATCCCACCGCCGCCACGGCGACGCTCACCAGCGCGATCGTGTTGAAGCCCGTCACGAACGCGTGATGCGCGGCGTCCACCACCTTGTCTTGGTCGGCGGGCGGCACCGCCTGCACGGCGCGCCCGGTCCCGCCTGACGCCACAGCCCGCGCAAGCTCGTGGACGTGCGACGACGCGGACGTGCCCGCGAGCAGCGGGGTGAGCGTCGACTCGATCTTCGACTGGAAGATCGAGCCGAGGCCGGCGATCCCGGTGGCCAGCCCGAGCTGGCGAGCCGTGTTGTTCGCGCCCGACGCCATGCCGCTCAGCTGCGGGGCGACCACGCCGACGGCGGTCGAGGCCAGCCCTGGGGTGGCCAGGCCTATCCCCATGCCGGCCAGGATCTGGCCGGGCAGCAGCGCGGTCCATCCGGACGAGTCGGACAAGTTCCCCATCAGCATCAGCCCGACCGTTACGAACGCGAGCCCCGTCCCGAGCAGCAGCCGTACCGGCACGCGTGCCGTCAGGCGGCCGCTCAGCGGCGAGACGATCAGGATCGGCCCGGTGACCGGCAGCGTCCGGAGCCCTGCCTCGAACGGTGAGAAGCCCAGCACGTTCTGGAAGAAGAGCGTGATGTAGAGGAACATCGAGAAGATCGACGCTCCCAGCGTGAAGGCGACGATCGTGGCCCCCGTGAAGGACGGCTTGCGGAACAGCGAGAGGTCGAGCAGCGGGTCGGCGGCGCGGCGCTCCGCCACCACGAACAGCACGAGCAGCAGTGCGGAGGCCGCGAAGCAGCTGATGATACGGGCGCTTCCCCAGCCCTCCTCGTTGCCTCGGATCAGCGCGTAGACGAGCAGGAAGAGCGCGGGGCACAGCAGCGCCACGCCGCGGAGGTCGACGCCCGCGGCGGCCGGGTCGCGCGACTCGCGCAACCGCAGCCGTGCGACTACGAGCGCGGCCAGGCCGATCGGCACGTTCACGAGGAAAACCCAGCGCCACGACAGCGCGTCCACGAGCGCACCGCCTACGAGCGGCCCGATCGAGACCGCCGCGGCCGTGGTCGCGCCCCAGATGCCGAGCGCGGTCCCGCGCTCGCGACCCTGGAACTCCTGCGCGATCAGCGCCAGCGAGGTGCCGAACATCATCGCCCCGCCGATCCCCTGCGTCGCGCGCGAGACGTTCAGGAAGAGCGGGTCGGTAGCCAGCCCGCAGGCCAGCGACGAAGCGGTGAAGATCGCCAGCCCGAGCATGAAGACGCGCCTGCGGCCGACCTTGTCGGCCAGCGACCCCGCCGCCAGCACGAAACCCGCGAGGGTCAGCGCGTAGGCGTCGATCACCCACTGGAGATCGCTGAAGTCGGCGCCGAGGTCGCGCTCGATCGACGGCAGCGCGACGTTCACGATCGTCACGTCGAGCAACAACATGAAGATCGCGATGCAGCTCGCGAGCAGAGTCCACCACTTGCGCTCCACCGGGTTCCGAGACTACACCGGGGTGGTCCTCGCGAGATGTCGGCGACCGGGGTCGTTGCCACCCAACCAGCCCGTAGGCGATCGAGTCGCGGCGGCTTCGTGACCCTTTTTGCTTCTCCAGACCGGCAGGGGGTAGTCTCGCGCCCAAGTCACCTACCCACGGAGGTCCTCATGACCACCACCAGCATGCTCCCTGACGTCGGGATCGAGCTTCGGGAGGGTTACGCCCAAGTGGGCGACGTGAACCTGCATTACGTCGAGGCTGGCGATGGGCCGCTGATCGTTCTGCTGCACGGCTTCCCGGAGTTCTGGTTCGGTTGGCGGCGACAGATCGAGCCGCTCGCGGCGGCGGGTTTCCGGGTCGTCGCCCCCGACACGCGTGGCTACAACCTGTCGTCGAAGCCAGAGGGGTTCGAGGACTACGCCGTCGACCTGCTCGCCGCCGACATCCGCGGCCTCATCGGAGAACTCGGTGCGGAGTCCGCGCTCTTGGTCGGTCACGACTGGGGAGGAAGCATCGCCTGGACCATCGCGATGAACCACCCCGAGGTGGTCGACCGACTCGCCATCCTCAACGCGGCTCATCCGCGGCGGCTCCAAGAGGGACTGCATCACCCCAGCCAGCTCCGGAAGTCCTGGTACTTCTTCTTCTTTGCAGTACCGGGACTGCCCGAGGACGTCGTGCACGCCAGAGACTGGCACTTCTTCCGACACTTCCTGCAGGACGCGAACCCGCCTTACACGCCACAGGAAATCGAACGCTACGTCGAGGCCTGGTCGCAGCCAGGGGCAGCGGCCGGGATGATCAACTACTACCGCGCTTCGGTCAGACAGTCTCAGAAGGAAGCCGCAGCAAAGATTCGCCCGATCGCGGCACCGACACTGGTCATCTGGGGGGAGCGCGATTCATACCTCGGCTCCGACCTCGCCGAGCCCGACCGCGACGACGTACCTAACCTCGACCGCGTGGAGCGCCTGGCCGACGCGTCGCACTGGGTGCATCACGACGAGGCTGAACGCGTCAACCACCTGCTTATCGACTTCTTCGCCCCCGCGGCATAGGCGCTAAAGGCTTGGTCGAGCGTGCTCGTATGCGCCAGCGTGCGGGAATGTCCCCCGACGGGGAGGCTGCGAGTAAGCCGGACGGTGCGTTAGGTTCCGCCAGCGCCGTTCCCGTCACTCGGAGCGCCACCGGCGCAGTCGCATCGAAGAGCTAGCTGGTCGAGAGACCTCGGCATCGATTGATGCGAAGCGATGACTTCGCCTCGCGGCGGGAGTCGTACCGTTGGTAAGAGGTTGATTGGTGATAACGCCGCCCACGATCACGCCGTTGCTCGTGGCCGAGTTGCTCGTCGAGGGCGAGCGCTGGCCGGTCTACGTCCACGTCATCGACCATCCCGCCGCCCGAGTCCTGGTCGACACCGGCATGACGGAGCTGCACCCGGAGGTGGCCGACCTTGACCCCCGCCTCGTCCCACTGAGCGAGCAGGCCTTCGACCTCGCGGGCGTCGACGTCGTCGTCAACACGCACCTGCACTTCGACCACTGCGGCGGCAACCACCTCTTCGCCGGACGGCCGATCTACGTTCAGCGGCAGGAGCTCGAGGACGCGCGTACGGAGGACGACTACACGATCCGCGAGTGGGTCGAGGCGCCCGGCGTGCGCTACGAGCCGGTCGACGGCGAGCTCGAGCTGCTGCCCGGGCTCCGCCTCGTCCCGGCGCCGGGCCACACGCGCGGCCTGCAGGTGGTCGTCGTCGAGACGGGCGGGCGTCCGGTCGTCGTCGGCGGCGACGTGGCCGTTCGCTTCGGCGAGCTCGACGAACCGCGCACAGACGGCCAGCTGCGGGTACGCGCGCTCGAGCCCGAGCTCGTCTGGCTCGCGCACGAGCACGAGCCCTGGCGGCCCCGCACCATGTAAGGCGCGCCGCAGTGCATATGGCCCGCGGTGGCCTACAAGTGGGTCGTCCTCTCGAACACAACGATCGGGACGGCGGATCGCTGGCAGAAGCGGACGGGCACGAAATCGAGCCTCCGTCGCACTAGGTTCGCCCGGGGAGTGGGCGTTGCGGTGGGCCAGCGTGTGGGAATGTCCCTTGAGCGACCGCTCGATCGACGCGGTCGTGGCGCAGCTCGTCTCGAGGGCTAGTCGCCTCGGCGAAGCACGCCCGCGGCCAACGCGATGATTCCCACCAGGACGGCGACGAGGCAAAACGAGGTCGTGAGCGACGACGCCGAGGCGATGCCGCCGATCACTCCCGGGGCGACGAGGCCGCTCGCGTAGGCGACGACGGCGACGCCGGCGATGCTGCGCGCGGGATGGGCGCCTACGCGCCCGGCCGCGGCGAACACGAGCGGGACGACGACTGCGAGGCCGATCCCGAGGAGTGCGAAGCCCAGGAGGCCGACCGCCAGGCCGGGCGCCAGTACGACTGCGACGGCGCCGACGAAGGCGCACGCCCCTGAGATGCGGACGGTACGGACCGGCCCCAGCCTGCGGATCACGCGGTCGCCCATGAGCCTGACCGTCGCCATCGCGACAGCGAACGCCGAGACAGCCAGCGCTGCGACGCTCGCCGACCCGCCGAGCTCGTTGCGGATGTAGAACGCCGACCAGTCGGTTCCGGCCTGCTCGCCGAAGACGGCGCAGAGGCCGACGAGCCCGATCAGGAGGACGGGCCGGGTCGGAAGCGCGAAGTGCGGCGGCGCAGGTGCGTTGGTCGTCGTCGGGTCCTCGATCAGAAGCTGCGCGACGGCCACGCCGACCGTGGCGAGGACGAGCGCCTCGACCGCGAACTGGACTCGCGTGTCGATGCCGGCGTGGGACGCGAGGGCCGAGACGGCCGACCCGACCAGGACGCCCACGCTCCAGAAGCCGTGCAGGCTCGACATGACCGACCGGCCGAACAGCTTCTCCACCAAGACGCCCTCCGCATTCATCGCCATGTCCGCGAGCCCCGCGACCGCGCCGAAGACGAGCAGGACGGCGCAGAGTGCCGCGAGTGACGTCGGCAGCGTCGGCAGGACGAGGCACGCGCACCACGCGACGATCGTGGCTGTGACGAACGGGCGGAGCGCGAAGCGGTGAGCGAGACGGCCCGAGAAGGGCATGGCGAGCAGGGCGCCTATCCCCGGCATGAGGAGCGCAATCCCGAGATGGCCGACGCCGACGCCGACGTGTGACGCGATCCACGGAATGCGGGCCGCGAAGCTGCCCGTGACGCATCCGTGCACCGCGAACACCGCCGCCGTCCCGCGTCGCGCACGCTGGACGTCGGGAGCGGGCGCGACCTGATCCGGTGCGGACGTCGCGGCCGCGGTCACCGTCCGAGACTATCCAGCGTCGGCCGAGAACAACGTGCTCGCATCGTCGACCGACCTGCAGGCCGGAGCCGCCGCGGCGATCCGCACACTCGCCGCGAATGGCAACGTCACCGCGACCGAGCAGCTGCCCTAGGCGACGCAGCCGACGAACAAGTGCGCCCGTTGGCTCGCCTGCGCGAGTGTTCAGGAATGACGCCTGAGCCCACCGTCCAAGATGAGACGGCGAACAACAGCGACGACTCCCCGGCCGACGGCATCCAGGGTGACCACCCCGACCAACAAGAGTGCGAACACCACCAGGGGGGCGCCGCCCTCACGGTCGCCGTGAGCCCGTGCGACCACAATTCCGACAACGCCGACCAGAAGTGCAACGGTGAAGAACACTCGGCCAGGCTGGGAGAGCCGAAGCCGGTGACCGAGCCATCTCCAATAGCTTCGGAGCCTCGCCACGCGTGAAGTCTAGGTCAGAGGAACGAGCGGCACTTTGGTCCAGTGTTCGGGAATGTCCCCTGACGCCACTGGCTCATTCCGGGTCGCACTGCCCGTTAAGCGAGGCGCGAGAGTGCCACTTATCCGCTCGCGATGCCAAGAGTACGTTACTTCCTTCGGGTCGATCCGCCGCCGGACGAGGGCGAAGCTCCTCGTGTGCCTCCGGATGTGCGTGAGCGTGTCCTCGAAGGACTCCGGCAGCGGTTCGATCCCCATCCACGCGAGCACTGGGAGGCGATTGACATCACGTCCGTCAGCAGCCGGTTGCTCCCGGATGAGTTCGACCAAATCAACTCGGAAGTCCATCGGCGACTCGGCGACATCCTCGACAAGATCGAGCCGGACTGGCGACATCACTACGTGCTGATCCCCGCGCTGCGCGTTCCGCACGAGTCCCCGCTGCCCCATCGGCGGCCTTGGCTCAGGCGCAGAGACGCCAGGCTGCGCGAGCGTCCTCTCGCCGGAGCTGCCCGGACGTTTCGTTTCATCTGTGTGACTCACACCAAGCGATCACGCGGCGCTTTCCAGCGCAGGGGCGAGCAGCCGGCGAGCGTGCAGCCTGTCCGTCGTCCCGTCGCGTGCTGGGCGATGAAGGCCAGTCTGTGCGTGCTCGTGCTCGTTCGGTTGGTCCAGAACGTGTAGGCGCCTTGCCTCGCCCGCGTAGGCGAAGATCTGGTGAGGGTCGTGTATCGGGCTTGTGTCGTGATCGGAAGCCAAACGGGGGCCCTGATCCGACCGCCGAGTAGTGTTTGCGAGCGATGACAGAGCGCCCGGAGTTCTCGGACAATCTCTTCAGGGAGATCGAGGCGCTCATTCGACGCGACTGGCCAAACGTGAGCGTGGGCGCCGCAACGCTTGGCGAGAGCTCGCTGGCCGTGATTGCCGTCTTTGGTGACGATCCCGATGACGTCCGGTCTGCTCGTGAAGTGCTGAGCAAGGACGTCCATGCTCACTGGGAACGACGTTTCGAAGCCGAGCGCCGAGACCCCTCGCGCAACTGACGAGGGGCTCTCGAGTGCAGCGACGCTGGGAACCCCGCTCTCAGCCCTCGACGTAAGCGGAGATCGGTTGGACGACGCCGTGCGCTTCCATCCTTGCTAGGACGTCAGGCGGCGGCGAGGTCAACATTCCCTGCAGAGCCGCGAGGTCGGAAATGTCGGCCGTAATTGCGATGTTGTTGCTCCCGTCGGCGGCAACGTAGTCGGTCACATTGCTGCCAGTACCCGATTCGATAGCCGCGGCGCGCTCCGCCTTGCCTTGCAGCCAGCGGTCGATGTCTTCGACGGCATGTGTGATGACGACTCTGGGCATGTCGGCTCCTGTTCTTAGCAGTCTGGGGGCGGCCGACTGTACTAGACGATGGACCCAGTGGACGCACCGCACTCCTTACGGGAACAGGTTGCGCTCCGCGGGCATGACGAGGTCTCTCGCGGTGCCGTCGCCTGCGGCGTCGAGGCCGTGCACGATCGCGACCGGGGTCCGATCCAGCTTGCCCATGACGAGCTCCGCGGCCCCGGCGATCTCGTCCGCGACCGCGATCACCGTCGAGCGGAGCTCGTAGCCGGTCGGATCGCGTTCGCCCTTCATGTCACGCAGCACTTCGATGCCCGCGGCGCCGATTGCGACGTCGGTCGTTCCCTGGCGCCAGGGTCGCCCGAAGGAATCGCTGACGACGACGCCGAACTCCCGCCCGGTCAGCTCGTGCAGCCGCGCGCGCAAGTGGGCCGCCGAGGCGTCCGGGTCGACGGGCAGGAGGACGAGCGTGCCCGGCTCGGGCGTGTTCGAGGCGTCGACGCCGCTCGAGGCGCACACGAAGCCGTGGCGCGTCTCTGCGATCACGAGCGAGTCCCGGGTGCGCACGACGCGCTTCGCCTCACGGAGAACGACCTCCATCCGGCGCGGGTCGCCGTCGCCCGCGAGCTCGTGCGCCCGAGACGAGGGCTCGACGTCGTCCAGCCGCATGATCCGGCCCTCGACCTTCGAGATCGCCTTCTGCGCGACGACGAGGACGTCCCCGTTCTGCAACTCGGCTCGTTCCACGATCAGGCTTGCGAGGTCATCTCCTTCGCGGAGCTCGGGCAGCCCGCGCACGGCGGAGATCCTCAGGTCGGTCACAGTCCGACGATCTGGACGCCGGCGTGGCCGCGGTAACGGCGGTTGAGGTTCACGATCACCGCGGTCATGCCCTCGAGCGTGCGGGCGCTCGCGAGCGGGCCCGCGTCGAGGGCACGGCCGGTCACGAGCGTCGCCGCGAGCTCGAGCGCAGCCGCCTTCGCCGTCTCGTCGTCGCCACAGACGAGTGCGTCGCCCTCCGCCTTGCCGGCGGCCAGGGATCTCGCCGCCAGCGAGTGGAGACCGGCGACGACCGGGCCGCGGACGAGCTGCTGCACCTGCTCGGCGAGCGACACGGGATCGTCACTCGGAACCGCGGCTCTGTTCTCGAAGCGGAGTTGGCTCACGACGCTCAGAACCGGCGCCTCGCCGATCGCGTCAGCCAGTTCGGCCGTTGTCGAGACAGCGGCCGACGCTTCCACCGAGAGCACGACGAGATTGACTCCGGCGACGGCGTCCGCGTTCGTGGCGCCCGCGGCTCCGATTTCGGCAGCTGTAGCTGCGGCGCGGTCGGGGTCGCGCGACCCGATCGTCACGTCGATTCCGGCCTCCATGAGCCGCCGCGCTAGCGCCGAGCCGAACGCGCCCGTTCCGCCGAGCACGGCGACCTTCACGCGACGACCGCTCCGAGTGCGGCTTCGGCGAGGCGTTTTCGGGCGTCGGGGTCCGTCATCAGTGTTCGAGTGACGATCGGTCGAACTTCAGCGAGCCCGTCGAGATCGTCCGCGTCCGCCTCGTCGACGACAATTGCGTCGATCAGGCCCGCGTACTGCGCAGCGACGTGTGCGGGCGACGTGCCTCCGGCCAGCCGCGCCAGCATTCGATCCGCAGGCCCCTTGACCGCGCGGCCGCCGATCAGCGGGCTGACTGCCACGGCCCGCACGTGACGCGCCGCGAGCGCTTCCCGGATCGCGGCCACGGCGAGGATCGGGCCGATGGAGACGTAGGGGTTGCTCGGAGCGATGAGCAAGACGTCTGCGCCCTGAATGCCCGCGATGACTCCGGGCGCGGGTTTGGCGTCGCCCTCGAAGCGGACGGCGTCGACCTCGTCGCGGTGCCCCCGCGCGACGAACCACTCCTGGAACGGAAACTCGCCGGCCGGTGTCTCGATCCAGGTGCGCAGCCGGTCATCGGTCGCGGGCAAGACGTGGGTCTCGATCCCCAGTGCAGCGGCCAGCCGTTCGGTGACGGTCGAGAGCGGCTCGCCCGACCGCAGCGCCTGAGTGCGGACGAGGTGAAGCCCCAGGTCGAGGTCACCGAGCTGGAACCAGGTCTCGCCGCCGAGCTCTCCGACGGTCTCGAGCGCGCGCCATGTCTCGTCCGCGCGGCCCCAGCCGCGCTCCTCGTCGTTCAGCCCGGCGAGCGCGTAGAGGATCGAGTCGAGATCGGGCGAGACATGAAGCCCGAGCACCTCGACGTCGTCGCCGACGTTGCCGATCACGGTGACGTCACCCGGATCGATCACCTCGACGAGCCCCTGGACGAAACGCGCGCCGCCCACGCCTCCAGACAGCACGACGACCTTCACGTCTTCACCAGGTCAGCGAGCGTGTCCACGTCCTCCCTCAGGCCGGGGCGGATCACGTCGACGACCGCGTGCCCGGCGTGCTCCGCCTGAGAACGGAAACGCGCGGCGCTGCCTCCGCCGTAGAGCGGGGCGAAGAGCGTCGTGTCGGAGAGCCCGAGCGCGTTCGTCGTTCCGTCCTTCGCCGCGGCGATCGCAATGCCCTGGTGGGGTATCGCCGCAGCCAGGGCCAACAGGTCGTCGGCCGTCAGCGACGGCAGGTCGGCGTTGACGACGAGCACCGGGCCGGGCTCGAGCTCGAGGAGCGCCGCTTCGACAGCCGCTCCCTGTCCGCCGCCCGGATCCGGAATCCAGTCTGCGCCTGATACGGGCTCCGGTGACACGACCCACGTTCTTCCAACGCTCGTAGCGGCGGCGATCACGTTGGCGAGCATCGCAAGAGACAGCTCCTCGCGCTCGCCGGGCCTCAGCTCGAGGCGTGTCTTACCGCCGGGGCCCGCGTACGGCACGACGATCCGGATCACGGGCGCAGCGGTCGCACCGCGATCGTCACGCGGCTGACGGCGCACAGCCGACCCTCATCGTCCTTCAGCTCGACATCCCAGACCCAGGTCGTCCGCCCTGGATGCACGCGGCGCGCGATCGCGTGGATCGTGCCCTCGCGGATCGAGCGCAGGAAGGTCGAGTTGTTCGACATGCCGAGGCCGATGTTCCCGTCGGGCACGACCCCGATGTTCGTCCCGAACGACGCGAGCGCCTCCGCGATCGACGCATGGACCCCGCCGTGCACGAGCCCGACCGGTTGCAGCAGGTGCTCGCGCACCGGAACGTGCGCGCGGACGAGCTCGTCCGTGGCCTCGTGGATCTCGAGCCCGTAGTGCCGGTCGAACGGGGACGACTGGGATTCCCACATCGCGTCGCAAAGTGTGAAGCTTCGGGCGGAAGTGAACATCGGGATCGGACTCCCAACCACGGTGCCGGGCGCGACCGGCGACCTCGTGCTCGAGTGGGCGCGCCGCGCGGACGCGGGGCCGTTCTCGTCCGTGGCGGTGCTCGAACGCGTCGTCTACGACAGCTACGACCCGTTCGCCGCGCTCGCCGCAGCCGCCGCTGCGACCTCGCGGGTGCGTCTGGCGACGATGATCGCGATCGGCCCGCTCCGCTCGACGGCGCTGCTCGCGAAGCAGGCCGCGTCCGTGCACGAGCTGTCCGGCGGGCGGTTGACGCTCGGGCTCGCGGTGGGGGCGAGGACCGAGGACTTCGACGCGGCGGAGGTCGAGCACAAGGGCCGCGGCAAGCGCCTCGGCGAGCAGCTGGCATACATCCGGGGTGGCGTCGACGGCGATCGAGTCGGACCCTCGCGGGAGGGGATCGAGATCCTCGTGGGCGGGCTGAGCGGCCAGGCGTACTCGCGCATGGCCCGCTACGCGGATGGCTACGCGCACAACGGCGGGCCGCCGCGGGCGTTCGCGAACGCGGCCGGGCGCGCGCTCGCCGCATGGGGCGACCTCGGGCGGCCCGGAAAGCCGAAGCTGTGGGGCCAGGGCTACTTCGCGTTCGGCGAACCCGACCGCGGCGGCGACTACCTCCGCGACTACTACGCCTTTACGGGCCCGTTCGCCGAGAAGATCGCCGCGGGCAACCTGACCAGCGCCCGAGCCGTCAAGGACTACGTCCGCGGCTACGAGGAAGCGGGATGCGACGAGCTCGTCCTCTTCCCGACGGTGCCCGAGCTCGACGAGCTGGAACGGCTCCAGGAGGCGCTCGCGTGAACGTCGCGATCGTCGGCGGCGGGCCGGCGGGCCTCTACCTTGCGATCCTGCTGCGCAAGCTCGACCCGGGTGCCGACGTCCGCGTCCTCGAGCGGAACGCGCCGGACGCGACCTTCGGCTTCGGCGTCGTCTTCAGCGAGGAGACGCTCGGCGCGCTGCGAGACGCCGACCCCGAGACGCACCTCGAGATCACGGACACCTTCGCGCGCTGGGATCGCATCGACGTCCGCTACCAGGGGCGCGAGCTGTCGTCGCGCGGCCACTCGTTCTCGGCGATCGCGCGCAAGCGGCTGCTCGAGATCCTGCAGGCACGGTGCCGCGAGCTCGGCGTCGTTCTCGAGTTCGGCGCCGAGGTCGAGGAGCTTCCGGAGGCGGATCTCGTGGTCGGCGCAGACGGCGCGAACAGCCTCCTGCGGCGGTTCGGCGACTTCGGGACGAAGGTGCGGCCGGAGGGCTCGAAGTACATCTGGTTCGGCACCGACCACGTCTTCGACGCGTTCACGTTCGCGTTCCGCGAGACCGAGCACGGGCTCTTCAACGCACACGCGTACCCGTACGACGAGCGGATGTCGACGTTCATCGTCGAGTGCCCGGAGCCGGTGTGGCGCGCGGCCGGGCTCGACGAGCTGGACGAGCAGGAGAGCCTGGCGTTCTGCGAGCAGCTGTTCGCGAACGAGCTGCGCGGGCGCGAGCTCTATTCGAACCGCTCGCTCTGGCTCGACTTCCCGAAGATCACGAACTCGACCTGGTATGCGGGGAACCTCGTCATCCTCGGCGACGCGGCGCACACGGCGCACTTCTCGATCGGCTCCGGGACGAAGCTCGCGATGGAGGACTCGATCTCGCTCGCGGCCGCGTTGGCGCGTCGGCGCTGGGACCTGGCGGCCGCGTTCGTCGACTACGAGCTCGAGCGCGACCCCTACGTGCAGCGCACGCAGGACGCGGCGAGCGAGAGTGCCGCCTACTTCGGGCGGGTCGCGAGCTACTCGCACCTCGAGCCGATCCAGTTCGCGTTCAATCTCCTGACCCGGAGCGGGCGGATCACGCACGCGACGCTCGGTGTGCGGGACCCGCAGTTCACGCGCGCACTCGATGCGTGGTTCGGCGGGCGGGACGTCTCGCCGCCGCCGGCGTTCTCGCCGTTCGAGCTGCGCGGCGTGCGGTTCGAGAACCGCTTCGAGCTCGTCGAGAGCTCTGTCGCAGTCAGCGAGGAGGGGCGCACGTCTCAGGAGGCCGTGACCCGACCCGAGGGCAAGATCCTGCTCCGCCTGAACCATGCCGGTCGACGCGGCGCGACCCAGCCGCGGAGCCGGGGCGTCGACCTCCCGCTGGCCGAAGGCTGGCCCGTCGTGGCACCGACGAAGCGTCCATATGGGCCGTTCGGTGCGATTCCCGGCCGGCCGGACGAAGATGGTGTCCTCGACGCATTCGTCGCCGGGGCCGAGAGCGCAGACGCCACAGTGCTGGAGATCGACATGGCGCACGGCTATCTCCTGGGCAGCTACCTGTCGCCGCTGACGAACGACGAGGACAACCGGCTGCGGTTTCCGCTGCGCGTGCTCGAGGCCGTGCGCGCGGCCTGGGCCGGGCCGCTCGCGGTGCGCCTCTCGGTCACCGACTGGCACCCGCGCGGCAACCAGGTCGACGACGGGATCGCGATTGCGCGCACCCTTGCGGAGAACGGCTGCGACCTGATCCACGTCGAGGCCGGCCAGACGATCCACGACGACCGGCCGCAGTACCGGCGAGGGTTCCTGACCGCGCTCAGCGACCGCGTCCGCAACGAGGCACGCGTCCCGACGCTGGTCGGGGGCCACCTGACGACGCTCGACGAGGCGAACACGATCATCGGCGCCGGCCGCGCCGACCTTGTCCTCCTCGACCTGCCCGAGACCCAGATCGAACGCCCTCTCCGACTTAGTAACACAGTGTTACTTGGAGACGTTCGGGCGTGAATCTCGGGGAGCTCGCCTATCCGGACGTGCCGGAGGGTGCGGTGCACCTGCTGCCGCTCGGTGCGACCGAGCCGCACGGGCCGCACGCGCCGCTCTCGACAGACACGCTGATCTCGGTCGGGATCTGCGAGCGCGCGGCGGATCGGCTCGCGGGAGAGATCCCCGTGCTCGTCCTGCCGGCGCTCCCGTACGGCGTGACGCGCTACGGCTCGGCGTTCGCCGGGACGGTGTCGATCTCGGAGGAGACGTTGAGCTCGCTCGTGGCCGAGATTGCCGCCAGTGTCGGCCCGCTCGTGCTCGTGAACAGCCACTTCGAGCCCGACCAGGTCGAGACGCTGCGCGCAACGGGGCTGCCGCTGCTCGATCTCACGCGGCGCAGGAACGCGGAGCGGCTGACCGACGAGTTCCGTTCGGGATCGTGCCACGCCGGACGTTACGAGACCTCGCTCGTCCTCGCCGACCGGCCGCAGCTCGTCCACGCGGACCGGATGCGGGCGCTCGAGGAGCGGCACGTGGACATGCCCGCCGCGATTCGGGCCGGTCGCACCGACTTTTTGGCGCTGGGCATGGACGAGGCGTACTGCGGCGCACCGGCCGAGTCCTCCGCCGAGGAGGGGCGCGCGACGTTCGAGACGCTGACCGACCTGCTCGTCGAGCTGATCCGGGAGGTCGCCGCTTGATCACCCACGCCGACCTACCCGACGAGCTGAACCTCGCGACGTGGTTCGTCGACCGAAACGTCGAGGAGGGGCGCGGCGACCGCGTCGCGCTGATCAGCGCGGAGGGCCCCACGACGTATGCGGACCTGGCGCGGCTCGTGAACCGGTACGGCAACCTGCTCCGCGAGCTCGGCGTGCAGGCCCAGGATCGAGTCCTGCTCGTCCTCGCCGACTCGGTGGACTTCGTCGCGCTCTGGTACGGAGCGCAGAAGATCGGCGCAGTCACGGCCGAGGCGTACACGTTCCTCCAGCCGAAGGACTACGCGTACTACCTCGAGTACACCGATGCAGCCGTCGTGGTGGCGGACGAGACGACGCAGGACGCGATCCGCCAGGTCGCCGGCGAGCGGGACGTCCTGGTCGTCGACGATGAGCTCCGGGCGCGGCTCGAGCAGCTCCCGGACGAGCTCGAGCCGGCGCCGACGACGAAGGACGACATCTCGCTCTGGAAGTTCACGACCGGCAGCACGGGCCGGCCGAAGGGCGCCGTCCATCCCGTGCACAGCGCGGTCCTCAGCCACGAGTGGTACGCGCGCGGCGTGCTCGGGATCCGCGAGGACGACGTCGTGCTGCCCGTGCCGAAGCTCTTCTTTGGATATGCGCGCGACCTGACCGCGCTCTACCCGTTCGGCGTCGGCGGCGCGGGGATCGTCTTCCCTGAGCGAACGACTCCGGAGCGGATCTTCGAGCTGATCGTCGAGCACCGGCCGACGATCCTCGTCAACGTTCCGACGATGATGGCGCAGATGATCGACTCGGTGGGACATGGCCGGTGCCAGGCACCTGACATGTCCTGTTTGCGCGTGTGCACGTCCGCCGGCGAGGCGCTGCCGCGCGACCTGCACGACCGCTGGCTCGACACGTTCGGCGTCGAGGTGCTCGACGGGATCGGCTCCTGCGAGCTGTACCACATCTACATCTCGAACCGGCCCGGCCGCGCGCGGCCCGGCTCGACGGGCGAGCTCGTCCCCGGCTACGAGGCCGAGCTCGGCGAGAACGGCGAGCTGCTCGTCACCGGCGACACGGCCGCGCTCTTCTACTGGGGCGACGAGGACAAGACCAAGCACACGTTCGAGGGCGACACCGTGCACACCGGAGACCTATTCGAACGCGACGCCGACGGCTTCTTCTGGTACCGCGGTCGCGTCGACGACCTGATCAAGGTCGGCGGGATCTGGGTCGCGCCGGCCGAGATCGAGCACTGCCTCGTCGGGCATCCAGACGTCGTCGAGTGCGCTGTCGTGGGAGCCGCACGGAACGGGCTCACGGTTCCGCGTGCGTACGTCGTCGTCCGGCAGCCGGTCGAGGAGCAGGCGCTCCAGGACTTCGTCCGCGAACGGCTGTCGCCGCACAAGTATCCGCGCGAGGTCGTCTTCCTCGACGACCTGCCGAAGACCCCGTCGGGCAAGCTCGACCGCAAGGCGCTCATCGCGTGAGCCGCGTCGTCGTCGTCACCGGGGGCGCCAAGGGAATCGGCAAGGCCGTCGCCGAGCGCTTCGACGGCGATCAGGTGCATGCGCCCGGACACGACGAGCTCGACGTCACCGACGAGGCAACCGTCCAGGCCTACTTCGAGGGAATCGGCCGCGTGGACGTGCTCGTCAACAACGCTGGCATCGCGGCCGGCGCGCCGCTGGTTCGGACGACGCTCGACGACTGGCGCGCGCACCTCGACGTGAACGCGACCGGCGCGTTCCTCTGCACCCGCGCCGTCCTAGGCGGCATGATCGAGCGCGGAGATGGCCGGATCGTGACCGTCGCCTCCGTTGCCGGGCTCGTCGGTGCCCGCTACACCGCCGCGTACAGCGCGTCGAAGCACGCTGCGATCGGGCTCATGCGCGCGACCGCGGCCGAGGCCGCCGCAACCGGCGTCACCGCCAACGCCGTCTGCCCCGCCTACGTGGACACGGACATGACGCGGCGCACGGTGGAGAACATCGTCGCCAGGACCGGTCGCACCGCGGAGGAGGCCGAAGCCGAGCTGGCCGCGATGACGCCGCTCGGCCGCCTGCTCGAGCCGGACGAGGTCGCGGCGGCGGTCGTCTTCCTCGCGTCGCCGGAAGCCGCGGCGATCAACGGACAGACGATCGTGCTCGACGGCGGAGGCCTGCAGGCGTGAGCCCGTTCCGCGGATCCGCAGCCTTCACCGAGAGCTGGCAGAACTTCGACTTCGCGCTCGAGGATGGCGTCGCGACGGTCACGTTCTCGCGCCCGGACAAGCTGAACGCGCTCACGTTCGAGGTCTACGCCGACCTGCGCGACCTGCTCGGCGAGCTGCCTCACCGCGGTGACGTGCGCGTGCTCGTCCTCACGGGGCAGGGGCGCGGCTTCTGCTCGGGCGGCGACGTCGAGGAGATCATCGGCGAGCTGCAGCGGATGGGCGCGGGTGAGCTGCTCGACTTCACGCGCATGAGCGGAGCCGTCGTAAGAGCCATGCGGGAGGCGCCGCTGCCGATCGTCGCGGCCGTGAACGGCGTCGCAGCGGGAGCGGGAGCGGTGCTCGCGCTCGCGGCGGACCTGCGGCTCGTCGCGCGCTCCGCGACGTTCGCGTTCCTCTTCACGCGGGTCGGCCTGGCCGGAGCGGACATGGGCGCCGCGTATCTGCTCCCGCGCCTCGTCGGGCTCGGCAAGGCGACCGAGCTGCTCCTCCTCGGCGCCGAGGTCGATGCAGACGGCGCGGACGCGATCGGCCTCGCCACGCGGGTCGTCGAAGACGACGAGCTGCCGGCGGCGGCGACCGAGCTCGCCCGGAGCCTCGCGGACGGCCCGGCGCTCGCCCACGCAACGACGAAGGTGCTCCTCACACGCGAGCTGGACATGGCCCTCGGCGACGCGGTCGAGATGGAGGCGCTCGCGCAGGCGCTCCTGATGAAGAGCGACGACTTCGGAGAGTTCTACGCGGCCTGGACGGAGGGGCGGAGCCCAGCGTGGACCGGCCGCTGATCGTCAACCCGCCCGAGCTGCCCGAGCCCGTCGGGTTCGCGCACGCCGTCGTCGCGGCCGGCGGGGTCTACCTCGGGGGCCAGACCGGCGAGGGCGCGACGCTCGTCGAGCAGTTCGACTCGGCCGCCGCGAAGCTCGTCACGGCGTTGCGCGCGGCCGGGGGCGAGCCCGACCAGCTCGTCTCGCTCGTCGTCTACACGACGGACATCGAGGGCTACCGCGGCTCCACGCGTGAGCTGGGCGAGGTCTGGCGCAGGCACTTCGGGCGGCGCTATCCCGCGATGGCGCTGATCGGAGTCTCCGCCCTGTTCGAGCCCGATGCGCGCGTCGAGCTGATGGGCGTCGCCGTGATCGATGGCTGACGTCCTCGAACGCGCGCACCGCCTCGGCCACGAGGTCTTCGCGCCGATCGCCGCCAGAGGAGAGCCCGGCCGCCTGAACCGCCCGCTCGTCCGCGCCCTCGGCGAGCAGGGCCTGCTCGAGCTCGTCTTCGCAGGCTCCGCGGTCGAGCTGTGTGAGCTCCGCGAGGGCCTCGCGCACGGCTCCACCGAAGCCGAGACGGCGCTCGCGCTCCAGGGGCTCGGCGGCTACCCGATCCTCAGCCGCGGAACGCGGCGCCTCCGCGACGAGTGGATTCCGAGGCTCTCGCGCGGCGAGGTCGTGGCCGCGTTCGCGCTCAGCGAGCCCGACGCCGGCTCGGACGCGGCGAGCCTCACCCTCCGCGCCAAGCGCGATCGCGACGGCTTCCGCCTGACCGGAACGAAGCTCTGGATCTCGAACGCACCGGAGGCCGATGTCTACAGCGTCTTCGCGCGCACGTCCGACACGGGCTCGAAGGGGATCACGGCCTTCGCCGTCCCGCGCGAGAGCGAGGGGCTCTCGGGCGAGCACCTCGACCTGCTCGCGCCGCATCCGATCGGCCGCCTCGACTTCGACGGCGTCCGCGTCGAGGCGGACCAGGTGCTCGGCGACCTCGACGGCGGGTTCGCGGTCGCGATGGACACGCTCGACCTCTTCCGGCCGAGCGTCGGCGCCTTCGCGGTCGGGATGGCCCAGGCCGCGCTCGATGCCGCGGTCGCGTACACGCAGGAGCGCGAGGCGTTCGGCAAGCCACTCTCGCGCTTCCAGGCGGTCTCGCACCAGCTCGCCGAGGTGGCGACGGAGATCGAGGCGGCCCGGCTCCTCGTCCGAGAGGCAGCCACGAAGTACGACGGGGGCGTCCGGCCCGTGCGCAAGGCCTCGGCGATGGCCAAGCTCTTCGCCACCGAGGCGGCGCAGCGATCGGTCGACGTCGCGATCCAGGTGCACGGCGCCCGCGCGCTCCAGAAGGGGCATCTGCTCGAGCATCTCTATCGCGAAGTACGGGCGCCGCGCATCTACGAGGGCGCGTCGGAGGTGCAGCGCGAGATCATCGCCCGCGAGCTGTTCAAGGAGGCCGGTTGAGCGTCGACAAGTCCCTCACGTACACGTCGTACCTCGCGCTGGACGAGATCCTCGGCTCCCAGCGGCCGAAGTCCGACGAGCACGACGAGATCCTGTTCATCGTCGTCCACCAGGTCTACGAGCTCTGGTTCAAGCAGCTCATCCACGAGCTGGGCTACCTGCAGCGGATGCTCGAGGAAGGCAACGACACACGGGCGTTCTCGACCTTCAAGCGCGTGCTGACGATTCTCAAACTCGTCGTCCAGCAGCTCGACGTGATCGAGACGATGACGCCTGTCCAGTTCCTGTCCTTCCGTGAGCGGCTCGAATCCTCGTCCGGCTTCCAGTCCGGCCAGTTCCGCGAGCTCGAAGCGATCCTCGGCCGTCGGGACACGAGCGTGCTGACCGCCTACCACGAGGGCAGCGCCGACTACGAGAAGGTGAAGGCGGCGCTGGAGCGGCCGTCCGTCTACGACTCGTTCCTGCGCTACCTGGCCGGGAAGGGCTACGACGTTCCGCCGGAGGTCCTCGAGCGCGACGTCACGGAGCCCGTGCAGGAGTCCGCGGGCGTCCAGGCCGCGCTGTTGCGCGCGTATCGCGACGACGGCGAGCCCGCCCAGGTCGCCGAGCGGCTGGTCGACTTCGACGAGGGCTTCATGGAGTGGCGCTACCACCACGTGAAGATGGTCGAGCGGACGATCGGCACGCGCCAGGGGACGGGCGGCTACGGCGCGGAGTACCTGCGCTCGACGCTGCACAAGCCGTTCTTCCCCGACCTCTGGGCCGTCCGCAGCGAGCTTTGAACCCGCTCGCCGCGCACTACTCGGAGTTCCGGGTCTCCGAGCGGCTGCTCCTGACGGGCCACTCGCACCAGGCGTGGCCCGACGTCGGGCTCGAGGGACAGCTCGAGGCGTGGCGGGACGCGGCCGAGCACGCCGACCTGAAATGGGAGCGGGCGTTCGCGAAGGCGGAGCGCCTGCGCGACGGCGTGCGGCGGCTGCTCGAAGACCCCGGCGCGCCGGTCGCGCTGGCCGTGAACACGCACGAGCTCGTGCTCCGGTTCCTGTCCGCGCTGCCGCTGCGGGAGCGGCCGAAGCTCGTCTCCACGGACGGCGAGTTCCACACGCTGCGGCGACAGCTCGGGCGCCTGGGGGAGGAGGAGCTCGAGGTCGTCCGGCTCCCGGCCCGGCCCGTGGACACGCTCGCCGAGCGGCTGGCCGCCGAGGCTTCGGGCGCGAGCGCGGTGCTCGTCTCGTCCGTGCTCTTCGAGGACTCGCGGATCGTCCCTGCGCTGCCGGCCCTGGCGGAGGCGTGTTCGGACGCGGGCACGGAGCTGCTCGTCGACGCCTACCACGCGCTCGGCTGCCTGCCGTTCACGACGGCGGGCCTCGAGCGGGCGTGGATCGTCGGCGGCGGCTACAAGTACCTCCAGCTCGGCGAGGGCAACTGCTTCATCCGGTTGCCGCCTCAGGCGGACGAGCTGCGGCCCGCGATCACGGGCTGGTACGCGGAGTTCGACGAGCTGCACGCCGACCACGGGCCGGGCGCAACGGCGTATCCGCGCGGGAGCATGCGCTTCGCCGGCTCGACGTACGACCCGACGAGCCACTACCGGGCCGCCCGCGTCCTCGACTTCTTCGACGAGCAGGGCCTGACCCCGGAGCGCCTGCGGGAGAGCTACCTGCACCAGACGACGCTGCTCGCCGAGCGCTTCGACGAGCTCGGCCTCCCGGACGTCACGCGCGACCGCGAGACGCCCCTGAGCGCCTTCGGCGGGTTCATCGCCTTCGAGTCGCAGCGTGCCGAGGAGCTGAGCCGCCTGCTCCTCGACGAGGGCGTGGTCACGGACAGCCGCGGCCGCCGGCTGCGCTTCGGGCCTGCGCCGTACCACTCCGACGAGCAGCTCGAGACCGCGATCGAGCGCCTCGGCCGGGTCGCGCGCGGCTGACTACGCCGGGCTCTCGGCCGGGACGGGCTGCGGCGCCCGTTCCGCGACGAGCGCCGGGCCACGCCGCGGAAGCAGCAGGACGACGGCGCTCGTGAGCGCGACGCCCGCGAGCTGCGTGCCGGTCAGCGTCGCGTCGAAGGCGAAGTAGCCGACCGCGATCGCCACGACCGGGAAGGCGAGCTCCGCGACGGACGCGACCGACGCCGTCGTGCGCTGCAGGCCGTAGTAATAGAGCAGGAGCGCGACGAGGCCTGTGACGAGCGCGAGCAGCGCGATGAAAAGCTCGTCGTGCAGCGAGGCTCTGAGCGGCGCGCCCAGCACGAGCACTGCCGCGAGCGCCGCGGGCAAACCGAACGCGAAGCGCAGGGCCGTCACCTGCTGGAACGGAAGCTCGAGCGCGAGGAAGCGCCCGAGAACCGTCCCGAGCGCCCAGAGGGCAGCGGCCATGAGCGCGTACAGCACGGGCGCCTGACCGTGGAGCGACACGTCGAACGGGCTCGGGAACGCCATCAGCCACGTCCCGGCCAGGCCGCCGATCAGAAACAGGCCGAAGCGCGGCCGCGGCCGCTCCCCGAGCATGACCGCGGCCAGCGACACCGCGATCAGCGGCTGCACCTTCTGCAGGACGACCGGCGTCACGGGATTCCCGTCCACGAACGCCTGGGTGAACAGGATCGTGGCCAGCGCCGACGAGCCCGCGCCGACGACGATCGCCGCGGCCACGAAGCGCGGGCCTGCGTGCCAGACCGCCGGCAGGGCGGTCACGATCACGGGCAGGAGCACGAGCACGAGGACGACGTGCTCGCCCAGGACGATCGTCGCCGGCTCGGTCGAGTGGGCGAGCGGTCGCCGGATGAGCGCGTCCAGGCCCCAGAGGCCCGCGGCGACGGCCACGGCCACGACTCCGATGGTCGCTCGACTCGGCATGCCCTCCATTCTGCAAACCGCGCGCGACCTCGCGCGTCTGAATCCACGTGAAGCGGTTCGCGGCCGCAGTGCTGCTCCTCGGGGTGTTCGCCTGCACCGCGTCTGCGGCGGGGCCCGTCCGGGTGTCGCTGACCGGCAAGCGCGCAGCTCCGGTTGCGGGCCGTGCGTGGACGGTTCGGCTAGCCGTCCGGCCGTTGTCCTACGCAGGCACGGTTCGCGTGAGCGCGGTCGGGCCGGGGCGGGTCCGCGTCCGCGCGACGGGCAGGCGCGGCTCGTATCGCGCGCGGCTCGTGTTTCCAGCCTCCGGCCTCTGGCGGATCAGCGCTCGGGCGGGCGGGGCGACCTCGCGGCTCGGATCCGTTCGCGTGCGCCGGCCGCCGGCCAGGCCCGTCGTCTTCGCCCAGCCGACCTCGATCGACCTCGAGCCCGCGGGCACCCTGCTGCTCGTCGAGAACAACCCGGGCCGCGTGCTCCGCGTGAATCCGGCGAACGGGCGCGTGAGCGTGCTCGTGCCCTCGATCGCCCGGCCGTATGCGGTCGTCCGCGCTCCGTCGGGCAGCGTCTATGTCTCGGTCGGGAACCAGCTGCAGCGCCTGAACGGGAGCGGGCCGCCGACGACCGTGGCCGAAGTTCCCGCAGGAGTCGAGATCGGGCCGATCACGGCCGGCCCGAACGGCGACGTCTACTACTCGACCGCGACGCAGATCTTCCGGCTCCCGGGAGGCTCAGGGCCGCCCATCCGGATCGCCGGCACCGGGGAGGCAGGTGGAGGCGGGGACGGCGGTCCGGCCCTGGACGCGCAGTTTTCGTCCCCTCACGGGCTTGCGGTCGCTGGGGACGGTGCGCTGCTCGTCTCGGACCGCGACAACAACCGCGTCCGGCGGATCGATCCGGCAACCGGCCTCGTGACGGCGTTCGCGCCGATCGATCAGCCGTACGGGCTCGACGTCGCCGCGGACGGGACCGTCTCCGTCGTCGAGGGCGCGCAAAGCCGCGTCACCCGGCTCGGCCCGACCGGCACGCGGCTCGGCTTCGTCGGCCCGTCCTTCGCCGTCCCCTACGACGTCGAGGTCGGCAGCGGCGTGACCTACGTCCTCGACGCGGGGCCGATGGGCCACATCCGCCGCATCGCGCCGGACGGGACCGTGACGACGATTTCGCGCCGCTGACCTAGTCCCGCACCCAGGAGTTCGCCCACCACTCGGCGTGCGGCATGCCCGACTCGAGGCTCAGCCGGAGGAACGCATCGACGTCGAACGGCGTGCGCCGCAGCTCGGCGCTCAGGTGAGCGCCCTCTCCGCCGACGATGCCGTACTCGGCCCACGGCGAGATGCGCACCGGCCGCGGCCACCACTCGCGGAACGGCAGGCCGACGCTGCCCGGGTTGACGATCACCGAAGCCCCGTAGCGGCGAATCATCTGCAGGTGCGTGTGGCCCCCGAGGAGCACGGGCGCCTCAGCGTCGATCAGCATCGGCCGCAGCTCCTCGTCAGGCGTCGTCGAGAAGATCCAGTCGTCGTACGACTTCGGCGACCCGTGGAACGCGAGCGCGGGCGTCGACCCGAGCATCAGGTCGACCGTCGGGCGGAAGCTCTCGATGAACGCGCGGTCGTCTGGGGAGAGAAACCCGGCCCACCAGTTGCCGATCTCGACGAGCATCTCTCCGACCTCGTCTCTCGGTTCGGGCATGCCTCTGATGAAGGCTGCGTCCCAGTTGCCCATCACCACCGGGCACTCGAGCTCCTTCACGCGGGCGATCGTCTCGGCAGGCTGGGGGCCGACCGCGACGTCGCCCAGGCAGACGATCTGGTCGACACCCTCGCGCGCCAGCTCCTCGAGCACCGCGTCCAGCGCCAGGAGATTGCCGTGGATGTCGGAGATCAGTGCGAGGCGCATGGTCAGATTCGATCAGACACTTACCAGGCCGGCTGCGGGCTCACTCCTAGTAGGCCGAGCGGCGGGCCTGCAGGTACGCGGCGAAGCTCTCGAGGATCTGCTGGCAGGCGTCGAGTTCCCGCTCACCCTCACGGCCGATCTCGTTGACGAGCTCGGCGAGCCGCAGCGAGCGACGGAAGACCTCGTCGCCCTCGAGTGTGGCGCTGAACGCGCGGATGTCGTCGTCGAGGCTCTCGGGGATCTCTGCGCCCTTCCCGTCGGTGACGGCCGAGCGGAGGATGGCCGCGACGAGCGCCCCGGTGCTCTCCTGCACGAGCGACTGCTCGATCGCGACTGCAGCCTGGTTCGCAAACAGGCTCAGCGTCCGGATGTCGGCGTCGTCGAACGACTGTGCGCCCCCCTTGTCGAGCATCTCGAGCACGCCGATCACCGCATCCTCGTAGAAGAGCGGGACGCAGAGGATGTTGTCCGGTGTGTAGCCGATGCGCTCGCCGATCTCCGCCGCCCAGCGCTCGTCCTGCTGGACATCCGAGACCGCCATCGGCTGCCCGCTCAGGGCAACCACGCCCGCGATGCCGTGCCCGAGCGGGAGACGAATTTCTTTCAGCTCGTCGGCACGCTCGCCGAGTGCGACCTCGAATCGCAGCTCCTGCGTCGCCTCGTCGACGAGGAAGAGCGCCGCCGCGCGGGCCGAGATCACGCCGGCGGCCGTCTCGACGATCCGCTGCAGGAGGTCGGAGTGGCTGGCCGGCGCGGCGATGGTCCGCGCGGTTGCCGCCTTGACGAGCGCGTCTCGCAGCCGGGCAGCGAGCTGCTCGTCGTTCAGGCTGCTGTCGTCAGGGGACATCGGCTGGCAAGACGGTAAGGGCTTCGGGTCAACGAGAGCGAAAGGACGACATTAGGTCGTCGTCATGGTCGGTACGCCCTCGAAGAACGAGGGTTTGAGTGACGTCATGGCCTCTTTCCGCGTCGGAGCGGAGGCTCATTCTTACGGGGTCGCTCCCGCGCATCAAGACCCGTGGGGGCGCCGATACCATGCGGCACTCACGGCGCCGTGGCCGAGTGGTTAGGCAGAGGCCTGCAAAGCCTCGCACACCAGTTCGATTCTGGTCGGCGCCTCTCTCGTTCGCTGCGAGGCGCCCTCAGGCTGCGTAGCGGTCGCGCCCGAGCTGCTTGAGGAGCTGCGTCGAGCCTTCGATGTCACTGCAGAGGAAGGTGACGGTTCCCGTCATGGGTGCTGTTCTGTCTCCAGGCGCGTCCGCCAGGCCTCCGCGTGCTCGCGCCCCTCGGGCGTCTCGAGGAAGTGCTCCAAGGGCACGTGCACGAACGCGAGCCGCGCTTCGGCCAGCAGCTCGTTCGAGTCCCAGAGCTCGCCCCGTACGAAGACGCGGCGGCCCCTCTCGTCCTCGACCCACGCGCGCACCGAGAGGGGGCGGTTGATCGGGACCGGCCGGCGGTAGCGGAGGAACATGCGGCCGGTGACCGTCGGGAAGCGGTACCAGGTCGCGACGAGCCCGCACGCCTCGTCGATCAGCGCCGAGACCAGCCCGCCGTGTGCGAGCCCCGGACCGCCCTGGTGGCGCTCGTCGAACGAGAACGTCGTCTCGTAGCGGTCCGCGCCCTCGGCCTCGGGGTGCGGAAGCTGGAAGCCGATCGGATTGTCTCCGCACCCGAAGCAAGCCGGGTCGTGGTGTGGAGGAATTCTCACACTCTTGGAACGGGGTCTGACCCCGTTTCCCGCGCGGCGCGCCTCCCTGTGCGAAGAGCGGGGTCAGACCCCGTCAAGAAAGCGTGACGATTTGTCCTCATGGCTCGGCCGTTTAGCGCATGCCGCCGCGCTCGAAATGCGCTTTGAAGAAGTTCTCCGAGCCGGACGTGGCCATCGCGGCCGAGGCCGAGATCTCGAGCGCCAGTGTCGCCGCGGCCACGATCTGCGCGAAGCGGTAGACCTTCCCCGCCCCCGCGCAGTCCATCATCCCGAGCCAGGCGCGAGCGTACGGAAGGGTCGTGCCGCCGCCGACCGTTCCGACCTCGAGCCCCGGGAGCCGGATCGACGCGTTCAGCCCGCCCTCGACCCGCTTCCCGGTGCCGTGCGCCATCGAGCTCGTGCCGACCATGCCCATGTCCTGCCCCGTGGCGTTGAAGATCGCGGCGATCGCTGTCGCGGGCGTGAACGCCACCGACTGCATCCCGGACGCGATCGCGCCGTGCGTGCCGGCCCACGAGAGATCGAGCAGGTCGTCGATCGTCGTCCGCAAGACGCGGCGCACCGTCTCGTCGGTCAGCGTCACCTCGGCGAGGACCGTCTTCCCGTGGCCGCCGCGCTCGAAGTAGCGGTGCGAGACCTTCTTGTCGCCGCCCATGTTCGCCTCGAGGATCGCGCGCACGGGCGTGGTCGGAGCGTGCTCCATCACATAGCCCATGTTCAGCGCGTAGGCGTTGCGGGTCATCATGTTCGGCCCGCAGGCGTCACCCGTCGTGAAGGCCCACATCACGTGGCAGATCGGGCCGGCGACGTACGTCTCGACCTCGCGGAGCTTCGCGTACCGGGAGATCCATTCCTCGTCGCGGGCGGCGAGCCAGTCGCGCATCTTCGGCAGCTCGCCCTCGACCCAGCGGCCGAGCGCCGCGGCTTCCTCGGCTGAGTTGGTCACGAATGCGGAGGCCCGCGTGATGCGATCCCGCAGGACCTCCGTCCGGAACCCGCCCGAATCCGCGGCGGCCCGACCGCCTCGGTAGAGCGAGTCCGAGAGCGACCCTTCCGTGTGCGCGAGCGGGACGTAGACCTCGTCCGTCGCACGTCCGCGCTCGACGAGCACGCCGGCCGGCTCCGTCAGTTCGTACTCGCCGAGCGAGATCGTCAGCGGCCCGATCACCGCGGTCGGCGTGACGGAGACCCCCGTCAGCGCCTCCTGCGCGTTGAGCCACGGCGTGAGGTCGATCCCGAACACCTCGGCGTCGACGCGGCCGTCGAGCGCCGCCCGTCGCGCCTCGATCGACGCAGCGTCGTTCTTTCGCGGCCATTTCCTGAGTTCCACGAGTAGGACGATAATCTCCATGCATGGCAACGGAGCAAGTCGTCGAACCAGTGGCGGGCGAGCGCGAGGAGTACGCAGGCGTTCTGCGCTTCTACGAGCTGGCCAAGCGCCAGGAGTGGCAGGTGCGCGACCTGCCCTGGAGCGACCTGCCTCCGATCCCGGAGGGGAAGGGCTCGCCGCAGCGCCGCGCGCGCCGCAGCGACATGTGGCGCTCCGTCCTGACGCAACAGCTCCAGGCCGACATGCTCGCGTGCGAGATGGCCTCGCAGCTCCTGAACGTCGCGCCCGATCCCGAGGCGAGGCTCTACTACTCGACGATGGTGCAGGACGAGTCGCGCCACACCGAGGCGTGGTTGAAGCTGACGAACGAGGTCGGCGGCATCGCCGAGCGCGACCCGTACCTGGACGAGCTCGCGCACATGACGCTCGAGGCGGACACGCTCGAGGAGAAGGTCTTCCAGATGCAGGTCTTCTACGAGCGGCTGATCATCTCGCGCTTCCGCTTGATCGCCCGGGCCTCGCGCGGAACGGTGCTCGAGGACCTCTGCAACCGGCTCGCGACCGACGACGGCATCCACCACGGCGCCGGGATGGCGTACGAGCGCGTCCTGCTCGAGGGCGCGGGCAAGAAGATGAACCAGCGGCTGGTCGACTCTGCGAACCGGCTGCTCCCGATCTTCGTCAAGCACGCCCTGTGGCGGCCGAAGGCGCGCGCCGTGATCGGCCGGCTCATGTATCAGCGTGACCTGCAGCGCCTCGAGGAGGATCTCCAGGAGGGCGTGAAGCTCGCCGAGTCGCTCGGCCTCGACGTCAGCGACGTGGAGCTGCCGCGGCCCTAGTGCCAGCGCGGCTCATCGACGGCAAGGCGCTCGCCGAGCGCATCCGCGGCGAGGTCGCGGACGAGGTTGCGAAGCTGGGAGAGGTCGGCCTCGCGACTGTCCTCGTCGGCGATGACCCCGCGTCGGACATCTACATCCGGCTCAAGCACAAGGCCGCCGCCGAGGTCGGGATCAACGCGAAGGACATCCGGCTCGCGTCGCAGACGACCGAGGAGGAGCTGCTCGCCCAGGTCGCGGAGCTCGATGCGGACGAGTCGGTCGACGGGCTGCTCATCCAGCTCCCGCTGCCGGATCACATCGACGAGGCCCGCGTGATCCGCGCGATCGATCCGGTCAAGGACATCGACGGGCTGCATCCGCTCAACTTCGGTCAGCTCGTCCTCGGGCGGCCGGCACACGTTGGGGCGACGCCGGCCGGCGTGATGCGCCTGCTCGAGGAGTACGAGGTCAAGCTCGAAGGCGTCCGCGCGGTCGTGGTCGGCCGCAGCGACATCGTCGGGAAGCCTGCCGCGCTGCTCCTGCTCCACGCCAACGCGACCGTTACCGTCTGCCACTCGCGGACGCGCGACCTCGGCGCGGTCGCGCGCGAGGCCGACGTGCTCGTCGTCGCCGTCGGCCGGACCGCGGTCATCGGCCCTGACGACGTGCGCGAGGGCGCGACGGTGATCGACGTCGGCATGAACCGCGGCGACGAGGGCGTCGTCGGGGACGTCGACCCGACAACCGCCGAGCGTGCGGGTCTGATCACGCCCGTGCCCGGAGGCGTCGGCCCGATGACGATCGCGATGCTCCTCGCGAGCGCCGTCAAGGCGGCGAAATACCGCCGCGGAATCCTTGCGTTCCCCGAGGGCTGAGGTTAACCTTCCGCCGCTTTAGAAGTCCGGCTGTAGAAGGAGGAAGTGTTGGCTGAAGGCACCGTCAAGTGGTTCTCGAACGAGAAGGGGTTCGGCTTCATCGAGCGCGAGGGTGGGGACGATGTCTTCGTCCACCACAGCGCGATCCAGATGGACGGCTACCGGTCGCTGACCGAAGGGCAGCGCGTCCAGTTCGAAGTCGTGCAGGGCGACAAGGGCCTTCAGGCCGCGAACGTCACCGCCGCCTAGTACCTCCGGACTCGAGACAGATTGCGGGCCCCGGAAGGGGCCCGCAGCATTTTGCGAGGATCTACACGTGGCCATCAGTAGAGACGAGGTGCTCCATGTCGCGCGCCTCGCGCGGCTGGCGCTGAGCGACGAGGAGATCGACCGCCTCGGGGCGCAGTTGAACGCGATCCTGGAAGCGGTCGGCAAAGTGAGCGAGCTCGACCTCGCGGACGTCGAGCCGACCGCTCATCCGCTCGACCTCGTCAACGTCTGGGCCGACGACGAGCCGCGTGAGTCGCTGACGGTCGAGGAAGCGCTGGCCAATGCGCCCGACCGCGAAGCCGGCTTCTTCCGGGTGCCTCCCGCATGATCGGCCGAACCGGACCTGTCCGGTGCCTGGCACCGGTCATGGCCGAAGGAGCCGTGTCGTGATCGACACCCTGCGTTTGACTGCGAAGCAGGTGAACGACCTGCTCGATACGGGCCAGGCGTCGTCGGACGAGATCTTCGCCGCGTACCGAGCCGCGATCGACGAGCGCGATGGGGAGCTCAACTGCTTCCTCCATGTGAGCGACGACGCCCCCGGCGAGGGCATCCCGATCGCGCACAAGGACGTTGTCAGCACGAAGGGCATCCCCACCACCGCCGGCTCGAAGATCCTCGAGGGCTACATCCCGGTCTTCGACGCGACCGTCGCCGAGCGCTGCAAAGGCCGCGGGCTGCGCGTGATCGGCAAGACGAACATGGACGAGTTCGCCATGGGCTCGTCGACGGAGAACTCCGCGTACGGCCCGACCCGGAACCCGTGGGACCCGGAGCGCGTGCCGGGTGGCTCGTCGGGCGGCTCGGCCGCCGCGGTCGCCGCGGGCCTCACGCCGTGGGCGCTCGGCTCCGACACCGGCGGCTCGATCAAGCAACCGGCGGCGCTGTGCGGCGTCGTCGGTCTGCGCCCGACCTACGGCACCGTGTCCCGCTCCGGCATCGTCGCCTTCGCGTCCAGCCTCGACCAGATCGGCCCGATCGCGAAGACCGTCGCCGACTGCGCGTTCCTCTACTCCGTGATCGCCGGGCGCGACGTCGACGACACGACGACCGTCGAGCTTCCCCAGCCGGTCGAGATCCCCGCGGCCGAGGACCTGAAAGGCCTGCGCGTCGGAGTTCCGAAGGAGCTGAACGAGGCGGAGGGCATCGAGCCGGGCGTGAGCGAGGCCGTCAACGCCGCGATCGAGCTCTGCCGCGAGCTCGGCGCCGAGGTGGGGGAGACGACCCTCCCGCGCTCGGTCGAGTACGGCCTGTCCTGCTACTACCTGATCGCCCCCTCCGAGGCGTCGTCCAACCTCGCCCGCTACGACGGCGTCCGCTACGGGCTGCGCGTCACCGACGGCGACGTCCGCGCGCTGTACATGCGCACGCGCGACGCCGGCTTCGGGGACGAGCCGAAACGCAGGATCATGCTCGGCACGTACGCGCTCTCGGCCGGGTACTACGACGCGTACTACGGCCAGGCGCAGAAGGTGCGGACGATCATCCGCGACGAGTTCCGCGCCGCTCTCGAGCAGTTCGACCTGCTGGTCAGCCCGACGTCGCCGACGGTCGCGTTCCCGATCGGCGCGCGGGTCGACAACCCGCTCGCGATGTACCTGAGCGACGTCCTCGCGATCCCGCCGAACATGGCGGGCCTCCCCGGCCTCTCGATCCCGTGCGGGCTCTCCGAGGGCCTCCCCGTCGGCCTGCAGTTGATCGGCCCGCAGTTCTCGGAGAACCTGCTCTTCCGCGCCGGTCACGCGCTCGAGCAGGCGCTCGAGTTCGACTACGTCCCGCCGAGGCTGAAGTGAGCTGGGAACCGGTCATCGGCCTCGAGATCCACGTCCACCTGAAGACGCGGACGAAGATGTTCTGCCGCTGCGAGGTCGAGTACTTCGCGCCCGAGAACTCGCGCACGTGCCCCGTCTGCCTCGCGCACCCGGGCACGCTCCCCGTCCCGAACAGGCGGGCGATCGAGATGACGATCCTGCTCGGCCACGCCCTCGGCTGCGTGGTCGTCGAGCATGCCGTCTTCCATCGCAAGCACTACTTCTATCCCGACCTGCCGAAGGGCTACCAGATCTCCCAGTACGACGAGCCGCTCTGCGTCGACGGCGCGTTCACGCTGCCGACTTCGGACGGCGACATCTCCGTGAGCATCGTCCGCGCCCATCTCGAAGAGGACGCGGCGAAGAACGTGCACATGGGCGGAGCCGAGGGCCGCATCGCCGGCGCCGACCGAACGCTCGTCGACTTCAACCGGGCCGGGACGCCGCTCGTCGAGATCGTCACCGGGCCGGACCTCCATTCGTCGGAGCACGCGAAGCGCTTCCTGCAGCTGCTCCGGCAGACCGTCGTCGAGCTGGGCATCTCGGACGCCGAGATGGAGAAGGGCTCCCTCAGGTTCGACGTCAACGTCTCGGTGCGGCCCGAGGGCTCCGACGAGCTGCGCACGCGCACCGAGCTCAAGAACATGAACTCGTTCAACTTCGCCGCGAAGGGCATCGAACGCGAGATTCAGCGCCAGATCGAGATCTACGAGACGGGCGGCGAGGTCGAGCAGGAGACGATGCACTTCGACCCGGGCAACGAGGCGGCGCCGCCGCTGCGCTCGAAGGAGGAGGCCCAGGACTACCGGTACCTGCCGGAGCCGGATCTCGTCCCGCTCGAGCCGGCGCGCGAGCTCGTCGAGGAGCTTCGCGCGCAACTCCCGGAGCTACCGGGCGCGCGGATTGACCGGATCGGCGAGGAGGTCGGCTTCGAGCTCGCGGAAGGGCTCGTCGTCAGCGGCCGCGACCGTCTCTTCGAGCGGGTCGGAGGCGACCGGAGAGCGGTCGCGAACATCCTCATGAACCAGTTCGCGGCCACCGGGGTCGATCCGGCGCTGGTCAATGCCGAGGAGCTGTCCAAACTGATCATGGCCCGGGACCAGGTCCCGAGACATGTCTTCACGGACGCGCTCGCGGCGAGCGGGGATCCCGGCTTCACGGCCGAGACCTATCTCGGCGACGGCCAGATCACCGAGGCCGGCGACCTCGAGCCGCTCGTCGACCAGGTGCTGGCCGCGAACCCGAAGCACGTGGAGTCGTACCGCTCGGGCAAGCAGGGCCTGCTCGGCTTCTTCGTCGGCCAGGTGATGAAGGAGAGCGAGGGCCGCGCGAACCCGAAGCTCGTCAACGACCTGCTGCGCCAGAAGCTCGACGCCTGAGCTCTACTCGGCCGCTTTCGCCCGGCTCGACGACCTGCGTCGCGGAGCGGCTGCAGCCTCCGGTGCCGCGCCGCGCTTCTCGCGAGCCTTCTTCTTCCGCTGGCGGTCCCTCCGCCAGCGCCTGATCGGCCGTGAGCCTCTACCCATGCGAGAAGCCTAGATCAGGCCGCAGTAACGCGCGGTGTTGGGCCACGGGTAGTAGCCCCGGCCGCTGCGGTGCGCGCGCTCGGCGACCCACATCTGCTCGAGCGGTGTCCAGTGGTCGGCCGTGCCCTTGATGCGCAGGAGCTGGGCTCCGTACGTGTGCTGGAAGCCGAGATCCATCTGGAGGCCGCCGTAGTAGGGGCCGCTGGGATCGTTCCACGAGCCCTCGTGGCGGTGGATGCAGAGCCAGGCAGACATGTGCGGCGGATGCGCTGCCAGGCGGCGTGCCCGCTTCGCGCGGTGCTTCCAGAGATTCCTGACCCAGACCTTGTACCCGTGGCTCGGATCCTTCACCGCCGCGCGCGTCGCCGGCGTGCGGCGGAGCCCCATCACGGACTGCCAGCGCCAGGTCACGCGACGATAGTGGTCGATCTGGCGGGCCATGCCGCCGTCGGACGGGATCACGCGCACGACATGGACGGCCTTCTCCTTCGCGTCGGCCGGGCGCGCCGCCGTCAGGGCGAGCACTCCCACGAGCGCCAGGACGAGCACAGGCAAAAGCCGCATTGAATGTCGGAGCAAAAGAACCCCTTCGTTTTCCGGGCCCGAGTGCTCGCTCGCGGACGACAAGCCGCAGTGTCGGAGCAAGCCCCTGGGCGGGCCCGGGGATCAGTGTCAACCGTGTAAGACCGGGACGTTAGCGGTTAGTTAGCGCGCCGGCGCGGAGAGACTGTAAAACCTCCGTAAAGAAGAAGTGCTGCAATTGCCACGAAAACGGCCGTTTTCGCAGCACCCAAGCCGGATAGCGCGGTGCCAAGGGCGGCAACGCCGACCCCGGCCAGGATGAGCCCGTTTCCGAGTGGCCGACGCCTGATCGTGATGATCGCCACAGCGACGACGGCCAGCGTGCCGACCGTGTTCGCGACGATCGCCACGAACCGCGCCGGGAAGAAGTCGAGGTGGTCCTGGGCGGCCGGGATGCTCTCGCCGAAGGCTCCGTGCAGCGGAACGGCGATCGCAATCCCGATCGCAAGCCCGACGTAAATGAACGCCGGCGCGATTATGCGTTTCCATCCATAAAGCAGGAGCGACCCGACGCCGAGCAGCGGCGCCGTCAGCAGGGCGCCGAACAGGTAGTAGACGCGGAACGCGCGCGCGTCCCAGCCGGCGGCGGCGCCCCAGGTGAGCGCGGCCGAGGCCGTCGCGTAGGCGAGGAGCGCGGCCGACCAGGCGGCCAGCTCCGGCCTGCGGCTCGCCCGCCAGCGTCCGGCAACCGCGCTCGCCAGCCGGAGCGAGAGCAGCGCCGCACCGAACGCGAAGAGCGCTTCCACGGAGAGGAGCCTAAGGCGCTGACTCGTCAGCGCCGACCAAGGAGGCCAGCGTCGGCTCGGCCGACGTGGCCGTCCGACGCACCTTCTGTGAAGCGCGGCGGTCCGGCCTTCCCACCGGACGGGCTCGAGCGAGCTAGGCTCAGAGGCGCTTGGCCGAGAAGCGCTACCTGATGACGCCCGGGCCGACACCGGTCCCGCCTCAGGTGCTGGCCGCGATGGCGCTTCCGATCGTCCATCACCGCAGCCCCGACTTCAGGCCGACGTACCGGCAGGTGCTCGACCGCCTGCAGGACGTCTACCGGACGCAGAGCGAGGTCCTCCTGTACACGGCCTCGGGCACAGCGGGCCTCGAGTCCGTGGTCGCGAACCTGACCTCGCCGGGCGACCGCGTCGTCGTCGTGTCCGCGGGCTACTTCGGCGAGCGCTGGGCCGACATCGCCCAAGCGTACGGCTGCGCGGTCGAGCCCATCGCCTACGAGTGGGGCGAGACGCCGTCCGCCGACGACCTCGCGGCCCGGCTCGCCGAGCTCGGCGGCGCGAGCGCGGTGCTCGTCACGCAGTCGGAGACCTCGACCGGGGTCGTGTGCGACGTGCGTGCTCTCGCCACAGCCGCGAAGGAGGCCGGTGCGCTCATCGCCGTGGACGCGATCTCGAGCCTCGGCGCGGTTCCCTGCGAGACGGATGCGTGGGGGCTCGACTCGGTCGTGTCCGGCTCGCAGAAGGCGCTCATGTCGCCGCCCGGCCTGATGACGGTCTCCGTCTCGGACGCGGCGTGGACGGCACGCGAGAGCGCGGCCGCACCGCGCTTCTACCTCGACTGGGAGCGCACGCGCAAGGCGCAGGAGTCGCTCGACGCGGCCTTCACGCCGGCCGTCTCGATCGTGATGGGGCTGAACGTGGCGCTCGGCCTGATCCTCGAGCGCGGCCTCGAAGCCGCCTTCGAGGAGCACGTCCGGCTCGGGCGCGCGTGCCGGGAGGGCGTGAAGGCGATGGGCCTCGAGCTCTTCTCGCCCGACGACGACAGCTCCGCGGTCGTGACCACGGTCCGTGTCCCCGAGCCGGTCGACGGGTCGCAGCTCCTGCTCGACCTCCGCGACCGCTTCGGGATCACCCTCGCGCCCGGCCAGGGCCCGCTCAAGGGCAAGGTCTTCCGCGTCGGCCATCTCGGCTACTACGACGTCTTCGACATCACGACCGCGCTCGCCGGGATCGAGCTCGCGCTCGCGGAGACGGGGGCGGACATCGAGCGCGGCGTGGCGGTCACACGGGCGCTCGAGACGTACGAGCACCAGCCCGCTTGAGAGTCCTCGTCCGCGAGCCGATCGCCGAGGCCGGGATCGAGCTGCTTCGCGAGCGCTTCGACGTCGACGTGGACTCGAACGGCGATCTCGCCGAGACGATCGGCGGCTACGACGCGATCGTCATCCGCTCCGCGACGCAGCTCGACGCCGCGCTGCTCGCCAAGGCGGACCGGCTGAAGGTGATCGGCCGCGCCGGCGTGGGCGTCGACAACGTCGACGTCGAGGCGGCCACGCGTCGAGGGATCGTCGTCGCGAACGCGCCCGAGTCGACGGTCATCTCGGCCGCGGAGCACACCGTCGGCCTCCTGCTCGCGCTCTCGCGGAACATCCCACAGGCCCACGCAGCGCTCAAGGAGGGTCGCTGGGAGCGGTCGCGGTACGGCGGGCTCGAGCTCGAGGGCAAGACGCTCGGCGTGCTCGGCTTCGGGCGCATCGGCCAGCAGGTCGCGCGGCGCGCGCGCGGGCTCGAGATGGCCGTCGTCGCATACGACCCGTTCGTCGCGAAGGAGCGGTTCCGCGAGCTCGGCGTCGACCGCGCGGAGACCGTGGACGACGTCCTCGCCGCAGCCGACTTCATCACGCTGCACCTGCCGCTCACGGCGGAGACCCACGGCTCGATCGATGCCGCGGCCCTCGCGAAGATGCGCGACGGGGTCCGGATCGTGAACGCAGCCCGCGGCGAGCTCCTCGACGAGGGCGCGCTGCTCGACGCGCTGAAATCGGGCAAGGTCGCCGCCGCCGCGCTCGACGTCTTCTCCGCGGAGCCGTACTCCGGGCCGCTGCTCGAGCTCGACAACGTCGTCGTCACGCCGCACCTCGCCGCCTCGACCGAGGAGGCCCAGGACCGGGCGGGCGTGATCGTCGCCGAGCAGGTCGCGGCCGCGCTCGAGGGCGCGCTCGTCACGAACGCGGTCAACATCCCGTCGATCGGCGCGGAGGACATCGAGGTGCTCGGCCCGTTCATCCCGCTCGCTGCGAGCCTGGGCCGGCTGGCGATGGAGCTGGCGAGCGGCCGAGCTGAGCGGTTCGAGCTCGCGTACTACGGCGCGCTGGCCGCGTACGACACGAGGCTGCTGACGGTCGCGGCACTGAACGGAGCGTTCCAGGGACGGGCCGACCAGCCCGTGAACTACGTCAACGCCCCGGTGATCGCGGCCGAGCGCGGAGTCGAGGTCGTCGAGGAGCGCCGCCGCACGTCCCGGGACTTCACGAACCTCGTCCGGGTCACGGTCCGCTCCGACGGGCACGAGCTGCGCGTGGCCGGGACGACGATCGGACGCGACGACCGCCGCTGGCTCGTGAGCGCGCTCGGCTACGAGCTCGAGATGGAGCTGTCGCCGTTGATGGCGATCTTCCGCTACGACGACGTGCCGGGCGTGATCGGCCGCATCGGAACGCTGTTCGGCGAGGCCGGGATCAACATCGCGAACATGGCCGTCTCGAGGACGAACCGCGGGGGCAAGGCGCTGATGGCCGTCTCCCTCGACACTCCGGCGCCGCCCGAGCTCGTGGCCTCGCTCCGTGAGGCGGGCATGGACGACGTCTACGTGATTCAGCTGGGTGCCGATGAGCAACACGTGGCCTGAGCCGGTCGAGCGCGTCTCCGCGTTCCTGCGGCGGATGGGCGTCGAGGCGCGGGTCGAGGAGTTCACCGAGGGAACGCCGACCGCGGCCGACGCGGCGCGCGCGGTCGGCTGCAAGCTCGGCCAGATCGTGAAGTCGCTCGTCTTCGACTGCGGCGGCCGTTGGGTGGTCGCGCTGATTCCCGGCGATCGGAGGGCCGATGCGGTGAAGATCGCCCGCGCCGCGGGTGCGGCCAGGGCCAAGATCGCCTCGCCCGCCCAGGTGGAGAAGGCGACGGGCTTCGTAGCGGGCGCCGTCGCTCCGTTCCCGCTGCCGAACGTCGACCGCGTCTTCGTCGACCGGAACCTCCTCTCCCACAAGCGTGTGTGGGTCGGAGCCGGTTCCCCGAGCCACATGGCGGAGGTTTCGTCGGCCGACCTCGTCCGCCTTGCGCGCGGACAAGTGATGGACGCCGTCGAAGCCGCCACGTAATCTTTGAGCACCAACAGTGACGGTCACAGTGACGGTCACTGGGACCTGGCCCGAGGAGGCGAGAGGTGCGCGAGACCGAGAAGATCTGGATGAACGGCGAGCTCGTCGACTGGGCCAACGCGACGGTCCATGTCGGGACTCACGGCTTGCACTACGGCACGGGCGTCTTCGAAGGCATCCGGTGCTACGAGACCGAGAACGGCCCGGCCGTCTTCCGGCTGACCGACCACCTGGTGCGCCTGCAGAACTCCGCGAACCTGCTGTACATGGACCTTCCGTACTCGGTCGAGGATCTCCACGCCGCGTGCATGGAGCTGATCGGCGCGAACGGCCTGCCCGAGTGCTACCTGCGCCCGATTGCGTTCTCGGGCTACGGGGAGCTCGGCGTCTCGACCGCGGGCAATCCGGTCGACGTCGTGATCATGAGCTGGCCGTGGGGCGCGTACCTCGGCGACGAGGGCCTGAAGAACGGGATCCGCGTGAAGATCTCGTCCTGGCAGCGCGTCGGCCCGAACACGATCCCGCACGCGTCGAAGGCGACGGGTATCTACCTCAACTCGATGCTCGCAGTGACCGAGGCCAACCGCGCCGGCTACGACGAGGCGATCCTGCTCACCGCCGACGGGTTCATCGCCGACGGCTCCGGCGAGAACGTGTTCGTCGTCAAGGACGGGAAGATCGCGACCCCGCCGCTCGCGACCTCGATCCTGCCCGGGATCACGCGCGACTCGCTGATCCAGATCGCGCAGGACCTCGGCTACACCGTCGAGGAGAAGAACCTGATCCGCTCCGACCTCGTGACCGCGGACGAGATCTTCATGACCGGTACCGCCGCCGAGGTGACGCCGATCCGCGAGGTGGATGACCGCCTCGTCGGGCCGCCCGGGCCCGTGACGAAGGAGCTCCAGACCGCGTACCTCGACACCTGTCGCGGCAAGAGCGAGCGCTGGGCGCAGTGGCTCGAGTACGCGAAGGTCGGGAACGCGACGCCCGCGGAGGCGTGAGAACCGAAACCCGCGTTCCTCTCTCGCGCCCGCTCGTCGATGAGCGCGACGAGGAGCTCGTCCTCGACGTCTTGCGCTCGGGCCGGCTCTCGCTCGGGCCGGCGATCGAGCGCTTCGAGGAGCTGCTGGCCGAGCGGGTCGGCGCGCCGTACGCGGCCGCGGTGTCGAGCGGGACGGCCGGGCTGCACATGCTCTGCCACATCGCGGGCGTCGAGCAGGGCGACGAGGTGATCACGTCTCCGGTCGCGTTCGTGGCGACCGCGAACTGCTTCATCTTCGAAGGCGGCGTGCCGGTGTTCGCGGATGTCGACCCGCGGACGCTCAACCTCGACCCGGCGGCGGTCGAGGCCGCGATCACGGAGCGCACGAAAGGGATCGTCGTCGTCGACATGTTCGGCTACCCGTGCGAGCTCGACGAGCTGCGTGCGATCGCGGAGCGGCACGGGCTCTGGCTGATCGACGACTCCTGCGAGGCCCTGGGAGCGGAGTACAAGGGCGCGCCGATCGGCTCGCACGGCGTCTCGGGCGCGTTCGGCTTCTATCCGAACAAGCAGATCACGACCGGCGAGGGCGGGATCGTCACGACGCACTCCGAGGAGGAGCGGGAGCTCCTCGTGAGCCTGCGCAACCAGGGCCGCTCCTACGACTCGCGCTGGTTCCACCACGTGCGGCTCGGGTTCAACTACCGGATCACGGACATCCAGGCGGCGCTCGGGATCGGCCAGCTGGAGAAGCTCGACCGGATGCTCGGGCTGCGCAGCGCCGCCGCTGCGCGGTACACGGAGCTGCTGGCGGGCGTCGACGGTGTCGAGCCCCCGCTCGCGGACGATGCGGATCACAAGCGTTCGTGGTTCGTCTACGTGGTCGAGCTCGCCGAGGGCGTCGATCGCGACGCGGTCGTGCAGGGCCTCTCGGCGGAGGGGATCGAGGCGGGCCTCTACGTCCCGGCCGTGCATCTCCAGCCGTACATGCGCGAGCGCTACGGCTTCGGCGAAGGCGTGTGCCCGGTCGCCGAAGACGCGTGCTCGCGAACCCTCGCGCTCCCGTTCTTCCCGCAGATCGAAGCCGCCGACCAGGAGCTGGTCGTGGACGCGCTGCGGGGCGCCCTCTAGGGGTCAGACCCCTTTACAAATTCGCGGCGCCGACCTCTCGACGATCCCTTTCGCTCCACGGTCGTGCTGAGTCCTGTTGCAGAGTTGGCACTGTTTCTTCGCGGGGTCTGACCCCGTAGAGTTCCGCTCATGGCGGACGCTGGCCGGATGATCTTCCTCGGCTTCGGCAAGTACGCGCGGGCGGACAAGATCTACGCCGTCGAGCCGATCGTCGGCAAGGAGCGAGGGGGAGGGCACCGCACCCGGGTCTGGATCGAGGGCGTTCCCGACCCGATCATCGCCGGCCGCACCGAGCGCACGATCCTCCACGACATGGGCCAGGACGCCGCGATGAGCGCGCCGATCATCGACGAGGCGCTCAAGCTCGCGGAACGGATCGTCGAGGACGCCGACAAGGGACGCGTCGACCTGAACGACCTCGGCCGCCGCGCGCGCCGCCTGCTCGAGAAGACATCCCGTCCGACCGACGGCGAACAGCTCTTCTGAGCGACCTCGGTCGTCCTGATCCCGAGGAGGCCCGCCGCGGGCTCTTCGCGCGGATCGCCGTTGACATCCGTCCGCTCCGGAGCTCGCGCGCCTTCAGGCGCCTCTGGTTCGGGACGGGCATCTCGGCGATCGGAAGCCAGATCACGACCGTCGCGATCCCGTTCCAGCTCTACGACCTGACCGGCTCGACACTCCTCGTCGGCCTGCTCGGGATCGCCGCCCTCGTCCCGCTGCTCGTCGTCCCGATCTACGGCGGAGCGGTCGCGGACGCCGTCGACCGCCGCCGGATGCTCCTCTTCTCGGATCTCGCGCTGCTCCTGGTGACGGTCGGCCTCCTCGTCAACGCCATGCTCCCGAGCCCGCACATCTGGGCGCTCTACGCGGGCGAGACGCTCGGCACGGCCGCCTACGGATTCCAACGGCCGGCGCGCAACGCACTCACGCCCAGGCTCGTCGGAGAGGAACAGCTGCTGGCCGCGATCGCCGTCGAGGACGTCATCTTCACGCTGGCCCGCGTCGCCGGCCCCGCGCTCGCCGGAGTCCTGATCGCGGTCTTCGGCCTGCCCGGGGCCTACGGGATCGACCTCGCCACCTTCGGCGCCTCGCTGCTCGCGATCTGGCTGCTCCCGTCGATTCCTGCTCCGCCGGACGCCGATCGACCCAGCCTGCGCTCGATCATCGAAGGCTTCCGGTACGTGGCACACCGAAAAGTGCTGCTCGGGATCTTCATCGTCGACGCGAACGCGATGATCTTCGGGATGCCGAGAGCGGTCTTTCCCGCATTCGCAGCCAAGCTGGGCGGCGGCCCCACCGTCCTCGGCTTCATGTACTCGTCCCTCTTCGCCGGCGCGCTGGTGGCCTCGCTCGTCTCGGGCTGGATGAGCTCCGTTCGCCGCCAGGGTGTCGCCGTATGCCTGGCCGCCGGCGCCTGGGGCGTCGCGATCGCGCTCGTCGGCTTCGCCCAGTCGATCTGGCTCGCCCTCTTGCTGCTCGCGGTCGCAGGCGCCGCCGACTTCGTCAGCGCCGTGCTGCGCTCCAACATCCTGCTCTCCGTGACCCCGGACTCCTTGCGCGGCCGTCTCTCCGGGATCGAGCTCGCCCAGGTCGCAGGCGCTCCGGAGATCGGAAACGTCGAAGCCGGAGTCGTCGCCTCGTTGGCCGGGGTGCGTGCGTCGATCGTCTCGGGCGGCCTCCTGAGCGTGCTCGGCACCGCTATCTGCGCGATCGCCCTCCCCGCGCTGATCCGCTACGACGCCCGCGACCCGCACGCAGAATGAAGCTCCGCCGCTCCTTCTTCGCGCGCAGCGTGCACGAGGTGGCGCCGGAGCTCGTCGGCGCGACGCTGCTCGTCGACGGCGTCGGCGGGAAGATCGTCGAGGTCGAGGCCTACGACCACGAGGACCCGGCAGCGCACAGCTACGGTGGGCCCACGGCGAGAAACGCCTCGATGTTCGGCCCGCCCGGCCGCGCGTACGTGTACCGGTCGTACGGCGTCCACTGGTGCCTGAACTTCGTCTGCGAAGCGGCGAGCGCCGCCCTGATCCGCGCACTCGAGCCGACGAAGGGGCTCGAGACGATGGCCGCGCGCCGAGGGACGACCGAGCCGAGGCTGCTGGCCGCAGGCCCGGGCCGCCTCACGCAGGCGCTCGGCCTGACCGGCGAGCACGACGGGCTCCCGCTCGACAAACCGCCGTTCGCGCTCTACGCGGCCGGCGACGTCGAGATCGCCGTCGGCCCCCGCATCGGCATCACGAAAGCCGCGGATGTCCCTTGGCGCTACGGCGACGCAGGCTCCCCGTACCTCAGCAGACCGATCAAGCGGCCGCGACCGCGATCCTGACGTGCATCCCGGGCGCGGCCGCGACGCCCGCCCGCGGCAGCTGGAAGACCACATGCCCCGGCTGGCCTTTGTCCGTCTGCTCGACGTCGACCTTCAGCCCTCGCCGCTCGCACTTCCTCTGCGCGCGCCCGACGGGCAGCCCGATCAGCCGCGGCACGACCCCGTGCGTCGGCTTCGCCACGACGAGCGTCACGTGGTCGTACGCCGACAGACGCCCCTTGCTCGGCTTCTGGCCGAGCACGATGTCGAGCTTCTGCCCGGGCCGCGCGACCTTGTAGACGATCGACGGCGTGAGCGGCTGCCCGGCGAGCCGCGCGCGGGCGGCCTGCACCGGCTGCCCGATCAGATCCGGAACCTCGACCTCGTTCAGCTTGCAGTTCGCAGTCCGGCTCGGCTCCTGCCCGTCGAAGAAGAGCAGGCTCCGCGCGAAGTGGCACCGCCCGTTGTCGAGCTGGAGCAGGCCGTCGCGGAGGACGGCCTCGTGCGGAGAGCCGTACGGGATATAGGTGGACGGGAACGACTCCGGCTGATCCTTCAGATACGGCAGCGCTTTCTCCATGAACGTGTGCCAGATCTCCGCCGGGAAAGTCCCGCCGGCAACCGGATCGCCGTGGTACTCGGTTTCCATCGGCTTCAGCTCGCGCGGGTAGCCGACCCAGACGGCGACGGTCAGCTGCGGGACGTAGCCGACGAACCACGCGTCGCCGTAGTTCTCGGTCGTCCCGGTCTTGCCCGCGACGGGGCGGTCGCCGAGAGCCGCGCGATGGCCGGTGCCCTCGGTGACGACCTTCTGCAGGATCGAGTTCAGGATCGCCGTCTTCGTCGGGCTGAGGACGCGGTGCGCAACGACCGCGTTCTTGTTCTTCCCGATCTGCGTGATCGCCCGCGGCTCGTTGCCTAGGATCGAGCCGTCGATCCGGTTGCCGTTGTTCGCGAACGTCGAGTAGGCACGCGCCATCTCGAGCGGGTTCGCGGCCTCAGCGCCGAGCCCGATCGCGAAGTAGCTGTTCAGCTTGCTCTGGATGCCGGCGTTGCGCGCCATCTTCGCGACGTTCTGCGGCCCGACGGTCGAAGTCAGCTGCGCGTAGACGGAGTTGTCGGAGTGAACCGTCGCCGAGGTGAGGTCGATCGAGCCGAGATACTCGCCCTCGTAGTTGTTCACCTGCCAGAGCTTGTCGCCGAGCGGGATCACGACCGGGTGCGAGGTGAAGTGCGTCGCGGGGGAGATGCCTTCGTCGAGCGCGGTCGCGAGCACGAACGGCTTGAAGGCGGAGCCCGGCTGCCGCTCGCCCTGCACGGCGAGGTTGAACTGGCTCTCGCGGTAGCTCGACCCGCCGACCATCGCCAGCACGTCGCCTCGCTTGGGATCGATCGCGACGAGCGCGGCCTGTGGCCCGTTCGGGTCGCTCAGCACCTTGGAGATTGCCTTGCGGGCCATCTTCTGGAGGCCGAGGTCGAGCGTCGTGTGGATGCGGAGCCCGCCGCCGAACACGGCTCCCGGCCCGTAGTCCGGATTGGAGACCAGCTGCTCTTTGACGTAGTTGATGAAGTACTGGCCCTGGGTCTCGCGCGTCCCGGGCAGCCGGACCTTGTCGGGCGCCGGCAGCGCGGCGCTGCGGGCCGCGTGGTACTGGTCGGCCGCGATGATCCCCTGCTGGAGCATCTGGTCGAGGACGACCCGGCGCCGCTCCTTCGCCGCCTTCGGGTTCGTGACCGGGTCGAAGAGCGACGGGTCCCGCGGGATCCCTGCGAGGAGCGCCGCCTCGGGAAGCGTCAGCTTGCTCGCGGGCTTCTGGAAGTACGTCAGCGCCGCCTGGCCGATCCCGTATGCGCCGTTCCCGAAGTAGATCGTGTTCAGGTACGCGGTCAGGATCCAGTCCTTGTCGTCGCGGTGCCGCTGCTCGAGCTGCCACGCGAGCGCCGCTTCCTTCAGCTTGCGCGCGATCGAGCGGTTGTCGGCCACGTAGGCGTTCTTGATGAACTGCTGCGTGATCGTCGAGCCGCCCTGGACGACGGACTTGTGCTCGATGTCCGCGAGCAGCGCACGTCCGATCGCGTGCAGGTCGACGCCGTTGTGCTCGTAGAAGCGCTTGTCCTCGATCGCGACGATCGCCTGCTTCATGATCGGCGCGATCTGATCGTGTTTGAGGATGACGCGGCTCTCCTTGCCGCGGAGCACCGCGAGCACGTTGTCGTTCCGGTCGTAGATGTAGCCGTCGTGCGCGATCTTCCGCTGGTGCGCGGGGTCGTACTGCGGGAGCTGGCTCGCGATCGCGGTCATCAGGCCGAACATGAACGAGGCGAGCGCGAAGACGCCCAGCACCAGGACGAGTGCCAGGAGACGGAGCTTGCGAATGCGGCGCCCGTTCGTCTTGCGCGCCGGCTCGGGTCTTTCGCGTCGGAAACGCAAGAGGCGGAGTCTAGACTCGCTGCGTGGAGATCGCGGACCTCACCCGCAACGCAACCGCCGTGCTTCCGGAGGGCGCGCTCGAGGAGAAGCTGAAGCTGGGACGACCGCTGCGCGTGAAGCTCGGGATCGACGTCACGGCACCTGACGTGACCCTCGGGAACGGCGTGCCGCTGCGCCGCATGCGGGCCTTCCAGGATGAGGGACACATCGGCGTGCTGATCGTCGGCGACTACACGACGCGGATCGGCGATCCGTCCGGACGCAAGACCGAGCGGCCGATGATCGAGCCCGAGGTGATCGATGCAAACGCGCAGTGCTACTTCGAGGCCGCGTCGACGATCATCGACCCGGAGCGCACGGAGCTCCGTTTCAACAGCGAGTGGCTGAGCAAGCTCGACTTCGCCGAGATCCTGCGCCTGACGAGGACGACCACCGTCGCGCGGATCCTCGAGCGCGACGACTTCCACAAGCGCTTCGGCGCGAACGAGCCGATCTCCATCTCCGAGCTCCTGTATCCGATGATGCAGGCCTATGACTCCGTCGCCGTCGAGGCGGACGTCGAGCTCGGCGGCACCGACCAGACGTACAACCTGCTGATGGGCCGCGAGGTGATGGCCGCGTACGGCCTCGAGCCCCAGGTCGCGCTGACCGTCGCGTATCTCGACAGCTGGGACGGCACTGGCATGAGCGCCTCGCGCGGGAACTACATCGGGTTGCGGGAGGCGCCCGAGGAGCAGTTCGGCAAGACGATGCGGATCCCCGACTCGCTGCTCGAGCAGTGGTTCAGGCTCCTGCTGGAAACGGAGCCGCCGGCCGGCGACCCGATGCAGGCGAAGCTCGAGCTCGCGCGCTTCATCGTGCGCCGTTCGCATGGAGAGGAGGCCGCACAGGCCGCGGAGGAGCACTTCACGCGCGTGGTCCGTGAAGGCGCGGCGCCGGACGAGGTGCCCGAGGTGGTGCTCGCAGGCGACGGCGAAGTTCATCTGCCTGCGCTCCTGGTCGAGCACCTCGGGATCGGCTCCACGAGCGAGGCGCGCCGTCTTATCTCCCAGGGCGCGATCAAGGTGAACGGCGAGGCGGTCAGCGACCTCGACCTGCCGCTGGAGGCGCTCGACGGGGCGCTCGTACAGGCCGGAAAGCGTCGTTTCATGCGCTTTCGCGCCGCTTGACACCCCCCTTGGTGCTGCTACCATTCGTCGGCTGCTCGATGAGCGGCGTAAGACGGTCCCTGTAACTCGACACTGGAGCGCCTTCGGACGCACTCGGATACGACGCAAGTACCCGACACCTCTGGAGGCCTCTGGCGCGAGTCGGAGGCTTTTTTACGCCCCTCGCACAGCAACGGTCTTTGAAAACTCAACAGCGTGAAACGTCGAGACCTCGAGTCGTCACACCGACTCGGGGCTTATTAACTCGTCATGCCCTCGATCCTGAGGGTGATGACCTTTGAGCTCCAAGCTCATCGCGAACAAAGCTGTCTAGCCGGCTCTTTCGAGGGCCGCGTGACAACCAACTTCACGGAGAGTTTGATCCTGGCTCAGGACGAACGCTGGCGGCGCGCTTAACACATGCAAGTCGAGCGATAACCATGGCTTCGGCCATGGGGAGAGCGGCGAACGGGTGAGTAACACGTGAGTGATCTGCCCTTGACACCGGGATAGCCCGGGGAAACCCGGATTAATACCGGATGGCCTGTCGAGCCCACGGGCTCGTTAGAAAAGATGGCTTCGGCTTTCGGTCGAGGAGGAGCTTGCGGCGGATTAGCTTGTTGGTGAGGTAACGGCTCACCAAGGCGACGATCCGTAGCTGGTCTGAGAGGACGATCAGCCACACTGGGACTGAGACACGGCCCAGACTCCTACGGGAGGCAGCAGTGGGGAATCTTGCGCAATGGGCGAAAGCCTGACGCAGCGACGCCGCGTGAGGGAAGAAGGCCTTCGGGTTGTAAACCTCTTTCAGGAGGGACGAAGCTACTCGGGTTAATACCCCAGAGGGTGACGGTACCTCCAGAAGAAGCCCCGGCTAACTACGTGCCAGCAGCCGCGGTAATACGTAGGGGGCAAGCGTTGTCCGGAATTATTGGGCGTAAAGAGCGTGTAGGCGGCCAGATAAGTCCGCTGTGAAATCTCGAGGCTCAACTTCGAGCTGTCGGTGGAAACTGTCTGGCTAGAGTCCGGAAGAGGAGAATGGAATTCCTGGTGTAGCGGTGAAATGCGCAGATATCAGGAAGAACACCCGTGGCGAAGGCGGTTCTCTGGGACGGTACTGACGCTGAGACGCGAAAGCGTGGGGAGCGAACAGGATTAGATACCCTGGTAGTCCACGCCGTAAACGATGGGTGCTAGGTGTGGGCGGTGTCGACTCCGTCCGTGCCGAAGCTAACGCATTAAGCACCCCGCCTGGGGAGTACGGCCGCAAGGCTAAAACTCAAAGGAATTGACGGGGGCCCGCACAAGCAGCGGAGCATGTGGTTCAATTCGACGCAACGCGAAGAACCTTACCTAGGCTTGACATGCACTGGAATTGCGTAGAAATACGTAAGCCCTTCGGGGCTGGTGTACAGGTGGTGCATGGCTGTCGTCAGCTCGTGTCGTGAGATGTTGGGTTAAGTCCCGCAACGAGCGCAACCCCTGTCCTATGTTGCCAGCGAGTAATGTCGGGGACTCATAGGAGACTGCCGGTGACAAATCGGAGGAAGGTGGGGATGATGTCAAGTCATCATGCCCCTTATGCCTAGGGCTACACACGTGCTACATTGGCCGGTACAAAGGGCTGCAAACCCGCGAGGGGGAGCGAATCCCAAAAAGCCGGTCCCGGTTCGGATTGGAGGCTGAAACTCGCCTCCATGAAGGCGGAGTTGCTAGTAATCGCGGATCAGCAATGCCGCGGTGAATACGTTCCCGGGCCTTGTACACACCGCCCGTCACACCATGGAAGCCGGTAACACCCGAAGCCGGTGGCCTAACCCGCAAGGGAGGGAGCCGTCGAAGGTGGGATTGGTGACTGGGGTGAAGTCGTAACAAGGTAGCCGTAGCGGAAGCTGCGGCTGGATCACCTCCTTTCTAGGGAATCCGGAGCCATTACTCCGGAGGCTCCTGGCCCGTTGATGGAAGTTTCTTTCCGTCCGGAATACCAGGTCGCCTAGAAGTACGTCGACCTCGACGTCTAACGCTGTTGAGTTTTGAGAGACCGCTGCCAAGGCGGTCTACGCGCACCTTGAAAACTCCATAGCGGCAACACACGTGTTCTTTTCGATCAAGAGAACAAGGGCACACGGTGGATGCCTTGGCGCTGAGAGCCGATGAAGGACGTGGGCGGCTGCGATAAGCCCGGTGGAGATGCTGACCAATCGATGATGCCGGGATGTCCGAATGGGGAAACCTACGTGCGGTAATGCGCGCGTGGCTCGGCCTGAATACATAGGGCCGAGCTCGGTAAGCGGGCGAACTGAAACATCTTAGTAGCCCGAGGAAAGGAAAGAAATCTCGACTCCCTGAGTAGTGGCGAGCGAAAGGGGATCAGCCCAAACTCGAGTGATGTGATAGGCGGCAGCCGTTGTCACTCGAGGGTTGTAGGACCTGCCTTGATCCGTCTGCCGGCGGGTCGGGAAGTTACAAAGTCACGCGTTAGTCGAAGCGAATGGAAAGTCGCACCACAGCGGGTAACAGTCCCGTAGACGAAAACGCGAGGCCTTCCTTGGTAGGTACCTGAGTACGGCCGGGCACGGGAAACCCGGTCGGAATTTGCGGGGACCACTCCGTAAGGCTAAGTACTCCTCAGCGACCGATAGTGAACAAGTACCGTGAGGGAAAGGTGAAAAGTACCCCTGAAGGGGAGTGAAATAGTACCTGAAACCGTGTGCTTACAAGCGGTCGGAGCGGATTTATTCCGTGACGGCGTGCCTTTTGCATAATGAGCCAGCGAGTTACTCTTCAACGGCAAGGTTAAGGAAACGGAGCCGAAGCGAAAGCGAGTCTGAATAGGGCGATTTAGTCGTTGGAGGTAGACCCGAAACTGAGTGATCTACCCATGGGCAGGTTGAAGCGGGGGTAAGACCCCGTGGAGGACCGAACCGACTTAGGTTGAAAACTGAGCGGATGACCTGTGGGTCGGAGTGAAAGGCTAAACAAACTCAGAGATATCTGGTTCTCCCCGAAATATATTTAGGTATAGCGTCACGCGTTCAATACCGGCTGTAGAGCACTGTTTGGGCTAGGGGGCCTACCAGCTTACCGACCTCAGGCAAACTCCGAATACCGGTATTCCAGAGCGTGGCAGTCAGAGTGCGGGGGATAAGCTTCGTGCTCGAAAGGGAAACAGCCCAGACCGTCGGCTAAGGCCCCTAATTCCTGACTAAGTGGTAAACGATGTTCGATTGCCGAGACAACCAGGATGTTGGCTTAGAAGCAGCCACCATTGAAAGAGTGCGTAACAGCTCACTGGTCAAGTGATCGGGCGCGGATAATGTAACGGGGCTCAAGTCAGGAGCCGAAGCTACGGACTTCGCTTTTGCGGAGTGGTAGGGGAGCGTTCCCAGGTTTGTGAAGCGGTCGCGTAAGCGGCCGTGGAGAGCTGGGAAGTGAGAATGCTGGCATGAGTAACGAAAGACGAGTGAGAAACTCGTCCGCCGAATGCCTAAGGGTTCCTGAGTAAAGCTAATCTGCTCAGGGTTAGTCGGGACCTAAGCCGAGGCCGAAAGGCGTAGGCGATGGCCAACTGGTTGATATTCCAGTACCACGTACCCACCGTTATCACCGATGGGGGGACGGGATAGGATAAGGAGACCCAGGCGATGGTCGTCCTGGGGTAACCGCGTAGGACGGTCGGTAGGCAAATCCGCCGGCCATTAAGTCTGAGACGGGATACCGAGCCCTTCACCGGGCGAAGCTCCTGAAGCCATGTCCCCAAGAAAATCCTCTAGGGAGGTGGGGCGTGCCCGTACCAAAACCGACACAGGTAGGCAGGTAGAGAATACTAAGGCGATCGGAAGAACCCTCGTTAAGGAACTCGGCAAAATGGCCCCGTAACTTCGGGAGAAGGGGCGCCCCGGTAGAGTGAAAACCCTTTACGGGTTCGAGCTCGAGGGGGCCGCAGTGAAACGGCCCAAGCGACTGTTTATCAAAAACACAGGTCTCTGCGAAGTCGAAAGACGACGTATAGGGGCTGACGCCTGCCCGGTGCCGGAAGGTCAAGTGGAGAGGTTAGTCCTTCGGGGCGAAGCTTTGAAACTAAGCCCCGGTAAACGGCGGCGGTAACTATAACCGTCCTAAGGTAGTTCGCTGCCCTCCGCGTAGGTAACTGCGCGGTGAGCATCTGGCCATATGCTGGAAGATCCGAGTATCCCGCACTACCTCGTAACGTCCGACCGGACGTTTACCATGGTGACAACGTGACGGGTGCGGAAAATCAGCAGGAAAGGCTGAGCGAGTTTCGTGGTTGGGTGATTGGTTTCGTAGACGGAGAAGGATGCTTCTCGATCGGCTTCGTTCGTCAAGCAGGCGGACGAGGCCGAAGCGGCTACAGAACCGGATACCAAGTCTCACACGAGTTCGCGGTGACACAAGGCGTGAGCAGCGTCGACTGTCTCCATGAGCTCCGTGAGTTCTTTGGAGTGGGGCAAGTGCTTGCGAACCGGAGGTATGACAACCACCGGGAGCATCTGCACCGCTACGTTGTTCGTCGCCGCACGGATCTTCTGGAGACGGTGATTCCGTTCTTCAAGAGGCATCCGTTGCGGACTGCCAAGAGATTCGACTTCCAGAAGTTCGCTTTCTGTGTCGATCTCATCTCTCGCGGTCACCACCGGACCTTCGACGGTCTGGCCGAGATCGCAGAGATAACGCAGACGATGAATCGACGTAAACCCAGGCACGAGCTCATCAGAATCCTCAGAGACCATACGCCAGACATCCGAGGCATCGGATGATGAGATGGTCCCGTCTGCATGGCGACATGCAGGGATGACGATCCAAAGGAAGTCGTCGTCCGCCTAAGCAATTAGGCAAGACATCAAGCGAAATTCCTTGTCGGGTAAGTTCCGACCTGCACGAATGGCGCAACGACTTGGGCGCTGTCTCAACGAGGGATCCGGTGAAATTGCAGTCTCGGTGAAGATGCCGAGTACCCGTGGTTGGACGGAAAGACCCCGTGAACCTTTACTACAGCTTGACGTTGGAGTCTGGGATGCGTTGTCCAGGATAGGTGGGAGGCTTTGAAGCGGCGACGCCAGTCGTCGTGGAGCCAATCTTGGGATACCACCCCTCGTGTTCTGGGCTTCTAACCCGGCGCCGTGATCCGGGCCGGGAACAGCGTCAGGTGGGTAGTTTGACTGGGGCGGTCGCCTCCTAAAATGTAACGGAGGCGCGCAAAGGTTCCCTCAGCACGGTTGGAAATCGTGCGTAGAGTGTAAAGGCATAAGGGAGCTTGACTGCGAGACTGACAAGTCGAGCAGGTGCGAAAGCAGGCCTTAGTGATCCGACTGTAGAGAGTGGAATTGCAGTCGCTCAACGGACAAAAGGTACTCCGGGGATAACAGGCTTATCCTTCCCAAGAGTCCACATCGACGGAAGGGTTTGGCACCTCGATGTCGGCTCGTCGCATCCTGGGGCTGGAGTAGGTCCCAAGGGTTGGGCTGTTCGCCCATTAAAGCGGTACGCGAGCTGGGTTCAGAACGTCGTGAGACAGTTCGGTCCCTATCCACCATGGGCGCTGGAAGCTTGAGAGGAGTCGTCTCTAGTACGAGAGGACCGAGACGAACAGACCGCTGGTGTATCAGTCGTCGTGCCAACGGCGCCGCTGATTAGCTACGTCTGGATGGGATAACCGCTGAAAGCATCTAAGCGGGAAGCCCACCTCGAGATGAGGCTTCCCATCCCCTTGAGGGAGTAAGAGCCGTGGGAGACCACCACGTTGATAGGCGGGACGTGCAAGCGGAGCAATCCGTTCAGCGGACCCGTACTAATTGCTCGAGGTCTTGATTTTGAACACGTGTCAGCTGCTATGGAGTTTTGAGGGTGCGCAGAAAGGGTTGCGCCCAAGCCAGGCTGAAGCCTGGCACGGGATTTGACAAAGTTTCGGCGGTCATAGCGGCGGGGGTACACCTCTTCCCATTCCGAACAGAGAAGTTAAGCCCGCCAGCGCCGATGGTACTCGGAGGGCAACCTCCCGGGAGAGTAGGTCGCCGCCGAATTAGATTACGACCAGAAAGCTCCGCGTTTGCGGGGCTTTCGTCGTTCCGGGCTCGGCTCGACGCCCGCCGGGGAGCGGCGATGTCAACAGAAATGTCAACTCGACCCGGCTGAGAGCAGGTGTCCGAAGACGTCGCCGAGCTTCTGGCGCATCTCGTCGGCGTGGCGGGCCCGCTCGAAGAGGTGCGAGTACGTGCTCAGCGTGATCGCCGGGTCTGAGTGCCTGAGTTGGCGCGCGACATTGACCGGGTCGAGCTTGAGGCCGACGATCAGCATGGAGGCGAAGCCGTGGCGGAAGGTGTGCGGCGTCACGTCTTCGAGGCCCGCCTTCGCGACGGCGCGCTCGACGCCGCGGGCGGCGACGCTGTGCAGGAGACCGCGGCCGTCGGGCGCCGTGAAGACGAAGTCGGTCGGCGCTTTGTACCTCGAGGCCATGCGGTGCTCGCGCAGCACCTTCGCGAGTTGCGGAACGAGCACGACCTCGCGCCGGCTGCCGGCGGTCTTCTCGATCACCCGCTCGCGCTTGCGCGACAACTGCGCGCGTACCCGGATGAAACCGCCGTCGAGGTCGACGTCGTCCCAGACGAGCTCGAGCGCCTCGCCGAGACGCAGCCCGGAGAAGGCGAAGATCGCGATCAGGACGCGATAGGCGCGCTTGCCCGCGAGCAGCTTGCTGAGTTCGGCCTCATCGAGGATGCGAGTGCTCGCCGTTCTCGGTCGTCGGGCGCTCGTCACGCGCGAGCATGCGGACGGGGTTCGCCGCGATCAGGCCGCGACGCTCGGCCTTGCGCAGCATCGAGCTCAGCGTCGTCAGCACGCTTTGAACGGTCCAGCTGCTCTGACGCGGGGCGGAGCGCGATCATTTCGACGCCGTGATCGCCGCAATCGCCGTCGAGTGCAGGAGTTGGTGGGTCAAGCGGCGAAGCCGATTAACCCGTGCGCGACTACTGGGACACCAGCCGGACAGAGGCGTTCAGCGACGGTGTATTCGCAATCGCTATCACACTGCTCATTCTGGAAGTCAATGTGCCTGAGACGGCGTTCGACAATCTTTGGCGCGGCATCGCCGATCAGTGGCCCTCGTACCTGGCATACGCGACGAGCTTCATCACTATCGGAGGGATATGGCTCGCTCACCACGGCATGTTCCGACGGTTGCAGTACGCGAACAAGCGGCTGATGGTGATCAATCTGCTGGTGCTGATGGCTGTCTCGTTCCTCCCTTTCCCGACGAAGCTGATGGCCGAGGCGCTCAATAGCACCAACGCCGAGCGAGCAGCGGTGCTTTTCTACGGCGGATCGTTGCTCGTCATCTCGGTCCTCCTTGGCGCCTTGTGGGGATCGGTCACGCTTGACCGCCACCTCCTCAGGCCAGAGGTAGACGAGAAGGAGATCAACACGATCACGCTTGCGGCCACGCCGAGCATCGGCTTCTACGTGGCCGTGATCGCGCTCGCCCTCGTTGCTCCCCGCGCAGCCGTATTTGGCTTTCTCCTGATCGCCATCGTCGGCGTCCTGCGAGTGCGTGGCGACAAGACGCCACCAGCTACAACGTCTTCCGCGTACTCGCGTCGGTGAATACTTCAGTCTGGCACTGCGATCCTTTCCGAGCCCCGCAACCGCGGGGCTTTTTGTTGGACGCGAAACGTGCTGCGGCCGAGCAGCGCGCCGTACTGTGCCCGCGCGAGATCGCCGAAGCCGGGCCACACCAGCCACACGTACGAGCCCGAGGTGAGGATCATCCTGCGACCGTGGTACGTCCAGGAGTCGTGGAGCTGGAGCCTCGGCCCGAGAAGGCGGGTTTCCAGCGGGAAGGAGTCCTCCGCTCGATGCTCCCGACTCGGGACGGCACGAGGCGTGATGGAGTGATGTTCTCCCTCCTGCCCGGCGAGCTCGGCTAGGCGGCGCGAAGCCGGTCGCGCCACTCCGGATCGAGCTCGCGCAGGCGCCGCACACGCTCGCCGAGCGGCGGGTGCGTGATGAACATCGCCGCGAGCCCCTGCTCGGCGAACGGGTTCACCGTGTACAGCGGCTCCGTCGCCGGGCTCGCGCGGAACTCGACGAACGAGCCGGCCGCCTCGAGCCTGAGCAGCGCGTCGGCCAGGCCGTGGGGCGACTCGCAGAGCACAGCCGCGGCGCGGTCGGCCGCGTATTCACGCCCGGGCGAGAGCAACAGGTGCGTGAACGAGGCCGCAACCGGGCCGAGCACGAACAGGAAGGCGCGCTGGAACCAGCCTGCGAGTCGCGTGACCTCGATCAGGAAGCCCGACAACACGACGACCGTCGTCTGCACGAGCACGTCCCGGTTCGCGATGTGCACGAGCTCGTGGGCGAGGATCCCGTCCAGCTCGGCCGGAGGCGCCGCCGACAGGAGGCCCGCGCTGACCGTCAGCGACGAGCCGCGCGGCCCGCGACCGGCTGCAAACGCTCTCGGGTGCCCGTCGTCCAGGAAGTAGAGCCGGGGCTTGGCGACGCCGGCCCGCGCTGCCAGCCGCTCCACGGTCGAGCGGAGGAGCGGCGCCTCGGCCGCGGCCAGCTCTCTCGCGCCGACCATGCCCGGCGCCACGCGGTCGAGGTACCAGTAGAGCGCTGCGCCGGCGAGCAGGACGCAGAAGACGGCGATCGAGGCGGTCCGGTAACCGCTCGCCCACCAGAAGAGCCCGCCGACGACGACGCAGAAGCCGATCAGGAGGAGCCAGGCCTTGAGCAGGTTCCTCGCCGTCGGCCAGAAGCCCACGGAACTAGGAGTCGCGCTCGTCTTCGGCGAAGCCGCGCGGAGGCCAGTCCGGCTCGGGCGCGTCGCAGCGGCTCGTGCAGTGCAGCGAGGCGATGTTCTGGAGCGGGATCAGGATGTGGCCGTTGAGCTCGATGTGCGCGACCTCGTCGACTGCGCAGTACGCCGTCAGGACGCCTTCGTGGTAATCGCCGCCGAACAGTGCGACCTCGACCTGCTCGCCCTTGTACTTGCTGGTGTAGTCCTCCACGCGGCCGAGTCTAGTCACCCGGCGGCCGCGGGCGGTTCAGCCGCGGCGGCGCCGCGCTCAGCCTGGTCTCGCTCGATGAGAGTGTCGAGCTCACTGGCCGGCCAGAGCCCCGTCAGCGCGAGCTCGACTTGACGGACGGCCGAGAGCCGCGCGTTCGGCTCGATCGGACGAAGACGACGATACTCGTGGACGTCGAGGCCGAGGGCAGCAGCGTGAATCGCCCGGATCGGGCCACCATGTGACACCACGAGGATGCGGGCGCTCCTCCAGCGCTTGTCGCTCATGGTGTGTGCGATCTCATGGACCCGGCCCAGACCGGTCACCGTTTTGACGACACGCGTCTGCATCGCCGTGTAGCTCTCGCCGTCGGTCCATCCGGGGTAGCCGTCCTTCCAGCGGGCGGCACCTTCCGGAAAGCGCCTTTCGGCCTCAGCCCGGGTGAGACCTGACCAGGAGCCGACATCGACTTCGCGGAGGTCCTGCAGCTCGACGACCTCGAGTCGATGCCCGCGCGCGACCTGGGCGGCCGTGTCGGCGGCACGGCGCAGATCGCTCGCATAAATCGCATCGAGCTCAACGTCGGCCAGGCGCTGTGCCAGGGCTTCCGCTTGTTCGAGCCCCTTCTCCGTCAGCGGGCGATCCGTGTGGCCCTGCCAGCGGCGTGACGCGTTCCAGTCGCTCTGTCCGTGCCGCGCCAGGAGGATGATCGTCACGCGCTGTACGCTAGCCGCCCGTGGATCTCGGGCTCCGCGATCAGGTCTGCGTGGTCACCGGCTCGACGAGCGGGATCGGCCGCGCTGTCGCGAGGATCTTGGCCGAGGAGGGGGCGCGGGTGGTGACGAGCGGCCGCAGCGGCGCACCGGGAGTGGGCGAGGCGCTGCACGTCGCCGGCGACTTTGCCGATCCGGATGCTCCGGCGGAGCTCATTGGACGCGCCGGCGAGCTCGGCGCAGTCGACTGCCTCGTGAACAACGTCGGCCTCGCCTACCAGGTCGACTTCGATGCGCTGAGCGACGCGCAGTGGGACGAGATGTGGCAGCTGAACGTGATGAGCTACGTGCGGACGATCCGCGCGGTGCTGCCGGAGATGCGCGGCCGGGGCGGCTCGATCGTGAACGTCTCCTCGACGGCAGGGAAGCGGCCCTCGACCTCGATGCCGAACTACACCGTGACGAAGGCCGCCGTGCTGTCCCTCTCTCGGCTCGTGGCCGATCTCTACGCGAAGGACGGGATCCGCTGCAACGCGGTCGCTCCGGGGCCGACCGCGACCGATGCCTGGCTCGCTCCGGGCGGGCTTGCAGACCAGCAGGCGGAGCGGACGGGGAAGTCGCGCGACGAAGTGCTGGACGCTGTGGCGGGCGGACGGCCGCTCGGGCGGCTCGCAGAGGCGGACGAGATCGCGGCGGTGATCGTCTTCCTGTGCTCGGACCGCGCCAGCTACGTGACCGGCTCGGCGTGGAGCGCGGACGGGGGCACCGTTCCGATCATCGTGTAGCCGTCCGCCCCCTTTCTCCGCGCGCGTCCCATCGGCCGCGCCGCGGAGTAGCCTTCGACGGTGGCCCAGAGCACCGTCGCCAACGAGTTCGAAGCACGAGTCCGGGAGCACGAAGAGACGTGGCTGTCACCGCTCGCAGTGCGCTCGTACGAGTCACGCGGGCGCGCGCGCGACGAGGACGAATGCCGTTTGCGCACGCCGTTCCAGCGCGACCGCGACCGGATCCTGCACTCGAAGGCGTTCCGGCGGCTGAAGGGCAAGACGCAGGTCTTCATCGACCCGGCCGGCGACCACTTCCGCACCCGGATGACGCACACGCTGGAGACGACCGGGATCGCGCGCGGCGTGGCGCGGGCGCTGCGCCTGAACGAGGACCTGACCGAGGCGATCGGCCTCGGGCACGACATGGGCCACACGCCGTTCGGCCACGCGGGGGAGGAGGCGCTCGACGAGTGCCTGCGCGAGGGGTTCGGCACTGGCTTCCGCCACAACGAGCAGTCGCTGCGGATCGCCGAGCAGCTCAATCTCACCTGGGAGGTTCGCGACGGGATCCTCAAGCACACGGGCGAGGTCGAGCCGGAGACACACGAGGGGAAGATCGTCCGGATCGTCGACCGCGTCGCGTACCTCAACCACGACATCGACGACGCGATCCGACACGGGATCCTCGACGCCGACGACCTGCCACAGGACGAGGTCGCGCTGCTCGGCCCGACCGGCTCGAAGCGGATCGACACGCTCGTCCACGACCTGGTCGAGTCGTCGGATGCGGCAGGCGACATCGTCCAGGGCGAGGAGGTCGGCGCGGCGATGCTTTCGCTCCGGAGCTTCATGTTCGAGCAGGTGTACCTCGGTCCGCAGACGAGGCAGGAGCACGCGCGCGCGAGCAATGCAGTTCGCCGGATCTTCGACAGCCTCGTCGAGCGGGGTGACTCGCAGGCCGAGATCGTGGACTATCTCTCGGGCATGACCGACCGCTTCGCGCTCGAGTACGCGGCCGCCCTCTAGTGGCTCGCATCAAGGACACCTCGGTCGACGCGGTCAAGGCCGCGGCGAACATCGTCGATCTCGTCGAGGCCCGCACGCGGCTGCGCAAGGTCGGCGCGCGCTACACGGGGCTCTGCCCGTTCCACCAGGAGAAGACGCCGTCGTTCTCGGTCTCGCCCGACCGCGGGACGTACTACTGCTTCGGCTGCCAGGCCGGCGGAGACGCGATCTCGTTCGTGCGCGAGACGGAGAGTCTCGACTTCGTCGGCGCGATCGAGTGGCTCGCCGACCGCTTCAACGTCGAGCTCGAGTACGAGGAGTCGTCGCCCGAGGCCGATGCGCAGCGCAAGCGAAAGGAGCGGCTCTACGCGCTTCTCGACCAGGCGGCGACGTTCTACGAGAAGACCCTGTGGGCCGACTCCGGCAAGCCCGTTCAGGAATACCTAGCGTCGCGGGGACTGGGGGAGGAAGTTTGTCGCGAGTTCCGGCTCGGCCTCTCGCCAGCGAGTGCGACGCTATCCAAGAAGGCGCTCGAGAAGGGCTTCACGAACGATGAACTCGCGGGGGCCGGGCTCGTCACGCGGCGCGGGACCGACTACTTCCAGCGACGGCTGATGTTTCCGCTCACCGACGCGCGCGGGCGGATCGTCGGCTTCCAGGCGCGCAAGCTGCACGAGGACGACCCGCTGCGCGGCAAGTACGTCAATTCTCCGGAGGGCGAGCTCTTCCACAAGTCACACGTCCTGTACGGGCTCAACCTGGCGCGCGGTGCTGTGACGAAGGAGGACCGGGCGCTCGTCGTCGAGGGCAACACCGACGTGATCGCCTTGCGGCAGGCGGGTGTGATGCCGGTCGTCGCCTCGATGGGGACGGCGCTCACGGAGCACCAGCTGCGCGAGCTCAAGCGGCTGACGCAGCGGCTCTTCCTCTGCTTCGACTCGGATGCGGCCGGAGAGGAGGCGACGCTGCGCGGGATGGAGCTTGCCGTCACGCTGGGGTTCGAGGTTCGCGTCGTCGCTCTTCCGCGCGGTAAGGATCCCGCCGACGACCCAGCCGGCTTCGAGGAACGGCTCGGAGCGGCCGAGCCGTACGCCGTGCATCGCGTCCGCCTCGAGCTCGACCGCGCGCGGGACAAGCAGCACGCATACCTCCGCGTCCAGGACATCCTGAACGGGATCCCGGAGTCGCCAGAGCGGCACGACGCGTGGCGGCTCGCGAACGACCGGCTCGGGCTGACCGTGCAGCTGCGCGCGGCCGGGAGTGCGGCGACCGGGGCCGCGTCGTCGCCCAGGCTGATCGACGCAGGGGACAGGCTCGAGCGCGAGGCGCTCGCGGGTTGCATCGCGCACGCCGATCTCATTCCGGTGCTCGCGGAGATGAGCGCCGAGCACTTCGACAACGAGCGGTACCGGACACTGCGCGCCCATCTCGTCGAGGGCGGGGAGGCCGACGCCGATCTCGTGCCGCTGATCGCAGAGCTCGACGCTCGCGCCGCCGCGGAGGCGATTGACGAGGCGACCGGCACGGAGCTGCTGCTCCGCCTGCGAGAGCGCATGCTGAGGCGGGAGCTCGCCGATGCCGATCTCGAGCGCACGAAGGAGCTGCAGGAGGCGCTCGCGAAGGTGCGAGAAGCCGTTCAGGCACTCGCCTAGGCCCTCTCGAACGGCTCGATAGGACCTCCGACCTATTGAAAGGGCGCTGGGGCCTGGGAGATTCTTGGCCGGCTCGCATGCGGCCTGGTCTGCTCAAGAGTCTTTCGAGACACGCCGTCGGGCCGGTTCTCGTACTGACCTGCCTCGTGCTGCTCGCGGCCGCCGGCTACGCTCAGCGGGGAGCGGCGCGCGCTCCGGCGACGACCTGCACCTGGGACGGGGCGACCGGCAACTTCAACGATCCGACGCACTGGAGCTGCGGGATGGTTCCGGGCGCCGCCGACGATGTGGTCATCAACAACGGCGGGGTCACGGTCACCGCCAACGCGACGATCAACAACCTCAACCTCGGCGGCGGCTTGCTGACCAGTGGGGCTGGGACGACGCTGACCGCGAACGGCTTCGTCTCCACCTGGACCGGCGGCACGATGTCGGGCGGCGGAACGACAGCCATCGGCGGCACCCTCAGGCTGCTCGGCTCCGGAGGCCAGACCCTGAGCCAGCGCACGCTCGACGTGCAAGGGACGCTGATCTGGGCGTCGACCGGCACGCTCAGCCACGGGAACGGCGCCTCGATCGTCGTGCACAACCTCTTCGACATCACGAACGACGGCGGCACCTCCTTCAACCAGGGTGGGGCGCGCAGCCAGATCACCGTCGCCCCCGGCGCGACCCTGCGCAAGAGCGCAGGCTCGGGCCAGAGCACGCTCGACTTCGCGCTCGACAACGATGGCACGGTGCAGGCGCAGACGGGGACGCTCGCCCTGGCCGGCGGCACCGGCGGCACGAGCAGCGGTGCGTACACGGTCGCCTCCACGCTCCAGTTCTCGGGGCCCGACAGCGCGCTCGATGCCTCTTCCTCGCTGAGCGGCGCGGGCACCGTCCGCTTCGCCGGGGGGACGAACACGATCGCCGGCACCTACAACGTGGGCACGACCGAGATCCTGTCCGGCGCCGCGATCATCGAGAGCGCGAACGCGCAGACCGGAACGCTGACGCTGAACGGAGGCGTGCTCGGCGGGAGCGGCACGCTGACCCTGACCGGGCCGAGTTCGAGTTGGACGACGGGCTCGATCAGCGGCTCGGGGACGGTCGTGATTCCGTCCGGCACGATGTTGTCCATGTCCGGCAGCGGCGGCGGGCGCACGATCGTCCAACACACGCTCGACGTCAGCGGCACCCTCGTCTGGGACGGGACGAGCGGCATCAGCCACGGCGGCGCGCTGATCACGCTCGAGGGCAACAGCCTGTTCGACATCACAGGCGATGGCTCCACCTCGTTCAACCAGGGCGGCGGGCGCAGTCAGGTCATGGTGCTTGCGGGCGCCACCTTGCGTAAGAGTGCTGGGTCGGGTCAGAGCACGCTTGACTTCGTGGTCGACAACGATGGCACGGTGCAGGCGCAGACGGGGACGCTGGCGTTGGCTGGGGGTACCGGGGGCACGAGCAGCGGCGCGTACACGGTCGCCTCCACGCTCCAGTTCTCCGGGCCCGACGGCGCGCTCGATGCGTCTTCCTCGCTGAGCGGCGGCGGCACGGTCCGCTTCAGCGGGGGGACGAACACGATCGCCGGCACCTACAACGTGGGCACGACCGAGATCCTGTCCGGCGCCGCGATCATCGAGAGCGCGAACGCGCAGACCGGAACGCTCACGCTGAGCGGAGGCGTGCTCGGCGGGAGCGGCACGCTGACCCTGACCGGCAGCGCTTCCACCTGGACGGGCGGCGCGATCAGCGGCTCCGGCACGCTCGCCATCCCGGTCGGCAGAACGCTGACGATGACCGGCGGGCAGGCACGGACCCTCACCGCGCATCGGATCGACGTGCTCGGCACGTTGGTCTCGAACTCGGGCAACTTTCTCAGCCACGGAAACGGTGCGGTCATCTCCGTGGGGGCGGGCGGGCTGTTCGACATCACGAACGTCGCACCGACGAGCTACAACCAGGGCGGGATCCGCGGCGAGATCGACATCGCGCCGGGCGGCGTCCTGCGCAAATCGGACCCCGCCGGGCCGACGAACATCGACATGGGCATCGACAACAACGGGACTGTGCAGGCGCTGACGGGAACGCTCCAGCTCACGGGCGGAGGAGGCCAGGACCAGATCAGCGACGGCAGCTACACGGTGCAAACCGGCGCCACGCTGTTGTTCGGCGGATCAGGGCAACAGACCCTGAGTGCCTCGTCGTCGGTCTCGGGCGCAGGACGAGTCGTGTTCGCGGATTCGGCCCAGGTCGACATGTCCGGCCTCTACAGCGTGAGCGGTACGACCGAGATCGTCGGCGGCTCGGCGGCGCGCTTCCAGAACCAGGGAATGCAGACCGGAATGCTCCTGCTTACGGGCGGGACCCTCGGCGGGCTGGGGAATCTCCAGATCAACGGGAGCGGCCTGTGGACCGGCGGGACAATGACGCAGAGCGGGACGACGGTGGTTCCCGCGGGCGTGACGCTGGAGATCGCCGACGGAGGAGGCCAGACGCTCACTCAGCGAACGCTCGACGTCTTCGGGACGTTGAGCTGGACGGCGACGACGGCGTTCCAGCACGGAAACGGCGCGTCGATCCGGATCCGGCCCGGGGCGACCTTCGACATCACGGGGGATGCGTCGACCACCTACAACCAGGGCGGCGTGCGCGGCCAGCTGACCATCGATCCGAACGGGCTCCTGCGCAAGTCGGCCGGTGCCGGCACGAGCACGATCGACATGGCGGTCACGAACGACGGGACGGTCGAGACGCTCTCGGGCACGACCTTCCTGAGCGGAGGCTTCACGAACTTCAGCGGTACCACGCTCACCGGCGGGACGTACGACCTTCAGGCGCCCTTCAAGTTCACCGGCGCGAACGTGGTCACGAACGCCGCCGACGTCACGCTCGACGGGCCCGGCTCGGCGCTCCAGAACGAGAACGGCGGCGACGGGTTGGCCGGCTTCGCGACCAATGCCCCGAGTGGCGCTCTGATCGTCCGGAACCGCGCGTTGGTGGTGCCCGGACCGTTCGCGAACCAGGGCGATCTCGCAGTCGACGCAGGGACGTTCACGGTCACGAACGGGTCGCTGACGAACTCGGGGCTGCTGCGCGGGAACGGGACGGTGAGCGCGAACGTGACCTCCTCGGGCGAGGTCGCGCCGGGCCTCTCGCCGGGCCTGCTCACGATCGGGGGCGACTACGCCCAGCAGGCGGGCGCTCGGCTGCGAATCGAGATCGCGGGCCTGAACCCGGGCAGTGAGTACGACCGGCTCGTCGTCGGCGGCGCTGCGGCAACCCTGGGCGGCACGCTGACGATCGAGACCGCCGACGGTTTCCTGCCGTCGCTCGGGAGCGTCTTCGAGATCCTGACCGGAACTCCGAACGGGCAGTTCGCGACGATCGAGGGCGACCAGCTGCCGGACGGCAACCACTACGCGCCGCACTACAACCCGGCGAACGTGCAGCTCGTCGTGGAGGGTGGTCCGCCTCCACCACCACCTCCACCTCCACCGCCGCCTCCTCCACCGCCGCCTCCTCCGCCTCCGCCACCTCCGCCTCCGCCACCGCCGCCTCCGCCGCCTCCTCCGCCCCCACCTCCGCCGCCACCGCCTCCACCTCCTCCGCCCCCACCTCCGCCGCCACCGCCACCGCCTCCACCTCCGCCGCCTCCACCTCCGCCGCCTCCACCGCCACCTCCGTCGGGCACCACCCGCTGCCGCGTGCCGAGAGTGATCGGCCTCCGCCTGGCCGCCGCGAAGAAGCGAATCCGCAGGACGCACTGCTCGGTCGGCCGCGTCCGCAGAGCACACTCCCGACGGATCGGGCGCGTGATCGGCCAGAGCCCGCGCCCGGGCGTGCTACGCCGGCGCAACTACCCGGTGAAGCTGGTCGTCGGCCGCCGCTAACACGCAGCCGGGCTTCTCGAAGACGCCGCTACAATTCCGCCGCCGAGCACACCGTTCCCCGGTAGCTCAATTGGTAGAGCATCCGGCTGTTAACCGGAGGGTTGTTGGTTCGAGTCCAACCCGGGGAGTTCACGCGACGTCATGCCGGGGTGGCCTCGCGGTCGCGCTTGCGGCGCGAGGCAATCGACTGGCGTTTCGTCGCTGAGAGCTCGACCTTCCGTAGGCGGATGCTCTTCGGCGTCACCTCGACGCACTCATCGTCCCGGATGAACTCGAGCGCCTGCTCGAGAGAGAGCGGGCGTGGCGGAATGAGCCGGACGAGCTCGTCAGCGGTGGAGGAGCGCATGTTCGTGAGCTTTTTCTCCTTGGTGGCGTTGACGTCGAGATCCTCGCCCCGGGCGTTCTCGCCGACGACCATGCCCTCGTAGACCTCCACGCGCGGGCCGATGAACAGCGACCCACGCTCCTGGAGCGCAGCTATCGCGAACCCGGTCGCGTCGCCTCTGCGATCGGCGACGAGGCTGCCGGTTGGACGGGTTCGCAGCTCGCCGTGCCACGGTTCCCAGCGCTCGAAGACGTGGTGCATGATCCCGGCCCCGCGCGTCTCCGTGAGGAACTCGGTACGGAAGCCGATCAGCCCACGGGCCGGCACGAGGTACTCCATGCGGGCCCAGCCCGTGCCGTGGTTCACCATCTGCTGCATCCGGGCCTTCCGGAGCGCAAGCAACTGCGTGACGACGCCGATGTAGTCCTCCGGGACGTCGATGGCGACCCGTTCGACAGGCTCGTGCTTCTTCCCGTCGATCACGCGCGTCAGCACCTCAGGCTTGCCCACGGTGAGCTCGAATCCCTCGCGCCGCATGATCTCGACGAGGACTGCGAGCTGGAGCTCTCCGCGCCCCTGTACCTCCCAGACATCGGGGCTCGTCGTCGGTTGCACGCGCAGAGAGACGTTCCCGACGAGCTCGCGCTCGAGGCGGGCGATCAGCGCGCTGGCCGTCACCTTGTTGCCCTCGGTGCCTGCGAGCGGGGAGGTATTTATCCCGAGGGTCATCGCCAGGGACGGCTCGTCCACAGTGCTGACCGGAAGGGGGCGTGGGTCGTCGGCGTCCGCAATCGTCTCGCCGATCGTGACCTCGGCGAGGCCGGCGAGCGCGACGATCTCGCCAGGACCGGCTTCCTCCGCGGGGACCCGGTCCAGCGCCTCGGTCACGTAGAGCTCGGTCACCTGCGCCTTCTCGATCGTCCCGTCGGCGCGGCACCACGCGACCTGCTCGCCTTTGCGGATCGTCCCGTGCAGAACTCGGAGCAAGGCCAGCCTCCCGACGTACGGCGACGCGTCGAGGTTCGTGACGAGCGCTTGCAGCGGGTGATCCGGGTCGTACGAGGGGGGCGGAACGCTTGCGAGCAGGGTCTCGCGGAGCGGCTCGAGGTCGGAGGCGAGCTCATCTGGTTTGAGGCCAGCCTGGCCGGCACGCGCGTTCGCGTACACGATCGGAAAGTCGATCTGCGTCTCGTCCGCGTCGAGGTCCAGGAAGAGCTCGTAGACCTCGTTCACAACTGCTTCGGGACGGGCGTCCGGGCGGTCGACCTTGTTGACGACGAGGACGACGGGAAGCCGTGCCTCGAGCGCCTTGCGGAGGACAAACCGCGTCTGGGGCAGGGGTCCCTCGCTCGCATCGACCAGGAGGAGCACACCGTCGACCATCGTCAGGCCACGCTCGACCTCGCCCCCGAAGTCGGCGTGGCCGGGCGTGTCGACGATGTTCACCTTCGTGTCGCCGATCTGAACCGCCGTGTTCTTGGCGAGGATCGTGATGCCCTTCTCCCGCTCGAGGTCCATCGAGTCCATGACCCGCTCCGCCACTTCCTGATTGGCGCGGAAGGAGCCGGATTGCCAGAGCAAGGCGTCGACGAGTGTCGTCTTGCCATGGTCGACGTGCGCGACGATGGCGACGTTTCTCAGGTCGCCGCGGCGCGCGAGGGATGGAGCGTGGGGAGGCACGCGACTCACAGTAATGGCAGCTAGGCGAGACAGTCGCCGGCAAGCACGCGCGGGTTTGCGAGCGCGTTTTGGTTGACACGACCAAAACCTTGTGCGAAGGTAAGAGTCATGGCGACAAGAACGCGGAACGCCAAGGTTCCACCCGGATACGACGCGAGCAAGTTCCCCGCCTTCGCCGTCGCGGTGGACGTCGTCATCCTGACCATGGCCGAGGGCGTCCTCCACGTTCTCCTCGTCCGGCGTGCGGAGGATCCGTTCAAGGGCATGTGGGCGATTCCCGGTGGGTTCAAGCGTCCCGAAGAGACGTTGGACGAGGCGGCGAGACGCGAGCTCTCCGAGGAGACGGGCGTCGACGTCCCGAGCCTGCTGACCCAGTTCGGCTCCTACGGAGATCCCGGACGCGACCCGCGCATGAACGTCGTCACCGTCGCGTATCTCGCCGTCCTGCGCGATGTGGGAGCGATCGTCGCCGGCACCGACGCAGCACACGCCGCGCTCGTTTCCGCCGCGGACATCCTCGAGGAGAGAATCGAGCTCGCATTCGACCATCTGCGAATCGTCCGCGACGCGGTCGAGCGCGCCCGGGTCGAGCTCGAGGTCTCGGGCATCGCGACGGCCTTTGTCGGCACGACCTTCACGATGGCCGAGCTCCGATCGGTGTACGAGGCGATCTGGGGCGTGCAGCTCGATGCCGCGAACTTCCGCCGCAGCCTCGTGGGCGAGGACGGTTGGGTGATCCCGACCGGCCGCACGGCCAGACCCGGGCCGGGCGGCGGAAGGCCTGCTGAGCTCTACCGGGCCGGGCGGGCTTGGAGGCACGGCGCACCCATCCAGCGCATCCAGCGGAACCGAGAGAGGAAGTGACGGAATGAAGGCAGTCGTTCAGGACCGGTACGGACCTCCGGAGGTGCTGCGCGTCGCCGAGGTCGAGCGGCCGGTGCCGGAGGACGACGAGGTGCTCGTCAGAGTTCTCTACTCGACGGTTACCCGCACCGACACCGGCCTGCGCGGCGCCGAGTATCCGTTCACCCGTATCATCACCGGCATTCGCCGCCCCAAGAAGAAGATCCCGGGCATGGAGTTCTCGGGCCGGGTGGAGCAGGTCGGGTCGGCGGTGACCGAGTTTCGGATCGGCGAAGACGTGTTCGGCATCGTGGGCGGCGGGCACGCGGAGTATGTGGCCGTGCGTGCGAGCGGCGTGATCGCAGAGAAGCCGACAGTTCTGACGTTCGAGGAGGCGGCGGCCGTCGCCGACGGCTCGCTGCTGGCGCTGACCTGCATGCGAGCCGCGTATCCGCTACAGGGGAAGAGCGTCGTCGTCTACGGCGCCGCGGGCTCGATCGGGACGGCCGCGGTCCAGCTGCTCGCGCACCACTTCGAGGCCGAGGTGACCGCGGTGTGCGACACGAAAGACGTCGAGCTCGTGCGCTCACTCGGCGCGCAGGACGTCGTCGATCGATTTCGCGAGGACTTCACCAAGAACGGCAAGACGTACGACGTGATCTTCGATGCGGTCGGCAAGCACTCGTTCCGCCGCAGCCGGCACTCGCTGAAGCCCGACGGGATCTACATCTCGGCCGACCTTGGATTCATGTTCCACGTGCCGCTCATCGCTCTCATCACGCGCTTCGTGGGGAGCAGGCGTGCGACGCTCGGCATCGGCCGCTATCACCGGGAGGACCTACTCCTCGTCAAGGAGCTCGTCGAGGCTGGCAAATACCGTCCCGTGATCGACCGGACGTATCCACTCGACGCGGTCGTCGAGGCGAGCCACTACGTCGAGACCGGCGAGAAGACGGGCAACGTCGTGCTCCGCGTGAGCGAGGCTGCGGCCGGAGAGCAGCTCGAGCCCGCGGCGAAGCGCGAAGAGGAAGTGCCGGCGTAAGGGCAGCCGGAGTTCGCATCAGCCCCTGACGGAAATGAGGGGGTCGGGACTACGGACCTCTCAGGCGGCTGTATTCGTACCTCTTCGCATGGATCGTCGTGCGTTCATCGCCGGGGCTGCGGCCCTCGCTCTCGCTCCTCGCGGGCTCGCCGAAATGGAGGCTGGACGCGAGGTCGCACTCGTGACGGCTGATCTCGAGTCGCGACTCGTCGCCGTCGACCTCGAGACCGGCCGGGTGCACCGATACGTTCGGACGCTTCCCCGGCCTCGAAGCATCGAGACAGTCGGGAGCCGCGCGGTCGTCGCTCACTCGGAGATCGGGGCAGTGACGATCGTCCGGAGCTCCTCGCTTTCCGTCGCGCACGTCCTCCGCGGGTTCGGCGAGCCGCGGTACACGGCCGGCCACCCGGACGGTCGCCACGCCTATGTGAGCGACGCTAAGCGTGGGGAGGTGGTGGTGCTCGACGTCATCAGGGGCCGCGTCCTCGGCAGCGTCGCCGTCGGGCCGCTCGCGCGTCACATCACGATCGACCCCTCGGGCCGCACGCTCTGGGTTGCGCTCGGTGCGAAGGCGGAGGAGGTCGCGGTTGTCGATGTTCGCCACCGCGCCCGCCCGCGGCTCGTCGGGCGGTTCCGGCCGCCGTTCCTTGCGCACGACGTCGGCTTCGCCCCTGGCGGCAGACACGCTTGGGTCAGCTCCGGAGCCGTGAACGAGGTGGCGCTCTACTCGGCCCGCACCGGGCGGCTCGTGGCGAGGATCCCCGCAGACGAGCCACCCCAGCACTTCACCTTCAAAGGAGAGCGCGTGTACCACGCGAGCGGTGAGAGCGGAACGCTCCGCGTCCACGCAGCGGATGGGCGGCTTCTCAGGCTGACGCGAATCCCAGACGAGTCGTACAACGTCCAGCAAGGCCGAGGTTGGGTCGTCACGCCCGGCCTCGGGACGGGGACGCTCTGCGTCCTCAACTCGAGAGGGCGCATCCTCCGCACCGAGAAGATCGCACGCTCCTCACACGACGCCTGCGTCGTGCTCGCCGCGACGTGAGTGAGGGCCGCAGCGAACTGCGACCCTCACCCTGACACGTGGTTCACGGCTAGACGAGCGCCTTGAAGAAGAGCTCGACCTCCTCGGTCGGATAGGTCTCCGTCCTCAGATACTCGAGCGCGCCAATCTTGCCGAGCGTGCGGAAAGCCGTCTCGTTGTCCGGGAACTTCGTGATCGCGAAGAAGTCCCACGGCCCCATCAGGGCATAGAAGTTGTCGACGACGCCCTCCTCCTTCTCGACGATCTTCGTGATCTTCTCGAAGAAGACTGGCATCTCCGGGAACTTCTCGCGGCCCTCCGGAGTTAGCTCGAAGAAGCTGACGTACGTGAACATGTGTGGTCACCTCCTTCCTCGATCCTCGATTCTCGTCCCGGCCGAGGCGGGCATCATCGGGCGGTTCCATGAATCAGGTTCCGTGAAAGCACCGATGCGCGTCCCAACGCCGGCTCGGCCGCTCGCCTATAAGCTTGCCGTGGAGCTCTTTCCGTGCGCGCGGTTCGTGACGTGCAGCATGTACTCGTCCCGCTTGAGGGGGTTCACGGTCTTCCGCCGCCGGGTCGGCGGGTCGCCTTTCACCGGCTCGTAGCCGAGGAACGACGACTCGAGCACGCCCTCGCCGCTCGTCAGCCTCGACAGCTCTCGCTGCAGGTCCTGCGCGGCGAGGATCGACAGCACCGTGTCGACCGTGGCCAGGTCGCCTCGCAGCGACTCCATCTCGGCCGGCGCCCCCAGCTGGCCCACTGCCGCCAGGACGGCGCCGACCGACTCGGCCGGGATCTCGAGCCTCACCTGGAGGACGGGCTCGCACACGCTCGTCCCGGCCCGCTCTAGCGCCTGCATGAGCACGATCGGCGTCAGCTTTCGAAAGTCGCTGCTCGAGCTGAGCGGGCCTCGCTTCGAGGGCGGGCCGTCCGGGACGCTGTAGGTGCAGCTCGTCATCGTCACGACGCAATCCGTGACCTGCCAGCCGCGGGGACCCTCTCGCAGCGGCTCACGGACGTATCGGCCCATGTGCTCCTCGAAGCTGGCGAGGGTCTTGTAGAGGTAGAGCGGCGCCGTCACCGGCTCGATGTCGAGCCGGAACTCGACGCCCGAGTCGGCGGGCGCCGGATCGACGCGGAGGCCGATCGTCGCGAGGAACGGATTCGTCTCCGAGTGGAGCACCTCGATCGACTCGCCGGTCCGTCGCGGACGTTCGATGTGGATCGGCGTCGGGTCCTGGAAATCGACCTCGAGCCCGAAGTCGGTCTCCAGCGTCGACTCGATCACCTCCTTCTGGACCTCGCCGTAGAGCGAGACCGAGTCCTCGTTCAGCACCTCGTTCTGCTGGACGTTGATCAGCGGGTCCTGCTCGGCGAGCTGCGTCAGGGCGGCGCGGAGCCGCGCTCGATCGTCGGAGTTGGTCGCCACGACGACGGACTCCAAGGTCGGCGGCGGGAACTGCGGACGCACAGCCGTGGCACCCGATTCGCCGATGCGGTCGCCGATCTGGACGTCCGCGAGGCCCCACAGCTTCGCAACCCCACCCGCGGCGACCGACTGACGCTGCACGGCCGGCCCCTGCTCGAAGACGGCGATCGCCGTCACCTTGCCTTCGAGATCGGAGCCGAAGCTCACTCGCTCGCGCGTCTGGATCGTCCCCGAGAACATCCGGACGTAGGCGACCTTCTCCCCGTTGGGGGCTCGCTCGATCTTGAAGACGGAGGCCGAGGGCGCGGCGTCCGGGTCGCCGGTCGACGACGGGAGCAGCTCCGCGATTCCGGCCATGACGGCGTCGACGCCGGCACCTGTCAGTGCCGATCCGAAGAACACGGGATGCACGCGGACCCGCTGGGTCTGGGACGCGAGCTCCTCGCGCAGGCGGCCTTGCGGAACGCTCGACCCGTCGTCGACGAACGACTCCAGGAGCGCCTCGTCGTTCTCCGCGAGCGCCTCGTGGAGGGCCGAGTCGTCGACGAGAGGCTTCACGAAGGCGTCTCGCGTACCGAGCTCACCAGGCGCCGACATGGGGACGACCGCGGCGCCGAGTCGGTCCGAGATGGCCCGCAGCACGCGGTCCTCGCCGGCTCCGGCGCGGTCGATCTTGTTCACGAACAGCAGCGTCGGTATCCGCAGCCGTTGCAGCGCACGCATCAGGATGCGCGTCTGCGGCTGGACGCCCTCGACCGCGGAGATCACAAGCACCGCCCCGTCGAGGACGCTCAGCACGCGTTCGACCTCGGCGATGAAGTCGGGGTGGCCCGGAGTGTCGATCAGGTTGACGTGCAGGTCGCCGAGCGCGAACGACGTGACCGCGGACTTGATCGTGATGCCTCGCTGGCGCTCGAGCGCCAGGGTGTCGGTCTGGGTTGTTCCCGCGTCGACGCTGCCGATCTCGTCGATGACACCGGCCTCGTACAGCAGCCGCTCGGTGAGAGTGGTCTTACCGGCGTCTACATGCGCCACGATTCCAAGGTTGAGCTCTTTCTGCGACACGCGTCATTCCCTCCAAGTGGATCCCAAAGGACTTGTGGACGGATATGAACGCGCGCACCGCTCCTCCTTGGTCGCTCGGCGCCGGACGTGCGAACGTGAATCATACGGGTCGGTTCCGAGGCGTGGGCGCCGGGCAAGCGGGAAGATGTAAGGCGTGCGCGCGACCCTCATGCACGGCGCGGGCGACGTTCGCGTCGAGAACGTCCCTGACGCGAGCCTGGTCGACCCGACCGACGTCGTCGTTCGCGTGACGCGTGCGGCGATCTGCGGCAGCGATCTATGGCCGTACAAGACGATGGAGCCGGACGAGCACGGCCGGCGCATGGGGCACGAGTTCATCGGCGTCGTCGAGGACGTCGGGGCGGACGTTCGCACGCTGGAGAAAGGCGACCTCGTCGTCACGCCGTTCCTCTGGTCGGACGGCACCTGCGTTTTCTGCCGCGGCGGGCTGCAGAGCTCCTGCCTGCACGGCGGCCGGTACGGCGCCGACGGCGTCGACGGCGGACAGGGCGAGGCGGTCCGTGTCCCTCTCGCGGACGGAACGCTCGTCGGCCTTCCGGTCGGCCCCGACGACGAGCTGATGCCGTCGCTGCTCACGCTCTCGGACGTGATGGCGACCGGCCACTATGCGGCCCTGTGCGCCCAGGTCGGTCCCGGAAGGACGGTGGCCGTCGTCGGAGACGGCGCTGTCGGGCTCTGCGGGGTGATCGCCGCGCGGCGGCTCGGCGCCGAGCAGATCATCATTCTCGGCCGCCATCCGGACCGGATCGCGCTGGCGAAGGAGTTCGGCGCCACCGACGTCGTCAGCGAGCGCGGCGAAGAGGCGGCCGCAGGCGTTCGCGAGCTGACCGACGGCCTGGGCGCCCACTCCGTCCTGGAGTGCGTCGGCTACGAAGAGGCGACGCTCACGGCGCTGAAGAGCGCTCGTCCCGGCGGGGCAGTCGGACGGGTCGGAGTTCCTCAGTACGCCTCGGTTCCCGAGGCGGTCGAGACGTTCTTCGACAACATCACGATCGCCGGCGGCCCTGCACCGGCGCGTGCGTACATCGAGGAGCTTCTGCCGGACGTGCTCGAAGGGACGATCGTGCCCGGCCGCGTTTTCGACAGGGTCGCCGGCCTCGACGAAGTGCCTGACGGCTACCGGGCGATGAACGACCGTGAAGCGTTGAAGGTGCTCATCGAGCTCTGAGATCGACGCGCTGGCCCGTCTGGCGCCTAGTAGGACGGACGGTCCCCGAATATAGGTCCAAAGACCTATTGCCGCGGGTCCGGGACGCTGACACTCTTCCTGGCGACAACTGCGGCGTCTTCGGGGGAAGCGAGAGGGGCCTTTTTGCTTGCGGCGTTCGTGCGCTCAGCGCACCGATTTCACGTACGGCGTGTCCTGCCGGTCATCGGCCTCTCGGCGCTCGCGCTGGGGCTCCTGGCGAGCGCGCACGCGAGCATAGGACCATCAAGACTGGCTTCTGCCACCGACGGCGACGACAGCCCGCGAATCTCGATTGGAGACGCCACGGTGGCCGAGGGCGACTCCGGAACGACCCCGATGACCTTCACCGTCTGGCGAAGCGGCGATCGCCACGGGACGAGCAGCGTTCACTACGAGACCGAGGGTGTCACGGCGACCTCGGGCGTCGACTTCGCGCCTGCCTCGGGGATGCTGAGCTTCCCGACGGGAGTCACGACCCGAACGCTCACTGTCGACGTCACCAGTGACCGCCTCGACGAGTCCGACGAGGTTCTCGTCGTGAACCTCTCGAATCCGAACGGCGGCCACATCGTCGACGGGCAGGGCCTGGGCACGATCACCGACGACGACAGCTCGCCGACGGCCGACTCGCAGAGTGCGACGACGGACGAGGACACGGCGCTCCCGGTCACCCTCACTGCGACCGGTGACGGCGATCCGCTCACGTACTCCATCGTCAATGCGCCCGCCCATGGGATGCTCGCCGGCTCCGGCGCGCAGCAGACGTACACCCCGGCGCCGAACTACAACGGTCCGGACAGCTTCACGTTCCGGGCGAGCGACGGAGTCAACGATTCGAACCTCGCCACGGTCTCGATCACGGTCAACCCGGTCGACGATCCGCCGGTCGCGAGCCCGAACTCGGCGCTGCTCGCCGAGGACAGCTTCGCGCTCGTGCCTCTGCCGGCGACCGACGTCGACGGCGATCCGCTCACCTATTCGATCGTCGACCAGCCGGCGCACGGCGCGCTCTCGGGCTCCGGCGCGAGCCGCACCTACACGCCGGTCCCGAACTACAACGGCCCGGACTCGTTCAGTTTCAAGGCGAACGATGGCACCGCCGACTCGAACACCGCAACGGTCTCCCTCACCGTCCTGCCGGTGAACGATGCGCCGGTTGCGGTCAACGACGCGGCGTCCGTGGCCGAGGACGGCTCGACCCAGGTCGCAGTGCTCGGGAACGACTCCGATGTCGACGGCGACGCCCTCTCGGTGACGTCGGTCGGTATGCCTGCCCACGGCACCGCCGCGCTTCAGGGCGACGGGACCATCCTCTACACGCCGGAGGCGAACTACAACGGCGGCGACAGCTTCATGTACTCGATCGCGGACGGGAACGGCGGCACCGACTCCGCCTCGGCTGCGCTCACGGTCACGCCGGTCAACGACGCGCCGGTGGCCACGGACAGCGAGGCGCAGGTGGCGGAGAACACGGCCGAGGACGTTCCGCTCGACGCGACGGACATCGACGGCGACTCGCTCACCTACACGATCGTCACGCCGCCGGCGCACGGAACGCTCTCCGGCTCGGGCTCGACGCGCACGTACACGCCCGACCACAACTACTTCGGCCCGGATTCGTTCACGTTCGAGGCGAACGACGGCACCGCCGACTCGAACATCGCCACGGTCGGCATCACCGTCACGGGCCACGACCCCGCGACGGTCAGCGTCGGCGACGCCTCCTCCGAGGAAGGCGACTCCGGCGAGCTCGACGCCGTGTTCACCGTCTCGATCTCCGCGCCGCAGACCGACCCGGTCGTGATCGACGCGACGAGCGCCGACGGCACTGCGCATGAGCCCGGCGACTACGGCGCGATGACGACGCGTCTGACCTTCGCGCCCGGCCAGAGCAGCAAGACCGTGGTTGTCAAGGTGCACGGCGACCCGCTCGACGAGCCGGACGAGAGCTTCTTCGTCAACCTGACTGTCGTCTCGGGCGACGTCGTGCTCGGCGACGGCCAGGGCGAGGGCACGATCATCGACGACGACCCGCTGGTCGGGCTCGCGATCGGGGACACGAGCGTCACCGAGGGCGACTCGGGCACGACGACCGCGACGCTCGCGGTCACGCTCTCGACCGTGAGCGGGAAGACGGTCTCAGTCGACTGGCACACGGCCGACGGGACGGCCCACGCGCCCGCCGACTACTCGGCCACGAGCGGCACGCTCACCTTCGCTCCCGGCGAGACGACGAAGCAGGTCGGCGTCTCGGTGAACGGCGACACCGAGGTCGAGCCCGACGAGACGTTTCTCGTGCAGCTGACGAACGCGGCCAACGCGACCGTCGAGCACGGCACCGGGGTGGGGACGATCATCGACGACGACCTCGCCGGCCCGCCGCCGCCGCCTCCTCCGCCGCCTCCTCCGCCACCGCCGCCTCCTCCGCCACCACCGCCCCTTCCGCCTCCTCCGCCGCCGCCGCCACCACCGCCGCCGCCCGCTCCGCCCGTGTCGCGCGAGCCCCGCACGATCCTCGGCTACCGCTGCACGATCATGGGGACGCCCAAGCGCGACGTCCTGACGGGAACGGGGCATCGAGACGTGATCTGCGGCCTGGGCGGGAACGACACACTCCGGGGCCTCGGCGCGAACGACGTGCTGATCGGAGGACCCGGGAGCGACCGGCTCGTCGGCGGTCCCGGCAAGGACGTCCTCATCGGCGAGCGTGGGGCGGACCTGATGCTCGGGCGCAAGGGCTCCGATCGGATGCGCGGCGGCGCGGGCGCCGATCGCATGGACGGCGGCAGCGACAGCGACAGCATCGAGGGTGGAGCCGGCGCCGACTATCTGAACGGCGGCCCCGGGACCGACCTGCTCATGGGCGGCCGCGGCAACGACTACATCGTCGGGCGGGACGCGTCCGACCGCCTCCGCGGCGGGGGCGGAACCGACCTCTGCCGGACGAAGGGCGTAGCGATTTGCCTCTAGGCCGCACGCGGCCGGGCCTGCTCGCAGCGCTCGCGATCGCCGGCGCGCTCGTCGCCGCCTCGACGTCCTTCGGGAGCGCGGGCCCCACCGGCTCGGGTTGCAGCCCGATCATCCGCACGCTCGAGAACGGCGATCCCGCGGTCACGGACGGTGCGGTCCGGGTCTCGGTCGACGGGCTCGGCGCCTTCGGGCGCGGCGCGGTCGCGGGCGGAGATGCGATCTTCAACCCGCCGGGCGGCTTCACGCCGCTCGGAACGACGTACACCTCGAACCTCTACCTGAGCACCGCGGGCCGGATGCTCGCGGACGACTGCGTCGACGGACAGGTCACGCTCCTCTCCGAGAGCCCGCTCACGACGCGGCTTCAGCTTGGCTCGCTGCAGCTCGACGTCCGCCAGGAGCTCGAGCCGGTGGCCCTCGGGGGCTCGACGCTCCGGCAGACGTACACGCTCACGAACACGGGCAGCTCCGATATCGCCACGCACCTCGTTCGGCACCTGGACGGTGACCTGCGCTTCGACTCGAACACCGACGACGGAGCTGCGGCGAGCGGTCCCGACGGCCACACGCTCACCGAGTTCGACTCCGCGTCGACGAGCGTCCCGCGAGTGCTGCTCCGGATCACGGGCGCGCTCGGGAGCGATCAGACGCCGGACGAGTGGACGATCCAGCCCTTCAACTACCGCCCCGTGATCGAGGGCGCCCAGGGCATCCCGGCGGCTGACAACGGTCTCGTCTTCAACGACGCGAACGGCGATCTCGTTGCGGACAGCCCCTACGACGTCACGCTCAGCCAGCAGTGGAACGCGACGGTCGCGCCGGAGACGAGCGTCGTGCTCGAGAGCGCGACGCGGTTCGACGCCGAGAACCGGAGCCCGACCGCGGTCGCAGACTCCGCACACACGGGCCGCGGGCTGCCCGTCGACCTGGACGTCCGCGCCAACGACAGCGACCCCGACGGCGACGCGCTCACGGTCGACAGCGTGAGCCAGCCGCAGCACGGATCCGCCGCGATCCAGCCGGACGGGACCGTCCGCTACACGCCAGCGAGCGGGTTCGAGGGCGGCGACAGCTTCACGTACACGATCGGTGACGGCCGGGGCGGCACCGCGAGCGCCGAGGCCTCGGTCGTCGTCGGCACCTTCACGCTGAGCGTCACGAAGACCGGCAACGGGCGCGTCACGAGCACGCCGCCCGGAATCGACTGCGGCACCACGTGCGGCGCTGACTTCGTCAGCGGGTCGACGGTGACGCTCGTCGCGCATCCGGACCCGGGCTGGACGCTCGGCGGCTGGAGCGGCGCGTGCACCGGAACCGGTCCCTGCACGCTGTCCATGGATGCCGCCAAGTCCGTCAACGCCGACTTCCTGCCTCCGCCTCCGACGGCCGGGTCGACCGCCAACCTGTCGCTCAACCGCGGCATGGTCCTCTTCAAGCTTCCGCGCTCCGACGACTTCGTCCGCCTCGACGGCTCCGCGCAGGTGCCGATCGGGACCGAGGTCGACACGAGCGACGGCGTAGCTCGGCTCACGGTCTCACGCGGCGTCACGCTCGACACCAGCGAGTTCTACGACGGCATGTTCACCGTCCTGCAGCCGACCCCGAAGGCACTCGGCGAGCTCCGACTCGAGGGCGGCAGCTTCATCGACTGTGTCTCCTCGTTTCGCACCCTGGCGAAGAGGCGCCCGATGCGCAGGCTCTGGGGCAGCGGCAAGGGGCACTTCAGGACCCGCGGCCGCTACTCGTCGGCGACCGTGCGCGGAACGAAGTGGCTCACCGAGGATCTCTGCGGCGCGACGCGGATCACCGTCGTCGAGGGCACCGTGCTCGTCCACGACTTCGTCCGCAACGTCGACGTCAGCGTCCCGGCTGGGCATAGCTATCGCTCCGAGGCGCTGCCGCGGGGCGTCCGGAACGCGGGGTGCACGATCGTCGGCACGAGCCAGCGCGACTTCCTGCGCGGGACTCCCGGAAAGGACGTGCTCTGCGGCCTCGGCGGCGACGACGTCCTGTTCGGCATGGGCGGCGACGACCGGCTGATCGGCGGGCCCGGCGACGACAGGATCCTGGCCGGCCCCGGAGAGGACGTCCTCCTCGGGAACGCCGGCAAGGACTTCCTGAAGGGAGGCGCCGGCCACGACGTGCTCGAGGGCGGCTCCGGAAACGACTTCATGGCGGCGCACGACGGCGGCCGCGGGAACGACCGCCTCACCGGCGGAGGCGGACGCGACCTCTGCTACACGGACTGGGTCCGGGTCTGCCCGTAGGCTGCGGCTAGCCTTCGGACATGAAACCCGGAGCTCGACAGCGCTTCGTCGAAGGCCTGCAGGAGCGACGCGCGCGGCACAAGGAACGGCACCAACTGATCCGCGTCGTGGCCGCAATCGGCGGCTTCCTGATCGTGCTCCTCGGGATCATCTTGATCCCCCTCCCGGGGCCGGGCCTGCTCGTCGTCGCGGTGGGACTGGCCGTGCTCGCGCTCGAGTTCGCCTGGGCCGAGCAGCTGCTGGAAAGGACGGTGGACCGCCTTGGCGAGGCCGGGGAGAGGATCAAGCGCGCGAGCCCAGTCGGGCAAGCCGCAGTCGCACTGCTCGGAGCCCTCGCCACCGCGGCCACACTGATCGTCGCGTATGCCTGGGACATCCCGTTCCTGCCTGTGTGAGGGGCTTCGAGGGGTCGGTACAATTGAGCCGTGGGCTGGCTCTGGATCGCTCTGCTCACTTGTGCCGTGGCAGTTCTCGTCGCTGCCGAGTGGCCTCGTCTGATCACCCGGTTCGGGTGGGAGGGGCGCCGCACGCGCTCGCGCCGGCGCAGGAAGGCCCAACTCAAGCTCCTGCACACCGAGGACGACCCTGACGAGTTCGCCGCCAGCGTCGAGCGCGACCTTGCGCAACTGCCGACGACGAACGAGCGCGATCGCGACCTGAGCTAGCGCACGCGGAACGCGCTACGCAGCCGGGCCGTGTTCGGCAGGATCTTCGGCACGTTCTCCATGTTCTTCGGCTCCTGGTAGTCGGAGACGCGGAGCGTGAAGCGATGGCGGCCGCGCCGGAGCCCTTTCAGCGACGCCGTGATCTCGTTGCGGCCGGCGTCGTAGCGCGCCGAGCGCGCGTACCCGTCGACGGAGAGCCGTACGAACCGTGGGTCGATCCCGGCGCCGTTGTCGACCGCGCGCACGCGCAGCCGTCCGCCGCGCGTGGAGATCAGCTTCAGGCGCGGAGGCGTCGTGTCGCCGATCCAGAACCGGAACGTGAACGGGCCGGCCCCCGCGGCCGTGCCGCTGTCGAAGACGACGTCGTAGTCGCCCAGGCCCGGGAGCACCCCTCCGGCGACGGGCATCGGAGTGCCGTACGCGGGCAGGTACGGATTCGCGTTGAACGGGAGCCCGATCTCGCCGAGCAGCTGGTTCTCGTCGCCCGCGCGCACGACCCGCGGCTCGATCCCGTGCGCCCCGCCGAGGACCGCGACGCCGAAGTTCGCGACCGGGCGCGTCACGGAGACCCGGAACACCTGCTCCGGGCCGAGCAGGGTACGCGTCACGCCGAGGATCCGTGCATCGTCCGGGTAGCGGTACGAGTTGACGAGCGCCGGGTGCCCACGCGTGTCGCCCTGGTATGTGCCGGTGCGCGTGAGCGGGGTCGTCTGCGCCAGGCCGAGCTTCGGCGCGGCGACGCGGAACCAGAACGGGATCCGCCTGCGGTCGGTGCCTCGCTGGAGCACGACGAACCCCGTGTGCGTGCCCTCGGGCGCTCCTGGGGACGCGTTGGCCGTGATCACGAGCGGGCCGGGAATCGTCGCGACGGGCGCCACGGTCACCGCGGCGCCTGCGGCGGACTGCTGGAGCGTCGTGCTCGCGGTCCACTCGCCTGCGCCGCCACCCGCATCGGTGAGCACGACCTGGCGAGCCGCCAAGCCGTTGGGGGCCACGAAGCCGAACGAGAGGCTCGTCGGAGAGGCGAACACGAGCGGCCGGTCGGCGCGGACGAGGTCGATCGTTCCGCCTCCCTCGCGGGTCGTGTCCGCTTCACTGCCGCCGGGACCGAGCACCGGCTTCCCGGTCAGGACGAGCGCGGACTTGATCTGCTCGACCGTCCAGCCGCGATGGCGCTGGCGTAGCAGTGCCGCCGCGCCCGCGACGTGCGGCGCGGCCATGCTCGTCCCGCTGAAGCTCGCCCACAGGCCTGCGCGGCGGGGCACCGACGAGAGCACGTCCTCGCCGGGCGCCGTCACGTCCGGCTTCATGCGCAGCGACAACGGCGTCGGCCCGCCCGACGAGAAGGACGAGATGAACGGCCCGCTCTGGCTTTCGGCGGCGGCCGTGATGGCGCTCGCGGAGCTGCCCGGCGACGTGACCGATCCTGCACCGAGGTCCTCGTAGTCGTTCCCCGCCGCGACCACCGGCACCACTCCGGCCGCAGCGGCGCCGTCCAGCGCGCGGGCGACGATGTCGCGGCTCGGATCGATTTCCGCCTCGCCGAGCGAGAGGTTGATCACGTCCATCCCGTCCCGGACTGCGGCCTCGATGCCGGCGACGATCTCCGCCGAGTTCCCGTTCAGCCCGAAGTCGCCGTCGGGGATGGTCAGAACCTTGTAGTTGCCGAGGTAGGCCTTCGGCGCCACGCCGGAGACGCGACGCGTGGCTCCGGCGCGCGTGCGGTAGTTACCGGCTGCGATCCCGGCCACGTGCGTCGCGTGCTCCGAGTTCAGCGGGTCATAGGGGCGCCGCGCGTATTTCCACTTCGGCGCGCGAGGCGCAAAGGCGCGGGCCACGATCACCTTCGCGTCCGTGAAGCGCTTGTTCCCCTTTGGGAAGCCGCGCGGCATCCGATAGCCGCGCGCGCTGAAATAGGGATGGACGCGGTCGACGCCGTCGTCGATGATCCCGATCTTCACGCCCTGGCCGGCGCTCGAGAGCCGCGGCCCCCAGAGCGCGGGCGCGCCGATGAAGCTCGGGGTCGTCGTGCGCATGGCGTGGTAGCTGACGTTCGGATAGACCTTCGTCACACCGTCGACGCTCTGAAGGCGGTCGACCTCGCTCTGGGGAAGCCGAACGGCGAGGCCGTCGAGGACGGTCGAGTAGCGCCGCTGCACGGTCAGCTCCGGGACGGTCTGCGCGAGACCGGCTTCGACGTTGCCCTGGACCGCGCTCAGCGTCCGCAGGTGACCGCCGCGGGCGAGCGGCGGCGCGTCGAGCGTGAGGATCACCTCGACGAGCGGTCCGCGGGCAGCGGTAGGAGCCTGTGACTGGGCACCCGCGAGGGCGGGCACCGAGACCAGGGCGACGATGGAGAGAAGAGCGACCCGTTTCAGCCCGGACATGGTAGAGACGGACGATTGTGCCCGCGATTCGTGGGCAAATTGTGAGCGCAGGACCGCGGCTAGACTTTTCCGGCCCGCGGATGTGGCGGAATTGGTAGACGCGCACGGTTCAGGGCCGTGTGGGGGAGACCCCGTGGAGGTTCAAGTCCTCTCATCCGCATTTCCCTCCTGAGCAGGAACTTCCGTTCAGGTCGCTTCAGCAGGAGTACACATAGTCCGAGGCCTCGCTGACCCAAGGGCAGAGCGTGTCGTCAACAGCGGTCTGCAGATCCTCGACAGTGCCTTCGAGATCCGACACTCCGGTTCCACTCTCGAGGTCGTCCAAGCGAGAGCTCACATCTTCGAGTTGAGTGGAGAGATCATCTATGGCGGCGGCAGCATCCGGCCCTACCGGCCCTGCTGGGCCCTGCGGCCCGATCGGCCCTCTCGGACCCTGCTCCCCTCGCGGACCTTGCTCCGCATAGGCGTCCGCGAACCAGTGCTGTGGGTCAACCGTGATCCAGGTCAGCCAGCCAAGGCATACAACCGACAGGATCAGATTGGTTACGACCAGTGCGATGACAGGGCGGGACATTGCCGACCTCCCCTTTGAGCCGCGTTTTGCGCGAGCGTAAGCGTCCGGGCTTAGCGATTCCAGAGCGCCGCGTCAGAGGGGCCTCAGTCTGGCTTGCTTGACAGTGAGGTAGAGAAACTGAGAGCGTCGTCGGGATAGACCGGCCGACGGGAGGCGTCGTGAAAGGTGGACCTGCCTCGCGATCTGCGGCTTCAAGTGTCCGGCCTGCCGAGGCTTTGGCTTCGGCGGGCGGCGCTCCTCACCTCGCGCAACCGGAACTTCACTTCCACAAGGGAGGTTTCACATGAGGTCGCTCAACCGGCTCTTGGTTGTCTTGGCCGCGTGCGCCGCCGGTGCGGCGCTCGCTGCCGGCGTCGCTTCCGCAGACAGGGCGAAGCTACCGCCGAATGGTGTTTACACGTGCAAGTGGATCGCCGCCCACCCGTTGGCTGCGGCGCAGGCACGTGTCACATGCGATGCGTCCGTGTTCTTCGCGGCTATGTCCTCGCCGATCTCGGGCCCGTCGGCTGCGATTCTGGCGTCACCGGACTCGATCGACTCGACTGGATGCTGGTATATACCCGCGGGAGCTCGCATCAGCCCCGGCGTCTATGCCTGGTCGGCGTGGGAGTACGCGAATGATTGGAGTTGGTTCGCGAACTTCGGGCCGCCGGTGGACTACACGTGGTACATCCAGAAGTCTGGTCCGGTGACATTGAATTTCGACCGCGTCACGGATCTCGGCCACGCAGATCACAATCACGCGCTCAGGTATCCGACAGGCAATGTTCGTCGCTTGGGATTCCAGAACTGGGTCTATCCCACGCAGCAGTGGTACCACTGCCACACCCAGGCACCGTAGGACCACGTCACGGCGAGATGGGGCGAGGTCCCGCCCTGTCTCGCCGGGTTCCTCAGGAGTCGTCGAGCAGGCCGACCTCTGTCAACGCGTGGGGCGACGGGGTTTTGGTCAAGGGTCCGAACGCGATACGCTCAACTGAAGCCGTTCGGCCCGAACCTGCCACGGAAGGAAGAACCGAATGGCATTTACGTTCAGGCTCGTGCGCCAAGACGGGACGCCGGCTGAACCGCCGATCCTGAACACGGCTGTCTCGAACTGGGTACCTGGCGACGAGATCCCGCTCGGGATTGCTAGGGGCAGTCTGAGGGTGATTGAGGCTCGCCCCAGGGCGGATGCGGACGACCCAGCGGTGCTCGTGGTGGCGCCGACGAGTCCTCTCCGGCTGTGGTTCATGTCTTTGAACAAGGGCGTCCGATGGGTCGTTGGTGCGGTGATTACGGCGGGAGCGGTCGCGGGCGCGATCGGCGCGATCAAAGCCCTGTTGCCCCAACCGACGCCCGAGCTCGGGGCTCAAATCACGCATGTCTCGATTGTCAGGAACATGACGCTCGACGAGTACGCCGTTCGCCAAGAAACGGCCAGCGCTCCTAAGAACAGCAACGAATCGATAGAAGGCGAACAAAGCCTCAGTCAGTTCGCCGCCGTCCGCGACGCCCTACCTGGGCGACCGCCTCCGCCACCTCCGCCCCTACCGCCTCCACCTCCAGGGCCACCGCCTCCACCTCCAGGGCCACCGCCTCCACCTCCAGGGCCACCGCCTCCACCTCCACCGGCACCGCCTCCACCTCCACCGGCACCGCCTCCACCTCCACCGGCACCGCCACCGCAGCCGCCACGGCCTGGTCAACCGGGCGCGCTAAGCGCCGACGCACGCGCCCGCGTGGGTGACGGAGTCCTCTTGGGCACAAGCAAACCCGGGGTTCTCCAGATGACCACAGGCTCGCTCTGTGTGAATGCGTTCGACGACCCGGGCTGCGGACTCTTAAGCGACGGTGACTACATGCAGGTTTTCAATGATGACGGGTTACCGACAGACGCGGATCCGGCCACTATTGCGACACGAGTAGCAACGCTCTTGGCGGGCACCCGGACGCAGGGAAGGGAGGCTCAGCCAATCGGAGTGATGGTCGACTACGACGTCTCCGTCACCGGCTTCCGCCAGCACCGAGTGACTGTTCGCTGGTCGCTCCTCGAGGCTGGGGCCGGCGTTCAGGTGCCCCGTAAGTGGCTTAGGAATCAGTCCGTCCGTTGGTTGAAGGGCGAGGCCGAGAAAGACTCGGCGAGTGGCAGCTTCTGGGTGCCTCTGCCAAAAATCAGAGGGCCATTCCAGGTTCGTGTTTCCCTGTACGACGAGGACAACGTTCGCCTCGCCTACGCAGACACCGACACGTTTCGATGACGGTCGCCGGGCGGTCGAGGCCCTCAATATGGGTCAGATCCCATTGTTCGAACCGTTCACCGACCCAATAGAGCGGATAGCGGCCGAACTCCTTGGCTCCCTCTATGTCCGGGCGGTTGGTTCCAGCATCCGAGCCGCCGCCAGCACAGATCGACAGGCCGACGATTGAAGCCAGGAGAACCGTCTGAGGTACCCGTGCGAGGTGCACTGCGCTGAGCGAGTTTCGCAGGTACGCCTTTGCCCCCGGAGGCCGGGCGGCGGGGTCGAACTTTCGGACGCCTCGCGCGCTTCCCGGCCACTCGGTGAAATCGCTCGAGTATTCCCTATGAATAGTCGGCAAACTCAATCAGCGCGGCAAGCGGCACGACAGCAATGCCGGCGCTGATGACCATCGCGATGACGGCGTCGCTTGTCCGACGCCCTTCCTTACGCGCTCGCGAGTATCCGAATGAGCCCGCAACGAAGAGTGCTAGTCCGAGCGGTAGCGATACGAAACCGAACGCCAGGTAGTTGAGCCCCGGGAGTCCGGTCGCTTCATACGAGAGGGCCCAAACCGTCCACAGACTGGCGACGACGACGGCGACGTACAAGACTCGACGAGAGGCGGGGGCGCGTTTCATTTGGGCAGACCGCGCATCGGCGTTCTGCCTCCACGGCTTGACGGACAAGGGCGTGACGGGCCAAGGCCCCAAGTCCTCTCATCCGCATGATGCTCACTTGCAGGAGGTTCGGCCTGTTGGCCGCGAGTCAGTCCGCGCCCGGTCCGTGGAGGTCCCTTTTCCGGGCTCGAGGATCCAGGAACGGAAAGCGGCGTGGCTGGGGATCGGACGATCCCAAACCACGCCGCTGGGGTGTTGCTCGAGCTCGACTACGTGATGTAGCCGGCGACGCGGGTCATCGCATTGACGATGTTGCCCGAGAGCAGGGCAAGCGCGCCGAAGACCGCGATCGTGATGACAGCCAGGACGACGCCGTACTCGGCCATCGTCTGCCCGTCTTCACGGGTGAGCCAGTTGTAGAGCTTCTGCATCGGAGCAGACCTCCATGGAGGAAATCGACGCCGACGGAAGCGCCGTAGGGTTAGTCCTCATGTCATCGCTCAAGTCGGGAGCGCACGCATCCCCCGCATGGTGATCCTGCATACGTCAAAAGGGGTATGGAAGGTGGATCAGATTGTCTCGTCGAGCCAGGTGCCAATAGGTCTCTAAACTCCACGCAACGGGAGAGGCCGCCACCTCCAGGCGCTCATCCGCATGCTTTGGCCACGCTCGAACGAGAGATCGACCGCCTGTACGCGCTGCCGCTGGACGAGTTCACGGCGCGTCGCAACGAGCTTGCCAAACGCCTGAAGAAGGACGGCGACGAGGACGCCGCCGAGCAGGTGACCGGGCTCGTCAAGCCGAGTGTGCCCGCGTGGACGATCAACCAGCTCGCGAGGCGCCAGAAGAAGGAGGTGCAGGCCCTGCTCACGACCGGCACGCGGCTCCGCAAGGCCCAGGAGCGGGCGCTGGCCGGCGGCGGCGCCGATGCCCTCAACGCGGCGCAGGCCGAAGAGCGGGAGTCCGTCCGCGACCTCACGCAGCGGGCCGTCGAGATCCTCGAGGAGGCAGGACGGCCGGCCACCCGCGCCGTGCTCGAGCGCATTCGGGCCACCCTCGGCGCGGCGGTGCTGACCGACCCGGAGCGCGCTGCGCTCAAGGCCGGACGGCTGACGACGGAGGTGCAGGTCTCCGGCTTCGACGCGCTGGCCGGGATCAGGCCCGCCCCGCCGAGAGCCGGGCCACCCGACGAGCTCGCGGAGCGCCGGGAGAAGAAGGCCCAGCGCGAGCGGGAGCGCGTTCGGCTGGAAAAGCGGGCGCGCGAGCTGGCCGACCACGCAGAGAAAGCCGAGGAGGCCGCCGAGCGCGCCGAAGAGGCTGCTGCGGATGCGCGAGAGCTCGCCGAGGAGCGCCGACGGGCCGCGGACGTGGCCGCCGACGAGCTCGCCGCGTTCGAGCAGGACGCCGGCTAGAGCCCTAGCCGCTGTTCTCGCGACGCCACGTGTCCCACAGCTCTGGATGGTTGGCGAGCGTCTCCGGATCGCCGCAGCAGTTCCAGGTGTAGGTGAAGAAACCCTGGACGCCGCCCGCCTTCCAGCGGTCGATGACCGCCTGCAGCTCCGCGGGTGAGGGCACCCGGTAGTAGTCGTCGCCGAACGACTGCGGCGCCGCCCAGACGTGCTTGACCCCCGCGCTGTGGGCCGTGCTCAGCGCCGCGTCGATCTTCGAGAGCACGCAGCCGTTCACATGGGAGCACGGGTAGGTCGACAGGATCATCACGTCCGTCGAGTTGGCGAACGCGGTCACGTCGACCTGGCGGTTCTCGGCGATCGCGGTCACGGCGGTCGGATCGATGCTCTTCACGAGCCGGGCGCGCGCGCGGATCTGCTGGACCGCATTCGGGCAGCCCGCCGTGTGCGGCTCGTCCGCGACGTAGTACATGACGCTCGCCGGGTTGTCTCTGATCGCGGTCACGCGTGACGTCACGGTTGCGTCTGACCAGCCGAACGTGCACGTGCCGCTGTCGTAGCCGCCGAGGTAGAGCATGGCCGTCAGACCGTAGGCGCGGATCTGGTCGAGGGCCGGCTTCGACGGGTTGACGATGACTGTCCTGAAGCCGAGGTCGGCGATGCGCGCGTAATCCGCTCCGGTCGTCGTGTAGATCCCGCGCCCGAAGGGGGTCAGGCTGCCCGGGGCGCCCGCGGCTCGAAACGGCGAAGTCGAGCCCGAGAGGCCGACCGTCAGCGTGACGGCTGCGATCAGGAGCAGCCGAAGTCGCATCGCGGTCCCCGACCTTAGTCGACGGGTCGGCTCCTAGTCCTCGCCGTCCCAGTAGTCGAGCATCGGCCCGGGCCGGCTGAGCAGGATCCGCTCCCCGTCGGCGCTTCGCGCCCCGACCTTCCCGCTGTCCGGGTACTCGACGATGTCCGGAGCGACCAGCGTCGAGAGCATCAGGATGCGGATCGGCGAGTCGGTCCGGTTCGTGACCTGATGGAAGCCCTCCTTCCCTCGGCGGAAGACCGCCACGTCACCTTCGCGCAGGTCCTGATCCCCGTCCGCGGTGCGCAGCGTGGGCTGGCCGCGCAGGACCAGGAGCCACTCCTCGTTCGCGTGGTGCGTGTGGTACGGGAAGAGCTTGTGGCCCGGCTCGAGCTCGTACATGCTGCCGCCGATCAGCTCGGCCTTCAGCCGGTGGCCGACCCAGACGTCCTTCGACCGCCAGCCGTCGCGCTCCTCGGTGCGGTCCCACTCGTCGCCGTGGAGGTTGAAGACGTCCATCAGGGGAGCGCCGCGAGCACCTGCTGGGGATGGCCGTCCGGCTTCACGTTGTGCATCACCTTGGCGATCTTCCCCTCGCTGTCGATCAGGAACGTCGAGCGCTTGACGCCCCAGTACGTCTTGCCGGCGAACTTCTTCTCGCCCCACACGCCGTACTTCTCGGCCACCTCGTGCTCGGGGTCGGCCAGGAGCGTGAACGGGAGCGAGAACTTGTTCTTGAACTTCGCGTGCGACGCCTCGTCGTCCGGGCTGACGCCGAGGATGACCGCGCCGCGCTGCTCGAACTCGGAGTATGCATCCCGGAAGCCGGACGCCTCGGCCGTGCAGCCGGGGGTGTCGTCCTTCGGGTAGAAGTAGAGGACGACCGGCTTCCCCCGGAAGTCCGAGAGCTTGACGCGCTCGCCCGAGTCCGTGGCCAGCTCGAAATCCGGCGCCGGCTTGCCTTCTTCGATCATCTGCGCCCCCTAGAGTTGACGGTTCGATGCTAACTGCGCACCACACGGTTGCGTTCCTCGTGCTCGGGGTCACGGTGCTCTCCGCGCTCTGGGGCTGGATCGCCTACTTCCGCCGCGGGACCGCGGGCCCGACGCTCGCGCATCTCCTGACGCTCTGCCAGACGCTCCTAGTCGCCCAGGTCGGGCTCGGGCTGCTGCTGCTCTCGAGCGATCACCGTGCCCCAGAGCAGCTCCACTACGCGTACGGGACGTTTGCGCTCCTCGCGGTGCTCAGCCCGTGGTTCTACGCGCCGAAGGAGCCGCGGAAGCGGCTCGCCTGGTTCTCGGGAGCGACACTCGTGGCGGCGGCGCTCGCCGTCCGCGCCTACACGACCGCCTGATGTTCTCCCGGATGAACCCGACACTGCGCGGCTTCCTGATCGTGGCGCTGATCGCCCTCGTCGTGGTCGTGCTCAATCTCTACGTCGCGCTCGCCTCGCTGTACGTGATCGCGCAGATCGCGTTCTTCCTCGCGATCGCGTTCTTCATCTACCTGTTCTGGCGCGATCGGCGGGACGACATCGGGACGTGGCCGACGCGCGCGAAGTTCTCGTTCTACGGCGGAGCGCTCCTGATCGTGGTCGCGATCGGCGCGTTCATCCTCGACCGCCCGGCGGGCCTGCCTGCGCTCGCTTTCGTGCTCATCGTCGGCCTCTCAGGTTTCGCCATGTGGCGCACGTGGCGCGATCAGCACACGTACGGCTAAAGGAAATACTCGTCATCCTGCTCTAACGAGCATGGACGAACGGGCAAGTGCTCTCGAGGAGCTGTACCGGTCGCGGTATCGCGGGTTCCTCAACGTGCTCGCGACGGTGACGCGCGACTGGGAGAGCGCACACGACGCCGTTCAGGAGACCTTCGCGCGAGCCTATGCGGCTCGGCGGAGCTGGCGTGCCGAGAGCGCGCTCGAGACGTGGGTGTGGCGCATCGCGCTCCGGACCGCGCTCGGCTTTCGGCGCGATCTCGAGCACGCGTCCTTGAACGGCTCGTTCGATCCCGGCCTGCCGGACCCCGATAGCGATCCGACCCTGGCCGACGCGATCAGAGCGTTGCCGCCAAGGCGACGACTGGTCGTGTTCCTCAGGTACTTCGCGGACCTGCCGTACGCGGAGATCGCGCGGATCTGTGGGACGAGTGAGGGCACGGTGGCTGCCACGCTCGCGCAGGCGCACGACGCCCTTCTCGAGACATTCACGGAGGAGTCGAGATGACCGACGAGCTGTACGAACGATTCGCCGAGGTGGGCCGCGCTGGAGAACCGGACTGGGGCGACGTCGTCCGTCGAGCAGGCAGGCGGAACCGTCGCAGACGCGTGACACTCGCTGCGTGTCTAGTCGCAGTGGCGGCACTGGTCGTGCCCACGGCCGTCGCACTTCGTGGATCGGTGGTCGACTTCTTCGCGAGCGAACCGGCGCCGAAGCCGGTCGTGCTCGACTTTGCCAGTCTCGACGCCGGGGCTCCGGCCGGTATGGAGACGGGAGTCATTGCCGAGCAGACGCGCGCCGTGGTCCGTAAGCGCCTGGCCAACGGCCGGGTATTGACGGTCTGGGTTGCGCCGACGAAAAAGGGCGGCTTCTGCGCGCTCTACGGACACGCCGGCGGGTGCCATCCCCCGCACTTCATCCCGGTCGAGCACGGCGTCTCGATTCAGGGGCCAATCGCGAACGGCGTGATTCGTGGCGGACCGGTTCTGGTCTCGGGCTCGGTGCAGCTACTCGATGCCGCGACGATCGAGCTTCGCTACGAGAAGGGCGACTCGGATCGCGAGCGGCTGATATGGGTCTCCCCACCGATCGACGCCGGATTTTTCGTCTTCGACGTGGGCAGTGATCACTGGAACGGGAACCGGCCGAGAGAGCTCGCGTTGCTTGATGCCGCCGGAGGGGTTCTCCGCCGCGAGCCCGTGCATTTCGTGCTGCCTCCCGCCATGCGCCAAGACGGAACTCCGGCAGACGCTCTGCTGGACGAGGCGAGGAAGCTCATCTCGGTCGACACTCACACAGGCGTCGAGGCTGCGCTCTGGGTTGCTCCGACCGCAGACGGGCGCACGTGCCACTGGCTCCGATACGGCCCAGGCGGCTTCGGAGGCGGATGTTCGGAGAAGCAGCTCCCTCAGCGCTTCGGCCTGGGTCGCTCGCAAGGCAAGAACGTCGTCCTGCTCTGGGGCGGGCCGCTGCGACAGGACATCCGAGAGGTCGAGATTCGCTACGAAGACGGCGAGCGGGCCGATGTGAAGGCGATCGAGGGGATGGTCCTGTACGAAATTCCGGCTGCGCACTTCCCACGCGGGCATCGTCCGCTCCTGCTGGTCGCTCGCGACGCCGAAGGTCGAGACATTGCGCAACAGACGATCCCGACCAAGGACCCAGGCTCGTATCCGTGCAAGACCCCGGTGCCGATCGGGGCAGGCGTGAAGGCCTGTCCCTAGTTAGGCCTCGACGCGTGTCGCGGCGCCGTCGAGCGCGTCCAGGGCGGCGCGAATCGGGACGTGCTGGCCGACGAAGATCGGCGTGTCCCGTTCCGTGTAGCGGCTCGCCTCGCTCTCGCGGAGCGTCAGCATCAGGTGCATGAAGTCGGACGGCTCCTCGCACTCGAACGCCGTCATGAACTCCTGGTCGTCGATCCCGAACGAGTACGTCGTGTGGTTGACGATCGTCCGGAACTCGTGGCCGACCCGCATGTGCTCGTCCATCGCGCGCTGGCGGTCCTCCGGCGGCAGCGAGTACCAGGAGCGCAACTTCACGAACGGGTAGACGACGAGGTACGGCGAGCCCTTCGGCACGACCTTCCTCGGCTTGCGCGCCCGCGTGTACTCGGACGCCTTCGTCGTCGCGAGGTACGAGTAGGGCGTCTCGAGCCAGCCTGCGAGCGGCGTGCCGTTGAGCGCGGCGCCGAGCTCGCCGAGGTCCTCGTAGCGCTCGGTGATCTTCCAGAGGAAGAGGTCGCTGTCCGGCCGGACGCCGGTGACCGTGTACGCGCGGAGCGAGACCATGCGTCCGGCCCAGTCCTCGATCACCTCGGCGAACGCGTCCTTGCCGGCGATGCGCTCCTCGACGGGCAGGCGCCGCCAGGCCGGGTCGACCCGGAAGAACTGATACGCGACGTACTGGCCCTCCACAACCTGAATCTTACGAACAGTCGGCGAGCTTCCCGGCGCGCGCCTTCTTCGCGGCCGAGGCGATCGCGTCGAGGCTCGACTTCGACTTCGTGTCCGTGTAGTAGGGGCCCGACTGCCAGCGGTTGAGGTCGGCCTCGTCGAAGAGGTGGAAGATGTAGACGGCGATCACGTTCGGCTGGCAGGCGGCGAGCTCGAACGCCTGCTTGTAGTACTCCGCCTGGGTCTGCTCCGGAACCGCGTCCTGCCCCAGCGGCGAGTCGACGTTCGTGTACGAGCCGAGGGCGCTCGGTGGGATCAGCGACTGGACGCCGAACTCCGTGTACGCGATCGGGAGCTTCGAGCCGGCCTGGGCGGTGCCGTCGAAGGCCTCGCCGAGGAGCGCCACCAGCTTGTCGTAGTCGCCGAATCCGAGCGACGTGCCCGTGTGCGGCTGCCCGGGCGGGATCGCGGAGCGCGTCTGGTACGGGTGGAGCGCGAAGACGTCCATGATCGGCTTCGTCCGGCCGCTGGCTCGATAGGCCGTGCCCATGTCGCGGATGAACTGGGTGGGCGAGTGCGTCGGCCGCGGCGAAGCAGCATCCTCGAAGCCGCGCGGCGCGAGGTTGCCGCCGTAGACCTTGATCCTCGGCGAGACGGCCTTCAGCGCGTCGTACGTGTGCGCGAGGAGCGACGTGTAGGCCGGTGCGGCGATGTCCTGGCCGTCCGCGTACTGGTAGAGCCAGAAGGTGTTGAGGTTCGGCTCGTTCCAGACCGCGAACCCGTCGGCCGAGGGCAGATCCCTCGCGAGCGTGGCCATGAACGCGGCGTACTGGGTCTGCTGCGCGTCGGTCATCGGCGCGTACCGGGGCCTCGCCGCGTACACCGTGATCAGGAGCTGGAGACCCTGGCTCTGGGTGGCGTGCGCGACGTTGCGGAGGATCTGCAGCTCGCCGGGGTCGGGCTGCGTCTGGTCGGGCGCCCACGCGGTCGTGATGTTGAGCGCGCTGAATCCGGCGCGGCTCGCGAACGCGACGCGCTCGTCGGCCAGCTTGGGGTCGGGCCACTTCACAGCGTCCTCGAGCGCACCGACGGTGATCGGGTGTCCGTGGTCGACCGAGCGCAGGAAGAGCGCCCAGGCGCCGGCCGCGAGCGCCAGGGCGAGCACGACGGCGAGAAGCAGCACCCTGATCATCGGCACTACCCTAGATTCCATGGCGCGCAGAGTCCCGAAACTCGAGGACAAGCTGAAGGCACTCCCGGCCAAGCCGGGCGTCTACCTGTTCCGCGACGCGCGCGGCGAGGTGCTCTACATCGGCAAGGCGAAGTCCCTGCGGCCGCGGGTGCGGAGCTACTTCCAGGCCGGCGCGGACACGCGGACGGCGATCGCGCAGCTGCCCGAGCGCGTCGCCGACCTCGAGGTGATCGTGACCGACACCGAGGTCGAGGCGCTCCACCTCGAGCAGAACCTCGTCAAGCGCCACCGGCCGCCGTTCAACGTGCGGCTGCGCGACGACAAGTCGTTCCCGTACATCGCGGTGACCGTCGAGGACGAGTACCCGCGGGTCATGTTCACGCGTGAGCGGCACCGGCGCGGTGTCGTCTACTTCGGCCCGTACGCGAACGCGAAGAAGGTGCGCGAGACGCTGGACGTGCTCAACCGGGTCTTTCCCTACCGGCCGTGCGAGGGTCCGCAGCCCGGGCGACACTCGGGGATTCCGTGTCTCGACTACCACATCGAGCGCTGCCTGGCGCCGTGCGTGGGGTACGTGTCCAAGGAGGACTACCGGCGCGTGATCGACGGCGTGATCGAGTTCCTGTCCGGTGAGACGCGGCCGATCCTGCGCGAGCTCGAGGAGAAGATGCGCCAGGCGGCCGAGGAGGAGCGCTTCGAGGAGGCGGCCCGCTACCGGAACCGTCTCTTCTCGGTGCGGCACCTGGCCGAGCGGCAGGCGGCGGACAAGCGGGCGGTGGGCACGATCGACGTGATCGGGATCGCGGCAGAGGACGACCGAGCGGCCGTCCAGGTCTTCCCGCTGCGCGACGGGAAGCTGATCGACCGCTACAGCTTCCACCTCGAGAACGCCGAGGGGCACGACCTGCCGACGATGCTCGAGGCGTTCATCCTCGAGTACTACGGCTCTGCGCCGAGCGTGCCGCCGCAGGTCGTCGTGCCGCGCAGGATCGGGGACACGGCTCCGCTGGCGGAGTTCCTGACGGCTCGGCGCGGGTCGCGGGTCGAGGTGCGCGCGGCCGAGCGCGGGGAGAAGCGGCGGCTTCAGGAGCTCGCGACCCAGAACGCGCGGGTGGCGCTCGCCTCGGACGCGGTTGCCGCAGAGCAGACGCGGTTGCGGCGCGTGGAGGCGCTCGAGGAGCTCCGCGAGGCACTCAACCTCGAGGCGCTGCCGCTGCGGATCGAGTGCTACGACATCTCGAACATCCAGGAGTCCTCGGCGGTCGGCTCGATGGTCGTCTTCCAGGACGCGGTCGCGAAGAAGGCGCACTACCGGAAGTTCGGGATCAAGGGGGCCGCGGGACAGGACGACTTCGCGGCGCTCGCGGAGGTCGTCTCGCGGCGGTTCGCCCGCATGCGCGACGTGGCGGACGAGGAGTACGACGAGTCGTTCTCGGCGACACCGAATCTCGTTGTCGTCGACGGAGGCAAGGGGCAGCTGTCGGCCGTGCTGGCCGCAATGCAGGCGTTCGACCTGCCCCGCGTGGCGGTGATCTCGCTCGCCAAGCGGGAGGAGGAGGTGTTCGTGCCAGACCGCCCGGAGCCGATCGTGCTCGACCGGCACTCTGCGGGGCTCCAGCTGCTGCAGCGGATCCGCGACGAGGCGCATCGCTTCGCGCTCGGGTTCCACCGGCAGCGGCGCGACTCGAAGGCGAGGGAGTCGATCTTCGACACGCTCCAGGGCGTCGGCCCCGCCCGTCGTCGCGCCCTGCTTCAGCACTTCGGCTCGGCCGAGCGCTTCCTCGCCGCGAGCCAGGAAGAGCTCGAGGGCGTGCCTGGGATCCCCGAGAAGACGGCGCGCTCGATCTACGCGCAGCTACACAAAGCAGGCCGCGCCTGACCGGGGTCAGACCCCGTCACAAGTCGTCCACAGGATTTCTTGGCCCGAGCCCGCTTTCAAGCCGCGTCGCCGGCCTAGCGGTCGAAGTTCTGTGACAGAGACGGCACGCTTTCGGAGCGGGGTCTGACCCCGGCTCGTCTGGCGCCGGCGGCTGCTGTCGGGAACGCTCAGCGAGTATCTGGGTGGGTCGAAGTCGTAGCCGTGTGCTGGCGCCAGTGGACGGTTCGCAGCGTGATGAAGAGCGCCGCGAAACCGAGTGCCATGTTGACGGCGATCAACGTGATCCGCATTCCGACGCTGAATGCAAGGAGCGCGGTCCTCGTCGCCTGGTCGCGGAGCAGGTAGAGCAGGAACGCCTGCTCGGTCCCGATCCCGGACGGGCTGATCGGCAGGAGCGACGCGAGCCCGGCCGACACCTGGACAAGGAGAGCGTTCTCGAAGGTAACGGGAAGTCCGAACGCGCTCAGGAAGAAGAGGACGGCCACGAACCGGAGCGTCCAGTCGACTCCCTGCCAGAGGGCGACGAAGCGGAAGTACGCGCGCCGGTCCTTCAGGATCGCGAAGCCCTGGGCGAGGCGCCGCCGGAAGCTGCCGATCTGCTCGGCGAACCAGAGCACGACGACGAGCGCGACGACGAACACGACTGCGATCACCTTCAGGAATGTGCCCGGGTTGTGGAATGCCCAGCCGAAGTCGAAGGACGGCCCGAGCACCTTCGGCAGCTGCCCGGTCACGGCCGCCCAGATCACGAGACACGTCGCGACGACGAAGTCGAACAGGCTGAGCAGGACGAGGGTCGAGGCGATCGTCGCGTAGCTGCTGCCCTCGACGCTGCGCTTCGCGAGCACGACGCGGACGGCGTCGCCGCCACGCGCCGGGATGATCGCGTTGACCCCGACTCCGGCGAACACGGCTGCGACGATCGAGCGCCAGCGCACGCTGGCCCGCGGGTACGCGCCCTTGATGATGTTCCGCCACGCGCGGCTGACGGCGAGCAGGCGGAGGACGTGGAAGCAGATGCCGAGGCAGAGAGCGCCCCAGCCGAGATCCCCGAGCCGGTCCCGGAAGACCTCAGTCGCGTTCCAGATCGCGTCGAGCAGCTTCTACCGGCGCTACGGAGGCGGCGTCGGTCTCACCGACTGCCGTCGCGGCCGTCCCCGTCCGGCGCCATGAACGGGTAGCGGTAGTCCGTCGGCGGGACGAAGGTCTCCTTGATCGTCCTCGGGCTGACCCAGCGGATCAGGTTCCACATCGAGCCCGCCTTGTCGTTCGTGCCCGACGCACGCCCGCCGCCGAAGGGCTGCTGGCCGACGACCGCCCCGGTCGGTTTGTCGTTCACGTAGAAGTTCCCGGCCGCGTAGCGCAGCGCGTCCTGCGCCTCGACGAGCGCCTCGCGATCGTCGGCGAACACGGCGCCCGTGAGGCCGTACGGCGCCGTCCGGTCGACGAGCTCGAGCGTGTCGCTCCACTTGCCTTCGGGATAGACGTACGCGGTCACGACCGGCCCGAACAGCTCGTCGCGGAGCAGGCGGAAGTCGGGGTCGCGGGTCTCGATCACGGTCGGCTCGACGAAGAAGCCCTCGTCGTCGTGGACGCCGCCGCCGACGAGCACCTCGGTCCCGTCGTGCGAGCGGGCCTCGTCGATCGCCTCCCTCTGCGTCTCGAACGACTTCGCGTCGATGACCGCGCCCATGAAGTTCTCGAAGTCGGCGACGTCGCCCATCTTGATCTGCGCGACCTCCTCGGCGAGCCGCTCCCGCAGCTCCGGCCACAGGTTCGCGGGCGCGTACACGCGCGAGGCGGCCGAGCACTTCTGGCCCTGGTACTCGAACGAGCCACGGACGATCGCAGTCGCAACCGCGTCGACGTCCGCGGATGGATGGGCGACGATGAAGTCCTTCCCGCCGGTTTCGCCGACGATCCGCGGGTAGTTCCGGTAGTGGCCGACGTTTGAGCCGATCGTCTTCCACATCGAGTTGAAGACGCCCGTCGAGCCGGTGAAGTGGACGCCTGCGAGGTGCTCGCTCGCGAGCGCGGCGTCGCCGATCGTCGCGCCGGGGCCGTAGACGAGGTTGATCACGCCCGGCGGGAGGCCCGCTTCGATCAGGAGCTGCATCAGGAAGTGCGCGGAGTACGAGGCCGTTCCGGCCGGCTTCCAGACGACCGTGTTGCCCATCAGCGCGACGCTCGCGGGCAGGTTCGCCGCGATCGCGGTGAAGTTGAACGGCGAGACCGCGAAGACGAAGCCCTCGAGCGGCCGGTATTCCATCCGGTTCCACACGCCCTGGCTCGAGACCGGTTGCTGCTCGTAGATCCGCGTCATGAACTCGACGTTGAAGCGGTAGAAGTCGATCACCTCGCAGGCCGAGTCGATCTCGGCCTGGTGCGCGGTCTTCGACTGGCCGAGCATCGTCGCCGCGTTCAGCGTCGCGCGCCACGGGCCGGAGAGGAGCTCGGCTGCGCGGAGGAAGACGGCTGCGCGCTCCTCCCAGGGCAGGCGCGACCAGTCCTTCCACGCGTCGGCTGCGGCGCGGATCGCCTGGTCGACCTCCGCCTGGCCGCCCTGGTTCGCATCTGCGAGGACGTGGCTCTTCTTGTGGGGCATCACGACCTCGGCGGTCGTCCCGGTGGTGACGTTCTCGCCCCCGATCACGAGGGGCAGCTCGATCCGCTCGGCCTGCATCTGGTCGAGTCGCCGGCGCAGCTGCTCCCGTTCAGGCGAACCGGGCGCGTACTCCTTGACCGGTTCGTTCGTCGGGGTCGGTGGTCGGAAGATGCCGGGGGCGCTCATCGGCTTGATTCTACGATTCCGGCATGTCCGCAACGCACGTCAGCTACAAGGCGCGGGGCTGGGGTGTGGGGGAGATCTGGCTCGAGGGGCACCGGCTTCTGCACCACGAGCTGCCCCGCCCGTCCGTCGAGCAGCGCGGGAGGAGCCACCCGCTCGGCGAACGGTTCGCGCGGTACTTCGCCGGCGAGCCCGACGACTTCCTCGATGTGCCGATCGAGCTCGACGGCGCAACCGACTTCGAGCTCGAGCTGACCGAGGCCTTGCGACGGGTCAGGCGTGGCGAGACCGTGACCTACGGAGAGCTCGCGGCGCTCGCCGGGCGTCCGAACGCGCAACGTGCAGCGGGATCGTTCTGCGCACGCAACCGCTTCTCGATCGTGGTTCCCTGTCACCGGGTCGTGGCCGCCGACGGGCTCGGTTCGTACGGCTCGCTCGGGGTCGAGTACAAACGACGGCTGCTGGAGCTCGAAGGTGCCGTTGTCTGAGGAGCTGCGGAACGAGCTGGCCGGGATCAAGCCGGAACGGGATTGCGACCGGCTCGCGGAGCTTTCCGGGCTTGCGCATACGGCCGGGAGCCTGCATATCCACGGGCGCGGGGAGATCGGGCTGCACCTCGATCTCGCGAGCTCCGCGGCTGCGCGCCGCGCCTTCAGCCTTCTGCGCGAGCTCGGCGTGACGTCGGAGATCCGGACGTACCAGCGGCGTGCGTTCGGACGGGAGACGCGCTACCAGCTCCACGTCGAGGGTGCGGACCGGGCGCTGAAGGTCCTCCAGGAGGCCGGAATCGTCGGCGCTCGCCGCGCGCCGCTCGAGCGCCCGCCGAAGCGGGTCGTCGCCCGCGCGTGCTGTCGCGCCGCGTACCTGCGCGGCTCGCTGCTCGGCGGCGGGACTCTGTCGGGCCCGAAATCGCCTCACCTCGAGGTGCGGACGGCGACGGTCGAGGGCGCCGAGTTCATCGCCGAGATCGCGGAACGGACCGGCGTGCCGCTGCGCGTTCTCGACAAGGGGCGGCACGCCGTCGCGTACGCGAAGGGGACGGGGCCGATTGCGGATGCGCTCGCCGCCGCGGGGGCGAGCGACGCGGTGCTCGTGATCGAGGAGCAGGTCGTGATGGGGGCGACGAAGGCGCGCGCGAACCGGCTCGCGAACGCTGATCACGCGAATCTCGTGCGCACGAGCCGGGCGGCGCAGGAGCAGATCCGCGCGGTGCGCCGGCTCGAGCGCGGCGGTGGGCTTGGCTCCCTGCCTCCGAAGCTGCGGGAGGTCGCTCGGCTGCGGCTTCGCTACCCCTCGCTCTCGTTGCGCGAGCTGGCGCTCAGATGCAGCCCGCCGGCGACGAAATCCGCGGTACAACGGCGCCTTTCGAGCCTCGTCCGGCTCGCCGGGTTGTAGAGCCGTGAACGAGTGAGTCATACTCCGATTTGCGGCGGGTCTGTGCTCGTCCGGCGATGGATTCAGACCCCGTCCGTCGCCAAGGTCCGGAGCGCGGTTCAACGGGAGGGGGAGGTCGTCCTCGGAGCTTCCCCTCCGGCCCGCCGCCTTATTGCGGCCGCCAACGCGGCACTGTTCCGCACTCAGGTCGGGCCCGCGGCATCTAGTTGCCGCCAAAGGCGGCGGGCCGGTCGGGACTTAAGACGCGGACGCGGGCAAAGCCCGCATCCGCTCTATGTCGTCATCGCAAGCGATGACGACGCGGCCGGACAGGACATGGCAGGTGCCTGGCACCGAACATGGCTCGATCAGCGGATCTCGGCGGTCGGGCTTGCGCCTCGACGTGGCGGGGACAGGACATGGCAGGTGCCTGGCACCGGACATGGCTCGATCAGCGGATCTCGGCGGTCGGGCTTGCGCCTCGACGTGGCGGGGACAGGACATGGCAGGTGCCTGGCACCGGACATGGCTCGATCAGCGAGCGACGACGAAGCGGCGACTCGTCACGCGGGTCTTGCGGTCTCGGTTCGCCTCGGCCCTGAAGCGGATCGAGTAGACGTAGCGGCCCGGAGCGAGCCGGCGTGACGCGAAGCGCACGGACCGAGTCAAGTGCGCCTCGAGCCGGCCTCGCTTCAAGAGGACACGCATTGGTCTCCGGCCCCGGCGGAGGCGGTAGACGGCCGCCCGGAACCGCGCGTCCTCGCCGGCCGTCGCCGTGAAGCCCCACGAGCGGATTCGCCTCGGCAGGCGACGGTCGCTCGAAAAAGTCGCCGACGCGCCATCCACGGTGGTCGAGTGCCGCCACATGCGCAAGCGGCCGACGCAGTTCCCGCCCGTCTTCGAGAGCACGTCCCGCACCGAACGGTACGAGGGGCGGAGCGACCCGTCCGCCCGCATCAGCCCCGCCTGCCAGCGCGAGAGATTCGGCTCGTCGCGCAGGCCGAAGAAGAGGAGCGCATCGACACTCGGGTCGCAAGCCTCGTACCGGACGAGCGAGGCGTAGATCGACGCCTGCGAGGCCTCGGTCGTCGGCTTGACCGTCTCGGCCCCGAAGTACGCGCTGAGCCTGTTCCTCGGAACCGCGACCTGCCACCCGACCTCGTCCAGCCGCACGCGCAAGCCGTCCTCGAACGTCTTCTGGCCCGTGCCGTGGAATGCGTCCCAGACCGCCTGCTTGATCCGGTCGAGGTCGGTCGCGCCCGCATTCGGCCACATGATGCCCGCGGTAAGCGAGTCGGTGTCCCTCCTCGGATACGGGTGGTAGGCGAGCTCGTCCATCAGCGGCCTCGTCCGCCCGCTCCGCCGGTACGCGGCGCCCATCCGCTCGAGGAATTTGACCGGCGACGTGGAGACGTTCCCCGACGCTCCCTGACCATCGTTCCCACGCGAAGAGAGCCCGAGGCCGATGACCTGGATCGCCGGATCGACCTCCTTCAGTGCGTCGTAGCTCGCCGCGAGCAGCGCCTCGTACGCGCCGGCGGAGACGTTCCTCCCGCGGGCATCGAACTGCGGCTGCCAGAAGTACGGCTGGTTCGGCTCGTTGCCGACGATGATGTCCTTGACGGTCGGAAACGTGCGCGCGACTTGTTGCTCGAAGGCGACGAACCGGCTCGCAGCCTCTGGTGACGAGGTGATTGCGGTCGCGCTCCCGGGCTGGATCGAGATCGCGACGTGGACCCCGCGAACCGCCGCGGTCGGCAGGAGCGCCTTGATCTCGCGCCGGTTCTCGATCTCGGTCGGCCGCGCCGGATCCCACCTGACGGGCAGCCGCAGCTCCCGCAGGCCGACGTCGTTCAGCACTCCGAGATAGGCGGCGCCGCCGTCCGCGTTGCCGAGCAAGGTGTTGTCCGCGACCCCGACGCCGATCCCTGCGCGTGCAGGCCCCGCCAACGCCAAGCACGCGCAGGCGAGGGCGAAGCTTGCCGCAGGCTTCATTCGCGGTCACGTTAGGTCGCCGGCGCGCTCCTTCTCTTCCCCCGAACGGGGGGGTTAGACTCGCAGCGATGGCGACAAGGGTCGGGATCAACGGCTTCGGCCGGATCGGGCGGAACTTCTACCGCGCGTACCTGCAGAAGAAGCCCGGGTTCGAGATCGTGGCGGTCAACGACCTCGCCGACCCCGACGTGCTCGCGCACGTGCTCAAGTACGACTCCACGCACGGCGTCCTGAGCTCCGAGGTCGAAGCCGGCGACGGACGGATCACCGTCGACGGGAGCCCGTTCGAGGTGCTCTCGAAGCGCGATCCGACCGCTCTTCCGTGGGTCGACCGCGGCGTGGACGTCGTCGTCGAGTCGACGGGCCTCTTCACCGACCGCGCCGGAGCTGAGCAGCACCTGACCGCCGGCGCGAAGAAGGTCGTGATTTCTGCGCCGGCGACCGACCCGGACGTGACGCTCGTGCTCGGCGTCAACGACGACGCGTACGACCCCGAGCAGCACCACATCATCTCGAACGCCTCGTGCACGACGAACTCCGTCGGGCCGATGGCCAAGATCCTGATGGACAGCTTCGGGCTCGACTCCGGCTTCATGACGACGATCCATGCGTACACAACGGAGCAGCAGCTCCAGGACCAGATCGCCGTGACGCGGAAGGGCACGGTCGACCTCCGGCGGATTCGCGCAGCGCCCCAGAGCATCATCCCGGCCTCGACCGGCGCGGCGAAGGCGATCGGCGAGGTGATCCCCGAGCTGAAGGGCAAGCTCGACGGGATGGCGATGCGCGTGCCGGTTCCCGACGGGAGCGTCACCGACCTCGTCTGCGTGCTCAGCCGCGAGGCGAGCGCGGACGACGTGAACGCGGCGTTCCGCTCGGCGGCGGACAGCGACCACTGGGCCGGCATCCTGCAGTACACAGAGGTCCCGATCGTGTCCTCTGACATCGTCGGCAACTCGTACTCGTGCATCATCGACGGCCTCTCGACGATGGCGCACGGGAACCAGGTGAAGGTGATCGGCTGGTACGACAACGAGTGGGGCTACTCGTGCCGGCTGGTCGACCTGATCGACCGGCTGCTCTAGCGCTACGCGACAGACGCCGTGTCCACGGCGAACAGCTGCCAGTCGCCGGGGATGCCCTTCAACTCGCGCGGGCCACGGTCCTCGAAGAGGATGCCAGACCCCGCGACGAGGTCCTTGACAGTCCTAGAGACGAGGACTTCTCCGACGCCCGCGCTCGAGGCCACGCGTGCTCCCGTGTGCACGGCTATCCCTGCGACCTTGCCGTCGATCACCTCGCATTCACCCGTATGGAGCCCGGCCCTGACGTTCAGGCCGAGCGGGCGAACCTGTTCGAGGATGGCGCACGCGCAGCGAATCCCTCGCGCCGGCCCGTCGAAGCTCGCGAAGAACCCGTCACCGGCAGTATCCACCTCGCGCCCGCGGTAGCGGACGAGTTGGCGCCGTACAAGCTCATGATGCTGCTCCAGGAGCTCCCTCCAAGCGCGGTCCCCAAGCTCCGCGGCCCGTTCGCTCGACTGCACGATGTCGGTGAAGAGGACGGTGGCGAGCACTCGGTCGGGCTCGCTCTCGCGTGGGCCGCTCTCCCAGGCGGACTCGAGGAACGACTTAATCTCGTTCACGGTTCGGTCTAGGTCCTTGCCCATGGGCATGTGGGGTGCTCCCGGCAACTCGAGCATGCGTGCTCCCGCGATGTGATCGGCCATCCAGCGCCCGCCCTCCACGGGGATGTGGTCTCGCTCACCGTGCACGACCAGTGTCGGCGCCTGAACCGACGGAAGGACGTCACGCACGTCGATCTCCTTGTTGAGAAGAGTCAAGGCACGCATTCCGCCCGGCGTAATGCTCTGCCGGTAGAGATCGGCGAATGCCCGACCCTCCTCGTCGTCCTCCATCATCGTCCTCAACGCGGCAAGCGCCTCCTCGCGCGTCCCGAGGATCTGCAGAGCGATCTCGGCCGCGCGGTCGTACTCGTCGTCGCTCTGGCCCCACGGATGGTCCGGCGCCCACAATTGCCGGGCGAAGCCTCCGATCAGGACGAGCGCGTCGGTCCGCTCCGGGTAGGTGGCGGCGAAGACGATTCCGAGCGGCGCGCCTTCGGAGAGCCCGATGAGTGCGGAGCGTGGCGAGCCGACCGCGTCCATCACGGCTCGGATGTCGTCCATGCGTGTTTCGAGGGTCGGCGCTCCGACGACGCGGTCGGACATTCCCGTGCCGCGCTTGTCGAAGATGATCAGTCGTGAGAATGAGGCGAGCGCGCGGTAGAGCGTCGCGCGTGAGGCGATGTTCCAGCCGAGCTCGACGTTCGAGACGAAGCCCGGGATGAACACGATGTCGAACGGCCCATCGCCTAGGACCTGGTAGGCGATCGAGATCTCCCCGCTCGTCGCGTAACGGGTCTCGGGCTGCATGCGTCCATTCTCTCGCCGCACTTCGGTTCCCGCTAGGCTCGCGATCCTCTTGACGCTGCCCAGATCCGTACGCGGCGCCGAAGTGAACGGCAAGCATGTGCTTGTCCGCGCCGACCTCAACGTGCCCCTCGAGGACGGGGAGGTGGCCGACGACACGCGCATCCGTGCTTCGCTGCCGACACTGGAGCTGTTGCTGGAGCGCGCCGCCGCCGAGGTGGTCGTCTGCTCCCACCTGGGCCGGCCGAAGGGCGAGGACCCTGCCTTCTCAATGAAGCCCGTCGAGGCGCGGCTTCGTGAGCTCTTGCCCGACGAGCGCATCCGCGTGCTCGAGAACACCCGCTTCGATCCCGGCGAGACGAAGAACAACCCTGAGACCGCGCGCCGGCTCGCCGACGACCTCGACCTCTTCGTCAACGACGCGTTCGGCTCGGCGCACCGCGCGCACGCTTCCACGGTCGGCGTCGCGGAGCTGCTCCCGGCCTATGCGGGGCTGCTGCTCGAGCGCGAGCTCGAGGAGCTGGGCAAGCTGCTCGGCGAGGTCGAGCGGCCGTTCGTCCTGATCTCGGGCGGGGCGAAGGTCGAGGACAAGCTCGGCGTGCTCCAGAACCTCGGCGGCAGAGCCGACCACGTGCTGATCGGCGGCAAGATGGCCGAGCAGGTCCGCGACGAGAACCCGCTCACGTTCGAGGTCGAGCTGCCGAGCGACGTGGTCGCCGCGGCCGAGTTCTCGGAGGACGCGGAGTCGAAGATCGTGCCCTACGACGAGCTGCCGGACGGCTGGCTCGGGCTCGACATCGGCCCGAAGACGCGCGAGGCGTTCGGCGACGCGATCGGCCGCGCGAAGACGGTTTTCTGGAACGGCCCGATGGGCGTCTTCGAATGGCCGCGCTTCGCCGAGGGCACGAAGGCGGTCGCGGAAGCGGTCGCGAAGGCCGACGCGTACACCGTCGTCGGAGGCGCCGACTCGATCCGCGCGCTGACCGAGCTGGGGCTCGTCGACGAGGTCGACTGGGCCTCGACGGGCGGAGGCGCTTCCCTCGAGCTCCTGGAAGGGAAAGAATTGCCGGGCGTGGCAGCGATCCCGGAGGACTAGATGCTGATTGCAGGCAACTGGAAGATGTACAAGGGCCTCGTCGAGGCGGCCGAGTTCTGCGTCGAGCTGAGGCGCCGCGAGGCGGATTTCGAAGGCATCGACGTCGCTGTGTGCCCGCCGTTCACCTCGCTCGGCGTGGCCGTTCAGGTTCTGGCCGGGACGGACATCGCCGTCGCGGCGCAGAACGTCCACTGGGAGGCCGAGGGCGCCTTCACTGGCGAGATCTCGGCGCCGATGCTCCGCGAGCTCGGGGTCTACGGCGCGATCGTCGGGCATTCGGAGCGGCGCCAGCTCTTCGGCGAGACGGACGAAGGCGTCGCGAAGCGCGCCCGCGCGGCGCTCGACGCGGGTCTTTCGGTGATCGCCTGCGTGGGCGAGACCGAGGCCGAGCGCGAGGCGGGGGAGACCGAGGACGTCCTTCGGCGCCAGGTCTCGGTGCTCGAGGCGGAGGACAACCTCGTCGTCGCGTACGAGCCTGTCTGGGCGATCGGCACCGGCAAGACCGCAACGCCCGAGATCGCCCAGGAGGCGCACGCGTTCATCAAGGGCCTGCTCGACGCGCCGGTGCTCTACGGCGGCTCGGTGAAGCCGGACAACGCGGCCGAGCTCCTCGCCCAACCCGACGTCGACGGCGCTCTCGTGGGCGGCGCGTCGCTCGACGTGGAATCGTTCGCGGCGATTTGCCTGGCCGCTACTCGCTTGTAGTGCTCGTCATCCTGGACGGGTGGGGACTCGCCCCGCCCGGGCCGGGGAATGCGATCGAGCTCGCCGATACGCCGGTCTTCGACAGGCTCTGGGCCGAGTACCCTCACGCGACGCTGAAGGCGTCCGGCGAGGCGGTCGGCCTCCCGCACGGCCAGATGGGCAACTCCGAGGTCGGGCACCTGACGATCGGCTCCGGGCGCGTGCTCTTCCAGGACCTGATGCGCGTGAACGAGTCGATCGAGGACGGAACGTTCTTCGAGAACCCGGCCCTCGTCGGGGCCTTCGAGCGGGGCCGGAACGTGCACCTGCTCGGGCTCGTCTCCTACGGCGGCGTCCACTCGCACATGGAGCATCTGAAGGCGTTGCTGCGGTTCGCACCCGAAAAGACGTGGATCCACGCGTTCACGGACGGCCGGGACGTGTCTCCGACGTCGGCCGTGCGCGACCTGGCAGAGCTCCCGACCGACCGCATGGCCACGGTCGTCGGCCGCTACTACGCGATGGACCGTGACCAGCGCTGGGACCGAACGGACAGGGCTCTCGCGGCCATCGTCGAGGGCGAAGGCTCCCAGGGGTCAGACCCCGTGCAGGAAGTGCAACGCAGCTACGACGCAGGTGTGACGGACGAGTTCATCGAGCCGATCGTGCTCGAGGGGCGCCCGCGGCTCGGCCACGACGACTCGGCGATCTTCTTCAACTTCCGCCCCGACCGGGCGCGGCAGTTGACGGAGCGCCTCCTTGCCTCACGATTCGATGTGACGACGATGACGCGCTACAGACATGACTTCGACTGTCCCGTCGCCTTTGAGCAGCAAGAGGTGCACGAGACGATGGCCGAGGTCTGCGCGGAGCACGGCATCCGGCAGCTGCACGTCGCCGAGACCGAGAAGTACGCGCACGTCACGTACTTCTTCAACGGCGGCCGCGAAGACGAGTGGCAGGGCGAGACACGCATCCTCGTCCCCTCCCCGAGAGACGTCCCGAGCTATGACCACAAACCCGAGATGTCAGCGGCGCAGGTCGCCGACGAGCTCGACCGGGCGCTGACCGACGACGGTTACGGCTTCGTGGTCGTCAACCTGGCCAATCCGGACATGGTCGGCCACACAGGCTCGATTCCCGCGGCGGTGCAGGCCGTCGAAGCCACCGACACGGCACTGGGCCACATCCTCGACTGCGTCGAGCGCGCAGGGGGAGTCGCGCTCGTCACCGCCGACCACGGCAACGCGGAGGAGATGCTCGACGCGGACGGGAATCCGCAAACCGCTCACACCTCGAATCCCGTACCACTGGTCGTGACCGACGCCGAGGTTTCTCTTCGGGAGGACGGGGAGCTCAGCGACCTGGTGCCGACCGCAATCTCCCTGCTAGGCCTTGCAAAACCTTTACAGATGACCGGCCATAATCTCTTGGAAGGAGCCCAATAGCGGGCTATACTCGGCCACCTTCCCGGATGCCCCTGACCCAGCCCGACCCTGGCGTACTGCGGAAAGCTCAGCGCGGCGACGAACGAGCTTTCACCCTGATCGTGCGCGCGTATGAGACGCCGGTTTACAACTACGTCGTCAGGCTGATCGGCGGCGACCGGGTCCTCGCGGAGGATCTGACCCAGGAAGTCTTTCTCCGCGTCTTCCAGGGGCTCCCGAAGTTCTCGGCCCGCTCGAAGTTCACGACCTGGCTCTTCCAGGTGACGAAGAACCGCGTGCTCGACGAGCTGCGGGCGAATGAGCGCCGGCCGCGCTTCAGCGTCGCGCTCGACGACATCGCGCCGCTCGAGGTCGTGGATGCACCGCTCGAGAACGTCGAGGCCATGGACGCCGTCTGGCGCTCCGTCGGCAACCTGACGCCCGACCTGAAGATGGCGCTGCTCCTGCGCGACGTCGTCGGCCTCTCGTACACCGAGATCGCCGACTCGCTCGAGATCACGCTCGCCACGGTAAAGTGGCGCATCTACAAGGCGCGCGAGGAAGTCCAGCTCGCGCTCGCCCGCGAGGGCATCACGTTCGGCGACGAGCTGGAAGTCGCCGAGGTGGCCGCTTCCGCAGCGGCTCCGCTCCAGGCGCTCTAGGCGCCGTGCCCCAGCCGCTCAGCGAGGGCCTCGGGCAGGTCTCGCTCGCGTAGCTCCGACTGCGTCCGCTCGATGTCGTAGGGGACGCGGTGGAAGCGCGCGGTCCGCGCCTCGAAGTCGAGCTCGAGCCACGCGGCCCGCGGGTCGCCGTCGCGCGGCTGCCCGACGGAGCCCGGGTTCAGCAGCCAGCGCGCCTCGTCGAGCGGGGCCTCGGTCCCGTCGGGGGCGAGCGCGCCGCCCAGGTCGCCGTTCGCGAGGGAGATCGAGAGCGCAACGTGGCTGTGGCCGACGAGCACGAGCGGCGAGACCGTCATCTCGAGCGCGGCCAGGGCCGTCTCCTCGCTGATCACGTACTCCCAGACCGGGTCTCGCGGGCTCCCGTGGAAGAGCTCGGCGCGATCGAGCTTCGCCTGCGGCTCGAGGCTCTCGAGATAGGTGCGGTTCTCGTCGAGCAGCACCGTCTGCGTCCACCGGACGACCGCCGCGGCGTCGGGGCTGAACTCCTCGAGGTCGAGTCGCCCGAGCACGCCGAGGTCGTGGTTGCCGACGAGGCACAGCTGCGCGCGCTCGCGGATCGCGTCGGCCACCTCGTTCGGGCGCGGGCCGTAGCCGACGAGGTCGCCCAGGCACCAGAGCTCGTCCGGCGGGTCGGCGTCGATCGCCTCGAGGACGGCCTCGAGCGCGTGTAAGTTCGCGTGGATGTCGGAGACGACGGCGACTCGCAAGTGGCCTGCCTGGGGGGCCGCAACGATAACCGTGGTCGCCGCGGCCGTCTGGCTGATCGCCGCGTACCTGCTGCTGCGGACGACGGTTCCGGGCGACCTCCACCTGTCGGGGCTCGACCCGCACAGGTTCTTCAGCGCCTCGGAGCTCGCGCGGACGGCCCGCTACGAGCGCTTCGTGCGGATCGTCGTCGTGCTCTCGCTCGTCGCAGAGGTCGTCGCGCTGCTCGTGCTCATGAGGCGCGCCCCGCGACTCGCTCGAAACACCGGGCTGGGGCCGATCGGCGCAGGATTGATCGTCGCGGCGGTCACGCTCGCGGTGCTGTGGGCCGTCGACCTTCCGTTCTCACTGGCGCTCCGCGCGTGGGATCAGCACCACGGGCTGACAGAGGGCTCGTGGGTCGACTGGCTGGTCGCGCCCTGGGCTCAGCTCGCCGGCCGGGTCGTCTTCGTGATGCTCCAGGTCGCCGTGGTGATGGCGTTCGCCCGCCGCTACCCCCGGAACTGGTGGTTGCCGGTGACCCCGATCTTCCTGTCGCTGGCCGTGGTCTTTCTGGTCGTGTCGCCGTACGTGCTCGCCGGGGGCGTCCACGGACCGTCGACTCCCGTGCTTCGCCAGGACGTCGAGACGCTCGAGCGCGCGGAGGGAATCGACACGCCCGTCGACGTCGAGAAGGTGAGCGACATCACCAAGGAAGCGAATGCGTTCGCGGTCGGGCTCGGTCCGACCGAGCGGGTCGTGGTCTGGGACACGCTCCTGAAGAAGCCGTTCACGGACGGCGAGGTCCGCGTCGTCCTGGCGCACGAGTTCGGGCACATCGCGCACCGCCACCTCTGGAAAGGGCTCGCCTGGTTTGCGCTCTTCACGTTCCCGATCGCCTTCGGTGTCGCTCGCATCACCGCCAGGCGGGGTGGACTGGGCAACCCCGGCCTCCTGCCCTACGGCGCACTCGTCCTGCTGCTCTTGACCGTCGCGATCACGCCGCTCACGAACGTCGTCTCACGCCGCTTCGAGAGTGAGGCGGACTGGTCGGCGCTGGAGGCGGCCAGGGATCCCTCGGACCAGAAGGAGCTCTTCCAGCAGTTCGCGGCGACGAGCCTCCAGCAGCCCGACCCGCCGACGTGGTCGTACATCTTCTTCGACACGCACCCGACGCTGATGCAGCGGATCGCGATGGCCCAGGCCTGGGAGGACGGCGCGCGCTAGGTTTCAGCGTCGCCGCGGTCGGTCGTCTCCGGGAGGTTGCGGATGTTCTCCCGGCTCGACCACTTCGAGTAGGCGTCGTTCATCGCGTCGAGCAGCTCGTGCATGAACCGCGTCGACAGGTTGACCCGTGCCACGACCACTCCGGGCACGTCGCCTTCCTCGACCTCGTGGTCGATACGCGCAAACGTCAGCGTGAACTCGTAGTCCGAGAAGCTGATGTTCGCGAAGTTCGAGTAGACGCCGGCCATCACGTCCGGGTCGATGTGGATGTTCAGCTGGCGCTGCTGGGCTTCCTCGTCCACGCTCCTACGATATACCCGTGAGCGAAGTCTTCTCGACACGAGGACCGGTTGCCCGCTAGGACGCTCGAACGACTGGAGGTCGAGCTCGGGCTCGAGCTCGAGCGGCCCGCGAGCGCCGAGCACGGCGACTTCGCGACGAATGCGGCGCTCCAGCTCGCCCCGGAGCGAAAGCGCGCTCCTCGCGAAATCGCGCAGGAGCTCGCAGACCAGGCGACGACGCACGAGCTCGTCGAGCGGGCGGAGGTCGCAGGGCCGGGGTTCGTCAACCTGTGGCTCGCGCCGGCCTGGTACGTGGACGCTCTCGGCGAGGTGCTCGAGGCGGGCGAGCTGTACGGCGGCGGGTTCGTCGACCCGGTCGAGCGGATGCAGGTGGAGATGGTGTCCGCGAACCCGACCGGGCCGGTCACCGTCGCGTCGGCTCGGAACGGGGCGTACGGGGACTCCGTCGCGCGCGTCCTCGCCCACGCCGGGCACACGGTCGAGCGCGAGTACTACTACAACGACGCCGGAGCGCAGATGGATCGCTTCCGGGCCTCGGTCGAGGCAGTACGGCGCGGGGAGGAGCCGCCCGATGACGGGTACCAGGGTGCGTACATCGCGGAGCTCGCCGCGCTCGAAGGCGATCCGGTGCCGACGATGCTCGAGCGGATCGAGGCGTCGCTCGAGCGCTTCCGGATTCATTTCGACTCGTGGGCGCTCCAGAGCGAGCTCGCGCAGCGGCTGCCCGAGCTCCTGCCGCGGCTCGACACGTACGAGAAGGACGGGGCCGTCTGGGCCCGCTCCTCGGAGTACGGGGACGAGGACGACCGCGTGCTGATCCGTTCCGTGGCGCAGGGCGGCGAGCCCACCTACCGCGCCGCGGACGTCGTCTACCTCGTCGACAAGCTCGAGCGCGGCTTCGACCGGGCGATCTACGTGCTCGGGGCCGACCACCACGGCACGCGCCAGTGGTACGCGGCGATCGCGCGCATGCTCGGCTACGACCCGGAGCGGGTCGAGGTACTGCTCTACCAGCTCGTCCACCTCATCCAGGGCGGCCGCCAGACGAAGATCTCGAAGCGCCGCGGCGACGTCGTCTTCCTCGACGACTTCGTGGACGAGATCGGCGTCGATGCCGCGCGCTGGTACCTCGTCAACCGCGGCCCCGATCAGACGATCGACATCGACGTCGACCTCGCGGCCGAGAAGACGCAGAAGAACCCTGTCTACTACGTCCAGTACGCGCACGCGCGGATCGCGGGCATCCTCCGCAACGCCCCGAGCCACTCAAGTAACACTGTGTTACAAGGCCCTGAGGAGTTGGCCGCCGAGGAGAAGGAGCTGATCAAGCGGCTCGTCGAGTTCCCCGGGATCGTCGAGGAGGCGGTCGAGCGGCGCGGGCCGCACGCGCTGCCGAACTACGCGATCCGGGTCGCCGACGACTTCCACCGCTTCTACCACGAGCACCGCGTGCTCGAGAGCGAGGCCGAGGAGTTCCGGCTCGCGCTCGTCCGCGCGACGCAGATCGTGATCGCGCTCAGCCTCAATCTCGTCGGCGTCGAGGCTCCCGAACGGATGTGAATCACCTCGAGGCGATTCTCTTCCGCGGCGCTGCAGCCGCGGTCGTACTGCATTTCGTGGACGAGGCGCTGCTCGATCCTCCGGCCGGAACGCAAGTCGGCGATCACTGGTCGGTTCTCGCGCTCGCCACGGCCGTGGTCGGCGTCGCCGTCCTCTACCCTCGCCTGCCGGCGGTCGTCCGCGCACTGCTCGGTTTCGTCTTCGTGCCGCTCGCAGGGACAGGCGCGGCGATGCACGTCATGGATGCGAGTTGGAACGGAGCCCACGGATCGGATTTCACGGGCTTCCTCCTCATCCCGGCTACAGCCGCATTCGTCGTCGCCGCGGTGCTCGCAGTGCTCTCGCGGCGGAGAGCTCGGTCGTGGCCGCGGAGAATCGGCCGCTGGGCGCTCACTGCGATCGTCGCAATCCTCCTGCTCCTGTTCGTCAGTCTTCCGATCGCGGTCGGCGTCGCTCAGACTCGGAAGCCGGGCCAGGCGATTCCGGAGTCCGCTTTCTCGACGCCCCACGAGACGGTCACGCTGCACACGAATGACGGCCTCGACCTCGCGGGATGGTATGTGCCGTCGAAGAACAGAGCCGCGATCGTCGTCGTCCACGGAGGCGGCGGGGACCGCCGCGGCTCTCGAAGGCACGCCGCGATGCTCGCGCGACACGGCTACGGAGTCCTGCTCTACGACGCTCGTGGTCGCGGGGAGAGCGAGGGCAGTCCAAACGCACAGGGATGGACATGGCAGACGGACGTGAGCGCTGCGCTCGACTTCCTCTCGCATCGCAAGGACGTCGATCCCCGCCGAATCGGAGGGCTGGGTCTGTCCACAGGAGCCGATGTCCTCCTCGAGGCTTCGGCCAAGGACCCGCGGCTGAAGGCCGTCGTTCTCGACGGCTCGACCACTCGTTCGCTCGCGGACGTTCGCCGGCTGAAGGCCTCGGACGCGATCACGGGGATCCCTTACTGGGCCGTCGCATACGGGACGATCGCGGCTCTCGATCAGAGTCTCCCCGGTGAGCCGCTCGTGGATCTCGCGCGGCAGCTCGCGCCCAAGCCGGAACTGTTCATCGCATCGAACGAGCTCGGCGAGCCGGTCGTGAATCGGAAGTACGCGGCTGCCTACGGAGACCCGCGCGCACTCTGGCGAGTGGACGCGGGCCACACGCGCGGCCTTGCGGAACACCCGCGGGAGTACGAGCGGCGAGTGATTCGTTTCTTCCACAAATCCCTCTGATGCGTCTTGCCTTCGGCGGCGCGGCCGTCCAGGCGGCTGCACCCGAGCGACCCGCGGCCGGCCGGTGTGATCAGCCTCTCGGGTGAGCCGCAGCTGCTCGGAGCGATGCAAGCCGCGCCAAAGATCGAAGCGCCGCTGCTCGACCTCATCGCCCGGAACGACGGCTATTCGTCGGTCACGGACAACCAGCGCCTCGTGCGCGCCGCCGGCTCGACGAACAAGCGCCTCGTCGTCTACCCCGAGGACTGGCACGGCTGGGACCTGCTCTACCACGCGCCGTACAAGGCCCGCGTGAACGCGCTCGTGTTCAACTTTCCTGCGGGACCACTCGCAGTAGGATGCGACTGTGACCGAGGGCGTGGAAAGCCCCGTCTCGACGGTTCCCGCCAGCGCTCCAGACCGTAACCTCGCGCTGGAGCTCGTTCGCGTAACGGAGTCGGCGGCGATGTCGGCGGGCCGCTGGATCGGGCGGGGCGACAAGATCTCGGCCGACCAGGCCGCCGTCGACGGCATGCGCCTGATGCTCGACACGACCACGATGGCCGGCGTGGTCGTGATCGGCGAGGGCGAGAAGGACGAGGCGCCGATGCTCTTCAACGGCGAGGAGGTCGGCTCGGGCACGGGGCCCGAAGTGGACGTCGCGGTCGATCCGCTCGAGGGCACGAACCTGACCGCGAAGGGCCAGCCGAACGCGATCGCCACGATCGCCTGCGCCGAGCGAGGGACGATGTTCTTCCCGGGCGCAGCCGTCTACATGGACAAGATCGCGTGCGGGCCCGAGGCCACCGATGTGATCGACATCGAGGCGCCGCCCGAAGAGAACGTCAAGCGAGTCGCCAAGGCGAAGGGCGTAAGACCGAGTGACGTCACGGTCGTCGTCCTCGAGCGCGATCGTCACGCCGACCTGATCGCCGCACTGCGGGCGGTCGAGGTCAAACTGCTCTTGATTTCCGACGGCGACGTCGCGCCGTCGATCGCGGCGGCTCGACCCGAGAGCGGTGTCGACCTCGTGATGGGGATCGGCGGGACGCCCGAGGGCGTTCTCTCCGCGTCAGCGCTCAAATGCGTGGGCGGTGCCCTCCAGGGCAAGCTCTGGCCGCGCGACGACGAGGAGCGCCAGAAGCTGATCGACGCGGGCTTCGACCTCGACCGCGTGCTGACGGCGGACGACCTCGTCGGCGGCGACGACGTCTTCTTCGCCGCGACGGGCGTCACCACGGGCGCGCTGCTGCGCGGTGTCCGCTACACACCGAACGGAGCGATCACCGAGTCGATCGTCATGCGGTCGAGGTCAGGGACGGTGCGGCGGGTCGAGGCGCACCACTCGTTCGGGAAGCTGGAAGCACTCTCCGGCGGCCGCTACGGGCGCTGACCAAAACAGCCATGCCCAGGGACCTGGTCCCGGGACACGGGCGAATGAGCCATGCCCTGGGACCAGGTCCCGGGACATGTCTGATTAGCTGAATGTGACGAGCAGGCGGTCGATCTCCGCCTCGCGCAGGCGCAGGATCATCGAGCCTGCGCGCGCGGCCGGGTCCGCGCGCCACGCGTAGTCCGCAACGAGGAGATCCTCGCCCGACTCACGCGTCCGCAGGATCACGATCTCGTCGTCCGGCGGCTGCTCCGCATAGGCCTTCTCGATCGCCGGCTTGCCCCGGAACGGGCCAACTGGGACGCCCTCGAACGCCAGCTCCGCGTCCTCGGTGAACTGCTCGAGCATGCGGGCGAAGTCGCCCGTGCGCACGCCTTCGTTGAAGCGCTCGACGTGGGACTCGAGGACTTCGTCGCCAAGGCGCCGACTTGGCGGCGCCGACCAGAGAGGCCCTGACGGCTTCGCCGGCAGGGCCGTCCTACGCACGTCATTGGAATCCGACACGTTACGAGCGCTCGCAGCCCTTTGCCTTAAGCGACTTCGGAGGTCTCCCAGTCAGGGGCGTACGAGCCCGAGCGCGCAGCTCCGTTGAACTTCGCCCGTCGGTAGAACGCCCTTTGCGCTTCTTCCACTTTGCTCGGGTCTCCGCCCCAGGCCTTCAAAGCAGGCGCCTGGAGTGCGCGGCCGTAGGAGAACGAGAGCTCCCACGGATGCGGGCCGTGCTGGTTCATCGCGTTCAGGCGCGCGGTCGCGTCCTCGTTGGACATGCCGCCTGAAAGGAAGACCACCCCGGGGACCGAGCCCGGGCACGTGTTCTTCAAGCACCTGACCGTCATCTCGGCAACAGTGTCGATGTCCGCCTGCTCGGACGCGTCGTACCCGGAGACGACCATGTTCGTCTTCAGGAGCGACCCCTCGCGCACGACGCGCTGGTCGAAGAGCTCCGTGTACAGCGCCTGCAGCATGCGGTCGGTGACGCGGTACGACTCGTCGATCGAGTGCGTCCCGTCCATCAGCACCTCGGGCTCGACAATCGGGACGAGACCGGACTCCTGGGACAGCGCCGCGAATCGCGCGAGCGCGTGCGCGTTCGTCCAGAGGCAGTAGTCGCTCGGGATCCGGGCGCCGATCGAGATCACCGCGCGCCACTTCGTGAAGCGCGCGCCGAGCTCGTAGTACTCCTGGAGCCGCTCGCGCAGCCCGTCAAGGCCCTCGGTGACCGTCTCGCCCTCGGCTCCGGCGAGCGCCTTCGCGCCCTTGTCGACCTTGATCCCGGGGATGATGCCGCGGCTCTCGAGAAGCTTCGGGAACGGCGTGCCGTCGGCCGACGACTGGCGGATCGTCTCGTCGAACAGGATCACGCCGCTGATGTGCTCCTCCGCGCCTTCGGTCGTGAAGAGCAGGTCGCGGTACGCGCGCCGGTTCTCCTCGGTCGACTCGACCCCGATCGAGTCGAAGCGCTTCTTGATCGTCCCGTCGCTCTCATCCGCGGCCAGGATCCCCTTGCCCGGCGCGACGAGGGCTCGCGCGATCTCGTCCAGAGTCTGTGTCTCGGCCATGGTCGCCATTCGGTCCTCCTTGGTCTCGTCGCCGAGATTATGTCCGCTCTCGGGATGTGGGAGTTCGCGCGCTCGCGAAAAGAGGAGTGTCCCGGGGCCAGGACTCTCATTGGGCGGCGATACCGCTATCGTTGAGACGAACGCGGACGTAGCTCAGTTGGTAGAGCATCAGCTTCCCAAGCTGAGGGTCGCGGGTTCGAACCCCGTCGTCCGCTCCTGAGAACCCGCTGGAAACGGCGGGTTCTTGTCCTTCGGGCGATCCGTGGCGTTCCTGCGGAGCCTCGCCATTGGCAAGGAATTGGCAAGTACACGCCTGCGGCAGACGTGTCCGGTCGGGCCATCTTGCGCGACTAGACCGTGACGGCGCACCCTCGTCACCCCGCGGTGCCCGAGTCCGAGACAGTCGCATTCGACCTGACCTTCGCCGAGTGCGGGCGCTCACCTCGAGCCGGCGAGACGTGGCGGATCGTGTTCGTCGATTCCCCCGGAGTGAGGTCGCGAGTGAGCCGGAGATCCTCAGCCGCGCCGCGGGCGACCGCGAAGTCGGCGCACTAGCGGCGAGAACCGGCCCGCGCGGCTAGGTTCTGCCTTGTGCTGCGGGAAGTCGCCGAGTACCCGAACTCCTTCGGCCCACTTGCGCCGGGAGACGAGCGGATCGACACCGGGCGCTACACCCTCTGCATGGGCCCGGTCTCGACCTGGAACACCGTCCAGCGCCAGCGGTTCGAGCTCGAAGAGCTCGACGACGTGCTCGCCGAGATCCGGGCGGCATTGCGGGAGCGCGGACGCCCACAGACGCAGTGGGAGGTCGGCAGCTCGGCGCCTAGCGGGCTCGTCGACGCGCTCCTCGAGCGAGGGCTAATGCCAGACAAGGACCCGTACGCGGTGGCCCTGGTGCTGACACACGAGCCGCCGCCCGCCGCCGTAGGGCTCGCTGCCCGCCGGATCGAGACCCTCGAGGAGTTCGAGGCGGCGAACGAGGTGCAGTGGGAGGCGTTCGGCTCCACGGACGCCGAGATCGCCGAGGCCCGCGCGCTACTGCCCCAGCGCTTCCGCGAAGGAGTGAACCTCAGGCACGCGGTCTGGCTCGACGGTGAGCTCGTGTGCACCGGGACCTCGGCCCCGACCGAGCACGGCCTGCTGCTCTACGGCGGCGCCACGCACCCTCGCGCGCGCGGGCGGGGCGCGTACCGCGCGCTCCTGTGTGCGCGGTGGGACGACGCGGTCGCGCTCGGGACTCCCGCGCTGATCACGCAGGGCGGGTCGATGTCACGACCGATCCTCAAGCGCCTCGGCTTCGAGCGGGTCGGCGAGGTGCATCTCCTGCTCGACAAGCTCGCCGACTGATCTCAGAACGGAAGGCTCCTGCGGTGTCATCCTCGCCATCATCGTGCTCGTCGCTGTCGTCGCGCAGCTGCTCGGCCACTGATAAGCGGGTCGCGATTTCGCCAGGGTGAGGCTCGCTCTAGGGCGAGAAGCGGATCGTCCACTGTCCATCGGCCTGGACAGAGAGCAGGTATGACCCCGCTGGCATATCCGAGACCAGGATCTCTCCGACGTAGTTGCCGATCTCGTTGAACAAGATCTTCCCCGGTCGTGTCTCCGTAACCACGATGAAGTTCGCTTCGCCCCGGTGTCGCGCTCTGACGATCGGCTGAAGGTCGTCGTGGGCTCTGATCTTGAGCACTCTCGATCCTTGCCCCGACATCACCCCTGGCTCGCGACCCAGAACGCCGTCTACCGCATCGGCAAGTAGCCCGGCCGCGGTAACCGCCGCCTCGATCGGAGGTTCGCTAGAGTTTCGGCATGAGCTTCGTTAGCAAGGTTCGCGCGTGGTGGACCAAGGATCGCCTCGAGCTCACTGATGAGGAGACTCACATGACCGAGGGCGAGCGCGATGTAGCCGACGAGGACTACGAGGCGCGCAAGGACGACGTCGCCGTGCGCAGCGGTCGTTTCATGGGCGGGGTTGCCGACTACGAGCGTGACTCCGAGCCACCGCGGTAGTAGCCCTCGCGACGCCGTTAGCCCCCGTCACGAAGACTCCGGTTCGCCCTGATCGTCCGCGACGGGGACGAGCCCGGACTCCTGCGACAGTGCGGCGAACCGGACCAGCGCGTGAGCGTTCGTCCACAGGCAGTAGTCGCTCGGAATGCCGTCGCCGATCGAGATCACGGCGCGCCATGATCGGGAGGTGAGTTCGGGGAGACGCAGCCGTGTCCTGAACGGACCACTAGCGAGCCGGTCGAGCCGTTCTACCTACGCTAAACCCCTGGCCGGCAGGAGGCGGGGAAGCGCTCGAGACGTCTCGCTCCAAACCGAAGCTCGCCGGCCCACGAGACGTAGACTGTCGAGCGTCGCCCTTCGTTGCGCGCTTCTCATGAAGCCCGTTCCTTCGCAGCGGGGCATTCGCTCCTGAAGGGAGCCCCTATGACCAGCACCATTGCTGTGATCCGCCACCGCGTTGCCGATTTCGACACCTGGAAGACGGCCTACGACGGCTTTGCGCCGGTCCAGACCGAGCACGGTGTGCGCGCCCACCAGGTGCTGCGCTCGACCGAGAATCCCAACGACGTCATCGTCACCCACACATTCGACTCACCCGAGGCTGCGCGCGAGTTCTTCACAACGCCCGAGCTGAAGGAAGCGATGGGCGAGGCGGGCGTCGATGCCGGATCGCTCGAGATCTCGTACTTCGACGAGGTCGAGAGCGGCGCACTCGTAGGCGTCTAGTCGGATCGACAGCCCGGTGGCGTTTGCTTCGCGGACGCGAATGCGCGCGCCATCCGGTTCTACGGCTCGGCGCCGGGCCCCGGTCCGGCGCTCCCGGTCTCTACGCCGGCCAGGCCTCGGCGAGCCTGCGCCGCGTCTCGGCCAGGTGCTCCGGCAGCACCTTTACGTCCGCGAGCACCGGCATGAAGTTCGTGTCGCCGGCCCAGCGTGGGACGAGATGGAGGTGGACGTGATCGGTGACGCCCGCGCCGGCGATCCGGCCGAGGTTCCAGCCCAGGTTGTAGCCCTGCGGCTCGTAGACCTGCGCGAGCGCGCCCATTCCCTGCGAGGCGAGCCGGTGGATCTCGAGCGCCTCGTCGGCGTCGAGCTCGCCGAACTCGCCCGTGTGCCGGACGGGCGCGACCATCAGGTGACCGGACGCGTAGGGGAACTTGTTCAGGAGGACGAACGCGTGCTCCGCGCGGCGGACTACGAGACCGTCCTCGTCCGAGCCCTCGAGCGCACGGCAGAAGATGCAGCCGTCCTGCTCGTCGGCGCTACCGACGTACTCGAGTCGCCAGGGAGCCCAGAGCGGTCGCGTCATGCGAGGGTCAACCTAACGACCGACGGTCCGATGCACTCTCGCGTCGCTCCGACGCAGAGTTCCGGCCGGCGGAATCTGGCGAAGCACGTGGCCCCCCCGCCGGTGCGCTGACTTCACGCGACTCACCTTCCCGAGCCGACAGTTCGCCGCCGCGATCCGCTTCCACGCCTTCACGAGCGTGCGCCCGAGCACTCTCGGCACGAGACACTGCTGAGGCGCCAGCGGCGGCCCTCCGCCCACGCGGCCCCACCAGGTGCAGAGCCTAGACGCGTGCTCCTTCGAACTCGACGACGGTCGCCTCGTAGAGGTCAGCCGACTCGATCGTCAGGCCGACTCCGCCCGCGATCCCCTGACGACGCTCGGCAAGCGTCTCCTCTGCTGTCGTGGCAGCGTCCTCGTTCTCCCAGAGGATGATCGCCCTCGCACGCTCGTTCGCCGCGTCCTGCAGCGCGATGTAGCCGGCGAAACCGTCGTACTGTCGGAGCATCGGAAGCACCGTCTCCTGGACGGTCTGGATCATCGTCTCCCGCTTGTCGGCGCCCGCGCCTGAAAATGCAATGAGCCTCGCGTACATGTGTCCTCCTCGATCGGGGTCGAGACGATCCTATGCCGTGTTGCTCGATCTCGGGCTAGACGTCGACTCCGAGCGGTCGCCGCTCGCCTCGCCGGCGTGCCCGACGGGCGCGACCATCAGGTGGCCGGAACCGTAGGGGAACTTGTTCAGGAGGACAAACGCGCAGCTCAGCGCGTCCCCAGGACGCGCGACGTTCCGAGCTTCGATCGAGCAGAAGCCGCTTGGGCTCTGCGAGAGACCGATGCGAGGGATCATGCGTTGGCCCCCCTGGACGATGTGTCTCAAGTCCACGTCGGTCGCCGTCGCCGACCCGTCCAGGAGGTTTGCACCAATGCAGAAGCTCTACACATGGCTCGCGCGAGAAGACGGGCAGACGATGGCCGAGTACGGCGTCGTCCTGGCCGTTATCACGATTGCCGTCTTCGGCGCTCTGGCCCTGCTTGCGGGCAACATCACGAACGCTCTGACTCGCGTCGCCGGTTACATCACCTAGGCACGACGACCTAAGAGGGGCCCCGCAGCCCTTGCTGACTTCGCCGCAACGACCTCGTCCCAGTAGGGCCGGGCGAGGTCGGGCGAGGTCTCGTCCCTCAGAACCGCACTTCTAGCTTCGGCGGTCGCTACGCGCCATCGAGCCAAATGGCCGCGGAGCATCCCCCGCATCGCCGCGCGGCCTTGGCTCTCCAGCACCAATCTCAGAGCCAGCGCTTGTAGCGGAAGTAGGCGAGCATGGCCGCGATCAGGGCGACCGAGGCCCCGATGATGATCCAGAACTCCAGAGCGGAGCCGGTCGCCGGGCTGCCGCCGCCCGGGAGCCCGACATTCATGCCCCAGAGGCTCGCGATCAGCGTCGCGGGCAGGAAGACGATGCTGAATACGGTCAGGATGCGGAGGACGTCGTTGAACCGGTGCGAGAGCACCTGCTCATTCGTCGTTTCCAGCGCCTCGACGACCTCCTTGTAGTTGTCGAGCAGGTCCCAGATGCGCTCGGAGGCGTCGACGAGGTCGTCGAAGTAGAGCTCGAGCTCCTCGGGCAGGAACCGCTCGACGCGCCGCTCCAGCAGGCGGAGCGCAGGGCGCTGCGGCTTGATGATCTTGCGGTAGGAGATGATCTCCTGCTTCGCGTTCGAGATGTCGCGGACGGCCTCCTCGGAGCGGCCCTCGAGCACGTCGTCCTCGATCGAGTCGAGCTTGAAGCCGATCTTGTCGAGGATCGGGAAGCAGTAGTCGAAGAGATCGTCGAGCACGTGGTAGAGCAGGTAGCCGGAGCCCTTCGAAAAGAGGCTCTCCCGCAGCTCGGGGTCGTCGGCACAGCGCTGGAAGAGCCGGCTCACGGGCAGCAGCTCGACCGTCGGCAGCGTGACGAGGTAGCCCTGGCCGAGGAAGAAGTCGAGCTCGGCGGCGTTCAGCCGCTGCACGGCCTTGTCGTAGAACGGGAAGTGGAGGACGCCGAAGAGGTACTCCGGGTACTCGTCGATCTTCGGCCGCTGGCGCTTCGAGAGCACATCCTCGACGTCGAGGGCGTGCCAGCCGATCCGCTCGGCGAGCTCGGTCGCGACCTCGGGCTCGGGCGCGTCGAGGTGGATCCAGATGAGTCCGTTGGCGGAGAGCTCAGCCGGCTCGCGGCGAGCGGCGGCGACCGGTTCCTCGGCGCGGGTCCGCGAGCGCGGGCGCTTGATGCGGGGCAGGCTGGGCATCGGTACTGAGGGGGTCGTCCGCCGTCATCGGTCTATTCGCCATCGTACCCCCGAAGCCTCGCGCCTGAGCGCCGCATAGACACTTGCCCACTGGCACGCGTCGAGGTCGCGGGGCCTCGCGTTGCGGCTGAAGCCGAGGGTTGCTGCGAGCCGCTTCACCTGGAGCGGCGTGAGCACGCTGCGACGGACTTCGGTCGGCGCCTGAAACGCGTCCGACAGGAAACGCCAGTACCGCTGCGACTCGGTCGTCGGCACGAGCGGATGCGCGCGCCGCGTGAAGCGGAGGACGGCGCCGTCGACGCTCGGCGGCGGCGCGAACGCGGTCCGGTCGAGGCGCCTCGCGATCTCCAGCTCGTAGAACGCGCGCCAGTAGGCGCCCTCCAGCGTCGCCGGCCAGATCGCGGCGTGCTTCTCGGCGAAGCCCCACTCGACGATCACGTCGGCGCGGGCGACCGTCCCGCGGAGCAGGTGGCTCAGGATCGCGCCCGAGCCCGCGAAGGGCAGGTTCGCGACGACTGCGAAAGGCCCTTCGGGAAGGCTCCAGTCGAGGACGTCGGCCTCGACGACCGAGACGTCGCCTCCGAACCGGGCCTGCAGCCCAGCCGCCAGGGACGCGTCGCGCTCGACCGCGACGACATGCGCGCCGGCCTCGAGCAGAGCCCGTGTGAGCACGCCTGTGCCGGCCCCGACGTCGACGACGAGGTCATCGCCTGCGACTCCGGCCTCGCGGACGAGAGCGGCTGCCAGTCTGCTGCTACGGAGAAAGTGCTGGCCGCGAGCGCTCCGGGAGGAGCGTCTTCGGACGGCCACGATAAACCGCCGTGGTCATGCGATTCATTCTAGTGCCGCGTCGACGGCGATCTCGATCGTGCGCGTCCCGCTCAGGTCGAGCCACGTTCTCGTCTCGGAGCGGACGATCCGGATCATGACCGCGCCGCACGAGCGGCAGCGCCCGACGACTCCGGGCGCGTGCACGTAGACGTCGAGCGTCGCCACGTGGCCCTCGGCCCCGCACGAGGCGCACACTCCGGTGGAGCCGGTCAGATCCGTGCCGAACAGCTCGATCAGCAGCCCGCCGATCGCGTTGCCGTCGAGCTTCATGTCCTCGACCCTCATCCCGTCGCTCCGAATCGTTCCGTGCGGATCGACAGTGCCGGATAGCCCATCGCGACGAGGCCGTCCGCGGCCGTGTCCACGAACCGCGTCGAGCCGCAGACGAAGACGCGCGGCCCGTCCGCAGCGGGCCAGGCGACCTCACCGAGCATCTCCTCGTCGATGCGCCGCGCGTATCCCGTCCAGCCGGGAGGTTGCGAGCGCGTCAGCGTGTGGAAGACCTCGAGGCCGTCGGCCGGATCGTCGAGCTCCGCCCGATAGATGACGTCCTCGTAGCTGCGCGACGAGTAGAGAAGCCGTGTCGGCGTGCGGCTGCCGATGCTCGCGCGGTGCCGGATCATCGACATCAACGGCACGACGCCCGAGCCGCCGGCGACGAGCAGGACCGGAGCATCGCCCGAGCCGTCCCAGACGAAGTAGCCGCCGATCGGCCCGCGGATCTCGAAGCGGTCTCCCGCGCGCAACTCGTCGACGAGGTAGGGGGAGACCTCACCGTCCTCGAGCCGCTCGACAGTGATCGCGAGCGGGCCGCCCGGCGCGGAGGCGATCGAGTAGCTGCGCTCGGCCTGGTAGCCGTCCTCGGCCGTCAGGCGAACGTCGACGTGCTGGCCGGCTCGGTGACCCGACCACCCGTCAGCCCCGAGGACGAGCGTCCGCACCCGCGGCGTCTCCTGGACCGCGTCCGCGACCTCGGTGAGGAGCCACGTCAGTCGCCCCAGTAGCGCTGCTCCAGCCACGGGTCTCCACGGAGGTGGTAGCCGTTCGATTCCCAGAAGCCGGGCTCGTCCTCGTCGCGCAAGTCGAGCCCGCGCACCCACTTCGCGCTCTTCCAGAAGTAGAGATGGGGGACGAGCAGCCGCGCGGGGCCACCGTGCTCCGGGTCGAGCGGCTCGCCTTCGTAGACGTACGCGACCCACGCCTTGCCGTCGGTCACGTCCTCGAGCGGCAGGTTCGTCGTGTACCCGCCGTCGCAGAACGCCATGAGAAACGCCGCGTCGTGCTCGACCGCGTCGAGCAGCGTGTCGACGGCCACGCCTTCCCAGGTCGTGTCGAGCTTCGACCATTTCGTGACGCAGTGGATGTCCTTCGTGACCGTCTCGCTCGGGAGCTGTCGGAACTCGTCCCACGTCCAGCTCACCGGCTCCGATCCGCCCGTGATCTCGAACGTCCACTCCTCTAGCGGCCTGTGCGGTGTCGGTCCGGCCGAGAGCACCGGGAAGTCGTCGGTCAGGTACTGGCCCGGCGGAACCCGATCGGGAGGGCCCTCGTGTCCGCGCCCGCGGAATCCCCGCGAGATGATGCTCACGCGCGAATCCTTCCAGCTTTCGTAACTGAGCGCGTTACCGGGACCCGGAGGAGGCGTACCAGGGGGCGCCCTGCAGCACCCGGTGCGCGCGCAGCACCCGGTGTGCGCGGTACCGGGCGACGATCGTGCCGACGCCGTTTCGGTAGGCGATGTGGGTCGCCGCGCCGCTCAGGAGACGCTTGCGCGTCGGGCTGAGCGGTAGTGCGTCGATCGCCGGCAGCGCGAGCTTGAGCAGCCGTGGCGCGGGGGAGGATCGCCGATTTCGAGCCCGCTCGTCGAACAGCACCGGATGGCGGGCGCGAAGCCTCTCGATGCGCTCCGAGTGGCGCTGCGATGACCGGGAGAGCCGTCGACCGGTCTGCACCCGGTAGTGCGCGGTCACCTCGGGGATCCCGATGCCCTTCCAGCCGCGCTCGGCCAGCGACATCCAAAGGTCCCAGTCCTCGTAGCCGCCGGGGAGCTGCCAGCCGCCCACCTCGAGCAGCGCCGTGCGCCGGTAGAGCGAGCAGATCGGCAGGTGGTTCTGGTAGCTGACCTGCCACGGATCGATCGTCGGTCGGCTGCGGTGCACATGCTCGAGGTCGCCGAAGCTCTGGATCGACCCCCAGGCCGCGGCCGCCTCCGGGTGGCGGTCGAGGACGTCGCTCAGCCGGCTCAGGCCGCCGGGAGCGAGCAGGTCGTCGGCGTCGAGTGGGAACACATAGTCGGAGCCGGTCGCGCGCACGCCGGCCATTCGGGCAGGGGCCGGGCCTGCGTTCACCTGCCGGACGACTCGGGCGCCGGCCGCTTCCAGGCGTTCCGTGAGGGCGATCGTCGCAAGATCTGTGGAGCCGTCGTCGACGACGATGATCTCGGCGGGGACGTCCTGGTGCTGCGCGGATGCGACCGCCTCCGCGAGCGTCGCTCCGTCGTTGAAGCACGGGATGACGACGGCGACCGACCCGGGAGCGCGTTTCTGTGCCACCGTCGTTCGAGGCTAGGAGCACGTGCTCGCCCCGTGGGAGGCGAACTGGTGAGCGTGTTGTTACGGAGTTGTCGCCAGGGCGATGCGCTCGAGCGCGTCGACGACCTCGTCGATGGGGGCGCGCGTGTCGATCTCGGCAGTGGCCCCGCGGCGAAGCAGCGGCTCGACGGTCGCGAGGTCGCTCAGAATCCGCGCGCGTTCCGCATCCGCCTTGCCGAAGTCGTTCGTCCCGCGTGTCGCGACGCGCTCGAGGATCACCTCAGTAGGAGCGCTCAGCAGCACGACCGCGTCGAACCGCGGATAGAACCTTCCCTGGTTGGCGACACAACCCGAGACGAAGAGGACGCCCTCCTGGTGTCCCGCGAGGAGCTCGCCCATCTGGTCCTCGCGCCAGAGCCGCTCTGAGTTGGGCGCCTCCGTGATCCAGTTGCCGTGGTCCGTGTCCACGACCTCGTGTCCTCGGCGCGCGAGTTCGGCGAGGGCAGAGGACTTCCCCGTGCCGGACATGCCGGTCACCAGCACGACCGTCACGACCTAGCCGGGCGCCTCGGCCAGGGTCGGCGTCACTGCGTCGTCGTGCGGGACGCGTTGCAGGTGGGCCGGGATGTAGCGCTCGATGCGGAGCACGCCGACGGTGGCGATCACGCACACCAACGAGGCGAGCGGCCAGAGCGCGAACGGCGCGCCGGCGAGGATGAAGCCGCCGAGTGCCGGCCCGACGAACCCGGCGAGCCCCCACGAGAGGCTGTGCACGGCGAAGTAGCGGCCGCGCAGGTGCGGCGAGCCGATGTCGGAGACGAGCGCCTGGTGGGCAGGCCCGTGGAAGCACTCGCCGACCCCGAGCATGATCGCCGCGAAGGCGATGATCAGGAACGCCGTCCCGGCAGTGAACCAGTAGCCGCCCGCGTCGACGAGCAACCAGGCGACGGCCCACAGCGCCGGCATCAGCGCGAGTGCGCGCATCCGGCGCCGTCCCTCGATCCAGCGCGAGATCGGAAGCTGCGCGAGCACGATCGCGATCGTGTTGACGAAGAAGATCGCGCCGATCTGACGCTCGCTCAGGCCGGCCTGGTCGCGCGCGAAGGCGGGGAGGAGGGTGAAGAGCGAGTACCCCGCCGCCACGAACAGGAAGTTCAGCGTCCAGAGGCCGAGGAACGTCTTGTGCCGCAGGACGGCCGCGTAGGTGGCGGGCGTGTCTCCGACCTCGTCCTCCGGCACACCGGGATCGGGGACGAACGCGAGCACTCCGACGTACGCGAGGAACGTGAGCGCGTCGAGGACGAACAGGACGGTGAACGTCGTCGGATTGCCGACGACGGCGATCCAGCCCGCCGCGAGACCGCCGAGGCCGATTCCCAGGTTCATCGTCACGCGCTGCTGAGCGAAGGCTGCATGTCGGCGAACCGCCGGGGTCAGCCGCGAGATCAGCGTCGACTGGCTCGGCCAGAAGCCCGCGCTGCCCGCTCCCTCGATCGCGACCAGGACGAACGCCTCCCACGGCACGCGCACGAGCGGCAGCAGCCCGTAGCCGATTGCCTGGAGGACGAGCCCGCCGGCGAGCGTCGGCCGTGCTCCGACCCGGTCGATCAGCGGCCCGGCCAGGATGCCCGCGGCGAGCTGCGCGAGCGAGGAGACGGCGACGATCAGCCCGGCCGTCCCGAGCGAGAACCCGCGGACGTTGTGCAGGTAGATGACGAGGAACGGCAGCGCGAGCCCGTTGCCGAAGGAGTTCATGAGCCCGCCGACCTGGAGCAGCCACACGGGCAGCGGGAGGCGGGGGTTCAGGCTCCGCAGGTACCCGGACGGCATCGCGACAGCTTCACACAGCGACCGTCACGAGAGCGACGGCCGCCCGGCCTTACTCGGATGGCGCCTCGAAGACGTCGGGCCGCACGGACTCCCCGGTGTTCAGCTGAATGACCTGTGCGAGCGTGCGCCGGTAGTCGATGCCGTAGCGGCGCCTGATCTGGTCGAGCATCGGATCATTCAGATAGAAGAACCGATCGCCGTCGCGCAGCGCCTCGAACTGCTTCTTCCATATTGCGAGCTGGAGCTCGCCGAACTCCGTTCTGGCCACGTGTGGTTCGGCCAGCATCCCGACGAACGCGTCCACCTTGTCGACGTTGCCGGCGCCGTAGACGCCCTTGAGGCGCGCGGCGAGCGTCGAGCGGCGCGCCCCGACAACGGCGTCCTCTCCGGCCTCGTCGCTCTTCAGGCGGATCTTCTTGCCGTCCGCATCCCTCAGGCTCGTGAAGTCGAGGATGTCCGGGTCGTCGATCGGATCGCGTCGGCTGATCTGGCGACTTCGCCGGAAGCGCGCCGTCTTCTCAACCGTGATCGCCGCGTACGAGCGCTTCGGCGCCAGCCCGTATGCGACCCGGAGCTGGTTGTAACTCGGAATGCCATGGTCGCGCCCGCGCGCAATATCGATCGCGCCGAGATCCTGGACGACCGAGAAACAGCCGGGTTGCACCACCGGAGCGCCGCATGAGCGCGGGTCGCGGTTCCCGGGCTTCGGGATCTGGAACAGGATGCTGCGCAAGGACTCGTCGATCTGCTCGTCGTTCTTGTACTGCCGCTCGGCGCCCAGGCCTTTGAGCAGGGGGCCGAGGCCAACGGCCGGCAGCAGATCTGGATTGCCGAACGCAAGACCGAGTGGGATCACGAGCGTGACGTCGCTTCCTTTGCGCTCCACCTCGATTCCCGCCCGCTCGAACGCTTCGAGCTGGCCCGGCTTGTAGGCGCTCGCCGGCGCCGTGGGCTCGAGCTCTCCGTGCACCATGCTGTGCACGCGGTAGCCGACCGTCGCGAACTCGTTCGTGATCGTCGGATCGACCGTCGGGTCATACCCCCGGTACGGCGCCAGGCGAACGCCGAGCGCGGGCAAGAACTCCCTGTACGTGATGTATTGCTGCTCGGCGCCGACGATCCGCCGGGCGATCTGGAATCGCTCCTCCGCCGAGAGGGAAGCGGGCAGCTTCGAGACGATTCTGTTGTGCTCCTGCGCGAACAGGGTGTGCGTGGCGGTGAGCGCGATGTTCTCGTTCGCGCGCACGTCGCCGGAAACGACCGCGTTCGTCCGGTGACCGACGAGCGGGCCCATCAGGTCCATCGCCGGTGCGGGCGTTGCGCGATCGCGCTGCGCTGACGAGAGGTCCTTGTCCCGCGCGGTGACGCGTGGGAGGTAGCCGCCGGGCAGCAGGAGCGAAGCGTCGTTGTTCGACATGTCTCCGTCGACCGGACCCTCGCGCAGCCACTCGAGCCTCTTGGCGGATCCACCGTAGATGGCGAAGGCATCGATGTAGCTCGGAACAGTGTTGATCTCCTGCCGCGGCGTCGACACTCCGGTCCCGGGTGCGGCGGGTGTCCGGTAGAAATCGATCCTCCCGAGATCGTTCGTGAACCGCTCCAGCGGGTCCTTCGAGTCAAAGGGAATCGCCGCGTTCTCCCCCTTCTTCTCGTTCCGGAGACCGAAGGTGTGATCGAGGAACTGGCCCCAGACCCATCCCCACTGCGAGACCCCGTTCTCGGAGAAGAGGTTCTGCCCGACGTCGTTGAAGATCCGGTTGCTGATGTAACGCGGCGACGGGCCTCCGTTCATCTTCCCGATTCCGTTGGCGAACGAGACCGAGGCGATCCGCAGATACGGCCGGTCCGCCTCGCCCCAACCCGGGTGCCCGGTGTTGTTCCCGGCTCCCCCGAGCGCGCGCCACCTCGCCTCAGAGGCGTTGTCGAGATGGTTGCGTACGAACGGGATGCTCCCGATCAGTGCCGCCAGTCCTGCCACGACGGCGGCCGCGGCCACGAATCGCCGCCATCGCTTGGCGCGCGTCCGCGGCGCGCGGAGCACGACGACTCGAGGCCCGTTCAGGCGCGTCGTGGCCGGGGGGCGGCCAGTCAGCAGCATGGGCTGCGTGATCACGGATGGATCCGGAAGTCGCTCGCGCGCCGCGCGTGCAAGAGGTGGAGGCGCTACCAGGACCAACTCGGGACTCGTTGGCTCCCGAACCTCGCCGGTGGGCCGAAGCCGCGAGGTCATGCGCCGAGACTAACGCGAAGCGCATCCCGCTTCTAAGACAAAAACCGGCTGAAAAGTGAAGGTTCCGGTGGCCTTTGCCCGCTCGGCGGGGCGTGCGCCTGGCAGGAATCGAACCTGCCTGCCAATAGCGTTCTTTCTCGGCCGAGGTAGGCACGGTGTCTCGTTGCGCTCACTGGCGGCGCCTACGAGGAGGCGAGGGCGACCCCGCGTGCCATGGCCGAAACAGCGACTAGCCGGCGGTGGGCCCGCGGCGGTGCGTGAGCCGACCGCGACCGGACGAACTGTGTTAGATGCCGCCATGGCGGAGCCGCAGCCGGGTTCAGACCACACCGACGAAGACGAAGTGCCTCCAGTTTCGACGTCGCCTTCGGATCTCGATCAGGTGCGACGTACGTCGATGGCTGCGGAGCGCACGTGGCTGGCGTGGTGGCGCACCGCGCTTGGCGCCACAGCCGGGGCGCTCGCTGTGGGCCGGTTCGCCCCTCAACTGCTCGACGTCTCCCCGTGGCCGTACATTCTGCTCGGCTGCGGCTACGCGTCTCTCGCGGTCGGGCTGTCAATCGTCGGTGCACAACGCCAGCGCGCGTTGGAGCATGCGCTGCGAACCGGCGGCCACGTACCGCTGCGGTTCCGCACCGTCGGACTGTTCACCGTCGGCGGCGTCGCGCTTGCCGTCATGACCATCGTGCTCGTGATCGCGCAGACCTGACGCCGTCTCTTCGGTGCAGACGGCCGGTTTCTCTAGAAGCGACCCCGGCCCTTCCTCGAGCGTCCTGGGAAGGGCCGCGGACTTCGACCCACGCCTGCGGATTGTTGTCTCGCCGCGCGATTTCCGAGGTAGGCACCGTTGAGCACGACTACGGTGCGCGGTGAGCAGTCCACTTGAACTTCTTGCCGCGGCAGATCTCCGGGTCCGCGAACACGCCTGATGCCTTGGCGCCTCGGATCGTGGCCGTGAGGCCCTTGCTCTCGACATGTCCTGAACGATCGACTGCTGCCGGGGAATCGTCGTGCACCGCGCCGCGGTCACCATTTGGGCAGCCGCTTCCACGGACGAAGCTGAACCCGGTCTCGACCAACTCCCTCCCGTTGGAGCTGACCGTGAGGCAAACCTCGGCGCCTTCGGGAGTCGTGCCGATGTAACGGATGCCGTCTTCCTTGCAGGCAACTACCTCACGAAGAATCGCCGGGACACGCGGCGGACCGGACGATTCACCGGTCGATTCGCCACAAAGATTGGTTCCCAATGGCGAGTAGGCACAGATCTCGCCCAAGCTGATGATGGCCAAGAAGAGCGGTAGCGCGTAGTACGCCACCAGTAGCCCCACCACCGCCACCAAAGTGCCGATTCCGAAGCGAACGCGTCGGTTCATTCCTGGCCGGTCGTCGCCACGAGAAAGACGGTCAATCGTGACCGCGCTTGCGCTCGCCACCCACGATGGCCGCTAAGTCGACGGGGTCGGGAGCTGGCCTCCTCACCGACGTCGCCCCGTCGGTTGCCAGGATGGATCGCTATCAGTGGCTGAGTTGTGGGTGAGCCGCGTCTGTCCGCTGCCGTCGGCGTTCATGACGTAGACCTCAGACGTGTCCCCGTCACGAAAGCTCGCGAAGGCGATTTTGGCCCCGCTGGGCGCCCAAGCAGGATCCCCGGCCTCGTCGTGTGTCAGCCGGCGCTTGGCGCTGCCGCCGGAATTCATGGTGTAGATCGCATAGTTCGCGTCACCGAAGATCGTGAAGGCGATCCTGCTCGCGACTGGTGACCAGGCGGGGGACTCAGAATCCGCCTGAGTGTCGGTCAGCCTCCGCTGCCCGCTGCCATCGCTGTTCATGACGTGGATCGTCAGGTCGATCCCGGCGAAGGCGATCTGGTTCCCGTTAGGAGACCACGTGGGGTCGCCGGACACAGAGGCGTTCCGCGCGAGCACCCGCTGTCCACTGCCGTCGGCGTTCATGACGAAGATGCCAAACCCAGAGCCGCTGCCCCGTGAGTACACGGTCCTCACGAAGGCGATCCTGGTCCCGTCGGGCGACCAGGCGGCAGACTCTTCGTTCTGCCGTCGCGTCCCCGTCACGTTGCGCTGTCCGCTGCCGTCGGCATTCATGACGAAGATCTCGTTGTTCGAGTCGTCACTGCCATACGAGCATCCCCTCGTGAAGGCGATCTTCGTCCCGTCGGGCGACCAGGCGGGAGAACGACTCCCCATAGCGTTCCGGGTCAGCCGCCGCTGATCGCTGCCGTCGGCGTTCATGACATAGATCTGAAAGCTGCCGTCGCGGTCGCTCTCGAAGGCGATCAGGGCCGCGCCTTGCGACGGACCGGGCCGCTCGCGGCTGAGCGCTCCGGGCACGAGTGGGGCGCTTCGGGCAGGCTGTCCCTGGCCGTGGGGGACTGGATTCAGTCGAAGTCGCCTCGCTTACAGACTGCCCTACGACCACGAGTGCGGCGATCGCGAACACGGTCATCCACGCGACCGGAATGCCCCAGTACCAGTGCGAACCGGACCGCCATCCCATGACGATGATCGGGAGGGTGACAAGCCAGCAGAAGCCGCCGAGCAGGAGGACCAGATCAGTCCCCCCTCTGTACGACGAGGTGAAGAAGACCGCTCCCACAAAGACAAAGAGCCAAGCAAAGCCGAGCAGGATGTGGCCCGTGAGCACACCGCCGAGGGCCCAACGATTGGGGCCGGCCGCTCGGCTCATGGAACTTGTTCGGCGCGAACTACCTCGATCGGCTGCCGCCAGCGCACCCGCCCGCTTGTAGTAAATGTCACGCGACCAGCAAGTATGACGCGCCGGTTGGAGCTGAACATCCTCAATGGCGGTGAACGGGAGGGCTTGCCGAGCGCGTCTTGAGTTCGCAGAAAACCCCTGCTAATCGGAAGATCATGCGCCTGGCAGGAATCGAACCTGCGACCTCGCGCTCCGGAGGCGCGCGCTCTATCCCCTGAGCTACAGGCGCGGAGCCTCCAGTCTAGCCCCCCATCCCGGAATCGTCCGTTCGCGAATCCGGGCCGGACGTTCAGGCGTATCACGGGCACGGCTTCTAAATCCATCTAGGAGGTGGAAAGTGGCGGAATCGAGTCTCTACGAGCGGCTCGGTGGTGCGTTCGCGATCGCAGCGGTGGTCGACCACTTCAGCGAAGCGATCGTCCGCAATCCGATCGTCGGCCAGAACTCGGAGAACCCAGCACTCCGCGAATGGCACACCGACAGCCTCGCTCGGCTTCCCGGACTGAAGTTCATGCGCACCCTGTGGGTGTGCGACGTCGCCGGCGGGCCGCAGAGCTACGCCGCGACACATCCGGGCCGTACCGATCTCGGCCTGGAGGAAGCCCATCGCCAGCTGAAGATCTCTCCGGACGAGTTCGACGAGGTCGCCGCTGAGCTGATGCGGACGCTCGACAACTTCCAGGTGCCCGACCAGGAGAAAGGGGAGGTCCTGGCCGCCTTTGCTGCGCACAAAGGCGAGGTGACCGAGGGCTTCGCTTCGTAACGGAACCCGTCGTTGTTGACGAGAAAGTAAGTGAGTGCTAACTTACTTACATGGCAACCACGACGAAGAGGAAGTCCGCAGAGGAGCGTCGCGAGTCCGTGCTCGACGCTGCTTACATCGAGTTCGCCGAGCACGGGCTCGACGGCGCCTCCACCGAGAACATGGCCGCGAGGGCAGGGATCTCGCAGCCCTACGTCTTCCGGCTCTTCGGCACGAAGAAGCAGCTGTTCATCGCGGTCGTCGCGCGTTGCTTCCGCGAGACTCTCGAGGCGTTCCAGCACGCCGCAGAGGGGAAGCGCGGGGTCGAAGCCCTGCACGCGATGGGCACGGTCTACCGCGAGCAGCTCCTCCAGGACAGGATCCGGCTGCGCTCGCAGATGCAGGCCTACGCCGCATGCGGCGATCCGGAGATCGAGACCGTCGTCCGAAACGGCTACAGCGATCTCGTCAGCTACGTCGAGCACGTCGCCGGCGGCCTGCCGACGGAAGAGATCAGCCGGTTCTTCGCGACCGGCATGCTCCTGAACGTGATCGCGTCGATGGGGCTGGAGCAGCCGACGGAGCCCTGGGCGCAGCGACTCCTCGAGGGGCTGGGGAAATGACAGACGGACCGTTCTCTTTTTTCCCAGCGAAGTAAGTGACTAATCAAGAACTACGGAGGGAGAGATGAGCACACGGAGCAAGACGATCTGGACGTTCGCGATCACCTCGGTCGCGCTCTTCATGGTCACGCTCGACAACCTCGTCGTGACCACCGCACTGCCGGTCATCCGCAAGGACCTGCACGCGTCGCTGTCCCAGCTCGAGTGGACGGTGAACGCGTACACGCTGACCTTCGCCGTCTTGCTCCTGACCGGGGCGGCCCTCGGCGACCGCTTCGGCCGGCGGCTGATGTTCTCGGTCGGGATCGGCATCTTCACGTTGTCGTCCGCCGCGGCGGCTCTCGCTCCGAGTGCCACCGCGCTCGACCTGGCACGCGCTGCGCAGGGCGTGGGCGGCGCGATCGTGATGCCGCTCACCCTGACGATCCTGTCCGCGGCGGTTCCGCCGGAGCGGCGCGGGCTGGCGCTTGGTGCCTGGAGCGGAATCGCCGGTCTCGCGGTAGCGATCGGACCGCTCGTCGGCGGCGCCGTCGTCGAAGGAATCTCCTGGCAGTGGATCTTCTGGCTCAACGTGCCGCTCGGGCTGGTCCTGGCGCCGCTCGCATTCCTGCGGCTGCGCGAGTCGCACGGCCCGGCCGGTGGTCTCGACCTTCCGGGCCTCGCGCTCGCAAGCGCCGGGCTGTTCGGGATCGTGTGGGGGCTCGTTCGCGCCAACTCGATCGGTTGGGGCTCGGCGGAGATCGTCGGGTCGTTCGTGGTCGGGTCGGTCACACTCGCGCTGTTCGTCCTCTGGGAGCTGCGGACGCGCGCGCCGATGCTGCCGATGCGCTTCTTCCGCAACCGCGCGTTCACGCTGACGAACGTGTCGTCGCTCTTCATGTTCTTCGGGATGTTCGGGTCGATCTTCCTCTTGGCCCAGTTCTTCCAGACCGTGCAGGGCTACTCGCCGCTCCAGGCGGGGATCCGGATCCTTCCGTGGACGGCGATGCCGATCTTCATCTCGCCCGTCGCGGGAGCCCTCTCCGACCGGATCGGCGGCCAGCGGATCATGGGCGTCGGGCTCACGCTGCAGGCGCTCGGGCTCGCCTGGATCGCGACGGTCTCGACGCCGACGACGCCGTACAGCGACCTCGTGATCCCGTTCTTCATCTCGGGCATCGGGATGGCGCTCTTCTTCGCGCCGGTCGCCAACGTCGTGCTCAGCGCGGTCAGGCGGGAGGAGGAGGGACAGGCTTCGGGAGCCGCGAACGCCATCCGCGAGCTAGGCGGCGTGTTCGGTGTCGCCGTCCTCGCCTCGATCTTCGCCCACTACGGCGGCTACCTGTCGGGCCAGGACTTCGTCGACGGGCTGCGGCCTGCGGTCTGGGTCGGCGCCGCTGTCGTCGGCCTCGGAGCGATCGCGTCGTTCGCGATCCCGTCACGAGCCCGGGCTCAAGAGGAAGCCCCGGAGCAGCCTGCGCTCGAGGTGGCCGCATAGCGGCTAACGGCGGGGAGCTTCTAGGCTTGCGCCGATGAAGCTCTCCGCCCGGTCCGCGACGCTCGAGCTGGCCGAGACGTTCGTGATCTCGCGCAGCGCGCAGGACTCGGCGGACGTCGTCTACGTCGAGCTCGAGCACGACGGTGTGACGGGCTACGGCGAGGCGACGCCGATCGCCCACTACGGGCAGTCGGCCGAGTCCGCGCTCGCGTACCTCGAGGCGCAGGCGGACGAGCTGGGCGACGATCCATGGGCGCTCGACGAGATCGAGGCGCGGCTGCCTTCCGAGGAGCCTGCGGCGCGCGCGGCGATCGACGCGGCCCTGCACGACCTCCAGGGCAAGCTGACGGGACAGCCGGTGTGGCGCCTGCTCGGGCTGCGCCGGGCCGGCCCGCCGACCTCCTGGACGATCTGGCTCGGCGACGCGGACGACATGGCCAGGCGGACCGAGGCCGTCGCCGGACGTTTCAAGCGGCTGAAGCTGAAGCTCGGCGGGCGCGACGGGCTCGACGTCGAACGGGTGCGCGCGGTGCGGGGCGTCACCGAGCTGCCGCTGATGGTCGACGTGAACGAGGCCTGGTCGCTGGACGAGGCCCTCGAGTCGCTGGCCCGGCTCGCGGAGCTCGGCGTCGAGTACTGCGAGCAGCCGCTGCCGGCCCGCGACGCCGACGGCCCGGCGCTGAAGAAGCGCTCGCCGCTCCCGATCTTCGTCGACGAGGACTGTCACACGGCCGGCGACGTCCCTGCCTGCGCCGAGCGCGCGCACGGCGTGAACATCAAGCTCGCGAAGTCGGGCGGGATCCGCGAAGCCGTCCGGATCGCCCACGTCGCGCGGGCGCTCGGGCTCGGCGTGATGCTCGGCTGCATGAACGAGTCGGGGCTCGCGGTCGCGGCCGGGGCGCAGATCGCCAGCCTCTGCGACCACGTCGATCTGGACGGCAACCTGCTGCTTCGCCACGACCCGTGGCCGGGCGTCGAGCTGGTCGACGGCGTGCAGCTTCCTTCGGAGAGCCCGGGGCTCGGTGTTAGAGAAGCGGTACCTGATCCTCGCTGAAGGCAAGTCGGGGGACGCGCATTACGGGAAGACCATGCGCGGCGTCGTCGACTACAGCCCGCACCCGACGGTCGCGATCCTCGACTCGCAGCGGCCCGGCGAGCGCCACAAGGGGATCCCGGTCGTCGGCTCCGTGGCCGACGCGCTTCCGTTCGGGCCCACGACGGCACTCGTCGGGGTCGCCACGCAGGGCGGACGGTTCCCGCCGGCCTGGCGCGACCTGCTGAAGGACTCGATCGCAGCCGGCCTCGACGTCGAGAGCGGCCTGCACGAGTTCATCTCCGACGATCCCGAGCTCGTCGAGCTGGCGACACGCCACGGGGTCGAGCTGCGCGACCTGCGCAAGCCACCCCCGGATCTCAACGTGCCGACCGGCGCGAACCTCAAGCTGTCGGCCAAGACCGTGCTCACCGTCGGTTCCGACTGTGCGATCGGCAAGAAGACGGTCGCGATCGAGCTCGACCGCGAGGCGCAGGCGCGCGGCCTCGAGTCGCAGTTCGTCCCGACCGGCCAGACGGGCGTCGCGATCGCCGGCTGGGGCATCGCGATCGACGCGGTCGTCGCCGACTTCATCGCCGGGGCCGCCGAGCGGCTCGTCGTCGAGGGCGCCGAGCGTGGGGGAGAGCTGCTCTTCGTCGAGGGCCAGGGCGCGCTCTCGCATCCGGCCTACTCGGGCGTCACACTCGGGCTCATGCACGGATCGGCGCCCCACGTGTACGTGCTCTGCCACGTGGCGGGGGCGACGGAGATCGAGGGCTACCCCGGCTACCCGCTGCCGCCGCTGCGGGAGATCGTCGAGCTGCACGAGCGCGCGTCGCTTCCGTCCCGCCCCGCTCGGGTCGCGGCGATCGCGCTCAACACGCGGGCGCTCGGCGACGCGGAGGCCCGTGCCGCGGCGATCGCGGTCGAGGACGAGACCGGCCTTCCGACCGACGACCCCGTCCGGTTCGGGGCGGGGAAGGTCCTGGACGCCGTCCTGACCGTTCTGCAATCCTGATGCGGAGGGTCTGATGCGGAACGGAGTGCCAGCGGCCGCGAGGCTGACGCTTGTATGCGTGCTCGGAGCGCTGCTCCTGGCACCGGCGGCTGCCGCAGACATCCGAGTCGGAGCGGCCGACGACCACCCGAAGGCCTCGCCCGAGGTCGCGGCCCGCTTCTACGACGCGATGAAGGATGTCGGGCTGACGGAGAACCGGATCACGCTGCTCTGGGACTCTGCGCACCCGACGACGATCAACGGCCAGGACAACCTGACGGCGGCGATCCAGGACGCGCAGGCCGACGGAGTCCGCATCACGCTGGACATCTATCCGGAGCGCGCGAAGGCGCTCACCGAGTCGCGCGTCGCCCCCGGCAGGTTCGCCGCCTTCGCAGCACTCGTCGCGCGGACGTTCCCGACGGTCAAGGACTTCATCATCGGCAACGAGCCGAACAAGTCGCGGTTCTGGCAGCCGCAGTACAACCAGAACGGCACCCGCGCCGCGTGCGGCGGCTACGAGTCGGTGCTCGCTGCCTCCTACGACGCGCTCAAGTCGGTCGACCGCTCGATCACCGTGATCGGGGTCGGCCTGGGCCCGCGCGGGACCGACAACCCGTTCGCCCCGGGGAACCTCTCGATCTCGCCGGTCCGCTGCATCCACGACATGGGCCGCACGTACCGCAGCAGCAAACGGAAGAAGCCGATCATGGACGCGCTCAGCTACCACCCGTACCCGAACGCGTCCACGGACAAGCTCGACGCCGGCTACGCGTGGCCGAACGCGGGCATCCCGGACCTGGCCCGGATCAAGCAGGCCGTCTGGGACGCGTTCCACGGCACCGCTCAGCCGACGTTCGAGGAGGCCGGCATGCCGTACGGCCCCGCGCGCACGCTCAAGCTGCGGCTGAACGAGGTCGGCTGGCAGGTCTCGATCCCACCCGCGAATCGCGCGGCCTACTTCGGCAAGGAGAGCGTGGTCACGACCGACGAGGGGACGCAGGCGGCGATCTACGGGAACCTGATCCCGCTCATGGCCTGCGACCCGTCCGTCGAGTCGGTGCTCTTCTTCAACCTCGTCGACGAGGCGAACCTCGACCGCTGGCAGTCCGGGCTGATGCGCGCCGACTGGACCCGGCGCCCGTCATACGCGATCGTCAAGGGCGCGATCTCCGCGGGCCAGACGCGCTGCGCGGGCAGGCGGGTCGCGTGGCGTCACGACTACCGGCCCGTCGGCGTCCATCTCAGCTTCATGGGCGGCGCGCGGCGGCGCTCCGAGCGCAACAAGTTCTGGAGCTTCGTCGCCGGCTCCGAGGAGGGCACGCGCTACACCGCCGGGCTCTACCGCGTCAGGCGGCCCGGGAAGGTGGCGCCGACACTCCGAGCGCTGATCTCACGTTCGCTGCGGACCGTTCGCATGCGGGGAGCGGTGCTCAGGTCGCGCGGGAAGCTCGTCGGTGGTTGGGACAAGGTGATCCAGTTCCCGTCGAAGCGGCTGAAGCCGGGGTACTACGTCTACGGCGCGACGGTCGTGGCCGAGATGGATGCGGCGCGCAAGGCGACCTACGTCGGCCTCCCGTTCCGCGTCGGCGACTGACTTGACACGAACACGTGTTCGCTCTACCATGGCGAACACATGTTCGGTCGGATCGCTCTCATCGTGCTCGTCGCCACGTTTCTCGGCTGGAGCCTGCTCACGCGCTCGGTCGATGGAGCCGGCCGCGTTCAGGTGTATGTCGTGAAGCCCGGCGACACGCTCTGGTCGATCGCCTCGGCGCGCTACGCGGGGGATCCGCGCGAGGGCGTCTGGAAGCTCCAGGCCCGAAACCACCTCGCGGGGACGACGATCAGCCCCGGCGAGCGCCTGACGCTTCCGTAACGGGGCACGGATCCGGCCGGTCGAGGCTGGTTAACTAGCTCCGTGGACCTCGATCTCGTCTTCCTCGGCACGTCCGGCTCGATGCCGACCGCGCAGCGCGCGCCGGCCGCGCTCCTCCTGCGGCGGGGCGGCGAACGGCTGCTCTTCGACTGCGCCGAGGGGACGCAGCGACAGCTCCTGCGCTCGAACGTCGGGCTGATCGAGTTGCGTGAGGTCTTCCTGACGCACTACCACGCCGACCATTACCTCGGGCTGCCCGGCATGCTGAAGACGTTCTCGCTCCGCGGGCGCGAGGTGCCGATCACGATCTACGGCCCGCCGGGGCTGCGCGACCTCTTCGGCGCCCTGCGGCGGATCTTCGGACGGCTCACGTACACCGTGGAGCTCAAGGAGCTCCGTGCCGGCGACGAGCTGATCCGCGAGGACTACCGGCTGGAGGCGTTTGCCGTCGCGCACGGCGTCTCCGCGGTCGGGTATGCGCTCGTCGAGGACGCGCGGCCGGGGCGTTTCGACGTTCAGGCCGCCGACGCGCTCGGCGTGCCGTCAGGCCCGGAACGAGGAGCGCTTCAGCGCGGCGAGTCGGTGACGCTCGCGGACGGGACGACGGTCACCCCGGACAACGTGCTCGGCCCGGCTCGCCCGGGGCGCAAGGTCGTGATCGCAGGCGACGGCGGCCCGTCGGAGTCCGTGATCGAGGCCGCGCGCAACGCCGACGTGCTCGTCCATGAGGCGACGTTCTGCGAGGACGAGCGCGAGCGCGCCCGGGAGACGCAACACTCGACCGCGCACGAGGCGGCCGGAGTCGCGCGCGCCGCCGAGGTCGAGCTCCTTGCGCTGACGCATCTCTCGAACCGCTACTTCGGAGGCGAGGTGGCACGGGAGGCGCGGACCATCTTCCCGAACACTGTCGTGCCCAAGGACTTCGATACGATCGACGTCCGTTTCGCGGAGCGCGGCGGGCCGCTGCTGGAGAAGGGCGGCGCGCTCACCCGGCGGGGCGAGAGAGAGGCCGTGTCGTCTGGCGAGGAGGCACAGGAATGACCCGATTGGTTCAGGTGGCGATGGCCGGCGACGTGACCGAGGCGGAGGAGCTGCAGACGATCCTGCGCTCGGCAGGGATCGACTCCGAGCTCGAGTTCGCGGTCGAGCACGATCCGCTCGGAAGCGAGGACGCGCCGCAGAAGGTGCTGGTGCCCGAGGAGTCGCTCGAGGCGGCGCAGCACGCGATCGAGGCTCTCACCGAGCCGGAGGAAATCGTCGACGAAGCCTGATTTTGGGCGGGTCGCTCGCGGCTACGACGAGCTGCGGCCGACGGACGCCAACTGGTGGGAGGTCTTCGAGCTGCTCGTGCGCGAGGGCGACCTCGCCGGCCGCCGGGTGCTCGACATCGGCTGCGGCACGGGCCGGGCCGCGGAAGCGCTCGTCGAGCGCGGGTCGCGGGTGTGGGGCGTCGAGCCGGAGCCCGAGATGGCTGCGCTCGCGCGCGAACGCGTGAGCACGGTCAAGGTCGCGCCGGCCGAGCAGCTCCCGTTCAAGGACGGTTGGTTCGAGCGGGCGCTGATGTGGCTCGTCGTCCATCTCGTCGATCGCCCGCGCGCGTTCGCGGAAGCCGCCCGCGTGCTCGGTGCGGACGGCCGACTCGCGATCGGCAGCTTCCATCCGCTCCACTTCGAGCGCTACTGGCTGAAGCGGTTCTTCCCCTCGCTGGAGGCGATCGACAAAGCGCGGTTTCCGACTCCCGAGGAGCTCGACTCAGAGCTGCGCGGCGCCGGCTTCGTGCAGGTCGATCTGCATCGACTTACTCAATCGGCGTCGGTCAGCCGGGCGACGGCGATCGAGCGGGTCCGCCGGCGATTCATCTCCCCGCTGCAGCTGCTCGATGAAGCCGAGCTCGACGAAGGCGTCGCGCGGATGGAAGCCGAGCTGCCGGAGCAGAACGAGTACTCGCTCGAGTGGCTCGTCGCCGTTGCCCACAAATCCTTGTAACACAGTGTTACTAAGGAGTTAGAGGTAGCGCTCGAACCAGTCGACGATGCGCTCCAGGCGGTCGACGCGCCGGTCGGGCCGGCCGAGTTCGAGCAGGAGATGCGACTCCTCCGGATAGCGCACCATCTCGACCGTCTGGCCGAGCCGGCGGAGCATCGTGAACGCGATGTCGGTCTGCCCCGCGGGGCATCTGAGGTCGCCCTCGGCTTGCAGCAGGAGGAGCGGAGCCGTGTTCCGGTGGAGCTTCGCGCCCGGCGAGCGGTCGAGCATGCGCTCGAAGTCGTGCCACGGCTCCTCGATCCCGCCGACGTGCTCGGCGATCGTGAACCCGTAGTCGGACTCGCCGTAGAACGAGAACAGGTCGAGCACCGGGTTCTCGCTGACCGCGGCCGCGAACCGGCCCGGATGGTGCCCGAGCAGCCAGTTCGTCATGTAGCCGCCGTACGAGAGCCCGAGCAGGCCGACGCGATCCCGCGGCGCCAGTCCTTTTCGGACCGCCCAGTCGACGAGGCGCATGCAGTCGGAGTCGTCCGCCTCGCCCCAGTTGCCCTCGATCGCCTTCGCGTAGGCCTCGCCGTAGCCGACCGAGCCGCGCGGGTTGCCGTAGAGGACGGTGAAGCCGGCGTCGGCGAGCGCGACCATCTCCAGCCACGGCGCCGGCCCGTGCGCGCAGTGTGGGCCACCGTGGATCTGCAGCACGAGCCCCTTGCTGCGCCTGCCTCGCGGCCGAACGACCCAGGCATCGATCTCGTGGCCTTCGCGGTGGCGGACCGCGTGGCGCTCGGGATCCCTGCGGTACGGGCCGAACCAGGTGCCGCCGTTGCGAGACAGGCGCCGCAGGTCGCCGTCCTCGACCGAGTAGACGTCGCACGCGCCGCCGTCGACGCTCGCGATCGTCGCGATCCGGCCGCCTCCGACCGAGAGCCAGGTGCAGATCGCGTCGTCTCGCTCCACGAGCCGCTCGACCGAGCCGTCGAGCCCGAAGCGGTAGGGAACGCAGCTCCCTCGATCGGTGACCGGCGCGACCACGTTCTCGTCGTCGAGCCAGTAGAGCGGCACCGGGAACTCCGCGGCGAAGTCGAGCAGGTCGCCGATGACGATGAAGAAGAACGTGCGGTCGAGCTCCTCGCCGAGGCGCCGCGTCGAGCGCCCGTCCTTGACCCAGAGGCCGAGGTTGGAGGAGCCGCTGAACGACGGGTCGTCGAGACCGAGGTAGGCGAGCTTCCCGCTCGGCGAGAACGCGCCGGCCGCAACCTCGCCCGCGAGCTCTGCGTGCTTCGTCGGCCGCCCGCCGGTCGCCGGAACCGACCAGGCCCGGAGCTGCTCGAGGAGGCCGGCCTCCGGGCGGGGGTCCGCCAGGAAGCCGATCCGCTTCGAGTCCGGCGTCCAGAACGCCGTCGCGACCTCGTAGCGCGGCTCCGTGAGCCGCTTCGGCTTGCCGCCGCGCGACGGGACGACCCAGAGGCTTATGAACTGGTCGCGCACACCCGCGCCGTCGAGGCGCCAGTTCAGATCCTTGATGCGCCGCGCAGTGGGCTGCTCCTGATCGCCGACGCGGAAGCGCTGCTCGCCGGTCTGGGCGAGGACGGCGATGCTGTGTCCGTCCGGAGCCCAATCCGCGGCGGCGGCCTGTGCCGGGAACTCGGCGAGTGGGCGGGGCTCGCCTCCCGCGAGCGGCAGGAGCCACGGCTGCGACTTCCCCGAGCGGCCCGACATGAAGACGAGCGTCTTCCCGTCCGGCGAGAAGCGCGGCCGCGTGTCGGTGTCGCCGGTCGTGATCTGCTCGGCCCGACCTCCGCCGAGCGGCACCCGCCAGAGCCTCGTCCTGTAGGCGCCGTCTTCGATCGTGCGCCGCCCGTAGACCGCCGACGAGCCGTCGGGCGCGACGTCGAGTTGCGTCAAGAACGTCTCGCGAAGAACGTCCTTCGGAGTGAATCGCCGCAGCGTCACGCGACCATCATGGACTCCGTCCGAACTTGCCGCTACAGTCCGGCGCGACCCGAACCCCTTTAACTCGGTCCAGAGAGGCCGGAAAGGAGTCCGATGCACACGCACGCCTGCGCCTGCACGCCTGGAAGGTCGAACCGTTGAGCCAGGCGGGCGTCTCCTCCGAGAAGATCCTGCTGGACGGCGAGGCGATCCACCGCAGCCTCACGCGCATCGCGCACGAGATCGTCGAGGCGAACGCCGATCTGGAGAGCGTCGCTCTCGTCGGCATCCACACTCGCGGAGTGCCGCTCGCCCAGCGCCTGCGCCACGTGATCGCCGAGCTGACCGGACGAGAGGTCAAGCTCGGCTCCGTCGACATCACGTTCTACCGCGACGACGTCCGTGTGCGCGGGGGCGAGGCGCCGATCCACCCGCAGCCGGTCGTGCGCGACACGAAACTCGACTTCCCGCTCGAGGGGATGACGTGCGTTCTCGTCGACGACGTCCTCTACACGGGCCGCACGATTCGTGCCGCGATCGAGGCGCTGTTCGACTACGGCCGCCCCGCGCGCGTGCAGCTCGCCTGCCTCGCCGACCGCGGCCACCGAGAGCTTCCGATCCGTCCCGACTACATCGGCAAGAACCTGCCGACGGCGCGCGAGGAGCGCGTCCAGGTGCAGCTCGTCGAGATCGACGAGGTCGACCAGGTTCTGCTGATTTTCGCCCCAGAGGAGGGTGCACATGGGTGACCTACACGTGATGCGGGACGACCTGCGCCCGCCCAACCCGCCGCCGACGAGGCATCTGATCTCGATCGGCGACCTGTCCCGCGAAGACATCGAGCGACTGCTCGGCACGGCCCGCACGCTCGAGCGCTCGCTCGACCGCGAGATGAAGAAGCTGCCGACGCTGCGCGGCCGGCTCGTGATCAACGTCTTCTACGAGTCCTCGACGCGCACGTCGTCGAGCTTCGAGCTCGCGGCGAAGCGACTCTCCGCGGACACGATGTCGATCAAGGCCTCCGGCTCCGCGGTCGACAAGGGCGAGTCGCTGAAGGACACGGCGATCACGCTCGGCGCGTACGACCCGGACGTGATCGTGCTGCGCCACCCGCAGATCGGCGCGCCGCAGCTCGTCGCGAGGGTGACCGAGGCGCGGATCGTCAACGCGGGCGACGGAAAGCACCAGCACCCGACGCAGGCGCTCCTCGACCTGTACACGATCCAGGAGCAGTTCGGCCGCATCGAGGGGCTGCACGTGGCGATCGTCGGCGACGTCCTCCACTCGCGGGTCGCGCGCTCGAACATCCAGGCGCTCGTCCTGCTCGGAGCGCGGGTCACGCTCGTCGGGCCGCCGCCGCTCCTCCCGCGCGGGATCGAGGAGATGGGCTGCGAGGCGACGACGGACATCGACGCGATCGGAGCCGCGGACATCGTCTACGTCCTGCGCATGCAGAAAGAGCGGATGCTCGAGGGCGCGAACTACGTGCCCAGCCTCCGCGAGTACACCGCCCGCTGGGGCGTCACTCCGGAGCGGCTGCGGCCGGGCCAGAAGGTCATGCATCCGGGGCCGATGAACCGCGGGGTCGAGATCGACCCGCTCGTCGCCGACGCGGCCGACGCGCTGATCGAGACGCAGGTGCGCGCCGGGCTCGTCGTCCGCATGGCCGTTCTCTACGACCTGCTCACGACCGGGCCCAAGCCGGTCGAGGCCGAAGTTCCGATGGGGGTGGCGTGATGCTCTTCGTCAAGGACGCGCCGAAGGAGAACCTGATCGTCCGCGGCGCCCGCGTGCTCGACCCGGTCGAGGGCCTCGACTCGCAGGTCGACGTCAAGGTCGACGACGGCGTCATCGCCGAGCTCGGCTCGAACCTGCCGCAGAACTCGCACAGGGTGATCGACGGGACAGGCCTCGTGCTCGCGCCGGGGTTCGTCGACCCGCATGTCCACCTGCGGACTCCGGGCCGCGAGGACGAGGAGACGATCTCGACCGGAACGCGGGCCGCGGCTGCGGGCGGCTACTGCGCGATCCTGGCCATGCCGAACACGGAGCCGGTCGTCGACACGGCCGCGGTGCTGGGCGCGCTCGTCGAGCAGGCCCGCGACGACGCCGAGGTGCAGGTCGGCTTCCTGGCCGCGATCTCCAAGGGGCAGGAAGGCTCGGAGCTGACCGAGATGGGCGAGCTCGCCGACGAAGGCGCTGTTGGGTTCACCGACGACGGGCGTCCCGTGGTCGCGACGGCGCTCATGTGGCGCGCGCTCCAGTACGCATCGATCACCGACCGGCCGCTCGCGGTGCACTGCGAGGACCCGACGCTCTCGCGCGGCGGGCACATGCGCGAAGGAGTCGTCTCCGCGGAGCTCGGGATCGGCGGCTGGCCCTCGATCGCGGAGAGCGTGATGGTCGAGCGCGACCTCGCGCTGGCGATGTACGAGAACCGGACGCTCCACCTGATGCACCTCTCCGCGCGGGCCTCGGTCGACGCGCTTCGGCGAGCCCACGGCGAGGGAGTCCGGGCGACGGCCGAGGTGACGCCGCACCATCTCGTGCTCACGGACGAGGCGGTGCGCACGCTCGATCCGAACGTGAAGATGAACCCGCCGCTGGGAGCCGAAGACGACCGGAAGGCGCTCATCGAGGCGTTGCGCGACGGGACGATCTCCTGCGTCGCGACCGATCACGCCCCGCACGCGCGGCACGAGAAGGAGGTGCCGTTCGAGGCGGCGCCGTTCGGTGTGACCGGGCTCGAGACGGCGTTCTCGTCGCTCTACACGCACCTCGTCGAGCCGGGCCTGATCTCGCTGGAGACGCTCCTCGAGCGGATGTCCGCCGGGCCGTCCCGCGCGTACGGGCTCGACGCGCCGAGGATCGCGGTCGGCGCGCCTGCAAACGCGGTGCTCCTCGACACGCAGGCGAGCTGGCAGGTGGCCGAGGACGGGTTCAAGAGCCGCTCCAAGAACTCGTGGCTGATCGGCGAGAAGCTGCGCGGCCGGGTGCGGGCGACGATCGCGGCCGGAAGGCTGGTGCACGAGTCGTGAACGGCTTCCTGCTCCTCGAGGACGGGACGGTCTTCCGCGGCGAGTCGGTCGGCGCCGAGGGGTACGCGTTCGGCGAGGCGGTCTTCACGACGGCGATGACCGGCTACCAGGAGGTCGTCACCGACCCGAGTTACGCCGACCAGATCGTCTGCTTCACGGCTGCGATGGTCGGGAACTACGGCGTCGCGCCGACGCGCTCGGAGTCCGGGCGCGCCCATGCCCGCGCGGTCGTCATGCGCGAGGCGCGCGGCCCCGCCTGGACGGACTGGCTGCACGACGAGGGCGTCGTCGCGCTGACCGGCATCGACACGCGCTCGCTCGTCCTGCACCTGCGTCAGGCGGGCGCGATGCGGGCGATCGCGATGGGCGGCGAGGCGTCGATCGACGAGGCGCTCGCCGCGACCCGCGCCCAGCCTCCGATGGCCGGCCGCGCGCTGGCGGCGAAGGTCTCGACGCGCGAGCCGTTCGTCTTCTCCGACGCGGGGTGGGCGCGGATCGCGGTCGTCGACTACGGCTGCAAGCGCTCGATCCTGAACCGGCTCGCCTGGTCGGGCGCCGCGGTCACGGTCTATCCGCACGATGTCGATGCGGACGAGCTCGTTCGTTACGACGGCGTCCTGCTCTCGAACGGCCCCGGCGACCCCGCGCCGCTCGAGGACGAGCAAGTAACACTGTGCAACTTGATCGGACGGGTCCCGATCCTCGGGATCTGCCTCGGCCACCAGCTGCTGGCGATCGCGACCGGGCGCAAGACGTACAAGCTCCCGTTCGGCCACCGCGGTGCGAACCATCCGGTGCTCGAGCGAAGCACGAACGGCGTCCTCGTCACGTCGCAGAACCACGGTTTCGCCGTCTCGCCGACCCAGTCGCGCGAGGAGACGCATGTCTCGCTCTATGACGGAACCGTCGAGGGGCTGGAGCTGCGCAGCGAGCGGGCGCGCTCGGTGCAGTTCCATCCGGAGGCCGGCCCCGGGCCGCACGATGCCTGGGGGATTCTCGAGTCGTGGGTCGAGGAGGTGAGCGGCCTCGCCAAGGCGGCGTGACATCGATTCGATCTGCCTGATCGGCTCCGGGCCGATCGTGATCGGGCAGGCGTGTGAGTTCGACTACGCCGGCTGCCAGGCGCTGAAGGTCCTGCGGGCGGACGGGTTCCGGACGATCGTCGTCAACTCGAACCCGGCGACGATCATGACCGACCCCGGGTTCGCCGACCGGACGTATCTCGAGCCGCTCGATCTCGAGGGCGTCGCGGGCGTGCTGGAGCGCGAGCGGCCGGACGCGCTGCTTCCGACGATGGGCGGCCAGACCGCGTTGAACCTCGCCGTCGCGCTGGCGGAGGAGGGGATCCTCGAAGACCTCTCCGTCGAGCTGATCGGAGCGCCGATCGACGTGATCCGCCGCGCCGAGGACCGCGACCTCTTCCGCGAGACCGTCCGCGCAGCCGGCCTCAAGGTCCCTGCGTCCGAAATAGCCACGTCCCGGGACCAGGTCCCGGGACATGTCTCGTTTCCTGTGATTCTGCGCCCCGCGTTCACCTTGGGCGGACACGGCGGCGGGACTGCTCACGACCCCGAGGAGCTGGAACGGCTACTCGAGCGCGCGCTCGCCGAGAGCCCGGTCGGCCAGGTGCTCGTCGAGGAGTCGCTCCTCGGCTGGGACGAGTTCGAGCTCGAGCTGATGCGCGACCACGCCGACAACGCCGTCGTCGTCTGCTCGATCGAGAACATCGACCCGATGGGCGTCCACACCGGCGACTCGGTGACGGTCGCGCCGCAGATGACGCTCTCGGACGAGGCCTACCAGGAGCTGCGCGACGCGGCGATCGCGGTCATCCGGGCGGTGGGCGTCGACTGCGGCGGCTCGAACATCCAGTTCGCGCGCGAGCGCGAGACGGGCGAGCTGCGCGTGATCGAGATGAACCCGCGTGTATCGCGGTCGTCGGCGCTGGCGTCGAAGGCGACCGGTTACCCGATCGCCAAGGTCGCCGCGAAGCTCGCCGTCGGCTACACGCTCGACGAGATTCCGAACGACCTCACCGGGACGACGCCCGCGAGCTTCGAGCCGACGCTCGACTACGTCGTCGTCAAGTTCCCGCGCTTCGCCTTCGAGAAGTTCCCTGGCGCGGACACGACGCTCGGCACGCAGATGAAGTCGGTCGGCGAGGCGATGGGGATCGGGCGCACCTTCGGCGAGGCGTTCCTGAAGGCGCGCCGCTCGCGGGAGCTCGACGGGCCTGACGCCTGGGACCTGCCCGAGGGCGCGCATCCGTGGTTCCGCGCCGAGCTGGAGCGACTCCATGCCCCGGCCGGGCACCTCGACGACCTCGTGGCCGACGACTGGGTGCGGCTCAAGCAGCTGGGCCTCTCGGACGCGGCGATCGCGGCCGGTTGCGGAGCGACCGAGGAGCTCGCACGGGCGAAGCGCCGCGGCTGGGGCGTCCGCCCCGCGTACCGGCGCGTCGACTCCTGCGCGGCCGAGGTCGAGGCGGGCTCGAACTACTACTACTCGACTTGGGGCGAACAGGACGAGGCCCGGCCGGACGGCTCGAAGCCGCGCGTCGTGATCCTCGGCTCGGGCCCGAACCGGATCGGCCAGGGAATCGAGTTCGACTACTGCTGCGTCCACGCGGCGCAGGCCTTCCGCGCACTCGGCTACGAGGCGGTGATGGTCAACTGCAACCCGGAGACGGTCTCGACCGACTACGACACGTCGGACCGTCTCTACTTCGAGCCGCTCGGCGCCGAGGAGGTGCTCGAGATCTGCGCCCGCGAGCTCCCCGACGGCGTCGTCATCCAGTTCGGGGGTCAGACCCCGCTCAAACTTGCGCGCGAAATCGAAACAGAAGGCTGGCGGATCCTGGGGACGCCTTTCGAGTCGGTCGACCTCGCGGAGGATCGCGAGCGGTTCGCTGCTCTCTGCGAGGAGCTCGGCATCGACGTGCCCTCATGGTCGATGGCCGAAGGCGCCGGCGAGGCGGCCTACGTCGCGGAGGCGATCGGCTACCCGGTGCTCGTCCGGCCCTCGTACGTGCTCGGCGGGCGAAACATGCACGTCTGCTACGACGACGAGTCGGTCGAGGCGGCCGCCGAGGTCGGTGGACGGGTGCTGATCGACCGCTTCCTCGAGGGCGCGATCGAGATCGACGTCGACGCGCTCTGCGACGGTCGCGAGACCTTCGTCGCCGCGGTCATGGAGCACGTCGAGGAGGCCGGCGTCCATTCGGGCGACTCGTCCTGCGTGCTACCGGCGCCGTCGCTCGACGAGGAGACGCTTGCTCTGATCGAGGAGACGGTGGAGAAGCTGGCGCCCGCTCTCGGAGTCGTCGGCCTCGTCAACGTCCAGCTCGCCGTCCAGGACGGGGACGTGTTCGTGCTCGAGGCAAACCCGCGGGCCTCGCGAACCGTGCCGTTCGCGAGCAAGGCGATCGGGCTGAACCTCGTCGAGGCCGCCTGTCGCCTCGCCGCCGGTGCCGACCTGTCCGATCTGGCCCTGCCCCGGGACCAGGTCCCGGGACGTGGCCCTTCGGGACAAGTGTCTGTCAAGGCGGCCGTGCTTCCGTTCGCGCGCTTCCCCGGCGCCGATCCCGTGCTCGGGCCCGAGATGCGCTCGACCGGGGAGGTGATGGCGAGCGCCGCCGACCTGCCGACCGCCCTGGCCAAGGCCGAGCGGGCCGCGGGCCGGCCGCTGCCGATGGAGGGGACCGCCTTCCTCTCCGTCCGCGACGCGGACAAGCCGGCGCTGGTCGAGGTCGCGGAGTCGCTGTCGAAGCTCGGATTCCGCCTCGTCGCGACCGCGGGCACGGCACATGCGCTGGCCAATGCGAGGATCGCTGTCGAGCACGTGCGCAAGGTGACCGAGCCGGGGGAGGGGGCGACCGTCGTCGACCTCGTCCGCCGCGGCCACTGCGACCTCGTCGTGAACACGCCCTTCGGCGACCGGGGCGCTCGCTCGGACGGGTACCTGATCCGCGAGGCCGCGCTCGCCGCCCGCGTCCCCTGCATCACGACGATGGCCGGCGCGAGGGCAGCGGTGCGCGCGATCGCGGACGCCCAGGGCGACCTCGCGGTCTCGCTCCAGGAGCGGATCAGTGCGCAGAAGAGAAGCGCTTAGGCGCCGACTCGGCGGCGCCGACCAGCAGAGCCCGCGGCGGCTCCGCCGGCGCGAGCGACTCGAAGTCGTCGCGAACGAGGCCGTCGGCCCCTATTCGCTGATTCGGGTGGAGCGTGGCGGCCTCGATCCGGGCATCCCCGGCCAGTTCTTCATGCTCGAGGCACCCGGGCGCCTGCTCCCGCGCCCGATGAGCCTCTGCCAGGCCCCGCCCGGGGAGCTGAGCTTCCTGCTCGAGGCGATCGGCCCCGGAACACGCGCGCTGGCCGCTGTCGAGCCGGGCGACGAGCTCCATGTCTTCGGCCCGCTCGGCAACGGCTACCGGCTCGACGTCGAGCAGCCGATCCTCGTCGGAGGCGGAATCGGCGTGGCGCCGTTCCCGTACTTGTCGGAGCAGCTCGGCAACCCGCCCGCGATCCTCGGCTTCCGCAGCGACTGGCACGCCGAAGCCGCCGCGCTCGTCCCCAACGCCGAGGTCGTCGTCGAGCCCACGCTCGTCACGGAGCCCCTAACCGACCTAGTAACACAGTGTTACAAGGTCTTCGCGTGTGGGCCCGAGGCGATGCTCGAGGCCGTGCGAGAGCTCGCGCCGGATGCGCAACTCGCCTGGGAAGCGCCCATGGCCTGCGGCTACGGCGCGTGCTACGGATGCTCGGTCGAGATCGACGGCGTGCTCCAGCGGCTCTGTGTCGCAGGTCCGGTCCTGGAGGCGGAGGCGGCGTGATCCTGAATGCCTCCGGCTGTCTCGACGCCCTCGAGGCGCCCGAGGTCGCCCGCGCGCTCGACGTGTTCGTGACGAAGACCGTCACGCCGCAGCCGCGCGAGGGCAACCGCCCGGTCCGGATCGCGGAGACGGAGGCGGGCATGCTCAACTCGATCGGGCTCGAGAACCCGGGCATCGACGGCCTGCTCCGCGACAAGCTGCCACGCCTGGCCGAGCTGGGAGTCCCCCTCTGGGTCTCCGTCGGCGGCTTCGCAGCAGCCGACTACGCGCTGCTCTGCGCCGCGCTCGACGACTGCCCGGAAGTGACCGCGATCGAGCTCAACCTCTCGTGCCCGAACGTCGAGGAAGCGCCCGAGAGCGCCGCCGAGCTCGTCGCCGCAGCACGTCCAGAGACCCGAAAGACGCTCTACGCCAAGCTCTCGCCGGCCGCGACGGACCTGCCGGAGACGGCCAAAGCCGTCCAGGCCGCCGGCGCCGACGGGCTGTCGCTCGTGAACACGATCCGCGGCCTGGCGCTCGACGACCGGACGCTCCAGCCCACGCTCGGGCACGAGCTCGGCGGCTACTCCGGGCCTGCTCTGAAGCCGATCGCGCTCGGAGCCGTCTACCAGTGCTACCGAGCGACGGGGCTGCCGATCGTGGGCATGGGCGGGATCGCAACCGGCCGTGACGCGCTGGACTTTCTCGCAGCCGGAGCGAGCTCGATCGCGCTCGGAACGGTCCTCTTCCGAGACCCCCAAGCACCCGGCCGAGTGCGCCGTGAGCTGGCCGACGAGCTCGCTCTCCGCGGCCTCTCGCGAGCCGAAGACGCGACCGGGCTCGCACACGGCTCGCGCCCGGTCACTGTTGCCTGATCGGACAATAGACGGCTTTTGCGGGCAAAACGCAACGTTTGCACGTCCAGTCTGCGCCCACTAGTATCTCGCGCCGTGGCGGCAACGAAGACTCAGGCGAAGGCGCCTGCCAGGTCTCGCGACCAGCGCATGGAGGCTCTCAAGCGCGCGAACGACATCCGGGTCAAGCGAGCACAGCTGAAGAAGGACCTGAAAGTGGGGCGCGCCCGGATCGACAAGATCCTCAACAACCCACCCGAGTACGTCGCGACCGCCAAGGTGTTCGACATGCTGATGGCGGTGCCCAAGTTCGGGCGGGTGAAGGCGGCGCGGTTCTTGAACCAGGCCCGGATCAGCCAGTCGAAGACGGTCGGTGGCCTCTCCGACCGCCAGCGGACTGAGCTCATTGGGCTCTTCCACAAGTAGAAGCTCCACGACTCCCGTTTTCGTCGTCACGGGGACCTCGGGCGCCGGCAAGGGCACCCTCGAGCGGGCGCTGCTGGGCGAGCTGCCGGACCTGGAGCTCGCCGTCTCGGCGACCACGCGGGAGCGCCGCGCGGGAGAGGAGGACGGGCGCGAGTACTGGTTCATCTCGAACGAGGAGTTCGACGAGAAGCTCGGCGCGGGTGACTTCCTCGAGTACGTCGAGTTCCCCTGGGGCCAGCGCTCGGGGACCCTCCGTTCCGAGATCGACCGCATCAAGGCCCACGGCAGGATTCCGCTGCTCGACCTCGAGCCTCAGGGCGCACTCGACGTAAAGCGAAGCGTGCCGGGAGCCGTGACGATCTTCGTCGAGGCTCCGAGCTTCGCGGAGAACGAGCGACGGCTGCGCGAGCGGGCCACGGAGAGCGAGGGCGAGATCGAGGAGCGGCTCGACCTGGCCCGCGAGCAGCTGAGCCAGGCGGGCGAGTTCGACTACCTGGTCGTCAACGACGACGTCGACCGCGCGCTCGCCGAGCTTGCGGGAATAGTCAACAAGCACCTAGCTGCGGTTACGCCCTAGGTCGCTCGGTTCGACCGGTCAGTGCCGACGGAGGCACGGGCGCAGCCCGCGCCTCCTGAGAGCCGCATCGCAAGCGACGCGGCTGCAGCTACCATGTCGCGACCGTGATTCACCCACGCATCGACACACTGCTCGCCAACGTCCCGGAGCGATACGCCCTCGTGATCGTCGCCGCCAAGCGCGCGCGGCAGATCAACAACTACCACCACCAGCTCGGCGAGGGCACGTTCGACGACAATCCGCCGCCGCTCGTGGAGTCGCGCTCCAAGAACTACTTGACGATGGCCCTCGAAGAAGTCGCCGAGGGCAAGATCAAGTACTCCTACAAGGGCTAGCGCCTAGCGGGGTCTGGAGTACGCGGCCGCCGCCCGGTGGTTGCGGATCCACGCTGCCACGCCGAGGCCGATGAGCGCCAGGAGGGTCAGCGAGACGAGGCCCACCGGACGAACGTGGCCATTGGCAGTTTGGCCCCACAGGGCAGAATGTGGTCATGGCCAAGGTGCTCCTCGGAGTCACCGGCGGGATCGCCGCCTACAAGGCGTGTGAGCTCACGCGCCTGCTCGTGCGGGCGGGCCACGAGGTGATCCCGCTCGTCACGCGCGGCGCGGACCGGTTCGTGCGCCGCCAGACCTTCGCCGCGCTTGCCCGCAGGCCCGCAGATGAGGATCTCTATCCCCACCTGACCCGCGCCGAGCTGCTCGTGATTGCGCCGCTGACCGCGAACACGATGGCGAAGCTCGCGTACGGGCTCGCCGACGACGTGCTCACCGAGGCGGCGCTGGCCCACCGTGGGCCGACCCTCGTCGCGCCGGCGATGAACCCGCGCATGTGGTCGCATCCGGCCACGCAGGCGAACGCGGCCACGCTCCGCGAGCGAGGGGTTGAGCTGATCGGCCCCGACGAGGGCGAGACGGCCGAGGGCGAGCTCGGTGTGGGGCGGATGGCCGAGCCGCAGGAGATCTTCGAGCGGGCCCAGGAACTGCTCCAAGCGGCCATGTCCCGGGACCAGGTCCAAGGACATGGCTTGAAGGGGCCTTTGCGCGGGAAGCGCGTGCTCGTGACGGCAGGTGGAACCCGCGAGCCGCTCGACGCGGTGCGCTTCGTCGGCAACCGCTCGTCGGGGCGCATGGGCGTCGCGCTCGCCGAGGAGGCGCAGCGCCGCGGCGCCGAGGTGACCTTGATCGCGTCCAACCTCACGGTCGCTCCGCCGGACGGAATCGAGGTCGTCGAGGCGCCCACAGCGGCAGAAGTCGAGCGTGCAACCACCTCACACGCCGGCGCCGATGTGGTGCTGATGGCCGCCGCGGTCTCCGACTACCGACCGGCCCAAACCGACCAGGCGAAGCGGCCGAAGTCTGAAGAGACGTGGACGATCCAGCTCGAGCCGACCGCAGACGTCCTCCGAGGTCTTGGCGACAGCCGAAAGAACGGACAGGTGCTCGTGGGCTTCGCGGCCGAGACCGCGGAGAACGGCCTCGAGCGTGCACGCAGGAAGCTCGCCGACAAGCAGGTCGATCTCATCGTCTACAACGATGTGTCCCGTGACGACGTGGGCTTCGACGCGAAGGAGAACGAGGTCGTGATCGTCTCCGCGCAAGGGGAGCGCCGCGTGGAAAAGGCCCCGAAGGAAGCGATCGCCGCCGCGATCCTGGACGAGGTCGAGCACCTGATCTGATGCAGGAGCCGACCACCTCGACCGAGCACTCGGCCGACGTCATCCGGCGCCTGGCCGAGAACCTGAACAAGGTCATCCACGCGCCCATCGAGACGCTCCGGCTCTGCGTCCTCTGCCTCGTCAGCGAGGGCCACCTGATCATCGAGGACTTCCCGGGCGTGGGGAAGACGATGCTGGCCAAGGCGATGGCGCGCTCGCTCGACTGCTCCTTCTCGCGCCTCCAGTTCACCCCCGACCTGCTCCCGTCCGACGTCACGGGCGTCAACGTCTTCAACCAGCGCTCGAACGAGTTCGAGTTCCGGCCGGGCCCGATCTTCGCGAACCTCCTCCTCGTCGACGAGATCAACCGCGCCCCACCGAAGACGCAGGCCGCGCTCCTCGAGTGCATGCAGGAGAACCAGGTCACGATCGACGGCGTCAGCTACTCGCTCGGACGGCCGTTCATGGTCATGGCGACCCAGAACCCGATCGAGTACGAGGGAACCTACCCGCTGCCCGAAGCGCAGCTCGACCGCTTCACGATGCGGCTCGACATCGGCTATCCGCCGCCGGACCAGGAGGCGCGGATGCTGTCCGAGCAGACGAGCGACCCGCCGCTCGACGAGCTCGAGCCCGTTACGAACGCGACCGGGATCACGGACGTGATCGACGAGGCGACGCGCATCTTCGTCGAGCCGAGCCTCAACCGCTACGTCGTCGACCTCGTCGGGCAGACGCGGAGCGACCAGCGGCTCTACCTCGGTGCGAGCCCGCGCGCGGGGATCTCGCTCCTGCGCGTGTCGAAGGCGCGGGCGCTCGCGGACGGGCGCGACTACGTGCTGCCGGACGACGTGCAGGCGGTCGCGACCGCCGTCCTCGCGCACCGGCTGATCCTCGGGCCCGAAGCGCGCGCGAACGGGACGCCCCCGCACCAGCTCGTCCGCGAAGCGGTCGAACGGACCCCGGTTCCGGCGTGAGATGAGCGGGCTGACCGAACGCGGTCGGCTCGCGCTGCTGCTCGCAGGCGGCATCTACCTCGTCGCCTGGGGGTTCGGCTCGAGGTCGCTGTATCCGATCGCCACGGGCCTCGCGCTGGCGGTCCTCGGCGCGCGGATCTGGGTCGAGATCCTGCGTCAGCCGGTTTCGCTGCGCCGTCACCTCGGCGCCCGGGAGTACGTCGAAGGCGAGGACGTGACGATCGGCCTCGAGGCGAGCGCGCACCGGAATCCAGGGCCGCGCACGCTCGAGGTCTACGAGCAGATCAGCAAGCTCGGCGAGCGACGCGTGGAGCTGAACCGGCGCGGGCGGGAGCTCCACGTCCGGTACGTCCTCCCGCACCTGCCGCGCGGCCGCTATCGGTTCGAGGCGGTCCGGGCCGTGTTCCAGGACACGTTCGGGCTCGCGCGCGCGGAGCAGAGCCTCGGCGCCGAGTCGACGCTCCTCGTCTACCCGCGCCTGGTCGAGCTCGAGCGCGTCTTCTCGGAGCTCGGCGCGACGATGGCCGGCGGTCACGTCGTGCTGCGGCGGACGGCCGGGTTCGACCTGCACAGCGTCCGCGAGTACCAGCAGGGCGAGTCGCTGCGCAAGGTGCACTGGCGAACGACTGCGAAGCGCGGCGAGCTGATGGTGAAGGAGCTCGAGGACATGCCGCACGACGAGGTCGCGGTGCTGATCGACGCGGACAGCCGCTCGGTCGTCGGCGAGTCGTTCGACGTCCAGGTGCGCGCGGCCGGATCGATCCTGCGTGCGAACGCGCTCCGTGGACGCCGTGCGCTGCTCAGCATCACGTCCTCGCCTCCCGAGACCTGTCAGGTCGGGTCGATCGACAGCGAGTGGCGGTCCGCGCTCGAGCTGCTCGCGTCCGCGGAGCCGACCGGCAAGGACTCGCTGGCGCGCTTCCTCGGGCGGGATGCCTCGCCGGCACTGCAGGCGGTCGAGCTCGTCGTCGTGACGGCCGCCCTCGAGCCACAGCTCGTCGATGCGCTCCTCGACCGGGCCTTCGCACGCCGGCCGGCTTCGCTCGTCCTCGTCGACGCCGCGAGCTTCAACGGCGGCGACCCCGTTCCGGTGCGCGACCCTGCGCTCCTGCGGCTCCAGGCAGGCGGCGTCCCGGTCGTCGTAGTGCAGCGCGGCGACGATCTCGCGGCCAAGCTGAGCGGCCTCCAGGAGGCGTACGCGGCCAGTGGTTAAGACGGCGGTCTTCTCGCTCCTGCTCGGGCTCCTGATCGCGTGGAACTGGGGGCGGCTGGAGACGGATCACTCCGGAGCGGGCCTCGCGCTCATGGTCCTGCTCGGGGTCGCCCCTGCGCTCCTGCCGTCGCTGCGCCTGCGCCTCGCCGGAGCGGGTGTCGCGCTGATCGGGGCCTGGTCGATCGCGCTCGACGTCCGGCCGTACGCGCTTGGGACGGTCCTGAGCCGCACGGGCGGCGGCTTCCTCGACTTCTACGACGTGCTCGTGCCCTTCGACCCGTCGGACCACCGCCTGATGCACGGAGTCGTGCTGCTGGCGGTCTTCGTCTTCACGGCGCTGGCCTCGCTCGCGGTTGCGGCACGCCGTCCGCTCCTCGCGAGCCTCGTGCTCGTCGCCGGAGCGGGGTGGCCCGCGACCATCTTCCCGGGGCATGACGACCTCGCCCGCGGCGTCCTACTGCTCGGGGCGGCGCTCGCTCTCGTCGCGCGCCTCGGGTCGACCACACGCCGCGGCGCTCCGCAGGTGCTTGTCGGCACGGCGCTCGCGGTCACGGCGCTGATCGCCTCGAGCTGGAGCGGCGTGGCGAAGGCACAGTTCCTCGACTGGCAGAAGTGGGATCTCTCGACGAAGTCCGGGCCCTCGGTGAGCGTCGAGTACGTCTGGAACGCGAACTACCGCGGCGTCAACTTCCCGAAGAAGCGGACGCGCGTGTTCACCGTCAAGACCGATGACCAGCGTGCGGTCTACTGGCGGGCGACGACGCTCGACACGTTCAAAGACAACGTCTGGCAGGAAGCACTGCTCCCCACGACCGCGTTCACGGTTGTCGGCGACGCGAACCGCGGGAGGCTCACCGACGATCCACTCCTGCCCAGGCGCGCCCAGGATCCGGGCAGATGGGAGGCGGCGACCGTGCAAATCGACGCGCTCCGCGACCATCATCTGATCAGCGCGAGCGGTCCGGTCGCCTACCAGGCGGTGACCGGGATCCAGTACTACCGAGAAGGCGTGGCGAAGGTCTCGGGACAGGCGCCGCCCCGCGGGGCGCGGTACGAGAGTTGGTCGTGGGAGCCGCAGCCGACGCCGGGCGAGCTCGCGAAGTCGCCGCCTCGCTACCCGAGCGAGATCTTCGACGACGGATACCTCGAGGTCGGGGTCGGGCGGTCGGTGCCGCCGTTCGGGACCCAGAAGCGCCGGAACTGGCTCCGCCACGCGTTCGACGATCCGCGCCTGAGGCCGTACCTTCCCATCTACCGGGCGGCCGAGGATGTCGCGGGCGCCAGTCCGGCAAACCCGTACGCGGCGACCGTGGCGATCGAGGCCTGGCTGCGGTCGAGCGGAGGCTTCAGCTACGACGAGCATCCGCCCCAGGTGCGCGGCATGCCGCCGCTCGTCGCGTTCGTCACCCGCACGAAGAGCGGGTACTGCCAGCACTTCGCTGGCGCGATGGCGCTGATGCTCCGCTATCTGGGGATTCCCGCGCGGGTGGCGGCAGGCTTCACGAGCGGCGCCTACGACGCGGACCGGGGGACCTGGCGCGTCAACGACCGGAACGCGCACACCTGGGTCGAGGTCTGGTTCAGGGGCTACGGCTGGCTCCCGTTCGACCCGACCCCGGGGCGCGGCAACCTCGGCGGCACCTACACGACTTCGTCGATCTCCGTCAACGTCTCAGGGGTTGAGAACGTGCTCCGGAAGAGCATTGGCGCAGCCGCGGCCGGCACCTTGCTCAAGTTCCAGCTCGGGAACCGCGGCCAAAGGCTCGGAGGCGCCGCCGGGGCGTCGAGCGGCGACATCGCCAAGGCACGCGGGGGAGGAGCGTCCGCGCGGGGCTTCCCGGTCGCGCCGGTCGTCGTCGCCGGCCTGTTCGCGCTCGTGCTCCTACTCGTGGCCGCGAAGCTTCTCTTCAGGCGCAGCCGCTTCCTGACGGGTGATCCGCGCGCGATCGCGACCGCCTGCCGCCGCGAGCTCGTCGCCTACCTACTCGACATCGGGATCACGATTCCGCGCAACCTCGGTGTTGCGGAGCTGGGCGAGGTCGTGCTCAAACGCACCGGCGTCGACTCCGGCCGGCTCGTCCAGCACATGGGACTGGCCCGCTTCGGCCCGCCCGCGGACAGCGCTGAAGCGGCGCGTGCGGCTAAGTCGGAGCTGCGCGCGGTTCGGCGGCGGCTGCGGCGCGCGATCCCGTTCGGCCGCCGGGCACGCGGGCTCTTCTCGGTGCGCTCGCTCTTCGCCTCCTGACTTTCCCTATCTTGAAGTCGTGAGCGAGAGCGAGACCTACGACCTGTTCCAGAAGGGCCGCGCGCATCTGAAGCGGGGCATGGCCGCTCAGGCGACGGTCTCGCTCGAGAAGGCGAAGCGCCGCGAGCCCGCGAAGGCATCGATCCGCGAAGCGCTCGGGATCGCCTACTTCCGCCTGCGCCGCTACCAGGAGGCCGAGTCCGAGTTTCGCGCGCTGGTCGACCTCTCGCCCGCGGACGACTACGCGCACTACGGGCTTGCCCGCGCCCTCGAGAAGCTCGGGCGGACGAGCGAGGCTCGCGGCCATCTGAAGCTCGCCCGCTCGTTGCGCCCGGGCAGTGAGCACTACGCGGCACGCCTGCGCGCCCTCGAGTAGCCGTTGCGGGCCGTCGTCCAGCGCGTCGCGGAGGCCCGCGTACGCGTCGAAGGCGAGGTGGTGGGGGAGATCGGGCCCGGCCTGTGCGTCCTGCTCGGAGTGGCTCGGGGCGACGACGAGGCGACTTCGGAGCGCCTGGCCGGCCCCGTCGCGCGGCTGCGAATCTTCGAGAACGACGAGGGAAGGTTCGACCGTAGCCTGCTCGATACGGGCGGCGCGGCGCTCGTCGTCAGTGAGTTCACGCTCATCGCCGACACGAAACGCCAGAAGGGAACTCGGCCGGACTTCTCCCAGGCAGCGCCGCGAGAGCAGGCCGAGCCTCTCTACCTGCGGTTTTGCGAGGCGCTGCGCGAACTTGGCGTCCCGGTGGCAACCGGGGCCTTCGGAGCGCGCATGGCCGTCGAGCTCGTCAACGACGGCCCGGTCACGATCGTGCTCGACATCTGAGCCGTATCGCCACTCGGAGGAGCCGCCTCGGGACGGCTGAGGCGGACAACGCGCACGCGGCCGCGCGTCGGGACGGCAGCCCGGGAGAGGCTCGAGCAAATTGGAGCCGGCATCCGGCCAGGGCATCCGAGGGCGCTCCGACAGTCGACGTACACCGCTCCGCAGGAACGCACGACGCGAGCGCCGGGGCCCGGACTGCCAGATCCGATGGGGAAGGTGAACGGCGTCGCGGACGTGCGGGAGATACGGAGCGCTGCTCTCCCGAGATCGTCCTCGCAGCGCTCAAGCTCAGGGCTCCAGACAGGGGATAGCGTGCCGATGCCGTGGCGGTGTCGCTGCCTTCTAAGAGGCGCGTCGCCTGCCGCGACCTGTGGATTTTCCACACTTGGATTACGAGGTCTCTCTGATGCGGCGACCGCCAAGCGAGTGTTAAGCATCGCCGCGAGCAAACATGAGGCCGTCCATACGGCGGCCGATCGCGGTTGTGCCGCCGCTGGGTAGCTTCGATGCATGCGCCTTGTTCCTAGGCGCGGGAAGGAAGGGAGACATGAGACACAAGCTCCCACTCGCCTTTGCGCTGACCGCGCTCGTCGTGGCCGCGCTGGGGTGGACGTCGATGGCCGGAACCACGAGCTCACCTCGCGCACGAAGCGGCGCAGGATCGTGGGCGGGCACGGAGAAGGCTACACTAGCGCCGTTGCACGCTCGCGCCGCTCAGGCGACACCGCGTCGCGGACCGCGCGGGCGGCGTGGACCACGTGGTCCTCGGGGACGGATCGGGCCGCCAGGTCCTGCTGGGGCGACGAACGTGACCACGGGTTCGTTTGCGAACTCAGTCCCCGCCGAGAGCGCCGTCTGGGCGTGGCAGGGATGCCCGGCGGGGGCACGCGCAACCGGGGGTGGAGTTCGGACCGACAACCCGAATCTCTTGCTCTACGAGAGTTACCCGGTGGACGCGAGCGGAAATCCGCTGGCTGACGGTCAGACTCCGGCGGCCTGGAAGGTCGGGGTCGAGAACTACTCTCAAGGGGCGATTCCGTTCACGGTCTACGTCATCTGCGCGGCGCCGTAGCCAAACGCCGTACTAAGAACTTATCCGCCAGACACGAGGGGGCCGGCACCTGCGGGGCCCCCTCGTGTTACGGGCACCCGGACGCAGAACGGCGGGTTTCAGCGCTATTTGCTGCCCATTCACGGTTAGCCGCAGTATCGAACCGATCATCTTCGATCCTATACAGATGCTCTACGCCGATCGCCCGAGATCCGGTTTGCGTCGGGACGGTGCGCGAGAGGAGCCTTGCTATCCTGGGATCACCACATTTCAGGCAGTTCGAAATGGGCGCGCCGCGCCCGTTTTTTTTGAGAGGGCAACGTGACGGATCTCTACGACAAGGAACGGACTCTGTACCGCGAGGTCTCCTCGCGCGTCGAGCGGAGCCTGCCCGGAGTCGAGGTCCTCGCGCTCGAGCTCTCCGGCCCGGCGCGGATGACGGTCTTCGTCGACCATCCGCGGGGGGTCGACCACGAGCTCTGTGAGCGCGTCACCGAGACCCTCCGCGACTATCTGAACAAGTACGCGATCGACGTCTCGTCTCCGGGCACGGAGCCCCCGTTGAGGCGTCGTCCGCACTTCGAGCGCGTCGTCGGCCGAACGGTGTCCGTTCGAACGGCCGACCGCAAGCGGGTTCGTGGCCAGCTCGTCGGCGCGGGTGAGCAAACGCTCCGTGTCGACCCCGGCAAGGGCGACCCGGTCGAGATCCCGTACGACTCGATCGTGCGAGGAAACCTGATCGAGGAGGGAGCGAGATGACCAGAGAGATCATCGAGGCGGTTCGCGTCATCGAGAAGGAGAAGGGGATCGACGGCGAGACCCTGATCAACGCCCTCGAGGACGCACTCCTGGCCGCGTACAAGAAGACCCCCGGCGCCTCGCGCCACGCCACGGTCGAGCTCGACAACGAAGGCGACTTCCGCGTCTACTCGATCGAGCTGCCCTCCGACATCGAGGAGCGCCTGATCGAAGAGGCGCGCGAGCGTGCGCTCACCGAGCTCGAGGCGCTCGAGGCCGAGAACGGCGAGCGCTCGCACACGCTGATCAACGACGAGGACCTGGACATCGACTGGTCCGAGGTGCCCGAGGACCAGGTCAAGCGCGCGGACGTGACCCCGCACGACTTCGGGCGCATCGCCGCGCAGACCGCGAAGCAGGTGATCCTGCAGCGCATCCGCGAGGCCGAGCGCGAGATGATGTACGACGAGTACGTCGACCGGGTGACCGAGGTCGTGACCGGCATCGTCCAGCAGGCGGGCGACCGCAACAACGTGCTCGTCGACCTCGGCAAGGTCGAGGCACTGCTCCCGCGCTCCGAGCAGGTGGACGGCGAGCGATACGAGCAGGGCAGCCGCATCAAGGCTGTCATCACCGAGGTGCGCTCCGGGACGAAGGGCCCGCAGGTGATCCTGTCGCGGCGCGATCCCGAGCTGATCCGCACGCTGTTCGAGATCGAGGTGCCGGAGATCGCCGACGGGCTCGTCGAGATCCGCGGCGTGGCCCGCGAGCCCGGGTACCGCTCGAAGATCGCCGTCGAGTCGCACGCCCAGGGCGTCGACCCGGTCGGCGCGTGCGTCGGGCCGCGAGGCTCGCGTGTGCGCATGGTCGTCTCCGAGCTGCGCGGGGAGAAGATCGACATCATCCCGTGGAACACCGAGCCGGCGCGCTTCATCGCGAAGGCGCTCTCGCCTGCGCGCGTGCGCGAGGTGCTCGTCGACGACGAGACGAAGGAGGCGACGGTGATCGTCCCCGAGGACCAGCTCGCGCTGGCGATCGGCAAGGAGGGCTTGAACGCCCGCCTGGCCGCGCGCCTGACGGGGTGGAAGGTGGACATCCAGTCCGACGCCGAGTTCGCCCAGGCCGAGGCCGAGGCCGCGTTCGCAGGCGGCGACTCGGGCGAGGAGTTCTCCGGTCGCTGTATCGCGATCCTCGCCAACGGCAAGCGCTGCCCGAACGCCGCATTGCCGGGCTCCCGCTTCTGCGGAATCTCCGCGCACCGCGAGCTCGCGGCGCGCGAGGCCGCCGGCGAGGAGCTGGAGGCGTCGCAGGTCGTCGGCGGGGTCAGCGACGAGCCCGAGGAAGTGGAGGAGGCTCCGGCCGAGGACGTTCCGGTCGAGGCGGAGGTGGCGGCTGCGGCGCTGCCCGAGACCCAGGAGGAGCAGGAGCCTGTCGCCGAGGCGGAGTCGGAGGCCGAGGAGCCGCAGGAGGCTCCCGTCGAGGCCGAGGTGCCCGTCGCCGTCGAGGAGACGGTCTCCGAAGGAGACGAGCCTTCGACCGCGTGATGTCGGCGCCGATCCGGACCTGCACGGGGTGCGGCCGGAAGGCGCCGAAGGCAGAGCTGATCCGCTTCGTCGCGCGGGACGGGGTGCTGACTCCGGGCGGGCACGCACCGGGGCGAGGCGTCTACACCTGCCGGCGGCTCCAGTGCTTCGAGCGCGCCGCCGCGAACCGCGGATTCGCCCGCACGCTGCGAACACCGGTCCGGGTCGATCAAGATCTAGCTCGCCTCTACACTAGTGAGGACAGAAATGGCTGATTCAAAGGGAAACTCGAAAGGGAACCGGCCGAAAAGGCCCGTCCGCCCGCGCCAGGCGCCCGGCGGCCGCAAGCGCCGCGTCGTGATCGACAGCGGCGCCGCCAGGCCGCGCCAGGACTCACGCCAGGCGCGCGAGCGCACCGAGCCGCGGCCGAAGTCGCAGCCCGGCCCACAGCCGACCGGCCCCGTCACGGTTCCCTCGGGCGTCTCCGTCAAGGACCTGTCCCAGGCGCTCGGCGTCGCGGCGGCTCAGATCATCAAGATCATGATGGGCCTCGGGGAGATGGTCACGATCACGCAGTCGCTCTCCGACGAGGCCGTGCAGCTGATCGCCACCGAGGTCAAGCGCGACGTGACGATCAAGCACGTCGCCGAGGAGGAAGAGCTCCCGGAGGTCTACGAGGACGCGCCCGAGGATCTCGTCGACCGGCCGCCCGTGGTCACGATCATGGGCCACGTCGACCACGGGAAGACGACATTGCTGGACGCGATCCGCGAGTCGTCGGTCGTCGAGACCGAGGCCGGCGGGATCACGCAGCACATCGGCGCGTACCAGGTCGAGCACAACGGCCGCAAGATCACGTTCCTCGACACTCCGGGCCACGAGGCGTTCACCGCGATGCGCGCCCGCGGCGCGAAGGTGACGGACATCGCCGTGCTCGTCGTCGCCGCCGACGACGGAGTCAAGCCGCAGACACAGGAGTCGATCGCCCATGCGCGGGCCGCCGAGGTTCCGATCGTCGTCGCCGTGAACAAGGTCGACAAGCCCGACGCGGACCCGCAGCGCGTCCGCCAGGAGCTCGTCAACGAAGATCTCCAGCCCGAGGAGTGGGGTGGATCGACGCAGTTCTCCGACGTCTCCGCCCGCGAGAAGCAGAACCTCGACGACCTGCTCGAGAAGGTGCTCCTCGTCGCGGACGCGGAGCTCGAGCTGAAGGCGAACCCGAAGGCCGAGGCCTCGGGGCCGATCATCGAGTCGCGCCTCGACGTGGGCCGCGGCCCGGTGGCGACGATGCTCGTGCAGCGCGGCACCCTCAACGTCGGCGATCCGATCGTGGCCGGCGACTCCTGGGGCAAGGTGCGCGCCCTGCACACGTACCGCGGAGAGAAGGCCGGCGCGGCGGGCCCGGGCGATCCGGTCGAGATCATTGGCTTCGACCAGCCGCCGGCCGCAGGCGAGTACGCCCACGTGGTCGAGAACGACCGCCAGGCGCGACACCTCGCGCAGGTGCGCGGCGAGCGGGTTCGGCGCGAGCAGCTGGCCCAGCGCCGCCCGGCCGGAGTCTCGCTGGACACGCTCTTCTCGCAGATGCAGGAGGGCGCCGTCCAGGACCTGAACCTCGTGATCAAGGCGGACGTGGACGGATCGGTCGAGGCCGCCGTCTCCGAGCTCCAGAAGATCCAGCACCCGGAAGTGCGCGTGAACGTGATCCACACGGGCGTCGGCGGCATCTCCGAGAACGACGTGATGCTCGCGACCGCCTCCAACGCGATGATCGTCGGCTTCAACGTGCGGCCGAACGCGGAGGCGCGGGCGCTGGCCGAGCGCGAGGGCGTCGAGATCCGTACCTACAACGTGATCTACCGTCTGACCGAGGACATCGAGCAGGCGCTCGTCGGCATGCTGAAGCCGGTCACGACCGAGGAGACGCTCGGCGAGGCCGAGGTGCGGGCGTTGTTCCGCGTCTCCCGGCTCGGGACGATCGCGGGCTCGTACGTCACGACCGGTGTCGTGCGCCGGAACGCGAAGGTGCGCGTCGTCCGCGACGGGACGGTCATCTATGACACGACGATCTCGCAGCTGAAGCGCTTCAAGGACGACGTCCGCGAGGTCGAGGAAGGCTTCGAGTGCGGCATCCTTCTGGACGGCTTCAACGACGTGAAGGAAGGCGACGTGCTCGAGGTCTACGAGGTGCGCGAGGTGGAGCGCACCGACCTGAGCGCCGCCCCGGCCGCGACTCCCGCAGCGACCTAACCGCCGTCTCCCACACCGGTTGTCGCGACGATCCGGAGACATGTCCGGTGCCTGGCACGGGACATGTCCCTAGTCCGTGGCGAAAGGCGGCCTCACGGCTGTTAGCCATGTCCATACAGGACCTGGCCGGTGCCAGGCACCGGACGGCGCTCGTTGGGACAATGCCCGGATGGCCGCGGGCTGGATCGGGATCCTCACCGTCGAGCTCCATTTCCCGGAGGCGGGGTCGCTGAAGGGCAAGCGCAAGTACGTGAAGTCGGCGAAGGCGCAGCTGCAGAACCGCTTCGGCGCGTCGGTCGCGGAGGTCGACCACCACGAGAAGTGGCAGCGCACCCGGCTCACGGTCGCGTGCGTGGCGCGCGAGCACAACGACGCGGAGCGCCTGCTGGAGGAAGCGGTCCGTTACCTCAATGGCCAGGAGTACGAGCTCGTGTCCGCTGAGAAAGAGATCGTAGGGACCGATGACTGAGCGCATGCGCCGCGTGAACGAGGCAATCCGGGAGACGCTCGCGGAGGCGATCGGCGAGCTCAAGGACCCGCGGATCGGGTTCGTGACCGTGACCGGGGTCGAGACGTCGCCCGACCTCCGCCAGGCGAAGGTCTTCGTGAGCGTCCTCGGCAATGCGCGCAAGCGGGAGAACACGCTGGAGGGGCTCGAGTCCGCTCACGGAGTGCTCCAGCTCCGGCTGGCGACCGAGCTCAGGATGAAGCGGACTCCGCTCCTGACGTTCGAATACGATCCCACGGTCGCGGAAGGCGTTCGAATGTCGCAGCTAATTGATGAGCTCGCCCCAGACGACAACAGCTGAGCTGAAAGCGGTCGCCGAGGCGATCCGCTCGCACGACCGCTTTCTGGTCACCACCCACGAGAATCCGGACGGAGACGCGCTCGGCTCGCTCTTGGCAATGACATTGGCGCTCAAGGCGCTCGGCAAGGACGCGGTCATGTACCTGGCCGGCGAGGCGCCGCTGCCGCGCGAGTACTCGTGGATGCCGCTCGACGATCTACAGCGCAAGGTGCCAGACGATGCCGCGACGCGCGTCCTGCTCGCGCTCGACTGCGCGAACGAGAGCCGGCTCGGGCCCGATCCCGAGGTCCTGCACAGCGCGCCGCTCGTCATCAACGTCGACCATCACCACGACAACTCGCGCTTCGGCGCGGTCAATCTCGTCGTCGCGGACGCGTCGTCGACCGGCGAGATCGTGCGCGACCTCCTGGACGAGCTGGGCGTCGCGCTGACGCCCGAGATCGCGGAGGCGCTCTACATCGCCCTCGTCACCGACACGGGGCGCTTCCAGTACACGAACACGACGCCGAAGGCCCTGCGCCTCGCCGCCGAGCTCGTCGAGGCTGGCGCGGACGTGCACAAGATCTTCCAGGATGTGTACGAGAGCGTCCAGTTCGCGAAACTGAAGCTGCTGGCGCGTGCACTCGAGCGGGCGGAGATCTACGAGGGCGGCCGGCTCGTGATCTCGTACCTGCTGCGCGGCGACTTCGCCGAGGTCGGCGCCGCCGAGCCCTACTCGGAGGGGATCATCGACTACCTGCGCGCCGTCGAGGGTGCGGACATGGCGGCGCTGATCCGTGAGCCGCCGCGCGGCGACGCGCCGACCCGGCGCGTGAGCCTGCGCGCTTCCGCGGACGAGCTCGACGTCTCCAAGATCGCGCGCGCGTCCGGAGCGGGGGGTGGGCATCGTCAGGCGGCCGGGTTCTCGAGCAACGACTCGATCGAGGAGATCACCGAGTTCATCCGCCGCGAGTTCGCCGCTGCTCGCAATGGCTCGTAAGGGATCCGCAACGCCAGCGGGGCTCGTCCTCTACGACAAGCCCGCCGGGCCGTCGTCGTTCGCGATCGTGCGGCAGCTGCGTGAGAAGACAGGCGCGCGGGCTGGGCATGCAGGGACGCTCGACCCGTTCGCGACCGGGCTCCTGCTCGTCCTGCTCGGGAGCTTCACGAAGGAGGCGCAGCGCTTTGTCGGGCTCACGAAGCGGTACGAGACGGCGGTCGACCTGTCGCGGACGACGTCCACCGGCGATCCGGAGGGCGACGTGGTCGAGGAGCACGAGCCTCCCTCGCTGCTCGAGCTGGAGGCTCGGCTGGACGCACTCCGCGGCGACGTCGACCTGAAGATCCCGGCGGCCTCGGCCGTGAAGATCCGCGGCGAGCGCGCGTACAAGCTGCACCGACGGGGCGTCGCGGTCGAGATGCCGACGCGCCGGACGAGGGTCTACCAGCTAGAACTCGAGGAGTACGAGGAGCCCATTGCGCAGCTTTCGATGCTCCTCAGCTCGGGCGGCTACGTGCGAGCGGTGGCCGAGGCGCTCGGCGGCCACTGCGTCAGCCTGCGCCGGACGAGCGTCGGCCCCTTCGACGTCGACGACGCAGATCCTGAGCGGATCATCGAGCCGACCGACGCGCTGGCCGCGCTGGCATGAACTTCGCACGCACGCCCGGCGAGCTCGATGCGGGGCCGCGGGCGGTCGCGCTCGGGACCTTCGACGGCGTGCACCTCGGGCACCGCCGTCTGCTGGAGACGCTCCTCGAAGCCGGGCCCGAGCCGACGGTCCTCACGTTCGACCCGCATCCGCGCACCGCCCTCGGAAACAGGGTCGAGCTGCTGATGCCCCTCGAGCGCCGGCTGGAGCTGCTGGCGGAGCTGGGAGTCGCCGCTGCGCTCGTCGTCGAGTTCACCCTCGATGTCGCCCGTCTGGAGCCAGGCGAGTTCGCCGACCAGTTCCTGCGCTCGATCGGCACCGAGGTCGTGGTCGCGGGCGAAGACTTTCGGTTCGGCCACAAGCGGCAGGGCGATCTCGCCCTCCTCGAGAGCCTCGGCTTCGCCATCCGCCCGGTCCCGCTGCTCGAGGACGTCTCCTCGACCCGCATCCGGGAGCTCGTTCGTGAAGGCGACGTCGGGAGTGCGGCTGCGCTGCTCGGCCGTCCGGTCGAGGTCGAGGGGACCGTCGTCAGCGGCGACGCGCGCGGCGGGACGCTCGGCTTCCCGACCGCGAACCTCGACGTCCGCCCCGAGCTGCTCGTCCCGCTGAACGGCATCTACGCAGGCGCAGCGGGCGGGAACCGTGCGGCCGTCTCGATCGGCACGAACCCGCACTACGGCGGCAGCGAGCGCCGCGTCGAGGCGTTCCTCCTCGACTTCGAGGGGGACCTCTACGGCCGGCGGCTGATCGTCGAGCTTTGGGAGCGGCTGCGGGACGAGCGGTCGTTCGACAGCGAGCAGGCGCTGATCGACCAGATTGCACGCGACGTCGAGCGCACCCGCGCCGCAACGCGTCCCTGAATCAGACGACCCGAGCGGCGCCGCTTCGACGAGGATCGGCCGCAGAGCCGGTCCGCGTGACGACGCTGACGCCGCCGAAGTAGTGGTGCCGCGAGTCCCAGCTCCGAACCTCGAAGCCCGCTGACTCGAGCGCGGCGATCGTCGCCGGGCCAAAGCCGGCTTCGAGGTGCACGAGCGTGCCGGCCGGGTGGACGCGCGGCCGGTCGACGGCCGCTTGCGGATCGAGCCCCTCGTCGAGGATCCCCGCGACGACCTGGAGCAACGCGCTGCGCAGCCTCGTCCCGCCGGCGGCGCCGGCCGCCAGCACGACGCCGTCAGCGTCCAGCGCGAGCGTCGGGGCCATCATGCTCGCGATCCGGTCGCCGGGCTCCAGCCCTTCGGTGAACAGGTCGGCCTCGCCCAGCATGCTGTTCAGATGCAGGTCGTAGCCGGGCACGAAGTCGCCCGAGCCGAGCCCGAGGCTCGTCGTCAGGACGCAGGCGTTCCCTTCGTCGTCGAGGACGGAGACGTTCGTCGTCCCGTGCTGCGCGGGAACGTCGTCGAGCAGCGCCCCCACGAACGCCAGCGCCCGCTCCGGCTCCTCGAGCCCGCGCACCTCGGGCAGCCGCGCCACGGCGCCCGGAAAGTCGGACAGCCCTGCTCGCGTGCGCAGCTCGTAGCCGCGGAACTCGAGCTCGACAGGATCGGTCCAGCGAGCCGAGTACGACGTGAGGTCGGTCGCGGTGACGAGCCCGCCGCGCTCCTCCATCAGCTCCAGCAGCGCCCTCCCGATCGTTCCCTCGTACACGCCTCGCGGCCCGTCTTCGGCGAGGGACTCGAGCGCGGGCACGAGCCCCGGCTGGCGGAGGAGATCGCCCTCGTCCAGCAGTGAACCTCCCGGGGAATAGATCTCCGCGCCCTCGTTCATCGTCATCACGGGCTCGAGCATCCGCAGGCAGGACGCGTGGGCGGCGGGCATCGGCACCGCGCCGCGCGCAAGGCGCAGTGCGGGCTCGACCAGGCGCGGCCAGGGGAGAGTCCCATGCTCGGTCCAGAGCGCGTCGAGACCAGCGGGAACGCCGGGCACGCCGCACGAGCCGATGCCGACCGCGTAGTGCACGAGCTCTGTGCCGAACGGAACGTCCAGCTCCAGCAAGGCCACCTCCCGCGGCTCGGCCCCGAGCCCGGGAACGGCCACGAAGCAGTCGAGGTTCCGCGCCCGGCCCGTCCCCGCGTCGAAGTGGATCCCGTGCCCGCCCCCGAGGAGGCCCGTCATCACCGTCTCGGCAACGCACGAGGCGAGTGTCGCGGCGACCGCGGCGTCGGCGGCGCTGCCCCCTTCCTGCAGGATCTCCGCACCGGCATCCGCGGTCGCGGGATGACCGGCGGCGACTCTCATGGACGGAGGGTAATCGGGCTGCGCCAACGAGAAAGGGGCCGCCTGCGGCAACGGCCCCGCAGTAGTAGCTACCCAGCAAGCGGCAAAGCGAGACGTTGACGCCGTGTTTTCTCGTCTCGCTTCCATGCGCGGTGCCCAAATCCGGTCCCTATCCTGGGTGCATGCGCCCGGCGATCGTTGCAGCTGTCCTGCTGGTGATGTTCACCGCCGCCGGCTGTCGCGACTCGAAGAAGCCGAATCCGTCTGTGTTCGAGACCGCGGGGAAGTGCCCGCCGCCTGCTTCAACCGCCTCCGCCGGCAACGCCCAGATCTCCGCGCAGGCCCTCGGCGGGCGGTACGCGAAGCTGATCGTCATCCACGCCAAGCAGAAGTCGAACGGAGCTCCCGTTCGCGGCGGCAAAATCACGATTCACGCCGAGATGACGTGCCCGCACCTGATGCGGCTCTACGACAAGAATCTCCAGGAAACGTCACCGGGGACCTACAAGACCGGCTACTCGCTGGTCATGCCGGGGGAGTGGGCCTTCTACATCGTCCTCCGAGCCAAGAACGGCGACGCCACGACATCGGCGCTTCCCGTAATCGTGAAGACGCCAGGCAGCTAGTTGCTACCCTAGGGCCCGACCGCAGTCTCGGCCGTGCGCGGAGCTTCCCGCGGCGGGCTTGGATTGCGGACAACGCATAAAGGAGACACGTTTGACCCTCACCAAGGAAGCAAAGCTGGAGATCATCGGGCGCCACGGGAGCTCGCAGACCGACACGGGCTCGCCCCACGTCCAGATCGCGCTCCTCACGCAGCGCATCAACGAGCTCACGGAGCACCTCCGGGCGCATCCGACGGACCACCACTCGCGGCGCGGCCTGCTCAAGCTGGTCGGGCGCCGCCGGCGATTTCTGAACTACCTCCAGCGCAAGGACGTCGAGGCGTACCGCGAATTGATCAAGGAGCTGGGCCTCAGGCGATAGCTCCGCAAGAGGAGAGTCGGAGTTTGAGCGAGGCCTTACTGCTCAATCCGAGGGACAGGATTCATCCTGTCCTGGCGTGCATCAAGGCCTGACTCAAACCTCGGCTCTCCACGAGGAAGTGGAGGCATAGATGAGCACCATGACCGAGAACCTCACCACGGTCGCAGTGACCGTGGGCGAGCAAGAGATGACCTTCGAGACGGGCAAGCTCGCGAAGCAGGCCGACGGCGCCGTCGTCGTCCGCGCCGGCGAGACGATGGTCCTCGCGACCGCGCAGGGGAAGATGGAGGGCCGCGAAGGCGCCGACTTCTTCCCGCTGACGGTGGACGTCGAGGAGCGCATGTACGCCGCCGGGAAGATCCCCGGCGGTTTCTTCAAGCGCGAGGGACGTCCCACCGAGCGGGCCATCCTCACCGCCCGCATGATCGACCGCCCGATCCGGCCGCTCTGGCCGAAGGGCTACAAGAACGAGGTGCACGTGGTCTGCACGACGCTGTCGGCCGACCTCGTCACCGCGCACGACATCCTCTGCATCAACGGCGCCTCCGCGGCGCTGATGGTGTCGCCGCTGCCCTTCCTGGGCCCGGTGGGCGCTGTCCGCATCGGACGAGTCGAGGGCAATCTCGTCGTCAACCCGACTCTGCCGGTCGTCGAGGAGGAGAGCACGCTCGACCTGATCGTCGTCGGCACGAAAGACGCGCTGACGATGATCGAGGCCGGCAGCCGACGAGATCCCCGAGGACGAGATCCTCGAGGCCTTCGAGCTCGCGCACGGGGAGATCGTGAAGATCTGCGACGCCCAGGAGGAGCTCCGCAGCCGGGCCGGGAAGCCGAAGTACCTCGACCCCGAGCTCACCGCCGAGCTCGAGGCGGAGCACTCCGGCCGGATCCGTGAGCGCATCGAGGCCGATGGCCTGCGCGAGGCAGGTGCTGTCGTCGACGAGCTGACCGGCGAGCTGGCCCCGGAGCTGAGCATGGACTCGGCCGAGGAGGACATCCTCCGCCAGATCCAGGTCCGCTCCTCGCTGGACACGATTCTCGAGAAGACGCGGCTCGACGTCGTCGAGCGGCACGTCCGCGATCAGTTCGAGGACGACCTCCGCGCGCTGACCGAGGCCGAGCAGGATTCGAAGGAGCTCAAGTCCGCGAAGCGCCAGTTGCTCTTCGACCGGATCCTCGAGACCGTCGAGCTGCCGTTCCCGGTCGGACCGGCGACGGTCGAGGGCGAAGGCCCCGTCGTCAAGGACTCGTTGACGAAGCAGTTCGTCAAGAAGGCCGCCGAGTCGATCTACAAGCAGCTCGTTCGGCAGAAGATCGCGGTCGACAAGCGCCGCCCGGACGGCCGCGCCGCGGAGGACGTCCGCGAGGTCAGCTGCGAGGTCGGCGTTGCGCCACGCACGCACGGCTCCGCGCTCTTCACGCGCGGCCAGACGCAGATCATGTCGCTCCTCACCCTCGGCACCGCCAAGGAGGGCCAGCGGATCGACGACCTCTCGCTCGAGACCGACCGCCGGTACATGCACCACTACAACTTCCCGCCGTACTCGGTCGGTGAGACCGGGTTCATGCGCGGCCCGAAGCGGCGCGACATCGGCCACGGGGCACTCGCCCAGCGGGCGCTCGAGCCGATGATCCCGTCGCTCGAGGACTTCCCGTACACGATCCGGATCGTCTCCGAGACGCTGGAGTCGAACGGCTCGTCGTCCATGGGCTCGGTCTGCGGATCGACGCTCTCGCTGATGGACGCCGGCGTGCCGATCAAGGCGCCCGTCGGCGGGATCGCCATGGGCCTCGTCAAGGAGGGCGACGACTACGTGATCCTGACCGACATCCAGGGCGCCGAGGACCACCTCGGTGACATGGACTTCAAGGTCGCCGGCTCACGCGACGGCATCACCGCGCTCCAGATGGACATCAAGATCACCGGCGTCACGCAGGAGATCATGCGGAACGCGCTCGAGCAGGCGAAGCGGGCGCGCGAGTTCATCCTCGACAAGATGGCCGAGGCGCTCCCCGAGAGTCGGACGGAGCTCGCCGAGCACGCGCCGCGGATCTCGACGGTCAAGATCGACCCGGAGCAGATCGGCATGGTCATCGGCAAGGGCGGCGAGACGATCCGCTCGCTCGAGGGCGACTACGAGGTGCAGATCGACATCGAGGAGGACGGGACGATCCTCATCTACGCGACCGACGGCACGAAGGCGAAGGCCGCGATCGAGGCGATCGAGTCGATCACGAAGGAGCCCGAGGTGGGGGACACGTACACGGGCAAGGTCGTGAAGACGACCGACTTCGGCGCCTTCGTCGAGCTGAAGAGAGGCACGGACGGGCTCCTGCACGTCTCGAACGTCGGCCCGGGACGGGTCGGGCACATCGAGGACGTGATCAGCCGCGGCGACATCCTCGACGTCGTCGTCCAGGAGGTCGACAAGGAGCGCGGCCGGATCGGGCTCAAGCTCGTCGCGAAGCACGAGAACGGCTCGCTCGTCCAGCCCGACGAGCTGATCGAGCGTGCGAAGGACGCACCGCCACGCGAGCGCTCGGAGCGTCCTCCGAGGCGCGAAGGCGGCGGACGCGGCGGCCGGAACCGTGGCCCACGCAGGGACGGCTAGCGCGAAGGTTCTCCCGGCCATCGGCGCCGCCCTCGCGGCGGCGCTGCTGGCCGGGTGCGGCGGCTCGAACGACAAGGTCTACTCGGTCGGCCCCACCGAGCAGTGCTTGCACGAGAAGGGCGAGCGCGCGGTTCGGAACCCGACCGACCCCTCGGTGCTCACGCTGCAGTGGGCCTTCCTCCGGTTCCATCCCGACGTGCAGTCGGCGAAGGACTTCGATGTCTCGACGCTCAGCACGAGCTTCGGCGGCTACCAGTACCACCGGCTGCGCAGGGGCAATGTGTCCTTGATCTGGGCGACCGGCGGCGAGAGAGGCGTGGCCGGCCCGAGCAAGGACGAGGTGCAGACCGTCGAGCGCTGCCTCAAGGCCTAGGCCGGGCGTGGAGCCGCTCGTCGAGCTGCGGGCGTACTTTCTGCTGATCCTGCCCGTGCGGCTCGTCCTCGGGCTCCTGGGGCTGGCGGCCGCGCGGGCGCTCGGCGTCTCTCCAAGCGCGTCGATCTGGCTCTTCGGGCTCGGCGCCGGGCTCTTCGGGCTCGCGATGCTCACGACCCGCAGGCGCAGCACGTTCTTCGAGCGCGCGGGCCGCGCACAGGAGATCGACGGTGCGCGTGCGGTCGAGAGCCGGCTGCGCACGCTCGCACGATCGACGTTTCCGAGCACCCTCGCCGTCTCGGCTCTGACCGCGATCGCGCTGCCGATCAACGCGAGCCTGGCCGCGTTGCTCGCGGGGATCCTGGCCGGCATGGCGGTCGTCGGGAGCGTCTTCGGCTTCGAGCTCGTCCAGTGGGAGGAGAGCCGCGGCGTCCGGCTGTTCGCGTTGCCGGGCCAGGGCCGCGAGCTGTTCGCTCGTCAGGCCAGGTAGGAACTACGATCCGCCCGTGCAGAAGTACGTCCTGAGCGAGCTCGATTCGGGCCAGCGCGTGATCACGGAGCGAATCCCGAGCGTGAGGTCCGTCGCCCTCGGGTTCTGGATCGGCGCCGGCTCGCGTGACGAGACGCCTTCGAAGGCCGGCATCACGCACTTCATCGAGCACCTGCTCTTCAAGGGCACGCGCTCCTATTCGGCGCAGGACATCGCCGAGATCTTCGACGCGCTGGGCGGAGAGCTGAACGCGGCCACCTCGCGCGAGCACACGCTCGTCTACGTGCGCGTCGCCGACCGCCACCTGGAGCAGGCGCTCGACGTGATGAGCGACATGGTCTACGCGCCGCTCTTCGCGGACCTGGACTCCGAGCGGGAGGTCGTGCTCGAGGAGATCGCGATGTACGAGGACACGCCGCACGAGCTCGTGCACGACCTGATGAGCGTGGCCGTCTTCGGCGACCACCCGCTCGGACGGCCCGTGATCGGAACGGCCGAGGTGATCTCGTCCGTCGGTCGGCGCGCGCTGTCGACCTACCACCAGACGATGTACCAGGCGGGCAACGTCGTGGTCGCCGCGGCCGGGAATCTCAAGCACGACGACCTCGTCGCGCGCCTTCAGAAGGCGGAGCGGAAGCAGGCGGAGGCGCCCGCCAAGGGCCCGCGCCTCCGCAGCCCGCTCGTGCGGCCGCCGCGCCCGAGTGTGCGCTTCCAGCGCAAGCGCACCGAGCAGTACCACGTCTGCATCGGCGCTCCCGGGATCGCGCGCTCGGATCGACGCCGCTTCACCGCGTCCCTGCTCGACGCGCTCCTGGGCGGGTCGGCCTCGTCGCGGCTCTTCCAGGAGATCCGCGAGAAGCGGGGCATGGCCTATTCGGTCTACACGTTCGCGTCCCAGTACACAGACAGCGGACTGATCGGCTTCTACGTCGGCACCCGTGCCGAGAACCTCGCCGAGTGCCTGGAGATCGCGAACGAGCAGATCGTCGAGGTCGCCGAGGGCAGGCTCCGCAAGGGCGAGCTCGAGCGGGCCAAGGAGAACCTCAAGGGGCGGATCCTGCTCTCGATGGAGTCGACCTCGAACAGGATGAGCCGGCTCGGAAAGTCGCTGATCTCGGACACGGAGCTCCTGTCGATCGACCGGATCGCGGCGGAGATCGACGCGGTCACGCCGGACGCGGTGGCCGAGCTCGCCGGGGTGCTGCTCGCGCCGGAGAAGCTGTCGGCCTCGGGCATCGGGCCGAGCGAGGAGCGGTTCCGGGACGCCGTGCGGCGGATCACGCCCGGGCTGCCCGCCCGCGCCGCGGCGTGAAGGTCAAGCTCTTCGGCGCTGGCGGGAAGGTCGGCTCGGTCCTCGGACCGGCGCTGGAGGAAGCGGGGCACGAGCTTGTCGAACTGGGCGAGGCCGAGGCGATGGTCGACTTCACCGCCCCGGACGTCGTCGTCGGGAACATCGAGGCTGCGCTGGAGAGAGGCGTGCCGTGCGTCGTCGGGACGAGCGGTTGGGACACGGACGAGATCGCCCGGAAGGCCGAGGAAGCCGGACTGCCCGTTTTCTACGCGCCGAACTTCGCGATCGGGGCCGTGCTCATGATGCGGTTCGCCGCCGAAGCGGCGAAGCACATCCCGCGGGCCGAGATCGTCGAGCTGCACCACGAGACGAAGATCGACGCGCCGTCCGGAACGGCGAAGGCGACCAGCGAGGCCATGGGCGGCGACGTGCCGATCCACTCCGTCCGCCTGCCGGGCATCGTCGCGCACCAGGAGGTGCTCCTGGCCGACACGGGCCAGCTCCTGACGATCCGCCACGACGCGTTCTCCCGCGAGGCGTACGTCCCGGGCGTCCTGCTGGCTCTCGAGCGCTTGAAGGATCTCGCGCCCGGCGTGACTATTGGGCTGGACAACCTCCTGTGACCCTGGCCAGAGCTCTGATCCTCATCTGTTGCGTGCTGGCGGTCTCAGCCTGCGGCTCCGCGAGGAGCGAGCAGCCAGCGGACGAAGCCCAGATTGCGCCATTGCCGACCTCGGACGCGGTATCGAGACACGGCTCGAGCTCTTGCAAGGCGACAAGGTGATTGCGGAGGAGAAGCGCTCCCGCGCCGAAATCATGGCGATGCGGTGCTACCGGAAGTATCCGGTCGATGACATGCCCAGAACCCGCGAAGAAGCCGAGAAGTCTCCGCTCGCACAGTGCTTCGAGAAAGCAGGGTCCGAGTAGGATGACCCCGATGCTCGGCGAGGTTCTGACGGCGATCGTGACACCGTTCGACAAGGACGGCGCCGTCGACTACGACCGGTTCCGCGCTCTCGCGCGGCACGTGATCGAGAGCGGCGCGGACGGGCTCGTCGTCGCGGCGACGACCGGCGAGAGCCCGACGCTGACCGACGAGGAGAAGCTCCAGCTCTGGAGCTCCGCCGTGGACGAGGTGGGGGAGAGGGCGACCGTGATCGCCAGCACCGGCACCTACTCGACGGCCCACTCGGTGCACCTCACCGAGGAGGCGCACGAGCTCGGAGTCGACGGCTTCCTCGTGGTCACGCCGTACTACAACAAGCCGCCGCCGCGCGGGATCGTCGAGCACTTCAAGGCAATCGCCACGGCCAGTGACAAGCCGATCATCGTCTACAACATCCCGCAGCGCGTCGTCGTCAACATCGAGCCCGAGACGATGGTCGAGCTGGCGCAGATCCCAACGGTCAAGGCCGTGAAGCAGGCCACGGAGGAGATCGACCAGGCCCAGCGGATCGTCGACGAGACGGGTCTCGACCTCTACGCGGGCAGCGACCACCTCGTGTACCCGTTCCTCGAGGTCGGAGGCGTGGGCGGGGTCGTCGTGCATGGAAATCTCGTCCCCGGGCGGGTGAAGGAGATGATCGGCTTCTACAAGGAGGGCGACGTCGAGTCCGCGCGCACGATCGACGAGGAGCTCGGTCCGCTCGTCGAGGCGCTCGGGGTGACGATCAACCCGATCCCGGTCAAGGCGGCGCTGAACCTGCTCGGCCACGAGGTCGGCGGGCTGCGGCTGCCGCTCGTTCAAGCGACCGATGAAGAGCTCGAGGTCGTCCGGTCGGCGCTCGAGGGCGTCGGGCTGACTGCTCCCGTACGCGCCTAGAGACCGCGCGCCGGCTGTCGGCACGCGGTCTCGTCTAGCTAGGAAAGTCGCAGTGGTTGCTTAGGGCCACTTGATGGCGCTGGGCGCAATGCCCAGGAGACACGCGAGCAACCCGATCCTGTGAAGCCATTCGTACCGCAGCAATGTGAGCTCCTTCGACGGATTCTTCTCGCCTCGGGGGACGAGGCTCGTCTTAGGATGAAGATCGACCGCGGCGACTCCCTCCCTCTGACGGGTGAATTGTGCTCACCCTTTTGGCGGCCCGCAAGTGATACTTCAGGCCATGTCTGCACTGCGGATCATCCCGCTCGGCGGCCTCGGCGAGGTCGGCAAGAACATGATGGTGTACGAGCTGGGCGAGGAGCTCGTGGTCGTGGACGCCGGCCTGGCGTTCCCGCGGGACGAGCATCTCGGCGTCGATCTCGTCCTGCCGGACTTCTCGTATCTGCGCGAACGACGGATTCGGGCGGTGCTCCTGACGCATGCGCACGAGGATCACGTCGGCGCGCTTCCGTACCTGATGCGCGAGGTGAAGGTGCCCGAGGTCTGGGGCACGAGGCTGACGCTGGGGCTGCTCCAGCCGAAGCTCGACGAGCACGGGCTCCTGCACGCGACGGAGCTCAAGGAGGCAGTGCCCGGAGAGCCTCCTGTCGAGATCGGCGCGTTCAAGGCCGAGTTCGTGCGCATGGCGCACTCGGTGCCGGACACGGTCGCGATCGTCCTCGAGGTGGGCGGTCTGCGGATCCTGCACACCGGCGACTACAAGCTCGACCACACGCCTGTCGACGGCCTGCGGACCGACGTCGGCATGCTGGCGGAGATCGGGAACCGCGGCGTCGACCTGATGCTCGGCGACTCGACGAACGCGGAGCGCCCCGGCGTGACCGGCTCCGAGCGGCTCGTCGGCGAGGCGTTCCGGCAGATCATCCCCGTGCGCGAGGGACGGGTGCTCATCGCGAGCTTCGCCTCGAACGTGCACCGCATGCAGCAGGCGGTCGACGTGGCGGTCGAGACCGGGCGCAAGGTCTGCGTGATCGGCCGCTCGATGCGCAAGAACCTGAACATCGCGCGCAACCTCGGGTATCTCGAGGCGCCCGACGACACGTTCATCCGCCCGCCGCAGCTCGACGAGCTGGCGCCGCACGAGGCGATGGTCCTCTGCACGGGCAGCCAGGGCGAGCCGATGTCGGCGCTGACGCGGATCGCCTACCGCGACCATCCTACGGTCACCGTCGAGCGCGGCGACACGGTCATCCTGTCCGCGAAGCCGGTGCCGGGGAACGAGCTCCGCGTCCACGACACGATCAACCGGCTCGCGAAGCTCGGCGCCGAGGTGCTGCACCAGGAGATCGCCCCCGTCCACGTGTCCGGCCACGGCAACTCGGAGGAGATCCGGACGATCCTCGGCCTCGTCCGTCCGAAGGCCGTGATGCCGGTCCACGGCGAGTTCCGGATGCTCGCAGCGCACGCCCAGCTCGCTCGCGAGGGCGGAGTGCCGGCGGGCTCGATCGTGCTGGCCGAGAACGGCAGCGTCGTCGAGCTGGACGAGCGCGGGCCGCGGATCGTGGACACCATCGAGACGGGCGTGACGTTCGTCGACGGGCTCGGAGTGGGGGACGTCCGCGATGTCGCCCTGCGGGACCGGCGGCACCTGTCCGAGCACGGCGTCCTGATCGTCGTCGCCACGGTCGGCGCGAATGGGGCGCGGCCCGCCGCGGCGCCGGAGCTGATCACACGCGGGTTCGGCGAGACCGAGCCGCTGGTCGCCGAGATGCGGGGCGAGGCGACGAAGGTGCTCGACGAGTGTCTGGAGCAGGACATCACGGAGATCAAGCTCCTGCAGGAGCATCTCCACGACTCGCTCGCGCAGCTCATCTACGACAGAACGGGGAGGCGCCCGATGATCCTTCCCGTCATCGTCGAGGTCTGAGCAGTCATAGTGAGGCCATGAGCACGCTTAGAGCAGAGCCGGGCTGGGCCGACCTGCTGGTCGACTACGCCCCCCAGGGGACGACCGCGCAGCGCCTCGTCGCGCAGCTGCGCGCGTGCCAGGTCTCGGCGCTCGCGTTCTGCCGGCTACTGGAGCGCTGGGCTCGCGGGGAGGCGTCGCCTTCGACGCCCGGGGCGCGCGAGGCGGCCTTGCGCAGGGCGGCCGAGCGAGCGGAGACGGCGCTGTCCGGTCTCGATGGGCCTCTGGGGCGCTACCTGCTCGAGCTCGAGTCCGACCAGGCGGAGGGCCGTTCCTGGTACGGCGAGCCCGGTCGCGCCGAGCTCGTCGAGTGGCAGCCGGTGCTGAGCCGCGCCGGGGTCCATGCGTCGCCCGTGCGCGTCGCGCAGGCGTACCTCGAGCTGGCCGTGCTCGTACGTGCGCTCGAGGGGCTCGGGACCGCGGCGCGGATGCGCTCGGCTCCGGATCCGTCCGACCTCTGGGCGGGCCTCTTCGACCTGCGCGAGAACCTCCTCAACGGCGCCCTGGAAGACCTGAGAGCCCTGGCCGCCTAGGCCACGTCCCGGGACCTGGTCCCGAGACATGTCCTGTTCGGCGCGGCAAAGGGCTTCTGCCCTGCGCGTCGAAACGCGCTCACATGGCGCGGCGACGCACGAAACGCGTGCTCAAGCCTCGCGCGCCCTCGCGCGTGAGGAAGTCGAAGCGCGCGAAGACGAAGAGGCCCCGGGGGCACCAGCATCCGGAACTGACCGGGCTCGCGCTCGTCGCGTTCGGGCTCTTCCTGGCCTCCGTGCTGTGGGCCGGCTGGAACGGCGGCTACGTGGGGGGCTGGATCGGAGATGGGCTCCAGGCGCTCGTCGGAGGCGTCGCCTTCGCGCTCCCGCTCGCGCTCGTCGTCGTCGGAGGCCTGATGGTCGGCCGAAGCGACCTCGTCGACGTCCGCCCGTTCAGGACGGGACTGTTCGTCTTCGCGCTCGGCCTGCTGCTCACCCTCGGAGACGATGGCGGCTACCTCGGCTCCCGGCTCGGCGACGCGCTCGGCCTCGCCCTCGGCGGCACCGGAGTCGCGATCGTCGGCGTCCTCTGCCTGCTCGCGGGCACGCTCCTGCTGACCGGAGCGTCCGCGGGTGCGCTCCTCCGCCGCGGGGCGACCGCAGCCCGACGACCCCTCGAGCGCCCACAGCGTCAGGCCACCGAGCCGATTTCACCGGAGCTGATCTCCACCGCACACGCGGCCGCACCCGTTCCGCTCGTCGACGCCGCCTCCGACTACCCGGACGTGATCGGCCAGGCCGAGCCCGCGCCCCTGATCCCGTTCCCCGACCCGGACACCAAGGAGGCGTCCGAGCCCGACCACGAGAGCCTCTTCAACGCCTCCCCGGCGGTCGACGACTACAAGCTTCCGGAGCGCAGCCTCCTGCGCACCTCGGGCACGAACAACGCCGCGCCGGCCGAGACGAGCGGCCAGGTCGCCCACGCCCTCGTGCAGGCCCTCGCCGACTTCGGCGTCCAGGCGTCGGTGATCGGCCAGATCGTCGGCCCGCGTGTCACCCGCTACGAGCTCCAGCTCGCCCCGGGCACGAAGATGTCCAAGGTCTCCGCGCTCAAGGACGACCTCTCCTACGCACTCGCGACGACCGAGATCCGCATCCTCGCACCGATTCCCGGCAAGCAGGCCGTCGGCGTCGAGGTCCCGAACCTGACCCCGAACCTCGTCACGCTCGGCGACATCTACGACGACCTCCCGCAGACCGCGAGCCCGGTCGCCGTCTGGCTGGGCAAGGACATCTCCGGCAACGCCGTCTGGACCGACCTAGCCCGCATGCCGCACATCCTGATCGCAGGCACGACGGGCTCCGGCAAGTCCGGCTGCATCAACACGATCCTCACCTCGGTCCTCCTCCGCTCGACCCCCGACGAAGTGCGGATGATCCTCATCGACCCGAAGCGGATCGAGCTCAGCTACTACGAGCAGATCCCGCACCTCCTGGCGCCCGTCGTCTCCAGCCCGAAGGAAGCGACGGCCGTGCTCGCCAACGTGATCGCCGAGATGGAGCGCCGCTACGAGCGCCTCAGCGTCGTTCGCGCGCGCAACCTGCCCGAGGCGAACCGCGCCTTCCGCGAGCGCGGCGAGCAGCCGCTCCCGTACCTGCTCGTCGTGATCGACGAGCTCGCCGACCTGATGATGATCTCCCCACAGGCGGTCGAGGACGCGATCATCCGCCTCGCCCAGAAGTCGCGCGCAGTCGGCATCCACCTCGTCCTCGCCACGCAGCGCCCGTCGGTCGACGTGATCACGGGCATGATCAAGGCGAACGTCCCGTCGCGGATCGCGTTCGCGGTCTCCAGCCAGACCGACTCGCGCGTGATCATCGACCAGGGCGGCGCCGAGAGCCTCCTCGGCCAGGGCGACATGCTCTTCAAGCCGCTCGGCACGTCGCGCCTGCAGCGCGTCCAGGGCGCCTATGTCGGCGAGGAGGAGATCGCGCTGATCGTGGAGCAGTGCCGCGCACAGCGGGAACAGGAGCTCGACCCTTCGCTCCTCGAGGCCCCCGAGCCGCCGCCCGAGGAGGCCGACGCCGACGGAGAGTTCGACCCGGACGAGGACCCGCTGCTCGATCGCGCGATCGAGGTCGTCGTCCAGGCCCAGACCGCCTCGACGTCGCTCCTCCAGCGCCGCCTTCGGGTCGGCTACACGCGGGCGGGCCGGCTGATCGACATGCTCGAGCGGCGCGGAATCATCTCAGGTTACGAAGGCTCGAAGCCGAGGAAGGTCCTCGTCGACGAGGCGCAGCTCGACCGGGTCGTCAGCTAGCCGCTAGTCGTTCCCTCCGCGTCTCGTTTACCATCGCTCTCCCAGACCAAGACGGAGGGCAAGGAGGAGCCTGTGGTGCGTAACAAATGGAGTTGGCCGCTCATAGCGGCCCTGGCGCTCGTGGTCGCGCTCGGTGCGGCGAGCTGCGGCGGCGGCGGCAACGACAACAACAGCGCTAGCGGGACCACGACCAGTTCGAGCGACCACAGCGACGTCCTCGCTGCGCTCGTCAGCGACATCGGCAAGTTCAACGACCGATCGTTCAACCAGTCCCAGCTGGAGGGCCTGAACAAGGCAAAGACCGAGCTCGGCGTCCAGACGGACCCGCTGCAGTCGAACCAGGTGAGCGACTACATCCCGAACCTGACCAGCGCCGTGCGCAAGAACGCGGACATCGTCATCTCGGCGGGCTTCCTGCTCGCGGACGCGACGAACAAGATCGCCAACAAGTTCCCGGACACGCACTTCGCGATCACCGACTACTCGGTCAACGTCCCGCCGTTCAAGAAGAACCCGAACGTCGAGGGCCTGACGTACGCGGCGAACGAGTCCGGCTGCCTGGTCGGAGACCTGGCCGCGAACATGGTCAAGAAGCAGGGCGGCAAGCAGGTGATCGGCGCGGTCGGCGGCCTCAAGATCCCGCCGGTCGACATCTGGATCGCCGGCTACCGGTTCTGCGCGAAACGTGCGAACCCGAACATCAAGGTCCTGGTCGGCTACTCGCAGGACTTCGTCGCGGCCGACAAGTGCAAGACGGTCGCCCAGAACCAGATCTCGCAGGGCGCCCAGGTGCTCTTCCAGGTCGCCGGCGGCTGCGGGCTCGGCACGCTGAGCGCCGCCGACCAGGCCGGGATCTGGGGCATCGGCGTCGACAAGGACCAGTACAACGACGCGAAGCGCGTCCTGACGAGCGGCGTCAAGCGCGTGGACACCGGTGTCTTCGACACCGTGAAGCAGGTCGCGGACGGGAAGTTCGCCGGCGGAACCGACCTCAACTTCAACCTCGCGAACGGCGGCATGGACGTCGGGAAGATCAATCCGGCGGTCCCGCAGGACCTGATCGACAAGATGAACGAGCTCAAGCAGGAGATCATCGACGGGAAGGTGAAGGTCCCGGCGGCGCTGTAAGCGACAGCCTCCGCCTCGCGGCTCCCTAGAATCGCGCCAGTGCAGGCGGCACCAGTCCTCGAGATGCGGGGAATCACCAAGCGGTTCCCCGGCATCGTGGCCAACGATCGCGTGAACTTCGACCTCAGACGAGGCGAGGTTCACGCGATCCTCGGCGAGAACGGCGCGGGCAAGTCGACGCTGATGAACGTCCTCTACGGCCTGTCCCAGCCCGACGAGGGGGAGATCAGGCTCAAGGGCGAGCCGGTCACGTTCTCGTCCGCGAAGGACGCGATCCGGAGCGGAATCGGGATGGTGCACCAGCACTTCATGCTGATCCCGGTGATGACGGTCGCCGAGAACATCGTCCTCGCCAACGAGCCGACGCGCGAAGGGGTGTTCTTCGACCGCGAGGCGGCCGAGAAGCGGGTGGCCGAGCTCTCTCGCTCGTACAAGTTCGCGATCGACCCCGCGGCGAAGGTGCAGAACATCGGCGTCGGCCAGGAGCAGCGGGTCGAGATCCTGAAGGCGCTCTACCGCGCGGCCGACGTGTTGATCCTCGACGAGCCGACGGCAGTCCTGACCCCGCAGGAGGCGGGCGAGCTCTTCGAGATCCTGCGCACGCTCGTTCGCGAGGGCCTGTCCGTGATCTTCATCTCGCACAAGCTGAACGAGGTGCTCGAGATCGCCGACCGGATCACGGTCCTGCGGCGGGGCAAGACGATCGACACCGTCCCGCGCGAAGGCGCGACGGAAGCCGGGCTCGCGCGGATGATGGTGGGGCGCGACGTCCTCCTGCAGGTCGAGAAGACGCCTGCGGGTCCGGAGGGCGACGTGCTGCTCGAGGTCGACGACATCCACGTGTTGGACGACCGCGGGCTCCCGGCCGTCAAGGGCGTCTCGCTCTCGGTGCGCGCGGGCGAGATCGTCGGCATCGCAGGCGTCGACGGCAATGGCCAGAGCGAGCTGATCGAGGCGCTCACGGGCCTGCGCAAGCGGGAGAGCGGTCGCGTCCTGATCGCCGGCCGGGAGGTCGAGCGGCCGAGTGCCCGCCGGATGCTCGACGCCGGCCTCGGGCATATCCCGGAGGACCGGCAGCGCCGCGGGCTCGTCCTCGAGTTCACGATCGCCGAGAACACGCAGCTCCACGACTACTCGAGGCCGCCGATGGCGCGCTATGGCTGGATCTTCCCGAGACGGTTCATCGAGCTGGCGCGGCGCCTGATCGAGGAGTTCGACGTCCGCGGCGGTGGACCGACCACGAAGGCGTCGGCGCTCTCAGGCGGGAACCAGCAGAAGGTGGTGGCCGCACGCGAGATCTCCCGCGACCCGAAGGTGCTGATCGCCGCGCAGCCGACCCGCGGGCTCGACGTGGGCGCGATCGAGTACCTGCACCGCCGGCTCGTCGAGGAGCGCGACGAGGGACGCGGGATCCTGCTCGTTTCGCTCGAGCTCGAGGAGATCCTCTCGCTCTCAGACCGCATCCTCGTCATCTACGAAGGCGAGGTCGTCGGCGAGCACGGCGAGCAGGCGAGCGAGGAGGAGATCGGGATGGAGATGCTCGGCGCGAAACGGGAGGACAACGCATGAGCGAGGGCCTCGCTCCTCCGCAGAAGCCGCCCGAGCCCGACACGCCTCCGACCACCGTCGCGGGCCGGCTCGACCTGCTGCACCGCGCGGGCGGGATCTCGGTCCCGGTCGCGACCGGGGTGCTCGCGTTCGCGATCGGCGGCCTCGTCGTCCTCGCCTCGGGCCACAACCCGTTCCTCGCCTACCGCGACATCCTGCAGGGCGCGGGGCTCAACTGGCTCGCGCACCCCTGGGACGTCGACACCGCCCACACGGCGCCGTACAACCTCTCCCAGACACTCCTCCAGACGACGACCCTGATCCTGACGGGGCTCGCCGTGGCGTTCGCGTTCCGCTGCGGGCTCTTCAACATCGGCGGCCAGGGCCAGTACTTCATGGGGCTGTTCGTCGCGAGCTGGGTCGGGACGAGCTTCGTCAACATGACCCGCCCGGCTCACATCCTGCTCGGCATCGGCGCGGCCGCCCTCGCCGGGGCCGCGTGGGCCGCGATCGCCGGCTTCCTCAAGGCCGCGGTCGGCGCCCACGAGGTGATCACGACGATCATGCTCAACTGGATCGCCTACTGGATCGGGAGCTACCTCTTCCAGCAGGGCGGGCCGCTCCAGGGTGCGGCGAACAAGCCGCTCGACATCCCGATCTCGGGCGACATCGCGAAGAGCGCGAAGCTGCCCGTCTTCTGGGGCGACCCTGAGCTGCAAGGCCTGCACATCGGGTTCTTCGTCGCGATCGCGGCGCTGATCGTCTTCTGGGCGATCCTGAACCGGACGACGCTCGGCTATGAGGTGCGGGCGGTCGGCTACAACCCCGACGCGGCCGCGTACGGCGGGATCAAGGTGCGCACGAACTACGTGCGTGCGATGGCCATCTCCGGGGCCTTTGCGGGCCTCGCGGGCGGGCTCGACATGCTCGGCTACCTCTTCCACGTCGGTACGTCGGACGTCCAGGCCTCGAGCATCGGGTTCCTCGGGATCGCGGTCGCGCTGCTCGGCCGGAACACCGCGGTCGGAGTCGCGCTCGCCGCGCTCCTCTTCGGCGCGCTCCTCTTCGGGACGACGCACGGGCTCCAGTCGAACGTGATCGACCCGAGCCTCGCCGGCCACCTGACCGAGCTGATCCAGGGGCTCGTCGTCCTCTTCGTCGGTGCGGACCTCCTGATCATCGCGGTGTGGCGCGCGGGCGGGCGGCTGCGCAAGCGGGCACCGAAGCAGCCCGCGGCGGAGGCGGCGTCATGAGCACGTACGTGGGACAGCTCGACGCGGCGCGCTTCGTGCGGCCGAAGGCGGTCGCCGCGTACGGATTCGCGCTCGGGGTGGTCGCGTTCGTGGCCGTGATTCCCCCGATCGCGGCCCGGTCGCCGATCTGGCCCGCGCTCCTCGGGATCCTGGCCGCGTTCGCGGGCGTCTTCGCCGCGAGCCGAGGCGCCCGCCGCGCGGGCTGGGGCGCGGTCGTGGTCGGGCTCCTCGGGGTCGGCCTCGGCGTGCTCGCGACCCGCTCGAGCACCGCAGACCTGAATGAGGTCTTCACCGCGAGCCTGATCGCGTCGATGCTCGTCTTCGCCACGCCGCTGACGTACGCCGCGATCGGAGGCATGTTCTCCGAGCGCTCGGGGGTCGTGAACATCGGCCTCGAGGGCATGATGCTGATGGGGGCGTTCTGGGGCATCTGGGGCGCCGACAAGACGGGCAGCTGGGTCGGCGGGCTCGTGATCGGAATCATCTCCGGCGGCCTGCTCGCGCTCGTGCACGCGTTCTTCGCGATCAACCTGCGCGCCGATCAGATCGTGGGCGGCGTCGCCGTCAACTTCCTCGCGCTCGGGATCACGGGCTACTTCTTCGTCCAGCTCTACCACGGCGACAACGTCCCGCCCGGCGTCTCGCAGATCCCGGATGTGAATCTGACGAGCAACAGCAACCACGGGTTCTTTTCGGAGGCCTTCGGGCACCTGAACCTGATGATCTGGGGGGCGATGGCGGTCGTCGTCGTCTCGTACTTCGTCATGTTCAGGACGCCGCTCGGACTGCGCATTCGGGCCTGCGGCGAGCACCCGCGCGCGGCCGACACGGTCGGCATAAACGTCTATCTGCTCCGCTACTTCTCGGTCATTCTCTCCGGGATGCTCGCCGCCGCCGGTGGAGCGTTCCTGACCGTCGGCTACCTGGGCACGTACAACGAGAACGTGACGGCGGGCCGCGGCTTCATCGCGCTCGCGGCGCTCATCTTCGGGAACTGGCGGCCCTTCGGCGCATTCGGGGCGGCGCTCCTCTTCGGGCTCTCGACGGCGATCGCCTTCCGCCTGCCGGTCTATTCGGCGACCGCCGCGACACTCTTCCAGGCACTGCCCTACGTAATCACGCTGATCGCCGTCGCAGGTGTGATCGGCCGTTCGACTCCGCCCGCCGCCGTTGGCCGCCCGTACGTCAAGCAGTAGTACGAACGGTTCGCGGCCCCGGAACCGGGCCGCGGTCCTCTCGGTGATCGTGGGCCTCATGGCCGTCGCGGCGATCCCGGTCGGGATCCTGATCACGAACCATCGCAACGACCTGCGCCTCATCCACGCCGGCTACGCGGTGCCCGTGGCGGCGATCCTCGGCATCGTCGCGATCCGGCTCGCGAGGCGGGCGCGCAGGAGGCTCGAGCGGACGGTCGGGCGCGCCGGCGGCGCGGTTCCGGCTCGCCTGGGACGTATCCTCGGCTGGCTCGGGCTGTATCTCGCGCTGATCGGAGTGATCGCGCTCGGCTTCTACTACGTCGATTACCACGTCTTGTCGTAGACTCGGTTCCCGGTGTTCGAGATCGGCAACAGCCTCCGCGAGGCTCGTCTCCGGCAAGGGCTCGACTTCGTCGAGATCGAGCAGTCGACGAAGATCCGCGGCAAGTACCTGCGCGCCCTGGAGGACGAGCAGTTCGAAGTCCTGCCCGCCCAGACGTACGTCAAGGGCTTCCTTCGCTCGTACGCGGACCACCTCGGCCTGGACGGGCAGCTCTACGTCGACGAGTTCAACTCGCGCTACGTCCGCGGCGAGTTCGAAGAGGAGGAGGAGCAGCGCCCGTTCAAGCCGCGTGTCGCGCGGCCGGGACGGGGCGGCGCGTTCCAGAACAAGGCGGTCATGATCACGCTCGCCGCGATCGCCGGCCTCACCGTGTTCGTGTTCGCCGCCTGGATCTGGGGCGGGTCCGGCAACCAGAACACCGTGCTGTCCGTCACCACGACGCCGAAGAAGAAGGCGCCCCCGAAGCCGATGGCCAAGCTCGTCGCCTCGGGCGTCAAGGGCGGCGCGTACGTCGTCGTCTACCGCGGGCCGCGCACCGGGAAGCCGATCTACGAGGGGACGCTCGAGAGCGGGCGCCGCCATCGCTTCGTCGGACGGCATCTCTGGGTCTACGTGTTCGCGCCCGCGAACCTGAGGCTGAAGCTGAACGGCCGGTCGCGCGTCGTGCCCGGGGCGGGCACCGGGTCGCGGCGATGGCTCGAAGTGACGCCGAAGCGCGTCCAGCTCGCGAACGCGCCCGCTTGAAGCCCCGTACTGCGGTCCTCGTCACCGGCAGCGAGCTGATCCGCGGGAGCAGGCGGGACTCGAACGGGCCGTTCCTGGCCGAGGAGCTGACGCGGTTGGGCCTGGAGCCGACGTCGATCCGGATCGTCGGCGACGACGAGGCGGAGCTCGAGCCTGCGATTCGCGAGGGGCTCGATGCCGACCTGCTCGTGCTCTCGGGCGGGCTCGGGCCGACGCACGACGACCGCACCGTCGAGCTGCTGGCCCGCGCGGCGGGGCTCGAGGCGGTCGTGGTACCGGAGCTGGAGCAGGAGATCGAAGGCGTCTCGAGGCGCATCGCGGAGCGGCTCGGCCGGCCGTACGCGGAGTTCGAGCAGGGAGTCCGCAAGCAGGCGACGGTTCCCGCGGGTGGACGCGTGATCGGGATCGCCGGGACTGCTCCGGGGCTCGTCGTCGAGACGGACGGAGCGGTCGCGATCGTCCTGCCCGGGCCGCCGCTCGAGCTGCGCAGGCTCTGGAGCGCCGCGCTCGAGGACGAGGCTGTCCGGGGTGTGCTCGAGCGGGCCGAGGCGCCGAAGCGGCGTGTTCTGCGCGTGTACGGGGTCAGCGAGTCGGCAATCGCCCGGGCGCTCGCCGAAGCCGGAGGCGAGCCGGAGGGCGTGCAGGCGACGATCTGCGCGCATGCAGGGGAGATCTGGGTCGAGCTGTTCGGTGAGGCCGAGGCGCTGGCGGAGAGCTTCCGGGGCGCGCTCGGTGGGTCGATCTTCGCGGAGGACGACCGACCCGTGGAGGAGCTCGTGCTCGACCTGGCCCGAGAGCGGGGCCTGTCGCTGGCGGCGGCCGAGTCCTGTACGGGCGGGCTCGTCGCCGCACGGCTGACGTCGCTGCCCGGGTCGAGCGACGTCTTCCGCGGCGGGGTCGTGGCGTACGACAACGGCGTGAAGCACGCTCAGCTCGGCGTGAGCGAGGAGACGCTGGCAGCGCACGGGGCGGTCTCCGCCGAGACCGCGTCCGCGATGGCCCTGGGCGCGAGAGAGTCGCTCGGCGCGGACGTCGCCGTCTCCGTGACGGGCATCGCAGGCCCTGGAGGAGGAACGCCCGAGAAGCCCGTCGGGCTCGTCTATCTCCATGCCTCCGGCGCCGGAACCGAGCTGGCCCACGAGCTGAACCTGCCCGGAGACCGCGAGGCGGTCCGCCGCCGCGCGACCGCCGCCGCGCTCCACCTGCTGCGCGAGCTTCTGACACAGATCCGCCACAGTCCTGCATGAGCTCCTCCGGTACCGTCGGTGCCGATGAGCGTCTGCGCCTCTTTCTCGGCTTCCGTCTGCCCGACGCCGCCGCGCAGGCCCTCACCGCCTGGCAACTGGAGCAGCTGGCCGTCGAGCGCGCCCGGCTCGTTCCGGTCGAGAACCTGCACGTCACGATCGCCTTCCTCGGCTCGCGGCCCGCTGGCGAGATCGAGGCTATCGCGGGCGCTCTGCGGGAAGCCGTCGACGGTGTCGTCAGGCCCGTCCTCACACCGGTCAGGTACCGGGAGACGCGCTCGGTCGGGATGCTCGTGCTCGACGACGAGCAGGAACGTGCGACCCGGATCGCCGAGAACGCACATCAGCGGCTCGAGCGCCTCGGCGTCTACGAGCCGGAGCAGCGGAGGTGGCTTCCGCACCTCACGGTCGTCCGCTTTCGCGAGCGTCCCCGACTCGAGCCCTCGATCCCGGATCTGGGGCCGGTGACGATGTCCGACGCTGCTGTTTACATGTCTCGACTGCGGGCCGCCGGTGCGCAGTACGAAGTCTTGGAGTCGGTTCCGCTAGGAGGTGGATGAGGGTGGATCGCGAGGAGTCACTCGACGTCGCACTCGGCCAGATCGAGCGCCAGTTCGGCAAAGGCTCGGTCATGCGCATGAATGACGCCGCGCACGTGTCGACGGGCGCGATCTCGACAGGATCGCTCACGCTCGACCTCGCCCTCGGCGTGGGCGGGCTGCCGCGCGGCCGCATCGTCGAGATCTTCGGCCCGGAGTCGTCCGGGAAGACGACGCTCGTCTACCACGTGATCGCGGAGGCGCAGCGCCGCGGCGGGATCTGCGCCTTCATCGACGCGGAGCACGCGATGGACCCCCAGTACGCGCGCCGGATCGGCGTCAACATCGACGAGTTGCTCGTCTCGCAGCCCGACAACGGCGAGCAGGCGCTCGAGATCGCCGAGCTGCTGATCCGCTCGGGCGCGCTCGACGTCGTCGCCGTCGACTCGGTCGCAGCCCTGACGCCAAAGGCCGAGATCGAGGGCGAGATGGGCGACAGCCACGTCGGCCTTCAGGCGCGGCTGATGAGCCAGGCGCTGCGCAAGCTCGCCGGCACGCTCAATCGCACCGACACGATCTGTCTCTTCACGAACCAGCTGCGCGAGAAGATCGGCGTCATGTTCGGCTCGCCGGAGACGACTCCGGGCGGCCGCGCCCTGAAGTTCTACTCGTCGGTGCGACTCGACATCCGCCGCATCGAGACGCTGAAGGAAGGCGTGGAGGCGATCGGCAACCGCGTTCGCGTGAAGGTCGTCAAGAACAAGGTCGCGCCGCCGTTCAAGCAGGCTGAGTTCGACATCATCTACGGCTCGGGAATCTCCTGGGAAGGCACCGTGCTCGAGGCCGGGATCGATCGCAAGGTCGTCCAGAAATCGGGCTCGTACTTCAGCTTCGACGACGAGCGGCTCGGGCAAGGACGCCAGAACGCCGCTGCCTTCCTGCGAGAACATCCCGACGCGGCAGAGAAGATCGTCCAGCGGATCCAGGCCGAGCTCGGCGAAGGCGGGCTCGCTTCTGCGCGGCTGCTTCCGACCGTGGCCGCTGAGAACGGCGCCGCAGGCAAGAAGGAGGCCGAGGCTGTCGTCGAAGAGGTTTCCGCGAAGCGTTAGCTCGCTCTCCGCTGCGTCACGAGGACGCGTCGAGGTCGCGCTCGACGGTGAGCCGTGGCGGACGCTGCCCGCCGAGGTCGTCCTCCGGGCCGGCCTCGACGTCGGAGTCGAGGTCGATCGAGAGCACGCCCGCCGGGTGCGCCGGGAGTTGAAGCGGCACGAGGCGATGGAGCGGGCCGCCCGCGCGCTCCGGAGCCGCGACCTTTCGGCCGTAGAGCTCGATGCGCGCCTCGATCGAGCGAACGTCGCACCCGCAGCCCGGGCGGAGACGATCGCGCGCCTGACCGACGCGGGCGCTCTCGACGACGAGCGCTTCGCGCGGTCCAGAGCGCAGGCCCTCGCCGACCGCGGTGCGGGCGACTTCCTCGTCCGGCACGACCTCGAGATGCGCGGCATCGCCGCGGAGGCGGTCGAAGCAGCGATCGCGTCGCTCGACCCGGAGGCCGTCCGGGCGGCCAGGATCTGCTTCCGGCGAGGAGCGGGGCCGAAGACGGCGCGCTATCTGGCGCGGAAGGGCTTCTCCGACGACGCGATCGAGAGCTCGTGCGCGGAAGGCATTGCAGAGCACGACCCTTCGGTTGTACGATGAGAGGACAACAACACGAAGTTTTGCCTGCACACGCGCAGTTTGCGAATAGTTCGACCTAGCAAGACCACGAGCACAGCACCTTGATTCCGCGAAGAGACGCTGCTGAAAGGGGCTCCGCCGGGACCGGCTGAGTCCAGTTCGCCGCGGTCCGCTCGGGCCGCACCTATTCGGAGATTGAGCCGCGCGGGCTCCGACCCGAGGAGCATCCATGCTCGTTCTTGCGGCAGTTCTGATCAGCGTCTTGATCACAGGCGTGGTCGTCGTGCTCGGGCTGCACCTGTTCGGCGGCACGAGCGTCTCGGAGGCCCGTAGAGAGGCCGAGACGATCAGGCGGGAGGCGAAGATCGAGGCCCGCGAGGACGCCGTCCGTGTCCGCGGCGAGGTCGAGCGTGAGGTCGTCGAGCAGCGCACGCGCATCACGAAGATCGAGGAGCGTGTCCTGGCACGCGAAGACGAGGTGGAGCTTCGCCAGAAGGAGCTCTCGCGCCGCGAGCAGGGCATCGCCGACCGCGAGGTGCACGTCAAGGAGCTCCAGGACGACCTCAAGGAGGCGAAGCAGCGTGAGCTCGAGGAGCTCGAGCGCGTCGCCGGCATGACCGTGAACGAGGCGAAGGCGCGGCTCCTCGAGCAATCCGAGGAGCTGGTGCGCCACGAGCTCGCGCGCCGTGTCCGCCAGCTCGACGAGGAGGCGCAGACGGAGGCGAAGCGTCGCGCCCGGAACCTCGTGGCCGACGCGCTTCAGCGCGTGGCCGCGAGCCACGCCGCAGAGACGACGTCCTCGCTGATCGAGCTCCCGTCCGACGACATGAAGGGGCGGATCATCGGCCGCGAGGGCCGGAACATCCGCACGCTCGAGCACCTGACCGGCGTGGATGTGATCGTCGACGACACGCCTCAGGCCGTCGTGCTCTCGTCATTCGACCCGATCCGGCGCGAGATCGCGAAGATCACGCTGCTCAAGCTTGTCGAGGACGGCCGGATCCAGCCTGCCCGCATCGAGGAGATGTACTACCAGTCCAAGGCCGAGATCGAGGAGCACATCGTCCAGGCGGGCGAGCAGGCGGTTTTCGAGGCCAACTGCGGCGAGTTCCACGAGGAGATCGTCAAGCTGCTCGGCCGCCTCAACTACCGGACGAGCTACGGGCAGAACGTCCTCAAGCACACACTCGAGGTCGTGCACCTGGTCGGGCTGATGGCGACCGAGCTCGACGCGAACGTCAAGACCGCGAAGCGCGCCGCGATCATGCACGACGTCGGCAAGGCGGTCACGCACGAGGTCGAGGGGTCGCACGCGCAGATCTCGACGCAGTACGCGAGGCGCTACGGCGAGTCGCCCGGCGTCATCCACGCCGTCGAGGCGCACCACTACGAGGTGCAGCCCCAGACCGTCGAGGCGGTGCTCCTGATCGCAGCGGACGCGATCTCCGGCGCGCGCCCCGGAGCGCGCGGAGACAGCCTCGAGAACTACATCAAGCGCCTCGAGGCGCTCGAGGGCCTGGCCATGAAGCGGAACGGAGTCGAGAAGGTGTACGCGCTCCAGGCCGGGCGCGAGATCCGGGTGATCGTCAAGCCGGGCGAGATCGACGACGACCAGGCCGCACTACTGTCACACGAGATCGCCCGCGAGATCGAGCACGAGCTCGAGTACCCGGGCCAGATCAAGGTCACCGTTATTCGCGAGTCACGCGCGACCGAATTCGCCAAATAGCGGCTGCGCTGCGCTTGCCTTCACGAGGGAACCCCTGGTTCCCTCGTGGGCTCCCTCCTTGCGAGCGGAGGTGGGACTCGTAGGTTTCCGGAGCCGGCCGAGGCTCTCGGAGTGCCGCCGTTCTCCTCTGCGTAGTTAGCCTCCCGCCGGGCAAAGCCCGGCTCCGGCGGCGACGGACAGTGGCTTCCGTACGGTCTTAGAGACTTCGGAACGTAAGAATCCGACCGATGGATGCTCGCGAGGTCACAAACTGGTGGAAGAAAGAGCGGACGCTCAGACCTGACGCTGGTGCTCTGGCGGCATGGGATCCAATCGGCGAAACGTTGAACACCGCTTCGGAACCGATGACTGAATTGGGTCGCTTCGGTCGCCCCGATACCATCAATCGGCTGTGAGGCGCTACCACGTCACCACGTTCGGGTGCCAGATGAATGCACACGACTCCGAACGCATCAAGGGCATGCTCGAGGAGCTCGGACTGGGGGAGGCCGTCTCCCAGGAGGAGGCGGACGTGCTCGTCTTCAACACGTGCACGATCCGCGAGAAGCCGGACCAGCGCTTCGCTGCGCACCTCGGCAACGCGAAGATGCTGAAACTCGCCGACCCGGAGAAGGTGATCGCCGTCGGTGGCTGCTACGCGGAGGCGCAGCGCGAGCGGCTCTTCGACCTCTACCCGTTCGTCGACGTCGCCTTCGGGCCGGGCACGATCCCGCACCTCGCGGAGTGGCTCGGCGCAGGCGGCGAGGCGCCGCGCGCACGGTTCGGGATCGGAGACGAGCGCGAGTTCGCCGGCACGCTCCCGATGCACCGCGGGCGCCGATTCCAGGCCTGGGTGCAGGTCTCGATGGGCTGCAACTCGGTCTGCTCGTACTGCATCGTGCCGTCGGTGCGCGGCCGCGAGGTCAGCCGGCGCCCGGGCGAGATCCTGGCCGAGGTGACCCGCCTCGCCGACGAGGGGGTCCGAGAGGTGACGTTGCTCGGTCAGAACGTCAACTCCTACGGACGGGACGTCGGCAGCAGCTTCGCGGAGCTCCTGCGCGCAGTGGACGCGGTCGACGGAGTCGAGCGGATCCGCTTCACCAGCCCGCACCCGAAGGACTTCCGCCGCGATGTGATCGCCGCGATGGCGGACTGCAAGGCGGTGTGCGAGCACGCTCATCTCCCGCTCCAATCGGGATCTACGCGCGTGCTGAAGGCGATGCGCCGGACGTACAGCCGTGAGCGCTACACGCGCCTCGTGGACGACCTGCGTGCCGCGATCCCCGACCTCGCCCTGACGACGGACATCATCGTCGGCTTCCCGGGCGAGACCGAGCGCGACTTCGAGGAGACCCTCGAGGTCGTCCAGGAGGTCGCCTACGACGGCGCCTTCACCTTCGTCTATTCGCCGCGACAGGGGACCGAAGCGGCCATGTCCCCGCACCAGGTCCCGGGACATGTCAAACAGGGGCGCATCGAACGGCTCGTCGAGCTGGTCCAGCAGGTCGCGCTCACGCGCAACCGGGACCGAGTCGGCCGCGTCGAGCAGGTGCTCGTCGAGGGCCCGAGCCGGACGGACGCTTCGCTCCTGCGCGGGCGCACACGACGCAACACGACCGTCAACTTCGCCGGGACGAGCGCGCCCGGCAGCCTCGTCGACGTCCGCATCGAGGACGCGACCTCGACCACGCTCAAGGGCGAGGAGCTCGCAGCCGTTGCAGCGTAGCCGCGACCTCCTCTGGGACGGACTGCTCAACGTCCGCGACCTCGGAGGCCATCCCACCGAGGACGGCGGCGAGACGAGCTACGGCTCGATCATCCGCGCCGACAGCGTCCGCCAGTTGAGCGACCGGGGCTGGGCCGCGCTCGTCGACTACGGCGTGCAGACGATCGTCGACCTACGGACGAACGACGAGCTCGCGGCCGACCCGCCCGCCGAGCTGCCCGTCGAGGTGCTGCACATTCCGTTCTTCGAGACCGACACGGACGACTGGAAAGAGATCGAGGCCCGGCTCGAGGCGATCACCAGGTCTGCCCCGGACGTGGAGTCGGCGACGCGCGAGGTCTACATGATCTTCCTCGAGCACTTCGACCGGAACGTCGCAGCGGCGATCCGCGCGATCGCGGACGCGCCCGAGGGCGGAGTCGTCATCCACTGCGCGGGCGGCAAGGACCGCACCGGGCTGCTGACGGGCCTCCTCCTGTACGTGGCCGGCGTCGGCATCGACGAGATCGCCGCGGATTACGCGCTCAGCGAGGAGCGCCTCCGCCCACGGCACGAGCAGTGGTTCGCGGAAGCGGAGAGCGAGGAGGAGCTCGAGCGCCTGAAACGGATGTCGCAGACGCCGGCCGAGTCGATCGAAGGGGTCTTCGAAGAGCTCGAGCGCCGCTACGGCAGCGTCGAGGGCTACCTGCGCCAGGCCGGCCTGACCGAGGACGAGCTCGACCGCGCCCGGATCCGTTTGCGCGGATGAGGTGAATTTCGAACGGTTCGACCGGTCAGTTCCGACGGACCCCCGAGCGCGGCTCGGTCGTCCTGAAGCCGGCACCGCAAGCGTGCCTCGGCGTGACTGACACGGTTCTCGCGATCTTCGGCCCCACGGCCTCGGGGAAGACGGCCGTTGCGCAGGCGCTCGCGGAGCGGATCCCCGCCGAGCTGGTCTCCGCGGACTCGATGCAGGTGTACCGCGGCCTGCCGACCCTCACGAACCAGGCACCCGCCCGCCTCGTGGGCATCTGGCCCCTCGACCACGAGGCGTCCGTCGCCGAGTATCAGCGGCTTGCACACGCCGCGATCGACGAGATCCTGGAGTCGGGCCGCACGCCGATCGTCGTCGGTGGGACGGGCCTCTATCTCCGGGCGGCCCTGGCCGACCTGTCGCTCCCACCGGCACCGGAGCCGGGCGAGCGCGAGCGCTGGGAACGGCTCTACGACGAGGACGGGCCGGAGCAGGCCCACGCGCGGCTCGCCGAGCTCGACCCCGAGGGCGCTGCCGCCGTCCATCCGAACGATCGCCGCCGCGTCGTCCGCAGCCTCGAGCTCGCGGGACGAACACGCGAGCGCAATCGGCTCTGGACCGACGACACGCGCCACCCGACGCTCGTCTTCGGGCTCGACGTACCGAAGGAGGAGCTCGATCGGCGGATCGCCGAACGGACGCGAGCCATGTTCGACGCGGGCGTGCGCGCCGAGGCGGAGCGCGCCCTCGCGGGCCACGATCTCCTCGACGGCCGCCTACGCGCACGGGCTCTCGGACATCGCGGAGCACCCCGACGACGAGGACGCGATCGAGGCGCTGACGGCCCGCACGAGACGCTACGCGGCGTACCAGCGCAAATGGATGCGACGGATACCCGGCCTTGTTAGCCTGCCTGCCGATCGCCCTCCGGGCGAGGTCGCGGATGCAGTTCTCGAAGTGGCACGGGCTCGGCAACGATTACCTGCTGGTCGAGCGGGCTGAGCTTGCCCTGCCGCTGACGCCGGAGCGCGTGCAGAGGATCTGCGACTACCACTTCGGCGTCGGCTCGGACGGCATCGTCGAGGTGCTGTCGACGAACGGCGAATCGGCCGAGGTCGTGATCTGGAACCCCGACGGCTCGACCGCGGAGCTGTCCGGAAACGGAACGCGGATCGCGGCCCGCTGGCTTGCGCGCCGGGACGATCTCGAGCGTGTCCGGATCAGAGTCGGACAGCGCGAGGTCGTGGCGACGATGCAGCGACGGGAAGCAGGTCGAGACCGAGATGGGCAAGGTCGACGTGGGGGAGAAGGAGCCGCTGGACATCGACGGAAAGCAGTACGAGATGGTGCCCGTCGCAGTCGGCAATCCGCACGCGGTCATCCGGCTCGCGCCGGACCACGACGAGTTCCTCAGGCTCGGGCCGGCGGTCGAGAACCACGAGCGGTTCCCCGAGCGCACGAACGTCCAGTTCGCGCGCGTCGACGGCCCGCACGACATGACGGTCGCCGTCTGGGAGCGCGGAGCGGGAGAGACGCTGTCCTCCGGCACGAGCGCCGTTGCGGTTGCGAGCGCGGCCGTACGCCACGGCTGGTGCGAGAGCCCGGTGACGGTGCATCTCCAGGGCGGCGACCTGCTCGTCGAGGTCGACGAGGACTTCCATGCACGGCTGACCGGGCCGGCCGAGGAGATTTGCACGGTCGAGCTTTCGCAGGAGTTCCTCGAATCCCTGACCGGCGCTGCACCTGTCGGGCAGAGCCCGCCAGGCACGTCGCCTCCGCCCGCTGACGGCCCGGTGCCTGACGGGCCCGTGCAAAGCACTGTTCCCTCCGGCACCGCCCCGTCAGCAGGCGGTCAGGAATCCGAGGCGAGCGAGCTGTGAAGTTCGCGAAGCGCCTCGACGCCGTCCCGCCGTATCTCTTCGCCGAGCTCGAGCGCAAGGTCACCGAGGCGAAGAAGGCCGGCGTCGACGTGATCAGCCTGGGCATCGGCGACCCCGATCTCCCGACCCCGCCCGCGGTCATCGATGCGCTCGCCGAGGCCGCGCGCGACCCGCGGACGCACCAGTACCCGACGAACCATGGCACCGAGGAGTTCCGGGCCGCTGCGGCGAGCTTCTACCGCGACCGCTTCGCCGTCGAACTCGACCCCGACGGCGAAGTCATCCCCGTGCTCGGCGGCAAGGAGGGCGTTGCCCACATCGCGCTCGCCTGCCTCGACCCCGGCGACGTCTGCCTGGCGCCCGACCCGGGCTACCCGCCGTACACGTCGGGCCCGGTGTTTGCCGGAGCAACCGTCCATTACCTGCCGCTGCGCGAGGACAATGGCTTCCTCCCCGACCTCGACGGCGCCCTGGACGCCAAGCTCCTCTACCTCAACTACCCGAACAACCCCACCGGCGCGACGGCCGAGCTCGACTTCTTTCAGCACGCGATCGAGGTCGCACGCGAACGCGACCTGATCGTCGTGCACGACAACGCGTACTCCGAGGTCGCCTTCGACGGCTACCGCCCGCCGAGCTTCCTCGAGGCCGACGGCGCGAAGGAGGTCGGCGTCGAGATCTTCTCGCTCTCCAAGGGCTGGAACATGACCGGTTGGCGCGCGGGGCTCGTTGCGGGCAACGCGGAGGTCGTCGAGCGCTACCGGCAGCTGAAGACGAACCTCGACTCGGGCATGTCCGTAGCCGTCCAGCGCGCGGCCGCGGTCGCCCTGACCGTTGAGCGCGAGTTCCCGCGCGAGATCTCGGAGATCTACGCGCGGCGGCGCGACGTCCTCGGGAAAGGGCTCCGCGAGATCGGGCTCGAGGTGAACACCCCGCGCGCGACGCCGTACTTCTGGGTTGCGGTACCAGAGGGCCACACGTCCGCGTCGTTCACGGAGCTGATGCTCGAGCAGGCCTCAGTCCTGGTCTCGCCCGGGGATTCGTACGGCCCGAGCGGAGCGGGCTACGTCAGGCTCTCGTTGACCGTTCCGGACTCGCGCCTGGAGGAGGCCGTTGACCGGATCACGAGGGCGCTGGTCATAATTCAGTCGTGAGACAGCACCAGCCGGACCCTGCTCCGGGTGCAGATCCGGAGCGGGGATTCATCGTCGCCGTGCTGGGCTCGGACGTCGATCCCGACGAGGAGCTGGGCGAGTTCCGCGAGCTTTCCCGGACGGCCGGCGTCGACCCGGTGGCGGAGATCGTGCAGCGGCGCCCACGGCCCGACGAGCGGACCTACGTGGGCAAAGGCAAGCTCGTCGAGCTCCAGCGCGCGTTCGGTGACTCGCAGGCCGAGTCGCTGCTCGTCGACGACGAGCTGACACCGGCACAGCAGCGGCGGCTCGAGGACGCTCTGGCGACGCGGGTCATCGACCGCACACAGTTGATCCTCGACATCTTCGCCCAGCACGCAATCAGCGCCGAGGGCAAGCTCCAGGTCGAGCTCGCACAGCTCGAGTACAACCTCCCGCGCATGCGGGGCATGTGGCAGCACCTCGAGCGGCTCGGCGGCGGCGTGGGCACGCGCGGACCGGGGGAGAGCCAGCTCGAGACCGACCGGCGGCTGGCGCGGAGACGGGTCAGCCTGCTGCGCCGCCGGCTTCGCGACCTCAGCAAGCAGCGCGCGACGCGGCGGAAGTCGCGCACGCGGTCGCAGACGCCGACCGTCGCCCTCGCGGGGTACACGAACGTCGGCAAGTCGACGCTCCTCAACGCGCTGACCGGGGCGGGAGCTTCGGTGGACGACCGCCTGTTCGAGACGCTCGATCCGACGACGCGCAGCTTCGACTACGACGGTAGGCGCTACCTCGTGACGGACACGGTCGGGTTCATTCGGCGGCTTCCGCACCAGCTCGTCGAGGGCTTCGCGGCGACGCTCGAGGAAACGCTCGCGGCCGACCTCGTGCTGCACGTGGTCGACGCGTCGGCCGACGACGAGCGGATGGAGGAGATGGTCGCCGCGGTGGATTCGGTGCTGGCCGAGGTGGGAGCGGACGAGCTCCCGGTCGAGATCGTGCTCAACAAGATCGATCTCGTCGACCCGCTGAAGCGCCGGCGGCTGGCGAGCAGATTCCCCGGCGCGCCCCAGGTGTCGGCCCAGGCAGGTGAGGGTCTCGACCAACTGCGCGCTTCCGTGGCTGGTCGCTTCGCCGAGCGGTTCGAAGCCGTCCGGCTGCTCATCCCGTACGACGCGGGCGACAGGCTCGCCGAGCTCTACGAGCTGGGCGCTCCGGTCGACGAGCGGATCGATCGGGAGGAGGGCGTCTTCGTTCGCGCACGGCTCAGCCATCCAGACCTGCGCCGATTCGCGCAGTTCCTCGTGCTTGAGGATGATGCGTCGCAGGAGGCACGCCGGTGACCGAGCTGCTCTTCAAGCGCCTGCACGAGGACGCGGTCGTGCCCGAGCGCGCCTACGCGGGGGATGCAGGGCTCGATCTCGTCGCGTGTGAGGGCGCGGAGATCGGACCGGGTGAGCGGGCAATCGTCGGCACGGGGCTGGCGGTCGCGATCCCCGAGGGGCACGCCGGCTTCGTCCAGCCCCGCTCCGGGCTGGCGGCCGAGCACGGCGTCACGGTGCTGAACACGCCCGGCCTGATCGACTCCGGCTACCGCGGTGAGGTGCGTGTGATCCTGCTCAACACCGATCCGGCCGCGCCGTTCGTCGTCGAGCCCGGAATGCGGATCGCCCAGCTCGTCGTCGTGCCGTTCGCTCCTGTCGACACAGCCGAGGTGGACGAGTTGCCGCCGGCGGAGCGTGGAGTCCGCGGTTTTGGCTCGTCGAGCCGGGCGAAGGCTTGATGGGCATCGAGCCCCGGATCCGGGTATCGGCGATCCTGAGCTGGGGCGGGCGGATCCTGCTCTGCCGGCACGAGAAGGACGGCCGGGCGTACTGGCTGCTCCCCGGCGGGGGCGTGAACTCGGGCGAGAGCCTCGTCCGCGCACTGCACCGGGAGCTGTCCGAGGAGGTCGGCCTGAACGACGAGCTCCCTGTCGAGGGGCCGGTGGCGATCGTCGACTCGATCGCGCCCGTGCGCAGCCTCGCGGCGAAGCACGTCGTCCACATCATTTTCTCGGGCGACCTGGAGGGCCGCTCGCTCGAGGCCGTCACGTCGCAGGATGCGGCCGTTCGCGGGCACCGGCTGTTCGACGTGAGTGAGCTGGACGAGATCGTGCTCCACCCGCCGATTCAGCGCTTCCTGGCCCGCTGGCGGCCCGGTGATCCCGTGGTGTACCTCGGGCCGCTCTGGGTGCCCTAGCGGCGGCTCAGCGCCTCCTGGAAGGCGCCTTTCGGCACGGTTCCGGCACAGACACGCGCGAATTTCACCACTAGGATCGAAAGTGGCGGGTGGTCAGCGGTGGCCCATGCGCACGCGCGTGTACTAGAAACGGCCCCGGCGGGAACGGGCTCGCGCGGCTGCGACGGCGTGGGCGTTCTCCTCCAGCTCGTCCGGTAAGGGCTCCAGCGCCCGTCGCTCGCCGGTTCGATGCTCCAGCGCGCGCTCGAGGATCCAGTCCGCGAGCCATGCGTTCCGCGGCAGCAAGGGGCCGTGGAGATACGTGCCGATCGCATTCCCGACGCGAACTCCTTCGAACCCGCTCTCGCCGTCGTTCCCGAATCCCGCGACCACGCGCCCCAGCGGCGCGGCGCCGTCGTCGAGCCGCGTCACGCCGGCATGGTTCTCGAAGCCGGCCAGTGTCTGCCGCACGCCCGGCTCGAGCTCGCACTCGAGCAGGCAGTCGCCGATCAGCCGCCGGTCGCCGGCAACCGTCTCGAGCGGAAAGAGCCCAGCCCCGTGAAGCTCGCCGCCGTCCCGGCCTCGATAGAACCGACCCAGCAGCTGGTAGCCGCCGCACACCGCCAGCACCGCCGCTCCGCCGCCGACCGCCTCTCGGATCGCCTCGCCTCGCCCCGCGAGATCCGGTGCGATCAGCGACTGCTCCCGATCCTGCCCTCCGCCGATGTAGAGCAGGTCGTGCTCGCCCGGACGCAGCTCGTCGCCGACGCTGACCGGCTCGACCTCGAACCCGATCCCACGCCAGCGCGCGCGGCTCGAGAGCACCGCGATGTTGCCGCGATCCGCGTAGATGTTCAGGTACTCCGGATAGAGATGCGCGACGCGGACCGTCACGCCGCCCGCTCCCAGTAGGGACGGACGAACCCGCGATCGGCCACGATCCTGCGCAGCGCGAGCATCGCCGTGTACGTCGGCAGGACGACGAGCTCGCCACCCGTGGGCGACAGCTCGAGCCCACGATCGAGCGCCTCACCGAGCTCGGGGACGACCTCGATCGCATCGACCGGGAAACCGGCGTACTTGCAGCGCAGCGCCATCTCGGCCGCCCGCTCACCCGTCACGACGACCCGCTCGAGGCCCGCAAGCAGCGGCTCCCAGTCGACGTCCCAGATCCACGACACGTCGCGCCCATCCGCAATCGCATCGTTGAGCGCGAGCACGGCGAGCTTCGGCGCACCGCCCGCGACGAGCGTCCGCACAGCCTCGTTTGCGCCCGCCGGATTCTTCACGAGCAGCACGAGGAGCCGCTTGTCTCCGACGACGATCCGCTCGAAACGCCCGAACGCGGCCCCAAACCGCCCGAGACCGGCGACCACGTCGTCCAACGTCGACCCCAGCGCGAGCGCGAGCGAGGCCGCGCCCAGGGCGTTGTAGACGTTGTAGAGCCCCGGGACGCCAAGCCGCACGGTCCGACTCTCGCCGCGCGTCTCGAGCGAGAAGTCGACCCCATCCAGCCCCCGCAGCTCGATCCCGCGAGCCACGACGTCCAGCTCCGGGCGCCCGTGACCGCACGCGGGGCACCGGTACGCGCCCAGGTGCCCGACGTACGCCGCCGCGTACTCGTAGGGCCGCCCGCAGCGCAGACACCACTTGGAGTCCGCCGCGTGCAGGAGCTCCGGAACCGCATGGCGCGGATCGTCGAGACCGAACACGATCGACCCCTCCCGCTCCCGCGCGAGATCACCGACCTGCGGATCGTCCCCGTTCACGACGAGCACAGACTCCCCCGCCAGACCGCGCACGACCGAACGCCAGCGCTCCGCGACGTGCTCCAGCTCTCCATATCGATCGAGCTGGTCCCGGAACAGGTTCCCGAGACAGACCGCCCGCGGCCGCACGCGCTCCGCGATCTCGGGCAGCGCGGCCTCGTCCACTTCGAACAGCCCAAGCTCGGCGCTCTTCGCGGACAGAAGACTCGAGGTCACACCCGAGAGGAGATTCGCTCCGGACGAGTTGTGCGCGAGCCGAACACGCGGGGCCAGGATCTGCGCGGCCATCGCCGCGGTCGTCGTCTTGCCGTTCGTGGCCGAAACGAGCGCCGACCCGAGCGGCAACCGCCGGGCCAGGCGGTCGAGCACATCCGGATCGAGCGACGTCAGCACCTTGCCGGGCACCGTCGTCCCGCCTCCGGCGCCGACGAGACGCGAGAGCCCGGCAGCCATCCGGGCTCCGGCGATCCCGACCGTCAGGGGCACCCGGACTCTCACGGCGGGAGGGTACCCCGGCCGGGGGCCATCACTGAGATGAGTGATCCTGCGGCCCTCACCCCAAAGGGTGATACGACGCTACCGGCCCGAACCTACGGTGAAACCAGTTTCACTTGCGGACACTGCGGCTTCGCGCTCCGGCCGGCGCGTGAAAGGGAGAGGAATGTCAAGACATAGCGGCGGCGCTCCAGACGGGACTCGTTCGAGCGCCCTCTGGGGGACGGGGAATCGCGGAGGCGATTCGCGCGCCAACGCCCTGTGGGGCAAGGGCGGGCGAGGCCTGTTGGTGATCCTGACCGTCCTATTCGTCACCACGATCCCGCTGGCGCAGGCCAGCCGGAATCCGGATCCGACGACCTATCTCGATCCGCTCCTCGAGGCCAAGGCGCACACGACTCCGAACGCGCTCGTCAACGTCATCATCCAGAGCAACGACGGCACCTCGAACGCGGAGAACGCGTTCCAGGCGGCCGGGAACGGCGACGCCTACGGCAACAGCGAGAGCATGAAGAGAAGGCTCAGGCTCGTCGGCTCGGTGTCGGCCACGATGAAGGCCAGGCGCGTGCTCGTGCTGGCTCGAAGGCCGGGGCTGACGATCACGAGCGACGCACGGGTCAAGCTCGACGCGGCCCCGTCCTCGAACCAGGTCTGGCCGACGGCCGAGGCGCTTCGACCGCTCTGGCCGGACACCGAGCGGTATCGCTCCACGACGCCCACGATTGCGATCGTCGACTCCGGAATCGACAAGAACCGGGCTGATTTCGACGGCGGCGCGCGCGTCGTCGCGGACCAGGTGATCACGCAGCTCCTCCCGAACTCGCCGGGCGACGGTCGCGGGCACGGCACGTTCGTGGCCGGGATCGCAGCCGGCAGTGGCGCCAACTACGGCGGCGCGGCCCCTGGGGCGAAGCTCGTCTCGCTCGATGTCATGGACGACAACGGCATGGCCCGCACAAGCGACGTGATTGCCGCCGCCCAGTGGATCTACGAGCACAAGGACCAGTACAACATCCGCGTCGCGAACTTCTCGCTGCACTCGACGGTTCCGAGCAACTTCACGAAGGATCCGCTCGACAAGGCGGTCGAGAAGCTCTGGCTCGGCGGCGTGACCGTCGTGGCGGCGGCCGGCAACTACGGCAATGCCGACGGCCCGAGCGGCGTCATGTTCGCACCCGGCAACGATCCGTTCGTGATTACCGTCGGCGCGGTCGACCTGGACGGCAGCGTCCGCGTCTGGAACCACGACGTCCCGTTCTGGTCGGCGTACGGCTACACGTACGACGGCTTCAGGAAGCCGGAGATCTCTGCGGCCGGCCGGTACATGGTCGGCCCGATCCCGGCGAATGCGACCCTGCTCGCCGAGAAGCCCGAGAACGCGGTCGGGACCGGTTACATGCGCCTGTCCGGGACGTCGTTCGCAGCTCCCGTCGTCGCCGGCGCCGCGGCTCAGATCCTGGCCAGGCACCCGAGCTGGACACCCGATCAGGTGAAGGGCGCTCTCATGAAGGCTGCGCGGTACGTCCCCGATGCGCCTCCGGGCTCGGCCGGCGTGGGCGAGGTCAACGCCTACAGGGCGGTGAACGTGAGCAGGGCGCCGAACCCGAACCTCGCACTGGACGCGTACCTCATGCCCGACCCGGCCGGAGGCGGCACCCCCGTCTTCGACGCGGCCAGCTGGAGCGACGCGGCCCAGGGGGACCACAGCTGGGACGCCGCCAGCTGGTCGGACGCCTCCTGGAGCGACGTCTCCTGGACAGACGTGAGCTGGTCGGACGTGTCCTGGAGTGACGTGACCTGGTCGGACGTGACCTGGAGCGACGTGCTCGCGATGGCTGACGTCACCTGGGAGGACGCGGCCGACGGCGAGGTCGATCCACCGGAAGGCACGCCGACGGCCATGACGCCGGAGGAAGAGGCGGCGGCCGAGGCGGACCCGGACCTCGGGCTGACCGATCCGTAACTCGAACCTCGCGGCAGAGGCCGGCCTGGTGCCGGCCTCTCCGCTCACTCGTACGGGGGAGGCCGAGCCGCTTGACGGCCCTTAACTTGAGACACGGAGCCACCTTTCTCGGCGGCTCCGGACCGGGATTAGGAGACTTGACATGCGGCACCGGCGACCGATCGTGAGCGCGGCGTGAGCGCCGTTCCCTCCGAGGTTTCCTTCGGCGAGCGCCCGGAGCGGACTCCGAGCGGAAACGCTCGGCTCTCGATCGCGGCCACCGCGTACCTGATCGCGATTGCGATCCTGGCCGGGCTCCTCGCGGCGCCCTTCGTCCCACGGCTCCAGACGCAGACCTACAGCGCGCGCGTCTGGGTCACGTTCCTGCTGTTCGCAACCGGCGCCGCGCTCGCACAGGTGGCGCTCGTCAAGATCGGGCGCAACCAGTCGTACCACGCGACGAACGTCTTCTTGATCCCCGCGATCCTGCTGCTTCCGCCCGAGCTCGTCGTGGTCGTGGCGGTCGTCCAGCACATCCCGGCCTGGTTGAAGAACCGCACTGCCTGGTATCGCGAGTGCTTCAACATCTGCAACTACGTGATCGCGTCGATCGCGGCCTGGGGGACGGTGAGGCTGATCCTCCATGCCGACGGCCTCGTCTCGAGCACGGGCTTCCGGCTCGCCGTCGCGGGCCTCGCCTGCTCGGTCGTGCTCGTCGGCCTGAACCACGCGATGCTCGCGCCGATGCTGCTGCTCGGCCACGGGTACAGGATCCGTGAGTCGGGCCTGTTCTCGTTCCACGGGCTCTCGACCGAGCTCGCCCTCGCGGCCCTCGGCGTCGTCGTCGCGACCTTCTGGTACGCCGACCCGTGGCTGATCCCGTTCGCCGTCGCGCCGGTGCTCCTGATCCACCGCTCGCTCTCGGTTCCGCAGCTCGAGGCGGAGGCCCGGGTCGACCCGAAGACGGGGCTCTTCAACGCGCGCCACTTCGGGGCCGCGCTCAACGAGGAGATCGTGCGCTCGGCGCGCTTCGACCGGCCCCTGGCGCTGATCATGGCCGACCTCGACCTCCTGCGCGACATCAACAACACGTACGGCCATCTCGCGGGCGACGCCGTGCTGAAAGGCATCGCCGAGGTGTTTCGAACGAGCCTCAGGCACTACGACGTCCCGGCCCGGTTCGGCGGCGAGGAGTTCAGCATCCTGCTGCCCGAGACGAGCCCTGAGGAGGCGATGGAGATCGCCGAGCGGATTCGCCGCGAGGTCGCCGATCGCACATTCGACATCGAGACCTCCAGCGAGCCGATCCGCGCGACGATCTCGGTCGGCGTGGCCGCCTACCCGCGCGACGGCCAGGACGCGAACGAGCTGATCCACCAGGCTGACCTCGCGGTCTACCGTGCGAAGCTTCAGGGCCGCAACCGCGCGCTCGACGCGAGCTCCGAGCCGCTGGCCGTGCCGAGCGACCGCAAGCCCCGCCTGGTCGCAGTACCCGAAACCGGCGACCACCTCCAGCCGCTGCCGCCGGCGGTCGAGCTGATCCCACCGGAGGAGCGCCGGCATCCCCGAACGCATGCGGTTCACGGGCCGCGCTTCCTCTCGCTCTCGCCCCGCCTCGCACTCCTCGTGGGGCTCGTTTCGGTGGTCGGAATCGGAGCGGGCGTGCTGGGGCTCCTGCTCGGCTCCAACCACGACGCCTTCGCGCTCGTCGCCCTCGTCGTGCTCGTCGGCTTCGGCCAGGCGCTCGCGATCGAGGTGGACGACGGCGGCTCGATCTCGGTCAGCGCGGTCGGTTCGCTCGCCGGCGCGGCCCTCTTCGGCCCGCGCGCGGCGCTCGTCCTCGCCGCGACGACCGCGGTCGTCGAGTGGAGCGCCCGCAGGTCGGAGATCCACCGGGTCCTCTTCAACATCGGCGCGCTCACGCTCTCGTCGCTCGCCGCGGCCTGCGTGTTCGCCGTCGGCTTCGAGAGCACGCTCGGAGAGTTCGTCACGGCCGCGGCCGGCCTCGTCGCCGGGCTTGCCTACTTCGCGGTCAACACCGGCCTCCTCAGCGTGGCGATCTCGATGGAGGGCCACGAGCCCGTGCGGCGCGTCTGGCACGAGCGGTTCGCGTGGCTCGCGACGCACTGGATCGTCTACGGCTTCGTCGGCGGCGTGATGGCGATCGCGTACCACGCTGCGGGCCTGTACGCGCTGGCGGTCTTCGCGGTGCCGCTGCTCCTCATGCGCAAGACGCAGGAGGCGTACCTCAAGCACACGCAGCGAAGCGCACAGAAGCTGCGGGCGGCCGCGGAGACGATCCAGAGCCAGAACGTGTCGCTCGAGAAGGCCAACCAGCTCCTGCGCGAGCGCTCGACGGCCGCGATGGAGAGCCTCTCCGCCACCGTCGACGCGCGCGACGCGTACACGGCGGGTCACTCACGGCGCGTCCAGCAGCTCGCGCTGGCGATCGGCCGCGAGCTCGGGCTCTCGCAGACCGAGCTCGATCTGCTCGGCCACGCGGCGCTCTTCCACGACATCGGCAAGCTGGCGGTCCCCGACGCGATCCTGCTCAAGCCCGCGGTCCTCACCGACGAGGAGTGGACGCTGATGCAGCGGCACTCCGACGAGGGTGCGCGGATCATCGACCGTCTCGGCTTCCTGAACGACGCCGTTCCGTCGATCCGCCATCACCACGAGCGGTTCGACGGCGGCGGCTATCCGGACGGCCTGAAAGGGGAGGAGATCCCGCTCGGCGCACGGATCATCCACGTCGCTGACGCGCTCGACTCGATGCTGACGACGCGTATCTATCGAGCGGCGCGGCCCGCGATGGAGGCGATGGACGAGCTCAGGCGCGCCGCCGGGACGCAGTTCTGCCCACGCTGTGTCAGGGCGCTCGAGCGGGTGCTCCCGCCGGAGATCCTCGCCGACGAGGCCGCCAGGCACGACCTGCTCGCCGTTTCGTAGCAGTGCTTCAGTTTCCTAGCGCGGGCTTGCAAGTTCTCTAGTCTGTTCTATTCTTCTTTGCATGCCCCGGAAACGCCGGGCCCCGCAGCCTGTGCGACGCATCGATCCGGCCGCCCTCGCAGAGTTCCAGGCCGGAATACGCAAGCGCTACTCGAACGAGGAGATCCTCGAGCAGCTGCGCGCCTGCGCCGAACGGTTGGGGCGCTCGCCGACGATGCGCGAGTTCGAAGCCGACCCGGAGACGACCGTTCATCCGCAGACAGTCATCCAGCACTTCAAGAGCTGGAACGAGGCGAAGCGGCAGGCCGGGCTCGTCCCGCGCCGGTTCGCGCAGCCCGCGGACCTGATCAGGCAGCTGCGTGAGCTAGGCGACGAGCTGGGCCGCCCGCCGACTGCGAAGGATCTCGACGAGCACCGCAACTCGATGCCGTCCAAGTCTCTCTACTGGCACATGTTCGGCTCGCTGAAGAACGCGCTGCGAGAGGCCGGGTTCGACGTCCCGGTGGGGGAGGAGAGGCTCGAGCGCGCGATCGACCAGGGCGCCGCGCTCGCGAGAAAGCTGGGCCGGCTGCCGAAGTTCGCCGACTGGAAGCAGGCGCGCAGCGCGGATCCGGAGCTCCTCAGCGAGTGGCAGATCTACCGGATGCTCGAGCCGCACAAAGGAGCATGGGCCGCGTTTCAGTACCTGGTTCGCGAGCGGCTGCTCGAGGATGGGGTGGAGGTGTCGCCTGAAGGACGGCTCAGACGGCCGCGATCGCGGCGAGGAGGCGCAGGCAGGTAACGCCCTCCTGGGGCGCACGCACAGCCGGGAGCGGCGTCTCCTCGAACGCGCTGTCGGGCCGGAACCGGATCGCCTTCTGCCGGCGGCCCTCGACGAGCGGGACGAGGATCCCTTCGGGCAACTCGCGCTTGCGGAGCGTCACGCCGAGGTACCGCTCGACGACCTCGAGCGTCTTCTTCGTCGAGGCGAAGAACGCCTCGCTCAGGCCCTCTCCGAGCCAGAGCGGACGGCCGACGCCGCGTGCGATGTACACGGTGTCGGGCTCGCGCTCGTCGAACCAGGCGGTGGCCATCGACCCGCAGAGCTCCTCGAGCGCCTCGGGCTTGGGGCCGTACTCATCGACGAGGGCGAAGATCGCCTCGCTGTCGACGGTCATCTCGGGCTCGTGCCGCTCGAAGCCGTACCGGGCGAAGATCTCCTCGTCGTTGACGATGATCCCGTTGTGAACGCCCTTGACGGCGCCGTGCCGGACGGGATGGTTGTTGGCCTCGATCCCCGGATGGCCCTTCGTGTAGTCGCGCACGTGGAGAATCGCCTGATTCGCCTCCTGCGGGATTGCCAGGCGGTCGAGGAGCGCGCTCGCTCCGGAGCGCTGCTTGTGGAACGACAGGTCGCCGGCCGTGACGCGGTACGCATAGCCCGCGGCGTCCGCGCCGCGCTCCGCGATGCCCGCGAGCAGGGCCTGAGCCGCGAGCGTTCGGTCGACGCGACTCGCGCGATGGAAGCTGTATCCGGCAATGCCACACATTTGAACGATGCTAGAAGTCCGGCTGGACGACCCCGTCCTCGATTTCCAGACGTACCCTTCCTTCCCTCTTCGACGCAGAACAGCCGCATCAGTTAGGGGAGAACCTCCCTCGTTCGGGGGGACCCCGGCTAAGCCACCCCCAGTCGAGTGACCGATACACGTCGCGATGGCGCGGCCTTTGACTCAGCGACCCGCGGAAGACGACCCCACCCCCGAGCCCAAGCTCGAGGTCGTTCCCGAGCCTGCACAGCTCGACGAGCCCGTCGAGGTCGAGGAGAAGGACCCCTACGACGCGGTCGCCGCGATCACGCAGGACCCGCTGAAGCTCTACGTCCGCCAGATCGGCGACGGCCCCCTGCTCACGCCGCAGGAGGAACGCGAGCTGGCTCGCCTCAAGGACGCGGGCGACGAGGCGGCGAAGCGCCGCCTGATCGAGTGCAACCTCCGGCTCGTGATGTCGATCACGCGGAACTACACGAAGGCCGGCGTCCCGCTGCTCGATCTGATCCAGGAAGGCAACCTCGGCCTGATCCGCGCTGTCGAGAAGTTCGACTACAAGCTCGGCTACAAGCTCTCGACGTACGCAACCTGGTGGATCCGCCAGGCCGTGACCCGTGCGCTCGCCGACCAGGGGAGGACGATTCGCCTTCCGGTGCACGTCGCCGAGCAAACGCGCAAGGTGCTGCGCGCACGGCGCATCCTCGCGCAGAAGCTGAACCGCGACCCGGAGATCCCCGAGATCGCCAAGGAGGCGGGTGTCACGCCCGAGCGCGTCCAGGAGCTCCTGGAGCTGATCCAGGATCCCGTCAGCCTCGAGACACCGGTGGGGGACGGGGAGAGCGTGTACAGCGACCTGATCGAGGACACGAAGTCCGACCAGCCCGACGCCGCAACCGCCAAGCTGCTCCGTTCCCGCGAGCTCGCTGGCGCGTTGCGCCGCCTGAGCCCGCGCATGCGCCGAGTCCTCGCGCTCCGCTTCGGCCTCGACGGCGAGTCGCCGCAGACGCTGGAGCAGGTCGGCCTCGGCCTCGGCATCACCCGCGAGCGAGTGCGCCAGCTCGAGTCCCGCGCGCTCAGAGAGCTACGCCAGGCCGCTCCGGGCCTTCAGCTCTACCTCGAGAATTGATCGAAAGTCCGGCGCGCTCCGCGCGCCATGACGGGCGCCTCGACTGCGGGCCGTTACCCGGCCACAGATTCCATCTCTCGGAGCTTCGAGAGACGGCGCAGCGCGTGCACTTCGATCTGCCGGACTCGCTCGCGGGTCAGACCCAGGGTGCGGCCGATCTCCTCGAGCGTCTTCGGTTCCAGGTCGGCCAGGCCGTAGCGGAGGCAGATCACCTTTCGCTCGCGGTCTGAAAGCGCGGCGAGCCCACGGACGAGAGCCTGGCTGCGGAGCGTGATCTCGACCTCGTCCTCGGGTGACGGCCCATCGCCGGCGACGAAATCTCCGAAGACCGCGTCGTCCTGCTCGCCGACGGGCTGGTCGAGGCTCGTCGACGCACGCGCGGCGGCCTTCACCTCGCGTGCCTGCTCGAGCGGCAGGCTGGCTTCCTCGGCGATCTCCGCGAGCGTCGGCTCGCGGCCGAGCTGCGTCCAGAGCATCCGCTCGGCCTTGTTCATCTTCTGCAGCCGCTCGACGATGTGCACCGGCATCCGGATCGTGCGCGCCTTGTCGGCCAGCGCACGAGCGACCGCCTGGCGGATCCACCACGTCGCGTACGTCGAGAATTTGTAGCCGCGCCGCCAGTCGAACTTCTCGACTGCGCGGATCAGCCCGAGCGTCCCTTCCTGAATCAGGTCGAGGAACGGCAGGCCTTGGTTGCGATAGTTCTTCGCGATCGAGACGACGAGGCGCAGGTTGGACTGGATCATGCGCTGCTTCGCGTCGAGGTCGCCTCGCTCGATCCGCTTCGAGAGCTCGACCTCCTGCGCCGCGGTCAGGAGCGCATGACGGCCGGCCTCGCGCAGGAACAGCTGGAGCGCGTCCGTCGTCGTCTCGTAGACGATCGGCTGTGGCGCAGGCTGCTGCTCCTCCTTGTCCTCGACGACGTCGATGCCGCGCTGCTCGCACTCGCGGTGGAGGGCCTCGGCTTCGAGCTCGCTCATCTCGTGCGTCTCGACGAGCTCGGTGAGCTCGGACGCCCGGATAGAGCCGGCCTGCTCGGCCGTTTCGATTACTTCGCGTACGTCCTCCGCCGTGAGGACGTGCTCGATCTCAACTGTCATGCAGCTCGGGTTCTCAATACCAGGGCGATTGAAAGATGAAACACGAAAGCCACGGCCGGAGCAAGGTTCCGGCCTTTCAGGTATGACGCACGATAGCGCGTGATCGCCGATCGCACTCTCCGGTGGCCGGCGGTATGGTCACTTCATGGGGACCATGTTCGACACGGCGGGCGATCCTGCCAGGAACTTCAGAGGCCTCAGGTTCGACGCGATAGCCGCGTACGGGAATGGCTCCTACGCAAACTACGACCGGGCTCGCCGACAGTTCCCCCGCGTGCGCATCCTCGAGATCGACGTGGTCGGCGCCGGCATCGGCAGTGCCGGGGACTTCGAGCCCGGCGACATGTCCTATTCCCATGCCGGCCGGTGGGCGAAGGGACGGATCGCGGCCGGCGTCTGGCGCCCGGTGCTCTACTTCTCCACCTCGCACTGGAAGGAGATCATGAGCTCGCTCAAGGCGGCCAGGGTCGCCCGGTCGGACGTCCGGATCTGGACGGCCCATTACACCGGCAAGGAGCACCTCTGCAAATCTGCGTGCGGGTTCGGCGTCACCGGCACCGCCGATGCGACGCAGTGGGGATCTTCGGACCATCCCGAGACGCTTCCGAGCATCTACGACCACCGCACTATCGACGTCTCGAAGACGGCCGACGACTTTTGGGGCGCCGCACCGGTCCCGCCCCCGTTCAAGCGGGTGCTCAAGGTGGGGAGCACCGGACACGCGGTTGAGATCTGGCAGCGGCGAATGGTACGCCGCGGATGGCAGATCGCGGTCAACGGCACGTACGACGCCTCCAGCCAAGCGATCTGCAAGGCCTTCCAGAAGGAGAAGGGACTCACGATCTCGGGCAACGTGAACCGCAAGACGTGGAATGCCACCTGGACCGCACCGATCACCGTGTGAGCCCGTCTTGCGGCGTTCGCCGCTCTTACTTGAAGAACGGGAGCGGGTCGAGCATGTTCTCGAAGACGTGCCCGCCGGCGTTCGTCTTCCGGATCTCGATGTGCGCGTGCTCGGGTCCGTCTAACCACTGGCTGACTGCCGCGACCGGCTGGCCGCCCCTAACCCGGTCGCCCACGTTCACGCTTGGGACGACGTGTCTGAAGATCCAGACCTTGCGGTCGCGGGCCTCGATCTTCACCGTCCCGCCAAAGACTTGACCGCTGATGTCGTTGCTCCGATTGGCCTCGATAATCTTCCCGCCGACGGGGGCACGGATGACCGAGCCCGTCGACGCAAACCAGTCGAGCCCCGCGTGGTGCTTGACGCGGTGCTTGTCCGGTGCCCCTTCCGGATCCAGGTACGCGAACTCGGAGATTCGGGGTACGGGCGGGTTGAGCGGGAGCACTATCCCAGCGTGCCCACCGCCGGGGAACGGCTTCCCCTTCCGCTTCCTGGCGCGCTCGCGGAAGTCCGCCGGGAACTGGATCTCGCCGAACAGGAGACCGAGCCCGGGCAGCCCGAGCGTGCCGTTGATCTGGTTCAGCGGGTAGCCGACCCGCCACTTCCATTTTTGGACCGCGAATGCGGTGTCAGGCCCGTAGTCGCGATCTACCGCGTCTCCGGTGAGCCCGAGCTTCCGTTGAACCTTTTCGACATCCTCGCCCTTGAGGTGGGGCTTCTTCAACGCGAGTTGGCGGCGTGGCACGGCTCCCTCCTTACTTAGTTGCGATTTTGAGTGTGCGCCTGCCACTTCGAGAATTCAAGGCCGTTTGCGCACCGTCTTGGAATCCTCTGCTACTTCGTTCCCGGGCAGTTCGACCGCGAGTGGGACTACCTTCAACGGGGGCATCAGCGCCTGATCACGCGTGAGCAATACGTCGCCTGCGGCGCCGAGGATGCGCCCTCCGAGCTGACCGGCAAGGAGACCGTGAAAGTGGTCGCTAGCGCCGCCCGACAACGAGCCGGACGGGGAAGCCCCAGCGTTTGCCCGGAGGTGCGACGACATTCAGCGCGACATCGACCGCAGGCGATCCGCGCCGGAGATGGAAGTCACCACCGGCAGGTTGCAGATACGGGTCGGCTCGCCGTAGAGTCGCCGAGCCTTCAAGGAAAGGATCACTGTGCCGACCTGGCTCTGGATCGTCCTCATCGTTGCTCTGATAGCCATCCTTGCCTATCGATACCGGGGACGCTTCTCTAGGAGGTAGGGAGGCACGGGTCGCTCGAAGGAGGTCAGGCTCGGGAACCCTGCGTCAGGTTTTCGCGCGCGCCGCCCTCCTCTCCGTTCAAGCAGGCGTTAGCCCGAGCCCGGGAAAGCCCGTCGTTCCTACTTAAAGGGGTCCCCGGCGGACGGGGGCCTCATCGGGTCCCAAGGTTCTCCGCGTTGCCAGCGGTCGTCCTCCGCGTTTGGCTTCTTCGACTGGCGGCGTGGGTCGAACCAGCGCGCTACCTGCTTGAGGTTGTGCGCCACGCGGCTAGTGAACGTCGGGCGTTTCAGATCGCGGTACCGCATGCAGCGAGTCTACTCCTAGTCCTGCAGCTCGATTTCTCCTTCCGGAGCTTCGCTAAAGCCGCCGTCCGAGGGTTCGACCCCAGCCGCCAAGCCCGTTCGAATGCGTCGCGACATCGCCGGCAACCCGAGCCGCCCCGTTCGCCTCACGGCGCACCCCGAGCCATGATCGGTACTGGTCACATCGTCGGTAGCCGAGGCGCATACTCGAGCGTTCAGTGAGCTCTGATCGTCTCGAGCGCTGGGCCCGTTCCGATGGTCTCAAGCGCTGGGCCCCGCGAGTGTGTCTGGCCTTTGGCGTCGGGCTGCTCGTGGCTTGCGCGGCCACGTTCGTCCACACTGAGCGATTCGTAGCGGGAGCCGAGCGCGCCACCGGTACGGTCATCCGACCTGTCCCGCGAAACCGATTCCGAGGGCAGGGTTACCTTGTATCCGGTTGTCCGCTTCACAACCGCGGACGGTCGAACTGTCCAGTTCGTCTCCTCCTCCGGCTCGTCTTCGCCACCTGAGATCGGCCATAGCGTCGACGTGCTCGCCGAGTCCTCCTAGCGCCCCACTGTCCTTGACTCGAGCGCGGTACGAGGAGGATAGTTTCTCCTGTTCGGCGACATCGAAGCCGAGCATCTGGAGGGATAGAAGCTGAGCTCTGTTCCGGAGCCGCGATCGCACCCGAACGAGTCGCCGGACGGTGCGCCATGCGGCCGGGAGGACCTGCTTGGACGCCGCGTCAGCGCCGCCCGAATCGATCTTGCTCGGCATCGGACCTTCGCGCTAGCGCCCGTGCTCCTGCTCTTGATTGCGGGCTGTGGAGGGAAGAGCACCCCTGCCGGGCCGAGCGCAGCCTGCAAGCAGGGGTGTTATCGCGGGCACGGCGTCTCGTTCAACTACCCAGCGAAGTGGCAGAAGACCTCGGACACGACGGCGCCGATCTCCGACCTGTGGTTCGTCACCGTTGTCCGCGACCTGAAGTACCTGGACTACGTCGAGATCACCGGCCAAGGGCAAAAGCGAGCTTGGCTTTCCCCCGGCGAACGTAGCCGCTGGCAAGGCGCACCTCAAGGGCCAGCGAGAGGCGCTCGGAGCGTTCTTCCAGCCCGGCTCAGAGAAGCTCACGATAGACGGCCGGCCCGCCCTGCGGTTCCGATCCACGCTGACCAACAGCACTGGGGCCAGGCTTGGGAACACCATCGCGACCACCTGGCTCCTGACGTTCAAGGGCAACACCCAGTACCGCTTCGAGTGCACTCACCAAGAGAGGGTTCCTCACGCCCGAGCAGCAGCGGCGGAGATCGAGCGCGGATGCGCCCAAATCGTGCGCACCTTCAAGATCCTTTCCGACCGCTGATTTCTCTTACTGATGCCGAGGCCGGCCACGTCCCAGCCGGCCATCTTGCGGAGCTCGCTGGTCGCGCCTAGCCTTGAGCCGTGGCCGGGGCGGCGGCTCCCGGCGCGGGAGCTTTCCCCTCCCAGTAGCGATTGAGGGCTCGCTGTACCTTCACGAACCAGACGATCGCCGGGACGAGCAGGATCGCGCCCGGAAAGAGCCATAGCCCTGTCCAGCCGGTGAACGGCGGCTCCTGGCCGTCCTTCTTGTACATCTTCCCGATCTCTGACGGAATTACGAAGGCGGTGACGGGGTTGACGAGGAGCCAGACGACGAGGCCGAGTACCCCTCCGAGGCCCTCGCCTGTGTGTTGCTTCATCTCCTCCTGGGTCTTGTAGACCCAGTAGAAGCTGTAGACGCCGAACGTGACGATGTACATGAGGATGCCGAAGCCGACGCCGCGCGGTTGGCCGAGGGGGCCGGTGTTGCTCGGCGTGCTCATTGGTTGCCTCCTACGTGGATCAGAGTGACTGAACCAGGTTCCGGATCCCGGGTCAACTCGGTGCGCGGCGTGCGCGAGAGCGGCGAACGGCGGTGATGATGAGCAAGGCCACGCCCGAGCCGGCCAGCAGCCCCCCGATCACGAATGTGCCGAGGATTCCGCGCAGGATCGGCCACGTTAGGCTGCGCCCGAGCGCCACGTTCGCGCCGCTCGCCCGCACCTTCCTGTCGGTGCGGACCGCGTAGACTCCGGCGTGCGCGGGCGTGACGGTGCCCAGCGCCGAGCCCTCATGGTTGGAGACGGAGTAGGTCAGCGAGCCGCCGTAGGGCGTGATCGCCAACGGCGTACCCGTTTTCGCGTCGGTGATCCCGATCTCAACGGGCGGGACGGCCTCGTCGGCAGTCAAGCCCTCGTAGTAGACGACGTACTTGTGCGACTCGAGCTTCATTGTCGTTTTGCCCGGCACCGGCACTCGCTGAAAGTTGTCGACCTCGTCACCGAGCCTCATTAGCGAGGTGGCGAACCACAGGACAGCGCCAATCACGCCCGCGACGACCAAGCCGCCGCCAATCAAGTAGCCAGCACGCGATCTCACGCGGCACCCATGAACACGCGAGAGTCTCGCGCACGGTCGGGGATACTGCGTAGTCAATTTTGCTTGCTCTTGCGCCCCTCGTCCCGCCGGCGCGAGACTGGCCCCTCGTCCCGCCAGCGCGGAACCTGGACGCTAGGCACGATGAAAGTGGGTGAGTTGGATGCCGAAGTTGATTTCGGCTCTCGTCGCAGGGTTCTTGTTCACCGGGTCGGCCGCGCTTGCTGGCTGCGGCACAGCGACCCTCAACACTGGCAAGGCCTGCATAGCCTCTCGCAGAGCCAAGCCGTGCACGCGACTCAGCGCACGATAACGCGTGTTATGTCAAGTTGACGTAGAAGACGGCTCCGCACGGCCCTTCCCCGCGCTGGCTAGGCTCCAGCAATGAGGAGCCTGGCGCTCGCTGTTGCGGTTGGGCTCGCAACGGCGGGCTCTGCTTCGGCGGAGCTTGCCGTTCCGAACGTCCAGGACGGAATGCTTGCCGTCTCCGCGAGCGGAACGCCGTTCGTCGCGTATCTGCAGGGAAACCGCCTCGAGATCTCGGTGCGCCGGAGCGGCGCGTGGACGCGGCTGCGGGCGGCGCGGGTCACGCGCGGCTCGACCATCGTTGCCTTAAAGGCCGGCAGGCGAGGCCCGGTCGTTCTCGTCCGCGGCCCCGGCTCCCACTCCCTGGTCATGGTCCGCCGGTCGAGAGCCGGTTGGCGGAAGATTCCCATCGCGCGCGCCCCCACCGGCTCGAAGCTGGGCTGGCCGGGTCTCGTGCTCCAGCGCGGGAACGCAGTGGTCGCATTCACCCGCTGGCGGCGCTCCACGCACAGGACGGCCCTCACGCTCACGCGGATCGACCTCCGCGGGCGCGCGCACTCGGTGCGGATCACCGGGAGCGGCTTCCCGAACAGCTTCGTCGCCCCTCCGGCGGTGCCGGTGCTCGCAGGACGCACGGTTCGCGTGATCGAGTCGTACGGCATCGACGGAGCCGTCGGAACGATCGAGTGGCGTCCGCAGGACGGCACCTGGAAGGGCCAGTACATCGACGCCGGGAACGGCGACTTCCCGGTCGGGCCGCTCCTCGGAGCAGTCGGCGGCAACGCGGTGTACGCGGCGTGGACGCAGGCGCTCCTCGGCGCGGGCGAGCTGCCTGTGTCGCTCGCGAAACACGGGCGGTCGATCGAGAGCGACTTCGTGCTCGATCGCGCGATCATGACCGGCTTCGGGCTGACGCGAACCGGACCGGAGGTTGCGGCGAACGAGTGGGTGTCCGCGGGCGACCTCGGGCTCACGGGAGACGCGGTCGTCTGGGCCGGTGTCGTCGTCAACCGTCGCGTCGACTACGAGCTCGACGGCTGGCTCGCCGGCCTCTCCTCGGCCCCGCGCGGCACTCGCGACGTGCTTCTCGCCAGGCCCGACGGCCTCTCGTGGTACCGGCTGCGCCGGGCCCCGTCGGTCCACGTCGATCTCGACGCGACCGAGCAGCTCAACGGGAGCGTGCTCGTGACGGGAGGCGTCCGCGGCGCGTCCGGGACGGTCAAGCTCTACCGCGAACGACCCGGCTCCCCTCGCGAGCTCGCAGGGTCCGCCCCGCTCGCCGCAGACGGATCGTTCACCTTCATGGACACGCCCAGCGTCGGTCCGTTCGTCTACCGAGCGGTCTATGCGGACCCCGCCACGGGGCTCCCGTACGCCACCTTGCTCCATGACCCGGTCGGGTCTTCCCCAGACTTGTCCACAGACCCGCAGCTCTGGTGTGGAAAATGTTGAAAACTGAACTTTTTGCAAATTGCGGGCGACGCGTTCGGACAGGTCTTGCACGGAGGGCTTGACAGCTCTAGTGTCCCGTTTGCGCCGAGCACGGAGCGCGAGTAGGTCGAAGCCCAGCCGGGCGGCCGTAGGCGGAAGCCGAAAGTTGGTCGGAAGGGCGGACGAAAGCGAAACCGGCTCGGCGAATTTTTATGGTCCAATTCGTGCCCGCCGTTGGCGGGCACGAATTGTGAGAGGCCGCCGCAGGCGGCCACGAACCTCACGCACAGGCTGTCGTTCGGCCTCGTTAGACTCGCGCCGTGTCCTTCCACCTGCGCCCACCGAGCGTCGACAAGGGCGTCTCGGCCTTCTTCTGGGCCTTCGGCTTCTTCCTCTACATCTGGATCGGACAGCTCGCGCTCGGCATCGGCAAGGGCAGCGCGTTCATCCTCGCCGCGGTCGCGGGCGGCGCGATCTTCCTCTTCATCCGCCTCTTCGGCGAGGGCGGCGCGCGCCGGGCGCGGCCCTAGACGGCGGCGCCCAGACCAGCCCGGCGGTGATCGCCGGCCAGCGCGCTCAGGAGCAACCGTGCGAGCTCTTCACCGATCGCGTATCGCAGCCTCGCGACTCCGGTCGGCTGCGCGTCGTCCTCGAGGCGGGCGCAGTCGCGGAGGATTCTCGTCAAGGCACGGGCTTGCGGCTCGGCGGCGGTCATGGCTCGAATATCGGCTTGCGCACTGGGCCCGGGGATCCCTCCCGGGAGTGAGCACCGGGGCCGAGATCCTGCCGCGGACTATCGGAACCTGACTATTTCTTCACCGGCCCCCGTGCGGACTGCGCCTCGATTCGTCCGTTGCCGTCGGCAACGGGACGCGGAGGTGGCTGCGAGCCGGCGGCCCGGAAATCAGTCCAGGTCCAGGCGCCGCGCGTCGAACCGCCCCGAATCCAGCTCGTCGCGGAACTCCTCGATCATCTCCTCGGTATCGCCGGCGAGCACGTGCTGCAGGACGCCGATCTCCCGGTCGTTGTGGAACGGGAGGTCGATGTGCTCCGGCGTCACGAGGTTGACCGAGACGTGCTCGCAGGCCGGGCAGCGAACGGCGAGACCCAGCGACCCGTCGCCCGGAGCGAGCAGGAAGAACGAGGACGGAAAGACGGGCCTCGGACGCCGCTCCGGGTAGCAGTAGAAGCTCCACGGCCACTGCCCCGCGAGGATCCGCCGGACCGCGAGGTCGGCCAGTTCCTCCTCGGTCGAGTCGAACCGATCGGTCATCAGGTTGAGGAAGCGCTCCGAGCTGTGACCGAGCGGCGCCCAGTCGAGCTCGACGTCCGAGACGAGCCCTGGGTGCTCACACCCGCAGGGGCAGTCGAACACGACCTGGAAGACCGCCGGGTGGCCGGCGCCCGGGAGCCGGTCCAGGGCCCGGAACGCGGACAGGCGCACGCGCGTCTCACCCCTGGCCGGGCACGGGAACGTGTAGCGCGTCGTGAGCGCGTCGTACATGACGATCTGGGACTTGTAATCGGCGCGCCGGACGGTTCCGTTAATCCGTTGCGAGGCTTCAGCCTGGCTCCGGCGCTACTTCCTCAGTAGTGGATCAGCGAGAAGACGTCGTAGTCCGAGATCTTGTCCAGACCCTTGAGGAAGTCGAGCTCGATGATGAACTGGAGCCCCACGACCTCGCCGCCGAGCTGCTCGACGAGCTCGGCCAGCGCCCTCGCGGTGCCGCCGGTGGCGAGAACGTCGTCATGGATCAGCACGCGCGCACCGTCGCCGAAGGCGTCGGCCCGGAGCTCGAGCGTGTTCTTGCCGTACTCGAGCGCGTACTCCGCGCTGATCGTCTCCAGCGGCAGCTTCCCGGGGCGGCGAGCCGGGACGAAGCCGCAGCCGAGCTTGTAGGCGATCGCGGAGCCGACGAAGAAGCCGCGCGCCTCGGCGCCGACGACGATGTCGGGCCTGCGCTCGGCAGCCCAGTCGCCGAGGACGTCGATGAGCTCGCGCAGCGCGTCGGCATTGGCGAGCAGCGGCATGATGTCCTTGAAGACGACGCCCGGCTCCGGCCAGTCCGGGACGTCGCGGATCAGGGACTTCAGCCGCTCGACGTCTGCGACGGCCATCAGGCGGATGCGAGGTGTCGAAGGGCGCGCCACGAGAGGAGCTGGGACAGCTCCTGCGCCAGCTCGGCGAGCGCGCGCAGGTCGTCGAGCGCGGCTTCGCGGCGTTCGGGGTTGCGCGTCCGGAGGGAACCGCCGACGAGCTGTCCCAGCAGGGACGCCTCCCGGTCGGCGGCCGTGCGGAAGGCGCGGAGGTTTCGTGGGCCGATCCCGTATGCCGCGAGCTGGGCACAGACCGCCGCGATCTCGGCGTCGCCCGCCGAGTACCGCTTCTCTCCCCCACTTCCGCGCGCCTCGAGCAGCCCGTACTCCTCGAGCTCGCGCACGAGCTGAGGCGTTGCGCCGGAACGCTCCTCGATCTCGCCCGCGCTCAGCTCCTCCTCCGGGCCTGCCAGTCCCGCGGCACGCCGGCGGCGGCGCGCCTTGTTCGCCTCGGGCGACGCGAGCTCCTGCCGGATCACGCGCAGCGGGAGGAACTCGTCGCGCTGCAGTCGGAGAATCGTCCGCAGGCGCTCGACCGCGTCGTCGTCGAAGAGCCGGTACCCGCCCCGCGTGCGCTTCGGGTGGATGAGGCCCTGATCCTCGAGGTAGCGGATCTTGGAGATCGAGACGTCGGGAAACTCGTCGCGCAGCCGGTTGCACACGGCGCCGATGTGGAGCAGGCCGTCACGCGTGGATGTCTGGGGGGCCGCGCTCATTGCGAGAGGAAGGTCAGCTTGTACTTGCCGATCTGTACCTCGTCCCCGTCCTCGAGCCGGCCCGACTCGATCCTGCGCCTGTTCAGGAACGTCCCGTTCAGGCTGCCGCGGTCCTCGATGAAGAAACCGCCGTCGCGGCGCACGACCAGCGCGTGGCGGCGCGAGACGGTGACGTCGTCGAGAAAGACGTCGCAGTCCGGCGAGCGGCCGACCGTCGTCTGCTCCTTCTCGAGCAGGAAGTGCTCTCCGGCTCGCCCTCCGCCGGAACGGACGACGAGCGCGGGCCCCTCGGCCTTGATCTCATCGAGCACGGTGCCGGATTCGTCGTCGCCCTCCTCGGGCGTGTAGCTCATGGTCGTGTCTGAGCCCCCTTCGTCCCGGACGAGCAGCGCTCCGCACTTCGCGCAGTAGTTCGACGCCTCCGGGTTCTGGAAGCCGCACTCCTGGCAGTACACATGGCTCAAGCGGGCTCCTCCGAGGGAGGCGAAGCCTTGCCCGCAAGGATCTGAGCGAGCTTCTCGAGGTCGACGTCGTTGAGCGCGCTCTTCCCCTCTTCTCCCTGGAGCCGCGCCACGAGCTCGGTTTTCAACATGTCGATGCGACCGTGCAGGAGCCGTCGGCGGTACGACACCTCCTGCTCCTCTTCGACGAGCTTGTCGATCTCGGCCTTGAGATCCTCGTTCGACATCGAAGCGAGATTGGGAAACGGTTCCACGCGATCAGCCTTTCGTTCGGAGGGAGGAGGCGCTGGCAAGTAAAGCAGCCGCGCCGACAAGGTTCAACCTCAACTTGAGATTTCGGCTTCCTGCTGCAAGACCTCCTCGACGAGCTGCCTCAGCTCTTCCTCGAGCTCGTTCGACGTTCGCTCGTCGCGCCCCTCGGCGTAGATGTGCACGAGCGGCTCGTCCGGATCGGGCAACACCTGCGCCCAGCCGCGGCGGTCGTTGACCTTGATCCCGTCGAGCAGGTCGAGGTCGCGGCCCTTGAGACGCTCGGTCAGGACGCGCATCACCGTCCCCTTCTGGCTCCAGGGGCAGGGCAGCTGCCTGTGGACGAGGGTCGACACAGGCAGTTCGGCCACGAGCGAGGAGAGCGGCTGCTTGACCGGTGCCAGGAGCTCCAGAAGCTTGCAGAGGCTCGCCATCGCGTCGTACGCGGGCAGGAAGTCCGGGAAGACGTAGCCACCGCCGATCGCACCCGCGAAGATGACGCCGTCCTGCGCGGCCGCCTTCGTCAGCTCGCTGAGCGAGGCCGGCGTGCGGATCACCTCGAGGCCGCTTCCCTTCAGGATCCGGTCGACCTGGCCGGTGACGGTGACCGGGAACGCGAGCTTCCCGCGGCGCCCGTTCGAGCCGATCAGCTTCAGGAACAGGAGCAGGGCCTGTTCGACCGGGATCTCGTGGCCGCTCTCGTCGATCAGGTACAGGCGCTCGGCGGCGCGGTCGAAGACGACGCCGAAGTCCGCGCCGACGGCGTTGACGAGCTTCTTGGTCTGGCCGATGAGGCTGCGCAGGTTCGCCCTCGGGCCGATGTCCTCGCTCGGCGAGAAAGCGTGCGCCGCGACCACCTCGGCGCCGAGGGGGCCGAGGACGAGCGGGAGGACGAGCGACGCCGCCGAGTAGCCGTAGTCGACGACGATCCGGAAGTCCCGCTCGCGGATCGCGTCCTGGTCGAGGGTCTCGAGCAGCTCCTCCGCGTAGATCTCGCGCGCCCGCACCGGATAGTCGACGTTGCCGACGCTGTCGCCCGCCGCACGGCGGAGCTCGCCGCGGTTGAAGTGCTTCTCGACCTCCTTCTGGAGCTCGGCCGTCAGCTGGATGCCCGGCTCCTCGTAGAAGCGGATCGCAACCACCTCGGCGTCGGCCGCAGAGAAGCCGACGTGGAAGCCGGCCGCGTAGTCGTGCGTCTTCAGCAGGTGCCGTCCGACCGCGCTCGGGAGCACACGAAGGTCGGAGACGTCGACGCCCGTCGAGTTGAGCCCGGCGATCATCGCGCGCTCGATCATCCGGCACGCGGCGGGCGCCTCGCGGCTGGACACGATCCGCGCGCCCCGGGGAAGCGCCGTTCCCAGCGCGACCGCGAGCTTCGTCACGACCTCCGGCGTCAGATCGACGTTGACGAGGCCAGAGACGCTGTCCCGCTCGAAGAGCCGCGACGAGGCGCGGGACTCCCAGATCAGGCTCTCGTAGATCTGCGCGCCGCTCTCGACCTCCTTGTACGGGTAGATGCGCACGCCGGGCATGAGGACGCTCTCCTCGCCGACCTTGACCTCGTCGCCGAGCGCCACGCCCTCCTGGAGGCGCGCGTGGGCCCGGATGTCGCACGAGCGGCCGATGATCGAGCCCTCGACGAGCGCCCCGCGTCCGATGTGCGTGGATGCGTCCACGACCGAGCGCACCGTCCGCGCCCGCTCCAGGAGCGTGACGCTGGCGGAGAGAACCGAGTAGGCGCCGACCTGGGCGTCCGTCGCGATGCGGCAGTAGTTCGAGATCAGCGCGGGCCCCTCCACCTGGTCGAGGTCGTCCAGCTCCACCCCCTCCCCCAGCCAGACGTTGCCGCGGAGGCGGATTCCCGGAATCCCGAGCACGACCTGCTCGTCGAGCGCGTCGAAGTTCGCCTGCCGGTACTGGTCGAGGTTGCCGATGTCCTGCCAGTAGCCGTCCAGGACCAGGCCGTAGAGCGGTCGCCCCATCTCGAGCAGGAGCGGGAAGAGCTCCTTCGAGAAGTCGTACGGCCGGTCGGTCGGGACGTGCTGGAGCACCTCGGGCTCGAGCACATAGACGCCCGTGTTGATCGTGTCCGAGAAGACCTGGCCCCACGAGGGCTTCTCGAGGAAGCGCTCGATGCGGCCGTCGCCGTCGGTGACCACGATCCCGAACTCGAGCGGGTTCTCGACGGACTTGAGCCCGATCGTGACCGCGGCGCCGCGCTCCTTGTGGAACTCGACGAGGCGCGTGAGATCGAAGTCGCAGAGCGCGTCCCCGGAGATGACGAGGAACGTCTCGTCGAGCTTGTCGGCCGCGAGGCGAACGGATCCGGCCGTGCCCGCGGGCGATTCCTCGACGGAGTACTCCATGTTCACGCCCAGGCCCTCGCCGTCGCCGAAGTAGCTTCGGATCGCCTGCGGGAGGAAGGCGACGGTGACGATCACATCCTCGAAGCCGTGGCCGCGGAGAAGCTCGACGATGTGCTCCATGCAGGGCTTGCCGACGATCGGGACCATCGGCTTGGGCTGATTCGAGGTGAGCGGCCTGAGGCGTGTGCCTTCTCCACCGGCCATGACGACGGCCTTCATGCGCTCGTTCCTCTCACGACCGAGTAGACGTACTGGGCTCCGGCGGCGAGTGCGAGAGCGAGCCCGAGCCAGAAGCACCAGAGCGGCCAGTCCGTGCCCTCGGGGGTGATCATCACGAAGACGAGGGACGCGTACAGGATCCAGGTGGCGAGCTTGCCCAGGAAGTTGACGTTGAGCTCGTAGCCGTCGGGCGTGAGCAGTTTGTACCCGCCGATCAGCAGCGCGTCCCGCGCGACGATCAGCACGAGTGCGACCCACGGGAGGCGGTGGTGGACCGCGACCAGGATGATCACCGCCGTGTCGATCATCAGCCGGTCGGCGAGCGGGTCGGCGACCTTGCCGAACGCGGACTCGACGTGCCAGCGCCGGGCGAGCCAGCCGTCGACCTGGTCGGTGATTGCTGCGACGCCGAAGACGATCGCGGCCGGCCAGCTGTAGCCCCCGTCGGCCGGAATGAGCAGCGCGGCGAAGACCGGGATCAGGAGGAGCCGCAGGATCGTAAGCGCGTTCGGAACGCGCGCCAGCGGAGCGGAGACCGCGGGTGCGGACATCGTGGTCAAGGATAATTTTTCGCCGCGTTCAGCGGCGGAAAATGCGAGCGGCCGCCCCAGGCGGCCGGAGCCGATTGTCGGCCAAAGGCGCTGCACGGAATCGAGTGTTGCGCAATTGCTCACATTTCGCCTTTTTTCGTGAACAACGCTTCCCGCATCGCCGGGGGAACCTCCCGGTTCCCCCAGACCCCCTCCCCTGGGTCCGCTGCGCGGACAGGCGCTTTCGCGCCGGCTGATAGCGTCGCCACGTGGCGAACCGGCTCACGATCCCCGGCTTCGTCAACGCGCACAGCCACGCCTTCCAGCGCGCCCTCCGCGGCCGCACCGAGGGCGGCGACTTCTGGAACTGGCGCGACGCGATGCTCGAGCTCGCCGACCGCCAGACGTCCGAGCGCGTCCGCACCGACTACGAGCAGGTCTACCGCGAAATGCGGGCCGCCGGTTACACCGCGGTCGGCGAGTTCCACTACCTCGGCTTCGAGCAGGCCCTCGCAGCAGCCGAGGCTGCGGCAGCCGCAGGAATCACCTTCGTCCTCCTCTACGCCGCCTACGCGAGAGGCGGGCTCGACCGCTTCCGCCAGGCCTCGCCGGCCGAGTACCTGAACCAGGTCGAGAACCTGCGGGAACGCGGGATCCGGGTCGGCCTCGCCCCCCACTCCGTCCGCGCCTGCCCACCCCGGTGGCTCGCGCGGATCGGCAGCTACGCCTCCGAGCACGACCTCCCGCTCCACGTCCACGCCGACGAGCAGCCGCGCGAGATCGAGGAGTGCGTCGAGGAGCACGGAATCCGGCCGATCGAGCTCCTCGCGAAGAGCGGCTGCCTCGGCCCGCGGACGACGGTCGTCCACGCGACGCACGCCGACGACGGGGAGCTCGACCTCCTCGCCGCAAGTGGGTCGCGCATCTGCGTCTGCCCCACGACCGAGGCGAATCTCGGCGACGGCTACTTCCCCGTCGAGCGCGTCCTCGAGCGCGGCATCGCGATCTGCATCGGCTCGGACTCGAACGCGCGCATCGACCCGCTCGAGGAGCTCCGAGAGCTGGAGGGGATCGCGCGCCGGTCCACGTTGCGCCGGAACGTCATCCCGCCGGACGCGCTGCTCCGGATCGGTGCCGACGAGGGGGCCGCGGCACTCGATCTCGACGCGTGGCCGAACGCCGAGGTCGACCTCGATCACCCGTCACTCGTCGGACTCGAGAAGTCGGATGCCCGGGCCGCGCTCGTCTTCGGCTGCGCGGCGGACGTCTTCCTCTAGAGGATCTTCACGCCGAACGCGCTGGCCGCCAGCTCGACCGCCAGCCCGGCCGTCGTGTTCTCGTGGTCGCGGATCGGATTGACCTCGACGAGGTCAAGCGCGTCGAGCACCCCGGCTTCCGCAACGAGCTCCAGGGCGAGATGCACCTCGCGGTACGAGAGGCCGCCGCGCACGGGATCGCCGACACCCGGCGCCACCTCGGGATCGACGACGTCCAGATCGACCGAGACGTGGACGAACGAACCGCCGGCAACGCGCTCGAGCGCCTCGGCGATCACCGGCTCCATTCCGCGCCGGTCGAGGTCGCTGATCGTGTAGACGGCGACGCCGAGCTCACGGACGAGCTCCTGTTCCCCCGGGTCGAGCGAGCGCACGCCGACCAGGGCTACGCGCTGCGGCTCGACCGCGGGCAGTCGCAGGCCGTCGCGCGAAAAGCTGTTGCAGAGCCCGAGCGCGGCCGCGAGCGGCATCCCGTGGACGTTCCCCGACGGCGTCGTCTCGGGCGTGTTCAGGTCGCCGTGCGCGTCCAGCCACAGCACCCCGCCCGCTCCCGACGCGGCCAGGCCGCTCAGCGAGCCCATCGCGATCGAGTGGTCGCCGCCCAGCACCAGCGGCAGCAGGCCGTCGCCGCGGGCCGCCTCGACCTCGGCGGCGACCCGCATGCACGTCTCGAGGATCTCGTCGAGGAAGCGGGCACTCTCCGTGCCGGTCTCGCGCGTCTCCGCGAGCGCCGCCTGGACGTTTCCGCGATCCTCGACCTCGATCCCCGCGCGCTCGAGCCGCTCGCTCAGACCCGCGTAGCGGATCGCCGACGGCCCCATGTCGACGCCGCGGCGGCCCGCACCGAGGTCGAGCGCAGCTCCGATGATCGCTACGCGGGTCGGCGGCACGGGCACAGCCTACGGCCGACGTGAACCGCTACGTCCCTACGTCAGGATCGACTTCGTCCGCACGGCGGCGAGCTTCCTCGGCCTGCGCGCCCTCCTGCTCGGCCTGATCGGCCTGCGACGCTTGCTCGTCGGCCTGGCTTCGAATCTCACCCGCTTCGGCTTCCTGCCGCGTGTCCTCGGGTTGCTGCTCTCGCGCTCGACGACCGCCGACGATGATGATCCCGGCGACGACCAGCACCGCGAGAATGATCAGGATGATCCACCACATCGGTCCTCCTCTCTTTCGGACGGCAAGTATGCCCCCGCGGAGGGAGACGAGACCGACCTGAAGGAAAAAACCGCCGGCTGGGAACGGGCGGAGTAGGGCCACCTGTGAAGGCAGCCGGGTTCCGTGTTCGGGTAGGGAGGGTTCCTAAGTAGAGCCCGGGCCTATATACAGGTGGCCGCCAAAAATTGTAGCTAGCAGACGCAGCCCTACGGCGAGGCCGAACTTCACGAACCTAACGGCCTCGGGTTGATTGCGAAGAGGCTGCGTCGTCGGCGGGTCTTTGGCCGAGCGACGTCATGCGGTCGTCCTAGCGAGTCATGGCGCGAACATCCCCGTCGGCGGCCTGCCGTCGCAGCCCATCGATCATCTATCTCGCGTCCATGGATCGGGGCCGCTCTGACGCTCACACTCCACGACGAGAACCAAGGTGTCCATGACGAAGGAGCGACCATGACCAGCACAAACACCACGCAAGAGCCGTATCGAGAGCTCGCCCACCGAGAGAATGACGGCGTCGAGGTCGTGCTCTACTGGCATCAGCCCTCAGACGAGCTGACGGTCACCCTCTCGGACGAACGGAACGGCGTCTACTTCGAGCTTCCGGCTGAGCCACACCAGGCGCTCGACGTGTTCAACCACCCCTACGCGCATGCCGCGTTTCAGGGCCTCACCTACCAGGAGGCGCCTCTGCCCTCGTCGGCCGAAGCCGTCGCGACGGACAAGAGGTCGTTACCGACCGGTCGTCCGACGAATCCACCAGGAGAATGAGGGACGGGGCGGGGAACGCCGGCCGATATCGGCTGAATCGCATCAACGGCTGCGGAAAGCCGTTTCGCCCTTGTTCGCGAGCGGCGATCTACGCCTTCGACAGCAACGAGGCCGCTGGGACCGCGGAAAGAGAACGACAATGAGGCGCTATCGAGTCCTCGTCAGGCGACAATGGCACTGACCCAGGCGAGCGCCCGTTGTGCGGTCGCTCGACATCATCGTGCCGACTCGAACGCGGTAGAGTCGCCTCAGTCCGACCGACGGAGGAGCAGAGGGACGGGCATGTACGCAGTTGTCGACCCCGCGACCGGCGAAACGGTCAAGGAGTACCCGACGATCACCGACGACGAGCTGCGGGACGCGGTCGCCCGCGCCGACCGGGCGCACCGGGAATGGTCGAAAGCTGCGACTGTCGCCGATCGTGCCTCGCTCGTGCGGCGCGTCGGCGAGCTGCACTCGGAACGGCGAAAGGAGCTCGCGGAGATCATCGTCGCCGAGATGGGCAAGCCGGTCGGTCAGGCGCGGGGCGAGGTCGACTTCTGCGCGTCGATCTACGAGTTCTACGCCGACAATGCGGAAGCCCTGATGGCGCACGAGCCGATCGAGCTCCTCGGTGGTCAGGGGTCGGCCGTCGTCCGCCGTAGCTCGCTGGGCGTGCTGCTGGGGATCATGCCGTGGAACTTCCCCTACTACCAGGTCGCACGCTTCGCGGCGCCGAACCTGATCATCGGCAATACGGTCCTGTTGAAGCACGCGCCCCAGTGCCCGCAGTCGGCCGAGGCGATGGCGCAGATGTTCGTCGACGCTGGCTTCCCCGACGGCGCCTACGTGAACATCTACGCCACGAACGAGCAGATCGAGTGGGTGATCCCCGACCAGCGCGTCCGCGGCGTCTCGGTCACCGGCTCCGAGCGTGCCGGCGCCGCCGTCGCGGAGATCGCTGGCCGGAATCTAACGAAGGTCGTGCTGGAGCTCGGCGGCTCCGACCCGTTCATCGTCCTCGGCACCGACAACCTCGACAAGACGGTCGAGGACGCCGTCGCAGCCCGGATCGACAACGCCGGCCAGTCGTGCAACGGCGCGAAACGGTTCATCGTGATCGACGAGCTCTACGAGCCGTTCCTCGAGAAGTTCACGGCCGCGCTCACCGCTGTGAAGCAGGGTGATCCGCGCGAGCGCGAGACCGAGTGCGGGCCGCTGGCCTCTCAGGTCGCGGCCGATCGCCTCGAGGATCAGGTCCGGCGCGCGGTCGAGCAGGGCGCGACGGTCGTCGCGGGCGGCAAGCGCAACGGCAACTACTTTGAGCCGACGGTGCTTACGGACATCACGCCGGAGAACGACATCTACCGTGAAGAGCTGTTCGGCCCGGTCGCCCAGGTCTATCGCGTGCCGTCGGAGGAGGAGGCGGTCGCACTGGCAAACGACACGCCGTTCGGGCTCGGCTCGTACGTGATGACGAACGACCTGGAGCAGGCCGGGCGCGTCGCGGACCAGATTGACGCCGGCATGGTCTACGTGAACATCGTCGGCGCGGACGCTGCCGAGACGCCGTTCGGCGGCACGAAACGCTCCGGCTTCGGACGCGAGCTCGGCCGCTACGGCGCCGACGAGTTCGTCAACAAGAAGCTGATCCGCATCGGTTGAGCAAGAGGATCGTCTTCCTCCCGAAGGCTCCCGGAATCGTGCAAGCGTGCTGACCCATCCGGCGTGTCGCTGTCCTCCACGGAGTCGGTCGCGGCAGGCCTCCCGTGGCCGGAGCCGGATTTGTGCCATACCCGTGTCTGCAAGAGCTGCCTGACCTTTGCTCCGAACACGAGCGCTCGATCCACGCTCGCGCCCGGGCTCTCAGGTCGTCACTCAGACCACTGGAGCCAGAGCGCGCCACGCCATCCCTCCGCTAATACAAGCCAAGAACCGCGACCTTGGTAGGGTCAGACGCATGATCGGGCAGCGTGCGCTGCTGGTGGTCGACGTTCAGCGCGGCTTCGAGGATCCAGCGCTCGGACCCCGCGACAATTCCCATGCCGAGGAGAACGTCGCCAAGCTGATTGCCGCGTGGCGCCGGCGCGGCGACCCAATCGTGGTCGTTCAGCACGATTGGCGGGGTGGACCGCTCGAGCGCGGCACGCCCGGGTTCGAGCTGAAAGAGGCCGTCGCCGGCGAGCCCGATCTGCGCATTGTCAAGACAGTGCACTCGTCGTTTCACGGAGATGTCGATCTCGACGCATGGCTGCGCGAGCGCGAGATCGGCGCGATCGCGGTGTGCGGGATTCAGACGAACTTTTGCTGTGAGACGACCGCTCGCATCGGCTCCGACCTTGGGTACGACGTGTGGTTCGTCCTCGACGCAACCCACACGTTCGACATCGCCGCGCCGGATGGCGAGGTGGTGCCGGCTGCCGAGATCGCGCGCATGACCGGCATCAACCTCCAGGACGAGTTCGCGGAGGTCGTGACGACCGCGGCAGCCTGCACGCTGCTGGATTGAGGCATAAGCGGTAGCGAGAAGTCAGGGGACATTCCCGAACGCTCGCGGTCTGCCTTAGCCGCTTAGTCCCGCCTTGTCCAGGGCGGCGTTCGCTCGGAACCGCAACCGAGCGCATCGCTCCCGCTCCTCGTCGGAGGCGTCCGGCGGGCAGTCACAGCGCGACGCGAGCTACCTGAGGTCGTCCGGGTCGAGGCCAAGGCACGACCCGCCCAAGCTCCTCCTCGCGGGCACGATCGGTCCGTTCAGGCTCCCGAGGCATTGGACTCAGCGTACTCGTCCGTCGGGTGACATTCCCGCACGCTGGCCCAAGGTCGCGGGCTCTCACCAGGCAGCGATTGTCCTCCCACCCCATTCCTCGGGAGCGACGTCGCGCAACGTCTGCGTCAGTTCCCAGTGGTGGCCGCCTATGTCCTCAACGACGCCGGAACGCTCGCCGTATTCATATGTCGTCAACTCCTCCACGACTCGCGCGTCGCTCTCTATCGCGCGGGCGAAGGCCGCATCGACGTCCGGCACGCGCACCTTGATGATGTGCGTAACACCGCCATCGCTTGGCGCAACCCGATGGGCACTCAGGTCGACCACGACGACGGCGCCGTCTGCTCCGACGCGCAACTGAGCGCGGTGCGCGTCACCGATCCGCACCCGTTCCTCGAACCCGAATGCGGATTCCAGCCACGCCACCGCCGTTCGCACATCCGGATAGACGAGCACCGGCGTCACCGTGACGGGCGGGGCAGAACGATTGGTCAACATGGCGAGACACTAACCGGACCGCTCCGCCAGGATGTATGGGCAGGGTGTGGACGCCGCTGACTAACCACCGCCGAGGACCCGGACACTGAAAAGGCCCTCTGGCAGGGCCTTTTCTCATCGGGGCGCCGAGATTTGAACTCGGGACCTCTAGTCCCCCAGACTAGCGCGCTAACCAGGCTGCGCCACGCCCCGCGATTCGCCGATTCTACCGGCCTTCGGCGAGCCGCTTGTAGAGCCGGTCGATCAGCGCAGGCATCTCTTCGAGCCGCTCGGTGATCACGCGGATCCGGTACTCGCGGAAGTGCTCCGGCTCGACGTCCAGCGCGCCGGCCAGCGAGCGGACGATCTCGTTCGACGGCACCGGCCGGTTTCCGTGCACGAGGTGATTCAGGTATCCGGCCGAGAGCTTCGTCTTCGCGGCCAGCCCGCGATACGTGACGCCGTTCTCCGTCATCAGCCGCTCGAGGGTCTCGCCGAAGGGATCGTCGCTGAAACGGCGGCGCCGGGCCATCAGCGCAGGCTACCGAGTTCTTCGATCGGCACTCGCTGTTCCTCGCCCGTTTCCCGCGAGCGGACGTCGACGGCGCCGTCCTCGAGCGTCTTCTTGCCGACCGTGACCCGCACGGGCAGGCCGATCAGGTCCGCGTCCGCGAACTTCTCGCCGGCGCGCTGATCGCGGTCGTCCAGGAGCACCGCGTCACCGGCCTCGTCGAGCTTCGCGGCGACCTCTGCCGCGCGCTCCTCGAGCCCCGGCAGCGCGACGAGATGGACGTCGTACGGCGCGACGGACCGCGGCCACTGGATCCCGTGCTCGTCGTGGTGCTGCTCGACGATCGCCGCCATCGTGCGCGCGGGGCCGATCCCGTAGCTGCCCATGACCAGCAGCTTCTCCTTGCCGTCCTCATCGAGAAAGGTCGCCTCGAGCGGCTCGGTGTAGCGCGTCTCGAGCTTGAAGATGTGGCCCACCTCGATCGCGGTCTGGAGATGCAGCTTCCCGCCGCACTTCGGACACGTGTCACCCTCGCGCACCTCGCGGATGTTCGCGAAGCGCGCCTCGAAGTCGCGTCCCGCCTGCACGCCGCGCAGATGGTGGCCCGTGCGATTCGCGCCGGCGACGAACTGACCCTCCCGCAGCGCCTCGTCGGCGACGACCTCGACGGCGACCCCGACAGGGCCGATCGAGCCCGGATCCGCGCCGAACGTCTCGCGGATCTCGTCCTCGGTCGCCGGACGGACCGCCTCTCCGAGCGCCTCGACCATCTTCATGTCGTCGAGCCGGTCGTCGCCGCGCACGAGAGCGAGCACGACGCGCCCGTCTGCGACCACGGGCATCGCCTTCGACGTCGCCGCGTCGTCGATCCCGAGCATCTTCGCCAGGTCCTCGATCGTCGTCGCGCCGGGCGTCTCGACGTCCACCGGTGCGTCCAGCGCGGCCGGGAACTCGGGAGCGCGCGGAATCCCACGCGCGATCTCCAGATCGGCCGCGTAGTCGCCGCGCTCGCAGGTCACGAGCGTGTTCTCGCCGGCGGCCGCAGGTGCGAGAAAGTCCATGCTCGCGCTCCCACCCATCATCCCCGACTCCGCCTGGACCGGATAGACCTCGAGCCCGCAGCGCTCGAAGATCCGGTCGTACGCGCCCTTGTGCAGCTGGAAGCTCTTCTCGAGCCCCTCCGCGTCGCGATCGAACGAATACGAGTCCTTCATGATGAACTCACGGACGCGGATCAGGCCGGCGCGCGGCCGCGGCTCGTCGCGGTCCTTCGTCTGGAAGTGGTAGAGCATCTGCGGCAGGTCGCGGTACGACTGGATCTCACGCGCGTGGAACGTGATCGTCTCCTCGTGCGTCATCGGGAGGATGAACTCCCGGTCGTTCCGGTCGCGCAGCTTGAACACCTCGGGAATGTCGTAGCGGCCGGTCGCCTTCCAGAGCTCGGCCGGGGTCAGGACGGGCATGAAGAGCTCCTGCGCACCGATTGCGTCCATCTCCTCGCGGATGATCCCGACCACCTTCTCGTGGACGCGCCAGCCGAGTGGGAGAAACGTCCAGACGCCGGCGCTGACCTGGCGGATGAAGGCCCCGCGGACGAGCAGCTTGTGACTGATCGCCTCCGCGTCGGCCGGGGCCTCGCGCAGGGTCGGCAGGAAGAGCTGGGACGCTCGCCGGATCATGCTCCGAACCCTAGTCGAGGGGAATTTCGGAAGCCTCGGCCATGGCCAGCGCCGCCGGCTTCGCCATCTTCAGGCGCTTCGGCCGGCGCATCCCAGCCTCGATCCACGTGTCGATCTCGCGGAAGAGCTCGTCGACGAGGGCCTCGGACGTGACCTTCTTCAGTACGCGCCCGTGGGCGTAGATGAAGCCGACGTCGCGGCCGCCCGCGATTCCGAAGTCCGCGTCCCCGGCCTCCCCCGGGCCGTTGACGGCGCAGCCCATGACCGCGACCTCGAAGGCCTGCGGATAGTCGGTGAGTCGCCCCTCGACCTCGACCGCGAGGTTCTCGACCCCGACGTTGTCGCGCCCGCACGAGGGGCACGCGATCATCACCGGACCGCGCTCGCGCAGGCCGAGCGCCTTCAGGATCTCCCAGGCGACGTCGACCTCCTTCACGGGGTCGGCGGTCAGCGAGACGCGCAGCGTGTCGCCGATCCCGTCGGCGAGGAGTGCGCCGATCCCGATCGCGCTCTTGATCGAGCCGGCGAACGTCGTTCCGGCCTCGGTGACGCCCAGGTGGAGCGGGTACGGGACGCGCTCGGAGAGCATCCGGTACGCGCGGATCATCGTCGGCACGTGGGTCGACTTGACCGAGATCTTGAAGTCGTAGTAGCCGAGCCGCTCGAGCAGGTGCACCTCCTCGAGGGCCGCGGCGACGAGCGCCTCGGCCTGGTCCTGCTGCGCGAGCTCGTGCAGGTGCTTCGGCAGCGAGCCCGAGTTGGCGCCGATGCGCATCGCGATGCCGGCCGCACGCGCTGCGTTCACGACCTGCTCGACCCGGTCCGGCCCGCCGATGTTCCCGGGATTGATCCGGACCGCCGCGACGCCGGCGTCGATCGCCCGCAGCGCGAGGCTCGCGTTGAAGTGGATGTCCGCGATCACCGGGATCGGCGACAGGCGGACGATCTTCCGCAGCGCCTCCGCGTCCTCGATCTTCGGGACCGCGCAGCGCACGACCTCGCAGCCGGCGGAAGCGAGAGCCGCGATCTGGGCCGTCGTCGCCGGGACGTCGTGCGTGGGCGTGAGTGTCATCGACTGCACGACGACCGGCGCGCCGCCGCCGATCTCGACGCTGCCGACCTTGATCGAGCGCTCGCTGGACATCAGTTCCCGAGGTTGCCGATGTCGTTCGAAAGGCCAATGAAGAAGAGTAGGAGCACGACCGCGATCCCGATCGCTGAGGCACGCTCGTAGACCTCACGCCCGACCGCGCGCCCGCGGATGCCCTCGATCAGCGAGAACACGATGTGGCCGCCGTCGAGTGGCAGGAACGGGAGCAGGTTGAGCAGCGCAAGCGACAGGCTGAGCAGGCCGAGAACCCAGAGGTACGTCTCGAGCCCCTGCGAGAGCGCTTCGGAGGAGCCCTCGACGATCCCGACCGGGCTCGACACCTCTTTCCGGTTGCCGCGGACGAGTCGCGAGAGCGACGCCCCGATCTCCTTCGTGATCACGCCGGTCAGCTTCACCGACTGCCAGGTCGCCTGCGGCACCGAGAGACGTGGCTCGTGGCGTGGCCGGACCGGACCGAGAACGATCGGCTCGGCGTTGCCCTTTCGGCGGACGACGAGCGTGACCTCGCCGCCCTTCGACTGCTGGATCAGGCCCGGCACCTCGGATACGTCCTGAACCGGCTGGCCGTTGATCCTCAGGATGCGGTCGCCCGGACGCAGGCCGATCTTGGCTGCGGGGTGATCCGCCCGCACGTCGTGCACGACCGGCGCGTTCGTCTCCATCGAGAAGCCGAGGCGGTACCCGCCGCTCCCGACGACGAACAGCGTCGCGAAGAGGATCACCGCGAAGAGGAGGTTCGTCCCCGGCCCGGCGAAGATGACGAGCACCTTCTTCCACGTCCTCTGGCGCCAGTACGCGTCGGCGCCGAGGCCGTCGGCGAGCTCGTTCAGGCCCTTCTCGGCGCTGCGCCGCGCCATCCGGCTGATGTCGACGTGCTGCAGCGCCTCGGCGAGCGCGGGCAGTTGAGCGCGCGCGCTTTCCATGTCGCCCTCGTCGAGCTTGCGCTTGATCCGGTCGATCGGCGCCACCAGCTGCGGGGCCTCCTCGAGCGCTTGGCCGAAGAAGGTGCTCAGGTCCGACGGCGCGGGCCTGTGCATTCCCGGGATCTTCACGTAGCCGCCGAGCGGGACCGCGCCGATGCCGTACTCGATGCCCTTCCGCTTGACCTTGGCGAGCGCCGGCGGAAAGCCGACGTAGAAGCGCCGCGGGCTCATGCCGACCGCTCTCGCGGAGAAGAAGTGGCCCGCCTCGTGGACGAGGACAAGCAGGCTCAGGCCGATGATCGCGATGAAGATGTTCACGGCACCAGTGCTCCGACGGCCTCCTCGGCGAGACGACGCGCTTCGCCGTCCGCCTCGATCAGCTCGTCGAGGTCTCCCGCGGCGGCGCCGTCGACGGCCGCAAGGATGTCCTCGACGATGCTCGCGATCCCGAGGAACGGCAGGCGGCCGGCCAGGAACGCGGCCACGGCGACCTCGTTCGCCGCGTTGTAGGCGCACGGATGGGTTCCGCCGGACTCTCCGGCCTTGCGTGCGAGGGCGAGCATGGGAAACGTCTCGACATCCGGGGGCTCGAACTCGAGGGTCAGGCCGTTCATGAAGTCCAGCCCGTCGATCGGCGTCGCGGCACGCTCCGGGTACGTCAGGGCGTACGAGATCGGGACGCGCATGTCCGGGTACCCGAGGTGCGCGAGCGAGGCGCCGTCGCGGAAGCGCACGATCGCGTGGACGACCGAGGTCGGGTGGACGACGACCTCGATCCGCTCGTACGGGAGCCCGAACAGGAAGTGCGCCTCGATCAGCTCGAGGCCCTTGTTGGCGAGCGTGGACGAGTCGACGGTGATCTTCGGGCCCATGCGCCACGTGGGGTGCGCCAGCGCGTCGGCGCGGGTCACGTCCGCCAGCTGGTCGCGCGTTCGGCCGCGGAACGGGCCGCCGGACGCCGTGAGGACGATCGAGTCGACCGACTCCAGGTCGCGCCCCTCCAGGCACTGGAAGACCGCGGAGTGCTCGCTGTCGACCGGGAGCAGGAGGCCTCCACCCCGCTCCCGTGCGCCGAGCGCGAGCTCGCCCGCCGCGACGAGGCTCTCCTTGTTGGCGAGCGCGAGCGTGACGCCCCGCTCGAGCGACCAGAGCGTCGCGGGCAGCCCCGCGAAGCCGACGACGGCGTTGAGGACGATGTCAGGCTCGGCCCGGTCGAGCAGCGACGTGAGATCGCCGCCCACCTGGGCGTGCTCCACGCCGCGCTCGGCGGCCAGCCCGTCGAGCTCGCTCGAGCCAGACGCGACCGCGCACACCTCGAGCTCGTCGTTGGCGTCGATGATGTCGAGCGCCTGACGCCCGATCGACCCGGTGGCGCCCAGGACCGCAATTCGCTTCACACCGGAAATTGTAGGTGCCTCACAGTTGGCCGAACGCGGCGACCACGTAGTACGCCGCCACCCAGGCAAAGAGCAGCGCGTCGATCCGGTCGAGCACGCCGCCGTGGCCCCCGAGCAGCCGACCCGAATCCTTCACGTCCGCGTCGCGCTTGAGCGCGGACTCGAACAGGTCGCCGAGCGGCGCCGCGATCGCAATCGCCAGGCCGAGGACGAGCGATTCCGGAATCGAGAGGAAGCTCTGCTTGTAGAGCGCGATGAACGTCACTGCGATCGTCGCCACGGTGCCGGCGGCGAGCCCCTCCCAGGTCTTGCCCGGCGAGACGGTCGGCGCGAGCTTGTGGCGGCCGAAGAGGAGGCCGATGAAGTAGGCGGCCGCGTCTCCGGCCCAGACCGCGAGCACGACCGTGTACAGCGCCAAGACCCCGTGCTCGTCGATGTCCCGTAGCAGCAGCGCGTACGCGAAGCCGAGCCCGATCCACCCCACTCCGAGCACGGTCACCCCGACCGACGCGGCAGAGGCGGCGCCCTTGAAGACGAACGCGAGCGCGAGCGCCGCGAACACGCCTCCGAAAGCCCAGTTCGTGCCGCCGAGCTCCGCCCCGAGCAACGTAGCGATCGCGCCGAGATACCCGGCGAGCACGACCGGGCGCAGCGTCCGCGTCATCCAGTACAGCTCGTGGAGCGCTACCAGCGCGGCGACGACGGCGAGCCCGAACAGCGGCCAGCCGCCCAGGTACATCAGCCACAGGACGAGCGGGATCCCCGCCGCCGAGATCAGGATCCGCGACCAGAACGAGCTCATCGCTGACCGAACCGCCGCTGCCTGCCCGCATACGCGACCACCGCCTGCCGCAGCTCGTCCTCGCCGAAGTCGGGCCAGAGCGTGTCCACGAAGAAGAGCTCCGAGTACGCGAGTTGCCAGAGCAGGAAATTGGACATCCGCAGCTCCCCGGAGGTCCTGATCACCAGGTCGGGATCGAGCATGTCCGGGGCGTACAAGTAAACAGCGAACACGTCCTCGTCGACCTCTTCTGCGCGAATGCCCGCCTCGATCATCGCGCGGGCCGCATCCGCGAGCTCGGCCCGTCCGCCGTAGTCGAACGCGATCCACAGCTGGAGCACGTCGCGCCCCGCGGTCTCGAGCTCGAGCGCCGCCATTCGCTCCTGGAGCGACTCGGGCGCGCGATCGCGCCTCCCGATGAAGCGCGTGCGCACCCCCTGGGCGGCCAGATCGGGCAGCTCGCGGTCGATCGTCTCGTGGAAGATCTCCATCAGCGAGTCCACCTCTGGCGGCGGGCGCAGCCAGTTCTCGGTCGAGAACGCGTACACCGTGAGCGACTCGATGCCGAGGTCGATCGCCGCCTCGACCGTGCGGCGGAGCGCCCGCGTCCCCTCACGGTGGCCGGCCTCCACGGGCAGCCCACGCGCATCCGCCCAGCGACCGTTCCCGTCCAGGATGATCGCGACGGAACGTGGAACGTCGCCCGGCTCGAGTTGCTGAGCGCGCCCGAGACCGAGGAATCGCCGCGCCTGGTCGAGGAGCCCCATTAAGTCGATTGTCTCAGGGACGAGATGACGCGGCGGTTAACGCCGCGTCCGTTCCAGGTCTTCAGACCTCGGTGATCTCCGCTTCCTTGCGCTTCAGGAGGTCGTCGATCCGGCTCGTGTGGTCGTCGGTGAGCTTCTGGACGCGCTCCTCCGCGCGGCGCTCATCGTCCTCGCCGACCCCGCCGTTCGTCTTCAGCTCCTTCAGATGCTTGTCCGCGTCACGGCGCACGTTGCGAATGGCGACCTTTCCGTCCTCCGCGATCTGGCGGACGATCTTGACGAGCTCCTGGCGCCGCTCCTCGGTCAGCTGCGGAATCGGCAGGCGGATCACCTTGCCGTCGTTCGACGGCGTCAGGCCGAGCTCGGACTCCTGGATCGCGCGCTCGATCTCCTTGATCGAGGTCGGATCGAACGGCTGCACGGTCAGCATGCGCGGCTCCGGGACGTTGATCGTCGCGAGCTGCTTGAGCGGTGTCTGCTGACCGTAGTAGTCGACGCCGATCCGGTCGAGCAGCGCAGCTGACGCGCGGCCCGTGCGGACGGTGTTGAACTCGACCTGGGTCGACTCCACGGACTTGTCCATGCGCCGCTCGGCGTCCTGCACGAGATCGTCGATGCCGTTCACGGGGTTCCTACTCCTTCCCGGGGGTTCGGATGATTGTGCCGACCTTCTCACCTGTGAGCACGCGCTTGATGTTCCCGTCGACGAGCCCGAAGACGTGGATCGGGAGCCCGTTCTCCATGCACAGCGAGAGTGCGGTCACGTCCATCACCTCGAGGCCGCGCTCGATCGCCTCCAGGTGCGTGAGCTCAGGCAGGAGCTCGGCTCCCGGCTCGACGTGCGGGTCCGCGTCGTAGACGCCGTCGACGCCGTGCTTGGCCATCAGGATCGCGTCGGCGCCGATCTCGAGCGCGCGCAGGGCCGCTGCCGTGTCCGTTGTGAAGAACGGGTTGCCGGTGCCTGCGGCGAAGATCACGATCCGCCCCTTCTCGAGGTGCCGGATGCCGCGGCGCCGGATGTAGGGCTCGGCCACTTCGGCCACGCCGATCGCGGACAGGATGCGCGTGTTCGCGCCGAGCCGCTCGAGCACATCCTGGAGCGCGAGGGCGTTCAGGAGCGTCGCGAGCATCCCGGCGTAGTCGGCGGTCGCGCGGTCCATGCCCTCGGCCGCCGCGGACATGCCGCGGTAGATGTTCCCCGCGCCGACGACGATCGCGATCTCGACGCCGGTCTTCTGGCACTCGACGATCTCCTCTGCGATCGCCTCGATGCGCGGGAGCTCGAGACCGAACTCCTTGTCGCCCATCAGGGCCTCGCCGGAGAGCTTGAGCAGGATGCGATCGAAGGCGGCCTTGCCCTCGACCGGAGTGACGGCGCTCTCCTCCTCGCGGACCGTCACTCGGCGAGGGCATAGCGCTCGAACTCGAGCACCTTCAGCCCTTCCTCCTCGAGCGCCTGGGCGACCGTCTTCTTCGGCTCGTGGATCCACGCCTGCTCGGCGAGCACGTTCTCGGCGAAGAACCGCTTGCCGAGCATGCCCTCGACGATCTTCGGACGGGCCTGCTCCGGCTTGGACTCGACCTCCGGGAGCTTCTCGTAGATCTCGCGCTCCCTGGCGATCTCCTCCGCGGGCACCTCGTCGCGCGTCGCGAAGCGCGGGGCGGCGAATGCGATGTGCATCGCGAGCCGGCGCGCCGACTCGGGCGAGCCCTCTGCCTTGACGAGGACGCCGATCTTGTTCGCAGGCGGATGGACGTAGGCGGCGATCGCCTCGCCGTTGCCGGTCTCGAACCGGGCCGCGCCGCGCACGAGGATGTTCTCGCCGATCTTGCCGACGAGCTCCTTGCGCTCGTCCTCGAGCGACTCGACGGCTTCGGGTCCGTTCTCGTCGACCGTGTCCAGCACTTTCTCGGCGAACGCGCGGAACTCGTCGTTCTTCGAGACGGGCTCGGTCTCGGAGCCGATCGCGACAATCGTGCCCTTCGAGTCGTCCAGACGGGTCAGGACGACGCCCTCGGGCGTCTCGTTGCCGGCGCGCTTGCCGGCGGATGCCATGCCCCGCTCGCGCAGGAGCTGCTTCGCGGCCTCGAGGTCGCCCTCGGCGTCCACGAGGGCGCGCTTGGTGTCCATCATCGGCGCGCCGGTCATCTCGCGCAGCTGCCTGACGAGGTCTGCTGAGATCTGGGTCATTCGGCCGGCACCTGCTCTGCCGGAGCCGGCTCCTCGGCTACAGGAGCCTCCTCCGCAGCCGGGGCCTCCTCGACAGCCGGGGCCTCCTCCGCGACCGGTTCGGGCGCGGGCTCCGGTTCTGCAGGCGCGGGCTCCGGCTCAGGTACCTGCTGCTCGAACTCCTCCGGCTTCACCTTCTGCTTGCCCGCCTCGATCGCGTCCGCGATCGTGCGGATCACGAGGTCGCACGACTTGATCGCGTCGTCGTTGCCCGGAATGACGTAGTCGGCCTCGTCGGGGTCGCAGTTCGTGTCCACGAGCGCGACGACCGGCAGGCCGAGGCGGCGCGCCTCGCGCACCGCGATCGCCTCCTTGCGCAGGTCGACGACGAGCATCGCGTCCGGTTGTCGCTTCATGTCGGCGACGCCTCCGAGATGGTTTTCCAGGCGCTCCAGCTCGGCGACCATCGAGATCCGCTCCTTCGGCGGCAGCAGGTCGAGCTGGCCCTCCTCCTTCAGCCGGCGGAGCTCGTGCAGGCGGTCGATCCGACTCGAGATCGTGCGCCAGTTGGTGAGTAGGCCGCCCAGCCAGCGATGGTTGACGTACGGCATCCCGACGCGCTTCGCATGCTCCTCGATCGAGTCCTGGGCCTGCTTCTTCGTGCCGACGAAGAGCACCGTGCCGCCCCGCTCGGCGAGGTTCCGCGTGAACGCGGCCGCCTCCTCCAGAAGCTGGAGCGTCTGCTCGAGATTGATGATGTAGATCCCGCCGCGCTCGCCGAAGATGAAGCGGCGCATCTTGGGATCCCAGCGACGCGTCTGGTGCCCGAAGTGCACTCCGGACTCCAGCAGCTCTCGCATGGTGACGACTGTCACGACTTGCCTCCTGTGGTTGTTTTGGTTGCAGCCGGCGGCGGCGGATGGAACCACTGCTACAGCGGCACCACCATCCACCCTCCCGCCGGGACGGGTTACAGAAGGCTGGAAGTCTAGCCTGTCGCCCTCAATTGGCCGAGATACGCGGCCAGATCGTCGGGCAGCGGTGACTCGACGTCGATCCTCTCGCCCGTGAGCGGATGCTCGAAGGCGAGCCGGCTCGCGTGCAGGAACTGACGCTCGAGCGCCTTGTCGCGCACGCCGTAGACACGGTCTCCGACGACCGGGAGGTCGATCGCGGCCAGGTGGACGCGGATCTGGTGCGTGCGGCCCGTCTCCAGCCGCACGTTCAGGAGCGCATGGGCGCCGAGCAGCTCCTCGACCTCGAAGTGCGTGACCGCCTCGCGCGGCGAGTCGGTGTCCAGCGAGCGGCGCGTCGGATCGTCCCGGTCGCGCCCGATCGGTGCGTCGATCCGCCCGCGCCACGAGCGCGGGTGCCCGCGCACGAGCGCGACGTAACGCCGCTCGAGCTCGCGGCGCCGAACCAGCTCCTGGAGCTGCTCGTACGCCTCGTCGGACCGGGCGACGACGAGCAGCCCGGAGGTGTCCCGGTCGAGCCGGTGCACGATTCCCGGCCGGTCCTCCTCCCCGCCGGCCGTGCGCCCGGCGAGCCCGTGAACCAGCGTGCCCGTCGCGTGACCGGCGCCTGGATGCACGACCACGCCCGCCGGCTTGTCCACCACGAGCAGGTGCTCGTCCTCGTAGGCGATGCCGAGCTCGACGTCCTCGGGCACGATCTCGCGCGTCGGCTCCGCGGGGAGCTCGACCTCGAGCTCCTCTCCACCTTCGAGCCGGTAGCTCTTCGGCCGTGCACGCCCGTCCACGCGGACGTTGCCGCGCTCGACGAGCCGCTCGGCCGCAGAGCGCGATCCGATCTCGGGCAGCTCGGCGAGAAAGCGGTCGAGCCGCGCTCCGGCGGCTTCCTCGGGAACCCTAACCTTGGGCGTCGGGAACCGGGCGCGGCCGTTCCGGCGCGCGTTGCGGGAGGAGCAGCGCGGCCAGCAGGACGAGCACACCGAGGACGATGAAGCTGTCCGCGAGGTTGAACGCGGGCCAGTAGCGCAGGTCGATGAAGTCGGTCACGTGCCCGAGCCTGATCCGGTCGAGGAGGTTGGACGCGCTGCCGCCGATCAGCAGTCCGAGCGCAACGGGCAGGATCGGGTGGCGCGAGCCCGAGCGGGCGAAGAAGACGAGCATCCAGGCCACCGCGAGGGCGGTGAGGATGGTCACGATCGGCGTCGCGCTCGCGAAGAGGCCGAACGCGATCCCGGAGTTCTGAACGTGGTGGATCGACAGCGGACCGGCGACGTGGCGCTCGGCGTCGAGCGTCAGTTGGCTCGCCACGATGTGCTTCGTCAGCTGGTCTCCTGCCAGCGCTGCAAGGGCGATCGCCAGCAGCCCGATCCACTGCTGCGTCCGCGCGTGCAGCGAGCGGCGAGCGCCCGCCACCGGGGTCAGCGCGTCGGTCGCAGAGCCGACACGGACGTCAACGTTACGCGGCGCGGGCTCGCTCAACCGCGCTCCTCCAAGCGCTTGCAGTCGATGCAATGGGTCGCCCACGGGATCGCCGCGAGCCGGTCCTCGGCGATCGGCTTGCCGCAGTTGAGACAGGTCCCGTACGTTCCCTCCTGGATGCGCTCGAGCGCGCCGTCGATCCCCAGGAGGACGTTCTCCGAGTTCTCCTCGAGCGTGTAGTCGATCTCGCGGTCGAGCGTCGCGGTCGCGGTCTCGGCGATGTGGTCGGTTGTCTCGTCTTCCGTTTCGTCCTCGATCGAGCCCGGGTTCTCCTTGTGCAGGTACTCGATCGCGTCGAGCACACGCTGCCGCTCCTCCTCGAGGAGCTCTCGGAACCGGGCGACGTCGACAGCCACGAACGAAGTCTAGTCTCCGGTCATGCCGCCCCGAGGCATCGCTCGCGATGCCGACGAGAGGACGCGCAGGCTTCTGCCCCGTGTGTCCGTCTGAGCTAAGTGGCATGGCAAATTGCCGCCGGACCAACCGGTCTCAAGCCGCCTCTGCAGCCTCGTCGTCGCCGTTCTGCTCGTCCGTCACCTCCAGCGCGGAGCGCAACAATGCTCGGATTCGGCTCGACTCCGCACGCAGGTGGTCACGCTCGGCGAGCGCTCCCTGCGTGATCTTGCGAGCTTCCGTACGAGCCTCCGCGAGCACGACGTCCGCCTCGCGGCGGGCCTGCTCCCGGAGCTCCTCGGAGCTTCGCTCGGCAGTCACGAGCGTCTTCCGCAGCAGCGTCTCGAGGTCGCGGTACCGGGCGATGTCCGACTCCAGGCGTTCGTTCTGATCCTGAAGCTCGGCCCGCTCGCGCCAGACCTCCTCGAAGCTGTCCACGATCTCCTCGAGCAGCCGGTCGGTCGCCGACCTCCGGTAGCCCAGGAAACCGCGTCCGAGCCTGACATGACGGATTTCGACAGGTGAGAGAGCCATCTCGTTCACCTCCTCTCTAGTGCAGCCGGTCGAGGATCGAGTTGATGACGCGGTTCAGGAGCACGAGCGCCAGGACGCCGATGATCGGGGACAGGTCGAGCGGCCCGAAGGACGGCAGGAGCCGGCGGAAGATCCGCAGGTAGGGGTCGCAGACGTCGTACAGGAAGCGCTGGACCCGGTTCAGCCAGGGCGAGTAGGGCAGCCGGACCCAGGACATGATGATGTACGCGAAGATGATCAGCACGTACACCGAGATGAACACGTTGACGAAGTTCTGGATCGACGAGATCGCGTCGACCATAAGGAGCCATCCGCCCATGCGGCGGATTTCGGCTCAGGAAAGCAGCTTCCTCTCCCAGATGCGCGGAAGTGGACTCGGGATGAGTCGACCGGTCATTTCCGACGGACGAACGAGCGAAGCTCGTACGTCCTGATGGCGGCGCCGTAAGCGGCGCCTAGGCCTGGTTGAAGAAGCCGCCGCGCTCGAGGAGCCTCGCGCGCTCCTCGGCCGACACCTCGACGTTTCGCGGCGTGAGCAGGAAGACCTTGTCCGCGACCCGCTGCATGCCTCCGTCGAGCGCGTACGTGAGCCCGCTGCCGAAGTCGATCAGCCGCTTCGAGAGGTCGGCGTCCGAGCCCTGGAGGTTGAGGATGACCGGCGTCCCCTCCTTGAACTTGTCCGCGATCTGCTGGGCGTCGTTGAAGCTCCTCGGGACGACGAGGTGCACGCGCACCGACGCCTCGCCGGGCGCGGCCTCGACCACGCGCGGGCGTGGGCGCATGACCGCCGTCCGCGAGCCGGCCTCGGGCTCGGGGTCGGTCCAGTCCTCGAACTCGTTGCGGCGCCGGCGCGGTGACAGCCTGCGGACGTTCGGCCGCTCGCTGTAGGAGCGCTCCAGCTCCTCGTTCGTGACGTAACCGTCCTCGTCCCAGTCCTCGTCCTCCTCGGCGATGCCGAAGTAGACGAGCGTGCGGTTCCAGACGTCTGCGAAGCCCATGGCAGCGGGAATGTTAACCCCCATACAGCACTGACCCTATTCGGATCATCGTCGCGCCCTCCTCCGCGGCCACCCTGTAATCCTGGCTCGTGCCCATCGACAATTGGGTCAGCCCGTGCTCTTCGGCCAATTCACGCAGTTTGCGGAAGTACGGGCGCGAGTCTTCGGGGCTCTCGGCGGCCGGCGGCATCGTCGAGAGACCGCGGACGTCCCCGTAGAGCTCGAGCAGCTCCGGGAGCTCCTGCGGGGTCACGCCGGACTTCGACGCCTCGCCCGCGAGGTTGACCTGGATGAGCGCGGGGATCTCGAGCCGGCGAGCGGCGGACTCGGAGTCGAGGGAGTGGACGAGCTCGCAGATGCGGTTCACGACCTTCACCTTGCGGCTCTGCAGGTGGCCGATGAAGTGCCAGCGGAACACGTCGCCGTGGAGGGCGTGCTTCGCCTCGAGGTCCTGTGCGCGGTTCTCGCCGACGATGTCGATTCCGGCCTGGGCGAGCGTGGCCATGTCCTCGACGGCGACGTATTTCGTGGCCGCGACGATCGTGACGTCGGGCCCGACCTCGTCGCGGACGCCCGCGAGCCGCGCCGCGATCTGTTCAGCGGACAACGCCAAGGACGCCCTGGGTGCCGCGCGGCCGGCCCGTTCGGCGCTCGGAGAAGAAGAGATCCGCCCGGCAGCGGGTGCAGAGGTCGAGGCGATCCACGGTGCTCGCTCCGGCATCGAAGGCGGCCCGCTCGGCTGCCGTCCAGAGGTCGAGCTTGCGGTCGCTGACGATATCGGCGCCGAACCGGGCTGTGAAGCGGCTCGCGACGTCCTCGCCCACCTCGTAGCAGCATGGACCGATGGTAGGCCCGACGATCGCGGCGAAGCCGGGGCCGAGGATTTTGGCGGTGGATTCGACGATCCCGTCGCTCAGCCCCCGCCAGCCTGCGTGCACGACTGCGAGCGCGGGCTCGGAACCGTTCGTCCGGGCCATGGCCATGAGGGCGCAGTCGGCGCCGAGCGCGAGCATCGGGATCCCGGCCTCGTCCGTCCAGAGCCCGTCCCCGGGGGCGCCTCGGGAACCGGCCTGTGCGCGATTGACGACCGTGGAGTGCGTCTGGAAGCCGAGCGTCAGGTCCTGTTCGTCCGCGCCGACCTCAGCGCACACGCGGCGGCGGTTCTCGTCGACTCGCTGGACGTCGTCGCCCGTCCGGCGCCCGAGGTTCAGCGACTCGAACGGCCCTTCGCTGACGCCGCCGCCCCGCGTCGTGAAGACGACGTCGTACGGGCCCGGAACCTCCCAGCGGAGCAGCGGGACGCTCACGACTGCTCGATCAGCTCCCGCGCGGCTTCGAGCTCCGACTCGCGCCCGGCCAGCTCGCCGTTCAGCTTGCGGCGCCGCACCTCTGCCAGGATCTCCCCCACTCGCGGCGACTCGCCGAGCCCCAGCTGAGCGATGTCCGCGCCGTCGATCTCGAGCTCGATCGCCTCGAGGCGCCCAAAGAAGTCGCGTAGCTGCGGCCGGTCGGCGAGCGCGAGCGCAAAGAGCGGCGCGTCGGGGGTGCGCGGCTCGGCGAGCGCGACGACGTCGGCCGGGGTCAGCGAGTCCCGTCCGAGCTGCTCGGCGATCCGCGGGCCGTCCTCGATCGCGGCCGCGATCAGCTCGGCGTCGCGGCGGCGGATCTTGAGGCCGTGGAGCCACGAGCCGATCTCCTCGTGCGGAAGCTTGCGGCCGAGCGCCTCGAGCCCGAGGCGCCACGCGGGGACCCCGAGGCCGTATTCCGTGTTCAGCTCGCGGAGGCGATCGAAGAGTTGCACGGCCTCCCCGTCCGCGACGACGTGCGGATGGATCTCCTTCTCCGCGCCGAGCTCGGCCAGGCGCGGGATCGCGTGGCTGACGTCGCCTTCCTCGAGCAGCGCGATCAGCTCGTCGCGCAGGCGCGCGCCCGAGAGGTCGCCGACATGGCCAGTCGCGATGCACTCGCGGGCCAGCCGGACGGTGTCGTCGTCCATGCGGAAGCCGTAGCGGTCCTCGTAGCGGATCGCGCGGAGGATCCGAGTCGGGTCGTCGATGAACGAGCGGTCGTGCAGGATCCGGATGCGCCTCGCCTCGAGGTCGGCGCGGCCGCCGAAGGGGTCGACGAGCTCGCCGACCGCGTCGCCCTTCAGCGAGACGGCCATCGCGTTGATCGTGAAATCGCGGCGGTGGAGGTCCTGGTCGATCGTTCCAGGCTCGACCGCGGGCAGCACGGCGGGCGCGTGGTACGACTCGCTGCGGGCCGTGACGACGTCGACGCGTTCGTCGTCGGCGTAGAGGACGACGGCGGTGCCGAACGTGCGGTGGGCGCGGACGCGCGCGTCGAGCTTCTTCGCGAGCTCGTGCGCCAGGGCGATCGCGTCCCCGACGACGACCACGTCGACGTCGAAGCTCGGCTCGCCGAGCAGGATGTCGCGCACCGAGCCGCCCACGAGATAGACGCCGTCATACGGGTCGCTGACGGCCGCGACTGCGTCCAGCACCGGCGCGAGGCTGTCGGGGAGCTCGAGGGTCGCCATGGCGAGGCCATTCTGCCGCCCGCAACCAGGGCCTGTCCCTTGTTAGGGCCTGTCCCTCACGAGGGACTGTCCCTCGTTACAGGAGTGCGACGGCCTCGATCTCGACGAGCGCGCCCGACGGGAGGCCCGAGATCTCGATCGTCGACCGCGCCGGCGGGGTGGCGCCGACCCGCTCTGCGTAGACCGAGTTCATCCCCTGGAAGTCGTCGAGCGAGATCAGGAAGACGGTCGTCTTCACGATCCGGTCGAGCCCGCTTCCGGCCGCGGTGAGAATCGCCTCGAGGTTGTCGAAGATCTGCCGCGTCTGCTCCTCGATCGTGTCGCCCGCCAGCTCCGAGTGCCCGGGCGTCAAGCCGAGCTGCCCGGCCACGAACACGAAGCCGTTCGCCGTGATCGCCTGTGAGTAGGGCGCTCCCTGGAACGGCGCCGGCGCGTTCTCGGTCCGAACCGCGGTCTTGTCCATCTCACTCCCTCCCTTTCCGTGGCCGCCCGGCCTGTGCGAGCGCGACGCCGAGCGCCTTGAAAATCGCCTCGAGCACGTGCTGCGGATCGTCGCCGTCGATCAGGCGAACGTGGAGCGTAAACCCTCCGCCCTCGGCCAGCTCGTGCAGGAAGCTCGCAACCAGGTCGGTTCCGAGCCCGCCGACCCGCGCCTCGGAGAGATCGACGTTCGAGACGACGAGCGGGCGGCCGGAAGCCTCGAGAACGATGTGGGCGAGCGCGTCGTCGGCGGCAGCGACGGCCGATCCGTGACCGCGCACCTCGTCGGACGAGAGCGGCTCACGGAGCGCCTGTCCGAGCGTCCGACCCGCCGAGGCAACCTCGGCCTCCGGCTCCTCGGGCGCCAGCTGCAGCTCGAGATCGAGCGAGCCGTAGCGCGCCAGGAGCCCGAGCAGATGGTCGAGCACGGGCAGGCCGCTGCTGACGTTGCTCGCGCCGTCGCCGTCGAGCGAGACGCGAACGCGCGCGTGCTTCTCCTGACTCAGCCGATCCGGAGACGCCATCCCTCGACCCAGGGTACCGCACCCGAACGGCGCAGCCGACCTCGAAAAGCAGGCCCTTCCCGCTCCCCGTGTCACCCGGATGCGCCCTCGAGCCCGCACTTCCCCCCGTTTCGCCGTCCTGCTGGTCGCAGCGCTGGCCGCTGCGGCCGTCCTCGCGCCGGGCGGGTCGACGAGCCGGCCGGCGACCACCCACGCGGTCGTCGGCTTCCACTCGAACCACCAGCTCGCGCGAGCGCTGAGCCGATTCCCGGGCGCGAAGATCGTCAGGCGCCTCCCGCACATGAAGACGGTCGAGGTCGAGCTGCCCGGCCGCGCCGCGGACCTCCGGGGCCTCCCGGGAATCGCGTTCTCGCAGGCGCCGCTCCTGCGGACGACGAAGATCGAGCCGGCCCTCGCCGCCGTCCTCCGGCCCGGCATCCCCTACGAGTGGCAGTACGTCGCGACGCGTGAGAACGAGGTGCCCCCGGACGTGCTGAGCGCGGCGAGCGCGATCAAGATCGGCATCGTCGACACCGGCGCCGACGTCACGCACCCGGACCTCGCGGCCAAGTCACCCGAGACCTGGGACGTCGTCCACCACCGGACGAGTGTCACCGACAAGGACGGACACGGGACTTTCGTCGCTGCTCTCGCCGCGGGATCCGTCACGAACGACGAGGGGATCGCCGGCTTCGGCGGAGACGCGCAGCTCCTGGTCGTCAGGGCGGTCGGACCGTCGGGCAGCTTCAGCGACGTCGACGAGGCAGCCGCGATCGTCTACGCGGTCGACCACGGCGCCAAGATCATCAACCTGAGCCTCGGCGGCATGGGCGCGTCGCCCCTCGAGCAGCGAGCGATCGAGTACGCGGTCAGCCACGACGTCCTGCTGGTGGCGGCCGCGGGCAACGAGTACGCGGCCGGCAACCCGGTCGAGTATCCGGCTGCCGTGCTCCAGCCCCCCGGCTCGAGCGGCCAGGGCGGAGTCGGGCTGGCGGTCGCAGCCAGCACGTTGGCGGGCAAGCGCGCCGGCTTCTCGAACACCGGCTCCCACATCTCGCTCGCCGCGCCCGGAGAGAACGTGTTCGGCGCGATCGCGGCCGGGTCCTCGCGCGTGTGGTGGCCGCGCTCCCGGCTCGCCGGCTCCCACGCGGGCCTCTACGGGTGGTCGAGCGGCACGTCGTTCTCCACGCCCGAGGTCGCCGGCGCGGCTGCGCTCGTCTGGGCCGCGAACCCGGCACTGACCGCGCAGCAGGTCGCGGCGGTCCTCAAGTCGACCGCATCCGGCAGCGGCCGCTGGAACCCGAGGCTCGGCTTCGGCGTGATCGACGTCGCGGCCGCCGTCGCAGCCGCACGCGGCCAGCCGATCGCTCCTCGCTTGAAGGCGGGCTCGTGGCTGAGCCTCCGGCGCCTTGGCAGCCGCCGGCTGCGCTCATTGCGCCGCCGTGGAAGCAGGCCGCTGCGGGCGCTGAGCGTCGCCGTGCACCTGCGCACGAGCGCGCCGGTCGTCACGCCCGACTACCGGACGATCACGCTCCAGGTTCGCCGCAACGGCCGCTGGCACCGCCTCGCCCGCACGACGACCCGCCGCGGCGGCGAGATCCGCTGGACGTTCGGGCTCCGACCCGGCCGCTACGTGCTCCGTGCGGTCTACCGCGGCCGCTGGGACCTGCACGCCGCGATCCGGCTCAGGCCGGTCCGCGTTCGTTAGGCGGGGACGCGTTCAATGCGAGCGCCGAGTGCGCGCAGCCGCTCGTCGATCCGCTCGTAGCCCTTGTCGATCTGGTAGACGGCCCCGATCGTCGACTCGCCCTCGGCGCACAGGCTCGCGAGCAGCATCGACATGCCGGCGCGGATGTCCGGGCTCTCCATCCGCTGGCCGCGAAGCCTCGTCGGCCCGGTGACGACTGCGCGATGCGGGTCGCACAGGATGATCCGGGCACCCATGGACACGAGCTTGTCCGTGAAGAACAGGCGGTTCTCGAACATCTTCTCGAACAGGAGCACCGTTCCCCGCGCCTGCGTCGCGACCGTGAGCGCGATCGACGTGCAGTCCGACGGGAAGGCCGGCCACGGGCCGTCCTCGATCTTCGGGATGTGCCCGCCGATGTCGTCCTCGATGTAGAGCTCCTGGCCGGGCGGCACGCGAACCGTCCCGTCCCCGATCTCGACGCGCACGCCGAGCCGCGCGAAGGTCGGCAGGATCGAGACCAGGTCGTCGTTCACGACCCCGTCGATCGTCACGTCTCCGCCGGTGACCGCTGCGAGCCCGATGAAGCTCGCGACCTCGACGTGATCCGGCCCGATCGTCCACTCGCCGCCGCGCAGGCTTTCGACGCCGCGCACGCGGAGGACGTTCGACTCGATGCCCTGGATGTCCGCGCCGAGCGAGCCGAGGAACCGGCACAGGTCCTGCACGTGCGGCTCGCAGGCCGCGTTGCCGATCGTCGTCTCGCCCTGGGCGAGTGCCGCGGCCATGACGATGTTCTCCGTCGCCATCACGCTGGCCTCGTCGAGGAAGACGTTCGCGCCCCGGACGCTCTCGGCGCGCATGTCGTACGCATCGCCGGCCTCGACCTCGACGCCCAGCTTCGTGAAGCCGTGGATGTGCGGGTCGAGCCGGCGCCTGCCGATGACGTCGCCTCCGGGCGGAGCGACGATCGCGGCTCCAGCACGCACGAGCAGCGGCCCGGCGAGCAGGAACGACGCGCGCATCTGCGAGCAGAGGTCCCGGTCGAGCTCCGTCTTGCGCACGTCGGCGGCGTGGACGCGGAGGTCGTTCGCGCCGATCCACTCGATGTCGGCCCCGAGGTCGGCGATCAGCGCGAGCATCGTGTCCACGTCCCGGATGCGGGGCACGTTGTGCAGGACGACCGGCTCGCTCGTCATCACACACGCGGCCAAGATCGGCAGGACGCCGTTCTTGTTGCCCGCGGCGGTCACGCGGCCGTGGAGGGGCTGGCCCCCTTCGATCACGAATGACTCCGTCACTGTGCTGGCGACGACCGTTTCGGCCATGGGCGAGGGGCTATGGTACCCAGCGCCTTGGAGGTCACTCGCGACCGCGCCTGGGAGACCCTGACCCGCTACACGAAGAGCGAGGCGCTGCTGCGCCATGCGCTGGCCGTCGAGGCGTCCGTGCGAGCGTACGCGCGGAAGTTCGGCGAGGACGAGGAGCTCTGGGGCGTGACCGCGCTGCTCCACGACTTCGACTACGAGATCCACCCCACCCTCGACAAGCATCCGCAGGACGGCGCGCCGATCCTGCGCGAGGAGGGCTACCCCGAGGTGGTGATCGAGGGCGTCCTCTCGCACGCCGAGCACCTGGCGATGCCGCGCGACACACCGCTCAAGAAGACGCTCTTCGCCTGCGACGAGCTGTCGGGGTTCATCCACGCGTGCGGGCTCGTGCGGCCGGACGGGATCGCGACGCTCGAGCCGAAGTCGGTCAAGAAGAAGCTGAAGCAACCGTCCTTCGCCGCCGGCGTGCACCGTGACGAGGTCTACCGCGGCGCGGAGGAGCTCGGAGTCGAGCTCGACGACCACATCCGCTTCGTGATCGAGGCGATGCGCCCGATCGCCGGCGAGCTCGGGCTACGGCAGTCCGCCGAGCAGACGCTCTAGGTCGTCGTCGCTCGTCCAGTAGCCGCAGGAGACGCGGATCAGGTTGCGGCCCGGGAGCTCGCGGACGATCACGCCCTTGCCGCGAAGCTGCGCGACGAGCTCGGTCGGATCGGTCGTCGGGCGGAAGGTGACGAGGCCGGCCTGGTCGGGCTTGGTCAACATCTCGAAGCGCTCTCCCAGAGCGGTCCGGCACTTCGCGGCCATCTCGGCCACGCGCTCGAAGCGCCAGTCGGGGGCAACGTCGAGCGCGGCGGAGAGGCCCGCGAGCGACGGCGTCCCGATCCAGCCGCTGTCGAAGCGCTCCGCGCCTTCACGGGCGACGTACGAGCCGTCGGGCTGGTGCTCGCTCTGCGCGAAGTAGCTCGGGAGCGCGACCGGCAGCTCGTCCGGGCGGGCGACGACGAGTGCGCCGGTCACGTCCGGCCCGCAGAGCCACTTCTGGCAGGAGACCGCGTAGTAGTCGAACGCGCCCGCCGCGACCGGGATCACGCCGCCCGACTGCGCTCCGTCGACGAGGATCGGGAGGCCCGTCTCGGCCTTGACGCGGCTCGGGCCGAGCGAGTTGCCGGTCACCCAGGAAACGTGCGAGATGGCGATCAGCCGCGTCCGGTCGGTGACGGCCTCGAGGATCCTGTCCTCGGGCGCGGTGACGATGTGCGCGCTCGAAGCGTGGAGCGGCCCGATCAGCCCGAAGTGCTCGCCGTCGCTCGTCACGACCTCGTCCTCCGGGCCGAGGTCGAGGCCCGCGAGCACGATGTTGCATCCGTCCGTCGTCGACCTCGTCAGCGCGACCTGTGCCGGCTCGACACCGAACAGCGCCGCGAGTTTGGCCCGCACCTCGTCGCGCATGCCCAGGGCGCGCGAGAAGTACGGCTCTCCCCCGCGCCCCTCGGCGAGATCGACGAGCTGCTCCGCGATTATCGCCTCGGCCGCGGCACGCGGAAGCGGGCCGTTCGTGCCCGCATTCAGGTACGCGTACCGCTCGAGGACGGGGAAGGCGGCGCGGACCTCCTCGAAGCTGGGCACGGCCTAGTCTAGGCGCCAACTCGGCGGCGCCGACCAGAGAGGCCACGGCGGCTTTGCCGGCGGGGCCGTCCAACGCACCTCCTTGGAGAATCGTCGCTCTGGCCCTCCCTCCGAATAGCCTAGGCACGAATGCGCGTCCTGCTCGCCGACCCCCCCGCTTTCACGCCGCCGTACGACCATGCGCTCGCTTCCGCTCTCGCCCGCGCCGGCGCCGAGGTCGAGCTCGTCACGTCGCCGTTCCGCTTCGGCGAGGCGCCCACGCCGGACGGCTATCGGCGCTCCGAGCTCTTCTATCCCGTGAGCTCGAAGGTCTTCCGGCGATCGCGGCTGCGCATCCCGGTCAAGCTGCTCGAGCACCCCGTCGGGCTCACGCGGCTCAGGCGACGCAAGGCCGACATCGTGCACCTCCAGTGGCTGGCCGCGCCCGAGCTCGACGACAGGCTCCTGCGGGTCGATGCGCCGCTCGTCTTCACGGCGCACGACATCCTGCCGCGACGCACGGCGGGCAAGCGCGACCTCTGGCGGCGCCTGTTCGGCCGATTCGCGGGCGTCGTCGTCCACAGCGAGCGCGCCCGTGACCAGCTCGCGGAGCTCGTCGACCCTGCGCGACTGCGGGTGATCCCGCATCCGGTCTTCCCGAGCGAGCCGAAGCGGAACGACGATGGCCGCACGCTGCTCTCCGTCGGGATCATCCGCGAGTACAAGGGCCTCGGCGACGCGATCGAGGCGACGAAGCGGATCGATGGTGCACGGCTGCTCGTCGCGGGCGATCCACTCGAGAGCCTCGACGGTTACCGCGCCGCGGCCGGCGACCGAGCGGAGTGGCGCCTCGGCTTCCTGTCCGAGGACGAGGTCGACCGGGCGCTCGGAGAAGCGACGGTCGCGCTCTTTCCGTACCGGCCCGAGATCGACCAGAGCGGGGCGCTGCTGAGGGCGCTCGGCGCCGGGGTTCCGGTCGTGGCCTACGACGTGGGCGGGATCGGCGAGCCGGTGCGGCGCTTCGAGGCGGGACGGGTCGTGCCGCCGGGCGACCTCGACGCGCTGACCGAGGCCGTGCGCGAGCTGCTCGACGATCCCGCAGCGCTCGAGAAGGCACGCGCCGGAGCCGAGCGGGCGCGGCGCGAGCTGACCTGGGACGCCGCCGCCGAGGCGCACCTCGAGCTCTATCGGGAGCTGCTCTGAGCTTCGAGGACGTGATCCGCCGGCAGCTCGACCTCTTCGAGGAGGAGTGCGCCGACCTGATCGCGGCCTGCGACGCCGCCGAGCGCGCGTACGACTCCGCGGACCGCGACGAAGCGGAGGAGCGCTATGGCGCCTACCTCGATCTCGTCGAGACGGGCACCGACCGCCTGGCGGAGCTGCGCGACGGCTTCGCCTCGACCATGGGCGAGGACGCCGCGGAGGCCTACGAGGCCGAGTTCAACCTTTCGGTCCAGGCCCGGCTACCGCGGTTCGCGCTCGGGATCGAGAACGCCTAGCCGGACGACGAGACGAACGGCTTGCAGGACGCCTCGTCGGCCATCGCCTTGTTGAGATCGCCGACGTCGTACTTGTTCTCGAGACTCGAGAAATGCTTGCCCGTCGCCGTCAGCTCACTCTGAATCGTCTGGGCGAGCGACGAGAGGCCCGTGGTCAGGGCCTGCGGGTCGTTCGTCGGAAGCTTCTTCGCCTGGGTAACGGCACGCTGGAAGCTGTTACGCGCTTCGGTCAGGCCGGACTCGAGGTCCTGCTGGATGGCCGGGCCGTCCTTGACCGCGGGCGCGCCGGCGGCCTTCACGTCGTCGACCATCTTCTGCGTGCTCTGCTCGGCGCTCTGGAGGAACGCGACGAGCTTCTGCTTGACCGACTTGAGATCGGTGCTGCTGCGGATGTCGGACCTCAGCTGCTGGCTCCCCGACTTGAGCTCGTCCTCCCAGGTCTGGAGCGCGCCGCAGACGGTCGCGGACCACGTCTCCGGCTTCGTTCCCGAAGCGCTCGAGCCGCCGCCGCCACCGCCACCGCCGCAGCCGGCCGCCGCGAAGGCGAGCGTGGCGACCATGGAGAGGAGCGCTAGAGGCCTGGCGAGCCGCACGTGGCGATCCTAACGGTGTCCGAAGTGGTGCGCCTCGGGGAGAGCCGAGACGAGGTCGGGCGCGCCGGAGAGCGTGCGCGCGAGCGGCGCGAGGGTCTCGAGCTCGCGGACGACGACGTTCTGGTTCCGCTCCACGCGCTCGAAGACGCCGCGCGCAAGGATCAGCGGCTCGCCGCGAACGATCGCCCGGTGCCGCTCGTAGACCTGCGGCGGGACGATCAGGTTGACCTGGCCGAACTCGTCCTCGAGGAGCATGAAGACGACGCCCTTCGCGGTGGACGGGCGCTGCCGAGCCACGGCCATTCCGGCTACGGCGACACGAGACCTGTCCGGTGCCTGGCACAGGTCGTGGCTCGAAAGGACACCTTCGGGGAGATGCGGGCGGATGAGCTCCATCGGGTGCACGTCGACCGAGAGGCTCGTGCGGCGGTAGTTGGCGAGCATCTCCTCCCATTCGGTCGGCTCGGCCAGCTCGGGCGTCTCGGCGGTCGGATCAAGCGGGAGCGCGAGCTGGCGCTCAACGCCGCTCGACCCGGGAACGCTCTGCGAGCGCGGGACGAGGCCGAGCTCCCAGAGCAGCGCCCGGCGCGACGAGCCCATCCCGTCGCATGCGCCGGACGCGATCAGGCTCTCGAGCCCCTCGCGGCCGATCGAGGTTCGCTGCGCGAGCTCGACGACGCTCTCGAACGGCGCCGCCGCCGCAACCGTCTCCGCGTCGTCGACACCAACCGAGGAGACGTACTCGAGCCCGATCCGAACGGCCCCTTGTAACACAGTGTTACTTGGCTCGATGGTGCATTTCGCCTGGCTCCTGTTGACGTGCGGAGGCCGCACCTCCACTCCACGCCGCTGCGCGTCACGGACGAGGCTCGCCGGCGGGTAGAAGCCCATCGGCTGCGCGTTCAGGAGCGCACAGAGGAACTCGGCCGGATAGTGGTGCCGCAGCCAGGCCGACTGGTACGCGAGCAGCCCGAACGCGGCCGCGTGCGACTTCGGGAACCCGAACCCGGAGAAGCCGACGAGCTTGTCGTAGACCTCGTCCGCGAGCCTCGGCTCGACGCCCTTGGCGACCGCGCCCTCGACGAACCGCGCGCGGAACGCCTCGATCGCCTCCTCGCTCCGTTTGCGGCTCATCGCGCGCCGCAGCCCCTCGGCCTCTCCCACGCTGAACCCCGCGAGCGCGATCGCGACCTCGAGCACCTGATCCTGGAAGACGACGACGCCGAGGGTCTCGCGCAGCGGCTCGGCCAGCAGCGGGTGGTCGACGGGAGGCACGAAGCTCGAGTCCTCGCGCAGCCGCCGGCGGTGCTCGATGTACGGATGGACCGCCTTCCCCTGGATCGGCCCCGGGCGGACGAGCGCGACCTGGATCGTCAGGTCGTCGAGGTTCTCCGGGAGGGTCCTGAGCAGGCTCTGCATCTGCGCGCGGCTCTCGATCTGGAAGTCCCCGATCGTGTCCGCGCGCTGGATCTCGTCGTAGACGTCCGGGTCGTCGAGCTCGATCCGCGACAGGTCGATCGTCTTGGCGCGGGTCTCGGAGATTTGGACGACGCAGTCCTCGACCGCGGACAGCATCCCGAGTCCGAGCAGGTCGATCTTCAGGAAGCCCGCATCGGCGCAGGAGTCCTTGTCCCACTGACAGATCTGCCGCCCCTCCATCGCGGCCGGCTGCACCGGGACGAGCTCGACGAGCGGCCGGCTGGAGATGACCATCCCGCCGGGGTGCTGCGAGATGTGCCTGGGCAGGCCGGCGATCTCCTGCGAGAGCACGCCGAGCGCTCGCCAGCGTCGTGAGCGGAGCTTCGCATCGCCGTCCGGGAGCCTCGCGATCTCCTCTGCGACGCGCTTCGGGCTGCCCTCGGTGACGCGGGCGAGGCGCTCGAGCTCGGCGAACGGGAGGCCGAGCGCCTTGCCGAGGTCGCGGATCGCGCCGCGCGAGCGGTAGGTCGAGAAGCTCGCGACGAGGGCCGCGTGCTCGTGCCCGTAGCGCTCGGTGAGCGCGACGATCAGCTTCTCGCGGATGTCGCGCGGGAAGTCGAGGTCGATGTCGGGCACCGAGTCGAGCTCCCGGTTCAGGAAGCGTCCGAGCGACAGGTTCGCGGCGACCGGATCGACGTGCGAGAGGCCCGTCAGGTAGCAGACGAGCGAGCCGACCGAGCTTCCGCGCCCGCGCCCAGGGGGCAGCGAGTGCCGTGGCGTGTCCCGTCCGCGCACCTCGCGCGCCACGTCGGCGGCGAGCTCGAGCACCTCCCAGTGGAGCAGGAAGAACCCGGCCAGCCCGAGGTCGCCGATCAACGCCAGCTCCTCGTCGAGCCGCGCCCTCGCCTGACCTTGCAACACAGTGTTACTTGGGTAGCGGGCCTCGAATGCGCGGTTGCAGACGCGGGTCAGCTCTGCGATCGCGGGCTCGTCGCGGTCGGAGAAGTCCGGATAGCGATAGCCGAGCTCTTGGGTGAGGTCGAACTCGAGGCGCTCGGCGAGGTCGGCGGTGCGGTCGACGGCTTCACGATCGTCCGGAAAGCGCTCGGCCATCGCGTCGGGTGCAAGCAGCACGCACTCGTGGTTCCCGCGCCGCTCGCGTTCCGCGCCCTCGAGCGACGTCCGGTGCCGGATCGCGACCATCGCGTCCTGGAGCAGCGCGCGCCTGCGGTTGTGCGCGTGGACGTTCCCCGTGACGACGGTCTGCACGCCGATCGTCTCCGCCAGCTGTCGCAGCCGCGCGTTGCGCTGCGCGTCGCCCCGCTCGTAGGGACGCTGGAGCTCGACGAAGAACCGGTCGCGGCCGAAGATCGACGCCAGCTCGGCCGCCCCGTTGCCGTTGCGGACCGCGAGCCCGTCCCGCGCGCAGCCGGACAGGCAGACGAGGCCCTCGTTGTACGCGGCGAACAGGTGCCGGTCGAGGCTCGGCGGTACCGGCTCTGTCGGCTTCGGCCTGGTCCCCGCGTGCGCAGCGGTCAGCAGCCGGCAGAGGTTCGCGTAGCCGCGCGGCGACTCGACGAGCAGCGTGACGTGCGAACCGTCCGCAAGAGACACCTCGGCGCCTGTGATCGGCCGCACCCCGAACGCCTTGGCAGCGTGCGCGAACTCGAGCGATCCGTAGACGCCGTCGTGATCGGTAAGCGCGAGCGCCTCGTAGCCGAGCTCCGCCGCGCGCGCCGCGAGCTCTTCCGGATGCGAGGCCCCGTCGAGGAACGAATAGGCTGAGTGACAGTGGAGCTCGACGAACGCCACGCGATCCTCCTAGGCCCCGGCGAAGGCGAGGAGCTCGAGGGTCGGCGGCGTGAGATCCGCGTCCGGTACGAGGGCGACGAGGTCGAGATCCTCGAGTTCTGGTGCGAGCCCGGATTCGGTCCCATCGAGCCGCACGTCCACGACGACCACACCGACTCGTTCTACGTCCTCGAAGGCGAGATCGAGCTCACCATCGGAGACGAGACTGTCCGGGCAGGCCCGGGCATGTTCTTCGCCGCGCCGCCGGGCGTCCGTCATGGCTTTGCGATCCCTGGGCCGGGCCCTGCCCGCTTCCTCAACATCCATGCACCCGGGACCGGCTTCATCGAGGGGGTGCGCAGACAAAGCCGCTAGCCATTAGACCCCGCGCTGGCTGAACCAGCCGCCGGCCTCTTCGTCCCGGTACACGACCGCACGCTCACCGCCCTCGAGGACGACGTCGAAGTAGCGCCTGTTCACCGGCTCCTCGGTCCACCAGCGGTCGACGACGCGCCACTCCTCGCGAACGAGCGCCACCGCACGACGATTGACTCTCCGCGGGGTCCCGTCCAGGTCAGGCTCGACGTGAACAGACCGCGGAGCGTTTAATCGTCCCGCGCGACGAGGAGAGCCCTCTGCTCCGGAATGCGCGACCAGGGCGCTACCTCTACGACCGTGCAAACACCGCCTTCGCCCGTGCTCGCCTTCACCTGGCGCAGCCCATCGCGGAGCATCCCCTGGAGCTCGTCGCCTTCGGGCCGCACGAGCATCAGCTGCTGGCCCGTCGACTCCGTGAGCTCGAGCGCTTCCAGCTTCAGCCTCAGGACCGGGCCCGGGATCTCGGCGAGCTTCGGCCCGAGCGCAGTGCGCAGCCGGGCCGCCTCGGCGAACGGCTCGCGCAACGTGAGCTGCCTGCGCCAGGAGCCGCCGCCGACCAGCGTCGCCGACAGCGCGACCTTCCGCAGGAACCGCTCGCCGCGCTCCGATCGCCCGAGGAGGCGCTCGACGAGAACTGCGAGCGCGCGCCGTAGCGTGAGCTCGTTCCCGATCGCCTCGGGAAACTCGAGCGTCTCGATGAGCTCGGCAGGGGCCCGTCTTCCCCGCACGCGCCCGCGGTCTCGTCCTCTCGCCAGGCTCCAGGCGCGCCGCCCGTCCGGCCCCAGTCGTTCGGCTACGGCGCCGCCCGGAAGCCCAGCAAGCTCGCCGACGTTGCGCACGCCGAGCTCCTCGAGCTCGCGTCGCCGCTGCTCAGCGAGAGGGAGCAGGGCGAGCGGAAGAGGCGCGAGGAACTCACGCGTGCGCTCGTCGGCAACGATCAACACCTGCCCGGGGCGCGCCACGTTCGCCGCAGCGAGGGCGGCGAACCGGCGCCCCGCAGCGCCGGCGCGTGGATCCCAGGCAGAGCCGACGGCGGCGAGGGCGCGCTCGAGCGCAGCCTCAGCACCGCCGTAAAGCCGTTCGACGCCCCGAGTCTCAAAGTAGACGCAGCCGAGGTCACCGGAGTCGACCTCGAACCCCGCGTCCTCGAGCCGCCGCAGGATCTCCTCCCAGGCCTGCTCGGCCGCGGACGGGTCCTGCTCGACGAGGACGAGCTCGGGACAGGTGGCGAGCGACTCACCCATGCGCATGCCCGGCTTGACGCCCTGCGCCTCGGCGGCGGCGGTCACCGGGCCGATCAGCGGCTCCTCGCCCTCGGCGGGCGCGAGCGCGGCTGGTCGCAGCGCGAGCGAGGGCCGAGCGCGCAGTGCCGCCCGCAGCTCGAAGCCCGGGATGAGGACGCATGCCACCATACGAACGTATGTTCTACACGAACACGTGTTCGCTGTCAAATCGTGCGCGACGAAACGGGCGCCGCGGCCGGCGGAACCTCGGGCGCCAGCTCAACCGAGTCGCGGAGCGGGAGAGCCGGGATCAGCCACGCGAGCGCGAACGCGATCACCGAGACGCCCGCGGCCATCAGGAACACGGGATGGAGCGCCGCCGCGAACGCCTCCTCGAAGATCGAGCGCACCCCGGGTGGCAGTGCGCGGATCGCTCCCGGGTTCCCCGCCTGAGGCGCATGGGCACCGGGCGGGAAGCGCGAGGCGACCTCCACGTGCAGGCGGTTCGCGAAGATCGCGCCGAAGATCGAGACGCCGATCGAGCCCCCGATCTGCCGGAAGAGCGTCGACCCGGAGGTCGCGACGCCCATCTGCCGCGGGTCGACGGCGTTCTGCACCGCGAGCACGAGCACCTGCATCACCCCGCCGAGCCCCAGGCCGAGGACGACCCCCGCGATCAGCGCGTGCCAGGTCGGCGTCCCGGACTCGAGCCGCGAGAGCAGGTACAGGCCGATCGCCATCACCGCCGTCCCGACGATCGGAAACGGCCGGTACTTGCCCCAGCGCGTGATCAGGTTCCCGCTCACGATCGACGTGATGAGGAGCCCGCCCATGAGCGGCGTCAGCTCGAGCCCGGACCTCGTCGGGCTCGACCCTTTCGTCACCTGGAGGTAGAGCGGCAGGAACGTGACGGCGCCGAAGAGCGCGAAGCCGACGATGAAGCCCACCGCGCTCGTGGTCGCGAAAGTGCGGTTGCGGAACAGCGAGAGCGGCAGGATCGGCTCCTCTGCCCTGCTCTCCACGTATACGAATGCGGGCAGAAGGACGATGCTCAGGAGGATCAGCCCGATGATCTGGGGCGACCCCCACGCCCAAGTCGTCCCGCCGAGGCTCGTGAAAAGCACGATCGAGGTCAGTGTCCCCGCGAGCAAGGCGGCGCCGAGGTAGTCCATCGCGTGCCTGCGTAGCTCTCTCGGCGCCCGGAACGTAACCGCGATCACCGAGAGCGCCACGATGCCGACGGGCAGGTTCACGTAGAAGATCCAGCGCCAGCTCAGGTTGTCGACGAAGAAGCCGCCGAGGAGCGGCCCGATGATCGTCGCGAGCCCGAACACCGCTCCGAAGTAGCCCTGGTACTTGCCCCGCTCGCGCGGCGGGATGATGTCGCCGACGACCGCGAGTGTGACCACGATCAGGCCGCCGGCGCCCAGGCCCTGCAGCGCACGGAAGCCGATCAGCTGGCCCATGCTCTGCGAGAGCCCGCAGAGCGCCGAGCCGACCAGGAAGATCACGATCGCCGCCTGGAGCACGATCTTGCGCCCGAAGAGGTCTCCGAGCTTGCCGTAGAGCGGGCCGGAGACCGTCGCGGTCAGAAGATATGCCGTGACGACCCACGAGAGGTGGTCGAGGCCGCCGAGGTCGCCGACGATCGTCGGCAGCGCCGTGGAGACGATCGTCTGGTCGAGCGCGGCGAGCAGGAGGACGAGCAGGAGCGCGCCGAAGATGAGCCGCACTCGCCGTTGCGACTCGGTCATGGGCTCAGCAGCTTTCCCGCGGTCGTCCTACAGCTCTCCGGGCTTCGCGTACCGGTAGAAGAACCGGCCCAGCCCACCCTCGCTGATCGCGCTCATCAGGGCGAGGTGATCCTCGAGGACGCGCGCGCTTCCGATGCCGCCGGCCGAGACGGGGTGATAGCCGGCGTCGCGGATCAACTGCTCGGTGACCTCGACTGCGCCGTCCTCCGCTGCGTACAGGCAGCAGGGCGGAACCCGCTGTGAGTCGATCTCGTCGTAGAGGGCCGCGTAATTGCAGTTGAACGATTTTGCTACAGGACCGCTCACGTGCGACTTGACCTGGTGGGCGAGGGACTCGAAGCCCTCCTCGCGGCCGGTGAACGCGTTCGTCGCGTCGATCACGACCGCGTCGCCGATCCCGGTCACCTTGGTGAAGGCGTCTTCGATCGCCTTCGACGGGATCGCGACGAGCACCGCGTCCGAGCCCGACGCGTCGCCCCCGTCGCTGCCGAGCTCGGTCACGTCGTGCCCGGCGGACCGCCATCGCTTCGCCAGCCCTCCGCCGATGTTCCCCCTGCCGATCGTCGCGATCTTCATGTGTCTCCTTTCCGAGCTAGGTCCGAGGCTGGAAAAGCTCGATCGGATTGCCCGCCGGGTCGTCGACGAGGATCTGCGAGCCGCCGGGGCCCTTGACGATGTCGTTGCGGAACGAGAGCCCGGCCTCACGCAGACGCTCCACCTCGGCCGCGATGTCGTCGACCAGCAGATGGATGCGGTTCCAGCCCCCGGGCTCGGGCTGTCGTCCGTCCGGCATCGGGCGCGCCGCCGAGCTCTGCGGCCCGCTGAGGAGCAGCCGGAGGTTGCCGCGTTGCACGTCGGCAAATGCGGGTGCCTGATCGGTCAGCAGCTCGAAACCGAAATGCGTCGTGTAGAAGGCGATCGCAGCCTCCACGTCGTCGACCATGTACCGGACGTGAACGGTGTCCCCGGGCACAGACTGGACGTTAGCGAGCAGTGATCTCCGCGGCGCCGTCGACCATTCGGCCGAGACGCGGGACGACGTCGAGGACACTCACCTGCGCGCAGAACGCGATGTCGTCCTCCAGCCCCGGCGGGCCGTAGGTGCGGGCGAGGAGGCCTTCGTGGGCGTCCGGCCACGCCCGGGCGATCGCGTCGGCGGCCTTTGCCGCGTCGGACGGCTCGGCATCGAGCAGCTGGACGATCCGGCCGGCGCAGTAGGCGTCGTCGAGCGCGAACTCGCCCTGGAAGCCCGCGCAGACGATCAGCACGTCCTCCCCACGCTCTCGCGCCGCGGTCGCGACAGCCTCGAGATTGAGCAGGCTCCCCAGCAGGACCTCGTCGGCCCGTGACGCCGTCTCGAGGATCGCGCGCGTCCCGTTCGTCGTCGAGAAGATCACCGAGGGGGCTCGAGGCTCGCCGAGGAACTCCCGCGGCGAGGCGCCGACGTCGAAGCCCTCGATCCGGACCGCGTTCCGCTCGCCGCCGAGCAAGCCTTCCCCGAGCTTGTCGCGGAGCGCCCGCGCTTCGCCGACCTCGTGGCAGCAGTAGACCCGTTCGTAGCCCGAGGCGAGCACCTGCGCGATCGTCGAGGTGGCGCGGAGAACGTCCACCACGATCCCGAGCTGGGCGTTGGCCGCCTCCCTGGGCGTAAAGGCGACGTGGGCGCGCATCCCCCCACTACGCTACCTCGGTGACCACAGAGCAGACCAAGATGTACTGCTACCGGCACCCGAACCGGGAGACCGGCGTCTCGTGCTCCGAGTGCGGACGGGGCATCTGCCCCGACTGCATGGTCTTCGCGCCGGTCGGGATCCGGTGCCCGGAGCACGCAGGCAAGACGCAGGGCGCGTCACGGGTGACCCAGGGCGTGCGGCGCGTCTCCTACGAGGGCCAGGGCGCGCTCGTCACGAAGATCCTGATCGGGATCAACGTCCTCGTCTTCCTGATCAACCTCGCTCAGGGCTCGAGCCTCACCCAGGTCTCCGGGAGCCTGTTCGTGAAAGGCGCCCTCTACGTGCCGGGCGGCCTGGACCAGGGCGAGTGGTATCGCCTGATCACGGCGGCGTTTCTGCACGCCAGCCTGATCCACCTCTTGTTCAACATGCTCGTCCTCTGGTTCATCGGCGCGCCGGTCGAGCAGGCGATCGGGCGCGGACGGTTCCTCGCGATCTACATCGTGTCGGGGCTCGCCGGCTCGGCGGGCGCCATCATCTTCAGCCCGAACGTCGTCACGGTCGGCGCGTCGGGCGCGATCTTCGGGATCCTCGGCGCGGCGCTCGTCCTCGAGGCTCAGAAGAACTACGTGCTCGGGGGTCAGGCGCTCGGCCTGATCGCCATCAACCTCATATTCACGTTCGCGATCCCGAATATCTCGATCGGCGGGCACATCGGCGGGCTGATCGGCGGTGCGCTGAGCATGCTCGCGTTCTCGCGCCTCGGCCGCACGCACGGGATCTACGGGCGCCCGGGGGTGCTCGGAATCGCGGGGGTGGTCGCCGTCGGCGCGGCCAGCCTCCTGGTCGCGTACTTCAGAGTGCAGGGCCTCGCGGCCTAGCCGCCGGACGCAACCGCCTCGATTCCCGACTCCTTGAGCGCCGCCTGGGCCGCGGCGAGACGCGCGAGCGGGACGCGGTAGGGCGAGCACGACACGTACTCGAGGCCGAGCTCGTGGCAGAACCCGACCGACTTCGGCTCGCCGCCGTGCTCTCCGCAGATGCCCATCTTCAGGTCGTCCTTCACGCTGCGGCCGCGCTCCACGGCCAGGCGCATCAGCTCGCCGACCCCGCCCTGGTCGATCGTCTCGAACGGATTCCGCTCGAGCACGCCGTCCTCGAGGTAGCGCGTCAGGAACTTGCCCTCCGCGTCGTCGCGCGAGAAGCCGAGCGCCGTCTGCGTGAGGTCGTTCGTCCCGAACGAGAAGAAGTCGGCGTGCTCGGCGATCTCATCGGCTCGCACGCACGCGCGCGGTAGCTCGATCATCGTCCCGACGCGGTACTCGAGCTCGCCCTCCTCGTCCGCCGTCGCAATCGTGAGCGCCCGCAGCCGCCTCAGCTCCTCGCCGAAGCCGACGAGCGGGTGCATGATCTCGACGAGCGGCGCATCGCCGGTCCGCTCCTGCACTGCGAGGGCCGCGCGCACGATCGCGCGCACCTGCATCTCGTAGATCTCGGGGAACATGAGCCCGAGCCGGCAGCCGCGCGTCCCGAGCATCGGGTTCGCCTCGCTGAGCGCGCGGATTCGCTCGCGCATGTGCTCATCGGTCGCCTCCTCCAGCGGCGGCAAGAACTCGTGCAGCGGCGGGTCGAGCAGGCGGATCGTGACCGGGAGGCCCGCCATCGCCTCGAAGATCCCCTCGAAGTCCGCCTGCTGGTGCGGGAGCAGCTTGTCGAGCGCGCGGCGACGCTCCTCTTCGCTCGAGGCCATGATCATCTCGCGGACGACCGGGAGCCGGTCCTCGGCCATGAACATGTGCTCGGTGCGGCAGAGCCCGATTCCCTGCGCCCCGAACTCGCGCGCCTTGGCCGCGTCCTCGGGCGTGTCCGCGTTCGCTCGCACCTTCAGGCGCCGCATGTCGTCGGCCCAGCCGAGGATCGTCTCGAAGTCCTCGTTGATCTGCGGCGGGACGAGGTCGACGGGGCCGAGGATGACGCGGCCGGTTCCGCCGTCGATCGTGATCACGTCCCCTTCCGCGAGCTCGTGGCCGTCGAGCGACGCGGTGCGGGCCGCGGTGTCGACCGTGAGCGCCTCGCAGCCGGCCACGCACGGCTTGCCCATCCCGCGCGCGACGACCGCGGCGTGCGAGGTCATGCCTCCGTGCGCGGTCAGGATCCCCTTCGCGGCGATCATCCCGTGGATGTCGTCCGGCGTCGTCTCCCAGCGGACGAGGATCACGCTCTCGCCGTTCTTCCCGAGCTCGGCCGCGGTGTCCGCGTCGAAGACGATCTTCCCCGAGGCGGCGCCCGGCGAGGCGTTCAGCCCCTGCGCGACGACCTCGACGCTCGCGGCGGGGTCGATCATCGGGTGCAGGAGCTGGTCGAGCTGCCCGGGGTCGATGCGGACGACGGCGTCCTCGCGTGAGATCAGCCCCTCCTCGACCATGTCCACCGCGGATCTGAGCGCCGCCGCGGCCGTCCGTTTCGCGCTGCGCGTCTGCAGCAGGTAGAGGCGCCCGTCCTCGACCGTGAACTCGATGTCCTGCACGTCCCGGTAGTGCTCCTCCAGGCGCCGCATCGTCGCGGTCAGCTGCTCGAAGGCGTCCGGCAGGCTCTCCTGCATGCGCCCGAGCGGCTCCGGGGTGCGAATCCCGGCGACGACGTCCTCGCCCTGCGCGTCGGCCAGGAACTCGCCGTACAGCCCGGCCTCACCGGTGGACGGGTCGCGCGTGAAGGCGACGCCGGTCCCCGACTGGTCGCCCTTGTTGCCGAAGACCATCTGGACGACGTTGACGGCCGTCCCGAGGTCGTCGGCAATGTGATGCGCTCGGCGGTAGACCTGCGCGCGCGGGTTGTCCCAGGAATCGAACACGGCGCGCACGGCGCGTGAGAGCTGCTCACGCGCGTCCTGCGGGAAGGCACTCCTCGTCTCGCTCTCGTAGATGGCCCTGAAGGTCTCGACCAACCCGGCCATGTCCTCCGCGGACAGGTCGACGTCGAGCGCGGCGCCGCGTTCGTCCTTCAGTTTCGAGAGGGCCTCCTCGAACAGGTGCCCGTCGACCCCGTCGACGACCTCGCCGTACATCTGGATCAACCGCCGGTACGAGTCGTTGGCGAAGCGCGGGTTGCCGGTCCGCTCCGCGAGCCCGCTCACGGCGTCGTCGTTCAGGCCGAGGTTGAGGATCGTGTCCATCATCCCGGGCATCGAGACCGCTGCGCCCGAGCGCACGGAGACGAGGAGCGGGTCGCCCGGGTCGCCGAAGGGCTTGCCGGTCTTCTCCTCGAGCGAGGTCAGGTGGTGCTCGACCTCGGCCTCGAGGCCGTCAGGGAGCCGACCGCCGCTTTCCGTGTACGCGCGGCAGGCGTCCGTCGTGATCGTGAAGCCGGCCGGGACGGGCACACCGAGCTGGGTCATCTCCGCGAGCCCGACGCCCTTGCCGCCGAGCAGGTCGCGACCTCCCTCGGAGGGCTCGTCGAAGTCGTAGACGAAGCGGTTCGGGACCACGCTCTCGAATCTTTCCACAGCTTTCGCGACTTAAGGCAACGCCGAGCGTGACGTCCGGTCGGCCAGCCAGGCGAGAGCGCGCAACCCTAGCCAAACCGGTGTCAGCAGGACGTAGAAGACGACGATGGCGGCACCGAGCACCGAGAACCAGGCTGCCCAGCGCCAGACCGGGACAGGTGGCTTCGGCTTCATGGCCGAAGCCTACGAAACACTTCTGCGCAACTCACAGGCGCCGAACGTCAGGTCGCGGCGGCCTCGGCCTGCCGCTGCTCGACGAGGCGGATAACCCGCGCGGCCGTCTCCTCGATCGAGAGCTCCGTCGTGTCGATCACCGGGCACCCCAGCTTTCGCTGCACCGCGGCCGAATTGTCGAGCTCCTCGTAGATCTCGAGCAGCTTCGAGTAGCGATGGTTCGAGCCGCCCATCCGGCGTGACCGGTTCTTGCGGATCTCCGCAAGCCGCTTCGCGTCGATCTTCAGACCGACGATCTTGTGCGGGTCGACGTCGAAGAGCTCGTTCGGCGGGTCGATCCCCTTGACGATCGGAACGTTCGCCGCGCGATAGCCGAGGTAGCCGAGGTAGATCGAGAGCGGTGTCTTCGATGTCCGCGACACGCCCACGAGGACGATGTCGGCGTCGTTCAGCCCGCCCGCGATCCCGTCGTCGTACTTGACCGCGAACTCGATCGCCTCCATGCGGCGGAAGTACGTCTCGTCAAGCGGGTGGCGCCCGCCCGCCTGCATCCTCGCCGCGGTTCCCGAGACCTTGGCCACGGCCTCGATCGGCTGGCCGAGCAGGTCGCAGTAGTGGAGCCTCGCCCGGCGGCAGAGCGTGCGCATCTCGGCGCGCAGCTCCGGCTCGACTAGCGTGTACACGACGACCGCGGGCCGGCCTCTCGCACGACGCACGACCTGCGCGAGATCGTCGACGCTCTCGACCATCGGATGCCGGATCTCCTCGAACGGCTGCTCGGGGAACTGCGCCTCGAGCGCGTGGACGAGGCGCGTCGCCGTCTCGCCCGTCGAATCGGAGACCACGTGCAGCTCGACCGCCTGCGGAGCCATGGTCTCAGCGTATAGCCGTGCCGGGCCGGACGCCCTCTGCGGCCTATCGGTAGGCGCCCGGGCCGGCTACGGCGTTCGCCGAGGAGCTCGGCGATGGAGACGACTGCGGCCGGTCGTCCCCGGAGGCGTGCGGCAACTCTTGGCCCAGAGGCGGCGAGACACCGCGGCGCCTCACGGGGTATAACCGGCACTTGCGGCGGTTTCCTTCATGCCTTACTCGGGTGGGCGTAGGCGAGTTCCCTCGATCGGGTTACAGCGGGATCTGAGAGAGCTCGCCGAGCCGCCCGAGCGTGTCGCGGACATTCAGGAGCAGGCGCAGGCGATTCGCGCGGACGGCTCGGTCCTCGGCCAGGACGAGCACGTCCTCGAAGAACCGGTCGAGGAGCGGGCCGAGCTCGGCGCCTGCTTCGACCGCCGCGTTGAAGTCGCCTGCGTCGAGCGCCGCCGCGATCTCCGGGTCGAGGCGCTCGAGCGCCGCGGCGACCTTGGCCTCGGCATCCTCGACGAGCAGCGCGGGCTCGAGCTCCGCGGCTGCGCCCTGTTCCCTCTCCGCGAGCCGGCTCGCGCGCGTGTACGCCGTGTGGATCGGGCCCAACCGCTCGTCCGGGAGCGCCGCGAGGGCCTCTGCCAGCCGGGCCACGCCGCCGAGGTCGCGCACCGGAGCGCGGCGCGCGGCGCGCACGTACTCGACAGGCGCCGCTAGCAGGCCCTCGAAGCGCTCCTCGACGAACTCGGCGACCTCGGGGTCCATGAGCTCGCGCGGGATCGAGAGGTTGCCCTCCGTGGCGAGCCGACCGAGGCCGATCGCCGCGCGCCGCAACCCGTAGGGATCGCGGGAGCCCGTCGGTCGCTGCCCGAGGCCGAAGGAGACGTTGAGCGTGTCGATCTTGTCCGCCGCCGAGAGCACGCGGCCCGTCTCCGTGGTCGGCAAGGGCGCGTCGGCCGCGTCGGGGAGGTACTGCTCGTCGATCGCGGCGGACACGGCTTCCGGATAGCCGGCGAGCCGGGCGTACTCGGCGCCCACGTGGCCTTCGAGCTCCGGAAACTCCCGCACGAGCTCCGACGCCTGGTCGGCCTTGGCCAGCCGCGCCGCCTCGAGCGCCGCCTCGCCGCCGCCGAGCGCCTCGACGAGCCTCGCAAGCCGCGCCGTCTTGTCCGCGAACGAGCCCGCGCCCTGGAAGAACGTGATCGCGCCGAGCCGTTCCGCGAGCGCGTCGATCCCGACCTTGACGTCGCGCTCGAACGTGAACGAGGCGTCTTCGAGCCGGCCCCCGACGACGTTCTCGACCCCGCCGCGGACGGTGTCCGGGTCGCCGCCGTTCGCAACGAAGGCGAATCGGTTGCCTCCGAGCGGGAAGGCCCGAACGTGGTGCTGGATCGTCGTCTCGACGACGCGGCTCGGGAGCTGGAGATAGCGCTCGTCGAAGCTGCAGTCGAGGACGACGGGCGACTCGACGAGGTACACGACCTCGGCGAGGACGCCGTGCGGGTCCGTCCAGCCGCCGAGCCCGTCGAGCGCGCCGACGATCTGCCTGCGGCGCTCCTCGCTGTCTGGCTCGACGTCCGCGGCCCGCAGCGCGTCCGCGTACCCGGCCGCGTCCGCGATCTCGATCGGCCCGGACGAGAAGCGATGCCCGTACGAGCGCTCGCCGACGATCCGCGTCGAGTTGAGCATCGCCAGCCTCCAGCGCGCCGGGCGCGGAAAGCGCAGGCCGCTGTCGTCCCAGCGCATCGTCTTCGAGAACGCGAGGCCCCGCACGAGCTGGTCGACCTGCCCGGGCAGCACCTCGGCGAGCGGCTTCCCGGCCACCGCCACGCCCAGGAAGCCGTCGCGCTCTTCGAGCTCCTCGACCGCGACGCCGTGGCGCTTGGCGAACCCGGCCGCGGCCTTGTCCCGCATCGCGATCGGCGGCCCCTTCACCCACTGGTCCGCCGTCTTCTCCGGGACGTCCTCGGCGAGCACGGCGAGCCGGCGAGACGTCACGAGCACCCGGCTCGGCTCGATCCCGAGCACGCCGCGGGCGAGCTCCGGCAGCTGCCGTTCCGCCTCGCGGCACGCCGACGCGGGCAGCTCCTCGCAGCCGAGCTCAATCAGGAGCGTCGCCATCGGTCCCCACGTAGAGCTGGGCGAAGCGGCGCGCGAGCGTGCGGACGCGCCCGATGTAGGCGGCCCGCTCGGTCACCGACACGGCGCCGCGCGCATCGAGCAGGTTGAACGCGTGCGACGACTTCAGAACCTGGTCGTAGGCCGGGAGCGGCAGGTTCTTGTCGAGCAGCTCTTCGGCCTCGGCCTCGTGCTCGTCGAAGCGGCGCTGGAGGACGTCGACGGGCGCCTCCTCGTAGTTGTACTGCGACCACTGGCGCTCGTTCTCGCGGTACACGTCCCCCCAGGTCACGCCCGGCGCCCACTCGAGGTCGAGCACGGTCGTCTTCTCCTGCAGGAAGAGCCCGAGCCGTTCGAGGCCGTACGTCATCTCCGCGGGGATCACCTGGAGGTCGATCCCGCCGAGCTGCTGGAAGTACGTGAACTGCGTCACCTCCATCGCGTCGCACCAGACCTCCCAGCCGAGGCCCCACGCGCCGAGGGTCGGCTGCTCCCAGTCGTCCTCGACGAGCCGGATGTCGTGCTTCAGGAGGTCGATCCCGAGCGCCTCGAGCGAGCCGAAGTACTGGTCGAGGACGTCCTCCGGGGCCGGCTTGAGGATCACCTGGTACTGGAAGTAGTGCTGGAAGCGGTACGGGTTCTCGCCGTAGCGCCCGTCGGCCGGCCGGATCACGGGCTCGACGTAGGCCGCGCGCCACTCCGGGTGGGTCGGGTCGAGGACGCGCAGGAAGGTGGCCGGATTGGACGTGCCCGCGCCGAGCTCGGTGTGGTACGGCTGCATGAGCACCGCGCCGCGCTCGCCCCAGTACGCGTTCAGCGTGCCGATCATGTCCTGGAAGTTCACGCGGCGAAGACTACGGATCGGGCTCGACAGGCACGCAACACGGCCAGCCCGAACGGCCATGTCCGGTGCCAGGCACCTGCCATGTCCCGAAAGGGCTAGGTGCCGGCGGCGAGGGTTCGCAGCCGGAAGCCGCCGTGGTACTCGTACGACGACGTGATCACGCGCAGCGCCTCGCGCGCGGCACGCTCCGAGATCGCCGCGTCCGCGAGGGGCGCCCCGAGCAGGCCCTCGATCCCTGCGATGCCTTCGGTGGACAGCGGCAGCGAGCCCGCGCCGCAGCTCTCGCAGACCGCGCCGCCCGCCCCGGGCGAGTAGCCGACGAGCGGCCCCTCCGCCCCGCACTCGGCACAGCTCGTCAGGTGCGGCAGGTACCCGGAGAGCCAGAGCAGCTTCAGCTGGAACGAGAGCACGAGCGGGTCGAGCGCCGGCTCCGTCTCCCGCACCTGCACGTCGTCCAAAACGTCGAGGAACCGCGTCAGCGCCTCGAACGCGCGCGGGTTCCGCTCCTGCTCGGTGAACAGTCGCAGCATCGCCTCGAGCCCGACGAGCCCCGCGGACAGCCGGTACGGCTCCTCGCGGGCCCCACGGTGCGCCCGCACGAGCGACGCGCCGGTCACCGTCCCCAGCTCGCCGCTCCCCTGGTGGAGCATCAGCTCGACGTGACTCAGCGGCTCGAGCCGTCCGCCGAAGCGAGACTTCGTGCGCCGGATCCCCTTGGCGACCGCGCCGACGCGGCCGCGCTCCAGCGTGTACAGGTGCAGGACGCGATCGGCCTCGCCGAACCGGAGCGAACGCAGGACGACGGCCTCAGTCTTGTAGCCCCGCCCCGCCATCGGCTCAAGTGTAGAGCCGGGTCGTGTCGGAAACGGACGCGCTCAGGCCGCGCGCGGCGACTCTTCGACCGCGTCGGCCTCTTCGATCTCTTCGACGGGGATCAGGAAGGACGGCGTCTTCCACTCCGTGCCACCGGCTGCGAGGACGTAGATCTCGTTGTCCAGCATGAACCGGATCGCGTACAGCGACTCCTTGCGAATCCAGTCCTGCACGTTCCGCAGGAGGGTGGCGAGATCGCCGGGGTCGGACGAGACCGCGGCAGCGACGACGTACGGCTCACCGCCGAGCAGTCCGGCAGTCCACGTCTGGCCGAGCCGCTCGGTGAGGCGCACGGCTGCTTCGTAGTCGATGACTTCGAAATGCACTTGGTCGAGGAACATGTCCCAAGACTCGCTGGCCGGCGCCTCGCCCGCCTGACCCAGCTAGGTCAATTTGTGTTAGCGAATGCTTACGGGCGTGCCGAGGGGCATCAGACCGAAGAGCCTCAGGATCGCGGCGTTTCGCATCCGGACACAGCCGTGCGAAACGCGCCCGGGCAGGATCTGCGGCGCGTTCGTCCCGTGGATCCCGACGAAGCCGCCGCCGGGCCAGTCGGTCAGCGTCGCCGACTTCGCGTTCAGGCCGAAGGCGCGCGGGCCGTACGCCGGCGCGTAGTAGCCGGAGAGCTTCTCGCGCACGTAGAACTCGCCGCGCGGCGTCGGCGTGTGCGACTGGCCGACACCGATCCGCGCCGAGAAGACGGGCCGGCCGCGCTCGTAGAGCGTCGCTCTGAGCGACCGCTGGACGATGACCATCCGCGTGTGCACCTTCTGGAACGCGGCGAGCGAGCCTCGCGGCACCCAGCCCGTCGTGCCGTTCGGAAGGACCGCGAGCCGGATCCGGACCCACGCCCGACCGCTTCGGTACCGGATCTGGTCGAGGACCTGGATCGCGTTTCGGTAGAGCTCGGGCGTCCGGAACGTGATCCTCGAGATCGCCCTCGCCGAGCGGGACGGGCCGGTCCGCGCAACCGTGCGGTGGCGGACGAACGCCCAACGGTAGATCTCGGCGGTCCGGTTGCTGAGCCCCAGCCGCTGCGGGTAGACGCCCGGGGGTGGCGGCGGCCCCGGTGGCGGCTTGTTCGCGCGGCCGACCCGGATCACCACAGTGCGCGTCGCGCTGCCCGCGGGGTCGACCGAGCTCGCGGTGAAGGTCACGCGGTGCACTCCCACCTGGGACGCGGAGGGCGTCCACCTGTACGTCGCCTGCGCAGGATTCCCGTCGCTCCGCCGGAGGACCGCTCGCCGCGGTGAGCCGCTCGTGTCCCGAATCGTCAGCGTCGCGACGGAGGAATCGGACGATGCCGCGAGGCGGAACGAGAGCTCTGTCTTCGCCGCGACGCCGAGGACGGCGCCCTCAACCGGCGTCGGGCTCGTCCACGTGACGACGACGTCGCGTTTCGCGGGCGTCGCCGCACCCGGAGCGAGCACGGTCGCAGCCGCGACTGCGAGCACGACGGTCGAAATGCGCCGCAGCGTGCCCGTGCATGAGCTCATGAGTGTCGGTGCCCCCCGGCCAGAGCCCCGTAACCATAACCGTCCTCGCGGTCAGAGGATGGTGACCGGGGTACCGAGCGGCATCAGCCGCGCCAGCCGCTTGATCGACGCATTCGGCATGCGAATGCACCCGTGCGACACGCGCCCGGGGAGGATCTCCGGCTCGTTCGTGCCGTGGATTCCGATGAATCCCCCGCCCGGCCAGTCGGTCAGCACGTTCGAGCGGGCGTTCGTGCCGAAGGCGATCGGCCCGTAGATCTGATCCGAGAAGCCGGTCATCCGCTCGCGCACGTAGAACTCGCCCGCGGGCGTCGGCCAGTACGGCTCCCCCACGCCGATGCGCGTCGTGAAGACCGCGCGGCCCTTGCGGTAGAGCGTGGCCGTGAACAGCTTCCGGTCGATGACGAGGTGCGTCCAGATCTCGTTGTACGGCCCGAGCGTCTGGCGCGGAACCCAGCCGGTGCGCCCGTTCGGGAGCATCGGGAGCCGAACGCGGACCCAGTACTCGCCGTTCGGGTTGATCACGCCGCTGAGCGCCTGGACGACGTTCGCCGTCCCTTCGGGCGTGTACTGCCTGAGCCGGATCAAGGCCTTGGCGCGGCTGCTCGGGCGCGTGCGCGCCGACACGTCCGCGTAGACCTCGGCGTACCTCGACATGCCGTTGATCCCGCCCAGCGGGAACTCGTCGTGCGGGCCTGCCGGGGTCGCCGGCAGGACGTAGACGAGAAAGCTTCGCGGCCGCGCGTAGCGCGGCCCGTTCTGGGCGGCGAACGTGAGCATGTGCTCGCCGACCTGGCTCGCCGACGGCGTCCAGTCGACCTTCGCCTGCCGGGATGAGGCGGCGACCGAGACGCGTGCGGGAAGCCGCCTGCTCCGGATCACGGAGCCGGGCGCCGCGGCCAGCTGGAAGCTCAGCGGCTCGCCGGCCTTCACCGAGAACGCGGCTCCATCACGAGGCGTCGGCGCCTGCCAGCGCACCGTGAGCTCCGGGCCGTGCGCGCGCGTCGTTCCTGCTCCCGCGGCGACGACGGCCGTCAGGGCCGCGAGGACCGCGAGGGCGATCGTCGTGCGTCGCAGTGTCTTCGTCATCCGTGTCATCTCGTGTGGTGGTTGCCCTGCGGGGCGGCCCGGGGGCCGCCCCGCAAGTCGTTGTGCTCTAGCCGGTGAACGGCGGCCGGTGGAACCTCACACCCTTCGCCTTCTTCACCCGCTTGCAGACGCCCTTGACGCGGTGAGTGCCCTTCCGGCACTTCGCCTTGGGCTTCCGGTACTGATCCTGCGCGGCCGACTTCTTGAGCGTGGCCACCGCATGGACGTGCATGACGCGCTTCGCCGAGTGGACGGCCTGGTTGGCGCCCGTCGCGGCGTAGCCGAGACCCCCGACGGAGGCGAGCGCGGTCAAAAGACCCGCGGCAAGCGCTCCGGCGAAGGCGACTCGGAACGAACCGGCCCGCCTGTCGCGGCCGTGTGTTCGAACACGCATCTCGAGCCGGTCGACGAGCTCGGGGCTCGGCTCGGGCCTCGATGCCCTGAGCTCGGCCTCGAGGCCGCTGTCCGGATTTCTTCGCCAAGATCGCATTCCTTGAGTCCTCCTGATCGTGAATTTGCTTGCACCCTCTACTACCGGGTTGCCTGCGATTTCCTTACAGGGGTCTCGGAATCGCCTTCCAGGTGGGTTCTCAGCCGGCCGAGCGCGCGGTGGAGAGCGACCTCGATCGCGTTCGTCTTCGATCCGTGGAGCTCGGCGATCTGGCGCGCCGTGAGATCCGCGCCGTAGCGGAGCGCGATCAGCTCGCGGTCGCGGTCCTCGAGGTGCACGACGGCTCCGGAGAGCGCGATCCTGCGCAGCGCCTCGTCCTCGAAGTCGCGGTGATCGGCCGTTTCCACTTGCTCGGTGGAGAGCTCGAACTGAGGCGGCCGGCCCTCGATGCAGCGCCGCGCGATCCCGATCAGCCACGCGATCGGCTCGCCCTTCGACGAGTCGTAGCTCTTCTTGTAGCGGAGCGCCCGCTCGAACGTCTCGCTCGTCAGGTCCTCCGCGTCCGGGCCGTCGCCGACCCGGTACGCGACGTACGCGTAGACGCGCTTGATCAGCGGCTCCGGGTTCGCGAGCGGATCAACCCGAAACATTGCCCTCCTCGAAGTCCGACCGCGCATAGCGGTTGAGCTCGACCGCCCTCGCGAGGGCGCGGCTCGACTCCGGGCCGGTCGTGACCGTCGAGAGGTCGTACCAGAGCTCCCAGTTGCGGTCGTCCTTCGAGAGCGCCTTCAGGTAGTAGCCGCGGGCGGCGGCGTTGTCTCCCCGCTCGTTGGCGATGTCTCCGAGCTGCCGCCACGGCTGCGGCGACCAGCGCCACCAGCGGGCGGCCTTCCTCGCCTGGGAGGCCGCGTCGGCGTAGCTGCCCTTGGCCAGCTCGCGCTCGCTCGCTGCGACTGCGCTCGCGCCCACGACGCCGACGAAGGCGATGAGTGCGAGCAGGAGCGCCGCGACCGTGCCGGCTGCGCGCGTTCGCGGGGAGAGGAGCGACGCGTTGCGGTCGTCGGCGCAGGCGAGGAGCACGGCCGCGCACGTGAGGGCTGCGAGCGTGACCGCCGGCATCTCCCAGTCCCAGTCCACGGCGGCGTGGGCGAGGAAGGCGGCGAAGGCCGCGAGCGTGAGCGGGACGAGCGGTTGACCTCGTGCCCGCACCGCGGCGACGACCGGAGCTCCGAGCGCCAGAACGAGCAGCAGGAGGCCGAGCGGGCCGAGCTCGGCGAGCACCTCGAGGTAGAGGCTGTGCGCGTCGCGGACCTTGTGCTGGATCGTGCGGTGCTGGTTCCAGTACTCCTCGTACGTCCCAGGTCCCGATCCGAGCACCGGATGCGATTCGTAGTCGTGCCATGCCGCGTGCCAGAGCTCGGACCTGTGGCTGCCCGAGAACGAGAACAGCCGCTGGTTCAGGTTCGGCGTCGGCTCGTTCGTCGTCGTCGTGAACGAGTCGTAGCCCTTCCTCACCAGCTCGACCGGCCCGCCGTACCGGACGAACACGGCCAGCACCGCCACGAGCGCGACGGCCGAGACGGCTCCGGCGAACGCGAGCCTGAGAGTGCGAGGCGGCGCGACGCGGCGCTCGGCGAACCAGAGCCCGGCTGCAGCGAGCCCGGACAGGACAGCGAGGAGGACGATCCACACCGCGAGCCGATGCCCGTCGTGGGAGGCGGCCGCCAGCGGCGTGTCGAGCCTCGTGAGCGCCTTTTCGTGCGAGGAGATCAGGACGGCGATCGCCGAAGGCACCGCGAGGACGACGGCGTTTACGAGCAGCTGGAGCCGGCGTGGGTCGACGGCGACGGCGACCGCCAGGCCGACGGCGCCCGCGATCCAGCCGCCGCGGCTGAACGTGAAGTAGAGCGTCGAGAGAAGGATCGGGAGCGTCGCGGCCGGGAGGGCGCGCGCGATGACGGTCTGCGAGCGAGCGGCGAACCCGAGGGCCAGCAGGGCGCCCATCGCCGCAAACACGCCGAGTGCGTTCCAGTACGTGAGCGGCTCCTCGAGGCGGTAGGCCGCAACCGGGTCGAAGACGCCGAGGCGCTCCGGGAAGAGCCGCGTCAGGAGGCCGTAGCCCGATGCCAGCACGATCGCGGTCAGCGTCGCCGCGAGCAGGAGCGGCACGTACGCCCGGCGCAGGACCACGATCAGGCCGGCGAGGACGGCCACGTAGAAGAGCACGCGGAGCCCTTCGAGGACGGTCGCCGCAGGGTTGCTGCTCCAGAGGAGAGCCAGCCAGGTCCAGACGCCGAAGCCCGTCAGGCCGCCGAGCGAGACGAGTGCGAGCCGACTCGGGCGGACGACGTTGCCCAGGACGAGCGCCGCGGCGACGAACACGAGTGCGAGCAGCGCCCCCCACGTCCACGCGGTCGGGAAGTAGCCGCCGCTGGCGAAGGAGATGAGCAGGAGGCCGAGCGCCGCGCCGACGCAGACGCCGAGCGCACCGAGATGCCGGCGCACACGCGGCGCGGTTGCGGTCAACTCAGCCAAGTCCGCACCTCGGTCAGAGCGTAGTCGGGTTTGCGGCCGCCAGCACTCGGCTGCTCAGACCTGGCACTGCGGGCAGTACCACGTTCCGCGACCCCCGGCGCGTGTCTTCTCGATCGCGTGGCCGCAGCGGAAGCAGGGCTCGCCGTCGCGGCCGTAGACCCGGAACTCGGTCTGCATCTCTCCGCGCGCGCCGTCCGCGTTGCGATAGTCGCGCAGCGTCGCGCCCTGGCGGGCGATTCCGCGCCTGAGGGCGCGCTTGATCCCGCGGACGAGCCCCTCGAGCTCCTTCTGTGTGAGCTCGCACGCCGGGCGCAGCGGGTGCAGCCGGGCCCACCACAGCGCCTCGTCCGCATAGATGTTCCCGACCCCAGCGAAGAGGCGCTGGTCGAGCACCACGGCTTTCAGCGGCGCGCGCCGGCGCGAGAGGCGGCCGGCGAGCGATCGCGCCGTGAGGGCTCTCCCGAGTGGCTCGCCGCCGACTCTTGCGGCCAGGTACGGATCGAGGTCGCCCGGCTCGAGCAGGAGCCACGTGCCGAAGCGCCGGACGTCTCGGTAGGCGACGTCCGATCCGTTGTCTAGATTGACGACAGCTCTGCGGTACGAGTCGTCGTCGTCCCCGTTCCGCAGCAGGCGCAGGCTTCCCGTCATCCGGAGGTGAATCAGGAGAACCCGACCTGTTTCGAACCGAACAACCAAATACTTGCCGCGACGCTCCAGGGCGGAGACTCGCTCGCCTTCGAGCTCGGCCGCGACCTCGCCCGGGTCGTGAGGCCGGGTCAGCCGGGGGTCCGAGATCTCCACGCGATCGAAGGTGCGGCCGACGAGGCGGGGCTCGAGCCCCGCACGGATGGTCTCGACCTCTGGCAGCTCGGGCACGCAGCCAGCGTAGCGACGAGGCTGCGTGCCTAGATCAGCGTCTCCAGCACGATCGGGCGCGGAGGACCCGACTCCCTCGAGATCTCGATCAGCGGCCGGATCTGGTCGGCTGCCTGCTCTGCGCTCGCATCATCGCGAGCGTGGATCTCGGCGAGCGGCTGCCCGCGCTCGACGGGGTCGCCCCGCTTCGCGAAGCAGCGGATCCCGACGGCGTGGTCGATCGAATCCTCCTTCGTCCGCCTCCCCGCGCCGAGCTCGAGCGCCACTCGACCGACGCCGAGTGCGGAGACGGCTGCGACGAATCCGGCCCGGTCGGCCGTCACTTCCGTGCGGACCGGCGCGTCCGGGAGCACGTCCAGCGAGGGGTCGCCGCCCTGGGCCTCGATCCAGCGCTCGTACGCTGCGAGAGCGGACCCGTCCTCGATCGCGCGCTCCGCGCGACGGGCTCCCTCCTCCGCGTCGACGCCGAGGTCGGACAGCGAGACGAGGCGACCGGCAGCCTGGACCGCGAGCGAGAACAGGTCGGGAGGCGATTCCTCGCCTGCGAGCAGCGAGCGCGCCTCACGGATCTCGACGGCGTTCCCGATCGCCCAGCCGAGCGGCTGGTCCATGTCGGTCAGGAGCGAGACCACCTCGCGGCCGGCTCCCCGTCCGAGCTCGATCATCGACTCGGCGAGCATCCGCGCGTCCTCGAGCGACTTCATGAACGCGCCCTCGCCGACCTTGACGTCGAGCACGATCGCGTCCGCCCCGGCGGCGATCTTCTTCGACATGATGCTCGCCGCGATCAGGGGGATGCTGTCCACCGTCCCGGTGACGTCGCGGAGCGCGTAGAGCTGCTTGTCGGCGGGCACGAGGTCGTCCGTCTGGCCGATGATCGCGAGGCCCACGTCGCGCACCTGTTCGACGAACTCCTCCTTCGAGAGCTCGACGCGGAACCCCGGGATCGACTCGAGCTTGTCGAGCGTGCCGCCTGTGTGCCCGAGGCCGCGCCCGCTCATCTTCCCGAAGGGGACACCGCACGCGGCGACGATCGGGCCGACGACGATGGAGGTCTTGTCGCCGACGCCGCCGGTCGAATGCTTGTCGACGACTGCGCGGCCGAGCGCGCCGTGCAGGTCGAGCGTCGAGCCGCTCTCGACGAAGGCGTTGGTGAGCGCGAGCGTCTCGTCGGCCGACAGGCCGCGGAAGTAGACCGCCATGCAGAAGGCCGCGAGCTGGTAGTCGGGGATCTCGCCCCGCGCGTGGCCGAGGACGAGCTCCTCGATCTCGGCGGGCGTCAGGCTCCCGCCGTCACGCTTGCGCTCGATCAGCTCCGCGGGGCGGATCACTCGCTACTTCTCGACGATCGCCTCGCCGGGGATCCCGCGGCGCGGGGCCTTGCCGCCGAGCCATGCGTTCACCGTCGCGCCAACGTCTGCGAACTCCCCCTCGTGAATCCGGCCGGCCGCGTTCTTGCCCTCGACGTACGCGAGCAGGAGCGCATGCTCGCGCGAGTGGTCGGTCGACGGAGTCGTCGGATCGCAGCCGTGGTCGGACGTGATGATCAGCAGGTCGCCGGGCCGCAGCGCCGCGAGCAGGTCGGGCAGCCGGCGGTCGAAGTCCTGGAGACAGCGGTGGAAGTTCACGGGATCGTTGCGATGGCCCCAGAGCATGTCCGTCTCGACGAGGTTCGTGAAGACAAGACCCTGGTCCAGCTCCTGGAGCAGCTTCTCCGTCTGGTTGATGCCGTCGACGTTCGAGCGGGTCGGGTGCGACTCGTCGATGTCGACGCCGGCGAAGATGTCGCGGATCTTTCCGACCGCGTGCACTTTCATCCCGGCTTCCCGCACCAGCGTCAGGTAGTTCGGCGTCTTCGGCTCCAGTGACCAGTCGTGTCGATCGGGCGTCCGCACGTAGTTGCCCGGCTCGCCCTCGAAGGGCCGCGCGATGACGCGGCCGACCGCGTCCTTGCCGGTGAGGATCTCCCGCGCGATCTCGCAGCCACGGTAGAGCTCCTCCAGCGGGATCGTGTCCACGTGCGCGGCGATCTGGAAGACCGAGTCCGCGGACGTGTAGACGATCCACTTGCCCGTGCGCTGATGCTCCTCGCCGATCTCTTCGATGATCTCGGTCCCCGACGCGGCCTTGTTGCCGAGCACGCCGCGGCCGGTGCGATGCATGAACGGATCGATGACCTCGAACGGGAACCCGTGCGGGTAGGTCGGCAGCGCCGTCGGCGTGACGATGCCCATCAGCTCCCAGTGGCCGGTCGTCGTGTCCTTCCCCTTCGAGCGCTCGACGAGGCGGCCCGCGACCGCCGGCGCGCCAGGTTGCGGCGGGCAGCCCTCGAGCGGCTCCACGTTCCCGAGCCCGAAGGCCTCGAGGTTGGGCAGGTCCAGCCCCCCAACCGCCCGCGCGACATTGCCGAGCGTGTCGGATCCTTCGTCGCCGAATTCGGCTGCGTCGGGAAGCTCTCCCGCGCCCACCGCATCCAGCACGATGATGCATGCGCGGGACATGAAGCTATTCTAGGTTGGTCATGAGCACCGTCCTCGGCCTGCTCGGCCTCATCCTCTTCGTCGTCGTGATCACCTCGCTCGCGGCAAGCGTGACGTGGCTGGTCGTGAAGCTCTTCCCGCAGCACGAGAAGAAGCCGCAGCCCGAGAGCTCGTAGACGGTCAGACCGGCGACAGCGGTAGGACGTCCTCAAGCGGCGCGTAATCGAGGTCGTGCGCTTCGGCGACGGCTTCGTACGTGATCTTGCCGTCCAGCACGTTGACGCCTCGCGCAAGTGCCGGGTCGCGCGCGACGGCCTGTGGAAGGCCATGGGTCGCGATCGCCTCGACGTACGGGAGCGTCGCGTTCGTCAGGGCCTTCGTCGCCGTGATAGGCACCGCTCCCGGCATGTTCGCGACGCAGTAGTGCGTGACGCCGTCGACGACGTAGACGGGCTCCGAGTGCGTCGTCGGGCGCGCGGTCTCGAAGCAGCCGCCCTGGTCGATCGCGACGTCGGCGATCACCGACCCTTCTTTCATCCCGGCGACCATCGGCCTCGTGACGAGCTTCGGTGCGACCGCGCCCGGGATCAGCACGGCGCCGATGACGACGTCCGCCTGCGCGACCGACTCCTCGATCTGGAGGCTCGACGACATGAGCAGCGTGACCCGGCCACCCAGCACCTCCTCGAGGTGTCGCATGCGGTCGATCGAGCGCTCGATGATCGTGACGTTCGCACCCAGTCCGAGCGCGATGACGGCGGAGTTGTAGCCGACCATTCCTCCGCCGATGACGACGACTTGTCCGGGCGCGACGCCCGGCACACCGCCGAGGAGGAGGCCGCGGCCGCCGAGCGGCTTCTCGAGGAAATACGCACCGGCCTGGGCGGCGAGCCTGCCGGCGATCTCGCTCATCGGTGCGAGCAGGGGCAGCGCCCGGCTGCCCGTCTCCACAGTCTCGTACGCGACCGCGGTAATCCCGCTCTCGACGAGAGCGTCCGTCAGCCCCTTGTCCGCGGCGAGGTGCAGGTAGGTGAAGAGGACGAGCCCGTCGCGAAGCCGGCCATACTCGGCGTCGATCGGCTCCTTGACCTTGAGCAGCAGCTCGGCGTCGCCCCAGACGTCGTCGACCGACCCGATCTGCGCGCCGACCGCCTCGTACGCCTCGTCGGGGAACGCGCTGCCCTCGCCGGCGCCCTGCTCGACGAGGACGTCGTGGCCCGCATCCGCAAGCTCGCGCGCGCCGGCGGGGGTCAGCGCGACGCGGTATTCGTCGGACTTGATCTCTTTGGCGACGCCGATCTTCATCGCGAGCCGGGCAACCTTATCGCTAGGCAGACGCCAGGCTAATTCGCCCCGGTGCCAAGCAGGGAGCGGGAACGGCCGCACCGGCGAAGCCGGCGCGGCCTCGTGGTCGGCGCCGCCCGCGTCGGCGCCTCAGCTTCCACACTCTCGGCGCATTCTCGCTGCAGACATGTGTGATTTTCGCGGATAGGATCGAATCGGTGGGTGGCCCGCGGCCGGCCCCGGGTGCGATGTCCGGAAGGGTCAGGTCTGGGCGAGACGCTCGACGAGCCTTCGCTCGTCGGGGCCGAGCCACGGCGGGGTGCCTGCGGCCGCGTTCTCGCGCGCGTGCTTCGGGTCGCGCGTCGCGGGGATCACGGCGGAGACCCGCTCGTCGGAGAGCGCCCACTTGAGGAGCGCCTGCGGCCACGTCTCGACCCCGAACTCCCGCAGCGGGGCGAGCTCCTCCGCCGGCGGAGGATTCGGCAGCCGCGACTTGTCGCCGAGCGGGCGCATGACGATCACCGCCACGCCGAGCTCCTCCGCGAGTGGGAGCAGCTCGCGCGCGGACTCCTGCTCGAGCGGGTTGTACGGCACCTGGAGCACTGAGAACCGGCCCGTCCTCAGCGCACGGGCGAGCTCGGGGAACGCGGACGCCTGCCAGTGCGTGACGCCGATCCGGTCGATCCGCCCGGCGTCGCGTTCCTCTTCCAGCCACGGCAGATGCTCCTCCCAGCTGACGAGGTTGTGCACCTGCTCGATCTCGACCTGGCCGAACCAGCGGAGCTGGCTCTCGAATTGCGCCCGCCCCTCCTCGACCGACTCCGTCCAGATCTTCGTCGCGAGCACCGCCTCCCCGCGGCGCGGCTCGAGTGCGAGCCCAAGCGCCTCCTCGGAGCCATACATCGGCGAGGTGTCGTACAGGCGGTAGCCCGCCTCGCTCGCGGCGTCGACCACGCGTCGAGCCAGTTGGACGTCGGCGTCGAACGTCCTCGACGTCCCGAGGCCGATCACCGGGCCAAGCGCGCGCTCCTCCATCTACACCAGTTTGCCGCGCGCCAGCTTGCCCGCGGCGAACGCGGACGCGAAGAACCACGGATCGTCGTCGGGCCCGCGGCCCATGTGCTCGAGCGGCAATCCCTCGCACGCTTCCCGCCAACCGGACACATCGACCTCCTGGCGCTCCTCGAGCCACTCCGGCAACTCGAGACCCGAGGGCCACGCGACCGTCACGTCGCCGATCGCAAGATCGAGGACGGCTCGGGTGTGATGCGAAACCCCCCGATGGCGCTCACGCGGGTCGCCGTACGAGACGCGGACCGCCATCACCGGTGCTCCGCCGAGCGCACTCGCCGCATTGGCCGCCTCTGCTGCAGCTAGCCCCCCGTGTCCGAGCGGCGAGCCGGTGCCGACGATGCCCGGGCCGATCGAGCAGACGGCGACGTCGAAGCCCTGCGCCGCCGCCCAGGCGAGCGCCGAAGCGACCCCGACCGCCTGCGCGTCACCGCCGACGGACGCACCCGCCGCGATCCTCGTCTCGACGAGCCCCCGTTCCTTCAGCGCGCGCAGCGAATCCGAGAGGGAGACCGGCAGAGCCCCGCCGGCGAGCTGGACGTACGCGACCCGCACACCCTCCCCTACGCCTGCCGCGGCGGGCGCGACCTGCGAGTGGAGCGAGCAGCAGACGACGGGCATGCCGTCCAGGCCCGCCGCGAGCTCACTGTCCTCCTCCACGAATCGCACGGCCGCTTGCACGGGCGTGTACGGCAGCGTCATCACGTGCGCGTCCGGCGCGGCGTGGAGACCGAGCCCGCGCGTGAGGTTCGCATGCAGCACGTCGAACCCGCCGGAGCCGAGGTCGAGCTCGCGCGCCTGCACGTTCACGAGGACGTCGTCTCCGACCTCGATCGCGCCGGTCAACCGTGGATACGCGATGCACGCCTCGCCGTCGACCTCGATCCGCGCGAGCCCGTCCAGCTCCTCGACGATCGCGGTCACGGTGCCGCGCCGCAGGCTAAGCGGCATCCGCTTCGAGCGCCACGTCCACAAGCGCGAGCGTGACGTCGACCATCCGCTCGAGGTCCGACACCGCGATGTGCTCGTCTGGCGTATGGATCTCGGCCATCCCATTCGCGAGGTTGACGCAGGCGAGCCCGCGCTCGTTGAAGACGTTCGCGTCCGCCCCTCCGCCGCTCAGCGCGAACGTCGGCTCGAAACCGGCCCGCGCGAGCCCCGCGCTCGCGATTCGCACCGCCTCGTCGTCGCGCTTGAACCGGTAGCCGCTGTAGCTCTTGTGCACCTTGGTCTCGACCTGGCAGTCCTCGAGGCTCGCCGCGAACGTGATCGACTCGAGCATCTCGCGGACGAGATCGGCGAGCTTCTGCGGATCGTGCGAGCGCACGTCGGCGATGAACGTGCACCACTCTGGGACGATGTTGCCCGCGGTACCGCCGTTGATCACGCCGACGTTCGCGGTCGTCTCCTCGTCCACTCGCCCCAGCTTGAAGTCCGCGATCGCCTTCGCCGCGGCTGCGATCGCGGAGCGGCCCTCCTCGGGGTACATGCCCGCGTGCGCGGCGCGTCCATGCAGCTTCACCTCCATCGAATGCGAGTACGGCGCGCCGAGGATGACCTCGCCGATCGGCGCAGCCTGGTCGTAGACGTACCCGATCCGCGCGTGCAGCCGCTCGTGGTCGAACGCCGCTGCCCCGTACAGCCCGACCTCCTCCTTGGGCGTGAAGAGCAGCTCGAGCCCTCCGTGCGGCCGGTTCTCGGCCAGAAGCCGCCTCGTCGCCTCGAGCATGACCGCGACCGCCGACTTGTTGTCGGCGCCGAGGATCGTCCCCGCCGCGTTGCGGATAACCCCGTCCTCGAGCACCGGGTCGATGCCCGCCTGCGGCGGGACCGTGTCGAGATGAGCGCAGAGGAAGAGCGGCGTTCCGCCGTCCGTCGCGTCGACGCGCGCGTAGAGGTTCCCCGCGTTGGAGCCGATCCGCGCACCGGCGTCGTCCTCGCTCACGTCGAGGCCGAGATCGCGCATGTACGCGGCGACGCGGTCGGCCACGGCGCGCTCGTCGCCGGGCGGGCTCGGCAGCGCGGCGAGCTCGGTGAACAGCGAGACGACGTCGTCGTGCGCCACGCCGCGATCTTAGGTCGGACGGGAGGGTTCGGCGCGATATTGCTCGTCGCCGGGGTGCGATGGTCGTTCCGTGGGCCGGGAGCAGCGCGGCCCGGCGGCTCAGTCCATATTGCGCCGAACCCTCCTACGCGCTCGTGACGGCTCGCACGGCGGTTCGGTCCGCAGCGCGCACCGCGGCCGCTCCGACGAACTCGCGGAAGAGCGGCGCCGGCCGCGTGGGCCGGGACTTGAACTCCGGGTGGAACTGGCTCGCCACGAACCACGGGTGGTCGGGCAGCTCGATGATCTCGACGAGGCGCCCGCCCTGGAACGTTCCGGAGATGACGAGCCCCGCCCTGACGAGCTGGTCGCGGAAGTCGTTGTTGACCTCGTAGCGGTGCCGGTGCCGCTCGAGCACGATCGCCTGGCCCCCGTACGTCTCGCGCGTCCGCGTCCCGTCCGCGAGCTCGACCGCCTGCGCGCCGAGGCGCATCGTGCCGCCGAGATCCTCGATCTCCTTCTGCTCGGGCAGGAGGTCGATCACCGGGAACGGCGTCTCGGGATCCATCTCCGTCGAGTTGGCGCCGTCGAGGCCGACGACGTGGCGTGCGAACTCCGAGATCGCGACGTGCATCCCGAGGCAGATCCCGAGGTACGGAATCCCGCGCTCGCGGGCGACGCGGCAGGCGAGGATCTTCCCCTCCCAGCCACGCGACCCGAAGCCGCCGGGAACGAGCACGCCGTCCACGCCTTCGAGCTCGGCCTCCGCCTCCTCGAGCGACATGCCCTCGGCGTCGATCCAGCTCACGCGGATCCCGCAGCCGTGATGGATGCCCGCGTGCTTGAGCGCCTCGTGCACGGACAGGTAGGCGTCATGCAGCTTCACGTACTTCCCGACGAGGCCGATGTTGACCTCGCCGCGGCGCTCGGCGATGCGCTCGGTCAGCTCGGCCCACTCGCCGAGCTCGGCCGGGCTCGTCGCGAGCCCAAGCTTCTCGCAGACCATCTCGTCGAGCCCCTCGGCCTGCAGCTCCTGCGGGACGAGGTAGACGTCCGGCACGTCGCGGTTGAGGACGACCGCCTGGGGCTCGATGTCGGCGAACATCGCGATCTTGTCGCGTAGGTCTGGGGCGAGCTCGTCCTTCGTGCGGCAGACGACGATGTCCGGGTGGATGCCGATGCGGCGCAGCTCGTTCACGGAGTGCTGCGTCGGCTTCGTCTTCAGCTCGCCGGCGGAGTCGACGAACGGCACGTAGGTCACGTGCAGGTAGAGCACGTTCTCGGGGCCGGCCTCGCGCCGGAATTGGCGGATCGCCTCGAGGAACGGCAGGGACTCGATGTCGCCGACGGTCCCGCCCACCTCGCTGATCACGACATCGGTGGGCGTCGCGTCCGACGCGCGTCGGATGCGGTCCTTGATCTCGTTCGTGATGTGCGGGATCACCTGGACGGTCGAGCCGAGGTACTCGCCCTTCCGCTCCTTGCGCAGCACCGCGTACCAGATCGAGCCCGACGTGTGGTTCGCGTTGCGCGAGAGGTTCTCGTCGATGAAGCGCTCGTAGTGACCGATGTCGAGATCGGTCTCGGCGCCGTCTTCGGTCACGAACACCTCGCCGTGCTGGAACGGGCTCATCGTCCCCGGGTCGACGTTGATGTACGGATCGAACTTCTGCACCTGCACGCTGAGGCCGCGCGACTTGAGCAGGCGACCGAGCGATGCCGCGGTGATGCCCTTCCCGAGGGACGAGACGACCCCGCCTGTGACGAAGACGTACTTCGTCGGCGTCACGCGGGCCGCCCGAAGCGGTCGAGCGTGCGCAGGCCCGGTGTGCGCTCGATCAGCGGACCGAGAGAGTGACGTTCACCGAGGAGGGTCAGCGCGGCCAGCGCCCCGATCGCCAGCCAGCGGCTTCGTTCCGTGAGTCGACTCACGGAACTCAAGCCTAGCATCGCGCCCAGCGCGTTCGACCCTGCGTCTCCGAGCATCACCTTCTCGCGGAGATCGTATGGCAGCAGGAAGACGGCGCTTCGGGCCGGCGCCCCGACGACCAGCGCGCCGGCGAGGTAGGCCTTCAGCGCACGGCCCGGGCGCGTGTCGAGCTGGTTCACGAAGTTGGCGCTGAGCCCGACGAGGAGCGCGCCCGAGAGCTTGCGCGTGGCGAGCAGGCCGACGAGCGGGATGCCGACGAGCTTGAGGACGCCGGTCGTCCTGCCCGCGCGCAGGTGCCGCCGGAAGCCTCGCTCGGAGCCCGACCAGAGGTCGTCGGCGAGGCCGATCGCTGCGATGGCGGCGATTGCTGGATCGCCGCGCAGCGCGAGCGTCCACCCGACGAGGGGCAGGCGCAGCCCTCTGTGGTTGACGGCGAGCGGGCCTGCGGCCAGAACCGTGTCGACGAGCTGGCGGCCTCGATGCGCGAAGCCGCGGACGTCGCGCCCCGTCTCCTTGTGGGACAGCGGAAGCACGAGCTCGGAGACGCTGAGGCCTGCACGCGCGGCATCGATCGTCATTCGCACCTCGCAGCCGAATCCGGCTGCGACGGGGAAGGTCTCTGCGCGCGCGGCCGCGCTCAGGTGGCGTTGTCCGGAGAGCGGTTCACGTGCCTCGAAGGCGGAGCGCGCACGGATCAACCTTCGGGCCATTGTCTTGGCGATTCCGAGCCCGCCGCCACGGCGCTGGGCGAACGCGGCGATCGTCAGGTCGTCGCCGTTACGGGCGAGCGGCCCGAGGTCCCCGACGAGATCGGCGTCGGCCAGCACGAGCGCCCCGGCGGGCGCAGCCTGCTCTCCGAGCGTGAGCGCCTGGCCCTTGCCTCGCCTGGGCAGCTTGAGCACCCGGGCGCCGGCCCGCTCCGCCTCCGCGGCGGTCGCGTCGCGCGATCCGTCGTCCGCGACGATCACCTCGGCCGCGGGGAACTGCTCCCGGAGCGCCGCCACCGTCTGCGCGATCGTGCCCTCCTCGTCGCGTGCGGCGACGAGGACCGCGGCGGGGTCAGCCACTCGATTGCGCCTCGATCGGCGGCACGATCCCGTCGTCGGCGCCGGCCTTCAGGCCGTAGTTCCCGGCCGAGCCGCCGGCGAGTAGCAGTGCGAGTGCGAGGCGTCCCGCAGGCGCGTCGATGTCATCGACGGTCGACATCCCGTCCTGGCTCCAGGCTGGAACGGCCGAGCGGCTGACACCGGACGGCTCGACGCCGACCGCCGGGACCGCGGCGTCGCCCAGGCCCGCGTAGACCCCTGAGAGGAACGTCGCCGTCGGGCCGCTCTGCGGCTTCACCGTCCGTGCGACGATCACGCCGTCGACCGGCTTGCGGAAGCTCCCGGCTTTCTCCTCCACGAGCTGCGAAGTGAGGGCGTCCCAGGCAGGTGTGTCGCCCCCGTTCACGAGTTCGTGCGCGAACTCGCGGCCGAGGTCGTCGAGGCCCGCGGTCTTGTATTGGGCCAGGTCGCCGTCGAGGTGCCCGTCGAGGTTCGTCGGATCGATCGGGACCTTGAGCGCACGGAGGCGCATCGGTGCGGGGCCGCCCGCGTCCGAGACCGCCTGCTCGATTTCCTGCCTGACGCCCGCGTCGACCGGCCCGACGAAGAGGACTGCGACGCGCGTCCCGTGCAGCCGGTCCGCGATGAGCTTCGGATACGCGTTCTTGATGAACGCACGCAGGGCCGTGTGCTCGCGCGACACCTTGGCGCGGCCCTCGGTCGCGGCGCTGAGTTGCGCGTCCAGGCGGTTCACGTCGCTCTTCAGGGCCTGCTTCTCGGCGTCGTCGACTTTTCCGCTCATGGCGACGCCGACGAGGATCCCGATCACGAGCGCGACGAAGACGGCAGCGAGGGATGCAACGTGGTAGCGGAGGTCAAACATAGAGGCCTACAGAGTGGCAGCAGTCTGGCAAAGGGCGTGCAGTCGGGCGAGAGCCTGGCGGGGCAGCGGTCGCAGGCCCTCGAGTATTGCGCGCGCGCCAGGGCTGTCGATAGTCAGGGTCGCGCGCGTCATCCCGTCGGCGGCGGGCTCGAGCACGAGCTCGGCCGTGAAGCGCTGCTGGACGTCGTGCCAAGCGAGGCGGCGCTCGGGCTCGACGCCGGTGATGACGACGGTGCCCTCCGACTCGGGCCGGCGGAGCAAGCCGATCGAGCCGCCGCGAACGACCTGCCAGCGGGCCCCCTCGGCGACGCCACGGCGGTCGGGACGGATCGACGCGTAGGCCGGCCACCAGTCGGCGAGGTGCTGCGGCTCGGCCAGCAGCGCCCAGACATCGGGGCGCGTCGCGACGAGCTCGGTCTGGGCCTCGATGCGCACGGCCCGGTGATTGTCACGATTCCGGCACGGACCGGGCACCCACGTATGCGTATTTCCTCGATAGGCTCGCCGTGGGAGGAGGTCGGGGGTACCGGTCCTAAGGAGCGGTCGACTCAGCGCAGGCCGACGAGCTCGAGGAGCCGGGTTCCCAGCAAGTCGATCAGCTCGCGGAGGTCCGGCGACGCGAGCACCGCGACCACGATCGCGCCCAGGCCCGCGGCGATGAACGCCACCAGCGGCCAGACGCCGACCTGCCGGCTGACGAGCCGCGAGACACCTTTCGCGTCGACGAGCAGCTCCCCCACTCTGAGCCGCGTCAGAAACGTCGACGACATCCCGGCCCGGTTGCGCTCGAGGAACTCGATCATGTTGAAGTGCGTGCCGACCGCGACGATCAGCTCGGCGCCCTTCTCGTACGCCAGCAGCAGCGCGACGTCCTCGCTGATGCCGGCCGCGGGCACGACCACGTAGTCGACCCCGAGCCGCTCGGCCCGCTCCGCGCCCGGAGCGTCGCCCGCCTCGTACGCGTGGATCAGGATCTCCGCACCGCTTCGGAGCGCAGGATCCGAGACCGAATCCATGTCGCCGACGATCACGTCGGGCCGGTACCCGGCCTCGAGCAGCGCGTCCGCGCCGCCGTCGACCGCGATCAGAACCGGCTTGAAGTCCCGGATGTACGGCCGCACGATCCTCAGGTCGCGCTTGTGCCCCGGCCCGCGGGCGACGACGAGCGCGTGCCGGTCGCGAAAGCGCGTCCGCAGCGGCGGAAAGTCGATCCCCTCCGAGAGGAACCGTCCCTCCTCGCGGAGGTAGCGCATGGTGTTGTCGGCGAACGACTCCAACGCCTCGGTGACGCGGCTCTGCTGCTCCGCAAGCGCGGCCGCGAGCTCCTCCGCCTCCAGCGCCCTCCCGGAAACCACGCACGTGCCGTTCCGGTAGAGGCTGGAACCACGCACGGTGAGCAACTCGCCCTCGCCCACGTCGTCGAACAACGGAGCACCCTGTGCGTCGATCAGGCGCACCCCGCCGCGCACGAGCAGCAACGGTCCCGGATTGGGGAACCGTCCCGTCTGGGAGGGGGCGACGTTGACGACGACCCGCACACCCGACTCGATCAGCTCCTCCGCCGAGACCCGGTCGAGATCGGTGTGGTCGATGATCGCGATGTCGTCCGGGCTCAGCCGCCGCGCGAGGTTCTTCGTCCGGCGGTCGAGCCGTGCCGGCCCCGTGTGTTCGACGAACGTTCGCAGCGTGGTCATCGCACCGTTTGCAGGAACTCCTGGCCCCCGAGCATACGGCGGACCTCCTCCTGCCTGCCGTCCTCGTCCAGCTGCTCGATTCGGGTGTGTGTCGGATCGCCCGGGATCTTCTGGACGCTGAAGTGGCGGTCGGCGACGGTGGCGATCTGCGGCAGGTGTGTGATCGTGATCACCTGCGCCCGTTCCGCCAGGCGTCGCAGCGTCTCGCCCACCGCGTGCGCCGTCTCGCCGCCGACTCCCGCGTCGATCTCGTCGAAGACCATCGTCTCGCCTCCGCCGACGGCCGCGATCGCAAGGGCGATCCGCGAGAGCTCGCCGCCCGAAGCCGTCTCCGCGACCGGCGCGAACGGAAGCCCCGGGTTGGGCCGGATCAGGAACGAGACCCCGTCCGTCCCGGTCGCGCCCGCCTCGCGCTCGGCGAGCTCTGCCCGGAACTCGCCTTCGCCGAGGCCGACGCCATGCAGCTCGGCCTCGACCGCGGTCACGAACGGGCCCGCCGCGGCTCGCCGATTCTTCGCCAGTCGCCCAGCCAGCTTCATGGTGCGCTTCTCGGCTGACGAGAGCGCAGCAGCAGCCGCCTGCAAGGGATCGGCGCCGTCCTCGAGCGCGGCCAGCTCGGCGCGCGCTTCGGCGGCGCGCGCGAGCAGCTCCCCGTAGGTCTCGCACCGGAAACGCCGCTTGGCGTCGGCGATCCGCTCGAGCTCGGACTCAACCTGCTCCAGCCGATCGGGCTCGGCCTGGAGCGAGTCGAGAAACCGCCGCAGCTCGATCGTCGTCTCGTTGAGTCGGAGCTCGATGTCGCGCAGCTCACCCGCAGCCACCTCGAGCTCCGGCGCGATCCCGGCGACCGCGGCGAGAAACCGCTCGGCTCCCCCGACGAGAGCGGACGCCCCCTCCCCCTCGTCCGGGGCGAGCGCCGCCACGGCCCGGCCTGCGGCCTCCGCGAGCTCCGTCACGTGCCGGAGCCGCTCCCGCTCCGCCCGCAGCGAGTCCTCGGCGTCCTCCGTCAGCCCGTCCGTGTCCTCGACGAGGGCGCGCAACTCGGCGAGCCGCGACTCCTCGGCGGCAGCGCCGCTGCTCAGCTCGTCGTGCCGGCGGCGAGCCGCTGCGAGCTCGCGCCACGCCAGCCGCAGCTCCGCGCGCAATCGGAACTGCTCTTCGCCGACGAACGCATCGAGGACGTCTAGCTGATACGAGGAGCGCGCGAGCCGCCGCTGCTCGAACTGGCCCGACATCGCGATCAGCCGCTCCGCGGCGGCGGCCAGATCCTCCCGCGCTGCGCTCCGGCCCCACGCGTAGGCGCGCGTCCGGCCGTCGGCAAACACGCGCCGCGCGAGGACGAGCCCCTCTTCGTCCTCGGGCCGCAGCTCCGCGAGCGCCTCGAGCTCGTCCTCCTCGAGCAGCCCTGCCGGGACGTCGAACTCGGCCTCGACGTAGGCCTCCTCCGCGCCCGGCCCGACAAACGCCGCATCGCCCTTCGCGCCGAGCAGGAGCCCGATCGCCTGGGCGAGGATCGTCTTCCCGGCGCCGGTCTCGCCCGTGATCGCGTTCAGCCCCGACCCCGGCTCGAGGTCGGCCTCACGGATGAGGACGAGGTTCTCGATGCGGAGCCTACGAAGCACGCTACGCGTCCGAATTGGCCGAAGGGACACCTTGACCGGTCCGACACTGCTTCCGCAATAGCTGCGTGATGAACCTGGTCAAGACGCGAATGTCTCCCGGTACCTCCTGAAGAAGGTCGCCTCGGGCAGGTGCGCCAGCCGTGTCCGCTCCTCGCCGAGCCTGGCAACGACCCGCTCCCCGCCGGCGAGCTGCGTCACGGGTCGACCGTCGACGAGCACCTGAGCCGCCACGTCTCGGGTCCGGTTCTCGATCTCGACCTCGCTCCCACGGGGCACGACGAGCGGCCGCGCGTGCAGCGAGTGCGCCGCGATGAAGGTCACCGTCTGCGCGTCGAGCCCCCAGACGAGCACCGGCCCGCCGTTCGAGAGGTTGTAGCCCGTCGAGCCGGATGGGGTCGAGCAGATGACGCCGTCGCACGCCAGCGCACCGAGATCCTCCCCGCCGATCGCCCAGCCGAGGTCGATCATGCGACCGACGATCGAGCTCGCGACGACGACGTCGTTCACCGCCACGTGCTCTTCCGTGCCGGCCCGAGCCTGGATCGTGGGCAGCTCCGCGACGAGGTACTCGCCACCGAACGCGCGCTCGAGTCCCGGTTCGAGATCGTCTGCGGCGATCGACGTCAGGAAGCCGACTTCGCCGTAGTTGACGCCGATCACCGGCGGCCCGGAGCCGAGCGTGCGCTTCAACGCGCGGAGCATCGTCCCGTCGCCTCCGAGCACGACGACGAGGTCGGCCGCCACGAGGTCGCCGTCCGGGGGCCTGTCGTGCTTCTCGGCCTCGTCCTCCGGATAGACGAGCTCGACGCCGCATTTGCCCGCGACGCGCTCGAGGCGTTCGAGCGCCTCCCCGATCGCCTCCCGATGACCGTGGGTGACGACGGCCGCAGTGCGAACGGGCTCAGCTGACGGCGTCTTCGATCCAGTCGTCGAGCTCATCGGGCAGTGAGGGGTCTTCGCGGTGGACGAGGTGCAGGAAGAACTCCCGGTTTCCCTTCGGGCCGGGCAGGCCCGAGTCTACGACGCCGAGCAGCTGGGCCGGCCATGCGAGGGCAGCTTCGGCGACGTCGCGGAGCACGCGCCGGTGCACATCCGGGTTCGCGGATCACACCGCCGCGGCCGACCTCCTCGCGCCCGGCCTCGAACTGCGGCTTGACGAGGACGAGCGCCTCCCAACCGGGCTTCGCGAGCCTGAGTGCCGGCGGCAATGCGGTGCGGACGCTGATGAACGAGACGTCGCAGGTCACGAGGTCGGGCGCGAACGGAAGCTCGGTCAGCTCTCGGGCGTTCGTGCGCTCGAGCACGGTCACACGCGGATCGTTGCGCAGCCGCTCGTGGAGCTGGCCCCGCCCGACGTCGAGCGCGATCACGCGCGCCGCGCCGCGCTGGAGCAAGACGTCCGTGAAGCCGCCGGTCGAGGCGCCGACGTCGAGCGCGTCACGCCCGGCCGGTTCGACGCCGAGCTCGTCGAGGGCGTGCGCGAGCTTGTCGCCGCCCCGCGAGACGAACCTCGGCGGCCGCTCGACAACGAGCTCCGCCGCCTCGTCCACCTGCTGGCCCGCCTTGTCGTAGCCGTGGACGAGGCCCGCCATCACGAGTGCCTGCGCCTGCGCGCGGCTCTCGGCCAGCCCGCGCTCGACGAGGAGGACGTCCAGGCGCTTGCGCACGGGTTCAGGCTAGCTTGCGGCCGCGCGCCTTTTTAGGCCCGAAAGGAGCTCGTCCAAGAGAGACGTATCCGCCGGGATCGCGTCTAGCTGCGAGCGTGCCCGGCCCTCGAGCTCGTCCGCGAGGTCATGCGCTCCGTCACGCCCGAGCTCGGCCGCGAGCCCGTCGCCGTCGAGCACGTCGTCCACGACCTGGTAGAGCAGCCCGAACTCGGAGGCGAAGCTCCGCCACGGGGCTCGCTCGGGCTCCGGAACCGCCGCGACCGCGAGGGCGCTTCCGACCGCCGCCTCGAACAGGCGTCCCGTCTTCAGCGAGTGCCGCCGCGCGAGGTCGTCGTCTCCGCCGTGCACATCGTCGAACTGGCCGCCGATCATCCCCAGCGTCGCGCGGGAGAGCTCGTGGGCGACGGCTGTCGTCGGATAGGAGAGCGCGAGGTCGAAGGCCTGCGCAAGAAGGGCGTCGCCGTTGAGGATCGCCGTCGCCTCGTCGAACTGGACGTGCGATGTCGCCCGCCCCCGGCGGAGGTCGTCGTCGTCGAGCGCGGGCAGATCGTCGTGGACCATGCCGAAGGTGTGCACGAGCTCGACCGCCGCGGCCGCGGGCAGCAGCTCCTCCGGGCTCGCCCCGACGGCCTCCCCGGTCGCGAGGCAGAGCACAGGCCGGATCCGCTTGCCGCCGCCGTCGAGGCTGTAACGCATCGCTTCGGTCAGCGGGCCGAGCTCGTCCGCGAACAGGAGCTTCGCGAGGTACGCCTCGATCAGGTCTCGATGCGCATCGAGCGTAGAGCGGCCGTGTCGATTCGATGTGCGTCGACCGGTCATTTCAGACGGATGTCGGGCAGAGCCCGCCATCCTGACGGCGGCATCGCAGGCGATGCCTACTCGGCGGCATCGCGGCGCGCCTGCTCGAGCTCGGCTTCGACCTGCTTCGCGATGTCCGCGAGCTCGGCGAGGATGTCGATCGCCTGGTCGGGGTCCTGCGTCTCCTCGAGCTGCTCGCGCGTCTTCTCGAGCCGCTCCAGGAGCTCCTCGGCGCGCTTGAGCGCGTCTTCGGCCGAGCTCACGCGACCTGCTCCCGTGCGATCCGCCCGAGGATCCCGTTCACGAGCCGGCCCGCCTCGTCGGACGCGTACCGCTTCGCCAGCGTGACCGCCTCGTCGATCGCGACCTCAACGGGCACCTGGCCGCGGTCGAGCTCGAAGATCCCGATCCGCAGGACGTTTCGCTCCAGCGCGCCGAGCCGGTCCGCGGGCCACCCCTCGGAGGCGGCCGAGAGCCTTGCGTCCAGCTCGTCCGTCTGCGCGGCGACCGCCTCGGCGAGCTCGCGCGCGAACGGATCGACCTCGCCCTCGTACAGCGACGCGAGCGGCTGCCCCGTCACGTCCCACTGGTAGAGCAGGAAAAGGGCAGTGCGCCGGGCTGCTCTGCGCCCTGCCATCAGCCGGCGAGCGCGGGCAAGCGGCGGCCCGCCTCCTCGAGGAAGCTCGTCGAGTACCGCCCCGCAGCGAACTCCTCGGTGCGGAGCACGTCCCGCGCCGCGGAGGCGGTCGTCGGCACGCCCACGACCTCGAGCTCGGCGAGAGCGCACAGGGCTCGGTCGATCGCCGACGGACGATCGGCGTCCCAGACGATCACCTTTGCGAGCAACGAGTCGTAGTTCGGCGGGATCACGGCGCCGTCCTCGATGTGCGTGTCGACGCGGACGCCCGGCCCGAGCGGGGGCCGGAAGCGCTCGATCCGCCCCGGGACGGGTAGGAACTCGCGGGCCGGATCCTCTGCGTTGATCCGGATCTCGATCGCGTGGCCCTTCCGCTCCGCGCGGCCGGTCGCCGACAGGAGTTCGCCGGCGGCCACCCGCAGCTGCTCGCGAACGAGGTCGATCCCGGTGACGAGCTCGCTGACCGGATGCTCGACCTGCAGGCGGGCGTTGAGCTCGATGAAGTAGAAGGAACGGTCCGAGCCGAGGAGGAACTCGAACGTGCCAGCATTCTCGTACTCGACGGCGCGTGCCGCCCGCTCGGCCGCGTCCTCCATCTGCGCACGCGTCACCTCGTCGAGTGCGGGCGAAGGCGACTCCTCGATCAGCTTCTGGTGGCGGCGCTGGATCGAGCACTCACGCTCACCGAGCGTGAGCACGCCGCCCTGGCCGTCGGCGAGCACCTGGATCTCGACGTGCCGGGCAGGGACGATCACCTTCTCGAGGTAGAGCCCCGGCTCGCCGAACGCGGCCTGGGCCTCGGCGGCGGCCGTCTGGAACGCGCCCTCGAGCTCGTCGGGGTCGCGAACCGTGCGCATGCCTTTTCCCCCGCCTCCCGCGACCGCCTTGAGCAGGACCGGGTAGCCTGCCTCATCCGCGGCTGAGCGCGCCTCCTCGAGCGTCGTCTCGCCTTCGGTCCCCGGCACGACCGGGACGCCGGCGGCGACCATCTCCTGCTTCGCAGCCGCCTTGTCGCCCATGCGCGCCATCGTCTCGGCCGTGGGCCCGACGAAGACGAGCTCGTTGTCGAGGCACGCCTCGGCAAAGGCCGGGTTCTCCGAGAGGAAGCCGTAGCCGGGGTGGATCGCCTCGCAGCGCGTCGTCGTCGCCGCGGCGATCACCGAGGGAATGCGGAGATAGCTCTCGTTGGGCGGGGCCGGGCCGATGCAGACCGCGCGGTCGGCGAGACGCGTGTGCAGAGCGCCCTCGTCCGCGGTGGAGTAGACGGCGACGGCCTCGATCCCGAGCTCGTGGAGAGCGCGGATCACGCGGACCGCGATCTCCCCTCGATTGGCGATCAGGACCCGCTTGAACACCTAGAGAGCGTCCAGAGGCCGGGCGAGCACCGGCTCGAGGTCGAAGAGCGCCTGTCCGAACTCGACCGGCTGCCCATTCTGGACGTGGATCGTGCGGACGACGCCTTCGATCTCGGCCTTGACCTCGTTCATCAGCTTCATCGCTTCGAGGATGCAGAGCGTCTGGCCTGGCGCGACCGCGTCACCTTCTTCGACGAACGGCGGCGCGCCCGGCTGCGAGGCGCGGTAGAAGACTCCGACCATCGGGGCCTCGATCCGGATCGCCCCGTCGTCGGGCGGCGCGTCCGCAGACGGTTCGACCGGAACGGCCGGCGCACTCGCGGCAGGCGCGCTCGGCGGCGCTTCGATCGCGGCGGGCTCTTCGGTGCGGCGCACCGAGACCCGCGTCCCCTCTTCTTCGACAGCGATCTCGGCGATGCCCGTCTCCTGGACGATCCGTACGACCTCGCGGATCCGCTCGGCCCGCGTTTGGTCGACCCCACCGCCGAGCAGCGACTCCTCGCCGCTCGAGCGCTCGCGAATCGCGCGCAGGAGCGGCTCGGCCTCTTCCCCGAACAGCGCGAGCAGCAAGAGCTCCTCCTCGCTCGCCGCCAGGCCTTTTGCCTCGTCGCGAACGTCGTCCAGTTCGACCGGCTCGTCCTCGGGCTCCGCCTCGCCTGCGACCAGGGCAACGGCCCGCCGGACCGTTTCGTCGATCTTCCCGGGAGGCGTGCCGAATCGTCCCTCGAGCAGGTCTCGGAGCTCGTCGACGACGGTCTGGTAGCGGGTGGCGGAGAGAACGTGGACGATCGCCTGCGAGCCGAGGATCTGGCCGATCGGAGCGGCCACCGGCGGCGAGCCGGCTTCGCCTCGGATGACCGCGAGCTCTTCGAGCACGTCGTCGAGCCGGTCGGACGCGCCGTGCGCTCGCAAGCGAGTGTCGATGGCGGCGACGAGCCCGGCCGGCAACTCGTGCTGCGCAGCGCGAACGGCGATTCGCGGCGCGAGCGGCGTCACCGGATCGTCACCGATGAACTCGTCCACGATCTCCGCCGCGCGCCACAGCGTCTCGACGTTGACGGCGCTGGCCATCCCTGCGCCCGTGAGCGCGCTCGCGAGGGCTTCCCCCGACACTCGGTGGAGGGCCAGCGCGATCGGGTAGACGGCGCACGCGACGAGGTCTGCTCCAACGCGCGCGGCCTCGAGCGCTGCTGCGAGACCACTCCCCGCCGCGCCCTGGCAATAGAGACCCACGGGGAGACCGCTGCCTTCGGCGAGCGCGGCGACCAGCTCGCTTGCCCGATGCGGCTCGAGCGCGCCCGACGGGTCGTGCAGGAGCACGCGAGCCGCTCCGAGGTCGGGCAGCTTCTTCGCCTGCTCGACGAGTGGCTTCGTCTCTCCGCCTCGCCCCGGGCTGTAGATGAGGCCCGCATCGAACTCGCGCTCGGCGGCCACGATCGCCTCGCCCGCCTCACGGAGGTTCTCGACGTCGTTCAGCGGATCCTCGAGCCGGAAGACGTCGATCCCGCTCTCGGCCGCGCTCGCAACGAAGCGTCGCGCGAAGTCACCGCCCACAGGACGGGAGCCGACGAGAAATCGTCCACGAAGCGCCATGCCGAGCGGCGTCTTCGTCCTCGCCTTGAGCGCGCGGATCCGCTCCCACGGGCTCTCGACGCCGCGGCGCACGGCCGTGTCGAAGACGCCACCGCCCGAGACCTCGAGGTACGCGAAGCCGGCGCCGTCGAGCAGCTCGGCCAAGCGGAGCAGGTCGGCGGTCGGCATCCGCCCTGCCAGCGGCTCCTGGCTGAGCAGGCGAATAGTCGTGTCCACCAGAGCAGGCACGAACAAGAGGGTAACGCTCTGCAACGCATCGAGAGACCACGACAGCTGCCGCCGGAGCTGGGCTTTGCCCGGCGGGAGGCAAACCACGGAGAGGGAGACCGGCGGAACCGCAAAAGACCAACCCGGCGGCTCCTGAAACGAGAGAACCCTCCTCCACGCGCGCAAGGAGGGGGCACACGGGGGAACCAGGCGTTCACCCGTGAAGCGAGCGCAGCTACGCGCGCGAGATGTAGCGGCCTTCGCGCGGGTCGACCTTGATCCGGTCGCCCGTGTTCACGAACAGCGGCACCTGGACGGTCGCGCCCGTCTCGAGCTTGGCCGGCTTCGTCACGTTCGAAACGGTGTCGCCCTTTACGCCCGGCTCGGTCTCGGCCACGGTCAGCTCGATCGACGACGGCAGCTGCAGGCCCGACGGCTTGCCGTCCACGGTCAGCACCTGGACCTGCGTCGACGGCGGAATGAACGCGAGCTCGTCGGCCACCGAGTTCCGCGGCAGCGAGAACTGCTCGTACGTCTCGTCCTCCATGAAGACGACGTCGTCACCCGAGTCGTAGAGGTATTGCGCGCTCTTCACCTCGGTGTGCATGCGCTGGAACTTCTCGCCGGCCCGGAACGTCCGGTCGACGACGGCTCCGCTGTCGAGGTTCTTCACCTTCGTGCGCACGAACGCGCCGCCCTTGCCGGGCTTCACGTGCTGGAACTCGACGATGCGCCACACGCCGCCGTCGAGCTCGATGTGCATCCCGTTCTTGAACTGGTTCGTGTTGACGATCTCGGCCACGACCGAAATCTAGTCGAGAGTCCGCAGCTCCTTCGGAAACGTCGTCAGAACCTCCGGCTCGCCGTCTGTGACGATGACGAGATCCTCGATCCGGATCCCGCCCAGGCCGGACAGATAGATGCCCGGCTCGACGGTGACGACGTTGCCGGCCTCGAGGATGCTCCTGGACTCCTGGGCGAGGCGCGGATCCTCGTGGACGACGAGGCCGACGCCGTGTCCGAGGCCGTGTCCGAACGCCTCCCCGAACCCGGCGGCCGCGATCCGGTCGCGCGCGGCGGAGTCGACTCCCGGCCCGGATGCGCCCGGCCGAACCGCGGCGAGCCCCGCGAGCTGTGCGTCCAGGCACACCTCGTACGCACGCTTCAGCTCGTCCGGGAGGGATCCGGTCGCAAACGTCCGCGTGCAGTCGGAGCAGTAGCCGTCGACGATGCAGCCGGCGTCGACGATCAGGGTCTCGCCAGGCTCGAGGCGCCGGTCGCTGAGCTCGGTGTGGGGCTTGGCCGAGTTCGGGCCGGAGGCCATCGTCACTGGGAACGAGACGCCCTCCGCGTTGGCGTCGTGCAGGAATTGCTCGAAGCGCCACGCGAGCTCGCGCTCCGTGCGGCCGACGATGTCGCCCTCGTCGGCGAAGCGCTCGAAGGCCGTGTTCGCGATCTCGGACGCCCGCCGGATCGCGTCGAGCTCGTCCTCGTCCTTGACCGCGCGCAGCTCCTCGACGAGCCCGTAGCGCGGGACGGGCTCGATCCCGCCGGCGTGGAGCCGTGAGTAGTGCTCGAAGCTGAGCGAGGTCGCTTCGAAGCCGATCGTCCCGGAGAGCTGCTCGGAGAGGGTCTGGTACAGATCGCGTTTCGCGTCGACGAGCTCGACGCCTTCGAGCGCGCGGGCGGTTTCCGCGTAGCGGAAGTCGGTGTAGAGGCGGACGCGCTCCGGTTCGACGACGAGCGCCGCATTCGAGCTCGCGAGGCCGCAGAGGTAGCGGACGTTCGCTGGGCTCGAGACGAGAAGCGGCTCCTCGAGACGCTCGCGGAGCCTGTCGATGCGGTCGTTCACGTCACGCCGCGAGGAATTCGAGCGCCTCGCGGTAACCGTCGAGGCCGTGGCCAAGGATCCGCTTCGCCGCGAGCGGCGCGATCACCGAGACGTGACGCCACTCCTCGGGGCGCTCCTCCGGGTTCGAGATATGCACCTCGACGATCGGCCCCGTGTACAGCTCGAGCGCATCGTGGATCGCGTAGCTGTAGTGGCTCCAGGCGCCCGGGTTGACGATCACGCCGTCGGCCCAGTCGAGTGAGTCGTGGCAGAACTTGACGTACTCGCCTTCGCTGTTCGTCTGGCGGCAGCGGGCGGTGTGGCCGAGCTCGCCGGCCCACGCTTCGATGCGCTGCTCGAGCTCGTGCAGCGAGAGGCCGCCGTAGATCGCCGGGTCGCGCCGTTCGAGGATGTCGAAGTTCACGCCGTTGAGGACGTCCACGCGCACGGCGGGAGCCTAGTGCCCCGTCCAGCGATACATGCTGGCTTCTGACCCGCGACCCAGAAGCTCAGCGGCATCACTGGAAGAGGCCCTAGTCGGCGACCAGCTCGTCGAGCGCGCGTCTCACGTCGGCCTCGGGAACCTCGGTGACGTAGCCGCCGTCGTCGCCGAGCAGCACGAGTCGGAGCCGGCCTTTCTTGTCGCGGAGGAGCGCGTCCCAGGCGCGGTCGCGGTCGACGCGCACCGGCTCAGGTGCGAGCACCTCCTCCACGACGTCAGTCGGTCGACCCGAGAGGCGAAGCGCCGCGAGCAGGCCGAGCGCGACCGCATCGCCGTGGCGCAGCGTGTAGCCGGACCCGGCCTCGAGCGCGTGCGCGAACGTGTGGCCGAGGTTGAGGATCGCGCGCCGTCCCTCCCGCTCGTACGGATCGGAGAGGACGACCGCGCTCTTGAACGCGGCGCAGGCTCGGATCAGCTCCGCCTCCGGAAGCTCCCAGATCGCGCTTCCGGCCAGCAGTCCGCTCTTCACGACCTCGGACATGCCAGCTCGACGTTCCTCGGGCGGCAGCGTCGAGAGGAAGCTCGGATCGATGAGCACCTGCCGCGGGAAATGGAACGCGCCCGCGAGGTTCTTTCCGTCCTCTGTGTTGATCCCCGTCTTCCCGCCGATTGCCGCGTCGACCATCCCGACGAGCGTCGTCGGCACCGCTGCCCAGCGCACGCCCCGCAGGTGTGTTGCCGCCACGAAGCCCGCGACATCGGTCGTCGAGCCTCCGCCGAACCCCACGATCCAACCGTCGCGGCCGATCCCGAGCTCGCTCCACAGACGCTCGACGACAGCCGGCGTTTTCGCGTCCTCTCCACCCGGAACGACATGGGTCGTGGCCGGCGCGAGTTCCAGCTCGTGCAGGGCCGCGACTCGTTCGTCGACGATCAGCGCCGCGTTGTCGGGCAGACGGATCGAGGACCCGATCCGGAGCGACACGAGGAGGAGCGACTGGACGTCTTCGCCCCGGCCTTCGGCGACACTGCGGTAGAGGCCCGCACGCTCGTCGTAGAGGCGCCCGAACTGCTCTCGGTCCCGAGCGAGTGGACGGCCGGATTCGCCGACGCGCGACCAGGCGGTGTCGACGTCGACCGGCACCCACGCCACGAACGCGGTCCGGCCGAGGCGCTCTCGAGTCTTCTCGGAGAGAACGGCTCCGCCGCCGAGTGCGATCACCGATGTCCGGCCCGCAAGCGTTTCGGCCACGACCTGCTCCTCGATCCGGCGGAACTCGGGCTCGCCGCGCTCGAAGAGCTCGCCGATCGGGCCGAAATGCTTCTCGATCTCCTCGTCGGTGTCGACGAACGGACGGTGCATGACCCGCGCGAGCTCGCGGCCGAGCGTCGACTTTCCCGCGCCCATGAAGCCGATGAGCGCGAGGTGCTTGTCTACCGCGCCGACCACGGGATGCGCTCGAGGTAGGCGCTGTGTGCTGCCACGAAGTCTCCGATCGCGTCGCCGCCGAACTTCTCGCGGGCCGCCCGGGCGAGCTCGAAGGCGACCGACGCTTCGGCGACGACAGAGAGCGCCTCGACCGCGGCGACGTCGCTGCGCTCGACGAGCGCCTCGGCGGGCTCGCCGGTCTCGAGGTCGGCCGAGCGCAGCGGGCGCATCAGGGTCGGCAGCGGCTTCATCGCCGCACGCACGACGATCTCTTCGCCGTTCGACACGCCGCCCTCGAGGCCGCCTGCCCGGTTGGTCTCGCGGTAGTAGCCCCGGTCGTCCCGGAAGATCTCGTCGTGGGCAGCCGAGCCGCGCTCGCCGGCCAGGGCGAAGCCGTCGCCGATCTCGACTCCCTTCACTGCCTGGATGCCCATCAGCGCCGCGGCGAGCCGAGCGTCGAGGCGGTCGTCCTTGGACGCGTACGAGCCGAGACCCGGCGGCACGCCGCGCGCGCGAACCTCGACGACGCCGCCGACGGTGTCGCGCTCCGCCTTCGCGGCGTCGACGTCGCCCATCTCGAGCATCGCGCCGGCGACCTCGATCCCGATCTGCGCCAGCAGCGCTTTCGCGACAGCGCCCGCCGCGACCGTGACCGCCGTCTGCCGCGCGCTGGCCCGCTCGAGCGCGTTCCGTGCGTCGTCCAGCCCGTACTTGAGCGTCCCCGCCAGATCGGCGTGCCCGGGACGAGGCAGCGTCACCGGCTTCGTCCCCTTGCCGGACGGCTCGCCCTCGGGCGGCCACGGGCTCATCCCCCACTCCCAGTTCGCGTGGTCGCGGTTCCGGACGAGGAACGCGAGCGGTGTGCCGATCGTTCGGCCGTGGCGCAGGCCGGCGATCATCTCGACGCGGTCCTGCTCGAGCTTCTGCCGAGGACTTCGTCCGTAGCCCTGCTGGCGCCTGGTGAGATCGGCGTCGATCGCGTCCCGGTCGAGCTCGAGCCCGGCCGGCAGGCCGCTCAGGATCCCGACCAGAGACGGGCCGTGCGACTCGCCCGCCGTTGCCAGCCGAAGCGTCACGGGGACAAGCCTACGGCTCCCCGCATCATTTCGATCGGCGGCGGAATGCCCGTCCACAGCTCGAATGACGCGGCGCCCTGCGCGACGAGCACGTCCAGGCCGCCGATCACGTCGGCCCCCGCCTCCCGCGCCGCGACCGCGGTCGCCGTCTCCGGATACGGAAGGTCGACGAGGGTCTGCCCCTCGCCCAGCTCGACGAGGACGTCGTTCCGCTCCGAGGTCGCGTTGACGATCACATCGGCGTCGCGGACGTCGGGCGGCCAGTCCTCCTTGCGCGCGAAGACCCGTGCTTCAGGCAGCGCTGCGAGGAAGGCGAGCGCTGCTCCCCCGGCGCCGAGGATCACCGGTCGGTCGGCCGTCACGTCATTCAGCACGGCGGCATCGGTCGAGTGCCCGAGAATCCGACCGTCCTCGAAGACGAGCGTGTTCACCGAGGCGAGGTCGGTCTCCGCCAGCTCGGCCGCCGCCTCCTTGTGTGGCGTCGTCACGTTCGCCCCTGCGAACCCGGCCGCGGCGAGCCCGCGCACGGCCAACTCGAACAATTCGGGAGCGACGTCACACGCGACGTAGGCCCAGTCGAGCCCTCGCTCTACGAAGGCGACGTTCTGCATCTCCGGCGACAACGAGCCCGAGACCGGGTGCCCGACCAGGGCGACGAGCCGCGTGCGCCCCGTGATCACCCGAAGCCGTGCGCGTTCGCATAGTTCAGAAAATCGCGCTCGCTCGCGGTGAAGAAATGGTGGACGTTGTCCGGCTTGCGCACGAAATAGAGGTAGTCGACCTTCGCCGGTTGTGCCGCCGCCTGCATGGAGGCGAGCCCGGGGTTCGCAATCGGTGTCGGCGGCAGTCCCTTGATGTTCGGATTTCTCGTGTTGTACGGGTTCGTGCTCTGCAGCTGCGACTCGAGGAGTGGCTCGGTTCCGGGAACGTGCAGCCCGTAGCGGGTCGTCGCATCGATGCCGAGGTTCATGCCGTCGTGCAGGCGGTTGTAGATGACCGCTGCGACGAGCGGGCGCTCCGCGGGCGCGATCACCTCCTTCTCGACGATCGACGCGATGATCAGGACGTCGTACGGCGTCAGGTTCCTCGACTTCGCGTAGGCGAGGTCGACCTGGCCCCAGTTCTCGCGAAACGCCTGGAGCTGCCTCTTCACCAGCTGGCGCGAGGTCGTCTTCTGCACGAACTCGTACGTCGACGGGAAGAGGAAGCCCTCGAGCTGCCGCCGCTTGTGGTCGCCGGCGAACCTGCCGGGAATCTTCGAGCTCGCCGTGACCGCGAGGTAGGCCCCGGGCGAGAGCTTCGGGTTGATCTTCCGCTTGCGACGCGCGATCTGGTTCACGGCCTTGATCCGCTCCGCCATCTGGGCGCGGGTGAAGCCCTCCGGGAAGATGATCTTCAGCGTGGGCGGGGCGACGATCGGCGCGGGTTTCGCCTGCGGCTCTCCACTGTCGCTGAACACACCCGCGACTGTGAACGCCACCCAGCCGACGAACACGAGCCCGAGCGCGATCAGGATCAGCGCGACGATGCGCCTCGCCACGATCCGGCCGCGCGAAGGCCCGGGCGGGCGCTCGGGCGGCGCGGGTGCCGGCCTTACGGGCGCGTGCTGCTCGACCACGTCAGGTAGCTCGACAACAGGTGGGCCGCAGCCCGCGCGTCCTCGGGACGGGTTCCGCCGCTCTGCTCGGCGAGGTCGGTCGTGAACCGTTCGTCGAAGCTCTCCACGGGCACGCTCAGAGTTTCGCGGAGGCGTGAGACGAACTGCTCGGTCTCGGCCGCCTGCTCTCCGGCCTCGCCGCGCATCGTCAGCGGCTTGCCGACGACGACGCGCTCCGCGCCATGCTCGCGGACGAGCTCGGCGAGCCGCGCGAGACCGTCGTCGCTCCCGGCGCCCTCGACGACTCCCACCGGGCGCGCCACCGTGCCCGTGGGATCCGAGACCGCCACTCCCGTGCGCGCAGAGCCGTAGTCGAGAGCCAGCACCTTCACGACCCGAGCGTTGACGCCAGCTCGCTCCTTCCGATCTCGTATGCCTCCGCGAGCCCGTCCGGGTTCTTGCCACCCGCTTCGGCGAGGTTCGGGCGCCCCCCGCCTCCCCCGCCGATCTTCTTCGCCGCCTCCTTGACGATCGCGACCGCGTCCGCGCCCTGCTCGACCTTCGAGGCAGTCGATGTTCACGACGAGGTAGGCGCGGCCGTCGTCGACCGAGCCCAGGAGCACCGCATCGGCCTGCCTGGATTGCCGGATCTGGTCGGAGAGGTCGCGCAGCTCGGATCCCTTCAGCGACCGCACCTCGGCGGTGACGATCCCGTTCGACTCGTCCAGCACGGTCACGTCGGCGGAGCCCGCCGCCCTGGCCTCCTTCGCGCCCTGCTTGCGCAGCTTCTCGGTTTCAGCGCGCAGCTCCTCGGCCTCGAGCGCCTTCCCGTGCAGGTACGCGAACGCCTCGCCGGCGGTCAGCGCCTCGATCCGCCGCGCCCCCGAGCCGACCGAGCTCTCCGAGGTGATCACGAACGGGCCGATCTCGGCCGTCCACCGGACGTGCGTGCCGCCGCAGAGCTCGCGCGAGAAGCCGGGGATCTCGACGACGCGAACCTCGTCGCCGTACTTCTCGCCGAAGAGCATCATCGCGCCGAGCTTCTTCGCCTCGTCGATCGGCGTCACGAACGTGTGCACGGGCAGGTTCTCGAACACCTTCTCGTTGACGACGCGCTCGACCTGCTTGCGCTCGTCCGCGGACAGCGCCTGGCCATGCGTGAAGTCGAAGCGAAGCTTGTCGGCCCGGACCGCCGAGCCGGCCTGACGCACGTGGTCGCCGAGCACGTCCTGGAGCGCCTTGTGCAGGAGGTGCGTCGCCGTGTGGTTCGCCATCGTCGGGAAGCGCGTTCCCCAGTCGACGACCGCGCGAACCCGGTCGCCCTCGGCGAAGCCCTCGCCCTCGAACGTCAGCACCTGGTCGTCGCCGAGCCGGTCCGCCGCACGCAGCACCGCGCGCGCTCCCGTCTGCTCGTGCTCGATGAAGCCCTGGTCCGTGACCTGGCCGCCGCCCTCCGGCGTAGAACGGCGACTCGAAGAGCTTCGCCTGGAACGTGCGCTCGTCGAGCTGGTCGTACGCGGAGATCGCGGTCAGCGTCTCGACCTTCTCGTAGCCGACGAAGTCCGTCGGAGGCCCGCCGATGTCACCCACGGCGCGCGCCTCGGTCGACCGCGAGATCTCGCGGTGCTCGAGCATCCGGCGCGAGAACTCCTCCTCGTCGATCGCCAGGCCGCGATCGACCGCGAGCTCGCGGGTGAGCTCGACCGGGAAGCCGTACGTCGCGGCGAGCGTGAACGCGTCGTCTCCGCTGATCGCCCCTCGCGCGGCCACTTCCTCGAACACCTTGAGCCCGCGCTCGAGCGTCTGGGAGAAGCGCTCCTCCTCGGCCTTGACCGTCTCGCTGATCAAGGCGCGGTTCTCGACGAGCTCCGGGTACCAGGTGCCCATCTGCTCGACGACGATGTCCGTGATCCGCCAGAGGTCGGACAGGCCGATCGTGCGCGCCTGCTGGACGGCTCGTCTGATGATGCGGCGCAGGACGTAGCCACGGCCCTCGTTCGACGGCATCACGCCGTCGCCGACGAGGAACGTCATCCCGCGGCCATGGTCGGCGAGGATCCGATGGGCTTTCGTCGCAGCCTCCGAGTCGCCGTATGCAACCCCGCTCTCCTGCGCGATCCACTCCATGATCGACTGGTAGCCGTCGGTGTCGTAGACGGAGATGACGCCCTGCAGGACCGCCGCCGCGCGCTCGAAGCCCATCCCGGTGTCGACGTTCTGCTTCGGAAGCGGCGTCACCGTCCCGTCCTCGTGCAGCTCGTACTCCATGAAGACGAGGTTCCAGAACTCGAGGAAGCGCTCGCACTCGCAGCCCGGAGCGCAGGTCGGGCGGCCGCAGCCGATCTCCTGGCCGCGGTCGTAGAAGAGCTCGGTGTCCGGCCCGCAGGGGCCCGGGCCGCCGACCGACCAGAAGTTGTGCGAGCGGTCGAGCCGAACGATCCGCTCCGGAGGCAGGCCCTTCGCCTCCCAGAGACGGACGGCTTCTTCGTCCTCGCCGAGCCCGAGCTCCGGATCGCCGGCGAAGACCGTGACCCAGAACTTGTCCGGGTCGACCTTCATGTGGTCGAAGACGAACTCCCACGCGAGGTCGATCGCCCCGTCCTTGAAGTACTGGCCGAACGAGAAGTTGCCGAGCATCTCGAAGAAGGTCAGGTGCGTGCCGTCGAGCCCGACCTCGTCGATGTCGGGCGTGCGGAAGACCTTCTGCACGGTCGTGAGGAGGGGCGCCGGCGGCGTCTCGCGGCCGAGGAAGTACGGCATCAGCGGCTGCATGCCCGCGCTGTTGAGCAGGGTCGAGCGGTCCCAGTCGGGCGGAACGAGCGAGCCGGACGGGTGCCGCTTGTGGCCCTTCGACTCGAAGAACGAGAGAAAGCCCTCTCGAAGCTCGGGGCTCGTGCGCATGCGAGTGATTGTACGAGTCGCACTTTTGGCGCACTCGCGTCTCACACACGCGCGAACTTCCTGATTACGATCGCAGCGGGGAGGAGGTGGACAGTGCCTTACCCAAAAGGCGCCGCTCAGCCGGCGGCGCGCCTCCTCGGTGCCGGCTCCTCGCCACCCTCGTCACCGATCTCCTCCCGGATCCGCTCGAGGGCGCGGCGGATCAACCGTGACACGTGCATCTGCGAGATCCCGACCTGCTGCGCGATCTGCGACTGGGTCAACCCCTTGAAGAAGCGCAGGTGGAGGATCAGCCGCTCGCGCTCGTCCAGCACCTGGAATCCCGGCGCCAGCATCGCGCGATCCTCCGACACCTCGTATCGCGGCTCCTCGGCCCCGAGCGAATCCAGCGGGTCGAGCTCGCCCTCGTCGTCCTGCCCGCCTCCGGTCGACAGGGAGACCGAGCTGTACGCGCGCCCGCTCTCGAGCGCCTCGACCACGAGCTCCTCTTCGACGCCGGCCACCTTGGCGAGCTCAGGGATCGTCGGTGAGCGCCCGAGCTCGACCGTCTGCTCCTCGATCAGCTTCGAGAGCTGGACGTTCAGCTCCTGGAGCCCGCGCGGCACGCGCACGGACCAGCCCTTGTCGCGGAAGTGCCGCTTGATCTCGCCGATGATGTTCGGCGTCGCATACGTCGTCAGCTCGACACCGCGGTCGACGTCGAAGCGGTCGATCGCCTTGATCAGACCGATCGCCCCGATTTGGACGAGATCGTCGAGCTGCTCACCCCGATACGAGTAGCGCCGGGCCAGCGACCTGACGAGCGGCATGTACTGCTCGATCAGCTGATCGCGGGCTGCGAGGTCGCCTTCCTCGTGGTAGCGGCGCAGCAGCGCTCGGTCGTCGACGTCGGTCACGCCTCCGTCCTCCCCGCCGCCTTCGTCAGCTTCAACCAGTCGCCGCCGTCCTCCGTCTCGAGCTCGATGTGATCGACGAGCGCGTCGAGGACGCGACGCAGGCCGACGTCATCTCCTCCGTCCGCGGCGAGCTCGGCGCGGACGCCGTCGCTCATCGGCCCGACGAGCGCTTCGATCTCGCCGTCCTTCACTCGGAGCGTGACCGCCACCGGATCGGCCCGGACCCGGTCGAGGACGGCCTCGAGCGCCAGCTGGAGATCCTCGAGATGCTCGATTGTCAGGTTGAGCCGGATGCCGAGGCCGCCCAGCACGAGATGGGCGACGCTGTACAGCGCGCGGTCGCGCGGGATGGTGAGCGTGATCTCGTCGGTCATCGCAATGTCTCGTCGGCAACGGTCGGGCAGGCGCTTGGGATGCGGCTCAGGCCGAGCACTCTGTGATCTTCCCCGCACCGATCACGACGTCACCTTCGTAGAGAACGGCCGTCTGGCCCGCGGCGACGCCGAAGGCGGGCTCGTCGAGCCGGAGGCGGAACCCGTCGTCGGTCGCCTCGACGTCGGCCGCAACGGCCGGAGACCGGTAGCGCAGCTTCGCGTCGCCTCGCGTGACCGATGCGAAGAGGCGCCCGGAAGCGCTCACCTCGCGCCGGGCAAGCGAGGCCCGAGGACCGACCACGACGGTGTTCGTTTCCGGATCGCTCCCGAGCGCGTAGGCCGGCTGTCCGGTCGATACGCCGAGCCCCCGTCGCTGGCCTGCCGTGAAGCGCCAGAAGCCCTGATGCGTTCCGACCGTCGCTCCCCTCTCGTCGACGACACGGCCCTCGCGGCTGTTCAGACCGTGCCGCTCGAGGAAGTGGCGGTAGTCCCCGCCGCCGAGGAAGCACGCCTCCTGGCTCTCGGCGCGGCGCGCCACGGCCAACCCGGCGCGCTCGGCCTCGGCGCGCGTCTCCTCCTTCGTCTGCTCGCCGAGCGGAAACCAGATCCGCTCGAGGTGACGCGGGTCGAGCCGCGCAAGCATGTACGACTGGTCCTTCTGCGGGTCGACGGCGCGGGCCAGCAGCGAGCGACCTCGGTGCTCGACGATCCGTGCGTAGTGACCGGTCGCCAGCCGTGCCGCACCTGCACGGCGCGCGAACGCAAGCAGCTGCGCGAACCGAAAGCTCCCGTTGCAGCGCGTGCACGGATTGGGCGTCTCCCCACGGGCGTAGGCGTCGACGAACGGCTGCACGATCGCGGCGCGGAACGCTTCGCGGGCGTCGAGCGTCACGTGCGGGAGGCCGAGCCGGTGACATGTCTCGCGCGCGGCGATCACGGCCTCCGGCGAGCAGCAGGCACGCTCCGACGCGGGCGCCTCGGGGTCGATCCAGAGCCGGAGTGTGACCCCGATCGCCGCGGGGCCTGCCCGCAGCAGAGCCACGGCGCTGTCCACGCCGCCGCTCATCGCGACGGCGATCCGCTCGGGATCTGCGGCGGCCGCGAAGACCGGGCCGATCGCGTTCGCGAGGGCGTCGACGGAGAGTCGCTCGCCGGGGACGGCGGCAGCTTCGAGCAACGTCAGCCCGACGAGTGAAGCGTCGAGCCCGTCGGCGTCCGCGTGCACGATCCGGTCCCCGTCGAGGACGAGGCGCACGCACGCCCAGTCGCCGCCGCGAGTCGCGTCTCCGGCCACCTCGATCATCGAAGTCAGGCTAGCCGAGCAGGGTCGTGCCCCACCCTGCCGATGTTGCCCCGCCGCGTTGCGAACCTGGACGAGCCAGGTGGGTGCCCTACCTCCTAGGCCGGAGGCCTAGCAGGACTCGGGCTCCCTATGCAGTGATGTTGGTTCAACATTTGCGACGAGGTCACGCACAGGGTCGAGCACGTCCTCAACTATACGAACTAGCGCGCGTAGCTCCAGCGAACAGTCACGGGCCGCTCGATGCCGAGGCTCTGCGCGAGCGCAGGCGTCAGCCCGAAGCGCGTGCCGGCGGGCCCCGGCCCGGTTGCGATCACCTGCGTCAGAACGTCCTCGTCTCCGAAGCCGACGTAGATCTTCGCGCCGCACGGAAGCACCGGATCGGCGAGGCCCATCGTCTGCCGGCCGAGCTCGACGCCACAGGCCGTGGTCGTGCCCTCGAGGTCGGCCCTCAGAGGCGCGGCGCGCGCCTGGTACCAGTTACCGACCCGCGCCGGGAGCTTCGGGCCTGACGGCGAGTCCCGGAAGCGCGAAGCGACTGCGAGCCCGACCAGAGCCGCGAGCAGCAACACGGCTGTGACTGCGATCCCCCGTTGTGCACCCGCGGAAGTGAGTTTCACGCTTCATTGTCGTCCTCGGCCGGCTCCTCGCGCCGCTCGTACGGGCCGAAGAGGATCCATTTGCGCCGTGGCCGACGTTGCAGCGGGTCCAGGCGATACTCGGCGCGCCGCTCCTCCGCGGTTGCGAACGCGGTCGGTCCGGTGGCCTCGGCCGAAGCAGTCTCTTCGGCGGCGGGAGCCTCGTCCGCTTTCGGCTCCTCCGTCTGGCCTTCGGCGGCAGGAGGCTCGATGACCGTGTCCTCGTCCGGCGGCGGAGCGGGCGCAGGAGGCGGTGGTGGTGACGGCGGCGGCGGCGCGTCGTCGACGGCCATCTCGCTGACGCCGCCGGCAAACGCGGGCTCAAAGCCGCGCATCAGCGTCGACTGAGACTGCCGCCACGCGAAGTACTCGATCAGCGAGGCGAGGATCCAGCCGACGAGCATGACGAGGACGATCAGCAAGGGGTCGAGATCGGCGAGCCCGACGACGACGGCGAGCAGGACGAGGAAACCCGCTTCGAGCACGAATCTCGGCCCAAGTGCCGTCGGCATCGTCGGAAGACTAATCCCCGGCGGTCGGCTTCGTCTCCGGCTTCAGCTGGATGCCCAGCTCGTCGAGCTGCTCCGGCGGGACGTCGCTAGGCCCCCCACTCATAGGATCGACACCGGCCTGGTTCTTCGGGAATGCGATGACGTCGCGGAGGTTGGGCTCGCCGGCCAGGAGCATCATGGTTCGGTCGATGCCGGGGGCGATTCCTCCGTGCGGTGGAGCCCCCATTGTCAGGGCGTCGAGAAGGAAGCCGAAGCGCTCACGCTGCTCTTCCGGCGAGATGTCGAGCAGGTCGAAGACGCGTTGCTGGATCTCGGGCCGGTGGATCCGGATCGAGCCCGATCCGAGCTCGTTGCCGTTCAGCACGAAGTCGTAGGCCTGCGCAACGGCCCGGCCTGGATCCTTCTCGAGCATAGGCTCCGATTCGGGCGTTGGGGCGGTGAAGGGGTGATGGTTCGCCTTCCAGCGCTGGTCGTCCTCGTCCCAGTCGAACATCGGGAAGTCGACGACCCAGAGTGGTCGCCAGGTTCCTTCATCGACTAGGCCAATCGTCTTTCCGAGGCGAAGCCGCACGTTCCCGAGGACACGGGCCACGATCTCGGGACGGGCGGCCCCGAAGAGGACCGTCGTGCCCGGTTCGCTCCTGAAGACCGCCATCTCCTCTTCCGAAAGGAACTTCGCGATCGGCGAGCGCGGCTCCCCGTCCTCGCCGTACACGATGTACGCCAGGCCTTTTGCTCCCCACTCCTTCGCGAACTCCTCGAACCGCTCGAGATCCGCGCGCGAGAGTTCCTGCGGAACACGCAGGAACCGCACCGCGGGGGCGTCGGCGAAAACCTTGAACTCCGAGTCCCGAGTCGCCTCCGTCGCGTCTTCGATCTCGAGGCCGAAGCGGAGATCGGGCTTGTCCGAGCCGTAGCGCAGCATGGCCTCGGAGTAGGTCATGCGTGGGAACGGCGTCGGCAGCTCCTCGCCGATCGTCTCGCGCCAAACGGCCGAGAAGGTCCGCTCGATGAGCTCGAAGATGAGCTCCCGGTCGGGGAACGCCATCTCGACGTCGAGCTGGGTCAGCTCCTGAACCCGGTCGGCGCGGACGTCCTCGTCCCGGAAGCAGCGCGCGATCTGGTAGTAGCGCTCGAATCCGCTGATCACAAGTAGCTGCTTGTAGATCTGCGGCGACTGCGGGAGCGCGAAGAAACGGCCCTTCTGCAGCCTCGTGGGGATGAGGAAGTCGCGTGCGCCCTCGGGAGTCGGATTCGCCATGATCGGGGTCTCGATATCGACGAAGCCGGCGGCCTCCATCTCGCGGCGGATAATCGCAACGGCCTTTGCGCGCAGGCGGATGTTGCGCTGGAGCTTGTCGCGCCTCAGGTCGAGCCAGCGGTAGCGGATGCGCAGCGTCTCGTCGACGCCTTCCTCGTCGAGCTGGAACGGGAGCGGCGGGCTCGTCGAGAGGATCTCCAGGTCGTCGACCTGCAGCTCGACCGCGCCGGTCGGGATGTTCGGGTTCACGTTCTCGGGTGCGCGGGCGGCCACTTCGCCGGTCGCGCGGAGGACGAACTCGTTGCGGATGTCGTGGGCGGCTTTGGCCGCCTCGGGCGAGCGCTCCGGGTTGAGGACGAGCTGGCCGATGCCCGTCGAGTCGCGCAGGTCGACGAAGATGAGCCCGCCGTGGTCGCGGCGGCGCGCCACCCACCCCGAGAGCGTGCGCCGTTCCCCGACGAGGTCACGACTGAGCTCGCCCGCGCCGAGGTCGCGCCAGCTCACAGCGAGTCCACCGCCTCTGCGAGCGACGAGAACTCGACGTCCTGCTCCTGCGGGCGGCGCAGCGTCGCGCCGTCCGAGCGCACGATCACCGTCGCGTTCGCGCCTACGCGTCCAGCCTGCGTGAGCTGGCCCTTGAGCGACCGGCCCGCGTAATCCGTCTCGGCCGCGCGTCCGGCACGGCGGAGCTCGGCCATCGACGCGAGCACGCTCGGCCGCGCAGCGTCGTCCTCGACCGCGAAGAACACGTCGACCTCCGGCTGGGCAGGCTCGGCTCCCTGCTCGGCGAGCGACAGGACGAGCCGCTCGATGCCGCTCGCGATCCCGACGGCAGGCGTCGGTGGCCCGCCGATCTCCTCGATCAGGTAGTCGTAACGCCCGCCGCCCGCGAGTGACAGCGCCGCGCCGAGGGCTGTCGCCATGAACTCGAACGTCGTGCGGGTGTAGTAGTCGAGCCCGCGGACGAGCGTCGGCACGAGCCGGTACGCGACTCCGCACGCGTCGAGGTAGCCGAGCACGGCGTCGAAGTGGGCCTGGCACTCGGCGCAGAGCGATTCGCCGATCTTCGGCGCTCCGGCGAGCGCCTGCTGGACCGCTTCGGGCTTCTGCGCCAGGTTGTCGAAGACGCGCAGCGGGCTCGTCTTCCGCTTCGCCAGCGTGTCCTCATCGAGCTCGTCGGCGTGCTCCTCGAGCCATGCGTTCAGCTGCCCGAGGTACGCGGGCCGGCAGTTCCGGTCGCCGATCGAGTTCAGCTCGAGCCACCAACCGTCGATCCCGAGCCTGCGCAGCAGCTCCGCGTAGAGCTGGATCACATCCGCGTCGAGCGCGGGATCGTCGGAGCCAATCGCTTCGACGTTGAGCTGCCAGAACTCCCGGAACTTTCCGCGCTGCGGCGCCGCGTAGCGGTACATCGGCCCGATCAGGAACGTCTTCACCGGCTGCGGCTCGCGGTGGAGACCGTGCTCGACGTACGCGCGCGCGACCGAGGCCGTTCCCTCGGGACGGAGCGTCAGCGAGCGGTCGCCGCGGTCGGTGAACGTGTACATCTCCTTCTGGACGACGTCGGAGCCCGCGCCGGAGGTGCGCGTGAAGAGCTCGGTGTCCTCGAAGAGCGGCGTCGTGATCCGCCGGTAGCCGTACGCCGCGCAGACGTACTCGGTCTCGCGGATCACGCGCTCCCAGAGCGGCTGTTGCGCAGGCAAGACGTCCTGTGTGCCTCTCGGCGCCTCGAACTTCACGAGACGCGGAGCTCGTCCAGGAACGGGTTGCGTTCGAGCTCGTCACCGAGGGTCGTCTCGGCGCCGTGGCCGGAATAGACGATCGTCTCGGGCGGGAAGCGCTCGACCAGGCCGCGAATCGACTCGACGAGCGTGTCCCAGTCGCCGTACGGGATGTCGGTCCGCCCGACCGAGCCGGCGAAGAGCACGTCGCCGGAGAAGAGCGCGCCGTGCGCGTAGTACGCCACGTGGCCCGGCGAGTGCCCCGGGACGTTGAGCGTTTCGAAGGAGATCCCCGCGAGCTCGAGCGTCTCGCCGCCGTCGAGCAGGACGTCCGCGTTGTACGGCTGGAGCGGGATCTCCGGAAACCAGTTTTCCGGCTGTGCGAGGACCGGCGCCTCCAGGCGGGGCATGTACACCTTCGCGCCGGTGCGGGCGGCGTAGGTCGCGACCCCGCCGAGGTGATCCCAGTGCGAGTGCGTGATCAGGATTCCCGCGCAGAGCTCGGGCAGCTCGGGGGTGTCCGCTCCGGGATCGACGACGACCGCCTCCGCGGAGGCATCCCGACGGACGACGTAGCAGTTCGTCCCGACCGGGCCCAGCTCGTGCCTTTCCACCAGGAGGCTCACGACGGCGAGTCTAACCGTGGCTCCAACCCGGTCCGGAGGCCGGATAGGATCGTCTCGTGCGCAGCTGGCGACTGTCGGAGATCGAGACGCCGGACGGAAGTCGATCGCCCGTCGTCCTGCATTCCTCCGACGAGGGCCGCGCCGTCCTGATCGGGCTGCTGCCTGGACAGAAGCTCGGAGATCACCAGGTCAAGGAGCACGCGTTCCTCGTCGTCGTCGACGGCACCGTGCAGATCGAGTCGGCCGGCGAGACGCTGGATGCGCAGGCCGGCACGATGGTCGCGTTCGATCCCGACGAGCGGCGCATCGTGGCGAGCGACTCCGGGGCGAAGATCCTGTTGATGCTGTCGCCGTGGCCCGGCGAGGGCCACTACCGCGGCGATCCCGTGCTCTAGCTCTTCCGCTGCGTGCGCCGCTGGTATGAGCGGTAGAGGAACGTGTCCATCACGTAGCTGAACGGGAGGAACACGAGCAGGAGGAAGACGGTGCGGAACACCGTCGCTGCGAGCGGCTCGCCGTGCTCGAGGAGCCTGATCGTGATGAACATGAGCGGCGCGAAGATGAGTGCTCGCTTTCCGACCCGGTTCCACGACGGTGGCTCGATCCTGCGGCCGCTCCGCGTGCGGACCGGCCCTTTTCCGTTCTTGCTCTTCGAGGGGCCCTGCTCGGGCTCTTCGACCTCTACCTCGCGGCCCTCTTCGTCGACGTAGACGTACTCGTACTCGTGGCGGCGCTCCTTTTCGCGCCGGCGGCGCTGTTTGCGGGTGGGCACGAGACCTAGCCTAGTGCCCCGTCCAGTGATGCCGCCGAGCTTCTGGGTCGCGAGCACCAAGCGTGATCGCGGGCCAGAGGCCGGCATGCATTGCTGGATGGGGCACTAGCGCTGCCACTCGAGGCGGCCCGACCGAACGACGGCGCTCACGACTGCGCCGCCGACGTGGTACGCGAGGTGTCGCCAGTCAGGCGCCCCGAGCAGGACGAGATGCGCGTCATAGCCGGGCGCGAGCCTTCCGATCCGGTCCGCGCGGCCGAGCACGTGAGCTGCGTTGACCGTCACCGCACCGAGGGCCTCGCCCGGCGAGAGGCCGAGCTGTGTGCACGCGAGCGAGGTGACGATCGGGAGGCTCTCGCAGAACGCGCTGCCCGGGTTGAAGTCGGTCGCGAGGGCCACCGCTGCGCCGGCGTCGACGAGCGCGCGCGCCGGGGGCATCGGCCGGCCGAGGACGAGCGCGGCGACGGGCAGGAGGACGCCGACGACGTCGCTGTCCGCAAGGGTTCGAACGCCTTCGTCGCCGGTCGCCTCGAGGTGGTCGACCGAGCGCGCGCCGAGCTCGACGGCGAGCGGGATCGCTCCCTGATCGGAGAACTGATCGCCGTGGAGCCGCAGGGCCAGCCCCGCTTCGCCGCACGCCTCGAGGTACCGCCTCGCCTGCTCGCGGTCGAAGGCGCCGCGCTCGAGAAAGACGTCGGCCGCCTCGGCGATCTGCGCGGCTTCCGGGAGGACCTCCGCCAGCGCGAAGTCGAGATAGGCGTCGGCGTCGTCGTGCTCCGGAGGCACGGCGTGAGCGCCCAGCCAGGTCGGGACGCCGCCCTCGGCCTTGATCGCCCGCAGGGATGCGAGCTCGGTCTCGCGGTCGAGCCCGTAGCCCGACTTGGCCTCGAAGGTCGTCGTGCCGGTGTGGAGCATCCACTTGCGATGCCGGCGCACCGCGACGCGAAGCCCGTCTTCGCCGGCCGCGCGCGTCGCCTCGACGGTCGACAGGATGCCGCCTCCCGCCGCGTGCAGCTCCTCGTAGCTCGCTCCGCGAGCGCGCAGCTCGAACTCGCCGGCACGGTCGCCCGCGAAGCACGCGTGCGTGTGGCAGTCGACGAGCCCCGGGAGCGCGCACAGCCCACGCCCGTCGAGCTCCTCGGCGTCCCCTTCGAGCGAACCGAGGTCGGCCATCCGCCCCAGCTCGGCGATGCGTCCGCCCTCGCACAGGACGTATGCGTCCTCGAGGACATCGACCCGTCCGAGATCGGCACCGCGCAACGGCGCCTCGGCGCTCGCCGGCGTCACGGCCTGTGCGAGGTCGCGAACGAGCAGTCGCGACGGATGGTCCGCCGAGCTCACTCTCCGCGCGCTGGAGGCATCGGCAGCTCGAGGCCCTGCTCGGCCGCAGCTTCGGCCGCCTCCTCGTAGCCGGCGTCGAGGTGCCGCAGGACGCCCATCGCCGGATCGGTCGTCAGCACGCGCTCGAGCCGCTCGGCCATCTCGTCGGTGCCGTCGGCGACCACGACCATGCCCGCGTGGATTGAGTTCCCGATCCCGACGCCGCCGCCGTGGTGCACGCTGACCCATGTCGCTCCCGCGGCAACGTTCACGAGCGCGTTCAGGATCGGCCAGTCGGCGATCGCGTCGGAGCCGTCCTTCATCGCCTCGGTCTCGCGGTACGGCGAGGCGACGGAGCCGGCATCGAGGTGGTCGCGGCCGATGACGACCGGCGCCTTGACCTTGCCCGTCCGCACGAGCTCGTTGATCGCGAGCCCGGCGCGCGCACGGTCGCCGAGCCCGAGCCAGCAGATCCGGGCAGGCAGGCCCTGGAAATGGACTCGCTCCGGCGCGAGCTCGAGCCATCGCTGAAGGAGGTCGTCGTCCGGAAAGAGCTCCTTCAGCCGAGCGTCGATCGTCGCGATGTCCTCTTCGTCGCCGGAGAGCACGGCCCAACGGAACGGGCCGATGCCACGGCAGAAGAGCGGCCGGATATAGGTCGGGACAAAACCCGGGTATGAGAAGGCCTCCGTTACACCGGCTTCATAAGCCTCCCCGCGGAGATTGTTGCCATAATCGAAAACATAGCTGCCCGCTCGGACGTACTCGAGGAGTCCCTCGACGTGCCGTGCGATCGACTCACGGGCTTGACGGAGGTACTCGTCGGGGTCGCTCGCACGCAGCACCGCGGCCTCGTCGACCGACAACCCCACAGGCACATACCCCTCGAGCGGATCGTGTGCGGCCGTCTGGTCGGTGACGAGGTCGAAGTGCTCACCGCGGGCAGCAAGCTCGGGGATGACCTCGGCGGCGTTGCCGAGCAACCCGACCGAGAGCGCACGCCCTTCGCGCGCCGCGTCGTGAACGAGCGACACGGCCTCGTCGAGCGAATCCGTCGAGCGATCGAGGTACCCAGTCTCCAATCGGCGCTCGATCCGGGACGGGTCGACCTCGACGCAGAGGATCACTCCGCCCGCCAGCGTCGCCGCGAGCGGCTGGGCGCCGCCCATTCCGCCGAGCCCGGCCGTGAGGATCGTCCGGCCACTGAGGTCGCCGGCGCCGAAATGCAGCTCGCCGGCCGCCGCAAACGTCTGGTACGTGCCCTGCAGGATCCCCTGCGTTCCGATGTAGATCCAGCTCCCGGCCGTCATCTGCCCGAACATCGTCAGGCCCTCGGCCTCGAGCCGCCGGAACTCGTCCCAGGTCGCCCAGCGCGGGACGAGGAGCGCGTTCGCGATCAGAACGCGCGGCGCTCCCGAGTGCGTCCGCAGCACGCCGACCGGCTTCCCGCTCTGCACGAGCAGCGTCTCCTCGTCGCCGAGCGTCAGCAGCGAGCGGACGATCGCACGGAGCGCGTCGTGGTTGCGGGCGGCCTTCCCGGAGCCGCCGTAGACGACGAGCTCCCGGGGCCGCTCGGCGACCTCGGGGTCGAGGTTGTTCAGGAGCATCCGCAACGGAGCCTCCGTCGACCACGACCTCGCGTTCAGCGAGGTGCCGCGCGGCGCGCGAATGTTGCCCAGGTCGCCGCAGAGCGACTCGACGGTCCTATCGAGCGTGTCGATCGTCGTCACGGCGACTCCTGCTCGTCGTCGAACCGAATCCGCTGCCTGAACTTCCACCATGCGTAGCCGGTCGCGATCAGGAAGCAGGCGAGCGCGACCGGGATCGCGACCATCACGTCGCCCCCGGTGAGCACGACGATGACGACGAAGATGATCGCGACGCCCGCGTAGAAGAGCGCGCTGTCGCGGAACGGCCGCTTCGGGATCGGGGTCTTGGGCAGCGTCAGCGCAGCTCGCCTGCCTCGGCCTCGACGGCGGCGATCGCCGAACCATCCCGGATCGCCGCGGCGATCGCCTCGATGTCGTCGGACAGCGAACGATCGTCGCCGAGCCGCGGCGACACCGACCGCACGAGCTCGCGCGCGGCGCGCGGGCCGACTCCCGGCCCGAGCGGGGCATGGAACTCGACAGCCTGTGCGCCCGCGAGCAGCTCGATCGCGACGACGCGCTCGGCGTTCGCGAGCACCTGCCACGCCTTGAGCCCGGCCGCGTTGCCCATCGACACATGATCCTCCTGGCCGGCGCTCGTGGGGATCGTGTCCACGCTCGCAGGGTGACTGAGCACCTTGTTCTCGCTCACGAGCGAGGCCGCGACGTACTGCGGGATCATGAAGCCGGAGTTCAGGCCGCCGTTCGATGTGAGGAAGGCCGGTAGCCCGTCGGACAGCGCGGGATTGACCAGGCGTTCGGTTCTGCGCTCCGAGATGCTCGCCAGCTCGCTGACCGCGAGCGCCAGGACATCGAGCGCGAACGCCACGGGCTGGCCGTGGAAGTTCCCGTTCGAGAGCACGACGCCGTCCTCCGGAAAGACGAGCGGGTTGTCCGTCGCGGCGTTGAGCTCGATCGAGGCGGTCCGGGCGACATGATCGATCAGGTCGCGTGCGGCGCCGTGCACCTGAGCCGCGCAGCGGAGCGAGTACGCGTCCTGGACCTGATCGCACCACCGGTGTGCCTCGCTGATCGCCGAGCCGTCGAGCAGCGCCAGGATGTTCTCGGCTGCGGCGGCCTGGCCCTCGAAGGGCCGGAGCTCGTGGATGCGCGGCAGAAAGCTGTCGCGCGAGGCCTGCAGTGCGTCGACCGACAGCGCACAGGCCACATCGGCCGCCTTGGCGAGGCGACTTGCACGCACGACTCCGAGCGCCGCGAACGCGCCCATGAACTGCGTGCCGTTGACGAGCGAGAGCCCCTCCTTCGCCTCGAGTCGGAGCGGCTCGAGCCCCGCCCGTGCCAGCGCGTCGCCGCCCGCAAGCAGCTCGCCGTCGAACCACGCCCGTCCTTCGCCGACGAGTGGAAGCGCGAGATGCGCCAGCGGAGCCAGGTCGCCGCTCGCGCCTACCGATCCGCGGCTCGGCACCTGCGGGACGACGTCCCGGCCCAGGCAGTCGAGCAGGAGCTCCGCGACCTCGACCCGTGTGCCGGAGTAGCCCTTCGCGAGCGTGTTCGCGCGCATGACCATCGCCGCCCGCACGATCTCCCGCGGATACGGCTCGCCGACTCCGCAGGCGTGGCTCCGCAGAAGTCGCAGCTGGAGCTCTTCGGCCAGCTCGCCGGGAATCCGCGTCGAGACGAAGCGGCCGAAGCCGGTCGTGACGCCGTAGGTCGGCTCGTCCTTGCGCAGCGCGTCTTCGACGACTGCGCGAGCGGCGGCGAGCTTCTCGCGCGCCGAATCGTCGAGCTCGGCGGTTCCGTCCTCGACCGCGACGTGCCAGACGTCGTCCGGGGTGAGGTCCTCCCCTGTCAGGCGGACCGCGGTCGTCCGAGCCATGGCGGAGCCAGTCTAGCCCGCTCTCCACGCGGTAGAACACGCGCGTGAGCGAGCGCGCGACCGCGACTCCGGAGGAGCTGCTTCCGCGAGAGACCGCCCGGCCGGAGCGGGCGTCCGCGCTCTTTCGGCGCAGCGACTTCCGGAGGACGTACGCGGCAGTCGCAGTCAGCGAGCTCGGCGACGCCTTCCAGTACATCGCGCTCATGTGGTTCGCGCTCGTCGCGGGCGGGCCGCTCGGGGTGATCGCGGTCCGGCTCGCAGACAGCGTGCCCGCGCTCCTCTTCGGCCTGCACGGCGGGGTCGTCGCCGACCGCTGGGATCGACGGCGCGTGATGATCTCGGCCGACGTCATCCGCGGTGTCGTGCTCGTGCCTGTCGCGATCGCAGGGCTGACCGGTCATCTTCCGCTTGCCGTTCTCGTCGTGGCCGCCTTCGTGCTCACGGCGGCGACGAGCTACTTCGACCCCGCGTACGGCGGGCTGTTGCCGGAGCTCGTCGACCGCCGCAACGTGCAGCAGGCGAACGGGCTTGTGCGGGCGACCGCCGACGCGCTTTCGGTCGGCGGCTGGGCGCTCGCGGGTCTCCTGCTCGTCGTCATGCCGATCAGCGCGTTCTTCGCGGTCAACGCGGCCTCGTTCTTCCTCTCGGCCGTGTTCCTGCTCGGGGTGCGGACAAAAGGCCGAGTCGGCGGGCCGGAGGCACACCGGCCAAGGATCTCCGAGGGTTTCGCGGCGCTGCGGCCGCGGCCCGTGCTCGCCGCATCTGTCGTCGTGCTCGGGCTCGCGGTCACGCTCTCGTCCGGAACGTGGATCGTCGGCGTGCCCGAGCTCGTGCGCTCGACTCTCGGTCTCGGCGCCGGCAGCTTCTCGCTCGTCGCCGCCGCTTACGCGTTCGGTTCGATCTGCGCGGGCGCCGCACTCGCTCGTTTCCCGGTGCGTCGCAAGGCTCGCGCGAGCATGCTGGCGTGGGCGCTCTACCTGCCCGCCTACGGACTGTTCGCCGTGGCCGGCTCGCTCCCGGTCGCGCTGGCCGCCGGGCTCGTGTGCGGCGTCGGCCAGGGCTCGTCCTGGGTGCTGATCAACTCGGCGGCCCAGGAGGAAGTGCCCGATCGGTTCCTCGGCCGCGTGATGGGTCTCGTCTCGCTCGTCCATCGGGGCGCCCACGCGACCGGGTTGCTCCTGGTCTCGCCGCTCTTCGCGTTCGTGGCCGCCCCGGAGGTGTTCGCAGCGGCCGCGATCGCGATTCCCCTAACTGGACTGGCGGGGCTGGCGTTCAGCGCTCGAGCAGCCGAAGCTCGAGTACCCGAGACGCATCGAACCCGTCGATCCTGAGCAACGCGCCCGCTGCGGCTGCCGCTGCTCCAGCCGGCATCAAGCCGACGAGCTCCGCCCCGACGACGGTCGCCCCGCGGAAGAGCGCCTCCTGCTCGACGCGCGCGACGATGTCGTGCAGCGCGGCCGCCTCCCAGTCCTCGACGTTCATGCTCACCTGGACAAGCCCGGCGCTCGGCAGGTCGAGCCCGAGAGCGCGTACGCCCGGGAAGCCGCCGCCGGTCTCGCGGATGATTGCGGCCACTTCGCGTGCAGTCTCGAGCTCGCCCTCGAGATTGACGTTGAAGGCGATGAGCGGGCGGCGGGCGCCGACGAGCACGGCACCGGCGGACTCGTGCAGCTGCGAGGGGCCGAAGTCGGGCTTCAGCTCGCCCTGGTCGATCCTGCGCTGAAGGTCTTCCGGGCCACCGCGCCTGAAGAACGCCGGCCCGCGGCCGGGTGCGAGCTCGCCGTACAGGAACACGGGCAGGCCGAGCTCGCCGCCGATCCGCTCGGCGAGGTCTGTCGCCGTCGTCTGCGCCCGAGGCATGTCGTCAGGGGAGACCGGCACGACCGGGACGACGTCCGCGGCTCCGACACGTGGATGCACTCCCTCGTGGCGGCGCAGGTCGATCCGATCCTTCGCGCAGACGACCGCAGCCAGGAGCGCCTCGACGATTTGTGCCTCGCCGCCGACGAGCGTGAAGACCGACCGGTTGTGGTCGATGTCCGCGTGGACGTCGAGGAGCGTCGCGGGACCGTCGAGCGCGCGGGCAAGCGCGTCGAGCGTCGCCTGCTCACGCCCCTCGGAGAAGTTCGGCACCGATTCGAGCGGCAGCGTCACGTGCGTACTCTAGGAACCGTGAAGGCGTACTACGAGGCTCGCGCACGCGAGTACGACGACTGGGTGTACGGAACCGGGCTGTTCGAGGAGCGCGATCGACCCGGGTGGCACGAGGAGCGCGAGCGGATGCAGAACGCCGTCGCGTCGATGCCGGCGGCGCGCACGCTCGACATCGCCTGCGGGACGGGCTGGCTGACGCAGCATCTGCGCGGCGAGATCGTCGGGCTGGATGCGAGCCCATCGATGCTGGAGGTCGCCGCGGAGCGAATCCCCGATGCGGAGTTCGTCGTCGGCGACGCGCTCGACGTTCCGTTCGAGGACGGGTCGTTCGAGCGGATCGCGACCGGCCACTTCTACGGACACCTGGAAGAGGACGACCGCTTCCGGTTCCTGGCCGAGGCTCGGCGCGTGGCGGCGGAGCTCGTCGTCATCGACTCCGCACTGCACGACGGCGTCGAGCCGGTCGAGTGGCAGGAGCGCGTCCTCAACGACGGGTCGCGCTGGGAGGTCTACAAGCGGTACTTCGTCGCGTCGGAGCTCGCCGAGGAGCTCGGCGGCGGCGAGGTTCTCTTCGACGGGAACTGGTTCGTCGTCGTGCGCTCGCGCGGGTGACGCGCCGGCGCTCGGCGTACCGGTCGCTCGCGTCGCTCCAGCGTGACAACCGTGCCTGCCGCGCATGCGCCGAGGCGGGGTTTGCGATCGAGTCGCGCCCCGTGCTCGAAGGGCACCCGGGGCAGAGGGCGTATCTCCTGGGCCAGGCACCCGGTCTGGCGGAGGGCGAGCAGCGTCGGCCGTGGCGCGGCCGGGCCGGCCAGACGCTGCGCCGCTGGCTCGGGCTCGAGGAGACTGCGTTCTACGCGACGTTCTACTGCGCCTCGGTCACCCGGTGCTATCCGGGTCGCGCGTCGGCCGGTGGCGGCGACCGGAGTCCGGCGGCGCGCGAGCAGGAGCTGTGCTCGTTCTGGCGCGAGTGGGAGCTCCGGTTGCTGCAGCCGCGGCTGATCGTTCCGGTGGGCGGGCTCGCGATCCGGCGGCTGCTCGGCTTGTCGAGCCTCGACGCCGGCGTCGGGCGGTGCTTCGAGCACGGCGAGGCGGTGGCCGTTCCGCTCCCGCACCCGTCGGGCGTGAGCCGTTGGATGAACGACGCCGAGAACCAGGACCGCGTGGAGCGCGCTGTCGAGCTCATCCGGGCCGAGCTCGAGGCGCTGAACGCCGTCTCGGGACCGGTACCCCCGACCTCCTCCCCACAGCGATCGTAACGAGGAAATCGTCACCCGTGGGTGACGGGACCGTGCCGAGATCGTGACTCTTACTTCCGGCCGACGATCGCCATCCGGCGGTGCTCGAGCGTGAGCGGCTCTCCGTCCTCGCCGTAGGCGCGCGTGTCTCGAAACCCCGCCACACGCAGCCAGTCCTGGAGCTCGGCGGCGCTGAACATCCGCACCGAGAACTCGAACGTCCGGCTCTTGCCGCCGCGCACAACCGTCCGCTCGATCGAACGACCGGCCCGACTGGAGGTCGAGCCGATGCCGATCGACCATCCGGTCCGCCCCGCGCTCGACCACGACCTCGTCCGCGTACCGCCCGAGCAGATTGTCGCGGTGGTTCAGCTCGACGGCGAATACCCCGCCTGGCTTGAGCGCGCCGAACACCTCTGCGAGCACCCGGCGGTTCTCCTCGTCCGAGAAGTACCCGAACGACGTGAACCAGCACAGCACACGGTCGAACCGCTCCCCCCATGGGATCGAGCGCATGTCGCCTTCGACGTACTCGACCTCCACGCCTCGCCGGGCCGCGTCCTCGCGCGCCAGCTCGAGGAACAGCGGCGTCGCGTCCAGCCCGGTGACGCGCACGCCGCGCTCGGCGAGCGGGTTCGCGATGCGTCCATGCCCGCAGGCCAGGTCGAGCAGCGCCAACCCCGGCTCCAGCTCGAGCAGCTTCCAGACGAGCTCCACCTCGGACGCGGTCCGCTCGGGCGTGAGGAGCTCCTCGTAGAAGTACAGGTAGTCCTCGTCGAACGCGTCCTCGCGCGGGAACTCCGAGCTCATGACGCCAGTCTCCCCGCGACTGCGACCGCGTCGCAAGTAGCGAAGGCTAGATTTTCGGCTGTGGCAACGACGGCGCCGTATCGCGAGACGTTCTTCCGCCTGCTCGGCTTCCTCAGGCCGTACCGCGTTTCCCTGGTCGTCTCGATCGTCCTCGCGGTCGGCTCCCAGGCCGCTGCGATCGTGATCGCGTACCTGACCGGGAGCGGTCTCGAGAACGCGCATCACGGCGAACAGCCATCGCGAGCTCTACGGAATCGCTGTCGCCGTCGTTCTCGTCGGAGCCGCCCGCGCACTGTTCATGGCCGGCCGCCGCCTGATCTCCGGCCGCCAGGCGCTGGGCGTCGAGTACGACATGCGGAACGCGCTCTACGCGAAGCTGCTCAGGCTCTCCTTCGGCTTCTACGACCGCCACCAGACGGGCCAGCTCCTCTCCCGCGCCACGGTCGACCTCCAGACCGTCCGCTTCTTCCTCGGCTACGGCCTCGTCTTCTTCTTCCAGAACGTGCTGACGATCGTCGGCGCGACCGTGATCATGTTCTTCGTCAACTGGGAGCTCGCGCTCGTCGCGACCGCGGTGACGCCCCTGATCGTCGTCTTCGCGTACCGCTACTCGCGCGTCGCCCACCCCGTGCTGCGCGACGTCCAGCAGAAGATGGCCGACGTCGCCACCGTCGCGGAGGAGAACATCGTCGGCGTCCACGTCGTCAAGTCGTTCGCCCAGGAGGAGAACGAGCTCGACAAGTTCGCCTACCGGTCGGAGCGAGTCTTCCAGCGCAGCGTCGACGCGAACAAGCAGCGCGCTCTCTACGTGCCGCTGCTCTCGTTCCTGCCGCTGATCATGCAGGCGGGCGTCCTGCTCCAGGGCGGCCGGATGGTCGCCGACGGAACGCTCGACATCAAGACCTTCTTCTTCTTCAACGTGCTCGTGGTGATGCTCGTGATGCCGCTCCGCATGCTCGGCATGTGGGTCGGCCAGTCACAGCGCGCGACGGCCTCCGGCGAGCGGATCTTCGAGATCATGGACGAGCCCGAGGAGATCGCCGACAAGCCGGATGCGACCGAGATGCCGCCGGGTGACGGCCGCGTCCACTACGAGGGCGTGTCGTTCGAGTACGCAGCCGGCCGGCCCGTGCTGCACGAGATCGACCTCGAGCTGGAGCCCGGGCGAACCGTCGCACTGATCGGCCACACCGGGTCCGGCAAGACGACGCTCGCAACGCTCGTCCCCCGGTTCTACGACGCGACCGAGGGACGGATCACGATCGACGGCGTCGACGTCCGCGACGTGAAGCTCCAGTCGCTGCGGCGCGAGATCGGCATCGTCGCGCAGGACCCGTTCCTCTTCTCGGCGACCGTCCGCGAGAACATCGCCTTTGGCCGCGCGGACGCGACGGACGAAGAGGTCGAGCGCGCAGCGAGGCTCGCGCAGGCCCACGATTTCATCGCCGCGCTGCAGGACGGCTACGACGCCGTGATCGGCGAGCGCGGGATCACGCTCTCCGGCGGGCAACGCCAGCGTCTCGCGATCGCGCGGGCATTGATCATGGAGCCGCGCATCCTGATCCTCGACGACGCAACCGCCTCGGTCGACGCGACGACCGAGGCCAAGATCCGGCTCGGTCTCCGCGAGGCGATGAAAGGCCGGACGACGATCATCATCGCGCACCGCCTGTCGACGATCTCCCTCGCCGACGAGCTCGTCGTCCTCGACAGCGGGCGGATCGTGGGACGCGGAACCGACGAGGAGCTGCTCCGGACGAACGCCGTCTACCGCGACATCCACGAGCACGGGCTGCTCGAGGCCGAGTTCGCGCACCGGGTCGAAGCGACCGCGGAGGCTGCGGGGTGAGGGTCTGGCAGCCGGGAGGCCACCTGACGAGGAACCGCGAGCCGGTGAAGGTCGAGGACTGGTCGTGGCAGCGAACCGTCCGCCGAGTCACGACTCTCGCCCTCCTTGCCGCGCCGTACAAGCGCCAGACCGCACTCGCGATCATCTCGCTGCTCGCTGCCACAGCCACCGCTCTCGCCCCGCCGTACCTCGCAGGCCTCGCGATCGACGACGGGATCGCGAAGCACGACCTCCACACGCTGACGGTCATCGTCGTGCTCTTCGTGATCGCCGGCGTCATGAACCTCGGAACGAGCGCGGCGCAGACGTACTTCACGGGCTGGACCGGCGAGCGGATCCTGGCCGACCTCCGAAACACGCTCTTTCGCCACCTGCAGCGTCTCTCCCTCGGCTTCTACGAGCGCAACCGAGCCGGTGTGATCATCAGCCGGCTGACGAACGACGTGGAGGCGCTCGACCAGCTCGTCACCGACGGCGTCACGACGCTCGTCCAGAGCACGCTCTTCCTCTTCGGCACGGCGATCATCCTCTTCTTCCTCGACTGGCGGCTCGCGCTCGCGACGCTCCTCGTGCTGCCGCTGATGTTTGTCGCGACGGCGATCTTCCGCGTCCGCTCGGCTCGAGCCTACCGCGCCGTACGGGAGCGGCTCGGGCTCGTCACTGCGACACTCGCCGAGGACATCAGCGGCATGCGCGTCGTCCAGTCGTTCCGTCGCGAGCAGGCGAACGAGCGGAATTTCCGGGCCGTCAACGCCCACTACCGCGAGGCGAACCAGGAGACGGTCATCCTCAACGGCCTGTACTTCCCGTTCGTCGACTTCCTCTCGGCGCTCGCGACCGCGATCGTGCTCGGCTACGGCGGCTACCTCGTCTTCGGCGGAAGCCTCATGGTCGGCACTCTCTTCACGTTCGTTCTCTACATCTCGAACTTCTTCGACCCCGTCCAGCAGCTCTCGCAGCTCTACAACACGTTCCTGTCCGCCGTCGCCGCGCTCGACAACATCATGAACGTGATGGACGAGGATCCCGAGGTCCGCGACAACCCCGGCGCGAAGGACCTGGGACGGATCGAAGGCCGCGTTCGCTTCGAGGAGGTGCGCTTCGGCTACGGCACGGGCCCGGAGGTGCTGCACGGGATCGACCTCGACGTCCCGGCCGGAACGACCGTCGCGCTGGTCGGGCACACGGGCGCCGGCAAGTCGACGATCGCGAAGCTCCTCGCCCGCTTCTACGACCCCGTCGAGGGGCGGATCACGATCGACGGCATCGACCTGCGCGACGTGACCCAGGAGTCGCTCCGCAGGCAGCTCGGAGTCGTGCCGCAGGAAGGGTTCCTCTTCGCAGGCACGGTCCGCGACAACATCGCTTTCGGCTCGCCGGACGCGAGCCCGGCAGAGGTCGCCGCCGCGGCCCAGGCCGTGGGCGCGCACGAGTTCATCATGGCGCTCGAGGACGGATACGAGACGAACCTCCAGGAGCGGGGGACGCGGCTCTCGCTCGGTCAGAGGCAGCTCGTCGCCTTTGCGCGGGCGCTGCTCGCCGATCCGCGGATCCTGATCCTCGACGAGGCGACGTCGTCGGTCGACATCGGCACCGAGCGGCGCATCGAGACCGCGTTGCGCACCCTGCTCGCCGACCGGACGGCGTTCGTGATCGCGCACAGGCTCTCGACGATCCGCGACGCCGACCTGATCGTCGTCCTCGAGCACGGCAAGGTGATCGAGCAGGGCACGCACGACGAGCTGATGGCCCGGCAAGGCCTCTACACGTCTCTGTACGGAGACTGGGCGGAAGTCGCCTAGCTTGCGCCTGACGACCGAGCGGCTCGCGTTGCGGGCGCCGACGCTGGACGACCTCGATGCGTGGCACGCGATCTACGTCGATGCGGAGGAGGTCTGGTACGGCGCGCCCCGCTCATCGCTGGACGAGAACCGCGAGAAGCTCACGCGGCAGATCGCGCACTTCGAACAGCACGGCTTCGGCATGTGCGCGGTCGACCTCGCCGCGTCAGGCGAAACGATCGGGGCAGCCGGGCTGCAGCATCTCGAAGGCGGCCCGGAGGTCGAGGTCGGCTACCGCTTCCTGAAGGAGCACTGGGGCAACGGCTACGCGACGGAGTCCGCGCGAGCGTCGATCGCGTACGGCTTCGACGAGGTCGGTCTCGCGCGGATCGTTGCGGTAGCGCTGGAGACGAATGTCGCCTCGAGGCGCGTGCTCGAGAAGTGCGGGCTGGACGAGATCGGCCTCACGCACGTCTACGGGCTCGAGCACGTCAAGTACGAGATCCGCCGCTAGAATCCGACCCTGTTGCGGGGTCGTCTAATGGTAGGACGCCCGGCTCTGGACCGGGTAGTCTAGGTTCGAATCCTAGCCCCGCAGCCTCAAGAACCGGCTGGAAACAGCGGGTTTTTCCGTTCTTACCGCCCACATCACGTGTGCGCGGCTTGCGGCGAGCCCCAGCGGGCGCGGATGCTATCCCCAGCATGGTGGGCGAGCCGCCGAACATCCAGGGGCTGGCGCGTCGGCGCATCTTCGCCGGGACGGCCGCGGGATTCGTGGCCGGCGGGGTCGCAGTCCTTGTCGGCGCCTCCTGGTCGGTCGCGGTCCTCTTCGGCTGGGATGCGCTGACGCTGGTCTTCCTCTCCTGGGTCTGGACGACGATCTTCTGGAAGGACGCCAAGGGGACGGCGCAGCTCGCTCTGGCTGAGGACGACTCCCGCGCTACCGCGGACGGGGTCATCCTCGGTGCGAGCATCGCGAGCCTCGTCGCGATCTTCTTCACTCTCTCCGAGGCGGCGAAGAGCAGCGGCGGCCATGCAGTCTTCCTCGCCGCGTTGGCGGTCGGGAGCATCGTCGTCGGCTGGGCGGCGATTCACACGACGTTCACGCTGATGTATGCGCGCCTCTACTACACGCCTCCGAGCGGAGGATTCGACTTCGAAGACGGCGGGCCGGACTACCGGGACTTCGCCTACACGGCGTTCACGATCGGCATGACCTACCAGGTTTCCGATACGACCGTCACGCAGAAACGGCTACGGCGTGTCGTCGTCAGGCATGCCATCCTGTCGTTCATCTTCGGAACGACCATCATCGCGGTCGCGATCAACGCCGTCGCGAACCTCGTCAATCAGTAGTCAGGCACCGGCGAGAATGCCAGTTCGAGCCGCTCTCTTCTCCTACTTCGAGCTCGACGACCTGACGCGGCTCATGGACGCGATCTCGTCGTCCGGAATGCCGGCGCAGACTCGGGTCCACATCGGGACGTACGGGGCCAACCGCGAGGCGAGCATCACAGTCCACACGTTCGGCCCGGGCCGGTACTCGCCGATGTTCAAGGCCGAAATCAGGACCGCCGCCTGGGAGCAAAGGACGCTCACACCCGAGGAGGAGCGACAGGTAAGCAGGCGATTCGCGGGGCGGGTGCCCGACGAGCCCGTACTGCTCGGGCTCTCTGCGTCACAGCGCAACGCGTGGGGCGTCGAGGTCGGCCGCCGCTATCGGGACACGGTCCGGCACGCTCGGGCCGCCGGGATCGCGGTCGACTCGTGGCAGCTCGACGAGCTCGGGACGCAGCTCGCCGGGCCTCAAGGGAGGCAGCACCGCGAGTTCGTGCGCGGCGTCCTCCAGGGGATGACCTTCGGACGGCGCGTGCTCGGCGACTCCGAGGGCAAGGGCTTCGTCTGGGCGACCCGGCGTGCGCTGAACCTCGCTCGGCTGCCGGTCACCGCAGAGCTGAGAGCGTTCTGGCAGCAGCTGAACCGAGCGGCCTTCCGCGTCGTGGGCGAGGAGTTCCCGAACTTCGTCGGAGATCCTGTCCGCGCGGCGCGCACGCAGGCGGACGGACAACGCGCGCTCGCGTCCGGCGGCCCTGTTCGGCAGGCTCTCGCTGGCCGCTACGTCGCGGGGATGACGCCCGGCTATCGGATCGGACACGGTCTCGGAGGCAACGTCCGCGGCCTGTCCCGAGCAGAGGTCAATCGCTGGCGCAACGGCTACGTCGCAGAGCGCAACCGGATCGGCGTGGCCGGCTTCGGCGAGTTCAATTTCGTGCTCGAGAACAGCCGCGCGTTCGTGATGCAGGACGCGTCGCGAGCGGTCGCACGCGGCATGGGCTTCTAACTCGTTCGGGGGGCGGCATAAACGCCCGCGAGGCCGATACGGAGAGCACGTTTCCGAACCAAGCGCCCGGGAACGCCTTCCATGACCGCGCTGACTGCGACAACCCTGGGTACCGTCATGCTCGTCGTCGGCGTGCTCGTCCTCGCCTGGGGCTTCCCGAACCTCCCGCGCCGGTAAGACACGCCGACAGCTGAGCTGCTGCCGCTTGTACGAGGCCGCCCTTCTCGTACAGAGTTGAGCGCATGGCCCACCGGACTCGCCTGCGCGTCGCGCTCTTCCTCGCCGTCGGCATGACGACGACCGGGCTGGCGCTGCTCGCCTACGGCTCACATCTGATCGCGCCTGGGTCGGGCTGGGACCTCTTCGGCGGCGCGGAGCTCGGCAGCATCGACCGCCGCTTCGCGATCCGCGGCGAGCAAAAGCCTCCGAAGAACATCGTCATCGTGAAGATCGACGACATCACGTTCAGCGAACTCGGTCAGCGGTGGCCCTTCCCTCGCTCATCCCATGCGCGGGTGATCAAGAACCTCAAGGCAGACGGCGCGAAAGTGGTCGCCTACGACATCCAGTTCAGCGAGTTCACGCCAAAGCGCCGGGGAATCATCCAGGACAACGCGTTCATGGATGCGAGCCGCGCGGCCGGAAACCTCGTCTTCTCGACGACCGAGGTGAACGACAAGGGCGCGGGCAAGTTCCTCGGTGGCGCACAGGGGCTCGCCTACGCGCGCGCGCAGCTCGGCAACGGCAATTTCGACACGGACCCGGGCGGAGTGATTCGCCGTGCGCCCTTCGAGCTCCAGGGGCTCAAGAGCTTCTCCGTGGCCGCGGCCGAGCGGGCGACCGGGAAAGCGGTACATCCCTTCTCCGGTAACACGAAGCTGATCGACTTCGCCGGACCGGTCGGGACGATCCCGGCGGTCTCGTTCTCGCACGTCTACAACGGCACGTTCCCCCGCGGGTACTTCCGCAACAAGATCGTCGTCGTCGGCGCGTGGGCGCCGTCGTTGCAGGACGTCCACCCCGTCTCGTTCGGACAGGACGAGATGCCCGGTCCCGAGATCCAGGCCAACGCGATCTCCACGGTCTTGCGCGGCCTGCCGCTGACGCTCGTGCCGAGGTGGATCAACCTCGTCCTGATCGTGATCCTCGGCTTTCTCTCTCCGCTCGCGAGCCTGCGCCTCAACCTCTTCGGGACGCTGATGCTCGCGATCGGGGCAGCGGCCGCCTTCCTCGTGGGCACGCAGATCGCCTTCAACCACGGCTGGGTGATCTCGTTCGTCTATCCGATGGGCGCGCTGGTCGGCTCGTCCATCGGCGCGATCGCCGCGCACTATCTGCTGGCGGCCTTCGAGCGCGAGCGGGTCCGCGACGTGTTCTCGAGATTCGTGCCCGAGACCGTCGTCGAGCAGGTGCTCTCCCGGACCGACCGCGACCTGCGGCTCGGAGGCGTCTCACTCGAGAGCACGGTCATGTTCACCGACCTGCGCGGCTTCACGACTTTCTCGGAGGCGCTGCCGCCCGCACGCGTGATCGAGTGCCTGAACGGCTACCTCGAGGAGATGACCGACGCGATCCTCGCGCACGGCGGGACGCTCGTCTCCTACGAGGGCGACGGGATCATGGCCGTCTTCGGCGCGCCGATCGAGCAGACCGACCACGCCGACCGTGCCGTGGCCGCTGCGCGCGAGATGCTCACGGAGCGGCTACCGAAGTGGAACCGCTGGCTCCGCGAGAACGAGCTCAGCGACGGGTTCAAGATGGGGATCGGCCTGAACACGGGCATGGTCGTCTCCGGCAACGTCGGCTCCGAGCGGCGCCTCGAGTACACGGCGATCGGCGACACGACGAACACGGCGTCGCGGCTCCAGGGGATGACCAAGGGACAGTCGCATCTCCTCTATTTCGCCGACACGACCCGCGAGCGGATGCAGCACGAGCCCGAGGACATCGTCTTCATCGACGAGTTCGAGGTGCGCGGTCGGCAGCAGCCGGTGAAGATCTGGTCGATCGAAGCCGCGAGCGATGCGTCATTCGAGGAGCGGAAGAACGCTCCTCTCAGCGCTTCCGGTTAGGGCGACTTGGCCAAGTAGGTGTGGCCAGCGCGGATGTTGATCGTCTTGTGCCGGCGGAAGTCCTGAACCCTGACGACGCCGCGCAGGACGCGTGTGAGCGTTCCGTCGCAACGGTCCTGGACGAGCCAGTGCGTTCCGCGCACGGTCGCCGAGCTGTACCGGCCCTTCGTCGTGAAGCGGCCCTTCCCGTTGCCCCAGAGCCTGCGCACCTGGCGCTTCCGCTTCGCGTCGACGCTGAATGCGCTCAGCGCGCGGCTGCCCCGGCAGACGCCGAAGTTCCCGCCCTGGAGGACGAGGATCATGTACGCGTTGCGTGCACGCGACTGCTGGATCTTGAAGAGCCCGTCGTTGAAGTTCGCGCTGTTCGTCTTCCCGCCGCCGAGCCCCGCGGTCAGCTTGATCGTTCCGTGCGTCGTGTCGACCTGGGAGCCGACCTTGATCTCGGTGGCGCCGGTGAGCGGGACGAACTTGCCGCCCGGCTGCCTGACGAGCACCTTGCCGCTGACCCTCTCCACGCCGACGATCACACCGGGCTGAGGCGTCTGAATGACGTCCGTGTCGCAATTGGCGAGGTCGCTGACATCCTCGCCGCCGGCACCCAGGGCATCGACGTCGACGATGTCGGTCATGTCCTCGGTGTCGGCGGTGTACGAGCCGGTGTACGTCCAGCGCTCGCCTGCATCGAGGAACTGGTTGCCGTTCACGTCGCCGCTGACGTAGGTCGGGACGAAGTCGTCGCTCTCGTCGAGGGGCGTCCCCGCGTCGGCGCTGATCCCGGTCAGCCCTGGTGGAATCGTGAGCAGGACGTCGCCCGTGTTGGCGACGACGGCCTGGATGTCGACCGTCGCCTTCGGCTTCACGCGGGCGGTGCACGTCTGCGTGACGTCGATCGCGGCGGCGAACGCCCGCGCGGGTGCGCTGCGCGCCGTTCCGAGGGCGAAGACGAGCGCAGCGGCGATCAGCCCCGCCGCGAGAACGGCCGGAAGCCAGAGTCGTCTGTGCCGCTTGTTCGTCATCGATTCACCAACCCCGTTCCTCCTGCCGCGAATCGGAGGATTACTCAACTTTTACTCTGAATCGCAGAATTCTGCAATTGCCGCTTGAGCACCGTCCGTGAATCTGTGTAGTCTCCCGCTTCGCGAATGGCGCGTTCCGGCTCTGACATCCTCGGTCCACTCCCGCCTCTCGCGGACCTCTGGCGGCGCACGTTCGTCGAGCTCGTCGGGACGTTCGCGCTCGTGTTCATCGTCTGCGGGACGATCATGTCCCTCGGCCCGCAGGCCGACGCGGGCACGTTGGAGGTCGCACTCGCGACCGGCCTGACCATCGCCGTCATGGTCTCGGCCGTCGGTCACATCTCCGGAGGCCACTTCAACCCGGCGATCACGTTCGGGTTCATCCTCACGCGGCGGATGAGCGCCCTGCTCGGCGTCGCCTACTGGGTCGCGCAGCTGCTCGGTGCGGTCCTGGCAGCCTTGCTGCTTCGCTGGATCTTCCCGGCGGCGAACCGCGACGCAGCGAACCTCGGCGCGCCGTCCGTCCACACGATCGACATCGGCGCCGCACTCGTCGTCGAAGCCCTGATCACGTTCTTCCTCGTCTGGGTCGTCTTCGCGATGACGACCGACGAGCGCAACCCGTACACGGCCGTTGCGGGGTTCGCGATCGGCTTCGTGATCGTCTTCGGCATGCTGCTCGCGTATCCGCTAACCGGCGGCTCGTTCAACCCGGCCCGTGCGTTCGGGCCCGAGCTGGTCTCGGGCTCGTGGACGCGACGCCTGGATCTACTACGTCGGCCCGCTCGCCGGCGGCGCGATCGCCGCGCTGTTGTACGACGAGGTCTACCTCCGTGCAGCAGCATCCGCTCCTGCCGACGCGCCCGAGACCAAGGCCAAGGGGCCCGGTCCGAGCGCTGCCCCGAGCGACTCGTAGCGAGCCCGTCCTCGTTCTGATCTCCACGTTCTGGCTCGATGCGGCCGGGCGGCTATAAGAGAGGAATGAGCGGCTCCGAATCGATGCGCGAGGAGCGCAAGGCGGTGACGGCGCTCGACGCCGACGTCGTCGGCTCGACTGCACTCGGGGAGCGCCTCGACGCCGAGGAGGTGAGGCTCGTCGTCGGGGAGGCGATCGCCAGGATGGTGTCTGCGGTCGAGGCGCTCGGGGGCACGGTCAAGGATCTCGCCGGGGACGGGATCCTCGCGCTCTTCGGAGCCCCCGTGGCGCACGAGGACGACGCTGAACGGGCCGTCCGCGCCGGCCTGCGGATCGCCGAGGAGATGGCCGGCTACGGATCCGAGGTCGCCGCGGGCTGGGGCGTGGACGGCTTCGCGGTCCGGATCGGCGTCAACACGGGCTCGGTCGTCCTCGGCCCGATCGGCAGGGGCTCGCGCGTCGAGTACGGTGCGACCGGCGATTCGATCAACACGGCTGCGCGGCTGCAGAAGGCCGCGGCGCCGGGCACGGTACTCGTCGGCGAGTCCACGTACCAGCTCGTGGAGACGCTCTTCGACTGGGACGGGCCGGAGCAGTTCGAGCTCAAGGGCAAGCAGGACGAGGTCGTCGCGTACCGGGCAACAGGCGTGCGGGCGGTCCCCGGGCGGGCGCGAGGCGTCCTGGGCCTGGAGACGCCGTTCGTGGGGCGCGACGAGCAGCTGCGCGCCGCACGCGAGGCCGCGGACGCGGTGCTCGGCGGGACCGGCGGGATCCTCTTCATCACCGGCGAGGCGGGAATCGGCAAGAGCAGGCTCAGCGCCGAGGTGCGCGGGCTCGTCGAGGCGGCCGAGTCGCCGCGCGGAGCGCCGCTCTGGCTCGAAGGCCGCTGCGTCTCGTACGGCGAGTCGCTCCCCTACTGGCCGTACCGCGACGTGCTGCGCGAATGGCTCGGGGTCTCGCTCCAGGAGCCCGAGCTACGCCTGCGCGTCTCGCTGCGCCGCGAGGTCGAGCACCTCTTCGGCCAGCGGGTGCTCGAGATCTACCCGTATCTCGGCGCGATGCTCGGCCTGACCCTCGAGGCGGAGGCCGCCTCGCGCCTGGCCGAGCTCTCGCCCGAGGCCGTGCAGTACCGGACGTTCGAGGTCGTCGGCGAGCTGATCTCGCGCCTGGCCGACGAGCGTCCCGTCGTGCTGGCGATCGACGACCTGCACTGGGCCGACGCGACCTCGCTGCAGCTCACCGAGCAGCTGCTCGGGATCACCGACACCGCGGCCGTCCTCATCGTCATCAAGCACCGGACGGAGCCGGACCACCCCTCGTGGCGCGTGAAGACGATCGCCGCCGAGCAGTATCCGCACCGTTCACGCGAGCTCGCGCTCGGGGCGCTCTCGGGAGACGCCCATCGAGAGCTTCTCGTCTCGCTGTTCGGCGAGGGCACGATCCCGCACCACCTCGAAGAGCAGATCCTGGAAGGAGCCGAGGGCAACCCGTTCTACCTCGAGGAGCTCGTCGGCACGCTCGCCGAGACAGGAGTCCTCGTTCGCGACGGCGACGGCTGGCGGTTCGACCACGAGGCGAAGATCGTGATCCCGCCGACCGTCGAGAAGGTGATCCTCGCCCGGATCGACCGGCTCTCCGCGCGCGATCGCGACGTCCTCACGGCCGCGTCCGTCCTCGGCCGGCGTTTCGGCCTGCCGCTGCTCGAGGGCGTGACGGGCGCCGACGGGCAGCTCCAGGAGTCGCTGAACGGCCTCCAGCGCGTCGACCTGATCCGCGAGGCCCGTCGCTGGCCCGACCCCGAGTACCGGTTCAAGCACGCGCTGATCCAGGAAGCCGCGTACAGGACGCTGCTCGCCGCCGACCGCGAGGAGCTCCACCGCAAGGCGATGCGCTGGCTCGAGGAGCGCTACGCCGAGAACCGAGACGAGGTGCTCGGCCTGCTCGCGTACCACGCGCTGGCCGGGAACGCGGAGGACGAGGCGGTGCTCTACCTGACGCGGGCCGGCGACCGCGCCCGCCTCGAGTGGGCGCTGGACGCCGCGATCGGCCACTACCGGGCGCTGCTCCCGCTGCTCGAGCGCCGCGGTGCCGACCAGGAGATCGCGCTCGTCCTCCTGAAGCTCGCGATCGCGCTCCACACCTCGCTGCGTTTCGCCGAGGCGAACGAGACGTACCAGAGGGCCTTCCAGTACTGGAAGCCGCCGACCCTAGGAACGCCGACCGCGACCCTGCGCATGAGCGGCAGTTACGTGCCACGAGTCTTCGACCCGCGCGACGCGGGCTTCTGGCCCGACATCAACCTGTGCATGCAGCTCTTCGACCGACTAGTCGAGGCGTGGCCGGACCGGACGATCATCCCGTCGCTAGCCGAGCGCTGGGAGATCTCGGACGACGGGCTCCGCTACGTCTTCCACTTGCGGGAAGGGCTGCAGTGGTCGGACGGGACGCCCTTGACCGCACACGACTGGGTGTTCGGCATTCGGCGGATGCTCGACCCCGAGCGGCCCGGGGCCTCCGCGCCGATCTACTTCGTGCTCGAGAACGGCGAGGAGTACTTCCTCGGCCACAGCGACGATGCGGAGGCGATCGGCGTGCGGGCGCTCGACGACCTGACCGTCGAGTTCACGCTCGTCGCGCCTGCCCCGTACTTCATGAGCGTTGTCAACCGTCCGGATTCCGGCCCCCTCCCGCAGCACGCGATCGAGCGCGACGGCGACGCCTGGACCGATCCAGAGCGACAGGTCGTCAGCGGCCCGTTCCGGCAGCTCGAGCACGGCGACGCGCGGCTCGTCCTCGTGCGGAACGAGTCCTACACGGGCGCCCACCCGGGCAACGTGGCCCGCGTCGAGATCACTCGCGCGACCGCGGACGAGGCAGCCGGGCCGCTCGAGCGCGGCGAGCTCGACCTCGTTCGCGTGATGTACACGCCGCGCACCTCGGACCACGTCCGCAGCCACGGTCGCGGACACGGCCCGCTCACGTGGATCGCCTACCTCGCATTCCGCCACTCCGATCCCGCTCTGGGAGACCGCGATCTACGGCTCGCGCTCGCGCACGCGATCGACCGCCCCGCGCTCGAGCCGCTGATGCCCGCGAACCTCGAGGTCGCGACCGGCGGTATCGTGCCACCCGCGCTTCAGGGCCACACGCCCGACATCGTCCTGCCGTTCGACCCGGACCGCGCCCGCCAGCACCTGAGGGACTCCGGAGCGCCCGGCGAGCTCGGAATCGTCGCGCAGGACGTCTGGAAGCCGCTCCTCGATGAGATCACCCGCTCGTGGCGCGAGATTCTCGGCCTCGAGATCTCGGTGCGGGAGTGGACGGCCGAGAGCGTCGACGAGGTCGCGCCACTCGGGAAGCCGCTCGAGCTCGCACCGATCGCGGTGCTCGGCTGGCTCCCCGGCTATCCCGATCCCGAGTACTGCCTGCGTCTCATCCTGCACTCCCACGCGAAAGCCAACGAGGGGCGGTACGCATACCCGCCCTTCGACCTGCTCATCGATTCCGCCCGGCACGCCGAGACCGGCGCCAAGCGGCTCGAGCTGTACCGCCAGGCCGACCGGCTCGCGGTCGCGGAAGAGGCGGCCGTGATCCCGCTCGTCTACGGTCGGAGCATGGCCTTCGTGAGACCGGGGGTAGAGGGTTGGTGGGAGTTCGCGAAGTCGTCCGCCTCGTTCGCCGATCTCGATGTCAGATAGAGGAGCGCCGCGGCTACAATCCGGCCTCCGGCGCATTCGTCTAGTGGCCTAGGACACCGCCCTCTCACGGCGGCGGCACGGGTTCGAATCCCGTATGCGCCTTTCTACGCTTCCTGCTGACCGTTTCCGGTGCCTACCTGGGATCTCGCCCAATCTGGCAACCTAACGCTTCGCGGGAGCGACTAGCTGCGGCTCGCTCGCGACGTCGAGGCGGTGGGCCGGGTCAGCAATTAGGCGCGACCTTCCTCGCGGGCCACCTGGACGATGAGCTCAGTCCAGACCCGACCATTGGTTCTGAAGTCCCGGAGGCCCCTGGAGTGGCTCGTATCGATGACCCCCCGGTGGAGCCCTTCGCTGCACGAGCGCCGGCTGATGCGATGCAGCGCTGCCGCACCGAATTCCCTCCGATTCGCGGCGTCTCGGGCCAACTCTGCGTGAACAGCCGCACCGCAGGCGAGCACGAAGAAATCCGGATGCAAAGCGAACATCCTCGGCCAGTTGCCTGAGGGATGATCCTCGTCCATGGTCTCCAGGATCAGGCGGCACTGTTCTCGGCGCAGACGATTCCGCTCGGCCGCACTCGAAAACACATATTCGTCGGGCCGCGCAGCTAGGCCCATATCGATCCCGGCGAGACAGAGTTGCTCGTAGGCATCGGGGTTTGCTCGAAACAGCTTGGGAAGCGACACACGCCTGGTCCGCGCCTCTGGGTCCCGGCAGAGTGCCTTCACAGCCTTGGTGATCTGGGCCGAAGACACGGGGTCAATCTGCGCAGGGGAAATCCCCGCCGAAATTGCAATGCCCTTCTCGTAGCCGCGCATACCACCCTCGACGCACTTCCTCGTCGACTGCATGCTGCGCCCGCTGAAGTCCGGAACCTGCCAGAGGTTGAGCGCGCCTCCGCCACGGACGACTGCGCCGAGAATCAGCAGCGCGCCGATGCCCCTGAGCAACCAGCGTCCCATCGATCATCGTCTCGACCATGGACAGGTACGTACCTATCCCCCGCAAGGGTGAACCGGCGGCCTGAAGCTCGACGTTCGACGAATGCCTCTGAGAGGCTTTAGGCCGGGGTCGCGGGCGGCGGCTCGTCCGTCGGAGCTTCCGCGGGTGGTTCTTCGGCCGGTGTGGCCTCGACCGCCGCAGGTGCGACCTGCTCCTGCGCCGCGCTCAGCCTGAAGTAGAGCACCGTCAGGACGAGCGCGAAGAACGGCGCGGTCAGCGTTCCCGAGACGACCGTCGAGACGAAGTTCTTCAGCCAGTCGGCGAGCGGACTGAGGATCAGCGCAAGGACGATCGCGAAGCCGATGTAGATCAGCGACCGTGAGGACGACGATGCCGAGGACGCGCCAGAAATGGCCGCGCGTCAGGTCGAAGCTCCGGCTGAACGACTCGCCGGCGCTCTTCCCTTCGATCACGATCGACGGCACGATCAAGCACCAGAAGGTCAGGAGCACGAGCCCCGGGACGATGAGCAGGACGAACCCGATGGCTGATCCCGATCCCGGCGATCAGCCCGGCCACGAGAACGGCAGCGAGGTGCGCTCTCGCGGCCTCGAACGTGTCGCTCACCGAGAGATCCGCACGGCCGTCGCGGACGTCGTCGACCGCCTTCACGAGCGTGGCCTGAAGCCAGAAGATCGCGACGAGCGATATCAACGCCGCGAGGATCGCGCCGACCCAGGTCAGGATCGCGACCAGCAGCACGCCGACCAGCGCGACCGCGAGATAGACGACGAACGAGATCGACAGCAGGTGCCGCCAATGCGCCTTGTACAGGTTCCAGGCCTCGCCGATGACGCCGCTGGTCGGGCTCATGCTCGGCGGAGCCTAAGCGTTGCCGCCGAGCGAGACAACCTCGCGCACCGTGCCGGCCCGCTGATGCGTCGCCTCGATCCCGAGCTCGCCGCCCTCCGGCGCCTCGATCACCCACTCGAGCTTGGTCAGGTCGGCGGTCGAATCGTCGCCGCCCCACCAGAGGACGCTGCGCCGGTGCACGCGGCCCTCGAGCTGGCCCGCCTCGGTCTTCTGCTCGCCGACGACGAGCTCGGCGCCTTCCGGAAGCATCAGCTCGACCTCGAGCGGCCGCACCGCCTTGCGCTCGATCGCCTTCTGCGTCACCTGCGTCGGCAGCCAGCCGGTGTTCTGGAGGACGAGCCGCACCTTGTACGTCCCCTCCCCCACGTCGTCCACGTCCAGTGACTTGACCTCGAGCCGCGGCGAGATCAGCAGGTGCCAGAGCGCCCAGTCCGAGTGCGGCGCGATCTCGGCCTCGAGGAACTGCGGCGGCACGTTCCCCCAGCAGTACATGACGTCCCAGCCGCCGAGCTCGACCTTGCCCAGCTGCGGATGGTCGAACTCGTACCAGTCGACGTAGCCCTTCCCGTCGAGCTGCTCGTCGTTCCAGCGCAGCAGCTTGAGGTCGTCCTCGGGCGGGTGCTCCTTCATCCACTCGATGAAGCCGTAGTCCTCGATGCCCGCCTGGCGCTGCGGGCTCCAGAACTCGGTCGTCCACGAGATAGACGCCGACGTGGTCGTAGAACCAGTCCGTCGTCGAGCCGGTGATCGACGTCTTCGGGTCGTACTTGAACTCGTGGAAGATCGAGATCGCCGGATAGCCGGTGCGCTTCGTCGCCTCGGCGCCGATCAGCTTGTAGGCGCGGAGGTCGGGAGTCGGGAAGTGGTCGTCGTCGTAGCCGCCGTACGGCCGCAGATGAACGCCCGAGAACGTGTGGTACGCGATGTAGCCGGTGATGTTCGGCCGCGCGACGATCGCCTCCATGTGCGCACGCGTCTCCGGCTCCGAGAGCGGGAACGGCCCGGCGCCGTACTGCTCGCCCTCGGGTTTCCATTCGACCGGGAAGTTGCGGTTCAGGTCGAGGCCCTCGTGCGGCGGCGCGACCTTGATCTGGACGCCGTCGTAGTTCCGGATCAGCCCCTCCCAGAGCAGCCGGTAGAACGTGCCGTCCTCGGGCCCCTCGTCCGGGTCGCGCGGCGTCAGCAGGCGCGGATCGTCCGGGTGCGTCTTCCAGGCTCCGTTCGGGTCCTCGAGACGCATCATCAGGATCCGCCCGTCGCCGTCGAGGTCCTCCTCGTACAGCCCGTCCTGCTCGTCGAGCCGCGGATACGGCCGAACGCTCGAGCGGACGAAGCGCGGCTTGTCCGCGAGCGCCGCCTCGGCGCCGTCCGGGGTCAGCCGCGGCACGACGTAGAAGACGCGCGTGTCGAGGCAGCGCGTCACCTTGGGATCGCTCCCGTAGCCGCGCAGGAGCTTGTCGAGCAGGTGCAGCGCCGCCGTGCAGCCGGTCACCTCGAGCGCGTGGATGTTCGCCTCGACGAGGAAGCCGGGCTTGTCGAGGTCGGCTCCGGTCTCGAAGTTCGTGACGGTCGCCAGCCAGATGTCGCGGTCCTCGTAGGACTTGCCGATGCTCTCGACGCGGAAGAGCTCCGGCTGCTCCTCGGCCCAGCCCTGGAGGATCTCGGTCAGCTCGTCGTACCGGTAGAACCGGTCGAATGCGACGTCAGGCATCCGCGGAGCTTAAGCCGACAGCTCTGAGACGAGCGGCTTGGTGTCGAGCGGGTCGAAGCCGATGCGCGCCGCGATCTCCTCGCTCGCCGGCCGCGTGCCCTCGCTGAAGAGGTCGCGCAGCCGGTCGCCGGTCTGCTCGGAGCGCCACCAGTCCGGGCCGACCTCGTGCGCCAGGTACTCGCGGAGCTGCGCCGAGCGGATCCAGGCGCGGAGGTAGTCGGCCGAGTAGAAGCCGGCGTCCATGTCCGCGAGGTAGTTGTCCGAGCGGTAGTAGACCCCGGTCGCATCGCTGATCTTCTCCGAGTAGCCGTCGGGGGTGCCGCCGTCCTCGTTGAAGCGGCCCCAGAAGTCGAGCTCGAAGCCGAGCTTGGCCGCGTAGCGCCGGTAGAGCAGCGCCTCGAGGAACGTCGTCGCCTCCGCGTTCCGCTGCGCCTCCTCGTCCGAGAGCCCGAAGTACTCCGTGTGCCAGCCGGGCTCGCGCGAGATCGCCTCGAGGATGAAGGAGTAGATCTCCGTCAGCGCATGGTCGCGCGAGAGGTTGCGGAACGTGTACGGGAGGTTCGGGTCGCAGCCCGCGTAGTGGAGCGCGTGCCCCGCTTCGTGCAGGAACGCCTGGTAGTCGTGGAGCCCGCCCTGCGCCCGCGTGATCAGGTGGACGACCTCGGGTGCGTCCGCGGCGATCACGCACGCACGCGGAGATTTCTGCGGACGGTCGTCGAGGTCGAGCCTGATCCGCGAGTCGTTCGCGAGATCGAAGCCGAGCTTCGAGAGCGTGTCCATGCAGACCTCGACGGCGCGGTCCTTCGTGTAGGTCGCCTCGAGCGGCGAGAGCCGCCGCATGTAGGAGACGTGGAACGCCGAGGGCCTTTCGTCGCGCTCGTCACCGAGCAGTCGCTCGAACCAGCGGTCGCGGAGGGCCGCGTACGCGCCGGCGCTCTCGTCGCTCGCTCGCCTGAGCCGTTCAGCGAGGTCGCGAAGCGAGATGCCCTTCTCCTCTTCGTTGCGCGCCACGGGATCCGTGATTCCGGACAGCTCGCCTGCGAGCGCGCTCTCGTCGCGGATCAGCTCACGCCGGCCCTCGTTGAACTCTGCCGACACGTCCGCCTGGAGCTTGCCCAGCTCGTCGCGTTCGGCGTAGTCCGGAAGCACGGCCAGCTTCGCCTGCGCCGTCCTCAGCGGCAGCTCCTCGTCCTGGAACGTGACCCGCGCCGCGAGGATCGCGTTCTCGAGCTCGTCCTTGCGCTCCGAGAGCTCCTGGTCGGCGACGCCCGCTTCGCATTCGAGGCGCAGGCGGAAGATCCGCTCGTGCTCGTCGCCTTCTTCCCCCTCCTCGGCCGAGCGCAGCGCATCGAGCTGCTCGCGGTTGAAAAGATCCGCGTAGCGCGCGACGATCTCGGCGCGCTCGGAGATTTCCTTCTCTCCGACTCGAACCGCACGCACCTCCTCGGCCCGCTCGAAGAGGTACTTCCGGAGGCGCTCCTCGTACTCCGCAGGGGTGCGAACCGTAGCGACGTTCACTCTTGGCAATTTACACCGCCAAGGCTGATATTGTCAACTATATCCTGCTCAGAGCTCGACCGAGCTCGAGCAGAGGCGCTCGACCGTGGCCCGGAAGACGTCGAGGTCGAACGGCTTCCGAATGAAGTCGTCGGCGCCCGCGTCGAGCGGGGGATCGCTCACCGAGGTGCCGCTGAGCAGGCAGATCGACGCGCCCGGTTGCTGCGACCGGATGACCGGGACGAGCTCTCGCCCGTCGCGGCTGCCCACGTGCAGGTCGAGCAGCACGAGGTTGACCTGTTCCTGCGTCAGGAGCTCGCCGGCGAGGTCGATGCTGCCGGCCTCGAGCACGCGGTAGTTCTCGAGCTCGAGGTTCACGCGGCAGAGCATGCGCAGCGCGGGGTCGTCCTCGACGACGAGGACGGTCGCCACCGTGTCCCCCGCAGGCCGCTGCGAGTTGATCGACATTCCCATACTGATGTCGACAGCTAGACGGCCGCGCCTCACTCCGTCTTGCGCCCGGGTGCAGAAAAAACCCGCTCTTTGCGGGTATTTGTGGGTCAGAGCCGTACCTCGAACGAGCGACGCCCCGTTTTCTGCTCAGACGTGGGAAACGAGAGCTCCGCGGACTGGATCGAGACCTTCCACCGCAAGCGGTCCCTCAGGCCCCTGCCCCCCGGGCGCTCCTGATCCGCTCGAGGGTCCGCTCGCGGCCGAGGAGCTCGATGCTCTCGAAGAGGCCGGGCGACACCTTCGAGCCCGTGACCGCGACGCGGATCGGCTGGAACGCGTCGCGCGGCTTCATGTCCAGGCGTTCGGCGAGCCCGCGGAGCGATTGCTCGATCGACCCGGCGGTGAACGGCTCGAGCTCGGCGAGGGTCTGCTCGGCGTGCTCGAGCACGGCTCCGTCGAGAAGCGCCGGGTTCGGCTCCACGTTTCGGAAGAGGAAGCCGGCGAACTCGGGGAACTCGCCGAGCCTCGCGATCTTCTCCTGGACGAGCGGCGCCGACCTGCGAACGAGCTCCTCGTCCCAGTCGTAGCCCTGCTCGCCGAGATAGCCAGCGAGCCGACTGGCGTACTCATCCGCCGAGAGCTCGCGCAGGTACACGCCGTTCAGCCAGTCGAGCTTCTGGAAGTCGAACACGGCCGGGCTCGCGCCGACGCGCTCGAGCGTGAAGCGCTCGACGAGCTGGTCGCGGGACATGACCGTGGTCTTGTCGTCGTAGCTCCAGCCGAGGAGCGCGAGGAAGTTGACGAGCGCCTCTGGGATGTAGCCCTCCTCGCGGAACTCCTCGACCGAGGTCGCGCCGTGCCGCTTGGAGAGTTTCTTCCCGTCCGGGCCGAGGATGTTCGCCAGATGGCCGTACTCCGGGAGCGACGCCCCGAGCGCCTCGAGGATCTGGATCTGCTTCGGCGTGTTCGAGATGTGGTCTTCGCCGCGCAGGACGTGCGTGATCCCGTCCAGCCAGTCCTCGACGGGCGAGGCGAAGTTGTAGGTCGGCCGGCCGTCGGCGCGGACGAGGACGAGGTCTTCGATCTTCTCGTTCGGCTGCTCGATGCGACCACGGATGAGGTCGTCCCAGGCAGTGGCGCCCTCGTCGGGCATGCGCATGCGGATCGCGCCCTCGTCTTCGTACGCCTTCCCCTCCGCGAGGAGACGCTGCGCCTCTTCGCGGCACCGCTCCATGCGGTCGAGCTGGAAAGTGACGTCGCCGTCCCAATCGAGCCCGAGCCAGCGGAGCGAGTCCTGGATCTGCGCGGTGGCGGTGTCGACCTCGCGACTCGTGTCCGTGTTCTCGATGCGCAACCGGAACTCGCCGCCCTCGTGGCGCGCGAAGAGCCAGTTGAAGAGCGCGGTGTGGACCCCTCCGATGTGGAGGAACCCGGTCGGGCTGGGCGCGAAGCGGACCACGGGTGGCATGCGCCGTATCGTAGGGGCCGTGCTGATCGGCGCTCACGTCTCGATCGAAGGCGGCATCCAGACGGCGATCGACCGCGCCGAGGCGATGGGCGCCGACTCGGTGCAGGTGTTCACGCAGAGCCCGCGGATGTGGCGGCCGTCGAACCACCTGCCGGAGAACATCGAGCGGTTCAAGGAGCGCCGTGCCGAGGTCGGGCTCGGTGGCGTCCTCTGCCACGCGATGTATCTCGTGAACCTCGCGAATCCGAAGGACGATCTCTACGAGAAGTCGGTCGCCACGATGGTCAACTCGGTCGACGTGGGCTGCGCGATCGAGGCGGACGGCGTCGTCTTCCACATCGGGTCCCACCTTGGCGCGGGCATGGACGCGGGGCTCAAGCGGGTCGTCAAGGCGATGAAACAAGTGCTCGACCGGTGCTCCGAGACGACGTGGCTCCTGATGGAGAACACCGCAGGAGCAGGCGCCACGATCGGCCGGTCGATCGAGGAACTGGCACTGATCTTCGACCGCCTCAATGGCCATCCGCGGCTCGGCGTTTGCCTCGATTCGTGCCACCTGTACGCGTCGGGGTACGACGTGACCGACGAGACGGCGCTGGACCAGGCTCTCGACGAGCTCGATCGGTCGATCGGCCTCGACCGCCTGCGCGCGCTCCACATCAACGACTCGGCGACGCCACTCGGATCGAATCGTGACCGGCACGCGAACATCGGCGAGGGCCTGATGGGCAGGAAGCTGGGCGTCTTTCTACGCCACCCCCGGCTGCAGGGCCTACCCGCGGTGCTCGAGGTGCCGGGCGAGGACGGGGGCGGGCCGAACGCGGACGAAGTCCGGAAGGCGAAGAAGCTCCACGCAGCCCGGCCGCGAGCATCGAAGGCGAAACGGTGAGTCGCCGCGGCGCATCGGGGTCCGACCGAGACAGGCTCTAACAGGACGAGGCCCCCGCGGGGTCCGGCCGCGGGCCTCCCTCCGTTTTCACACTATCCGGGAAACGCGCACGTGTCTGTCACCGGCTCGTGCCGTCTTAGTGCATCTCGTTTTGCAACACCGCCTCCATCTCGGGGGAACCTCCCGGTTCCCCCGAACCCCCTCCACTGGTCCGCTTTCGCGGACACAGCGCTACGCGCTGGGACTGACCTGCGCGAAGACCCGGAAGCTCGGCTCACCGAGCGGAAGCTCGTGGAACTCGGGATTGACGCACCCGATGTCGTCCTCGCGTCCTTCGTAGCACGCCTCGACCTCGACGTGGCACATCGGCAACGGCCGCTTGCTCGCCCGCACCGCGCCGAACTGGCCGCGCTGCTCGGCCTCGAGCATGAGCACGAGGTCGATCTCGACATCGAACACCTTCTGGAGGCACCCAACGTAGGTGCGCCCCACTTCCTCGAAGGAGTAGAGAAACGGACATCCCCGCGCGACGCACGCCGACGGATAGACCACCTTGTCGCAATGAACACCGCAGCGCCTGCAATCGACCTCATCCTGGGGATGGAGAGGGAGCCCCTGCGGAACGACCTCCAGGCGCCGCATCGTGCGGACATTTTCGGGCCGGGCGGCCCGATCCGCAAGACTTGACAACCGCATTTGAAAATGCTTAGTCAGGCGGAGCCGAGCAGCCGATCGGCGATGTTCAGAACGTCCATCTGCGTGAAGGCCTGGTGGTGCGGCTCCGCCCCGTGCGGGTTCTCGTCCGCGCGGAACCAAAGGGCCTGAACGGTCGTCATTCCGACCTCGTCGGCGCCGCGAACATCCTCGAACAGCCGGTCGCCGACGAAGAGCGACTCCTCGGCCGCCGCACCGAGCGCGATCAACGCCTGCTCGAAGATCTCAGGGTGCGGCTTGCGCTTCCCGACCTCCGACGAAAAGACTGCAAAGTCGATCCTTTCCGCGATCCCCATCTGCTCGAGATCGCGGCGCAGCAGCCAGCCGGGGTCGAACGCGTTCGAGACGAGCCCCAGCTTGAGGCCGCGGGCGCGAAGCGACTCGAGCATGGCGTGGGTCGTCGCTCCGAGCACACGCGCCGGCTGCCACCCCTCGTGCTCGGCCTCGAGAAAGCGGTCCAGCTCCTCATCCGAGACCTCGACGCCGAAGTGAGCGAGCGTCTCGCGGATCATGCCCGGATACTCGATCTCCTCGAGCGTCCCGGGGACCCAGAACAGCGGCTCGAACTGCTCGCGGAAGTGCCCGAGGATGTCGTCGGCGGGCGCGAGGTCGTCCCGACCGAGAGCCTCGAGGCCCGCGCGGAACGCCGTGTCCATGAGCTCCTCGTCAAACCGGAACTCCATGAGCGTGTCGCCCCAATCGAAGAGAACGGCCCGGAGCACTCAGAACCCTCCGTGCCGGCTGCGCAGTGGCGTTCCCAGGCCGGAGGCGGGCTTTGCCCGCCGCAGGCACAGCAGTGCTTGTCCAACGAGTGGTGCGAAGGAGGGGGCACACGGGGGAACCCTGGGTTCCCCCGTGATCAGGACGGCGCGGAGCATCGCGATAACCTAGCCGCGTGGCGCGGAAGATCCTCTGGGGCTCCCTCGCCCTCGCGCCCGTCACGATCGCCGCGGATCTCCTGCTCGATCTCGGCGACGTCGAGCTGTTCGTCCTCGCCTCGCTCGCGCTCGTCCCGCTCGCCTGGCTGATCGGCGAGGCGACGGAGCACGCCGCGCATCACACCGGCCCGGGCATCGGCGGATTTCTGAACGCGACCTTCGGCAACGCGCCGGAGCTGATCATCTCGCTGCTCGCGGTCAACAAGGGGCTGACCGAGGTCGTGCGCGGCTCGCTGACGGGGAGCGTCGTCGGCAACATCCTGCTCGTCCTCGGCTTCTCGCTCCTCGTCGGCACCGGCGACATGCGTCTCGACAGGCAGTCGAGCTTCGTCTGGCTCGGGCTGATCCTCGTCGCGACCGTCGGTTTCAGCCTGCCGGCGATCCCGAGCTGGCACGGAGACCCGACGCGCCATTCACTCGCCGTGCTCACGGTTCCCGTGGCGATCTTCCTGCTCGTGCTCTACGTCGGCGTCACGTGGTGGCAGCTCAGCCGGCACCGCGCGCGGCACGTGGCGTCCGAGGAGGACGAAGGAGTCTGGGCGTTGTCGAGTGCGATCGGCGTGCTCGCCGCTGCGACGGTGGTCACCGCGCTGATCGCGGAGATCCTCGTCGGCTCGATCGAGACATTCGCGGAGAAGGCGCACCTGTCCGACTTCTTCGTCGCCGCCGTGATCGTGGCGATCGTCGGCAACGCGGCCGAGCACGGCGGGGCGGTCGTCGTCGCGCATCACGGCAAGGTGAGGCTGGCGGCGGAGATCGCGCTCTCGTCCGGCGCCCAGGTCGCGGTCTTCCTGATCCCCGCGGTCGCGTTGCTCTCGTGGGCGATCGAGCCGATCGCTTTCGCCTTCAGGCCGGTGGAGATCGCCGCGCTCGGCACATCAGCGCTGGTCGTTGGAGCGTTCTTCGTCGACCGCCAATCGAGCCGGCGGGACGGCGCCGCGCTGATCCTGCTCTACGTGGTCGTCGCCGTGGCGTTCTTCATCTCTGGCGATCGCTGAGCGCCCAGCGCGCGGGGGATCGCCTCGATCGCGTGATCGATGTCCTCGTCGCCGATCCCGAGATGCGTCACGGCGCGGAGCACGCCGGGGTGGAGCGTTCCCGAGACGCGCACGCCTTCGGCCAGCAGCCGCTCGGTCGCGTCGCCCGGCGCGATGCCCATCGACCCGACGTCGAGCTGGACGAAGTTCGTCTCGACGCGCTCGAGATCGACCGCCACGCCGGCCTCGTGCAGCGCCTCCGCGAGCCGACGGGCACGCACGTGGTCCTCGGCCAGCCGGTCGACGTTGTGGTCGAGCGCGTAGACGCAGGCGGCCGCGACGATCCCCGCCTGCCGCATCGCGCCGCCGAACTGGTGCTTGAAGCGTCGCGCCTGCACCATGCGTTCGGCCGAGCCCGCGACGGTCGCGCCGAGCGGACAGCCGAGCCCCTTCGAGAAGCAGATCGTGACCGTGTCCGCGTGGCCGGCGATTGCCGACGGCGCCACCCCGCTCGCCACGGCGGCGTTGAAGAGGCGCGCGCCGTCCAGATGCAGCATGAGGTCGAGCTCGCGGCAGGTCTCGGCCATCGCCTCGACGTCGGCGAGCGGCCAGACGCGACCTCCGGCCGCGTTGTGCGTGTTCTCGATCGCCACGATGCGCGTCGTCGGCACGTGGCCGAGGTCGCCCCTACGGGCCGCCGCGCGCACCTGGTCCGTCGTGAAACGCCCGCCTACAGACGGAAGCGGCCGCGTCATCAGCCCCGCGTGCACCGCCGGGCCGCCGAGCTCGGCGATGAGGATGTGCGACAGCTCCTCGGCGATCAGCTCGTCGCCCGGATCGCCGAGCACCCGCAGCGCGATCTCGTTCGCCATCGTCGCGGTGGGGACGAAGACCGAGTCCTCGTGGCCGAGGAGCTCAGCCGCGCGCCGCTCGAGCTCGTTGACGGTCGGGTCCTCCCGGATCTGCTCGTCGCCGACCTCGGCGTTCGCGATCGCCTCCCGCATCGCCTGCGTCGGCTGCGTCGCCGTGTCGGAGCGAAGATCGACCACGTCAGTTGCCCGCTGTGGTCGGGTACCGGTCGGTGAGCACGAGCAGGTACGCGTACACCTGCGTCTGATACCGCAGGCAGTACAGCCCGAGCTGCTCCATTCCGCGCGGAATCCGTCCGATGAAGATCGCGATGAACCAGGCGAGCAGGGCGATCACCTGTAAGACCTGGCCCAGCACCCAGCTGAGCACGAACGCCGGAATCGCGAGCACGAGCCGGAACGCGGTCACGAGCCTGCGCTGGTCGTCCGGCCCCTCGACCGTGAGATCGATCGTGTAGCTCCGCTGGTCGCCGTGGAAGGGCGGATACGGGTTCGCGAGCAGGTAGAGGTACGAGTAGACGTAGACCGTGTAGCGCAGGTAGCGCACGAGCCAGCGGTGCATGCGCTGCGGCGGTCGCCGCTTGATCAGCGTGACAATCCAGTTCGCGAGCGCGACGAAGAGCGCGACCCCGGTGTAGAGCTGGAGCCAGATCAGGTGCGGCAGCACGAGCAGCACCCGGACGAGGACGGTCAGGCGCGAGCGCTTCAGGTCGTCGTGATCGACGAGCCGGACCGGGTGCGGGCGCGGAGGCTCGACGGGCGGCTGCGCCGGCTCCTGCTCCTCCGGTGCGACGACCTCAGTCATCGGCCGCCGATCCTAGCGTTGGCCCCCGCATAGGGGATAGACGTTTCCCACAGGTGCACCCATCATGTGAGCGACCGCAACCCAAGTGAGGGCGCATGAAACTTGCCGTCTCCCTGTGGCGCCTGTTCCAAAAAGATCGTCTATTCCGCTGGGCAACGTATGCCTCGATCGTCGTGTTCTGGTTCGCCCTCGCGTGGGCGGACGTCCGTCTGCTGCTCGGCCTCGTCCTGGTCGCAATCGCCTTCTGGTGGCTACGCCGCCAGCGTGAGCGCCACGGCTGGCTGACCGAGCCCGAAGTCGATATCGACCTGCTTTAGGCGCCCTTCTGGGCCTCGAGCTGGCGTGCCTCGCTGCTGTCCGCGGACAGATCGGGGTGGTCCTCGAACAGGTACCGAACGACCGCGCGCTTCGCGGCCTTGACCTCGTCCACGCGGCCCACCGGCCGGTCGTGGGGCGCTTCCTTCAGCACCTCGGGACGCTCGGACGCGTCACGGACGATCTCGAGCATCGCCGCGACGAACTCGTCGAGGGTCTCCTTCGCCTCGGTCTCGGTCGGCTCGATCATCAGCGCTTCCGGGACGTTCAGCGGGAAGTAGATCGTCGGCGGGTGGAAGTCGTAGTCCATGAGCCGCTTGGCGACGTCGAGCGCGGTGATCCCGCGCCGGCGCTTGAGCGTGCGCGCCGAGAGCACGAACTCGTGCATGCACAGGCGGTCGAACGGCAGCTCGTACGCGTCCTTCAGCTGCGCGAGCAGGTAGTTCGCGTTCAGCACCGCGACCTCCGACATCTCGCGCAGCCGCGGCCCGTAGGACCGGATGTACGCGTACGAGCGGACGAAGACGCCGAACGGGCCCGCGAAGCCACGCACCTTGCCGATCGTCTGCGGCCGGTCGTAGTCGTAGCGGAACCGCTCGCCGTCACGGACGACCGCGGGCACCGGTAGGAACGGCTCCAGGCGGTCGCGGACCGCGATCGGCCCGCCACCCGGCCCGCCTCCACCGTGCGGCTGCGAGAACGTCTTGTGCAGGTTGAAGTGGACGATGTCGAAGCCCATGTCTCCGGGCCGCGAGATCCCGCAGACGGCGTTCAGGTTCGCACCGTCGTAGTACATGAGCGCTCCGGCGCCGTGGAAGATCTGCTCGATCTCCTCGATGTTCTCGTCGAAGAGGCCGAGCGTCGAGGGGTTCGTCAGCATCAGACCAGCGGTGTGCTCGTCGACCTTGGCGCGCAGGTCGTCGACGTCGATGTTCCCGCGCGGGTCCGTCTGGACCGGCGTCACCTCGTAGCCCGCCATCGTCACGCTCGCCGGGTTCGTCCCGTGCGCGGTGTCCGGGATCACGACCTTGCGCCTCGTCTCGGTCTCGCCGCGCGCGGCAAAGTGCGCACGCATGAGCATCAGGCCGGTCAGCTCGCCCTGGGATCCCGCCGCGGGCTGGAGCGACACCGCGGGGAGGCCGGCGATCTCGGCGAGGATCTCCTGCAGGCGCCACATCAGCTCGAGGGCCCCCTGGGCGCCTTCCTCTTCCTGCAGCGGATGGAGGTCGCGGAAGCCGGGGAAGTTGACGACTCGCTCGTTGACCCGCGGGTTGTGCTTCATCGTGCAGGAGCCGAGCGGATAGAAGCCGGTGTCGACGCCGAAGGTGCGGGTCGAGAGCTGCGTGAAGTGACGGACCAGCTCGGGCTCGGAGATCTCGGGGAGCCTCGGCGGCCGCTCGCGGCGAAGCTCGCCGGGGATCTCGGGGACGGGCGACGTGCGCGGCGGCAGGCTCGACGCCCGCCTGCCCTCCTGCGACTTCTCGTAGATCAGCTTCACGCGGCCAGGACCTCCGCGAGCCGGTCGATGTCGGCCTCGGTGCGCTTCTCGGTGACGCAGACGAGGAGCGCGTCCTCCATGCCCGCGTAGTCGCGGCGGAGCGCGTAGCCGGGGTGCACGCCACTGGCGCGCGCGGCACTGATCGCCTCGTCCGTAGGTCGTCCGAGGCGAATGGCAAACTCCTTGAACGTTGTCCGATCTGGAAACACGAGTGGAAGGCCGAGCCGCTCCTTCGCGTACGCGGCGAGGGCCATGCAGGTCTCCCCCTGCTCCTTCAGACCCTGAGGCCCGAGCCACGCGAGATGGGCGAGCCCCGCCAGCGCGAGGAGCGTCTGGTTCGTGGTGATGTTCGAGGTCGCCTTCTCGCGGCGGATGTGCTGCTCGCGGGTCTGCAGGGTCAGGACATAGGCGCGCCGGCCCTCGACGTCGGTCGTCTCACCGACGATCCGGCCGGGCATGCGCCGCACATAGTCGGAGCGCGCGGCCATGAACCCGTAGTGCGGCCCTCCGTACGACTGGTAGTTCCCCGCCGCCTGGCCTTCGCCGATTGCGATCGCGCAGCCGTAGACGCCGGGCGCCTCGAGCACGCCGAGGGAGACCGGGTCGACGTGGGCGACAGGGAGCGCGCCGGCGTCGTTCGCAGCGGCCGCGAGGTCCGGCGCCGGCTCGAGGCAGCCGAAGAAGTTCGGCTGCTGGAAGATGACGCACGCTGCGTCGCGGGCGGCCGCACCGAGCTCGTCCGGGTCGGTGACACCGTCGCGCTGCGGCACCTCGACCACCTCGAGCCCGAACCCGGGCGCGTAGGTCTTCACGACCTGGCGGACCTGCGGGTTGAGCGTCTCGGCGAGGACGACGCGCGAGCGTCCCGTCACGTGCTTCGCGACGTAACACGCGTCCGCCGCGACCGTCGTCCCGTCGTAGCCGGAGGCGTTGGAGACGTCCATCCCGGTCAGCTCGCAGATCGCGGTCTGATACTCGAAGATCGCCTGCAGCACGCCCTGGCTCATCTCGGGCTGGTACGGCGTGTAGCCGGTCAGCAGCTCGCCGCGCTGGAGCACCGCGTCGACGACGGCCGAGACGTAGTGGTCGTAGATCCCGGCGCCGAGGAAAGACAGCTCACGCCCGGTGTCGACATTCCGCGCGGCCAGCTCTTCGAGGTGCGACACGATCTCCGGCTCGGAGAGGGCGCGCTCGAGGTCGAGCTCGCGCTCGAATCGCACACCCGCCGGAATGTCGCGGAAGAGCTCGTCGATCGACGAGACGCCGATCGTCGCGAGCATCTCCTCGCGGTCGCGGTCCGTCAGCGAAAGGAAGCTCACTGCTCGTCGACGAAGGTCTTGTAGGCCGCAGCGTCCAGCAGTTCGTCCGCCTCCGAAGGGTCGCCGAGGCGGATGCGCACGAGCCAGCCGTCGCCGTACGGGTCCTCGTTCACCGTCTCGGGCTCCGCGACGACCTTCGGGTTCACCTCGAGCACGGTTCCCGAGAGCGGCGAGATCAGATCCGAAACGGCCTTCACCGACTCGACCTCGCCGTAGGAGCCGCCCTTCGTCACCTCCCCTCCCTCCTCGGGGGGCTCGAAGTGGACGAGCTCACCCAGCGAGTCCTGGGCGAACCACGTGATCCCGAGCGTCGCTTCGTCGCCCTCGATCCTGGCCCAGTCGTGCTCGGTGTTGTAGCGAAGGTCGTCCGGATAGCTCTCGGCTGCTGCCACTACGCCTCCTTGTTGTAGATCGGCTTCTTGACCACCTCGGCCCGTCGCGGCCGTCCGCGCACGTCGATCGTCAGCGTCGTCCCCGGCTCCGCGTGCTCCGCAGGGATGTAGCCCATCCCGATCCCGCGGTCGAGCATCGGCGAGTGCGAGCCGGACGTCACCTCGCCGCCTTCGGCGATGTCCATCCCCTGGCGCGGGATGCCTGCGTCCTGCATGACGAACGCGACGAGCTTCTGCGCAGGCCCCTCGGCCTTGATCCGGCGCAGCTCCTCGACCCCCGAGAACTCCGTGTCGAGCGCGCACACCCAGCCGAGCCCGGCCGAGATCGCGTCCGTGTCCGGCCCGATGTCGTTGCCGTGCAGCGGGTAGCAGACCTCGAGCCGCAGGGTGTCCCTCGCGCCGAGGCCGCACGGCGTGGCGCCACGCTCGAGGACCGCGTCCCAGAGGGCGACGGCGTCCTCGCTCAGGACCATCAGTTCGACGCCTTTCTCACCGGTGTAGCCCGTGCGGTTGACCATCACCTCGATGCCGGCCACCTCGCTCATCTCCCACGTGAACGGCGTGCCGTCGTCGAGGCCGAGGCGCTCCAGCGACCTTGGCCCCTGCACGGCCAGGAGGGCGAACTCGTCGGACTTGTCGCGCAGATCGGTCCCTGCGCCGGCGCGCCCCATGATCCACTCGAAGTCGGCCTCGCGGTTCGACGCATTGACGACCAGGATGAACCGACCCGACTCGACGCGGTAGACGATCAGGTCGTCGATGATCCCGCCGCGGTCGTTCGTCAGCAGCGTGTACTGAGCGCCACCTTCGGCAACCTTCTCGATGTCGTTCGAGAGCAGCGCCTGCAGCGCGGCCGGCACCTTCGGGCCCTCGAACTCGAACCGTCCCATGTGCGAGACGTCGAACACCCCGCAGTCCTCTCGCACGGCGCGGTGCTCCGGGATGACGCCCTCGTACTGGACGGGCATCTCCCACCCGGCGAACGGCACCATGCGTGCGCCGAGCGCGACGTGGCGCTGGTAGAGCGGCGTGCGAAGCAGGGTCTGCATGCGCGACCGATGCTAATGAAGGCGCAACAAACGGGTCAGCCGCTCGGCGGAGCGGCTGACCGTGCCACGGTGAGCTCTTGGCGGCTCACCTGGAGGGCACGGTCGAAGTACCTCCGCGGAAGATTTTCTAAACGGGCTGTCCTTGGGGGCTCAGGCGTCGCGCAGGAAGGACGGAACCTCGAGCACGTCGTCGGGCACGTCGAACGTGCCTTCGTCCCTCGTCGGCGTGCCCACCCCGGCTCCTTCCTCGGCCGGACGCTCCTCGCGCCGGCGCCGCCGGTACCGCTCCGGACCGAATCCCGTCGCGATCACGGTCACGCGCACCTCGTCCTTGACCCCCTGGTCGATCACTGCGCCGAAGATGACGTTCGCGTTCTGGTCGGCCGCGCTGGTCACGACCTCGGCCGCCTCGTTCACCTCGAACAGGCCCATGTCCGTCCCGCCGGTGACGTTGAGCAGGATCCCGGTTGCGCCCTCGATCGAGGCCTCGAGCAGCGGGGACGAGACCGCCATTCGCGCTGCTTCTCCGGCGCGGCCCTCGCCCGAGGCGACGCCGATGCCCATCAGCGCCGAGCCGGCGTCGCGCATGATCGTGCGCACATCGGCGAAGTCGAGGTTGACGAGCCCGGGGATCGTGATCAGGTCGGTGATGCCCTGCACGCCCTGGCGCAGCACGTCGTCGGCCATGCGGAACGCGTCCACGATCGATGTGTCCTTGTCGACGACCTGGAGCAGCCGGTCGTTCTCGATCACGATCAGCGTGTCGACGTTCTCACGCAGATCGCGGATCCCGAGCTCCGCCTGCTCGGCGCGCTTGCGTCCTTCGAACGAGAAAGGCCGTGTGACGACGCCGACGGTGATCGCCCCGATCTCTCTGGAGAGCTCGGCCACGGTCGGGGCACCGCCCGTCCCGGTGCCGCCGCCCTCGCCCGCGGTCACGAAGACCATGTCCGCGCCCTTGAGCGACTCCTTCAGCTCGTCGCGGCTCTCGTGAGCTGCCGCCCTTCCAACCTCCGGGTTCGCGCCGGCCCCGAGCCCGCGCGTCGACTCGCTGCCGATCTGGAGCTTCACGTCGGCGTCGGTCATCAGGAGCGCCTGGGCATCGGTGTTGACGGCGATGAACTCGCAGCCGGTCAGTCCGGCGTCGACCATGCGGTTGACGGCGTTCGAGCCGCCTCCGCCGACGCCGACGACCTTCAGGACTGCGAGAAATTTCTGGGACGGATCACGCATGCTCATGGAATCTGAGACCTCAACCTGTAGTGGAGCGTACGGCCGGTGCCGGACGCAAGGCCGCCCCAGGGTACGTCGGCTCAACCCGCATGTCAACGCCGACTCGCGCTTCAGACTCTAACCTTCAGCCTGAGACTTGAGATCAGTGCACGACCGCTCTCTCCGGAACGCTCACGTCGACGTACTGCGCGCCGGGGCCTGCGGCCTCGAGCACTCGCTCCGCCACCGCGAGTTGCAGGGCAAGGTCGTCAGCGTCTCCGAGGCGGACCTCGGTCCCCGTCCCGAGCACGAGCACGAGGTCTCCGTCGACGAAGCGGGCCTCGCGGACGTGCGTGAAGAGACCGGGGTCGGCCGACAGCACGCCGCCGAGCAGGCGCGCCGGCCGCAGGGCCTCGTCTGCGGTCAGCAGCTCGCCCGCGCTCGGAACCGGTGCGTTCGCATCCCAGATCCGCGGCAGATTCGACTCCCGCGGATCGCCGATCGGTTCGAGCACGCGGCCGCGCTCGGTGACGATCCACGCCTGCGAGCCGCGCCGGAGCACTGCGACCGGCCGCTCGGCGGAGACGACGATCCTCGCGGTGTGCGGAAACGCCCGGTCGTAGGAGACGAGGCTGACGTCACGGAGCGGCGACAGGCGCGCGTCGATGTCGGCCGCGTTCAGCGAGAGAAGACTTGTTCCGTCGAGCGGCGCGAGCGCGGTGTCGACGCGCTCGACGACCGACGGCCGGGAACCGGTGACCTCGATTCGCTGGACGGCGAACATCGAGGTCTCCCTCGCCGCGAAGTACCCCCCGACGATCGCCGCCACGGCCGCGAACGCGACGAGCAGCGAGCGGCTCGAGGGCAGCGGAAGCGTGAACGGCGCCGCCCGGCTCGGCAGAGGGAGCACGGCGGTACGCGAAACAGGCTTGCGAGACGCAGGCACCCAGCCGAGTTCGGCACGAGAGGCCGAAGCCCTACAGGCTCTGGCCGGCCGGCGGCAGCTCGAGGGCGCCGACGAGGCGAACCTCGTGCTCGAGCTCGACTCCGAACTCCTCGAGCGCGCGGCGGCGGGCTTCGGCCATCAGCGCGAGCGCGTCGATCGCCCGCGCGTCTCCTGCGTTTTCGACGAAGTTGCCGTGACGGGGAGAGATCTGCGCTCCGCCGATCCGGTGGCCCTTGAGGCCGACCGCCTCGAGCATGCGCCCCGCGGAGAGCTCGTGCGCCGGGTTCTTGAAGACGCTTCCGAACGTCCGCTTGTTCGTCGGCTGGGCCGCCTTGCGCTGCGCCTGGAGGTCGGCGACGGTCGCCTTGATCTCGTCGGGCGGTTTCGGGGCGAGCCGGAACTCCGCCTCGGCCACGACCTCGCCCGGCTGGAGCGCCGAGCGGCGGTACTCGAGCCCGAGCTCGTCGGGCGAGCGCCAGCCAGTGCCCTCGGCCGACACGACGAGGGCGCGCTCGAGGATCCCCCGCCAGTCCCCGCCGTAGGCGCCCGCGTTCATGCGCACGCCGCCGCCGACGGTTCCCGGAATCGCGCAGGCGAACTCGAAGCCGCCCAGGCCGGCCGCTCGGGCCCGGTGCAGGCAGACCGCATTCGCTGCGCCACCGCCTGCGACGAGGAGGCCGTCTCGCGTGTCGGCCGCCGAGAGCTCACCTTCGAGCCGGAGCACGAGCGCCTCGACGCCCTCGTCGGCGACGAGCACGTTCGAGCCGAGCCCGATCGTGAAGACGTCAAGCCCCTCCGCTGCCGCCCAGCGGAGCGCTTCCTCGAGCTCGGCCACGTCCTGCGGCCGCGCGAAGTGGCGCGCGGGTCCGCCGATCCCGACCGTCGTCAGCCGTCCGAGCGGGATGTTCTGCTCGATGTTCACGCAAGCTCCTCGAGCAGGAGCGGAACGGCGTCGTCGACGTCGCCTGCGCCCATGGTGAGCACGACGTCGCCGCTTTGCGTGCGCCGGGCGAGGAAGCGAGCACCGTCCTCGACCGACGGAGTCCAGCCGACGGTCATCCCCGGACGGGTCTCCGTCGCGGCGTCGACGACGAGCTTGCCGCTGACGCCTTCGATGGGCTCCTCGCGTGCGCGGTAAATCTCCGTCACGGCGACGACGTCCGCCGTCGCGAGCGCGGCGCCGAGCTCGTGCGCCAGGTGACGCGTGCGCGAATAGAGGTGCGGCTGGAAGAGGACGAGCACGCGCTGTCCGTTGCGGACGGCCTCGATCGCGGCGCGGATCTCGGCCGGGTGATGCGCGTAGTCGTCGAGCACACGCACGCCTCCGGCCTCGCCGCGGAGCTCGAGGCGACGGCCCGCTCCTGCGAACTCGGCCAGGTGCCCCGCGGCCTCATCCGGGTCGACGCCCGCCAGCTCGAGCGCGGCGAGCGCGGCCGCCGCGTTCAGGCGGTTGTGCTCGCCGGGCACGGCGAGCTGCAGGGCGACCGGCTCGAGCTCGCCGGCGCGCACGACGTGCGGCACCTCGGCGAGCCAGCGCTCGAACAACTCCTCGACCTCGGCACGCGACGCGAACTCCGAGTGGTGATCGAGATCGACGTTCGTGACGACCGCGATCTTCGGCCGCAGCAGCTCGATCGTCCGGTCGGACTCGTCGCCCTCGACGACGAGCCAGCCCGATCCTGCGCGCGCGTTCCCGCCCAGCTGCGGGATCTCGCCACCGATCAGGAACGACGGGTCGCGCCCGAGCCGGTCGAGCACGAAGGCGATCATCGCGGTCGTGGTCGTCTTACCGTGCGCACCCGAGACCACGATCGCCTTCTGGAGCGAAACGAGCTCCGCGAGGAACTCGGCCCGGCTCTTGAAGCCATGTCCTGGGACCAGGTCCCGGGGCATGTACGCGGTGGACACAATTGTTTCGTAGCCGTCGGGAGGAGGCTCGACCTCCTCCGACACCGAGACCCGGATCCCGGCGGCGCGAACGTGCTCGAGGTAGGGCGTCTCGTGCCGGTCCCAGCCCGCGACCTCCGCGCCCCACGCTTTCGCCAGCACCGCGTAGCCGGAAAGCCCCGCGCCGCCGATTCCCACGAACCAGAGCCTGCGGCCCTCAAGACGCAAGTTGGATCAAGCCTTCCGCGATCTCCTCCGCCGCATCCGGCTTCGCGACCCGCTTCATCGCGTCGCCCATCTCCTTGAGCCGCTCCGGGTCGCCGATCAGCGACCGCGCGAGATCAGCGACGCGGCCGAGCTCCGTCTCCGGAACCGTGATCGCGCCGCCGGAGAACTCGAAGAAGCGCGCGTTCTTCGCCTGGTGGTCGGCGGTCGCAAACGGGTACGGAACGAGGATCGCCGGTTTCCCGGCGGCGGCGACCTCCCAGACAGAGCCGCCCGACCGCGCGACGACGAGGTCCGCCGCGCCGAGCGCCGCGCCGAACTCGTTCGTGAACGGAACCAGCTTGTAGTCGTCGCGCCGCATGCGACCGCGGAGCCGCTCGAAGTCGCGCTCGCCGCAGAGATGCAACACGGCCGGCCCGGCCTCGCCGAAGGTCTCGACGATCTCGTCATTCAGGCTCGCCGCGCCCTGACTGCCCCCGAAGACGAGCAGCACACGCGCGCGAGGGGGCAAGTCGAAGACTCGTCGGCCCTCGACGCGGGACGTCGCACGGTTCCGAGCCGGGATCGGCCGGCCCGTGACCCGGTACTTCGGGCGCTCGCGGCCCTCGATCGGGAACGCGAGGAAGACGCGCTCCGCGAACGGAGCCGCCAGCCGGTTGGCGAGCCCGAGGTGCGCGTCGGCCTCCATCAGCGCGGCGGGAATCGCCAACCGGGAGGCCGCGTAGACCATCGGCCCGGCCACGTAGCCCCCGCCGCCGAGCACGACGTCCGGCTCCCGCGCGCGCAGGATCCGCCTGCACGCCTTCGGCGCGCGCATCGCCTTTCCGACCGCACGCGCCTGAGCCGGCCCGGGACGGCGCGGCAGCCCAGAAACCTGGAACGTGTCGAGCTCGAAACCCGCCTCAGGAACGAGCCGCGCCTCGGCGCGATCCGGCGACCCGGCGAACGTCACCGTGACTCGCCGCGCGACGAGCGCCTCCGCGACGGCCAGCGACGGCAGCACGTGGCCGGCGGTCCCGCCCGCTGCGATCAGGCACTTGAGCGCTCGCTGCTCTGCCATGTCCCGCGATGTTAAGGAGCACGCCCACCGAGGCGAGCGAGACCACGAGGCTCGACCCGCCGTACGACACGAACGGGAGCGTGATTCCGGTCAGCGGAGCGAGACCGAGAACCGCGGCGAGATTGATGAGCGCCTGCCCGCAGACGAGCGTCGTCAGCCCGGCTGCGAGGCGCTTTCCGAACGGATCGCGGCAGCGCAGCGCCACCCGCAGCCCAGCGTATGCGAACGCGCAGTACGCGGCGATGACGAGCGCGGCGCCGACGAGCCCGAGCTCCTCGCCGATCGTCGCGAAGATCATGTCCGTGTGCGCCTCGGGCAGGTAGTTCACCTTCGCGACGCCCTGCCCGATCCCGGTCCCGAAGATCCCGCCGGAGCCGAAGCCGATGATCGCCTGCAGCGTCTGGAACCCGGCGCCCTGCGCGTCGTGCCACGGATGCGACGAAGCTGAACAGGCGCGCGCGGCGATAGGGCTCGAACCAGATCGCGGCGAGCCCGAGCGCGACCGCGATCGAGCCGCCGGCGGCGAGGACCCGCAGCGGCACTCCGGAGACGACGAGGATCGCACCGAGGACGATCCCGATCGCGATCACGGTCCCCAGGTCGGGCTCGAGCAGGATCAGGCCCGCGAAGAGCCCGGTCGTGATCCCGATCGGCCGCGCGAGCTCCTTGAGCGACTGCGGTGCGCGGTGCCGCGCGAGATACGCAGATGCCCAGATCGCGAGGCTGAGCTTGGCGAGCTCCGAGGGCTGGAAGGCCAGCGAGCCGACACCGAGCCAGCGGCGCGCCCCGTTCACCTGCTCCCCCAGCACGAGCACCGCGAGACAGAGGCCGAGGCTCGTGAGCATCATCACCGGCGCGAGATACCGAAGCGTCCGGTAGTCGACCCGCGACGCGACCAGAAGCAGGACGACACCGAGCGCCGCGTAGATCGACTCGCGCTTGACGTAGAAGACCGGATCGCCGCCGCCGAGCGCCGCCGGCGCCGAGGTCGCGCTGTAGACCATCACGAGCCCGAACGCGGTCAGGCCGAGCGTGACGAGGACGAGGATGTGCGAGTCGAGCTGGCCGCGCTTCAACCGGCCACCTCGGCGACGAGGCGCTTGAAGGCCTCGCCGCGCTCTTCGAAGTCGTCGAACTGGTCGTAGCTCGCGCACGCGGGGGCGAGCAGGATGATCTCGCCCGGGCGCGCGTTTTTCGCGGCCGAGCGCACCGCGGTCTCCAGGTCGCCGCTCAGCTCGTGGTCGACACCGGCGAGCTCGAGGGCGACGTCCATCGCGCGCGCCGCCTCGCCGATCAGGTAGGCGCGCCGCGCCCGGCCGGCGAGGTCGAGCGCGAGCTCCGTGTAGCTCTCGCCCTTGCCGCGGCCGCCGAGGATGACGTGCAGCGGCTGGTCGTACGCGGCGACGGCCCGGCGGGCGGCCGCGGTGTTCGTCGCCTTCGAATCGTTCACGTAGAGGACGCCGTTCGCGTCGGCCACCGGCTCGAGCCGGTGCGCGACCCCGGGGAAGGTCTCCAGCGCCTCGGCGATCCTCGCGTCGTCCACGCCGAGTGCTCGTGCCGCGGCGGTGGCGGCGGCAGCGTTCTCGCGGTTGTGCGCGCCCGGGATCAGCGGCTCGGCGGGAAGCTCGTCGGTGGGCGCGAACTCGATCCGGCGCGCGTCGCCCGGAATCGCCTCGAACCGGCGGGGAACGACTGCGACGTCGTCCGCGTGCTGGTTCTCGAAGATCCGCAGCTTCGCGTCGGCGTACGCCTCGAAGCTGCCGTGCCGGTCGAGGTGATCCGGCTCGAGGTTGAGCAGCAGGGCGACGTGCGGCTTGAGCTGGTGGATATCCTCCAGCTGGAAGCTCGAGACCTCGCACACGACGACCTCGCCCGGCTCGACCCGGCCGTCGAGCTCGCACAGCGCCCGACCGACGTTCCCCGCGACGGGAGCCCCGAGCATCGCGCCGAGCAGCTCGCTCGTGGTCGTCTTCCCGTTCGTCCCGGTCACGGCGACGAGCGTGCTCCCGAGCAGCCGCGACCCGAGCTCGACCTCGCTCCAGACGGGAATCCCGCGTGCGCGCGCAGCGTGAACCAGGGGTGCCTCACCAGGAACCCCTGGGCTCTTGATCAGTGTCTCGACGCCGTCGAGCAAACGCTCCTCCTCGGTCCCGAGGTGGACTTCGACGCCCGCCTCGGCAAGCCTGCCCGCGTCGAGGCTCGGCGACGCATCGACTCCGATCACCTCCTCTCCGCGTCGCCGAAGCGCGAGGGCCGCCGCCTGCCCCGAGCGCGCGAGCCCGAGGACGAGCCAGCTCATCGCAGGGAGCCCAAGAGGTTCACCGCAGCGCTCTGAAGTCGAGGTAGAAGCGGTAGTACAACGCGAAGGCCGCGGCGCACATGATCGCGGCGAGGATCCAGAAGCGGACCATGATCTTCGTCTCGGACCAGGCTTTCATCTCGAAGTGGTGGTGGATCGGCGCCATCAGGAACACGCGCCGGCCCCAGTAGCGGAACGAGACCACCTGCAGGATCACGGAGACGGCCTCGATGACGAAGATGCCGCCGATCAGGAGCAGCAGCAGCTCCGTCTTCGTCATCACCGCGAAGGCGCCGATCGCACCTCCGAGCGCCATCGAGCCGGTGTCGCCCATGATCACCTCGGCCGGGAACGCGTTGTACCAGAGGAAGCCGATCGCCCCGCCCGTCAGCGCCGCGCCGAGGATCGCCAGGTCGAGCGCGGACGCGTCACGCAGCTCGGTCGCACGGGCCGAGCGAATCCACGTCACGATGTTCATCGCCGCGAAGGTGATCAACGCGATGATTGCGACTCCGACCGCGAGCCCGTCGATCCCGTCCGTGAGGTTGGCGCCGTTCGCCGAGCCCGCGATGATGATGAACAGAAGCACGTAGAAGCCGAACGAAAGGCTGATCCGCCAGTCGAGGATCGGGGCGTAGACGTCGGTCGAGAGCCCCATGTCCTGAACCGACCAGCCGACACCGACAGTGATCGCGGCCAGCAGCAGCAGCTTCCAGCGGCCGTTCAGCCCGAGCGACCGGCGGTGCCGGACCTTGAACCAGTCGTCCGCGAAGCCGATCGCGCCGCACGCGAGCGTGACGAAGAACACGGTCAGCCCGGCCTGCGTGTACTTGCTGAGGGCGAGGAACGGGATCACCATCGAGAGCACGATCAGGAGCCCACCCATGGTCGGCGTGCCCTGCTTCATGTGGTGCCCGGCCGGGCCCTCCTCGCGGATGTGCTGGCCGAACTCGTTCCGGCGCAGGAACTCGATGAACTTCGGGCCCAGGAGGATCGAGATCGCCATCGCGAAGATCCCGGCCGCGAGCACGCGTTCCACTAATGCCCCTTCCGGAGACGACCGGCCCTAAGAGCCACGTCTCGGGACCAGGTCCGTGGACGGGGCCGGACGGGACACGCCTCTGGACCAGGTCCAGGGACAGGTGACATCAGGCTGGGACTCCTGTGAGGGCTTCCGCGACGACCTCGAGCCCGACGGCGCGCGAGCCCTTGACGAGGACGACGTCGCCGGGCTGGACGAGCTCCGGTGCGCGTTCGGCCGCCTTCGCCGCGTCTCCGACCCACTCGCCCCCGTACGCGCGCGCGAGCTCGCCGACCCCGAGCACGACGTCGATTCCGAGATCGCTCACGAGCTCGCCGATCTCGCGGTGGTACTCGGGCGAGGTCGGACCGAGCTCGGCCATCTCGCCGAGCACCGCGACTGTGCGGCCCTCGTGCTCGGCGAGGTGCTCGAGCGCAGCGCGCATCGAGGTCGGGTTCGCGTTGTAGGAGTCGTTGATCAGCAGTCCGCCGCCGGGAAGGGGCGACTCCTCGCCGCGCCAGCGCGACAGCTCGACCTCGACTCGACCCTGGGGCAACGGAAGGCCGAGCGCCCTCACCACGAGCAGCGCCGCGGCCGCATTCTGCGCCTGGTGTCGCGCCGTGAACGGGAACTCGAGCTCGAGCCGCTCGCAGTCGAATGCGAAGACGACTCGGCTGCCACCTTCGATCCGCTCGAACGACGCCACGTTCTGCGGGCCGAAGCGGTGGATCTCGATGTCGTTACGCCCGAGGTAGGGCTCGAGCAGCGGCTCGTCCGGCACGATCGCCTTGCCGCCTGCAGGAAGGGCCGCGACCACCTCGGCCTTCGCCTGGGCGACGTTCTCGATCGTCCCGAGCAGCTCGAGGTGGACCGGCCCGATGCTCGTGATCACGCCGACGTCCGGGCGCGCGATCGCGCACAGCTCGCCGATCTGCCCGAGCCCGCGCATGCCCATCTCGCAGATGACGAGCTCGGTGTCCGGCTCGATCCGCGTCAGCGTCAGCGGGAGGCCGATCTCGTTGTTGTGACCGCCCTCGGCGGCGACCGTCTTCGCGTGCGGCCGGCACATCGCGGCGAGGATGTCCTTCGTCGACGTCTTGCCGGTCGCGCCGGTGATCGCGACGACGCGGGCCGAGCCTCGTCCGCGGATCTCTCTGCCGAGCGCGCCGAGCGCCGCAAACGCATCGTCGGGCGCGAGAACTGCTGCCGCCCCGCGCGCGAACGCGTGGCGCGCGAAGTCCCCGCCGCCGCCGACCTCGACGAACAGGTCGCCCTCCTCGATCCGACGCGAGTCGATCTGCACGCCTGTCACCTCGTCCGCCCAGGGTGCGCGGTCGAACCGGCCGGGGCAGAGCTCGGCGACCTCGTCGAGCGTGAGCGGGATCACGTGGTGGCGGCCCCGAGCCGTCTCAGGGCCTCGCGAGCGACTTCTCGGTCATCGAAGGGAACTGTTCGGTCCCGGAACTGCTGACCCTGCTCGTGCCCCTTGCCGGCGATGACGACGACGTCGCCCGGGTCGGCCGTCTCGATCGCATGGGCGATCGCCGAGCGCCGGTCCTGGATGATCTCCGCGTCACCCTGGATGCCCGCGAGTATCTCGTCGATGATCGCGCCCGGATCCTCGCTGCGCGGGTTGTCGGAGGTGACGATCGGGACGTCGGCGAGTTCGGCCGCGATCCGGCCCATGATCGGGCGCTTCTCGCGGTCGCGGTCGCCTCCGCAACCGAAGACGCAGATCAATCGGCCCGAGGTCAGCTCGCGTGCGGTCGTCAACACGTTCTCGAGCGAGTCGGGAGTGTGCGCGTAGTCGACGAGCACGGTGAACGGCTGCCCCTCGTCCACGGCCTCGAACCGCCCGGGCACGCCCTCTACCGCCTCCAGCCCGCGTGCGATCGCGTCGTCGTCGATCCCGAGCAGACGGCAGCTCGCCATCGCCGCGAGCGCGTTCTCGACGTTGAAGTGGCCCTTGAGCTTGACGTCGATCCCCTCGAGCGCCTCGGGGCGAATCTCCGCGTCGTCGGCGAAGCCGTAGGTCAGAGCGTCGGGCCTGTCCTCCGCGAGCTTCCGCCCCCACGCGTCGCCGACGTTGATCGCCGCGGGCGGCCGCCCTTCGAGGAAGAGCCGGCGCTTGGCCTCGAAGTACGCCTCCATCGTCCCGTGCAGGTCGAGGTGGTCCTGCGTCAGGTTCGTGAACGCGAGCGAGGAGAAGCGAATCCCCACGAGGCGCCCGAGCTCCGAGCCATGCGACGTCGCCTCGATCGCCGCGCTGCGGTCGCCTGCATCGAGCATCTCGCGGAAGGCGCGCTGGAGATCGATCGCCTCGGGCGTCGTGCGCACCGCCGGCCTGGGCTCGCCGCCGATGCGTGACTCGATCGTCCCGAGCAGCCCCGGCTTGCGGCCCGCGGCGTCGAGGATCGCGTAGAGGAGGAACGCGGTCGTCGTCTTGCCGTTCGTGCCTGTGACGCCGGCGACCTGGAGCTCGTCGGACGGGTGCTCGAAGAACTCGAGCGCCGCTGTGGCCATCGCCCGCCGCGAATCCTCGACCACGACCTGCGGCACCCTCGACGCGACGGGCCGCTCGACGACGAGCGCAGCCGCACCGGCATCGATCGCGCGATCAGCGAGGTCGTGGCCGTCGAAACGCGCCCCGCGCACGCAGAAGAAGAGCGCCCCCGGTGACACGGCGCGCGTGTCGTACGCGAGATCCGTGATCTCGACAGCGGTGTCCCCGACGACCTGGCTCGGGGACAGCGTTTCTGCGATGCGTGAGAGCTCCACTGGGGGCCGCGCCGAGCCTAGCAATGTGCCCTGTCGCTGCTACTGAGGAGGCAGTGACGCCGGGTCGTCCGGTGGAATCTCCAGGTACTGCAGGTCGAACCCGGCGATCTGCTGGAAGGCGGGCGCCGCAACGACGCCGCCCCAGATCGACGCGGCCGGCTCGTCGACGGTGACGAGCACGACGAGCCGCGGATTCGTCGCCGGAACGATGCCGACGAACGACGCCACGTACTTCGTCGTCGAGTAGCCGCCCTGCGGATCCGGCTTCGCCGCGGTCCCCGTCTTGCCGGCCACCGTGTAACCGGGAACCTTCGCCTCCTGGCCGGTGCCCTCGATGACGACGTCCTGCATCATCTTCAGAACCTGGCTCGACACGTGCGGGGTGAGGATCGGCCGCGACACCACGTCGCGCCGCTCCCGCGAGCCGATGCGGTCGACGAGGTGCGGCTGCAGCCAGACGCCGTCGTTCGCGACCGCCCCGTAGGCGGCGGCCATCTGGACAGGCGTGATCGCGATCCCGTGCCCGATCGGAAGCGTCCCGATCGTCGAGCCCGACCACTTGTCGAGCGGCGGCACGATCCCGGGCGTCTCGCCGGGGAAGTCGATCCCGGTCAGATGCCCGAACCCGAAGCGGCTGATCCACCGGCTGAGCCGCTCCGCACCGAGCTTCTCCGCGAGCGTGATCGTCCCGACGTTCGACGACTGCGAAAGGATCTGGTCGACGGTCAGCCGCTCGGTCCCGCGCGGGTGCGCGTCGCGGATGATCCGGTCGGCGACGTGGATCGAGTACGGCAGCGTGAAGGCCGTCGACGGCGTGACGAGACCGTCGGAGAGCACGGCGCTGACCGTGACCAGCTTGAACGTCGATCCCGGCTCGTAGGTGTCAGTGACCGTCCGGTTGCGCTGGCGGTCCTTGGGCACGATCGGGAACAGGTTGGCGTTGTAGCCCTTCTCGACGGCCATCGCGAGGATCCCGCCCGTGCGCGGATCGAGCACGATCGCCGACGCGCCGTTCGCGTGCCACTGCTCGATCGTGCTCCGCAGCACCGCCTCGGCCTGGGCCTGGATAGTGTGATCGAGCGTCAGCGTGACGCTCTCGCCCTCCCGGGCCGGAGTCGAGCGCAGGACATCGATCGCCTGGCCCGCGGGGTCGCGGATCACGGTTTCGCTGCCCGGCTTCCCGGACAGGGTGTGCTCGAGGCCGAGCTCGAGGCCCGCGAGGCCGTGGTTGTCCGTCCCCGCGTAGCCGACGACCTGCGACGCGACCTGGTCGAGCGGGTAGACGCGCTGCTCCTCGTTCGTGAAGCCGAGGCCGAGGACGCCCTCCTTCTTCAGGATCGCGGCGCGCGCGGGGTCGGCCTTGCGCTTGATGTAGACGAAGCCATGCGACCGGTTGGAGAGCTCTGCCAGCACCTGGTCCGGATCCATCCTGAGAGCGCGCGCGACGACGTCCGCGGTCGATTTCGGGTCGCGGATCAGCTGCGGGTCCGCGAAGACCGTCGTCGCCTGCCGGCCGATCGCGAGCTGGACGCCGGTCCGGTCGAAGATCGTCCCCCGCCCCGCGGGCTCGACGATGGTCGCCTTGTGCTGGCCCGAGGCCAACCGCTCGTAGCTGCCCGCGCGCACTCCCTGCAGCCACGCGGCACGCGCGAACATCGCCAGGAAAGCGAAGGCGAAGACGGCGAGGACGAGCCGGATTCGCCGGTTCGTCAGCTTCATTTCCTCAGGTCGAGGTACTCAGGCGTTGCGGGACGCAGCCCGAGCCGTCCGCTCGCCAGCCCGAGGATCCGTCCCGAGGCCGCCTTCGCCGCGATCTCGGTGTTGAGCTGGGCATTGTCGGCGCGCAGCTGGTTCCGCTCACTCTGCGTCTGGTCGAGCCGGACGTTGAGCCGGAGCACGGCGACGTTGAGTGCCACGACGCCCGCGAGCAGGGCCGCGACGAGGCCGATCCAGACGACGCCGCCGGCGACGCGTCTCCGCGGCTCGACCTTCCGCTTCACGCGCGGCTTGGGCTTCGGGCGTGCGCGCGGCCGCGCGGGGGCCGGGAGCGCACGCGCTGTCGCTGCGCGGGACATCAGGCCTTCTGGGCGGCGCGCAGCCTGGCCGAGGCCGCACGGGGATTGTGGGCCAGCTCGTGAGCGCTCGGCCGGATCGCCTTCCGGTTCAGCCGCCTGAGCTCTGGCTCCCGCCCACACACGCAGACGGGGAAGTCGGGCGGGCAGACGCAGCCGCGCTCGAGCCGCTGGAAGAAGCGCTTGACGATTCGATCCTCGAGCGAATGGAACGCGATCACGGCGAGGCGGCCGCCGGGACGCAGCATCTCGAGCGCGGCAGGGAGCGCCTCCTCGAGCTCGCCGAGCTCGTCGTTGACGGCGATCCGGAGCGCCTGGAAGACGCGCTTCGCCGGATGACCGTCGCCGAACCGCGCGGGCGCGGGGATCGCCGAGCGGATGATGTCCACGAGGTCGCCGGTGCGCTCGATCGGCTGCTTGCGGCGACGGCGTCCGATCGCGCGCGCGATCTGCTTCGCGTAGCGCTCCTCGCCGTAGCGGCGGAAGATCGTGATCAGCTCGCGCTCCGACGCCTCGTTGACGAGCTCGGCGGCGGTCAGCTCGGCGGTCGGGTCCATGCGCATGTCGAGCGGCGCGTCTGCCGCGTACGAGAACCCGCGCTCGGGCCGGTCGAGCTGCATGCTCGAGACGCCGAGGTCGAGGAGGATCGCGTCCGCGTGCACGTCGTTCTCGGCCAGCTGGTCGAGCACGACCGAGGCTTCACCGCGCAGGAAGCGCGACTGCACGCCCGCGTGGCGCTTGAAGCCCTCGAAGTAGGGGCGGACCGTCGGGTCGCGGTCGATCGCGATGAAGCGGCCGTCTCCCTTCAGGTCGGCGGCGAGCACTGCCGCGTGGCCGCCGGCGCCGAAGGTGGCGTCGACGACGGTCTGCCCGGGCTCGATCGCGAGGAGCTCGCGCACCTCCTCGGCGAGGACGGGAACGTGATCAGTCTCGTTTGGTTGCAAGACGCTCGGCAACATCTTCTGCGCTCCCTTCCACCTCTTTCAGCTCCTTGCGCCAGGCGGCGCGGTCCCAGATCTCCAGGTGGTCCCTCACGCCGGCGACGACGACGTTCCGGCCGAGCCCTCCGTGCTGGATGAGAGCGGCCGGGATCATCACGCGCCCCTGGCGGTCGAGCTCGGCCTCGCTTGCGCCGGAGAAGAAGAAACGCTGCATCCGACGGCCCTCCTGGCTGAGCGGGTCGAGCTCGGCGAGCCGCGACTCCACGAGCGTGTCCCAGTCGTCGCGGCGATAGGCGTAGAGACAGCCGTCCATCCCGCGCGTGAGCACGACGCCGGTCGCAAACGCCGCCCGGAACCTGGCCGGAAGCGTGAGCCGGCTCTTGTCGTCGATCGTGTGCTCGTGTTCGCCGAGAAGCATGTCTGGGGCCGTGAGGGTGATTCCACGCTCCACCACTTTAGACCACTAGCCCCCACAACGCAACAACGGGCAGCCACGCTCACAGACCCCAAACAATTCGTGCGGAAAAGCACGGAGTGGGTACGGCACGCACCCCGATGCGGTTGAGGGACGACGGTGCGACCCTCGAAATATGCTTCGATTCGTTTCTGCCCTCGTGGTCGCCACTGCGGCTCTGACCGCAGGCGGCGGCTCTCTCCCCACGGCTTTCGAGCCTGCACGCGCGACCACGTCGGAGGGCGCCCTCCCGACGACCGCCTCCGGCCGGTACCTGATTGCAGGCGGCTGGGCGACCCCCGGGACGATGTTGCGTGTCGGCAACACTGTCTACGTCGGCGGAGCCTTCTCGCAGATCGTGAACCGCACGGGCTCGACAATCGTCGTGCCGGGGTCGGGCGGTGCGCCCGAGCCCGGCTTCCCCGAGGTGGCGGGCGGGTCGGTGAACGCAGCCGTTGCGGACGGCGAGGACGGCTGGTACCTGGGCGGAACGTTCACGAATGTCGGTGGTACTTCGCGTCCCGGTCTCGCGCATGTGCGAGGAGACCGAACGCCTCGATACTGACCTTCGCTCCCTGAGGAGTTCGGCGAGGTTCACGCGGTCGCTCTCGCCGGAGGCGTTCTCTTCGTCGGCGTCCAACTGCCGGCGCGGCGCCCAACGCCGATGGTGCGCGCGCTGGATGCGACCACGGGCTCCGTCCTGCCCATCACGTTCGCCCCGCCGGCTGATGCGAGGAACGTATCCGCGCTCGTTGCGGACGGAGGGCGCCTGTACGTCGCCTTCGACTCGGGCGCCGTCGCCTTCGATGCCGCGACCGGCAGCGTGATCTGGTCGCATGCGACTGGTCTCTCGTTCGACGGTCACCCCTCGGGCCCCGCGACGCTTGCGCTCGACGGAGCCCGACTGCTCGTCGGCGGTCGAGTTCGCGGATGCGGGCAACGAAAATCTCGAGGCCCTCGACGTCCTCAACCGGGGCGCCCACCGGGCCCAGCTTCAACGTGCCGACAGCTGTCAGCTCGATCGCAGTCGTCGGCGACAAGGTCTACGTCGCCCGCGCGCGCAGCAAAGCGCGCCTCGTCGGGCCTCGACGTGATCGACCCCGTCACCGGAGTCGAGAAGTCGTGGGGCCTCATTCGTGCAGAGCTGCTCGCCGCGAACGGCAACACGCTGTACGTCTCCGGCACGACCGCGGCCGACGAGCGACAGAGCGTCCACGATCGCGTCTACTCGGCCCAGGCCGGAACGGCGAAAGCGGTCCTCCACCAGGTCTCACCGGCACTCGGCGGTACTGCGATGACGCTGGCACCTCAGAGCGATCGTCTCCTGATCGGCGGAACGTTCGCGGGCGCGGGCGGGGTGGCGCGAAGCAACCTCGCCGCCTTCGACGTGCGCACCGGGAAGCTGCTGCCCTGGCGTCCGACCTCGGATGGAGTGGTGACGGGCATCGCGGCGTGGAGTCACAAGATCTACCTCGGTGGCTACTTCACCCGCGTCCAGGGAAAGTCCCGTCGCAGCCTCGCTGCAGTGACCGCAAGCCGGCGCCGGCCGGCTGCTTGCCGTGGCGGCCGGGCCTGTCGCGGTCGACGGCGTCAGCCTCGCGATCGGCCACGGTCGTGTCTTCGTCGGCGGCACCTTCGTCCTGCAGGGCCAGAAGCAGGACGCCGGGGACGCGGATCCGCTTCACGCACCTGGCCGCGTTCTCGGCTTCCGGACCGGGCGCACGGATCCGGTTTGCCTCGCATGCGCTGAACACGGCCACGGGCGGGGCGCTCAGCGCGGGCGGAGTCCTCGCGGTTCACGGCCGCACGCTGCTCCTCGCGGAGCCTTCGGGCGTGGCCGCGTTCTCCGTCGACGGGGACGGACGACACCAGTTGTGGCGGACGCCGGTCAGAGGGACGGTCAAGGCGTTCGCGACGAGCGGAGCGACGCTCTATATCGGCGGCCGATTCAGCCGAGTCAGCGGGAAGGCGCGGTCGAACCTCGCCGGCCTCGCGCTCGACCGGAAAGGCGCGCTACTCCCCTTCGCGCCGGCGGTGACACAGGAGGTGGGCGCGCTCGCGCCACTGGCGGCGTCCTCGTGTACGGCGTCACGAGCTCTCTATCCCCGCCGGCTTGGCACCAGGCACTCGGTGCGGTCGCTCCGGACGGGACGATCCTCCCCTGGCGAGTCGACGCCGATGGCAGTGTCGACTGCATCGCCCCCTTCTCCGGCGGGCTCGCCGTCGCGGGGAGCTTCGACTGGCTGGGGCCGACTGGTCATCAGGCGGCCGGCCGCTTCGGATGGCTCCACTGACCTCCTGACGCGGCGGCGCTTGCCCTATCGATTGCCGTGCGCGCCGCGACGGGTCATCGCGACGGCGCCGCATTTGGCGGCGAACTCGACTGCGCCTGCGGGCGAACGGCCGCTCCCGAGTGCAAAGGTCAGGCCCGCCGCGAAGGAGTCTCCGGCTCCGTAGGCGTCGACGAGCGGCCCGGGGAGCTCGACCGGGTCGTAGGTCTGCTCCTCCCCCGCGACGGCATACGAGCCGCCTTCGCGCCCCATCGTCGTCACGATCATCGTCGGCTCCGGGTCGAGCAGGCCGGGCTCGTACGCCTCGCTCGGGTCGCGCCCGCTGCGGACGAGCGCGTCGAGCTGCACCTGTGCCTCGACCAGGGTCGGGAGCTCGCGTGCGGTCGCGACGACGGCCCGCGCCTGCCGCGCAGCGCGCAGCGCATCCGGGTCGCCTGCGCTGAAGTAGACGGCGTCCACTCCGGCCAGCTCGGCCCACGGCAGCGGGTCGGCGCCGTGCGGGTGCAGCTTCGCGCTCATGAGCGTGATCGTGCGCTCGCCGTCGGCGTCGAGGTAGGTGAACGCACGCCGCTGTGGCTCGTCGCGAATCGCGGCGTGGACGCGGCAGCCAAGCTCCTCGAGAGCGTCGCGCGCCCGCCGCCCGAGCTCGTCGTTCCCGACGGCGACGAAGAAGTCGACCTCCGCGCCGAGCCGCACGAGCTCTCCGGCCGCGACCGCTCCGCCGCCCGCCGGCTCCTCCCAGGTGTCCACGGCGGTGACGATCTCGCCCTGCGCCGGCACCCGCTCGACCTGCGCGAAGCGGACCCACTCGACGTGACCGACGACGGCCGCCCTCACAACTGCGACCCCCGCCGCGTTAGACAAGATGATGGTTCTCGTGAGCGTTCCACCGTTCGAATCTTTCTATGAGGAGCACCGCGATGCGGTTTTCCGGCGAGCTCAGGCGGCTCGTCGGCAAGGACGCCGAGGATGCATACCAGGAGACGTTCCTGCGTGCGCTGCGCGCCTACGGCCGGCTCAAGCACACCGAGAACCTGCGCGCCTGGGTGCTGACGATTGCGCGCAGGGTCGCCGCCGACCACTACCGGCGGCGCGAGGCCGAACCGATCGTCGTCGAGCCCGACACCGATTCGCGCCCCGCGTATGCCGAGCTCGGCGAGCTCGCGGACGGGCTGCCGCGCAAGGAGCGCGCCGCGGTCGTGCTCCGCTACGGCTACGACATGTCCTACGCGGCCATCGGCGCAGCGCTCGGCTCGAGCGAGGACGCGGCGCGCCAGGCCGCATCGTCAGGAGTACGAAGACTCAGAAGGAGGATGCAATGACCATCTCCCCCACTCTCGATGCGCGGTTCAGGGAAGCAGCTGCGGCTGCCGGCCTCCTCGACGTCGCGTACGACCTCGCCGAGACGCCGATCGGGACGCTGCTCGTGGCGACGACCGACCGCGGGCTGTGCCGGATCTCGTACGACCCGCAGCCGGAGCGCGAGGCCGAATCGCTCGCGCACACGTTCGGCGTGCGCGTCCTGCGCGCGACGAAGCCGATCGACCCGGTGCGCCGCCAGCTCGACGAGTACTTCGAGGGCAAGCGCACCGAGTTCGAGCTCCCGATCGACCTCCGCCACCAGGCGCCGTTCAGCCGCGCGGTGCTCGACCGTCTCGCCCGCGTGCCCTACGGGCACCTGACGACCTACGGCGCCCTCGCCGCCGAGGCGCACCGCCCGAGGGCCGCCCGCGCCGTCGGCACGGTCATGAACCGGAACCCGGTGCCGATCGTCCTCCCGTGCCACCGCGTGGTCGGTGCGAACGGCTCGCTCACCGGCTACGGCGGCGGCCTCGAGCGCAAGGAGCTCCTGCTCGAGCTCGAGGGCGCGATTCAGCCTCAACTTGACGTGTGACCGTTTGGTCACGTATCATCGGGACATGACCGACGACGACCTCGTGTTCAGGGCGCTCGCCGACCCCACGCGCAGGCATCTCCTCGACCGGCTCTTCGAGCGCGACGGCCGCACGCTCACCGAGCTCGAGTCCGAGCTGGAGATGACGCGCTTCGGGGTCATGAAGCACCTGCGCCTCCTCGAGGGGGCCGGGCTCGTCGTCACGCGCCGGGAGGGGCGGCAGAAGCTCCACTACCTCAATCCCGTCCCGATCCGGCTGATCCACGACCGGTGGATCGACAAGTACCGGGAGCGCCAGGTGTCGGCGCTCGCACACCTCAAGTCAGAGTTGGAGGAGACTGCATGACGACGATGACCGAACAAGCGACGCAGGTCTATTCCGTCTTCATCCGCGCCACGCCCGAGCAGGTGTGGGACGGGATCACGAAGCCGGAGTTCACGACCCGCTACTTCTACGGGACGAAGATCGACTCGACCTTCGAGCCCGGCGCGCCCTACCTGAGCGTCGCAGGCGAGGGCGGCGACACGCTGGTGGACGGCGAAGTCCTCGAGTCCGACCCGCCGCGGATGCTGAAGCACACGTGGCGCGCCCTCTACGACCCCGAGACCGCGAGCGAGCCGCACAGCCGCGTGACCTGGGAGATCGAGCCGCAGGAAGGCGGCGTGACGAAGCTGACCGTCACGCACGACCAGCTCGAGGCCGCGCCCAAGACGGCAGTGAGCGTGGCCGGCGGCTGGAGCTACGTGCTCAGCGGTCTGAAGACGCTGCTCGAGACGGGCGAGCCGCTCGAGTCGGCTTAGCGACCGAGCATTCCAGCAGGACTAGCCACCGGATGGGCCCGGAGCAACCGTCTCCGGGCCTGTCTCGGCGGCAAGCCGGGAGGCGCGCATTTCGAGACGCATGGTCGTCCGCCTGACGACGAGGATGGCGAGGATTCCAGCGCTGATGCTGAGTGAATCGGCCGCCATGCCGAGCACCGCGGCCGTGCTGCGCGCGTCGACATCGTTCGCGCTGAAGTCGGCCAGACCGGATCGGCTGCCGAGCCAGCTGCTCGCCAGGAAGCAGGCCCACCACCAGAAGAAGAGACGCGGAACCCCGCCGGTGACCGATTCCAGGTTCCGATTGGCAGGCCCGTCGGGGTCACTCGCCCGCCAGAGGTCGTTCGCGATCTGCTTCGGCCGGAAGAAGCTCCAGATCGGGATGAACCAGCCTCCGATCGACCACCAGGTCGCGAAGCGCAGCCTCGTCACGCCGAGCGCGGGCAGGTTGAGATACGCACGTCGGAACCAACGGATGAAGAAGACGGCCGCGAAGACGAGGGCGACCCCCCAGAGCGCGGCGACGACCCCTTCACGAAGGTCGGTGCGATCGAGGTCGTCCTGCGTCACGACGTCCTGCTGGTAGACCCTGTAGGCGAAGTAGGCCGAGATCGACGCAACAGCGTCGAGCGCAACGACCACGATCAGGGCGCGCTGGGCCCAGGCCGCTCGGCTCGAGAGGGGCTCGTAGCCTTCGGCCGCAGGCTCCATCGGACGACACTACGGCCTCGTGCCGATTGTTTCAAGTACTCAATCGCCGAGCAGGCAGTAGCCGACGCCCCACACATTTCGCACGTAGTCGCCGCCGAGGCGGCGCCGAAGCCGCGAGGCATGTGAGTCGAGCGTGCGTGTACGGCCGGTCGAGCGGAAGTCCCACACGTCGCGCAGGAGCTCGTCCTTCGTGAAGACGCGGCGCGGGTCGCTCGCCAGCTTTAGCAACAGCTCGTACTCCTTCGTCGGCAGGAGAACACGTTGCCCGGCCACGGTCACGCGCCTCGTAGGCCGGTCGATCGCGATCTCGCCGGCGGTCAGCCGCTCGGATTCCGGCGGCGCCACCCGGCGCAGCACGGCCCTGATCCGCGCGACCAACTCGTCGTAGTGGAACGGCCGGTCGAGGTAGTCGTCGCAGCCGCGATCGAAGGCGCGCACGCGGTCGACGGGATCGGACTCCTGCGAGCCGAGCAGGATCACCGCCACCTCGCGGTCGCGCTCCCGCAGCCGGCGGCAGAGCTCGAGGCCTTCCGGGTCGCCGATCAGAACGAGGTCGGGGCACATCCGCTCGATCAGCTCGAGCGCTTCTCCGTCCGGGACGCCCACGACCTCGAACCCGTCCTGCGCCAGATGTCGCTCGAGGAAGCTCCGTGTGGCCTCCTCGGGCTCTGCGAGCAGCACGGCACTCGACATACGACCGACGCTAACGGCGGCCGCGCCGCGCCGCCAGATGTCATTTCAGCCGAGTCTGTGCCGAAGCATCGACAGCCGGCGCTAGCGGCCATGACCGCAGCGACGGAGTCGCACGCAGGCGAGGTTGATCGGAACCGCGAAGTTCAGATTCTCTCCCTCGCCGGTGACGAGCACTCCCACCACCTGCCCCTCCGCATCGACGACCGGGCCACCCGAGATTCCCGGGTACGCCGCGGCGTCGGTCTGGATCTCTCGGAATGACACCCGTCCGACGACACCGGACGTGATCGACCCCTCGTAGCCGAGCGGGCTGCCGGCCACTAGCAACTCGTCCCCGACGAGCGGCGGAGCGTAGTCGGGCCGCTGCCAGAGCGGCGGAGCGATCCGGTGCGGCACTCGGATCAACGCGAGGTCGTTCCCCTCATCGGTCCTGACGATGCGTCCGCGCCAGGACCGCTTGCCCTCGTGGACGCGAACGCCGTAGTCGCCACGGGCGACGCTGAAGACGACCACGTGGTTCGCCGTCAGGACGTACGAGTTACGGCCCTTGACCCAAGCTACCCAGCCGGTTCCCTCGTCGAGCGAGGCCGTGACCGTGAACACGCTTCGCCTCACCCGTGCTGCGAGCTCGGTGCGCGCGAGCTTCGCTTTCAGCGCCTTCCGAGAGACGCCTCGAAGCCGCCCGGCCAGGACGGCGTTCGCCCGGCGCGCGCCCGCGAGGTCATGTCTCACAGAGCTGAGCTCACTCTCGATTCGCGCCACGTCCTCCCGCCTGTCGTTCCGCTCCTGTCGATAGGCCCAGACACCGCCGAGGAGAGCGGTCACGAGCAGAACGGCTACCGCGATCCGCATCAGATACGCCCGGAGCGGAACACCCCCCAGAGCAGCCAGAGCCCGAGCACGCCGGACAGGAAGAACCCGAACGCCGAAACGACGTTCAAGCCGAGGACCTGCGGCCCTGAGGTCGCGAAGACCCCGATCAGGCTCGACCCGATCAGCCCGGCCGCGACGACGAACGCGATGATCAGGCGGTTCATCGCTACGTCGATCTTCTGCATGAACTCGTCGAGCCCCTTGTGCACGAAGCCGACCTCGATCTGCCCGTCACGCACCTGCTCCAGTACGTCGTGCACCTGGTACGGGTACTCCGCGAAGATCGACGCGAGCTTGAAGGACTCGCGTCGCGCGCGGGTCAGCATGCGCTGCGGCGTGTAGCGGCCGACGAGCAGGCTCCTCGCGTACGGCTTCGCGACCTCGAAGACGTTGAAGTCGGGGTACAGCTCGACGCCGGCCGACGCGAGCGTCGCGACCGCTTTGTCGAGGATGATGAAGCGCGTCGGCAGCCTGAGGTTCATCGAGTAGATGACGCCGAACACTTCGCGGATCACCTGGAGCGGGTCGATCTCGGCCAGGCTGGCGCCGTAGTACTGGTAGTAGAGGTCGTGGATCGCGTGACGGAACTCGGCCTCGCGCTCCTTCGGGTAGCGCACCCCGAGGTCCAAGAGCCGCTTCGGAATGGCGTCGACGTTCTCGTTCGCGACGTCGATGAACAGGCGTGTCGCTTTCGTCAGGTCGTCATCGGTCAGCTTCCCGGCGAGCCCGAAGTCGACGAGCCCGATCAGGTCCGGGCGGATGACGAGGATGTTCGCCGGATGCGGGTCGCCGTGGAAGAACCCGTCCCGAAAGACCATCGTCATCCAGGCCTCCGCGATCACCTCGGCGAGGCGTTTCCGCTCCTCGATCGAGTAGAGGGCATCGTCGATGTCGGCGAGCTGGCGGCCCTCGATGAACTCGAGCGTCAGGACGCGTGCGCGCGTGTATGTCCAGTAGACGCGAGGGACGCGCACGTGCGGGTGTCCCGCGAAGTTGCGGTGCAGCGTGTCCGCATTTCGGCCCTCAAGCCGGTAGTCGAGCTCCTGGCGGATCGCGCGGGCGAACTCGTCGACGACCTCGCGCACGTCGACGAAGTCGAGGGCCCGGACGCGCTCCTTCGCGATGCGCGCGGCCTGGTAGAGGAGGCCGAGGTCGGCTTCGATCTGCTCGGGCGCGCCGGGTCGCTGGACCTTGACCGCGACCACATGGCCGTTCGGGAGCACGGCGCGGTGCACCTGGCCGATCGACGCGGCGGCCAGCGGCTCGCGGTCGAACTCGAGGAAGAGGCGCTCGATCGGGAGGCCGAGGTCTTCGAGGATGACGCGCTCGACCTCCTCGTACGGGAACGGGCGCACGTCGTCCTGGAGGCTGCGGAGCTCGGTGATGATGTCCGGCGGCAGGACGTCCGGCCGCATCGAAAGCAGCTGGCCGAACTTGACGAAGGTCGGGCCGAGCTCGTCGAGGAGCTCGCGGAGGTGCTTGCCGCGCTCGGATGCGCTGCCCTCGAGCAGCTCCGTTCCGTTCCGGCGGCCCGGGATCAGGTCGGTCAGCTTGTGGCGCTCGAAGAAGTAGCCGAAGCCGTGCCGGACGGCGACCTGGGCGATCTCCGTCAGCCGGCCGAGGTTCCGAGACTTCGGCGGCGCTTGAGCCATGACTCGAAGTGTTCCATGCGCGCTCGGAAAGCCCTATGTTCGGGGGACAGGCCCTTGTAAGGGACAGGCACTTACGAGGGACAGGCACTAGCGCGTCAGCGCCGCATCGCGCGAGGCGCCGAGATGAAGAGGCCCGCCGCTCCAGGGCCACTCCTTGGCGCTCTCGCACAGCCCCGCCTTTACGGGGTTCTCGAGGATGTACGCGGCAGCCGCCTCGAAGTGGTCGTCACCTCCGACTGCGTATGCCTGAAATCGCTGCTCGAAGACGTGACCGCGACGCCCATGGCGAGCATTGAAGCGCTGCGCGTAAAGACCGTTCAGGCGCTGCATTCCGCGTGATAGCGCATCTCGACTTGTTTCGAGGAGTAGGTGGTAGTGAGTGGTCATGAGGCAGTAGACGTGGCAGGTCCAGAGAAAGGCGCTCGCAGTTCTCGTGAGCTCGACGAGGAATACCACGCGGTCGGTCTCGTCCACGAAGAGCGCGCCTCCAGCAACACCTCGGGCCGTCACATGGAACATGCCGTCATCCAGAAGGCTCCTTGGCGCGCGAGGCACAGGGCTTTGAATAAGGCATCGAAGTCGGTCCGCGCGCGCCCGTTACGAAATCGGCACAAACTCGCAACAACTCCGTTGCCAGGGCCTGTCCCTTGTTAGGGACTGGCCCTTACGAGGGACAGGCCCTCAGTGAGATGCCGGCGGAGCCGAGGTTCGCGGCTCATCCTCGACGAGGCGGAGCCGGTGCTCGAGTTGTGCGACCTTGAGCTCGAGCTCTTCGAAGTCCGACCGCGGGACGAGGCCGAGTTGCTGGAAGAAGCCGTCGAGCCCGGCGCCCGCTCGCTCGGTGAAACGAACCGCCTCGCCGCGCCAGCGGTGGATCGTCTGCTCGATCACCTCGCGGGCCTCCTCGCGGCGGATCCCACCGGTCCGGGAGAGCTCGTCTGCAAGGGCATCCGCGCGCTCGGCGGTCAGCGCAACCGCCCCGATCGCGGCCAGCCCGACCCGCTCGAGCGCCTCCGTGACGAAGCTGCCGTTATCGTCGGCCATGCGGCCTGGCGCGACGACGCTGCCGCCGCCGCTCCCGCTTCGACTGTGCCGAGGAGAGCTCGCCGTTCCCTTCGCCGCCGTCGATCGCAGGCGCGAGCTCCGGGACGGCCACGGGCTCTGGCTCATCGGCCGCCGCGGCTTCGGCCTGGGCGAGCACGGCCTGCATCGCAGCACCGTCGCCGTCCTCGGGAGCCAGCCCCTTCTTCGCTGTCCACTCCGGCTCGCGCTCCTTGAGGATCGTCAGCAGCGGAGCCGCGATGAAGATCGACGAGTACGCACCGGAGCCGATGCCGATGAGCAGCGCGAACGCGAAGTCCTTCAGGGTCGCGCCGCCAAAGATGAACAGCGACGCCACCGGCAGCAGCGTGATGAAGGTCGTCGCGAGGGAGCGCCTGATCGTCTCCCAGAGCGAGATGTTCGCGATCGTCGCGAACGAGGCGCGCCGCATCAGCGGGACGTTCTCGCGGATACGGTCGAAGATGATGATCGTGTCGTAGATCGAGTACCCGAGCACGGTCAACACCGCCGCCACGGTCGCGGTCGTCACCTCCCGGCCCGTGAGCGAGTACACGCCGACCGTGATCACGATGTCGTGGATCAGCGCCGCGATCACCGGGATCGCGTACTTGTAGTCGAAGCGGATCGCCAGGTAGAGGACGATCAGGAGCAGCGACCCGAAGATCGCCCACAGTGCGGATTTTGCGATCTGCCGCCCGAAGCTCTCGGAGACGGTCGTCGACCCGTAGTGCGTCGCGCCGAGCTTCGTCTCCAGCTCGTTGCGCAGGTTTTCCCCCGCCTGCGGGCCGAGCGCCTTCGTTCGCAGCTGGAAGCTCTTGTACTTCCCGTCGGTCGAGGCGCCGCGGCCCTGGATGACCGCCTTCGACAGGCTCGAGTCGATGCTCTGCGCGTCGGTGCGCACGTCGTCGACGAGCTGCGGCTGCGGCGTCTGGAACGTGACCTGTGACCCGCCCTTGAAGTCGATTCCCAGGTTGAGCCCGCGCACGCCGAGCGAAAGGATCGCGATCGCGACTACACAGCCCGAGATCGCGAACCAGAGGCGGCGCTTGCCCATGAAGTCGATCTGGAGCCAGCGCCCGTGCTGCTGGCCCTTTGCGCCCATGAATGCGGGGTTCTCGAACCAGCGGAAGCCGGCGAGCAGCCCGAGCATCGCCCGGGTCGCGAACACGGCCGTGACGAGCGAGATCGCCGTGCCGATCAGGAGCATGAGCGCGAAGCCCTTGACCCCCGCCGTCGCGACGAGGAACAGGACGAGCGCCGTGATCGCCGTCACGACGTTCGCGTCGATGATCGTGTGGAACCCCTTCGCGTACCCGGTGGAGATCGCGGCCCGTACGGATTTGCCCGCACGGACCTCTTCTTTGATGCGTTCGAAGATGACCACGTTCGCGTCTGCTGCGACTCCGATCGTGAGGATGAGGCCCGCGAAGCCGGGCAGGGTCAGGGTCACGTTGAAGAGCAGGAGCGCCGCGTACAGGAGCACGGCGTAGATGCCGAGCCCGATCACCGCGACGAGGCCGAGGAAGCGATAGAAGATCAGCAGGAAGAGCGCGACGACGAGGAGCCCGCCGATCGCGGCCTTCTTCGCCTCCTGGAGTGAGTCCTTGCCGAGCGTCGCCGAGATCTCGGTCTTCTCGAGCTGACGGAAGTTGTACGGGAGGGCGCCGGTCTGGAGCACAAGCGCTAGGTCCTTCGCCTCCCCAATGGAGCCGATGCCGGTGATCTCGGCGCCGTTCGTGCCCGGGATGCCGTTCGGGTTGTCGCGGAAGCTGACCGTCGGCGCGGACCTGATCTCGCGGTCGAGGACGATCGCGAACTGCTGTGCGTAGTTGTCCTCCTGGCCGCTCGGGCTACCGGCCGTTTGCCACTTCGTTCGGCCGCGCTCGGCAAGCGTTCGCGTCACCGACTGGAACTTCTTTGCGCCCCCGTTCGTGAAATCCATGAGCACGATCGGCTGGCCGTTCTCGGTGCCCTGCGTCCCGATGTCCTGGCGGGTGCCCTTGAGGTTGAGGTCGGACCCGGTCATTTCCGGGATCGCGGTGCTCTCCGCAGTCGCGTGCGGGTGGTACTTGAAGAGGTAGTAATAGGTGGTCTTCGGCGGGCCGACGTTCGGGCAGAACGTCGCGTCCGGGGTGCACTTGACGAGCGCGAGGTTCCCCGGCACGAACATCACCTTGCTGCCTTTCGGCACCTCGCCGCGCTTGCCGTTGTCACGCACGTAGTTCGAGTCGAGAAGCTCCTTCTCGGTCGGGAACGGCCCCGCGACGAGCTTGTAGTCCGTCGTTTTCGAGCCCGGCTTCTTCTCGGGGGCGAAGAGGTAGAACTCCTGCGAGTCGCTCTTCTTCCCCTGCGACTGAACGGGCAAGAGCGTCTTGTAGAGCGACGTCAGCGGGGTCGGGTTCCCCTGGAGATCGGCCGTCGGCGGGACCAGGTCGCCCTGGAGGTCGAAGAGCTCGAGCCGCGCGGTCTTCCCGATCACCTCCTGGGCGCGATCCGGGTTGACGCCGGCGAGCTCGATCACCATCTGGTCCTTGCCCTGCTTCCGGATCTCCGGCTCGGTCACGCCGAGCTTGTCGACGCGCCTGCGCATGACCGACTGGGCCGTGTCCATCCCCTCGGAGGTGACCTGTTCGCCTCTCGGCGGGACCGCCTTCAGGACGACCTCGGTGCCTCCCTGGAGGTCGAGCCCGAGGACCGGCTTCTTGTGGATCGGCGAGCCCGGTACCGCGAGCAGGGCAGCCGCCACCAGGGCCGCGATGATCAGGCCCAGCAGGAGGAGATGGGAGCGGCGCTCGGCCACGGTGCTGCCTTAGGGTAGCGGGGTTTCGGGTGGGTCCGTTGACCCGTCTGGGCTATCCGCGGGCTCTTCTTCGGCTTCCGCTTCGGTGCGGGCGGTGATCGCGCTCTTCGCCAGCCGGACGCGGGTGTCGGGCGCGATCTCGAGGACGACGTGGTGATCCTCGACCTCGCGGACGAAGCCGAAGATGCCGCCGAGCGTCATCACCTCGTCACCGACCTCGACGTCACGGAGGAGCTGAGACTGCGCCTGGCGGCGCCGTCGTTGCGGCATCACGATCAGGACGTAGAAGAGGACAAGCATGCCTCCGAGGAAGATGAGTGCGGTCAAGCGGCCTCCAGGGTGAGTCGATCGAGCGTTTCCGCCTTGAATGTTGCCAGCTTGCCGTCCTCTATCGCAGCGCGCGCCCCCGCTGTGAGCCGGAGCAGGAAGCGCAGGTTGTGGACGGTCAGCAGGCGCAAGCCGAGCAGCTCCTGCTGGTTGACGAGGTGCCGGATGTATGCGCGGCTGAACCTCGAGCAGGTCGGGCAGTCGCAGCGCTCGTCGAGCGGCTCCTCGTCGCGGGCGAAGCGGGCGTTCTTCAGGTTCAGGCGTCCCGCCGAGGTGAGTGCGGTGCCCGTGCGGCCCATGCGCGTGGGTAGAACGCAGTCGAACATGTCCACGCCGCGCTCGATCACCTCCAGGATGCCCTCCGGGTCGCCGATGCCCATGAAGTAGCGCGGCTTCTCCGCGGGGAGGAGCGGCGCGGCGTCGGCGACGGTCTCGAACATCGGGTCGCGCGCCTCCCCCACGCTGAGCCCGCCGAGCGCGTGGCCGTCGAAGTCGAGGTCGACGATCTCCGCGATCGAGCGGCGCCGAAGGTCGGCGTCGGTCGCGCCCTGGGCGATTCCGAACAGGAGCTGCCCTCGTGCACGCGGCGCCTCCCGCTGGCGCTTCGCCCAGAGCGTCGTCAGCCGAACGGCCTCGGCGAGGTCGTCGCTCCCCGCAGGAGCGCAGACGTCGAGGCACATCGCGATATCCGAGCCGAGCTTCGCCTGGATCGCGGCCACCGACTCGGGCGTGAACCGCTCCGACGCGCCGTCGTAGACGGAGCGAAACGTGACGCCGTCATCGTCGACGCGCGTGATCGTGTCGCGGAGCGAGAAGACCTGGTAGCCGCCGGAGTCGGTGAGGATCGGGCCGTCCCACTGCATAAACTCGTGCAGCCCGCCGAGCTCGTCGATCACGTCCTCGCCCGGCCGGAAGTGCAGGTGGTACGTGTTGCCGAGGATGATCTCCGCCCCGAGCCCGCGCACCTCGTCGGGGTCGAGCATCTTGACCGTCGCCTTCGTCCCCACGGGCATGAATGCGGGCGTCCGCACGTCACCGTGGGTCGTGCGGAGAACTCCGGCCCGCGCCTCGCCGTCCGTTGCGTGAACCTGGAGGCTCATGCGGCCATGTCCCGGGACCTGGTGCGTGGCCATGCCTGGGGACCGGGTCCGGGGACATGTCTCGGGACCAGGTCCGGGGACATGTCTCGGGACCAGGTGCGGAGACACGGCCGTTGATGGGTTCGAAGTCTCACAGGATCAACATCGCATCGCCGAACGAGTAGAAGCGGTACCGCTCCTCGATCGCGAGCTCGTAGAGCCGAAGCGTCTCCTCGGCGCCTGCGAAGGCCATCACGAGCGCGAGCAGCGTCGAGCCGGGGAGATGGAAGTTCGTCAGCAAGGCGTCCGTCCGGAGAAAGTCGAACGGCGGCGTGATGAAGAGATCCGTTCGCCCTGCGAGCGGGGCGCCCGCCGCGAGCCACTCGACGACCCTGACGGTCGTGGTGCCGACCGCGAGCACGCGCTCGGCGTCTCGGATCCGCGTCCATGCTTCGGGTGCGACCGAGTAACGCTCGGTGTGGATCGGGTGGTCGTCGAGATCGTCGACCGTCACCGGCCGGAACGTGTCGAGCCCGACGTGAAGCGTCACCCGCTCGACATCGAGCTTGGCGAGGACCTCGGGCGTGAAGTGGAGCCCCGCGGTCGGTGCGGCGGCCGAGCCTTCGCTGTCCGCATAGACGGTCTGGTAGCGCTCCGGGTCGGCGAGCGGCTCTGTGATGTACGGGGGGAGCGGGGCCTCGCCGGCCGGCTTGCCCCTGAGCTTCAAGCGCCAACGGCCCTCCCCCAGGTGCTCGATGAATTCGACGGGGCCAATCCGCTGACCGGGCCGGAGCTTCTTGGTCGGGCGCGCGAGACCCTCCCATTCCCCCCCTTCGTCGAGCGGTTCGATCAGCAGCACCTCCGCCTCGCCGCCCGTCGGCCGCTGCAACCGCAGCCTCGCCGGGAGCACGCGCGTGTCGTTGACGACGACGAGCTCGCCGTGGAGCTGTTTCGGCAGCTCTCGGAATACCCGGTGGCGCACGTCCCCGGTCGAGCGCTCGTAGACGAGGAGCCGTGACTCGTCTCGCCGCTCCGCCGGGTGCTGCGCGATCAATTCCGGAGGTAGCGCGTACTCGAGCTCAGATCGCTTCATCCGACGCGAACGCTAGCGTCCCCGCCTATGGACGAGGCGGCCATCGCACGAGCGCGAGAGCGGTTGGAGAACGCAGCCCGTGGCCGGGCCTCGGCGGGCGACGTCGAAGCGGCCCTCGAACGCGCTCGGGCGCAGGTCGAGGAGCTGGCTCAGGTCGCGGCGGAGCTCGAAACGACGCTTCCGGGACAGATCCGGGAAGCGATTCGCGACGGCGTGCGAACGGAGGCGGCTCCGGTTGCGCAGCAGCTCGCCGAGGTGCGCGGGCTCGCCGGACAGACGATTCGCCGTCTCGAGGGGCTCGAGGCCGACCTCCTGGCCGAGCGGCACGCACGGATCGACGACCTCGCGCTGCTCGTCGACCTGATCTCGTCGGGCTGGAGCAGCATCGACGTCCGCCTCGCGCGGATGGAGCGCAAGCTCGACACCGGCGGCAGCGCCCAGATCTACCGGTTCGAAGAGCGCGAAGCCAGCTAGACCGGCAGCGTCGGCAGGACGAGCTCGAACTTGCTTCCGCGTCCGACCTCGCTGTCCAGGTCGATGCGGCCGCCGAGCGCCATCGCCAGCTCGCGCGCGATCGCGAGCCCGAGGCCCGTTCCCTTGCCGTCGTGCGTCCAGAACGGGCGGAAGATCCGGTCCTGCTCCTCCGGGCCGATTCCCGGCCCCGTGTCCTCGACCGCGACGTGGATGTTCCCGTTCTCGGAGCTCAGGTGGAGACCCACGCTGCCGCCGTTCGGCGTCCAGCGGAACGCGTTCGCGAGCAGGTTCGTGATGATCTGCAGGACGCGGTCGCCGTCGGTGACGATCACCGGCTCGGCGGACACCTCCTGCGAGTAGTCGATCTTCCGCTGCTTCGCCTCCTCGCCGAACGCGAGGTACGCCTGCTCGAGGAGCCGGGCCATGTCGACCTCTTCGTGTCGCACGGTGAAGCGCCGCGTGTCGAGCTTGGCGAGGTCGAGCACGTCGCCGACGAGGCGCTCGAGACGGGTCGCCTCCGAGGAGATCACGTCGAGCGACGCCTTGCGCAGCGCCGGGTCGTCCACGACTCCCTCGCGCAGCGCCTCCACGTGGCCGCGGATCGCGGTCAGCGGCGTCCGCAGCTCGTGCGAGACGGTCATCAGGAAGTTCCGCTCCAGCTCCTCGGCCTCGGACAAGCGCGCGGTCATGGCCCGGAACGAGTCGGCGAGATCGGCGACCTCGTCCCCGCTGGTCAGCACCGGAACATGCGTGTCATAGTGCCCCTCGGCCACCTCGTCCGCGGCTCCCGCAAGCCGGCGGAGCGGACGGGTGATGCGTCCGGAGATGTACCAGGCCAAAACGGCGGTCACCAGCAGGCCGATGAACAGTGCGATCGCCAGCCGCTCCAACAGGCGAATCACCTGATTGCTCAGCTGGGTCTGAGGTGTGGCCACCACCAGGCCCCCGAACGGAGAGCCGTTCTTGTCGAGATAGAGCGGATGGGCGACCGCAAGGAAGGTGCGATGCTCACCGGGCGGCGTGAACTCGAACTCGATCGTCTCACCGCGCAGAATCGCGTTGAAGTCGACAGCCGACTGCGGAAGGCGTCGCAACCCGGAAGCCTGCCCGGAGAAAAACGGCACGCCGACATAGAAGAGACTGTTGCCGCTGGCTTTCTCGAGCTTGCTCGCGGCGAAGAACGGCGGCGCCGTCCCTCGCTCCTGGGTTTTCAGCGCCTGCGCCGCGTACAGCTGCGTGAGGCCGGCGGCCTCGCGACGAAGCTCCTTCCGCGCCTGGCTCTGCGTGTAGTTGCGGAAGAGCCCGAAGGCGATCAGCGTGGAGACAAGGCCGGTCAACGCGATCCCGGCGAGGAAGAGCGCCGGAAGGCGAAAACGCAAAGATCTAAACATGAGTGGACACAGAGGCGGGAGGTCGCTCGGCCTTCGACCTCGCGCCCCTTAGAAATGGCAAGCGCACTGATTGCACGCGAACCAGTCCCCTCGCGCTACGCCGTAACGACGGCGTCCCTGGCGGGCGAGACCTTGTAGCCGACGCCCCACACCGTCACGATCGGCGACGCCTCGCCGAGCTTGCGGCGCAGCTGGCGCACGTGGACGTCGACGGTGCGCGTGTCGCCCGCGAAGGTGTAGCCCCAGACCCGCTCGAGCAGCTGGTCGCGCGTGAGCACGAGCCCGCGGTGGTCGAGCAGCTCCCAGAGCAGGTCGAACTCCTTCGGGGCGAGCCTGATCTCCTCGTCGCCGACCTTGACCTCGCGGCGGCCGGCGTCGATGTTCAGATCGCCGTGCGTGATCGTCGCGCTCGCGACCTCCCTCCGATCCGGCGTCGAGCGGCGGAGGATCGACTTCACACGCGCAACGAGCTCGCGCGGGTTGAACGGCTTCGTCAGGTAGTCGTCGGCGCCGACCTCGAGCCCGATGATCTTGTCCACGTCCTCGTCGCGCGCGGTCAGCATCAGGATCGGCACGTCGGAGCGGCGCCGGATCCGCCGGCAGACCTCGATCCCGTCGATGTCCGGGAGCATGAGGTCGAGCACGATCAGCGACGGCTGCTGGCCCTCCGCCTTGATCAGCGCGTCCTCGCCCGTTTCCGCGACGTGGACGTCGTAGCCCGCGTTCTTCAGGTAGAGCGAGACGAAGGAGGCGATCGACGCCTCGTCTTCGACCACAAGGACAGTTTGTGGTGCGTTCAACGGCATCGCCCTTTCAGGATGCCAGAGCGGGCTGCTATTGCGGCGTCGCTGGTGCCAGGTCGAAACTGCTTGCGGCGTCCGGCAGAGACTGGTACGGCGAGTCGTTGAGCGACCAGACGCCGTCGTAGTACACGTTCGTAGAAGGATCGCCGGCGCCGTCGATGACACCGGTGCCGCGCGCGATCGCGCTGAGGAAGATCGCCCGACCCTGGATGCGGAACTGGAAGCGTGCGCCGATCAGGCGGAAACGGAGGTTCTTGCCCTGGTAGAGGGTCGTCTTCACGTTCCGATAGGTCGTCTTCGTCGCGCCGTAGACGACCGGGCGCTTGTTGTCGTACGGCTTCGGGTCGGTGATCGCGATCTTCCCGTTCACGCGGCCGGTCATACTGCCGCGCGCGTCGAGCTGGACGATGCCGCGACCCTCGCGAATCGAGAGCGTGCCGTTCCGGGGGGTGTTCGACTGCGACTGGGCCGCAGCCGGGACGAGAAGCGCGAGCAGGAGTAGAAGCACCGTTTTCCGCATCGGTACGTCAAGTATTGCTTGCTTCCTTATGCCCGCAATGTGGGAGTTGTAAGGAATCCGTTAGCGTCACAGCGTGTCCGAGCTGAGCGATTTCGGGTTCGTCGTGCTCGTGGTCGCAAGCGGCGTGATGCTCGCGCTCCTGGCGGCCCGGCTGAGCGAGCGCTACCCCGTGCCCGCGCCCGCGCTCTTCCTGCTGGCCGCGCTCGCGCTCCCGGTTGCGCTGCCGCACATCAGGACGGTGGAGCGAATCGGCGTCGTCGCGGTCGTCCTGATCCTCTTCGACGGCGGCATGAACATCGGTTGGCGCCGGTTCCGCCGAGCGGTCGTCCCGATCGCGACGCTCGGCATCCTCGGCACGCTGACGACCGCGGTCCTGACGGCCGTCTGCGCCCATTTCCTGCTCGACCTCAGCTGGACCCTGTCCGGAGTGCTCGGCGCGGCGCTCGCCCCGACCGACCCGGCCGTCATGTTCTCGATCCTCGGTGACAAGGAGATCCACGGCAACACGGGGACGATCCTCGAGGGCGAGGCGGGCGTGAACGATCCGGTCGGGATCGCGCTCCTGATCGGGATGGTCGAGTTCGCCACGACCGACGGCGCCACAGCGTGGTCCGTGGTGTGGGAGTTCTTCCTCGAGATGACGATCGGGCTCGCGGTCGGCGTTGCCGGAGCGGCCCTGCTCGTTGTCTTCATGCGGCGCGTGCGCCTGCCGGGTGAGGGCCTATACCCGCTGCGGTCGCTCGCGGCCGCGGGTGTGATCTACGGCCTCGCCGCGGTCGCGCACGGGTCGGGCTTCCTCGCGGTCTTCATTGCCGGCCTTGCGCTCAGCGAGGTCGAGGTGCCGTACAAGCGGCGCATCCAGCGCTTCCACACAACGCTCGCCAGCCTCGCGGAGATCGTCGTCTTCGTCGCGCTCGGGCTGACGGTGAGTGCTGGGCAGCTCTTCGACGAGGGGATCTGGCGCGACGGGTTGCTGCTCGCGATCGCGCTCGCGTTCGTCGCGCGGCCCCTCGGGCTCGCTCCGTTGCTCTGGCCGATGCGGCTCCGAATCGGCGAGAAGCTCTTCCTCGCCTGGGGCGGGCTCAAGGGTGCCGTCCCGATCCTGCTCGCCGCGTTCGTGATCCTGGGCGACGTGCACGACGCGCGCCGGCTGTACGAGATCGTCTTCGTCGTCGTCCTCTTCTCAGTCGTCGTCCAGGGGTCGAGCGTGCCGTTCGCGGCCCGGCGGCTCGGTGTCCCGATGCGCACGGTGAGCCGATGAGCTTCCTCGCGTTCGGGCTGGCCGCGCTCCTGTCCGGCGGGAACCTGCACGGGCTGAAGGTGACGAACGGCTCCCGCCCGTTCGCCGGCGACAATCGGCTCCTCACGACCGTCTCGCCGAACGGAGACGGCTTCCGCGACCGAGCGATCGTCAGCTTCCGGCTCGATCGGGCCGCGAGGGTGCGGCTCGACGTCCTGCGCACCGACACGCTGCACCCGGGCCGTGCGACGAAGACGATCTGGAGCGCGACGAAGCGCTTCCGAGCAGGGGCGCAGCAGATCGTCTGGCGCCCGGCCCGCGGAACCGAGCCGCGCACCTACGTCCTCCGGCTGACCGTCGGCAGGCGCGTCTACATGGACTGGCCGGGCAAGCGCCGCAAGGCGCCCGTCGTGCGCATCCAGGGCATCGAGGCCGAGTTCCCACGCCGCAGCTACGCGCCGGGCGAGCCGGCCGACCTGCGGATCTCGACCGACGCGCCCTCGCTTCGGCTCCAGGTCTTCTACTACTCGAGCCAGGCGATCAGGCGCGGGAAGGACTTCAGGACGTCCGGCACCGCGATGACGAGCCCGGTCCGCATCGACTGGCGGACGCACCGCGACGGACCGGGAGCGCTCCGGGTCGTTCGCGCCGGAAACTGGCCGAGCGGTCTCTACTTCCTGCGGCTGAGCGCACCGGACGGGCGCGTCGGCTACGCGCCGTTCGTCATCACGAGGCGCGGCCCGACGTCCCGCGTTGCCGTCGTCCTGTCCACGAACACCTGGCAGGCGTACAACTTCTGGGACGCGAACGGCGACGGCTGGGGCGACAGCTGGTACGTGAGCGGCGCGACGCGGACGATCGACCTCGAGCGCCCGTTCCTCGACTTCGGCGTCCCGTTCCGCTTCCGCGACTGGGATCTCGACTTCATCGCGTGGCTGAACCGGACCGGGAAGCACGTCGACTTTCTGACCGACGACGACCTCGAGGCGTATCCCACCGGGGACGAGCTGGCCGAGGCGTACGACCTCGTCGTGTTTCCGGGGCATGCCGAGTACGTGACCGAGCACGAGTACGACGTCGTCCAGCGCTACCGGAACGACGGTGGCAACCTCATGTTCCTGTCGGCGAACAACTTCTTCTGGAAGGTGCGCCGCGACGGTCGGCACCTGACGAAGGTGGCTCAGTGGCGGAACCTGGGACGGCCGGAGGCGGCGCTCGTCGGGGTGCAGTTCATCGCCGGCGACTACGGCGGCCGCCAGGGCGCGTACGTTGTGCACGGGTCGCCCTGGGCGTTCGCGGGCACCGGGCTGTCGGACGGCGACCGGTTCGGGCAGTACGGCTTCGAGATCGACGCCCGCTCGCCGCAGTCGCCTCCGGGCACGCAGCTGCTCGCGTCGATTCCGAACCTGATGGGCCCGGGGCGAACGGCCGAGATGACGTACTACGAGACCCCGGCCGGCGCGAAGGTCTTCGCCGCGGGGGCGCTCAACTTCACCGCGTCGATCGGCGACCCGGCCGTTGCGCAGCTCGTCGAGAACGTCTGGGACCGCTTCTTAGAGCCTTAGTAACAGAGTGTTACTAAGTCAGTTGGGGTAGTCGTAGAAGCCGCGGCCGGTCTTGCGGCCCAGGCGGCCCTCGGCGGCCATCTCCCGTAGGCGCTCCGGGGGCTTCGCCCGCTCGTCGCCGGTTGCCTCGTACATCGCCTCCGCCGCGTGGATGTGAATGTCGATCCCGACCAGGTCGACGAGCGTGCACGGGCCCATCGGCCAGCCGACGCCCATCGTCATCGCCTTGTCCAGATCCTCGACCGTGATCCCCTCGTCGAGGAGCCGGATGCACTCGTTCAGCGTCGGGACGAGGACCCGGTTGACGATGAACCCGGGCGTGTCGTTCGCGCGAACAGGCTGCTTGCCCGCCTGCTCCGCCCACTCGAATGCAGCCGAGAGCGCGGCGTCGGAGCTCTTCTCCGCGCGGATGATCTCGACCAGCGGGAGCAGCGGCGCCGGGTTGAAGAAGTGCATGCCGATCACTCGCTCCGGGTGCTCGGTCGCCTCGGCGATCGCATGGATCGGGATTGCAGAGGTGTTCGACGCGAGGATCGCGTCGGGCGAGACGAGGCGGTCGAGCTCGGCGAAGACCTCCCGCTTCGGCTCGAGCTCCTCGACGATCGCCTCGATCACGAGCTCGCACTCGGCGAGGTCGGCGAGCTCGGTCGTGAAGGACAGCCGGCCGAGCGTCGCCTCGCGCTCCTCGGCGGTCGCCTTGCCCTTCTCGACCGCGCGGTCCACGTAGTGCGCGATCGTCAAGCTGGCGCGTTCGCAGAGCTCGTCGCTCACCTCGCGGCCGATCGTCTCGAAGCCCGCCTGCGCGGAGACCTGCGCGATCCCTGCGCCCATCGTGCCCAGCCCGACCACTCCCACGCGGCGAATCACGCGCTCGATGCTAAGGGAAGGACCTGCCCCGCTCGCGCGTCTAGAGTCGAATGACGCGGTTTCTCCTCGTTCTCCTCCTACTCGGCCTCCTCGCACTGGCCGTGGCCGGTGCGTGCCTCACGGTCATCAGGGGAGAACGGCCGGCGATCCTTTCCCGCCGGCCCCCCGCGCTCGCCTAGCGCGCTCGGTCGTCGTCGCACCGCGGCAGCGCGGCGGCGACTGAGCCTAGGATCCACATGAAGCTGACCGGGCCGTGTCCGGGCTCGTCGACCGGGATCACCGCTGCCTCGATCAGTTCGAAGCCTGCGTCCGCGAGCAGCCGACGGTTCGCAGCCTCGTCGAAGGAGGCGAAGAACATCGGCGCGCCCAACCAGTCGTCGTCGATCTCGTCGTCCGCATCGGCCGTGCCCATCGTGGCGAGCAGATACCCGCCCTCGCGGAGCCACGACGCGATCGAGCGGAGGAGCGGCGCCTGCTCCGCGCGAGGCACGTGGCCGAGCATGAAGAGGCTGACCACGGCAGCGACGCTCCCGGGCTGGAGCGCCAGTTCGGTTGCGTCGGCGCATTCGAACGTCGCGTGCGGAACGCGCGCTCTCGCCCGCTCGATCTGCCTCGGAGAGATGTCGATGCCGAGCAGCCGGTGGCGCTCCGCCAGGCGCTGCGTGGCCGGACCTCCGCCGCCACAGCCCAGCTCGAGCAGATCCGAGCCTTCATCGAGCCGGTCGAGCAGCTTCTCGACCCAGTGCATCGTCGGCGACTCGAAGCTCGCGGCCCATGCGGCGTAGCGCTCGGCGATGGCGTCGTAGCCGTCCGCGACGACGCGCTTGGGGCCGTCAGAGATCGAGCGACTCCGCCTCGACCACGAGGACGGTCATTCCTTCCTCGGAACCCGATTCGTGCTCCTCGCCCGGCTCCCAGACAACCGACTCGCCGGCCGCGATCGATGAGCGCTCGCCGTCAGCTCCGCTCACCCAGCCCGAACCGCGAACCACTGAGAACAATTGAGCCATTCCAGCCGGGTGCCGGGCGACGAGGCCTTCCGGTCCGACCTCGATCACGACGACATGTGCATCGCCGGCCAGGCGCCTTACCCGGGCGCTCGCACTCCCAGGCGCCGTCACAGCGCGCTCGCCATGGAGCTCGATCCGCCTCAAACGCGCTCGATCACCGACGCTATTGCCTGGCCGAAGCCGATGCACATCGTCGCCACGCCGTAGCGGGCGTCGCGCCGCTCGAGCTCGTTGACGAGCGTCGCGGTGATCCGCGCGCCGGTCGCCCCCAGCGGGTGGCCGAGCGAGATGCCCCCGCCGTTCGGGTTCACGTCGTCCATGCGCTCGTCGAGCCCGCAGTCGCGGACGAACTGGAGGACGACCGACGCGAACGCCTCGTTGACCTCGATCACCGACACGTCGTCCCAGCCGATACCGGCCTTCGCGAGCGCCCGCTCGCATGCCTGCGGATTGCCGTGCAGCATCCGGTGCGGGTCGACGCCCGCAAGCCCGAACGAGACGAACCGCGCGCGCGGCTCGAGCCCGAGCTCCGACGCCTTTCCCTCGCTCGCGACCAGCACCCCGGCCGCGCCATCGCAGATCTGGCTCGAGCTCCCGGCCGTGACTACACCCTCGGGGAGAAACGCCGGGCTCAGCGCGGCCAGCGCCTCGAGGGAAGTGTCCCGCCGAGGCGTCTCGTCGACCGCGAACAGCGTTCCCACGTGCGGGTTCTGCACCTCGACCGGGACGATCTCGTTCTCGAAGCGCCCTTCGTCGATGGCCGCGATCGCGCGCCGGTGCGACTCCAGCGAGAACTCGTCGAGCTCCTCGCGCGAAAGGTTCCACTCCTCGGCGATCGCCTCCGCGGAAACCCCCTGCGGCACGATCTGCCAGCGCTCGAAGAGCTTGTCCGAGAGGTCGCCCCCGTTCGAGCCCATCGGCACCCGCGACATCATCTCCACGCCGCCCGAGACCACGAGGTCGAGCTGGCCGGACCAGATCGCGGCCGCCGCGTTGAAGCTCGTCTGCATCGACGAGCCGCACTGGCGGTCGACCGTCGTCCCCGGAACCGTCTCCGGCCAGCCGGCGACCATCGGCACCATCCGTCCGATGTTCCAGCCCTGCTCGCCGATCTGCGTCACGCAACCGAGCTGGACGTCCTCGATCTCGCCGGGATCGACCCCGCTGCGCGCGAGCAGGCCGTTCAGCACCTGCGCCGCGAGCTCGTCGCCGCGGATCGAGGACAGCGTCCCGTTCTTCTTGCCGATCGGTGACCGAACCGCGTCGATGATCAGCGCATCAGGCATCGCGAACAGAGTAGAGGCGCCAGGCTCCCACGCCCTTCAGCTCGTGCTCCCCGCGGTCCTCGAAGGAGATGCCCGAGCCTGCTACGAGGTCCTTGACCGTTCCGGTCACGAGGACCTCTCCGGACTCTGCTGCCGCGGCGACGCGCGCCCCGGTGTTGACGGCGATCCCCGTCGGCTTCCCGGAGACAATCTCGCACTCGCCGGTGTGGACGCCGACGCGAATCTCGAGGCCGAGCTCGTGAACCGCCTCCGTGATCGCGCGAGCACAGCGGATCGCTCTCGCCGGCCCGTCGAAGCTCGCGAAGAACCCGTCGCCCGCTGTGTCGACTTCGCCGCCCCGAAACCGGGCCAGCTGACGCCGAACCGCAGCGTTGTGGCTCGCCAACAGCTCCGCCCACTGACGGTCGCCGAGCTTGTTGGCGAGCTCTGAGGAGCGGACGAGGTCGGTGAAAAGGACAGTTGCGAGCACGGTCTCGGGCTCGGGCGCGTGCTCGAGCGTCGCAACGAAGTCGTCGAGCTCGTCCGCGATCTCGGGCGACAGGTACATCTCCGCGTAATCGTCGCCCGCGAGGCGAACGTAGCGAGAGCCCGGAATCCGCTTCGCAACCTCGCGCGAGTCCGTCTCGCCGATTTCACCCCGAGCCAGGACCAACGTCGGCACGTGAATCGCCGGAAGCACATCACGGAGGTCGGTCTCGCTCCACATCCGGTTGAGCGCATAGCCCGCCGCTGGGCTCGCACCGACCCGCATCGCGTTCGCGAACCACTCACGATCCTCAGGGTTCCGATACAGGGTCGGACAGACCTCGGCCAGCAGCTCGTCGGCATACGAAAGCGTTCCCCACCCCTCCCTGAGCCGGAGCAATTCCTCCCCGGCGTTTGCGCGGTCGCCGTACGCGGCTGCTTGGAACAGCGCAAGCGCGATCGTCCGTTCCGGATACGTCGCCGCGTACAGGCACGCCATCGTCGAGCCTTCGTGCGAGCCCAAGATGACCGCCCGCTCGGAGCCGACCGCCTCGAGGACCGAGCGCACGTCCTCCATCCGCGTCTCGAGGTTCGGAAAGAGCGGTCCCCGATCCGAGAGCCCGGTACCGCGTTTGTCGAACAGGATCAGCCGGAACGACTGCGCAAGGCGTTCATAGAAGGGACGCCAGTGCCTCGACTCCCAGTCGTAGACGAGGTTGGAGAAGAAATCCGGAACAAGCACGAGGTCGATCGGGCCGTCCCCCACGACGTGGTACGCGATCGACACGTCGCCGTTCCGGACGTACTGGATGTCGAGAGCCTTACCCGGAGACGGCATAGAGCCTCCACTCCCCGGGCACGCCCTTCAGCTCATGCACGCCGCGGTCGTCGAACTCGATCCCCGAGCCTGCCACGAGGTCCTTCACCGTCTGCGAGACGAGCACCTCGCCCGGCCCGGCCAGCGCGGCGACGCGTGCCCCGGTGTGAACCGCCAGACCCGCGACCTTGTCGCCGAAGAGCTCGCATTCGCCCGTGTGGACGCCGGCCTTGACCTCGAGACCTAGAGCACGGACACTGCTCACGACTGCCGAGCCGCACCGGATCGCACGCGCCGGCCCGTCGAACGTCGCGAGAAAACCGTCGCCGGCCGTGTCCACCTCGCGGCCGTGGAAGCGTTCCAGCTGCTCTCGCACGAGATCATGATGTCGTTCGAGGAGCTCTCGCCAGCGCCGATCGCCGAACTTCGTCGCCTGCTCGGTGGAGCCGGCGATGTCGGTGAAGAGCACGGTCGCGAGCACGCGGTCGGGCTCGGGCCCGCGACGAACGCCGGTCAGGAACTCCTCGATCTCATCGACGACCTCGTCGGTGTTTCCTGCCCAGAGCGTGTGTGCGTCTCCGCCGAGCTCGACGAACTTTGCGCCCGGGATCCGGGCGGCGATCCAACGACCTTCCTCCACGCTCGCGTCCCGGTCGTCAGCGCGATGCAGGACGAGGGTCGGCGCCTGAACCGTGGGGAGGACGTCGCGAACGTCGAGCTGCGTGTTCATCCGCATCAGGGCGGCTGCGGCGCCGGGGCTGGCGCTGCGCCGAAAATAGGTCGCCAGGCGGGCCTTGAACGCGTCGTCTTCGCTCGGCGCGAGCTGGTCGAGGTCCATGCGCTCGGACCAGTTTCGCTCGAGCTCTGCGATGTCTTGCTCGCGATCCTCCGGCTTCGGCGCCCACGGATAGTCAGGGCTCCAGAGCCGCTTGGCGAAGACGCCGAAGAGAACGAGGGCAGTGGTGCGCTCGGGATAGGTCGCCGCGAAGAGAACGCTCATCAGACCGCCCTCGGAGAAGCCGAAGACCGCGGTCTGTCGGCTGTCGACCGCGTCCAGCACCGCGCGCACGTCGTCCATCCGCTCCTCGAGCGTCGGCAGCCGGTCCTGCGGGACCGGGTCCGAGAGACCCGTCCCGCGCTTGTCGAACAGGATCAGGCGAGAGAAGCTCGCCAGGCGCTCGAGCACGTGGGCGAGCGCCGGCTCTTCCCAGTTCAGCTCGACGTTCGAGATCCAGCCGGGCACGTAGACGAGGTCGATCGGCCCCTCGCCGACGACCTGGTAGGCGATGTTCAGGCCACCGCTCTTCGCGTAACGCGTCTCAGGCCGCGTCGACGGCATAGAGCCTCCACTCGCCGGGCACGCCCTTCAGCTCGTGCGCGCCGCGGTCTTCGAACTCGATCTCGGAGCCGGCGACGAGGTCCTTGACGGTCTGCGAGACGAGGACCTCGCCCGCGGCCGCGAGACCGGACACGCGGGCACCGACGTTCACGGCCAGGCCGGCGAGCTTCTCGCCCACGCGCTCGCACTCGCCGGTGTGAATCCCGGCACGCACTTCGACCCCTAGCTCCGGCACGCGCTCGACGATCTCCCTCGCGCATGCAATCGCCCGCGCAGGCCCGTCGAAGCTCGCGAAGAACCCGTCGCCCGCGGTGTCGATCTCCACGCCGCGGTAACGGGCCAGTTCGAGCCGAACGAGGTCGTGGTGCCGCTCGAGCAGGCCGCGCCATTCGCGGTTGCCGAGCTCGGCGGCGCGCTCGGTCGAGCCGACGAGGTCTGTGAAGAGGACCGTTGCGAGGACGGTGTCTGGAATCCGCCGGACCGGGCTTCCCTGGAGAAACGTCTCGATCGCCTCGACCGCGAACTCGTTCTCGTGAATGGCCCGTCCGATGCCGGGGACGGTTGCGTAGTCGGCTCCGGGGATCAGACGCGCAACGTTCTCTGCGGTCTCGCGCACGAGCTCCTTGGCGAGAACGAGCGTGGGCACACGGATGGCCGGCAAGACATCGGACACGTCAAGGTCGATCTGCATGCGTCTGAAATCGGCCCACGTGGACGGGCTCGAGGTCAGCCTGTGATGCCATACGAACCAATCCAGGTATCCAGGATTGTCCGCCCATTGCGGGTTGAGATCCGCCGCGAATCGCTCGAGGAGCTCACGGCTGCCCCAAGCATCTCGCTGAGCCGGAATCCTCGCGAGCTGCTGGTCGCGCTCGTGCGAATCGAACACGCTCTGCGACCAGGGGTCGTAGAGGACGAGTCGCTCCACCCGGTCGGGGTTCGACGCCGCAAACACGGCGCACGTCGCGGCCGCCTCGGCGATTCCGAGCAGTGCGGGCCGAACGCTGCCGACCGCGTCCATGGCCGCCCGCAGGTCGTCCATGCGCGATTCGATCGTGAATCCCCGCGGCCGGTCCGACAGCCCGACGCCGCGCGGATTGACGACGATCAGTCGCCGACCGTGGGCAAGCCGATGGCCGAACTCGGCGAACTTCGGCGCCTGCCACAGCGTGTACAGATTCGAGAGGAACGGCAGGAAGACGAGATCCGTAGGCCCATCGCCCACGACCTGGTAGGCGATCGAGACGTCACCGCTCCGCGTATAGCTGACGTCCGGCACCTCGACCGGCTCACTTGACGGCATAGAGCCTCCATTCGCCGGGCACGCCCTTCAACTCGTGCGAGCCGCGCTCGTCGAACTCGATCCCGGAGCCTGCGACGAGATCCTTCACGGTCGAGGAGACGAGCACCTCGCCGGGCTCCGCCGCAGCCGACACGCGCGCACCCATCGAGACGGCGATCCCGGCCACCTTGCCGTCGTGGAGCTCGCATTCGCCCGTGTGTACGCCGGCTCGCACGTCGAGGCCGAGCTCACCAACCGCGCCGACGATCGAGCGTGCGCAGGAGATGGCGCGCGCCGGGCCGTCGAAGACGGCGAAGAACCCATCGCCGGCAGTGTCGACCTCTTCGCCGCGGAAGCGGGCCAGCTCGCGCCGGACCGCCATGTGGTGGTCGTGCAAGAGGTCGCGCCACGCCCGGTCTCCGAGCTCGGCCGCACGCTCCGTCGACCCGACGATGTCCGTGAAAAGGATTGTCGCCAGCACCGTGTCAGGAACCGGCTCGGCCTGCCTGCCAGAAATGAATGCCTCGACCTCGCGAGGCATGTCGCGAAACCGTGCCGAGAAGCTCGGGTCGATCTCGAGCGCCTGAGCGCCTCGAATCCGGCCCGCCAGGTCGAGCATCTGCTCGCGCATGGGGGCACCGTAGAGAACGAGGGTCGGCACCCGGATCGTCGGGAGCATCTCTCGCAGGTCCGTCTCTCCGTAGACGCGATGGAAGGTCAGCGCCGCCCCGGGGCTTGCGCAGAACCGCTGACAGGTTACGAACCAGTCGATGAACTCCCGACCGGCGGCCGGGTTCATGCTCCGAGCCTGCGCCTCGAAGTATTCGCGCGAACCCCACCGCTCGCGGATCGTCTGCAACTCGGTGCGCCACTCTTCCTCCGACAGCCCGAACGGATAGTCGTCGGCACGCACCGCTCGAGCAGGCGTGCCGGAGAGAACCAGCGCTTCAGTCCGCTCCGGATAGGTCGCGGCAAACAGTGCGCACGTCTGGCCCCCCTCGCCCAGGCCCACGAGCGTCGCGCGCTCTACTCCCGCCGCATCGAGGACTGCGCGGATGTCGTCCATGCGCGTTTCGAGCGTGCCGAGTTCGCGCGGACGATCGGACAGGCCCGTTCCCCGCTTGTCGAACATGATCAGCCGTGCGAACGAGGCGAACGTCTCGTACATCCCGCGCCAGTCGGCGTTCAGCCAGGGGAACACGAGATTGCTGAACATGGGGACGAGAACGAGGTTCCGGGGCCCGTCACCGAATGTCTGGTACGCGATCGCAACGTCGCCGCTGCGCGTGTACTGCACTTCAGGAATTTCCGGGCGGAGCTGCGGGCTAAGCACCGGCGACGACCAGCGGATCAATCGACGGCATACAGCCTCCACTCGCCCGGGATACCCTTTAGCTTGTGGCTGCCGCGGTGCTCGAACGCGATCCCGGAGCCGGCCACGAGGTCCTTTACCGTCGAGGAGACGAGCACCTCGCCCGGCTCGGCGAGCGAGGCGATCCGCGCCCCGGTTGGGACCGCGATCCCTCCGAGCTTGCCGTCGACGCGCTCGCACTCTCCCGTGTGCAGGCCTGCGCGGACCTCGAGCCCGAGTGAGCGGACCGCATCGCGGATCGCCGACGCGCATTCGATCGCGCGCCCCGGCCCGTCGAACGCGGCGAAGAAACCGTCGCCGGCCGTGTCGAGCTCCTCGCCGCGGAACCGGACGAGCTCGCCGCGGACGAGAGTGTGGTGCCGCGCCAGAAGCTCGTTCCAGGCCGCGTCGCCGAGCTCCGCGGCGCGCTCGGTCGAGCCGACGATGTCCGTGAAGAGCACGGTCGCCAGCACGCGGTCGGGCTCGCGCGGCGTCGAGAGGCCCTCGAGGAAGTCGTGCGTCTGGCTGAGCAGGATCGCGTTGTGGTCGGGATCGGCCCAGCTGAACCAGTCGTGGAGGCCTTCCACCTCGACGCGTCGCGCCCCGCTGACGCGTTCGGCCACGTAGGCGGCCTCGTCCTTCGCCTCGGAGCGATGCAGGACGAGCGTGGGCGCGCGAACGGCGCCCAGGACGTCGCGCACGTCGCCCTCCATCGACATCCGGTGGAACGCGACCGCCTCTGCGGGACTGGCGCTGCGCCGCATGTACCAGACGAACCAGTCGAGCCATTCGGGGTTCTGGGCGCCGAACGGGCTCAGCCGGTGAGCGCGCTCGACGAGATACGCGCGGTCGCCCCAGCGATCGCGGATCTCGCGCAGCTCCTGACGCCAGGTCTCCTCGTTCGCCGCCCACGGATAGTCCCGCGCCCACAGGCCACGGGCGGTCGGGTCGTAGAGCACGAGCGCGGTCGTGCGCTCGGGGTACGTGGCGGCAAAGAGGAGCGCGATCCGCGATCCCTCTTGGGCCGCCCAGAGCACGGCGCGCTCCGAGTGGGCCGCGTCCATGACCGCGCGGATGTCATCCATCCTCGTTTCGAGCGTGGGCACCTGCCGGACCGGATCGGAGAGACCGCTCCCGCGCTTGTCGAAGAGGATCGCTCGAGCGGACCGGGCCAGCCCTTCGATGTGGTCGACGAAGAGGGGCATGTCCCACCCGGCCAACAGGTCGGCGAGCGTCCCGCGGACGAAGACGACGTCGGTCGGCCCTTCGCCGACGACCTGGTAGGCAATCGCAACGTCGCCGCTTCGCGCGTACTGAACGTCCGGGATCTCAGGCGTCGGCGACGGCATAAAGCTGCACCCCCGTTGAAACGCCTTTCAGCTTGTGTGGCCCTCGGTCGTCGAACTCGATCCCGGATCCAGCGACGAGATCCTTGACCGTGCTGGAGACCAGCACCTCGCCCGGGCCGGCGGCGGCCGATACGCGCGCGCCTGTCGAGACTGCTATGCCTGCCACCTTCCCGTCGTGTAGCTCGCACTCCCCTGTGTGCACGCCTACACGTGCGCGGAGCCCGAGCCCGTCGATCCCGGCGACGATCGCCCGGGCAGCGTGAATCGCGCGTGCCGGCCCGTCGAATGTGGCGAAGAACCCGTCGCCGGCCGTGTCGATCTCGACCCCGCGGAAACGCGTGAGCTCGCGGCGCACGACCTCGTGGTGGCTGGACAGGAGCTCGCGCCACCTTCGGTCGCCGAGCTCGGCAGCGCGCTCGGTCGACCCGACGAGGTCAGTGAAGAGAATCGTCACGAGCACAGAGTCCGGGATCATCTGCTGCGGCGCTCCCGCGAGAAACGCCTCGATCGCCTCGATGGCGAACTCGTTCTCGAAGATCGCCAGTCCCTCACCTGGGAGGATGACCAACTGGGAGCCCTTGATGCGCTCGGCGACCTCCGCGCCAGGAGTTCGTGTGCGTTCCTTCGCCATGACCAGCGTGGGAACCCGAATCGCCGACAGAACGTCGGTCACGTCGAGGTCGATCGTCATCCGCCGGAACTCCAGCCACGTGCCCGGGCTCGATGTGAGGCGGTGATGCCGAACGAACGACTCGATGAATTCGCGATCGTCCGCCCACTGAGGGTTTGATTCTCGAGCCATTGCCTCGAGCTGATCGCGCCGACCCCACGTCTCACGTTCCGCGTTGAGCTCCTTGAGTGCTTCTTCGCGGCCCTCGGGTGCGACACCATGTCTGAACGGGTTGAAGAGCAACAGGCGCTCGACGCGCTCGGGGTACGACGCCGCGAAGACCGCGCTGGTGGCGGCCGAGTCTGCGATGGCGAGCAGCGGAGCGCGCTCCAGGCCCTCTGCGTCGATGACCGCGCGGATGTCGTCGACTCTCGACTCGACCGTGAAGCCTCTCGCGCGATCAGAGAGCCCGACGCCCCTCGGATTGATCAGGATGACCCGCCGGCCAACGGCGAGCCTTTCGCAGAACTTGCCCCATCGGTCGAACTCCCAGAGCGTGTAGAGGTTCGAGAGAAACGGGAGAAACACGAGATCGGCAGGGCCTTCGCCGAAGACCTGGTACGCGATCGCGACGTCGCCGCTGCGGGCGTAGCTGACGTCAGGAACTTCCACGCGCGTATCCTCCCATCGTGGCGGCTACGGCGACCGACCGGAAACTCCTGATCGGCGGCGAGTGGGTCGAGACCGGCGACTGGCACGAGGTTCGCTCGCCCTATTCGGGCGAGGTCGTGGGACGCGTCGCGAAGGCCGGCGCGGACGAGGCGCGAGCGGCGATCGACGCGGCCGAGCGCGCGATGGCCGACCCGCTTCCGGCGCACAAGCGCGCCGAGATCCTCGTCAAGGTCGTAGCCGGCATCGCGCGGCGCCACGACGAGATCGCCGCGCAGATCGCAGCCGAGGCCGGCAAGCCGCTCAAGAACGCCAAGGTCGAGGCGAGCCGCGCCATGTCGACCTACACCTTCGCGGCGGTCGAGGCGCGCAAGCTCGCGGGTGAGGTCGTGCCCATGGACGCGGCCCAGGCGGGCGAGGGCAAGCTCGCGTTCACGCTGCGCGAGCCGATCGGGATCGTCGGCGCGATCAGCCCCTTCAACTTTCCGCTCAACCTCGTGGCGCACAAGATCGCGCCCGCTCTGGCGGCCGGCTGCGCCGTCGTGCTCAAGCCGGCGGGCCAGACGCCGCTCTCCGCGCTGACGCTCGCGGAGCTCGAGGACGAGGCGGGGCTGCCGCCGGGTTGGCTCAACGTCCTCGTCGGGCCCGCGAGTGAGATCGGCGACGTGCTGGTCGAGGACGAGCGCGTCAAGGCGATCACCTTCACCGGCTCCTCCGAGGTCGGCTGGGGCCTCCGCGAGCGGGCCGCCCGGAAGAAGGTGCTGCTCGAGCTCGGCAACGCGACGCCGGTGATCGTCCACGGAGACGCCGATCTCGACGAGGCGACGACGAAGCTGGCGGCGAACGCCTTCGCCTTCGCCGGGCAGAGCTGCATCTCGGTGCAGCGGATCTACGTGCAGCAGCGGCTCTACGACGACTTCGTGTCCGGCTTCGTGCCCAAGGTCGAGCAGCTCGTCGTCGGCGATCCGGCCGATGCCGAGACCGACGTCGGGCCGGTGATCGACGAGGGCGCGCGGGAGCGGATCTTGAGCTGGATCGACGAGGCTCGCGAGGGCGGCGCCGAGGTGCTCGCCGGCGGCGACCTGGACGGCGACCTGATCAGGCCGACGGTGATCGCGAACGCGGCTCCGGGCCTGAAGGTGTGCCGCGAGGAGGTCTTCGGCCCGGTCTGCGTGGTCAACACGTACGAGTCGCTCGACGAGGCGATCGCGCTCGCCAACGGGACGCGCTACGGCCTGCAGGCGGGCATCTTCACGGCGGACATCCGCGCCGCCCTGCAAGCGGCCCGCCGCCTCGAGTTCGGCGGCGTGACCGTCAACGAGGCTCCCACGTTCCGTTCCGACCAGATGCCCTACGGGGGCGTCAAGGACTCGGGCAACACGCGCGAGGGACCGGCCTACTCGGTGCGCGAGTTGACCGAGCAGCGCGTCGTCGTGATCGACCTTTGACGCAGGGTCGAGCCTCTTTGTCGGTCATATAGACTCGCGCCGCCCGATGGCCTTGCTCGACAGGTTCCGCAAGCGGCCCGCGGAGGCTGCCCCAGAGGGCAGTTCCCCGCCTCAGCCCCGAGCCCAGCGCGTTCCGCCTCCGGGGTCGTTGCGGCGCGAGCGGAGAGCCCTCGTCCGGACGCGCGAGGAGCGCATCCGCGACCTCGGCGGGTTGATGCTCGAGATGTACCGCCGCGATCAGTTCAAGCAGGACCTGCTGATCGAGCAGTGCCAGGAGGTGATCGCGATCGAGGGCCGGTTGCGGGAGATCGACGAGCTGCTCGAGGTCTCCGTCGCGCAGCGCCGCGAAGGCGTCGGGCACCGCTGCACCTGCGGCGCTCCCATCCAGTGGGGCTCGCACTTCTGCGCGAACTGTGGGCGCCCGGTCGGTGAAGAGCCCGTCGTCTCGTGCCCCAACTGCGGCAAAGCCATTCCGGCCGACGCGCAGTTCTGCGCGAATTGCGGGACCGCCGTGCCTGCCGCGACCGACGACGCCAACGGGCAGGACGACGCGCAGACGATGTACCAGCAGGCGGAGCAGCAGGCTGAGCGGTCGGGCGATCCCTGGGAGAACTGAGTGGGCGTCCCGCCCGAGCCTCCTGAAGAGTCCGGCCCACCCCCGGCCCCGGTCGACGAGGGCGGCGAGTGCCCACGCTGCGGGACGCCGTACGAGCCGCTCCAGGAGTACTGCCTCGAGTGCGGCCTCCGGCTCCCCGTCCAGCGCGGGGTCATCCCGGTGCTCGCGACCGCCTGGCGCCGCCGATTCTCTCGGTACCCGGGCGACTGGATCTGGCCCGTCCTCGGGCTCCTGATCATCGCCGCGCTCGCGGCGGCCGTCGCCATCCTCTCCACGAACGGGGGCGGCGGATCGGCGGCGACGACGCGCGCCGAGACTCAGGCCTCAGTCCCGCTGGGCACCGGAACCGGGCCGGCGTCTCCTCCTCCCTCGACCGAGACGTCGACGCTACCGACCGAGTCCGTCCCGACGACCACGCCCGAGCAACCACCTCCGCCGCCTCCGTCGAACACGCTGATCGAGTGGCCGGCGGGACAGAACGGCTGGACGATCGTGCTCTCGTCCATCCCGCAGAGCGCGGGCCGCGCCGCCGCCGCCGCCGCGGGCCAGAAGGCGCTGAGCGCCGGGTTGACCGACGTCGGGATCCTCAACTCGTCCGAGTTCTCGAGCCTGCACGCGGGCTATTTCGTGGTCTTCAGCGGCGTCTTCAGCAGCGAGGCCGAGGCGAGGGCCGCCCTCGACACGGCGCAGGGCAGCTACCCGCAGTCATACGTCCGCCAGATAGTTCGGTAAGTGAGTGGACACAGAAGCGGGCCCCCTGCGCTTCGCGCGGGGGCCGGCCCTACGCTGCGACTTTGGAGCGCTCGAGATGCTGGTGCGACGGGCAGTAGTCCCGCTCGGGCAGCGGCGTGCGCTGGCACGGCTTGCCCTTGCGCGTCGTCGCGTGGCAGCGCGGGACGCCGCCGTCGAACGCGCCGGCCTCGATCTGCTCCTGGATGAACGCGCACGCGGCCGTCACGCCCTCGTTCACGGCCCAGGCGACCTGGGCCTGAGCCGTGATCGGGAAATAGCGCCGGATGTCCTGGAACAGCGACCGTTCCGGCTTCGCGAAGTACTGCGGATCGCGGGCCAGCCGCTCCATCGTCTGCTCACAGGCCTCGAGCACCGCTTTTCGGTACTCGGCCTGCTCCTTCGTGGTCACGTAGGGATCGACCAGGTCCTTGATTGAGCGATAAATGGCTCGCGAGTACTGATACATACAGTGCTGGATGTGGAGGGCTAGTTCGTCCATTTCCAGTCTGCCTCGTACCTTGTTAATCCCCCGCAAAGCTCTGTTAACCGCGGATTAACCATTCGCGACGCCGCAGGTCGGGACCACTTTAACGCCTCTCCGGCGCTGTTACAAACTCGGAGCCTGTGTTTCCCGGTATGGCAACTGGCCTCGCCCTGAAAGAATAGGCGAGCGTGTCCCACGACACCGACAAGCTCATCCGGCAACTCTCGCTCGTGGCGTTTCTCATGGCCGAGCGGCGCCCGCTGACGGCGAGAGACGTGAAGCAGAACGTCGAGGGCTACCAGGAGATGTCTGACGAGGCCTTCGCGCGCCGCTTCTACTCCGATCGCGCGGAGCTGATCGCGCTGGGCGTTCCGCTCGACTCCCAGCGGGACGAGTTCACCGGGGAGGAGCTGTACCGCCTGAGCTCAGAGCGCTACTTCCTGCCGCCGCTCGAACTGACCGACGAGGAGCTCGCGGCGCTCCAGACCTGCCTCTACCTGCTCGAGGGCCAGTTCGCCTACGCGGAACCGCTCCGCCTCGCCCTCCAGAACCTCGCCCTCGGCCGCCCGGGACTCGACGGTGCGCCGACGGAGACGGCCCGCGCCGTCGAGCTGCACGATCCGGGCTACTCACCGGAGCTTCCGGGCCGGCTCGCGAAGCTCGAGGGCGCGATCTCCAAGAACAGGACGCTGAAGTTCGAGTACTGGTCGATCATGCGCCAGGAGCAGCGGGAGCGGACCGTCAATCCCTACGCGCTGCTCTTCGACCGCGGCCAGTGGTACGTGATCGGTCTCGACCTCGACGACGACCGGATCAAGACGTTCCGCGTGTCGCGGATCCGAGGGGAGATCCGGCTCGCCACGCGGCGCGAGCGGGACTTCCGGATGGCGGAGGGCTTCGACGCCGAGGCCTACCGCCAGGGCCCGCCGTGGCAGGTGGGCGAGACGAAGGGCCAGGCCCAGATCGAAGTCGCCGGCGACACCGCGTGGTGGGTCGACCGGCTGTTCGGCCGCCACGGGCGGATCGAGGACGGCGTCTTCATCACGGACTACTCCGACCTCGGGCAGCTCTCCTCCTGGATCCTGCGCCAGGACGGCCGGGCGGTGCCGCTCGCGCCCCCGGAGCTCCGGCGCCAGGTGCGCGCGGACCTCGACCTGGTGCACAAGCGTCACGCGGGGAAGCCGCCGAGGATCGCGGCCGAGGAGGCAGAGGCGGCCGCCGACGAGGACGAGCGGCCCGCGAGCCCCGTTCCGCCCGAGCGCTTCGGGCTCCTGCAGGCGCTGCTCGCGTACCTGCTCGACCGCTGCGGCGACGACACGCACGCCGTGATCCCGGCCTCGGACATCAGCGCGCGCTTCAACATCCCGCCCGAGTCGATCGAGGAGCATCTCCAGCTCCTGAACCTCGTCAACTTCGGCGGCGGCTGCTACGCGGTCTACACCGAGCTCCACGGCGACCAGGTCCACGTCGAAAAGGAGCTCTTCGGCGACACGTTCCGCTCACCGCCGCGGCTGACCCCGCTCGAGGCCCGCGCGATCAGGCTCGCCCTCGAGTTCGTCGGCCCGATGATTGCGGCCGATGCGCACACGCCGCTCGAGCGCGTCCGCCAGAAGCTCGAGGAGACCTTCGGCGAGTTCGATCTCGGCCAGGCGGCCGAGCCTCGGTCGGCGCGGGCGGAGGAGAAGCTCGTGGCGACGCTCAGTGAGGGCATCCGCCAGCACCGTGTGGTCGAGATCGAGTACCAGAAGGAGGGCGAGGACACGCTCTCGACGAGGCTCGTAGAGCCGCACGTGATCGAGCGGCAGCTTCCCTTCTGGTACGTCCACACGTGGGACCGCACGCGGGAGGCGCAGCGCTCCTTCAGGCTCGACCGGATGCGCAGCGCGCGCCTGCAACGAGAGACGTTCGAGCCCCGCGAGGGCTTTCGGCCCGACCACCTGGGCAGCGCCGGGGTCATCGCGCGGATCTGGTACTCGAAGCGGATCGCGCGCTGGAAGGCCGAGGAGGGCGCGCGAATGCTCGCGGACGGCGCGGCGCTCGCGGACAAGGCCGTCGGCAGCGAGGAGTGGCTCGTGGGCGAGATCCTGTCCGACCGGGGCGAGGCCGTCCTGCTCGAGCCCGACGACCTGCGCAAACGGGTCGCCGGCCGCGCGAAGGCGCTCGCGCGCGAGCTGCGCGTCAGCCGCGTCGCAGCGAAAGCCTGATCGGGGAGCGCTCGAGCCCCGAGCTCGGCGCGGCTTCTCGTCCAGGCGGGCCAGCGCCCATTTTCGCTCGTGTGTACACGGGCGAAAATGTGAGCACCGCTACAGGCGGTGCGAACCGCCGCGGAGACCTGTCGAGCCTCGGCTCATGGGTGCCTCATGTCGAGGCGTTCGAGAGCCCACTCCGCATGCTCGCGCAGGAGCGGATCGTCGCTCCGTGCGTGCGCCTCGACGGCCGCCCGCTGCTCCGGGCCGCCGACGTTTCCGGCGGCGACGAGCGCGTTGCGGCGCAGGTAGCGCGGATCCTTGCGCGGGAAGTACAGGCGTTCGTAGCGTTCACGCAGCTCCTCGTCGCGGGCTTCGAGCCACTCGACGAGCGACACGTGCGGCTCGGCCCCGGCCGGCTGGGACACCTTCTCGCGGCGCTTCTCGATCCCGCGGTTCCACGGACAGACGTCCTGGCAGATGTCGCAGCCGTAGACCTGGGCTTCCAGCTCGCTGCGGTAGTCCTCGGGGATCGCGCCGGGGGCCTGCGTCCAGTACGAGAGGCAGCGCGTCGAGTCGAGCGTGCCCGGCTCGTCGAGCGCTCCGGTCGGGCAGGCATCGATGCAGAGCGTGCACGAGCCACAGTCCAGCTCGAGTGGCGCGGATTGCTCGAGCTCGGCCTCTGTGACGAGCGTGCCGAGCACGACCCACGACCCGTGGCGCCGCGTGATCAGCATCGTGTTCTTCCCGTAGAAGCCGACGCCGGCGCGGACCGCTCCTTCGCGGTCGACGTGGTCGTTCTCGTCGACGAGCACGCGGTACTCGCCCCCGAGCCTGCGGCCGAGCGCGTCGAGCTGCACGCGGAGCTCCGCGTACGCGTCGAACCAGGTGTAGCGCGGCAGCCGGCCCCGGCCCGGTTCCCGCACCGGCTCCGGGACGTAGTAGCAGAGCGCCGCGGAGACCACGGTGCGCGCGTTCGGGAGCAGTGTCTCCGGGTGGCACGAAACCTCCGGCCGGGCCATCGTGAACCGCATGTCCGCGAACAGCCCGCGCGCCCGGCGCTCGGCGATGTGCCGCTCCGTCGCCTCGTAGCCCTCGGCCGGAGCCGCGCCGACGACGTCGATCCCCAGCTCGTCCGCGATCCGCTCCAGCTCCTCGGTCGTCACGAGTGACATTGTGCCGCCGGCCGCGAACACCTTTCAGACTTAGTAACACTCTGTTACATGGAAAGATCCGCGCCGTGAAGGCGATCCGGATCCACGAGGACGGCGGGCCCGAGGTGCTCCGCTACGAGGACGCGCCCGATCCGGTGCCCGGCCCCGACGACGTTCTGATCAGGCTGCGCGCGACCTCGCTCAATCACATCGACCTCTGGGTGCGAAGCGGCCGCCCCTCCGCGCCCAAGCCGCGGATCCTCGGCGCCGACGGCGCCGGCGTCGTCGTGAGCGGGCCGGGCTTCTCCCACGGGGATCGCGTCCTGATGAATCCTGGAATCGACCATGGGGATCACGTCGCGGTCTACGGCGAGCACATGGACGGGACGGACGCCGAGCTCGTCGCCGTCCCGAGGCAGAACGTCTATCCGATCCCGGTCGCGATGAGCTTCGAGGAAGCCGCGGCGTTCCCACTCGTGTTCGTGACCGCGTACCGCATGCTCGTGACGCGCGCAGGGCTCCAGGAGGGCGAGACCGTCCTCATCTGGGGCATCGGCGGCGGCGTCGGCATGGCGGCGAACGCGATCGCCCGCGCGCTGGGAGCGCGGACGATCGTCACCTCCTCCAGCGTGGACAAGCTGGCCCGCGTCGAGGCCGACGTGAAGGTCGATCACGCCAAGGACGATGTCGTCGAGGCGGTCAAGGCGGCGACGGGCGGCCTGGGCGCCGACGTCGTCGTCGAGCACGTGGGCGAAGCGACCTGGCAGCGATCGCTCCAGTCGGCCCGCAGCGGCGGACGAATCGTCGTCTGCGGGGCGACGTCAGGGCCGAACCCCCCGGCCGCGCTCCATCGGATCTGGTGGAAGCAGCTGTCGATCCTCGGGTCGACGATGGGGACGAAGGAGGACTTCGACGGCGTCTACGAGCTCGTCGCGAGCGGCCGGGCGAGGCCAGTCGTCGGCGAGGTCTTCCCGCTGAGTGAGGCGCGAGCGGCCCACGAGCGCATGGAAGCCGGCGACCAGCTCGGCAAGATCGTGCTCACGATCCCTGCCTAGGCGTCGCCTGCGACACCGTTTCAGGATGCCGGGCTCTGCCCGGCATCCGTCGGAACTGACCGGTCGACACGCTTCGGGGCAGCCCTATCCGCTCTGAGCCTGTACGCAGCGGCCTCCTCGACGAGGGCCGAGAACAACGCGAAGTCCTCGCCCTCCTCGGGGTGCCAGAGCACGCCGAGCGCGAAGCGGTGCGACGGATCCTCGACGGCCTCGATCGTCCCGTCCTCCGCCCAGGCGCTCTCGCGCAACCCTTCCCCGACGCGCCCGAAGCCCTGGTGGTGGGACGACTTCACGGGCGCGCTGTCGCCGAGGATCGACCCGAGCCGCGACTCGCTTTCGACCCGTACCTCGTGGTCGGCCATCAGTCCCTGCTCATGCCGGTGGCGGTCGTGGCCGACGATCTCTGGTAGATGCTGCACGAGATCTCCCCCGCGGGCGACGTTCAGCACCTGGCTCCCGCGGCACACGGCGAGCACCGGCATGTCCCGGCCGAGCGCGGCCTGCAGGAGCGCGAGCTCGGCGCTGTCGCGCTCACGGCTGACCTCGTTCGTCTCCGGGTGCGCCTCGGCGCCGTACGTGTCCGGATCGAGGTCGCCGCCGCCCGAGAAGATGATCGCGTCGAGCACGTCGAGCGTCTCGTCGATCCCGTCCTCGGCGGGCGGAACGAGCAGCGGCCGTCCTCCGGCACGCTCGACGGCGCGGACGTACGCGAGCGGGATGAACGCGGCAGGCTCGGTCCAGCGGCCCCACGTAGCCTCCTCGGCATACGTCGTGATCCCGATCACCGGCCGCATCCTGCGACGATACCCTCTAACCAAGCCGTTCCGGCGATCGTCCTAGAACCGAGCTATCGTGAGAATGCGGGGTAAAAAGGATGGCCCCCTGCTGCGGCGCCGAAGTAGATCCCTCTGCCAGCGGCATGGCTGGCCCACCATGGAACGCCGCAAGACGATCTTGATCTGTGACGACGAGCCCGCACTCCGGGAGCTCATCCGCGCCTCGATGGACGACGGGTACGAGTTCGCGGAGGCGAGCGACGGCATCATCGCGATGGAGCTGGCCCGGGAGGTGACGCCCGACGTCGTCATCCTCGATCTCATGCTGCCGCGGCTGAGCGGGCTGGAGGTGCTCGCGCGGATGAATGCGGACGAGCAGCTGAAGGATGTCCCGGTGCTCGTGATCACGGCCTGGAACGAGACCCGCGAGGACGTGCTCGCCGCAGGGGCGGACGAGTTCGTGACGAAGCCGTTCGACCCGGAGGAGCTCCGGACCGCGGTCAAGAGACTGGTGGCCGCATGAATGGTTCACGATCGATCTCGTTGCGCGATCGGATGCTCGTCGCCAGCATCCTCCTCGCCGCGATCGTTGTGTCCGTTTTCGTTGCGCTTATCTTCGCGGTTTCGGCGGCGCGGAAAGCGACAAACGATGAAGCGCGATCGAAGAACGTGACGGTATCGGCGCTAGCCCTCGAGAAGCTTGTCCTGGACCTCGAGGCGGGTCTTCGCGGCTACGTGATCACGGGAAACCAGGGTTTCCTCACGCCTTACACGAACGCACGACGGCAGTTGAAAGAGAGCAAGAGCGACTTCTCCAGGCTGACGAGACACGAGCCGGGTCAGGACAAGCGGGCCGCGACGCTGATCGCGTTGATCAACGCCTACATGCGCGACTATGCCCACCCAGTGCTGGGGATCGCCAGACAAAACCTTCAGGCGGCGCGACAGGCAACCAAGGAAGAGGGCACTTTTCGAATCGACGAGATGCAGTCCGAGTTCCGAAGCTTTCTCGCCCATGAGAATGTGCGGACCAGCAGCCGTAAGCGGTCAGCGGATGCGAAGACGAGCCACGCGATCGAACTCGGGGTCGCCGGGCTCACCGGCTCGGCGATCCTGATCCTTCTGTTCGCGATCTACCTCGCGCGCGGCATCGCGCGTCCGGTGACCGAGGCGGCGGCCGGCGCCGGCCAGGTCGCGGCCGGCGACCTCTCGATCCGGCTCAGCCAGAAGGGCCCCGGCGAGGTCGGCGAGCTGACGACGAGCTTCAACGAGATGGCCGAGCGCCTCGAATCGACCCGCGACGAGCTGGAGGATCAGAACGCGCAGCTCAGGGAGAGCGAGCGCCTGAAGTCGGACCTCGTAAACACCGTCTCGCACGAGCTCCGCACGCCCCTCTCCGGCGTCCTCGGCTTCACGAAGCTCCTGCTGACGCGGGAGTTCGACCCCGAGACACGGCGCCACTACCTCGGGATCGTCGACGCGCAGGCCCGCCGGCTCTCGGACCTGCTCGACGACTTCCTCGACGTGCGCCGAATCGAGGAGGGCCGCTTCGAGCGCGCCCGGGAACTCGTGGACATGGCCACTCTCCTGACAGAAGAAGCGCAGCTCTACAGCCAGCAGAGCCCGACGCACGAGGTTGCGGTCGAGATCGACCACGCGCCGCTCGGGGTGATCGGCAACCCGGACCGGCTGAGGCAGGTGATCGGGAACCTGATCTCGAACGCGATCAAGTACTCGCCCCAGGGCGGCGTCGTCGCGGTCAGCGCCGACCAGGAGAACGGATCTGTCCGAGTCGAGGTGCGGGACGAGGGTATGGGCATCCCGCTCAGCCAGCAGCCTCAAATCTTTACGAAATTCTTCCGCGGAGACGCCCCTGCAAGCGGTATAACGGGCACGGGTCTCGGCCTCGCAGTGTCGCGAGATATCGTGGAGTCCCACGGGGGTCGCATCGGCTTCACGAGCGCCGAGGGCGAGGGAACGACGTTCTTCGTCGAGCTCCCCGGAGTGAACGGGGTAAAGGATCGACAAGGACATGACGACGATGAGTCGTAGAGGAGATCGATGAAAAAGCCACTAATCGTGTTTGCGGCCCTGGCGACGTTCGCGCTCGTCACCGGATCAGTGACGCTCGGCTCCGGCGAGGTGTCACCGGGCGTGATCAGGCTGACCAGCAAGGAGATCGAGCGCAGCGTCATCAACCGCGGCGCGGCGAACCGTGGGCCCGGGGACGTCGTCGTGATCCGCCAGCTGCTCTACAACAGGGGGATCCGGAAGGCACCGATCGGGCACTCCGACATGGTCTGCACCTACACGGGCAACCGATCGAGGCAGTGCAACGGCACGTACTCCCTGCCTCGCGGAAAGATCATCGTGTCGGGCTCTGTCCGGTACTGGGAGTTCTACAAGCTCGCGATCGTCGGCGGCACGGATCTCTACTCGGACGTCCGGGGCTCGGAGACGGCGACGCTGTACGCCCGCGGCCCGCGCAGAGAGATCCTGGTCTTCCGCCTCGTCTGACCTTCGCTGGGCGTCCCACGCAGGTTCCGGCACCCAAGCTCCCAAGTAACACTGTGTTACTAAGTCGGTTAGGGCTCTTGGTCAGCCGAAGCCGGCTCCAGGGCGTCGCTTGCGATCCCGCCTCAGGAGGCCGGGCTCAGCCCGGACTCCGTCGGAAATGACCGGTCGACACATTTTCCGCTAGCGGAAACCGACCAAGGCGTCGCCTGCGATGCCGCCTCAGGAGGCCGGGCTCAGCCCGGACTCCGTCGGAAATGACCGGTCTACAGGCTTTCCGTTAGCCGAAACCGAGAATGAACTTCGCGTCGTCGGACATCAGCTCCGGCGTCCACGGCGGATCCCAGGTGAGCTCGACCTCGACGGCCTCGACGCCCTGGACGGCCGCGGCCGCATCGTGGATGCCCTCCTGGATCATCGGCCCTGCAGGGCAGCCCATCGAAGTCAGGCTGTGCACCACCTTGACCTTCGGCCCGTCGACCTCGACGTCGTAGAGCAGCCCCAGCTCGACGATGTCCATGCCGAGCTCCGGATCCTCAACCCCGCGCAGCGCCTCGGTGATGTCGTCTTTCGTCGGCATGCATCGAGTCTAGCCGCGCGAGTTTGCTTCGCGTTTGGGCCGAACCGCAGCCCGGAGACCACTCAGAATGGCCGCCGGAGCCGGGCTTCGCCCGGCGGGAGGCTCACGTGCGCTGAGGAGAACGCCAGAATCAGAGCTCGAACGGGCGGCTCCTGAACCCTGTGAGCCTCGCCTCCGCTCGCAAGGAGGGAGCCCACGAGGGAACCAGGGGTTCCCTCGTGAAGAGGTGACGACTGCTCGTCAGAGCAGTCGAACCTCTTCGCGCCTTTCGCGGGCGAAGAAGTGGATCCCGTCCACGAAGCGCACCCAGTTGCAGCGCGTGCACATGACGAGCGAGTGTGTCCGCGCGCTGTCCGCGCCGTAGCGGACCCCGCGCAGGAGGTCGCCGTTCGAGACGCCCGTCGCGGCGACGATCACCTCGGACGGCGCCAGGTCGTCGATCGAGAAGACCTGCTCGATGTCGTCGATCCCCTCCTCGCTCGCACGCTCGATCTCGCTCCGCGTCGTCGGCCAGAGCTGAGCCTGCATCTCGCCGCCGAGGCAGCGGAGCGCGGCTGCGGTGAGCACGGCCTGCCGGGTGCCGCCGATTCCGATCGCGAGGTGGTCGTTCGTGCCGCGGATCGCCGCGGAGATGGACGCGGTCACGTCGCCGTCCTGGATCAGCTTGATGCGGGCGCCCGCGTCGCGGATCTCGGCGATCAGGTCGTGGTGGCGAGGCCGGTCGAGGACGATCGTCGTCACGTCTCCCACGCGCCGTCCGAACGCCTCCGCAATCGCCTCGATGTTCTCGGCCACCGGGCGCCTGAGGTCGATCTTGCCCCGGGCGACGGGCCCCACTGCCATCTTCCGCATGTACATGTCCGGGAGCGTCGGGAATGCCCCGGACGGCCCGGAGGCGATCATCGACATCGCACCGCCGCCCCCACGGGCGACGATGCCGGCCCCCTCGAGCGGGTCGAGCGCGAGATCCGCGGGCTCGCCGCCCCCTCCGATCCGTTGTCCGGCGCCGAGGCGATCGGACGCGTCGGCCGCTCCGATCACGATGTGCCCGTCGATCGCGAGCTGATCGAGTGCTTCGAGTATCCCGGCGCACGCAGCCTCCTGGGCGCCCTCCTCGTCGGCGCGCCCGAGCCAGCGGGCGCTCGCCAGCGCGGAACGCTCGGTCACGCGGGCGTAGCTCTCGCAGAGGCAGGGGCGCCGCGCGGACTGCTCCTGCTCGGGAACGGCTTCGACAGCCTTCGCCATCAGACTCGTTGTAGCCGTTCCGCCGCGCTCAGGACGAGCTCGAGCACAGCCGACGTCGCTCCTTCTCGGTCCTGGTTCCAGATCACCGGCACGTCCGCTCTCCCCGCCCGCTCGACGATGTAGTCCTGGAGATACCGGATGTCGGACAGGTGATCGAGGTACTTGTCGAGCGCGCGGGCGCCTTCGGAGGCGACGTCGCGAATCCAGAAATGGCTCGCGTGCGCATCCTCGCTCTGAATCGCGAGCACACACTGGACGACGAGCGCGTCCGCGATCGGCGCCGTCATCCCGGGGACGAGGTGCACGCCTTCGAGTACCGTCGACCACCCCTCCGCGAGCGAGCGCTCGATGGCGGCGTTCACGCCCACGAGCACGTTCCGCGTCTGGTCGAGGAAGCCGTGCAGGAGCGGGTCGACCTCCTCCGCCTCGGCGCTGAGGAGCGCACGGCCGGCCTCGAAGCTCGAGTAGTGGATCGACGGCATGAACTCGGGGCTGAAGAACGCCCGCAGGGTCTGGCGCACGAAGTCCGTCGACGTCACGCGCGTGACGCCGAGGCGGTACGCGACCTCGGTGGCGACCGTCGACTTGCCGGTCCCGGTCGCGCCGCCGATGAGGACGATCACGGGGAGGTCGAGCTCCGCCAGCTCGCCGTAGCGCCGCAGCCGGCGGACCGCATCCACGCCTTCGCTCTCGCCGAGCACGTCCTCGGCGAGCTCCTCGACCCGGTCGAGCTCGATCGAGTCCTGCTTGCGCGCGAGCAGGTCCTGCTCGATCCGCCGCGCGACCTCGTACGCGCGAACGGCCGAGACGCCGACGCGCATCAGCGCGCGGGCCATCAGCCCCTTCGAAAACGGCTCCTCGCCGCCTCCGAGCGGGATCGGATCGGTTCGCCGGCGCTCGCTCATGCGCGCCCCTCGCCGGCGGCAGCTCCCGGCCGGCGGAGCCGGCCTCCGCCGCCGCCTGGCGCCGCTGCGAACACGGTGCTCTCCGGGCCCGTATTGCGAATACTGTGCCCTCCGGCCCCGCGCCCGCAGCGGCGCCCGAGGAACGCGCAGGCAATCATCCGGATTGGACCGCTCATCCGGCCACCGGCTGCGGGACGAGGGACAGCAGCTCCGCGTCGAGGTCGACACCGGGCTCGAGCGGGCGAACGTCGTTGGCGGCGAACACGCACTCGATACCACGCTCGACGGCCGCCTCGGCGACGACGTCGATGGCCGCGGCCTTGATCTCGACGAGGAACGCCTCCGCTTCGACTGCCTTCAGCTCCTCCTGCAGCGCCGCGCGGTCGGCGAGGTTCGTCGAGACATGGACGACATCGGCCTCGAGGTGGTCGACCGCCGCAGGCCCGGCCGTGAAGACCGCGACCCGTCTGCCCGCAAGCGGAGTCACCGGCCGCAGACGGAGCTCGACCCGGATCACCGGCACGTCCTTCAGCTCGCGGATCGGCGCCGGGTCGCCACCGCCCATCAGCAGGACGAGGTCCGAGACGAGCACGCGATAGGGGTTGAGATACGCCGTCGCGTCCTGGCCCGGCCCGACGACGAGCACGCGGCCGTCGACCGACACGGGCGGAATCGCAGCTCCGCTCCCGTCGAAGACGACGACGTCGGGCCGCTGCTCCTCGGCGAGCTCGATCCCGAGCCGCAGGTTGGACGTGAGCACGTCGCCCGCGAGCCCGCCGCCGGCGCGCCGACAGCCGATCGTCGGCACCCCTACGAGCGCGGCCGTCTCCAGATAGTCGGAGGCCGCGTGCCCGCCCGCACGGGAGATGTCGAGGAGCTGATCCAACGTCGGCGCGACCTGGACGAGCTCGGGCTGCGCGGGCCCGCCGCGACCCATCGACACGACCACGACCTCGCCTCGCTGAGAGAGCAGGCGGGCGAGATGGCCGGTGACGGCCGTCTTCCCGATCCGCTTCCCGGTTCCGATCACCGCGAGCGACGGAGCCGACGGCGCCGGCAGGTAGGCGGGCGGCCGGAAGCGGAAGTCCGCCCCCACGTACTCGAGCCCGCGCGCGAGCGCCTTGCTCGCCCAGAGCATCCGCTCGGGCGGGCCGAGCACCGGCTCGTCCGAGAGATCGACGACGACCTCGGCGCGCACGTCGTCCAGCGATGCCAGCAGCGGCACGCCGTAGTCCTCGCCGCCGCGGAGCTTCTCGGTGCCGCCGACGAGGATCGCGCCGAGGAAGTCGAACGGCAGCTCCGCGAGCGCGTCGCGCACGACGTCTCCGTGATGCTCGCCGTCGATGAGCGCGATCGCGTTCACGACTGCGTCGTCACCTCCGACTCGATGCGCGCCGTGTACTTCTCGAAGGAGAGCGTGTCCGTCGAGAACTGGATGATCCGCTCCTGCCCGTGGAACGGGTACTTGCGCCAGACGTCCACGTGCGACCCGGAGATCTCGACGACGTTGTAACAGGGCCTCGTGTTGCCCCGGAGCCGCAGCGAGGAGACCGTCCCGGTGTTGACGATGAAGAGGTCCTCGAGCCGCCACGCGTAGGGCACGTGCTTGTGCCCGGAGAGCACGAGGTCGACCCCCGCGCGCTGCAGGCACTCGATCGCGTCGCCCGCGTCGTAGACGACGTTCCGCTCGCGCCCGGTGCCCGGGACCGGCAGCAGGTGGTGGTGCAGGACGAAGATCTTCAGGTCCGCTTCCTCGCTCCCGAACTGCTCCTCGATCCACCGATAGCGGCCGCGCCCGATCTGGCCGTGGTCGAGGTCCGGCTCGGTGGAGTCGATCGCGACGACGGACACGCCGTCACGGTGCAGCACGGAGTTCCGCGTCGCCGAAGAGCTGCTCGAAGTGGATGTAGCCGACGTTCCGCGAGTCGTGGTTTCCGGGCACGACGACGAGCGACTCGCACTCGAGCCGATCGAGGTAGGACTTCGCCTGCGCGAACTCCTGCTTGAACCCGAACGTCGTCAGGTCTCCCGTGCAGATGACGATGTCGGGCTGGAGGTCGTTGATCTCCCCGATCGCCCTATCCATGAGGCTCGGCATGAAATGCGGCCCGCCGCAGTGGATGTCGGAGATGTGCGCGATCGTGAAGGTGCGCTCAGCGGCCGGCATTGGTCGAAGTGTACGTCCGACCTGAGGGCGTATCCGAAGCCGTTGCTACCATTTTCGACGTGGCCTCAGAAACGCCTGGTTTCCAGGCATATTGCGGTGCGGGGACGCCGCGCTTCGCAAATGACGCGGAGCTCGAGTGCGCGAAGCTGCTCGACTACTACCGGGTGCCGTGGGAGTACGAGCCGAGGACGTTCGTGCTCGAGGAGGCTGACGACGGCACCGTGATCGAGGCCTTCAAGCCGGACTTCTACCTTCCGGATCAGGATCTCTACCTCGAGGTGACCGTGATGAAGCAGTCGCTCGTGACGAGGAAGAACCGGAAGCTGCGGAAGCTCCGCGAGCGCTACCCGGAGGTCAAGGTCAAGCTCTTCTACAAGCGCGACATCCAGCGACTGGCAGACCGATACAACCTCGACCTCGCGTCGTAACCGTGGGTGTTCGAAATGCATCGACCGGTCATTTCAGACGGAAGCCGGGCGAAGCCCGGCGTCCTGAGGAGGCGTCGCAAGCGACGCCTCGGCTCATAAGGCCCGACGAGCTCGGCGAGGTCTACCTCAGCGCCGAGGAGATCCGGGCGCGCGTGTCCGAGCTCGGGGCCGAGATCGCGCGGGACTACGAGGGCCGTGAGCCGATCCTCGTCTCGTCGCTGAAGACGAGCGTCTTCTTCCTCGCCGACCTCTCGCGGGCCGCGCCGATCCCGCACGCGATCGACTTCATCGCGCTCGCGGGCTACATGGGCAGAACGCGGCAATCGGGGGTGCGGCTGATCAAGGACCTCGACGTCTCGATCACCGGCCGCGACGTGCTGCTCGTCGAGGACGTGGTCGACACCGGGCTGACGCTGAACTACGTGTGCCGGACGCTTTCGCTCCGCGACCCCGCCTCGCTGGCCGCGATCACCTTCCTCGACCGGCCCTACCGGCGCCTCGTCGACGACCTACCCGTGAAGTACGTGGGCTTCACCGTCCCGGACGAGTTCTTCGTCGGCTACGGCTTCGACCTGGACGAGCGCTACCGCCACCTGCCGGACCTGCACCTGGCCCGCCGCGCTTCTTAGAGATAACCCAGCGGATCGACCGGGGAGCCGTTGATGCGGACCTCGAAGTGCAGGTGCGGGCCGAAGCAGTGGCCCGTGCAGCCCACGTAGCCGATCACCTGGCCCTGCGAGACAGGCCCGAGGCCGACGGCGATCGCGGACTGGTGCCCGTACGCGGTGGCCATGCCGCCGCCGTGGTCGATGATCACGAAGTTCCCGTAGCCGCTCATCCAGCCCGAGAAGACGACCGTTCCGCTCGCGGCGGCGTGAATCGGCGTCCCGTACCCGACTGCGATGTCGATCCCCTCGTGCATGCGGCCCCAGCGCATCCCGAAGCCGCTGACGACCGGGCCGTTGACCGGCCAGATCAGCCCGCTCGAGGAGGGCGTGGAGCTATAGCTCGACGAGCCCGACGACTGGAGCTGCGCGGTGACCTGGCTGCTCGACGCCTGCAGCCCTGCGACCTCGTGCAGGTACTCGGCCTTGCTCTCCTGGACCGAGGCCAGCCGGGCCTTCTTCCGCCCGCGAACCGCGGCCAGGCCCTTCTCACTGATCAGCAGGCGCTGCTTCTCGGCGCGCACCTCGGACGTCCTGACGGCGATCGTGCGCGTGACGGTCTCGACCTTCTTCTTCGTCACGGCCGTCTTCTCGCGCGCCGCGTGCCACCGATCCTTGGCGCCGTGCACCTGCGTCGAGATGACGGCGTCCTGTGAGCCGACGTCGCGGACGTAGTCGACCTGCTCCAGGAAGTCGCCCAGGCTGCTCGACGACATGAGGACGTCGAGCGTCGACGGCTGCTCGGACTCGTACATCTCGATCAGGCGCGCGTTCAGCCGTTCGACCGAGACGTTGTACTCGTGGGAGAAGAAGTCGAGCTGCTGTGTCTGATACTGGTAGAGCCGCCGGATCCGGTTCAGCCGTTCCTGTTGCAAGAGGAGATCGTGCTCGAGGGCGTCGAGCCGCGTCGAGACGCCTCCGACCTGGGACTCGAGCGTCCTGATGCGGCTCTCGATCGAGCCGATGTCCGACTGCAGGCGCTGCTCCTGCACCTGGGCCTCGGCGATCTTCCCCTGGAGCGACTGGATCCGGTCGGCGTGCGCCGGGGTCCCGAATGCGGCCGGCAGCAAGACCACGAGGCAGACGAGGGAGGCGAGGAGGAGGCGACGGGGCATCGGGAAAGTCCTTCGTGACAGGGCAAAACGTCCCTGCCCGGATGCAAAAGTCGCTGGATTTTAGCGGGTTCTTCGGACGAAGACTAACCGGCGCGCTGCTGCGGGCCCGGCTCCGGGATCTCGGGCAGGTGCGGGCGGTCGCCCTCATCCGGGGGCGGATACGGCTCGGGGACCTGCGCCGGCTGAGGCGGCTGCCCCTCGTCCGGCGGCGGGAACGGCTCGGGGACCGGCACCGGGTCCGGCGCCTCATCCGGCAGCTCGTTCGCCGCGACCCGGGTCGGCTGGGCCTGGAGCTTCGCCTTTCCGACCCTCTCCTGCGCGTCGATCGTCACCTTCGCCATCTGCGCCTCCTTCGCCGCCAGCTCGTCGTCGATCTCCTTCATCCCCTGCTTCAGCTCCTTCGTCGCCGTTGTGTTCTTCGCGTGCACGGCCTCGCCCAGCTCCCGCGCACATTCGCTGCGCTGCTTCGCGAGCGCGCTTGCCTCGCGCCGGAGCCGCGCCAGCTCGATTCTGGCTCCGCCGTGCGCCGCGATCGTCTCCTTTGCCACGCCGGCCCGCGAGCGAACCGAGGCTAAGGCTTGCGACGCGCGGCCATCCTCCCCAGGGCTGCGTTGCTTCGCGGACACGAACCCGGTGATCAGGAACAGCGCGATGCCTAGCACGATCAGGCCCCAGGGCCAGAGCCCGGTCGCGAAGAGCGCGATCGCCCCGATCACGCCCAGCACCCCGAGGACGAGCAGAACGCCACCCGGAGGAACGCCGAAGTAGCGACGCTCCGAGACGTGCTGCTCCACCGGGATCGGTCCGTCCTCAGCGGGCGGCACGACCTGGACGAGGGTGTCCCCGGAGGCGACCGCGGTCCCGCACTCGGGGCAGAACTTGCTCTTCGCGGGCAGCTTCGCCCCGCACGTCTGACAGCTAGCTCGTCGCACGGACACGCTCCTCCTCTGTCGACTCCGCCTGCGGCTCCAGCGCCCTGAGCGCCTCGGCGACCCGTATACGCAGCGGGCCGATCAGCTCGCGGTAGTCCTCGTCCGAGATCTTGCCGGTGCGATGGTCGAACTCGAGCTCCTTGAGCGCGGCCAGAGCGCGGTCCTTGTCCTCCGCGAGCTCGAGCGCCCGCTTCTCGAGCGCCCCCGGCTCGTCCAACCGGTCCTCGGCCGGATCCGGCTCGCGCAGGAACGGGAGCGCGACGAACAGCACGCACGCGCATGCGAGCACCGCCCCGAATGCGAGCGCGACCGCAGTCATGCCCGCGCGAGAGCGCGCAGCTCGCGGTAGCGGTCTGCGAGCCGCCGCTGCTCGACCGCGCTCGGCCACAGCGCGACGAGCGAGCCGATCAGGAACACGATGCCGGCGAGCCAGATCAGGTTGACGAGCGGCTTGACGAGGATCTTGAACGCGATCGTCCCGTTCGGGTTGATCTGGTCGGTGATCACGAACAGGTCCTCGCCGGTCAGGTAGTCGGTGCGGATCCCGACCTCGTTCGAGGTCTGCTGCTCGGCGGGATAGGAGTTCTTGCCCGACTTCAGCGTGCCAAGGCGGTTGCCGTCCTTCCTCACGTCGAGCAGCGCGCGGAACTCGGTGTCGTTCGCGCCCTGCCGCCGCACGAGCTGCTCGTAGGTCACGGCGTAGTGGCCGATCGCCATCGTCTGACCAGGCGACAGCGTCTGCTCGCGCACCTTGTCGTAGGCGTTCGAGCCCGCGACGCCGATCGCCAGGAGCACGATGGCCGCGTGCACGATGTAGCCGCCGTACCGGCGTCGATTGCGCGCGATCAGCTCGCTGAAAGCGGAGATCCACGGGCCGCCCGTGAGCGCGTGACGCGCCCGCGTGCCGCGGACGAACTCGTAGCCGATCGAGCCGAGAACGAATGCGGAGAACGTGTACGCGAGGAGGCCGATCCAGGACGATCCCGCGCCGAGGAGCAGCAGGACGATCCCCACGGCAAGCGCGATCCCGGCGGGCCACACGAAGCTCCGACCGAGCGAGCGCAGCGAGGCGCGACGCCACGCGACCAGCGGCCCGATTCCCATCAGCAGGAGCAGCGGCAGCCCGAAGATGCGCAGGAAGAAGTTGTAGTACGGCGCGCTGACCGTGATCTGCTCGCCGCGGACGGCCTCGGACAGGATCGGGAAGATGACGCCCCAGAGGATCGTCAGGCAGAGCGCCACGAGCAGCAGGTTGTTGTAGAGGAACGTCGCCTCGCGCGAGACGAGCGACTCCATCCGCGTCTTCGAGCGCAGCAACGGCAGGCGGTTGAGGATGAGCGCGAGCGAGCCGATCGCGATCAGGCAGATGAAGCCGAGGAACCACCCTCCGAGCGGGCTCTGCGTGAACGAGTGGATCGAGCTGACGACTCCGGACCGGGTCAGGAAGGTCCCGAAGAGCGCCAGACAGAAAGCGAGCGCGACGAGGAGCACGTTCCACACCTTCAGCATGCCCGCGCTTCTCCTGGATCATCACCGAGTGCAGGAACGCGGTCGCGGCGAGCCAGGGCATGAGCGCCGCGTTCTCCACCGGATCCCACGCGTAGTAGCCGCCCCAGCCCACCTCGACGTAGGCCCAGTGCGCGCCGAGGAGCTGGCCGATGCCGAGCGCCGTCCACGCGAAGAGCGTCCAGCGCCGGGTGAGCACGATCCAGAGCTCGTCGGTGCGCCGCGCGAGCAGCGCGCCCATCGCGAACGCGAACGGGATCGTCAGCCCGACGTAGCCGAGGTAGAGGCACGGCGGGTGGATCATCATGTACGGGTTCTGGAGGCTCGGGTTGAGACCCGCCGCCGTCGGCGGGCGCGACCTGTGTCGCGAACGGGCTCGAGACCGCGACGAGCATGAACGCGAAGAAGCTCGCGACGAGGGCCAGCACCGGGACGACCCACGCGACGAGGTCGGCCGCCGTTCGCCGCGCGAGGGCGACCGCCAGCGTGGAGAGCCCGGTCAGGACGAGCAGCCAGAGCAGCAGCGAGCCCTCCTGGCCGCCCCAGAAGGCGGAGATCGTGTACGGCGTCGGCAGCCTGCGGCTCGTGTGCTCGGCGACGTACGCGAACGAGAAGTCGTGCCTGAGCAGCGCCGCGAGCAGGACGATCGCCGCGACGACGGTCGACGCGAAGGCCGCGAACAGCGCGTTCTGAGCCGAGCGGGCGAGCCGCCGCTTGCGGGCCGCGGCCGCGTAGCCGCCGGCGACGAGCGCGTAGAGCGCAAGGCCGAGGCAGAGCACCAGCGCCGCGCGCCCGAGCTCAGGCATTAGGTGCTCTTCTTAGTCGTGTACTTCGAGGGGCACTTCGTGCGGAGCGAGTCCCTCTTGGCCACGAAGACGCCGTCGCGCAGCTTGCCTTCGACGCGAACCTCTCGCCCCGCCTTGAACAGGTCCGGCACGGAGCCCGTGTAGACGACCGGCACGCTCGTTGCGCCCGAGACGTCCCGGATCCGGAACCGCAGCCCGTCCGAGTGCGCGTCCCCGGCGGGCGAGCCCGTCACCTTGCCGACGAGCGCGACCTCGCCCTTCCGGCCGTGCAGCTGGCTCGGCTGGATCGACGGCGTGCCGCCGGCAACCGACACGTAGAGCAGGAAGATCGCGAGCGCGGCGGCGACGGAAAGCGCGACGACGAGCCGAACCGGGCTTGGACGTGCCACGGCCGAAGTCTAGCCCCGAGCCGTTCCGTTTCCGACCGGGTACAGCTCGGCCAGCACGGCGGCGAGCGACGCATCCGACGCTGCAGCTGTCGAGCAGGCAACCAGCAACCGCCTGGCCGACGGCCTCGGCCGTCTCCTCGACCGTACTCAGCTCTCGCGGCGAGAGGGCGCCGAAGACGCCCGCGCGTGCGGGTGAGGCGCTCCCGGCTGATCTCCGCGGCATAGACCCGGAGGGCTTGGGCGTCGATCGTCATCGCGCCAGAGCCGGCCTCGACGGGGAGGCTTCGGGTTTGCGAGCCGGCCTGGGCTCGATCTTCCGCCCGGCGAACGTGAAACCGCAGAACATGCAGCGCGATCCCGACGACCTGTCCGAGATACACGAGCGAGTAGTCGCCGGTGCGCGAGAGCCCCGTGGCGAGAGCGACGACGAGCGCGCCCGATGCGATCCAGACGTTGGCGCTGACGCGACGTTTTCGGGCGATCGAGTACAGCGATCCGCCGATCAGGACCGCGGTTCCGGCCGAGTTGAAGACGACAGCCCACAAGAAGGCATGCCCGACCAACGCGCCGTTATCCGGCGGCCTCCCACTGGCCGTGGTCGCGAGCACACGCTCGTTGACGGGGGCGAGCCAGACGGAAACGGCCGCGGCGATACTGCCGACCGCGAGAGCACCGAGCAGGACGTCTCTGGCTCTCGGGCGAAGCAGCAGCCAGGCGGAGCCCGCGCCGAGATACACAACGGTGAGCACTCCACCGGCGATGTAGTACGAACGGAAGAGCGTCGGGGTCCACCCCGCTCGCTGGGCGACGGCCTCGCACACGGTGGCAACTGCGAAGAAGGCAAAGCCTGCTGCCCAGAGCGCCTTTTGCCCCGCCGGCCGCTGCCAATACGATCGCGCCAGGAGGAACACGAACAGCAAGGAGACGAGAGCAGCGGCAACGGGGAGGAGCGAGTCCGCGATTTGAGGCACGGAGCCTTTCCCGGATGAGCTGATCGGCGTCACGGGCTCGCCCGGTCGGACCACGGTGAGGTACGCGAAGTCCCGGCCACCGAACATCCCCTGGTGAGTAGCGACGAACATGTACCGCCCCGGATGTAAGCGGTGTCGCGGCGCGAGCTCGAGCTGCCGCCCCGTCCCGGAACGCACGCGAAGGGAGACGCGCGTGCTCCTGTCGAGGTCGTAGAGGCCGTATGCGGCCGGATCGTCGACTGCCGCGGCGCGCGCGACGAGCGCCCGCACGTCGACGGCCCGGACCCGAAGCGCGTCCGAGGGATACCCGCTTTGAGGCTCCTGCCAGGTAAAGAGCTTCACCGGGCCGCGCCGAGTGGCGAGGAACTGGCCGACGATGTCCGGCGTGAGCCTCGACTGGTAGGCGTAGCGGATCGAGCTGCCGCCCACACCAGCGACCGCGGGCACGAAGGGCAGGGAGACGAGCAGGAGCAGGATCGTGCCAGCGGCGACGCTGACGCGGGTGCGGTATCCGCGCCTGCGGCGGCGGCGAGGCGCGGGCGGCCTGGGGCCGTCGAGAAGAACTCGTCGGCGGCGTTGCGCGCGGTAGAGCAGGAGCGTCGACAAGAGCGCGGTGGCCGGGATCCACACGAGCTCGACCTTCCATCCAATCGTGCTCAGCGGGCCCTGCCCGAAGGGGGAGAAAGCGAGCGGAATCACCGCCCATGTCACGGCAGGGCCCGCGAGCAGCAGGATCGAGGCGGTGAACGAGAAGCCTGCGAAGAGCCAACCCATGCCCGGAAACCCGAGTAAGCCCATGGGCAGCTCATAGCCCGCGAGCGCCGCCGGGCTCCTTCCCCGAACGCGGCGCGGGATGCGTCCGGTGAACACCTCGGGCGCCTCGACGATCGCCAGGGCACCCGCCCGCCGCTGCCGTGCGGTCATCTGCCAGGCGCTCACGGCGAACGACCCGAAGCCCACCAGCACCGCCAATGCCGCCGGGACGAGCAGGAGAGCGGCCCAGGGCTCGAGTCGCGCCACGGCGTCATGGAACGTTGCACCACGGGCGACGTCATGCGCCTCCGCGACGGAGGTCTCGATGCCGACGCCGTAGTAGGTTGCGACACCGAAGCCGATGCCGGCGAGGGCCGTGCGTTCAGCCCACACCACCGGCGCGCCACCGAGCTGTGCCAATAGTGCGAGTGTGAGCCCGATCAGCATCGCGAGCAGCCCGCCGAGCATGTTCAACTGCGCGTGAAGGTTCACAATCACCGCGCCGGCGTCTCCGCCGCGGTCGAGCAGGTCGTGCACGGCCGGAAACGCCTGGATCGGCCCTTGGAGCGTCCCCAGCGCGAGGGCCGCGCAGCCCGCGAGCACGAAGCCACGGGCCGGGGCACGTGCGCCCCGGAAGGCCCACGCGACGAGCCCGAGCAGGAGCCAGAAGCCTGCCAACATCGCGATCCCCGCTCCCATGAGCAGGAATGGATGAATCGCCGTCGCCTCCTCAGCCTGCTCGGGGGAGAGGCCGCGGTGGACGACAAGGGCTCCTTCGTGGAAGCCGAGGTACATCGCCGATCCGTAGAAGGCGAGAGACCCTGCCAGGAGGGCGTAGAAACAGGCGTTTGCCGCACGCCGCGACGGTGCCCTCCCCCCGAGCAGCGGGGCGAAGTAGAAGAGCGCCCCGGCGACGAGCATCGTCAGGCCCGTCACGAGGTTGACGTGGGCGTGGGCGATGGGGTCGATCCACTCGCCCGCGTGGCCCGCTCGGTATAGCCAGTCGGCGTTCGCAGGCTGGACCTGGATGACGCCCTGCACCGTTCCGATCGTGAGCCCCGCGGCGCCCGTTGCGAGGAACTTCCAGAGATGCCCGTTCGGCTTCGGCACGCGCACGAGCCGACCCTGGAAGACGGTCAGGAAGACGGTCGCGGCGAAGCACCAGTAGCCGAGCCCCATCACCCCCGCACCCATGCCGACCGGGGCGCGGTACCAGTCGCCCATGCTCGCCTTCGCGGCCTGGTACTCCCAACCGTCTCGAACCCGCAGGCCGATGGCGATCCCGTTCGCGACGAAGGCGACGTAGAAGACCGTCAGTCCACCCGCGGTGAACCAGAAGGCGCCCTGCGCGAGCCCCTCGCTCGCGAGCGGCCGTCCGACGATGCGCGGCAAGACGTACCAGCAGAGCCCGGTCGCGATCAGCGTTCCGCCCCCGACGATCATCAGATGCGTGTTCGAGAGATCGCGGACGAGATGGCCCGCGTAGCCGGCGCTCGCGAGCCATTCGGCGGCCCATGGCAGGTTCTTCGCGACCATGTGCAGGCTGCCGAGAACGAGGAAGGCACCGCCGGCCAGGAAGTACTTGGCGAGCTTCCCATCGTGCTGGCCAAGCTCCTCCTCGGAATACGGCTCCGTCCGGATCGGAGGCCGACGCCCGGGGACGAGCATGAAGACCCCCAGGACGACGACGCCGAGGAAGGCCGCGTAGGTCAGGAACTGGAGCGAGGAGACGTGCTGGAGCCACATGGCCCAGGCGCCGCCCTAGCGCAGGCCGGGCTCGACGAAGAAGACGAGCAGCGTCCAGGCGAGGTAGAGCACGCACATGATCCCGAGGATCACCCAGGCCCGGTTGACCGCCTGCCGCCCGTGGCGGACATCCTCACCGACGTCCCGGTAGCCGACAAGCGGCCGCGCCGGTCGACGGACCCGCGCCACTAGAACACCTTCTCCATGACGAGGCTCCGCTCCGCCGCACGTTCGCCGAGGTCGGCGAGCAGGCGCTCTAGCGTGTAGCCGCGCTCGAGGAACGCCTCGAGCTGCCAGGGCGTGTCCCAGGTCGTGTAGCAATGGAGAAGCACGTCGCCGTTCGACTCGGCGCGGATGAAGACGTCGAAGCGCTGGCAGCCCGGATACTCCTGGACGTGGGCCTTGAGCGTCTGCAGTGAGGCGTACACGCCCTCCCAGTCGCTCGCCGGCACGACGACCTCGGTCAGCGACGAGTACGAGACGAACGGAAGAACCGCAGAGGCCATCAGAAGATCTGCCCCCAGATCAGGTGCCCTGCGATCATCACCGCCGCGAAGAGGGTCAGCCCGAGCGTGAGCACGAGGAAGAACGGGGAGACCGGCCGAGCCTCCTCGGCGACGTAGTTGCCGAAGCGGTCCACCGGGTACAGGTGTCCACCGGGCCGCCCGCGCGCGAGGGTCGTTCGGTACTGCCAGACCCAGAGGAGACCGAGAATGGCGAGCGCGGCGACGAAGCCATACATCCAGGCGAGCGAGATCCAGTCGACGTGCCAAGTCGCGATCCGGCCGTCGTTCTGGTGGTGGGCCAGCAGGTAGTCGTAGTAGTCCTGCGCGGTCTCGGCGGAGTCGCCGGTGGGCATGGTCATTCGAGCCACTCCTCCTCGGACAGGGCCCATTCGGGCGTGTAGTAATCCTCCTCCTCCACGTAGAGCGGGATCGAGGCGTGCGAGTCGAGGTCGTGAAACGCACCGGCCTTCCAGGCCCCGATGAACGCGACGAGCGCAAGGCCCGCGAAGACGAAGAACGTGTCCATCATCCAGTCGGCCATGACCCAGCGTGACTGCTTCGTCTCGGGCTGGTCATGACCGAAAGCGCTGAGAGGAACGACGAGCGCAGCGATGACGAACAAGCCGAGGACGGCGAGTCTCGACCTCATTGCTGCCCCGGCACGGTCGGAGGAATCGACTTCTGCGACTCGTCGGGCAACTTGGCGCCGCGGGCGCGCGCCTCGTCCCAGGCCCGGTTCAGGAGGTCTTCGTAGATCACCTTTATGCCGGCGGCGGCGTCCCTCAAGGACAGTCGGGTCTTTCCGTCGTTGATGAGGAAGCTGTCACCCGTTGAAAGGCCGGGCATGACGTGCAACGCCTCCTGGACGAACGGATCCGACGCCTGCCTCTTCGAGAACGAGACGTTGTCCGCCAATTTCTGCCGAGTCTTCGTCCAGGCGAGCAACTCCTTGGACGGCTGCCAGACGATGTAGTCGGACGGCTGCGGCACGTAGTCCTCGCGCAGGGTGCCGTTCGGGATCGTCTTGATGAAGAGGACGACGCGCCAGATGTCGTTCACGCTCAGGCGGTCGCCGAAGTTCTCCATCGCGGTCCCCGCCCAGCCACGGAGGATCCGGTAGTAGAAGTCGCCGGGGCCGGTGTCGCCGCCGCAGCACGCATCGTCCTTGTCGGTGAAGTCGGCAGGGGTCGGCGAGAGGAATCGCGCCCCCGGCCCTTTGCCGTCGCCCTTCAGCCCGTGGCAGCCGACGCAGCGGTCGTTGAAGACTTCCTTCCCACGCAGGAGGTTCTGCTCTGTGACCGGAAGCGGGTTGCTCGAGAGCCAGTAGCCACGGTCGATCTGCGCGAGATTTCCCGCCTCCTCGAGCTGCCCCTCCGGCACGTTGAGGATCTTGTCGTTCCCTTCGAGAGGAGGCTTGTTCGCGCCGTTGAAGCCGGTGTACGGCGGCGGGAAGCCCTGGTTCGCGAGCACGATGTGCTTCGCGTAGAGCGTTCCGGCGTAGCGCAGCATCCCCGACTTGCCGCTCCTCGTCTCGACGTACGCGACGAGCTGGTCGACCTGGTCGTTCGAGAAGAGAGACTTCATCGGCGGCATCAGCGAAAGCGGGTCGATGAAGCGCGGGTTGTAGAAGTGAGCGTTCTGCCAGTCGTCCGGGTGCCAGCCCGACTCCTGGGAGAGGTCGGGCCCTGTGCGCTCGGTCCCCAACAGGTTCGGCGTCTGGTCGCTCCCGTAGAAGTCGCCGGGGTGCGACACCTTCGGGTAGAGGAAGTAGAGCGCATAGCGGACGTCCTGCGGGCGCGAGTAGCCCGAGTGGCAGACGTAGCAGCCGTTCGAGGCGAAGAGGTTGCGCCCCTTGACGGCCTCGTCCGAGAGCGGTGTCCAGTCGTTCGACGGCGGCGGATCGAACGTGTGGATCGGGAGCCACACGACGATGAAGACGACGACGAAGAAAGCGAGCAGCCCGCCGACGCCCGCGATGAGCGGCGTGATCAGCATCTTTTCCGAGGGGTGACGCGCCCAGCCGCGCGGAACGACAGGGCGGTCGCCGCGGTGCTCGTCTTCCGTCATCCGCTCACCGGCGGGGCGACGGCCTCGGCGATCCGCAGCGTCTCACGTCGCCGCCGCTCTGCCGTGTTGCTGAAGATCGTCAGGCCGATGTTGACCATCTGGACGATCCCGGAGATGACGATCATCGCCCCGAAGATCCCGCGCGCGATGTAGTAGGCGTGCAGCTGCGGCAGGACGTTCACCTCGGGGATCCCCTGCGCCCAGCTGAAGCCCTGCTGGAAGCCGGCGAGGGTGAGCACGCTGAAGAAGCCCGTGAATCCGACGGTGACGAGCCAGTACTGCCACTCGGTGAGGCTTCGGCTCCACAGGGGGCGCTGGTAGACCTGGGCGACCATGTAGTCGATCACCCCCATGCCGAGGATCGTGAACGCCCCGAGCAGCGCGAGATGCGCGTGCGCGACGACGAAGTTCGTGAAGTGGGTCAGCCGGTTGAAGGGCTGCAGCGCTTCGAAGGCGCCCTGGATGTTGACCAGGAAGTAGAAGAAGAAGGCGGTGAGGGTGAAGCGCAGCGGTAAGTTCGTGAAGAACTTGTCCCAGTTGCCCTTCATCGTCCCGAGGATGTTGATCGTGAAAGCGAAGACCGGGACGAGCAGCATCCAAGACGAGACCTCGGCGACCGTCTTGAGCCAGGCAGGCGTCGGCGACTGGAGGATGTGGTGGTCACCGACGCCCGTGTAGAAGAACGCCATCCCCCAGAAGCTGACCAGCGAGAGGGTGTAGCTGTAGAGCGGCGTGTTCGTGACCCGCGGGACCATGTAGTAGGTCAGCGCGAGCAGCATCGGCGTCAGCCATAAGCCGAAGAGGTTGTGCGCGTACCACCAGTTGAGGATCGCGTCCGAGAGGCTGTTCGTGAGCGCGCCTGAAGGTGCGCTCCAGATCTTCCCCGGATCCCAGATCACGTTTCCGATCGCGTAGTCGACTGCGAGCCAGATCGGGCTTGCGATGAAGAACCAGACGGAGACGTAGATCGGCCGGATCGTCCGGATCTGGACGGTGGCCAGGATGTTGAAGATGTTCACGCACCAGATGACGAGCAGCAGGATGTCGACGGGCCAGATGAACTCGCCGTACTCGCGCCCCTGGCTGTGCCCGGTGAGCAGTCCGATGATCCCGAGCGTGTACATGAGGTTCCACGCCCAGGCACACCAGACGCCGAGCCGCTCGCTCCACATCCCGCGCGTGCCGACGAGCCTCGGGAGCATGTAGAAGAGCGCTCCGAAGTACATCATCGTCAGCCACGCGAGGATGACGCCGTTCACGTGTGACGGCCGGACGCGGCTGAACGAGAGCCACGAGATGCCACCGAAGGCCTCGGGTGTGATGAACTCGGTCGCGAGAACGAGCCCGAAAAGGTCGACGACCGTCAGCCAGACGATCGAAGACAGGAACCAGTGCTTCGCCGCCTGGTCGGAGAACGGCGACGGCCTCGCCGCCCGCTCCGTCAGCGGTGCCGGGGCCTCTCCAACCTCAGCGCCCGTGCGCTCGGACATCGGCGCGACGCTATTCCTTCAGAGGGCCTCGTTCGTCCGAGATGACGAAAGTGTCATTTCAGTGTCATTTGCAGGTCATCCACGTTATGGTCGCTCTCGCACGCGATGCAGATTCTCGTCATCGAGGACGAGCCCCGAATCCTCGCGTTCCTCGCTCGCGGCTTGGAAGCGGAGGGATTTCGCGTGGATGGAGCGGGCTCGGGCCCGGCCGGCCTGAAGCAGGCGCTCGCCTGCAGCTACGACGCGGTCATCCTCGACCTCTTGCTCCCCGGGCTCGACGGCCTGAGTGTTCTTCGTGAGTTACAGCAGAGGCTGCCCGAACTCCCGGTCGTGATTGTGTCGGCCCGCTCCGACCTGCCGACGAAGCTGCGCGGATTCGGCCTCGGCGCGAGCGACTACCTTGCGAAGCCGTTCGCGCTCGACGAGCTCGTCGCCCGGCTCCGGGTCCAGCTGCGGCGACATTCGGTCAAGCGGGACGAGAACGTCGTCCGGGCCGGCCGGCTCACGCTCGACCTCGCTCGCCGCCAGGCGCGTCTGGACGAACTCGTGGCCGACCTCTCGGATCGCGAGTTCCGGCTCCTCCACCACCTCGTCGAGCACGCAGGGACGATCGTCAGCCGAGAGCGCCTGCTGTCCGAGGTCTGGGGCTACCACTTCGATCCCGGCTCGAACGTGGTCGAGGTCTGCGTGCGTCGCCTCCGCAAGAAGCTCGGCGCAGAAGCGCCGATCGAGACGGTTCGCCATGCGGGCTACCGGGTTCGGGCAGCTTAGCCTTCTCGAGATCGGCTGGGGCGCGTTCGCGCTCGCCAATCTCGCCGCGATGGCGTTCTGGCCGGCCTGGGAGACGATTCCGTTCCACTTCATCTGGGTTAGCCTGACGCTCCTGTACGGGTTCCGGACCTGGGGCCTCCGGGTGATGGGATTGGTACTCGCCGCCGTGGTGGCTTCGACCGGGTCTCTGATCCTGAGCGACACCTTCAACGGTGAGCAGCTCTGGGGAGAGCTGTTCGAGGTGCCGCTCATGTCGGCGATGTTCCTCGCCATGGTCTGGCACGCCCGGCGGCGCCAGGACGCGCTCAGGAAGGTCAAGCGGCAAGCCGAAGAGCGAGCCGCTCTGCTCGAGCAACAGGAGCAGTTCCTGCACGACATCTCGCACGAGCTGCGCACGCCTGTGACGATCGCCCGCGGTCATCTCGACGTCTTGCAGCAGAACGGGCACGGGCCGCTCCACGAGGTCGACGTGGCGCTCGACGAGCTGGGGCGCATCGAGCACATCATCCAGCAGCTCTTGCTCCTGGCGAAGACCGATCATCCCGACTTCGTTGTCGTCGGCGAGATCGATGTCGAGGCGTATCTCGAGGACGTGTTCATGCGATGGTCGGAGGTCGCTCCGCGCGCCTGGCGCCTCGGCCCGCTACCGGCTGGGTCGTTGAGCGCCGATCCGGATGCCCTCCGGATCGCGCTCGATGCGCTGCTCGAGAACGCGGTTCACTACACCGAACCCTCGGCTGCGATCGAGCTGCGCGCCCGTGCAGAGGAGCACACGCTCGTGCTCGAGGTCGAGGACGAGGGCTGCGGAGTCGACGCGGACTCCCTGCGGCACATCTTCCAGCGCTTCGCCAGAGCGGACCCCGCGCGGTCGCGCACGCACGGCGGGGTCGGGCTCGGGCTCGCGATCGTCGACGCGATCGCGAAGGCGCACGGCGGGAGTTGTGCCGTCCGGAGTGCGAAGAACGGCACGACCTTCTCACTCAGGCTTCCCGGCTTCTCCCCGGTCCGCGAGCCGACTCGAGCCGCAGGTTCCGTCTAGCCGACGTCAGGCGGGCGTCTGCTGGCGCCGACCAGGGATCCGGTAGCCGTGCTCCTCGCACAGGCTGCCGGGTGCCTCCTCGGTCAAGGCGTCGCAGTACCCCTTGCCGTACGCAGCCCGCATGAACGCGGCCACGACGTCGAGATTCCAGTCCTGGACGTCGGCGGCCTCTCGCCAGAGGTCGGCGAGGCGGAGGTCGATGTCGAGCTCCAGGAGGTCGATTCGAGTTGGGCTCTTGGCCATGCGAAAAGCGTAGGACCCGGGTCGGACGGCAGGGCTGAGTTACGTTGCAATCCGTGGGAACGCTTCGCTTCGGCCCGGCGCGGGTGCTGTCGCGCGAATCGCCCGAGGAGGCGATCGAGCTGCTGCGCGAGCGCGGGTACACGGCGAACGAGATCGACTTCGAGTCCGGCTTCTGGATGGACTACCCGTGGGCCGAGGAGTTCGGGAAGCTCGCGCGCAGGCGGCGCATCGCGCTCTCGGTGCACGCGCCGATCGCCGGCTTCATGGGCCACGTCGAGCGCGACCGCAAGCACGGGATGGCGACCGGGATGCTCGACCACTCGGCCGGGATCGCGAAGGTCGCCGGAGCCGAGCCGGTCGTCTTCCATCCGGGCTTCCTGCTCGGGCGGACTCGTAAGCAGACGGTTGCGTCTGTCGTCTCGCAGCTCGCGGACTTCCGCAAGCGGATCGAGGCGAAGGACCGCGGCGTCGCGTTCGGCGTCGAGATCATGGGCCGGGTCAACGACTTCGGCAGCCTCGACGACATCCTCGCCGTCTCGTCGCGGCTCGGCTGGGTGCGGCCCGTGATCGACTTCGCGCACCTGCACGCGACGAGCGACGGCGCGTTCACCACGGTGAAGGCGTTCCACGACGTGCTCGCCGCCGCGAACCGCATCCTCCCGCGCGGCGCGCCGTTCCACATCCACTTCTCGGACATCGCCTACGCGAACCGGAACGAGACGAAGCACCTCCCGTACGGCGAGGGCACGCTGCGTGTGGCACCACTCGGGAAGGCGCTGGCCCGCTTCCCGCGCCCCGCGACCGTGATCAGCGAGGCGCCGGGCGAGGAGTCACATCAGGCGATTCGCGCGGAGCTGTTTTCGGCGGCCGGCAAGAGCTCGGCGAGGCGTTCCTCGAGCCGCTCGGCCTCGTCGTCGCGCTCGCGGTCGCGCAGGAACTGAACGTACGGGCCGAGCACCTCGTGCTCGATGTTGCGGAAGTCCGTGTCGGCCACTGTGGCCAGCGCCTCGCGGAACAGTTCCTCGGCCTCCTCGTCGCGGCCCTGGGCGGCGCGCACTTGAGCCAGCGACCCGGCCGTCGTCGCGCGTGAGGTGACGTCGAGCGGCCCGACCGTCTCGCGCGCGTCGAGAGCGAAGCGCTCGGCCTCCTCGATCCGTCCGCGAACGAGCAGGAGCTCGGCGAGCCCGCGCTGGCTCTCGCACAGCGCCGCCCGGTCGCCGAGCGGCTTCAAGAGCCTGATCGACTCGCGGAAGCGCTTCTCCGCCTTCACGAGATCGCCCCGCTCCCACGCGACCCAGGCGCCCATGTTCAGCGACCGCGCCACGGCCCAGACGGCGCCGGCTTCCGAGAAGAGACGCTCCGCCTCGGCGAACGACTCCTCGGCCTGCTCGAGCTCGCCCTGCAGGAGGTAATTCTTCGTCCAGCCGAGGAAGACGCGGCCGCGCGCGTTGATCGCGCCGCTCTCCTCGGCGAGGTCGCGCGCATGCGCCAGCTTGGCCCGCGCGGTCTCGATGTCGAGCCGCGCCGAGTAGGTGTCGGCCCAGGTGAGGATGGCGATGCTCTCCAGGTCCTTGCGGCCGGCGGCACGCGCCAGCTCGAGCTGCTCGACGACGTAGCGTTCCGCGTCGGCGAGGTGACCGACCCAGTACGCGGCGTTCCAGGCAACTCGGAGCGCGTCGAAACGCGCGGGCGGATCGTCCTCGATGAGAGCCAGCGCCTGCTCGGCGAGCTCACGGGCCCGAATGGGATCGGCCTCGCGCATAAGAACCATGTCGGCCAGGGCGGTCAGCGCCTTGCCTTCGAGGTTCTTGTCGCCGATGCGGACCGACTCCTCTCGAACGGCTTCCATCTCACGGGCGACGGCCGGCAGGTCGTCGAGCCGCCAGGCGGCCTTGGCGGCCATGTACCGCCGGTTCAGCGTCGGATCGAGCTCGACCGCGCGCAGGAACAAGTGGCGCGCGGCCTGGTTCGCCTCTCGGGCGAGGGCGCGGCGTCCGGCTTCCTCGAGCGTCAGGGCCGCCTCGCGCGCCAGGTCGGCGGGCGGAGCGCCGTCGAGCTCGGCAAGGAGCGACGCGGCGTGGTCGAGGTGGTGCGCCCGAATCTCGAGCAGCTCGTCGCCGGCTCGCTCGCGCAGCCACTCGGCGAACGCCGCGTGGTGCTTCGCGCGCGCGGACTTCGTGAGGCTCGCGTAGGCGACGTCGCGGATGAGCACGTGCTTGAAGCGGTAGGCCCTCTCGTTCTTGAGCGAGGAGCGCGACTCCCCGACGACGAGGTCGCGGAGCAGCAGGTCGTCGATCGCCTCGTCGATGCCCTCGCCTCCCGACAGGTGCTCGATCGCGCCGGCCCAGAACGAGCGCCCGATGACCGACGCCCGCTGGAGGACGGCCTTCGAGAGGCCGTCGAGCCGGTCGATGCGGGACGCGATCAGCGCCTGCACCGTGTCCGGGATCTCCTTCGCCGCTCGTTCCTCGCCGCACTCGGCGACGTTGAGCATGACCTCCTCGAGGAAGAGCGGGTTGCCGCCGGTCTTGTCGAGGAGCGCGCGCTTCGTGGTGGGCGAGATCGCCCCGTCCTCGGCGAGCGCCTCGATCAGAACCTCGCTGTCGGCGGCGCCGAGCGGCTCGAGCTCGATCGCCGTCGCGCGGACGCGGCCGCCGCCCCAGTCGGAGCGGATGTCGAGCAGATCGGGGCGGGCCAGGCACATGATCATCAGCGAGCCGTCGCGCACCCAGGACGTCATGTGCTCGATCAGCTCGAGCAGCGGCTCCTCGGCCCAGTGGATGTCCTCGAAGACGAGGATCAGCGGCTGGGTCTGCGACATCAGCTGCGCCCACTCTCGCGCGGCCCAGGAGATCTCCTGCTGGCTGCGTTCGCCGTGGACGGCTTCGAGCACGCCGGTTGCGAGGCCGAGCAGATCGGCGACCGCCTCGGCCGGGCAGCACTCGCGCAGCTTCTCGATCGCGACGTCGAGCGGATCGTCGTCCGCGATGTCGGCTGCGCCCTTGACCATCTCGGCGAGCGGCCAGTACGTGATGCTCTCGCCGTACGGGAGGCAGCGCCCGTGGAGCACGGTCGTTCCCTCGAGCGAGGCGAGGAACTCGTTGGCGAGGCGGCTCTTCCCGACGCCCGGCTCGCCGTAGATCGTGACGAGATGCGCCCGGCGGTCACGAGTCGCTCGGGCGAACGTGTTCTCGAGCAGGTCGAGCTCGTGATCACGGCCGACGAGCGGCGTGACTGCGACGCGTGCTAGAGGGCGGCCGGCGGCGCTGGCTCCCATCGCGGCCCACACCCAGACCGGCTCGTCGCGTCCACGCACCTCGACCGGGCCGACGTCGTCGACCTCGATGCGTCCCAGGGTGAGCCGGTGCGCCGCGGGGCCGAGCAGAATCTGGCCCGGTTCCGCGAGCTGCTGGAGGCGGGCGGCGATGTTGAGCGCTTCGCCGGTCGCGAACGTGGAGTCGCCGGCGCCGGTGACGACCTCGCCGGCCTCGACGCCGATGCGAGCCTGGAGCTCGAGCTCGTCGACGCCCTCGAGGATCTCGAGCGCAGCGCGGACGGCGCGCTCCGAGTCGTCCTCGTGCGCCTGCGGAATGCCGAAGGCCGCCATCACGGCATCGCCCGCGAACTTCTCGACCGTACCGCCGTAGCGCTCGATGCTGTTCGAGACGCGGTCGAAGAACTGCGTCACGCGCCGGCGTACGACTTCAGGGTCGCTGGCCGAGACCAGCGACGTCGAGTCGACGAGGTCGACGAACAGGACCGTGGCAAGTTTTCGTTCCATCCTTCGGCTCTAAGTGTAAGAACGATCCAGCCCGCGTTTACCATCCCCGCGATGCTGGATTCGAAGGTCTTCAAAGCCTACGACGTCCGGGGGATCTATCCGGGCGAGATCGACGAGGACGGTGCGCGCGCGCTCGGGCGCGCCTACGTCGAGCAATTCGAGCCGGAGCGGATCGCGGTCGGGCGCGACATGCGCGTCTCGTCGCCGTCGATGGCGCAGGCGGCGATCGAGGGCGCGGTGGCCGCAGGGGCCGACGTGATCGACATCGGGCTCGTCGGCACCGAGATGCTCTACCTCGCCGTCGGTCACCTCGGCCTCGACGGCGGTATCCAGGTGACCGCGTCGCACAATCCGAAGGAGTACACGGGGATGAAGGTCGTGCGCCGCGGCGCGATGCCCGTCGGCGGCGACTCAGGCCTCCTCGACATCCGCGACCGCGCCCTGTCCTCTCCGGCCACGCCCCGGGACCAGGTCCCGGGACATGTCCAGGAGGAGGACGTCTTTCCGGCCTTCGTCGACAAGGTCCTGTCCTTCGTCGACCAGGACCAGATTCAGCGGCGGCGCGTCGTGATCGACGCGGCGAACGGGATGGGTGGAGTCATGCTCCCGCCGGTCCTGGAGCGCATCCCGATCGACGCCGTCCCCTACTTCTTCGAGCCCGACGGCACGTTCCCGAACCACGAGCCGAACCCGCTCCTCCCCGAGAACCGCGAGTTCGTGATCGACAAGGTGCACGAGGACGGGGCCGACCTCGGCGCGGCGTTCGACGGCGACGCCGACCGCTGCTTCTTCATCGACGACACCGGCGAGTTCGTGCCCGGCGACTTCGTGACGGCGCTCCTCGCGGAGTCGATGCTCGAGAAGAGCCCGGGCGCGAAGATCATCTACGACGTGCGCGCGAGCTGGGCCGTGCCGGAGACGATCGAGCGCGCGGGCGGCATCCCGCTCGTCAACCGCGTCGGCCACGCGTTCATCAAGCAGCGCATGCGTGAGGAGGACGCCGCCTTCGCGGGCGAGGTCTCGGGCCACTACTACTTCCGCGACTTCTTCCAGGCCGACTCGGGCGTGATTCCGTTCCTGCTCGTGCTCGAGCTCGTCTCGAAGCGCGGCCGGCCGCTCTCGGAGCTCCTCCGCCCGTACCGCGAGCGCTTCTTCTTGACCGGCGAGATCAACGTTCCGGTGGCGGACGTCGCCGTGAAGCTCCAGGAGATCAAGGAGCGCTTCGGCGCCGAGGGCAAGGTCTCGCACCTGGACGGGATCTCGATCGAAGCCGAGGACTGGCACCTCAACGTGCGGCCGTCGAACACCGAACCGCTGCTCCGGCTCAACCTCGAGGCGCGCTCGCAGGAGCTGATGGAGCGCAAGCGCGACGAGGTCCTCGAGCTTCTCGACTGACGGCGCGCCCTAGCTTCTCTTTGAGCCATGAGGGGACGGGCGATTTCTCGCTGTCTGCACGGCTGCGCTCGCGTGTGCCGCCCCAGCGCTGGCCGCGCCTCCGCACCTCGCGCCCTCGGACCGTGCGGCGGTCAACAAGACGCTGGACATCTTCGTCAACCATGCGGTCAAGCGCCACCAGCCGGCCGCGGCCTACGACGTCCTCACACCCACGATGAAGGCGGGCATGACGCGTCAGCAGTGGAGCCACGGCGACATCCCGGTCTACCCGTATCCCGCCGCACGGCAGCACTTTCACGCGTGGACGATCCAGTACCGAACGAGGGACGAGCTGTCAGTCGAGCTCATCCTCTCGCCGACCGCCAAGTACAGGGCAAGCTCGGGCAGATCCTGTTCAACGTCTACCTGCACCCGGCGCACGGCAAGTGGCTCGTCGACTCCTTCATGCCCGGGGCGACGTTCGCTCCGATCGGCAAGCCGGGCGTCGTGCAAGCCGCGCGCGACTTTCAGGCGAACCCCAGCGCCCAGACGTACAACCGTTCCAGCAAGGTCAAGCCGACGAACCCGACGCACGTCAGCGCCAAGTTCGCGATCGTCCCGTTCGCGGTCATCTTCCTCGTCCTGCTCGGGCTCGCCGGCCGCGGGATCGCGGAGAACATCCGCTTCCGGCGCCTCGCGGCAGCGCATGCAAGGTCCTCGGACCGCTCGCCGCTTAGCATGCCGCGTGATGGATCTGGAGCTCGGCCGCGTAACCGATCGTAAGCCGCCGTTCAAGTTCTCGTCGCTGACCCGGGTCGGGTTCTCCGACACGGACGCGCAGGGCATCGTCTACTACGGCCGCTACTTCCCGTACTTCGACGTCGCGCGTGTCGAGTACTTCCGCCACCTTCATCTGCTGTACGCGGACTTCGAGGGCGACCTCGTGCTGCGCGCCTTGGACATCGAGTACCACGCTCCGGCGCGGTTCGACGATCTGCTCGAGGTGTTCATCCGCGTGGAGCGAATCGGGCGGACGAGCATGACCTTCGAGAAGCAGGCGTACCGGGTCGACGACGACCTCTTCCTGGCCGAGGCCCATCAGACGGTCGTCCACGTCGACCTCGAGGAGCGGAAGGCGTGCCCGATTCCAGACGAGATCCGGGCCGGGATCCGCGCGTTCGAAGGCAACGACGTCGAGCTTTGAGATTCGTCGCCGGGGGAGGGGGACGCCGCTTAGGAAGCTAGTAGCTGCGGCGGCCCGGTTACCCGTCCTCTGAGATGACCGGGCGCCGCAGACGAACCCTCTCCCCCGTCTTCTCGTTGTAGGCGGCGGTTCGCGAACCGTCTATCCCTCGATCGAGGTACCCCGCGCATTCGAGGGACGATCCCTCGATCGAGTGATCTTCGGACACGTCCGGTGCCTGGCACCGGACAGGGCCGTTCCGGGTAGGTTCCTCGGGTGCGCGTTCACGTCATCAGCGACATGGAGGGCGTCGGCGGGATCGTCAAGGGCGACCAGACGAACGCGGGCCGACCCATGTTCGAGGAGGGACGCAAGCTCTACACCGAGGAGATCAACGCCGCTGTCCGCGGCGCCAAGGCGGCAGGAGCGACCGAGATCGTCGTCATGGACTGCCACGGCGCCGGCGAGGGCTACACCTTCAACTCGCTGATCCCCGAGGACCTCGATCCCGCGTGCGAGTACGTCGTCCAGGAGGAGTGGACGGAGTACACCGGCTTCCTCGAGGAAGGCTGCGACGCCGCGCTTTTCGTCGGCATGCACGCGATGGCGGGGACCGCCGACGGCGTGCTCAACCACACGGTCTCGGGGCAGGCCTGGCAGAACCTGTGGTTCAACGGGACGCAGGTCGGCGAGACGGGCATCAACGCCGCGCTCTGCGGCACGTGGGGCTGCCCGGTCCTGCTCGTCACGGGCGACGAGGCGTCCTGTCGCGAGGGCAAGGCGCTGCTCGGCGACGGGCTGACGACGGTTGCGGTCAAGTGGGGCATCGGCCAGACGAGCGCACGGATGATCGTCCCCGCGCGGGCGCGCGAGCTGATCGAGGCGGGCGCGAAGCAGGCGCTCTCGGACCTGCAGGCCGTCGCCCCGTACGACCCCGGCAAGCCGTGCGAGGTCAAGGTCGAGTACAAGAACACGACCGCCGCGAGGCAGATGCGCTTCCAGCACGGCGTCGAGCTCCTCGACGACCGCACGATCGTCTCCAAGGCCGACGACTGGTGGACGGCCTGGAAGCAGTTCTTCTTCGTCGACAGCTAACGCTTCACGGCCACGATCGCCGAGCTGTCAGGCGTCGTCAGGACCTCGGTCGCCACGAGCTCTTCGCTGCCGAGCCAGCGCTCGCGGAGCGCGTCCGGCCACGCAGGCCCGTCCGCGGGCCGCAAGTGCTCCGGGGTCAGGTTGTCCAGCACGACGACGCCTCGGGGCGCGACGAGCTCCAGCGCTCGCTCGCTCTCGGCGCGCATCTGAGCGGGCGGGCTCCGTTTCCACCCGCCGCCGTCGAAGAACAGGAGGTCGAACGGCGCCTCCGGAGGCAGCACCTCGTGCCAGTCGCCGTGGAGGACGCGCACGTTCGGACAGTCGGCGAACAGAAGCGCACAGGCGGCCGCACGCTGGTCGTCGACCTCGACGGTCACGAACGACGCCTCGGATGCCATGGTCGATGCGATCCACGCGGCACCGCAACCGGTTCCCGTGCCGATCTCCGCGAGCCGTCCGCTCGGGCGAGACGCCGCAAGGGCGCCGAGCAGACGCCCGACCTCGCGAATCGACGAGCGTTCGAAGCTCATCGTCTCCGCGAGCGCTTCAGCGCGGAGAACGAGGTCCGGGACGTGACCTACGACGGCGTGACCCTGTACGCGTCGAAGACGGCTTCGACGTTCCGGAGCGCCGTCAGCAGCGTGCGGAGCGCCTTCACGTCGCCGAGCTCCGCGGTGTACCAGTTCTTCGCCAGCTGATCCTCGACCGTGCCGCCGTACGAGACGATGTTCGCCCCGTGCTCCGCGAAGGTCCGGGCCACGTCCTCGAGCAGCCGCGGGCGGTCCCACGCGTCGACGGCGATCTGGACGTAGAAGCTCTTCGTGGTCGCGCCGTCCCAGTCGACGTCGGTGAAGCGCTCGGGATTTCGCATCAGCGCCTTCACGTTCGGGCAGTCCTTGCGGTGGATCGTGACCCCCTTGCCGAGCGAGATGTAGCCGACGATCTCGTCGCTGGGAACCGGCGTGCAGCACTTCGCCAGGCGCACCAGGACGCCCTCGGCGCCCTGGACCGTGATCCCGAGGTCGGTGCTCGCGATCGTCTGCGGCTTCGGCTTGAGCGGGACGATCTCTTCCTCGGCCACTTCCGCTGTCTTCAGCCGCGCGAGCACCTTCTTGACGATCTGGCTGACCGGGAGCTTGCCGGAGCCCAGCGCGATGTAGAAGTCCTCGGCCTTCTTGAAGCCCGTCTCGCGGATCACCTGCGCGAGCACCGCCGAGCCCGCGATCTTCCTGTACGGCAGCTTCTGCGCCTTCAGCGCCTGCTCGAGCGCCTCGCGCCCCTTCTGCTCGGTGTCCTCACGCGTCTCGCGCGAGAACCACTGGCGGATCTTGTTCCGTGCGCGCGTCGAGCGGGCGAGCGTCATCCAGTCGCGCGACGGCCCGCGGCCGCCCTTCGACGTCAGGATCTCGACGAAGTCGCCGCTGTGCAGCGTGTAGTGGAGCGGGACGATCCGCCCGTTGACCTTCGCGCCGACCGTGCGGTGCCCGACGTCCGTGTGCACCGAGTACGCGAAGTCGATCGGCGTCGACCCCGCGGGTAGCGTCTTGACCTCGCCCTTCGGCGTGAACACGTACACCTCGTCGTCGAAGAGGTCGGTGCGGAAGCCCTTGATGAACTCCCGCGGGTCGGCCTCCTCGTCGCCCCACTCCATCAGCTGCTTGACCCACTCGAGCCAGTCCTCGTCGAGCTTCTTCTTGCCCCCCGGCTTGTACGAGTACCAGTGGGCCGCGATCCCGAACTCGGCCCCGTCGTGCATCTCGCGCGTCCGGATCTGGATCTCGAGCGGGCTCCCGGCCGGGCCGACCACTGTCGTGTGCAGCGCGCGGTAGCCGTTGAACTTCGGCATCGCGATGTAGTCCTTGAACCGCCCGGGCATCGGCTTCCAGAGCGAGTGGATGAGGCCGAGCGAGCCGTAGCAGTCGCGGGTGCCCTCGTCGCCGGCCCGCTCGACGATCACGCGCATCGCCGTCAGGTCGTAGATCTCGTTGAACTCGCGGCCCTTCTTGGCCATCTTGTCGTAGATCGAGTAGAAGTGCTTCGCGCGGCCGGAGATCTCGGCCGGGATGCCGACCTTGTCCAGCTCCTTCGTGAGCACGATCGCCGCCTCGTTGACGTGCTCCTCGCGATCGGCGCGACGCTCGGCGACCATCGCCTCGATCTCCGCGTACTTGCGTGGATGCAGCGTCCGGAAAGCGAGGTCCTCGAGCTCCCACTTCAGCTTGTGGATGCCGAGCCGGTGCGCCAGCGGCGCGTAGACCTCGAGCGTCTCGCGCGCCTTCTGGACCTGCTTCTGGCGCCCGAGATACTCGAGCGTGCGCATGTTGTGCAGGCGGTCTGCGAGCTTGATCAGGATGACCCGCACGTCGTGGGCCATCGCGACGATCATCTTCCGGTAGTTCTCCGCCTCGGCGTGCTCGCGGCTCTGGAACTGGATCCGGGTCAGCTTGGTGACGCCTTCGACGAGGTTTGCGATCTCCTCGCCGAACTCGACGCGCACCTCGTCGATGCCGACGCTGGTGTCCTCGACGACGTCGTGCAGCAGCGCCGCCGCGATCGTCTCGTCGTCGAGCCTGAGCTCGGCGCAGATCTTGGCCGCTCCGAACGGGTGGTGGATGAACGCCTCGCCCGATCGGCGCTCCTGGCCCTCGTGCGCGCGCGTCGCGAACTCGAAGGCGTGGGCGATCAGCTCGCGATCGGCGTCCGGGTTGTAGGACGCGACCTCGGCGATCAGCTCTTCGAGGAGATCTTCGTGCCGTTCGCGAGCTTCGACGAGTGCCATGCGACAAATTGTAGTTCGGCTACCTTTCGTCACCGTTGCGCCCGATCACGGGCGCAGGATTCATCGCCCACGCAGAGAAGAGATGCCGCTCGTGTTCAGACGACACCTCATACGACGCCGCACGCTCGCCGTCACTCGGCTGCTGATCGCGCTCACGGCCTCGCATCGCTAGGAACCGCGGGTTGACTTAGTCGACAATCCGTCCGGCTCATGCAGCCGCTCGGATCGCGGAACCGGATTGCGTTGCTCGGCCTCTCGGTCGGGCTCGTCCTGGCCGACTCTTCGGTCGTCACGCTCGCGCTCCCGAAGATCCTCGTCCAGTTCGACGTCGAGGTCTCGACGCTCGCCTGGGCGCTGATCTCGTTCAACCTGGCGCTCGCGCTTGCTGCGGTGCCCGCGGCGGCTCTTGCGCGTCGGAGGCCGGTCGCTGTGTTCGGAGTCTCGACGATCGTCTTCGCGGCCGCGTCGTTCGCCTGCGCCTTCTCGCCCACGTTCGGTGTGCTGGTGGGACTGCGGGCGGCCCAGGGGGTGGCGGGGGCGGCCGTCGTCGTCGCCGCGCTCGACCTGCTCTCCGAGGCTTCGGGCGCCGATGCCTCTGCGGCGCGCATCTGGGCGCTCGCGGGGATCGTCGGCGCCTCGGTCGGGCCCGCGATCGGCGGGATCCTCACGCAGCTCTTCGGCTGGGAGTCGATCTTCGTGCTCCAGGCGCCGGTCGCGCTCGTCGGCCTGCTCGCGATTCGCGGCGTGCAGACGCGGCCCGTGCCCGAGCCGACGGAGCGTCCGCAGGTCGCCGCGAACGCAGCGCTCCTGCTCGTCTCGGGCGCCCTCGTCGCCGCGCTCTTCCTGCTCGTGATCCTGCTCATCAACGGCTGGCGCCTCGAGCCGCTGGCGGCGGGGCTCGTCGTGACGATCATGCCGCTGGCGGCGATCGCGGCCGCGCGCCTCGGAGGCAGCATCAGCCCGCTCTGGACGAGGGCCGCCTCGGGCGCGATCTTGATCTCCGGCGGCCTCGCGGCCCTGGCCTGGCTTCCGCACGCGGGCGTGGCGTGGACGGTCCTTCCGCAGATCGCGATCGGCGCCGGGCTGGGGCTCGCTCTCTCGGCGCTCACACAGCGCGCGCTGGCCGGCCGCTCCGGGCAGGCGGTGCACGGCGGTTGGACGATCGCCGCGCGCCATGCCGGGATCGTCCTCGGGCTGCTCCTGCTGACGCCGATCTTCACCTCGGACCTCAACCGGAACGAGCACGACGCGCTCGCCGCCGGAACTGCGGCGGTGCTCGACAGCCGGATCTCGCCGCTCGACAAGATCGGCGTCGCGCGCGACGTCCTCGTCGCCGTCGACCGCGCCACGGCCGAAGGTCGGATCCCCGACGTCAAGGCGGTCGTCGACCATCGAGACGATTCCGCGTACGCCGATCTCGGGAACGCGCTACAGGATCAGCTCGACCGGGCGGTCACGAACGCCTTCTCTCGCTCGTTCCTCGTCTCCGCGCTCCTCGGCCTGCTCGCACTCGTGCCGATCGTCCTCGGCCGCCGGGAGGTCGGCGTCTGATGCGTGCGATCGCGTACTCGACCGCCGCGGTGCTCGTCCTGGTCGGCCTCTACCTGGCCCTCGGCGGCGCCTCGTACGCGCCGGCCAAGGTCGCCGACCCCTGCGCACCGCGCTCCTGGCGGAGCCCGCAGGGCTTCGAGGCGGTCGCCGAGCAGATCGTCCTTTCCGCGCTCGACGGAGCCGCGTGCCAGTTGCACGTGTCCCGCGAGGACATGGTGCTGGCGCTCGCGAACCAGGATCGCCGCGAGCAGTTCGTCCGTGAGCACGACATCTCGAACGGTGAGCTGGAGAGCCTCGTGCGCACCGGGCTCAAACGGTCGATCGACGACGCCCAGAGCGCCGGCGCGCTCAACGCGACCCTGGCCGGCGTCCTGCGCGGCGTCGTGGGGAACCTGCCGATCGACGAGCTGCTCAACCTGCTCCAGCGCCTGCGAGGCTTGTGACGTGCCCTGGTTTCACGCGATCGCCGAGCGCGACCACGACATCCAGAACCCGACGAGCCCGGAGAAGATCCGGCTCATGGGCGAGTGGCTTCGGCTGGGTCCGAAGACGCGTGTCCTCGACATCGCGTGCGGCAAGTGCGGGCCTGCGCTCGTTCTCGCATCGACGTTCGGTTGCAGGATCACCGGGGTCGAGCGTTACTCGGGGTTCGTGACCACGGCTCGCGAGCGGATCGCCGCGACCGGCCTAGGCGACCTGATCGAGGTCGTCGAGTCCGACGGGCACGAGTTTCCGCTCGAGCCCGAGGCCTGGGACGCGGCGCTCTGCCTCGGGGCGACGTTCGTCTGGGACGACCTCGACGGAACGCTCGCCGCGCTCGTTCCGGCCGTCCGGCCGGGGGGCCACGTCGTCGTCGGCGAGCCCTACTGGCGACGCAGCCCGCCGGTTGGCATGGACGCCATGGGCTACGTCTCGCTGTCCGAGACCGGAGCCAAGGTCGAGCGGCACGGAGTGACGCTGATCGGGGTGATCAGCTCGTCGACGGACGACTGGGACCGCTACGAGTCGCTCCACTGGCGCGCGGTCGAGGACTGGCTCGAGGCGAACGAGGACGAGGAGATTCGCCGCGCCAACGAGGAGCACAAGCGGGAGTACCTGGCCCGGCGGGACGCGTTCGGCTGGGCGATCTTCCTCGCGAGGAAACCCGGCTAGGCGGCGCGGGCGAGCTCGGGCTCCTCGAGGAGCGCCCGGAACGCCTCCGACTCGAGGAGCGACGTCCTGATCGCGGTCTCTCCGTCCAGGCCGAGCTCGGCGAAGATCAGCTGGGCGTCCGGCGTGCGCTCCGCGGCTTCGCGGCGCCACTCGTTGGCGAGCCAGTCGCGCAGGCTCTCGTACCGCTCGGGCGCGTCCAGCACACGGCGCACGACCAGCTGTGGCGCGATGGTGCCGTTCCACTGGTTCGCCTCGAGCCGGAAAACGACGTCGTAGCGGCCCATCTGCCGGAAGCGGTCGAGCTGCGCGCCGAGACCGAAGGCGATCGCGCTCCCGGCATCGCGTCCGTGGTCGCGCACGCGGAAGCGCAGGTGCTTGCCGTCGCCGACCGCGGCCAGGTCGCCGAGCTCGCAGGACGGCAGGAGCAGCGTGACGCCCGGGTTCGCGAGCCCGAACGGGGCCAGCCTGCGGAGCTCCTCGCAGAGGTCGAGCGTGAGCTCCCGGCCGGTCACGACTGCGTCGACGACCGTTCGCGGGCGCAGGTCGTCGTCGGTCAGGGCCGCGTCCGCGTGCGCCGCGAATGCCTCGGCGAACGCCTCGATCTCGCCCGGGTCGATGGACAGGCCGGCGGCGGCGCGATGCCCGCCGAACCGCTCGAGATGCTCCGAGCAGGCAGCGAGGCCGCCGTGCAGGTCGAACACTCCGGGCGAGCGGCCCGAGCCCTTCCAGTTCCCGTCGGCGCCCGCGATCAGCACCACCGGGCGGTGGAAGCGCTCGACGAGCCGCGACGCGACGATTCCGATCACGCCTTCGTGCCAGGCCTCGTCGGCGAGCACGTAGCCGCGGCGGGCCTGTTTCGCCTCCGGCCACTCGTCGATCTTCGCGAACGCCTCGCGCATGATCCGGTTCTCGACTCCCTGGCGCTCGCGGTTCAGCTCTTCGAGTTGGTGCGCCAGGCGGCCGGCCTCGTCCTTGTCCTCGGTGAGCAGGAGCTCGAGGGCGGCCCCCGGGCGGCAGAGGCGGCCCGATGCGTTGATGCGGGGGGCGAGCCGGAACCCGACCGCGCTCTCGTCGACCCGCGCCGGATCGACGCGCGCGACCTTCATCAGCGCCTGGAGCCCGGGCTTCTGCGTGCGTGCGAGAGAGCGGAGGCCGGCGAGCGCCAGCGCGCGGTTCTCGTCGACGAGCGGGACGACGTCGGAGATCGTCGCGAGTGCGACCAGGTCGAGGTGCCGGGTCAGCGCTTCGTGCCCCGGGCCGAGCAGCGCCTCGCCGAGCTTGTAGACGACGCCCGTGCCGCACAGCTCGGGGAACGGGTAGCCGGAGGGCCGCGTGGCGACGATGGGGCAGTCCGGGAGCGTCCCGCCCGGCCGGTGGTGGTCGGTGACGACGACCTCGAGCCCTCGCGCGCGCGCCTCCGCGATCTCCTCGACCGCGGTCACGCCGCAATCGACGGTGAGGACGAGCCCGCAGCCTTCGTCGGCGAGGCGCGCGAGGGTCTCGCGCTGGACGCCGTAGCCCTCCTCGAAGCGGCTCGGGAGGTGCCAGACGACGTCCGCGCCCAACTCGCGCAGGATCAGGACCGCGAGCGCGGTCGCACAGATGCCGTCCGCGTCGTAGTCGCCGTGGACGCAGATGCGCTTGCCGGCAGCGATCGCCGACTTGATCAAGGCGACGCCCGCGGCCATGTCGCCGAGCAGGAACGGATCGTGGCCGGGCAGCGCTCCTTCGAGGAACGCGCGCGCCTCGGCGGGATCCTCGTAGCCGCGCCGAACGAGCACGCGGGCGGTCGTCTCGCTGAGCCCGAGGGCGTCCGCGAGCGCGTTCGCAGCGTCGTGAGAGCACGGTTTGACCGACCAGTCCATGGGCCGAGCCACGGTACGGAGGCGGTCGGACGGCGACGTCTATCCTGAGAAAGGTGACCGTTGAAGCGAACTACTCGTCGGGCGAGGACTACATGGTCGAGTTCCTCGGGTACCGGTTCGCGTTCAACGCGGAGGACTTCGAGCAGCGCGTGACGGCGGCCGCGGTCAAGCTCGGGCTCGTGGAGGACAACGACCTCGACGAAGAGGAGACGGAGGATCTGGTCGAGCTCGCGGCGGACGGGATGATCGCCGAGCCGCGCAGCTCCCTCGGCCGCTACCTCGTCCGACACTGGGAGCAGTTGTCGCTGATTCGCGGCGAGTCGCTCGTCTACTGGCTGCGCAAGCTCGTCTTCCGCGGCGCCTGGCTCGACCATCGCGTGAAGGAAGGGCTGCTCGAGGTGGACTGGGACGACGAGGAAGCCGAGTTCGCCTATCGCGACCCCCGTGGCGACCGGGCCCTTCTCGAGCTCGCTCCCGTGCCGTCGTGGCACGAAGTCCAGTTCCGCCGCTAGGCGAATCTGCCCTCCCGGCAAGCCACGTCCGGTCCGGCGGGTCCGTGGGGTCAGACCCCGCTCCAAAAGCGTGGCGATTGCGGAATGGAAGGCACACAAACGCTCCACAACCCGTGGAGCTTCCAAGAGGTCGGCCGTCGCCTCCTTTACGGGGTCTGACCCCGTTAAGGAGGCGTTTCGATGGAGATTTGCGTGCTACCCTCTCGCCAGGGGCAACTTTTGTCACAAGCAGCCGACGATCCGGCTGCGGCGATGCTGATGGAGGCTCGCGGCCTCCTCCTCAGGGGTTGGTCGAAGGGCGCTCAGGCGCGGGACATGCGTGGGCATGTCGTCAACGCGTGGAGCGACGATGCGTCGTGCTGGTCACTGGTCGGGGCGCTCCTCGCGAGCTGGCACCGTCACGACGACAGGCTCGACGCAGACTTCATCGCCCACTCCGCCGAAGCGCGAGCGCTCGCCGACGCGACGCAGGTGCTCGCCCGCGCGACCGGCACGCTCGCGATCGACCTCTGGAACGACGCACCGGAACGAAATTGGGGCGACGTCATCGCCACGGTCGACCGCGCGCTGGTGCTGCTCGACCGCTCGCAGGCCGAAGCCGTCTAGAAGAGCGCTTCCGCCTTCTTCGCAGCGCCGATGTGCTCGCGCCCGAGCTTCGTCACGATCCGCCCGCGCGGTGTGCGCTGGATGAACCCGAGCTGGAGCAAGTACGGCTCGTAAACGTCCTCGACCGTGTCCGGCTCCTCACCGAGGGCCACGGCCAGCGTGGACAGGCCCACCGGCCCTCCGTCGAAGCGCTCGACGATCGCGTTCAAAAGCGCCCGATCCGTGCGCTCGAGCCCGTGCCCGTCGACCTCGAGCAGCTCCAGCGCCTCGGCCGCCACGCTCGTGGTGACCACGCCCTGGTGCCGCACCTCCGCGACGTCGCGCACGCGTCGGAGAATCCGGTTCGCCACGCGAGGCGTGCCCCGCGAGCGCGAGGCGATCTCGTCCGCCGCCTCGCCCTCGATCTCGACCCCGAGGATCCCGGCCGAGCGCCGCACGATCACGCCCAGCTCCGCCGGCTCGTAGTACTCGAGCCGGAACGTCATCCCGAAGCGGTCCCGCAACGGCGTCGTGAGCAGCCCCGTGCGCGTGGTCGCGCCGACGAGCGTGAAGGGGGGCACCTCGAGCGTGAGTGTGCGCGCCGCGTGCCCCTGCCCGACGACGATGTCGAGCCGGAAGTCCTCGAGCGCCGGGTACAGCACTTCCTCGACGGCGCTCGAGAGCCGGTGGATCTCGTCGATGAACAGGACGTCGCGCGGCTCGAGGGCGGTCAGGATCGAGGCCATGTCGCCCTTCCGCTCCAGCGCCGGCCCCGCGACGCAGCGGATGCCGACGCCGAGCTCCTCGCGGACGATGTACGCGAGGCTCGTCTTGCCGAGCCCGGGCGGCCCGACCAGCAACACGTGATCCAGCGGCTCCGCCCGCGCACGCGCTGCCTGGAGCGCGATGTCGAGCTGCTCCTTGACCCGGTCCTGCCCGACGAAATCGTCGAGGTCGCGAGGCCGCAGCGAGCGCTCGAGCTCGTCTTCCTCGGGCCGGGGAGCCGGAGCGAGGAACTGCTCGGTCATGCCGCCTTCAGCGCCTGGCGCACCCGCTCCTCGGGCGGAGCCTCGGGATCGGTCCCGGCGAGCGCGCGTTCCGCCTCGACCGCCGAGTAGCCGAGCTCGACGAGAGCGTCACGCGCGACGAGGTCCGGCGCGCCCTCGGGCACGACCTGCTCGAGCCCCATCTTCTCCTTCAGCTCGAGGACGACGCGCTCCGCGGTCTTCTTCCCCACTCCCGGGATGGCCAGGAAGCGGGTGGTGTCGCCGAGCACGATCGAGCGCCGCAGCTCAGCCGGCGACGAGCCCGAGACGATGAGCAGCGCGACCTTCGGGCCGACTCCCGAGACGGACAGCAGCTGCTCGAAGAGCTGGCGCTCGGCGGGCTCCGCGAACCCGTACAGCTGGAGCACGTCCTCACGCACGTGCAGGTACGTGTCGAACGAAACCTCGCGGCCTTCCTTCGCCTTGCGGCCCGCGCGCTCCGAGACGCGCAGGAGATACCCGACGCCGTTGACGTCGAGCACGAGCCCGTCCGCGGTCCGCGCGACGGGGATTCCTCTCAGGCGGGCGATCACGCGGAGACTGCCTTCAGCAACGGCGGCGCCAGCGCGTGGCAGATCCCGACGGCGAGGGCGTCGGCGGCATGGCTCGGCTCCGGCGGAGCGTCGAGCCGGAGGATCGCCTGCACCATGCGCTGCACCTGGGCCTTCTCGGCGCGCCCGTAGCCGCACACGGCCTGCTTGACGCGGGTCGGCGAGTACTCAGCGCACTCCAACCCGGCGAGCGCGGAGGCGACGAGCACGGCGCCGCGGGCCTGTCCGACGGAGAGCGCGGTGCGGGCGTCGACGCCGACGAACGACTCCTCGAGCGCGACGGCATCGGGCGCCGCCTGGTCGATGAGCGTCGTGACCGCGTCGAAAATCGTCTTCAGGCGCGCCTCGGGACGGTCGGACGCGGGGGTCTTCCACCACCCGTAGTCGATGGCCCGCACCCGCCCGCCTTTTTCTTGGACGATGCCGTACCCGCATGCAGCCGTGCCCGGATCGATGCCGAGAACTTTCACGGGTCGAGGTTAGGCGCGAGACCGGACGTTCCTGCCTTGAAAACCGGAAATCCCCCTTTCGCGTAGTGGACCAATGAACTAGGCTCGTCGTCGGGGAGTTCGTGAGGGTTCGTCACCTAGCCGCATTGACGCTTGCCGTAGCGGTTTGCGCGCTGGTCGGAGGCACGTCCGCGACCAGGAGCGCGCCCGCTGGGCCGCCGCCGCCGAACTGCGATGCGAATGCGATCGAGGTCGCAATCTCGAACTTCGCGTACGACCCGGACACACTGACGATCCCTGTCGGAACCACAGTCTGCTGGGTCAACCAGGATCCGACTCCGCACACGGTCACGTCCGACGCGGAAGGGGTCTTCGACTCGGGCTCACTCCAGCAGGGCCAGACCTTCGAGTACACGTTTGATTCGGCCGGCAGCTTCCCGTATCACTGTCAACCGCACTCATGGATGATCGCGACGCTCACCGTTGGGCCGCCTCCGCCACCACCACCACCGCCTCCGCCTCCGCCCCCGCCGCCTCCGCCACCACCACCGAGCTGTCCGACCGGCGCGACGCTCGTCGACGTGGGCGACTACTTCTTCAACCAGCAAAACATCACTGTGTCCCAGGGAACGACCGTCTGCTGGACGAATCGAGGCCAGATCGACCACACCGTGACCGCAGACGACGGCGCGTTCAGCTCAGACAACATGGCTCCAAACGCCACGTTCACGTTCGTCTTCAACACGCCGGGGACGCACACTTATAAGTGCCTCTACCACTCCCAGATGACCGGCTCGGTGACGGTCACCGGCACGCCTCCGCCTCCTCCCCCGCCTCCTCCGCCTCTCCCCGGGTTGGTCGCAACCGTCGGCACCAACGACGGCCAGAACATCACGCTGACGATGAACGGCACCCGCGTGACGCATCTCGCGGCTGGGACCTACGAGATCCAGGTCCACGACAACTCGGCGTTCCACAACTTCCACCTGACCGGCCCGGGCGTCGACCAGTCGACCGAGGTCGACACCAGGGGCACGGTGACGTGGACGGTCACGCTCACGGACGGGGTCTACAAGTTCGTCTGCGACCCGCACGCGAGCTTCATGAAAGGGAGCTTCACCGTCGGCACGGCGCAACCGCCTCCTCCGCCACCCCCGCCGAAGTGCAAGGTGCCGAAGGTCGTCGGCAAGAAGCTGCCCACGGCCAGACGGATGATCACGCGTGCCCGCTGCCGGGTCGGACGCGTGCGCCGCGCCAGGTCGAGGAAGCCGCTCGGCCGCGTCGTCGGGCAGTCCCCGCGCTGGGGCGTATCGCGAGCCAGGGGCGCGCGCGTCAACCTGGTCGTCAGCCGCGGCAAGCGGTAGCTGCCACCTGGGCTAGCCTCTAGGGCTGTATGCGGCGCTTTTCAGTTGTTTTCGGCTTGCTCGCGGGGCTCCTGGCCCTCGCCGTCGGCACGCAGCTCGCGGGCGCGCAGTCGGTGGAGCGGATCCGCATCTCCGACCCCGCGCGGCAGGCGCACCAGCTTCCGCCGGGCCTCCTCGTCGAGCTTGCGTCCCCGGCCAGCTACAACCGCCAGTCATCGTCCGGGAACGCCGGCCGCTGGCTCGGCCCCCGCTTCGAGCAGGTCGGCCATCCCGAGAACGCGGGCTTTGCGTCCCTCGACTGGTCGGTCAGCTTCGACCAGCGCCAGGGCGACGCCGAGGCCGTGGCGAAGGCCAACGTCCAGCACACGGACTGGATGCGCGACCAGCAGGGAGGCATCTCGGTCCCGCACGCCGTCGGCACGAAGGCCGTCGGGACGGTCCTCGGCTTCTACGTGATGATGCGGCCGCGGACGACCGGGGATGCGCGCTTCGAGGGCGTGATCGCGTTTCCGCTGGACACGAACCTGCAGGCGGTGATCCGCTTCGAGGCGCTCGATCCGCCCGACGACTCGTACATCGTCAACGGCTCGAGCGTGGGCTCGAGCTGGAACCGGGGCCAGGTGCTCGTCGCGCTCGGGAGCGTCGAGCTCCAGGGGAACCTGCCGCCGAAGATCGTGGCCGCGCGCTCGTTCGAGCGGGGCCGCAGGGTGCGGGGCAAGGTCGTCGACCGGTTCCTGGACGCGGTGCTCGGCGCGCGGGTCTCGCTGGAGAGGAGCTCGGGGGGCCGCTGGACGAAGGTCTCCGCAGGGAAGACGAACCAGCGCGGCTTCTACTCGCTGCGGGCGAGGCGCCGCGGGACGTACCGCGTGTCCGTCCGGATGGCCGGCTTCACAGCGACGAGCCGCACAATCCGCGCCGGCAGATAGGAACCAAGTAACACTGTGTTACAAGGCGGTTCGGGTCCCTAGTAACAGTCTGTTACAAGGATCAGCCGGCGACGGCTTCCAGGACTCGTTCCGGGATGTCGAAGTTCGAGTAGACGGCCTGGACGTCGTCGTTCTCTTCCAGCTCGTCCATCAGGCGCACGACCTTTCTGGCCATGGCCTCGTCCTCGATCTCGACCGAGGTCTTCGGGACCATCGTCGACTCGGCGGACTCGATCGAGAAGCCCGCTTCCTCGAGGCCCGCACGCACGGCGTGCAGCGCCTCGGGCGCCGTCGTGACCCGGAACGACGACTCCTCCTGCTCGATGTCCTCGGCGCCTGCGTCGGCGGCAGTCAGCATCAGCTCGTCCTCGTCCGCAGAGCCGTCGACGAGGATCACGCCCTTGCGCTCGAAGAGCCACGCGACGGAGCCGGACTCACCGAGGTTCCCGTCGTTCTTCGTGAACGCGGAGCGCACGTCGGCCGCGGTGCGGTTGCGGTTGTCCGTGAGCGCCTCGAGGAAGAGCGCGACTCCTCCGGGGCCGTAGCCCTCGTAGGTCACGGTCTCGTAGGCGGCCGCGTCGGCTCCCGTGCCCGCGCCCTTGGCGATCGCGCGGTCGATGTTGTCCTTCGGCATCGAGGCCTCGCGCGCCTTCTCGATCGCGTTCTGGAGCGCGATGTTCCCGGCCGGATCGGGCCCTCCGTCCCGCGCCGCGACGATGATCGCGCGCGTCAGCTTGGAGAAGAGCTGGCCGCGTTTGGCGTCGGTCGCCCCCTTCTTCCGCTTGATCGACGCCCACTTGCTATGTCCGGACAAGGCTCGCCTCCCTGACTGAGTCGAGGAAGAGCTCGTGGACGCGCGTGTCGTCGGTGAGCTCGGGGTGGAAGGTAGCGACCAGGAAGCGGCCCTGCCTGAGGAGCACCGGCTCCCCGTTGAGCGCGGCCAGCACCTCGACGTCCTTACCGGCGGAGGTCAGGCGCGGCGCGCGGATGAAGACGCCGCGCAGGGGCCTGTCCTCTCCAGCCAGGTCGAGGTCGGCCTCGAAGCTGTACACCTGCGGGCCGTACGCGTTGCGTGCGACCTCGACGTCGACGAGCCCGAGGTGATCGCGGTCGAGCACGATCAGGCCTGCGCAGGTGCCGAGCACCGGCTGCTGGAAGCCGCGGATCGCATCCTCCAGCCCGTAGAGCCGCATCAGGCGCATGAAGGTCGTCGACTCGCCGCCTGGAACGACGAGCCCGTCGAGCCCGTCGAGCTGCTCGGGCTTGCGCACCTCGACCGGCTCCGCGCCCAGCCGCCGAAGCATGGCCGCGTGCTCGCGGAAGTTCCCCTGCAGAGCGAGGACGCCGATCGTCATGACGGAAATTCTAGGTTTCAGCTGGCGGCCGGCCGCGAGATTGTGCCCCTCGCTTTCCTGACGGGCCGCTGAGCGTCCGTATGCGAGCGGGACAGTGTTAGGCCACACGGCCCGCTTGCAGGAGGGCGGTCAGCGGCGCGAGGCAGGGCGGAGCCGGGCTGCGCCCGGCGGGAGCCCAGCCGGTCAGGGAAGCGAGGGGTTTACCAGCCTCGGGTTTCGAGCAGCTCTTCCGGCGGGATGCCCGCCGCCGCGAGGCCCGTCATCGCGTCGCCCAGGCCCTGCGAGACGCGCGCCAGGACTGCCGCATCCTGGTAGTGCGTCGTCGCCTCGACGATCGCCTTCGCGCGCTCGGACGGGTTCGTGGACTTGAAGATGCCGGAGCCGACGAAGACGCCGTCCGCGCCGAGCTGCATGCAGAGCGCGGCATCGGCCGGAGTCGCGATCCCGCCGGCCGTGAAGGTCACGACAGGCAGCTTCCCGTTCTCGGCGACCCAGGTCACGAGCTCGATCGGGGCCCGCAGCTCCTTCGCCTCCGAGTAGCGCTCGTCCGAGCTCATCGCGCCGAGCCTCTTGATCGAGCCGAAGACGGCCCGCATGTGCATGACCGCATTGACGATGTCGCCGGTCCCCGCCTCGCCCTTCGTGCGGATCATCGCGGCGCCCTCGGCGATCCGCCGCAGCGCCTCGCCGAGGTTCGTGCAGCCGCAGACGAACGGGACGGTGAACCTCCACTTGTCGATGTGGTTGGCCGTGTCCGCCGGGGTCAGGACCTCGCTCTCGTCGATGTAGTCGACCTCGAGCGCCTCGAGGATCTGCGCCTCGACGAAATGGCCGATGCGCGCCTTGGCCATGACCGGAATCGTCACGGCCTCCTGGATCTCGCGGATCTTGTCCGGATCGGCCATGCGCGCGACGCCGCCCTCGCGGCGGATGTCCGCGGGGACGCGCTCGAGCGCCATCACCGCGCACGCGCCCGCGTCCTCGGCGATCCGCGCCTGGTCGGCGTCGGTCACGTCCATGATCACGCCGCCCTTGAGCATCTCGGCGAGCCCGCTCTTGACGCGCATCGTGCCGATCTCGGCCATGCGGCGATTCTAGCTTTACGGAGTCAGGGCGAAGTGGTCCGTGACCTGACCGCGCAGGTTCACTGCGGACACGTCGAGTCGCTCGTCGGTCGCTGTCACGTACAGGAAGCCGTGCCCGTAGCGCACCCGCACGCGCGGCGGATACGAGCTCGGACAACCGTGCAGCCTGTACAGGCCGGCCGCGCCGCCGCCGTGGACGACGTACGTCACGCCGTTCCGCGGGGCGAAGCGTTGGTAGTTGTGGTCGTGTCCCGAGAGGACGAGCTGGACGCCGTAGCTCTCGAAGAGCGGAACCCAGCTCCGCACGACGTCCGTGTCACCGGAATGGCCGCCGCACGTGTACGGCGGATGATGGAAGAGGGCGATCTTCCAGGTCGCCGACGACTGCGACAGTTGCTGCTCGAGCCACGCCGTCTGCCGTGCCGTGACCGCATTCGAGTCCAGGAAGAAGAGCTGGACGTCTCCGAGCCTGCGCGTGTAGTAGCGGCCGGGCATCCCGAGCGTCTTCAGCTCGTAGCCGCCCCGCCCGACCTCGTAGTCGTGGTTGCCGAGCACGCCACCGACCCGCACGCCCGACCGGCGAGCCCACCCGAAGGCCCGCTGCCAGTTCATCCGGAAGAGCTTCGCGCTCTGCAGGTAGTCGTTGTCGCCGAGCGTGACGAGCATGTTCGCCCGGTGCCGCGCGTCGAAGCGCTTCATCGCAAGACCGACGGCCGCCTCGCGCGACCCGCCCACGCCGTAGTCGCCGACCGCCAGGAAGCCGACCTGCGTCTGCGCGGCCGACGAACCGGTCACCACGAACGCCAGACAGATGAGAAGCGGGATGCGGCGCAAGGCCGGAGAAGCTACTGGCTGACCGAGCTGAGCACGAGGAGCGTCCGCCCGTTCGCGCCCTGGGAGAACTGCGACTGGTACATGTTCTTAGCCGTCAGGCGATCGACGGTCGCCCTTTCCACCGGGCTCAGCCCCGGATCGCTCAGCACCTTGTGCGGCGGGAGCGTCGCGTCGAGCGGCTTCGAGAGCTCCGACTGGAAGCTCTTCCGCCTGAGATAGATCGCGTAGTTCGTGTTCCCGGCCGGCGGAAGCAGGCCGACGATCGAGTCGACGCTCGGCGAGTACTTGAAGGTGTAGAGCGCGAGCTCGAGCGTCTCTCGCCGGAGAAGCGGAAGGGGGTCCTGCGCGCCCGTGCTCGGCAGCCCGCAGCGCGGCGCGCTCCCGCAGAACACGTAGGCGACCGTCGAGTCGGAGGGCTCGAACTGCTTGATGGGGGTCCCGATCTTGCGGAACGGCTGTCTCGTGATCGCGATCCCGTCCACGATCGCGTCCTGGTAGACGAGCGGTTGCGCCTGGACGACCGCGATCGGCTGGCCGTTGTACTTGTACGCCGGCGCCACGTGGTCGGCCATGTTCTGCGCCTTCGTGAGGACGTTGCCGCCCTTCGGCTTGTACGACGACCAGCCGTTGTTCGAGGTGCCCCGCGAGACGAGCATGGCGAAGAGGACGAGCACGCCGACGAACCCGGCGACGACGACGAGGTTCGCCGCCATGAGGCCCCGGCTGTGCGGTCGGCGGCGCGGGCTTTCTACAGCATCGGCCATGTCTTCTCCTCCAGGAGGTCGAGTTTCGCCGGCTGGAGCTTCGCGCCGTCGAGGAGCTCGACCAGGTCGTCACCGTAGATCTCCTTGCGCGCCACGACCTCGTCCGCGATCTTCTCGATCCCCATGCGGTTCTGCCGGACGAAGTTGTGCGCCGTCACATACGCCTGGCCGACTAGTTGCGCCGCGAGGCTTCGCTTGTCACGGTCCATGAGCACGCTGGCGGCGACGTCGTGGTCCTGGATGCTGCCCGTGCGGTTCATCAGCTTGAGCCCGATCTCCTCGAACCGCTTCAGGACGCGCTCCTCCTCCTGCGCGTCGCTGCGGTCGCCGAGTTCGAGCGGCTCGGGTCCCATCCCCGCGGCGCCGACCATGAGTGCGGCCAGCCGAGTGACGGTCTGGATGTCACCGCCGACCCCGCTCGTCGTCTGCCCGTAGAACACGCGCTCCGCGGCCATCGCGCCGAGGCCCCAGATCAGCGTCGCCATCTGGTCGGAGCGCCACTGGCTGAAGTGCTCGACCTGCTCCGCGGCCTGGTGGTGGCCCAGCGACTCGCCGCGCATGCGGATCGAGATCCGCGTCGACTCGGAGCCCTTCATGTAGACGTGGCTCGCGGCCGCGTGCCCGGACTCGTGGAGGGCCACCGCCCGCGTGTCCTCCTCCGGGTACTCGATGTTGACCGCGGTTCCCGACTCGACTGTGGTCATGGCCTCGAGGATGTCGCCCGAGTCGAAGCGCTCGCGGCCGTCGGCGTGCGCGTACGTGAGCGCCATCGAGCAGACCTGCTCCAGCATCGCCGGGCTGTAACCGCCCGTGATGCGGGCGAGCTCGTCGCGCTTCTTGTCCTCGTCCAGCTCCGGCTCGTGCGCGACCTTCCCGATGTAGAGGTCGAGGATGTCCTTGCGGTCGATCTTGGTCGGCGTGCGGAGCCAGACGTGGCGGCCCATGCGGCCCGGACGCGTCAGCGCCGGATCGAGCTGGCTGATCGGGACGTTGGTCGCGCCGATGAAGTAGATCTGGTCCTTGCGCGGCTTCGGCCGCGGGACGCGGAGGGAGAACTTGCCGACCTTCGGAGGGATGATGTAACTCGCGTCGAGCAGCGTGTTCGTCCAGTTCGTGAAGAGGCGCCGGAAGAAGGGCGGGTTGTCGATCCCGTCCATCACGACCAGAAGCTGGTTCAGCGCGAGCTGACCGCCGCCGCCCATCATCCCCGGGAACGCGCCGCCGCCCTGATTGAAGATCCGCCCGAGACCTCGCGGCGTGGGAGTGCCTTCCCGCTGGGCAAAGAGCCGGTCACGCCAGGCACGCGTCTCGAGGATCATGTCCCCGGTCGGGTTCAGCGCGCCGAAGGGCCCGTAGAAGAGCGACTCCTCGATCCGGGCGGCCGTGTAGCTCGCGCCGCCGCCGAGCGCCGCGCGCCGCATGCCGACGGCGTCGATCTCGTCGATGAAGACGATGCACTGGCCGCCCCACTTGCGGGCGAGCTTCTTGGCCTTGCGTGCCAGCCAGCGGACGATGACGGCGTCCATTCCCAGGAAGGTCTGCTGGAACCCGGAGCCCGGCATCAGGACGAAGGGGCAGTTGAAGCCCGTGGCGATCGCCTTCGCGAGCATCGTCTTTCCGGTTCCGGGCGCGCCGAGGAACAGCAGGCCGCGCTCTCGCTTTCCGCCGGCTTGCTCGAACGCCTCTCCGGACTGCCAAAGGGTGACGACCCGGCTGACCTCTTGCTTGGCCTCGTCCTGGCCGCGCACGTCGGCCAGGCGGACGCCCCAGTCCGCGTCGCCGGGCTCGAAGCCCCGCATCTGCGAGACCCCGATCAGCATCATCGGGCCGATGAAGATCAGCGCGTTGAAGAGGAAGAAGATCGGCAGGGTGAAGAGCAGTCCGATCAGCTGCTGGCCCTGGACGAAACCCTTGATCGAGTCGAAGATCGTGGTCGCGCTGCCGACCCAGCTCGTCGACCCGCCCGGGACGAGCAGTCGGACGAGCCAGATCAGAGTCAGCACGACGACCACGAAGATCAGGAGCCGGAAGACGGCCCGCCAGAACGAGACGCGGCGGCGCGCCATGACGTCCTCTTCCTTCAGCTCGGCGTCGTCGATCCCGTACAGGCTCGGCCAGGGCATCAGGCGCCGAATCGCAAGCTCGACCGCGCCGCGGAACGCGACGACGATGAGGAACGTCGCGGCGAGCGACCAGGCGATGCTGTAGCCCTCGACGGAGTGGAGCCAGACGAACGGCGCCGGGCTCATGACGAGGGCGATCGCGGTCGCCCTCCTGGTCAGGCGGCGCCAGTCCTCCCCGAGCTCGGAGGATGCCGAAGTGCGGTCGAGGAGCCCGGGCTCCGCTCGATCTGTCGCCATGCCTAAAAGGTTAGACGTGAATTCGGCAGATTCGGTTTGGCGGGCCTTCGCGATCTAGTGCGGATCGACGCCCATGTGGGCAGAGACGTGGTCCTGTAAGTGGTCGACAGCCGGCAGCGAGACGGTGGCGAGCGCAAGCCCCGAGACGAGTGACGCCCCGACGACGCCGAGGCGAAGGGCGAGGCCCGGCGAGGGGAGCCGGATCGCACGTGGCAGCCTCAACACCCTCGTCAACACGTGGACCGTGGTCGTCCCGAACCAGACCAGGAAGCTCGCCTTGTGCAGTCCGACGAGCGCTCCTTCGCGCTGCCCGAGCACAAGCAGGCCGACGCCGCTCGCGAAGAGCGCGATCGTCGACGCGACGAGGACTGGCGCCACGATCGCTCGCAAGACGATATGCGGCGGACAGCGCCGGACGTATTCGTCTGCGCCCAGGTAGTAGCGAAGCATCCGCCAGCCTGTGCTCCCGACCTTGACCGCGACCACCGGAATCAGCAGGACGCCGACGAACGCGTGCACCGTCAGCAGGGACCGGATGTTCAGCAGCGTTGCGCCCTCGACCGCGAGCAGCACGAGGAGCAGCGTCGCGACGATCGCGGTCAGCTGTTCGTTGCCGTCGCTGCCGCCGAGGACGCGATTCGTGATCCGCTCTGGCACGCGGCCCAGTAAAGCAGGAGCCTGCACGGAGTTCGTCTTGGCACCGCCTCAGCGCGAGTTCGTCACGCCTGCGGCGTGACTTCCCTTTTCGTGCGCCCGCTGCGCGAGCGCGCGAAAAGGAGGGACCGGGTCGGCTCCTGCGGCAAAGCCTCCCCGGCCCCATGTACGCCGCAGATACTTGGTGCCCCTGACCGCGGGGAGACACTTCTGATTATGCGCGCGGTCTCCTGGTCTGGCAATAGCCGCGCTCTTCAGGCTCGGCAGCTCGAGGTGGTGCATTCGAGTCGGCGGGAGAGGCATGCGCGCTGCCCCTCCCGCTACGAACGAGCGCCGAACTAGTGGTGTCTGCGACCCCTGCTGACGACTAGGTTGATCTTGGAGTTCGTGGGCAGCATCCGGCCGGGCCGGCGGCTTTGCGCGATGACGATGCCCTGTTTCCTCTGCCGCGAGTAGGCGCGGGTCACCTTGCCGACGCGACAGTGCCTCTGCTTGATCACCGCCGTGGCTTTCGCCAACGACTTGCCGATCACGTTCGGCACTTTGCACTTGGTCGTCGGAGGAGGCGGAGGCGGCGGAGGTGGTGGCGGCGGAGGTGGTGGTGGCGGAGGCGGAGGTGGTGGTGGTGGAGGAGGTGGTGGTGGCGGAGGCGGAGGTGGCGGAGGCGGAGGTGGAGGTGGAGGTGGAGGTGGAGGCGGAGGCGGAGGCGGAGGCGGAGGCGGAGGTGGTGGAGGAGGAGGAGGAGGAGGTGGAGGTGGAGGTGGCGGAGGTGGCGGAGGTGGTGGCGGCCCAGTGACCGCGAGCCCGGTCCACCCGGTGATTGCACCGACCGTCGCCGAGATCGTGGTCGATCCGGCGCTGATGCCGTGCGCGAGGCCGCCGGCGCTGATCGTCGCTACGGACGGAGTCGCCGAGGCCCAGGCGGCCGTCGAGGTCACGTCTTCGGTATGGGCATCCGAATAGGTGCCTGTGGCGGTGAACTGCTGGTCGGCCCCGATTGCAATCGCCGGGTTCGCGGGCGTCACGGCGATGCTGTTGAGGATGACCTGGCCGTCGTTGTCTCCAATCGTGATCACCGCGACGGCGTCCGAGATCGTGCCGTTGACCGGCGCCGAGAGTAGGAAGTTGAATGTCTCGGCGTCCTCGATGTTGGGACAATCGAGGATCTGCACCCGCACTACCTTGGTCGTCTCACCCGGGGCGAAGCTGAGCGTGCCGGAGGCGGCGACGTAGTCGAAGTTGCAGGCTGTGCTGGCGACAGCGGTGACGTCCTGAGTCGTGTAGTTGACCGAGACCGTGTTCTGGCCCGGCGCCGAGAGGGTCACTCTCAGATCGACGAAGCCGTCCCCTTCGCCCACCGCGACATCAGGCGGCGCGGAGATTCCGGGCTGCGAGACTGCGTCGGCGTCGCTCGGGCCGATCGTGACCGTTCCGGTGCCGCGGGAGATCGTGGCACCGATCGGGTTGCTGAGACCGAGCGTGAAGCTCTCGGCCGGTTCAACGACTCCGTCGTCGGCGATCGGCACCACCAGGGTCTTGGCCGTCTCGCCCGGCGCAAACGTCAGCGTGCCGCTGACGGCGGTGTAGTCGCCGCTGGCAGTCGCACTGCCGTCAGCGGTCGAGTAGTCGACGGTGACGGTGCTGTTCGAGGACTCGCTGCCGGCATCGCCGAGGAGCACCGATACGAGCGCATATCCGTCCTTCTCGTCGACGACCGCATCGCGCGCGGACAGCCGCGGGGTAGCGACCACGTGATCGTTGTCGACGATGCTGATCCGCCCGCTCGTTCTTGCGATGGTGCCGTTGACCGGCGAGCTCAGGTCGACGGTGAATGCCTCGAACCCTTCGGGTGTCGGGCAGTCGAGAATCTGCACCCGCACCATCTTCGTCGTCTCACCCGGCGCGAAGTTGAGCGTTCCGGAGGCTCCGACATAGTCGAAGTTGCAGGCCGTGCTTGCGACTGCGGTGCTGTCAGCGGTTGTGTAGTTGACCGAGACTGGGTTCGACCCCGGTTGAGATAGCCGCACCACCACGTCGAGGTAGCCGTCGGACTCGCCGAGGATGGCGTCGGTTGGCGCAAGGATGCGAGGCTGCGAGCTTGCGGCAGCGTCGCTCGCGCCGATCGTGACCGTCCCCGTGCCGGTCGCGATGAGCGCGTTGGTCGGGTTGCTCAGGCTCAATGTGAAGCTCTCCGACGGCTCGGCAGCGGCGTCGTCTGCGATCGCCACCGGGACGGTTTTGGCGGTCTCTCCCGGTGCGAACGTGAGTGTGCCGCCGGCCGTGGTGTAGTCGCTGCCTGCGCTCGCTGTGCCGTCAGCCGTCGCGTAATCGACCGTGACGGTGCTGTTCGAAGCCTGGCCGCCGGTGCCACCGAGCAGCACCGAAACCAATGCTGTGCCGTCCTTCTCGTCGACGACCGCGTCGCGCACGAAGAGGCGCGGGGTCGGGACCACGGTGTCGTTGTCGACGATGCCGATCCGCCCGCTCGCCCTTGCGATCACATCGTTGACCGGAGCGCTCAGGTCGAAGGTGAAGGCCTCTAGGCCCTCGGCCAAGGAGCAGTCGAGGATCTGCACCCTCACGACCTTGGTCGTCTCTCCTGGGGCGAAGACGAGCGTCCCCGATGCTCCGACGTAGTCGAAGTTGCAGGCTGTGCTGGCGACGGCGGTGCTGTCGAGGGTCGTGTAGTGGACGGAGGCCGTGTTCGAGCCCGGCTGGGACAGACGCACCATCACGTCGATGAACCCGTCGCCTTCGCCCACGATCGCGTCAGTAGGCGCGAATACCGCCGGCTGCGAGCTGGCGGCGGCATCGCTGGCGCCGATCAGCACGGCGCCGCTGCCGGTGGAGACGGTGGCGTTGGTCGGGTTGCTCAGGTTGAGGAAGAAACCCTCCTGCCCCTCTGCGGCGGCGTCATCCGCGATCGGTACGACCACCGTCTTGGCCGTCTCCCCCGGCGAGAACGAGAGTGTTCCGCTGACTGCGGTGTAGTCGGAGCCGTTCGCCGTGCCGTTTGCAGTCGCATAGTCGACGGTCACGGTGCTGTTCGAGGCCTGGCCGCCTGGACCGCCCATCAAGACGGAGACCAGGGCGAAACCGTCCTTCTCGTCGACGACCGCGTCGCGCGCGAACAGTCGGGGTGTGGCCACGATCGTATCGTTGTCCACGATGCTGATCCGCCCGCTCGCCCTCGAGATCACACCGTTGAGCGGCGTATTCAGGTCGAGGGTGAAAGCCTCGAAACCTTCGGTGTTCGGACAGTCGAGGATCTGCACGCGAACGACCTTGGTCGTCTCGCCGGGCGCGAAGTTGAGCGTTCCGGAGGTTCCGACATAGTCGAAGTTGCAGGCTGTGCTGGCGACGGCGGTGCTGTCGAGGCTGAAATCGTCGACCGACACCGTGTTCAGGCTCGGTGCGGAGAGGCTGACCGTCAGATCGACGAACCCGTCGCCTTCACCAAGGATCAGGTTGGCCGGTGCGCGAATGTCCGGGCTCGTCGAGGTAGGAGCATCACTCGCGCCGATCGCGACCGTCCCGGTGCCGTCGGCGATCGTCGCGTTGTTCGGGTTGCTCAGGTTGAGGAAGAAGCTCTCCTGCCCCTCAGCGGCGGCGTCATCTGCGATCGGGACGACAACCGTCTTGGCCGTCTCCCCCGGCGCGAACGAGAGCGTTCCGCCGACTGCGGTGTAGTCAGAGCCGGAACCTGCGGTGCCGTCTGCAGTCGCGTAGGCGACGGTGACGGTGCTGTTCGACGCTTGGCCGGCTGGACCGCCCATCAACACCGAGACCAGAGCGTTGCCGTCCTTCTCGTCGACGACCGCGTCGCGCACGAACAGTCGCGGGGTCGCGACGACATGATCGTTGTCGACGATGCCGACCAGGCTGCTTGCCCTCGAGATCACACCGTTGACCGCCGTGCTCAGGTTGAAGGTGAAGGCCTCGAAGCCTTCGACGTTGGGACAGTCGAGGATCTGCACCTGGACGGTCTTGCTCGTCTCTCCCGGCGAGAAGTTGAGCGTTCCAGAGGCTCCGACATAGTCGAAGTTGCAGGCCGTGCTGGCGACGGCCGTGCTGTCGGCGGTCGCGTAGTGGACCGAGACCGGATTGTCGCCCTGGTCGGACAGCCTGACAGTCAAGTCGACATGGCCGTCGCTTTCGTCCACGATCAGATCCGCCGGCGCCAGAATCGCGGGGTTGGAGGTTGTGTCAGGCGCCTCCGGGACCCACGTGTCCTGAGAGGGGAAGGCGTTGGCGACACCCCTGTCGGCCTGGCTCGTCAATGCGCTACTTCCTGTGTGCGCGAGCGCTCCGGCTCCTGCGAAGGCGAACAGCGCAACAGCAGCAATTGCTACAGCGGCAAGGCGAAACCTCATTGCTGCCTCAACGAGACGGACACGGAACCGTGGGGCCCTCATCTAGTCCTCCCTGCTGGGGTGCTGTCATCGAGCGGCGCGCGAGCGCTACCGACTCCAACAACACGACAGAGCGCAGGCAGGGCCGCAGACCGCAGAACGAACGTCTGTATCTCCCAGGAGTTGCTCCCGAGTCAAGGAGCGGCGTCGCGAACTAGCCTTTCGACGGGGCCGAGCAACGTTTTCGCGCGCAGTGTGACGAGCTTGACACTTCGAGCGTAACGCCGGCGAACGACACGGCGCGGCCCGCCTCCTACCGTCTGGGCATGAAATCGATACCGACAGGAGGAGTCATGAACAGCAGGCATACACGCCGACTGACCATCGCCCTCGGGCTCGTCTTGACGATCGCAGCCCTCGTGGCGCCGAGCGCCAACGCGAAGATGCAGCGGATCTACTCAGACCGCGGCGTTGCCGTCGTCCAGGTCAGTTCCGAGCCGAACCCGAACATGGTCTACTCCGACCGAGGCGTAGCGCGCATCACGCCGGAGTCGAAGTCGACGGGGATCTCGACGCCGCTCCACATCTACTCCGATCACGGCATCGCCACGATCCCACCCGCGCAGAGCGAGCCGACGCAGATCGCGAGTGTCTCCACCAACGATCCGTCGGGCTTCGACTGGAGCAAGACCGGCTTCATCGTGAGCCTCTCGATGGTCGGGCTGCTGCTCCTCGGCGGCGGCGCGCTGCTCGCCGGCAGGCACAACCGACGACGGCGGTTCGCCGCGGCGTAAGACGCGCGTATCGCGCAGAAAGCGGGCCCCCGGGGGCGGGCCCGCTTTCACGTTGGTCCGAGGGCGGCGCGCACGACTCGTGCACGGCCTAGGCTCGCCGACGACTCTCGCTGGCAGCCCGAAGGGCTTGTTCTAGTGTTGCGTGCAACGAAAAGGAGAGGGGGCTATGTCGCTAGGGGACGAAATCGACAACGTCTTTCGACGCGAGGTGAAGTCTCTGCCCGCTTACGAGAAGGCGCAGGCTGCGAGTGGTTCTGGAATCGCACCGCCGGTGGACGAGATGAATCACCTGCTCATGGGCCTGGTCATCGCCACGCAGCGCTCGTTTCACCTGCTCGCCGACCGCATGGAGCAGATCGAGAACGCGAGGGCCAGATAGGTCGCGGCTACTTGGAGACGCGTCCCCGGTATCGGTAGCCAAGGATGGCTATCAGAACAACGACGATGATGACGATCCAGAGCCAGGTCGACACAGTGATCCTTTCCTTGGAAGCACAGGCGCTTTGGCTACCCGCTGGCTAGAAGAAGCGCAACGGGGCCAACAGGTTACTGACCCTGCAACTTTGCACTCTGTTTGCCTTGGCGTCTAGCCCTGACGTTCTTCTTCGGCGGTTCTCTCGGCCGTCGGGATGGCCTCCAGGCGCTCGTCCGGGATCGGCACGCCGCTCTGGATCGAGAGCCCGTACGTTCCGGCGGCCAGACGCGCCTCGGCCCGCTCGAGCGCGGCGAGATCCTCGCGTAGATCGTCCGCCAGCCCCGAGTCGAGCTCATCCTGGTAGAGATCGGACGCGACATTCGCCGGATCCTGCTCGTCGGACAGCTCACCCGTCTCCTCATGTCCGCGGCGGGACAACGCCTTCTGGAGCCGCTCGCGCTCGGCGGCGAGGAGTTCGCGTGCCCGCTCCGGATCCATCGGGCCGACGTTACCGGACGGACGGATGCTCGGTTTCCGGAAGGATCCCGGCTGAAGACTGGGCTACGCTCTCGTGGTCGGGCCCGTAGCTCAGCTGGTCAGAGCAGCGGACTCATAATCCGTTGGTCCCTGGTTCGAATCCAGGCGGGCCCATTTTTCGCGCGCGGAGCGCGCGAAAAATGTGAGAACCGCAACGCGGTTCGAACCTCGCCTCGAGGCGTCGTGCAGCAACGACTTGGTGCCGCGGATCCCTCTGGGCTACGGGAAGTAGACCGCGGCGTTGTTGCCGCCCGTGCACGTGTGCGGCGAGCCCGCAGTGCAGTACATGTCGTACGTCCGGTTTGTCGTTGGGCTATAGACGCGGATCCAGCCCGGACCGCTGTTGTAGTACTCAGCTTGCACGTTGGACGCAAACGCACAGGACGTGTTGGGGCCGACGACGAGATCTCCGGCGCACCTGCTGAGGCCGTAGCCTGCTGCGGATCCGCCACTTGAGAAATAGACCGAGGCGCCGTTCCCACCCGTGCAGACGTGGGGCGATCCGCTAGTGCAGTACATGCGATACGTCTGGCCCGTCGTTGGGCTGTAGACATCGAGGACCCCGCTTCCCGAGGACTCATACTCGGCGCGGACGTTCTCCGCGAAGGGGCACGACGTATGAGCGCCTGCTGTCAATCCTCCTCCGCAGTCCGAAGCGCTTGAGAGCGGGGGCGCACCCTTTGCACGTATCCGCTTGCCCGTGGCTCTCTTCGGCCGCGCTCGGCTTGGGCCGGGTCGCTTGACCGTGATCGTTTGCGTGGCCGGTGCGGCTCCGGTTGCACTCGCGACGACGTCGATCGTGTTGGCGCCCTGGTGCAGCGGCACCGAGCCCGCGAAGACGCCGTTGCCAACCTGCGCCGGCTTCCCCAGGATCTGCACCGTGGCATTACCGGGGGTTACGGTTCCTCTCACTGCAACCCGATCCGCACGCACCGTGCTCCCGTCTGAGGGCGCGGTAACTTGCAGCGTGACGCTGGAATTGTCGGCCGCACTCTTCGAGCCGCCACAGGCAGCAAGGACGAAGCAGAGCAGACCAACCTCGGCTACGACCAAGGCCCGTCTTCCGATCCGCAGGACAGTGGACATCTGTCTCGATCGTAACGCTGTAGTGTCCGAAAAAGCGAGCGCCGAATGAGCTTGCGCGGTGCCCACGATGATGAGTACGCGCGTCTCTACCGGCGCCGGGAAGAGCAGCGACGGCGAAGACGGCGCAAACGAGTGCTCAGCCTGCTCGGAGCACTAGTACTCCTCGCGATCGGCGGCTACGTCGCATCGATGGCCCTCAACCGCGACGCCACCTCCACTCGACCTCGAGCAGAATCGACCCAGCCGACGCAGGCACCGTCTGGTACCCGCCAGGCCTCGGTGACTCGAACCGCGACGACAGCGAGCCGCCGGACCAAGCGTCTGCCGACCGCCTTTCTCACAGCCGCTGACGAAGCGAGTTTCAGGAACCTCGAACGGGACCTTGGCGGCAGAAGCGGGCTCGCGGTCTCGGCGGTCGGGCTCGAGCAGCCCGTGCACGAGATGGGCACGCTCAGCGAGGACGTCGCCTGGTCGACGATCAAGGTGCCGATCGCCGTGGCGATCGAGACGCGGGTCGGCGGTCAGCCGTCTCCGTCGGAGCAGTCGCTACTCGCGCAGGCCATCACCGCTTCCGACAACCCCGCGGCGGAGAGCTTGTGGAGCAGCCTCGGCGCTCCGAGCGAGGCGGCGACGGCGGTGCAGGGGATCTTGGCCAGAACCGGGGACAGGTCGACGCGCGTCGAGACGCGCATTCTTCGTCCGGGATTCACCTCGTTCGGCCAGACGCGATGGTCGCTCGACGCGCAGCAACGCTTCATCGCCGCCTTGCCCTGCCTGCCCCACGCGGCGCCCGTCCTCGCCCTCATGCAGCAGGTCATCCCCCAACAGCGCTGGGGCCTCGGCTCACTAGGCGCCGCGGCCCAGTTCAAGGGCGGGTGGGGTCCCGAGCTCCGCGGCGGCTATCTCGTGCGGCAGATGGGAATCGTCAAGCTCGACAACGGCCGCTTGCTTGCTGCGTCCATGGCGACATTGGCCGCGGATGGCAGCTTCGAGACGGGGACCGCGAACATCACGCAGATCGCGCAGTGGCTCATCGCGCATGTGGACGCGCGAAGGGTTCCGCCCGCGAGCTGCCATGCCTGAGCTCATCCCCGGCGCTCGACCTCGAGGCGCACGACAAGTGCAAGGCGACGTCGAGCCCCGGCGGCCGGGTGCCGCGCCAGATCCCGCAGCGTGATCGTCGCGGGAACTACCTCGGCGTGGGCGGAAGGCGACCGCGAAGACACGTCGAGAGCTGCGTCCGAAGCGGAGATTTGTACCGCGCGGTGTTCTTCACGACCTCGGGGAGGTCGAATTGCCACCGTACTGGCCGCTTGACCGGTTCGTTCCACTCGTAGGCGACCCCGTACGACGCAATGCCGCGGTTGATGCAATTCAGCGGCGTAATCCCAAACGGCCGGCCGTCATCATCGATCACCGTGCTCTTGAGCTCGCCACCAATCAGGTAGTTGATTTTCAGCCGAAACCGGACGGCGGAACGTTGCACCGTGGCGCGAATCATGACGATGTCCTCTTCACGGTCGGCGAGACGGATCGTCGTGCTCTCGAAGTACGGCCGACCGGGAACCGGCCCCCACTCGTCATAACGTGCGACGGCGCTTGCCACAGGCCGCGGACTATCCATGTTCAGAATCAAAGGGATGGATGCTGCGCCCTCTTGGGGCGGCATGAAGAAGAGAGTGCCGCCGAGCGGAGGCGCGCGCCGAATATCCGTCGGGCGGATGTCGACGACACGGATTTGACGGTGACTGCGCCCCTCCAGCGTGACGCGGAGCGTGAGACGCTCGACGTCGAGCCAGCCACGTTCGCGCAGATCACGACTCAAGCGCTCCGACGCGTCGAAGTTTCCGGGGACGAGCGCCGAAAGCTCGTCGTCAGTCGCGTTGTGAGCAGCCGCCGACGCCATCGAAGAGCCCTGATCATCGAGGTGTAGTACGTCAACTCGGGCATCGAGATCGGGGCCGGGTCTGATCTTGTCCTTCGCGCTGTTGAGATCAACCAGCTCGCCAGGGAGACCGGTGATGAACGCGACGATCAACGCGCCGAGCGCAGACACGACGAGACCTCCGACCCATAGCCCAAGCCGGCGCGTTCGACCTGTCCTGGCCCTCGGGGAAGTGTCTCGGTCGTCCGGCGGCTTTTCATCCATGACCGCGCCGCTCCGTACCTTATTCCCGCCGACCACGCAGCGCGACCCGGCCTCGCTCATATCGGACGCCTACCGTCGGATGACGCGGGAGTGCGAGCCTAGCCGCGTGCTCGGCTGATGGTCGATGCCCAACTCGTGCAGGATGGCCGCCGCGGGGGATCATCGCGTTCTGGCGAAACGCGATTCCGTTGGTCCCGGTTTCCAATCCAGGCGGGAGCCCATTTCTCGCGCCGCGAGCCGCGCGGGGAAATGTCAGAGCCGCGTAGCGGTTTCGAACTCCTCGCTCCAGAAACGCGCCGCGCAAGGGAGGCCACCGCAGCCTGAACAACTCCTGACTGGACAACACATACCTCACACGCTCGGCGCGCAGCGGCGCTAACATCGGCGGACGGTGAAGGTCTTCCAGCACGAGCGACGGCTCAGGACGGCCGGGGGTCTCTCCGTGCGGGATATCACCGACGAGGTCAGCGCGGCGGTAAAGGAGAGCGGCGTGCGCGACGGGATCGTCTGCGTGTACTCGCCGCACACGACCTGCTGCGTGCGCGTGAACGAGTTCGAGGACGGCTTCCTCGAGGACTTCACCGCGCTGCTCAAGAGCCTCGTCCCGAGAGACAAGTACTACGCGCACGACGACTGGGATCGCCGCACCGAGAACATCTGCGAAGAGGACATGTCCGTTGGGAACGGCCACTCGCACTGCATGTCGATGCTCCTCGGCTCGGCCGGCGAGGCGATCCCGATCCGCGACGGGGAGCTCTGCCTCGGCACGTGGCAGCGCGTGCTCTTCCTCGAGCTCGACCGCGAGCGCGACCGGCGCTGGCTCGTCCAGGTCGTCGGCAACTAGCGCGCTAGGTCGGGCCGATCAGGCCGTTTGCAAGCGCGTAGAGCACGAGCTCGGCCCGCGTCTGCAGGTTGAGCTTCCGCATCACGTGGGCTCGATGCGTGTCGACGGTCCGAACCGAGATGTAGAGCTGGGCCGCCACCTCCTGATTCGTGTAGCCGAGGGCCAGGAGGAAGAGGACGTCGCGCTCCCGCTCGGAGAGCTCCTCGGTGAGCGCGGCGGAGTCGGAGACCACGAGATCGCCTCCCAGAGCGGGATCGACGTAGCGCGAGCCCGCGGCCACCCTCCGGATCGCGTCGATGAGATCGGTATCGGACGCGTGCTTCGCAACGAACCCGGCCGCGCCCGAGTTCAACGACTTCCTGATCGCGCTCGGATTGGTCTGCATCGAGAGCATGATCACTCGCGCCTCGGGCGCGACCTTGTGCAGCTCGGGGAGCGCCTCGAAGCCACTCTTTCGTGGCATGACGACGTCGAGCAGGATCACATCGGGCTGAAGCGCGCGCGCCCGGCTCACCGCCTGGTCGGCCGTCGCCGCATCTCCGACCGCCGTGATGTCGGGCTCGCGCTCGAGCAGAGTGGTGATGCCCGTCCGCAGGACCGCGTGATCGTCGGTGACGAGAACGCGAATCACGAGACGGAGAAGCAGAAGGTCGAAGGGGCCTCGAGCCAGACGTCGCCGCCCCGTTGTCGAACGATTTCGCGGCACAGGGCGAGCCCGAGCCCGGAGCCGCCGAACTTCGTCGAGTAGGCGCCGAAGATTCGCGCCGCGCTCGCGGGTGGGACTCCCGGGCCGTCATCGCGAACACAGATCGTCCCGTCGGGGCGCGCGAAGACGTCGACCCGCGAGGCGCCCGCCTCGAGTGCGTTGAGCACGAGGTTGCGGAGCACCGTCCTGGCAAGCACCTGCGGCAGCGCGACCACCGGAAGGTCGTGCACGACGATGTTCGCTCCGGTCAGAGCGGGATCCTTGGCGAGATCGTGCCGCACCCATTGCATCGCCGCACCGGCGTCCGTGCGCTCGCTTTCCCGGCCGCGCGCGAGCTCGAGCAGGCTCTCCACGAGCTCCTGCACGGCTTGCGTGTTCTCGAGCGCGGTGCGACGCCCCTTCTCGCCGGACGCAGCAAGCGCTCTCTCGGTCACCTTCAGCCGGGTGCGCAGCTCGTGCGCGAGCAGCGAGACGAACGCCTGCGACTCGACGTACGCTCGGGCCAGCTCGGTGAAGTCGTCGTGAGTTTCCGTCGCGAGCGCAATGCTCATCCGTCGGGCTCCTCAGGTCGGTCGGAGGCGTGCTCGATGCGATAGACGACCGGATCGGCCCACTCGCCGAGGGAGCGCATCTTCGCAGCCGCGCGCTCGGTGTCGTATGCGGTTCGTCGAAACTGAATGCCCCCTTCGTGGAACAGCGCCCACGCCGCGCGGATATCTCCGTCGAGCGGCGCTCCGACGCTGCCGGGGTTGACGAGCATCGTCCCACCCGGCCCTTGCCGCGCGAACTGGACGTGGCTGTGGCCGAACAGGATCGTCCGACCGATGTCGCCGTTCAGCATCTGCTCCTCACCGGCTCGCATGCGGGGGGCGAAGCTCTCGATGTCGGAGATCGGCGAGCCGTGGCAGACGACGATTCCTTCGAACTCCGCCTGCTGCGGGAGCCCGTAGAGGCGGTCGACAAGCGCGGGCCCGAGGGAGTCCCGCGCTGCCGTCATGGCGGTCGCCAGAAAGCGCTGAGCGCCGGGCGGGGCTTCCGGCTCTTCCAGCAGCCAGCGCTCGACGTTGCCGCGAATTCGCACGGTGGCCGGCAACGCCTCGAGCAGCTCGGCCGTCTCGCACGGCCATGGTCCGATTGCCGCGTAGTCGCCACCCAGCACGTACTTCGTGACGCCGGCCGCCTCGGCCTCGACCAGAACGGCTTCGAGCGCCGCGAGGTTCCCGTGGATGTCGTACAGGACGGCCGTCAGCGCTCCATTCACGCTTGCCTCGTTCACGTCATCCAACGTACGCCTCGCTCCGCTGCCTTCGCTACAGCACAATGACTGAATCGGTACTGCGGACATGAGTGCGCTTGCCTCAACCATGGCCCTGTACGGTCGCGACAGCGAACTGGAGATCCTCGACGGCCTCACGTCAGGCATTCGGGAACGCGGCGGCGCGCTGCTCGTCCGCGGCGAGCCCGGTATCGGGAAGTCGACCCTGCTCGCCGAATCGAGCCGGCGGGCACAGGAGGCCGGGCTCCGTGTGCTGGCGACCAACGGCGTCGAGAGCGAGGCTCGCCTGCCGTTCGCCGGTCTCCACCAGTTGATCCGCCCCATCCTGGGCGGCGCCGAGAAGCTAGCGCGGCGTCAGCGCGATGCGCTGCTCGGCGCGTTCGGGATGAGCGAGGTCGACGCACCGAGCCCGTTTCTGGTCGCGCTGGGCGCGCTCGAGCTCCTGGCCGACGAGGCCCAGCGCACGCCGTTTCTGCTCGTCGTCGACGAAGGCCAGTGGATCGATCGGTCGACAGCCGGCGTGCTGATCTTCGTCGCCCGCCGCATCGAGTTGGAACCGATCGTGCTCCTCATCGCCGCGCGCGACGGCGCCGAGAACGCCTTCGAAGGCGAGGGCCTGCCCGAGCTCTCGCTCGGCGATCTCGACGATGCTGCCGCCCTCGAACTGCTCGGAGCGCAGGCCCCGGATCTCGATCGCACGGCGCAGACGATGCTCGTGCGAGAGGCCCAGGGGAACCCGCTTGCGCTCATCGAGCTGCCGATGTCCCTCCGCGAGGCTCAGCCGAGCAGCGCCTGGTTCTCGGGCGATTTCGCGCTGACAGAGCGGCTCGAGCGAGCGTTCGCGGGCAGAAGCGCCGAGTTTCCCGGCGTCAGTCAGACGGCGCTCCTCGTCGCGGCCGTCAACGACGGCAGTCGGCTCTCCGAAGTGCTTCAAGCTGCCGCCAGGATTGTCGACTCCGAGGTCAAAGTCGACGTTCTGGAGCCGGCAGTCGCGGCTCGGCTCCTCACGCTGGAGGATGAGGAAGTCCGGTTCCGTCATCCACTGGTCCGCTCGGCAATCCGCGCCCAGGCGACGTCCGCGGAGCGCCGCGCCGCGCACTCCGCTCTCGCTGAAGTGCTGGCGGGCGATCCCGACCGAACCGCCTGGCACCGCGCGGCCTCGATCGAAGGCCACGACGGCGACGTTGCGGCAGCCCTCGAAGAAGCGGCCAGGAGAGCGCTGCGACGAGGGGCGGAGGCGGTTGCCGCCGCAGGGTTCGAGCGCGCGGCCGCCCTGACGCAGGACACGGATGCACGAGCCGCGCTCTTGATCGTCGCCGCGGACATCGAGGCTCATCTCGGCCGAGCCGACGTGGGGCTCCGCCTCCTGCGTTCCGCCCAAGCTCCAGCCGGTCTGAGTGAGGATCGGCAGATGCAGCTCGCGTTTGCGACCGAGATACTCGATGAGGCTGCGTGGTCGGGAGCGACGAAGGCCCCAGCCCTCGTCCGTGTTGCCGTGCAGCAACGAGACGCGGGAAAGACCGAGCTCGCCGCGTACACCTTGCAGAACGCTGCACTGAGGTACTGGTACGGCACCCCCGACCAGTCCGAGCGAGACCAGGTCGTCGCCGCCGCCGAAAGCCTGGGGATGGCTCCCGAAAACCCCGCGCTGCTCTTCGTCCTTGCACTCGCCGACCCCGTGGGACGGGGCGCGCTCGTCCTCGAGCGCCTGTCGAAGATCGCGGTCCCTGCGGATCCGGCTGCCGCTCAAATGGCCGGAGCTGCTGCGCAGGCCGTCTGGGCGCATGATCTCTCGATCCTGTTTCTCACCCCTGCGGCCGCCGGCCTGCGTGCAATGGGTGCGCTCGGGACTCTCGCTCAGGCTCTGGTCATGCAAGCGTGGGGTTGCGTTCACGTGGCGAACCCTCCGCTCGGGCTCTCCGCCGCCGAAGAAGCCGAGACCCTGGCACGCGAGACGGGCCAGCCTAGGTGGCTCGCTGCTGCCACGCTCGCCACGGCATCGATCGCCGCGATGCGTGGGGAATCGTCCGCGGCCGAGATCCTCGCCACGGAGGTCGAGCGCACCTTTCTCCCGGCCGGCGCGAACCCGATGCTCGCACTCGTCCAGTTCGCCCGAGCGCGGGCCGCACTCGCCGACGGTCGCAATGCGGACGCGTACGACCACGCGAGGCAGATCTTCGACGAGTCCGATCTTGCGTATCACCCGTTTCTCCGCAGCTGGGCGGTCGCGGATCTCGCAGAGGCAGCGGCTGCCGTCGGAGCGCACGAGGAAGCGCGTGCTCTGATCGCCCCGGTGGAAGCGATCGAGGCAAAGGTCCACGGGCCGCATCTGCGGGCCGAGCTCGGCGTCGCCCGCGCTCTGCTGGCCGACGACTCGCATGCACCGGATTCATTCGCGGAGGCACTGGCTGCGATCGAAGCTCCGTGGCCGTACCATCGGGCCCGCCTCTTGCTCGCCCACGGCTCCTGGCTCCGTCGTCACAGAAACGTTGCCGATTCGCGCCGACCCCTCCGCGCCGCTCGGGATCTCTTCGACGCGCTCGGCTTCGAGCCCGCCGCCGAGCGGGCTCGCCAGGAGCTCCGAGCCTCCGGAGAGACCAGCAGGCGCCGCGTTCCCGAGGCGTGGGATCAGCTCTCTCCGCAGGAGCTTCAGATCGCGCGCCTGGCCGCCGACGGGCTGACGAATCGAGAGATCGGCCAGCAGCTCTACCTCTCTCACCGCACCGTGGCGTCGCACCTCTACCGCGTCTTCCCGAAGCTCGGTGTCACCTCGCGCTCGCAGCTTGCAGCGATGTTCGCTCACGAAAACGGCTCGCCGGCCGTCGCCTGATCGTCCACTCGGGGTTGCCCTGCGGGACAGCCGCAGGCGATCGGCGGAATCTCCGATGCTCCGGCGCTCCGCGCACGCGACCCTGTCCTCTCCCGACCGATTGGAGAAACGATGGACGATGCACCGATCCTCATCTGCGACGACGGCTCCAACGGCACTCGAGACGCGATCACCGCGGCCGCCTCGTTCCTGGCCGGCCGCCACGCTGTCGTCCTGGACGTCGCTCCCGTCATGACCGTCGCCGAGAGCTATGCCGCGTTCGCTCCGATGACGCCCAGCTTCGACGAGCTCAACCGGGACGACGCGATGACTCGTGCCCGCGCCGGGGCCGAGCTCGCTCGCAAGGCCGGGTTCGACGCCGAGCCGCGGGCAGACGTCGCCGCCCCGACCTGGGACGGCATCGTCGAGGTCGGCGAGGAGATCGCGGCCGCCGTGATCGTCATCGGCTCACGCGGGCTCAGCGGCGCGCGAGAGCTGTTCGAAGGGAGCATGTCCCATGAGGTGGCCGAGCACGCTGGGCGCCCCGTGCTGATCGTTCCCCCGGCTCGCGTCGGCGCAGAGCTGAACTCTTGATTCGGGCGGGTCAGGTAGCGACAGGCTCGGACTCGACGATCCACAGGGGCCTGTCGCCGCACTCCACGGCGCGGGCACCATCGCCGGGGTCGGTCAGGCTCGTCCGGAGGAGCTTCCTGCGCTCCCCGTCGAGCTCCGCGATCGGCCCCGGCACCTTCGCGCTGCCGAAGGTGAGGTACCAGGCTCGAACCTGGTCGTGGATGGTCACCGCCGGCTGCGACCAGTCGACCGACGCGTAGTCCTCGTCGAACGCGCCCGCCCAGCCGGCCCCGTCCTCGGACTGCGGATCGCCGGGGTCCGCGGCCTCGAGGCGCTCGAAGACCCGGGGCAGGAGGCTGAGCGCCGCGGGCAGCATCTTCACGCCGATGTGCTCGATGGTGGTGTCCGTGTCCTCGATCGGGACGGTCGTCTCGGCCAGGATCGGCCCCGTGTCGTAGTCGGCATCCATCCGGTGCCACGTCAGGCCGAACACGTCGTCGCCGTCCCGGAGCGCCCAGGCCATCGGGTACGGGCCACGGTGGCGGGGCAGGCGGCCCGGATGCTGGTTGACGGAGCCGAGTCGCGGGACGTCGAGCGCCTCCTGCGGCAGCTTCCACGAGAAGCCCCAACAGAGCGTGATGTCGAGGTCGAGGCCCCGAAGAAGCGGCGCGACGGCATCGCTGTCCTGCGCGAGCAGGATGCTCAGGCCTCTCGGGCCCGAGCTGTCCGTGACGTCGCCCCACGGCGGTGGCGGGCGCCCCTCCCCCGCTCTGCGCGCCAGCAGCCAGGCAACTGGTTCGTGGCCCAGCTCCCGCAGTCGTTTCGAGAGCGGCTCGACGAGCGGCATGACGTTCGAGATGATCGCGATCCGGTAGCCCATCAGCGTGTGAGCGGGACGATCGAGCGCCTGTACGCGGCCCGAACGCCCGGATGCCTCCCGATGTCGAGCCTGCCGCCCGTGCGGCCGTTGTAGAAGCCGATGAACTTCACGCGCCGGTGGCTCCGTACGAACGCAGCGAACGCGCGCACGAAGCCCGGGTCGTCGAGCGCGACTCCCCACTCCGGGACGACGAAGGGCTTCGACGGATAGGCCTTGTAGAGGTCGTTCGTCCGCACGAACGCGTACGTGCCGAAGTCGTAGTAGTCGTTCCCGTACGCGTCGAAGAAGCGCAAGCCCGGGAAGTAGTCGCGGAAGCTGTTCCCGCCGACCGGCGGCTCACCGACCGCGAGCGGGTTCCAGACGACCGTCAGGTTCGGGTACGGGTTCGCCGGGACGTCCTGGTCGACGCCGGGCATCCCGAGCGCCCTGAGCTTCGCGGTCAGCGTCGAGGCCGTTCCGCCGTGCGTGATCAGGTAGATGCGCTGGAACGCCTTCCGGAACCACTTCGTCGAGTTGCTGCTCGACCCTCGGCAGGCGCAGTACGGGTTGAGCGTGTTGTTCATCTCGCCGAGCGGGCGCAGCAGAACCGGCTTGCCCGCGTCCGAGATCGCGGTCGCGAGTCCGATCAGGTGCGCGTCGCCCTGGCCGAGCGCGATCGCCCTCGTGCTGATCGTCCCGCCGCCGCGCTCGGTCTTGAGCGCGATGTGCGGGCGCGCGCCGAGGGTGTCGAGGAAATAGCTGTACGGCTTGCCCCACGTCCTCCCCTGGTCCCAGCCGATGAAGGCGAGCGCGGACGCCGTGTGCTGGCCGGTCAGGCGGTCGAAGCGCGGGACGTTCCCTGCGTAGACACCGGCCGCGACGCGCCCCTGCGGCGAGGCGGCCGACCCGGGAACGAGGCATGCGGCGAGGAGTGTCAGGATCGCGAGCCCTCGGAGCCGCATGGGAGAACGATAACCGGCACTCGGTTTAGGGTTGACACATGACCTGGGTGATCGTCCTCGTCGCGCTCGTCCTGATAGTGGCGCTCGCGGCCGTCCTCATCTACAACCGGCTCGTACGCCTGCGGAACCGCGCGGAGAACAGCTGGGCGCAGGTCGACGTCCAGCTGCGGCGGCGCTACGACCTGATCCCGAACATCGTCGAGGCGGTCAAGGGCTACGCGGCCCACGAGCGTGGCACCTTCGACGAGGTGACGCAGGCGAGGACCGCGGCGCAACAGGCGAAAGGCGTCGCCGAGCAGGCGCAGGCAGAGAACGTGCTCACGGCTGCGATCGGGCGCCTGTTCGCGGTCGCCGAGGCCTACCCGCAGCTACGCGCGACGGAGAACTTCCAGCAGCTCCAGGCGCAGCTGGCCGACGTCGAGCAGAAGATCGCCGTCTCGCGCCAGGTCTACAACGACACCGTGCTCACGTACGACAACGCGCTCGAGACCGTGCCGACGAACATCGTCGCCGGGCTCTTCAACTTCGCCCCGCAGGCGTATTTCGAGACGGAAGGCGTGGCGCGGGAGGCGCCAGCCGTGCAGTTCTCCAGCTGAGCCGGCTCGCAGCAGCTCTCCTCGCCCTCGCCGCGGCGACGCTGCTCTGGCCTGCGACGGGTGGCGCGAAGTCGTACTCGCTCTCGGACGCCGACGTCGCCGTGCAGATTCAGTCCGACGGGTCGCTCCTCGTGCGCGAGCAGATCACGTTCGACTTCTCCGGCGACTTCAGCGGCGCCTATCGCGACATTCCGGTCCGGCCCGGCGAAGCGATCGACCGGGTCGGAGTGAGCGAAGGCACGGACGAGTACATCCCGGGCGCGAACACCGAGCTCGGCAGCTTCGGCGTGCCCGGCTCGTTCGGCGTGGAGCTCGGCTCGAAGCGCATGCGGATCGTCTGGCACTACCGAGCCGAGAACGAGCGGCGAACGTTCACGATCTCGTACCGGTTCCGCGGGCTCGCGGTCGCCTACGACGACGTCGTGGACGTGAACCTGCGCGTCTGGGGCGACGAGTGGCCCGGGAGCCTCGGCTCCCTGGCCGCCTCGATGCAGCTCCCCGGGCGCGCCGAGCTGTCGTCGTTCTACCGCGTCTGGGGAAGCCCCGCCTGGGTCCGCGGCGTGGTCGCGCGCTTCCCGCAGAAGGCGACGCTTCGCGCATCGCAGGTTCCCGCGCATCAGTTCGTCGAGCTCCGCGTGGTCTTTCCGCGCAGCCTGCTCACGTCGACGGGCGGCGCGCAGGTTCGAGCCGGCAACGGGCTGCCTGCGATCCTGGCCGAGGAAGCCGCCTCTCAGCGCGCCTACGAGCACGACCGCGAGCGGATCGACGATGCGAAGGGCCATCCGGTCCGCACGATGTCGTCCCTGCTGCTCCTCGGCTTCGGGCCCGCCCTCGGCCTAATGACCCTCGTCTGGCTCGTCTACGGCCGGGAGCGCAAAACCGCGTACGACCGCGAGTACGAGCAGGAGCCGCCGACGGACACCGAGCCGGCCCTCGTGCCGTCGCTCGTTCGCCAGGGAACCGTGCCCGGCTCGAACGAGTTCACGGCGACCCTGTTCGACCTCATTCGCCGCGGCCGCTACAAGGCGACCCCGGTCACGACCGAGCACGCGGTCTTCGGCGGCCTGCGCCACGAGGACGTCGCCGACCTGGAGATCACGCTCGCCGACCCCAAGATCGAGACGACTTCGTTCGAGGCGCCGGTCGCAAAGGTCGTGGACTGGGTCGTCGACACCGAGGGCGAGCGGCTTTCGCAGTTCCGCGAGGAGATCGAACGCGACCGCACCAGGAACAGCAAGTTGTTCACGAGCTTCAAGGAGGGCGTCACCGCCGAGATCGAGGCGCGCGGGTGGTACCTGGGCCAGGGCATCGTGTGGTTGGTCGTCGGTGTCGGCGTGTTCGCACTCGTAGCGGTCGTCCTGTTGTGGGTCGGCATCGACGGCTGGCGGTCCGCCGCGCCGCGCTGGAGCGACGTCGTGCTCGTCGCGCTGGGCGCGTGCGCCGCGGTCAACGCCGTCGCGCTGCTCTTCGGTGCGAAGCGGTCGGCGCTCTGGCGCCGCCGGAGCGCGGCCGGCGAGGCCGAGGCCGAGCGCTGGGAGGCGTTCCGCCGCTACCTGACCGACTTCCCGCGGCTGAAGGAGGCGCCTCCGGCGACGCTCGAGCTCTGGGAGCGCTACCTCGTCTACGGGATCGCGTTCGGGATCGCCGAGCGCGTGCTCCAGGGCGCGCACCTGCACATGCCCGAGGCGCTGCACGACCAGAGCACGATCTACTGGATCAGTCCGACCGGAGACCTCGGCTCCGGGCCGAGCGCGCTCGCGATCGGCGACCTCTCCTCGGGCTTCGGCTCTGCCCTGTCACCTCCTGGGTCGAGCGGAGGCGGTGGCGGCTTCTCCGGCGGGGGCGGAGGAGGCGGAGGCGGCGGTGGCGGTGGCGCCTGGTAGCTAGGCCGGATTCAGAGTGAGTGTGATGCCGCCCACGTACGCCTGCTGCGGGTCGACCACGATCGAATAGACACCGGTCACCGGCAGCGTGGCCGTGATCGTCGCGCCGAAGCTGCCGACGAGGATGGGCGGGACGACCGTCGTCCCGTCAGGCTTCAGGATCGAGATCTTCGCGCCACAGCACGACGTGTTCCCGATCGTGACGTTGCTCAGGCGCAGGCTCACGCGCTGGGTCGCAGTGCCGTTGAACGTGAGCGTCGCGTTCTGTCCGGGGGTCGGCGCCAGGGTCAGGCTGACCGGGCCGCCGCCGATCGCGATCGTCCCCGTCAGGTCGGGCGGGACGTCGTACAGGTTCAGCGTCATCGACCCGAGATCGGCGCCCTGGGGGTCGACGAGGATCGTGTACGTCCCCGTCGTCGGCAGCACCTTCGTGTCGAGGAAGCCGCCGTTCCGGCCCACGGGCGTCGCGTAGACGAGCGTCGAGCCGTCCGGGTTCGCGATCGAGACGCGGGCCGAGCAGCACGTCGAGACGCCGATCGTGACGTTGCTCATGCCGAGCGAGATCCGCTGCCCTTGCGTGCCGGAGAAGGTCACGAGCGCGTTCTGGCCGGGCACCGGTCCCATCGAGACGGTCAGCGGCGACCCGCCCGGAGTCATCGACGCGGTCACGTCCGGCGGGACGTCGTACAGCGTCAGCGTCGCCGAGCCGACGTCGGTCAGCTGCGGGTCGACGAGGATCGTGTAGGTGCCGCTCACTGGGAGCGCGCGCGTGTCGACGAAGCCGCCGGTCGTGCCGAACGGCGTGGCGTAGACGAGCGTCGAGCCGTCGGGCTTGAGGATCGACACGCGGGCCGAGCAGCAGGTCGACGTGCCGATCGTGACGTTGCTCAGGAGCAGGCTCACGCGGCGGCCGGCGACGCCGTCGAACCGGACGAGCGCGTTCTGGCCGGGCACCGGCCCGGTGATGACCGTGACCGGCGGGCCCGCGGGCGCAATCGTCGTCGACACGTCCGGCGGGACGTCGTACAGCGTGAGCGTCATCGAGCCCGTGGCCGTGGCCTGCGGGTCGATGAGGATCCTGTAGCGGCCCGTCGCGGGCAGAGCGCGCGTGTCGACGAAACCGCCGTTCGTCCCGACGAGCGTCTGCTGGCCGAGCATCGTCCCGTCGGGCTTGAAGATCGAGATGTAGGTCGAGCAGCACGGCGACGGACCGATCGTGACGCTGCTCATGCGCAGGGCGATTCGCTGGCCGGCCTGGCCGTCGAACGTCAGCCACGCATTTTCGCCCGCCGAGTGCGTCGCGATCGTGACCGGGGCGCCGCCGGGGACGATGGCATACGTCTGGTCGACCATCGCGGTCACGTTCTGCACGTCCGACGAACCGCCGGCGCTTGCCGTGACGGTCACGTTGACCGCGCCTGCCGACGGCGTGAAGGTCGCCGTGTAGAGGCCGTCGCCGCGCGCGTCGAGCGGCAGCGGGCTGCCGTTCAGCGTCGCAGTCACCGAGACGCCGTCCGGCGAGCCGCACAGTACGCCGACGACCCGCACCTCGAGCGGATCGCCCGCGTTCAACTCGACGCCGTTCGCCGGCGACTCGATCCAGGCTTGCGGGCCTGTGCAGCGGACGGCGTGGTCGACGTTGAGGCGACCGGCGGTCCTGCTCGCGCCATTCAAGGCGGCGATCGGGTCGACCGTGCGCAGGAGGAGCGCCTTGAGGCCGACACCGCTCGCATTCGGGAACACCGCCTTGACGAGCGCGGCCGCTCCCGAGACGTGCGGGGCAGCCATCGACGTGCCGTCCGCGAAGCGGTAGGTCGAGCCCTTCCATGTCGAGTAGACGTTCGTGCCCGGTGCAGAGAGATCGACGGTGCGCACGCCGTAGTTCGAGAACCAGGCCTTGCGGTCGAACTGGTCGCTCGCGCCGACCGAGATGATGTTCGGGGTGTCGTAGCTCGAGGGGTAAAACGGCTCGGCGTCCGTGTTCGTGAAGTCGTTGCCCGCGGCCGCGACGAAGAGCTCGCCGCTCTGGTCCGTCAGTTCGATCGCATCCCCGAGTGCCTGCGAGAAGTCACCGCCGCCCCAGGAGTTGTTCATGATCGGGACGCCCTTCGCGCGTGCGTAGAGGATCGCGCTGATGGCGTCCTCGGTCGACCCGGTTCCACTCGAGTCGAGGAACTTGAGCGGCATGATCGTGCTGTTCCAGGTGACGCCGGTCACGCCGATGCCGTTGTTGCCGGCCGCGGCGATCGTCCCCGCGACGTGCGTTCCGTGGCCGTTGTCGTCCGTCGGGTTGTTGTCGTGGTTCACGAAGTCCCAGCCGCGCCAGTCGTCGACGTAGCCGTCGCCGTCGTCGTCGAGGCCGTTCGTCCGGCAGCCCGCGCAGTTCTCGCCCTCGTTGACCCAGATGTTCTGGGCGAGATCGGGGTGCGTCACGTCGACACCGGTGTCGATGACCGCGACGGTGACGTCGGGGCTTCCGGTGGAGACGGACCACGCCTCCTTCGCGTCGATGTCCGCATCGGGCGTGCCGGTCGTGTAGTTCACCGTCTGGCCTCTGTTGTCGAGGCCCCAGTCCTGCGGGAAGGACGGGTCGTTCGGGACGACGTCGGCCGCGTGGAGGATGAAGTTCGGCTCTGCGTAGGCGACGCGCGGGTCTTGCTCGAGGGTGCGGATCGTCCACTTCGCGTTCGCAGGGTTCACGGAGACAACGGTGCTGTCGATCTGCGCGAAGCGCTTCGTCGGCCGAGCGTCGACTGCGCCAAGCACGCCGGCGCGCCCCTTGGCGGAGACGTGAGCCTTGAAGCCGACGATGATCGAGCCCGGCACCGCGTCAGGAGGCGGAGCGGCGTGCCGGCCGCTCGCCGCGCCCGCGACGGCAGCGGCGACGAGCGCCAAAGCAAGAGCGGCGGCGAGCAGGATGCGGCGTGCTGGGCGGTCGCGCATGATGTCAGGGCTCACCGCCCCGCCCGCGCGAGACGATCAAGCCTCTTCTGAGCGTAGGGCCGAACCGCGGAACCGGCATCCCTCGCGCGAGTGTCTGGCAGAGTCGTGTCGTGAGCACGCAAGAAGAGCACGCAGCCCGGTTCGAGGCGCTCCACGAGGGGGCGCCGTTCGTGATCCCGAACCCCTGGGACGCGGGGTCCGCGCGCGTGCTCGAAGCGCTCGGCTTCAATGCGCTGGCGACGACGAGCTCCGGGTTCGCGTTCACGCTCGGGCGCCTGGACGGGAACGTGACGCTCGACGAGGTCGTGCAGCACGTCGGGTCGCTCGCGGGCGCGGTCGACCTGCCCATTTCCGTCGACCTGGAGAACGGGTTCGGCTCCGAGCCCGGGCACGTCGCCGCGGCCGTGACGCGTGTCGCCGAGGCGGGCGCGGTCGGCGGTTCGATCGAGGACTGGGATCCTGCCGGACACCTCTATGAGCTCCCGCACGCCGTCGAGCGCGTCGCGGCAGCCGTGGAGGCGGCGAGCGGATTCGGCTGGCCGTTCACGTTGACGGCGCGCGCGGAGAACCACATCCGCGGGAATCCGGATCTCGACGACACGATCGCGCGCCTCCAGGCGTTCGAGCGGGCGGGTGCGGACGTCCTCTACGCGCCGGGCCTCGAGAATGCTCCGGAGATCCGTGCCGTCTGCGAAGCCGTGTCGAAGCCGGTGAACGTCCTCGCGCGGCGCGGTCTCTCGACGGCCGAGATCGTCGAGGCGGGCGCCCAGCGGATCAGCGTCGGCGGAGCGCTGACCTGGACCGCGGTCAATGCGTTCGTCGAGGCGGCGACGGAGATCGCCGAGCGAGGCGACTACTCGTTGCTGGGCGACAGCTCACGACTCTCCGCGTGGCTCGTCACGAAGTCGATCAGCAGCGGCCAGTAGCGATCCGGAGCGTCCTTCCACGCGAAGTGGCCGGCTCCCAGCCACGGGAGTGGGTCTTCGTGAAGCGCGCGCAGCACAAGCTGGCGAACTTCACGTATCTGGCGATGCTCAATGTCGCCGAGGCTCTCGACGACGCCTACTAGGGCAGCGCCAGCAGCAGGTACGCGTCGATGGGCTCGTCCTTGCCCTTTACGCGGAGCCCGCCCTGCCACTCGGCAACCGTCCCGGTCGGGAGGCGCCGATAGGTCTCGTCTCCGATCAGGACGCCGCCGGACGGGGCTGCGTTCTCGAGGCGAGCTCCCGTGTTCACCGTGTCGCCCACGGACGGATAGGCAACGTGGCCGTGGCTGCCGATCTCCCGGACGATCACATCGCCGCTGTTGACCCCGACACGAATCCGAGGCCAGCTCGGATGCTGTTCGAAGACCGCGGACAGCCTGCGCTGGAGCTCGAGCGCCGCACCGGCCGCGCGCAGGGCGTGATCGGGCTGATCGCCTCGGTTGTTGAACATCGCCACGAGCGCGTCGCCGATGAACTTCTCGACCTCGCCGCCGAACTCCCGGGTGATCAGCGGCGCGGCTGTGCCCCAGTAGGCGTCGAGCACGGCCGCGACCTGGGCCGGCGACGACCGCTCGGCGAAGGCGGTGAACTCGACGAGATCGGCGAAGAGGACGCTCACCTGCTGGTGCCGGGCGCGCGTCGTCGGCAGGTACAGCCGCCTGAACCGCTCGTCGCGCCATTCCCGGCGGGCGGCCAGGCCGACGATCACGTACGCCGCGACGATCAGGCCGTGCCACTCCCACCAGCTTGCGTGCCACTTGCGTTCGCCGGTCACCGCCACGCCGATCATCGCCTCGGACAGGAGGAGGAAGCAGGCGATGACCGTGATCGGGAGCAGGTTCCGGCGGTGCCGGAAGATGCTCCAGTAGCGCACGGCGCTGACCGCGTAGATGATCGTCCCGGCGACCGCCAGCGCTGTCACCAGGTGGTTCGTCGCCGCCTCGGTGTCCGGCCCCTGCAGCGGCGGCAGGTTCTCGACGGTCCAGACGAACCACGCAACCATCACGGCCAGCACCGAGATCCGAAGCAAGCCACGGCGTCGAATCAACCGAGCCCCGATCCCCGGCCGCACGTCGACGAACGCTGACCCCGCAGCGAAGATCGCGCTCACGAGCAGTCCGACCGGGATCGCGACCTGGAACCCCGCGTGCTCCTGCGAGAAGAGGATCGAGGGCGTCCCGATCGCGTGGAGCCAGAGGAAGCCTCCGGTCGCCATGAACGCCAGCGAGAGGAGCAGCACGCGCGCGTCGCCGCGCTGGTTGGCCGCCTCCCCCGCGGCGTAGCCGAGCGCGACCGCGACTGCGCCGACGAGCCCGAAGACGACGAAGTGGAGCTGGTAGTTCTCGATGTGGGGGTCGAGCTCCGAGCGGAGGAGCAGCGAGAGGAGCCCGACGAGGGGCAGCGCGGCCGCAAGGACGCCGATCGCGAGCAGGGCGTACGAACGCGCCCGCCCGTGCGTCCCGCGGGGAGTCGATGTGAGGGAAATCGAAGCCGAGGCCATTCAGTCCATTACGCCTGAAACGCCGCCACCGGTTTTCGCCGCCCGGCCGAGGGTCGGGAAAGATACGCGCGTGACCGAGGGACCGATCCCCGTGATCGTCGTCGGCGCCGGCCAGGCGGGGCTCGCCACGAGCCGTGAGCTGACGAAGGCCGGCGTGGAGCACGCCGTCCTGGAGCGTGGCCGGATCGGACAGACGTGGCGCGGCCGCTGGGACAGCTTCTGCCTCGTGACGCCCAACTGGTCCGTGCAACTCCCGGACGGTCACTACGACGGGCCGGATCCGGACGGGTTCATGGCGCGAGACGAGATCGTGAGCTACCTCGAGCGCTACGCGGCCGGGGCGCCCGTGCGCGAGAACGTGTCGGTCGAGTCGATCGAAGCGCTCGACGGCGGATTCGTCCTGCGCACGTCCGCCGGGGAGCTGCGCGCCGGCTCAGTCGTCCTCGCGACGGGCGCGTACCAGCGGCCACATCGCCCAGCGGCCGCCGACACGCTGCCCGCGGATCTGTTCCAGATCGACGTGGACGAATACCGGAACGAAGGTGCCCTGCCGGCAGGGAGGGTGCTCGTGATCGGCAGCGGCCAATCGGGGTGCCAAATCGCCGAGGAGCTGCACGAGGCCGGCCGCGACGTGGTCGTCGCCTGCGGGCGGGCCGCGTGGGCGCCGCGCCGGTTCGGAGGGCGAGACCTCGTCTGGTGGTTGGTGGAGACGGGCCATGTCGAGGCCAGGGTCGAGTCGCTGCCGACTCCCGAGGCCCGGCTCTTCGGAAACATCGTCGCCACCGGTCACGGGGGCGGTCACGACCTCCATCTGCGCACGCTCCAGGCGCAGGGCGTTGTCCTCGCCGGCCACTTTCTCGGCGCGGCGGACGGCCGGGTGCAGTTCGCTCCGGACCTCGCCGAGACCGTTGCGTTGAGCGACGAGCGGCACACCCAGTTCATGAATCTCGTGCGCGAGCTCGTGGCGGAGCGGGGCCTGGAAGATCCGGGGATCGAGGACCCGGAGCCGTTCGTGGCGGATGCGCCCGAGGAGCTCGAGCTGTCCAGCTTCGGAGCGGTTGTCTTCGCCGGCGGGTTCCGGCCCGACTACACGTCCTGGCTCCCGTGGCCCGAGGCGTTCGACGAGCACGGGTTCCCCATTCAGCGCGACGGGGCGAGCACCGTCGTGCCCGGGCTCTACTTCGTCGGCGTCCACTTCCTGCGCAAGCGCAAGTCGTCGCTCCTCTACGGCGTCGGCGAGGATGCCGCGCTCGTCGCAGGGCGCATCGCCGCTCTCGGCGGCTAGGCGGGCGGAGGCTCGCCCGGGGCGGGCGGCGGGCGCAGGATGCCCTGCAGCTGCTCGACCTGGCGACGGATCAGAGCCGTCGAGTACGAGAGCTGCTCCTCGCCCGGCGGAGGCGAGCTGAGCCGAAGCGTCCGGTCGCCCTCGAGCGTCGTGGCGAGCTCGTCCAGCTGGCCGCGCAGGCGCCCGGCCTCGGCCCTGGCCGTATCGTCCGGAGCGCGAGCCTCGAGCGTTCTCGCCTCCGCGGCGAGCGCCTGGATCTGTCCCGTCACGACCGAGCCCTGGGAGAGCACGTCGTCGACCGCGACGAAGCAGCGCTTCGTGAGGTCGTCGAACCGGCCGGCCCAGGAAGCAGCGCCCGCGCGTCTCCGACGCCAGAGCAGGAGGCCGAAGAGCGCTCCTGCCGCGATTGCGACTGCGAGGAGGATCCACGGCCACGGCGAGCTGCCCGACGACCCGCCTCCGGTGGTCGTGACGGCCGGTGGCGGTGGCGGTGGCGGAGGAGGTGGTGGAGGAGGTGGAGGAGGCGGCGGCGGAGGCGGAGGTGGTGGTGGTGGTGGTGGTGGTGGTGGTGGAGGAGGAGGCGGAGGCGGCGGAGGTGGAAGTGCCGGCGGAGGAGGGGGCGGCGCGGGTGGAGGTTGCGCCGGAGGTGGAGCTTCGGCCGTCGTCACCCGCCCGGTCGTCGCAGCCGCCGGAGGCACGGTCGGCGTGGTGCGCGTCGCGGTCCGGATCGAGCGAGTGGCCGTCACGCCGGTCAGCGTCCCGGTCAGGCCTGAGGCTTGCGCGCCTCCACTCCCGCCTCCGCCGCCGCAGGCTCCGAGCAGGAAGCCCGCGGCGCCGGCGAGCGCGAAGAGCGGCCCGACGCGTCCCAGCTGCCGCAAGGTTGTCCGGCGACCCGACATCACCCTCCTCGGTTACTCGCGGCCCTACCCTGTCATACCCGCAAGCCGCTTCGCTCTAGCCGTCAATCGAGTTCGGCGCCGGGCGTACGATTTCTTTGCCGTTCCGGTAGTGGTAGACGCACAGATAATCCCGTCGCTTCCAGGACCAGCGAAGCGTGAGCGTCCTGGGCCCAAGGGGACGGTAATGCCCGTTCTTCGTCAGCACGAGCCCTTTACCGGGCGCCGCGACTGAACAACGGATCACCGCGTCGTCGTTCATGTGCTTGGCGAACGGGAGACCGATCACGAACGCCAACACCGCTATACCGAGCAGGCCGACCAACCCCGCAATGCGCAGCATGCGTCCCACCGGGCATCGAGTGTACAAACCGCCTCAGACCGCCCAACACCATGTCATGCGCGAAATTCACGGCGCCGCTTGACCTTACAGTCACTGTAAGGATTACAGTCGAGGCGTGAACATCTCGTCGTTCGCGCGCCGGGCCGGTATCTCGCCCTCCGGCGTCCGCTGGTACGAGGCGGCCGGGGTCCTCCCCAGCCCCGTTCGCCGCGAGAACGGCTACCGCGAGTACAGCGACGCCGACCTCTCGCGGCTGACGCTGATCCTCGCGCTCCGCCGCCTGGGCCTGACCCCGATCGAAGCAGGGCGCCTCGTCGACCGGTGCCTGGAGGGCGAGGTCACCGACCCGGCGCTGACCGCGACACTCGAGCAGCAGCGGCGGAACATCGCGCGCCAGCGCGAAGAGCTGGAGCGCCTCGAGATCGAGCTCGTCGATCTCGAGCGCACGATCGAGGCGGTCGATCGCGGCGAGGCCAGCCCGGTCCCGATCGGCGTCCTCTTCGTGTGCAACGGGAACTCGGCGCGCAGCCAGATCGCCGAGGCCCTCCTCGACCGGTTCGGCGGCCCGGACTTCGGAGCGTCGTCGGCCGGCACCAGCCCGAAGGAAGTCCACCCGCTCGCGGTTCGCGTCCTCGCCGAGATCGGCATCGACTGGCAGGAGGCCCGCGCGAAGCCGGTCACGGGACTGCTCGACCGCAGCTTCGACTACGTCGTCACCCTGTCCAACAGCGCGCGCGAAGAATGCCCGAGCCTGCCCGGCCCGCACAGCTCGTTGCACTGGCACCTCGAGGACCCGAGCACCGTCGAGGGGCCCGAAGAGCAGCGCCTGGAGGCCTTTCGTGCAACGCGTGCCGACCTCACCGCGCGCCTGAGGCCGTTCATCGAGATCGCGCGGCGCGCCGCCGGGATCCTCCCCGCCGTTCCAGTCGCTCTAGAGGAAGGAGCCTGACCATGCAGCTTCCGTACGCCGAGCCACTGACTGTCCGCGAACCGGGGGGGCGAGTCGTCCCCGAGCCGCCGCGCCGCGGCGAGGCGGGCGGCGAGCCCTGTGGCATCTGCACCGGACAGTCGACCGCAGCCGTCTGGCAGGACGAGCACTTCAGCCTGCACCCGCCCGTCGGAGGCAGCCTCGCCGGAGCGGTCTGGCTGGCGAGTCGCGAGCACGTCGACTCGTTCAGCGACCTGTCGCCCGAGGCGGCCGCCGAATTCGGCCCGCTGGCCGCCCGCGTCGAGCGTGCGATCCTCGGGCTCGGTGACGTCGGCCGCGTGCACCTCTACCGCTGGGGAGACGGAGGCGCGCACTTCCACGTGTGGTTCATTCCGCGCCCACTCGGGATGCTGGAGGCGTCCGGAATGATGCTTCCGCTCTGGGAGGACGTCCTGCCCAACGTCACCGACGAGGAGCTCGCGGACGCAGCCAGGCGGATCGCCGAAGCGCTTTGACGACGCTCGCCCGGCGGCTCGGGACGTTCGACGCCGTCGTCATCGGGCTCGGCTCGATGATCGGCGCCGGGGTCTTCGCAGCGTTCGCGCCTGCGGCCGCGTCGGCCGGGAGCCTGTTGCTCGTGGGTCTCGCGCTCGCGGCGGGTGTCGCCTACTGCAATGCGGTCGCATCCGCGCAACTCGCGGCCCAGTACCCGACCTCGGGCGGCACCTACGTCTACGGACGGGAACGGCTCGGAGAGTGGTGGGGCTTCCTCGCCGGCTGGGGCTTCGTGATCGGTAAGACCGCGTCCTGCGCGGCGATGGCGCTGACGTTCGCCGCCTATGCGGTTCCCGGGCCGCGCTGGGTCGAGCGTGTCGTCGCGGCCGCAGCAGTGGTGACGCTCACGGCGGTCAACCTGCGCGGCATCACGCGGACGGCGGGCCTGACGCGGATCCTCGTCGCGGTCTCGCTCGTCGCCCTGGCCGTCGTCGTCGGCGTGATCCTGGGCAGCGGCGACGCCTCGACGGGCAACCTGACGTGGGAGCTCCCCAACGGCCTGTACGGCGTGCTCCAGTCGGCGGGGCTCCTCTTCTTCGCGTTCGCGGGTTACGCGCGAATCGCGACTCTCGGCGAAGAGGTGCGCGACCCGCGGCGGACGATTCCGCGCGCGATCCCGCTGGCACTCGGCATCACCGTTGCCGTCTATGCGGTCGTCGCCGGGTCGGTGCTGCTCGTGCTCGGCCCGGATGCGCTGGCGGCGAGCGTGACGCCGCTCGAGAGCGCGGTCCGCTCGGTCGGCGCCGACTGGGCGGTTCCGCTCGTCGACGTCGGAGCGGCGGTCGCCAGCCTGGGCGCGCTGCTCGCGCTGATCGCAGGGATCGGGCGCACGACTCTGGCCATGGCCCGCGAGGGCGACCTCCCGCGCTGGCTGTCGTCGGTCCATCCGCGCTACCGAGTGCCGGATCACGCGGAGCTCGCGGTCGCGACCGCGGTGACGCTCCTCGTGCTGACCACCGACCTGCGCGGCGCGATCGCGTTCTCCTCGTTCGGCGTGCTGACGTACTACGCGATCGCCAACGCATCGGCGTGGACGCAGCGCGGCGAGTGGCGCCGCTGGCCGCGCGCGCTGAACGCGGTCGGGCTCGTGGGGTGCGTGACGCTCGTCGCCACGCTCCCTCTCAGCGCGGTCGTCGCCGGCCTGGCGATGTTCGCGGTGGGCCTCGCGTGGCGCTTGCTCATCCGGAGGCGGGCCGCTCTGTCTCTTCCAGCCTGAGCCGCGCGGCCTTCATCGACAGGTAGCGCTGCTCGGGAAGGCTCGTCGTGCGGGCGGCCGCCGCGCGATAGTGCTCGAACGCTGCTTCCGTGTCGCCGGAGAGCTCGAGCAGATGTGCGCGCACCGCATCCAGCCGGTAGTAGCCCGCGAGGCGTTCGTCCAGCGAGTCGAGGACCGCCAGGCCCTCGGTCGGCCCCTCGGCCATGCCCGTGGCGACCGCCCGGTTCAACGTGACCACCGGATTGCCGGTCAGCTGCTCGAGCAGCCCGTAGAGCGCGAGGATCTGCGGCCAGTCGGTGTCCTCGGCCCGCGGAGCTCGGTCGTGCACGGCCGCGATCGCGGCCTGGATCCGGTACTCGCCGAGCGGCGGCTTGCCCATCGCGCCGTCGAGCAGCGCCGTCCCTTCGGCGATCTGCCCGCGATCCCACAACGCCCGGTCCTGCTCTGCGAGCGGGACGAGCTCGCCCTCGGCGTTCGTCCGCGCCGGTCGTCGCGCGTCGATCAGCAGCATCAGCGCGAGCAGGCCCGCGACCTCGCCGTCGTCCGGCAGCAGCCTGTGGGTCAGCCTCGCCATTCGGATCGCCTCGTCTGAGAGCTCGGGGCGGTGCAGCTCGCTGCCGGCGCTGCTCGTGTAGCCCTCGTTGAAGATCAGGTACAGGACGTGGAGCACCGTCTGCAACCGCACCGGCCGCTCGTCGGGCTTCGGCATCCGGAATGGCTCGCCCGAGTCGCTGATGCGGCGCTTCGCCCGTGAGATCCGCTGCGCCATCGTCGCCTCCTCGACGAGGAACGCGCTCGCGATCTCGGCCGTCGTCAACCCACCCACGGCCCGCAGGGTCAGCGCGATCGCCGAAGCCGGGGTCAGCGCGGGATGGCAGCACATGAACAGCACGGTCAACGTGTCGTCCTGATCGGGCACATCGGTCCGCGTCTCCTCCTGTGAGGCCAGCTCTTCCCGGTTTCGCCGAGCCCGATCGCTCCGCCACTCGTCGATCAACCGCCGGGACGCGGTCTGGATCAGCCAGGCTCGGGGCTCCTCCGGGATCCCGTCGCGAGGCCAGCGCGTCGCGGCTGCGAGCAGCGCTTCCTGGACGGCGTCCTCGGCCGTGTCGAAGTCGCCGTACCTCCGCACGAGCGTGCCGAGGACCTGCGGCGCCAGCTCGCGCAGCAGGTCCTCGACACCCTGCCGGACGTTCAGCGCTCGCCCGCCGCGGTCTCCAGGTACTCCTGCATCCCTTCTGCGTCCGAGATGCGCTCGTCCATCACTTGCCGGACCTGGATCGGCTGCTGGGTCGGCATGCTGTCGGGGCCGGGCACGGCCGAGAGCCTCGCCGCGATCTCGAGCGCCCGCTCCTCGGACTCGACGTCGAAGACCTGAAAGCCGGCGAGCCATTCCTTGAACTCCTGGAACGGCCCGTCGGTGATGACGGGCGTCGTGCCGTCTGAGGTCACGATCTTCGCGAGGTCCGGCCCGGTCAGGATCTCGGACTGCACGAGCTCGCCGCTCTCCGTCAGCTCCTGCGTGAGCGCCCGGTAGTAGTCCAGGTGCGCCTGGATCTCCTCGGGCTTCCACTCCTCCATGGGCGTGTCGACGACGCCGCCCTCGAAATTGACTGCCAGCAGGTATCTGGCCATCGCTCCTCCTTCGCTCTGGGCCGTCTGGCCCAACTTTGGCACCTGTCACCCAATGAACGGAGCCGTTCCTCCGTTCTCGACATCGCCGGCGGAGCTAGCGGCGACCGATGACGAGTGTGACCCGGAAGCCCTTCGGCTTGACCGCTCCCGCACGAGGCCTCTGCGCGATCACCCGGCGCCGTCGACCCGACCGCCCGCGGCGGATAACGCGGCCGACACGACAGCGACTCGACCGCAAGCGCGCCCTTGCGCGCCCGAGGGTGAGGCCGATCACGCGTGGGACGACGCACATCGTCGGCGGAGGCGGCTGTGGCGGAGGCGGCGGAGGCGGCGGAGGTGGAGGCGGAGGAGGTGGAGGCGGAGGCGGAGGCGGAGGAGGCGGAGGCGGAGGCGGCGGAGGCGGTGGTGGAGGAGGCGGCCCCAGGTTCACGCGCCCGATCGCGTTCCCGTACCCGGCGCAGTACCACATGTTCCCGTCCGGCCCCGCCGTAATCCCAAACGGATAGTCGCTCGTTGCAAGCCGTTCGGCGCCCACGGTGCCGTCAACAGTGATCGTGCCGACGTCGAACGAGTCGTTCTCCGTAAACCACAGCGTGTCCCCGGACGGTGCGGCTGCGATCCCGGCGATCCCGAGGTTGCCGTCGACCGGATACTCAGTGACGTCACCCTGCATCGTGATCTTCCCGATGTGGCGGCCGGCGAGCTCCGTGAACCAGAGGTTCCCGTCGGGCCCGACGTTGATGTCCCAAGGGAGCGCGACGTCGGTGATGAGCGGGAACTCCGTCTGATCCCCGGGGTTCGCGGGATCGAGCCGGACGATGTTGTTCCCGATCTCTTCGGTGAACCAGATGTTGCCGTCCGGCCCGGTCGCGATGAACGTCGGGAATTGGCCGATTCCGCTCGGGTACTCGTCGATGGCACCGTTCGGATGGATGACGGCGACCTGGTCGACGGTCTCCTCCGTGAACCAGAGGTCGCCGTTCGGGAGCGCCGTGATGTCCCAGGGCTGCGCATCTGGGGTCGGGATGGGGTATTCCGTGATCGACCCGGACGTCGTGATCTTCCCGATCTGGTTCCCGAAGCGCTCGGTGAACCAGAGGTTGCCGTCGGCGCCGACCGTGATCCCGTAAGGCCCGCTCTCCTGCTCCTCGAGCGGGAACTCGGTGATCGTGCCACTTGGAGTGATCCGGCCGATCGTGCCGCGGTCGGACTCCGTAAACCAGAGATTTCCGTCAGGCCCTGCGACGATCGTGTACGGGCGGCTGTCCGCGTGCGGGAGCGGGAACTCGGTGACGTCCGCCAGAGCCCCAGGCGCCAGGACCAACGCGAGGCCGGCGACTACGAGCGTCGAAGCAATCCACGGCTTGAGCACAGAAACTCCCTTCCTGGCTGCTCGCGAATGTACTCCTCGTAGGCTCGAATTCCTAGTGCGGCGCTAAGTCTCGACGCGGCCTCGGCGTGAGAGCGCGTCGATCGTCACCGCCGCCAGCAGCACCAGCGCCGTGACCATGTACTTCGACGCGGCCGTGAAGCCCATCAGGCCCATGCCGTTGTCGATGCCCGCGATCACGATCCCACCGAGCACGCCGTGGATCGCCTTCCCCCGGCCTCCGAACAGGCTCGTGCCGCCGATCACCGCGGCCGCGACTGCGTAGAGGACGAGCGTGCCGCCGTCGATCGACGTCGAGATCGACCGGAGCCGCGACGCGTAGACGATGCCCGCGATCCCAGCCGTGAGGCTGCACAACATGAACGCGATCGTCCGGATCTTCGCCAGGCTCACTCCGGCCCGGCGCGCAGCCTCGGCGTTGCCGCCGATCGCGTACAGGTAGCGGCCGAGCTGCGTGCGGCCGAGCAGGACCGTCCACAGGACGAGCACGCCGACCACGAGGAGCACGACCCACGGCACACCGCGAATCGGCGCGAAGATTCCGCGGTCGTGGTTGCAGAGCAGGACGAGGGCGACGCCGCCTGCCAGCGCGCCGCCGATCTTCAGGAGCGTCACCGTCGGCGGCGGGGCGACGAGCCCTGCACGGCGCCGCTTCGAATCTCGCCGCCAGAGCGTCAAGCCGAACACCCCGACGAGGACGAGCATCAGGATCCAGCCCGCGAGCGGGCTGATGTTCGCGCTCGCGATGTTGTTGATCGTGTCGTCCTGGATCGGGATCGTCCCGCCGTTGCCGAGGATCTTGAGGAGCACGCCCTGCCAGAAGAGGAGGCCCGCAAGCGTGACCACGAAGGAGGGCAGGCCGATCCTCGTGATGATCGTGCCCTGGAGAATCCCGATCCCGGCGCACGCGAGTAGTGCGGCCGGGATCGCGCGCCCACCACGGCCAGCCGTGAGCCGGGCTCGCGAGGTCGGCCATGATCACGCCGCCGAGGCCGGCGACGAACCCGACCGAGAGGTCGATCTCGCCGAGCAGCAGGACGAAGACCTCGCCCATCGCCAGCAGGCTGAAGACGGCAGCCTGGACGAGCAGGTTGACGAGGTTGCCGGCGGTCAGGAACTTCGAGTCGAGGGACTCGAAGAGGATCGAGATCAGGATCAGTCCCGCGATGACCGGCAGGACTCCGCTCTCGCCGGCCTTGATCCTCGCGAGCGAGGCTCTGAAGTACTCACCGACGGAATCGGCGGTGATCTCGGCCGGAACCGCGAGCTCGGCCTGGCGAGCCGCGTTCTCCGTTTGAACGTCCGGCTCGGGCTGTCCGACCGTCTCGTCGACTTTGGCCATCAGGCGCCGTCTCCGTTCTTGGCGAGCCGCTCCGAGGCGCCCGTCGTCATCAGATCGACCGCGATCTGCCGGTCGAGCTCCGACGCCGGGCGCTGCGCGACGACGCGGCCGAGGTAGAGCACGATGATCCGGTCGGCGACCTCGAAGACGTCGTTCATGTTGTGCGACACGAAGAGCGCCGCGTGCCCCTGCTCGGCGAGGCGGCGCGTGAGGTCGAGCACCATCCGCGTCTGCGCGACGCCGAGCGCCGCCGTCGGCTCGTCCATGATCACGAGCTTTGCGTCCCAGAGCACGGCCTTCGCGATCGCCACCGACTGCCGCTGACCGCCCGAGAGCGAGGCAACCGGTTGGCGGATCGAGCGGACGGTCGTCACCGCGAGGCTAGCGAGCGTCTCAGCAGCTGATTTCTCCATCGCTTCCTCGTCCAGGAAGACGCGTCCGTTCACGCGCTCCCGCCCGAGGAACATGTTTTGCACGATGTCCAGGTTGTTACATAGGGCGAGATCCTGGTAGACGGTCTCGATGCCCAGCGCGGCGGCCTCGCGGGGCGTACGAATCCGGACCGGCTTTCCGTCCCAGAAGATCTGGCCGTGTTCCGGAGCATGGATCCCGGCGATGCACTTGATCATCACCGACTTGCCAGCGCCGTTGTCGCCGATGAGCGCGGTCACCTCACCCGCCGGGAGGTCGAGATCGACGTCCGAGAGCGCCTGCACCGGCCCGAAGTTCTTCGAGACGCCTTTGAGGCGAAGGAGAGGCTCGGCCCCGTTCCCGCTGGTCGTCATCGAGTCCCTTCTGCCGGATTACGACCCGCCGGTGCGCTGGGCCCCGCCCGAGGAGGGCGAGGCCCAGCCCAGCTCGGCCTACTGGATTCCTGCCGCCTTGCACGCGCTGGCTAACTTGCCGGCGCAGAGATCGGAGACCTTGATCGCACCGTCCTTGACGACGGTGTCGTTCATGTTCTCCTTCGTCACCCAGATGGGCTTCGTGTAGACGGACTTGATGTCCGCGTTCAGCTCCGTGTCCTTCGTCGTCGCGTTCACGAGCGACGAGGGCGGCGTCTTGTCCGCCCGGAGGAAGAGCGCGAGCGCCGCGGCCGCCTGTGCCTCGAGGTAGATCGGCTTGTAGACGGTTCCGCACTGGTAGCCCTTGAGGATGTTCTGGAGGCCCGACGGCGACGCGTCCTGACCGGTGGTCGGGAACTTGTTCGCCGGGACCTTGTTCTTCAAGAGCACAGCGATGATCGCGTTCGCGTTGTCGTCGTTCGGCGTCACGACCGCGTTGATGTTCGGGTGGGCCGTGTACTGCTGCTCGAACGTCGTGGCCGCGGTTGGCGGATCCCAGGTGCCTGGCGGGGCGCCGACCTTCACGTACGAGCCATCGTCGAAGTGCGACTTCAGCACGCCGTCGTAGCCCTGCGCGAAGAGCTTCGCGTTGTTGTCCTTCGGGTCGCCGCTCATCACGAGGATGTTCGGCTTGCTGACGCCCCAGGCGCCGATGCAGTCGACCTCGCCCTGACCGATCAGCTTCCCGACCTCGACGTTGTCGAAGCTGACGTAGTAGCGATCCTTCGGGCCGCCGGTGACGAGGCGGTCGTAGTCGATCACCTTCACGCCCTTCGACAAGGCGTTCGACTCGATGGCCGCTCCCGATCCCGGATCGAGGGGATCGACCAGGAGCACTGACGCGCCGGCGGTGATGTCCGCCTCGGCCTGCTGCTGCATCGTGCTGGTGCTGCCGTGAGCGTTGTCGATCTTGAACTGGTCGGAAGAGAGCCCAGCGGTCTCGAAGGCTTTCTTCAGGTACGGCGCGTCGTACTGGACGTAGCGCGCCGACGTCGTGGTGTCGGGGAGCAGGACCCCGATCATTCCCTTGCCTTCACTAGCAAGGTCCTTGAGCTTGGCCATCTCCGAGAAGTCCGCCGTCAACGCACTTGCGTCGATCTGCGGAGTGCCTGACGTCCCCGTGGTCGTGCTGCTGCTTTCGTTCGAGCTCGATCCGCCGCACGCGGCGACCACAAAGAGCGCCGTGAGCACGAGGCCCACGATCGCGAGTCCTCTCCACGCTGAGCGCATACTTCCTCCCTCTTTAGCTCTCTGGCGCAATTACGGCCAAGGATACTCCCGCGCGCTCCTAGCCGTCTCGTGCCTCGGCGACCGCCGCTCGGATCAGTGCGGCGCCGTCGGATGCGACCGCGTCGCCGTGCGGGACGATCACACGTTCGATCGGGAGGTCGGCGATGGCCTCGAGCGACGGGAGCAGGCGCTCGGGATCAGCCTCGTCGACGAAGACGTGCAGCCTGCCGACGGTTCCGCTGAGGACATCGCCGGTGACGAGCGTCGAGTGCTCGCGGATGAAGAACGCGACCTGCTGCGGCTCGCCGTCGAGCTCGATCGCCTCGATGCCCGGTGGCAGCTCGTCGGTCGTGGCGGGGTTGGGAATCTTTCGCCAGACGGCGCTCGGGGGCGTCCAGACCGACGCGCCGAAGCGCTCGGCGAAGTCGGCGGTGCCCCGGTAGTGCGCTCCCTGCGTCAGCAGTACGCGCACCGGCTTCCCGTGCGGGTCGAACTCCGGCGGGAGGAACGGGTCGATGAGCGCGACCTCGTCCTCCGTCACGTAGCGCACGACCGGCACCTCCTGAGGCCAGTCCTCGGTCGGCTCCCAGTCGGGGTGCGGCGACATCCACCAGGAGAGCTCCCCCACGCGCGAAGACAAGTGCGGACCGTCGCGCTAGACTCGCTCCCGAGCCGAGGGGGTGGCCCGTGGAAGTCGACGGTGCGAGTCAAGGCACGAAATCGGCCGCCGCTTCGCCGGAGGAGGACGAGACTCGGGACTCGGTGACCGAGCTGCTCGAGCAGCTCGCCCGTGAAATGACCGCGCTCGTCTTCTACGAGGCGCGGCTCTCCGCCTCGCGCAACAGGCCGAGGGTGCTGCGAGCGGCTCGCGACGTCGGCGCTGGGCTGGCAGTCGCTCTCGCGTTGGTCACAGGCTTCGCCCTCCTGAACGCAGCGGTCGTGCTCGGGCTGGCCACCGCGATGTCCGCCTGGGCCGCGGCCCTAGTGCTCGCCTTGGTCTGGTCTGCGATCGGCGGAGTGCTCGCCCTCTTCCTGCTGGCACGCGCCAGAGGCGCCGCGGAGTGGAGCGTGGAGGACGCCGAACAGGCGCGGGCGGAAGCCGAGCAGGCTGTGCGGGACACCCTAGAGCGCCTGGCGCCGGCGATCACCGCGGAGATCGCCCTGGCAGCCGTTCCGATGGCGGGCGACATGGCGAGCGGTGTCGTCGAGGCCGGCGAGGAGCTCATGGACAGCGCCGACGAGATCATGGACACGCTCGCCGAGGAGGTGCCCGGCGGCGGCGTCGTCAACCAGATCTGGGACGTCGTGCTGATTCCCGGGCGCCTCGGCGTGAGGGTCGCGACGACGGTCCTCAGACGAACCGACTCCAGCAGCTGAAACGGACGGGTCGGTCTCGGCCATCTTGCGCCGAAGGAGCCATGTGACGACGATCTGGCGGTGAGCGTCGCCGAGCCGGAGCCGCTGATCTCGCGTGAGGAGGTCGTGGCTATGCTCGTCAACATCGCCGATATCGCGGCCGAAGCGTGGTTGATCCGGCATCTCCTGGAGGAGGACGGTGAAGAGGAAGCGGAGTAAAGAGGAGATCGAGCGCCTCCGCCGCGCAGCCCGGAACCAACCGAACGTCCGCCGCCTTCGCGAGCTCGCCGAACGCGCCCAGGCCGAGCTCAATCAGCGCAAGCGCGACGAAACCGGGTCAGAGGCTTAGCGGTATGCGCTCTCGTATCGGGCCCTAGTCCTCTCGGAGCGCGGGCTCGATCTCTATGCGGCGGCGCTCGTACGTATCCCGGCCGAGCTCGTCCGACTTGACGTTGACCTCCCAGTAGAGCTCGCCGTGCTCGGACTTGTAGCTCGGGAGGGCGTCCTCCGGAAGAAGCAGCTCGAACTCGAATGACATCCCAGTCGCCAGGTCGCCTTCGTGGAGCACCCCGCTCGAGATGCTGTTCGGTACCTCCAGGTAGTCGTCGGTCTGCTCCTTGTACTGGAGCATCGCCTCGAGGGAGCGAGAGCGGCCGCCCTCGCGAACTTCGACCGTTCCCCGGACCGTCTCGCCGGGCGCGCAGCGCTCGCTCTCGAGCTGCAGCTGAATCCGGGGACTCACGGGAGAACCGAGATCTCGCTCCGGGCCTGTGCATCGACGTGCCTGGCTCTGCGCCCGCGGGCCGCTACCTCCCATTTGAAGGAGAGGCAGCTCCCCGCGTATGAGAACGGCGCCTCGGGCGGAATCGGAATTCGAACGCTCTGCACGCCGAGAATGGTCTCAACTGGTTGCCAAGCTTCGTGAGCGATCGCGGTGCGGGTTTCGCGGCTAGTGCTGGATCCGTATTGGCTGGTGCTGTCGCTCGTGCTCGAGACTTCCACGTCGTAGGACTCGGTGCAGACGAGTCCGACGTCGACCTCTCCGAGCCCCTCGGTGCTGGAGATTGTGACCAGTGCCTCCACGTCCCCGCCGCGGCGCGCTCGTTGTTCGCTTATGCCGACCTGGAGCCCAAGTTCGCCCGCGAGCCGCCGCCTGCGTCGACGGAGCAAGACTCGACTCATGTGAAAACCACCCCAAAAGACCATCCACCCGACAGCACCGATCAAGAAGAGCGTGCCCCATCCGATGGAGGTCAACACCGCCCGACTCTACCGACTGGGTAGGTAGCGCGGCCTTTGGCCGGTTCGACTTGACCCGCTGCGATCATCCGGTGTAAGACCGAGTTCATGCGGGTGATGGTCGCCATCGTGGTGGTCGCCCTCGCTGTAAGCGTTTCCTGCGGTGGGAAAGGAGGCGGAAACAGTGAGGGAACCTCCGCGAAGAACGCGATCGAGGCAAAGGCTCAACAGCGTGCAGAGTCGATCATCCTCAAGCTCAGCGACTTCCCGCACGGCTGGCAAGCGATTCCAGCAAGGAAGGAAGACCCGGGCGGGGAGCAGTTCCGTCGCTGCATCGGAGTTGACGACTCAGCTCTCACCATCCTAGGGAACGCGACTTCAGCCAACTTCGCGAGGGGAGAAGGTACAGAGGCGTCATCGAACGCCCGTGTGCTCAAAGACGACGCGCAAGCCAAGGACGCATTCGAAGCGCTCTCAAAAGGCATGGCAAGCGCTCGCGACTGTGTTCAGACGCTGCTTCCGCCTCTCGGCAAGAACTTCAAGCTCGCCAAGGTCGAAGTGGGAAAGCTCCGCATCAACCCGTCTGGTGTCGACGAGGCCACGGCATGGCAGATCGCGATCCCGGTTAGGGCCATCGCAGGTCCGCAAAAGGGTGACTTGACCACCGGCTATGTGGACGTGGTGTATCTCCGGAAGGCAGACATGCTCGTAAGGATGAAAACCGCCAACGTGCTGATCCCGTTTGATTCAGAACTGCGGGCCAAGCTTCTCCAAGCGGTCGCAGGTCGAATGTCCGAATAGGGACGTCCTGGAAGCTGATTTGGCGGAGCGGTGGGTTTATACAGAGTGCTCGCGAGCATTTGTGGACGGTGTAGGAGCCGCGCTCGCCAAAAAAGCGACGGACGAGCTTGAAGGCTGATCTGGAATCAGCCTGGTGCACCTTCGTGCGGCGCTTCAGGACGAAGCGCCGCACGGTTGAGAGGCCTATGGGCGGTACTGCTGCTGGAGGGAGCAGACGGTGTCGATGTTCACGTGCATCCAGAAACCGCTCTCGAGAGGCTCCGCCAACTTGACCGGCTCTTTGCCGTCGACGAGCTGAGCCAACTGGGACGCCGTGATCGCCGTCGAGGGGAACCCTGGTCCGGGGAGCTCTCCCGTCTTGCTGAGGACGGTGATATCGGCGGTCGCCGGCACCAGGTAGGTGAGCAGGCGGTGACCCTCTTCGACGACGTAGTTGTCGTTCGGAACGTCACTCGATCCCGTGTCTTCGAGCTTGGCCCGACTCGCCGTCACTTCACTGAGGAACCAAGCAGGATCGAACCGCATCTCGAAGTGGTCTCCCTTGGGCGTGAGCGACTTCATGTGACCGTACAGCGCGACATCGCCGCACGGCCTCGGCGCCGCAGTCGACGACGCTGCCGCAGAGGATGGACCCGATGCAGCGAACATGCGCACGGATCCGAGAACAGTTCCAGCGAGAAGCACAGCTCCCGCGACGAATATGAGTGATTTCTTCATTACGTCTCCTTTGATCGTTGCTGGATCCATCGTGCTCGCCGCGCGACGCAGCAGCCATGGACGGGAGATAGGCGATCAATGGAATTTGCAGCGGGCCGCAAAGGCCGGCGGGCACTTCGCTATCACTACTCGGCGATGAGCCAGTACGCAGGTGCTGCCCTGGCCTCGGCTGAGGCGCAGGTCGCGGCCGTGCGCGACGATCCCGCGGCGCGTCTTGCCTTGCTCGTGCGGACGTACCACGGTCCAACCGACCGCGCTCCCCGACATTTGCCGTTCCGACGGGCGGCGTTGTCGTTCATGCGCTGGCAGGCGCACCGCGGTGTGCTCGATCCGCTCGATGCCTCGCCGCCCGGGAGCGTGTGGTGGAGGGCGGTCAACGAGCGACTTCTGCGGGACGGATGCGAATCCGTCGCACTCGTCGGCGGCCAGGCCGGAGAGCCGTCATCGCAGCCCGTGCGCCTGTGGCTGAGGTTCATCGCGAAACCGACGGGACGGAACTGGTACCGAGCTCACAACGCGAGCATCGTGGGTGCCTACCTCGAGCACCGCGACCTCGCCGAAGCCGAGAGCCCGCCGGAGCGCTTCTTCATGAACGTCGCGCTGGTCCGCGTGCTCTACGCGCACGCGCTCGTGGGGGCGCCGCGCCTTGGGCTGGGACGGTTCGCTCCGCTCGCTCGCCTGCTCGGCGATCCCCGGGTCGGCATGGCCGGTGTCTTTCTCTCACTCCGTCGCGTGCTCCCAAACCGCTACCCGCTCGCGCTCGACGTGGACCGCTATATCGCCGACGAGCAGCGGCTCGGCAGGCTGCTCGACTACGCGGTGATCGTGCCGCGGCTGCAACGCCTCTACGAGTGGTCCTCCGAGGAGCTAGGCGAGCCACACCTCGTCGAGCTGGTTCGCGAGGGCAACCCGATCTACGCCTGGCCCTTCGAAGAGCGACACGTGTGGCGCTCCGCAAACATGCCAGTGGCCGGGCGGGCGCTCGAACGCGCCACCAGGGCCCGGTGAGCCAGGCGCCCACGGCTCGTCGGTCAGCCGCTCAAACTTGAGCTGGGTCGTACAGCACGGTGACGAAGCCGACGCGAACGGCACCCCGCGGGTGAGTCTGGACGTTACTCCGTGCTCGCCGGATTGAAGGCGCCTCCCCAGAACATCGACCAGAGGCGAGGGGCCAAGTCGAGTGAGACATTAGCCGCCGATGCCGGCAAAGCCGGCATCGGCTCGTTTCGGCACCGAATCGAAAGACGATCCGAGCGAAGTCGTCATGGCCCGCGAAGCGGGCCGGACTTCGCTCGGGAGTGGAGGCGGCGGGAATCGAACCCGCGTCCGCCGTCGTACCGGTTGAACCTCTACAAGCTTAGGCTGCCGTTGGGTTTCGCCCGCCGGCCGGTTGGCAGCCGACCAACCTTCGGGCTAGCCATCCTTTGGTGTCGCGCTTCGGGCGATTGGCTCTCCCTAGGCGCCGAGCCCGTTTTCTGACGCCGCTACCCGAGCCACGGGCCGAGCTCGGAGCGACGCGCCTCACTGTGGTTTAGGCAGCGAGAGCGAGTGCGTTTTGGTTCTTCGCACTTGCGTTTTGTCCCGGTTGTTTTACGAGGCCGACCGGGGACCTCGGCTTGCAGCTCAACCGGAGAACCGACCACGTCGAAACCTGATCGCCCCCGTATGTGGACTTAGTGTAGCGGCGTGCTGCTCGTCCTCTTCGACGTCGACAAGACGCTGTTCATGACCAGCGACCCGCTGATGGGTCTGGCGACCACGGACGCGATCAAGACGGTCTGGGGCGTGACCCTGCCCGGCGACGCGATTCGGGGCGTCGATCATCCCGGCCAGACTGCGATGCGGATTACGCGCGAGCTGCTGCGGGCAGCCGGGCTGGGTGACGAGGAGATCGACCCGCACCTCGCCCGCTGGTGCACAGAGGTCTCCCGGCGCTACCTCGAGCTCCTGGCGGACGCGGACACGTCCCATTGGGCCGCGGCCGAAGGCGCCGCCGACGCGCTGCGACAGATCGAGCACCGTGCGCTCCTGACCGGGAACCCGGAGCCCGTTGCGAGAGCCCGGATGGAACGGATCGGTCTCGCCGAGCTCTTTCCGCCCGGCCAGGGCGCCTTCGGCTGCGAGGCCGAGAGCCGAGCCGAGCTGATCGCGATCGCGCGTCACAAGGACGGCGACTGGCCGGCCGAGCGCACCGTCGCCGTCGGCGACACGACGAACGACGTGGCAGGAGCACGAGCTGCCGGAATCCACGTCATCGGGTTCGGCCCGGGCCTAGACGACGCGGACGCGGTCATCGAGCGAATGGACGAGCTGCCCGCGGCGCTTGCGCTCCTGAGCGAGTGAGTTATCGTCAGAGCGGTCTTCCAGGAGGCGGCTCATGGCTCTTCGGCAGACTGCGGCCTCCAAGCTGTTCGCGACCCGCGGAAGGAAGATCGCCGCCGCAATCGCCGCGGCGTTCCTCGCCAGCGTCGGAGCGGGCGTCGGGGCTCGCACACTGAACAAGGCGGAGAGCGTGACGAAGAAAGCGCTCGCCCGGTCCGATGTTCCTATCCAGGTCCGCGTGAAGCCGCCCGGCACGTTCTTTGCCGGCAACCCGGTCGGCCAGTACTACGTCGTTCCGAAGAGCGATGTCCCGAGTCCCACGGACCTCGACCCGGCAGAGCTCAGCGGAGACGATCCCCTCGACTTCGCGTTCGCCCAGCGACACGATGCCGTCGAGGGAAGCCCGCAGGCGGTTCGCCTCCAGCTACGCGCCAAGGGTGACGAGCCGGTGACGATCGACGCAATCAAGATTCACGTGGTCAAGCGGGCCGCCCCCGTCCAAGGGTGGTACGCGATCTCGCCAGGGTGCGGCGGCCTCGAGGTCAAGACCGCGGAGGTCGACCTCGACGCACCGCAGCCGGCTGTGAATTTCGTCGACCTCGGGCCGCCTAACAAGAGCACTACGCTTTTCGTGACCCGAACCGACATCGAGGAGATCGAGCTCCAAGCGTCGACTCGGAAGGCCACGGTCGACTGGACCGCCGAGCTTCTCTACTCCGGGCCGGCCGGCGATGGGTCCGTCGCGGTCGACAACCATGGTCGGCCATTCCGCGTGACGACAGAGACGGCCAGTGACGGTTACCAGCTGGAATTCGGAGGGGGCCCCAGAGTCAAGCGAGAGCACAGCTGGGACGGGACCGGCATCTCTGTCTGCTAGTCAGCGCCTTCCTTTGAGCGCCCGCTCGATCTGCCGGTCGGCGTCGCGCTTGGCGAGCTCGCGCCGCTTGTCGCGCTGCTCCTTGCCGCGGGCGAGCGCGAGCTCGAGCTTCACGCGGCCGTTCTTGAAGTAAAGCCGCAGGGGAACGAGCGTCAGGCCCTTCTCCCGCACCTTGCCGTATAGCGAGTCGAGCTCCCGCCGGTGCAGCAGCAGCTTCCGGTCGCGCTCCGGCTCGTGGTTCTGGATTCCCGCCTGCTCGTAGGGGTCGATGTGCGCGCCGACGAGCCATGCTTCGCCCTCGCGCACGTCCGCGTACGCCTGCTGGAGGCTGACCCGGCCCTCGCGCAGCGACTTGACCTCGCTTCCGGTCAGCACGACGCCCGCCTCGAAGCGCTCGAGGAAGTGGTAGTCGTGCCTCGCCTTGCGGTTCTCCGCGATTGGCTTCTCGCCGGGCATGCGTCGATTGTAGGTTCGGCATCCCGCCTGGATCTGCCACCATGCTGGGAATGAGGCAGCGACTCGCGTGGCTCTCGACGGCCCCGCTCATGTTCGCGGGGCTGATCGCCGGGCACCTGCTCGCCTATCGGCTCGTCTACTCGGACGCGCACGCCCGCGCCGACGCACTCGCGCGCAGCGGCCACGCCTACCTCGGCTACGTCCCGCTCGCGCTCTCGGTCAGCCTCGGCGTGCTGCTCGCGGGCCTCGCGCTGCAGGCGGCGGCGGGTTTCCGAGGCGAGACTCGCCGGCCGGTCGCGTCGCCGCTGATCGTCCTGCTGCCGCCGATCGCGTTCGTCGTCCAGGAGTTCGCCGAGCGGATCGTCCACACGGGTCATGTGCCGTGGACGGTCGTCGCGCAGCCCGCGTTCCTGCTCGGCCTCGCCTTCCAGCTGCCCTTCGCGCTCGCCGCGCTGCTGATCGCATGGCTACTCGACTCGGCCGCACGGGCCGTCGGCCGCACTCTCGGGAGCCGACCGCTGCCCGCTTTCCAGATCTTCGTTCCCGAGCCCGCTCGCGTCGTCGCCGTTCCGCGCACGGCCGGCCTAGCACGGGGCTACGGAGAGCGCGCACCACCCCTTCGCTAGCAGGCCGTTGGTCCCGTCCAGCGAAGGAGTGTCTTGAAGAAGAAGCTGGCTGGCGATAGCGGTCGTCCTGGCCGCGCTGACGGCAGCACCCGCGGCGTTCGCGCCACGCGATCCTGCAGGAGAGCACGCCGAGCAACAACTCGGTCGTCCGCACGAGCCCGAAGACCGTCTCGCTGCGCTTCAACGAGGCGGTCGAGACGGCGTTCGGCTCGATCCGGGTCTACAACTGCTCAGGCGGGCGAGTCGATTCGGGCAAGATCGTTCGCCCGACCAAGGACTCGGTCGCGGTCACGATCGACCGGAGGCTGGCCAAGGGCACCTACACGGTCACGTGGCGGGTGATCTCGGCCGACTCGCACCCGGTCGCGGGCGCCTTCGTCTTCAACGTCAAGAAGGCGACGCCCGGCGGATCGTGCAAGCAGGTCTTCGGCGCAACGACGCCCGGCACGATCGACGCGCTCTTCAAGTTCGTCCGCGCACTCGACTTCGCGCTCATCCTGCTCGTCGTGGGTGGCGCGATCGCGCTCGCGGTCGTCCTTCGCTCGGCAGCCCAGGAGCTCCGGACTCGCCTCTTCCGGATCCTCGCGGGACTGTCCTTCGGGCTCGTGATCGCGGCCGCCCTCTGCATCGTGCTTCAGGGCGCGGTGGCGGGCGGCTTCGGGCTCAGCGAAGCGTTCCGCTGGGACACGATCCACTCCGTCCTCCAGACGAGGTTCGGCCATGCGTTCCTCTGGCAGATCGGGCTTGCGGTCGTCGTGGGAGCCCTGGCGCTCATCGCGAGCCGCTCGCGCAGACTCGAACTGCTCCCGCTGGGGGCTCTGCTCCTGCTGCCGACGCTCTCGGCGGCCGGGCACGGCCGGACGAGCGGACCGTGGGCGTTCCTCTTCGACGTGATCCACATCGCGGCAGCGTCCACATGGGTCGGAGGGCTCACGTTCACCATCCTCGCGCTGCTGCTCGCCGGGCAGGACCGTTGGCCGCTCGCTTCTCGCGCCGTCCCGCGCTTCTCGATCCTCGCAGTGGTCTCCGTCGCAACGCTGATCATCGCGGGCACCCTGCGCGGCTACCAGGAGGTGCGGGCGTTCCACGGCCTCTGGGACACGACGTACGGACAGCTGCTGCTGGCGAAGATCGCGCTCGTCCTGCCGCTGCTGGCCCTCGGCGCGTACAACAACCGGTTCGCAGTGCCCAAGTTGAAGAAGCAGATCGCCTCGGTCGTCGAGCAACGCCGCTTCCTACGGGCAGCGGGCGCGGAGCTCGCGATCATGGCAGTGATCGTCGGCGTGACCGCCGTCCTGGTCACGGAACCGCCGGCGAAGGCGTCGGTCAAGGCGGCGAAGTACGCCACGGACACGGTCCCGATCGGGCCGCTCGAGCTCAACTACATCGTCGAGCCGGCGAAGACGGGGCCGAACACGATTCACCTGTACTTCTTCAAACAGGGAACCGGGTTCCCAGCGAGCGTTGACGCGGCCAAGCTCTCGGCAACGCTCCCGAGCCAGAACATCGGGCCGCTGCGCATCCCGCTCACGAAGATCGTCCCCAGCCATTACACGACCTCGTCCGCCGTCTTTCCGCAGCCTGGCGACTGGCAGGTGACGATCGAAGCGCGACGCGGCCAGTTCGAGGCACTTACACAAACCGTCACCGTTCCGATCAGAGAGGGCTGAGATGAAACTTCGAACCACGCTCGTCGCCGCAGCAGTTGCCACGCTCGTTGCGGCCCCCGCCGCGTTCGCGCACGTCGAGGTGTCCCCTGAGGCCGTACCGGCCAACAGTGACGCGGAGCTGACGTTCCGCGCTCCGAACGAGAAGAACATCCCGTTCAACAAGCTCGAGCTCCAGCTCCCGCCCGGCCTGGACGAGGTTACCTTCGAGCCGATTGCGGGCTGGACAGGAACCCTCACGGACACGACGATGACGTGGTCCGGCGGGAAGGTGGAGCCGGAGCAGTTCGAGGAGTTCAAGCTCATCGCCCACGTCCCGAACAAGCCGGGCACGGAGCTGGTCTTCCCGGCTGTACAGACCTACGCCGACGGGACGACCGTCCACTGGATCGGCGAGCCGACCTCGGACGAGCCCGCTCCACGCGTGACGCTCGAGGCCGCGGAATCCGAGACAGCCACGACAACCACGACGTCGAGCGACGACAGCAGTGACGGACACGATGAGCTCGCGATCGGCCTCGCAATTGCCGGCATCGCAGTCGGATTGGTCGCCCTAGGCGTCTCGTTCTTCCGGAGGCGCACTGCTTGAGGCGTTCCCTTGCTGTCGCCGCCGCAGCGCTTGCGGCGGCCCTGCTGGCTCCCGGTGCCGAGGCCCACTTCGGCACCGGGAAGCTCGGCTACCGCTCGACGATCACGGGCGTCGACCCGAGGATCCCGGGCCTCAAGTTCAAGATCCTGTACGGCGACGACCAGGTCTATCTCGACAACCGCAGCGGCAAGACCGTGATCATCAAGGGCTACAGCGGCGAGCCGTACCTCCGCTTCGCGCCCGAGCGGGATCTACGTCAACATCAAGTCCCCGGCCGGCTACCTGAACCAGGACCGCTACGCGCGCGTGCAGGTTCCGAAGTCCGCGAGCGCATCGGCGAAGCCCAAGTGGGAGAAGCTCGCCGGCGGAGACGTCTGGGCCTGGCACGACCACCGGATCCACTACATGAACCCGATTCCGCCTCCGCAGATCAAGAACGCGCCCCGCAAGCCGCACCACGTCTTCGACTGGAAGGTGCCCGCGACCGACAACGGGAAGCGCTTCTTCATCGCGGGCAGCCTCGACTACAAGCCTCCGCCGAAGAAGCACTTCGCGTTCGGCCTCATCGTTTCGCTCGCGACCTTGGTCGGCGTCGGCCTGATCGGCCTGTTCGCCCTCCGCCGCGTCCTGATCCGCTCCCTGCAGTAGCCAGTTCGATCTTGCCTTCCGACCGGCGGATCTCCTCGACGCGGACCTCGAGCTCGTCGCCGAGGCGGTACCGCTGGCCGCCGCGGCGGCCGACGAGCGCGGTTCCGAGGTCGTTCAGCTCGTAGTAGTCGCCGTGCAGCCGGCGCGCGGGGACGAAGCCCCTCGAAGACCTCGCCGAACCGCGCGAAGAGCCCGGATGGGATCAGGCCGATCACCTCGCCGGTGAACGACTCCTCCCAGCCGCGCTCGAAGAGCGTGCGCTCGAGGAGCCACGCGGCGCAGATGTCGTCGGCTCGGTACTCGATGTCCGTGGCCGCCCGCTCGGTCTCGGACGTGTGCTCCGCGGCCGCCAGGAGGTCGTCCGGGAGCGGGTCGTCGCCCTGGCCGATCGCGCGCAGCAGGGCGCGGTGGACGACGAGGTCGGGGTAGCGGCGGATCGGCGAGGTGAAGTGCGTGTACGCCGTGCTCGCGAGGCCCGAGTGGCCGAGGTTGCGCGGGTCGTAGCGCGCCTGCTTGAGCGCGCGCAGGACGAGCGCGGGGAACGCCTCTCGCCCGCGCCCGGCCTTCGTGACGTAGTCGGCGACGAGCTCGCTCGCCTGCGCCGCGATCGCGGCCGCCTCGGAGGGGCTCATGCTCTCCGTGCGCGGAGCGGGCGGCGTCGGGACTTCGAGGTCGGCGAGCTTCGCCAGCAGGTGCTCGACGGATTGCGGCTCCGGCGGCTCGTGGACGCGGTACAGGGACTCGCTCTTGCGGCCGGCGAGGAACGCGGCGACGGCCTCGTTCGCGAGGATCATCAGCTCCTCGATCAGAGCGTGCGCCGCGGGCTCGGCCTCGAGCCACGCGCGCTCGACCCCGCCCTGGCCGTCGAAGGCGAAGTTGACCTCCGGGCTCTCCACACGGAGCGCGCCGCGCTCAAAGCGCCGGCGCCTGAGGCCGGCGGAGACCTCGTCTGCGAGCCGCACGTCGTCCGCGAGCTCGTGCTGCTCCTCTCCCTCGAGGATCCGCTGCGCCTGCCCGTACGTGAACCGCTCCCGGCTGCGGATCACTGAGCGGTAGAAGCTCGGCTCGCCGCCGGGCGCGATCTCCACCGTCAGGCAGAGCCGGTCCTGGTGGGGCCGGAGCGAGCAGGCGTCGTCGGCCAGCTCGTGCGGGAGCATCGGCGCCACGAGGCCGGGCACGTAGACCGAGTTCCCGCGCTCTGCGGCTCCGCGGTCGAGCGGCGAGCCGGCCGGAACGAAGTACGAGACGTCGGCGATGTGCACCCAGATCCGGACGCCGTCGCCCTCGCGGCGCACCGAGATCGCGTCGTCGAAGTCCTTCGCGGTGTCCGGGTCGACGGTGAACGTCGGCAGGTCTCGGAGGTCGGTGCGGCCCTCGAGCGTCGGCTCCGGGACGTCGTGCGGCTCGAAGCCTTTGCGGAGCCCCTCCTCGACGAGGAGCGCCTCGAGGACGTTCTCGATGCGCTTCGCCGGGCCGATCACGCGCTCCACGTGCGCTCGCCCCCGCCCTGTTGTCACCGACACGAGATCACCGGGCCCTGCATCGCCGACCCCCTTGCGGTCGACGACGACCGGGGTCCCGGGCACGAAGTACGGCTCGCCCATGACGAGCTTGCCGCGCTTGTTGAGCTCGACGATCACGGATTAGCCCTCTCGGCCAGGGACGCGAGAAACGATCAGACGCGCAGGAAGCGGCGCATGGTGATGGAAGAGCCGGCGGCGCCGAGCACGAGGCCGAGCAGGAGCACGAGCAGCGCCGTGTACTCGAACGCGATCGCGTTCACGTCCTTGCCCGCGTCCATTCGGCCGATCGTTGTCGGCAGAACGAGCTCTTTCCCGAGGAAGAGCAGCACGACGGCAGCAGCGGATCCGATCAGGCCCGTCAAGACACCCTCGACCATGAACGGCCCGCGGACGAACCAGTTCGACGCGCCGACGAGCTTCATCACCTCGATCTCACGCCGCCTCGCGAAGATCGAGAGCCGGATCGTGTTCCCGATCAGGATCGTCGCGGCGATCAGCAGGATCGCGATCGCGAGCGCGGACAGGACCTCGAAGATGTGTGCGACGCGCAGGATCCGCTTCGCCGTCTTCTTGCCGAAGTTGACCTTCTCCACGCCCGCCGGGAGCGGTTTGAGGCTGTCCGCGATCGCCACGACGTCCTCGCCGTGACGAGGCTTGATCCTGAACGCGTCGGGCAGCGGGTTGGTGGCGATGCCGGCGACCATGTCTGGAGCCTTCTTCTGCATTTCCTTGAGCGCCTGCGACTTGCTGATGTACTCGAGCGACGCGACCCTTGGATCGTTCTCGAGCTTCACTCGGACCGCGTTCTTCTGCGCCGTCGTCACGTCGGAGCCGCAGGTCGTCACCGTGCAGAGGTAGACGTTGATGTCGAGCTGTCCTTTCTGGTGCTCGCTCCACGAGCGCGCCCAGGTGCCGAGGCCGATCAGGAGCCCGACGAGGAACATGCCGATCAGGACCGTGAGCGCGGCGGCCAACGTGGTCGAGAGGCTCGCGGTCAGAGAGCGCCACGCTTCGGCGACGACGACGCGGAGCTTCACTCGGCGTAGCCTCCGCGCCGCTCGTCACGCGCGAGGCGCCCGTCCTCGAGCGCGATCACGCGGCGGCGCATCTTGTCGACCATCTCGCGGTCATGCGTGACCATGAGCACCGTCGTGCCGGATCGGTTGATCCGGTAGAGGAGCTGCATGATCCCGACGGAGGTGTCGGGGTCGAGGTTCCCGGTCGGCTCGTCGCAGACCAGGAGCGGCGGATGGTTGACGAACGCGCGCGCGATCGAGACGCGCTGCTGCTCGCCCCCGGACAGCTCGTCGGGGTACGAGCTCATCTTGTGCGCGAGGCCGACGAGGTTGAGCACCTCTGGCACCTTGCGCCGGATCGAGTCCGTGTTCTCGCCCTGCACCTTGAGCGCGTAGGCGACGTTCTCGGCCGTGGTGCGGTTCGGGAGCAGCTTGAAGTCCTGGAAGACGCAGGCCACGTTGCGGCGGAGCTGCGAGACCTTGCGGCGGGGGAGCCGGCCGAGGTCGCGGCCGGCGACGAAAATCCGGCCCGAAGTCGGGTCGAGCTCCTTGAGCAGGAGCCGGATGACCGTCGACTTGCCCGAGCCGGACGCGCCGACGACGAAGACGAACTCGCCCTTGTCGATCACGAACGAGACGTCCGAGAGCGCGGCGACGTTCGGCTCGTAGATCTTCGTCACGCCTTCGAAGACGATCATCGAGCGAGCGGTCGCGACCGGGGTCGCGGCCGGGCCCTGTCCGTTCTCCTCGACAGGGATGGCCGTAGCCGTTTCCGGCTCTGCTATTTGGGCGATTTCTTCCGGCACGGGGGTAGATAGGCGCGGGTCCGCAGGGGGCCGCTCCCGGCTGTGAACAGCCCAGGAGTTTAGCGAAAGCGCCTGCTATCTCTAAACGACACGTCCCGCGGCCCTTGCCAACAGGTAAGCCTGAACGAAGCCGTCCAGGTCGCCGTCCAGCACTCCCTGGGTGTTTCCGACCTCATGCTCGGTGCGGTGATCCTTTACGAGTTGATACGGATGCAGGACATAGCTTCGAATCGCATTTCCGCCGAAGCCCATGTTCACGTCGCCGCGCTCCTTGGCCAGCTCGGCGTCCCGCTCCTCCTCGGCTTGCTCCGCGAGCCGTGAGCGCAGGATCTTGAGCGCGGTCGCCTTGTTCGAGGACTGCGAGCGCTCGTTCTGGACGCTCACGACGATGCCGGTCGGGATGTGCGTGATGCGGACCGCGGAGTCGGTCTTGTTCACGTGCTGGCCGCCGGCCCCGCTCGCGCGGTAGGTGTCGACACGGATGTCGGCGTCGTCGATCTCGATCTCGGCGTCGTCGCCGAGGAGCGGGCTCGGGATGACCTGGGCGAACGAGGTGTGGCGCCGGTGGGCCTGGTCGAACGGCGACAGGCGGACGAGGCGGTGCTTGCCTCGCTCGGCTTTCAGGATCCCGTAGGCGTTCTCGCCCTCGATCGTGAAGGTCGCCGACTTGAGGCCGGCTTCCTCGCCCGGGCTCGCTTCGAGGACCTCGGTCTTGAAGTTGCGGTCGGCCGCCCAGCGGAGGTACATGCGGAGGAGCATCTCCGTGAAGTCCTGCGCGTCGGTGCCGCCGGCGTCGGACTGGATCGTGACGACCGCGTCGCCTCCGTCGTACTCGCCGGAGAAGAGCGCGTCCTCCTGGAGGCGTTCGAGCTCGCTTTCGAGCGGGATGAGCGAGGTCTCGATCTCCGCGGCCATGTCTCCGTCCATGGCGAGGAGCTCTTTCGCGTCGTCGTACTCGCGGCGCAGACGCTCGTAGCGCTCGAGGCGGCGCTGGACGCGCGCGTGCTCGGATGAGATCTGGGCCGCGGCCTGCTGGTCGTTCCAGAATCCGGGCTCGCCCATCTTCGCCTCGAGCTCGGAGGCGCGCTGCTCTAGGGCGTCCGGGTCAAAGGTAATCACGGACCCAGTCGAGCTGGGCCCCAATCTGCTCCAGGCGCTCGTCGAGAGAGGCGGCGTCTGCCATCGCCCCGATGGTATCGAGCGCGACCCGTGGACATGTCCGGTGCCAGGCACCGGACATGGTGGTGCTGGACTTGGCTGAAACGCCGAAGCCCGCTCGCAGACTAGGGTGTGGCCGAGCAGCCTTGGTCCTTCTGGCCACGGCTGGTGCCTGGCACCGGACGGGTCCTGGTTGGACATGGCTAGCGCTTCTTGCGGGCAAAGCGTAGGCCCGACCACGTTTGGTCGATCGCGGCGACTTTGAAGTCGACCAGGCCTCGGTCCATCCCGTGGCGGCGCACCTCGACCTGGCCGAGATCGGATTCGACGCCGGACGACTTCTTCGGCCAGCAGATCCAGATGCTGCCACCCGGGGCGATCGCATCCTCGGCCGCCTCGAAGCGAGACTCGAGATCGCTCAGACTCGGCGTGAAGAGCATGACGAGCCGCGCAGGGCCCTCCTCCACGAGCTCTGCACGCCGCAGCGCCTTTCCGAAGCCGTCAGGGGCGCCGAGCAGAAGCAGCGTCGTCCCGTCCCGCACGCCCAGCTTCGGCTCGAGCTCGGTCTGCGAGTACGCGTCCATCGTGCTCGGCACGAACGGCTTCTCCAACGACCGGGCGCGCTTCAACCCGCCGAGCACGCCGGCCCACGAGACGTACGTCGCGTCGGGCAGCAGGTTCCGGACGCGAGCGACCTGATCCTCCTCCCCGCCCGCGAACACGATCGGCACGCGCCGCGTCGAGGCGTACCGCCGCAGCTGCACCGCGACCGAGCGGCCCTCAGAAGGACGACGGTCGAGATCGACCACGAACGCGTCAGGCGGGCGCTCGCGCAACGGCTTCAGATCCGCCGGCCCTTTCGGGATCACGGTCTCGACGTCGTGCCCGCCCAATCGAGCGAGGCGCTTGTCGAGGTTCGGCGGATTGAAGTGAAGAACGACTACGCGCCGTGACACTTCTTGAACTTCTTCCCGCTCCCGCACCAGCAGGGATCGTTGCGGCCGATCTTGTCGCGCTCGGCCGTGACGCGCTGCTGCGTCGCCACCGCCCCGCCTCCGCCGAGCCCGGTGCTGACCGTCATCCCGTCACCCGCGGCGGCGATCGCGTCCGCACCGGCGAGTGACTCGTGCTGGTACGCAAACCCGCCGCCGTCAACCTCATCCGAGCGTACGAGCTCCTCGGCCTCCCGTGGCTCGATCTGCGCGTGGAAGAGGAGCATCAACACCTCCTCGCGGATCAGCAGCCCGAGCTCCTCGAACATCGAATGCCCCTCGCCGCGGTACTCGACCAGCGGATCCTTCTGCGCGAACGCCCGCAGGTGGACGCCCTCGCGGAGGTAGTCCATGTTCTCGAGGTGCTCGCGCCAGCGGGTGTCGACGACCTCGAGCACGATGTACCGCTCGATCTCCCGCGCGACCTCTTCGCCCCAGCTCTCCTCCTTCTCCCCGTAGAGCTCACGCGCCTCCTCGAGGAAGTCCTGGACGAGCGCCTCGCGGCTCATCTCCTCCAGATCCTCCCGCAGCTCGTCGACGGTGACGTCTGCGTCCGTGAGCGTGTTGAACGCCTGCACGAGCCCGTCGAGATCCCAGTCGTCGGCGAACTCGCCCTCGGTGTGCAGCTCGACGAGCCGCTCGATCACGTCGTCGATCCAGCTCGCGATCTCGTCGGACAGGTCGGCTCCCTCGAGCACCTGGCGCCGCTGCGCGTAGATCACTTCGCGCTGCGTGTTCATGACGTCGTCGTACTTGAGGACGTTCTTGCGCGCGACGAAGTTCTGCTCCTCGACCTTCTTCTGCGCGTTCTCGACCTGCTTCGAGAGCAGGCCCGACTCCATCGGCTGGTCGTCCGGCACCTTGAAACGCTCCATGATCGAGTGAATCCGGTCGCCCGCGAACAGCCGCACGAGGTCGTCGTGGCCCGACAGGTAGAAGCGCGACTCGCCCGGGTCGCCCTGACGCCCTGAACGCCCGCGCAGCTGGTTGTCGATCCTCCGCGCCTCGTGCCGCTCCGTCCCCAGCACGTACAGGCCGCCGAGCTCGGTCATCCCCTCCGCGAGCTTGATGTCGACGCCACGGCCCGCCATGTTCGTCGCGATCGTGACCGCGCCCGGCTGGCCCGCGTCCTTGATGATCTCGGCCTCGCGCTCGTGCGCCTTCGCGTTCAGGACGTTGTGCGGGATCCCGGCGCGCTGTAGCAGCTGCGACAGGTGCTCCGAGACCTCGACGGAGATCGTGCCGACGAGCACCGGCTGTCCGATCTCGTGGCGCTCCTTGATGTCCACGAGCACGGCGTCGTACTTCGCTTCCTTCGTCTTGAAGATGAAGTCGTTCTGGTCGTCGCGGGCGACCGCGACGTTCGTCGGGATCTCGACCACGTGCAGGTTGTAGATCTCGACGAACTCCTTCTCCTCGGTCTTCGCGGTACCGGTCATCCCGGCGAGCTTCTCGTAGAGACGGAAGTAGTTCTGGAGCGTGATCGTCGCGAGCGTGACGTTCTCCTCCTGGATGGCCACGCCCTCCTTGGCCTCGACCGCCTGGTGGAGCCCTTCCGACCAGCGGCGGCCTTCCATGATCCGGCCCGTGAACTCGTCGACGATCTTCACCTCGCCCTCCTGGACGACGTAGTCGACGTCGCGCTGGAAGAGCGACTGCGCCTTCAGCGCCTGGTTGAGGTGGTTCACGTACTGCATGTTGCGGGCGTCGTAGAGGTTGTCGATCCCGAGCGCGCGCTCGATCGTGTCGATCGCGGACTGGGCCGGCGAGACGGTCTTGAACTTCTCGTCGTAGAGGTAGTCGGCACCGGAGAGCTCGGTCTCATCGACGCCCTTGCCCTCGCTCTTCTGCTTGCTCCGCTCGCCGGTCAGGGTCTTCACGACCCGCGCGAAGTCGTAGTAGACCTGCGCGGCCGTCTCCGGCTCGCCCGAGATGATCAGCGGCGTCCGCGCCTCGTCGATCAGGATCGAGTCCACCTCGTCCACGATCGCGAACGTGTGGCCGCGCTGCACCGTGCCTTCGAGCGTGACCGCCATGTTGTCGCGCAGGTAGTCGAACCCGAACTCCGAGTTCGTCCCGTACGTGACGTCGGCCGAGTATGCGTCGGTGCGCTCGGTGAAAGGCATCATGTTCGCGATGAAGCCGGCGCGGATCCCGAGCGCGTCAAAGGCGGGCTTGACCCACTCCGGATCGCGTTTGGCGAGATAGTCGTTGACCGTGACGAGATGGACGTTCTGCCCCGTGAGCGAGTTCAGGTAGAGGGGCATCGTGGCGACGAAGGTCTTTCCTTCGCCCGTCTTCATCTCGGCGATGTCGCCCTCGTGGAGCACGATCCCGCCCATCATCTGGACGTCGAACAGGCGGACGCCCATCGCCCTCTTGAACGCCTCGCGCACCGTCGCATAGGCCTCGAAGAGGATGTCTTCGAGCGCCTCGCCGTTCGCGACGCGCTGGCGGTACTCGGCGGTCTTGCCCTTCAGCTCCTCGTCGGAGAGCTGCTCGAGCTCCGGCTCGAGCGTTCCGATGTACTCGGCCTGGCTGCGCAGCCGCTTGAGCCGCCGGCCCTCGCCGACGCGCAGAAAGCGCTCGAACCCACCGTAATCGTCGCCGGCCATAGCCCCCTAGGGTATCGGGTCAGAGGGGGATCACCGTGACCTCCCAAAGGAGGTCGTCGAGGCGGCTCGCGCGGAGCACGAACGACCCGAACTGCTCGGATGCGAACGCTTCGAGGCTCGGAATCGACGCCTGCGACGCGGCGTCGTCGAGGAGCAGCGTCCTCGTCTCGTCGGTGACCACGAGCTGGACTTCGTCCCCGTGCACCTCCTCCGGCACCTCGAGCACCTGGACGCGCTTCGCGGCGACGCTCCAGACATCCGCGTCCTGCCGAAGGCCGAAGGCGTGATACGGAGCGGCCAGCGACAGCGCATCGGCCAGCGGCGCAACCGTTCCGTCCGGAACGTCTTCGTCGACGACGAGGCTCCCGTCGGCCAGCGCCACGAACTCGATGTCGTCGCCGGGCAGCCCGGGCGCCTCCGCGCTCGCGACGGCGTCCCATTCGCGCTCGCGCGGGATCCCGTGGATGCCGACGACCTGCCAGAACGGGTGACGCGGATCGATCGGCTCGCGAGGTGAGAGATCGGAGATGTCGCGCGCGAAGTCGACCCCGCCTTCCCTGGCGAGCTGCTGGTGGATCGGCCTGTCGCGTCGGAAGAAGCCCAATCCTCAGCTGGGCTCGATCAGCCCGTAGTCCCCGTCACGCCTGCGGTACACGACGTTGATGACCTCGGTCTCGGCGTTGCGGAAGACGAAGAAGTCGTGCCCGACGAGCTCGAGTTGGAGGACGGCCTCCTCGGGGGACATCGGGCTCACGGAGAACTGCTTCGTCTTGACGATCGTCGTGTCGTCCTCGGGCGCTTCGAGCGGCGCCGGCTCCGCGGGCACACCGCCGTCGCGCGCGTGCCTGCGCGGGGCGATGCGCCGCTTCTCCCGGTAGCGCTTCACCTGCCGTTCGAGCTTCGCCACGAGCTGGTCGATCGACGCCTTCATGTCGGCCGACGTCTCGCGCGCGCGCAGCACGGGCCCCTTCGTCCACACCGTCGCCTCGGCCACGTGGTTGTCCGCGATCGACGGGTTCTTCTCGACGGCCAGCACGAGCTCGATGCGCGTCGGGTCGCTGACGAGCCGGTCGAGCTTGCCCAGCTTCTCCTCGGCGTATGTGCGGATCTGCTCGCTGACCTCGAGGTTGCGGCCCTTGACGTGGAGACGCATTGCTCTAAGACGCTATCTGACGGCCCGCGCGAATGTGACCACGTCGACCCGCCGGGCTCCGCCCTTGCGCAGAGCCGTCGCGGCCGCGGACACGGTGGCGCCGCTCGTATAGACGTCGTCGACGAGGACGATCGACTTCGGCACGGCTCCGGTTGCAGTGAACGCACCGCGGACGTTTCGCCGCCGTTCGGCGAGCGTCAACCCCTTTTGCGGGGCCCGCCCAGGCGCACGCCCGAGCAGCGGGACGACCGGAAGCTGCCAGCGCGCACCGAGCGCCTCCGCGAGCCGCCGCGCCGGATTGTGGCCTCGCCTCAGCAGGCGGTCGTGGTCGGCCGGGACGAACGTGAGCGTGTACGCGCTCGGGCGCGCGACTGTGCCGTCCACGAGGTCGGCGGCGAGCTCGGCGAGCGTCCGCTGGCCGCGCTCCTTCCACGCGCCGACGAGCCGCTTCGCCGAGTCGTCGTAGGCGACCGCGGCACGCGCGCGGGCGAACGCGATCCTCCGGCCGGCGCACTCGCGGCAGCGCTCGACCGGCCACGCAGTCGGGGCGCCGCAGCGGTCGCAGCACGGGCTGCCGAGCCGCTCGAGGCGTCCCTCGCAGTCGCCGCAGAGGACGGCGCCGCCCGAGCCGCAGACCACGCAGCGCCGCGGCAGGAGCACGTCGAGGAACGTCCAGGCACCGGCCATTCTCCGAGGCTAGGCCCTGAGGTGCGCCGTCTCTGTGCCGCAAATGCGAAAGGCCGCGCATGGCGGCCTTTCGGGGGAGGGGATCTCGAAGCTCAGTCGGTGGTGTCGCGGCTGAGGCGGGCGAGAAAGCCTCGGCGCTGCCAGCGCACGCTCTCGAGCGCCGCGCTCATCGGCCCGTGGTGGGCCGCGGCCACCGCGTCGTGCGTCGCGGTCAGGCGAGGCGCCGCTGGGATCTCCGGCTTGTTCACGTTGTGCTCCTTTCGTTCGCTCAGTTCGAGCATGGAACCAGTGGCGCCTAAGTCGCGCATGAGAGCGAGCTAAGGCCTCGCTAAGACTTGCGTCAGGAGATCGTGTATCCGGTTCGCGTCGGCAGCCCGGCCCGTGCTCGAAGCAGATTGTCCGCGGCCAGCAGTTGGCCGAGGTCGCCGATGTCGTGCCACTCTCCGACGGCGCGATAGCCGAAGACGGGCTTGCGCGTGTGCAGCCAGACCATGAAGTTGCCCGGGGCATCCGGCGGGTTGCCCTCGTCGAGGTAGCGCGGCAGAAGCGCGAGGTGCTCGCTGCGGTAAACGTACGAGGCCGTGGCCGCCAGATCGCTCTTCGGCTCCGCGGGCTTCTCCTCGAGACCGACTACGCGGTCGTCTTCATCGAGCTCGACCACCCCGTACTGCTCCAGGAGCTTACGATCGCCGAGCTCACGGACCGCGATCGCGCTCCCGTCTCTGGCCCGCCAGAAGTCGACGAAGTCGGCCAGCGAGTAGCCGATCAGGTTGTCGCCCGCGACGATCATCAGATCCTCGCCCTCGAGGCCGCCGCGCTCGATCGCGAACGCCATGTCGCCGATCGCTCCGAGCCGGTCCTCGTTCGAGGTCGTGCCGTCGTCGTGGACGATCACGTCCTCGGGAGCCCAGTCCCGAAAGGCGTCGGCAAAGCGCGCGTTCGTGACCAGGTGAATCTCCTCGATCTCATCGACCTCGCGGATCCGGTCGACGAGGTAGTCGAGCAGCGGCCGCTCCGCCAGGGGGAGCAGCATCTTCGGGATCGAGTCGGTGAGCGGCCGGAGCCGTGTGGCGTACCCGGCCGCGAGGATGAGAGCCTTCATCCTCGGGGAAGATCTTCAGGCGTTCGCCACACGAGATCCGATGGCGGGCGGAGCCGGGCTTTGCCCGGCGGGAGCCCGAAGCAGCGCCCAAAGGGGGGAAAGGGGGAACGGGACGTTCCCCCAAAGAAGGAGGGGGCCAACGGGGGAACCATGGGTTCCCCCGTTACGTACCTTCGTCCCAGGAGGCCAGGTATTTCTCCTGCTCCGGGGTCAACTCGTCCTTCTCGATGCCCATCGTGGCCAGCTTGAGCCGCGCGATCTCGGAGTCGATCTCCTCGGGCACGTCGTACACCTTGCGCTCGAGCGAAGCCGCGTTCTCGACGATGAACTCAGCCGAGAGAGCCTGGTTCGCGAAGGACATGTCCATGACCTGCGCCGGGTGACCTTCGGCCGCGGCGAGGTTGACGAGCCGGCCGTCCGCGAGCAGGTACAGCCGCCGCCCGTCCTCGAGCAGGAACTCGTCGACGAACTGCCGAGCCTCGCGGCTCTCGGTTGCCATGCTCCGCAGCGCCGGGATGTCGATCTCGACGTTGAAATGCCCCGTGTTGGCGAGGATCGCGCCGTCCTTCATCGTCTCCATGTGCTCCTGGCGGATGACGCCCTTGTCGCCGGTCGCAGTCACGAAGATTTCGCCCACTTCGGCCGCCTTCGCCATCGGCAGCACCTCGAACCCGTCCATCACGGCCTCGAGGGCCTTCAGGGCGTCGACCTCCGTGACGATCACGTGGGCGCCCATGCCCTTCGCGCGGGTCGCAAGCCCACGGCCGCACCAGCCGTACCCCGCGACGACGAACTTCGATCCGGCGAGCAGCTTGTTCGTCGCTCGCACGATCCCGTCGATCGTCGACTGGCCCGTGCCGTAGCGGTTGTCGAACAGGTGCTTCGTGTTCGCCTCGTTGACGGCGATGATCGGGAAGCCGAGCGCGCCGTCGCGCTCGAGCGCCTTGAGCCGGATCACGCCCGTCGTCGTCTCCTCGGTGCCGCCGATCACGTCGCCGAGCTGCTCGCGCCGGTGCGCGTGGAGCACGCCGATCACGTCGGCGCCGTCGTCCATCGTGATCTGCGGCTTGTGGTCGACCGCGGCCTCGATGTGCTGGTAGTACGTGTCGTTGTCCTCGCCCTTGATCGCGAAGACGGACACGTCGAACTCCTCGACCAGCGCCGCCGCCACGTCGTCCTGGGTCGACAGCGGGTTCGACGCGCAGAGGACGACGTCCGCACCGCCCGCCTTCAGCGTCCGGGCGAGGTTCGCGGTCTCCGTCGTGACGTGCAGACAGGCGGAGATGCGGTAGCCGGCGAGCGGCTCCTCGCTCTCGAAGCGCTCGCGGATCGCGCGGAGCACCGGCATGTTCCGGTCGGCCCACTCGATCCGCCTGATTCCTTCGCCCGCGAGGGCGAGGTCCTTCACATCGTGTCGTCGTGTCGTGGCCATCAGCCCTCTTCTCCCTTGAGTCGATTCCTCATGCGACGAGCAGCCGCTCGTGCTTTCGCTGTTCCCAGTCGAGCGCGTCGACGCCGCGTCCGTGCAGCCAAGTCTCCAGCTCGGCGCGGAGCTCGGGCTCACGCCTGAGCCGCGCGGCGAACGCGACCTCGCCGATGTCGACGCCGAAGCGCCGCCGCAGCTCGCGCAGGGACCGTAGCTGGTTCAGCTCGCGCAGGCCGTACGACCGGTAGCCCGCGCGCGTGCGCTCGGGAACGACGAGCCCGGTCGCCTCGAGGTAGCGGAGCATCCTCGGCGACCAGCCCGTCCGTCTCGCAGCGTCTCCAACGCGCACGGGCGGAACCTTACCACATCTATGTCAAGGTTCGACGCGGCCGTATCGATCCTCGAGGCGGACGACGTCCTCCAGCTGCGGCGTCGAGACCTCGATGATCGTCGTGTCCTCGAGCGCCCGCACCCGGTGGATCGTGCCTGGACGCATCCTGAAGGCGGCTCCGGCGGCGACGACCTCCGAATTCGGCGTCTTGTCCCCGGGACGGCCCATCTCGATCTGGGCGCGGCCTGAGTGGATCAGCCACGATTCGTCCTTCTCGCGGTGGAACTGGAGGCTGAGCGACTCGCCTTCCTTGACGAACAGGATCTTTCCGCAGTAGTCGTCGGTCAGGGCCCAGATCAGCTCGTGGCCCCACGGCTTCTCGACCTTCGTCGGCTCGATGCCGAACTCGGACAGCTGGCCGAAGTTCGGCGATGTCAAGTGGTCGCTCATGTCGCGCCTCCCTCACCGGCGACGGCTCGCGGCCGGCGGAGCCGGCCTCCGCCGTCGCCTGACGCCGCTGCGAACACGGGGCTCTCCGGGCCCGTATTGCGAATACTGTTCCCTCCGGCCCCGCGCCCGCAGCGGCGCCTGAGGAAGCCGCGACAATACAAGTTCCCGAGGGCGCAGCTCATCTTCGTGCAGCCTCCGTCAGCCAGTCGGGGTTCGCGCGCAGGTGCTCATCGGCGACGCGCAGGTCTTTCGGGGTGTTCACGGTCAGCCAGAGGCCGGCATGGCGGTGAGCGTAGAGCTTGCCCTCCGCGGCCAGCTCGGGCAGCGTCGTCCGCTCGTGGTCGCCCTTCTCCGGGAGCCGCGCCAGCGCCTCGTCGTCGAAGACGTTCACGCCCGCGTGCGCCCAGAACGGGAGCTGGGGCGAGTCCTGGAAACCGTCGACCCTGTCGTTGACGCCGATGTCGACGACCCCGAACGCCGTCGGCAGGGGGGCGACGACGATCGTCGCGGCGGCGCCGTGCTCGTTGTGGCCCGCGAGCAGCGCGGCGAGGTCGACGTCGATCAGCTCGTCACCGTTCAGGACGTACAGGGGGCCGGTCTCCTCCCGTGCGCGGACGGCCAGGCGGAGCCCTCCCCCACGCCCGAGCGGCTCCGGTTCGGGGACGGTCACGATCTCGGGGCCGATCCCGGACAGCTCGGCTTCGAAGACGTCCTCCTGGCCCGCGGCGCAGCTGACGATGACGCGCTCGACGCCCACGGCCTGCAGCTGGGACACCTGATAGGCCGCGAGCGGGCGGCCCGCGACCGCGACGAGCGGTTTCGGACGGCCTTCAGCGACGGCGCCGAGCCGTTCGGCCTGGCCGCCGGCAATGAGCACTGCTTCCACCGGGCGATTCTCTCAGGCCCGGCCTATGCCCTCGTAGTCGAACCCGGCCGCGCGGGCGGCTTCGGCGTCGAGCAGGTTCCGGCCGTCCACGATCAGCGGCGTCCGCATCGCGTCGTGCACCTCGGGCGAGGCGAGCTCCTTGAACTCGACCCACTCGGTCACGATCACGGCCGCGTCGGCGTCTCGCACCGCCTCGAGCAGCGACGGTGCCACGGTGACGCCGTCCAGCTCCGGATGGCCCTTGACGAGCGGGTCCCAGGCGCGGACGTCGGCTCCCTCGGCCTGCAGGCGCGCGGCGAGCACGAGCGACGGCGCCTCACGCATGTCGTCGGTGTTCGGCTTGAACGCGAGCCCGAGGAGCGCGATCGTCTTGCCGCGCAGGTTGCCGAGCCGTTGCTGGAGCTTCGTCACGACGCGCCGCTTCTGGAGGTCGTTGACCTCGATCACGGCGCTCACGAGCTGGAAGTGGTAGCCGCTGTTCCCCGCCAGCAGCTTGAGGAAGGACACGTCCTTGGGGAAGCAGCTGCCGCCGTAGCCGATGCCCGGATTGAGGTAGCTCGTCCCGATCCGCCGGTCGAGGCCCATCCCGTAGGCGACCTCGTCCACGTTCGCGCCGACCGCCTCCGACACGTTCGCGATCTCGTTGATGAAGCTGATCCTCGTCGCGAGAAACGCGTTCGCCGCGAGCTTGATCATCTCCGCGGACGCGACGCTCGTGCGCACCACGGGCGCCTCGAAACCATCGTAGAGAGCAGCGACCCGGTCGCCCGACAACTGGTCGAACGACCCGATCACGATCCGGTCCGGGTGCACGAAGTCCTCGACCGCTCGACCCTCGGACAGGAACTCGGGGTTCGCGGCGTAGCCGACCCGCTCGAGCCCGCGCTGGTCCAGCGTGGCCCGGATCTTCTCGCCCGTTCCGACCGGCACGGTGCTCTTCATGACGAGCGTCGCCTCGCCGGGGTCTCCGAGGTCGTCGATCACCGACCAGACGTAGCTGAGATCCGCGTCGCCCGAGACGGTGGGCGGCGTGTCGACGCACGAGAAGAAGATGCGTGTGTCGGCCTTCAGCTCGTCGACGTCCAGGGTGAACGTGAGCCGCTCGCTGTTGCGCTCGAGGAGCTCCGCCAGGCCCGGCTCGTGGAACGGGACCCGCCCGGCGCGCAGCGCGTCGATCTTCTCCGGCACGACGTCCCGGACGACGACCTCGTGGCCGCGCTCGGCGAAGCAGGCGCCCGTGACGAGGCCGACCCACCCGGCCCCGAAGACGCCGAGGGGCGGCTTCTCCGCATTCATCGCGCGCAAAATCTACTTGTGTAGGGGGCGCAGGCCCTTGGCGATCGCGAGCATCGTCTCGTTCGACATCGAGTCGAGAAGCGTGTTCACGACCCAGTAGCTCGCACCGCCGGCCCTGAGCACGACCATGTGCAGGTGCGGCCCGTTGAAGTAGAGGTCGTACTGGCGGCCCTTGATCACCTGGCTCAGGTTCTTGTCGGAGAGCGCGGGCGCGTCGTTCCACTTCGTCTCCTGGATGCCCCAGTACTCGTTGCCGCTCTTCGCGAAGGTGAAGCGGACGGTCTTCCCCTTGTCGAGCTTGTACACACGGTACGGGACCTCGGTGCTGAGGGCCGACGTTCGCTCGAGCACGGTCGGGATCTGGAGCGGGAAGCCGACCTTCCACGCGGCGGCCGCGCGGACGACCGGGAGCATGTCCGCCTTGCCGGACCTGACGTACGGTGGCTCCTTCGGCGGGGTCCGGTCGACCGGGGTCGGCGTCAGCTCACCGGAGAACGTCTGCCCCACGATCACGAGCAGCATCGCGCCGTTGCGCAGGATCTGGAGCCCGCTGTTGCGCTTCGGCATCGGGCGGATCTCGGACGAGTTGAAGAGCGCGGAGACCCGCTGCGCCGCACGCCGTGCCTTCGGTCTCGCCGTGTAGAAGACCTGCGTCCTGAACGTCCGCGACCAGCGGCCGGGGGCGTTCGCCTGGAAGCCGTCCGGCGGGCCGAACATGCGGTAGCCCTTCTGGCCGAGCAGGTAGCTCGTGTTCGCAGCCGCGCCGGGCTTCCCGTTGCCGTTCAGGACGACGATCGAGACGCTCCTCGGGCTCGGGCCGTTCTTCGAGCGCAGCTTGCGCCCCGTCGCCGCCGCAGTCGCCTTCTCGGGAGCCTCGACGTCCGGGTGCAGGAACTCCTGCACGGCCGCCTGGATGTTCGACGGGTCGGTGTGCAGCTCGTTCGCACCCGTGATCCCGCCGATCTTGACCTGGACGAAGTTCCCCGCGGGCAGGCCGTACGCGAAGAACGCGTAGTCGATCAGCGTCTTGCCGGAGATCTCGCCGTTCTTCTGGCCGATCTCGACGTTGTTCCGCATGACCTTGAACAGCTTCGGCACGGTCTTCGGGTTCTTCCAGTTGTGGTTGACCGCCTGCTTGACGGCCTTCACGAACAGCTGCTGGCGGGCCAGGCGGAAGAGATCCGAGTCCGTGTGGCGGAAGCGAACGTAGTCGAGCGCCTGCCAGCCCTTCAGCTTCTGGTAACCGGGCCAGAGGTTGATCGTTGCGTACACGCCGCCCGTCGGGTTGTAGTAGCGGCGGTCGACGTCCATCCAGACGCCGCCGAGCTTGTCGACGATGTCGCGGAAGCCCTGGAAGTTGACCGTGATCAGATAGTGGATCGGGAGATTCGTGAGCGAGCGCACGGTCTCGAGCGTGCCGGCCGGCCCGCAGAACGAGTACGCCGCGTTGATGCGGCCGACGTACGTGCGACCGTCCGGGCAGCGGCCGTCGACGATCAGGTCACGCGGGAACGAGAGCAGCGAGATCGTGTTCGTGGTCGGGTCGGCGCGAAGGAGCATCACCGTGTCGGAGCGCGAGGGAGAGTTGCCGTCGGTGGGCCGGTGGTCGTACCCGATCAGGAGCGCGTTCGCGGGCTCGCCCGGAATCGCGTGGTTGAGGCTCTTGGCGGCCTTGGCCGTCTGGACGCTGCGCGGCGCGAAGGCATGCGCGTTCTCGTCCGTGTAGATGTACGCGCCGCCCGCGACGCCCGAGGACAGCCGCCACGACGAGCGCGACGAGGATGAAGAAGATCAGCCCCACGGTCCGCAGCGCGCCGCGGCGCTTCTCGGGCTGCTTGTACCGCGTGAACGGGGTCTGGACGTCCGGCGGGAGAACGGCTCGGCCGTTTCCGTTGCCGCTCGCTGCTCGGCCGATTCCTCGCTTGAGAGTGGTCCGCACGGGTTCTAGAAAAGACGCGAACGCCGTCCGGCGCCCGCCGATCAGAATAGCCGACTACACGGCTGGTCGATCAGTTCTCGGACCGCTCCCCCACTCCTTGTAACACAGTGTTACTAGGCGTTCGCGGAGCCGGCGTGGGCGCGGTTCAGGGACTCCTCCGCGAGGCGCGTGCCCTCGACCATGTTGCGGAGCTTCTCGTACGCGACGTCCCAGCTGCGCGTCCGCAGGCCGCAGTCCGGGCAGACGTGGATCCGAGCCGGATCGCCGAAGACGTCGACCGCGTACAGGATCCGGTCGCGCACGAGCTCCGGCGACTCGATGAAGTCCGTGTGGATGTCGGTGACGCCGAGGCCGAGGATCGGCTCGTACGGCAGGTCGCGCCACTTTGAGATCACCTCGTACCCCGGGCGGTCCGCCCCGGACGTACCGAGCTCGGTCGAGTCGTAGTTGGCGAAGCCGACGCAGTACTGCCGGCACCCGGCCATGCCCTCGATCGCCGGGAAGAAGAGGTCGTAGTCCGAGAAGCAGAGGTGCGTCGAGAACGTGCAGTCGAGCCCCTCGACGGAGACGTTGAAGCTCTCGACGAAGATGTCGAGCTCGTCCTCCTCGGTCGACGCGCCCGGCTCGTCGATCTGGATCCAGGTCGCGCCGAGCGCGATCAGGGCCTCGAGGTTCGGCCGGATGATGTTGCGCGCGATGTCGAGCGTCAGCTCGCGCCGCGCCTCGACCTCGTCCTGTCTGGACAGACCTCCACCGAGCCGGCCCGTCCTCGGTAGGTGATGCTCGTCGTACGACCACACGGCGAGCGTGTAGGCGCCCGTGATCGGGATCTTCAGCTCGTGCTTGGCGGCCGACTGGAGGAACGAGAACTCGTCGTTGTGGTACGGCTCGCGCATCGAGACGGGGCCGACCGCGGCCGACTTCGAGTAGTACTTGTTGTCGAACGAGCGGATCGTCCCGCGCGGCTCGAACCCGTTCGAGTGGGCAATCGCCCACGCGTACATCTCGCTCCGCTGCTGCTCGCCGTCCCAGATCACGTCGACGCCGGCCGATTCCTGGAGCCGCAGGCAGTAGCGGCTCGACCAGCGCGCGATCTCGTCGGGGTCGCGCTCGTCCTGGCGCAGGAGCTCGACCAGCTCCTCGTGCCCGTCGACCTCGAGCTTCTCGCCCCAGGCCTGCGCGTGCTCGACGTCGCTCTCCTCGAGCGGCTTGCCCGCGGAGGTCTTGACGAGCCACGGCGGCTTCGCGAGCGACCCCACCTCGTGCGTCAGGAACTTGATGTCGCCGTTCGAGCTCATGCTGCAGCCTCCGTCCTTCGCCTTGCCGAGCCGCGCCAGCTTCTCGCGCGCGACCGCTTCGGAAACGTACTGAAGATCCCCGTTCGGGACGAGCGCGATCTGCTCGACGCCGCGCTCGCGGAGCTGCGCGGCGAAGGCGGCGATCTCTGCCGGCTCCTCCGGGACCGAGCTTCGCGCGTCGAGCACTCCTGCGAGCAGCGTCTTCCCGAAGCCCTCGGGGACCGAGCTCGCCTTCGTCGCGTAGAAGTCGACGCCGATCGCGTCCACGGGCAGGTCGGCGAGGCCCTGCTCGAACAGCCTGTCCGCGCTGCCGAAGGTCACCCAGAGCGCGAGCTTCGGCCCGCCGCCGAGCTTCTCGAGCGCTGCGGCGAGCCCGTCCAGTCCACCGTTCTCGGCCCGCGCCAGGAACGGCTCCTCGAGCACGACCAGCTCGGCGTCGAGCGAGTCGATCTGCGGCTTGAGGACGCCTTCGGCCAGCGACGCCGGCTCGGCGCCCGTGCCGTGAGCGAGCGCGAACGGCGACGGCAGCGTCACGAGTCGCGGGCCCGGCAACGGCGCGACGTAGCCCCCGTTCAGAGGCTGGGACAACGCCGGGGCGTCGGTCGCCGCATGCGGAGCTCGGTAGAAGGTATTCGTGTCCAGGAAGCGCGTGAGGGCCCCCTTCTCGAGACCGTCCGCAGCCTCGACCAGAGGCCTGAAGACGTCCTGCCAGCGAAGCATCCCGTCGGCGAGGAGATCGAGCCCGGCGGCCTGCTGCACGGAGACGAGCTCCGCGAGGTCGCGCTCGACCTGCTCGTCGACCGCCTCCGGGCTCGTGCGCCCGCGATCGAGGTCGCGCGTCGCCTGCACGAGCTCCTCCGAGCGCGGATAGATCCCGGGAGCGAATGCTTGTAACACAGTGTTACTGCTCAGCCACGACCGCCCACCGAGAGCTGGTTCTCCGCGTGCTTGACGCGCTGCTCGGCCTGCCAGCGGTCGGCATCCGACTCGCCGCGCTCGATTCGCTCCAGCTCCGCCTGCGCATCCTCGAGCTGCTTCCTGGCACGCGCATCGTCGATGTGCTTCGCGTCGACCGCGTCGTCCACCAGGGCGAGCGCGCGATCCTGCTCGACCTTGAAGAAGCCCGGCCCGGTCGCGAACTCGAGCACCTCGGTCTCGCGCTTCACGTGCACGCGCGTCGAGCCCGCGTTCAGCATCGCGATCAGCGGCGCGTGGCGCGCGAGCACACCGATCTCCCCGTCCGCGCCGGGCACGATGAGCATCTCGACCTCGCCCTCGAAGACCGGCCCGTCGGGGGTGACGAGCGAGACGTCGAACGTCGCCACTTAAGCGGGAACGGGCTCGGACTCGGGCTCTTCGGCAGGCGGCGTCGGCTCTTCGGGCTGCTGCTCGCCGCGGCCCTTGGCGGCGGCCTGCTCGATCGTGCCGACCATGTAGAACGCCTGCTCAGGGAGGTCGTCGTGCTTGCCGTCGAGGATCTCCTGGAAGCCCTTGATCGTCTCCTCGAGCGGGACATACTCGCCGGGCGTCCCCGTGAACTGCTCCGCGACGAAGTTAGGCTGCGACAGGAAACGCTGGATCTTTCGCGCCCGCTGCACGGTCAGCTTGTCCTCGTCGGTCAACTCGTCCATCCCGAGGATGGCGATGATGTCCTGAAGGTCCTTGTAGCGCTGGAGCACTTCCTGGACGCGCGTCGTCGTCGTGTAGTGCTCCTCGCCGACGATGTCCGGCTGGAGTGCACGCGAGAAGGACGCAAGCGGATCCATGGCCGGGTAGATGCCCTGCTCGACGATCGAGCGTTCGAGGTTGACGGACGAGTCGAGGTGCGCGAACACGCTCGCAGGGGCCGGGTCGGTGTAGTCGTCGGCCGGAACGAAGATCGCCTGGATCGACGTGACCGAGCCCTTCTGGGTCGACGTGATCCGCTCCTGGAGCTGGCCCATCTCGGTGCTCAGCGTCGGTTGGTAGCCCACCGCGCTCGGCATGCGGCCGAGCAGCGCGGACACCTCGGAACCGGCCTGGACGAACCGGAAGATGTTGTCGATGAACAGCAGCACGTCCTGGCCCTCGTCGCGGAAGTACTCCGCCATGGTCAGGCCCGAGAGCCCGACGCGAAGTCGCGCCCCGGGCGGCTCGTTCATCTGCCCGTAGACGAGCGCGACCTTGTCGATCACCTTCGACTCCTGCATCTCGAGCCAGAGGTCGTTGCCCTCGCGCGTGCGCTCGCCGACACCTGCGAAGACGGAGACGCCGCCATGCTCGCGGGCAACGTTGTGGATCAGCTCCTGGATCAGCACCGTCTTGCCGACGCCCGCGCCGCCAAAGAGGCCGACCTTGCCACCGCGGACGAACGGGGCGATCAGGTCGATGACCTTGATCCCGGTCTCGAAGATCTCGATCTTCGGCGACAGGTCGCGGAAGATAGGCGGGTCGCGGTGAATCGGCCAGCGCTCGACGCCGTCGGTCGGTGCCGGCTTCTCGTCGACCGGCTCTCCGATGACGTTCCAGAGCCGCCCGAGGGTCACCTCGCCGACCGGAACCGTGATCGGCCCTCCGAGGTCGACGATCTCGGCGCCCCGCGAGAGGCCGTCCGTGGAGTCCATGGCGACCGCGCGGATGCGGTCGTCGCCGAGGTGTTGCTGGACCTCGGCGATCAGGTCGTGGCCGTCCAGGGTGATGCGGAGTGCGCTGTAGATCTCCGGCAGCTCGTCCGGGAAGAGCGCGTCGATGACGACGCCCTTGACCTCGATCAGCGTGCCTGTGTTGGGGACGTTCTCAGTCTTAGCCATTCGGTTCCGGTTCCTGGAGAGGAGTGCCTGACAGGACGTGCCTTCCACGAAGGCGCCTACCAGCGTCCAGGAGTCTACCGAAGGCCCCGCGCTCGCGATCTGCGCTCGGATAACGCTGAGTGGCTTCCATCAGCGCCGCCACCCGGGCGGCGTGGTCGAGCTCTCAGACGTACGAGGTGATCAGCGACGGAATCATGCTCCAACCGTACCTGAGCGACCGCGAACGTCACCGCGCGGGCGGTCAAAGACCCCTTCCGTGTCCGAGATCGCCTCTAAGGGTTCTGGAATCCCGTGGTGCGCGGCATCTGCGACGCCTCAACGTTCAGCGCACGGCGCCTGACCTTCAGCTCGGCCAGCGCCGCGACCGCATTTTGCCGCTGGAGCTGGTGGACGTCCTGATCGTCGAGGACGCCAACGCCTGTCCTCGGCGGGCGGAGAACCGAGTCCGCGTGGATCGACGCGAACAGCCCGCCGGATGCGATCGTCAAGGCGACGAGCGCAGCGGCGCCCGGGACTCGGAGCGGCCGGAAGGCGCTGCTGCGTCGGCGCGAGACGATGACCGGCCGGCTCATCGTCTCGAGAGAGGCCTCGCGAAGCGTCCGGGTGAAAGCCGCGGCGTCGAGCTTGAACGTCTTGCAGGATCCGCAGCGCAGAAGATGGCTGCGCAGGAGGATCGATTCGAAATCGGACAGCTCCCCGTCGAGCTCGGCCGAGATCCACGCGCGCGCGCGTTCACAGGTTCGAGAGCGATTCCTCACTTCACTAAGTGTGACGAAGAGGGCGGAGATCGGTTAGCTAATCGTCAGAACAGCGAGTGCTTGGTGTCCCAGACAACACCCAGAAGGATGAGGACGAAGCCGAGTGGAAGGAAGATCGCGGCGCCCGAGATCGCCTCCTCCTGCTCATCTTTCGTCGCCCAGCGGAGTCGACGTGAGGTGACGCGGAACAGGCCGCCCGTGTCCTCGTCCCCGCGCGGGCGGATCGGTCCCCGGTTGCCGAAGAAGAAGGCCCCGAAGAGCACGAAGCAGCCCACGAGGTAGAACCCGATGGCGATCGAGCGCATGATCGAGGCGTTGATCAGGAGTCCGAACAGCACGGACAGCACGACCGTGCCTACGCTGATGACCACGAACAGCTTCAGCATTCGGCGGAGAGCCGGGAGCCACACCGCTACGAGACCAGGCCGGGCTCCCTGGGCGTTTCCACAGCCCGTCCCGGCTTCTTGAACTCTTCCGCATCGAGCGGCCAGCTCTCGAGCGGGTAGTGACAGGCCGCCACGTGCTCTCCGCCGAACGAGTAGAGCGGTGGCTCCTCGACATCGCAGTGGCCTTCCTGGAAGCGCGGACAGCGCGGATGGAAGCGGCAGGCGCTCGGCGGGTTGAGCGGGCTCGGAACGTCGCCCTCGAGGACGAGAGGCTCGCGGGCGCGACCGCGCTCGGGATCGGCGATTGGAACGGCCGAGAGCAGCGCTCCCGTATAGGGATGCTTGGGAGTCTCGTACAGCTCCGTCTTCGGAGCCAGCTCGGCGATCTTCCCCAGATACATGACCAGAACCCGATCTGAGATGTGCCGGACGACGTTCAAGTCGTGGGCGATGAAGACGTAGGTCAGCCCGAACGCCTCCTGGAGGTCCTCGAGCAGGTTGAGGATCTGCGCCTGCACGGAGACGTCGAGCGCCGAGACCGGCTCGTCGCAAACGATCAGCTTCGGGCTGATCGCGAGCGCGCGCGCGACCCCGATGCGCTGGCGCTGGCCACCCGAGAACTCATGGGGGAACCGGTTGTAGTGCTCCGGGTTGAGACCGACGATCTCGAGCAGCTCTTGGACGCGCCGCTTGACCTCGGCCGGCGTTCCCAGCTTGTGCACCTCGAGTGCCTCGGCGACGATGAAGCCGACTCGCTTGCGCGGATTGAGCGAGGCATAAGGATCCTGGAAGATCATCATCATCTCGCGACGGACGGGTCGCATGGCCTGGCGCGAGAGGCGTGTGATGTCGCGGCCGTCGAAGGTGATCGTGCCGTCGGTCGTGTCGAGCAGGCGCATGATGCAGCGGGCGAGCGTCGACTTGCCGCAGCCGGATTCCCCGACGATCCCGAGCGTCTCGCCCTTCTTGACCGAGAAGCTGACGCCGTCCACGGCTTTGACGGCTCCGACTTGCTTCTGGAAGATGATCCCGCGCGTGACGGGAAAGTGCTTCTTCACGTCATCGACGACGAGGAGGTCTTCAGCCATCAGCTCAACACTCTCGGTCTAGATTACTTTCCTAAGCGTGGCCTCGAGCAGCTTCGCAGCCTCTCGGTCCTTCGTCGCCTCGTCGAGATGGCACGCCTGCAAGTGGTCGGGATCGGTCGAGATGGGAACAAGCTCGGGATCGACCTGGCGGCACTTCTCCATGACGTACGCGCAACGCGGGTGGAACCGACAGCCCCTCGGGGGATGGAGGAGCGACGGCGGCTGGCCCGGGATCTGCACCAGGCGGTCGACGTCGATGTCGAGCCGGGGGAGCGAACCGAGCAGACCCCACGTGTAAGGGTGATGAGGCCGGTTGAAGAGCTTGTGCACCGGCGCCTGCTCGGCAACCTCCGCCGCATACATGACGAGCACGTCGTCTGCCGCCTCGGCGACCACTCCAAGGTCGTGCGTGATGACGATGATCGCGCTGCCGAACTCCTGCTGCAGGCGCTTCATCAGGTTCATGATCTGCGCCTGCGTCGTCACGTCGAGCGCGGTCGTCGGCTCGTCGGCGATCAGTAGGTCGGGATCGTTGACGAGCGCCATGGCGATCATCGCGCGCTGGCGCATCCCGCCCGAGAATTGGTGAGGATAGTCGTCGATCCGGCGCTCGGCGCGTGGAATCCCGACCGCCTTCAGCAACTCGGTCGCACGCGCCTTCGCGACTTTGGCCGAGACGTCACGATGGAGCAGAATCGCTTCTACCAACTGCGTCCCGATCGAGTGCACCGGGTTCAGCGATGTCATCGGGTCCTGGAAGATCATCGCGATGTCGTTTCCGCGGATCTGGCGCAATTGGCTCGGCTTCATGCCGATCAGGTTCTTGCCTTTGAAGATCGCCTCGCCGCTGGTGATCGTGTGCTTCCGCGCGTTGAGCCCCATGATCGTGAGGCAGGTCACGCTCTTGCCGCTGCCGGACTCTCCGACGATGCCCAGCGTCTGGCCCTTCTCGATGCTGAAGCTGACTCCGTCGACGGCCTTGACGATTCCGTCGTCTGTTTCGAAGTACGTTTTTAGGTCTCTTACATCGAGCAGTGCCATTGAAGCCTCTTTTAATACCTGGCCGCGAGGCGCACTACGTCAACCTGATCCTCGGGTCGATGAAGGCATACAGCACGTCGATGATGAGGTTGAAGATGATGATCGCCAATGTAGCGAAGACGACCACGCCCATCACGATCGGCAGATCGTTGCTACCGATCGCCCGGATCGCGGTCTGCCCGAGACCGGGTAAGCCGTAGATCGTCTCCGTGAAGATCGCGCCACCGAGCCCGAGGCCGATGTCCATTCCGAGCATCGTGACCACGGGCAGAAGCGCATTGCGCAAGACGTGCGCGCGCATGACGCGCGATTCGGGCGCGCCCTTGGCGCGCGCTGTTCGCACGTAGTCCTCGTTCATCGTCTCCATCACGTTCGCGCGGATCATGCGCACGTACAGCGCGGCGAAGAGGATCGCGTACGTAATCCAGGGGAGGATCATGTGGTAGGCCCACTGCACGGGACCGCCGCAGTCAGTGGCTGGATTGATGACGTCGCAGTAGCCCTGGATCGGGAACCAGTGCAGCTTGTAGCCGAACGTAAAGGCGAAGATCAGCCCGATCCAGACCGGATGTGCGGAGATTCCGATCAGGACGAAGACCATCGACACTCTGTCTAAGAGCGATCGCGGCCGGAGCGCCGAGAAGATGCCGATGGGCAGGGCGATCATCATCCATATGATCACCCCTCCGAAGACGAGTGAAGCGGTGACGGGAGCGGCGCCGGCGATGATCTCGTTCACCGGGGTCGCCTTGATGTACGACCTCCCGAGATTGCCCTTCGGCCGTACGAGGACGGGCACGCCGGCGACGTGGACCGGGACCGGCTCCGTCAGCCGCCACAGGAACCTCCCGTACTGCTCGTACACCGGTTGGTCGAGCCCGAGCCCTCTAATCGCGCGCTCGCGCTGCGCCTGGCTCGAGCCCTGGCCAGCGACCTTGGCCGCGAGGTCGTTCGGGATCAGGAAGAAGATGACAAAGGTGACGATCGTGACGACGAGGAAGAGAACCCCCGCCCAGAGAATGCGTCTGATCAGATAGCGGACCATCGAACCCTCACCATTCCGCAGGAGTCTATACGCGCGGAGGCGCCGGCCCTATGTGGGCCGGCGCCTCCGAGGTAGGTCATCGTCCTCGTGATGGCTCTTTCTTACTTCAGGGCCAGCTTACCGAGGTCGATTTCGTAGATCGGCGACTGAATGATCGTCTTCGTGTCGATCCGCGAGGAGAAGAACTCCCTGTCGTTGCGGTTGTCGATCGGAGCGATCGGCGACCACTGCTTCTGGATCTGGTTGTCCAGGTTGCCGTAGGCCGTGAGTCGCTTCTGCCCCTTCATCCCCGCAGCCTTCCGCATGAGCCTGTTGGCCGTCGGGTTGTTGAAGTAGGCCGTGTTGTTGTTCTGGACGTCCTGGATGGTCTCGCCGGACAGGAGCTTGTTCACATAGTCGTACGGATCCGGGAAGTCGGCGGCCCAGCCGACGATCGCGAAGTCGTAGTCGTTGCCCCTGCGGCCCAGTGCCGAGAAGAGCCCGGACTGGAACGGACGGGTCTGGATGTTGTTGAACCCGATTGCATTCAGCTGCGCCGAGGCGAGCTGCTGGATCTGGGTACCGGATGTCGATGCCGTGTACCAGTAGTTGATCTGGTCACCGGTATGCCCCGAAGCAAGCGGCCGGGCCTTGCTCAGGTTCGGGTTCTTCCCGTAGGTGGTGCACTTCTTGTAGCCGGGGATCGCCGGGGTCAGCAGCGAGCACTGCGCGAAGCCGGCCCGCGGGCCCCTGACGTTGACGAGCGCGTTCCGGCCAACGCCCCAGGCGACAGCCTTGCGGACGTTGGTCGACTTGAACGGGCCCTTGGTGTTGTTCATCGTGATGTAGTCGACGACCGAGGTCGAGAAGACCCGGGCGCGACCCTTCGTCCCGTACTGGGCGAAGAGCGGACCCCAGGCACTCGGCGGAAGACCGTCGGCTGCCCAATCAAGCTGGCCACTCTTCACGAGCAGCAGCGCCTGATCCTGCTGGGTGCCGATGTCGTAATCGAACCCAGCGACCTGGCCGGGCGTAGGCGGCGCACCCTGTGCCTTGTAGTTGGGGTTCTTCCGGATCTTGATCGAGCGATCCGGCACGTACTCCTGGACGTAGTAGCGCCCACCGGCCGCGAGCGGGTTGCCCGAGTTGACCGACGTGATCGGCGAGTACGGCAGGTTCGTTGCGACCGCACCCGTCGGCGGAAGCGCCATCAGGGTCGGAAGCAGTGGGTTCGGCGCGATCAGGCTGATCCTCAGCGTGTTCGGGCCGAGCGTCTTGATCCCGGGGACGTCCTGCGTGTCGCCGTTGTTGTAGGCGAGCGCGCCGACGATGTTCACCGACGCAGGGTCGGTGAGGAACGATGCTAGCGGCGAGCCGACGTTCGGGTTCAGCACTCGCATCAGCGCGTGCTTGTAGTTCGCCGACGTGATCTTGGCGCCGTTGCTGAGCTTCATGCCTCGGCGGATGTGGAACGTGTACACCTTCCCGTTCCGCGAGACCGTGTAGCTGCGCACGCCGTCATTGACGAGGCGGTAACCACGGCCGCCCGTCGCATGCGCGAAGTTCAACATCATTCGCGCCGTCAGCCACTCGTACTGCCACTCAGGCACGTAGTACGAGCGCTGGGGATCGATGTTCTCGATGCCAGCGAAAAGCGAGAACTTCACGATCCCGCCCTTCCTGGCCGTCGAGCCCTGCGAGGAGGCGAAGCTCGACGCCGCCAACATCGCCGCTCCGATCGCCAGCAAGGCGACCGAAAGCAACAATCGCTTGTGCATGTGACTCCCTTCCGTGTTCGATTTCGGTTGGATGACTCTGACCAACTCCTTTGACGTACCGGTGAAGGTTTGGTTAGTGCGCCGAGACACCCAGCGCATCGCGAGGCCCCAGAAACCGGCTCGTAGAGAGCGATTTAGGTCAGCGACTCGAGCGCGGGTCGACCGCGTCCCTGATCCCGTCGCCCAGGAGATTGAAGGCGAGCGTCGTCATGAGGATCGCGAGGCCCGGCCAGACCATCAACCACGGCTGGGTCGTGTAGTAAGTGGGCGCGGTCGAGAGCAGGTTGCCCCAGCTGGGATTGACGGGGTCGATGCCGAGCCCGAGGAAGGAGAGGCCCGCCTCCAACAGGATGTACGTGGCAACCGTCAGCGTCGAGTAGACGATGATCGGAGCGATGAGGTGCGGGACCACGTGCGAGCGCATGATCCGGCTGTCGCTCGCACCGATCATGCGCGCCGCTTCGACGAACTCCTTCTCCCGCAGCGAAAGGACCTGGGCGCGCAGGATCCTCGCCGGATAGAACCAGCCGAAGATTGCGAAGACGAGCACGAGCGTCACCACCCCTGGAGCGAAGACGCCGAATGTGACCCGGTTCAGCCGAGGGCCGACGGTCGCGCTCAAGGCGATGATGAAGAGGAGCGCTGGGAAGACCATCGTCAACTCGATGACTCGGGAAATTGCAGTGTCGGCCAGGCCGCGGTAGTAGCCGGCGGTTGTTCCCAAGATGATTCCGAGGATCATCACCGCAATCGTCGCGAGGATCGCGACCTCGAGCGAGATGCGCGCTCCGTAGAGAAGGCGGAGAAACTCGTCGTGTCCCAGGACCCCGTCCGCCCCGAGCACGTAGAGCTGCGTGCCGGCGCCCTTACAGTTACTGGCGGGCGGATAGAAGTCCTTGCAGGCGACGTGTGACCACGGCCCGACCGGAAGCGCCTCGATGCCGTGCTGCCCAGCTTGCTGGTTGATCGCAGTTGCGCTATGGCCGAGGTAGCGCTCTGCGATCGGGCCGCCGAAAATCGCGACAAAAATCAGGAGGATGATGAAGACCCCGCTTGCGATCGCGATCTTGTCGCGCCTGAGCCGCATCCAGACCTGTTCCCAGTAACCCTTGGCCCGGATCTCGACCTCGGCCTGTCCAAGCTCGCCGTGGGTCTCGGCCGATGTGACGGCGGCGAGGCCCGCTTGCGCGCCGACGAGCTTCGAACGGTCGGGTGCGGTGCTCACGTTGGGGGCTGAAGCATACCGAGTCTCTCAAGGGGGTTCGACGCAGGGACCAGCCGGAAGTTAGGCGGTAAGGGCTTCGGCGCCGGCCACGACTTCCAGGATCTCCTGGGTGATTTCCGCCTGACGGGCCCGGTTCATCGACAGCGTGAGCGAGTCAATCAGCTCGCCGGCGTTCTTGGTCGCATTGCGCATCGCCGTCATCCGTGCGCCTTGCTCCGAGGCTGCGGACTCGAGAAGAGCACGATAAATCTCAGTTTCGACATACACCGGCAGCAGCCGCTCGAGGATCTGCTCGGGCTCCGGCTCGTAGATGAAGTCGCCGAGCAGCGCCGCTGAGTGCTCGTCGTCGCCGCCCTCGAGGAGCGACTCGGAGATCGGCAGCACCTCCTGCGCGACGACGCGCTGCGTGAGCGCCGACTCGAAGTGGTTGTAGATGACGACGACCTGGTCGACGTCCTGGCCGGAGTAGAGCTCGGACACGTGGTGCGCGATCGCCTGCGCGTCGGCGTAGCGCGGGCTGTCGCTGAAGCCGGTCCATCCCTGGCCTACCTCGTACCGGCGGAAGCGAAGCGTGGACAAACCCTTCTTGCCCGCGACGACCCAGTGGGTCTCCACGTTCTCACCTCGCAGGCGCCGCTCGATCGCGAACGCCTCGCGGAGGATCTGCGCGTTGAACGCGCCGGCCAGTCCGCGGTCGCCGGTCAACGGGAGGATCGCCGCCCTGCGCACGTCGCGCCTCTGGAGCAGCGGGAGCCCCTTGAGCGAGGTGCTCGCGCGCGCGACCCCGACCATCAGCTCCTGCATGCGCTCGGCGTACGGCCGCATCGCCTCGATGCGGGTCTGGGCCCGCCGCAGCTTCGCGGCCGCGACGAGCTCCATCGCGCGCGTGATCTTCCGCGTGTTCTGGACGGAGCGGACCCGGCGCTTGATGTCCTGGACGGACGCCATCGAGTCGGCTAAGGCACCGCTTGCGGTGCCGTCGTTAGGACTCTCGGGCTTTGCCCGTGAGTCCGTCTGAAATGAACGGTCGACACCTTGGAAGTCAAGACGCAACCATCCTAGGAAGCGGCTCCGGCCAGCGCGGGCTCGTCGGAAGTGTTGAAGCCCTGCTTGAACCTCTCTATCGCAGCGCTCAGCTTCTCGGCGAGCTCGTCCGGCAGGTCACCGGTCTCGGCGATCTCGTCGTACACCCCGCCCTCGGTGCGCAGGTACTCGCGCAGCTCGTCCTGGAACCGCGGGACGTCCTGCACCGGGATGTCGTCGAGGAAGCCGTGGATGCCCGCATAGATCGCGACCACCTGCTCCTCCATCGGCCAGGGCGCGTACTGCGGCTGGTTCAGCGTCGCGACCATGCGCTCGCCGCGTTTCAGCGTGTCCTGTGTCGCCTGGTCGAGCTCCGACCCGAACTGGGAGAACGCCTCCAGCTCGCGGTACTGGGAGAGCTCCAGCCGGAGCCGGCCGGCGACCTTCTTCATCGCCTTCGTCTGGGCGCTCGCGCCGACGCGCGAGACGGAGCGTCCGACGTTGACCGCGGGACGGACGCCCGAGAAGAAGAGGTCGGCCTCGAGGAAGATCTGGCCGTCGGTGATCGAGATCACGTTCGTCGGGATGTACGCGGCGATGTCGCCGGCCTGAGTCTCGATTACCGGCAGCGCCGTCAGCGAGCCCGCGCCGCGCTCGTCGGAGAGCTTGCAGGCGCGCTCGAGCAGTCTCGAGTGGAGGTAGAAGACGTCGCCCGGGAAGGCCTCGCGCCCGGGCGGGCGGCGGAGGAGGAGCGACATCTGGCGGTACGCGTCGGCGTGCTTCGACAGGTCGTCGTACATGCAGACGGCGTGGCGGCCGCCGAACATGAAGTGCTCGCCCATCGCGGCTCCCGCGAACGGCGCCATCCACTTGATCGGCGCGGCCTCCGAAGCGGGCGCCATGACGATGATCGTGTACTCCATCGCCCCGGCTTCCTTCAGCCGCTCGTACACCTGCGCCACGGTCGACGACTTCTGGCCGATGGCGACGTAGATGCAGATCATGTCCTCGCCGCGCTGGTTGAGGATCGTGTCGACGAGGATCGCCGTCTTGCCGGTCGAGCGGTCGCCGATGATCAGCTCGCGCTGGCCGCGGCCGACGTTCGTCATCGTGTCGATCGCCTTGATCCCGGTCTGGAGCGGCTCCTTCACGGGCTGGCGGTCGACGACGCCGGGCGCCTTGAACTCGAGCGGGCGGCGCTCGTCGGTCTCGATCGGCGGGCCGCCGTCGAGCGCGTTGCCGAGCGGGTCGACGATGCGGCCGATCAGCACGTCGCCGACGGGGACGCTCGCCACGCGGCCGGTGCGCTTCGCCGAGTCGCCTTCTCTGATCTTCTCCCACTCGCCGAAGAGGGCTGCGCCGACGTTGTCCTCCTCGAGGTTGAACGCGAGGCCGGTGACGCCGTGCTCGAGCTCGAGCATCTCCAGCGCGACCGCGGACTCGAGGCCGTAGATGCGCGCGATCCCGTCTCCGACCTGGAGGACCGTGCCGACCTCGGCGAGGTCGGTCTCGACGTCGTACTCCTCGATCTGCTTGCGGAGGATGGACGTGATCTCTTCGGGCCGAATCTTCAAAACAAGCTCCTTCTATTAGGTAGACGCGTGCGCGAGGTCCCTGCGAAGTCGGTCGAGGCGGCCGCGGACGCTCGAGTCGACCTCGAGCGAGCCGGCTTTGAGGACGAGGCCGCCGATCAGGTCCGGGTCAACCGTGCGTGCCGCCTCGACGCGGCGGCCGGAGGCTTCCTCGATCCGTCGCACGATCGAATCGGCGTCGTCGTCCGACAGCTCGTAGGCGGTCGTCAGCTCGACGCTCAGGATCTTCTCCTCCGCGGCGACGAACCCCTCGTACTCGCGCGCGATCTCGTCGAGCTGCCCTGCCCGTCCCTTCTCGGTCACGACGCGGACGAAGTTGCGGATCAGCTCGTCGGCACCCTCGAGCACCGCGTCGAGCGCGGTCGCCTTCGTCAGCGGGTCGAGCTCCGGGTTTCGGATCAGTGACCGGAGCTCCGGCACCTCGTCGACGGCCTCGACGAACGTCGCCAGCTCGTCGCGCACCTGATCGATGCGGCCCTCGTCCTTCGCCGCTTCGAACAGCGCCCGCGCATATGTACGTGCGACGACAGCCATGGGCTTAGTTCGGGCTCCCCTGCTGGAGCGCTGAGAAGTCGAGCTCGCCGATCGCCTCGTCGATCAGGCGCTTGTGATCGTCGGCGGTCAGCACCTTGCCGGTCACCTTCTCCGTCGCGATCACGGTCAGGTCCGCGACCTCGGAGCGGATTGCCTGCAGCGCGCGGGCGGTCTCGGCCTCGATCTGGCGCGAGGTCTCCTCGAGCCGGCGCTGACGGTCTTCCTCGAGCTCGTCGCGCAGCCGCCGCTTCTGCGACTCGGCGACCTTGCGCGCCTCGGCGAGGATCTCCTCCGCCTGACCGCGCGCCTGGGCCATCGTCGCCCGGTGCTCCTCGACGAGCTTCTGCGCCTCGGCGCGGGCCCGGTCGGCCTCGTCCAGCGCCTCGCGGATCCGCTTGCGCCGCTCGTCGATGACCTGCTGGATCCGGCCGAACGCGAACTTCTTCAGCACGAAGTAGGTGATGCCGAAGCAGACGATCGTCCAGATCATCAGCCCCGGCGTGACCTGGATCAGGGGGTTCGACGCGAGGAGGCTCATCTAAACCAGGACGAATGCGAGGATCGAGCCGAGCAGGCCGTAGAACACGACCGCCTCGGTGAGCGCGAAGCCGAGCCACTGGATGCCGGTGAGCTCAGCACGGAGCTCGGGCTGCCGCGCAACGGACTGGATCATCGACGCGAAGATCAGGCCGATGCCGACGCCCGCGCCTGCGGCGCCGAGCCCGACGCCCAGCGCGAGGCCGATCGCCTTCCCGGCCTTCGTGACGTCTCCCGACGTCGCTGCAAGGATCGTTGCGAGCACGTGCTCCTCCTTAATGTTGTGGCTCGATCGCCGAGCCGATGTAGATGCCGGACAGGGTGGCGAAGATGAACGCCTGGATGCCGACGACGATAACCACCTCGAACAGGTAGAAGGCAGCAGCCACCGGAATCACGAGCGGGGCCAGCAACACGGACTCGAGGATGAACATGAGTCCGATGAACGTGAGGATCAGGATGTGCCCCGCGAGCATGTTCGCGAAGAGACGGACGCTCAGCGAGATCAGGCGCATGATCTGGCCGAGGACTTCGAGCGGAACGATCAGCGCGAGCAGTGGCTTCGGCGCGTCCGGGATCCAGCTCTTGAAGTAGCGCGACGGCCCGTTCCAGCGGATGCCCTCGAAGTGCGTGAAGACGAAGGTCAGCGCGGCCAGCGCCAGCGTCACGGACAGGGACGAAGTCGCGGCGTAGATGCCGAAGATGGGGATGTGGTGCCACGTCTCGCCGGTGAGCGGCAGCGGGATGAACCCGATCAGGTTGATCACGAGGATGAAGAGGAAGAGGGACGCGACGTACGGGAACCAGCGGCCGATTGCCTTCGAGGGCAGGCCCTGCTCGGCGATCTGCGCCTGGGCGACGTCGTAGACCTGCTCGCCCCACGTTTGCCGAGTGTCGGGCTCGACCTTCAAGCGCCAGCGCATGAAGACGATGCCGAACGCCATCGTCAGCACGGAGCCGAGCATCAGGTAGACGACGGCCTTCGTGATCGACAGGTCGAGCGGGCCGATGTGGATCGGCACCCACTCGTGCTGCTCGAACTCGGTCGTCGGGTCGAAGTCGCCGCGCGCGAGCGCCGACCCGGGAAGCGTCAGCGCGAGGAGCGAGATCGTGACGAGCGCGCGTCTCACAGCGGCGGGTTCCCGAAGTACGAGACGAGCGAGAGCACGAGCTCGACCGTGTAGGCGAGCGCGTACGTGAGCGCCGCGGCGAGACCGACCCACGGATCCGACAGCGCGACGACGAAGATGACGCCCATGACGACGATCGCGCGGGTCATCATCCCAACCGCAGCGACCCCCGAGGCGGCGAGGTTTCCGCCCGAGCGCATGCGGACGAGCAGGTAGCCGAAGAGCTGGCTCGCGGCCCAGAGCGTCGCGGCGATCACCCAGCCGTTCAGCGGCCAGCCGGCGACGAGGAAGATCGGTAGGGCGAGCAGGATCAGCGCCGTCCCGGCGATCACGGGCAGCAAGACGTGCGGAGCAGGACGAGGACTGGTGACGGCGGTGGTCAGAAGTACTCCCGGTAGCGGTGGTAGACGACGAAGATTCCGGCCGGAATCCCGATCGCGGCTCCGACGAGCGCCCCGATCGCGGCCGAACCGGCTCCCCAACCGACGAGCGCACCGGCGCCGACCGAGCCGGCGGTCGTGCCGATGAGAAGGGCCCCCGCCCCCGCGGGTTGAAACGTCGGGGGATGCGAAGGCTCCATCCGGCGCGAGCATAACAAACCTTGTAACAGCCGAAACCGCATGGCTCGGGGAAATCCGGCATACCTTGTACCGGCCCGTGGACAGTTGCTGGACGGCGCCGATCCCGCAGACCTAGCCGGTCGCACCGTACTCGAGGAGCAGTGACCGCAGGCGGTCGTCGCCGTGCTGGTCGGCGGCCATCAGCGGCGTGAAGCCGTCCTGCTGGCGCGCGTTCGGTTCGGCGCCGTGCTCGAGCAAGAGTTTCGCTAGCTCGTAACGCACGTCGGGATCACCGGTCGCGGCGGCGCTGTGCAGCGGCATCACCTTGAAGTCGTTTCGCGACGCGGAGTTGACCTCCGCCCCACGCTCGACTAGGAGCCGTGCCGCGTCGACGTGGCCGAAGAAGCTCGCGAGCCCGAGCGGCTGGAAGCCGTCGTCGGCCCACGCGTTCGCGAGCGAGCGGTCGGCATCGAGCAGCTCTCGTAGGCGGTCGACCCGCCCCACGGCCGCGGCCTCGAAGACGTCGGGCTCGGGGTCGCCGGCGAGGAGCTCGTCGGCTCGCGCCTGGTCCCCTCGGTAGATGGCCTGCAGAAGCTCTGACATCTTCTCCCACCTTGGTGCGCGCTCAGGCGGTCTTCCGCTCCGCCTGCGCCTCCTGCTCGCGGCGGCGGATCCGCGGGTTCGCCAGCTTGACGATCTCGAGCAGGTACACGATGTACACCGACGTCGCGAGCGCAACGAGCCCGATCGCGCCGACGGCCAGCGTCGGCCAGAAGTGCCAGACGCCGTGCGCGCGGAACGGAATGAACCGCGTCGCGAGCGCAGCGCCGGCGAGGATCCCGCACCACGCGTACATATAGACCGCGGCGCGCCGCTGTGAGAAGCCGATGTTGACGAAGCGGTGGTGGAGGTGTGTGCGGTCGGCCTCGTAGAGCGGCTGCCCGTACTTGAGCCGTTTCGCGAACACGAACGACGTGTCCACGATCGGGATCGCAAGCACGACCAGCGGGAAGAACAGGGCGACGGTTGCGGCCGTCTTCAAGAGGCCCTGGATCGAGACTGCGGCGAGGACGAACCCGAGCAGCATCGCCCCGGAGTCGCCCATGAAGATCCGCGCCGGATAGAAGTTGTGCCGCAGGAAGCCGAAGCAGGCGCCCGCGACGATCGCCGAGAGGATCGCCGCATCGGGCTTCCCGAGCGAGAGGGCGATGATCGCGAACGTCGAGCCCGCGATCGCACAGATTCCCGCCGCGAGCCCGTCCATCCCGTCCAGGAAGTTGACCATGTTCATGATCGCGACGATCCAGAGGATCGAGGCGGGGATGCTCACCCAGTCCGGCAGCGTCTGGATCCCGACGAGCGGGAAGGTGAAGCGCTCGACGTGGACGCCGAAGCCGACCGCGATCGCCGCGGCCGAAACCTGCCCGCCGAGCTTCGCCCACCAGGGCAGCCCGCGAAAGTCGTCGACGGCGCCGACGAACGTCGCAACCGCGGCCCCCAGCAGGATGCCGCGATAGACGCCGTCCAGGGTGAGGAAGGCGAGCGCCGGGATGAAGATGCCGAGCAAGAGCGCGATCCCGCCAAGGCGTGGAACCGCGCGCAGATGAATGCGCCGCGTCTCCCCCGGCTCGTCGACGACCCCGAGGATGCGGGCGAAGCGCCCGACCGCCGGCGTCAGGACGAGGACGACGACGAGCGCGAGCAGGAAGCCCCACAGGACCTCGGGGGTGTCACGCAGCGTTTGCCACATCTAAGGCACCGCTCGCGGTGCCGACTTCAGGACGTGCGGGCTCTGCCCGCGCGTACGTCGGAAATGACCGGTCGATCCAAACGCATCTATCACCAACGCTACAAGGAACTTACTTCGTTCCGTAGAGGCGGTCGCCTGCGTCCCCGAGCCCCGGGACGATGTAGCCGCGGTCGTTCAGCTCGCGGTCGATCGCCGCCGTGTAGATGACGACGTCGGGGTGCTCGGCGTGCACACGCTCGATCCCGTGCGGCGCGGAGACGAGGCAGATCACGCTGACCGAGCGGGCTCCGCCCTTCTTGACCGCAGTGATCGCCGCCGCCAGGGAGTTGCCGGTCGCGAGCATCGGGTCGAGCACGATCGCGTCGCGCACGCCGAGGTCGTTCGGCAACTTGACGTAGTACTCGACCGGCTCGAGCGTCTCCTCATCGCGGAAGAGGCCGACGAAGCCGACCCGCGCGCCCGAGACCAGCTCGAGGAAGCCATCGAGCATTCCGACCCCCGCACGGAGGACGGGGCACACCGCGAGCTTCTTGCCGGAGACGCGTTGCACCTCGGTCCACTCGAGCGGCGTCTCGACCCGCACCGTCTCGGTCGGCAGGTCTTTCGTCGCCTCGTAGGTCAGGAGCGAGGTCAGCTCCTTGACGAGCCGGCGGAAGTCGCCGGTCGAGGTGCGCTTGTCCCGGAGGTACGAAAGCTTGTGCCGGACGAGCGGGTGGTCGACGTGGACGACCTGGCTCACGCTACGTACGTCGTGTACCCGCGGAAGCCCGGGTAGAGAGGCCGTTTCGCGCAGAGCGCCTCGCTGCGGGCGGCGAGCGCGCCCAGATTCGGCTCCGCGCCGAGGGCGTCGGCGATGATCTCACCGACCTCGCGGAAGTCGTCCTCGTCGAAGCCGCGCATCGTCGCGGCAGGAGTGCCGATGCGGACGCCCGAGGCGATCGTCGGCGGCTGCTCGTCGAACGGGACGGTGTTCCGGTTCACGGTCAGCTTGACCTCGTCGAGCCGCTCCTCGGCGGCCTTCCCGGTCCACTCCGTTCCGCGCAGGTCGAGCTGGAGCAGATGCGTGTCCGTGCCGCCCGTGAGGACGTCGAGGCCCTGCTCCTGGAGCGTCGCGGCGAGGGTGTCGGCGTTCGCGCGCACCTGGCTCTGATAGTCCCGGAATGCCTCGGTCGCGGCGATCTTGAAACAGGCCGCCTTGGCGGCGATCGTGTGCATCAGCGGGCCGCCCTGCATGCCCGGGAAGACGGCGCGATCGACGGCCTGCGCGTGTTCCTCGCGGCAGAGGATGAAGCCCGCGCGAGGGCCGGCCAGCGTCTTGTGCGTCGTCGAGGTCACGAAGTCGCAGTGCTCGACCGGGTTCGGATGGAGCCCGGCGGCGACGAGCCCGGCGAAATGCGCCATGTCGCAGAGGAGCAGCGCGTCGACCTCGTCCGCGATCGCTCGGAACTTGTCAGTCTCGACCGTGCGCGGATAGGCCGAGCCGCCGCAGACGATCAGCTTCGGCTCGTGCTTCCTGGCGAGCTCGAGCACGTCCTCGTAGTCGACCATGTTCGTCTCGCGACTCACGCCGTAGTGGGCGATCGTGTACAGGCGCCCCGAGAAGTTGACCTTGAGCCCGTGCGTCAGGTGCCCGCCGTGCGAGAGCTCGAGCGAGAGGATCGTGTCGCCCGGCTGGAGCACGGCCATGTAGACGGCCATGTTCGTCTGGGCGCCTGCGTGCGGCTGGACGTTCGCGTGCTCGGCTCCGAAGAGGGCCTTCGCGCGGTCGATCGCGGTCTGCTCGATCTCGTCGACGACGTCGCAGCCGCCGTAGTAGCGCTTGCCCGGATAGCCCTCCGCGTACTTGTTCGTGGGCACGCTGCCGACGGCCTCGAACATGCTCGGCCACGTGAAGTTCTCGGACGCGATGAGCTCGATCTGGGAGCGCTGGCGCTCGAGCTCCTTGCCGAGAAGCTCCGCGATCTCGGGGTCGATCTCAGCGAGGCCGGCTGTTCGCAGCTGCTCGAGCGTCTCGTGCGCGACGGCCATGCCGGGATCGTACTCCGCGCCGCGGCGGCCTCGTGCGCGTCAGGCCCGACGCATGACGAAAACGTAGGTCCGCAAGCCCACGACGACCTTCAGCCGCTTGCCGGCCGCGCGCGCCGGTATCCGCCAGGCACAGCGCCCGATCGAGCGAAGAGCCTTCTTCGCGATCGTCGCCTTGCAGCGCGCGGAGCCGGGCTGAACGACCGCGAAGCGCTTTCCGGTCACGGGTCTGGCAGGCGAGAACCGCACGACGAGCGGATGCAACCGGGTCTCGAATCGGAAGTACTCCGGGAACCCGGGCGCTTCGTCCTGCTGCGTCTCGTCGTAGGTCCCGGCGTCGAGCCGGAAGACCGGCCCCTTCCGGCTCAGCTGGCGGACGTCGAACCGAACGCTGAGTGAGCTCCCGCTCACGACTCCTGTCGCGGTCGAGCCGTACGGCACGAAGGCCGACCCGTCCCAGCGCTCCGCCCGGAACGAGCCGGTGTCGCGGCTCAGGACGAACCAGTAGTCGACGCCGTCGCCGCCGTGACCGGTCGTCCGCGAATCGTCCGAGTCGAGCAGGAGCGAGAAGCCGACGCCGCTCCCGAAGACGGCGGGCCCCGCGAAGCCGACCCGGACGGTGACCGTCGACGGATCCTTCGACGTGGCGGTGACCGAGACGATGTCGGGAATGCCGGTCACATCTCCGGCGGGATCCGTGAAGGTGGCCGTGTTCCCAGCACCTGCGGACTGAGCGAGCACGAGCGTGAGCAGCGCGAGCAGTGAGATGCGAATGTATTGCGACATAGCACTAGTATCTGCGATATCGCACTACTTCGCGACGGCATACGATCACGCACGATGGCCGAGCCTCCCATGGACCTTGACCTCCTCCTCGAGGTCGTGCTCGTCTCCCACTTCACGCAGGAGCTCGTTCGCAGCGAATTCGCGGCCGACGGCCTGGATCCGTACATGTTCGGCCTGCTCGTCCACGTGCACGAGCGGGGCACCATGACCCCCTCGCAGCTCGCCGAGGAGACACGGGTCACGAACACGACGATCCGCGACCAGGTGCAGAACCTCGTCGAGCGCGGCCTCCTGTCGAGGCGGCCGAACCCGGAGGACGCGCGCTCGTATCTCCTCAAGCTGACGGCGAAGGGCAAGCGCTTCCATGACCGCGGCTCCGTCGCGCACGATCGCGCGAAGAAGCGGCTCGAGAGCGAGCTGGGCAGGCCGCTCTCCGAGATGCGGGCCGCCGTCGTGGAGCTTCGCCGCGCTGCCGCCAGGGCGCTCGACCACGCCTAGCCCAGGCGGGCGAGCACCTCCTCGGCCGGCACGGCACCTTCGCGGAGGATCGTCGGCACCGGGCCGGTGAGGTCGACGACCGTCGAGGGGACCCCCGGTAGCTCACCGCCGTCGACGAGGACGGCCTGCTCGCGAATCTCCTCCGGCACCTCGTCGAGCCGCCGGGGATCGGGGCCGCCGTGCAGGTTCGCACTCGTCGCGGCAACAGCGCCGGCTCGGGTGACGATCCGTCGCGCCGCGCCTCGGAGCTCCGGCACGCGCACGCCGATCGTGTCCGGGCGGGATCCTGCGAGCAGCGGGAAGCGGTGCTCGGGATTCGGGAGGATCAGCGTCAGCCGCCCAGGGAGCAGGCTGCGCACGGGCGCTTCCGGCAGCTCGGGCACGAGCTCGAGCAGGATGTCGATCTCGGAGGCGAGGAGCGCGATCGGCTGATCCGGCCCGCGGTCCTTCAGGCGCGACAGCGACTCGGGCGCGAGCGGCGTCGTGCACAGGCCGTAGACCGTGTCCGTCGGCAGGACGACCGGCCGGCCCTCGCCGATCGCTTCGACGGCCTCTTCAACGAGGCGCTCGTCCGTCGACCACTCGCTCACGTTCCGCAAGATCTTTCCCGATCGTGACCTCCTCGTAGCCGAGCCCGCGAAGGCGGCCGGCCACGGCTCCCGCTTTCCCGTCGGCCACCTCGAAGGCCAGCGAGCCGCCGGAAACGAGGCGGGACAGCGCCTGCTCGGCGATCGCCTCGGTCGCGCCGGACTCGATCAGCGCGGCGCGCGGCTCGTGCTCGGCGACCTCGGGCGGCAGCGCCTGGACGTCTTCGAGCGCCACGTACGGCGGGTTGGAGACGACGAGGTCGAAAGGCCCTTCGAGGCCTGCGAACAGCTCCCCCTCGACGAGCCCCACCGACAGGCCGGTTCGGGCCGCGTTCTCCGCGGCCACCCCCAACGCATCGGGCGACGAGTCCGTTCCGGTGACCCGAGCGCCCGGATGCTCGTCCGCGATCGCCAGCGCGATCGCGCCCGACCCCACTCCGATGTCCAGCACCCGCGGCTCGGCCAGAGGCGCGATCAGCTCGAGGCAGCGCTCGACGAGCACCTCGGTCTCCGGGCGCGGGACGAGGACGCGGGGATCCACGGAGAGCGTCACCCGCCGGAACCCCCACTCTCCGAGCACGTACGCGAGTGGCTCCCGCGCTGCGCGACGCGCGACGAGCTCGCGGAAGATGCGTTCGCGATCGGCGGGAGCCTCGTTCCCGTCGGCATAGAGCTCCGTCCGCGACACGCCGAGCGCGTGCGCGAGCAGCCACTCCGCGTCCACGCGCGGCGACGGCACCCCTGCACGGCTGAGCTCCCCGGTCCCGGCGACCAGGAGGTCGCGGACGGTCACTCCTCGAGCGCGCGCCGCTGGTCCTCGGAGATCAGCGCCTGGGTGAAGCCGTCGAGATCGCCGTCGAGGATCTGGTCGAGCCGGTGCTGCGTGAGCTTGATCCGGTGGTCGGTGACGCGGTTCTCGGCGTAGTTGTACGTGCGGATCTTCTCGGCGCGCTCACCTGAGCCGATCTGCGATCGCCGCGTCGCCTCCTGCTCCGCACGCTGCTTCTTCCGCTCCTCCTCGTACAACCGTGCGCGCAGAACACGCATGGCCTTCGCCTTGTTTTGGAGTTGCGATTTCTCGTCTTGCATCGACACGACGAGGTTGGTCGGCAGGTGCGTGATACGGACAGCCGAGTCGGTCGTGTTCACGCTCTGGCCGCCCGGGCCGGTCGAGCGGTAGACGTCGATCTTCAGGTCGTTTGGGTCGATCTCGATCTCGACCTCTTCCGCCTCGGGCATCACGGCGACGGTCGCGGTGGATGTGTGGACCCGCCCTTGCGACTCGGTGGCCGGGACCCGCTGCACGCGGTGCGTCCCGCCCTCCCATTTGAAGATCGAGTACGCGCCGTCGCCCTTGACGGCGAACGTGACCTCTTTGAACCCGCCGCCGTCGTTCGGGCTCGACGAGAGGACCTCGGTCTTGTATCCACGACGCTCCGCGTAGCGCGCGAGCATCCGGTAGATGTCGCCGGCCCAGAGCGCCGCCTCGTCACCGCCCGCAGCCTGGCGAACCTCGACGAGGACGTCCTTCGCGTCGGCCGGGTCCGACTCGACGAGGGCGAGCCTCAACTCCTCCTCGAGCGCGGTCATCCGCTCCTCGAGCTCCGGGACGAGCTCGCGCAGGTCGCCGTCATCGCGGGCCGCGTCGAGGTCGTCCTGAACCTCGCGCCACTCCAGGGCCAGCTTGTGCGCCGCCTCGAGCTCCTTCAGGCGCCGCCCGACCTCCGCCGCCTCGCGGTGGTCGTTGTAGACCGCAGGGTCGGACAGGCGCTCCTGGGTCTCCCCGTAGGAGCGCTCGACCTCCTCGACCAGGTCCTCGATCACGCTCATCGAGCGAAGGGTATCGAGTCCAGGGGCAGCCCCAAGCGCGGTCCCGGGATTGCCCCGAGGTGCGGCACGCGCGACCTGATTACCGTCGAGGCATGCGGAAAAGAGGACTTGACCTCAATAGCGGATTTGCTATGATAGCAAGTATGCGATATGCACTGATCATCCCAGTGGTCGCCCTCTCGATCGTGGTTGCAGGCTGTGGAGGACGCGAGGCGAAGGCCGTTCCACGAGTCGACGGTGAACGACTCGACGTGGCGAAGCAGACACTCGACGATGCGGGCCTCGGCTACGAGGTCATCGGAGGCGGCGCCTTTGGCGTCGTCGTCGAATCGCATTGGCAGGTCTGCGAGCAGCATCCGAAGGCGGGTCGGCGCGCGAGCTCGGTCGAGCTGGTCGTAGCCCGCTCGTGCCCACGAAGCTTCCCGCGCCGCGGTGTCCCGGACGTGGTCGGCCTGCGGCTCGATGCCGCAGAGCGAGAGCTTGGAAGACGCGGTCTCGAGTACTACGTTTTCGCCGAGGACAAAGTGATTATCCGCTCGAACTGGACTGTCTGCGACCAGTCCTCCGCTATGGGCGGCCGGGCGGACGAGGTCGAGGTAGAGCTCTACGTCGACCGCTTCTCCTGCGATCTGGAGGACGAGGATGGCTGAGGGTCGTCGCGGAGCGGACGGCAATCTCGCTGTTGCCCTGATCGTCCACTACGGGCTCGGCTTGTTCTGGCTTTTCTTCCTGGCGGAACTCTTCGCTGAGGTCGGCAGTACCGTTGCCGGCGTCATCTGGGCCCTGTGTTCGGCGCCGCTCTGGATCGCCGACTCGGTGCGGATGGTGCGGGCGAAGGACGACTTCGGCGCCGTCTGGAAGCAGACCTTCTTCTGGTGGCTGAAGACCTTCGTGGCGCCGCTCTTCCTCGTGATCGAGGTGATCTCGCGCCCGCGGCCGGCGCCCGCGACTCAAAGGAGCTCGATACTCATGGCTGACTGGAACCCGCATCCGCCGACCTCGGAGCATGGGCCCACGGACGATCTGGGGAAGAAGGTCGAGGACTTCGCGCGCCGCCTCGGCGCCCTCGAGACCGAGCTTGCAGACCTCCGCCGCGCTGTTTCGACGAGCGCCGAGAAGGCCGCCACGGCCACCCCGCCGCCGCCATCCTTCTTCCCTCCGCCGGCAGTCCCTCCGCCACCGGTCGTCCCGCCGCCGCCAGTCGTGCGCGAGCCGGCTCCGGCCGCAGCGCCGACGCCGCCCGTGGGATGGGCACCGAGCTCACCACCCGAGCGCCTGTTCCCACCGGCTCCTCCGCCCCCTCCGAAGGAGCCACCGTGGTGGAGCGGGCTCACCTTCGCGGACCTCTTCTCCGCGCAGGTGCTCGCCTGGGCAGGCGGCATCGTCACGCTTCTCGGCGTCGTCTTCTTCTTCGTGCTCGCGGTGAACCGTGGCTGGATCGGCCCGGTGGCACGAGTGAGCCTCGGCGCGATCGCGTCCGCGCTCCTCTTCTCTGCCGGCCTCATCGTGCGCCGCCGCTACGGCCACCTGTACTACTCGGCTTACGCCGCTGTGGGAGCCGGCATCGGCGGCGGCTACGCAACGCTGCTCGCCGCTCGCCTGCGTTACGACCTCGTCACCGACTGGACGGCGCTGATCATCGCGGCGCTGATCGCGGCCGTCGGTACCGCGACGGCCCTCGCCTGGTCGTCGGAGTTCATCGCGGGCCTCGGGCTGATCGGCGCAACAATCGCGCCGGCCGCAGTCGGGCTGCAGAACGGCGAGCTCAGCGCAGCCGGAACCGGCTTTGCCGCACTCGTTTTCGCCGGCACCGCAATCGTCTCGGTGGGCAGACGCTGGCAGACGCTGCTCGCCGTCGGCGTGGCGGCTTCGCTGGCACAGGGAGCGATCCTGATCGCGCAGTCCGAGCCCACGGAATGGGACGTCGTTGCGGTGAGCGCCGTCTTGTGGTTGCTCTACGTGGGGGCCGCGATCGCGCTCCAACTTCGAATCGAGTCGCCGAACCTCGCGTCGCTGCCCGCATCTCTGACGCTCGTGAGCGCTCTCTTTGCCGGCGGAGGCGTCGTCGCCGCATTCGCCGGAACCGACGAGGGCTGGGTGCTGCTCGGCGTCGCAGCGGTCTACGGCGGGCTCGCGGCGCTGTTGTTCCCGAGACGGCTCGATCGCGATCTCAGCGCACTCCTCGCAGCCGTCGGGCTTGCGATCGTCGCCTTTGCGCTCGCCGACCTCCTCTCAGGCCCGGCGCTGTCGATCGCCTGGGCCGCGGAAGCGGCGGTTCTCGCCTGGCTGGCCCGTCGAATCGACGAGATGCGTTACCAGGTGGCTTCGATCGCCTACCTCGCCGCCGCCCTTATCCACTCGATCTTCTTCGACGCGCCGGTGCGGCAGCTCTACGAGGCGAGCCAGCACCCTGCTCAGGGCGGGCTCGCCTTCGTCGGGTATGCCCTCGGCGGGGCGATCGTCGCCTTCTACTCCCGGCCGTGGGAGACCGAGCGCGTGTCCGCGGGGATCCTCGCGCCGCTCCAGCCCGCTCTCGACGCGTTCCGGTCGCATCAGCCGGTTTGGCGTGCCCTCGCAGGCTGGACGTCTGCGATAGCCGCCCTGTACGCCGGCTCGCTGGCCATCCTCGGGCTCGCTGAGTGGGTTGCCGACGATGGTGTTCGCGCGGCCTTCGAGTGGGGCCATGTCGCCGTGATCGCAGTGTGGGGTGCCGTGGCCGTGAGCTTGCTCGTCTGGGCGAACCGCGCGTCGCTTCGCCAACTGCGCGCTGGGGCGCTGACCTTGTTCGGGGCGATTGCCGTTCAGTCGGCGTTCTACATCGCGCCGACCTTCGCCTCGGAGCCGCGCGGCGTGGCCTTCCTCGTCGCAGCCGCGGCACTCCTCGCCGGAGCGCTCCTCGAGCGCCGCGAGCCGTCGCACGAGCGCCCGGCTGACACGGACGTCCTTCCGGCGCTCGCGATCGCAGCGGCAGGACTCACGATCGCGGCCTTCGGCCTCGCCGACCTGATGTCCGGCGTTCCGCTCGCGCTCGCGTGGGCCGCCGGCGCAGCCGCACTCGCCTGGCTCGCCCAGAGGCTCCGCCAGGGCCGGTACGAGCTCGCCTCCTTCGCGTATCTCGCGACTGCGATCGTTCACGCGCTCGTCTACGACGCGCCGCTCACCCAGTTCTACGGGGCGAGCTCCCGACCCGCCGACGGAGTCGTTGCCTTCGTCGGCGTGGCGCTAGCCGGTGCCGTCGTCGCCTACCTCTGCCGTCCCTGGGTTGCGAGCCTGCAACCGCCGGCCTTGGCCGGGCTCGACCAGATGCTCGAGACGTTTCGGGCCCGTCAGGACGTTTGGCGCTCCATCGTCGGGTGGACGGCCGCTCTCGCCGCGCTGTACGCCGCCTCACTCGGCGTCCTCGGCTTCGCAGAGTGGTCGGCGAGCGGACCGGTGCAGGAGGTGTTCGAGTGGGCTCACGTCGCGGTCCTCGTGCTCTGGAGCGTCGTGGCGCTCGCTGTGCTTTCCGCGGGCCACCGCTGGTCCCTGCGCGAGCTCCGTACCGGCGGGCTCGTATGGTTGGGCGTGACCCTCGCCCAGGCGCTGGGTTACGGCAGCTCGTTCGACCCCATCCCGCGCGACGTCGGGTTCCTTGTCGTCGCTGCCGCGCTTTTGATCGGCTGCCTCATCGATCGGCTCCAACGAGCCGACCGGAGCGTCTTCCCCGTGATCGCCGTCTACACCCTCTTCAGCCTTGGGCTCGCCGTCGGCGCTGCCGGCGACTTGGTCGACGGAAGCTACGCGCGCGGCGCGGTCGACCTAGGCATCGTCGGGCTCTACTGCGTGATCGCGGCGCTGGTCTTCCGGCGCGACCGCGATCTCTCAACGCTGCTCTGGGCGCCGGCGCTGCTCATCGCGATCGGGGCGACGAACCTGTTGCTCTCCGGCACGTTGCTGGTACTGGCCTGGGCGGCGATCTCGTTCGCCGCCGTCGCCGTCGCCGACCGATCGGGCGAGGTGCGCCTGCAGGTGGCCTCGTTCGCGTATCTCGTGCTCGCCGCCGCGCACGCGCTCGTGGTCGAGGGACCTCCCCGCGACTTCCTGGAGTCGAACAGCTCTCCCGAAGAAGGCGTCCTCAGCATCCTCTTCGCCGCGCTCGCGAGCGCAGCCTTCGCCTGGTATTGCAGTCGGACTGCGGATCGGCGGACTGACGAGGGTCAGGGTTTTCGCGCGGAACTCGTTCGGCGCGAGCCGCTGTGGAAGCGCATGTCGATCGCCGCGACAGCCGTTCTTCTCATGTATGCGGCTTCACTGGCGATCCTGGGCCTGGCCGAGGAGCTCGGAGGCGGCTCGGTGGCAGCGAGGTTCCATGCCGGCCACTCCGGTGTGAGCGCAATGTGGGGCATCGTAGGACTGGTCGCCCTCTATCTCGGGCTACGGAGGCGCATCGTCTGGCTCCAGGCGATCGGCTTCGGCCTGTTCGCTGTCAGCCTGGCGAAGATCTTCCTCTACGACCTCAGATTCCTAAGCTCGGTCACCCGTGCGCTCTCGTTCCTCGCGGTCGGCGCGGTGCTGCTCCTTGGCGGGTTCTTCGTTCAGCGATTGGGCGCGGAGCGCGACACGAAGCCGGCCTAGGCCATTACTTCGACCTTGCGCTCATCCGGAGTGATGCGGCCCTCGACGTGGAGGACCTCCTTGAGCGCGCGGATCGAGACTTCGAGCTGGTCGAGCGTCGGTTGCCGGGTCGTCAGCCGCTGGAGCCACAGCCCCGGCGCGAGGAGGGTCATGAGCACGCGGTTCTCGGTGTGCCTGCCCGCGAAGCGGATCAGCTCGTAGGCGAGCCCCGCGATCAGAGGCAGGAGCAGGATCCGGCTCGCGATCAGCCACGGCAGCGGCGGCCGGCCGAGGAAGGCGAACACGAAGATCGCGATCACCATCACCCAGAGCAGGAACGCGGTGCCGCAGCGCGGGTGGATCAGGCTGAAACGCTGCACGCGCTCGGGCACGAGCTCCTCTCCGGCCTCGTAGGCGTTGATCACCTTGTGCTCGGCGGCGTGGTACTCGAAGACGCGCCTCAGGTCGGGCAGCAGCGAGATGATCAGCAGGTAGAGGATGAAGATCGAGACCCGGATCAGGCCCTCGACGATCACGAACCAGCCGGTCGTGTCGATGGGGAGCCAGTTCACGATCAGGGCGGGCGTGACCTTGAACAGCATGATCGCGAAACCGATCGCGATTGCGAACGCGAAGATGATCGCGCCGCGGGAGAGCTCCGTCTCGACTTCCTGGCCTTCCTCCTGCGCCGCGTAGTTCGCAGAGATCGCGAGCGCGCGGAAGCCGATCGCGAGCGATTCGCCCAGCGCGATGATGCCGCGAACGATCGGCAGGCGGAAGAACCAGTGCCGCGCCATCACCGAGTGGATGGGGCGGTTGACCTCGGCGATCTCCCCGTCCGGCTTGCGGACCGCGAGCGCCCAGGTCGAGGGTCCTCGCATCATCACGCCTTCGAGGACGGCCTGGCCGCCTATGGGCGCGTTACTCACCGAGAGAGCTAGCCCTTGCGGGCGCCGCCGGCCTTCTCCAGCCGGCGCTGGAACCGCTCGACGCGGCCGCCCGTGTCGACGAGCTTCTGCTTCCCCGTGTAGAACGGGTGGCACTCGGAGCAGATCTCGACGTGCAGCTCGGACTTCGTCGAGCGCGTCTGGAACTCGTTGCCGCAGGAGCAGCGAACGGTCGCGAGGTCGTACTCAGGATGGATCCCGGCCTTCATTTGAAGCCAGGATAGCAGAGGCCATTTCGGCAGAGACGTTGCCTCCGGAGACAACCACGGCCACGGAGTCGTGCGGTTCGACGGCGACTTTTCCGGCCAGGAGAGCGGCAACGCCGACCGCCGCGGCGGGCTCGCAGGCGAGCTTGGCGCGCCCGTACAGGAAGCGCATCCCGGCGGCGATCTCGTCCTCGGTGACGATGACGCTCTCGACGTCATGCTCCTTGCAGATCCGGATCGGATTCTCGCCGGCGAACGGCGCGCTGAGTCCGTCCGCGATCGACTTCGGCTCGACGCGCACCGACTCGCCGGCCTCGAGCCCGCGGCGCAGTGCGTCCGAGAGCTCGGGCTCGATCCCGACGATGCGGCGGCCCGCGGCCCCCAGGGCGACGCCCGCGACCAGTCCTCCGCCGCCGACCGGGACGAGGATCACGGTCGTCTCGGGGACGTCCTCGAGGATCTCGATCCCGACCGTGCCCTGGCCGGCGATCGTCATCGGGTCGTCGAAGGGATGGACGAGCGGGCGGCCCGTCTCTTCCATCAACTCGTGCAGGCGATCGAACGCCTGGGCCGGGCCGTCCGCCTCGAGGTCGACGGACGCTCCGTAGGCCCGGGTGGCCTCGATCTTCTGCGGGCTCGCCCCTTCCCACATGACGAGGAGTGCGTCGAGTCCCTCGAGCGCGGCGCAGTAGGCCAGCGCCTGGGCATGGTTGCCGGCCGAGATCCCGATCACCCCGCGGCGCTTCTCGCGATCGGAGAGCGACGCCAGCTTGTTGAGGACGCCGCGCGGCTTGAACGAGCCCGTTCGCTGGAAGAGCTCGGCCTTGAGGTTGACGGGGGCGCCGACGCGCTGCGAGAGAGTCGCGGACGAGAACGTCGGCGTGCGGTGCAGCCGCCCCGCGATCACGGTTCGCGCCGCGACGACGTCGTCCAGCGAGAGCTCAGCCGCCAAGGAACGCCTCGGCAGGCTCGCCGGGGAGTCGAGCCAGAGCTTCTTCCGGTTCTTCGCGCGCGTCCAGCCGGCGCAAGTTGCGCACGCTCGGCACGAGCAGGACGGCGAGCGTCGAGAGCACAGCCCACGCAACCGAGATCCAAAGGGTCGCGGAGATCCCGATCAGGTCCGAGACCGGGCCGGCTGCGATGAGGCCGAGCGGAAGGAACAGGAAGGAGCCCATCCAGTCCCACGCGCTGACGCGCGAGAGCGCCTCTTCGGGGACGTGCTGTTGCAGCGTCGTCATCCAGACCGCGCTGAAGACGCCCATGCCGACTCCGCCGAGCGCCTGAGCGGTCGCGATCAACGGCGCCGGCGCCCCCAGGGCGAGCAATGCGATGGCCGGAGCGATCAGGAGCACCAGCAGCGTGCACGTGAGCATCGGGCGGACGGGCTTCCAGCGCAGGGCGATCAACCCGCCGGCGACGGTGCCCGCACCCCAGCCAGCGGCGATCAGCCCCCACGCTGCCGCACCGCCGAGCGACTCCTTCGCCACGACCGGCCCGAGGGTCATCCACGGGGCGACCACGATCCCGAGGTACGTCGCGGCCCAGGCGACGATCACCCAGAGCCACGTGTGGGAGATCAGCTCGTGCCAGCCGCCCTTGAGGTCGGCGAAGAAGCTGCGCCGCTCACCTTCCCGGCGGCTGCGGGACAGGCGGAGGAACGCGAGCGAGGTCGCGCTGACGGCGAAGGTCGCCGAGTCGACGACGAAGACGCTGCCCGGGTTCGTCGTCGCGGCGACGACGCCGGCCACGGCCGGCCCGACGACGTAAGCGAGGCTTTTCGAGAGACCGAGCAGTGCGTTTGCCTGCTGGAGCCGCTGAGGGCTGATCGTCGCCGGGACGAGCCCGGTCGCGGCCGGCTGGAAGAACGCCTGGGCGGTTCCGTAGATCGCGACGAGGACGACGAGCTCCCACAGGTGGGCCCGGCCCGAGAGCAGCAGGATCGCCAGCGTCGCCTGGACGATGCAGCGAATGAGGTCGGAGACGAGCATGACCATCTGCCGAGGCAGGCGATCCGCCCACACCCCTCCGGCCAGCACGAAGACGACGAGCGGCAGCGTCTGGGCCGCGAGCACGATCCCGAGGTCGGTCGCGGAGCCGTTCAGCGTTTGGATGACCGCGAACGCGAGCGCAACCGGGACGAGGCCGTCGCCGAGCGTCGACGTCGCCTGCCCGAGCCAGAGGAGCCGGAATCGCCGCTCCCGGAGAGCTCCGAACATCTCGCTCGCTTGCACGTCTTGACTCTACGCGTCGCCTCCGGCGCCAGGCCAGATCCTCCCCAGCCCGAACGGGGTCAGACCCCGGTCCAAAAGCGTCACGACTTCGTGACCAAAGGGCGATGTCGTATCCCCAGCCCGCGTAACCGCCTCGCCGGCCAGCCTGCTTGGTTCGTGGGGTCTGACCCCGTCCTACGTGATGGTGTACTCGGGCCCGGAGCCGCCTTCGGGCGGGGTCAGCCGGCCGCCCTTCGCGGTGATCGCCCCGCACTGGACGCAGTTCGACGGCGTGATCTCGACGTGCCCGTCGCGTGCCTCGTACACCTGTGCCGGGCACATCTGCTCCCACATGACCGCGATCTCGTCGGGGACCGCGGTCCGCACGCGCAGATGGTTCGGCGCGTCGTCTCGCGTGCGGTTGCCCGAGAGATAGACGCTCGAGAGCTTGTCGAACGTGAGCCTGCCGTCGGGGGCCGGGTAGCGCCGGCCGCGGTCCGTGCGGACGGCCGGAGCGAGGGCATCCGGCTCGGTGGGACGGTCTCCCGGAGGGAGCCTTCCCTTGCTGGCGGTCATCGCGCCGGCGAGCGCGCCGCCCATGTAGAAGCCGCGGCCGAACGCCTGGCGCATGTTGCGGACTTCCTTGAGATCGCTCCAGATGAAGCTCTCGCGAACCGCCTCGTCGTAGACGCCGAGCGCTCCGGGCGTCCACGGCGTCCGTCCCGGCCGCAGCGCGTCGACCGCCGCCTCGGCCGCCAGGTGGCCCGACTCGACGGCGTAGTGGATCCCCTTCAGCGCCGGCACGTTGACCATCCCTGCGCCGTCGCCGCACATGAGGAGCCCAGGTGCGTGCAGCCGCTTCGGCAGGGCGACGAAGCCACCTTCCGGGATCGTCTTCGCACCCCAGCCGATGCGCTCGCCGCCCGCGAGCATCTTGCGCACGAACGGGTTCGTCTTCAGCTGCTGGAGCAGGTCGTGGACGGACAGGTCGGCGTCGCGGTAGTCGAGCCCGACGACCATCCCGATCGTGAGCATGTCCTCGCCCATCGGGTAGACGAACGAGCCGCCGAACTCGTGGTACTTCGCCTGCGGGCGCAGCGGCCAGCCGAGCGTGTGCACGACCCGGCGCAACGGCTTCGCAACCTTCCAGACCTCCTTCACGCCGAGCGCCCAGACCTGCGGGCTCTCGCCCTCGAGCCCGAACGTGTCGATCGCGACTCCCGTCAGGTGGCCCTGCGTCCCCTCGCAGAGGATCGTGACCCGCGCGAGGATGTCCGAGCCCGGCTCGAAGTTCGAGAGCCGCTCGCCGAAGCGGCCGCGGCCCTTGTCGCCGGTGCGGACGCCGACGACGCGCCCGTCCTTGACGAGGAGCTTCTCCGCGACAGTCTCAGGAAGGATCGTCGCGCCCGCCTCCTCCGCCTGCTCCGCGAGCCAGCGGCTCAGTTGCGACAGCGAGGCGACGTAGTTCCCGTGGTTTTTCATCGTCGGCGGCGTCGGGATCCGCATCGAGCTGTTATGCCGCAGGAAGTACACGCCCTCGGCCTCGACCGCGCCGTAGAACGGCATGTCCTCGACGGTCTTCTCACCACGGAAGAGCCTCCTCAGGCCGCGCGGGTTGACGACCGCACCGGAGAGCGAGTGCGAGCCCGGCTGCTTGCCCTTCTCGAGCACGGCCACCGGAACCTCGCCCAGCCGCTCCGCGAGCTCTGGCGTCTCTTCGATCAGCTGGCCGAGCCGGATCGCGCAGGCGAGCCCCGCGGGGCCTGCGCCGACGATCAGGATCCCGACCTCGATCCGCTCGTCGGGCGGATCCGTGGGCTCGTCGACGAACTCGCGCGCGTCGAACTGCGGCGGGTACTCGGCGGGCCGCGGCCGAGCCATCAGTCCGTTCGCTGCTTCACGAGCTCGGTCAGCTTCGGGACGATCTCGTGCACATCGCCGACCACGCCGAGGTCGCAGAACTCGAAGATCGGGGCGTTCGGGTCCTTGTTGATCGCGACGACGGTGCCCGAGCCCTGCATGCCGACCTTGTGCTGGATCGCGCCCGAGATCCCGCAGGCGACGTACAGCTTCGGCGAGACCGTCTTGCCGGTCTGGCCGACCTGGGTCGAGTACGGGTACCAGCCGGCGTCGACCACGGCTCGGGTCGCGGCCACGGCGCCGCCGAGCGCCTTCGCCAGCTCCTCGACGAGCGCGAAGCTCTCCGGGCTGCCCAGGCCCCGGCCGCCGGCCACGATCACGTCCGCGTCCTCGATCGACGGGCCTTCCGACTCCTCGTGCGCCTGCTCGATCATCGTCGCCTGGGTCGAGAAGTCCTCGAACGACGGCGTGAAGGCCTCGAGCTCGGCCTCGCCGCCGCTCTCCACAGGGTCGAACGCTCCCGGACGGAAGAGCGCCAGCTTCACGTCGCTCGTCCAGCCCACGTCCGCGTACACGCTGTCCTCGAGCGCGGGCCGCGTTCCGACGAGCGAGCCGCCCTGCGACGTGAGGTCGACGAGATCCCAGTTCAGGCCCGCGTCGAGCCGCGCCGCGAGGCCTGCGGCCGTGTCCGAGGCCAGCACCGAGGCCGCGAAGAGCACGGTGTCGATGCCCTGGTCGCGGACGAGCTGCGCGAGCGCGTCGACCCGCGGCTGTGGAAGCGGCGCCTCGAGCTCCGGCGCATCGGCGACGTAGACCTTCTTCGCTCCGAACCGGCCGGCGCCAGCGGCGAGCTCCTGCACGCCGGAGCCGAGCACGATGCCCACGACGTCGTCTCCGAGCGAGGCCGCCTTGCCGAGCACCCCGAGCGAGCCCTTCTGGAGCTCCCCGTCGTGGTGCTCAAGGAATACGGCGAGGGTCACAGGAGCTTCCTCTCCGCCAGGAAGTCGGCGATCTGGCCGGCCGCGCTGCCGTCGTCTTCGATCTTGCGTGCGTCGCCCCTGGGAGGCGGATCGCCGAGCGCGACGACGCTCGTGCCGGAGCCCTGCTCGCCGAGCGCGCCCGCGTCGAGCCCGAGGTCGGAGCCGGACAGGGTCTCCTGCGGCTTCTTCTTCGCGCCCATGATCCCCTTCAGCGACGGGTAGCGCGGCTCGTTGATCGCGTCCGAGACGGCGACGATCGCCGGGAGCGGGGCCTCGATCACGTCGTAGCCGAACTCGGTCTGGCGCTTGCCGCGCACCTTGCCGCCCGCGACGGTCAGCTCCGCGACCTGGGAGATGACCGGGCGCCGAAGCCGGTCGGCGACCGCGGCCCAGAGGACGGCGCCGTCGGAGTCGCTCGACTGCTGCCCGAACAGCACGAGGTCCGCTCTCTCGCGCTCGAGCGCGGCCGCGAGGGCGCGCGACGTGGCGACGAGGTCCGAGCCCGTCGCGGCGTCGTCCGAGACGAGCACCGCCCGGTCGGCGCCCATCGCGAGCGCCTTGCGCAGCGAGTCGAGCGCTCCCGCGGGGCCCATCGAGACAAGGACGACCTCGCCTTCCCCGCCGGCTTCTTTCAGCTTCAGCGCCTCCTCGACCGCCTGCGTATCGAAATGGTTGAGCGCCCCTTCTCCGGACCGGTCAAGTCTCTTCGTCCCCGGGTCGATGCGCTTGGTGGCAGCCGAATCGGGGACTTCTTTGACACAAACGGCGAACTTCATTTCGAGCAGGGACTCTAACCACGGGCGAGAAGGCTGTAGCCCGCGGGAACACCTGCTAGGCTCCGGCGCTTCGAGCGCGACCGGCCCCTCATGGTGAGCATCCGGACGACAGCCCGACTACTCCTGCTCCTGGCCCTCTTCGGCGTCGCCGCAGGGTCGGCTGCCGCGATCCCGGTCGATCCCGGGCTGCACCCGCCGGTCCCGAAGCCGAAGCCCCCGAAGCCGAAGCACAAGCGCCAGATCGTGTTCCCCGTCCTGGGCACAGTCGAGTTCAGCGACGACTACGGCGCTCCGCGGCCGCAGGGACCACACCAGGGGATCGACATCCTCGCGCCCAGGCACGCGCTCGCACTGGCCGCCGAGGCCGGACGCGTCCGCTTCTTCACCGGCTCGGGGAGGGCGGGCTGCATGCTCTATCTCGACGGCAAGAGCGGCACGACGTACTACTACATCCACCTGAACAACGACCTCACGAACGGGAACGACAACCGCGGCGGCTGCAAGCTGGGCGTCACGTTCCCGAAAGGCCTGAAGAGCGGCGCACGCGTCAAGGCCGGGCAGCCGATCGGCTACGTCGGCGATTCGGGGGACGCGAACGGGATCCATCCGCACCTGCATTTCGAGGTGCACCCGCACGGCGGCCGCTCGACGGACCCGTACCAGCGCCTCCTGGCCGCGCGGCGGATGCTCTTCTACGTGCCGACGGGCGCGACGTTCACCCTGGCGCTGAGCGCGACCGTCATCTCGACCGGCGACGAGTCGCTGCGGGTGCGCGTGAACACGCTCCGCTCGTCGCCCGGCAACATGATCCTCCGCCGGCTCGACCGCCCACTGGTCCTGACCGTTCCCGCCTACGCGAGCATCGAGCGCGGCGAGGCCGGCGACGCCGTCCAGCTCGCGGACGCGAAGCGGGGCGAGCGCATCGCCGTGTGGACCGAAGCGGCGACGGTGACTGCCGCCGCTTCCGAAGGCAAGGCCGGCGCCATCAGCGCCGAACGGATCGTGCTGCCTGGGGCTTAGCCGCTTCCATCCCCACGACACAAGCTCAACGACCCGTGAAGTGCGGCTCGCGCTTCTCGACGAATGCGGTCATCCCCTCACGGGCGTCCTTGCTCGAGAAGAGCTGGCCGAACCCCTCGGCCTCGGCCTCGAGGCTCTCGCCGTAGTCGCCCTGGAGCGAATGGTTGATCGCGGCCTTCGCCTCCGCGAGCGCCAGCGGGCCCTTCGACGCGATCAGCCGCGCGATCTTGAGGGTCGTCTTCATCAGCTCGCCGGGCTCGAAGACGTCGTTGACCAGGCCGATCCGCCGCGCTTCCTTCGCGTCGACGACCCGCCCCGTGAGGATGAGGTCCTTGGCGACGCCGAGGCCGCAGACGCGCGCCAGCCGCTGCGTTCCGCCCCAGCCGGGGAAGATCCCGAGGTTGACTTCCGGCTGGCCGAGCTTCGCGGTCGTCGCCGCGTAGCGTAGGTCGCACGCGAGCGCGAGCTCGCAGCCGCCGCCGAGCGCGAACCCGTTGATCGCGGCGAGCGAGACCTTCGGCGCAATCTCGAGCAGCTGACCGACCTGGTGGCCGAGCGCTCCCCACTCCTTCGCCTGCTCGACCGTGAGGCCGCTCATGTACTTGATGTCCGCGCCGGCCGCGAAGGCCTTGTCGCCTGCACCGGTGAGGACGGTCACGCGCACCGCGTCGTCTTTCCGCAACTCGGTCAGACGGTCGCGCAGGAGGCCGAGTGTCTCCACGTCGAGCGCGTTCATCGCCTCCGGCCGGTCGATGGTGACGACGGCGACCGCCTCCTCGCGATGGACCTGGACCCCTATGAGACGAGGACCTTCGCTTTCAGGAAATCGACGATCTCGGAAGTCGGCGCACCGGGTGTGAAGATCTCCGCAACGCCCTGCCCCTTCAGCTCGGTTGCGTCCTCGTCGGGGATCGTGCCGCCGACGACGACGAGCACATCCTCGGCGCCGTTCTCCTTCAGCCCGTCGAGGATCTTCGGGACGAGCGTCATGTGCGCGCCGGACAAGATCGAGATCCCGACGGCGTCGGCGTCCTCCTGGATCGCGGTCTCGACGATCTGCTCCGGCGTCTGGTGCAGGCCGGTGTAGATCACTTCCATCCCGGCGTCACGAAGCGCGCGAGCGATAATCTTCGCGCCCCGGTCGTGCCCGTCGAGACCCGGTTTGGCGATGACAACACGTATTTTCCCGGCCACATTGGGGAGTGTAGTAGGGAAGATCCCGCCCGCTCAGAACGTCAGGTACAAGGAGAAACCGTCGTGTCAATGAAGCTCACCGTCGTCGGGTGCTCCCCTGCATGGCCGAACCCTGGGGGCGCGCAGTCCGGATATTTGCTGGAAGGGCCAGGCCGCCTGCTGCTCGACTGCGGGCCCGGAGTGCTGGCGCGCCTGCGCTCGAACGGTGCGAACGGCTGGCCCGAGATCGACGCGATCGTCATCTCGCACTTCCATCTCGATCACTGGGGCGACCTCGTTCCGTGGGTCTGGGGAACGATGTGGGGCCTCGGGCAGGAACTCAAGAAGCCCGAGCTTTGGCTCCCGCCCGGCGGCCGCGAGGAGCTGGCCGCGTTCGGCACGCGGTTCGGGACTCCCGACATGTTCATCCGCGTCTTCGAGCCGAAGGAGTACGCAGAAGGCGAGGAGTTCGAGGCGGCGGGACTGAAGCTCGTCGCTACCAGGCTCCCGCACTATACGGTGCAGACGTTCGGGTTCCGCGTCTCGAACAGCACGCGGACGCTTGCCTACTCGGGCGACTCGGGGCCGAGCGAGCGGCTGGCTCGGCTCGCGGAGGGCGTCGATCTGTTTCTGTGCGAGGCGACGCTGGAGCGGGGCGAGCTGGACGGTGAGCCGCGCGGCCACCTTTCCGCCGAGGAGGCCGTGGCCGCGTTCGAGGCGTCGGGTGCGAAGCGGCTCCTGCTGACGCACCGCCCGAAGGAACTCAGCCTCGACGGCGGCCTAGAGCAGGCACACGACGGCCTGCAGCTCGACGTCTGACTCGAGCACGTCAGCGTCGCATGAGCGCCCGGGCCCGATATCCGCGGTACGAGCTCACGCCCACGACGACGATGGGGATCAGGACGATCGAGCTGAGCAGGGCGAAGGGCAGGAGCAGCCAAATCCGGCTCTCCTTTGCCTTCGCTGACGCGGCAACCGGCCCGCCCCCGGACGGCGTCGCCGACAGGGCCGCTGCGCCAGTCGGAGCGGCCTGCCAGTAGTCGACGACCCAGTGTCTCTGCTTGCCGGATCCGAGCGGGTGGAGACCGATCTGGAAGTCCTGCGGAGGTCGTGGAGAATGCTTCGCCGAGTAGAGCGTGACCGTCCAGCCCACCCCCTGGCTGTCTGCATAGTCGAACTTCCAGCTCTTCCTTCCGACCGAGAATGGCGAGACGGGCAGGCGCCCCTGGTCCCATTCGTGCCGCGTCAAGCCGGAGCGGAGCTCCTGGGCGGCGAGACTCCACGAGCGATCGACGTTCTTGCGAGCAACTGCCGACGAGATGAACTGCGATGCCACCCGAAGAGCCGCTGCTTCGTCATGCGACGTCAGCCGAACCGGCTTGGGCGACTTCTCGACATGTACGCGAACGTTCGAGGGGCCCTGCGCTTTCGGAGTTCGTTCGGGCGCCTTGAGCGCGACCGCTGCCAAGCCGGCGATCAGGATCAGCACCGCGCCGATCCACACGAAGCGTCGCCGCCAGCGATACGACCTGAGAATGCCTCTAAGACGCTGGACCGTGGCCCCCTGGAGCTCGTGGGGCTAGGAACGTAGCAGCGCCCGGTCCGCTCGGTAGCCGCGGTACCAGTTCACGCCACCGATCAGGAGCGGGATGAGGATGATCAGGCTCAGCAATCCGAGAGGCAGAAGCAGCCAGGCTGCGCTCTCGGCTCTCTTGCCGGAACCATTGACGTTCGCCGAAGTCTGCTCGAGGATGCTTCCCCCGCCTCCCGGCCCGCCGCTGACCGCCTGGAGCCCCTGGCTCGGTGCAGCCTGCCAGTTGTCGATCACCCAGTGCTGTCGCTTCACCTTGCCAATCGTGTGGAGACCGACGAGAAAGACCTGGGCCCGCTGGTGGGACTCCTTGGTCGGGAAAACCGCGACCGAGAAGCCCACGCCGCGCTCGTCTGAGTACTCGAGCCGCCAGCGCGCGCTATGCACCGGGAACGGGACGACGGGGATGTCCTGTGTGGCCCACTGCCTGTGTGTAAACCCGGCGCGGAGCTCCGGCGCGACGAGGTTCCACGATCGATCGACGTGCTTTCGCGCGACGGCCGTGTAGAGGAAGTGCCTCACGACGACGAGCGCGTCCTTCTTGTCGGGCGCCTTCAACCGTACCGGCTTGGGCTCCTTCTCGATCGAGGCCTTGACGTTCGAGGGCGGCTGTTGCTCTTCCGGTGCGGTGTTCGGCCAAAGAACGACAACGCCTACGACCGCCGCTACCACGAGCGCAATTCCCGTCAGCCACCCGAAACGTCGCCGCCACCGGTAGGAAGCGAGAAGGTTCTTCACGCTGGACTGAAGGTAGCTCTTACCGCCGTGCCGTCCGACGAGCGGCTCGGCGCCATCGGCCTACTTCGGTGTCGGAACCGGAACGCCAGCGAGTGGCTGGAAGTAATTGACCAGCCAGTGTGCGCTCGCGCCGTTCCCGACCTTCGTCAGCCCGACCTGGGCATTCCACGGCTTGCCCTTGTCCGGGATGATGATGACGTTGATCTGCGCATCGCGCGGGTGCGCGTAGTTCGTGTTCTTCCAATTCGTCTTCAGGATCTGCCCGACCGTCGAGTACACGACGGGAAGGCTTCCGTTCCGCCACTCCTTGGTCGTGACCCCGGACCTCAGGGATGGGTCCGTCAGGGCGTATGCCTCTTGGAGGTTCTTGCGAGCGACGGCCGTGAGGATGAACTTGCGGGTCACGCGCCACGCGGCATTGGGGAAGGCGATGTTTTTCGGAGGTACGGATGCCTTGATCGCCGGGCCCGCGGCCTGCGTCGGCTCGGGCTTGGCGGTGTTCGAGAAATACACCACGAGGAACACGACGAGGCCGGCGACGGCAACCGCTCCCGAGATCCACGGGAACCATTTGTTGAACTCGCGCGACGATAGTGCGGACTGGACGTTCACTGCCATGTAGATCGTAGACGACGAGAATTTGGTTTCGTTAGTCCAACTGGGTCAACTTGCGCCGAGGCGATCTAGAAGACCGGGGTCTCGCGCCAGACCCCCCACACTTCGCGGAGCGCATCGCACATCTCGCCCATCGTCACGTACTCGCGCGACGCGTCGACGATCAGCGGCATCAGGTTCACGTCGTCCTTCGCTGCCCCCTCCTTCAGGGCCGTGAGCGCTGCCTCGACCTTCGCACTGTCCCGCTCGGCCCGCGTCCGCCGCACGCGGTCGATCTGCTTCGCCTCGAGCGCAGGATCGACGCGCAGCAACTCGATGGGCGCCTCCTCCTGCGCCTCATAGCGGTTCACCCCGACAACGACCCGTTGCTTCGCCTCGACCTCCGACTGGTACCGGAACGACGCATCGGCGATCTCACGCTGGAAGAAATTCTCCTCGATCGCCGGGATCACGCCGCCGAGCTTGCGGATGCGGTCGAAGTAGTCGTACGCCTCGGCCTCGAGCCGGTTCGTCAGATCCTCGACGTACCAGGAGCCGCCGAGCGGGTCGATCGTGTTCACGACGCCGGTCTCGTGCGCGATCACCTGCTGCGTCCTGAGCGCGATCCGCACCGCGTTCTCGGTCGGCAGCGCGAGCGCCTCGTCGAACGAGTTCGTGTGCAGCGACTGCGTCCCGCCGAGCACCGCCGCGAGCGCCTCGAGGGCAGTCCGAACGATGTTCACCTCCGGCTGCTGCGCCGTCAGCGACACGCCGGCCGTCTGCGTGTGGAAGCGCATCAGCCACGAGCGCGGATTCTTCGCGCTGTACGTCTCGCGCAGCTCGCGCGCCCAGATCCGCCGCGCGGCACGGTACTTCGCGATCTCCTCGAAGAAGTCGAGGTGCGCGTTGAAGAAGAACGAGAGACGCGGCGCGAAGTCGTCGACGTCCAGCCCGCGGTCGATAGCCGCTTCGACGTACGCGAACCCGTCGGCGAGCGTGAACGCGAGCTCCTGCACCGCGTTCGAGCCCGCCTCGCGGATGTGGTACCCGGAGATCGAGATCGGATGCCAGCGCGGCATCTCCTGGGCGCAGAACTCCATCATGTCCACGACGAGCCGCATCGACGGCTCCGGCGGGAAGATCCACTCCTTCTGCGCGATGTACTCCTTGAGGATGTCCGTCTGGATCGTCCCGCGCAGCCCCGAGCGCGGAACGCCCTGCTGCTCACCGACGCAGACGTAGAACGCGAGCAGCATCGCCGCGGGCGAATTGATCGTCATCGAGGTCGAGACGTCCCCGAGTGGGATCCCGGAGAAGAGCGTCTCCATGTCGGCGAGCGAGTCGATCGCAACCCCCTCGCGGCCGACCTCGCCGAGCGAGCGGGGATGGTCCGAGTCGTAGCCCATCAGCGTCGGCATGTCGAAGGCCGTCGAGAGGCCGGTCTGGCCGTGCTCGAGCAGGTACCGGAAGCGCTCGTTCGTCTCCTCGGCGGTCCCGAAGCCTGCGAACTGGCGCATCGTCCAGAGCTTCCCGCGGTACATCGACGGGTAGACGCCGCGCGTGAACGGATAGACGCCCGGGTAGCCGACCGTGGTGTCGTAGTCGATGTCGACGTTCTCGGGCGTGTACAGCGGCTCGTTCTCGAGGCCGGAGATGGTCGAGGTCAGCTCGTCGCCGCGCTCAGGCGTCGCGTCGTACAGCTCACGCTTCCACTCCTCCGCGCCGCCCTCTAGGCGTCGCTTGTCGACGCCGTCACCAGAGGCCTCGCGGGCTTTGCTCGCGGGGCCGGATTCGAAGCGCTTGTCCTCGGTCGTGGCCATCGGGACGAATTCTAGGTGCCGACCGCGAAACCCTACGAAACGGCGCCGGGTTTCCAGAGTGGTTCCTGGCCGCCGGCGTTGGCCGTTCGGGCGAGGATGAAGAGCAGGTCCGAGAGCCGGTTCAGGTAGACGAGCGCGAGCTGGTTGATGTCCATCTGCTCGGCGGCCTCGAGCGCCTCCCGCTCGGCGCGGCGGCAGACGGCACGCGCCACGTGCAGCCTCGCCGCGACCTCGGAGCCGCCCGGCAGGACGAAGCTCGTTAGGTCCGGTAGCTCGGCGTTGAAGCGATCGCAGTCATGCTCGAGCGCCGAGATCTGGGCGTCGCTGATCCGCAGCCGGTCGGTGACGCCGAACGGGACCGAGAGGTCGGCGCCGAGGTCGAAGAGCTCGTTCTGCACACGGGCGAGCACTTCGCGAAGCTCGTCGGGCAGGGTCGCGGCGAGTGCCAGGCCGATGTGTGAGTTCAGCTCGTCGACGGCGCCGAACGCTGCGATGCGGCAGTCGAGCTTCGGCACACGAGTTCCGTCGCCGAGGCTCGTCTCCCCGCGGTCTCCCCCACCGGTGTAGATCCGGGTGAGCCGCACTGGCTCATCGCGCTCGCGGGGCACGGTCATAGATTACGACGCATGGACATCCGACCGGCCCGGGAGGACGAGATCGAGCCGCTGACGCAGCTGTTCATCCGGGCGCGGAACCAGATGGACTACCTGCCGCGAGTGCCGGACGAGGCCGCCGAGCCGATCGCGGCCTGGATTCGCGAGCACGAGGAGGTCTGGGTCGCCGAGGAGGACGGGCGCCTGCTCGGCTTCCTCGCGGTCGAGCACTCGACGAACCTCGATGCTCCGGTCCTCGAGAAGCTCTACGTCGAGCCCGCGGACCAGAACCGCGGCGTCGGCTCCGCTCTCCTGGGCAAGGCGAAGGAGCTCCGGCCGGACGAGCTCTATCTCTGGGTGTTCCAGAAGAACCCGGCCCGGCGCCTGTACGAGCGCTACGGCTTCGAGCTCGTGAAGCTCACGGACGGCTCCGACAACATGGAGCACGAGCCCGACGCGCTCTATCGCTGGAACGGGAGCGTGTGAATCGGGCGCCAGACGTCCGGCTCGTACTCTTCCATGAGCACGGCCTCGCCGACGTCGAAATGCGCCGGCAGCAGACCTGACAGCCGCTCCTCGACGCGGGCGAGCAAGGTGTTGGGATCCTCGCCCCCGTCGAGAGTCAGCGACAGATGCGGAGGCGGGTCCTGGGCCGCGCCTCGATACGGCGGGAACTCCGGAAACAGCTCCCAGAGGGCGCGCATCGTGGCTCGCAGCTGTCCGTCGGGCTCAGGGACGCCGTAGACGGCGCCGCCTCCCTCCCACTGCGCCACGCGGGCGATGTCGAAGCTCAACGGATGGCGTGACGTGAAGAAATCGCGCGCCATGTGCAGGGAGTCGTCGTCGAGCTCGTCGCTCGGCGCGAACGGGTAGAGGAGCGTCAACGAGAGCGGGATGTGCTCCGGCAAACGCTCCGGGTAGAGCTCGTCGTGGGCCTGCGCCAGCTCGGGGGCCTGCTCGGCGAGGAAGAGCGTGATCGCGGTATCCATTACCCGGAGGCGAGCGCGCGCTGTTGGAGGCCGAGTATCGAGCGCGCGATCACGAGGCGCTGGATCTCGCTTGTGCCCTCGTAGATCTCGGTGATCTTCGCGTCGCGGTAGTAGCGCTCGACGGGGAACTCCTTCGTGTAGCCGTAGCCACCGAGGATCTGAACCGCCTCGCCGGTCGCGCGGCGCGCGGTCTCGGAGGCGAAGAGCTTCGCCTTGGCGCCCTCCTCGGTGTGCGAGAGCCCATGCTGCTTGCGCCACGCGGCCCGGTAGACGAGCAGGCGCGCGGCGTCGATCTCCGTCGCCATGTCCGCGAGCTTCCACTGGATGGCCTGGAACTCGGCGATCGCCCGGCCGAACTGCTTCCGTTCGAGCGCATAGTTGCGCGCGAAGTCGTACGCGGCCTGGGCGATCCCGAGCGCCTGGGCTCCGATCCCGATCCGCCCGCCGTCGAGCGTCGCCATCGCGACCGTGAAGCCCTTGCCCTCCTCGTGCAGCAGCCGGTCAGGCCCGACCTCGGCGCCCTCGATCGCGATCGAGTTCGTCACCGACGAGTTGAGGCCGAGCTTCTCCTCGTGTCCGGTGACCCGGATGTGGTCGGCGTCGAGAATGAAGGCGCTGACCCCGCGCGCGCCGGGCGTGTCCGGGTCGGTACGCGCGAAGAGCAGGAACGTGCCGGCGTGCTCGGCCGTGGAGATGAACTGCTTCGTCCCGGAGATGCGCCAGCCGTCGCCGTTCGCCTCGGCCGCGGTGCGGAGCGAGCCCGCGTCGGACCCTGCTTCCGCCTCGGTGAGCGCGAAGGCGCCGATCACCTCGCCACGCGCGAGCGGCGGGACGAAGCGCGAGCGCTGCTCGTCGGTGCCGAAGGTGAGGATCGGGAGCGTGGCGGCGCTCGTGTGCACGCCGACCGTGACCCCGACACCGGCGTCCGCTTTCGACAGCTCCTCGAGGACGAGGATGTACGAGAGAAAATCGGCGCCGGCACCGCCGTATTCCTCTGGCACGCAGACGCCCATCAACCCGAGCTCCGCGAGCCGGCCGAAGACCTCGCTCGGGAAGCGGTGCTCGCGGTCCCACTCGGCCGCGTTGGGCTCGATCTCCGCCGCGGCGAACTCGCGCGCCAGCGCCTGGATCTCCTTCTGTTCGGAGCTGAGCTCGAAGTCCACTACGAGTAATCGTAGAAGCCGGCCCCGGATTTTCGGCCGAGCCGGCCGGCGGCGACGTGCTCGCGAAGGAGCGGGCACGGCTCGAAGCGATCCTCACCGAGGCCGTCGCGGATCACCTCCATGATCGCGACGCAGGTGTCGAGCCCGATCAGATCGGCCAGCGCGAGCGGGCCCATCGGATGCGCGAACCCGAGCTTCGCGATCGTGTCGATCGCCTCCGGCTCGGCGACGCCCTCGTACAGCGCCCAGACCGACTCGTTGATGAACGGCATCAGGATCCGGTTGGAGACGAAGCCCGGGAAGTCGTTCGCGACAGCCGGGGTCTTGCCGAGCTCGCGCGCCAACTCGGTGATCGCCGCGGCGGTCTCGTCGGACGTTTCCCTGCCGCGGACGACCTCTACGAGCGACATCATCGGGACCGGATTGAAGAAGTGCATCCCGATCACGCGGTCGGGGCGGTTCGTCGCTGCCGCGAGCGTCGAGATCGGAATCGACGACGTGTTCGAGGCGAGCAACGCCTCGGGCGGGAGCGTCTCGTCGGCGCGGCGGAACACGTCCTCTTTGACCGCTGCGTCCTCGATCACGGCTTCGACCATCAGATCCGCGGGCACGAGCTCATCGACGGGCTGCACCCTGCGCAGAACCTCGTCGGGGTCCGCCGCTCCCTTCTCCGCGAGCCTGCCGAGACTGCGGCGCATCGTCTCGACGCCCCGCTCGACGGCTCCAGGCGCCGCGTCGTAGAGCGAAACGCTTCGGCCGGAGCCCGCGACGACCTGGGCGATCCCGCCGCCCATCTGGCCGGCGCCGACGACGAGGACGTGCTCGAAGTCCACGCGCGGAGGCTACTGGGGCGGCAACTCTTCGCGCCGCCCGAATGCGAGCGGGATCAGGAGCACTGCGCAGACGGTTGCGATGAAGAAGAGGAACGACATCGCGTCCGCGTCGCCTTTCTTCCGCCACGCCCTCGCGGCTCGCGGCCGGTCGCAGTTTTTCTGAGGGGCGACCCTGGGCGGGTGCGACGAGCCCGGCGCGCACACGTAGGCGCGGGCAGGCCCGGCCGACCCAGCGAAGAGGCACACGAGCACGCAGAGCAGAACCGCCATCCGAGCGTGCACACGCCAGAAGCCGCAGGACATCTCAGTCAGGTAAGACCGCTCACGCGCGTGGGAGATAGCCCCACGCCGCCAAGTTCACTCGACCGAGTGACGCCCGTTCGAGCCCTGTCCGGTGCCAGGCACCGGACAGGTCCTGTCTAGACCTCGAGCAGGATTGCGTCGCCCTGGCCGCCGCCCGAGCAGATCGCCGCGAGGCCGAGGCCGCCGCCGTTGCGGCGCAACTCGTGGACCATCGTCCCCAGGATCCGCGCGCCCGAGGCGCCGATCGGATGCCCGAGCGCGACCGCGCCGCCGTTCACGTTCACCTTCTCCTCGTCCGCGCCGAGCATCTTCGCCGAGTTCAGCACGACCGACGAGAACGCCTCGTTCAGCTCGACGCGCTCCACGTCGTCGATCGTCTTGCCCGCGTTCCCGAGCGCGATCGCCCCAGCCTTTGCCGGTGTCCGCGCGAGGTAGGCGAAGTCGTCGGCGACGAAGCCCTGCGAGACGATCGTCGCGAGCACCTCGAGCCCGCGCCGCTTCGCGAACTCCTCGCTCGCAACCACCACCGCGCCCGCCCCGTCGTTCACGCCAGGCGCGTTGCCGGCGGTCGTCGTGCCCTCCGGGTCGAAGACGGGCTTCAGCGCCGAGAGCTTCTCGAGCGAGGTGTCGCGCCTGGGGCCCTCGTCGACGGCCAGGTCGCCGACCGGGAAGATCTCATCCGCGAAGCGGCCCTCGTCGATCGCCGCGACGGCGCGCTCGTGCGATCGGACCGCCCAGCGATCCTGCTCCTCGCGCGAGATCCCGAGCTCACGGCTGACGAACGAGGCCTGCTCGACCATGTGGCGGTTGTCGAAGGTCGACGTGAGCCCGTCGTGGACCATCGAGTCGATCAGCGTCCCGTCGCCGAGCCGGTAGCCGAAGCGCGCCTTCTCGAGCAGGTACGGCGCGTTCGACATCGACTCCATGCCGCCAGTGACGATCAACTCGTGGTCGCCGGCGCGGATCATCGCGTCCGCGATCTCGACGGCCCTGATCGAGGAGGCGCAGACCTTGTTGACCGTGTCCGCGCCGACCTCTTTCGGAATGCCCGCCGCGATCGCGGCCTGCCGGGCCGGAGCCTGGCCCACCCCCGCCTGAAGAACTTCGCCCATGATCACGTACTCGACCTCGTTCGGCTCGAGGCCGGCCCGTTCGAGCGCGGCCTTGATCGCGATCGCGCCCAGCTCCGTCGCCTTGTATCCGGCGAGGCCGCCGCCGAGCTTTCCGAACGGCGTTCGCGCGGTGGCGACGATGACTGACCGGCTCATGCTGATGAGCGTAACAACGCGCCTCGAGACCGCAGCGCGCGCTCCTGATGTTCTGTAACGCCTGCTACGTTGGAGTTAGAGATGGACCACCTGGCTGCAGTCGGCGATCCCGAGCTCCGCGAGGCGCTGCTCTTCGCGAGGAGCCACGCGCGCCCGGTGACCGCGGACGAGCTCGCCGGGGCCAAGGGGCTGCACAGGAACGTGGCCCGCTCCCGGCTCGAGCGGCTGGTCGAGGCGGGGCTGCTCGCAGTCGGCTATGAACGCCGCACCGGACGCTCGGGGCCCGGCGCCGGCCGCCCCGCGAAGACCTACGCGGTCGTCCCCCAGCTCGAGTCGATCGAGTTCCCCGATCAGAGCGAGTCGCTCGCGGGACTGCTCGTCGACGCCCTGGTCACTCGCGGCGGCGAAAAGACGCTCCACGAGGTCGGCTTCAACTTCGGGCGCGAGCTCGGCCGGTCCGCCCGACTCCGCCCGGCGAAGAGCATCGAGGCCGGCTTCGAGCGCGTGTGCGCCGCGGTCCGGCGTCTCGGCTACCAGGCGTCGCTCGAGCACGCGGACGACGAGGGAGCGGTGATCGCAACGCCGACCTGTCCGCTCCGCCCGCTTGTGCGCGCGCGCCCGGAGGCCGTCGAGATCGACCGCGGGATGTGGGCCGGGCTTGCGAGCTGCGCGCTCGACGGCGTCGAGGTCGGGCAGGTCCGCTGCGAGACACGGGACTGCTTCGACAACCACGCATCGTGCAGGGTCGTGCTCGAGCTCACCAGGCGCTGAGTTTCTAAATACTGCTCTCTGGTATAAAGACGTGACAATGGATTCGGCCACAGCCACCTTCGGCGGGCTCGAGCTCGTCACCAGCCCGATCGTCATGACTCCTCGGGAAACGAGCACGGGCCTCGTCGTCTGCGCAACCGACCATCTCGGAGGCCTGCCCGGCGTAGTCGTCGACGTGGGGACCGGCTCCGGCGCGATCGCGCTCGCTGTCGCCAAGGCGGCGCCGCACGCGGCCGTCTGGGCGACGGACGTCAGCTCTGCTGCGGTGGAGCTGGCCAGGAGAAACGCGCGCCGCGCCGGGCTCAACGACAGGGTCACCGTCCGCCGCGGGAACCTGCTCGACCCGTTCGCCGGTACGGCCGACGTGATCGTCGCCAACCTGCCGTACCTTCCGCTGAGCGAGCGTCGAAGCTATCCCGAGCTCGCAGCGGAGCCGGTGAACGCCGTCTTCGCCGAGGGTGACGGGCTCGGGCTCGTGCGTCGCCTGGTCGGCGCTGCACGCCGGCGCCTCACCCCGGACGGGCTCCTCGCACTCCAGATTCGCGGCCGGATCCACGCCGCGCGGCGGCCCGAGTTGCGCGCGCTGGAGCACCTGCTCGCCGCGCCCGCATCGATCGCCGCTTAGACCTCAGCTGAGGCTGCGGGTACGATCAAATGGCGTGCCTCCGGCGCGTAGTTCTCTGTGCAGCGACATCGATGATCAAGCTCCCATTCACCGACCCCGGCAACCCGGACACCCGGTCGCCGCTGCGTTTCCTGCTCTGGGTCGCGCGGCTCCAGTGGAAGACCCTGCTCGGGGGCGTCTTCTTCGGCGTGATCTGGATGGTCGCGCAGGCGCTCATGCCCGCGGCGATCGGCCAGGCAATCCAGAAGGGCATCGTCGACGACGACAACCAGGCGCTCGTGCAGTGGTCGCTGATCCTGCTCGGCCTCGGCGCGACGCAGGCCGCTGCGGGCGTGATGCGGCACCGGTTCGCGGTCTCCAACTGGCTGCAGGCCTCCTTCCGCATGGCGCAGATCGTCGCGCACCACGCCGCGCGCACGGGCCCCGCGATCAAGAAGGGTCACTCGACGGGCGAGGTCGTCGCGACCGTCTCGAACGACGCGATGCGGGCCGGTGGAGCGTTCGACATCACCGCGCGGCTGGCCGGCGCGTTCGTCTCGTACATCGTCGTCGCCATCATCCTCCTCTCCTCGTCCGTCGTGCTCGGGCTCGTCGTGCTGCTTGGAGTGCCGGTGCTCGTCCTGCTGATGGGCTTCGTGATCAAGCCGCTCCAGGCACGGCAGGCCGTGCAGCGCGAGGAGGTCGGCAAGCTGACCGCGCTCGGCGCGGACACGGCCGCCGGGCTGCGCGTGCTGCGGGGAATCGGCGGCGAGCATGCGTTCTTCACGCGCTACCGCACGCGCTCGCAGGAAGTGCGCCAGGCAGGCGTGCGCGTCGCGCTTCCCCAATGCACGCTCGACGCCGCCCAGGTGTTCATCCCCGGCGTCTTCGTCGTCCTGGTCACGTGGCTCGGCGCCCGCTTCGCGCTGGCCGGGAAGATCGACACGGGCGAACTCGTCGCCTTCTACGGGTACGCGGCCTTCCTCGTGCTCCCGTTGCGGACAGCGGCCGAGGCCGTCGACAAGCTGACCCGTTCGTTCGTCGGGGCGCAGCGCATGCTCCGGATCCTCGAGGTCAAGTCGGAGATCGCCGAGACGGCCCGTCCCGTGCCGGAGCCCGCGGCTCTCGTCCCGCTCCACGACCACGGCTCGGGGCTCCGCGTCGAGCCGGGACGCCTGATCGGGCTCGTCTCCGCCCAGCCCGACGAGGCCGCTGCGATCGCCGACCGGCTCGGCCGCTTCGGAGATCACGACGGCGTCCACCTCGGCGACGTTCCGCTCACGGAGCTCTCGATCGACGCGGTGCGCCGGCGAATCGTCGTCAGCGAAGCCGACCCGGTCATCTTCTCGGGCCCGCTGCGCCGCGAGCTCGACCCGTGGGAGCGCGCGGACGGAGACGACGAGCGGATCCACACCGCGATCGCGGTCGCGAACGCGGAAGACGTCGTCGAGGCGCTGCCGGAGGGCCTGGACGCGTACGTCGACGAGCGCGGCCGCTCCTTCTCTGGCGGCCAGCGCCAGCGGCTCGTGCTCGCGAGGGCGCTCCTCTCCGACGCCGAGGTGCTCGTGCTCGTCGAGCCGACGAGCGCGGTCGACGCCCACACCGAGGCTCGCATCGCGCAGCGCCTGCGCGAGGCGAGAGAGGGCAAGACGACGGTCGTGATCACGGCCAGTCCGCTCATGCTCGACCAGACCGACCGCGTCTTCTTCGTCGAGGACGGGCGCGTGGTCGCCGACGGGACGCACCGCGAGCTGCTGTCCGCCCACGACGGGTACCGCTGGACCGTGACCCGGGGCGAGGACCTATGAACGAGCTGCTTCCGATCGCGACCGGCGACGAGCTGCGCGCGCAGGCGCGCCGGCTGGGGCGCCGCAACCGGCGGGCGCTGCTCGGCCTGGTCGGCCTGTACGCGGCCGCCGCAACCGCGGGCCTCGCTGGACCGCCGCTCCTCGGCGCGCTCGTCCAGTCCGTGCAGGACGGGACGACGACGAAGCACGTGGACGAGATCATCGGCCTGCTCGCGATCTTCCTCGTCGTCGAGACGATCCTGACCTGGTTCGCGCGCCGGGCGTCATTCGTGCTCTCGGAGAAGATCTTCGCCGAGCTGCGCGAGGACTTCATGCGCCGCGTGCTCGCGCTGCCGCTCTCGACCGTCGAGCGCGCGGGGACCGGCGACCTCGTCTCACGCACGACCGCCGACGTCGACTCGCTCGCACGCACTGTCCGCTTCGCCATCCCGGAGACGCTGATCGCCGGGATCACGACGCTGCTCACAGTCGCCGCCGCGCTCTGGGTCAACCCGCTCGCGGCCCTGCCTGCAATCGTCGGAGTGCCGCTGCTCTTCTTCAGCACGCGCTGGTACCTGAAGCGGGCGCCCGCCGGGTACCTCTGGGAGCGAGCGTCGTACGCGACCCTCGCCGGCACCGTCAGCGAGACGGTCGAAGGCGGGCGCACCGTGGACGCCCTGAACCTGCGGGAGAAGCGCGTCCGGCGGATCGACGACGACCTCGACAACGCCTATCGCGCGGAGATGCGCACGCTCTTCCTGCGGACGGTCTGGTTCCCGACCGCTGAGTTCGCGTACGTGCTCCCGGTCGCGACCGCGCTCGCCTGGGGCGGCTACCTCGTCTCGCAGGGCCAGGCCACGATCGGCGAGGTGACCGCGGTCTCGCTGTACATGGTCAAGCTCGCCGACCCGGTCGACCGGCTGATCTCGTGGCTCGACGAGATCCAGATCGGTGCAACCTCGTTCGCGCGCCTCGTCGGAATCGTCCGCGTCCCGCCGGACCGCGAGGCGAAGGACGACGAGCCGGAGAACGAGCGCATGCGCGCCGAGGACGTCCGCTACGCGTACTACGCAGATCGCGACGTCCTGCACGGAATCGACCTCGACCTGGAGCCGGGCGAGCGCGTGGCGGTCGTCGGGCCTTCGGGCGCTGGCAAGTCGACCCTCGGGCGCCTGCTCGCCGGGATCCACCCGCCGCGCGAAGGTCTCGTGGAGGTGGGCGGCGTACGGCTCGTCGACCTTCCGCTCGACGCCCTGCGCAAGGAGGTCGCGCTCGTCACGCAGGAGCAGCACGTCTTCGTCGGCACGCTGGCCGAGAACCTTCGGCTCGCGCGCCCGGAGGCGACGGACGAGCAGCTCGTCGACGCCCTCGCCGCCGTGGACGCGCTCGACTGGGTGCAGGTGCTGCCGGAGATGCTCAACACCGTCGTCGGCGCCGGCGGCCATCCCTTGACGCCCGCCCAGGCGCAGCAGGTCGCGCTCGCCCGGCTCGTGCTCGCCGATCCGCACACGCTCGTCCTCGACGAGGCCACGTCGCTGCTCGACCCGCGCGCGGCGCGGCACCTCGAGCGTTCGCTCGCGTCGGTGCTCGAGGGCCGCACCGTGGTCGCGATCGCGCACCGCCTGCACACGGCCCACGACGCGGACCGGGTCGCGGTCGTCGAGGAAGGGCTGCTGCACGAGGTCGGGACGCACGCAGAGCTCGTCGAGCGGGGTGGCTCGTACGCCGCGCTCTGGGACTCCTGGCACGGCGACCGTTAGTAACAGAGTGTTACAAGCGTCAGTCGGTCTCGAGCGCGGGCTCGCCCGCTGGAACGCCGTCGTGCGCCTGCATGGGCTGATTCCTGAGCAGCAATCCACCGATCGCGGCCGCACCCAGGGCGAACAGCGCGCCGACGAGGAACGCCAGGTGGTAGCCCCCGGTGAGGGCGCTCACCTGGGACTCACCCGCGTCGAGCAGCGTGGACGTCCTCGAGCTGGCAACGCTGGCCAGGACTGCGAGACCGAGCGCGCCGCCCATCATGAACGAGGTGTTGATGATCCCGGACGCAAGCCCGGCTTCCTCAGGGGCGACATCGCTCATCGCCGCGAGCAGCACCGGGTTGAAGGCCATGCCGGCGCCGAAGCCGAGCAGGATCATGCTCGGGAGGATGTCGACGACGAAGGTCCCGTCGACCGGCGCGCGGGTGAAGAGCAAGAGCCCGGCTGCGGCAAGCGCGAGGCCCGTCGCGAGCGGCGCCCTGAAGCCGAAGCGCATCACGAGCTTGGCCGAGAGCCCGACCGAGAACGCGGCCATGATCAGGTTCGCCGGCAGGAACGCGAGCCCGATCTGGAGCGGGCTGTATCCGAGCACGAGCTGCATATAGAGCGCCGAGAGGAAGAACCAGGTGAACATGGAGGCCGCCCAGAGCACGCCGACGACGTCCGCAGTCGCGAGGTTGCGCGACTTGAAGAGCCCGAGCGGCATCAGCGGCGACCTCACCCGCATCTCGACCGCGAGGAAGACGCCGAAGAGGATCAACGCGACGGCGAGCAGTCCGAGCGTGTGAGCGGAGGTCCAGCCCTTCTGGTTCGCGTTCACGATCGCGTAGACGGCGATCACGAGGGCGGCGGTCACGGTCACCGCGCCAGCGACGTCGAGGCGGCGCTCCCCACTCGGGAGCTGAACCTCGGGGAGCAGCCGCAACGAGAGCAGGACGACGAGAACCCCGATCGGGAAGTTGACGAGGAAGATCCAGTGCCAGCTGATCACGTCCGTGAGGATCCCGCCCAGGAGGACGCCGAGGCTTCCGCCGCCGGCCGCGACGAACCCGAAGATGCCCATCGCCTTCGCGCGCTCGCCCGGATCGGTGAAGAGATTGACCATCAGGGAGAGCGAGACCGCGGAGGCGACTGCGCCGCCGACCCCCTGGACGCTCCGGGCGACGACGAGGAACTCTTGCGACGTCGCCAGGCCGCACGCGAGCGACGCCAGAGTGAAAACGCTGATCCCGATCAGGAAGAGACGCCGGTGGCCGTAGAGGTCGCCGAGCCTGCCGCCCAGCAATAGGAACCCGCCGTACGTGAGCAGGTAGGCGTTCACCACCCATGCAAGCGACGTGTCCGAGAAGCCGAGGTCGTCCTTGATCGAAGGCAGCGCGACGCCGACGATGGTGACGTCGAGGACGATCATCAGGCTCGCCAGGCAGAGGACGTAGAGGGCGAGCCAGCGGGCTCGGGCGTCGAGGTTGCTCATTCGCTACGCGTCTCCTTGTCGTCGAGTTTCAAGCCTTTAGACCTTCCAACGACCTGGAACTCATCGGCCGTCCCGCCGATGAATTCGGCGCCGTGGTGCCGTCTTAGAGGAACCGATATGCCTGCCTACGTGTGCGACCTCAGCGGCGCGCGACCGACCGCCGCCACGGTCGACTCCCTCGCCCGGCTCGCCCTCCTGCTCCGTCGCGAGGGCTCCCGGCTCGTTCTCCGGCACGCACCGCACGAGCTGGACGAGCTGATCGCGTTCATGGGGCTGACGGAGGCGCTAGGCGTCGAGGCGGGGCGGTAGCCCGAAGAGCGGAAAGAGCGTCTCGGTCTCGAGGAAGAACGTGAGCTCGACGATCTTGCCGTTCTCGATCTCGAGCACCTGGAGCGCCCACGGGTCGTGGCCGCTGCCGCTGTCGCTCGGCTTGTACTGGCCGAAGGCCGGCGCGCCGTTGGCCGCGACGGTCGGGATCACGCGTGAGCCCTCGCACCCGATGCCCGGGCCGAACCACCAGGCGAAGATGTCGTCTCGGCCGCGCAGCCACATGTCGAACGGTGGCATGGACTGGATCGCGTCTTCCTGGATCAGCGAGGTGAGTGCGTCCATGTCGTACGCCTCGAAGGCCTCGACGTAGCGCGCGAGCAGGTCCGCATCGGCTCGGTCGACCGAGCGCGACGCGTCGCCCAGCTCGAGGTTGCTCGCCTCGAGCGTCGCCCTCGCCCGCTGGAGCGCGCTGTTCACGGACGCGACGCTCGTGTCGAGCAGCTCCGCGACCTCGCTCGCCTTCCAGCGCAGGACCTCGCACAGGATGAGGACGGCCCGCTGACGGGGCGGGAGGTGCTGGAGGGCGGCGACGAGCGCGAGCCGCGTCGTCTCGTTCGACTCCGCGACCGCGGCCGGGTCGGGGATGGGCTGCACCCAGGTCGCCTCGGGGAGCGTGTTCAGACTTGACTCGACGGGCTCCCGCGACGGGCCGAGATCCATCGGGCGCGCACGCCGCTCGCGGCCGCCGAGCATGTCGAGACAGACGTTCGTCGCGATCTTGTAGAGCCACGACCGAAGCTGCGAACGGCCCTCGAAGCGGTCGATCGCACGCCAGGCGCGGATGAACGTCTCCTGGACGGCGTCCTCCGCCTCGAAGGGCGACGCGAGCATCCGGTAGCAGTGCGCCGTCAGCTCGCCGCGATACTGCTCGAACTGGGCCTCGAGCTCCTGTGCGGCCGGAGTGGTCTGCACGTCTCCAGCCTAGCCAACGAGCTCCATTACGAGGAGCTCGATTTCCCCGAACGCCTCGTCGTGCTCGGTCGTGCTGCCGACGACCGTGAAGCCGCATTTCTCCAGCACTCGGATCGAGCCGATGTTCGCGGTCGCAACCTCCGCGTAGAGCGGCCGGACAGCGAGCTCCTCGACGAGCTCGGCCAGCGCCCGGGTGGCCAGGCCGCGGCCCCAGAACTCACGACCGAGCCAGTAGCCGACGAGGCGCTTGCCGTCCCGCTCGAAGCTGCCAATGTTTCCGGCCACCTCGCCTTCGGAGACGATCGTCTTCGCCACGAGCTCGTCGTCGGCCATGATCCGGTGCCAGTGCTCGAAGAACGGCTCGCGCTCCCTGGCCGGGAACGCGGCCATCTCGACGGCCTCGGGATCACGCTGCTGCTCGAAGAAGACCGGCAGGTCGTCCTCGATCACGTCGCGCAGCACGGTCATGTCAGTGGAGGGACAGTCCCTGCTCGGGGACTGTCCCTCGCCGCATCTCGCCTAGGTCGTTCCGACCGCAGCGGATTCCTGCTCCGGCTGCGGCACGACTCGGATGTACGGCTTCGGCGCATCCCACTCGCCGAAGATCTCCTTCGCCTCGTCGTCAGAGACGGAGCCGGCGATGATCACGTCCTCGCCCTGGCGCCAGTTCACCGGGGTCGCCACCTTGTGGTTCGCCGTGAGCTGGAGCGAGTCGATAACGCGCAGCACCTCGTCGAAGTTTCGGCCGGTCGTCATCGGGTAGATGAGGATCAGCTTCACCTTCTTGTCGGGCCCGACGACGAAGACGTTCCGCACGGTCTGGTTGTCCATCGGAGTCCGGCCGCCGGGATCCCCGGACGTCTCGGACGACAGCATCCCGTAGAGCTTCGAGACCTCGAAGTCCGAGTCGCCGATGATCGGGTAGTTCGGCGCTTCGCCCTGGGTCTCTTCGATGTCCTTCGCCCAGCCCTCGTGGTCGCTCGTCGTGTCGACCGAGAGGCCGATGATCTTCACGTTCCGCCGGTCGAACTCGGGCTTGATCCGCGCCATGTAGCCGAGCTCGGTCGTGCAGACGGGCGTGAAGTCCTTCGGGTGCGAGAAGAGCACGGCCCACGAGTCTCCGATCCAGTCGTGGAAGCGGATCCGCCCTTCGGTCGAGTCCGCCTCGAAATCCGGTGCCGTGTCGCCGATTTGCAATGCCATTGGAGTCCTCCTTCCGCAGAAAGCGTGTATCCCATCACAACGGTGCGCGCCGCGGCCGTATTCGCCTGTGGCATGCTCAACCGCATGGACGACACACAGATCCACGACCGCATCGAGAAGCTCGTCGCCGAGGAGCACGAGCTCTACGGGCGCGTCGGCGCAGGCGGGCTGAACGCGGACGAGCACAACCGGCTCGAGTCGCTCAAGGTCAGCCTCGACCAGTGCTGGGACCTGCTCCGGCAGCGCCGCGCGTTGCGAGAGTCCGGACAGGACCCGGACGCGGCTCACGTGCGCGATGCCGAGATCGTCGAGCGCTACGAGCAGTAGTCCCTGATCGGCGAAGATAGCCGCCGTGAGCAACGGCGGCGCGCTGCACGAGGAGACGGCCGAGCTTCGGCGCGAACGCGAGCGGGCCGAGGAGCGCGAGGCTGCGGTTCGCGATGTGATCCAGACGATCGCGCGGACGACGTTCGACCTCGACGCCGTGCTCCAGACCGTGATCGACCGTTCGGTCGGTCTCTGCCGCGCCGACAACGGCAACATCGCCCGCCGCGACGCCGACACGGACCACTACCGGGTCGCCGCCTTCACGAGCATGACGCCCGAGTACGAGCGCCTCGTCCGGGCCCGGCTGTACACGCCGGAACGCGGATCGATTCTCGGACGCACGGTCCTCGAGAAGCGCGTCGTCCACATCGCGGACGTGCTCGAGGATCCGGACTACGCGCTGATCGACCTCCAGAAGGTCGCCGGCTACCGGTCTGCGCTCGGCGTGCCGATGCTCCGCCAGGGGGAGCCGATCGGAGCGATCGCCGTGGCACGGAACAGGGTCGAGCCGTTCAGCCCATCCGAGATCCGGCTGATGGAGACGTTCGCCGACTTCGTCGTGATCGCGATCGAGAACGTCCGGCTCTTCCAGACCGTCGAACGCCAGAAGACCGAGCTCGCCCGCTTCGCGCCGCAGGTCGCCGACCTGCTATCGAGCGACGAGGGCGAGCGGCTCCTCGCAGGCCACCGCCGCGAGATCACGGCGCTCTTCTTCGACCTGCGCGGCTTCACGGCGTTCGCCGAGACGGCTGAGCCGGAAGAGGTGTTCCGCGTCCTGCGCGAGTACCACACCGCCGCCGGTGAGGCCGTCGACGCGAACGGCGGCACGATCGAGCATTTCGCCGGGGACGGGTTGATGGCGTTCTTTAACGACCCGGCCGTGCTCCCCGACCACGAGCTGGCGGCCGTGCGCACGGCGGACGCCCTGTGCAAGCGCTTCGCGGGCCTCTCGGCCGACTGGCGGAAGCGCGGCTACGAGCTCGGCCTGGGCATCGGCATCGCGACCGGCTACGCGACGCTCGGGAGGATCGGGTTCGAGGGGCGTTACGACTACGGCGCCGTCGGCAACGTCGTCATCCTCGCCTCACGACTGAGCGACGCGGCCGGCCCGGGCGAGATCCTGATCAGCCAACGGACGCACGCTCAGGTCGACTCGCACATCGTCACCGAGCCGGTGCCCGAGCTGGAGCTCAAGGGCTTCACGCGGCCGATCGTCGCGGTGCGCCTGGTCGAGCTCTCCGACTGAGCCACGAAGGCCGGCGGTCCGTCCGCCAGTACCATCGGTTTCCGATGATCCGCGTCGCGCTCAAGGGCCTTCTCGGACGGAAGCTCCGGACCTCGCTGACCGCGATTGCGATCGTGCTCGGCGTCGCGATGGTCGCCGGCACTTTCATGCTGACCGACTCGATCGACAAGGCCTTCGACTCGATCTTCACCGACGTTCGCAAAGGGTCGAACGCCGTGATCAGCGGCAAGACGGCATTCGACATCTCGACAGACGTCGGCTCGTCGGCTCCGACGCTCAACGAGTCGCTGCTCGGGAAGGTGCGAGGCCTCCCCGAGGTCGAGGCGGCCGAGGGCAGCGTCGACGGCCAGGCGCAGCTGATCGGGAAGAACGGGAAGGCGATCGTCTACGGCGGAGCGCCCAACCTGGGCTTCAGCGTCGCGAACGGCGCCTCGCGCTTCAACCCGCTCACGCTCGTCGATGGATCGTGGCCGCAGAGGGGCGACGTGGTGATCGACGAGTCGACCGCGAAGAAGGAGCACTTCAAGATCGGACAGTCGGTCGGAGTTCAGGCCGAAGGGCCGGCACGCAGGTTGCGTATCTCGGGATTCGTCCGCTTCGGCTCCGTCTCGACGATCGGCGGGGCCACGCTCTCCGGCTTCGACCTGCCGACGGCTCAGGAGCTGTTCGACAAGCCAGGCCGATTGGACGAGATCGCGGTCGCCGCGAAGCCTGGCGTGACCGACGAGCAGCTCGTCGGCGGCCTCCAGGGCGTGTTGCCGCCGACCGCCCAGGTCAAGACCGCCGCGCAGCAGGCCAAAGACGACGCGTCCGAGACGAACGGCTTCATCTCGTTCCTGCGCGGCTTCTTGCTCGCCTTCGGCGGGATCGCCCTCTTCGTCGGCAGCTTCGTGATCGCCAACTCGCTCTCGATCACGATCGCCCAGCGGACCCGGGAGTTCGCGACCCTGAGAACCGTCGGCGCGTCCCGCCGGCAGATCCTGATCTCGATCATGATCGAGGCGCTCGTCATGGGAGTGCTGGCCTCGCTGGTCGGGCTTGCGTTCGGGGTCGCGCTGGCCAAGGGCCTCTTCGCCCTCTTCGACGCCGTCGGATTCACGTTGCCGAACAGCGGTCTCATCCTGACCGGGACCGCCGTCGGGATCGCGCTCGCTGCGGGCATCCTCGTCACGCTCGTCGCCAGCCTCCGGCCCGCCTTCCGCGCGACCCGCGTGCCCCCGCTCGCCGCCGTTCGCGAGGGCGCGACGCTTCCGAAGTCCCGTCTCGCGTTCCTGCGCCTCCCGGGATCGATTCTCTTGACCGTCCTCGGCTTCGCGGCTCTGTCGTGGTCGCTCTTCGGCCCGGGCCTCAGCACGACCTCGTTGCTCGTCTGGATGGGCGTCGGCGCCCTGATGATCTTCCTCGGTGTCGCACTGCTCGCGGAACGCCTCGTACGCCCGCTCGCGACCGCGCTCGGCTGGCCCGCGGCGAAGCTGGGCGGCGCCGCCGGGGTGCTCGCGCGCGAGAACACTCAGCGCAACACACAGCGGACCGCGTCGACCGCCTCCGCGCTGATGATCGGACTGGCCCTGGTCACGCTCGTGACGCTGCTCGCCGCCGGAATCGTCTCCACGTTCAAGGGCGCAGTCGACGACCTCTGGAAGAACGCCGACTACGCGGTCACGGCCCAGAACAACTTCTCGCCGATTCCGGTCAGCATCGCGGCGGCCACGGCGAAGGCGCCCGGCGTGGACGCGGTCGGGAGCGTCAGGGCCGGCCAGGCAAAGGCCTTCGGCAGCGTGTTCAACGCGACCGCGGTCGACCCCCCGACGGCGCGGATCTTCTCGCTCGACTGGAAGCACGGCTCCGACGCGCTGCTCGCCCGCCTCGGCAACGACGGCGCTTTTGTCGACGAGGGGTTCGCGGACGACCACGACCTCGAGGTCGGCTCGACGTTTCGAGAGACCTTCCCCAACGGCGAAACAGCTCCCTTCCGCGTGCTGGGCATCTTCAAGCCGCCGACCGGCGGGTCGCCGTTCGGGCCGGTCACGATCTCGGCCAACACCTGGGATCGCTTCAACGACCAGCCGCAGAACCTCTACTCGTTCGTGATCATGAAGGGCGGCGAGACAGACGCGAACAGAGCCGCACTCGACCGGACGTTGCGGGAGTTCCCCAACGCGAAGGTGCAAACCCGCCAGCAGTTCGTCGACAACCAGATCTCCGGGCTGAGCTCCGTGCTCAACATCCTCTACGTCCTGCTCGCGCTCTCGGTCCTCGTCAGCTTCTTCGGGATCGTGAACACGCTCGTGCTGACGGTCTTCGAGCGGACGCGTGAGATCGGGATGCTGCGCGCAGTCGGGATGACCCGCCGTCAGGTGCGGCGGATGATTCGCCACGAGAGCGTGATCACCTCGGCGATCGGCGGGGCGCTGGGGATCCTGCTCGGGATCGCTCTCGGCGGGCTGCTCGTGGCGCGCGTCGACTTCATCGACTTCACCCTGCCTGTCGCCCAGCTGATCGTGTTCGCGGTCGCCGCGATCTTCGTCGGCGTCATCGCCGCGATCTTCCCGGCGCGCCGCGCCGCTCGGCTCAACGTGCTCGAGGCGCTCCAGTACGAGTAGCGACGGCTAGCGGTAACGCTCGATGAACGCGAGCGTGCGGTTCCAGGCGTCCTCGGAGGCGTCCGCGAACTCCTCCTGCTTGCGGTCGAAGAAGCTGTGCGGCGCGCCGGGGAACGTCACGACCTCGTGCTCGACGCCTGCTTCGGTCAGCGCCTGGTCGAACTCCGCGTTGAGCTCCGCGGTGATGTTCTGGTCGGCCCCGCCCTGGAGGGCCAGGATCGGCGCCTCCATCTCGGCTGCGCGGTCGATCGGGCTCGGCGAATCGCCGCCCGGCATTCCGTAGAAGCCGACCGCGCCTTGCAGGCTGTGACCTCCCGCGGCAGCGAGCCATGAGTGCCGGCCGCCGAAGCAGAAGCCGACCGTAAAGATCGAGCTGATCCCCTGGTCGCGCAACCACTCCACGCCGGTATGCACGTCGGCCTGGATTCCTTCCGGGGTCGTCTTGGCGCGATGCGCCGGGTAATCGAAGTCGTCCCCGCGCTTGCCGACACCCGCCGTGCGGCCGTAGAAGTCGATGGCGACAGCCGCGATGCCCCGCTCGGCGAAGCGCAGCGCGAGCTCTTCGTAGAAGCGGTAGAGGCCACGCACGTCCGGGAGGATGACGACGCCGACGTCGCTCGGCTCCTCGGGCAGCGCGGCGAAGGCGGCGAAGCGGTTGCCGTCCTCGCTCTCGAGCTCGAGGTCCCGGTGGTCGACAGCCCCGCCCTCGACCGGCGCAATCGGCGGAACCGAGTCGAGCTCGAAGCACATGCGGCGACCCTACCCCGAGCGCAGCCGGGACTAGACTCGAACCCGACGATGGCGAAACCGCTCACGGCCGAGGATTTCGAGGCGCGGATGGAGCGCGCCGGCAGATCCGCTCAGGAGGCAGGCCTCTCGGGGGTCCTCGTCACGCCCGGCCCCGACCTGCTCTACCTCACCGGGTACGCGCCGGTCGCGATCACCGAGCGGCTGACGATGCTCGTCCTCTCCGCCGACCACGAGCCGGCGATGATCGTCCCGATGCTGGAGCGCCCGGACGTGGAATCGGCGCCGGGCAGCTCGAACCTCGAGCTCTCCGACTGGTCGGACGGCAGCGACCCGTACGAGGCCGCGGCGCCGCTCGTCGATCCCACGGGCCGCTACGCGATCTCGGACGCGGCGTGGGCGATGCACCTGCTCGGGCTCCAGGGCCGCCTGCCCGACTCCGGCTACGTCTCGATGACGGAGGCGCTGCCGATGCTGCGCGCGATCAAGGACGCCGACGAGCTCGCGCGCCTGACCGCAGCGGGCGAAGCGGCGGACGCCGCGTTCTTCGACATCCTCGAGGCGCAGTTCGCGGGCCGGACGGAGACGGACATCGGAGCCGCCCTCGCCGACGCGCTCGAGGCCCACGGCCACTCCGAGGTCGCCTTCACCGTCGTCGGCTCGGGGCCGAACGGCGCGAACCCCCACCACGAGCTCGGCGAGCGCGTGATCGAGGAGGGCGACATGGTCGTGATGGACTTCGGCGGGATCAAGGACGGCTACGGCTCGGACACGACGCGCACCGTTCACGTGGGCGAGCCGACGGACGAGGAGCGGAACGTGCACGAGATCGTCCAGCGGGCGCAACAGGCGGGATACGACGCGGTCCGCCCGGGAGTCGCCTGCCAGGAGGTCGACCGCGCCGCGCGCGCGGTGATCGCCGACGCGGGCTACGGGGAGCAGTTCATCCACCGGGTCGGGCACGGGATCGGCCTCACGACCCACGAGCCGCCCTACATGGTCGAAGGAGAGGAGCTCCTGTTGGAGCCCGGGATGTGCTTCTCGATCGAGCCCGGGATCTACCTGCCGGAGAAGTTCGGCGTGCGGATCGAGGACATCGTCACCGTCACCGCGGACGGCGCGCGGCGTCTGAACAACACGCCGCGCGAGCTCGAGATCGTCGCTTGATTGAGTCCCGGGACGCTATGTCGTAGGCTTTGTGGCACATGCATCGAAAGCCTGCGGCCAAGCTGCTCGCTCTACTGGCGGGCTCCAGCCTCGTCGTGATCGGCGCGTCTGGCGCCGCCTCCAGCGCCACGAGCCCCGTCCCGGTCAAGGCGAGCACCCGCGATGAGGTGACCCCTGCGGCGGGCGGCGGCTACGTCACCTGGGCGAAGAGCCGGCGTGGGCATCCGCACATCTACGACGTCTGGGCGCAGCAGGAAGGCCAGGCGCCCTTCAAGATCAACCCCGGCGGAACATCCGCTTTCGGCGGGGGCATCGACGCGACAACGCTCGTCTACCAGCAAGTGCGGAAGTACAACTCGGACCTTCGGCTCTTCGACCTGGTAACTCGGCAACGCACGAGCGTCCCGCCTGGAGTCAATACGCAGCGCTGGGAATGGGGACCGACGATGTCGGGCGAGTGGCTGCAGTTCGTCCGCGGCGTCTACGGAGGTGCTCAGCAGGTGATCCTCCGCAACCGGGTAACCGGCGAGCAGCGCGTGTTGGACGCCGTCGGGAAACGCGGATCCCTAGATTCCGGCCAGGTGAACGGCAACTATGCGGTCTGGAGCAAGTGCCGCGGGAACACGTGCGACGTCTTCCGTTACGACATCGCGGCGGGCACGAGGAACGCGATGCCACGGAACGGCCAGCTCCTGTACGCACCGTCCGTCGTGCCAGCCGGGACGATCTACTACATCAGAGGTGAGGTCACGTGCGGGGGAGCCGAGCTCGTGAAGACGACGCTCGACGGCACCACGTTCGTGCTCGCCGACTTCGGCGCCGCGAGAGACGTGGCTTCAACGAGTGCCCTGGTCCTTCCTGGCCGGCCGCCGAACGGGGGCCCCGGCGCACGAATCCACTTTGATATCTACAAGTGCGCGAACAAGCGGTCCGACATCTACAGCCTCGACGATGTCGAGTCGGAACCGCCGCCCGGATCTCCCAACCCCTAACCACCGCGCGCACTAACGCGAGATCGGCGCATCAGGCAGAGCTCGGCTCCTCTGATCGCTGGTCAATCGCGCGCATCGCTAGCCACGCGGAGGAGGCCGCGAGGACCGCGGCCGGAACGGTGTCGACACCCTGCAGGCCGACGAGGAGCGCGGCGAAGAGCATCGGCGTCAGCAGGAGCCGCGTCATCGCGGCCATGCCCGCAGCGGCGCCGATCGCGACCGCGACCGTCGGCGAGATGTCGAACCAGACCACGGGCAGCGCGATCACCGCGACCCCGAGGTAGATGGCCGGGAAGATCGGCCCGCCGCGGAATCCGCAGCCGAGGCTGACGGCGTAGGCCGCGCCTTTGAAGATGAGCAGGAGGAGCACGATCTTCGTCGAGCTCCCCGTGACGAGCCCGGGCACCGAGGCCTGCCCCGAGAAGAGCACGTCCTGGGAGTTGGCGCCGAGCAGGTCCGCGACCTCGGCGAGCACGCCGACGGCCAGGCCGCCGCCGAGCAGCAGCACGGGCATCCCGGGTCGCGGCAGGTCGGCGATACGGTGCGCGAGCCGGCGCACGACCGTGACCAGAACGGCCGTGAGCACGCCGACGACGACCGCGAGGATCAGGTCGTAGATGTGCGTCCCCTGGTACGGCGGGAGACCCGGCTCGACGAGCCCGGGCGTTCCGAGGCCGCCCCAGTTTCCGAAGCCGATGAAGACGACGTAACCGGTGGCCGCCGCGACGAATCCGGGGAGCAGCGCGGGGGCGAGCGAGGCTCCGAGACCGGCGGCGCCCGACTCGACCATCATCACGCCGCCGACGATCGGGCCGCCGAAGAGCGCCGAGATCGCCGAGAACGAGCCCGCGCCCGCGAGCAAGGCGCTCTCGCGCTCACCGAGACGGAGGATCAGCGCGACGGCCAGGCCGACGATCATCCCGAGCGCGATCAACGGCATCTCCGGCCCGAGGACCGCGCCGAACGCCAGCGTGCCCACGGCTGCGAGCGCGATTCCGGGGGCGTGCGACAGCGGTGACGGCTTCTCGCCCTGGAGCCCGACGAGCGGGGCGACTCCGCCGTCGCCCGGCAGGAATCGGCGCGCGACGAGCACGACGAACGCCCCGGCGAGGGGCAGGCCGAGGACGAGGTACCAGGGCGGAGACGCGTGACCGAGGCGGTCCGGCAGGTCGGTCCAGAGCCAGTGCTCGAGGTCGTGCACGAACGCGAGGAAGAGCGCGGCGAGCAGCGCGGCCGGGACACCGATCACGGCTCCGAGCCCGACGAGCTGGAGGTACGAGGTGCCGCCGAGGTCGTGTCGCTCTTCGGCCAAGCCCCGCGAGTCTACGGTCGCAGGCGGGCGGCCTCCGACAGGCCGAGCCATTCCGCCAGCCGGTCGAGGGCGCCGGTGCCCGACTCGAAGCTGCCATCGGCGGGGACCGCCGCCAGCGCGACCGCGAGCCCGGAGCCGCGGACGATGCCCATCTGCCGGATGAGGTGCCGGCCGCCGGGGTCGGGACCCCAGCCGCCCTTGAGCTCCACGTCCTCGCCGAGGGCTCCGAGCCCCCAGCGCTGCTCCGGAACGACCCGGCGCAGGCGCGATCGAATCGCCTCCGAGTGCGGCAGGTCGGGCAAGGCCGCCATCAGCTGCACCTGCGCCGCCAGCGACCATCGGGTCTGGCCGAACGGGGTGAAGCCCGCGCGGAGCACCTGGGTCTCGACCTTCGTCGCCGTGTCTCCGGCCGAGGCGAGGACGTCCTCCACCGCGGCGGCAGCTGCCTCGGGCGGTCCGAGCCGGTCCCACAAGGCGAGCGCGGCGTCGTTGTCGGACGCCGTGAGCGCGGCGTCGATCAGCTCCTCGTCGCGCTCGGTGGGATCACGCGCCGCCACGGCGAGCGCGATCGGAACCTTGATCGTCGACCAGGCGACAACGTACTTCGAGCGTCCCGAGCTCCTCGACGGGCCGTCCCGTTCCGATCGGTGCGACGGCGAGGCCCACACTGCCCTGAATCGTCGACTGGAGAGCCTCGAAGCTCGCGCGGTCGGCGGCTGTGACGAGCAAGCTGCGCACCGTACCCGGACAGCTCGGCGGGGGCCTCGAGAGAAGGCCCCCGCTTCGCTGCCGCATCCTCGGATGCCCTACGGGATAGGCACGCCGTCCACGAAGAGCTGGATCGTGCCGGGTGCCAACTGGCTCGAGTCCACGCTGTCCCGGCCGGCGCCCGTGTCGACGTCGAGGCGGTCGTTCGCGAACTCGGGGTCGAGGATCTCGACCCCCGTGTGCAGGCCGCTCACCTTCACGCCGCCCGCGTCTCCGTTCACGGTGATCACGTCGTCGCCGTCGGTGCCTGCGACCGCCACGCGGTCGATCGCCCCATCGGCGCCGCCAAGATCGACCTGGAGGCTCGTGAGGTCGGTGCCGGAGAGGTCGCCGACGTTGACGACGTCCGCTCCGCCGAGGGCCTGGAAGTCGATCTGCTCGAGCCCGGCGGTGTCCATCGTGATGGTGCCGACGTCGCGGGCGAACCGCACTCGGTTCCCGTTCGCCGACACGTCGATCTGCTCGGCGACGTTGGCGCCGATGAAGGACATCGAGTCGTCGCCGTCCCCGCCTTCGACGACGTCGCTTCCGTCGCCCGGATCCCAGGCGAAGTTGTCGTCGCCGGCGCCCATCAGGGCGACGTCGTTGCCCTTGCTTCCGTCCATCGTGTCGTCTCCGTCGCCGCCGAGCAGCATGTCGTTGCCCAGGCCGCCGAAGAGCTCGTCGTCTCCGGCGCCACCGTCGAGCGTGAGGGCGATCGCCTGAGCTGTGAGGCCGGCCGCGGCGATGTCGTCGTTGCCGTCGAGCCCCTTGACGACGAGCGCATCGCTCGGCTCCTGGTTGTGAAGCGTCACCTGTGCGTGGAGGCCGGTGACGGCGAGGCCGGTTGCGCCCTGGTTGACGCGAATCCGGTCGGGGCCGTTCGTGCCGTTCACGACCACGCGGTCCGCCTGGCCATCGGCCCCGCCAAGGTCAACGTCCACGTTCGTGACGTCGGTTCCGCTCAGGTCGTTGACGGTGACCAGATCGGCCCCGCCGAGGGCGTTGAAGTCGACCCGCTCGACCCCGGCCGTGTCCATCGTGATGTTGGCCTGGGTGCGGAAGAAGCGCAGACGGTTCCCGTTCGCCGACACGTCGACCTGCTCTGCGGCGTTGGCGCCGTTGAAGCGCATCGTGTCCGCGCCTGCCTCGCCCTCGACGACGTCGCTGCCGTCGCCCGGATCCCAGACGAACGTGTCGTCGCCTGCACCCATGAAGGCCCGGTCGTTGCCGCCGTTGCCGTCCAGCGTGTCGTTGCCGTCGTCACCAAGCAGCGTGTCGACGCCCTGGCTGCCGGCGATCGTGTCGTCACCCGCGCCGCCTTCGAGGGTCAGCGCGATCGACTGAGCCGGGAGCGTGGCGGCAGAGATCATGTCACTGCCTGCGCGGCCGTTGACGGCGAGCTCGTCGCCGGGCTCCTGGTGCTGAATCGCGACCGACGTCCGCAGTCCGGAGACGGCGATTCCCGCGGCATTCCTGCTGACGGCGATCGCGTCGTTCGCGTCAGTGCCGTTCACGACGACGCGGTCGGACTGACCGTCGCCGTCGCCGGCTGCGCCTGCGAGGTCGATGTTTAGGCTCGCCAACTCGGTTCCGGTGAGGTCGCCGACATTGACTGCGTCTGCCCCGCCGAGAGCGTTGAAGTCGACGCGCTCGACGCCCGCGGTGTCCATCGTGATGTTCGCGGGGTTGCGGAAGAAGCGCAGACGGTTCCCGTTCGCCGACACGTCGACCTGCTCTGCGGCGTTGGCGCCGTTGAAGCGCATCGTGTCCGCGCCTGCCTCGCCCTCGACGACGTCGCTGCCGTCGCCCGGATCCCAGACGAACGTGTCGTCGCCTGCACCCATGAAGGCCCGGTCGTTGCCGCCGTTGCCGTCGATTGTGTCGTTGCCGTTGCCTCCGAGAAGGCTCTCCGCCCCGAGGCCCCCGAGCACCGTGTCGTTCCCGTCGCCGCCCGCGAGGACAGTCGGGATGGCGGGAGTGAAGGCGCCATTGGCGTCATCGATGCGCACGAGGTCGTCGCCGCCCCGAGCATCGACGGAGATCCGCGCGATCCGCTTCCGCTCGAAGCTGAAATCAGCAGAACCGTTGTCACCGACGTCCACCTGGACGATGCCGGGAGAGCGGGCCTTGAGGCGAAGCGCGATCTTCTCGCCCGCCGCGGTGCCCGCGACGGTGAGGATGCCGTGCTTCAATTTCGGATGCTGGAAGCGCGGCTTGAGCACGGCGTTCCCTGCCGACGAGACCGGGTCCCATCTCGCGCCGAACGCGGTCAGTCCTGCGCCGGCCGTCTGGCCTGCCTTCCTGTCGTTGGCGAAGTAGTAGAGCGGGTGGCCGTGGTACGTGACCTGCCGCCTGCCGTCCTTGCGGAGGGTGGTGCCGAGCAGCCCACTTCGGGCACCCATGAGCGCCCTCGGCTTGCCGTGTGCGACGAGCGGCGGCCAGGCCATCGCGCACATGCCGTAGCACGTGCTCCTGCCACGCGAGTCGTGCGCCCACATGTACAGCGTCTTGCCGTGGGAGTCGACCACGATCCGGCCGAAGCCGCTCTGGCCGACCTTGACGACCGCTCCTCGGTTGCCGGCGGCCATGGCTCCGCCGGTCAGGACGGCTGCCGTCAGGACGAGCACGGCAACGGTGAGCAGTCGGGTGAAACGCATGCGATCGATCTTCTTCATGGCTTCCTTTCGAAGAGGTTGACCTTGTTGGGCCAAGGACACCGGCGGGCGGCGCGTATTCCCGAGGCGCCGCGCCGCGAGCCCGGGAATAGATGCGCCCGGGCGGTGTCTGAAGAGCCAAGAGACCAGCCACACCGAAGGAGGAAGACATGAACGCGATCCCGCTCAAGCAAGACGAAGCCCACAAGGAAGCGGCGGACGCCCGCGAGCCGAAGGTGCTCATGGTCGTGCTCGACGACCTGGTTCCGGCGAACGCGCCGGACGGCGAGGTCCTGGTCGTCGCTCCCGCCCTGAACTCCCGGCTACGGCATTGGCTGTCGGACGACTACACGGCCCTTCGCCGAGCGCGAGCACGCCTCACGGCGTTCGTCGAGCGACTCGAGCGCAGGGGCTCGCACGCAGAAGGGCGTGTGGGAGACAGCGATCCGCTGCTGGCGATCAACGACGCCCTGGTCACGTTTCGCGCCGACGAGATCGTGATCGCAGCGGGCAGCCAGTACTCGAACCGGCACGCCGAACGGCTGGCGGAGCGCGCGAAGAAGCGCTTCTCCCTGCCGACCTCACACACCGCAGAGCCGCTCCCACGTGCGGCCTAGCGCCCCCCTCGACCACGACCTCGTTCCGTAGCCGCCGGCGAGGCCGGACCTCGCTGGCGGCCACTCTTGCGCGGCTCTATGCTCGCCCGGACGAAACGGCCCTTCAGCGGGCCCCATCCGATGGAGCGCACGCTCGACCCCGCCCGGCTCGGAGACCACCTCGACCGGCTCTACCGGGCCGCGTGGGCGCTCTGCGGCAACCGGGAGGACGCCGAGGATCTCGTTCAGGAAACCTATGCGCGCGTACTCGCCAAGCCGCGGCTGCTCCGGAACGAGGACGATCTCGGCTACCTCCTGCGCGCGCTGCGGAACACGTTCCTGAACCGGTTGAAGACAGAGGGGCGCCGACTCCGTCCCGGCCCGCTGCCCGACCAGCTCGATCTCGTCGCCGACCCGCACGCGCGGGAGCCTGAGGCCGCGGTCGAGGCCGCCGAGCTCTACGCCGCGGTCGCCGCACTGCCCGACGATTTCCGCGACGTGCTCGTCGCCGTCGACATCACCGGGCTCTCCTACAAGGAAGCAGCCCGCGCGCTGCGGATCCGCGAGGGGACCGTCATGAGCCGCCTGTACCGCGCCCGCCGGCAGGTCGTCCACCGGATCGAGGGCTCGTCGGCGGGCTAGCGGCCCGTGTAGACGGTCCCGACGAGCACCTTCTGCCCGGATGAGGCCTGCTCACCGTCGGCCTGCTCCCGGGTCACGGTCAGCGTGTTGAAGCTCTTCGGCGACACGCCCGCCCACAGCGTGACCTTCCGGCCGTCGTTGAACGTCCCGATCGGGACGAGCACGCCGCTGCCGTTGCGCAGCCACGCCTCGTAGAAGTTCCGACCGTCGCGGCGGGGAAGGCCGGTCGCGCTGAGCGCGATCCGCCACCCCGACGACGTCTTCGTCAGCGTCGCCTTGCCGCTCGCCGCAGGCGCCAGGTCGGTCGGGCCGAGAGCTGCCTGGAAGCGCTCGGCCGAGCTGCCGGAGCCGAGAACGGCGATCCCGATCGCGACCACCAGCACGGCGGTCACGGCCGCACCTGCCAGCACGAATCGGCGTGGCCTGCGCATGCTCCGCGAGCGCCGCTGGGCCTCGATGCGCGCCCGCAGGGCCGCTGGGGCCTCGACCTCAGCTGCGGCGCTCCTCGCCAACGAGACCGCGCGCTCTTGCTCGGCCAGACGGTCGGCCAGGTCAGGGGAGGCCGCGACTCGTTCCTCGAGCGCGGCCCGCCGCTCAGGCGCGAGCGACCCGTCGGCGAGCGCCGCCAGTTCCGCCTCGCGGATCCGGCCTTCGTCCTTTCGTCGGCGTCGGGTCGTCATCGCAGCACGAAAGGTAGGCGCTCGGAGGGTGGGTCGGTGGGAATAGCGCTGGGCGCTGTCATACCTGTACAGACTCCTTTCGGGCGAGGCTATTCCCGGGACGGTCGTCAATCCTGCATCGTCGGGAATAGATGGCGCCACACCGTGTCTTTGGCGGAGAAGGCTCAACTCACTCCGAAAGGGACGCGATGACCAGGATCCAGTACATCCGAGACGCGATCGAGATCCTCGTTGCGGAGCGCCAGGCGTTGCGCGTAGTCGACGCGGGCTGCAGCGAGCTCGAAGAGAACCGGCGCGAGCTCGGTCAGCGGCAACGTCAGCTCTCAGACGCGCTGATCGACAAGTACCTTCGCCCCGCCGCCTGAGCCACGGACCGGTGTGACGGTCAGTCGCCGGCTGCCGGCGAGAAGACGGCGGCGAGTCGCTCGAGGCTCTCGGCCGGCCACAGCTTCTTCGAGTCGTAGTAGACGTCGAACGCGGGCGCATCGTCCGGGAGGGCGACCCAGCCGACCTTCGACTTCGTGAAGATGTGAACGTCGGGGGTGATCCCCGTTGGCTCGTCGAGCGTCCCGGCGCGCACGAAGCGGACTTCGGGGCTCCCGTACTCGCTGAAGACGGCGACCTGGCACGTCGGGCAGCGGTAGATGCGCTGCGTGCTGCCGTCGTCGCGAGGCACGTCGACGGGCTGTGGCTCGCCGGTCAGAAGCTCCACGCGGTCGGCCTCGATCAGCAGGTTGATCACGAACGCGCTGCCGGTCTGCCGCTGGCAGTTCAGGCAGTGGCAGCAGTGGACGAACATCGGCTCGGACATCAGCCGGTAGCGGACGGCCCCGCAGGAGCAACCACCCTCGCGTGGTGCGCTCATCTTCGGACAGTACCGGTGCGTCTTTTCGGAGCTACGCTGACCGCGTGGCCGAGCACAGCGACACCCTTGTCTTCGTGCCGGCCTGGAACGAGGAGGAGAACCTGCCCGCGGTGCTCGAGGAGCTGCAGCGCGAACTTCCGGGCGCCGACGTGCTCGTCGTCGACGACGGCTCGACGGACGGGACTGCGGGCGTCGCCGCGGAACACGGCGCCGAGGTGCTCTCCTTCGGCGGCAATCGCGGACTGCCCGCGGCGATCTCGGGCGGCTACGGGTACGCGGTCGAGCACGAGTACGAGTACTGCGGACGCGTCGACGCGGACGGGCAGCACCCGGCCGACGAGCTCCGGCGCCTGCTGGAGCGTGTGCGGGGAGGCACCTGCGACGTCGCCGTCGGCTCGAGGTATGCGAGCGGCGACGGCTTCGAGGCTCGGCGGTACGAGCCGACCCGGGCACGGCGCCTCGGCACCGCGGTCCTGCGCCGCTCGATGAAAGTCGCTCTACGGCGGCCGTTCCTGGACGCGACCAGCGGCCTCTACGCGGCGAATGCAAAGGCCCTTCCCGTGCTCGCCCGGCCCTACGACAGCACTGCGCCCGAGGTGCAGGCGCTCCTGCGCCTTTCCGAGGCGGGGCTCCGGGTCGACGAGGTCCCGGTGCACATGCGCGAGCGTGCGAGCGGCGAGTCGAAGCTCCGCGGCAAGAAGGCGATCGTGCTCGTGCTGACAGTTGCGGGCACGCTGATCACCTTCGAGGGGCTGAGGCGGGCGCGTGGCCGGCGCTGAGCCGACGCGACTCCTCGCCGTCTTCGGCTACTCGGCGCGCGGTGTGGACGGCCTCCATCCGCTGTGCCTGCTCCGGCTCCGGCACGCCGAGGAGCTCGCCGACGGCGCCGACACGGTCGTCCTCTCGGGCTGGTCCAGACACGGCACGGGGTTCGGGGAGGCCGAGCTGATGCGTGACGCATGGCAAGGGCCCGACGTGCGGCTGGTCTGCGACACGACCGCCCGGAACACGATGCAGAACGCCGCGGGCGTCGCGGCGCTCGCGCGGGAGCTCGGCGTGGACGACGTGGTCGTCGTCACGTCCCAGTGGCACGCGCCTCGGGCCCGAGCGCTCGTCCGCGCCGCACTCGGTGACGCCGACGTCTCGGTCAGCGCCTCGTCGCCGCGCGGGCCGCTGCACCCGCGCCTCGTCGCGCGTGAGCTCGCCTGCCTCGCCGCTCTGCCCTACCAGCGGCGCCGCGTTCGTCAGCCTCGTCTCGCTCACTCACAGCCGTCTGCTCAGGACGGCTGATTCCAGGCCGGTACGCTCCGGCGCATGCGTGGGCTGCTACTCGCCGGTGACACGGAGCGTTCCGCCGCGCTGCGGCACGAGATTCCCCTCCCGATCGGCGATCCGCTGCTTTTCGCCGAGGTCGACGGACGCCGGTACGTCCTGACGACCCGCCTCGAATCGGACCGTGTGCAGCGCGAGCTGCCCGACGCCCAGGTGCTCGACTACTTCGAGCTCGGCTATAAGGATCTCGTCGAAAGCGGCCTGTCGATGAACGAAGCGGGGCGCGAGATCGAGGTCCGCGCCGTGCGCGAAGTCGGCATCAGCGAGGCGATCGTCCCTGCGGACTTTCCGCTCGCGCTCGGTGACCGCTTGCGCGATGAGGGGGTCGTTTTGACTGTCGACGAGACCGCCATCGCGCTGCGGCGACGCTCGAAGTCGCCCGTCGAGATCGAGGGCATCCGAATCGCACAGCGGGCGGCCGAGGCGGGGATGGCCGCAGCGTCCGAGCTGCTCGCCCGCGCCCGGCCCGGAGCCGAAGGCCGCCTCGAAGTGGACGGCAAGCCGCTCCTCGCCGAGGACGTTCGCTTCGTTCTGCGCGAGGCGTGCGCCGCACACGGAGCGCCGTGCCCGCCCGATGTGATCGTCGCGTCGGTCTGGCAGGGCAACGGCCACGAGCCGGGCAGCGGCCCGCTCCCGGCGGGGCTGCCGATCCACATCGACCTCTGGCCGCGCCACGAGGAGAGCGGGTGCTGGGCGGACATGGCGCGAACCTTCGTCGCCGGCGAGCCCGTGCCCGAGCACGCCGAGCTGATCGCGGAGCAGGACCGCCTTGTCCGCGAGGCGCTCGACCAGGCGAAGGCAGCCGTCCGTCCGGGCATCACCGGCCGCGAGCTGTTCGACGCGACCTGCGACCTCTTCGAGTCCGCCGGCTACCACACGCAGCGCACCACGGACGGCGAGGAGAACGGCTTCCAGCACTCGCTCGGGCACGGCGTCGGCCTCGAGGTGCACGAGGCTCCGGGGCTCGGCCTCTCGGGACGCGATCCTCTCGTCGCCGGGGACGTGATCGCGATCGAGCCGGGCCTCTGGGACGGGCGCTCCGGCGGCGTCTGCTTCGAGGATCTCGTGCTCGTGACCGAGACGGGCGGCGAGGTGCTGACGCGGTTCCCGTACGACCTCGTGCCGTCCTGAGCCCTGCGCAAGTACCGCCAGTGCACTAAACCCAAAATGCAACGACCATCCGAGCCATGTCCCGGGACCTGGTCCCGAGACATGTCCCGGGACCAGGTGCACGGACATGGCTCGAGTCGTGGTCAGAAGAAAGGCCCTGGATCCAGGGCCTTTCTAAGCGGGGGAACGCGCTAGCGACCTAACGCACCCAGAACCATCCGTACATCTGCGGCTCGTGCACCGAGCAGTAGTACTTCCAGTGCCCCTTCACGAGCTTGACCGTGATCGTCTTCGTGCCGGTGAAGCCGGTGGCGGAGACGTGCTTCTCGATGTTCGGCTTCGTCTCCTTCTCGAGCGTGAAGTTGTGGGACGGCGACTTGTCTGCGACCGTGATCTTGTACGTGCCGGCCTTGAGCGTCTTGACCTTCTTGCCGGCCTTCGTCAGCGAAATCGAGTAACCGGGTCCTACGGTGCCCTTGAGATTCGTCACCGTGGCGCCCCGGCTCTGACCGAGCGCCGCGGCCGTGACCGCCGCCGCAATCGCGACCGTCGCGCCGATGATGAGGATGCGATGCATCTGGGCTCCTTGCCGTTCGGGGGTTGACTCTCGGTCTACGGCAGAGGCGCGATGGCGGTTTCGTGTAACCGAACCCGACTCAGTCAGTGGTGGAAACCGACTCGAGCATGGGGATGAGCCAGAGCTAGGCCCCGTCCCCGAGCGGAACGGTCTACTCGCGGGCAGTCATCTCCTTGACGGGGTTCATGCGCAGCGCCAGCCGGGTTGGGAGGATGCCGGCGGCGAATCCAAGCAGCGCGTAGACAGCAAGAAGGCCGACGTAGGTCCGGATCGAAACCGATGGGACGGCGGAGCCGGTCAGGCTGTAGTTGAAGGCGACAAGTCCTGGTGCTGCGATGATCGAGCCGATCACCAGTCCGAACGTAACCACGATCAGGGTCTCGGCGCGGATCATCGTTCTCACTTGCCGCTTGCTGGCGCCGATGAGGCGGAGCAGCGCGAACTCGCGTGCTCGTTCCGCGGTCGCCATCGTCATGGCATTGACGAGCGCCATCGCACAGAAGATGCCGATGACGGCGAGCAGCACGTAGACGGCCAGTGACTGTTTGTCCGCGGCAGCCTCGAGCTGTTGCTGATAGCCCGAGCGCGTGAGGACCTTCGCGGTCGGATCCGCCCGCACGATCTCATTCAGACTGGTAAGGAGCTCGGCCGGGTTGGCGCCGGCCCTGCCTTTTACGAAGACTGCCTCGTCGAGCGGTGGCGGAGATAGCCATGCCGGCTCCGTTCGACCTACGGTTGTCCGGTCAGCGACGGAACCTCTCAGGCGCAACCGCGAGTAGTCGGCACGGGCGGATAAAAGGAGGCGTCTCGTACGGATGATACCGCCACTGTGAACCCACCTACGACACGGGGTCCCCCAGTCTCTAGCGACTGCCGGCGCTTCCTTTTGCGGCTCACTCGACGGCGGGCACGATCCGCGGCGTCTCGAGCCCCGCGAGCCGACAAGCCTCGGCGACCGCGTCATGGCAGGCGGCCTCGAAGACGTGGAAGCATGTTTCATCTCCAGGGAGGAGCGTCGTCCGGACGTAGCGGACGGATACGCCCTTCCGCGACAGCTGCCGTGCAGCGGCACGAGCGCGCCGCCCCGCCGCGCGCGCGTCCTGCGCCTGCGTGCCCGGAACGTAGATCTCGACGAGATAGCTCGGCACGGTCGATCCTCCAGAGACGGGAGCACCGGAGGAGCCGACTAGGGTCGGCTCCTCCCTTCCATGTTCCAGCCGGCTCTTACTGCTCTCAGAAGTTGCAGTAGGGCCCGGGAGCGTCGAGCTCACCGCGGAACACGCCGCCGACGGGCGCGATGATCACGCTCACATCCTGCGCCAGCTGACCGCTCTCGTTCCGCACGATGTGTCCGCGGCCGTTGTCGACGAACCCGTGACCTGCCGACACCACATGCGGCGCGCAAGCCGGATCGTCGTACTCGTAATAGGTGAGCTGTCCCAGCGTGACCGTGATGAACACGGGGCCCGGATGGCTGTGCCAACCGGTATACGACCCGATTGCGTAGTCGTGCTTTCGCACCACGAAGTCGACCGGCGACTTCGCCTTGGCCTTGAAATCGACCGGTGAGTGCGGCGCCGACTTCACCTTGAAGCTGTCGTACGTGCCACGCGCGAGGATGGTTGGCGTCACGCCCGATGGTGGCGAGGCCAGCGCTACCGCGGCGACGGCAGCCAGCACGACCAGCGCGATCGCTCCGGCGAGGGCCGGGAGATAGATGCGTCGTTTCACAGTTCCTCCTTCCTCGACAACACATGAAGGATCCCGCCCCACGAGCAGGCGCGAAAGTGGAGAAACCTCAGGTCTTTGCCAGGTCGGCGTCCTGCGTTTGCGCCATCCGCGCGAGCTCGGTGCGCGAGCGGACGCCGAGCTTCCGGTAGACGCGGGTGAGGGCGGTGGCCACCGTGTGCTCGGTGAGGAACAGCGCAGCGGCGACCTCGCGGTTCGTGCGGCCCTCGGCGACGAGCGCCGCGATCCGGCCCTCCGCCGGTGTCAGGCCCTTGATCGGTGTGCGGCCGCCGATCGTCCCGAGCTCGGAGCGGGCCTTCTCCGCCCACCTGGCCGCCCCGCAAGCCTCGAAGCCCTCGAGGGCTGCCGTGATCGCCTCCCGGGCTGTGCGTTTCTGGCGCGCCCGCCGTCTGACCGTTCCGAGCGCCAGCAGCGCCCGCGCGCGTCCGAACGGGTCGCCGACGGCCTCGTGCTGTGCGACCGCGTGCTCGAGCTCGGCCAGCGCGTCGTCGATCTCGCCCCGAGCGGCCGCGACGAGACCGCGGCAGCGCGTCATTTCCGCGAGCACGGATGCCCGGTCAAGCCGCTGCGCCTCCGCTTCCCAGGCCTCAACCAGTGCAGCAGCCTCGTCCAGCCTCCCCATCCCAAGCAGGGCTTCGGCATAGTCGGCGCGCCACCAGAACATGGCAGGCTCGTTCACCCCGATGCCCCGCCTGTCTGCGTCTGCAGCCGCGAAGCGTGCAGCCGCCTCGCCCGGACGGCCGCTCCACAGCTCGATGAGTCCGAGCACTCCATCGTCCCCAGAGCGACCGATCGCGTGCGTCTCCGTCAGCGGCTGATTCGACTCGGTGAGGGAGCGCGCGAGATCGAGCTCGCCCCGATGCGCAGCAATCAGCGCGACTAACCAGGTGTCCGGCTCTTCGCCGTCGCCGATCATGTACTGGCGCCAGATCTCCCTGGCGCACTCCGCGTGATCGGCGGCAAGCCCGAACCGGCCGGATCGAAGCTCGATCATGCCCAGACACCAGAGGACCAGCGCCCTCGTGAGCTCATCGCGCTCACTCCACTCGCGGTCGATGCCCTCGAGGAGCGTGCGGGCTCGGTCGAGCTGGTACGCCCAAACGAGCGGGATCACGAGCTGGAAGTTGTCCAACCGTTGCCGCCGCGGGTCGACCGCGTGCGTTCCGAGCTGAGCGGCCTGCTCGACGAGGGACAGCGCGCCGGGCACGCCGGCCCGGAAGCGACCGAAGGCCAGCACCACGCGCGCACCCGCCCGCAGAAGGTCGTCGTCGAGTGCTTCGGCCAGCTCAAGCGCGATCACGGCATGTTCGTCGCCGGCGGCTGCCCCCTCCGTAAACGGGACTTCGCCAGCGAGCCACTGGTGGATCTCCGCCTGCAGGACTGGCAGCCCGGTCGCCGCCTCGAGCGCCTCCCGCCGCAGCTCGATCGAGCGCTCCAGGCGGCCGCTTCCGCCCTCGATGTCGCTGAGGAGGACGAGCGCCTCGGCACGCCGGCCGGCCCGCGGCCGGGCACGAAGCTCAAGCGCGAGCGCACGAGCACGGCGAGCATCACCCGCGTCGAGGTGGGCGCGGGCCGCTGCAATCGTGCGGCGATCCCGATCCTCGGAGGCCTCCGACGGCGTGAGGCGGAGCGCGTGCTCGGCGAGCTCGGCCGCGGCGACGATCGCCCCGCGGCTCGACGGCAGCTTTGCAGCCTCCTCCAACATCGCGGCGACCTCTTCGTCGGGCCCGTCGGAGGCAAGCGCGAGGTGCCGGGCGCGCTGGACCGGATCGTCCACGACCGCGACGAGGCGTCCATGAGCTCCTCGCCGCTCCTCCTCGGACGACTCCTGGTAGAGGACCGACGCGAGCAGCGGATGCGTGAAGCGGACCGCCTCGGTCGAGAGCTCGACCACTTGCGCTGCGAAAGCCGGTTCGAGCGCCTTCGGGCTGATCTCGGCGGCGCCGAGGAGAGCAGGTGAGGGCCTGCCGTGCGCGGCTACGAGAAGCAACGCCTCGTGCGTCGCTCCCCGGAGTCCGGCAAGGCGGGCGCCCACCAGCCGCTCCAACGTCTCCGGAACCGGAAACGGCTCCAACGAATCGACCGTCGAGCCTGCCGAGTCAAGCCCACGAGCAAGCTCGAGTGCGTAGAACGGGTTACCGCCCGAGATCTCGTGTAGACGACGCAGCGTCGGGCGTGCGAACGGCCGGCCGAGCCGCCGCTGCAGGAGCGTGTGTATCGCTCCGATGCTGAGCGGGCCAACGCGCAGTCGTTCGACGGCGTCCGGTTCGAGGGCCTCTTCCACCGCCGGTCCCTCTCCGTCCTCGCCGAGACGCCGCGCGAGTAGCAGCAGTATGCGCTCGGAGCGCAAGCGTCGGAGCGCGAACGCCAGCGCATTTGCTGACGAAGAGTCGACCCACTGGGTGTCGTCGACCGCGAGGACGAGCGGTCGCTTCTCGGCGAGCATCTGGAAGCACGTCCGAACCGCGACCGCGAGAGCGCGGGGGTCGAGCTCGTACTCCGGCGCCCGATCCATGAGCAGCGCGCCTTCGAGCGCGCGGCGCCGAGGAGCTGAGAGCGTCGGCATCACCTTCTCGACCACGCCCTCCAAGAGGTCGGCGAGCACGACGTGCGGGAGTCCACGCTCCGCCTCCGCCGGCCGTGACGAGAGCACCCGAAACCCCCGCTGCTCTGCGCTCGCAAGTCCTGCCGCCCAGAGCGTCGATTTTCCGACTCCCGCCTCGCCTTCCAGTACCAGGCCTCTTACCCCTCGATCCATACCGTCGAGGAAGGAGTTGAGGGAATCGAGCTCCTCGTCTCTACCCAGGATCTCGCTTGTCATCACCACCAATCGTGACAGAGCGGAGGCGGAACTCGGCCCGCCCGGAGATTCGATCGGCGGCCGGTTCGAACCCCAGCCGGTCGATGAACTTCAGGCGTCAGTCTTCGGTGCGACGCCGTCTGAGCGGGCGGCATAGTCGCGTACAGCTTTTGTCAGGTCGAGAATCTGCTTGGAGAGCTCGAGCAGCTGCACGTTCTGCCGGTCCTCCTCTTGCACCGTCTGCCACTGTTGGTCGGCGATGACCTGACGCTTCGCGTCGGCACGGTTCTGGCTGATCATCACGAAGGTCGAGAGGAAGATCGCCTCGAGCGAGACGATCATCGTCAGGAGCCCGTATGGGTACTTCTCGACGCCGAAGCCGATCCAGCAGCCGAACCAGATGATGTGGATGTACACGAACGCCATCGAGCCGGCGAAGGTGGTGATTCGGTCTGCGATCCGGTTCTGCACACTCTCGGCTCGCTTGCGAGCGTGCTCGAGGAGCGCCGGGTTCTGTTCCGCCTTCAGGCGTGACAGCAGGTCGTTCTTGTGAGAGATCGCGGCCATTCCTAGTGCGCCACAGCCCGGGTGTAAGCGAACGGGTTGGGGGTTGACGACATGGATCGATCCTTGCGCCGGTCGCCCTGCGGCGAATCGGCGGAAGCGCTGATCGTCTGCGCGAACATCGCTAGACGTACGCGGGCGGGTCTTCTCCCCGCCTCCATGCGATCAGCTCACTGGACACGACTTTGATCGCGCCGGCAAACGGGATTCCGAGCAGGGCGCCGACGACTCCGCCCAGCTGCGCGCCGACCGCGACGCTCAGCGCGATGGCGAGCGGCGAGAGCTTCACGGTTCGGTGATAGACGAGCTGCTGCAGCACGTTGTTCTCGATCTGCTGGTACACGATCATCGCCACGACGACGATCACCGCGGTGAGTACGCCCTGCGTCGAGAGGGCGACGACGCCGACGATGATCGTCCCGATCGTGGCGCCGACGAGCGGAACGAGGTCGAAGATCGCAACGACCAGGCCGAGGGCGATCGGGTACGGCACCGACGTCGCCGTGAGCACGACCGTCGTCACGGCGCCCGCGATCACGCTGATCAGGAGGTTGCCGGACACGTAGCCGCCGACGGCCTTCGAGACCCCTTCTCCGGCGCGTCGGACTCGCACTCGTCCCCGTTCCGGGACGAGGCCGACGAGCGACTCGTACCACTGGCGCCCGCCGAGCTGCACGAAGAGGGTCAGGAAGAGGACAAAGACGAGGGCGCTTCCGGTGTGCACCACAGAGCCGGCAGCGGCCCGGGCCGGGCCTGCGGTCGCTCCAATGCCGCCCGAGCCAAGCACGTCGTGCGCCCGCTCGACGACCTGGAAGCGCCGTTCAAGAAAGCCGAGCCGGCCGTTTCCGCTGCTGAGCTGGTCGAGGATCTGGGGTGCGTTGTGGATGAAGCGCGTCGACTGGTCGACCAACGGCGCGAGCATGAGGTACCCGAACGCGACGAGCACAACCACCAGGAGGCCGAAGCTGATCCCGACCGCCTGGCCTCGGCGCAGTCCTCGGCGTTCGAACGCCTGGACGAGCGGCTCTGCGGCCATGGCCAGCACGATCGCGGCGACGAACTGCGTGAGGATCGACCGAGCCGCGTAGGCGAGCGCGAGCAATACGAGCGCGCCAAGGGCGACGGCGACGAAGAGGACGATCGTCCGCGTCGTGACCGCCACCGGCATCGCCCCCGCCGACCCGGAAGCGCCGTCCCGAGGGACGGTACGAACCCGGAGGTCGGGCTTCGTGCCCGTCGACATGTCAGACGGGCATCCCGACAGGCGGCTGGTCGGTCGTGTTGAGCCGCCCGCTGCTCGCGTACAGCCGAGCGACGAGGACACCGAACACGAAGCCTCCGACGTGCGCGAAGAACGCCACGCCTCCTCCGTTCGCCTCCGAGCTGAAGATGCCTACGTTCGCTTCGTACAGCTGGTACAGGAACCAGAAGCCGAGGAAGAACCAGGCCGAGACCCGGACGGGGAAGATTACGACCAACCCGAGGACCCGGGAGCCCGGGTAGAAGACGAAGTAGGCGCCGAGCACGGCGGCGATCGCACCGCTCGCGCCGAGGTTGGGCACCTGCGCATCGGCATGCGTGCCCGCGAGCAGCGTCATCGCGGCCTGCGCCAGGGTCGCTACCAGCCCACCCGCCAGATAGAAGCCGAGGTAGCCCAAACGGCCGAACGCGTCCTCGACGTTCTTCCCGAACACTCCCAGGAAGAGCATGTTCCCGAGGATGTGGTCCCAGCTGCCGTGCATGAACATCGACGTCAGCCAGCTGATCTCCCACGGCTCGGGCGCGTGACACGACCCGTTGAGGCTGCACGCGTAGAACGAGGCATGCGCGACCGACGAGTCGAGGTGCGGGAGCTCGTAGAAGATCCAGACCGCGAAGTTCGCGAGGATGATCGCGATCGTCACGATCGGGAAACGACGCGCGGGAATTCCGTCTGAGAGGGGAAGCATGTGAGCACCCTCGCCGAGGCCCGATGTGTGCGGCATCGGCGACTTCACCGACACGCTGCGTGAATGCCCGCGCGCCGGGTCTGCGGACTTCACGCATTGCTTCTGCCTTTTCGCCGATTCGCCCGGATTGCTCCGCGAGGAGGATCGAGTCCGTCAATCAACAACGGAGGTCAACCCATGAGCACCATCGTTCAACAGGCAGAACAGCTGGCCGACGATCGACTCAAGAAGGTGCGTTGGGCACTGGGCCTGAGCGGTCTGCTCGCGATCGTGTTCGCGATCGTGATCCTCATCTGGCCGAGCATCAGCCTCTTCGCGCTCGTGATCCTGTTCGGGGCGTTCGCGCTCGCGCGTGGGATCATCGGGCTCGGAATGGCGATCAGCAACCCGATCAAGGAAGGGCGCGGCTGGCTCGTGCTCTCGAGCCTGGCCGGCATCGCCATCGGCGTGGTCGTCCTTTTCTTCACGGACATGTCCGCACTGGCTCTGCTCTATGTGATCGGGGCCTACGCCCTGACGCTGGGGATCCTCACGGTCTTCGGCGCGCTCCGGCTCCCGATCGACAACAGCGACAAGACCGTTCTCATCCTCAGCGGGCTCGTCTCGGTCGCCTTCGGCGTCCTGATGCTCGTGAAGCCCGGGGACGGCGCGCTCGTGCTGCTCGCACTGATCGCGGCCTATTCGCTGGTCGTCGGGATCGCCGAGCTGACGGTCGCAATCGGATGGCGCCGGCTCCTGACCAGCGCCTCACGCGACTACCTCCGGGCGGCAGGCCCGCAGGCGTCCCACTAACGGTGCTCGGCGTGCGCTCGGGACATTAAGCTCGAGCGTACGCCGCGCTCCAAAGGAAGGGATGCCCGACGATGAGTACCGCGACCTCCGCGGCGAACGCTGTCAGCCCGATCGGGGTCGACTCGCGCGGCCTTCGGATCCTCAAGGTCCTCGGCTGGATCGCGGCCGGCGCGCTCGTGCTCGGTGGTCTCGATCTGCTCGGCGTCGACGTGTGGGGCTGGATCGCCGGGCTCTGGGACACGGTTCAGGCGGTTTCCGGTTGGTACCTGATCACCGGCGCCGCACTGCGGACGGCCCAAACCGCCTTCATCTCTCTGGCGTGGCTCTTCATCCTGCGGGCCGCATACCCACACGCCCACATCGGCTTTGCCCCGGTGTTCGCCGCAAACGCCGTCGGGACGGGCCTGAACGCCGTCATGCCTGCCAGCCTGGGGTCGGTCGTGATGCTCCTCATGTTCGTTGCGATCATCCCCGGCGCAACTCTCGCGGGAGTCACGGCCGCCTACGCGGTCGAGAAGATTTTCTTCACCGTCGTGAACGCCTTCGTCTACCTCTATCTCTTCGTCGCCGTGCCGGGCTCGTTCTCAGTCGAGCTCGGGACGCTGCGGCGACACCCCGGATGGACGGTCGTGATCGTTGTGGGGGTGGTCGCCCTGGTCGTGGTGCTCCTTCGCACCTTCTGGCCGAGGCTGCGACACCTCTGGGAGCAAGCGAAGCAGGGCGGGGCAATCCTCTCCTCACCTCGTGACTACTTCGTGAAGGTAGTCCTGCCGAGCCTTGCCTCGTATCTGGCGAAGCTGGCGATTATCGGCGTCTTCCTTGCAGCGTTCACGATCCCGGTGACGTTCGGCTCCGTGATGCACGTCGTCGCCGGCAACTCGATCGCCGGCGCGACCGCGGTGACTCCCGGAGCGGCAGGCGTCACACAGGCGATCAGTGCAGTCGCCCTCTCCGACTTTACGGACGCTCAGACCGCTACTGCCTACTCACTTGCGCAGCAGTTCGTGATGACCGCCTGGAACGTCGTCTTCGCCGTGATTCTCGTACTCCTCGTCTTCGGCTGGACGAACGGTCGCGCGCTCGTCAAGTCGTCCTACGCCGAGGCGAAGGAGCGAGCCAGACAGAGGCGCGAAAACGGCAACGCACCCACCGCGCACGCGGAGCTGGGCCCAGGATGACCGGCACCATCCTCCTCGTTCTCGGATCCTTCCTCGCAAGCGCGGTGGAGATGGTCGAGGCGCTCACGATCGTGCTCGGGGTGGGAGTCGTACGGGGGTGGCGGTCGACCCTGATCGGAGTCGGTGCCGCAGCCGTCGTGCTCGCAGGGTTGATCGCGACGATCGGGCCGGCGCTGGGAAGCATTCCGATCGACGCGCTGCGGCTGATCGTCGGCGCACTGCTGCTCGTCTTCGGCCTGCAGTGGCTACGGAAGGCGATCCTGCGAAGCAGCGGGTACAAGGCGCTTCATGACGAGGACGAGGCCTTCCGCGAGGGGCGTGCGCAGGCCGCCGCCGCTGGGGTCGACCAGAGAGCAGGGCTCGACTGGTACTCGTTCACGGTCGCGTTCAAGGGCGTGCTGCTCGAGGGCCTGGAGGTCGTGTTCATCGTCATCAGCTTCGGTGCCGCCCAGGGTCGCTTCGGGCCGGCCGTCCTCGGCGCGGCCGCGGCCGTCGTGATCGTCGTCGCTGCGGGGCTCCTCGCGCACGGGCCACTCGAGCGGGTTCCGGAGAACGCGATCAAGTTCGCCGTTGGCCTCCTGCTGACGAGCTTCGGCATCTTCTGGGCGGCCGAGGGCGCCGGCGTCGACTGGCCCGGTGACGAGCTGTCCCTCCTCGCCGTGATCGCATTCGTCGGAGCGCTCTCCTTCGGCCTCGTGCGCTCCCTCCGCCGCCAGCGCCTCTCCGCGGCGCCGGCTGGAGCCGGCGCATGAGATACGTGCGCGCGTTTGGCCGTTTCTGGTGGGACTTCATCGTCGGCGACGATTGGGTCGTCGCGGCGGCGGTCGGCCTCGGGCTCGTGCTCACCGGAATCCTGACCGGCCTCGGCATCGACGCCTGGTGGCTCTTGCCGATCGTCGTCGCGCTCGCGCTCGCCGAGTCTCTGCGGCGGGCGACCCGGACGACGACTGCGTAGGCCCCGGGCCTGTTGTAGCCGCTCGGAGCTCGCTGACGAAGTCGTCATCGCCGTGCCATGGGCCCGCGTCCGGGGGCCCTCGAGGGACTCGAATGGAACGGTCAGATCGTCATCGACGCGACGAACGACTTCGACCACAGCGATCTCGGCGGGAGGACATCGAAGAAGAGGTAGCTCTCGGCAACGGCGTCCGCCGACGATCGCGAACTACGTCGCGGCCGCGGCGCGCAGGAAGTAGCCGCCTTCACGTTCTCTCCGAGTGCCGGCTAGCGAGAGTCGGCAGAGAAGCCAGCGCGCGTGAGCATCCGACGCAAGTCGACCACCATCTGCACGTCGATGTCCTTGCCGTGCGGGCGGCGAAGCACCTGGGTTTCGCCGCCGAGCGTGACCGTCAGGGCTCCGTTCGGCTCTTCGGACGCGGCGCCGACGCTCTCGAGCAGCGACTTCACCTGACGCCACTCGATGTTTCCGCTCGCGGGATGCGCGAACAGCCTCTGCAGGGTGTCGCGATGGTGGCTGCCGAGGTCTTGGGTCATCGCTGTGCCCCGGGGCTCAGGATCCTCCTGACCAGGCGCAGGAGGGCCGCGGGAGTGATGATCATAGGTGCCTCGCGGCCGTGCTCGTGCCGTTTTGAGACGGTCTTCTTGGGGTCGCGAGCCTGGGGCATCGACTTACCCTCGCAGGGACTGACGCGGTGTGCATCCGAGAACGACAGGATCGTCTGCGGACGGGCCGCAGGAGTGCGCACTGCTACGGACGCCCGCGCCTTGCGGATCGAGGAGGGGCGCCGCTCCCCTGCCGCGTCGTCTACAGACCTGTGCCCTGGGTTTCGGAATCAGCCCCTGAACCTCCATCGTAAGGAGGGGAAGGCGCCGTTTCCGGCGCCTTCCTAGCTGCGGGGCAGAATTTGAACCTGCGATCTCCGGGGTATGAGCCGCCTCGATTCGATACACCGACCGCCGTATTCCGTGGAAATGCAGGCTCCGAGCGCGTTTTTGGCTTCGGCCGTGCATTTAGGCGGAACACGGTGACATCTCCGCGGAAGTCAGATGCTTGCAGAACGCTTGCAGGCGAGACCATTGGCGCAGTGGCTCGGGCCCGTTTTCGGAGCCCACCCTTTCGCCTGCACCTGGCTGGCGATCGCCCGTGCACACTCGAGCGGCAGTGACGCTAGAGGCCGCGGCGGGCAACCCGGCCGTGCACCTGCAGCTACGAGCCGGGCACTCGCAGGCCTCGATCACCGAGCGCTACATCCACGCCGCCCAGGTGCGCTTCCCCGGCGCAGCGCAGCGGGCCGAGGATCGGCTGTTTGGCGGCATAGCCGGGCTGCCTGGGCCAAAGTTCTAACGGTCGGTTACGAGGCGCGAGGCGGGACTTGCAGCTCAGTAGTTCGAAGCACTCGATGGCGGGGTTGACCCCGATGCACACCGTCCTTGGTGAAGAGAACCTGGAGCTGTCGACTGCCCGTGGGCGCGGTTGAGTGCTGTTTCGCCGCGGCCTGGGGCGAAGGAGTGTGATTTCTATGCATACGGCATCGAAGAGATGGCGTGTGTACGTGCTCGCCTTGCTGGCGGGGCTAGTGATTGCAGTCGCTGGGGTCGCGGCGGGATGCGGGAGCACGAAGACGGTCACGAAGACTGTCGGGACGCCTGTCACGAAGACAGCGACCGTCACTGGCCCGTCGACGTCGGAGGCAACGCCCTTGCTTTCCCTGCAGCTGCCGCCGGCCGCGCCCGCAGGCCAGATGGTGCTCTACGGGCACATCAAGTCGCTGGCCCGCAAGAGCGGCCGCTTCGAGATGCGCTTCGATCCGGCCTGGTGGCTCACCGGAGTTGCGGCGGAGCATGCGGCCGTCGAAGATGGGGCAACCTCGCCTGGGCAAGGGGTTCCGAACGACTACTACATCGTCGATGAGGGCCACCGGCTGCTGACGTACGTCGTCGCCGCGAACGCGCCGGTGACGATCGTCACCGCAGGAGCGGGACACGCGAGGATCACCGTCTCCGAGCTGGCCCAGTTGTTCAGCGGCAAGAACCCCAGGCACCGCGCACTGATGGGCGGAGTCCGCGGGTTCGGCTTCTGGATTCGCGTCGGCGACAAGTATCCCAACGCTGTCCTCTCCCTCGACCAGCAGTACCAGCCCTAGACGATTGCCAGCTTCGCCGGGAAGCCAATGGCGTTCGGCGCTGTGTAGGCGACCTGCCTGGGCCAAAGTTAGGCCAAAGTCCTAACGGCGCGCGAGGCCCGAGGCAGCAGAAAGGCCCCGACTAGCAGGGCCTTTCCAGTAGCGGGGGCAGGATTTGAACCTGCGACCTCCGGGTTATGAGCCGCCTCGGGCGAGTCCATGCGTGCCGCTGGAGTCTGCCTTAGCGCAGGGTTCCAAGCGAGATTCGGCTTCATCGGCTGCACTGAGGCGGAACACGGTCGCATCGCCGCGGAAGCGCGATGCTTGCAGAACGCTTGCGGCAGGCATTTGCCGCCCACCGGCCGACTCGCCGCGCTTCAGCCGGCGACTCTTGCGGACCTTCGGTGCGGTTTCAAGGGCGAGGCTCGCGGAGTCAGGAGGCACGCGTCGCGGGAGCCGGTAGCTCCAGTCGACCGCCTGCCGAGAGCTTCGTGACGGCTCCGTCGAGGCCGATCGAGATCGGGGTGCCACTCGTGGTCTGCGATACGACCGTCACGCGGTCGTCCGCGAAGTCGAGCTCGACCAGCTGCCCACGGTAAAGGATGGTGAAGGTGAGTCGTCTCAGCTCCGTCGGCAGCTGGGGGTTCAGCCACAGGACGTCCTCGCGAACCTCGAGCCCGGTGTAGCAACGCTGCAGCAGGTCGAGCGTGCCCACCATCGCGCCCAAATGGATTCCCTCGGCCGTCGTGCCGCCCTGGGTGTCGGAGATGTCGCTCTCGAGCGCCTCGAAGAAGAACTCCCACGAACGGCTCCGGTCGGACCGAGCGAGCACCCATGCGTGGACGACGCGGCTCAGGGTCGAGCCGTGCGCCGTCCGCTCGAGGTAGTAATCGACCGCCTGGGGGATCGTCCCCTCGTCATAGTCGTAGCCGAGTCGCGCGAAGATCTCGCCCAGCTCGTCGGACGAGAGGAGGTAGAAGAGCATCAAGACGTCGGCCTGCTTCGAAACTTTGTACCGATTCGGAGTGTCGCCCTCGCTCTCGAGGATCCGGTCGAGCCGACTGATGTCGCCGTAGCGGGATCGGTAGCCCTCCCAGTCGAACTCCTCCAACTGCTCGTAGCCCTCGAACTGGCTGAGGATGCCGTCCTCGTGGAAGACGAGCCGCATCTTCCGGCTCTGGTCCTCCCAACGCTCGATCTCCTCAGCGCTAACGGAGAGGCGCTGCCTGAGATCGGCGCTGCGATCGGAGGGAAGCAGCTCGAGCAGGTCGAGAGCTCGGCAGAGCACCCAGACCGCCATGACGTTCGTGTATGCGTTGTTGTCGAGGCCGGCTGTCGACGCGGCCGGGTATGCGTCGTGGTACTCGTCGGGACCCATCACGCCGCGGATCTCGTAGCGGTCGAGCGAGCGGTTGTAGCGGGCGATCGAGCTCCAGAAGCGCGCGATCTCGATGATCAGCTCCGCCCCGAAACCGCCCAGGAAGCCGAGATCGCCGGTGACCTGGTAGTACTGCCAGACGTTGTAGGCGATCGCGGCGTTGATGTGCCGTTGGAGCGAGGAGTTGTCGGGGCTCCAGCGCCCAGAGCGGGGGTTCAGGTGTCGGCGCTGAGTCTCCTCCCGTCCGTCGCTGCCGCTCTGCCAGGGGAACATCGCACCGTCGTAGCCCGCCTCCTGCGCCGCCCACCGCGCCTCTCGCAGCCGCCGGTAGCGGTAGCGAAGCAGCGCGCGGGCGAGCCGGAGCAGCCGAAGACTGAGAAACGGGATTACGAAGAGCTCGTCCCAGAAGACGTGGCCGCGGTACGCCTCTCCGTGCAGGCCACGGGCCGGCACGCCCGCGTCGATCGCGGCAGTGTGACGCGAGAGGGTCTGCAGAAGATGGAAGACGTGGAGGTTTACGGTGCGGCTCGTTCGTTCCTCGCCCTCCTCGAGGGAGATTCCGAACCGATGCCAAAGCTCGTGCCAGTTGAGGACGTGCCTGTCGAGCAGCTCGCTGAACCCCGGCGCGTGGGCGATCTCGCGACCCGCCGCATACCCGGGCTCGGACAGTGCAGGGTCGCGCGACGTGAAGACTGCGACGACCTTCTCGATCGTCACGGGCTCCTCAGCGCCGACCTCGACGGCGAGCTCGTGGCCGATCGCGCCCTGCTCCTGAACGAGCGTTCGCGCTACCGCGTCTTCGGCGCCGTCCTGCTCGACGCGCGTCCGTGCCGCCTCCGCGACGAGGATGCGCGAGCTCTTCGTCAGGGCCCGGAGGACGACCGTGCTCTCGTCCAGCGCAGTTGTCTCGACCGCCGTGAGATGGTCTCCGGCCAGCGCCCGATACCGCCCGACTCCGGAGTTGACGACGTTTCCGTCGAGGACCGAACGAACATGGAGGCGACCTGACCAGTTCTCGGGGACAACGGTCGTCTCGAGTGCGACCAGGTGCGGGTTGTCCATCGAGACGATGCGCCGCTGCGTCAACTGAGTCACGCGGCCGGCGTCGTCGCAGGCCCGCGTGAACCGGGTGAGCACACCGCGGCGGAGATCGAGCTCGAGACGATGCTCGAGGAACTCGGCTTCCTGGAGCCAGCACCCGTCCTCGGCGCGGAACGTCAGCGGGAGCCAGTTCGGGAGGTTGACGATGCTCTCGTCCTCGAGCGTGAGGCCCGCAACGGTGGTAGGCAGGCGGTTGTAGACCCCCGCCGCATAGGTCGCCGGGTAGTGCACCTCGTCGGCCTGCGCTTCCGGTGCGGCACCCCTAGTCCCGAGAAAGCCGTTGCCGAGGGCGCAGAGCGCCTCCCGTAGACCCTCGCTCGCCGGGTCGAAGCCCTCGTACTCGAGGATCCAGGCGCTCATGCCACGAGCTCGGCCAGGTCGCCCACCACGAGATTGGCGCCAGCGGCGGTGAGGGCCTCGCGCTGTTCCGCCCGGTCGACACCGACGACGAAGACGAAGCCGCCCTGCCGGCCTGCCTCGACCCCCGAGATTGCGTCCTCGACCACCGCCGCGTGGGCCGGCTCGACGCCGAGGCGGCGCGCAGCCTCGAGGAAAAGCGCCGGGTCGGGCTTGCCGGCGAGCCCGAGCTCGGCGGCGTCGAGGCCGTCCACCTTCACCTCGAAAAGCTCCCGGATCCCGGCGGCCTCGAGCACAGCGACGCAGTTACGGCTCGACGAGACGATCGCAGTGCGTACGCCTCGCGCGCGCAGCTTGGCGATCAGCTGGAGGGTCGTCGGGTATGGATCGGCACCGGTCCTCTCGAGCGCTTCGAGGAAGTAGCGGTTCTTGCGGTTCCCGAGCCCGCAGACGGTCTCCCGCTCCTCCGGGTCGTCCGGCGAGCCGAAGGGAAGCTCGATCCCCCGCGATGCAAGGAAGCTCGCGATCCCCTCGTAGCGAGGCTTGCCGTCGACGAACCGGCGGTAGTCCGAGCGGCGGTCGAACGCCTCAAAGGGCTCGCCGAAACTCCGGGCGCGGGCGGCGAGATACTCGTCGAAGAGCTGCTTCCAGGCCTCCGCGTGGACCTCCGCGGTGCGGGTGACGACGCCGTCGAGGTCGAAGATCACAGCCTCCATCGCACCGAGATCGGCAGCCGGATCCGACACTCAGCCGGGGCCGCCGGTGGCGAGGTCGAGGTTCTCGGCGAGGAAGGGAGCCAGGTGGAGGCCCGCGACCTTGGCCGGCGGCCACCAGAGCGGCTCCCAGCCAGAGACCCCGGGATCGCCGTGATGGCCGCCCAGCGCAGCGCGCACATACGCCGGCCGGTCACCGGTCAGCAGCAGCGCTCGCAGGATCGGGTCGAGAGGCGTCGGCTGGACGGGAACACCGGCCTCCGAGGCGATCGTCTCGGCGACGACGTCTGCCTGCTGTGTCGCGAGGCCCCCCTGCTTGACGGGGAAGGCGATTACGTCGCCCGCTGCAAAGACGGCGGAAACGTGCTTCACGCGGCCGTGGTCGTCCACCTCGAGAAACCCTTCGCGGTCATGCGGAAGGCCGCTGAGGTACGGGCCGCGCAGACGTGGCAACGAAACGACCGCGTCGACGGCCATTGTGTGGCCGCCGAGGAGCTCGAGGTTGCCGTCACTGAAGCGCACCGGGTGCTGTTCGAGCGCTAGCTGGACGCCTTGTTCCTCGAGGAGGGCACGAGCGAGGTTGCTTGCGCTCGTGCCGAAGAGGGCGAGTGGCCCTCTCTCCGGCGTGACGATCGTGATCTCGGCCTTCAGGGCCGCGGAGCGTGCGCGACTGGCGGTGAGGAGGGTAAGCTCGTACAGCGGCAGCGGCCAGGAGACACCCGCAGGGACGGCGAAGGCGACTCGCTGGACGATGCCCGAGTCGATCTCCTCGACGAGCTTCCTGAAGCGACCGACGTCCTCCGTGCCCTTGAAGGTCAGGGCACCCGGAAGCGCTTCCTCCGGCTGTGCCCCGCACGCAACGACGAGCGCGTCGTATGCGAGCGCCTCTCCCTGCGAGGTCTTCACCCGGCCTGCGGGCGCATCGACCGCGGCCACGCGGCCGGGCCGATAGCGGGCGCCGCAGCGCGCGGCGAGAGACCCGAGCGGGAACCGATGTGCCTCAGCGAGCCCGAACGGCTCTGCGACAGCTAGGGGTCGGTACAGGAACTCCGGATCGGGTGCCAGGAGCTCGACGCCAACACGGTCTCGGGCGAGCACCCGCAGCGCCAGCATCGCCTCGAGGCCCGCGAAACTCCCGCCTGCAATGAGGACCTTGACTGCGGCCCCGGTGCCCACACCGGCATCATCGCTGCTTGCGTGCTCCACGTACAGCACGCCGGCCTCTCTGCTAGCGCGGCCCCGAGGAGCGGGGCGCACGGATCGTCTCGAGCATTGCGAGCCGCCCGGCCTCATAGAGGAGGAGACTCTTGTCGACGAGCGACTCGAGCTGCTCGAGCGTGGCCTCGTAAACCTCTGTGGCCGCTTCGAGGCGTGCCCCTCCCGCGAAGACGGTGATGCCGGGGAACAGTCGCTGCTCCTCGGGCGTGAGCAAGTCGTAGCTCGCGTTTTTTGCGGACAACGCTGCTCAGGCGGACAATGGACCACGGCGGCTCCATGATGCGGACGCTCGACACCTATCCCAGCGTGACCGTCTACACCCCGGCACGGCTCGCTCTATACGACCTGTTCATCCTCGGCCTCTCCTGCAGCCTGGTCTGGAAGTGTCCGAAGCGCCACTTCCTCGACCTGTACGACCAACACATCGGCAGCCCTCATCTCGACGTCGGCGTCGGCACCGGCTATTTCCTCGATCGCTGCCGCTTTCCGGTCGAACGTCCGCAAATCACCCTGTTCGACCCGAGCGACGCGTGCCTAACCAAGGCGGCGAGGCGCCTGGAGCGCTACTCGCCGCGAGTCGTCCAGGCAAGCGTACTTGAGCCGCTCGACCTCGGGACCAGCCGGTTCGCATCGGTCGCGCTGATCGGGGTCCTCCATTGCCTCCCGGCCTCACCGGAGGCGAAGGCGGCCGTCTTCAGCAATCTGAGGCCGCTTCTGGAGGACGGCGGCGTCGTCTTCGGGAGCACGATTCTCGGGAGCGGGGTCGAGCATGGTCGGCTCGCGCGAATGGCGCTCGCCCGTTACAACCGCGAGGGATTCTTCACCAACCTCAGGGACGATCTCGACAGCCTCGAGCGCCCACTGGCACAACCTTTCGCCGACCGGCACATCGAGGTCAGAGGATCGTTCGCGCTCTTCGCCGCCCATGCCTGACTCAGCCGATTGAGGGTGTGACGAAACGGCGCCCCGTCTTGCAACAGCACGCCCTCTCGTAGAGGAAAGGCCCTGTTTCCAGGGCCTTTCTCAGTAGCGGGGGCAGGATTTGAACCTGCGACCTCCGGGTTATGAGCCGCCTCGAATAGGTATACGCGTTCCGTCGTATTCCGCCTAAACGCAAGTTCCTAGCCTGATTGGCTCTCAGCCGTTGCATTTAGGCGGAACGGAGTGACATCGCTGCGGAAGCCCGATGCTTGCAGAACGCTTGCAGTTCCGACCTTGATCCGCGAGTCCTTCGGAGACCATCTCCATAGCGCGAAGACGAGCATCCCGCGCAGCACTCCATGCAAGTCGACGGCGTGACCTGGTGCTCTTCCATGCGCGGACCGTGGGGGCGCCGCAGTGTAAAGCTGCAGCGCTGCAGCCGCTGCTGGTACTCGCCGTCGTTCTCCTCCTCTTCACGGACGGCGGGCTCGGCAAAGGCTGGGCCTTTGTTGCCGGCGAAGTTCCTCGTCATGCCCGCCATCGCCGCCGCCACGATTGCTGTACACGGGGAGACCACTCGCGACAGTGCGGGATGTTCCTGCCGACGTACCTGATCGCGATCGCCGTCGGTGCGCACATCGTCGGCAGGCACCGGGCACGGCGGAGGCCGTCGCCGGTGTTCTCGTCTTCCTGGTCGTCGGCATGAGCACCGCCTACACGCCGGTCCTGTTGGCGCAGTTCCTGCCCGACCGCTCCGGGCCCACCCGCGCGCGCCTGCGCGACTGGCTCGAGCGCTACTGGTCGCCGTCGCGGCGGTCCTCCTCCTGGTCGTCGGCGCGATACTCCTCGCCAACGGCCGCGTCGCCTGGCTAGGCGAGCGCGTGGCAGGATCTGCGTCCAATGGCGCAGAACCCAACGCGTTACGACGCCATCTTGGTCGGTGCCGGGCACAACGGGCTCGTGACTGCCTGCTACCTCGCCCGGGCCGGTTTGCGCGTGCTGGTGCTTGAGCGGCGCCACATCGTCGGCGGCGCCTGCGTCACCGAGGAGACCTTCCCCGGCTTCAAGGTCTCGACCGCCTCTTACGTCAACAGCCTCTTCCACACGGCGATCGTCCGCGACCTGAACCTCACCTCATACGGCTACGAGGTGCTCCCGCGCAACCCGTCGTCGTTCACGCCGTTCCCGGATGGGCGCTCGCTGATGATGGGCCCGGACGCCGAGTTGACGCACAAGGAGATCGCGAAGTTCAGCAAGCGCGATGCTGAGCGGTACCCGCGATACGAGGCGATGCTCGAGCGGGTGGCGGCCGTGGTCGAGCCGACGCTCACCATGGCGCCGCCCGATCTGCGGAGGCCGCGGCTCGGCGATCTCCGGACGCTGCTCACGCTGAGACGATCCTTCCGGCAGCTCGGTGACGCAACCGGCGAGGCGGTGGAGATCCTCACCGGAGCGGCGCGCCCGATCCTTGATCGCTGGTTCGAGTCGGAGGAGCTGAAGGGAACGCTGGCGACCGACGCGATCATCGGAGCGATGGCGAGCCCGTCGATGCCGGGGACCGCCTACGTGCTCTTCCACCACGTCATGGGCGAAGCCGGGGGCACCCGGGGCGTATGGGCATATATGCGCGGAGGGATGGGCGGGATCACGCAGGCGCTCGCCGGTGCCGCGCGCGACCTCGGCGCCGACATCCGCTGCAAGGCCGAGGTGGCCCGCATTCTCCTGCGCAACGGCCGGGTTGCCGGCGTCGCTCTCGTCTCAGGCGACGAGTTCCACGCCCCGATCGTGGCCAGCAACGCCGACGCGAACGTGACGTTTCTGCAACTGCTCGACCGGAGCGTGCTGCCGGAGGCGTTCGTGGCCGACGTCGAGCGGATCAGCTACGCGAGCGCCTCGTTGAAGATCAACGTGGCTCTGGGGGAGCTGCCGAACTTCAGCGCCCTGCCCGGGACGGAGCCCGGGCCTCAGCATCGGGGCACCATCCACCTCTGCCCCGACCAGGACTACATCGAGCGCGCGTTCGACGATGCCAAGTACGGGCGGCCTTCCGCGGACCCGGTGATCGAGTGCCAGCTTCCCTCGGTGGTGGATCCGACGGTGGCGCCAGCCGGGAAGCACCTGATGTCGATGTTCATCCAGTACGCGCCGTACGAGCTTCGCGACAGCTCCTGGGATGACCAGCGCGACGCGTTCGCCGATCGCTGCTTCGACGTGCTGAACGAGTACGCGCCGAACTTCAAAAGCGCAGTCATCGACCGCCAGGTGCTGGCGCCGCCCGACCTCGAGCGCGTCTTCAACCTCACCGGCGGAAACATCTTCCAGGGCGCGATGACCCCCGGCCAGCTCTTCGCGTTCCGCCCGGTGCCCGGCTATGCGCGCTACCGGACGCCGATCCGCGGCCTCTACCTGTGCGGCTCGGCCGCCCACCCCGGCGGAGGTGTCATGGGCACCCCCGGCCTCAACGCCGCACGCGAGATCCTGGGACGGCGAAAGCTACGCCGAGCCGTCTGGCACCGGCACAGTTGAAACGCCCGAGGCGAGATCGGGCTAGGGCTGCACCGGCGTCCGCTCTGATTCCCCCCAGGATGGGTGATCGTGCGGGTAGAAGCGAAAGGCGCCCTTTCGAGCGCCTTTAGCAGTAGCGGGGGCAGGATTTGAACCTGCGACCTCCGGGTTATGAGCCGCCTCGATTATGTACGCGCGTTCCGCCTCGTTCCGCCGAAATGCAGGATCGGAGCCAGTTTTCGGCGGCGGCCGCGCATTTAGGCGGAACACTGTGACATCGCCGCGGAAGCGCGATGCTTGCAGAACGCTTGCACCCCGAGCCGATTCCAAGCCTTTCTGAGACCCCCTCCATGGTAAGGAGGGGTCGACGGTTCGAGTCCGTCAGAGGGCTCTAAAGCGTTGCAAATCTCGGGCGCGACCATCAGGAGGGCCAGGCTAGGTTCGGAGTGAGAGGACGATCGCGCCGTCCGCTCCCGCTACTACATCGCGCAGCGCTTGTGCCGCCTGTTCGAGCGGACGGACGGACGCGATCGGCACGCTAAGGGTGCCGTGGGCCAGCAGCTCCGCGAGGGCCGAAAGCTGCCGACCATCGGGCCGGACGTAGACGTCGGATACGGCGACGCCCCGTTCCTGCCGCGGCGGATCGCCCGTGATCGTGGCGAGGCGCCCGCCGTCAGCAACCGCCTTCAACGTGGTGGCCGCCTGCCCGGGGGCGGCGTTGACGGCCTTGGGCGCGCCGCCGCCGGTGATCTCGCGAACGAGTGCAGGCCAGTCGCCGTGGTAGTCGAGCACCTCCGATGCGCCGTAGCCGCGGATGCGCTCGGCCTTCTTCGCGCTCGCGGTCGCGATCACGCGGCCGCCCCGAGCCGCGGCGAGCTGGACGAGGAGGCCACCGGTGACTCCGCCGGCTCCGTTGACGACGACCCAGCCGCCGCCCTCGATCCCGAGAGCCTCGTCGAGTGCCTGAGCCGCAGTGAGCGCCGGAATCGGAAACGCTCCACCGGCTTCCCATGACGCCGCTGGCGGCCGGGCCGCGACGGTCGCCGCCGGCGCGAGCACCCTCCCCGCCCACGTCCCGTGACGCCGGAGCGGCAGCGGATGTGTCATCACCTCGTCGCCCTCGCGCAGCTCGGCCACGCCGGAGCCGGTCGCTGCGACCGTCCCGGCCGCCTCCGTCCCGAGCGCCATCGGAGCCGGGCCGCCGATCTGCCAGCTGCCGATCCTGACAAGCTCGTCCCAGTTGCCGATGCCGGCGGCGACGACGTCGATGAGGACCTCGCCTGCGGCTGGCGCCGCCGGCTCGTCCACCTCGAAGAGCTCGACGGACTCGCCGAGCGCTCTGATCCCGGCTACTCGCATTCGGTTCGGGCATCCACGGCAGAGGTCATGGCCGCACCCGCCGGCTAGTCAGTGCCAACCTCGAGCACGACTTTGCCACGCTTCCCGTGGCCCGCGACTCGCTCGAACGCCGCCCGGGCCTCCGTGAGCGGAAAAACCGAGTCGACCTCCGCACGAAGCTCGCCTGCGTCCACCAGCGTTTTCAACTCCAGCAGTTGCTCGTGGTCGGGTTCGACGATGAAGTAGATCGCGCCCGGCATCTCCTCTGCGATCGTGACCACGCGCTCGCCAGCGGGGACCTCGCCGCCACGAGTGTCGAAGACCAGATCGACCGGACCGCTCTCCACGACCGCTGCGCCGGCGTGTCGCGCAAGCTGGACGGCGATGTGCCCAACCCCGCCCGAGGCGCCCGTGACCAGCACCCGCTCGCCTCGGGCGAGCCGCCCGTGCACAAACAGTGCTTGCCAGGCGGTCAGCCCGCCCATCGGCAGGGCTGCCGCCTCGACGTGGCTCAGCCGCAAGGGCTTCGGTGCAAGCACATCGGCTGGGACGACGGCGTACTCGGCAGCCACGCCGTCGCGATCGAAAGGCGTGAGCGCATATACCTCGTCACCGCTTTCGACGACAACGCCCGAAAGCTCGTAAGAGGGAATCGCCGGCAGTCGATCGACCGGCCACTCCAGCTCGTCACGTGTAATCGCTGCCGCATGCACGCGCACCAGCACCTCGCCCGGATCCGCCGACGGCGTCTCGATCTCCTCAACCTTCAAGCCGTCATCGTGCAGCCGTACCGCTAGCACACCGCTCCCCTGCCCCTGTTGGACTTCGTTCCTCAGGAGATCTTGCCATCTACCACCCTCCTGTTCGGAGGCGTCGCCTGGGTGTCTCCTCTCACTTGAGTTGTGCTGTGCTCAGCCAAGTTCCGGGGTCGCACCAAGGTCGCACGGGCGTGTCAAACGCTTGCAAAGATGGGCACAGCGCCGGTGATCCACAAGAGAAACGCCCTGTTTCCAGGGCCTTTCTGAGTAGCGGGGGCAGGATTTGAACCTGCGACCTCCGGGTTATGAGCCCGGCGAGCTACCTGACTGCTCCACCCCGCGTCGCTTGCGGCAGTTTACCACCTGTTTTTCGGTCGCCGTCAGTCCGAGAGCCGGAGCAGCTCGACGCAGCCCTCGAGGACTCCGCTCGAGTCGGCGACCTGCGCGAGGAGGCCGTGGAGATCTTTCCGCTGGGCTTCGTCGAGGCCCTCGAAGAGCCGCGCTTCCACCTTGCCCGCTGCCTGCTCGGCGGCGGCCAGCCGGGTCGGCCGCTCTTTCGATACCTCGACGATGTGCCGTCGGCGATCCTCGGGATCGCGCCGGCGGACGATCAAACCCTCCGCCTCGAGGTCGTTGAGCAGGCCGACCAGCTTGCTCGGGTCGACGCCGATCGAGTCGATCAGGGCCTGCTGGCTCGTCGGCCGGGCACGGACCTCGAACAACACGCCCACATGGCGCGGCGTGAGCCCGCTCGGCTTGAGCGCTTCGGTGAACCAACGCTCCGCGGCGCGACCGATCTTCACCAGCAGCATCCCCGCTGTCGGCGAGTAGTGGAGCGCGAGCTTGCGCGCTTCGGTCTCGCTCAGCTCAGTCGTTGCCATATCGAAACCCTAGCAAATTCTCAATATTTGACAAGTCAGAATCGTATGCGATAGAAAACGAATTGCGCTTGGAACGAATTGCGATCAGAAAGAGTTTCCTAGGGAGAGGGATTTCCATGGCTCTACGAACTGAGACAGCTACCGCCCCCGGCGACCGGCGCTGGGTGGCGCTGGCCGTTCTCGTCGCCGCGCAGTTCATGGTCGTGCTGGATGTGGCGATCGTGAACGTTGCGCTGCCCTCGATCAAGACCGACCTGCACTTCACCCAGGAAAGCCTCCAGTGGGTGATCACCGCCTACGCGATCATGTTCGGCGGCGTCCTGCTGCTCGGCGGCCGCATGGCCGACCTGCTCGGGCGTCGCCGGTTGTTCGTCGCCGGGGTCGCCCTCTTCACGGTCAGCTCGCTGCTCGCCGGCTTTGCCTGGTCCGAGAGCTCCCTTATCGCCTTCCGCGCAACCCAGGGGCTGGGCGGCGCGCTGCTCGCCCCGGCGGCCCTGTCGATCCTGACCACGACGTTCGCCGAAGGCCGGGAGCGCAACATCGCGCTCGGCGTCTGGGGCGCGGTCTCGGGCAGCGGGGCCGCCGCCGGCGTGCTGCTCGGCGGCCTTCTGACCAGCTCGCTCGACTGGTCCTGGATCTTCTTCATCAACGTCCCCGTCGGTCTTGCCGTCGTCGCGCTCACCCCGTTCCTCCTGCGCGAGAGCCGGGCCGAGCTCGACCATCGTCATTTCGACGTCGCCGGGGCGGCGTCCATCACCGGCGGGCTGATGCTGCTCGTCTACGCCATGACACGCGCGACCGTGAACGGCTGGGGCACGACCGAGACGATCGGGCTCCTGACGGCCTCTGCGGCCCTGATCGCCGCCTTCATCGTGATCGAGCTGCGCTCGAAGGCGCCGCTCCTGCCGATGCGGATCTTCCGCCTGCGCACGCTCACCGGCGCCAACGTGACCGCGTTCCTGCTCGGCACCTCAGTCTTCTCGCAGTTCTTCCTCGGAACCCTCTACATGCAGCAGGTGCTGCACTACTCGGCGATCGAGACCGGCGTCGCCTACCTGCCTCTGACGCTGACGATCGTCGTGCTCGCGAACGTGGCCCAGAGCGTGGTGACGCGCGTCGGCGTCCGGCGCGTCCTCCCTGCCGGGCTCGCGCTCGCGACGGTCGCGCTCCTTCTGCTCACGCAGATTCCGGCCGACGGCCACTACTTCTTCGACCTCTTCCCGGCCTTCCTGTTGAGCGCGGTCGGGCTCGCCTTCACCTTCGTTCCGATGACGATCGCCGCCCTCATGGGTGTCGAGGCTGCCGACGCGGGCATCGCGTCCGGCCTGCTCAACACGAGCCAGCAGATCGGCGGCGCGATCGGGCTGGCGGCGGCGTCGACGATCGCGACCACCTTCACCACACGATACGTGGACGCCCACCCTGGCTCGTCGCCCCTCGGCGCCGCAGCGCTGACCCACGGTTTCCAGGTCGCGTTCTACGCGCTGGCCGGCCTGGCTGCGCTCGCCGCCGTTCTCGGCGCCGTGCTGATCGAGTCGCCTTCCTCCGCTCCGGCGGAAGAAGGCGAGTTCGACCCAATTCCGATCGAGGAGGCCGCCTGATGGGATTGCACGAGATCGATCCGCTGCTGGAGAGAATCCGCGAGGTCGTCGTCGAGACGCACCAGCTCGAGGGCGACGGAGCCGACGAGACCGCCGTGGCAGCCCGCCGGCACGAGCTCGCCCAGCTGAAGTCACTGCTCGCGAACGTCGTCAGGCATGACCGGACGCACGACTACAGCGCCGCGGCCTGAGCCGGCGGGTAGCCTCGGGTCGATGCGCGTAGGCGTCGTCGACCTGGGCACGAACTCCACTCGCCTCCTCGTGGCGGACGTGGACGACGGGCGTGTGGAGGAGGTCGCACGGCGCGTGACGATCACGCGCCTGGGCGAGGGCGTGGACGAGCGGCGGAGGCTCTTGCCCCTCCCTATCGCACGCGTGCGCAATGCGCTGTCCGAGTACCGCCGCGAGCTCGAGCGCCTCGGCGCCGAGCGGACGCTGGCCGTGGGCACGAGCGCAATCCGCGATGCGGAGAACGGCGAGGCGTTCCTCGGCGAGATCGAATGGAGCTACGGCTTCTCGACGCGGCTGCTCTCGGGCGAGGAAGAGGGTGCGCTCACGCGCCGCGGGGTGGCGGGCGGGCGGCAGCTCCAGCCCGGGACGCTCGTGCTGGACGTCGGCGGCGGCTCGACGGAGCTGATGGTCGACGGCGCCCGGACGAGCCTCGACGTGGGCTGCGTCCGTCTGACCGAGCGCTTCCTGGCCTCCGACCCACCGACGCCGGAGGAGCTCGACGCGACGGCAGCGCAGGTGCGGGCAGCCCTTCCGGAGCTCGAGCCGCAGCAGGCGATCGGCGTCGCGGGCACGGTGACGACGCTCGCCGCGCTCGAGCTCGGCATCTACGACCCGGAGCAGGTTCACGGGCACCGCAGCTCGCGAGCGGCGGTGGATGCACAACTCGAGCGGCTGGCCTCGCTCCCGCTGGCCGTAAGGCGTGCGCTGCCGGGCCTCGAGCCCGAGCGAGCGCCGGTGATCGTGGCCGGCGCGATCATCGTCCGCGAGGTGCTCGACCGCTACGGGCTGGACGGGCTCGAGGTGAGCGAGCGTGACATCCTCCACGGTGCAGCGCTCGAGGCCGCCGCGCTGCCGCCCGCGGAGGAAGGAGACGCTCCGCCGGGCGCCTACACCTGCTGCTGAAGGGAGCGAACATGGCCGCCACCAAGGAGGACGCGCACCTCGTCGTCGAGCTGGCGGAGCTCGGTACCCGCATGGCCGACGCGAACGCGCGGGGGTTCATCTGGGGGCCGGAGTTCATCACCGACGCCAAGGAGTTCTTCGAGAAGTACCCGCCCGGGAGCGAGGGGTGGAACCACGTCGGTGGCATCGCCAGCTGGTACGAGACGATCGGGACGCTCTGGAAGCACGGGCTGCTCGACGAGGACCTCCTCTTCGACTGGCTCTACATCGCCGGGATGTGGGAGCGCATGAAGTCGATCCTCCTCGAGATGCGAACGAGCACGCCGCGGCTCTGGGAGAACTTCGAAGCGATGGCGGAGGCGCAGGCGGGCCGGAGCTAGAGCTCGAGCGTGTCGAGCTCCTGCGGCGGGTCGTCCTCGGCGAGGCGCCGCTGCAGCACGCTGCGCGAGACGACGCCGACGAGGCGCCCGTCCTCGACCACGGGCACGCGTTCGGCGTCGTGCTCCTCCAGGAAGCGGAAGGCCTCGTCCAGCGGGAGCTCCGGGTCGAGCGTCCAGTGCGCGGGCTCGGCGATCCGGCCGATCTCGGTCTCGCCCGACGCCAGCCCGGCCGCGACCACCTCGCGGACGAGCGTCTTGCGCGTGACGACTCCGACGAAGCGACCGTCGTCGCAGACGTAGACGGCCCGCACGTCGGGTTGGACGAGATGTTGTCCCGCCTCCTGCGCCGACGCCGTGGCGTCGAGCGTCTGCGGCTCGGGGATCATCGCGTCGCGAACCTTCGACGTCACGGGTAGATCCCCCGCGACGTCAGGGCACCTGCTACCTCTCGGATCCCGGCTATCAGGGCCGCGCTGCGCAGGGTCAGATCTCGCTCGGCGGCCAGCGACCAGACGCGCTCGAACGCGTCGCCGAGCTGCTCTGCGAGCTTGGCGCGGATCTCGCGCCGGTCCCAGAAGAGCCGACCGAGATCCTGCACCCACTCGAAGTAGGAGACCGTCACGCCGCCCGCGTTCGTGAGCACGTCGGGGAGAACCGGGATCCCCCGCTCGACCAGCACCGCGTCGGCCTCGAGCGAGGTCGGGCCGTTTGCGCCCTCCGCGATCAGCCGCGCCTGAATCCGCTGCGCGTTCTCGCCGTTGATCTGATCCTCCCGTGCGGCGAGCGTGAGGATGTCGCAGGGAAGCTCGAGCAGCTCCTCGTTCGTGATCCGGTCGCTCTCCGTCCAGTCCGCGAGCGAGCCGTGCTCCTCGGCGAAGCGGCGCAGCGCCTCGACGTCGAGACCGCCGGGGTCGTAGACGCCCCCGGAGAGGTCCGAGACCGCCATCACGGTCGCGCCCTTGGCGTCGAGCTCGGCGGCCGCGATCCCGCCCACGTTGCCGAAGCCCTGGACGACGCAGCGCTGCTCCTCGAGGCTCCAGCCGAGCTTGTCGCACGCTCGCTCGATCACCATCACCACGCCCGCACCCGTGGCCTCGTGCCGGAAGAGCGAGCCGCCGAGCGAGATCGGCTTGCCGGTGACTATCTCCGGCACCGCATGGCCGATCTCCATCGAGTAGGTGTCCATCATCCAGGCCATCGTCTGCTCGTTCGTGGCCATGTCCGGAGCGGGGATGTCCTTCTGGGGGCCGATGATCGGCAGCAGCTCCGAGGTGAAGCGGCGCGTGATCTTCTGGAGCTCGTCACCCGAGAGCTCGCGCGGGCTGCAGCGGACGCCGCCCTTCGCACCGCCGTACGGAAGGCGCAGCAGCGCGCACTTCCAGGTCATCCACATCGCCAGAGCGGCGCACTCGCCGAGCGTCACCTCTGAGTCGTAGCGGATACCGCCCTTCGTGGGCCCGAGCACCGTCGAGTGCTGCACCCGGTAGCCCGGAAAGACCGTCCAGCGGCCGGAGTCGAGCCTGACCGGGACGCTGACCACGAGCGAGCGCTCCGGGTAGCGCAGCCGCTCCGCCACGAACTCTTCCACGTCCGCGTGCGGAAGTGCCTGCTCGTACTGTGCGAGCGCCGTCCGGTAGAGCGGCGTCTCCCATTCCAGATGCCCGTGCTCGGGCGAGACCTCCTGCACCTCGGCCACGCGCCGCAGTGTAGTGCCGAGAACGCGACTCGAACCCGGGCTGCGACTTGCGCCTCGACTCGCCGTCGTGCAACATTCACGTTGCATGGCGGCATCATCATGGAGCAGGGACGGGAGCGCCCTCATGTCGACGGTGACCTGCATCGGGCGACGATCGCCGTGCTCCGTGAGCAGGGCTGGGAGGGACTGACGCTGGAGCGGGTCGCCCAGGCGTCGGGGCGCGCGCGCTCCACCCTCTGGCGGCAAGGGCTGACCCTCGAGGTGCTCGTCTCCGCCCTGGTCGGGGAACTCGCAGCCGACTTCCGCGACGACGATGTACCCGATCCTGACGTCCGGAGGCATCCGGCCGCGATCGTCTCGAGCGCGGGCTGATCGCCCTCTGCGAGCTCCTCGACCGGCACCTCCCGCTCATGCTCGCGACCGACGAGGCCTTCCACCAGGAGACGGCGCCCGGACAGCCGCCCGACTACCTGCACCCGTTCATCCAGTTCCTGCGCGAGGGGGCCGCCGACGGCTCGCTCGCGCCCGGCGACGACGTCGTCGAGGCGGCCGACGTCGCCTTCAACGCGGTCGCATGGACCTACGTCCACCTCCGCGGACGCCACGGGTGGCCGGCCGAGAAGGCGGCGGGACGCGTGGTGGGCGTCGTGCTCAACGGCCTCGCCGGCGCACCGTCGCCGACCAGAACCAAGCGAGGAAAGGAGCGATCGTGACCATGACCCTCCCCTACACCGAGCCGCTGGTTCCGCGCGAGCCCGGCGAGCGGATCGTTCCCGAGCCGCCGCGTCGCGGCGAGCCAGGCGGGCCGCCCTGCGGCATCTGCGAGAGGCAAGACGACGAAGGCGGTCTGGTCGGACGAGAACTGGACGCTCCATCCGCCCGTCGGCGGCAGCCTGCCGGGCGCGGTCTGGCTGGCGAGCCGCGTCCACGTCGACTCGTTCGCCGACCTCCCGGAGCCGCTGGCGGCCGACTTCGGGCGTGTGGTTGCACGCGTCGAGCGCGCCATCCTCTCGCTCGGCGACATCGGACGCGTCCATCTCTACCGCTGGGGCGACGGCGGTGCCCACTTCCACGTCTGGCTGATTCCCCGCCCGCTCGGGATGGTCGAGGCGGCGGGCATGATGCTCCCGCTCTGGGAAGACGTCCTCCCGAACGTGCCGGACGACGAGCTCGCCGCGGCTGCCGCGCGAGTCGCGTCAGCCATGTGACGGTGGAAGGCGCGCTCGACCGCCGGCTCGGGACGGGCGACGCGGTCGTCATCGGGCTCGGCTCGATGATCGGCGCCGGAGTCTTCGCCGCCTTCGCACCTGCGGCGGCGGCCGCCGGCAGCGGGCTCCTGATCGGCGCTCGTCATCGCCGCGGGCGTCGCCTACTGCAACGCCGTCGCCTCCGCGCAGCTCGCGGCCCAGTATCCGACCTCCGGCGGCACGTACGTCTACGGGCGCGAGCGGCTCGGCGAGTGGTGGGGCTTCCTGGCCGGGTGGGGCTTCGTCGTCGGCAAGACGGCGTCCTGCGCGGCGATGGCCCTCACGTTCGCCTCGTACGCCGTCCCCGGCTCGGAGTGGGTGCAGCGGTTCGCGGCGTTGCTGGCGGTCGCGGCCCTGACGGCGGCGAACTACCACGGGATCACCCGGACTGCGACCCTCGCCCGCGTGCTCGTCGCGGCCTCGGTGATCGCGCTGCTCGTCGTCGTGGCCGCGATCGCCGCGAGCGGCGGAACCGACACGTCGAACCTGGGCGGCTCGTCGTCGCTCTGGAGCGGCGGCGTCTACGGCATTCTCCAGTCGGCCGCGCTGCTCTTCTTCGCCTTCGCCGGCTACGCGCGGGTGGCGACGCTCGGCGAGGAGGTGCGCGATCCCGAGCACACGATTCCGAAGGCGATCCCGATCGCGCTCGCGATCACCGTCGCTCTCTACGCCGCCGTCGCGCTCGCGTCGCTGCTCGCGGCCGGCCCGGACGCGCTCGCAGCCAGCACGGCGCCTCTGGCGACCGCCGCCAGGCTTGCCGGAGCCGCGTGGGCCGTCCCGGTCGTCCGCGTCGGTGCGGCCGTCGCGAGCCTCGGGGCGCTCCTGGCGCTGATCGCCGGCATCGGCCGCACGTCGCTGGCGATGTCGCGCAACGGCGACCTCCCGCGCTGGCTCGCGGCGGTCCATCCCCGCTATCGCGTGCCCGGCCACGCCGAGCTCGCCGTCGCGGCGGTCGTGTCGGTGCTGGTGCTCACGACCGACCTGCGCGGTGCGATCGGCTTCTCCTCGTTCGGCGTCCTCACCTACTACGCAATCGCCAACGCCGCTGCCTACACCCAGTCCGCGGAGCGACGGCGCTGGCCGCGCGCGCTGAACGTCGTCGGCCTCGTCGCCTGCGCCGCGCTCGTCGTCACGCTGCCGCTCACGGCGGTCGCCGCGGGGGTGGCCGTGCTGGCCGTCGGCCTCGCAGGGCGCCTGATCCTGCGCAGAGATCCGCGCTCGGCGAGCGCGGCTGAGGATTGAGGGCCGGGCGGCAAATCTCTGCGGCTCATGTCGAAGACGCTGGGCGGCCCCAGCGCTCACGGAGAGGGAGAGACGGCCACCCGGCCTCTACGCCATTGTCGCGCCCACCGGCCTACTTGTCCAAGCAGTGCATTGCCCCGCGCGGATGTTCGCGGCAGGGAAAACGACTTCAGGGGGCTGCGCTCGGCCGCGAGCAGCAGCCTCCCGTCAGACCCTGCCGCACACACGTCATAACCCGCAAGCATCCGGTTTGCAACCCATACAGCCGCCCTCCGCACCTGCCGCGAGCTTGACCCCGCCCGGCCGGCTGAAGTGCCGGGGAAGGGACTCGAACCCTTACGCCCCCAGCGGGGACACCTGATTTTAAGTCAGGCGCGTATGACCAGTTTCGCCACCCCGGCGCGGCGAAGGATAACCGGGCCGGACCCCTCTAAAGCCCTGCGGGGAACTTGTACTTCGAGGGGATCGTCTTCGGCGGCGTCCCGATCACAACCGCGATCTCCTGGTGCGGCCTCAGCACCAGCGTGCGCGGATCCCCGGTGTACGGCTTCCCGTTGACGTAGATCCGCCACGGGGTGAGCTCCTTGCAGTACCCGCCCACGCAGCTCGGGGTCAGCCGCACTCCCCATACCCCGAAGAACTGCGCGAGGTCGAACGTCCGCTTCGTGGGAGACTCGACGTGCACGATCCCGGTGGCGTCGTGGGTGTGCAGCTCCGTCAGGAACTGGCCGTCGTAGATCCCGATCTGGGACGGGACCCGGACCTTCCGGCCGTTCACGTAGATGTCGAGGTGCTGGTGGATGTGGACGACCTCGCCCTCGTTGGTCAGGGCGTGCACGCCCAGTGGGTCGAGCCGGTCGGGAAGGGTGTCGAGCCCGGTGTTCCAGGGAGCCGGCCCCGTCTGCAGGCCGGCGAGATTGCCCTCGGTCGGGATCGCCGGCGCCGCCTGGTTGGTGCCGCTGAAGACGAAGAGGAAGAGCGCCGCGACCACGACGGCGATCACGCCCGAGGCGGCGAAGCCGATCGACAGAAAGAGAAACCGGCGATCCTCAGCCGTGCGGGGACGCTTCGCGTCGGAGCGCCGCTGGGGCGCCTGGACCTTCCGCGGAGGCGCGGGCGTGCGGGTCTTTTTCGCCATCGGTCGGCAAGGCTAGCAAGGGGCTTGACGGGCGCTCCATGGAGGGTTAGTGTCGTCGCGTCAGATCCGGAAAGCCGAAAGGTCTTCCGGATCTGGCGTTTTTTTGTGGCGTTTTTCGCGGCCATTGCGGATACTCGGTGTCCACTCCCACGCAAGGAGGCCGCAAGATGGGTTGGTTGGACAAGCTGCTCGGCCGCGAAAAGAAGGCGGCGGGCGACGTCACCGGGGACAACTCGATGAAGCACGAGGGCATGGCGCAAGAGCAGGAGGGCATGGCGTCCGAGCGTGCAGAGAGCGCCGGGAGCATGGCTGACGAGGCGCACGACGAAGTCGCCAAGCACGTCGATCCGCCGGACCACTAGCGCTCGATTCCAGCGGTTTTCGAGGGCGGCGCGAGCCGCCCTCGCTCGTTTCGTAGCCCACAACCGACGAGCGGTTCGACCGGTCATTTCAGACGGCCGAACGGGCGAAGCCCGTCCGTCCTGAGAGCGGCATCGCAAGCGACGCCTCAGTGCCGTCCGACCGCATCCCTAAGGTTCGTCGGCTCATGACGCTCGTTGCGACACTTCTCGTCCTCCTCGCCGGCGGCGGCGCGCTCGCGCTGTGGCTGAGTCGGCGCCTGGCCGATCACGGCAACGAGACCTCCCGCGCCCTCGGCGACGTCGCGGAGGCGATCGACCGGCGCTTCGCGGGCCTCGAGACAAAGGTCGACCGCCGGCTCGAAGGCCTAGACGGGCGGCTGCTCTCGACCCAGCAGAGCGCAGGCAAGACCGCGACGGACATCGTCGAGCGGCTCGGCAAGCTCGACGGCGCGGCCGCCCAGATGCTCTCGCGCGCGAACGACCTCGCCCGGCTCGAGCACGCGTTGCGGCCACCGAAGGCCCGCGGAGGTGTCGGGGAGATCCTGCTCGGGAACCTGCTGCGCGACTCGCTTCCGCCCGACGCCTTCCGGCTCCAGCACACATTCCGGACCGGCGAGCGCGTCGACGCGGTGATCAAGGTCGACAAGCTCGTCCCGGTGGACGCGAAGTTCCCGCTCGACAACTTCGAGCGGCTCGTAACCGCCGGCGACGACGCCGAGAAGGCGCTTCACCAGAAGGCGTTCGACCGGGACGTGAAGACGCAGGTGGACGCGATCGCCTCGAAGTACATCCTCCCCGCGGAGAACACGTACGACTTCGCGCTCATGTACCTGCCGGCGGAGTCCGTCTACTACGAGCTCGTCTGCGGGACGGGAAACGTCTACGGCTACGCGCTCGACAAGCGCGTGTTCCCCGTCTCGCCGACGACCCTGCACGCCTACCTGCTCGTGATCACGCTCGGCCTGAAGGGGCTCCAGATCGAGCAGCACGCGCAGGAGGTGATGGCCTACTGCGGCCAGCTGGGCCAGGACTTCGAGCGGTTCCGCGCCGACTTCGAGGTCGTCGGGAAGCACATCCAGAACGCCCAGTCGAAGTACGGCGAGGCCGACCGGCGCCTCGACCGCTTCGGCACGCGGCTCGAGCGGGCGGCCGACTGGCAGGACGCCGTCGAGCCCGCCGAGGCGCACGAGCTCCCGCGCGCGGTCGACGCGGCCTAGGAGCCCTCAGGCAGTCGCGGGTTGCTGCTCGCGCAGGTAGCGGATCAGCCCGCCTGCGACGGCGATCTCGCGCTCGCGCGGCAGAAGGTCGTGCGTGAGCGTGATCGTGTCGGCGCCCTCGATCTCGGCCGGGAGCTCGTCGTTCCCCTCGGCGATCGAGTGCAGTCCCGAGATGAGCCACGTCTGGCCGAGCTCGGCCTTGTCGTAGTCGCTCGGGTCCTGGAAGAGCAGCGGCAGGATCCCCTGGGCGATCAGGTTGCGGCGATGGATGCGGGCGAAGCTCTTCGCGATCACGGCGCGCACCCCGAGCTGGGCCGGCGCGAGCGCCGCATGCTCCCGGCTCGAGCCCTGCCCGTAGTTGTCGCCGGCGACGATGAAGCCTCCACCCCATTCGTGGGCTCGCCGCGCGAACTCCGGGTCCTTGTGCTGGAAGGTGAACTCGGCGATCGCCGGCACGTTCGAGCGATACGCCATCACGGTCGCGCCGTCGGGCGAAAGGTCGCCGGTCGAGATGTCGTCCGGCGCGGTGATCAGGACGCGCAGCCGCAGCTCATCCGGTAGCGGCTTCTGCTCCGGGGGCGGCTTGATGTTGGGGCCGCGTGGAATCCGGATCGAGACCGCCTCGTCGGCCGGGACCGGCTCGAGGATGTGAGCCTGCACCACCTCCGGGCGCGCCGGGGGCCGTTCCGGCACATCCACGTCGCCGAGCTCTCGCGGGTCCGAGATCACGCCGGTGAGCATCGAGGCGGCGGCAACCGCCGGCGAGCACAGGAAGACCTGGTCGTCGGCCGTTCCGCTGCGTCCGGGGAAGTTCCGGTTGAACGTGCGGAGCGAGTTCGAGCCAGAGGGCGGCGCCTGGCCCATCCCGACGCAGGGGCCGCAGGCGGGCTCGAGCATCCGGACGCCCGCCATCAGCAGGTCGACGTAGGTGCCCGAGCGCGTGATCTGGTCGAGGATCTGCCGCGAGCCCGGCGTCGCGGTCGCGGAGACGAGCTTCTCGGAGATCTGCTCGCCGCGCATGACCGCGCCGCAGAGCGCGAGATCGGCGTAGGACGAGTTCACGGAGGAGCCGATGCAGACCTGGGTGAGCTCCGTTCCCACCAGCTCGTCGACCGGGACGACGTTGCCGGGCGAGGAGGGCTTCGCCACCAGTGGGACGAGCTCGGCGAGGTCGATGTGCTCCTCCTCGTCGAAGTCGCCGGTATCACCGGCCCGAAGCTCGACGAACTCGTCGTCCCGGCCCTGCTCGCTCATCCAGGCGCGCGTCTCGTCGTCGGCCGGGAAGACGGCGCCGGTGGCGCCCAGCTCGGCGATCATGTTCGCGATCGTGCCGCGCTCGGTGTAGGTCAGGCCCGCAACGCCGGGGCCGGTGAACTCGAAGATCGCGCCCCGGCCGCCGCGGACGGTCCGTCTGCGCAAGAGCTCGAGGATCACGTCCTTGGCCTGCACCCACGGCCGTTTCAGCTCGTTCTCGAGGAAGACGCCGACGATCTTCGGGCACGGGAGCTCGAAGGGGTGGCCGGCCATGCAGACCGCGACGTCCAGGCCGCCCGCCCCGATCGCGATCATCGCGCAGGAGCCCGACTGCGTCGTGTGGCTGTCCGCCCCCACGAGCGTCTTCCCCGGCGCGGCGAAGCGCTCGCAGTGGACGTAGTGGCAGATCCCATTTCCGGGCCGCGAGAACCAGGCGCCGTACCTCGCGGACATCGCCTGCAGGAAGCGGTGGTCGTCGGGGTTCTTGAAGTCGATCTGGAGGATGTTGTGGTCGACGTAGACGACCGCCGTCTCGACCTGGACGCGCTCGACCTCGAAGGACTCGAACTGCATCATCGCCATCGTCCCCGTAGCGTCCTGCGCGAGCGTCTGGTCGACGTGCAGCGCGATCTCCTGCCCGGGGACGAGCTCGCCGCGCTCGAGGTGGTCTTCGAGGATCGTGCGCGCGAGAGAGGCCATCAGTCCCAGTATTCCCGAAGCAGCGTCTCCGCCCGCTCGTTCAGAAGCGCAGGAGCGCGCCGAGTCCCTCGACGGGCTCGAGATCCAGACGCCTGCGCAGCGCCCAGACCGTGCCGCCGTGCGCGAGCGTCTGATGCACCGCGAGGTCGAGACCCTCGTTTCGCTGTTCCGTCTGGATGCCGTCCAGCGGGCAGGCTCCGCCTTCGCCGGCGACGCGCCCGCAGGCCGGGCACTCCCAGGCCGGGCGGTCGACGCCGTCCTGGTAGAGCAGCAGCTCCACCCGCCCGTCGGAGGCCGCCTCGAGGGTCGGCCCCCAGCCGCCGGTGGCACGGCCGTTGCGGCCGGCTTCCTCCTTCCACCGCTCGACGACGTTGCTCTCCTGATCGGACCGCCACGACTCGAGCAGCGGCCCTGCGGCCTCGAGCAGCTCGGACGGGCCCGCGTGTGCGTCGGTGCTCGTCCAGCCCACGACGGCCTTCTTCACTTCGTGCGAGAGCATCTCCTCCAGCTCGCCGCGCGTCTCGTCGGCCGCGACGATCACGAGTGGCGGGCCGCCGAGCCCGCGAACCTGCCGGTCGAGGGTTTCCGCCACGTCTTTGAGGTGGTCGTGCACGAGCTTCTCGATATGCCGCTGGTAGCGCGACTGCGACCAGCCACCCTGGTCGTGACGCCCCGGCTGCTCGTGGAAGTGCTCCGCGACCTCTTCCAGCCGGCCCTCGTTCAGCCGGTACACATCGCCGCGCTCGCGGCTGACGACCGCGACGAGCGCTCCTTCGCCGCGACCCACGAGCGGAACGAGCGGCGAGAGATACAGGCTCCTCCCCACCTTCACCAGGTCGGGAACGCGCTCGCTCAGCGGCAGGGGCCGCCAGACGTTGTCGAGCCACGCGCAGAAGACCGCGAAGCCGTGGGCGCCGTCGCGGTCGAAGTCCTGGTCGAAGAAGGTGCGGAGCCGCTCGAGGTCGCTGCGCAGGCCCTCCTTCTGCTCGTGGGTCAGCTCGGGCCGACGGGCTGCGTCCGAGCGCTCGACCTCGTCGAGCAGGGCGTTCATGCGCGTCGCCGCCTCCCCGGCGGTCGGCGTCGTGCTCGGGTCGAGATCCAGGTAGAGGCTGATCGCGCAGCCGTTCTGCACCCGGAACCGGGCCAGGTCGCGGAGGCGGTCCCAGGTAACTGTCGAGGCCATACCCTTCCAATCGCCGGAGGGCGGCGATTCTAATCTGAGCGGCTCCGCCAGGCGATTGGGCTGCTCTTTCTGCCGGCGCGGGAACCCGCCTTTGTGAGAGCGCCCACGCACCGACAAGCACGCCGCTCGGCGTCGACGTTGTTCAATCGAACCAGATGAGCGGCAGGTCCCGAACGAGCGAGAGGTGGAGGAAGTCGCCGTCCGCCCGCCCATGCAGCTCGACGACGTGCGGTCCCGGACTCAGCGCGCCGGCGCCCGCAGCGAGGTAACTGGCACTGATCGAGCGCTGGCTCTCGCAAAAGGGGGAAGCCAGGCGCTGGACCCCCACTGAGCCGGCGCGCCGGCCGTCGATCGTCAACCAGATGCTGACGGTGCCGCCTCCGTCGGCCGAGTCACCCTGGACGCGGGACTTCGCCGCGAACAGGACGACGCCGTCGCTCAGCGGCGGGATCCTGACCGTCGCTCGGGCGAGCGGGACGTCGGTGCCAACCGGCGGGACGCCGGGCCAGCCGGTGCTCGAGCCGATTGCGGCGTAGTCCCATGGACTCGCATCCGTGCCGGGGAGGAGCGACCGCGTCGCCCCGGCGACGCTCATCCCGCCGAGCAGCGCAACGAGCCGCGCCCCGGCGCCAACCCGGTAGCGGGCGGGGTTCTCCCCCTGCTGATCGTTCCAGGGGAACTCGGACGCGGCCATCGAGAGGACGTGTCGCCCGCGAAGTAGGAATCGGCCCTGGACCGAGAGTGGCGCTCTCAGCTCGGCACCCTGCCAATGGTCGTTGACGCTCCAGCCCGAGCGCTCGACTCCGCGGAAGCGACCGTCCAGATAGAGGCCGAGCATTGGATCGCCCGCGCGGTCTGGAACCGCCGGCAGGTCCGACGCGGAGCCCAGCGCGACCACCTGGCGAGCACCCTTTGTCGCAACCGCGAGCAGGGGCCTGTGCGGGAGCGCGTTCGGTCGGTTGTGGATACCGCTCGTGCGGAAGTCGAAGGAGCGGGATGCGCGCCGGAGAACGGCGGTCGCCACGCGCGCAGCCGGATGCACGAGCACGCTCAGGTTGCTTGCTGCTCGGACGACGAAGGCGCCGGCGAACCGGTCGACCGGCGCGGCGACGAGCGCGATCACGTGGTTCCCAGCACGAAGGTGGACTGCGCCGACTGCGTTGAACGAGTGCTCCTGCGGGCCGAGGCTGCCTCGCCAGTCCAGCGTGCTCCCATTCGTGACTGGCAGCCCGTCCACCTCGATGACGACCCGCGCAGCCGAGGACGGCGTCAGAGGGGCGTAGCTGCCGTCGGTCTGGACGAAGACCGCATCCGGCTTCCGCAACAGCAGCGTGTCCTGCAGGAGCGTGACCGGCGCGTCGACCGTGCGGTCCGAGGCGAGGGAGAGGTAGGCAGAGCCGGCATGGGAAGCCGGTCCCAGGGCGATCGCCGCTGCCAGTGCAAGCGCGACCATCGGATCCACGGTAGCGCGACCTCGTTACGAATGTCCCACTGTCCCACGTTTGTCGGAGATCTTGCCCGTCGGTACATCGACCACCGAGGAAGTTTCGACCGGCGCGAAGCGTTTAATACTTCGGAGGCAGAAATGAATGAAGAGACGAGAGAGCTGATCATCATCGGCGGTGGCCCTGCGGGGTACACCGCCGCGCTGTACGCGGCGCGCGCCAACCTACGGCCCCTCGTGATCGAGGGCTTCGCGTGGGGCGGGCAGCTGATGATCACGAGCGATGTCGAGAACTACCCGGGCTATCCCGACGGGATCATGGGCCCGGAGATGATGCAGGACTTCCGCCGCCAGGCCGAGCGCTTCGGCGCCGAGTTCCTGACCGACGACGTGACGAAGGTCGACTTTTCCGCGCACCCGTTCCGGGTCTGGGTCGGCGACAAGGAGCACTCCGCGGAGAGCGTGATCGTCGCCACCGGCGCGAGCGCGCGCCAGCTCGGGCTCGAGTCCGAACGCACGCTTCAGGGCCGCGGCGTGTCCTATTGCGCGGTCTGCGACGCAGCGTTCTTCCGCGACAAGCAGGTCGTGGTCGTCGGCGGCGGCGACTCAGCGATGGAAGAGGCGATCTTCCTGACGAAGTTCGCCACCAAGGTGAGCCTCGTCCACCGGCGCGACGAGTTCCGCGCCTCGCAGATCATGCTCGACCGCGCCAAGGCGAACGAGAAGATCGAGTTCGTGACGCCGACCGTGGTCGAGGAGGTTCTCGGCGAGAACGGCGCGACGAGCGGGGTGCGCGTCCGCGACCTCGAGACCGGAGAGACGCGCAACCTGGCCGCGCAAGGGCTCTTCGTGGCGATCGGCCACGACCCGAACACGAAGCTGTTCCTCGACCAGCTCGATCACGATGAGGCTGGCTACCTGATCACGCAGCCGGGCTCGACCGCCACGAACATCGACGGGGTGTTCGCGGCCGGAGACGTGGTCGACCACACGTACCGGCAGGCCGTGACGGCAGCCGGGACCGGCGCCATGGCCGCGCTCGACTCCGAGCGCTGGCTCGCGGCCCGCGAAGGGCATCCGGGCACGGCGGCGACGGCGCCCCGGCCCGAGGCCGCCGAGGTCTAGCCGACCCCGGCGCTAGCCTCGCGCGATGGCCCGCGAGTGGATCGACCTGGTCGATCCTGACGAAGCCCAGCTGCGCGAGAGCATGGGGACGAGGCTGCTGCACGCGCGCGCCCTTGACCGTCTGCTCAAGCCCGCTGAGCACGCGGACGAGCCGCGGCCGACCCTCGAGAGCCACGGCGCCTATGTCTTCGGCATCCTCCTCGTACCGGTCGTTGCCCCGGGCGAGGCCGGCATCTACTACCAGGAGGTCGACGTCGTACTGACGCGGGAGCTCGTGATCACTGTGCGCAAGACGCCTCCGGGCGCGGAGCCGTTCGATACCAGGGAGGTGCACGAGACCTGCGAGCGCGGCAACGTCAACGAGCCGGGCATGGTCGCCTATCACCTGGTGGACGACGTCGCCGAGCGCTACCTCGACCTGATCGACGCGCTCAACGACAAGATCGACGAGCTCGATGACCACGTCGAGGAGTGGCCCGCCCAGCGAGTCCGGGGGCGGATCTCCGATCTCCGGCACGCCGTGCTCCGCATCCGCCGCACTCTCGCGCCCACGCGCGACGCGCTTCGCGGAGTCGTGGACGGCCGGGTCGAGCTCGACGGGGGGGAAGAGCTCTTCCCGCACGGGATCGAGCTCCACTTCGCGGACGCCTACGACAAGCTCCTGCGCGCGAGCGAAGGCCTCGACTTTTCGCGCGACCTTCTCGCCGGCGTGCGCGACTACAGCCAGGCCAAGATCGCCAACGACCAGAACGAGGTGGTGAAGCGCCTGACCGCGATCGCCTCGATCCTGCTCGTGCCGACATTCATCGTCGGCCTATACGGCCAGAACTTCATCCGCAGCATGCCGGAGCTGAAATGGGCCTACGGTTACGAATGGTCCTGGGCCTGGATCGTCGCCACCACCCTCGCCCAGATCGTGTACTTCCGCCGCAAGGGCTGGCTCTAGCCCCGCGCTGGCTACCATCGCCGGGCGGTGCCGTACTTCATCTGCCCGAACTGCAAGGAGCGCTCGATCGACCACGACCGGCTCGAGGGCCTGAGCGAACAGGCCGTCGCGTGCCACCGCTGCGGGTTCGGGTTCCTGTTCGAGCTGCTCGAGGACTACTACCCGGCGCCGAACACGGGGTTCGTGGTCTGCGACCGCAACGCGCGGGTCCTCGCGATCGGGCGCGACCTGTTCGAGCTCTCCGGGTATCGCGAGCAGGATCTGATGGGGCGCGACGTCGTCGAGGCGCTCGGGCTCTCCGGGTTCGAAGGGCCGAACCCTGCGCAGGTCGCCCTCGAGTGGGGCGTGCGACGGTTGGGGGTGCAGCTCGAGCTGCGCTCGCGCGTCGGGCACGTGAAGCCGGTCACCGCCGACTTCTTCCCGGCCTACGACGACGACGGCGGGCTCCTGGTCGGGCTCACGCCGCGCTGAGGCCCGAGAGCTCCGTCTCGACCCACGCCTGCAGCTCCTCGAGGGCGTCGAGGGCGGCCTCGAGCTCGCGGAGCTCCGCGCGGGCGGCCGGCTCGTCGATCGCGCCGAGCAGGCCCAGCGCCTCGAGCCGCCCGACCGCGACTTCGGTCAGGTCACGTCTCGCGCGCCTTTCGATCGCCGCCTGCCGGAGCCGGGAACGGGCCCGCTCGGCGCGTGCCGAGAGACTCGCCGACTCACCGGCGAGCGCGTCGGCGTAAATCGCGAGCTCGACGGCGCGCATGGCTCCACGCTAGGCGCCGGGACGTGACGCGACTGTGCCGACTTCGACCCTACTCGCGGGACAGAGGCCGTTCACGACGCAGAGCTCGCAGCGTGGCGAGCGCGCCAGGCAGACGCGGCGGCCGTGCTGGATCAGCAGGTGCGGGAAGACGTTCCAGTACTCCCGTGGCACGAGCCGCATCAGGTCGCGCTCGATCTTGACCGGGTCGTCGTGCCTCGTCAGCCCGAGTCGCTGCGACAGCCTGCGCACGTGCGTGTCGACGACGATTCCCACCGCCTCGCCGCGCTCCGCTACGACGACGTTGGCCGTCTTCCGCGCCACGCCCGGGAGGCGCAGCAGCTCGTCGAGGGTCGCGGGCACTTCTCCGCCGTACTCCTCGATCAGCAGCCGCATCGTGCCGCGGATCGCCTTAGCCTTCTGGCGGAAGAAGCCCGTCGAGCGGATGTCGTTCTCGAGCTCTTCCACGGGGACGGCGAGGTAATCCTCGGGGCGTCGGTACTTGCGGAAGAGGCGCTCGGTGACGCGGTTCACGTTCACGTCGGTGGTCTGCGCCGACAGCATCACGGACACAAGCAGCTCGAGGTCGTTGCGGAACCGCAGCGCGATCGTCGCCTCCGGGTACTCGGCGAGCAGGCGTTCGATGATCGGGACGATCCGCTCGCGCTTCGGCCCGACGCGGCGCCGCGCCTCGCCGACGTAGCTGCGGGCCATCAGCCGCCGTTGCGCAGCCGTGGGCCGGCGCAGACGAGGTTCAGCGCCGGGCAGTCCGCGCAGACGAACTCGCTCGGGGTGGGACGGAACTCCCCCGCCTGGATGCGGGTGATCGCGCCGGAGAGCTCCGCCTCGAGGCCGGGAACGTCCGCACGCGCGAAGCCGGCCGAGACGACCGCGTCCGGGCGCTCGAGGAAGTGGTAGACGACCTCGACCTGCTCCGCACCGGCCCGGAAGCAGGCCAGCGCGTAGACGAGCCGCTGCAAGCGGTAGTCGGCCTCGACGATCTCATCAGGCTCCGCTTCCGCGAGGGAGTTCGTCTTGTAGTCGAGCACCAGCGCGCTCGGGCCGTCACGGTGCAGCACGTCGATGCGACCGTGGAGGAGGACGCCGTCGTGCTCGAAGGCGAAGGGCAGCTCGGCGGCGGCGTGCTCCAGAGCTGCGACGCGGGCGCCCAGCTCGGACGTGCAGTACGACGCAACGAAGTCTCTGATGCGCTCGAGCTCCTCGCCGGTCACGGCCGGGTAGCGGGCGCGGACGATCTCGTCGAGATCGTCCGGAACGGCCGGCGCACGGAGGTCGATCCGCTCGAGCAAGGCGTGCACGGCGTCGCCGATCTCCGTCGCCGCCAGGCCGGTCTGCCCCGGAACCGAGCCGGATGCTTCGGCGGGACGGAGCCCGACCACGCGTTCGGCGAAGTACCGGTACGAGCAGCGCTCGAAGAGCGAGAGCGCGCTGTACGACAGCCGGCGCACCCGGTGGAGCGGCGGGACCGGCACCTCGGCCAGCGGCACGAGCTCGGGCGCCTCCGCCGGCGCGCCGCCGTTCGCAGCAACCTCGAAGAGCTCGAGCTGCTCCACCGTCGTGGGCGCATCCGCGACCACCGGCTCCGGCGCATGGCGGTCGAGTCGGATCAGCAGCCGCGCCCCTCCCCGCTCGATCTCCACCGGGCCCGGCTCCGCGCCGACGTCGTCGAGCTCGCTTGCGTCGAGCCGCTCGAGGACCCAGCCGATCGGCGTGCTCGCGTCGGCCTTGCGGTCCTGGTCGATCGCGCCGGAGACGATCAAGCGGTCGATCGCCCGGGTCATCGCCACGTAGTAGAGGCGGAGCCGCTCGGCCCCTTCGGCGTCCTGCTCGGCCGACCTGACGGATTCGTACTCCGACGTGGAGAGGCGCTTTCCGGTCGAGGGCTCGGCGACCCGGAAGCCCAGGCGTCCGTCCGGCAGGCAGAGAATCTCGTCGGCGTCGTGCCGTCCACGGTCACGGCCCGCGTCGGCGACGACGACGACCTTGAACTCCAGCCCCTTGGCCGAATGGATGGTCAGGAGCCGGATCACGTCCGTCCCCTCCTCCTCGGCGACGGCCTCGAGCTCCGAGGCGCCGACCGCGTCCTGCTCGGCGACGAAGCGCACGAAGCCCTGGACGTCGGGCCCGCGCAGCTCCTCGTACGAGCGCGCGAGGCGCGCGAGCTTGCGCAGGTTCGCGTAGCGGCGGCGTCCGTCCCACTGCGCCAGCACCGCAAGGTCGTAGTCGTGCGCGCAGACGATCTGCTCGCACAGGAGTTCAAGCGACAGCGAGGGCGCCTGCGTCGAAAGCCGGTCGAAGCGCTGCCTGAACGCCTGGAAGAGCCGCTCGTCCCGCGCCGAGAGCCCTTCCGGCATGTCCTTCTCGAGCCCGCAGAAGAGCGGCCGCTTCGGCGCAGCCCGGCGGAGCAGCACCAGCGCGTCGTTGGAGACACCCACGAACGGCGAGGCGAGCACGGTCACGAGCGCCTCGTCGTCGTAGCGGTTGTGAAGCAGCCGCAGGTAGGCAAGGAGGTCGACGACCTGCTGCTGGTGGTAGTAGTCGCGGCCGGTCGCGCGGAAGGTGGGCAGGTCGAGCGCCCGCAGCTGCTCTTCGTAGAGCCGTGCGTCCGTGCCCGCGGCGAACAGGAGAACGATCTCACCCGGAGTCGCCTCGCCGGCGTCCACGAGCTCCCGGACGCGGCGGGCGATGTGCCGCGCCTCGGCCTCGCGCCAGTGCGTGCCCGTGCCCGCGTAGCTCGCCTTGTCGGTCACGAGGAGCTCGACCGCGGCTCCGAAGGCCGGATCGGCGAAGCGGCCGGCCGCGTCGAGCGGCTGGAAGGTCTCACCGAAGTCGGCCGCGAAGAGGTGGTTGATCACGTCGAGCACCTCGGGGCGCGAGCGGTAGTTCTGCGTCAGGGCCAAGACGCCGCCGACCTGCTCGCGCCGCTCGCGGAAGACCTCGACGTCCGCGTGCCGGAAGCGGTAGATCGACTGGAACTCGTCGCCCACGAAGAAGAGCTCGGCGCCTTCACGCGCAAGCAGGTCCACCAGCTCGCACTGGAGGCGGTTCGTGTCCTGGAACTCGTCGACCATGATCGAGGCGAAGCGCCAGCTCTCACGCTCGCGGATCTCCTGGTTCTCCTGGAGCAGCGAGCGTGCCAGCAACTGCAGGTCCTCGAAGTCGAGCGCGGACTCGCGGTCCTTCGCCGCGCGGTAGGCGCGATCGTAGGCGAGCAGGAGCTCCTGCAGCTGCTCGCGGTCGCGCGCCGCTAGCTCCTCGAGCGCGGCCTGCTCGACCTCACGCCGCGCGTCCTCGTAGGTCTCGGCTGCCTCGGTCGGGTCCGCCAGCTCGGTCAGGTCGAGCAGCTGCTCGGGCTTCGGCGGAGGATCAAGCAGGCGCAGCGCCTCGATCGCCTGCTCGCTCGCAAGTGCGTCGGCCGCCCTGCGCAGATCTTCGATCCGCGCCTCGAGCTGCGGGTCGCCGGTCGCCTCGAGGCGCAGCTCGAGGCCGGAGGAGCGCAGGGTCTCGTGCACGCCGGTGAGCATCCGCCGCAAGCGGCGGCCGCCGTACGAGGCGAGCAGCCTCAGCCGCTCCTCGTTCCCGCCCGCGCAGAACTCCTCCAGCGCCTCGCGGAAGGCCTCGCCCCGCAGCACCCGGCCCTGGCTGTCGTCGAGGACGCGGAACCGCGGGTCGATGCCGGCGGCGAACGGGTGGGCCCGCAGGAGCCGATGGCAGAAGCCGTGGATCGTCGAGATCCAGGCCGCGTCGAGCTCGCGTTCGAGGTCGTGGCGGCCGAGCTCGTGAAGGCGCCTCCGGATCCGGCCCCGCAGCTCCCCGGCCGCCCGCTCGGTGTACGTGATCACGAGGATGGAATCGACGTCCAGTCCGCGCTCGCAGACGGCCCGGCAAAAACGCTCGACGATGACCCTCGTCTTGCCGGTGCCCGCCCCGGCGGAGACGAAGACGACTCCCGGCTCCTCGATCGCCCGCAGCTGCTCGAGATTGGGAGCTTCGACGGTCACCAGGTGAACCTCGATCCGAGCGCACCCGGACAGCGGCGCAGACGGCCGAGCCGGCGAAGCCGGCACGGCCTGAAGGCGACATCGCAAGCGACGTCGCCGCTCACGACCGCTTCACCCGGCACATCGTCCAGAGGCTGCACCACGACGGGCACGGGAAGCCGCCCTTCGGATCGTGCCTGATGTCTCCCTCGCGGATGCGGCTGACCGCGGTGCGGGCTCGCTCCTGCGCCTGCTCGACCTGGGCCCAGAACGCGTCCTCCTCGAGGTAGTCGTTCTTCTGGAAGCCGGGGACGCCGTCCTCGCGCAGGTCGGACCGCAGGAGGCCGCGGGCCTTGCCGTCGCCCGCGAGCGCCCGGTAGACGCCGCCGAGCGGCTCGATCCCGACCAGGTCGCGCAGCACGAGCATGTAGAGCGGGATCTGCAGAAGGTGCGCGCGCTCGATCTCCGCCGCCGAGTGCGCCGTCCTGCCCGACTTGTAGTCGACCACCATCCCGCGCGCCCCGAACGGGTCGCGATCGATCCGGTCGATCTTTCCCGACACGCTGAATCCGCCGAGGTCGAGCCCGCGCTGCAGCTCCGGAGCCGAGCGCTCCGACCCGAACGAGACCTCGAAGCGGTTCGGGACGAGCGGCGACTCCGACTCGGACTCCCGACGGACGAGCTCCTCGAGGTCGCGGGCGAGGCTCTGCTCGAGCTCGTTTCGCTCCAGCTCGGGGACGTCCACCCGAACGTGAGCCTGGATCGCCTCGGCAAGGCACTCGCGCAGGAACGCGAGGGCGTCGTCCAGGTTCTCGGCTTGCACGCGCTCCGCGCCTGTGCGCTTCGGCAGGCCCTTGAAGAACGTGAACAGCGCCTGGTGGGCGACGGTGCCGCGGAGGCGCGCGTCCACCTCGGCGTCGATGCTCCTCGGCGAGACGACGCGCTCGAAGAGCCACATCGAGGAGCAGTCGGCAAAGCGCTCGAGATCGGTGACGGAGAAGCTCGTCTTGCGGCGCAGCTCGTCCAGAACGTCGACGCTCGTCAGCCGAGTCGGCCGGTCGAAGGCGCCGAGCGCCCGCTCCAGCCGCCGCTCCCAGCCGTTGGCGCGCGCGAGAGCGTCAGCCGGCCCGCGGTCGGCCGACGCGAGCGCCGCAAGGGCCCGCAACCGCTCGCGCTCGCTCGGCGCGCTCTCGAGCGGCCAGGTCAGCGCCGCGAGCGGCCGTCGCCGTGTCCAGCGCTCGGCCTCCTCGGCCGCGAAGAGCCCACGCGCCTCGTCCCAGAACGGGCTCGCCTCGCGCGGCGACCCTTCGTCGTTCGCAGCCTCACGCACGAGGTAGAGCCGCCGCGTCGGGCGGGTGCAGGCCGTGTAGAAGAGGTAGCGGTCGCGGGCGACCGGGTCGGTGCGGAGCAGCCGCCCGGCGCGGGACGACCGCTCGAGCTCGGCCTTCTGGTCGTCGTCGAGGAAGGGCGAGCCCAGAGCACGGCGCGGCAGCCGGCCTTCCTCGAGGCCGAGCACGAAGACGACCTCGAACCGTCGAGTGCGGGCACGTAGGAGGTCGAGCACGGCCACACGGCCAGCTTCGCCGGCGCCTGCGAGCCTGACCGGCGCATCGTCGAGCAGGCTCAGGGCCTCCTCACGCGTCACCTCGCCGCCGAGGTCGCGCCAGTCCTCGAGCTCGGCCACGAGCCTGCGCGCCCGCTCGTGCGCACGCAGGTCAAGCCGCGCGGCCTCTCCCGTGGGCGGTGACTCGAGCCCGTGAGCCGCACGTGTCATCGCGCGCGCCAGGTCCGCCACCGCGGCGAGCGGATCGGTGGCGGTGCGCACCGCTTCGAGGTGCGGCAGCGGCTGACCACGGAGCTTCCCGACCTCCTCCTCGACCCGAGCCCCGACGGTCACGCCGCGCCCACGGAGGCGCCCTTCCAGAAAGTCGACGTGCGAGCGCGAAAGCCCGGAGAACGGAGAGCGGAGGAACGCGAAGAGGTCACGCCGCTCGCCGTCCAGCCAGGCGTAGCGCAGCAGCGCCAGGAGCGCCTGCCCGAACGGGGTCTGTCCGAGACGAAGGCGGCCCTCGAGGGCGTACGGCACGCCCAGGGTCGTGAACGCGGTGTCGAGCGGCGCGCGCCAGCGGTCGATGGAGGGGCAGACGACGGCGATCTCGTCCGCCTCCGTGCCCGAGCGCAACAGCGCCAGCACCTCCTCGGCCACGAGCTCGAGCGTGCTGCGCAGGCCGGCCCCCTCGAGGAAACGGATCGAGCCGTCGAGCTCCGGCGCCGCACCCTCTTCGCCGAAGAGGGTGCGCTCCAGATGCGCGAGCGGCGCGGTGCGCGCACCCGGATTCGGAGGAAGCTCCTCGCGAGTCGCCGCCAGCTCGTTCAGATCGTCGGAGGTGCGGGAGAGCGACGCGAACGCGTCGCGACCCGGCTCGTACGGGAGCGAGACGGTCACGTCTGCCCGGGCGGCCAGCGCCTCCAGCAACGCCCACTCGGCGCCGGTCAGGTCCTCGAAGCCGTATGCGAACACCGGTCTCGGGCTCCAGGCCTCGAGGTCGCCGCCGGCACGCTCGGCCGCGTGACGGCGCTCCAGCTCACGATCCCAGAGGCCGAGGCGGTCGAGCTCGTCCTGGTACGCGCGGTAGAGCTCGGCGAGCTCGCCCTCCAGCTCTCCCGGATCGAGCAGCGCAGACTCGAGCTCGGCCACGGTCACCCCGAGCGCGTCGGCAAAGCCGCCGAACCGCGCCGAGCGCCCGAGCCCTCCACTCGCAGCCGCGACCACCCGCCGCAGGAGCAGTGTGCGCTGTGTCTGGGTCACCACAGGGCGGTGTGTGCCGTTGCCTCGGGCGATCCGCTCGAAGAGGTCGTCGAAGGTGTCGATCGAGCCGCCGACGAGCGCGCCGGTCCGCTCCAGCAGCGCGCGCTCCGCCCGGTCGACGTCCGGCCGGTTCGGCACGATCAGGATCGGATCTGCCTCGAGCGCGCCCAGGTAACGCTCGAGCAGGAGCGCGACCTTCCCTGCGTTGGCAGGCCCTGCGAGCAGGCTTAGAGGCACGGGCCCATCCTAGTCCCGGGGCCCGACGGCTCCGTCTCGCGTAAAGCCGGGGCGCCGCCCGGCCGCGACGCCGCTAGGCCGCCGCCGACTTCGGTCGCCGGCCCCGCCGGGCGACCGCGTGACCGGGCATTCCGCCGGCGCAGTTGTCGCAGAGATCCGCCTGCTTCGAACCGCGTCGAGCATCGGAGAAGTTCAGGCGCATCGTCGCGCCCTTTCCTTCGCCCACTTCCCTGCCGCAGCTGTCACAGACGAGCACAGTCTTGCGTGCCAAGTCAGCCTCCTCTTTCTCGAACGGATTGCGTCCAGCCCAAGGGAAAGATAGCGGTAATCCTACGCCGCTTCACGCGCCCTGCGAATTCGCCAGGAACGCAACAAGCTGAGCAGCGCCTGCTCCTCGAGATCCAGGCCCATATCGCGCGCGCCTACGAACCGCAAATGACGCGGGCGAAAATCGTCGATGGTTCGATCGTCGAGATACTGCTCGACAACCGCCGGGCTGACGTAGGAGGCGCGTGCAACAGCGGGCGTGTTTCCGAGCCGCTCGCCCACCGTTCTCATGACCGCCGCGATCGCACGCTTCTGCTCGCTCTCGGTCTCGGCCGGCTCCCGTTCCGCGAGAGCGATCGCCGCGAGGAGCGTTCCGCCCCAGGTACGGAAGTCCTTGGCCGTGAAGTCCTCGCCCATGTGCTCGCCGATGTAGTCGTTCAGCCTCCGCGCGCTCAGGCTGACGAGCTCGTCGTTGTGCCGATAGCGAAACAGCGTCCTCCCGCCGCGCTCGGCCGACAGCTTCTTCAAGGCGTGCGCCAGCTCGGAGTCGACGAGCGCCGTGCGAACCAGCACACGATGCTTCGCGCGGAAGCGGAACGCGATCTTGCTTCCGCGCACGCGGACGTGGCTCTTGCGGAGAGTGGTGATCCCGAAGGTGCGGAACTTCCTCGCATAGCGCTCGTCGCCGACCCGGAACCAGCCGAGGTTGATCAGCCGCACCGCGACAGCCGCCGTCCACTCGAAGCTGAGCGGCTCCTGCTCCATGTGCTCGGCCATCGCCTGCCGCAGCGCTGGAAGCCTCTCGGCGAAGCTCACGAGCTTGTCGAACTTCGCCTGCTCCTGACGCGCCCGGAACGCAGGGTGGTACAGGTACTGGCGCCGGCCGGCCTTGTCCACGCCGGTCGCCTGGAGCTTGGCACCGGCGCGCGGCGAGATCCAGACATCACGCCATGCAGGAGGGATCGCGAGCGAGGCGATCCGCTCGAGGTGCGCCTCGTCGCTGATCTTCCTCCCGCGGGCGTCCTCGTAGCGGAACCGTCCACGCGAACCGCTTCGCTTCCATCCGCCTCTGCGCGCCATAGAGTCCCGGTGTAGCCGTGAGCGCGCGGTCCTAATCCACGAAGGAGGGCGATGGCGGGGAAGACGATCGTGGTGCTGGAAGGCGACCAGACCGGGCAGGAGCTGCTCGAGGAGGCTCTGCGGACACTCGCGCCGGACGTGATCGGCTTCGAGCTCAGCTTCCCCCGCTACGACCTTTCCCTCGAGGCTCGCCGGGCGACGGGCAACGCGATCGTGCACGAGGCGGCGGCTGCCATCCGCGAGGCGGGGCTCGGCTTGAAGGCCGCGACGGTCACTCCGGAAGGTGCGGACGACGTCGGCTCTCCGAACCGGATCCTCCGGGAGGAGATCGGCGGTCGGGTGATCGTGCGCACCGGCCGGCGGATCCCGGGCATCGTGCCCTTCGGCGGCGTGCACGCGCCCATCTCGGTCGTGCGCATGGCCGTGGGCGACGCCTACGGCGCGGAGGAGTGGCGCGAGGGCGAGGGCGAGAACGAGGCCGCCTTTCGCACGGAACGCATCGAACGGGGCGTCTGCCATGCCGTCGCGGAGTTCGCGTTCCGCCTTGCCGAGAGCACCGGGGCCAAGGTCTTCGGCGGGCCGAAATACACGGTCAGCCCGGTCTACGAGGGGATGCTCAAGGAGGAGATGGACGCGGCCGCGGCGAGGCATGCGGAGGTTCCGTACGAGCCGCAGCTGATCGACGCGACGTTCGCGCTCTTGATCGCCTCGAGCGGCGACCCGCTCGTGATCCCGGCGCTCAATCGCGACGGGGACATCCTCTCCGACCTCGTCCTCCCGCTCTTCGGCTCGATCGCCGGCTCGGAGTCGCTGCTCGTGGGCTTCGGGGACGACTACGTGCCGACCGTGGTGCTCGCCGAGGCCGCGCACGGCACCGCGCCGTCGCTCCAGGGCAAGGACGTCGCGAACCCGCTGGCGATGATCCTCGCCGCCGCGGCGGTGCTCTCGTACGCCGGCGAGAAGGCGCAACAGGCCGCGAGAGCAATCCGCGAGGCATGCCTCGAAGCAGTCGCGGACGGTGTCCGCACCGCCGATCTCGGCGGCCACGCGGGAACCAGCGAGTTCACCGACGAGGTGATCCGCAGGACGCGCTCGAAGCTCGAGGTCTGGGAAGCGCTCTAGGAGGTCGAGCCCTCCTACAACTAGGAGGCTACGGCGCGGGTCAGCTCGACCTGGCCGAAGAGCTCGAGGAACAGTCGTGCGATCTCGGGGTCGAACTGCGTCCCGGCGCACCGCTCTACCTCGGCGAGCGCCTCTTCCCTCGTCAGGGCGGGACGGTAGGGCCGGTCGCTCGTCATCGCGTCGAACGCGTCCGCGAGCGCCAGCACGCGCGCTTCGACGGGAATCTCCTCGCCGGCCTTCCCCGACGGGTAGCCGGTGCCGTCCCAGCGCTCGTGGTGGTAGAGCACGTAGGGAATCGCCTGGCGCAGGGCCGCAATCCTCAGGATGAGCTTGGCGCCGATCCTCGGGTGCTCCTGGATCTGGGCCCGCTCGTGCTCGTCGAGCCGGCCTTCCTTGGAGAGCACGGCATCCGGTACGGCGAGCTTGCCGATGTCGTGGAGCGGGCCGCCGACGCGCAGCGACGCCAGCCGTTCCTCGCTCCAGCCGAGCCGGCGGCCGAGGAGCTCCGCCAGCGCGGTCACGCGCGTCGAGTGCCCGCGGGTGTACGGGTCACGGGCCTCGATCGCCCGGCTGAGCGTCGGCAGGATCGCCACGATGCCGAGATTTCCAGGCCGAGCCGCGTATCCCTCTTTCGGGGGAGGGAGAAATCTCAGCGCCAGATGCCGGTGACCGGCGCCGAACGGGCCGAGCGGCCGAGTCGTGGGAGGCCCCACGCGTCCTCGATCGTGCGCAGTAACCCGTAGTGGGACGTCGGCCGACGGAAGGCGGACCCGGGCCTGACCGCAGGCCCCAGCGCGAGCGCGGGGATGCCCGGATCGGCCGAGTCGGACTCGTCGAAGACGACGAAGACCACGCTGTTCGCAAGCTGCGCGTTCCGGAGCAGCGGGGGCACGAATCGCCTCAGCCAGGCGTCTCCGGCCGAGACCGGGCAGTCGTGCATGTCGTGGCACATGTTCGGGACGACCAGGGCGAAGTCCGGGAGCCGCCGTTCCGCCAGGTCGCGCGTGAGGGCCGAGAGAGGCACGACGTTTCGGGCTCGCGCCGGCCGCGCGAGCACCCGCCGGAAGTAGAGAAACGGCACGTGCCGCTTGACGTACCGGCCGGTGGCCGCGCCGGTCCAGCCCGCCCGCGGCAGGCCCTCGGCATAGGTCTTCCAGGTGCGCCCGCTCGCCTGGAGCGGTGTCCGCGAGGCTGCGCCCGCCGACCGTGCAGCTCGTGCAGTCGTCGGTGATCCCCTGCGTCGAGCCCGAGACCAGCGCGAGGTAGTTCGGCAGGCTCGGGTGGGTGACGCCCCGATAGCCGGCGAGCACTGCGCCCCGCGCCGCGAGCGCGTTGAAAGCCGGCGCGGCGGGGTTGCCGAGGACCGAGCTCCGCGCCTTGTTCTCGAGCACGATCACTACCACGTGCTCGAACGCCGGCACCGGCCGCGGCGCGGCCTGCGCTCCCGGCAGCAGCACGGCCGCCAGGGCCGCGGCGGCCCCGGCGAGCCTGCGGCTCACAAAGGCTCGCTCTCGGCTCGGAGCAGCCGCTTCTTCCAGACGTGGAAGCCGACGAACCCGAGAGCGGCGAGAGCGGCCAGTGCCACGCCGGCAATCAGGCCGTAACGGGCGATCGCGTCGGCAGCTGCATGGCCCGCGAAGTAGGCGACGAGGCCGACCAGCACCGCCCAGCAGATGCCGCCGGCCGCGTTCCAGGCGAAGAACCGCCACCAGCGCATGTGCGAGACCCCCGCCATCCACGCCGCGGTCACACGAAGGATCGAGAAGAACCGCCCGATGAAGATGGTCTTCGCCCCGTGCCGGTGGAAGAAGCGTTCCGACCAGGGAAGCACGGATGCGGTCCAGCGGCCGGCGAACGACCACCGCTCGAGCAGCCTGCGCCCACCGGTGCGCCCGATCCAGTAGCCCATGTTGTCGCCGAGGATGGCCGCGGCCGCCGCGACGGCGATCACGGCCGCGATGTCCAGCTCGCCGCCCGACGCGTAGACCCCGGCCGCGACCAGGGCCGTCTCGCCCGGAAGCGGAACCCCTGCGGATTCGAGGAACACGATCAGAAAGAGCGCGATCAGCCCGTAGTGATGGACGAGACCGCTCATCTCGTCAGTGTAGGCCTCACCTCGTAGGCCATCAGGATCGCGTCCACGAGCTCTCCGCCGCGACGGTAATGCGCCTTGCGGTACCCCTCCTTCGCGAAGCCGAAGCCCTCGTAGAGCGCCAGAGCCGGCTCGTTGTACGGAAAGACGTGGAGCTCGAGCTTGGTGACGCCCACCTCCCGCGCCCAGCCGACCGCCGCCTCGAGCAGCGCGCGGCCGACCCCGCGGCGGCGATGGCTCGCCGCCACCATCAGGCCGAGATCGGCCACGTGGAAGCTCGCCGGGTGAGGGTCGCGCGCGACCGAGAGCCGGCCGACGATCCCCTCGCGGCGCGTCGGCGACGAAGACCCCGGCGTGAGGCGACCGGCGGGTCGCGCGCAGGTAGCGGCGCTCGTCGGCGGCGCTGCGCCAGCTCCTCGGTCGAGATCAGCCAGCGTTCGGGCTCACCGCCAACGTCCCGCGCGAGCTGGACCAGCTCGGCCGCGTCGCGGGACTCTGCGCGGGAACCGCGAACGCTGTTCACTCGACGACGATGCCGTGACCGCCGCGGCGCGGGTCGCCTGCCGCCGCGAGGCTGCCGTCGTCGAGGAACTCGACCCCCGCCACGCCGCCGAAGTAGAGGTTGCGCCGCCGCCAGCGCACGATGTCGAAGCCGTGTGCCTCCAGCCCGTCGAGCTCGTCCGGATCGTGGCCGCCCTCGCAGTGCACGATGGGCTCCTGCAGGTGGATACGCGGCCGCTCGATGGCCTCCCGGACGCCGTCCCCGTGCCCGAGCACGTTCACGACGACCTGCAGGATCGCGTTGCGCAGCCGGACCGAGCCCGCGCTACCGACGATCAGCCGCGGGCGGCCGTCGTCCTCGAGCACGATCGAGGGCGCCATCATGCTCGTCAGCCTGCGGCCCGGAAGCGCGCCCGGCCGCGCCGGGTTGAGGTCGTACTCGCCGAGCATGTTGTTCAGCTGGATCCCCGTCCCGGGCACGATCACGCCCGAGCCCGAGCCGATGGTGGCCGTCAGCGAGGCGGCGTTGCCGCGGGCGTCGACGACGGAGATGTGGGTCGTGCCGCGCGGCGCAGTCTCGACGAGCCCGGGCAGCGAGGCCCGAATGCGCTCGGCGCCGTCGCGCAGGCTCGCCTCCGAGTAGAGCCGCCGGGCCGCGCCGCCGCGGTGGAGATCGCTCCGGAACCGGCCGCCGCGGGCCCTCGTGGTCTCCCGCATGACCTCCGCCAGCTGCGCGAGGGCGTCCGCGCTGCCTGCCGGCCCGCCGGTACCCAGCCGGTCGAGCAGCCGCAGCCCGTAGCCGATCAGGATCCCGCCCGAGGACGGCGGCGGGTTCGAGACGAACTCGTGCCCGCGGTAGGAGACCCGGATCGGACGGCGCCGGATCACGCGGTACTCCGCCAGATCGTCGAGCGTGAGCAGTCCCGCCCTGCTCCCGGACGTGCCCGCTCACGCTCCGCGCCAGCTCGCCCGTGTAGAAGTCGTCGGCGCCGTGGTCGGCGAGCCGGTCGAGCGTCGCCGCGAGGTCGCCGGGAGCACGACGCGGTCGCCGGCGACGAGCCGCTGCCCGTCGCGCCCGTAGACGGCCCTCCCCTCGTCGGTGTGACGCAGGATCAGGTCGACGATCGCGTGCAGGTAGGCCTGCGGGGGGATGAGCTCGAAGCCCCCGCGCGCCAGCTCGGCGGCGGGCTCGACCAGCTCCCGCCACGGCACAGTCGCGTATGCCCGGTGCGCCGTCGCGAGCCCGGCCACCGTGCCGGGCACGGCGCAGGAGCCGGCGCCGATGTGGAAGACCTCGGACGAGGAGCGTCGAAGTCGATGTCGACGGAGTCCATCGCCGCCGCCTCGCCCCGCCGCAGTCCTTTCCCGGGCAGTGAGGCGAAGAAGTCGAGACACGGTGCGCCCTCGTCTCGCCGGCGCGGTGCACGAGCATGAAGCCACCGCCGCCGGGGCCGGTAAGCGGGCTCTCGGCAACCCAGGACATGAACGCCGCTGCGATGCACGCGTCGACGGCGTTCCCGCCCTCTGCCAGCACCCGGGCTCCCGCCTCGGCAGTCAGCGGTGCCCGGCCGCGATTGCGCCTCTCATGCGCAGGAGCGTATCGCCGCCGGACGGAGGCCACCGGCGAGCAACTGGGTTCGCCTATATCGTCCGAGACTGGCGTGAGCCAGGACACCGTCGCCGCTCCGCCGCTCGCCCACTCCGGACACAGGCTCGCCCGGGAGGCCGCGCTTTCGGCCGCGGCCGCCGCCCTCGCCGCCGCGCTGCTCGCCTGGCTCGGTCCGCCCGGCAGTCGACCTCGCAGCCCACGCCTACCAGCGGGCGCTGTTCCTCGAGCACGGCTTCACCCTCTGGAACAACTTCTGGTACGCGGGCCGCTACAGCTTCGTCACCTACAGCCTCCTCTACTACCCGCTCGCGGCGCTGCTCGGGATCCGGCTGCTCGCCGTCGCGACCGTCTCGACGGCGGCGCTCGCGTTCGCCGTCGTGCTCTGGCGCGAGTGGGGCCCGGCGCGCGCTGGTCGAGCCGCACGTTCGCCGTCGTCTGGGCCGGGATCGTGCTCTCCGCCGCCTTCCCGTTCGCGCTCGGCGCGGCGCTCGCGCTGCTCGCGCTGCTGGCGCTCCAGGCGGACGCGCACTGGCCGCTTCGCGCTGCTCGCGGTGCTCACGCTGGCCGCGAGCCCGCTCGCGTTCCTGCTGCTCGCGCTCGCTGCTCGCCGGCGATCGGGATCGCGCGCTGGCACGTCGCCGTGCGCTGCTCGCCCCCGCGCGTCACGATCGTCGCCGTCGGCGCGGTCGAGGTGCTGCTCTGCGCGTGCGTTCCCCGACCGGGGGCGCTTCCCGTTCTCGCGGCAGGAGCTCGCCGCGGCCTCGTCTTCTGCGTGATCGGCATCGCGATGACCTGGCGCGTCGAGCGGGCGCGAGCTACTGCGCTGGGTCTTCGTCGTCTACCTCGACGGCGTGCGTCGTCCTGCTTCCTCGTCCCGTCGGCGATCGGCGAGAACATCGCGCGGCTGCGCTACGCCGCGATCCCGATCGCGGTGCTGGCGCTCTCGCTGCGCCGCTGGCGGCCGCTGCCCGGTCGCCTCGCGGCGCTCGCTCTCGCGGTCTCGTGGAACGTGTCGCCGCTCGCGGCCAGCTTCATCAAGGGCGTCAGCGACCCCGACGGCGAGCGCGGCGTACTGGACGCCGGCGATCACGTTCCTGCACGCCCACCTGTCACCCGTCGTACCGCGTCGAGGCGGTGGACACGGCCGGCCACTGGCCCGCCGTCTACCTGCCGACGGCCGGAATCCCGCTCGCGCGTGGCTGGTTCCGCCAGGACGACTTCCCGCAGAACGCGCTGCTCTACGGCGAGCTCGGGCCGCGCACGTACCTCGCCTGGCTCCGCGGGCTCGGGGTGCGCTACGTCGTGCTCACGAACGCGCCGCCGGACTACAGCGCCCGCGCCGAGGCCGCCCTCTTCCGCAGTGGCCGTTCGGGCTTCGGCCCGTCTTCCGCACCCCGGACCTCACCGTGCTCGACGTGCCGCATCCGCGGCCGATCCTGACCGGCGCGGCCCCCGCCCGCGTGCTTCGCCTGACCGGAACGCGCGTCGTCGTCGACCTGCCACGCGCCGGCTCCTACCGGCTCGCTGTTCGCTACTCGCCCTACTGGAACGCCGACGGCGCCTGCTTGATCCGGCGCGAGGACGGGATGACCACGATTTCGGCGTCGCGACCCGGACGACTGGAGCTCGCCTTCAAGGTGCACCCCGTGCGAGCGCTCGCCTCGGCCGTAGTCGGCGCGCGCTCACGCGTCTGCAGCTAGACCGCGTTCGCCAGCTCGTTCAGCACGTCTTGCATCACGACGCGCGTGCTGTTCTGGAAGCGGAAGTTGAACTCGGCAAACCCCGCAACCCCCGCGGCCGCGCGTGTGTTGATGTACGTCTGCCTCCAGGCGTTGACCTGTTTGCGCGGGAGCCCTTGCGTGTTTCCACCCAGCCCGGGTGCGAGCCGGTAGCCGGGGGTCAGGCCCGCCACGTATCGTCGTGCGAGCGAGCGCCGGACCGGGCCGCCGCGGCTGAGCCCCACCTGACCGGCCGCCTCCCTGCGCGCGGCCGCCTTGGGGTCGCCAACGAACTCCGGGTACTCCTCTCCGACCAGGCCCAGGCAGGCTCGGTCGAGGATCCGCCAGAAGGCCGTGAGCTCGGGGGTGATCGGCCTCGCGGGCAGCACGAACGCGGTCTTCGCCCACCAGACGAAGCCGCGCTGCGTCCGGTCTCCCAGGGCCGGGCGGCCGTAGACGAGGCCGCGCACGACCCCGCGGGTCAGCTCCCGGTACTGACGACCCGTCCCGCCGGCGCACTCCGCGACGATCTCGTCGAGCTGCCAGGTGTCGGGGGCGAAACCGCTCGCTGCGGCGGCTCGGAGCGCATCGCGGAAGCGGGAGCCGAGCTCGACTCCCCATGTGACGCGCATGGTGCTCGACGGCAGCCGCAACAGCTGCGGCAGCGACGGCAGCGGGCCGGCGAGGTGGCCGGACCGGGGATTGTGCGCGAGCAGCCTCCGCTGGGCACTGCCCGGAAGCCGCCGCCGCTCCCAGTAGAAGCCCGGCTGAATGTGGAACATCGGCGCGTAGCGCCCGTTCGGCAGCGCGTGGACTTGGTCGGCGATCTCCTCACCCACGCCGTAGCTGCCGACGTAGACAGGCACCGTGGCCGGGAGCGGCGCCGCGCGCACGGCCCCGAGCAGTTTCGCAAGGTCGTCCGACTCGAAGTACGAGAGGACGAGCAGCGTTAGCTCTGGAGGAAGCTCGGCGGCTCCAGGGAGCCCTCGTCGTCCGACTCGGCCCGAATCGTGATCCGGCGCTGGGCGGCTCGCGCACCGAAGCCCGTGGCGACCACCGTCACCCAGACCTGCCCGGTGAGACGGTCGTCGATCGTCGCGCCGAAGATGATGTTGGTGTCGTCGGTCGCGGCCCCGCGCACGACCTCGGCGGCCTCGTTGACCTCGTAGAGCGAGAGGTCGTCTCCGCCGGCGATCGAGAGCAGGATGCCCTTGGCGCCGCCGATGTCGGTCTCGATCAGGGGCGAGCGCAGAGCGCGCTCGGCGGCGTCGCGGGCCCGGTTCTCACCGCTCGCGGAGAAGCCGATCCCCATCAGCGCCGTTCCGGCGTCCTTCATGATCGTGCGCACGTCGGCGAAGTCGAGGTTGATCAGGCCTGGGAGCGTGATCAGGTCGCAGATGCCCTGGACGCCCTGGCGGAGGACGTCGTCGGCGATGCGAAACGCGTCCAGCATCGAGGTCTCACGGTCGAGCACCTCGAGCAGCTTCTCATTGGGGACGACGATGACCGTGTCGCAGTTGGAGCGCAGCGTGTCGACGCCGTCGCTCGCCTGGCGGTGGCGCCTGGTGCCCTCGAACGTGAACGGCGTCGTGACGATGCCGACCGTCAGCGCGCCGAGCTCTTTCGCGATCCGGGCCACGACCGGAGCGGCGCCGGAGCCGGTGCCTCCGCCTTCGCCTGCCGTCACGAAGACCATGTCCGAGCCGCGGAGCGCACGCTTGATCTGGTCGTAGGCCTCCTCGGCCGCGCGGCGGCCGAGATCCGGGTCGGCGCCCGAGCCGAGACCCTCCGTCAGCTCGCGGCCGATGTGGATCTTGACCGGGGCGTCGCTCGTCTGGAGCTGCTGGATGTCGGTGTTGACGGCGACGAACTCCACCTGCGAGATGTCGGCGTCGATCATGCGGTTGACGGCGTTCAGGCCCGCGCCGCCGACCCCGACGACGCGGATCACCGCGATGTAGGCGCCGGGCTCGGGCACGCGGTGCAGCCGCGGCGGCGGCTCGGGCAGCGGCTCGAGCTTCGGCCGCGGGCGCTCGCGCTCGGGCTCCGGAGCGCGCTCGGGCAGGCGAACGGGCTCGGACGGAGGTGGCGGCGGCGCGGGCACGGCTTCCTCCTCATGCCATTCCGGGACATGCTCGACGGTTTGCTCGGGAGGCTCGGGCGGAACCGCGGGCGCGGCCTCGACCTCGTCGACCGGAGCCTCGGGCTGAAGCTCGGGCTCTGGTTCGACCGGGGGCTTGCCTTCCTTCTCGGCCTGTCGCTGCGCCGCCTCGGTTGCCCGGAACAGCTCTGCGAGCGGGCCCTCACGCATGCTCGCGCGCCTTCTGGGCATCGAGCACCTCCTTTGCGAGGTCACGGTAGGCCTGGGCGGCGCTGCCGGTTGGGTCGTACTTGAGCACGGACGTCCCCTTCACCGGGGCCTCCGCATAGCGAACGGTCTTGCGGATCTTGGTGTCGAACACGAGGTCGCCGAAGTTCTCCTGGAGGATCTCAACCGCCTCGCGCGAGTGCAGCGTGCGGCTGTCGAACATCGTCGGGAGGATCCCTTCGATCCCGACGTCCGGGTTCAGGTTCTCCCGGATCATCGAGAGCGTGTTCTCGAGCTGAACGAGCCCGCGCAGCGAGAGGTACTCGCACTGCACCGGGACGATGACCCCGTTCGAGGCGACGAGCGCATTGATCGTGAGCAGGCCGAGCGACGGCGGAGTGTCGATCAGGACGTAGTCGTAGGTGTCCCTCACGGGCGCGAGCGCCTTTTCCAGCGCGCGCTCGCGTCCGATCATGCTCGAGAGCGCGAGCTCGGCGCCGGCCAGATCGATCGACGAGACCGCCAGGTCGGCCTCAGCGTGATGGATGACCTCTCCGATCGGAAGACGGTGCACGAGCACGTCGAACATCGAGCGCTCGATCGTGTCCGGATTCAGGCCCTGGCTCATGGTCAGGTTGCCCTGCGGATCCAGGTCGACAAGCAGCACCTTCAGCCCCTGCTCCGAGAGGGCGACTCCGAGGTTGAGCGTGGTCGTCGTCTTCGCGACTCCGCCCTTCTGGTTCGCGAACGAGATCACGCGTCCCATCGGCGTCCCCTTGGCCGTTTCAGTCCGGATTCCCGGTCGCGGAAGCAGGCGTGCAAGCCCCATCGAGCCCCTTTCTTCGCTCTCATGCTAGCTATACCTCCGCGAAAAATCGCTCGATTTCGCGGGTTTTGGTTCGAGGCTTCGCTTCGGCCCGAGAATGTACGAATGCCGTAGGACGACGGCCGGGTTATACGAGCAGGCGCACGATCGCAGTCGTCGCGGCGGCAACGACCACGACTACAGGCAGGGGCACGCGCGCCGCTATCGCGATTACACCGGCGCCGACTCCCGCCAGCCTGGCGTCGAGGACGAGCTCGTTGTCGCCGCCGACGGTCTGGGTCACGACGAGCGCCGCCAGCAACACAGGGGCGAGGAGCGCAACCACGCCGGCGATCGTCGGCGGCAAGGCCCTGCGGCCGAGGAGCACCGGCCCCGTCGCCTTGAAGGCAACCGTCGCCAGCCCGACGACGACCACGACGAGCCAGACCGTGCTCAGTGCTTGCTCCTGCGCAGGCCGAGCAGGCAGGCTGCACTCGCGACCACGATCGGCGTTCCGGCCGGGGTGACCGGGATCAGCACGAGCGCGATGGCGGCGCCCGTGGCTGCCGCGATCGCGGCCCGGTGCGTGCGGACCTGCGGCGCGAGCAGCGCCAGGAACAGCGCCGGAAACGCGCCGTCCAGGCCGATGTCCTTCGGATCGCCCAGCGCATCGCCGGCGAGAACCCCGACCAGGGTCCCGCTGACCCACGAGACGTAGAGCAGCAGCCCGGCTCCGAGCAGGATCCGCCTCTCGAAGCGGCCGCCACCTCGACTCGAGAGCGCCCACGACTCGTCCACGATCAGTTGTGACTCGACGAGACGCCGCGGGAGGGGCCCGTGGAAGAGCGACGCGACCGAGATGGAGATCGGCGCGTAGCGCACGTTCAACAGCACGGCCGCAGCGATCGCAGCCGCGGCGCCGCCGCTCGCCCCGAGGATCGAGCTCACCGCGAACTGCGCCGAACCGGCGAAGGTGGTCGCCGACATGACGAGCGGGGCTGCCGCGCCCATCCCGGCCGAGCGTGCGACGAGCCCGAACGAGGCGCCGAAGAACCAGACCGTCGCCGCAACCGCGAGGGCCGCGCGGATGCCGTCGCGGTACCGCGAGACGGACGAGGACACGCCTCATCATGCCCGCACAGATCGAGGTCACAGCGTCGCCGCCGCTACGTCGAGGGCCTCCCGGCAGCGCTCGAGCGCGCGCTCCGCGTCCTCCGCGCCACCCCGCTCGGCGGCGACCCATGCCTCCGCCTCCTCGAGGAGCGCCTGCACCTCTTCGAGCAGCGAGCGCGGAGAACCACCCCCGCGCTCGAGCGCTTCGATTCGGCTCAGCCGCCTCAGAACGGCGCGCGCTTCCTCCATGCCTCGACGCTAGCCGGGCCGTCCGCGCGCGTGTGTGTCTCGATCGTGTCGAAAGCGATACGGTTCCTCCCCGCCTTGGCTCCGAACCCCGACCGCGAGCTGGGCGAGGCCCGAGCGGCCATCGACCGCGGCGACGGTCTTGCCGCCCTCGACCGCCTCGACCGCGCGCGTCGCGGCTACCTCAAGGAGCACGACCGCGAGGGTCTCGAGCACGTGCTCTGGATGGCCGACCTCGTCGACGACCTCGACGACCGGGCACGCGCCGGTCGAGAGAACCTCGGCTATGCCGTGAAGCAGAACCTCCGGCACGAGAGCCGGCGGCGAGCGCGTGAGCGCGAGGAGCCGTGGGCCGACCCCTATCCCGACCTTCAGTCCCCGACCGAGCACACGCGACTCGTCCTCGCGCGCCCGGCGAAGATCGCGATCGGGCTGGGCGTGGGGCTCGGAACGGCGCTCCTCCTGGCGCTCGTCGTGCTGCCATGGTTCTTCGACTCGAACACGACGACGGTGACGCTACGGCTCGTGAACGACACGCCGCAGGCCGTGACGGTGCGCGGCTGCTCCGACCCCGATTGCGACTCCACCTGGCTCCGCAGGGACCTCGAACCGGGCCAGGAGGCAGACACGGACGTCGACTCGGGCGACCTCGTCGAGCTCTTCCAGCTCGAGCGGCCGGGCCACGAGCGCGCATGTCTGCCGGCGCGTGTCCACGACGGCTACCTGCAGCTCGATCAAGGCCGAGGCGCCCTCGCGATCAGGCTGTCGGAAGCAACCTCGTGCCCGGGCACGACCGTGTTGCCGGCTTCGGCCGGCGAGCCGAGCCTCTAGCGTCTGGACTCAGGAGGCGAGGGCCGCGAAGTAGCCGGCGGGCCGGGGGCGCACGCCGAGGAGTGCCTCGTCGAGCGAGGCGACGAGCTGCGCCCGGTCGCCATGGGCGAGCGCCTCGACGAGCGCCTTGCGAATCGCATCTGCGGCGGTCGCGCCGGCCGGCTCACCTCGGGCGAGAGCTCCCAGCCGGTCGAGCTGCCGTGCTCGCTCCTGGCCGGAGTCGCCGAGCAAGACCGCCGCCCGCACTGCCGCGGCCCACAGTCCGTCGACCCCGCCGAGCAGCGCCACCAGGGCCTCGCGCAGCTGCTCCGAGCGAAACGGCTCGTCTGCGAAGAGCGACAGCTCCCACCGGTCGAGCGCCTCTGCCAGCTCGGGATCGTCCTCGGCCCGCCCGAGGCGGGCGAGCAGGTCTGACGCGAGCTGCGCTCGGAAGGCGTCCAGGCGGGTCGGCTCACCCGAGGGCTGGGCTGCCGCGATCGGCAGCACCGGCCGAACGGCCAGCGGCCGCCAGTCGAGCCGCTCGAAGAGCACCGGGCCGGCGGCGACGGGTCCCGCGGTCGCCAGGCGCAAGGCACTGACCGCGTCGGCGAGCTCGCCCGGCGCGTCGGGTGGCTGGGGCACGTTGGGCGCAAGCGTTCGCTCCAGCTCGAGCACGCAGAGCCGATCTGGGGCACGTCCGAACTCGGCGGGCAGGAGCCCGGACGCTTCGGGCCAGTGCGCCGCGAGCTCGCCCGAGGCGGCGAGGCGGATGTTCAGACCCTCCCCCAGCTCGACCCGGGTGCCGAGCGAGAGCCCGACGAGCGGTGCGACGGCGGCGTAGCTCCGGCGCTCGCCCAGCAGGGTGCGCTCGAGGTCGGCGTAGGCATGGTCGAAGGCCTCGTCGCTCCAGTCGAGGCCACCGCAAGCCTCGGCGACGTCGGCCAGAAGCGGCAGGACGATCGTCCGCAGCAACGAGGCGTCGCTGTTCTCCCCGTGCGCGGCGGCGTAGACGGCGGCTGCCGGCTCCCGGCCCAGCTCTTCCAGTGAGATCCGCGCGTCGGCCAGCATTCCGAGCCTCTCCGCCCGAGCATCCACGTAGGAGCGCACCAGCGGCTTGTACTCGTAGAGCGACGCGTGGCCACGCGCGGCGTGCTCCTCGAACGCGAACGGGATCTCGGCGCCTGCCTCCACGTCTCCGGCCAGGAGCGAGAACCCGGCGAGGCAGAAGCAGCGCAGCGAGCGGTAGAGGTGTGGGGCCCGCACGGCCATCCGACACGACTACGCGCCCGGCGGCTCCTTTCCTGTCTGGCAGCCCGGGCACCAGTAGGTCGTGCGGTTGTCGTCACCCTGGCCGCGGGAGCGGATCGGCACTCCGCAGCGCGGACAGGCTCTTCCCGCCCTCCGGTAGACGGAGCGCTCGCCGCGCCCCTCGTCGAGCGAGGCTCTCATCAGCCGTGCCGCCTCGGCGAGGACGCGCTCGAGCTCCTCGCCGTCCACGTCGCCGAGCCTCTGCCAGGGCGAGACCCGGGCCTGCCAGAGGGACTCGGCCTTCCAGACGTTGCCGATCCCCGCGACCAGACGCTGGTCGAGCAGGGCGTCTCCCACCTCGCTGGTCGGATGCTCGCGCCGAAGATTCTCGAGCATCCGCTCCAGATCGGGAGGCTCGGCGAGTATGTCGGGCCCCAGGCGGCGGGTGCGCCGAGCCGAGAGCTCGAGGACCGGGCCGTTCCAGAGGACCGCTTCGTGGTTCGTGCACTGGAGCACAAGCCACGGCCGGCCGCGGCGCGGGGAGCCGGCGGCTCGGATCTGCCAGCGGCCGGTCATGCGGAGATGGCTGCGCAGGACGAGGCCGCCCTCGAAGCTCAGGAGCAGATTCTTGCCGACGGCCTCGACGCTCAGCAGCTTGCGGCCGTCCAGTCGCTCGGCGATGCCGCGCGCGGCGGCGCGTGGATGCGGGGCTTCGACGCCCACGCGCTCGCCGACCAGCACCTGGAGCCTGCGCGCCGCGCGGTGGAGGGAATCGCCTTCCGGCATGGACGGCCAGCGTAGCTCCGGGCCTGCTAGATTCCGCCGCCCGATGAGGAGCTGGATGACCCTCCTTGTGGTCGCCGCGTTCGGCGCGGCCGGGATCGCGAGTGTCTCCGCGGGACCATCCCTTCCCTACCTTCGCTCTGCAACCGTCCAGCGCAAGCACGTCGTCGCGGTCTTCGCGCTCGGCGAGCTCGCGCCCGGTCAGATCTCCGTCGCAGTACGACCGGCGACGAGGTTGAACGGTGCCTTCCTCGACGCGAGCATCCGCCTTGAGGAGCCCTTGGCCGCGCAGAAGACGAACGGCGGTTACCGCGCACGGACGAAGCACACTCTTCCGCCCGGCCGCTACTGGGTCAAGATCTCCGGCACCGTGATCGGGCGCGACTGCACGCCGCACAAGCTGTGCAAGATCAACTGGTCGAACGCGCGGCGCGTGGTAGTCCCACGGCACGGGTAAAAGGAGAGCGCCCCGTTTGGGGCGCTCTCCTTGTCCGCTCCACCTGTCTCGACTAGGCCAGGCAGGGATTCGAGCTCAGGATTTGACGGAAGTTGTTCGTCCTGAGCCGAATCGCGGGGTTGGGGTTGGGGTAGAAGCTGAACAGCAGCGGTCCGTACTCGGCCGCCGAGTTCCCACCGAACGTGTTGGTCGTGCCCTTGAGGTACGGCCCACCGAACTGCCAGATGCAGTGCCCGTTGGCGCTCGGGTTGCCAGTCGACGAGCCGGTGGTGTAGATCGGGTAGAAGTTCGAGCCCGGCGGCGGGTTCACGCAGTTCGTGCCCGTGAACCGGTCGCAGATCCCGCCCGAGTCCGGCGCCTCGATCCGAGGCAAGTCGGCCTCGAAGGCGACGCGGCTGTAGTTCTGGGACCCGTTGAACAGCGGGCTCGTGAACGTGATCGGGCTTGGGTGGTACTTCTTGTCCTGCCCGCGGTTGGGATCGGTTCCCGGCCACACCGGCTGGTACGAGGTCCCGTCGAAGTCGGCGTCCGAGGCGATGCATCCCCCGATCGGAACGAACAGCGAGAACGCGGCGCTGAAGCAGCCCGTGTCGTCGTCGTCCAGGACATCCTCGTTGTTGCTGGTGCAGTCCCCGCCCTCCCCGGTCACGGCCGAGCAGTACTCGAAGTGGCCGATCTCGTCGGAAAAGGCGACGTTGTAGCTGTGCGCCGCCCACGGCACGCGCGTGTGCTCGCTCGAGGTGGCGTACATCGGCCGGAAGGTGTAGGGGGACTGTGAACAGGCCGTCGCGGTCGGCTGGAAGTTCACCTGCGCGAACCCGTTCGCCGCGCTGGCGGTCATCGAGCCTGTGCCGCCGGTGGTGAGGTCGTGGATGGTCACGACCAGTCCGCCCGCCCCGTCGTGGATGTCCACCCTGAGCTGGTCTCCCGAGCCCATGAACAGATCGGTCGCCGAGCTCGGGGTGAACGTGCCGGCCGTCTGCGTGAGCGGAGCCGGAGGCGCATGCGGCACCCCGGACTTGGTGATGAAGGCGAAGTTCGCCGGCTCGTCACCCGCCCGCCGGCGGCAGTCGATGTTGTTCAGCTGCCCCGCGTTCTGGTCCTGGAGCAGGCTGAAGATCGCCATCGCCGAGCACCACTGGGTCGGGTCGCAGCTGACGCCCGGGGGCCACGGAGCCCAGCCGGGCGGATAGAACTGCACCTCGAGGAACGCGGTCCCCGGATGCTTGCCGATGTAGTCAGGCCCGGCCTCGTTCGTCCCGTCGAAGATGTTGGTGTCGCTGTCGGGCGTGCATGCGGCGTGCGTGAACTCTGGCGCCGACTGGTTGTCGCACAGCGCCATCCCGAGCCAGAACGCCGGGTGCAGCTGGAAGTTCCAGGTGCCCGCGGTGCCCGCCTGGTTCGGCAGCACCTTCGGATCGCTCGGCAGCGTCAGGTTGTAGAGGTTGGAGTTCCCCGCGCCCTGCGTGTTCGAGTAGAACAGGAGCGAGGGCTCGTCGTGGCCCGTGTAGGCGCCTCCGTAGCCGATCGAGTTGACCGGCTCGGCGCACAGGGCGGTCGGCTGGTTGCAGCGCGGCACCGCCGCGCCCGCCGAACCGCCGAAGAAGCCGAACAGCACAAGTGCGGCGACCGCAGCGAACGAACTCGCGAGAAGTCTTCTCATGCTCCCTCCCCTTCACTGATTTCGGGCCCCCCGTGCCCCTGGACAGGGCGGGGTCTACGCCTCTGCTACGTGGGTGTCAAGGGCGAAGAACCACGCGCCGCGGACCGGCGACAAAACCTGCATCAATCAGCAGCGAAATGACCTCTGTTTCACTCACGGGCTGCCCGTCGAAGCGCTCGACCGCGAGCCGCTTCCCCCCTCCACTCTTGACGTGCGCGACGAGCGCGGCGAGTGCCTCGCGCAGCCAATCCTCCTCCGGATCGCGGAGCGGGACGAGCGAGCGCCCTCCGCGCTCGACGAACAGGGCCGCTTCGCCGCCGAGGAGAACCACATGGGCGCCGGCGACCCGCGCGGCGCGTGCCCCCGCCCGTTTCGGCCAAGGAAGCGCGGCGCCGTAAGGCTGCGCCGGGTCCGCCGCTGCGAGCACCAGCGCCTCCCGGTCCTCACCTTCCCTCGGCCGTAGCTCCCGCAGGCGCTCGACCGCCCCGCCGAGCGCGAACTGCGCGCCTCCGAGCCCCTCGACGAAATAGCCGCGGCGGCAGAGCCCGAGCGTCTCGAGCGCCTTCAGCTCACCGTAGACCGCGCCGTACCCGCCGGGGACGCCTTCGGCGCGCACTCCATCACGGGTCACGATTCCCTGCCGCTCGATCATCAGCTCCGCGAGCGCCCGCCGGTCGGGGCGGCCGGCGAAGAGGCGGCCGGTGAGCGACCACCGTCCCTGGGTCGCCGTGATCTCGCCCGCGCGCCTGCGTGAGAAGCGCCTCGGCGCACGATCTCGCCGGGCCTGCGCCTGGTTACGACGGCCGGCGCGGAGCGGAGTCCACGCGTCGTTCGTGACCTCGCCTGCCCAGACCAGGTCCCAGAGCGCAGGCAGCGCCTCCTCCGCCTCGAGGCCCGTATCCGCGAGCAGGTCGTACCAGAAGAGCGCGCTCCGCCCGAGCGCCGCGCGCAGACGCTCGTGCAGCTCCCGCTCGGGCCGGTCTGCCGCAGGCGGCGGCCCGAGCGCCGGCGCGTCCTCGCGGAAGTAGAGCGCGACTCGGTCGAGGCCGGCGCCCACCCAGACGACCTCGCCGGAGGCGCAGAGCGCGTCCAGCTGTTCCGGCCGGTAGCCGGGAACGCGCCGGGTGAGCACCTCCGACTCCCAGAGAACAACCGGAAGTGCTAGGCCCTGCAGCGGAACGAGCGCCTCGCGGAGGGTCGCCCGGCGATCGATCCCCTGCCAGCTGGGGAGGAAGCGGCCGAACGCCGCCTGCTCGGCCGGCTCGACCTCGCGGCGAAGGGCCGCCAGCGAGGCGCGGCGGAGCCGCCTCAGGACCTCCGGGTCGCACCACTCGCGCTCGCTTCCGCCGGGGCGCAGCTCGCCCCGGACGAGCTCGTCCGCGCGCTCCAGCTCGCGCAGGATCGGCTCGACGTCGCGGCCGAACCGCTCGTTGGCCTCGGCGGTCGTGAAGGGGCCTCGGGAGCGGGCAAAACGGCGCAGCAGCGAGTGCAGCGGCTCCTCATCGGCCTCGAGGAACGCCTCGGGCAGCCCACCCGGCGGCATCGCCCCGAGCGCGTCGCGGTAGCGGCCAGCGTCCTCGGCGGCGATCAGGCGCTGCTCGCCCGCCACGCGCACGTTCACCGCCCGGCGCTCGGCCAGCAGCGGCTCGGCCAGGTCGGCGTCGTGCTCGCTCCAGCGCAGGTCGCCTCGGCGCCGCAGCAGGTCGTGCAGCTCGTCAGGAGTGCGCGGGTCGCCGCGGAGCCTGCTCTCGACCTCGGCCAGGGCGCCGGGGTCGATCAGGTCGCGGAGCTCCTCCTGCCCGAGCAGCTCACGTAGCAGGTCACGGTCGAGCGAGAGCGCCTGGGCGCGTCGCTCGGCGGCCGGGGTGTCGTCCTCATACATGTAGTTCGCGACGTAGTCGAAGAGCAGCGAGGCCGCGAACGGCGAGGCCGAGGCCGTCTCGACGTCGACCAGGTCGATCTCCCGCGTGCGCAAACCCTGCAGAAGGCGCTTCAGCGACGGCAGGTCGAAGACGTCCTGGAGGCACTCGCGGTAGGTCTCGAGCACGACCGGGAAGGCCGGGTAGCGGCGGGCGACCTGCAGCAGCGACTGGGCCTTCAGGCGCTGCTGCCACAGGGGAGTGCGCTCGCCGGGCCGACGCCTGGGGATCAGCAGCGCCCGGGCCGCGTTCTCACGGAAGCGGGCGCCGAAGAGCGCCGTCTCGCCGAGCTCCTGGGTGACGAGATCCTCGATCTGCTCCGGCTCGAGGAGCACGTCGTCGAGCGGCGGCGGCGCGTCAGCGTCGGGCAGGTGGATCGCGATCCCGTCGTCCGACCAGATCGCCTGCGTCTCGAGGCCGAGCGACTCCCGCAGCCGTGCCCCCAGCGCCAGCGCCCACGGCGCATGCACGCGGCCGCCGAAGGGCGTGAGGATGCAGAGGCGCCAGTCCCCGATCTCGTCCCGGAAGCGCTCGACCACGATCGTGCGATCCGACGGAACCGCGCCGGTCGCGGCCTGCTGCTCGCCGAGGAACGTGAGCAGGTTCCGCGCAGCCCGCGCGTCAAGCGAGTGCTCGGCCTGCAGCTTGGCGAGCGCCTTCTCGTCCGAGAGCGCCACCAGCTCGCGCGACGTCGCGCCGATGGCCTCGCCCAGCTCGTACGGCCTCCCCACGCCCTCGCCCTTCCAGAACGGCACCGCGCCAGGCACACCCGGCGCCGGCGAGACGAGCACGCGGTCGCGCGTGATCTCCTCGATCCGCCAGGTGGAGGCTCCGAGCAGGAATGTCTGGCCGGCGCGGGCCTCGTAGACCATCTCCTCGTCGAGCTCGCCGACCCGTCCACCTCCGTCCACCAGGTGGACGCCGAAGAGCCCGCGGTCGGGAATCGTCCCAGCGTTCGTGACGGCGAGCCGCCGCGCGCCCTGACGGCCCCGCACCAGGCCGCCGGTGCGGTCCCAGACGACGCGCGCACGCAGCTCGGCGAACTCGTCGGAGGGATAGCGCCCGTCCAGCATGTCGAGCACGTTCTCGAGCTGGACCCGCGAGAGGTCGGCGAAGGGGTAGGCGCCGCGCACGAGGGAGTGCAGCTCGTCGACCGGGATCTCCTCGTCGGCGCAGATCGCGACGATCTGCTGCGCGAGCACGTCCAGCGGGTTGCGCGGGATCCGCGTCTCCTCGATCGCTCCGTCGAGCATTCGGCGCGCGACCACGGCCGACTCGAGCAGGTCCGAACGGAACTTGGGGAAGATCCGCCCGGTCGAGACGGCGCCGAGCTCGTGGCCGGCACGGCCGATCCGCTGCAGCCCGCGCGCCACCGACTTGGGTGACTCGACCTGGATCACGAGGTCGACGGCACCCATGTCGATCCCGAGCTCGAGCGACGAGGTGGCGACGAGGCAGGGAAGCTTCCCGAGCTTGAGCAGCTCCTCGACCTCCGTCCGCTGCTCACGCGCCAGGGAGCCATGGTGAGCCCGTGCGATCTCCTCCTCGGCCAGCTCGTTGAGGCGCAACGCCAGCCTTTCGGCGAGCCGGCGGTTGTTGACGAACACGATCGTCGAGCGGTGCGCGCGGACGAGCTCGACGATCTCCGGGTAGATCGACGGCCAGATCGACTGCTGCTCCTCGGGCTCGCGCATGTCGTCGAGCGGCACCACCACCTTCAGGTCGAGCTCCTTTGCGCGGCCTGCGTCGACGAGCTCGATCTCCCGACCGCCCCTAAGGCGCTCGCTTGCGACGCCGCCAGAGGCCATGCCGGCTTGTCCGGCGTGGCCGCCGGTAATGAAGCGGCCGATCTCCTCGAGCGGGCGCTGGGTGGCCGAGAGGCCGATGCGCTGGACGGGCCTTCCGACGAGCCGGTCGAGCCGTTCCAGCGAGAGCGCCAGGTGGGCCCCCCGCTTCGTGCCGGCGACGGCGTGCACCTCGTCCACGATCACGGTCTCGACCGACCGCAGCGTCTCGCGCGCCCGTGACGTGAGCAGCAGGAAGAGCGACTCCGGGGTCGTGATCAGGATGTCCGGCGGCTGCCGGAGCATCGCGGCACGCTCCTTCTGCGAGGTGTCGCCGGTGCGCACGCCCACGCGTAGCGCCGAGCCGAGCCCGGCGAGCGGGCCGCGGAGGTTGCGCTCGATGTCGTAGTTGAGGGCCTTCAGCGGCGAGACGTAGAGCAGGCGCAGCCCCGCGCCCGGCTCCGCGTCGAGCCGGTCGATGCCGTAGAGAAAGGCCGCCAGGGTCTTGCCGGAGCCGGTCGGGGCCTGGATCAACGTGTTGCCGCCGCGCGCGATCGCCGGCCAGCCGCGCTCCTGCGCAGGCGTCGCGCCGTCGAACGCTTCCTCGAACCAGGCTCGGGTCTCCGGCCTGAAGACGGAGAGCGGATCCACCGGCCCAGCGTACCCTGCGCCCGTGGCCCGGCGGATCAACGTGAAAGGCACCTCCGGCTCCGGCAAGACGACCTTCGCGCGGAGGCTCGCGGAGCGACTGAACCTCTCCTTCGTCGAGCTCGACGCGCTCCATCACGGGCCGAACTGGAGCGAGCCGACCGACGAGGAGTTCCGGCGCGCGTGCGAGGTGCGATGGCCACTGCACGCCGAGGGCTGGGTGGTCGACGGCAACTACGACACGAAGCTGGGCCGGACGGTGCTGGGGGAGGCGGACACGATCGTCTGGCTCGACCTGCCGCTCCGGCTCAAGCTGCGGCGGGTCTGGCGACGAACGTCGACCCGGATCCGCGACGACGTCGAGCTCTGGAACGGCAACCGGGAGAGCTGGCGCAATGCGCTCGTTGGCTGGAACTCGCTCTTCTGCTGGATGGTCCGCGCCCACTTCAGCCAGCGGGCCCGGTGGCCGCGGCTGTACGGCCGCGATCCGCGCCTCGTCCGGCTGCGCTCGGTCGAGGCGGCCGAGCGCTGGCTCGAGCGGTTTCCGCCGGCCGCCGGCTGACCGCAGGCTTCGGCGGCGAGATACTTGGGGCATGGCCGACCCGCCGACCGGCACCGTGACGCTGCTCTTCAGCGACATCGAGGGCTCGACCCGGCTGCTGCAGCGGACGGGAGACGCCTACGCCGATCTGCTGGCCGAGCACCGGCGCCTGCTCAGCGAGGCATTCGAGCGCCACGGCGGCTTCCGGGTCGACAGCGAGGGCGACGCGTTCTTCGTCACGTTCGCCTCGGCGGGCGACGCTGCCGCGGCCGCCTCGGAGGCCCAGCGCGCGCTCGCACGACACCCCTGGCCCGGCGAGACGGAGATCCGGGTGCGGATCGGGCTGCATTCGGGCGAGCCGCGCCTGATCGAGCGCCGCTACGTCGGGCTCGACGTCCACCAGGCTGCGCGCGTGATGGCTGCGGGCCATGGCGGGCAGGTGTTGCTCTCGGAGTCGACCCGCGTGCTGCTCGACGACCGGTTCCAGGTGCGCGATCTGGGCGACCACCGCCTCAAGGACCTCTCGGGGCCGCAGCGGCTCTACCAGCTGCTGATCGAGGGCCTGCCCGGCGAGTTTCCCGCCGCTGAAGACCCTCGACAACCGGCCGACCAACCTGCCCCCGCAGCCGAACGCCTTCGTCGGGCGCGTCGACGAGCTGAGGGAGCTGGAGGCGCTCATCACGCGTGACGATGTCCGCCTCGTCACGCTCACGGGCACCGGCGGAGGCGGCAAGACGCGCCTCGCGCTGCAGGTGTCGGCGGCAGTCGTCGAGCAGTTCGGCAACGGCGTCTTCTTCGTCTCGCTGGCGCCGATCCGCGACTGGGAGCTGGTCGTCCCGACGGTCGCGCAGACGCTCGGCCTGCGCGAGCAAGCGGGCGAATCCGTGGTCGAGACCCTGACCGAGTACCTCCGTGACAAGCAGATGCTCCTCGTGCTCGACAACTTCGAGCAGGTCGTGGCGGCGGCACCGGTGCTGGCGGGGCTGCTCGCCTCCGCGCCCGGGCTGAACGTGCTCGCGACGAGCAGGACGCCGCTCCGCCTCTCCGGCGAGCGCACCTACGCCGTCCGGCCGCTGGCGCTGGGAGAGTCGGTGCAGCTCTTCGGCGAGCGGGCGCACGCGGCGGTTGCGGAATTCGCCGTGACCGAGGAGAACGAGGAGGCAGTCGCCGAGATCTGCGTGCGCCTCGAAGGGCTCCCGCTCGCGATCGAGCTCGCCGCGCCTCGCGTGCGCGCCCTCCCCCCGCCGGCGCTCCGGCGCCGGCTCGACGAGCGCCTCAAGCTCCTGACGGGCGGCGCACAGGACCTGGACGAGCGCCAGCGGACGCTACGCGGCACGATCGAATGGAGCTACGACCTGCTGCTGGCCGAAGAGAAGACGCTGTTCGCCCGGCTCGGCGTGCTCGTCGGAGGCTGCCGCCCAGAGGATGCCGAGGCGCTTTGCGACCCCCACGGCAGGCTCGGGATCGACGTCCTCGACGGCCTCGGATCGCTCGTCGAGAAGAGCCTCCTCCGCCAGAAGGCGGACTCGGACGGCGAGCCGCGTTTCTGGATGCTGGAGACGATCCGCGAATACGCGTGCGAGCTGCTGGACGCCTCGGACGAGCTCGAGCACGCGCGCCGCGCCCACGCCGAGTACTACGCCGGTCTTGCGGAGCAGCTGGACCTCGAGTCCCGCACCGGCGACCACGCCTACTTCCTGGCCCGGATCGACAACGACTACGCGAACCTGCGGACCACGATCGAGTGGTCAAGGGAGACGAGCGACGGCGAGCTGCTCCTGCGCCTCGCGACCGCGCTCTGGGGCTTCTGGTCGACGCGGGGGTTCGCCGCCGAGGGGACCAGGGCACTCGAGGACGCACTCGAGCTCAGCGGGAAGCGGACGGCGCGCGCGCTCCTCGGGCTCTGCACCCTCCGCATCCTGAGCGGTGGAAGCGAGGATCTGTTGGCGGACGCGGAAGAGGTGCTGAGCGCCTGCGAGGAGCTCGGGGACGACTTCAGCCTCGCGCAGGCGTGGAACCTGCTCGGACAGGTGGAGGGAAACGTCATGGGTGCGCTCGGCCAGGCGGAAAGCGCGTGGAGGCAGGCGATCTCGTACGCAGAGCGGGGCGGCTTCGCGGCCGAGCGAGCCGAGAGCATCGGCTGGCTGATGGTCAGCGCGGTCTTCGGCCCTCTGCCGGTCGACGAGGGGATCGAGCGCTGCAAGGAGTTCCTCGCCATCGCCGGCGACGACCCTGCGATCCGGGCGTTCTGCTGCGTCGAGCGTGCGGTGCTGGAGGCGATGAGCGGCGAGTTCGAGCTGGCGCGGGAGCTGCTCGACGAGGGCACGCGGGAGATCACCGACCTCGGGCTCACCGTCTGGGCCGCGAACAACGCCCAGGAGACGTTCTTCGTCGAGATGCTCGCAGGGAACCCCAAGGCGGCGGCGGACACGCTCCGGGCCAGCTACGCCACGCTCGAGGAGCTCGGCGAGAGCGGCTTCCTCTCCACGATCGCCGGCTTTCTCGCGCACGCGCTCTGCGCGCTGGGAGAGTTCGACGAAGCCGACCACTTCAGCCGCGCCGGCGAGGTCGCGGCCGAGCCGGACGACGTCCTCTCGCAGGTGCTCTGGCGCGCGGCGCGCGCGAAGGTGCGAGCCGAGGCTGGTGACCCCGACGGCGCCGAGGCGCTTGCCCGGGAGGCGGTCCGGCTCGCGGAGGCGACGGAGCTCCTGAACACCCAGGGCGACGCGCTCCTCGACCTGGCTTCGGTGCTCGCTCACGGCGCCCGGCGCGACCAGGCGCTGGCCGCAGCCGAGGACGCCGCCCGCCGTTTCGAGCGGAAGGGGAACCTGCCGTCGCTCGAGCGTGCACGGGCGCTCGCCAGGGAGCTCGCCCCGGCCAGTCCCGCTTGACACTGCCATCCGAGGCTTGAATAGTCGCCGGGTCGACGAAAGGGGACGGTGCGATGACGGAGCCCACCGGGGACGATCCGCGCGAAATCCCAGACCATCTGGCGCAGTACCTGGCCAGGCGAGCGCTCGACGGCCTGCCCGCGTCCGTGTACGACACACTCCTTTCGCTCTCGCCGGAGGAGCTCGACGTGCTCGAGAAGGTCGGGGCCAGCCTGCACGAGGCGAACTGCGAGTCGCATCACTACGCGGCCGTGGTCCACTGACGAAGCGCCCGCCGCCGGCCACCTGGGTAGCGCAGAGCCGCGGGCGAGCGTTCGGCTCCGGCGGAAGCTCGCGCTCGTCGTCGAGCCCTACGCCGCCGCGTGCGAGTCCCTCGTGAACCATCCGAGGCTGCGCGAGCTGTGGCCCGAGTTCCTGGTCCTGCAGCACCAGATCATCCGGGCGACCGTGCCGCTGACGGAGGCGGCAGCCGAACGGGCGCGAGCACTGCCCGACGACGATCCGCTCGCGAGCCCACTCGTGTCCTACCTGGAGGAGCACGTCGACGAGGAGCTCCATCACGACGACGAGCTGCTCGACGACCTCGAGCTGCTCGAGGTCGACCGGGCGACGGTGCTCGGGCGCATGCCGCCGCCGGCGGTCGCGACGCTCGTCGGCAGCCAGTACTACTGGCTCCGCCACTACCACCCGCTGACGTTCCTCGGCTACATCGCGTTCATGGAGGGCTACCCGCCCACGGAGGAGCTGATCGAGACGCTCGTCGAGCGGACCGGTTATCCGCGAGCGGCCTTCCACACCTTCGCCGAGCACGGCGAGCTCGACCCCGGTCATCGCGACCACCTCGACCGCGTCCTCGACGCGCTCCCGCTGACCGCTCAGCAGGAATCCGTCCTCGCGATCTCGGCGATGACGACCGCCGACCTGGCCGCACGAGCGCTCCAGGAGCTGCTCGATAGGTAACGGAGATGGCTCACGACGTCCTCGTGCTGGCGGCGGAGCCGCCGGCTACGTCGTCGACGCCTCCGTCGTCCCGATCATCCCCTGCGCGAACACCAACGTGACCACCGTTGCGCTCGCCGAGCGAGCCGCCGGCTGGCTGTAGGATCGGGACCGTGCCGACGACGCACCCGGATCGGCTGCACTTCACCGGCAACGACGAGGCGGACCAGCTTCTCGCCCGCGAGCCGTTCGCCCTCCTCGTCGGGTTCGCGCTCGACCAGCAGGTCACGGTGCCGACTGCGTTCACCGGCCCGCTCAAGCTGAAGCAGCGGCTGGGAACCCTTGAGCCCGGAAAGATTGCCGCCACCGACCCGGCACGGCTGCAGGAGGTGTTCCGCGAGAAGCCAGCGATCCACCGCTTCCCGGGCAACATGGCGCAGCGCGTGCAGGACCTCGCGGCGGTCGTCGTCGAGGACTACGGCGGCGACGCCGAACGCGTCTGGAGCGAAGCGGAGGACGGCGCCGACCTGCGCAAGCGGATCGCCGCGCTCCCCGGCTTCGGCGAGATGAAGATCAAAGCGCTTGGCGCCGTGCTGGCGAAGCGCTTCGGCGTCGAGGCCGCCGAGGAGCTCGTGCCCGGCCATCCGACCCTCGGCGACGTGGACTCGGCCGAGGCGCTCGAGGCCTACCAGGCCAAGAAGCGCGCGTACAAGGCCTCCATGCGCGCTGCGGGCTAGGAGGGTTTGGCGGAACGTCGCTCGTCGCCGGAGTGCGCTGATCGTTCCGAGGCAAGGACGCAGGGAGTGCTCGTAGCCGGAGGCTACGGGTGCGACTGAGGACGCCGCCTGGGGCGAGCAGCGTGCTCGGCGGCACAGCCGTCGTTTCGTCAAGCCCTCCTACTAACCGAAGGCGGGATCGAGGCCGCCGACGCGACGCCGATACTAAGATCGTGAGCCGCGCCGCCGCCGTCCTGCTCCTGATCGCCCTGGCCTGCCTTGGCGGCGCAGCCCAGGCGCTCCGTGTTCCGGCGGCTCCCCGCTGTCCGATCTTCCCGGCCTCGAACCCGTGGAACAAGCGGGTAGACAAGCTGCCGGTGGCGCAGAGCTCGGCGGCGATCATCGCCTCGATCGGGACCGGCACGGGCCTCCACGCCGACTTCGGCTCGGGGCTCTGGGAGGGCTCGCCGATCGGGATCCCCTTCGACGTGGTCGGCCGCGCTACGAAGCGCTCGCGGGTGAGCTTCGAGTACGACGACGAGAGCGATCACGTCGGCTATCCGATCCCGAAGGGTGTCCACATCGAAGGCGGGAGCGACCACCATGCGCTCCTGCTCGACAAGCGCGCGTGCCGCCTCTACGAGCTCGGCGGGCTCGAGCGCAGCGGCGGCCGCTGGCACGCCTGGGCGGGCGCGACCTGGAACCTGCGCTCCAACCGCGTCCGGCCGGCGGGCTGGACGTCGGCCGATGCCGCCGGGCTCCCGATCTTCCCCGGCCTGGCCCGCTACGACGAGGCGCGCCGCGGCGTGATCGACCACGCGCTGCGCTTCACGGTCGAACACACGCGCCGTGCCTATCTCTATCCGGCGCGGCACTACGCGAGCGACCTCACCTCGGCCAACCTGCCGCCGATGGGGCTGCGGGTGCGGCTGAAGGCGAGCTTCGATGTCCGGCCCTTCCCGAAGCAGGCGCGGATCGTCCTGGTCGCCCTGAAGCGCTACGGGATGATCGTCGCCGACAACGGAGCCGACTGGTACATCACGGGCGCGCCGAGCCGCGGCTGGTCGAACGACCAGCTGCACACCCTCGGCCGGGTCACGGGCTCGAACTTCGAGGTCGTGGACACGAGCTCGCTGCGCCCCTAGCCTCGATCCCCTGAGGAGACGGCCGCAGGGCCGCGAATACCGCTCTTCCGTGCGCGCCGCTGCCGCAGCCGTCGCGATCGCCCTGCTCGCGCTGTCCGGCTCCGCCGCAGCGCTTCGCCTGCCGACCGCACCCCGCTGCCCGATCTTCCCGGCCAGCAACCCGTGGAACAGCCGCGTCGATCGGCTGCCAGTCGCGGCCAACTCGAAGACGATCATCGACTCGATCGGAGCCGGCGACGGCGTCTGGGCCGACTTCGGCTCCGGCCTGCTCGGCGGCGTGACCAGGGGCATCCCGTTCAACGTCGTCGGACCGCGACAGCCCTTGAAGCGGGTCACGTTCGACAACGCGGAGCAGCGATCACGTCCGCTACCCGATCCCGAAGCACGTGCGGATCGAGGGCGGCGTCGACGACCACGCCCTGATCATCGACCGCGGCCACTGCCGTCTCTACGAGCTGTATCGACCTCCGACGCGCTGCCACGGGCTGGCGGGCCTACTCAGGCGCGACCTGGAGCCTGCGCTCGAACCGCCTCCGGCCACGCGGCAAGACCTCCGCCGACGCGGCGGGCCTCCCCATCTTCCCCGGCCTCGCCCGCTACGACGAGGTCGCCAGAGGGCGGATCGACCACGCCTTGCGCTTCACCGTCAGGCGCACGCGCGGCGGCGTACATCTACCCGGCGCCGCCACCACGGACGCGACCCCAAGGATCGCTCGCTCCCGCCGATGGGCATGCGCGTCCGCCTGCGGGCCGACTACCCGCTCGACAGACTTCCCGCCGCAGGCGAGGGTGATGCTGTTGCCCTCAAGCGCTACGGGATGATCGTCGCCGACAACGGCACGAACTGGGTCATCACGGGCGCGCCCGACCCTCGCTGGAGCAACCAGCAGCTGGACACCCTGAACCGGGTCAAGGGCTCGGACTTCGAGGTGGTCAACACGAGCTCGCTTCGACCCTAGTCAGCTCTTCGCAGCGAGCGCAGGGCGGCGCCGATCGACTGCCCGCCCTGGAGCACCGGCTCGAACAGGTCGCCGTGGCGCTCGATCCGCTCGAGCGCCTCCGCCTCGCCGAAGTCGCGCGGGCGCAGCTTCTCGGTCAGCTCCTCCCAGCGCAGCGGCGTCGACACCGGTGCCCCGGGCTTCGGGCGCACCGAGTAGACCGAGGCGATCGTCTTGCCCGCAGCCGTTCTGCCGGTGGTCGACGAGCACGCCGCGCCGCTTCTTCTTCAGCCACTCGGTCGTGACGACGCCCGGATGCTCGCTCCTCGAGCCGGCGCGAGACGCGCTCGGCGCAGCTCGTAGGTGTCCTCGAAGGTGGAGCGACGGGTGATCGGGACGAGCACGTGGATCCCGTCCGACCCGCTCGTCTTCACGTACGAGCGCGAGCTCGAGCGGTCGAGCGCCTCGCGAACGTAGTGCGCCACCCGGACGCGAGCGCGAATCCCGTTGCGCGACTCGGGCGGGTCGAGGTCGAAGAGCACGAAGTCGGGCCGGTCCGGCTTGTCGATGCGCGAGTACCACGCGTTCATGTCGATGCAGTTCATCTGCACCATCCAGACGAGCGCCAGCCGGCTCGTCACGAGCGCGAAGTCGACGAGCCGCGAGTCGCCCTGCGCGCGGCCAGGTCGCGGAACTGGCGCGTCTGATCCAGACGGCTTCCCTTCGGCGCCTGCTTCTGGAAGATAGGCGTCGCCGCGATGCCCTGCGCGACAGCGCTTCATCGTGAACGGGCGGTCGCGGAGGTGCGGGACGATCGCTCGGCCCGACCTCGTCGTAGTAGGCGAGCGAGGTCGCCCTTGGTGACGCCGTCGTCCGGGAACAGCACGCGATCGGCGCTCGTGAAGCGACGTGGCTCCGACGGATGCGCAGTCCTCAGTAGAGCGTGCGTCGCCACAGTGAGCGTACCCGTCGCCCGACGTGCACGCAGCTCGCCCGGCGGGACGAGCTCCCGCAGGCGCTCCGCGAACGCGGCCCGGTCGCTCTCCGGCTGGACTGCGATCGAGCTGACCGAGAGCAGGTCGGTCATCCAGGTCTCGCGGTCGTGACGGCTGCGCGCCACGAACTCGGCCTCGCGGAGCTCCTCGAAGCCCGAGCCCTCGACGTCGCCTTCCACCGCGTTCGAGAGCACGCGGTGGAGCCGGCTCGCCACCGCGGGCGAAGACCTCGTCGAGGACCGCCCGGGCCTCGGCGGTGCGAGCCTTCCGGGTCGTCGACCAGGTGTTCCAGAGCATCGCCAGGCCGCCGCGCGGCCGCAGCACGCGGGCGATCTCGCGCAGCGCGTCTCCTGCGGCGAACCAGTGGAAGGCATCGCCGAAGAAGACCGCGTCGACCTCGTCGTCGCCGAGCGGGATCGCTCGGCGCTCCCGCCGAGCCCGCGCCCGCACGACCGCATCGAGCACCGCCCGCATCGCGTCGTCCGGCTCGACCGCGACGACGTGCGCGAAGCGCGCACCGAGCGCCCGCGTCAGCTTGCCGGTGCCGGCGCCGAGGTCGAGCACCGTCGCCTCGTCGGCCAGGCCGAGCTCGGCGACGATCCGGTCGAGCAGCTCGCACGGACACTCCGGCCGGCCGAGCTCGTACTCGCGCGCGATGCGCCCGAACGCGTCCGGCGGCGTTCTCTAGCCGACGGCTGCGAACGAGGACGACCGGAGCTCCTTGATCATCGCGCGGGCGATCACGAGCCGCTGGATCTGGTTCGTGCCCTCGTAGATCTGCGTGATCTTGGCGTCGCGCATCATCCGCTCGACCGGATACTCGGAGATGTAGCCGTAGCCACCGAGGATCTGCACCGCGTCCGTGGTGACCTCCATCGCGACGTCGGTGCAGTAGAGCTTCGCCATCGCCGAGATCTTCGTCAGCTCGGGCCCGTCGACGCCCTCGTCGATCATGCGGCCGCACTTGTAGAGCAGGCCGCGCGCCGCCTCGCACTTCGTCTCCATGTCGGCGAGCGTCGCTCCGATCAGCTGGTGCTCGGCAATCGGCTTGCCCATCGTCTCGCGCGACTTCGCGTACTCGAGCGCGTAGTCGGTGGCGCCCTGCGCGAGCCCGAGGCCCTGCGCGCCGATGCCGGGCCGCGAGCGGTCGAGGACCCGCATCGCGATCGCGAAGCCCGTCGCCCTCCTCGCCCAGCAGGTTGGCCGCCGGCACACGGCACGTCGTTGAAGAAGATCTCGCCGGTCGTCGAGCCCTTGATCCCCATCTTCGCCTCGATGCGGCCGACCTCGAACCCCGGTCCGCCCGCCTCGACCAGGAACGCCGAGATGCCACCGTGCCCCGCCTCGCGGTCGGTCTTCGCGAAGACGACGTAGAGCTCGGCGACCCCGCGTTCGTGATGAAGCGCTTGCCGCCGTCGAGCACGTACTCGTCGCCCTCGCGCCGAGCCGTCGGTTCGCATCGCCGCGCTGTCGACCCCGAGCCCGGCTCGGTCAGCGCGTAGGCGGCGAGCCACTCGCCGCTGGCCATCGGGGCAGGTAGCGGGTCTTCTGCTCGATCGGTTCCGGCGAGCTTGAGCCGAGTGACCCAGCTCCTGC